>NZ_FMHY01000002.1:0-2400000 GCF_900090225.1 Micromonospora eburnea
CCAGAGCGCGTTCACGACCGCCTGTACGTCGCCCTGATGGACCACCAGGTCATCGTTGCTGGCGCCTTTGGGCAGGGGCTGGTCGGGCCGCCGGGTCGCGTCGTTCAGCTCGACGATGATCCCGGTGCCGGTGAGCGCGGTGAAGCCGGCCGCCTCCCGGCTCGCGGCGGCCCGGTCCCGCTGCGCCTTGATCGGGCCGTCCGTGTCGGCCAGCGCGGCGGTCTGCTCCTCGACCTCGGCGCGCAGCCGGCGGCCGTGGCCTCGCTCGCCGCGACTGTTCGCGCCGGTCCTCGATCAGCTGGGTGAGCTGGGGTCGGCGGTCCTCCCGCAGCGAGGTGCCGCCGGCGGTGGTCGCGGTCGTGGTGAAGAGTAGCCCCGCCGCGGCGGCGATCAGGGGTACGCCGAGCGACCAGCCGGGCCGGCGCTGCCGTGCCCGCCGGGGCAGCAGGACGACGACCGCGCGCCGGAGGACCTTGCGCCAGGATGCGGCGCCGGACGTGTACTCCACCGGGCGTTCCCTTTCCCGTCGTCTCGTTCCGGCCCACCACGACCCGAACCGTGGGCTGAACCCGAAAAGTCCTACCCATTTCGGTCACTCCGTGCACCGGCCTGACCCTATTCATGGCTTGGACGGTCAGTCCGGACTACGCTAGCTGTCGAACATTATTGGCCATGGACCGTCGCCCCCGCGCCCGGTTGTCAGGCCGGACGAGGTCGTACCCCCCTCTGGAGAGCGTCGTGCCCAAGTCTCAGGTCCGCAAGAAGAAGGTGTACACCCCCCGACGGACGTGCGTCCGACGGCCACGGCGGCGACGCGCAAGCCCAGCCCGGTCTGGCTGCCGATCACCGCCGTCGCCCTGATCGTCGCCGGCATCGGCTGGTTGGTGGTGTATTACCTCTCCGAGCAGGCGTACCCGGTCATGTCGTGGGGCTACTGGAACCTCGCGGTGGGCTTCGGCGCGATGGTCGCCTCGCTGATTCTGCTCTCCCGCTGGCGCTGACCCGGTCGGCGGCCGGCCCGGTTTCCCGGGCCTCGGCTCAGCGCGTCCGACGGCGCGCGGAGAGTCGAGGTCGTCGCGGAGCCGGGCCGCTGACCTGTCTCACCCCGAACGGCCGCCGCTGGGCGGTTCAGCGCCGCCCCGGACATGGACGTAGGTCACGCCCGGACGCCCCTGCCCGGCATGCGGGCTCCGGTGCACCTAAGGTGTCGGCAGGGCGGCGTGGCCAGTGCGAGATGTCTCACGTTACCGATCGGTAACCTTGCGCGTAGGCTGCACTGCATGACCGAGCGGAGCGAGGTCATCGACCGGTCGGGTCGGGGTGGCGGTAGCGGCGGAACACCGCCCGCGCCCTGAGTCGGTCCCGGCCGCCGAGCCGCTCGACCACGCAGCAGACCGGGGAGGCCAACTCGATGGGCAGCGTCCAGATCGTCACCACGATCCTCGCGGCCGCCATCACCGCGGTGGCGGTGTGGCTTGCGGTACGCGCGGTCATGAAGATGGTGGCCGTCATCCGCCTCGGGCAACCCGCGCCGGAGCGGTTCACGGACAAGGGCACCCGTGCCACCAAGATGCTGGTGGAGACCGCCGGTCACACCCGCATGTTGAAGTGGAGCGTGGTGGGGGCCGCGCACTGGTTCGTGATGGTCGCGTTCATCGTGCTGTCGCTGCTGGTGCTCGAGGCGTACTTCGAGGTGGTCACGCCCGGGGGCGAGCTGCCGATCATCGGATCCTGGACGGTCTTCGGCCTGGCCACCGAGATCATCGGCGTGTTCGGCCTGCTGGGCATCCTGGTGCTGATGGCGATCCGGTTGCGCAACCGGCCCGCCCGACCGGGTAACCGGTCCCGGTTCACCGGCTCGACCATGTGGCAGGGCTACTTCGTTGAGTGGGTCGTGCTGCTGGTCCTGATCTTCGGCTTCCTGATCCGGGGCTTCAAGGTCGCCACCGGCCACTTCGAGTACCCGGTCTGGGCCGCCCCGGTCAGCCACGCCCTCGGCAACGCCCTGCCGGCGTGGGCGGCCGGCGTCAGCGTCGCCGCCCTCATCAAGATCATCATCTCGATGACCTGGCTCATCGTGATCTCGTTGAACGTCACCATGGGCGTCGCCTGGCACCGCTTCCTGGCGTTCCCCAACATCTTCTTCAAGCGCGACCCGGAGAAGGCGGCCGGCTCCGGCCTCGGCCCGCTGCGGCCGATGATGAGCGACGGCAAGCCGCTCGACTTCGAGGAGGCCGATCCGGAGAAGGACCAGTTCGGCGTCGCCCAGGTTGAGCAGTTCACCTGGAAGGGCCTGCTGGACTTCAGCACCTGCACCGAGTGCGGCCGCTGCCAGTCGCAGTGCCCGGCGTGGAACACCGGTAAGCCGCTGTCGCCGAAGCTGCTCGTGCTGAGCCTGCGCGACCACGCGTACGCGAAGGCCCCGTACCTGCTGGCCGGCGGCGGCAAGGACCTGACCGGCGAGGAGAAGGCCAGCCAGGAGCAGCTCGCCAACGTCGACGTGCTGGCCCTCGCCGAGGCGGACCGGCCGCTGATCGGCACCGCCGAGGAGGGCGGTGTCATCGACCCGGACGTGCTCTGGTCCTGCACCACCTGCGGCGCCTGCGTCGAGCAGTGCCCGGTGGACATCGAGCACGTCGACCACATCGTCGACATGCGCCGCTACCAGGTGCTGATCGAGTCGAGCTTCCCGTCCGAGGCCGGCGTCATGCTGCGCAACCTGGAGAACAAGGGCAACCCGTGGGGCGCCCCGCAGAACACCCGGGAGGACTGGACCAAGGGCCTCGGCTTCGAGGTGCCCCGGGTCGGCGAGGTCGAGGACTTCGAGTACCTGTTCTGGGTCGGCTGCGCCGGCGCGTTCGAGGACCGGGCCAAGAAGACCACCCGCGCGGTCGCCACGCTGCTCAACGAGGCGGGCGTCTCCTTCGCCATCCTCGGCGAGGGCGAGACCTGCTCCGGTGACCCGGCCCGCCGGATCGGCAACGAGTTCGTTTTCCAGATGCTCGCCCAGCAGAACGTCGAGACGCTGAACGAGGCGTTCGAGGGTCGGGAGAAGAGCAAGCGCAAGATCGTCGCCACCTGCCCGCACTGCTTCAACACCCTCGGCAACGAGTACGGCCAGCTCGGCGGCGAGTTCGAGGTGGTGCACCACACGCAGCTCCTGGCCCACCTGGTCGCCACCGGCAAGCTCACCCCGGTGCAGCCGGTCGACGGCGGCCTCACCTACCACGACCCCTGCTACCTGGGCCGGCACAACCGGGTCTTCACCCCGCCGCGCGAGGTCCTCGGTGCCGCACTCGGCTCGGCCGAGATCACCGAGATGCCGCGGAACAGCGAGCGCTCCTTCTGCTGCGGCGCTGGCGGTGCCCGGATGTGGATGGAGGAGAAGATCGGCAAGCGGATCAACGTGGACCGGGTCGAGGAGGCCATGTCCACCGGGGCGAAGACCATCGCGGTCGGCTGCCCGTTCTGCTCGACCATGCTCAGCGACGGGGTCAACGGCAAGGGCGCCGGGGAGCAGGTCGAGGTGATCGACGTGGCCAGCGTGCTGCTCCGCTCGGTCAAGCCGGAGGCCCCGGCGGGCGACAAGGAAGCCGAGCCGGTCGCCGGCTGAGGCGTACGCCGGGCTGCCTGACCCGCGGCGGTGGCACCTCGTTGGTGCCACCGCCGTCCGCGTCGGTCAGGTACTCGCCACGAAGGCGGCCGTGGTGGCCGCGGTGGTGGCGATCAGCAGCGCGGCCTGCGTCTGCTCGATGGCCTTCTTCGCCGCAGCGGAGGCCCAGTCGCCGGCGGCGATCTCGTCGAGGCGGGACTTGAGTCGGTCCTTCGGCACCTCGGGGAAGAGGCGGCGGTGCAGCCCCACCGCCCGGGTCAGCGCCAGCAACCCCGCCGTTCGGGCGTCCACCGGGCCGTCAACCGTCAGTGCGGCCGTCATCCGCTGCCGGGCCGCCGTCTCCACCGGGGGCTCCCCGCCGTCCGGCGACGGATAGCGGGTACGCGGGAAGACCCAGAGCACCCGGTCCGCCTCCCGGCGCAGGACACCCGCCGCGACGAGACCCGCCAGCACCTCGTCGGGCAGGCCCTTGGCCAGCCGGGGGATCCAGTCCTTCGGGCTGCGTCGTCGTCGGTCCGCGCCGATCGTGGCGAGAGCGGCGTCGAGCAGCGGGTGCCCGGTCGGGGCGGCGTCGCGGACCACGAGCCGGTCGTCGACCAGGTCGACGCGTCGGGCGAGCGCCAGTTCGACCAGCACCGCGCCGGCCAGGCCGTGGTCGAGGGCAGGGCTGCCGAGCCGGTTCACTCCGGCGTCGTCGTACGCGAGCAGGACGAGTTCGTCGGCGAGGGTGAGCCTTTCCATGCCGACCACGCTACGTCCGGGTCGCCAGGGCGCCCACCGACGCACTCGTGCCCCGGGCGGACCCGTGAAAGAATCCCGTCCGAGGTGAGGCGATCATCGATGCCCTGTTGGTCACCACGGTGTTGCCCCTGGTCGGCTTCGTCCTGCTGACCACCGGCAACGCGTTCTTCGTCGCGGCCGAGTTCGCCCTGGTCACCGTGGACCGCGCGGAGATCGACCGGCGGGCCGGCGAGGGGGACGGCCGGGCCGTCACGGTACGCCGGGCCCTGCGCGAGCTCTCCTTCCAGCTCTCCGGCGCCCAACTCGGCATCACCATCACCGCACTGCTCACCGGCTACCTCGCCGAGCCGGCCCTGTCCCGGATCTTCGCCCCGCTGCTGCGCCCGGCGGGCGCGGACCGGTTCGGCGGGCTGCTCGCGCTGGCCCTGGCCACGCTGATCTCCATGCTCTTCGGCGAGCTGGTGCCGAAGAACCTGGCTCTGGCCCGGCCGATGCCGGCCGCGCTCGGCACGGCCGGCCCGATGCGCGCCTTCGCTCGGGCGTTCGGCTGGCTGATCAGGTTGCTGAACGGCGCGGCGAACCGGTTGGTCCGCCGGCTCGGGGTGGAACCGCAGGAGGAACTGGCCAGCGCCCGGTCCCCCGAGGAGCTGGGGCTGCTCGCCGCGATCTCGGCCCGCGCCGGCGCGCTGCCGCCCGACACCGCGATGCTGCTGCGCCGCACCATCCGCTTCGGCGACAAGCGGGCCGCCGAGGCGATGACCCCCCGGGTGGACGTGGTCGCGCTGCGCGCCACCGCCACGGTCGCCGAGCTGCTGGACCTGTCCCGGGAGACCGGCCATACCCGGTTCCCCGTCTACGAGGAGACGCTGGACCTGGTCACCGGCGTCGCGGGGGTGCCGGACGCGCTCGGTGTGCCGCTGGCGCTGCGGGCGGCGACGACCGTCGCCGCGGTCGCCCGCGAGCCGGTGTTCGTCCCGGAGAGCCTCGACCTCGACGGCGTGCTCGCGGCGCTGAAGGGCGCGGGCGCGGACCTCGCCGTGGTGGTCGACGAGTACGGCGGAACCGACGGGGTGGTGACCGTGGAGGACCTGGTCGAGGAGCTGGTCGGTGAGATCGCCGACGAGTTCGACCCGGACGCGGTGGACGACCTCGGGCCGGTCGAGCTGACCGTGCCGGGCGGTGAGCGGACCATCCTGGTGGACGGCGTGCTGCGCGCGGACGAACTGGTCGAGCAGACCGGCTTCCGGCTGCCCGAGGGGCCGTACGAGACCCTGGGCGGGTTCCTGATGGCCCGACTCGGGCACATCCCCGCCCCCGGCGAGACCGTCGAGGAGGGCGGGTACGAGTTCACCGTCGTCGAGGTCGACCGGCACCGGATCGAGCAGGTTCGGGTGGTCCGCCCCGAGGAGCCCGACGACGATGCGTGAACTGCTGGTCGCGGTCCTGCTGCTGCTCGGCAACGCCTTCTTCGTGGGCAGCGAGTTCGCCCTGATCGCCTCCCGGCGTACGGTGATCGAGCCGCTCGCCGCGGGCTCCAAGCGCGCCCGGTGGGCGCTCGCCGCGATGAACCAGATCCCGCTGATGATCGCCGGGGCGCAGCTCGGCATCACGGTCTGCTCGCTCGGTCTCGGCGCGATCGCCGAGCCGGCGCTGGCCCACCTGCTGGAGACGCCGTTCGAGGCGCTCGGGCTGCCGGCCTCCGGGGTGCACCCGGTGGCGTTCGTGATCGCCCTGGGCGTGGTGGTGTTCCTGCACACCGTGGTCGGCGAGATGGTGCCGAAGAACATCACGCTGGCCGGCCCGGAGCCGTCGGCGCTCTGGCTCGGCCCGGCGATGCTGGCGTTCTGCCTGGCCACCAAGCCGCTGCTGCTGGCCATGAAGTGGTCGGCCCGGCAGGTGCTACGGCTGTGGCGGGTCGAGGCGACGGACGCGGTGAAGACGGTGTTCACCGCGGAGGAACTGGCCGGCCTGGTCTCCCAGGCGCGTACCGAGGGGTTGCTGGACGCCGAGGAGCACGCTCGGATCACCGGTGCGCTGGCCCTGCACAGCCGTACCGCGGCGGACGCGCTGCAACCCTGGTCGACGGTCACCACCGTGGCCGAGGACGTCTCTCCGGCCTCGCTGGAGGTGCTGGCGACCCGTACCGGCCGGTCGCGCTTCCCGGTGGTGCAGCGGTCCACCCGTCGGGTCCTCGGCTTCGTCCACGTGAAGGACGTGCTCGGGTACGCGGGCGCGAGCCGCCGGACGCCGGTGCCCGCCGAGTTCTACCGGCCGCTGGCGGTCGTGCCGCCCGACCGTACGCTGGCCGACCTGCTGCTCTCGATGCGCCGCGAGCGACGGCACATGGTCCTGGTGAGTGACGGCCGCCGGCCCCTGGGCGTGGTGACTCTCGACGATGTATTGACGGCTATTGTTGGCAGCTGAATGAATACCCTTGGTATTCAATTGATTGCGCACATGTGATTGAGTGATACCTCGCCTTGATTCCACCCGGTCGTCTTCCCTAATGTGGGGCACCGACCGCTGTGGTCGTCTGCCTCGACCTTCCCTCTCGCGAGGCGCCCAGCGGTCGGTTGCAAAGGAGTCCGTGCCGGTGGCAACCATGCCTCCTGATCGTCACGCCCGGCGCCACCCCCCGCTTCGACCCACCGGAGCGCGCCGGATCGTACGTCGTCTCCTCACCCTGGTCGCGGCCGCCGCGGTCGGCGCCGGGCTGCTGGCGGCTCCGGCGCACGCGGCGCCGTCGGTGGACGAGATCGACGCACAGATCGACAAGCAGTGGGAACAGCTCGAACCCACCATCGAGAACTACAACAAGGTCCGGGCTCAGCTCAAGGTCAACAAGAAGAAGTCGGCGGACCTCGAGAAGAAGATGGTGCCGCTGGAGCTGGAGTCGGCCCTGGCGATGAACCGGGTCGGTGACATCGCCGCCCGCTACTACATGACGGGCCCCTCCCAGGAGATCGGCGCCCTGCTGGTGAGCACCAAGCCGGGCACCCTCGGCGAGCAGCTCGTCATCCTCGACCGGCTGGCCCAGCAGCAGCGCAAGCAGGTCGCCGGCGTGCTCGCCATCCGCGACAAGTACAACGCGCAGAAGCAGAAGCTGGACGCCCTGATCGCCACCCAGACCAAGCAGGAGCAGGAGCTGGCGGCGAAGAAGAAGGAGATCAACGCCGAGATCAAGCGGCTGACCGCGATGCTGCCGAAGACGTCGATCCGGGTCGACGGCTGCCCGAGCGTCGACGGCGTGGTGAGCAGCGCCGCGCGGACCGCGATCAAGACGGCCTGCGCCCAGGTCGGCGACCCGTACGTGTGGGGTGCCACCGGCCCGAACGCGTTCGACTGTTCCGGCCTCACCCAGTACGCCTACAAGGCGGCGGGCATCTCCCTGACCCACTTCACCGGCGCGCAGTGGAAGGAGGGCAAGGCGGTGAGCCGCAGCGAGGCTCGCCCCGGTGACCTGGTCTTCTTCTACAGCGACCTGCACCATGTCGGGCTCTATCTCGGCGACGGGCTGATGGTGCACGCGCCACGGACCGGCAAGCCGGTCCAGGTGACCCAGATCAGCTACATGCCGGTCGCCGGCTTCCGCCGGCCCTACTGACCGCCGGCTTCCGCCGGCTCCGACCAGCACGAAGGCCCCCCGTCCACCCGGACGGGGGGCCTTCGCCTCGTTCGGGTTGCCGTTACCGGGGCGCGCCGACCGCCCCCGGCTGGATCAGCACGTCGTCGAGGTTCACGTACATGATCCGGTGGCCGAACTGTACCTGCACGTACTGGTTCTCGCCCCGGACGACCGTCCGGTCATCCGGCGCCGAGCCGTCGAACGAGACGGCCCGGTAGTACTCGCCCGGCAGAACGCCGCCGACCGCGTACCGCTGGCCCGCCGGGAAGGTGTACTGCAGCGGGGCGATGGCCTGGTACGGGATGGTCGACGGGTACGCCGCCTGCTCCGGGTAGGCGCGCCCGTACACCGGGATGGTGGCCTTGCCCGGCTTGGGGGTCACCACGAAGCCGTTCGCCCACTTCGCCGTCGGTGCCGAGGCCGGGTTGTGGAACCACGCCTTCTGGCCGAGGTACCAGATCGCCGTCCAGTCGCCCTGAACACCGGCGAGGGCGTACGTCTGACCGGCCGAGGCACGGGCGCCGTGGTCGGAGATGTACATGGTGTTCGGCGCGCCGTTCGGCTGCAGCCCCCGGTCGTTGACCAGCGGCGCGTCGATGCTCGGCGCGGTGCGCAGGATGACCGAGGAGGAGCCGCGCAGCGGGCAGGGCTGGATCGGCGGCAGCGGACTCGGGACGCCCGGCGGCTGCCGGTTGCAGCCGGTGAAGGCGGGCTGGTTGCTGGCGTAGTCCGGGTCGATGGTGACCAGGCCGGTGTGCGGGGTCCCGGTGCCCTTGAACGGCGCCTTCATCAGGTCGAAGTAGTGCGACCAGTCCCAGTACGGACCCGGGTCCCAGTGCATCCCGGCCACGTTCCCGGGGAGAATGCCGGGCACGTTGTCGTGGCCCAGGATGTGCTGCCGGTCCAGCGGGATCTGGAAGCGCAGCGCCAGGTGCCGGACCAGCTTGGCCGAGGTGCGGTACATCGCCTCGGTGTACCAGGTGCCATGGCCGGCGAAGCCCTCGTGCTCGATGCCGATGGACTTGGCGTTGACGTACCAGTTGCCGGCGTGCCAGCCCACGTTCTTCGCCTTGATGTGCTGGGCGACGTAGCCGTCCACCGAGCGCAGCGTGTAGTGCCAACCCAGGTAGGTCTTGTCCTGGACCAGCCGCACGCTGGGGCCGAAGTAGCCCTCGGTGTCGTGGATGATGATGTACTCGATCTTTTGCTGGGCCGGCCGGTCGGCGAGGTCGTGGTTGCCGTAGTCGCCGGAGCCGGGGCCGTACTGCTCGTAGGGCGCGGGGATCCACTCGCAGGCGAGGCGGACCGGGCACTCCAGGCCGTCCGGCCGCTCGGCGCGGCGCAGCCCGAGCTTGTGCAGCCCGGACTGGTCCGGCGTCACCGCCGCGGCGGCGAGGGTCACCTGCTGGCCGTCGTCGGTGGTCCGGCTGGCGCCCTGGCTGATCTGGTCGTACACCTCGTCGGCGAAGGCCGCCGCGGCGTCCTCGGTGTCCGCGCCGGAATACCGGGCCACCGCGCCGTACCAGGCCGCCGGGTCGCTGCCGGCGCCGACCGGCCCACCCAGCTCCTCCTGGTACGAGGCGAGCAGCGCCGCGCCGCCCCGGATGTTGGCGACGGCGTCGCTGCGCAGCGTCTCCTTCGACTCGCCGGTGAGCTCGGCGGCGGCGTCGAGGGTCTGTAGCGAGGCCTGCGGCAGCACGTCACCGCTCGGCCGGGCCGCGGTCGCCGGGTCGAGCGCGAGCGGCCGGGAGTCGTCGCCGCGCGGGTCCTCGTCCTCGTCCACGTGGGCGCTGGAGGGCGTCGAGGCGACCTGGGCGGCGTCGGTCAGGTGCATCGGGCCGTAGCCGCCGCTGGTGCTCGGCTGGCCCGGGTGGGTGTCCCAGCGGGACTCCAGGTAGGAGACGCCCAACAGGACGCTCTGCGGCACACCGTACTCCGCCGCCGCGGCGGCGTACTGCTGTTGGCGGTCCGGGTTGTCGGTGGTCGCGCCGGTGAGGGGCGCCGCCGCGGTGGGACCGCTGGTCGCGAGAGCGGTGGCCGCCGCTACGGCGGCGGCCAGCAGTATCCGTCTGCGCGACGGTAGGGCTGAGAGGTGCATCGAACCTCCAGATCGGGATGGGGGTCACTGCGTCCTCACCCTCGCTCCGCGCATGGCTCCTGGTCAATACCTTTCCAGGAAACGGTGTCTCCCGTAAGAAACCTTCACGCACCGCCGGTCGTGGCCGCGAATTCGGATACGGAGTGTCACGGCGTCGTGGGTTGCGGATTGATAACGACGATCTCTACTCTGGTCAGTCGTCGACCGGTAGGTTCACCGCCCAGCCCGGGTGGTGGCGGTCGGACACCGCCGAGTCGCCTCCGGGCGAGCCGGGGACCCAGGTACCTGGGGTGAATCCGCGCCGTGGTGCGGTAGGGCGGCTCCCTTCCCGCCCGAACCCGTCAGCTAACCCGGTAGGCGGTCCAGGAAAGAAGGAGTACGGAGCCCGGTGGCACACCATGCCCCGCGGCGACCGTCGGTCCGGTCGTTCGGCCGGTCGACGGCTGCGCCGCGTATCCGCTGGTCCCGCTTCACCACCGCCCTCGCCGCCCTGGTCGGCGCCGCCGTCGTGCTGACCGGCGGCCCCACGGCGGTGCACGCCGAACCGTCGGTCGCCGAGATCGAGCGCCAGATCGACGAGGACTGGAACAAGCTCGAACCGATCATCGAGCAGGTCAACGCCACCCGCGAGGAGCTTGCCGCCAAGCGCAAGCAGGCCGCCGCGCTGGCCAAGCAGATCGCGCCCTTGCAGGCTCGGGTCGACGAGGCCCTCGGACAGGTCGGCGGGCTCGCCGCCGACGCGTACAAGGGCAACAACATCTCCACGGTCAACGCGCTGCTGGGCAGCCGGTCGCCCGGCGAGATCGTCGACAGCCTCGAGTTGCTCGACCGCTTCGCGCACCGCCAGCAGCAGCAGGTGCAGGCCGTGGCCGAACTGCGCGACCAGTTGGCCGCGAAGAAGAAGCCGCTGGACGACATGGTCGCCCAACTGGCCCGCACCGAGGCTCAGCTCGCGGCCAGGAAGAAGCAGATCGACGCCGAGATCGCCCGGCTGCAGAAGTTGCGGCTCAAGGTGTACGGCAACGGCGGCGGTGGCCCGCTACGCCCGGCGCCCTGCCCCGCCGGCTACCCGGGTGGCCCCGCCGGGGTCGCGGTCAAGTTCGCCTGTGCCCAGATCGGCAAGATCTACGTCTGGGGCGCCGCCGGCCCGGACCACTACGACTGCTCCGGCCTGACCATGGCGGCCTGGGCCAAGGCGGGCGTCTCACTGCCGCACAACGCCCGGCAACAGCACGACGTCACCAAGCGGGTGAGCCGCGACCAGCTACGCCCCGGCGACCTGGTCTTCTACTACGGCGACCTGCACCACGTCGCGATGTACGTCGGCGGTGGCTGGGTGGTGCACGCCTCCCAGTCGGGCAAGCCGATCACGATGAAGCGCGTCGAGGACGGCCAGATCAACAGCTACGGCCGCCCCGGCTGATGTGAAAGGAGGGGCCCCTTCTTAACGCCTGAGGTAGAGGAAGGGGCCCCTGTTAACACCCGGTTGATGCGGTCAGCGGGTCGGCCAGGTGCGCCAGTTCTGCCACGACCGGCTCGGCGTGGGCCCGCGCTGCCCCTGGTAGCGCGAGCCGTAGACCGCCGAGCCGTACGGGTGCTCGGCCGGCGACGAGAGCCGGAAGATGCAGAGCTGGCCGATCTTCATGCCCGGCCAGAGAGTGATCGGCAGGTTCGCCACGTTGGAGAGCTCCAGCGTGACGTGCCCGGAGAAGCCCGGGTCGATGAAACCGGCGGTCGAGTGGGTGAGCAGACCGAGCCGGCCGAGGCTCGACTTGCCCTCCAGCCGCCCGGCGAGCTGGTCGCCGAGCGAGATCACCTCAAGCGTGGAGGCGAGCACGAACTCGCCCGGGTGCAGTACGAACGGCTCGCCCTCGGGCACCTCCACCATCGAGGTCAGGTCGTCCTGCTGCACGGCCGGATCGATGTGGGTGTAGAGGTGGTTGTTGAAGACCCGGAAGAGCCGATCGAGGCGTACGTCGATGCTGGACGGCTGCACCAGCGCGGGCTCGAAGGGCTCCAGCGCGAGCGTGCCCGCCTCGATCTCGGAGGTCAGGTCGCGGTCGGAGAGCAGCATCGGAACACCATAGCGACCGGTACGGGTGACCTGCGTGTCGGACTGCGTACTCGTACACGTGTTCGATAGAATGTCCGCATGGCTTCCTGGTCCGAATTCGCCGCCGACGAGCCCCGACTCGCCGACGAGATCCGCCTTCTCCTGCAGCAGTACGGGCCGGGCTTCGGCTACCTCGCCACGGTCCGGGCCGACGGCGGTCCCCGGGTCCACCCGGTCTCCCCGGTCATCACCGACGAGGGGCTCTACTGCTTCGTGATCGAGTCGCCCAAGCGCCGCGACCTCGAACGCGACGGCCGCTACGCACTGCACTCGTTCCCGCCCGAGGACCGCGACGACGAGGCGTACGTCGCCGGCCGGGCCCGCCCGGTGACCGACCCGGCCACCGTGGCCCGGGTGGCCGCGCACGGCCGGGCCGCGTCACAGGTCGACTGGTGGCTGTTCGAGTTCACCGTCGACGTGGCGATGCTGACCCGGCGTGACCAGGCGACCCAGCTTGGCGCGGGTCGGCCGCAGGTGCGGGTCTGGCTCGATCCGCGGGCGACCGACCCGACGCGGCATTCCGACGTCGCGTCGCCCGAGGTCCGGCGTGGCCGCCACGGGTTCGACACCCGCCGCCCGGCCGCCTGAGCCCGCAACAGCCGGTGCCGGCCCCGTCGTCGGACGGGGCCGGCACCGTTTGCCGTGCTGTGGCTGCTACGCCGCGCGGTAGGCGTTCCACGCGGTCAGCATCCGGCTGGCCTGCCCGGGGGTGAACTCGGACATGCACGAGTCGTAGGTGTAGTCCATGAAGTTGTGGATCGGGTCCGCGCCGGGCGCGGTGCAGGTGTCCCGCCCGGTCGGGCACTGGTAGGCCGGCGACGCCTCGGCGGGGGTGTCGCTGACCTGGTCACCCTGGCCGGAGCAGCCGCCCTGGAAGGTGTGGTAGAGGTTCAGCCAGTGGCCGATCTCGTGGGTGCCCGTGTCGCCCTGGTTGTAGTTGGTGGCGCTGCCGCCCGGCAGTGACTCGTTCAGCGCGACCACGCCGTCCATCTTGTCCAGCGTCTTCTTCGGGAAGGTCGCCCAGCCGAGCAGGTTGTCGCTCAACTCGCCCAGGTACATGTTCAGGGTGTTCTTGCCGCCCTCGCGCAACGTGGTCTTCATGGACCGCTCGGCGGAGGAGCCCGAGACGATCGGATACCAGGACGGGTTGGTGACCCGGTTGATCTTCTGGAGCTGGAAGCTGAAGGCGGTCGGGGCGCCGCCGGTGCCCCCGCTGTAGGCCTGGTTCAGCACGCTGATCTGCTGGGTGATCATCGAGTCCGGGATGTTGCCGCCGGCCCGGGTGCTGTCCCGCTGGATGACGTGGACGACGACCGGGATGGTCACGGTCGCCAGAGGCGCGATCCCGGCGTCGACGCGGAGCCTGGACCGCTCGGCCAGGACGGCGGCGAGATCCGCCTCCCGCTCCCGCACCTGCGCGGCGGTCAGCTCGTTCGGGTCGTGCTTGGCGTGTGCTCCGGCCTTCACCCGGGCGCCCGGGTGGACGTCGGCCGGCTCGGCGCAGCTTCTCGTCGGGGCGGCGGAGAAGGCCGATGCGGCCGGGACGACCCCCACCGCAGCCGTGCTGAGCAGCAGCGCGAGGGTCGTCGACGCGACGCCGGCGGTACGCCGGGTCAGCAGGTTGGGACGGAGTCCCATGGGCCCACCTCTTTCTGGCGGCGTGACAGGGGGTGTGTCACGCCGTGGCTGAGAACGTGGAGCAGACGTTACAGCCGATTGATAAATTTGAAAACGCCCATGGATTGCGGTGGGGAAACCCCTCGCCCGGTCGACGGCATGGTGGTGGCCCAAGATCGTGCCGGGGTGATCTCGCGGGGGCGGGAGGCGCGCCGCGGGGGTACCTGGATGCACGACGGCGGTGACCTCAGGTACAGTGGTGCCGCCTGCGGGTGTAGTTCAATGGCAGAACATCAGCTTCCCAAGCTGACAGTGCGGGTTCGATTCCCGTCACCCGCTCCACGCGAAAGGCCCTGATCAGGACGCAAGTCCTCGGTCAGGGCCTTCGATGTTCCACGGGCCGCCAGCGCCCGACGGCCCAGCCGCGGGCCATCAGCCACGCTTTCTTGCCGGCCGCCCTTGCCCTTGTCCGTGGGGCCGGGCCGCCGACTTTCACCGCTGCTTGCGCGGCCGTACCCGTCCCGGCCGGTCGAGATCGTGCTCAAACACGGAAGTAGTGGCCGCGTAGGCGATGGGAGGCCACTACTTCCCGGATCGAGCACGATCTTGGGCGCCCGTGCGTGGCCGAGCGCGAGCGCCAACCTGGCTCGCCACCTCGCCAGTCACCCTCAGTTCAGCGCCCGAGGCTTCCGACTCACCAAGCGGGCCACCTCGGACGAGTCAGGAAAGGTATCGGACGTGCCGCAGGCCGGGCTGTCCGCCGACCAGAACCTCGCCGACCGGGACGAACCCGGTACGCCGCAGCACCGCGAGCGAGGCCGGGTTCGCCAGCGCGGCCGACGCGACGAGCTGGCGTAGCCCGTACTCGTCGCGGGCGAGGTCGCAGGCGCGGCGGACGCCGTCCTGGGCCACGCCCCGCCCGGTCGCCCGCTCGGCGACCCGGTAGCCCAACTCGGCGCTGCCGTCGGCGACGTCGACCAGGTTGAACCGCCCCAACACGGCACCGTCGTCGTCGACGAGAAGGTGGAAGTGGCACTCGCCGGTGGCCTGCTCGGCGAGTAGCTCCGCGTGCCGGGCGGCGAACTCGGCGAAGTAGTCGTCGCCCCGATCCGGCACGAATCGCGCGAAGTACGCCCGATTCTCCTGCTCGAAGCGGAGCAGCGCGGGGGCGTGACGGGCGTCGAGCCGCTGCAGTTCGGGCATCGCGCCACGTTAGCAACGGCCCGGTGCCCGGCGACAACGGCTATTGCGGATACCAGCGCAGCTCGACAGTGTTGCCGTCCGGGTCGCGTACGTAGATCGAGGTGGCGGTGCCCCGTGCGCCGAAGCGCGGCACCGGGCCGATCAGCACGGTGAACACTCCGGAGTCGATCACCTGTTGCCAGTCGAGCGGCTCCACCACCAGGCAGATGTGGTCGACGTTCGACCCGGTCGGCTCGCCGCGTACCAGGTCGATGATGGTCTCCGGGCTCACGCGCGCCGACGGGAAAGGCACCTCGCCGGCCCGCCAGCGGTCGACCCGTACCGGCTCCAGGCCGAGGGTGCCGCAGTAGAAGTCGAGGGAACGTTCCACGTCGGCGACGGTGAGGACCAGGTGGTCGAAGGCTGTCACCCGTACCGCGCTCATCGTGCCTCCAGGGCGTACGCCTGCCGGAGCCAGCCGGTGAACAGGTCCGGGTCGATCTCGTCGAGGGTGCGCAGCTTGACCGAGGCCATCCGCCGCGCGCCCGGGACGAGCCGGCCGGAGGCGTCGTCGACGTCCTGTCCGCGCCACAACCCGAAGGTGACGTACGACGAGTACGCCTTGACCAGGCAGACCGGCGTGCGCCCAGGCTGGTCGCCGAGGCCCCAGACGGGGTGGCCGTGCCACACCGCGGCGGTGGCCTCCGGCAGCGCGGCGTCGACGACGGTACGGATCTTCTCGCCGACCTCGCGCAGTGGGACGTCGAGACCGGCCAGATAGTCGGTGACGTGATCCATCGTTGCTCCTGTCCTCGAAGGGGTCGCCATCCAGCCTCGTCCTGGCCGTGCCGTGGACCAAGACGCGATCGGACTACGATCGTTGACTCGGATTCAACGGTGGGGGTCGACGTGCTGGAGCGGTACGAGGTCGAGACGTTCCTGACCCTGGCCGAGGAGCTGCACTTCGGGCGTACCGCCGAGCGGCTGCGGGTAACCACCGGGCGGATCAGTCACGTGGTGCGCAAGCTGGAACGCCGGATCGGCGCGCCGCTGTTCGAGCGGACCAGCCGGGTCGTCCGGCTCACGCCGATCGGCGCCCGCCTGGCCGACGACCTGCGCCCGTTGGCGGCCGGGATGGCGGAGGCCGTTCAGCGCGCGGTCGAGGCCGGGCGGGGGCTGACCGGGGAGCTACGGGTGGCGTTCGTCGGTGAGTCGACCGCGCCGGTCCTGCTCCGCGCCGTCGCCCTGTTCTCCGAGCGTCATCCGGACTGCGTGGTGCACGTCCACGAGGCGCCGCTGGCCACGACCCGGTCGAGCCTGCGGGACGGCACGATCGACGTGCTCATCGCGTCGTACCCCTTCGACGGCATGGCGAACGGCCCGGCGCTGCTGCACGAGCAGCGGGTGCTCGCGGTGGCCGCGAACCATCCGCTGGCGGGCGCGGAGTCGGTGTCGCTGGAGGCGCTGGCCGAGCATCCGGTGGTTCAGTACCCGGCGGTGACCTCGGCGGAATTCAAGCAGGACCGTACCCCGGACCGGACGCCGTCGGGCCGGCCGGTGCCGAAGGGCCCGTCGGGCGACACCTTCTCCGAGATGCTGTCGCTGGTGGCGATGGGCCGGGGGGTGCTGCCGGTGGGCGAGCAGACCCGGCGCTACTACCCCCGGCCCGACCTGGCGTACGTGCCGATCCGCGACGCGCCGCCGATCCGGCGCGGTCCGGTGTGGCTGGCCAGCAACTCCACCGCCCGGGTACGCGAGTTCGTCCGCGCCGCGGTCGACGCCAATCCCGCGCCCGTGGACTGAGCGACAGCCGCGAGCCTCAACCGGCGTTGACGATCAGCGGCCGGAGGTCCCTGCGGGGGATCAGCGCGACGACCAGCAGGGCCAGCGCGCAGGCGGCGCCGACCAGGAACAGCAGCGAGCAGGTCGGCTGCCCGAGCCACTCCCAGAGCGGGTGCCAGGTGGGGTGCGGCTCGCCGAGGTGATGAGGGAACAGTGACGCCGTGGAGAGCAGCGCGGGCGCCCACCACAGGAAGAGGGCGATGGCGAGCAGGGCGGCCACGCCCCGGCGGCCCTCGGTGCGCCGGCTCGCCCAGGCGAACACCAGCCAGGTGAGCACGCCCCCGGCCAGGCCGGCCAGCACGGCGGCGGGCAGCACCGCCGGCGGCGTCGCCCGCTGCATCTCCACCCCGAGGTACGAGTTGTAGGACGCGTCGTGGAAGGTCGCCCGGAGCACGGTGTCGTCCCGGTGAGCGATCAGGGTGGTCTGGACCGGCTGGCTCGCCCGGTGGCAGGTCGCCGAGGCGCACACCTCAAGGACCTCGGTGGCCGGCGCGTACACCTGCCAGCCGCCGGCCTGGAGGCGCTGCCGGGCGGTTGCCAGGGCCTCCGCCTCCGACATCGGTGCGGGGCCGGCCGCCGACGCGACGGCCATGCCCTCCTGGTATTCGCCGCCGTCGCCGAACAGCACCGGCTTTAGCGACCGCCACGTCAGCGGATTGTTGTAGAAGACGAAGAGCGCCGGGGCGGTCATGATGTCGTCGTCGAGCTGATGGCCGGGGAACGCCTCGGCGAAGACCGCCGCGACCTCGTCCCGGTCCGGCTGCGGCCGGGACGTCTCCCAGGCGATCCGGGCGGCCAGCGACGCGGTGAACAGGCCGCAGATCAGCGCGGTGAGGACCGCCCAGGCGCCGACGCTGGTGCTGGCCGGCCGGCCGAGGCGGCAGCGTAGGCCGCCACGGACCAGGTCGAACGCCTCCCGTACGGTCGGCCGGGTCCGCCCGGCGGGTGCGGTGTCGAGCAGCAGGCCGAGGATCTCCTCGCCGCGTTCCCGCCGGTACGCCCTGGGATAGGCGAGCAGTAACCAGCGGTAGTAACGGGTGAGCGACATGGTCTCCCCTTCGTTCGGGAGCGCGGGCGGGCGGCGAGCGGGTCAGGCGGTGTGCGGGCGCAGAGCGCGCAGCCGGGTCTCGGCCGCGGTGGCGAGCTGGCGCATCCGGGCGGTCTCGGCCTGTAGGGCGTCGAGCCCACCGGGGGTGAGCCGGTAGTAGCGGCGCAGCCGCCCGTCCACCACCTCTTCCCGGTCCGGCTCCACGAGTCCCTGCGCGGTCAGCCGGTCGAGCGCGGTGTAGAGGGTGCCGGGCAGCAGGGTGCCGCGCCGCCCGGAGAGCACGGCGACCTCCTGGATGATCCCGTAGCCGTGCCGGGGGCCGGCCGCGAGCGCGGTGAGGATCAGGAACGTCGGCTCGCGCATCTGGCTCACGCGGACAACATATATAAGTGATCGATACATGGGCAACACCTTGACCCTTACCTTGGGGCAAGGCCGAGCGTGGTCCGTGCCGGTCGCCGTGACCGGCACGAGGAGGATGCGTCCGTGGAGCTGCTGACCATCGGGGCGTTCGCCCGCGCGGCGCGACTGACGCCGAAGGCGCTACGGCTCTACGACGAGTTGGGGCTGTTGCCGCCCACCGCCGTCGACCCGCACACGGGCTACCGCTACTACGAACCGGCGCAGCTCGGCCCGGCCCGGCTGATCGCCGCGCTGCGCCGGGCCGGGATGCCGCTCGCCGACATCCGGGCCGTCTGCGCCCTGCCGCCGAGGGCAGCGGCCGAGGCGGTCGACGCCTGGTGGCGGCGGGTCAGCGCGGACACGGCGGCCCGCGGTCGGGCCGTGGCGCTCCTCGTCGGTCAGCTCGCCGAGAGGGAGTCCACCATGTCCGAAACCACCTTCCGGTACGCCGTCCGCTGCGAGACCGGTGCGGTCCGGGATTCCAACGAGGACACCGCGTACGCCAGCCCGAACCTGCTCGCCGTGGCGGACGGCATGCGCGGCCCCGGTGGCGCCGCCGCCAGCGCCGCCGCCGTCGAGGCGCTCCGGCCGCTGGAGCTGACCGACGTGCCGGCCACCGAGCTGCTCGCCACGCTGGCCGACGCGGTGACGTCGGCCGACCGCACGGTACGCGCCGCCGCCACCGAGGGGCACCAACCGGTCACCACCCTCACCGCGATCCTGCGCCGCGGGTCGCAGCTGGCCCTGGTGCACGTCGGGGACACCCGGGCGTACCTGCTGCGCGGGGGCGAGCTGTTCCGGCTCACCCAGGACCACACGTACGTGCAGTCGCTGGTCGACCAGGGCCGGCTCAGCCCGGCCGGGGTGGCCGGGCACCCACAGCGGGCCCTGCTGGTGCGGGCGCTCGGGGCCGGTGCTCAGGTCGAGGCCGACCTGGCGCTGCGTACCGCCCTGCCCGGCGACCGCTACCTGCTCTGCTCCGACGGGCTCTCCACGGTGCTCGAACCGGCGGCGCTGCACGGCGCGCTCGCTGCCGACGACCCGGAGACCGCCGTCGGGCGCCTGGTCGACCTCGCCTACGCCGAGGGCGCGCCGGACAACGTCGCCTGCGTGGTCGCCGACGTGGTGCCCGCGTAACCCTAGCCACTGCTTCCCTGTTCGAGCACGACCTTCACGTCACGGTCGTACGCCTGGTCGTACTCTGGCGATCATGCGGATTGGCATCGTGATCCTGCCCGACCAGCGCTGGTCGGAGTCGCGGCGGCGCTGGCAGCAGGCGGAAGAGTGGGGCTTCGACCACGCCTGGACGTACGACCACCTGGGCTGGCGGGATCTGGTCGACGGCCCCTGGTTCGACTCGACGACCACGTTGACCGCCGCTGCGACGGTCACCTCGCGGATCCGCCTCGGCACGCTGGTCGCCTCGCCCAACTTCCGGCATCCGGCGGCGTTCGCCCGGCAGGTGACCGCCCTGGACGACGTCTCCGGCGGTCGGCTGCTGCTCGGCCTCGGCGCGGGCGGCATCGGCTTCGACGCCACCGTACTCGGCGGGGAGACCCTGCCGCCGGGGCGGCGGGTCGACCGGTTCGCCGAGTTCACCGAGCTGCTGGACCTGATCCTGCGCGAGGACGGCACCACGTGGCGCGGCGAGTGGTTCGCCGCCGTGGACGCCCGGAACAACCCCGGCTGCGTGCAGCAGCCCCGGGTGCCGTTCGTGATGGCCGCGAACGGGTCCCGCTCGATGCGGCTGGCAGCCCGGTTCGGGCAGGGGTGGGTGACCACCGGCCTCGGCGGCGACGACCTGGAGAGCTGGTGGTTGTCCGTCGAGGACCTCTCCGCCCGGATGGACGTGGTCCTCGACCGGGCGGGCCGCGATCCGGCCACCCTGGACCGCTACCTGTCGCTCGACTCGGCGCCGGCCTTCTCGCTCACGAACGTGGACTTCTTCGCCGAGCAGGTCGCTCGGGCCGCCCGGCTCGGCTTCACCGACGTGGTGACGCACTGGCCCCGCGCCAGCAGTTGGTACGCCGGTGACGAGGCGGTGCTGGTGGCGGCGGCCGGTCTGCTGCCCGAGCTGCGGCGGCTCTGACGCGGCTCGGCTCTTGGTGGTTAAGAAGGGGCCCCTGCTCTACCGGAGGCGTTAAGAAGGGCCCCCTCCTTACACCTCAGGTGCCGAGGTCGCCGGTGCTGATGCCGCCGTCCCCGGCGGAGACCAGGCGGAACCGGATGCAGACCACCTGCGAGTCGTCGTCGACCGGAAAGCCCACCGAGGCCCAGAAACGGCGGTGCCCCTCCCGCCACTCCTCGATGGACCGGTCACCCTCCCCTTCCGAGCGGGCGAAGTCCCAGGACACGTCGGCGAACCGGACCACCTCGACGCCGGTGACCTCGACCACGCCCACCAGTGCGTCGTGGTCGTCGACCAGCACCAGCCGTTCGCCGACGTGTTCCAGTTCCTCGTTCTCGTCGGCGTACTCGGAGGTGAGCAGGCCGGCGGTGGCGGTCTTCACGCCGGCCAGCACGAGGGTGTTGAGGTTGGTGCGCAGCTCGCCGGGTGAGCCGAGGGCGAGGGTGCGAAGTCCTCCGATGCGGGGCCACATCCTGCCGAGGCTAGTAGCCGGCCGTCCGCCCGTCGCGGGATTTCGTCCGCCCCCCGGGACAGCGCCTCGACCGCCATCGGCCCGCGGTCGGACAGCCCGTCCCGGTATTCCGGGCCGGTACGGTGCAGCCGCTGTTACGCCTCGTCCAGGATGTCGTCCGCCATGTGGCGATCCTCGAAGTTGAACCGACCTTCAGGTCAACCCGGCGTCGCACGTTCGAGGTCGTCTCCGGTGAGCAGGGCGCGTAGCCGGAGCCGCTCGGCGACGTACGGCGGGCAGGTCGCGACGAGCGCCGCCGTACCGACCAGCTCCGCCCCACTGGCCTGGACCAGTCGGACGAGCGCGTCCAGTTGGGCGCCGGTGGCCACCCAGTCGTCGACGAGCAGCACCCGGTCGCCGGGGCCGAGCCGGTGGCCGTCCACTCCCAGCCGTAGCCGGCGGCCCCGGTAGTCCGGTGTCGTCTCGGTCCAGCGCATCGGGCCGACCCGCCGGCGCTGGCCGCCCTCCTTGTACGCCGGCAGGAAACCGGCGCCGGCGGCCACCGCGACCAGCGGGCCGAGCAGCAGCCCGGTCACCTCGGGCGCGACCACCACGGTCGGCCGGGCGGCCGGGAACAGGCCGGCCAGGGCCGGTCCGATGCCGGCCAGCACCTCCGGATCCCGCCACCAGCCGGAGGCGTCGCTGACCAGATGACTGCTGTCCGGGCCGGGGTCGACCCAGCGGAACAGCTCGACCAGGCGTCGGCTCAGCACGACACCCATCCTCGGACACCGCCGCCAGTCGATCTCCGCATGGTCAGTGGCCAGCGCTCCTTCCTCCGTTCGGATGAGCAAATTTCACACGAGTGGATAGACGTATCAGGGTAAATGTGAGCATAGCACCATGATCACGTTGACTTCGGAAGTGCTTCTCTCGTTACGGTCCGAGCCGGTTTGTTCAGCTGACGAAAGGACCGGTCGGTGGCTGGTAGGCATCTCCGTACCCGCAAGCTCTCCTCGCCCGCCGGCATCGCCGCCACCGCGGCCGTCGGCGTGCTGCTCGCCGTCGGCGGCACCGTCGGCGCGGTCCAGCTCACCTCGGGCGAGCCGGCCGCCGACTCCGCTCTCGCCGAGCCCAGCGTCGTCGCGGCTCCGCCGAGCACCCTCGCCCCCAGCCCGGCCTCCCCCTCCGCCTCGCCCAGCGCGTCCACCTCGCCGAGCCTCAGCCCGTCGCCGAAGGTCACCCCGAGTCCGAAGGCGACCCGGACCCAGGCCGCCTCGCGGAGCATGCCGCGCACCACGAGCCCGAAGCCGAAGCCGACGGCGACGAAGACCACCCCCGCGGCGAAGGTCGTCGACAGCGGCTCCTGCGGCGCGTCCTTCTACGACGAGGGGCAGATGACCGCGAACGGGGAGACCTTCAACCCGAACGCGCTGACCGCCGCGCACAAGACCCTGCCGTTCGACACGAAGGTCCGGGTGACCAATCCGGCCAACGGCAAGTCGGTGGTCGTCCGGATCAACGACCGCGGCCCGTTCATCGCCGGCCGGTGCCTGGACCTGTCCCGCGCCGCCTTCGCGGCCATCGCCGCGACCAGTTTCGGTGAGGTGACCGTCCGGTACGAGGTGCTCGGCTGATCCCGTGACCGGCGGCGATCGGGCCAGGAAGGCGATCCGGCCGGGCAGAACGTCCTCAGACGACGGGCCAGGTTCATTCACCGGTTCACCTCCATCAGGCATGCTGTCCGGTATACGCACGCAACCCTTCCAGCCGGGCCGTGGCCCGCTGAGCCCCGGATCCCGCGCCGGCCTCGGCGCGGCCCTCGCGCTGCTCGCCCTGGTCTCCGCCATGGAGTTGGCCGACGGGTCGAACGCGCACTACATCGCGCTGATGGTGACCGCCCCGTTGCTCGCCGCCGCGCTGGGATCGTGGCGGGTGGTGCTCGGGGTGGGGGTCCTCGCCACGGCGATCGGGGTCTCCTTCGCCCTCACCGAGCAGCCGCTGTCCCTGGTATCCGCCGTCAACGTCACCGGCGTCGCGCTGGCCACCGGGATCGCCGGCGCGGTGGCGGCGGTACGCCAGCGCCAGTCCGAGAAGATCGCCGAGCTGTCCCGGCTCGCCTCGGTCGCCCAGCAGGCGGTGCTCCGGCCGATCGGGCCGCAGGTGGGCACCCTCGCGGTGGCCGCCCGCTACATCTCCTCCACGGCCCGGGCCGAGATCGGCGGCGACCTGTACGAGGCCATGGACACCCCGTACGGCGTTCGCATGATCATCGGTGACGTGCGGGGCAAGGGGTTGGACGCGGTCCGGCTCGCCAGCATCGTGCTCGGCTCGTACCGGCACGTCGCGTACGAGCGGGCGGACCTGCGCGCGGTGGTGACCGATCTGGATCGGGCGGTGGCCCGCAACGTGGGCGACGAGGACTTCGTCACCGCCGCGCTGGTCGAGGAGCGCGGCGGCACCCTGACCATCGTCAACTGTGGGCACCCGCCGCCGCTGCTGCTGCGCCGGGGCGCGGTGATCCCGCTGGAACCGCCCGCGCCCGCGCCGCCGTTGGGTTTCATGCCGGTGGTCCGCCCCCGGGTGGAGCGGCTGGAACCGGGCGACCGGCTGCTGCTGTTCACCGACGGGCTCGGGGAGGCGCGCCGGGACGGCGAGTTCTTTCCGACGGCCGAACGGGCCTGGCAGCTGCTCGGCCACGGCACGGTCGCCGACGGCCTCGCCTCGCTGGAGACGGCCCTGGTCGAGTGGGTGCACGGGCGGCTCGACGACGACATCGCGCTGGTCCTGATGGAGTACACCGGCCCGCGTAGTGAGGTGACGGCCGCCGTGCCGAGCTGGGAGGTCGGCACGGCGGAGAGCTGAGCCTCCGGTCGGTCGTCGCTGAACCGGTGTAATGGCTGTCACTTCCGGGATCGGCTTGTGATTGCTACCGACGAGTAATACAGTTTGGGTTACTGATCGGTAACAGCTGTTCGGAAGCGGGGCCAGCGAGCATGACCCACTACAAGAGCAACCTTCGGGACCTTGAGTTCAACCTGTTCGAGGTCTTCGGGGCGGACCGGACATTCGGCCAGGCGCCGTACACGGATGTGGACGCCGACACGGCCCGCAGCTTCCTTTCCGAGGTCGACCGCCTGGCCCGCGAGGACCTGGCGACCAGCTACGCGGACAGTGACCGCAACCCGCCGATCTTCGACCCGGCGACGCACACCGCGCCGCTGCCGGCGTCGTTCAAGAAGTCTTACCAGGCGTTCATGGACTCGGAGTTCTGGCGGCTGGACCTCCCGGAGACCCTCGGCGGCACCAACGCCCCGCGCGCCCTCTGGTGGTCCCTCGCCGAGCTGGTGCTCGGCGCCAACGCGCCGATCTGGATGTACGCCTCCGGCCCCTCGTTCGCGCACGTGCTGCACGTCGAGGGCACCGAGCGGCAGCGGGAGTGGGCCAAGCTCTTCATCGAGAAGCAGTGGGGCTCGACCATGGTGCTCACCGAGCCGGACGCCGGCTCGGACGTGGGCGCCGGCCGTGCCCGGGCCATTCCGCAGCCGGACGGCTCCTGGCACATCGAGGGCGTGAAGCGCTTCATCACCTCGGGTGAGCACGACCTCTCCGAGAACATCGTCCACTACGTGCTGGCCCGCCCGGTCGGCGTGGAGGGCGTCGGCGGCCCGGGCACCAAGGGCCTGTCCCTCTTCGTGGTGCCGAAGTACCACTTCGACGAGGAGACCGGCGAGCTGGGCGAGCGCAACGGCGTCTTCGCCACCAACGTCGAGCACAAGATGGGCCTGAAGGTCTCCAACACCTGCGAGATGACCTTCGGCGAGCACGGCGTCCCGGCCAAGGGCTGGCTGCTCGGCGACAAGCACGACGGCATCCGGCAGATGTTCATGATCATCGAATACGCCCGGATGATGGTCGGCACCAAGGCGATCGCCACCCTCTCCACCGGCTACCTCAACGCCCTGGAGTACGCGAAGAACCGGGTGCAGGGCGCCGACCTGATCCAGTCGACCGACAAGACCGCCCCCCGGGTGACCATCACCCACCACCCGGACGTGCGTCGCTCGCTGCTCATGCAGAAGTCGTACGCCGAGGGCCTGCGCGCGCTGGTCTGCTACACCGCGAGCTGGCAGGACAAGGTCGCGATCGCCGAGGCGGCCGGCGACGAGAAGGCCACCAAGCTCGCCAAGCGGGTCAACGACCTGCTCCTCCCGCTGGTCAAGGGCGTCGGCTCGGAGCGGGCGTACGAGCTGCTCGGCCACGAGTCGCTGCAGACCTTCGGCGGCTCCGGCTTCCTCCAGGACTACCCGCTGGAGCAGTACGTCCGCGACTCCAAGATCGACACCCTGTACGAGGGCACCACGGCGATCCAGAGCCTCGACCTGATCTTCCGGAAGATCGTCCGGGACAACGGCAAGGCCCTGCTGGCCGTCGCCGGTGAGATCCAGGAGTTCATCACCTCCGAGGCGGGCAACGGCCAGCTCAAGGAGGAGCGGCAGGCGCTCGGCAAGGCGCTTGCCGAGATCCAGAACATGCTCGGCGTGATGACCGGCTGGCTGGGCGAGGCCCAGGGCGGCGAGCCGCGGGCCCTCTACAAGGTCGGCCTGAGCAGCCGCCGGTTCCTGCTGGCGGTCGGCGACCTGGTGGTCGGCTGGCTGCTCCAGAAGCAGGCGGACGTGGCGCTGAAGGCCCTGGCCGGCGAGGTCTCGGCCGCCGACCGGGGGTTCTACACCGGCAAGGTGGCCGCCGCCCGGTTCTTCGCCCGCGAGGTGCTGCCCCGCATCGGCGCCGACCGGCGGATCATCGAGGGCGCCGACCTGGAGATCATGGACCTCCCGGAGGAGGCATTCTGACCCCCGGTGGGGTTCGAACCTGACGACGGCGGCCGGCGAGCAACAGCTCGCCGGCCGCCGTCGTGGTTTGCCCCTGAAGCGTGTGCTGTGGGCGGGTTGCGGCAGGGGGCGGTGTCCGGGCGGGCCGATAGCGCAACGTGCCGCAACCGGGGGCGGAGTCCGGGGAAATGGCGGGGCGGAGCGGGTAGGCCGGCTGTGTGACGGGTAACCGTCGCGGACCACGACAAGGGCACGCCCAACGGCCACCGCACGAGGGAGTGCAGCGCACATGGGCATTGGTAGTGGAATCTTCCTTATCGCGCTCGGCGCGATCATGACCTTCGCGATCCGGGCCAACGTCTGGTGGATCGACCTGCGCGCGGTCGGCTGGGTGTTCATCCTGGCCGGGCTGGCCGTCCTACTCACCACACTCTGGTTCTGGCAGGACCGGCGCAAGCGGGCACGCACGCTGATCGTGGAGGAGAACCGGCTCTCCCACCCGACGGCGATGATGCCGCCGCCGCCCGACCCGCCGCCGCCCACGGCACCGCCGTCCTGACCGCGTTCCTCGCCCGAAGGGCCCTTCTTCGCGGCTGAGGTGTTAGGAAGGGACCCCTCCTTCGCTGAGGCGTTAGGAGGGGTCCCTTCCTTGCACCTCAGCCGCGGGCGGTGTGCCGGGCGGTGATGGGGGCGGCGGCGGGCGCGAGGGCGCCCCACCGGGTGGTCGGGCGGTGTACCACCAGGTCGCTGGTGCGCAGCCCGTCCGGATCCGCCCGCTGCGGATCGAGCAGGCCCGAGAGCAGCGAGACACCCGGGTTGTGGGCGATCAGCAGGATGGTGCCGGTGTCCGGCGCGACCCCGCGGACCAGCTCCAGCAGGTCGTCCGGCTGCGCCTCGTAGACGGCCGCCTCGTAGCGCACCATCGGGGCGGATCCCGCCGGTCCCCCCTCCGGCGGGGATCCGGTCATGCCCAGCGCCACCCCGTGCCAGGTCTGCCGGGTGCGCCGGGCGGTCGAGCAGAGCACCAGGTCGGGGAGGAGAGCGTGCCGGGCCAGCCACGCGCCGGCCGCCGCCGCGTCGGCGTGCCCCCGCGCGGTCAACGGGCGTTCCGCGTCCGGTACGTCCCGGTACTGCTCGGCCTTGGCGTGCCGGAGCAGCACCAGTGTCCGTTGCTGGTTCCTGCCGTCCGTCATGGGCACAGCTTGCCTGATTGGCGATCGGAGCGCCTGGGTAAGTCAATGGTGCCGCTACCTCATCCATGGCCGCGGCGGGTGGGAAACGCCAGCAGAAAGCCAAGGAGGCGACGTCATGGGCATCGGTGCCAGCATCTTCCTCATCGCGCTGGGCGCGATCTTCGCGTTCGCCGTCGACGCCAACCTGGGATGGCTGAACCTGAACGTCGTCGGTTGGGTGCTCATGCTCGCCGGCGTCGTCGGCCTGATCACCACGCTCTACTTCTGGAACAGCCGGCGGCGTACCGTGGTCGCCCCGCCGGTGCGCGAGCAGGTCGTCGCCGAGCCCGTGGTGCCGGCGCAGGACGACCGGGTCGTGCGCGAGGAGTACCGCGAGGTACGCCGTCCCGGTTACCCGGCCTGAACCGGCGGCCGGATCGATGTCGAGGGCCCCGCGACCGCGGGGCCCTCGAACCGCCGCCGGCCATCAAGACCGGTGCTGGTCAGCCGGCGGGCGCGGCCGTGGTCAGGCGAAGAGCGCGAAGTAGATCGCGATGTGGTGGCAGATCGCCGCGAGCAGGGTGCAGGCGTGGAAGAACTCGTGGTGGCCGAAGATGGTCGGCCACGGGTTCGGCCGGCGCAGCGCGTAGAAGACCGCGCCGACGCTGTAGATCGCGCCGCCGACGATCAGCAGCACCAGGGCGGTGACCCCGCCGGAGCGCAGGATCTGCGGCAGCATCGCCACCGCGACCCAGCCGAGCGCCAGGTAGAGCGGTGCGGACACCCAGCGCGGCGCGTGCGGCCAGATGAGCTTGAGCGCCACCCCGGCCAGCGCCCCACCCCAGACCAGGCCGAGCATGATGGTCGCCTGCCGGGTGTTCAACAGCAGGGAACAGAACGGGGTGTACGTGCCGGCGATGAACAAGAAGATCATCGAGTGGTCCATCCGGCGCATGATCTGGTAGCCGCGCTGCGACCAGACCCGGCGATGGTAGAGCGCGCTGGTGCCGAAGAGACCGCACACGGTCAGGCTGTAGATCAGGCAGCTGACCAGGGGCGCCAGGCCGGGCCGGACGGCGGCGATCGAACAGAGCACGATGCCGCAGACGAGTGCGACGAAGAACGCGTAGGTGTGCAGCCAGCCGCGCATCCGGGGTTTACCGATGTCGACCGGCTTGAGCCGAAGCGGTGCGGAGGTGGTCACGGCAATAGGCTACGGCACCGTAGGTTACCTGTAGGTAGTGTCCACTGTCACGACTTCGAAACGGCCGGAGGACCCTGGTCAACGGCTCGGTCCACGAGTATGGCGGGCCGCTGACCACCCGCCGGCCCGGCGCGCCGGACGGTGGGCCCTGCCCCGTGCCGGCGAACTCGTGGCATCCGGTAATCGGGGTGGTGGACGACCACGTGACTCCGCTCGCGCCGGCCCGCCCGGGACTACGGTGACCTTTCATGGACCTCAACGCTGACCTCGGTGAGGGATTCGGCATCTGGCGGCTCGGCGACGACGAGGCACTGCTCGACCTGGTCACCTCGGCCAACGTCGCCTGCGGCTTCCACGGCGGCGACCCGTCCACCATGCACCGGGTCTGCGCCGGTGCCGCCGCGCGTGGGGTCGCGGTCGGCGCCCAGGTCGGCTACCGGGACCTCGCCGGCTTCGGCCGGCGGCACATCGCGTACGGCTTCGCCGAGCTGCGCGACGAGACGATCTACCAGCTCGGGGCGCTCGACGCGTTCTGCCGGTTGTTCCGCACCCGGGTCCGCTACCTCAAGCCGCACGGCGCGCTCTACCACGCGGCGGCCGGCGACGAGGCCCAGGCCGCCGCGCTGGTCGCCGCCGTCAGCGCGTACGACCACGAACTGCCCCTGCTCTGCCCGCCCGGTTCGGTGCTGGCCCAGCTCGCCGTCGGCGCCGGGCTGCGGGCGGTCGCGGAGGGCTTCGCCGACCGGAACTACCTGCCCAACGGCACACTGGTGCCCCGGAGCGCGCCGAACGCGCTGGTCACCGACCCGGACGAGGTGGCCGTCCGGGCCGTCCAGATGGCCACCGAGGGGACCGTGGTCGCGGTCGACGGCAGTGTCGTCCCGTGCGTGGTCGAGTCGATCTGCCTGCACGGCGATACCCCGGGCGCGGTGCGCTGCGCCGAGCTGGTCCGGGCCGCCCTCATCGACGCCGGTGTCAGCCTCACTCCGTTCGGCTGAAAGGAAGGGCCCCTTGTTAACGCCTGCGGTATAGGAAGGGTCCCCTCCTAACACGCTGCGAGGCCGGGGTCAGGACTCGTCGAGGCCGCGGAGGATGAGGGGGAGGCGGGTGGCGCCGGCGGCGACCACGCGGATCGGGACGCCCCAGTCCTGCCGGGTCAGGTGGCAGGCGGCGTGCTCGACGTCGGCGTCGCAGGTGGCCGCCTGGGCGGTCACCTGGAGCACGCCCTGCGCCACCGCACCGTTGACCACCAGGCGGCGGGACAGCTCCGTGCCCGTCCCGGCCCCCTCGACCAGCAACTCGGGCGGGGACGCCGAGACCACCAGCCGGGTGGACGGCCCGTACGTCTCGTCCAGCTTCTGCCCCGGCGCCGGTGCGAAGATCACGTCGAGGGTCAGCTCGCCCGCCGCCACGTCGGTCGGCTTGCGTTCCAGCCTGTGGCGGGGGCCGTCCACGGTGCTCGCGCCCGCCGCGCTGAGCGCGCCCGGGGCCAGTCGGGTCAGCCGGTGGGCGGCCGACTCGACCACGAACACCTCGCCCGCACCGGTGAGCACCACGTCGCTCGGCTCGGCCAGCCCGTCCGCCACCGTGGCCACCTGGTCGGTCGCCGGGTCGAAGCGGCGCACCGCCCCGTTGTACGTGTCGGCGATCAGCACCGAGCCGTCGGGCAGCGCGCACACCCCCAGCGGGTGCTGGAGCAGCGCCCGGTCGGCCGGGCCGTCGACGTGCCCGAAGTCGAAGAGCCCCTGACCGACGGCGGTGTGCATCATCCCGCCCTCGACGTACCGGATCGCGCTGGTCTCGCTGTCGGCAAGCCAGAGCCGGGAGCCGTCGGCCGAGACGGAGAGGCCGGAGGGCTGGGCCATCCAGACTTCCGGCAGCGGGCCGTCCTTCAGCGCCTCGACCGTGGTGCCGGCGTACATGCCGGCGGTCCGCTTGATGGGGTCGAACCACCAGAGCTGGTGGATGCCGGCCATCGCGACGACGACCCTGCCGTCGTACCAGGCGACGTCCCACGGGGAGGAGAGGTCGATCGAGCGCGCGTCGTGCGGGTGGTCGTCGACCGTCGACCGCCACTGCCGCCCGGTGCCGGCCACGGTGACCACCTCGCCGGTCGCCAGCTTCACGCCGCGCAGCAGATGGTTGACGGTGTCCGCGACGACCAGGTCGTACCCGGCCACCTCGGCGACGTGCGCGGGCAACAGGCAGAGCCCCTGCGGCTCGGAGAAGGTCGCGACCTCCGCCGGGCCGTCGGCGTGGCCGCGGGTGCCCGCGCCGATCCGGCGCAGCACCTTCTCGCCGTCGGGGGCCAGCTCGACCAGACTGTGCCGGGCCGAGTCGGAGACCAGCAGATTGCCGCCGTCGAGCACCACGGCCTTGCCGGGGAAGCGCAGCGTGGTCTCCGGTTCCGCCGGCGGGACGTACGGGCCGTCGCCCCGGTGCAGGGTGCCCTTCGCCTCGTGGGTCGCGATCAGCTCGTCGATCAGCCGGGCCAGCCCCTCGGCGTGCCCCTCGCCGGCCATCGAGGCGACCACGTAGCCCTCGGGGTCGACCACCGACAGGGTCGGCCAGGCCTTCGCCGCGTACTGCTGCCACATGTCCAGCTCGGGGTCGTCGAGCACCGGGTGGTGCACCCCGTACCGCTCGACGGCCGCGGCCAGCGCGTCCGGGTCCTTCTCGTGCTCGAACTTGGGTGAGTGCACGCCGATGACCACGAGCACGTCGGCGTACCTCTCCTCGAGCGGGCGCAACTCGTCGAGCACGTGCAGGCAGTTGATGCAGCAGAAGGTCCAAAAATCTAAGATGACGCAGCGGCCTCGAAGATCCCGCAATGTCAGGTTTCGTCCGCCTGTGTTGTGCCAAGCGCGGCCACGAAGCTCGGGCGCGCGGACGCGGGGTGAAGCGGTCATAGGGCAAGCCTGTCACGGCGTCGCCGAGTGCCGTCCGGCGACGTCCTAGCCCGCGTCGTCTACGAGGTCGCGCCGGTGCTCGGATTTCCACGCCGTGGCTTCGACTCTTTGCGCGTCCGGATCATCTTGGCCGAGGGCGAGCACGACCCAGAGGGCTAGGCGTGTAACGACCACGCCCGAGGCTCAGCGCCGCGCCGAGATCGCGGCCGAGGAGGCATCTTGAACATGTAACGCGTAAAAGCCCAACCCGGCGAGATCCGGACGCGCTTCTGGTATCGCCAATCAGGTTTCTAAATGTCCTCGACTGTTGCCTGCAAGCTAATCGGCTCGCTCTGCGTGCGAACCTCATCCATGGACTCCACGGCAGTGGCTAGCGCGGCGAAGGCACGTTCTGGCGACGACTGAATCTCTGGGAATCGCTCAAGTGCCCGGACCTCCATTTGGGACAGGTTCCGAACGAGGATGACCGACTCGCCCACAGCCTGATACTTGACGATAAAGATGGACCCCACACGCATGCAGGCGCGAGGGATGTCCTGAAGCGACTCAATCAGCTTGTGAACTGCTTCCGCCTCAGTGCTGTCGTAGGCGGCTTGCCGGCTGTCTACGACCGTCAGCTCAACTGCCCGCTCCAGCTTCACAAGCCGGTCTTGAACCTCGCGGGAGGAAAAGGCCCGCCGTGCGGCTGCCCGGGACCGTCGAAAAATCGACCCCCAGCGGATCTCGACGTTCTCTTCGGGGCCGAATCCTGCAAGCTGGCGAAGGGCATCCACCCGTTCAAGCGTGCGAGCGATGGACTCCTTGTCGTCGGTATCGAGATAAACGACAACCGAGATGTCGTCTAGGTCTCGCTCTTCTTGACTCAGCGACTTTGGCCAGGGGCTGCCGACATAGAACGTCGTCCGCGTCCTGGAGGTTGAGGCGCGAACCCTCGGCGAGCGCAGCGACTTGTCGGAAGAGACAACGGAGGGCTTTCCCGAGTATCGCACCAGGTCAACGAGCGGCTGATGCATGGACGAAGACCTCGGCTTCGCCCTGCGCTTGTCGTCGGCGGCGGCCTCGCGGGCCCTCCTCTCCGATTCAGACTTAGCTGCCCGTCGGGTGAGTTTCCGCTTGACGTATTTTCCCATCTGAGCGCTTCGCTGCCCGATGATCCGTTGACCCCGCGCCTTGCGTGCCGCTGCCCTTCCGGGAGCTGGGCCCTGAGGCAGCGCCCTCGTCCGCGTGATGGGCGTTCTCCGGATTCGTCACACCGCCAGGTTACATCGCCGGTCATCGTTGGCCTGCTGGCTGAACGGTCCGTCGCGTTTCTCCACTCGGCGGCGTGACACAGCCGACGCGGACGCCACGGGGCGGCGCGTGGGTAGCTGGGCCGAAATGGGGCGACCCTTCAGGGCGGGCATCACTCTGCGTAGCGCAAACCCGGATGGCGAGGCCGCTCTGCGACCCCTATGCCCGTACAGAGGCCGCGGCTCTATGCCGCTTCGGTGACGGGGTTCAGCCCGAGGGGTTCACCCCCAGGGGTCACGAAGCGTGAGTACATTCAGCGTCACAGTCGCCGGGCCGCCGGTTGGGCCGTTGCAGTCGCCTTTCCGGGGTCCGCCTTATTTGTTGTCAGGGCGGGGTCTGTCAGGCGTCCAGGGGCGCGGGGTCGGATTCATGGGCCCACGTGAAGCGAAGGCGGGCGTGCGGGTCGAACCGGTAACCCCGGCGGCCGTTCGCGGGGAGAACCGTCACGGCGTTCAGGGCCAAGCGGAGGAGGTCGCGGCGGTCAGGGACGGTTGCGACCTCCCACACCTCGCGAGATAGGACCGGGTCGAGTAGCGGGGAGATATCCGCCTCGGGTAGCGGGAAGTCGGCAAGGTTGCGGCGTAGCCCGGCGACGCGGGCGGTCAGGCGTTCGTGTAGGCGGGTCCATCGCTGAACCGCCTCGGGTCCGACGAACTCGCCGCGCAGGTACCGGGCGTCTTCCAGGTCGGCGAGGGCGGCATTCGCGTCGTCCAACGCGGTGGTGATCGTGTCGCGCTCCCGGACGACCTCGGGGTCGTGTCGGGCTACCCACCGTTTGGCGACGGCCTCTAGCAGCGGGTCGCCGGGCTCGGTGGCGGCCAGGCGGGTAATGAACCCGTCGGCTACGGCGCGGTCTACAGCAGCGACAAGCGCCGTGGTGTGCGCCGGGCACGGGTGGCCGAGGCGGCGAGCCTGACACACGTAGGACTTCCCGAGCGCCGACATGCGCCCGCCACAACCGCCGCACCGGAGAAAGCCGGTCAGGAGGTGCGAGACCTGGGCGCGGACGCCCCGGGCGCGGCCGAGCGGGTCGGTGGCGGTGCGCTCTTCAAGGACTCGCACGATTTGCAGTTGTTCGGCGGGTGTGATGATTCCCCGGCCTATCACGACCGTCTCGCCCGTCTCGGGGTCGCGCCACGGGACAACCTTCGTTGTGTACTTTCCGTCTTTCTTGACCGTCTCGGGCAACAGCCCGGCGAACGCGGGAGACTTGAGCACTTGCGACAAGGTGCCGACGCTCCACTTCCCGCCGCGCGGAGACGGAATCTCCCGGGCGTTCAGGTCGCGGGCGATACGAACCAGCGGCTCACCGTCCATCGCCCGCTCGGCAATCTCCCGTGCGGTTGGCGCGGTGTGCGGATTGTGATCAAGCCGGCCGTCCTCGGCGACCGCCAGGCCGTACGGCGGCTGACCGCCGATCCACTGGCCCCTGCTGCGAAGGTGTGCCTTCGCCGAGGCGACGCAAAGGCCGATGTTGGCCGATTCGCTGCGGGCGACCTCTGACAGCAGCGCCAGAACGAGGCGGGATTGCTGATGCGACGTGTCTAGGCCGTCCTGCACGAAGACAATCCGGCCGCCGACCTTCTCGACCTGATCGAGGACCTGGCCGACCTGGCCCATTCCGCGCCGGGAGAGGCGGTCGACCTTCCAGACGACGAGGGTCCCGACAGTGCCGGTCGTGAGGGCGGAGATCGCGGCATCGAACCCGGCGCGGTCTACGGCTTTGTAGCCGGACCTGCCCCGGTCAATGTGGACCGAGCGGACTTCCAGCCCGTTGCGGGCAGCCCAGGCCCGGCAATCGGCCTCCTGGCGCTCGATCGCGGTCTTGCCCTCGCGGTCGAGGGATAGACGTAGGTACAGGTCTGCTAGGTGCTCATGGTGGGACATGCCGAGGACGGTAGATGCCGCGGCCGGCGAGTTGCAAGCCTCTTCTAAGACTTCCAGAAGTCCAGCAATACGATCTTGCCCCGCAGGTCGGCCAGCGTGACGGCCTTCCCGCCGGTGTTCAGCCAGCTCCGGCCTGGCCCCGGCGCGGGGAGGATCACATCCGAAACGTACGACGGCGGGGTCACGGACCGCCGTGACCCCGCCGCTGCGGACTGCTACTTGTCGGCCGGCTTGAGGCAGAGCCAGCGGTTCCCCTCGACGCCCTGAAGCTCAACGCTCGGCTGCGCCGGGTCGGCGCACTTGTCCTTGCCCTCGGCCTTCGAGACGACCTTGAACGCGCCCGGCTCGGCGCAGTCGGCCTTGGCCGCGCTGTTGCCGGACTGCTTGACGCAGGAGCCCACGGCCGGGTTGAACGGAGCCGGCTCGTTGTCGTCGCCACCGATCTTGCCGAGCAGAGTGAGCAGGCCGAGCGGGATGGCCAGGATCAGCACCGCCGCGACCAGTACGGCGATCAGCACCCGGCCGTTGCGGACCTTGGGGGTGGGCGCCTCGGCCTGCGGCTCGGCCTCCGGCTTGAACGCGTCGAAGCGGCCCTGGTCCGGCCCGTTGGCCTGGCCCTGCGACCACTCGGGCGGCGCCGGTTGGGCCGGCGGCGGGAAGCCGCCCTGGCCCGCCTCACCCATCGCCCCCGGCCCAGGTACGCCGACGGACGCACGACCGCCACCAGCCGCGCCGAACGGGTCGGCCTGGCCGCCGGGACCGCCGAAGGGGTTGGGCTGGCCGCCGGGCCCGCCGAAGGGGTTGGGCTGGTTGCCGGGACCGCCGAAGGGGTTGGGCTGGCCGCCGGGCCCGCCGAAGGGGTTGGGCTGGTTGCCGGGACCGCCGAAGGGGTCAGGCTGGCCACCGGGCCCGCCGAAGGGGTCAGGCTGACCGCCGGGCCCACCGAAGGGGTCAGGCTGGCCACCGGGCCCACCGAAGGGGTCAGGCTGACCGCCGGGCCCACCGAAGGGGTCAGGCTGGCCACCGGGCCCACCGAAGGGGTCAGGCTGGCCGCCGGGCCCGCCGAATGGGTTGGGCTGGCCGGCGGGACCGCCGAACGGGTCGGGGCGAGCGTCGTTCTGTGGGTGCACCCCGTTGACCGGCCGGTTGTTGCCGGCCGGGTCGACGAAGTTCGGCACGCCAGGCGGGAACGGCGGCGGGCCGGCGGGGGAGGACGGCACCGCGGGGGCCTCGGCGTAGGCGTTCGGGCCTGCGGGGTGGTCCGGCTCGTCGAAGCGGGCCTGCGGGCCGGGCTCGTCGAAGCGCGGGCCGGACTCGGAGAAGCCGTTCGGGGCGTCCTGGCCGGGGGGCTCCTCCGGTTCGGGGCGGGTCGGCCGCCCGTACACCCGCGGCTGCGGGGCCGGTACGCCGGCCGGGTGCAGGGGCTGGTCGGTCGGCGGCGTCACCCGGCTGCTCATCGGCACCGAGGCGCTGGCCGAGACGGCACCGGCCGCGCCGGAGTCCGGCGCGGTACGCGGGCCGGGCACCACCGGCCCGGCCGGCGACTGCGGCTCCTCGCGCGCCGGTTCCGGCGTGCCCCAGCCGGCCTGCTCCGGCTCGTACCCCTGGGCGGCCGGCTCGAACTGCGCCGGCGGCGCGTAGTCGGTGGGCGGCGAGGCGGCCAGGGCCGCACCCGGCACCCGCTGCTCCTGCTGGGGCAGCGGCACCGCGTTGGCCGGGGAAATGCCGGGGCCCGGGGCGGGCTGGTAGATCGGGGACTCCTCGGCGCGGGCTGGCTCCCAACCGTTCGACGGCGGCTCGTCGGGGCCGGGCTCGGCGGACCGGCCCCACGCCTCACCCGGTGCCCACGGCTCGGCGTCCGGGATGGCGGGGCGCTCGGGCGTCCACTGCGCCGGGTTGTCCTGGTTGCCGGGCCGGGCCGACGGGGCGTCGGCGGCGGGCACCGAGACACTGGCGCGGGCCGAGGCCCGGCCGGCCTGCGCCGGCTCGTCCGCCGGTCGCCCCTGGTCGTGCTGCTGGGCCGCGTCCCACGCGGGGCGCTGCTCGTCCGGCGCGCCCCACGGCTGGGCGGCTTCGGGCTGCCCGGTGGCCCAGCCGCCGGACCGATCCGGCTCGTCCTGGGCGGCCGGCCAGCCGCCGTCGGCCGGTGCGCCCGGCACCGACACCTTGGCGGCGGCGCGGGCGGTCGGCTCGGCCGAGGCCCAGGCCGGCGCGGCTGCCTCGGCCGGCTGGCCCCAGGCTGGCGGGTCGTCCTGCGGCGGCCCGCCCCAGCCGCCGGACCGGTTCGGGTCGTCCTGCTGCTGGGCGCCGGCACCGGCGGCCCAGCCGCCGGAGTGGTCCTCCTGCGGGCCGCTCGCGGCGGGCCAGCCGCCCGACCGTGCCGGGTCATCGGACTGCGGACCGTTCGACGGGTTCCAGCCGCCGGTATTGGCCGCGTCCTGCTGGCCGGCGTTGGCTGCCCACGGCTCGTGCGGCGCGGGAACCTGGGCGGCTCCCCGGGCGCTCGGCTCGCCGGGCTGCGCCCAGGCCGGCTGCTCGCCCTGCGCGGCGGCCGGCGCGGGGGCGGCACCCCACGCGGACCCGGCCTGCTCGGCCGGCGTCGACCAGGCGGGCTGGGCCGGTTCGGGGGAAGCGTTCGGCGGGGCGGCGGCCCACGCGGGCGGCGACTGCTCCCCGGACGCCGCCGGTGGGGCGGCGGCCCAGGCGGGCGTCCCCTGCTCCGGCGCGCCCCAGGCCGGCCCGGCCTGCTCGGGCGCGCCCCAGGCGGGCTGGGGGGAAGCGGCCCACGGGCCCGGCTCACCGGCCGGCGGCACCTGCACGGAGGCTCGCGCGGCGGCGGGCTGGCCGCCCTGCTCCGCCCACGCGGGGCGTTGGTCGTCGGGGGTGGCCCAGGCGGGGGCCGGCTGGGCGGGTGACCCGGCCGGCGGGGGTGGGGCCCAGCCGAGGTCGGCAGCGCCGGGGTGCCCGTTGTCCTGCTGCGCCGGGCGGTCGCCGTACGGCGCCGGTCCGCCGGCGCCCGACGACACCTCGCCCGGCTCTTGGCCAGGTCGGTGCGGGGCCTCGGACGTCATGGGTGCGCCTCCTCCATCACATGTCGGCCGCCGATGCCGCTCGGGACCGTCGGCCGGGGTCGCCGGCGGGTACCGGCCGTGCGGGCTCCCCGCACCGTATCGGGTGGCCGCCGGGGGCGCCCGGGGGGAGCACCGGTCGTCACTCGCCGTCACCGGACGTTGTCGATCGGTTTTTGTCGGCGCGATCGATCCGGGGGGCGGGCGGGTGGCGACCGAGCCCCACCGTACCGGGCGTCGCTGCGAGGTGGAATCCCGGTGTCTATCGACGTGAGACGCCGAAGACCCGCCCGGTTGAACCGGGCGGGTCTTCGGACTGGAGGAGGTGAGAGAGGTATGGAGGCGTCAGCCGAGGTGACGCTGGGCGATGACGAGAAGCTCCTCGCGGACCGCGGGGGAGTTGGCGGAACGCAGCGCGTGCTCGATGGCGCGGGCGCGGCGGTTGGCGTCGCGACGGTTGCGGATTCGCTCGATCATGCTCATCTGGGTCTCTCCTCCTGGCTATTCGGTTGTCAGCCCCTTGATGTCTCTATTGAAGCGCATAACGCGGCCAACTTCCATCGATTGTTAGGTGAGCTGAACCACGTACCTAAGGATCGTAGGCTGAGGGCCTTGTTGAGCCGAAGATCTGTCCCCCAACGGCAACGGCCGGTGTGCCGGGCGTTAACCCCTGGCACACCGGCCGTCGCCGGGTGTCGTGGACCGTCAGGTCCAGGCGAGCAGCGCCGCCTCCGGATCGGCCAGGAAGTCCCCGATGTCGCGGAGGAACTTCGAGCCGAGTTCACCGTCGATGATCCGGTGGTCGAAGGAGAGGCCCAGCGTGGTGACCAGGCGCGGCTTGACCTTGCCCTTGTGCACCCACGGCAGCTCCCGTACCGCGCCGAAGGCCAGGATCGCGGACTCGCCCGGGGGCAGGATCGGCGTACCGGTGTCCACGCCGAAGACGCCGACGTTGGTGATGGTCAGCGTCCCGCCGGACATGTCGGCCGGAGAGGTTTTGCCCGCCTTGGCGGTCTGCACCAGCTCGGTCATCGCGTCCGCCAGCTCGCGCAACGAGAGCCGGCCGGCGTCCTTGATGTTCGGCACGATCAGGCCGCGCTCGGTGGCCGCCGCGATGCCCAGGTTGACGTACTCCTTGACCACGATCTCGTCGCCGGCCCAGGTCGAGTTGACCATCGGGTGGCGCTTGACCGCCAGCAGCACCGCCTTGGCGACCAGCAGCAGCGGAGAGACGCGTACGTCCCGCCACTCGCGCCGCCCACGGAGCCGGTCCAGGGCCTTCATCGCCCGGGTCACGTCGACGGTCAGGAACTCCGTCACGTGCGGGGCGGTGAACGCCGAGCGGGACATGTTCTCGGCGGTGAGCTTGCGTACCCCCTTGACCGGGATGCGCTGCTCGCGGTCGGCGCCGAAGCTCGCGGCCGCCGTGGCCGGGGCCGTGACCGTCAGCGGCTCGGCCGCCGCCGGGGCCGAGGCCGCCCGCTGTACGTCCTCCCGGGTGATCGAGCCCAGCGGACCCGAGCCGGTCAGCGTGGCCAGGTCGACGCCGAGGTCCTTGGCGAGCTTGCGTACCGGCGGCTTGGCCAGCACGAGCCCACCGGACCGGCCGGTGCCGTTCACCGCCGGCGTGGCCTGAACCGGCACCGGAGCGGCCGGAGCGGCCGGCACCGGAGCGACCGGCACCTGCGGCGGGACGCCGCCCTTGCGCGGGCGACGCTTGGCCGCCGTGGTCCGCGGGCCGTAACCGACCAGCACGGCGGTACGCCCACCCGGGGCGACGCCCCCGATCAGGCCCGGCTCGACCATGCCCTCCTCGGGCGCGACCTCGACGGCGGCCAGCGAGGCCGCCGACGGGGCGGGCCGGGACTCCTCGATCGGCCCGGCGCCCGGGTCGGTGTCGATCGCGATGATCGGGGTGCCGACCTCGATGGTGGCGCCCTGCGGGTGGAAGATCGCGTGCACCTGGCCGGCCCACTTCGCCGGGATCTCGACCGCCGCCTTGGCGGTCTCCACCTCGACGATCGGCTGGTTCAGCTCGATGACGTCGCCCACCTCGACCAGCCAGGCGAGGATCTCGCCCTCGGTCAGGCCCTCGCCCAGGTCGGGGAGGTTGAACTCCTTGATCCGTGACATCCCACTCACCAGCCGAAGGTGCGGTCGACCGCGTCGAGCACCCGGTCGAGGTCGGGCAGGTACTCCTCCTCGACCCGGGCGGCCGGGTACGGGGTGTCGTAGCCGGTGACCCGCAGCACCGGGGACTCCAGGGAGTAGAAGCACTCCTCGGTGATCCGGGCCGCGATCTCGGAGCCGAGGCCCAGGTTGCCCGGGGCCTCGTGGACGACCACGCACCGGCCGGTGCGCCGCACCGACTCGTACGCGGCGGAGAGGTCCAGCGGGGAGAGCGAACGCAGGTCGATGACCTCCAGCTCCTTGCCGTCCTCGGCGGCGGCGGTGGCCGCGTCCAGGGCGGTACGCACCATCGGCCCGTACGCCAGCACGGTGACGTCGGTGCCCGGCCGGGCGACCCGGGAGGAGTGCAGCGGGTACGCGTCGGACAGCGGGGCGTCCAACTCGACCGGGCCCTTCTCCCAGTAGCGCCGCTTGGGCTCCAGGAACACGATCGGGTCGTCCGAGGCGATGGCCTGCTGGATCATCGAGTACGCGTCCTGCGGGTTCGCGCAGGTCACCACCTTCAGGCCGGCGGTGTGCGCGAAGTACGCCTCCGGCGACTCCGAGTGGTGCTCGACCGCGCCGATGCCGCCGCCGTACGGAATCCGGATGACCATCGGGATCCGTACCTTGCCCTGCGAGCGGTAGTGCATCTTCGCCACCTGCGACACGATCTGGTCGTACGCCGGGTAGACGAAGCCGTCGAACTGGATCTCGCAGACCGGCCGGAAGCCGCGGATGGCCAGGCCGACCGCGGTGCCGATGATGCCGGACTCGGCGAGCGGGGTGTCGATCACCCGCTGGTCGCCGAAGTCCTTCTGGAGGCCGTCGGTGATCCGGAAGACGCCGCCGAGCTTGCCGACGTCCTCGCCCATGATGACGACCTTCGGGTCGTTCTCCATGGCCTTGCGTAGACCGGTGTTGAGGGCCTTGCCGAGGGTGAGCGTCTCCGTGGCCATCAGTGCGCGCTCCCCTCGAACGACGCCATGTACTTGTTGAACTGCGCCCGCTGCTCGTCGAGCTCGGGCGACCCGTTCGGGTAGACGTGGTCGAACATCGTCACCGGCTTCGGGTCGGGCATGGCGAGCACCCGCTCACGCAGGTGCACGGACTCGGCGCGGGCCTGCTCGTCGACCTCGGCGAAGAACGACTCGTCGGCGAGCTGCTGCTTGGTCAGGAACGCCTTCATCCGGGCGATCGGGTCCTTGGCCTGCCAGGCCTCGACCTCGCTGGCGATCCGGTAGCGGGTGGGGTCGTCGGAGGTGGTGTGCGCCCCCATCCGGTAGGTGTACGCCTCGATCAGGCTCGGCCCCTGGCCGTGCCGCGCGTTGTCCAGCGCGTGCCGGGTCACCGCGTACGACGCGAGCACGTCGTTGCCGTCCACCCGGACACCGGGGAAGCCGAAGCCGCCCGCACGCTTGTACAGCGGGACGCGGGTCTGCCGCTCCAGCGGTTGGGAGATGGCGTACTGGTTGTTCTGGCAGAAGAACACCAGCGGGGTGTTGAAGACGCTGGCCCAGACGAACGACTCGTTGACGTCACCCTGGCTGCTGGCGCCGTCACCGAAGAAGGCGATCACCGCCTCGCCGTCGTCGCCGCCGGTCTTGCCGTCCATGGCGACGCCCATGGCGTACCCGGCCGCGTGCAGGGCCTGCGCCCCGATGACGATCGTGTACATGTTGAACTTGAACTCGTTCGGGTCCCAGCCGCCCTGGTCGACGCCGCGGAACAGGCCGAGCGGCATGATCGGGTCGATGCCCCGGCAGTAGAGGACGCCGTGCTCCCGGTAGGTCGGGAAGGCCATGTCCTGCGTACGCAGGGCCCGGCCGGCGCCGACCTGCGCCGCCTCCTGGCCCAGCAGGCTGGCCCAGAGGCCCAGCTCGCCCTGGCGCTGCAGGGCGGTCGCCTCGGCGTCGAGCTTGCGGACCAGCACGAGGTCGCGGTAGAGCCCGCGGTACTCCTCGTCGGTGAAGTCGACGCGGTATTCGGTCCCGTCCGGGCCGAGCGCGCTTTCGATCCGCTCGCCCTCGGGCGTGAGCAGTTGTACGAGTTCCGGCTCGCCTGCCGCGGCGGCACGCTTGGAACGGGGTGCGGCCCGCCGGCCGCGGCTGGTGACCCCGGGGTCGCCCTTTGCCATCCGTCTCTCCCTGTCTGGTCTGCGCCGGCGCCGGGGGTGACCCGTGCCGGCGCACATCATGCGCCGCCCGGCTTGAGCCGGGCTGGTTCCTGGCGGCCGCGCCTAGCCCCGGTGAGGGTTGCCGCGCGGCGTGAGCCGGGTTCATGGAGCGACCCGGCCCGGGAGCGCCGGCGCCGTTCCGCACCAGCCGCAGGGTGCGCGGAGGTGGCGGCTGCGTTGCCGTCGTGCCTGAATGATTGCAGAGGTGGTGAGGGGTCCCACAGTATGGCCTCCCCCACCCGTGGGTTTCCGTCTGGTTCGCGACGCATGGAGGTTTTGTCGCTTGAGTCGGCCCTCGACGACGGACAACAGGTGTGTCGACACGCTGTGGCGCCTGGTGAACTGAGGGTTACTGGGGCAAGCTGCTGGTGTCGATTCTGTCCCTTTAGGGCGGAATGCCTGTTGACGTACGAGGAGTGGGTGCCGGTGTCCGAGCCAGCGGGCGATCCCACAGCGTCCGTCCCCGGCCGCCAGCGGTCGGCGCCACCGGGTGGCTATCGCCGGGTGATCGGGGCGCACCGCGCGGCCGGCCTGGGCGGCCCGAGCCGCGGCTATCTGTTCACCGTCGCGCTGCTGGCCGGCACCGCGTCCATGCCGATCCTGACCGCGATCAGCACCGGATCGGCCACCGTGGGCCACAGCGCCCTGCCGGACAACAGCACTCCGTTCATCCCGACTCCCTCGGTCGGCCCGGTGCTGGTCCCCCTGCCCAACGGGACCCAACCCCCGCTCCCGCCCAGCCGGACCCCCGGCGCCACCGGCACGTCGTGGCCCGCCCGGGTGCCGGCACCGGGCGCCCCGGCGCTGCCCGACGACGGTGACCTCGGCGGGCGCCGGAGGCCCCGGCCGGCCGAGCCGGTGTCCACCCCGGGCCCCGTCCGCACCACACAGACCGCCGCGCCGCGCCCGCCACGCGACTCCCCGCCGCCGCCGTCGGCCTCCCAACCGGCCACCCCAATGCCGTCACCGAGCCCCACGGGCGAGCCGACCAGCACCTGCCCCGGGCCGGCGGGCGGTCCCCCGACGACCAGAGATGGGCGGCCGCCGCCGACCGGCCCCGCCGGCTCCCCACCGTCGGCAGGCGCGTCGACGGACCGCCCGCTCAGGCCGGGTCGTCGGTGAGGCGGTGCCGGTTGGCCTCGATCCAGGCGTCCAGCGCGGCCGGGTCGTCCGGATCCACACCGTCGGCCATGAGCTGGGCGACCGCGGCCGTGGCCGGGCTCCGCCGCTCTCCGGTGCTGTAGAGCCGGGCGAACTCGGGGATGATCTCCTCGATCGCCTCGTCCGTACGCCGGGCCGCCGCCGCCGGCAGCCCCCGCTGGCGGGCCGCGTACGCCGCCCAGCCGCGCAGCACCCTGGGCAGCAACGCGGCGTCGTCCATGTCCAGCACGGCCCGGCGGTGCACCCAGTCGAGCAGGAACAGCTCGGCGACCGTGGGGCTCCAGCGCATCGGATCGGCGTCCGGGAAGCTCGCCGCGTGGTCGAGCAGCAGGCCCAGGCAGAAGTGCAGCGAGGCCAGGTCCGCGTCGGCCACCGCGTCCAGGCCGAACCGGGCGGCCTCCGGCGAGCCGAGGAAGGCCCGGACCAGCCGGGTCCGCTCCTCGTCGGTGGGCGGCGGAACCTCCCGCGCCCCGGCGGCGACGGCCCGGCCGGGCAGGGTGGCCAGCCGCGCGCCGACCAACGCCCGGTCGGTGGCCAGCGAGCCCTGGGCGGGCAACTCCCCGAGGTCGTCGGTGACGCCCAGGTGGCGGCTCACCTCGGTGTGCATCCGGGCCGGGTCCTCGGTCCGGAACCAGGTGAACTCGTCCTCGGTGCAGATCTCCCGGGCCTGCTCCACGATCCGCCCGGCCGGTCCGCCGACGAAGACGTCCTTGGTGATGCCGATGTTGTGGTCGACCAGGGCCACCACGGCGTGCTCCGGCCCACCCTCGTCATCGTCGTAGGCGAAGGTGGCCAGGTAGGAGGTCTGGTCCCCGTAGACGTCCCCGTACGCCCAGGCGCCGGTGAGGTGCACCCGCCCGAGCTGCCCGGCCCAGGCCGGGGAGTATGCGCCGGGGCGGACCCGGGCGGCGCCCTCGGCGTCCGGGACCAGCGCGGCGAAGACGGCGCGGATGGTGGTCGCGGTGGCGCTGCGCCGGCGCGACGTGGCGGCGAGGAACCCGGCGACGAACTCGCGGACGGCGGTCTCCCGGTCGGTCTCCGCGACGGCGTAGACACTGCCCAGCAGCGCGGCGCCGAGCATCTCCGCGTCGAGGGCGGAGTCGAGCCTCGTCACGTCGCGAGCGGCGTGCAGCACCGCCTCATAGGGGGTCTGTGGCGTGGCCATGCCCCGACCCTACGCCGCTCGGCCGGCCCGGGCACTGCACAGCACGCCGGGCTCAGCGCCGGGCTGCCTCCCGCAGCGAATCCCGGGCCTCGGCGTACCGGGCCAGCACCGCCCAGACCGGGTCCAGCACGTACTTCTCGCCGACGCTGCCCACCGAGGTCGTCAGCCGGCGTTCGGCCCGCTGCCGGGCGCGCCGCGCCGCCCACCCGCTCACCGGCCGGGCCACCGCCGCGACCAGCAACCCGGCGAGCAGGCCGCCGACGAGCAGCACGGTGGGCCACGGCACCTCGCCGAGCCGTGGGTACGCCAGCGCGGGCAGTCCGAGCGCGCGCAGCACGTAGCCGAGCACCAACCAGCCCAGCCCGGCCACCGCGGCGACGGTGACCAGCCACTGGAGGCCGCCCACCACCCGCCACCAGGCCGGGCGCCGGGCCATGCCCAGATCGGTGGCGGCCACCGCGTGGTCCAGCGCGTCCGGCAGGTCGGCCAGCCGGGACCGGGCCGCGGCGGTCACCGCAGCCGGCCAGGGTGCCGGCAGGTCGGCGGCGCAGCGGTCGGCCACCGCGCTGATGGCCAGGTTGAGCGCCGAGCGCTGCGCGGCGGTGGGATCGGGTACGGAGGTCGCCGCGACGAGGCTCTCCGCCGGCGCGTCGGCGCCCCCGGAGGTGAGGTGCAGCCGGCGCAGCGGGTCCGGCCGGAGCCGCCGCCAGCCGCGTACCAGTGGCCAGCCCGTCGTCCCGCCGGCCCGGTGCCGGTACGCGGCCTCGACCGCCTCGGCCACGGTCGGCACCCCGGCCGCCCCGGCCAGCGCGGCGGTGAGTTCCCGCGCCGAGGCGTCACCCGGGCCGGTACGGGGCGCCTCCGGCCCGACCAGCGGGTCCAGCCCGGCCACCACGGTGTCCACGTCGCCGGCCAGCCGACGCAGCGCGGCCTGCCGTTCGGCGACCGTACGCTCCAGCTCGGGGCGGAGCCCGTCCAGCCCGGCCGGGTCCACCGCGACCGTGGGCAGCAGCGGCACCCCGGCCAGCCCGTCGGCGTCCAGCAGCCGGCGCAGGTCGTCGAGGACCCGGGGCAACTCGGCCGGGGGCAGCCGGTCGGCCTGGTTGAGCACCACCACCGTCACGTCCCGGTGTCGGTGGAACTCGCGCAGGTAGCTGTTGTGGATCACGCGGTCGGCGTACTTCTGCGGGTCGACCACCCAGACCACCAGGTCGACCAGCCCGAGCAGCCGGTCCACCTCCAGCCGGTGGCCGCGCTGCACCGAGTCGAAGTCGGGCAGGTCCAGCAGGACCAGGCCGCGCAGGGTCGCCTCGTCCTCGCCGTCGAGGGCGCTCTCCCGGACGAACCGGTGCCGGGGCAGCACCCCGATCCAGTCGAGCAGCCGGGACGCCCCGTCCAACGGCCCCCACACGCAGGCGTGCGCCACCCCGGTCGTCGGCCGGCGTACGCCGACCGGCGAGAGGTCCAGCCGGGCCAGGGCGTTGAACAGGCTCGACTTGCCGCTGCCGGTCGCCCCGGCCAGGGCAACCACGGTGTGGTGCCCGGAGAGGGCGAGTCGGCTGCCGGCCCGTTCGACCACGGTGTGCGCGGCGACCAGTTGGGCGTCGGGCACCTGGCCGTCCACCGCCTGAAGGAAGCGCTGGAGCGCCCGCAGGCGCGCGATCAGATCGTCCGGGTCGACGCGCTGCTCGCCCCGGAACGCCTCCCGGATCCGGTCGGCGATGTCGCTCACCCCCGCACACCTTCGGATGAAAGGAAGGGCCCCTTGTTAACGCCTCCGGTAGAGAAGGGAACCCTTCTCACCCCGGGTAGCTGTGGTGTGGTCAACGGGCGCCGCCGGGGTTGATGGGGGGTGGTGTCGGGCGGCCCGGGTGGGTCAGGCCGCTGCGGTGGCGGGCCTTCTCCACCGCGCCGGCGGCTCGGTGCAGGGTGGCGCCGGTCTCGGCGGCCGGCCGGGCCGCCTCGGTGCGGGCGAGGAACCGGGCGGCCTCCTCGGCCAGCAGCGCGCCGATCCGGTCGAGCAGGTCGCTTCGGGCCTTGGTCGCCAGGTTTCGGACCGCCTGGTCGCCGAAGATCGCCTGGAGGACCGCCTGCCCGGCGACCGCGGTGCCGGCGCCGGTGGCGACCTCCAACCCGGTGGGGATGAACGCGGTGGAGGCGAAGACCGCGATCATGACGGCCAGCCCGGTGGCGTTGACCGCGTACGCGGCCGTGCGGGCCATGAAACGGCGGTCGCCCCCCTCGCTCTGGACCAGCTCCAGCACCGTCCGCTGCCAGTCGCGGACCAGCCGCTCGGCACGCCCGGGCAGGTCCTCGGAGGCGTGGGCGAGCTCCGGTTCGAGCAACTCCGCGCCGGCCGGGTGCGCCTTCCACCCGGTGTACGCGTTCTCCGCCGCCTCGGCGGCCACCCCGCGCAACAGCGTCACGAGCTGGGACTCGATCGCCGTACGCAGCTCGGCGGCGGGGGCCGGACGCCCGGTGACCGCGGCGACCACCCGGTCGCGCAGCCGGCCGATCCGCGCCTCCAGGGTGCGGAAGAACTCGCCGGTGCCGACGAACTCCTGCCAGCGGGCCAGCACCTCGCCGCGGAGCAGCCGGCCGTCCCTGAGCCCCTGGTCGACGGTCCGCTCCGCCGCTCGGTACGCCGCCCGTACCCGCTCGTCCAGCGCGTCGGCGGCGGCGACCTGCTCGTCGGCGGCCCCGGCCAACTCCAGCACGGCGGGGTGCAGGGCGCCCAGCGCACCGTCCAGCGTCTGCCGGACCACGGCGGACCGGGCCTCGACGTCCGCGGCGAGCCGGGCGAACCAGGCGCTAAGGGGGGCAGTGACCCGCTCGGGCAGCAGCCCCTGCCCGTCGACCCGGGTCTCCGGCAGCACGAAGAGCGGCGCGGCGGCCAGGTCCTGGGCGGCGAGCATCTCCGACAGGTGGGCGGTGATCTCGTCGATCGCCTCCGGGGGCACCCGGTCCAGGACCATGGCGATCACCGTGCCCCGGGCCCGGGCGCCGCGCAGCAGCTCCCAGGGGACGGCATCGGCGTACCGGGCGGCGGTGGTGACGAAGAGCCAGAGGTCGGCGGCGGCCAGCAGCTGCCCGGCGAGCGCCCGGTTGGCGTCGACCACCGAGTCGATGTCGGGCGCGTCGAGGAAGGCCAGCCCGGCCGGCAGCGCGGGCGCGGTGACCAGGTGCAGGCTGCTCGGGTCCTCGCTCGGCTCGTTGGTCCGGGTCAGACCGGGCAGCAGGTCGCCCTGGCGGAACCAGGAGGCATCGGCCGGGTTGCAGACCAGCACCGGCGAACGGGTGGTGGGGCGCAGCACCCCGGCGGCGCTCACCCGCGCCTGGACCAGGCTGTTGACCAGGGTCGACTTGCCCGCGCCGGTCGAGCCGCCGACCACCACCAGCAGCGGGGCGTCGAGCCGGGCGAGCCGGGGCAGCAGGTAGTCGTCGAGCTGGTGCGACAGGCTGGTGGCGGCGCGTCGGGCCGGCTCCGCCGAGGGCAGGGCCAGCGGGAACCGGGCCGCCCCGATCGCGGCCCGCAGGCCGGCGAGCGCGCCGGGCAGACCGTCCGCGTGGGTGGCGGGCGGGTCGTCCCCGGTGGCGGGTCCGATGCGGGCTGCGACGGCGGGCGTGCCGGTACGGGTGGCGGAATCGCCATGCGTCGTCACGGCTAAAGCGTGCCCGACCGACGCAAGTTAAGACAACCAGACGGTAATAACGACCAGGTTGCGTCGGGTCGACTCAACCCCGACTTGCGCTTTGCCGGCGGCGTGGCACTATTGAGTCAAGTTCACTCAACTTGTGGTGCGGTCGCTGCGGGCGGCCCGCCGGGGCAGGCCCCTGACCTGCTCACCCGTTACGAAGCGAGGAAGCGAACATGGCACGTGCGGTCGGCATCGACCTCGGCACGACGAACTCCTGCGTCAGCGTTCTCGAGGGCGGTGAGCCCACCGTCATCGCCAACGCTGAGGGCTCCCGGACGACCCCCTCGATCGTCGCGTTCGCCCGCAACGGCGAGGTGCTCGTCGGTGAGGTCGCCAAGCGTCAGGCGGTGACCAACCCCGACCGGACCATCCGCTCGGTCAAGCGGGAGGTCGGCACCAACTGGACCGTCGACATCGACGGCAAGAAGTACACCCCGCAGGAGATCTCGGCCCGTACGCTGATGAAGCTCAAGCGGGACGCCGAGGCGTACCTGGGCGAGCAGATCACCGACGCGGTGATCACCGTCCCCGCCTACTTCAACGACGGCCAGCGCCAGGCCACCAAGGAGGCCGGTGAGATCGCCGGCTTCAACGTGCTGCGGATCGTGAACGAGCCGACCGCGGCCGCCCTGGCGTACGGCCTCGACAAGGGTTCCAAGGAGCAGACCGTCCTGGTCTTCGACCTCGGTGGTGGCACCTTCGACGTGTCGCTGCTGGAGCTGGCCGAGGGCGTCATCGAGGTCAAGTCGACCAGCGGTGACAACCTCCTCGGTGGTGACGACTGGGACCAGCGGATCATCGACCACCTGGTGAAGACCTTCCGCGGCGAGCACGGCATCGACCTGTCGCAGGACAAGATGGCCATGCAGCGGCTCAAGGAGGCGGCCGAGAAGGCCAAGATCGAGCTGTCCGCCGCCACCACCAGCAACATCAACCTGCCGTACATCACCGCCGGTTCGGCGGGTCCGCTGCACCTCGACGTGACCCTGACCCGCGCCGAGTTCCAGCGGATGACGCAGGACCTGCTGGACCGCTGCAAGGGCCCGTTCGAGCAGGCCGTGAAGGACGCCGGGATCAAGGTCTCGGACGTCGACCACGTCATCCTGGTCGGTGGCTCGACCCGTATGCCGGCCGTGACCGACCTGGTCAAGCAGCTCATCGGCAGGGAGCCCAACAAGGGCGTCAACCCGGACGAGGTCGTGGCCGTCGGCGCCGCCCTCCAGGCCGGTGTGCTCAAGGGCGAGGTCAAGGACGTCCTGCTGCTCGACGTGACCCCGCTGAGCCTGGGCATCGAGACCAAGGGCGGCATCTTCACCAAGCTCATCGAGCGCAACACCACCATCCCGACCAAGCGCTCCGAGGTCTTCACCACGGCGGACGACAACCAGCCGTCGGTGCTGATCCAGGTCTTCCAGGGCGAGCGGGACATCGCGGCCTACAACAAGAAGCTCGGCACGTTCGAGCTGACCGGCCTGCCGCCGGCGCCGCGTGGCGTGCCGCAGATCGAGGTCACGTTCGACATCGACGCCAACGGCATCGTCAACGTGCACGCCAAGGACCTGGGCACCGGCAAGGAGCAGAAGATGACGATCACCGGCGGCTCGTCGCTGCCGAAGGACGACATCGAGCGGATGCGCCGGGACGCCGAGGAGCACGCCGAGGAGGACAAGCGCCGGCGTGACGACGCGGAGACCCGCAACGTGGCCGAGGCCCTCCAGTGGCAGACCGAGAAGTTCCTCGCCGAGAGCGGCGACAAGCTGCCCAGCGAGAACCGCGACCAGCTCAACGATGCCCTCGGCGAGCTGCGCAGCGCCCTCGGCGGCCAGGACATCGACAAGATCAAGGCCGCGCACGAGAAGCTGGCGCAGGTCTCCCAGCAGGCCGGCTCGCTGCTCTACTCGCAGCAGGGCGAGCAGGCTCCGGGGGCGACCGGGCCGGGCGAGGGTGCGACCGGTGGCAAGCCGGCCGGCAGCGCCGACGACGTGGTCGACGCGGAGATCGTGGACGAGGACAAGAAGTGACGTTCGGTCCCGGACACGTTCGCACGGCAGAGGGACGAGGTAACACATGACGGAGAAGCCACGAGCCGCTGACCCGGCTGCCGCCGGGTCGGCGCCGGGTGGCTCCGCGGGCGCCGGGCAGGACGCCGGCGAGGAGCCGCGGGTCGTCATCCGCGACAAGCGCAAACTCAAGACCGGGGAGCGGAGCGGGGCGGCCGCCACCGCGGCCGACGCCGCCGCCGACGCACCGGCCGAAGGGCTGGTCGAGGAGACCGAGGTCGTGGTCGACGAGATCGAGACCGAGGCCCCCGTCTCCGGCCCGCCGGTGGTCGATGCGCCGGCCGAGCCGACCGAGGAGGCGGCCAAGCCGGAGGCGCCGCTCGGCGCCGAGCTGGAGGGGGTACGCGCCGAGCTGGAGGAGCGGACCCGCGACCTCCAGCGGGTGACGGCCGAGTACGCCAACTACCGCAAGCGCGTCGACCGGGACCGCAACCTGGTCCAGGAGCAGGCGATCGGCACGGTGCTGACCGCGCTGCTGCCGATCCTCGACGACCTGGACCGGGCCCGCGAGCACGGCGACCTGGTGGGCGGGTTCGGCTCGGTGGCCGAGCAGCTCACCACCGCGCTGGGCAAGTTCGGCCTGACCGCGTTCGGTGAGCAGGGCGACCCGTTCGATCCCACCCTGCACGAGGCGGTGGCCCACCAGACCTCCGCCGATGTCACCGAACCGACCTGTGTGCAGGTCATGCGCCGCGGTTACCAGCTCGGCGATCGGCTGCTGCGGCCGGCCATGGTCGCGGTCGCCGACCCGGAGTAGTGCCGACCCGTGCCGTCCCGTCCGCCCGCACCGGGCGGGCGGGACGACCGGGGTACGTCCCGTGGAAGGGGGTGGACGGATGAGTTCCAAGGACTGGATCGAGAAGGACTACTACGCCGTGCTGGGCGTGGAGAAGTCCGCCTCCTCCGACGAGATCAAGAAGTCGTACCGGAAACTGGCCCGGGAATCACACCCGGACCACAACCCCGGTGACCCGAAGGCCGAGGAGCGGTTCAAGGCCGTCTCCGAGGCGTACGCCGTGCTCGGCGACGAGAAGAAGCGCCGCGAGTACGACGAGATGCGTTCGCTGTTCGGCTCGGGCGCGTTCCGCCGCAACGCTCGTGGCGGGGCCCAGCCGGGTGGCATGCCGTTCGACGTCTCCGACCTGTTCGGCGGGGCGGCCGGCGGTGAGGGCCGGTTCGGCGGCGGCGGTCTCGGCGACCTGTTCGGTTCGATCTTCACCGGCGGCGGTGCCGGCGGTGCGGCCCGCCCTCGTGGTCCGGCGCGCGGCCGGGACGTCGAGACCGAGGTGGCGCTCGACTTCACCGACGCCGTACGCGGGGTGACCCTGCCGTTGACGCTGCGCTCCGCCGGGGTCTGCGAGACCTGCCACGGCACCGGAGCCAGGCCCGGCACCCAGCCGAAGGGCTGCCCGGTGTGCCACGGTGCCGGGGTGACCACCCGCAACCAGGGCTCGTTCAGCTTCTCCGAGCCGTGCCGCAACTGCCAGGGCGTCGGCACCGTCGTCGAGGACAAGTGCCCGGAGTGCCAGGGCAGCGGTGGGGTCACCAAGACCCGTACCCTGAACGTCCGCTTCCCCGCCGGGGTGGCCGACGGCCAGCGCATCCGGCTCGCCGGCCGGGGTGAGCCCGGCGAGCGTGGCGGGCCGGCGGGCGACCTGTTCGTGCAGGTGAAGGTCCGCCCGGACGAGCTGTTCGGGCGCACCGGGGACGATCTCACCCTGACCGTGCCGATCACCTTCGCGGAGGCGGTGCTCGGCACCGACCTGCGGGTGCCGACCCTGGACGGCACGGTGACCCTCCGGGTGCCGCCGGGTACGCCGGGCGGCCGGGTGCTGCGGGCCCGGGGCAAGGGTGTCGTACGCAAGGACGGCCGCGCCGGTGATCTGCTGGTCACCCTCGATGTGGTGGTCCCCGCGAAGCTGTCGGACGAGGCGCGGGCGGCGCTGGAGGCGTTCACGGAGCACACTCCGCCCGCCGCACGGGAACATCTCGACGCACGGGTGCGTCGTTTCAGTTGACCGGTGAAAGGCAGCGGAGGTGAGCGGGGATGTCGGACGAGTTCGTCGGCTCGGGTGACCCGGCCTACGAGGCCAAGGTCCTGATGATCTCGGTGGCGGCACGGATGGCGGGGATGCACCCGCAGACCCTGCGCCAGTACGACCGGCTGGGCCTGGTGCAGCCGGGCCGGGCGGCCGGTGGCGGCCGCCGGTACAGCGTCCGGGACGTGGTGCTGCTCCGCGAGGTGCAGCGACTCAGCCAGGACGACGGGATCAACCTGGCCGGAGTCAAGCGGATCATCGGCCTGGAACGGCTGCTGGAGGAGGCCCAGCAGCGGGTGGCCCGGCTGGAAGCGGAGCTGGACGCCGCCTACCGGCGGATCGCCGAGCTGGAGTCGCTGGGCGGCTTTCCGCGCGGCGACCTCGTACCCACCAACCGCACCTCGACGGCGCTGGTCGTCTGGCGCCCCCGCCGCTGACCGGCTCCCTGCCCCCTCCCTCGAAGATCTTGGTAGGAAGCGGCCCCTGGCCGGCCGAACGCTGCCAAGATCTCGGGGCGGTGGCGCGGTGGATTGGGGAATTCGGGGGTGTGGGAGGCGGCGGCTCGCTAGCCTCTGAATCAGGGCCAACCAGCTCAATCCGGACTCCGAACCTGGCAGGGGGAGCCATGGCGGAATCGGCGAAGAAGGTGGCGCACACGGCGGAGGACCGGCTCGAAAAAGTGGCCGAGAACGTCCGCGAGCGATTTGCCCGGATCATCGACGCCACCTTCACCGACAGGATCAAGGACGGGCTCTTCCTCGACCAGGTGGACCACGGCATCGACCGGGCCAGGGCCGACGAACGGCGCCGGAAGCAGGGCGGATCGCCGAGCTGACGATCCGTCGACGTGCGGGCCGGGACTCACGGGGGGTCCCGGCCCGTTCGCCTGCCGACGACGTGCGGGCCGATACGCGGTGAGGCCGTGAGGGGTCCCAGGGCCGGGACGGCGGACGCTAGAGCCGTCGGTTCTCGCGGACCAGGCCGCCCTCGCACCAGTCGCGGTAGACGAAGAGGTCCGGGCGGGCGAGCAGCACCCGGCCGTTGTGTGCCCAGTTGCGCATCAGCTCGTCGCCGGCTCGCTCGGCCTGCTCGACCAGCTTGCGGAAACGGCGCTTCGGGTGGGCCCGGAAGTTCGTCCGGATGCCGTCGGCGGCGTAGATGTAGAGGCAGTGCAGGGCGAATCGGCGGGCCGGGCAGGTGGTGTCCATGGCCAACTCGAAGAGCGTCCCCACCAGGTGGTCACCGGAGACCAGCAGGTCCCAGTCCGGGGGCATCGAGGTGAGCGGCACGGAGTTCGGCTGATAGGCCCACGTACGTAGCTCTGCCGGCGACGGATCGACCGGATTGGCGAAGCCGCGGAACGTCTCCTGCTGCACGCTCACCGGCCAACCTTCCGTATCCGCTGGCGGGGGCGTTGGGCATCCCCGCGGAACTGGCTGCTGGGGCGAAACGGTAACGCTGTTTCGCGTATCGGCGGTAGACCTTCCCGGAACCAATTCGGCAACCGTTGGCCGGGCCGGGTCGACCATAAGGCCGACCCGGCCCGACGAGCTCAATCGGTGGCCGGCACCGGTGCGGGCGGCTTGGCGGCAGCGCGACGGCGCAGCCAGCGCTTGAACCAGGCCATGTCGGGCAGCCGGGCCAGCAGCGGCCCGGCCACCACGGTGATCAGCACGTACGCGGTGGCGAGCCCGGCCAGTTTCGGCTCCACCGGGTGCGCGGCGGCGACGGCGAGCCCCGCGATGACGATGGAGAACTCGCCGCGCGGGGTGAGCGCGAAACCGGCCCGCCATCGACCGGGTTCGGCGATCCCGGCCCGCCGGGCGGCCAGGTAGCCGGTGAGCAGCTTCGTGCCCATGGTCACCACGGCCAACGCCAGCGCCGGCAGCAGCACCGGGGGCATGTCCCTCGGGTCGGTGACCAGCCCGAAGAACAGGAAGAACACCGCCGCGAAGAGGTCCCGCAGCGGCGACAGCAGTTCGGTGGCGTGGTGCGCCACCGGCCCGGAGAGGGCGATGCCGACCAGGAACGCGCCGACCGCCGCGGAGACCTGGAGCCTGGCCGCGAGGCCGGCGACCAGCAGGGTCAGGCCGAGCACCCCGAGCAGCAGCGCCTCCGGGTCCTTCGCGGAGAGCGCCGCGGAGATCAGGTGGCCGTACCGGATGGCGACGAACAGCACAGCGACCACGGTGAACACCGCGACGCCGAGCGCCAGGCCGCCCTTGATCAGGCCGATCCCGGCCAGCAGCGCGGTGAGCAGCGGCAGGTAGAGGGCCATCGCCAGGTCCTCGATCACCAGGACGGAGAGGATCACCGGGGTCTCCCGGTTACCGACCCGGCCGAGGTCGCCGAGGACCTTGGCGATCACCCCGGACGAGGACACCCAGGTGACGCCGGCGAGCACCACGGCGGCGAGCCAGCCCCAGCCGAGTATCAGCGCGAAGGCGAAGCCGGGCAGCGCGTTGAGCACCGCGTCGATCAGGCCGGCGGGGGCCGCCGCACGGAGGTTGCCGACCAGTTCGCCGGCGCTGTACTCCAGGCCGAGCATGACCAGCAGCAGGATCACGCCGATCTCCGCGCCGACGGCGAAGAATTCCTCGCTGGCGTTGAGCGGCAGGATGCCTCCGGTGCCGAAGGCGACGCCGGCGAGCAGATAGAGGGGGATGGGCGAGACACCGAAGCGGCGGCTGAGCCGGCCGAGCAGGCCGAGCAGGAGCAGCAGCGCCCCGACCTCGATGAGCAGAGTTGTGGTTTCGTGCATCCGCGCCTCAGCCGTCCGGGTCCGCTTCGGCGAGGATCGCGCTCACCCCGTCGAGGCCCTGCCGGGTGCCGACCACGACCACCACGTCACCGGCGGCGAAGCGGAAGGTGGGGTCCGGCGAGACGATCACCTCGCCGTGACGCAGCACCGCGACGATGGAGGCTCCGGTCCGGGTACGCGTCTGGGTCTCGCCCAACTGCCGGTTGACGTACTTGGTGCCGGCCGGAATGGCGATCTGCTCGGTGAGCAGCCCGGCGGCCTGCTCGCGCAGCCCGGAGAGTTGGCTGAGCATCAGGGACGCGCCGAGGATGTCGGCGAGTGCTTCCGCCTCGTCGTCGGTCAGTGGTATGTCTGCCTGGCAGGCGTCCGGATCGTCCGGATCGTAGAGAACCAGATCGCGACGGCCGTTGCGGTGGGAGACCACGCCGAGCCGGCGGCCGGATTCCGTCACCATATCGTGACGTACGCCGATCCCCGGTAAGGCAGTCTGTTCAACACGTACTCGCACGCGGGCGAGGCTACCTTGCGTTGGAGGTGTGGTGAACCGGCGATCGGGCTGGGTGGCGGTGCTGTTGCTGACCGTACCGGTGCTGCTGGCCTGTTCGGTCGGGGATGTCCGGCGTCCGCCGCCGGACCGGACGTCCCCGTCGTCCGGAGCGGTCGCCACCGTTTCGGCCCGGCCGACGGCCGCCGACGTCCACGAGTCCCGCATTGTCCGGGTCGCCGTACCCGACCGGTACGATCCGCCGTTCATCGAGTTCGTCGACGCCGAGCAGGCGTACGCCCTCTTCGCCACCTGCGACGGCCGGCCACCCGGCCGGGACTGCCCGGCGTTGCTCTTCGCCACCCGGGACGGCGGGCGGTCCTGGCGGGCGGTGCCGCATCCCCGGCCGGTCGCGGAACACCACCAGCTCTTCGCCGCACCGGGCCTGCTGGTGCTGGCCGCCGAACCCTTCGCCTGGTACGCCTCGACCGACGGCGGCGTCACCTTCACCCACTACCCGGGGGACGCGCCGCCGCCGGTGCTAACCGGTGCCGGCGGCCGGTTCCAGGTGGCCGAGGACATCGGCAAGGTGGCGCGCTGGGACGGTCAACGGCTGCGCCCGCTGCCGGCCCAGCCCGACCTGCCGGCCGTGAACACGGTGCGCGAGGCGGGGGACCTGCTGGTGGCGGCCGGCGCGGCCGGCGGGCGGCCGTACGCCGCGATCTCGACCAACCAGGGGCGGAGCTGGCAGCGGAGCCCGGTGCCGGCACCCGACGGCGAGGTGGGGGTGCTGCGGGTGATGGTGGCGCCCGACGGCGAGGCCTGGTTGATCGGGGAGCGCCCGGACCGGACAGGTTTCCCGGCGCTCTGGATCTATCGGGGTAACTGGGAACTGGTGCGGGCCGCCGGCCACCCGGACGAGATGCGTTCGGTGGCCCCGGTCGGCGCCGGGCGGGTGGCGGTCACCGGACCGCACGGCGTGGGTGTGGTGGCGATCGGCCGGTACGAGCGGGTGAGCTGGCCGGTCGGCCCCGAGCATTACCTTGCCCTGCTCGATGACGGCACGCTTGTGGCCAGAGGTCCGGGCGAGGTCGTCCTCGCCGTCGGCCCGGTCGGTGCCCGTCAGTGGATCAGGGTGGCCCTGGTCGGCGACTGACGCCCGGCGGCCAGCTCTTGATCGACTCCGTGTGCGGGATGTGGTGGTCTCGACGGTGCTGCCAACCGCCGTTTGCGCGACATGGAGTGCACCACCGGAGTTCACGACCGCAGGTGAGTTTGACTGGCGCTGGAAGCAGTCGAAAGTGAGCTAGGTCACATCGCTGGAGTTGAGCGGAATAGACTCAACTCTGGTTGTGTCGGTTCCAGTGGACACGCCGATCCGGGGGAGCCCATGAACACGGAACGCCTCACCACCAAGAGCCGCGAGGCCATCACCGGTGCCGTCGCGCTGGCGAACCAGCGCGGTCACGCCACCGTGGAGCCCTGGCACCTGCTGCTGTCACTGCTGGACACCGAGGGATCGACCGCCGCGGGCCTGCTGCGCGCCGCCGGGGCCGACCCCGCCGAGCTGCGTCGGGTCGCCCAGCGCTCGGTCGACGCCCTGCCCGCCGCGCGCGGCTCCAGCATCGCCGAGCCGACCCTGGCCCGTGAGTTCGTCAACGCCATCGGCGCGGCCGAGCAGATCGCCCGGCCGCTGGGCGACGAGTACACCTCCACCGAGCACCTGCTCGCCGGGCTGGCCCGGGTGGGTGGCGCGGTCTCCGTCGCGCTGAAGAACGCCGGCGCCACCGAGGAGAACCTGGTCGCCGCCTTCCCGACCGTCCGCGGCGGGGACCGGCGGGTCACCACGGCCGACCCCGAGCAGACCTACCAGGCCCTCGCCAAGTACGGCGTGGACCTGACCGCCAGCGCCCGCGAGGGGAAGATCGACCCGGTCATCGGCCGGGACTCCGAGATCCGCCGGGTGATCCAGGTGCTGTCCCGGCGTACCAAGAACAACCCGGTGCTGATCGGCGAGCCGGGCGTCGGCAAGACCGCCATCGTCGAGGGCCTGGCCCAGCGGATCGTCGCCGGTGACGTGCCCGAGTCGCTGCGCGACAAGAAACTGGTCTCGCTCGACCTCGGCGCGATGGTGGCCGGCGCGCAGTACCGCGGCCAGTTCGAGGAGCGGCTGAAGTCGGTGCTGGAGGAGATCAAGAACTCCAACGGCCAGGTCATCACCTTCCTTGACGAGCTGCACACCGTCGTCGGCGCCGGCAAGGGCGAGGGCTCGATGGACGCCGGCAACATGCTCAAGCCGATGCTGGCCCGCGGCGAGCTGCGAATGGTCGGCGCGACCACCCTCGACGAATACCGCGAGCACATCGAGAAGGACCCGGCGCTGGAGCGCCGCTTCCAGCCGGTGGTGGTCGGCGAACCGACCATCGAGGACACCATCGGCATCCTGCGCGGCCTCAAGGAGCGTTACGAGGTGCACCACGGCGTACGGATCACCGACGCCGCGCTGGTCGCCGCCGCGGCCCTCTCCGACCGCTACATCACCGACCGGTTCCTGCCCGACAAGGCGATCGACCTGGTCGACGAGTCCGCGTCCCGGCTCCGGATGGAGATCGACTCCCGCCCGGTCGAGGTGGACGAGATCGAGCGGGCGGTGCGCCGGCTGGAGATCGAGGAGATGGCGCTGGCTAAGGAGCCGGACGCCGCCTCCGCCGAGCGGCTGGAGCGGCTGCGCCGGGAGCTGGCCGACAAGCGTGAGCAGCTCACCGCGCTCTCCGAGCGCTGGCAGCTGGAGAAGGGCCACATCACCAAGCTCTCCACGGCCAAGGAGGAGCTGGAGCGGCTCGGCGGCGAGGCCGAGCGGGCCGAGCGCGACGGCGAGCTGGAACGCGCCGCCGAGCTGCGGTACGGCCGTATCCCCGCACTCAAGGCCGAGCTGAAGCAGGCCGAGGAGGAGCTGGCGCGGCTCCAGGCCGACGGCGCGATGCTCAAGGAGGAGGTCGGCGCGGACGACATCGCCGCCGTGGTCGCCTCCTGGACCGGCATCCCCGCCGGCCGGCTGCTGGAGGGCGAGACGGCCAAGCTGCTCCGGATGGAGGAGTCCCTGGCCGCCCGCGTGGTCGGCCAGTCCGAGGCGGTCGCCGCGGTCTCCGACGCGGTCCGCCGCGCCCGGGCCGGCGTCGCCGACCCGGACCGCCCGACCGGCAGCTTCCTCTTCCTCGGCCCGACCGGCGTCGGCAAGACCGAGCTGGCCAAGGCGCTCGCCGAGTTCCTCTTCGACGACGAGCGGGCCATGGTCCGCATCGACATGAGCGAGTACGGCGAGAAGCACTCGGTGGCCCGCCTGGTCGGCGCCCCGCCCGGCTACGTCGGCTACGAGGAGGGCGGCCAGCTCACCGAGGCGGTGCGCCGCCGGCCGTACTCGGTGGTGTTGCTGGACGAGGTGGAGAAGGCCCACCCGGACGTCTTCGACGTGCTGCTCCAGGTGCTCGACGACGGCCGGCTCACCGACGGTCAGGGCCGTACGGTGGACTTCCGCAACGCGATCCTGATCCTCACCTCGAACCTGGGCTCGTCGATGACCAGCGAGCTGACGCTGACCGAGGAGCAGCGCCGGGAGGGCGTCCTCGCGGCGGTCCGGTCGCATTTCAAGCCGGAGTTCCTCAACCGCCTCGACGACATCGTGGTCTTCGCCGCCCTCCTGGGCGAGGACCTGCGGGCCATCGTCGACATCCAGCTCGACCGGATGCGGAAGCGACTCGCCGACCGCCGGTTGGCGCTGGTGATCAGCGACTCCGCCCGGGCGTGGCTCGCCGAGCACGGATACGACCCGATCTACGGTGCCCGCCCGCTGCGGCGGCTGGTGCAGTCGGCGATCGGCGACCAGCTCGCCAAGGCCCTGCTCGCCGGCCAGATCCGCGACGGCGACACGGTCCGGGTGGACCTGGCCGACAGCAAGGAAGCGCTCACCGTCACCGCGGCCTGACCAACTCCCGTCACCCGGCCGGATCCGCACCGGCGGATCCGGCCGGACCCGTCACGCAGGACCGTTCTCTGCGCGAACCCCTCGATCGACAGGTATCGGGGCGACGCCGGTGGGGAAACAATGGGGCATGGCGGAGATCGGGAAGTGGGAGCGGCAGTTGGACGCGGACGTCCGGGAGATGGCGAAGGCGGACACGCTCGCCTTCGGCGGGGTGGGGATCGTCGGGACGCTGCTGCCCGCGACGGAGGCGTACCACCGGGTGGAGCGGGCGCTGGACGAGCACCCGGCGGAGGCCCGGCAGCAGGTCGACTGGTTGCTTGAGCACGGCTCACCCGCCGGAAAGGCGTACGCTGCCGCGTTGCTGGGCACCGTCGACCGGGCGGTCGGTCGGGCGGCCTGGCGCCGGCTGCGCGCCGACGGCGGGGAACTCACCACGTTCACCGGCTGCCTGATGGACCAGACCACGCTGGGCGCGTACGCCGCGGAGCGGCTCGCCGACGAGTGATCCCACTTGGCATGGTGGTCGATCCGTTCGACTCTGCCGGCGGTGGCGGGCAGCCCGTACCTTGCCAGCCATGACCTCCCCCGCCGTCGCCGCCCGGCCTGCCCGGCCCGCCGTCGTCACGGTCGCCTTCTGGTTGCAGATCGCGACCGTCGCCGTCCTGCTCGTCCTGGTCGGCATCGTGGTCTTCGCGGCGGTGCGCTACAACGCCCAGATCGACGAGGCGGTGCGGCGGGTCCCCGACGCCGATCCGGCGGAGGTGTCGGGCGAGCGCTCGGGCAACGTCTTCACGGCGGGGACCCTCGGCGCCCCCGCGCTGCTGCTGGCGGCCTGGCTCGCCGCCACCGCGTTGCCCCTGCGCGGTGGCAGCAATCCCGCCCGGATCCTGGTCTTCGTCGCCGCCGGGGCGCAACTGCTGCTCTGTTTCGTGCAGAGCTGCGGCGGCCTGCTGGTGATCCCGCTCATGCTGGGACTGGGCGGTCCCGACTACGACCCCGCCCTGGACCCCGAGTTCGACGGCACCGACTGGGAGCAGTCGAAGTTCCTCGACGCCCTCTACGACCAAGGAGATCCGGAGGCGTTCTTCGCGATCGGCGGTATCGGACTGGCGCTGGTGCTGGCGCTCACCCTGGCGGTCGTGGTGCTGCTGCTGGTCCCGGAATCGGGCCGCTGGTTCCGTCCGGCGTCGTCGGCCCCCGTGCCGCCCGTGCCCTACGGCTACTGGCCGGGCCACCCGGCCGCCTACCCGTCGGGCTATCCCGCGGCGGCATACCCGCCGGGCCACCCCGCCGCCGCATATCCGCCGGGTTATCCCGTGGCGGGCTATCCGCTCTGCCCTGATCCGGCCCTGCACCTGGCCCAGCCGCCCGCCGGCCCGTGGACGCCCGCCCACCCGCCCGCCGGCCCGTGGACGCCCGCCCAGCCGCCCGCCGGCCCGTGGGCACCCGCCCAGCCGCCCGCCGGGCCGTGGGCGGCCGCGCCGGGCGCCGGCCCAGCGGGCCCGACGCCGGGCGGCGGTCCGTCCGTGGAGCCGGCCAGGGACGATGCCGGCCAGCCGGGCGGGAACGACGCCGCCCCGGACGCCACCGGGCCGTCCACCGACCCGGGTTCCGGTACGCCCGGTAGCTGACCGTTGACTCAGCGGAGGAGTTGTTCGGCGAGGTGACCCGGGTTGTTACCGTCTCCGCCGACGCACGTGGGGAGGCGGCCTGTGAACAGTTCGATGGCATATCTGGTGGCGGCGCTGGGGTGCCTGGTCGCGGTGGGCGGTGTGGTGATCGCCGTGGTGGCGCTGCGCAAGGCCCGCTCCGGGCCACGCCCGCAGCCTGCCGGTGACCCGTTCCGGGACCGGGACGCCGACGTCCTGCGCGGCGACCCGCGCCGGCTCAAGCCCGGCGACATCGTGGAGATCCGCCAGGTCCCGTACACCGTCCGCGGCTCGGTGCACCTGGTCGAGGGTGGCTGGAGCTGGGCCGAGCACCTGCTTGACGACGCGGGTGGGGTCAAGCGCTGGCTCTCCGTCGAGGAGGACCCGGACCTGGAGTTGGTGCTCTGGACCGGCGAGCCGTCCGCGACCGTCACCCCGGGCGCACCCACTCTGGACGTCGCCGGCCGCCAGTACACCTGGGACGAGTCCGGCCAGGCGCGCTACACCGCCACCGAGGGCACCGGCCTCGACCCGCGCGGCACCATGCGCTACCACGACTACCAGGCTCCCGGCGGGGCCCGGCTCTCCTTCGAGGCGTACGGGGAGGCCGGCTGGGAGGTGGCGCTCGGCGAGAAGCTGCTCCGCGCCGAGGTGATGATCTACCCGCAGGGCGGCCCGGAGCAGGTGTCCTGAGCGTGTTGGTCGTCCTGGACGCCCCGTACATCGACACGCGCGCCGCCGACCTGAGCCTCGCCCTCGACAGCCCCGAACGCCCGGCCCTGCACGTTCGGGAGCTGGCCCTGCCCGGCGGTGTCCGGCTGCGGCTGCGCCTGCTCGGCGCCTCGCACCAGGTGGTCTGCGGAGACGTCACCGAGACTGTCGCCTGCCTGCCGGGCCACCCGCCACACCTGCCCCGCACCCTGCACGACGAGAGCGTCGGCTACCGGTTCACCGCCACGGTGCTCCGGCCGGACGGCGACGGCCTGCGTACCCGGGTCGCCGCGCTCCGCGCCGAACTGGCCGACGACCCGTACGCGCTGGTCGGCGTCTTTCCCGGCGACGCGGACGCGATCACCGCGCTCTCCGTACGCCCCGACCCGCCGGACGGCTCGGTGGCCTGGCGCACCTGGCACGCGTATCCCCAGACCAACGAACTGGTCCTGACCGAGACGGTGGTGGCGCGATGACGTACCGACGCTGGTTCGTGGTGGGGTTGGCCGTCGCCGTGGTCGGCGTGCTGATCGCGGCCTTCGCCATCTTCTACGGAAACTTCTCCCCGCGCGGTTACGTCCAGGACCGCTACACCCGGGCGGCCAGCCGGGACGTCGGCCGAGACGCCCTGGCCTACACCTCGACGCGTACGCCGAATCAGGTCGCCAAGGAGATCACCGACGCCTGGAAGCCCGCCGACCGGTACGTCGACGGCAGCGGGGTCTACCTGCGCTACGACGACGACTCGGTGGTGATCCTGCCGATCGCGGCCGGCTCGCTGATCCTGCTCGAACGGATGACCACCGCGTACCCCCGCTACCACAGCGTCGTCGGCAACAGCTGGGGCTGGGGCCGTGGTAGCACCGTCCGGGGCGGCGGCCCCGGCGCTGGGAAGTAGCCCGTCCGACCCCTCACCCTGGAGTTCCCTGTGCGGCACCTTGTCACCGATCTGCTGGTCACCCTCGCCTACGGTGTGGTCGGCGTCATCCTGATGGGCATCGGCTACCTTCTGGTCGACCTGGCCACCCCGGGCCGGCTCAACCAGCTCATCTGGACCGAGCGCAACCGCAACGCGGCACTGCTGCTCGTCTCCAACCTGGCCGGGGTCGGCGTCATCGTGGTCGCCGCGATCGTCGCCAGCGCCGACGACTTCGTGCTCGGCCTGGTCGGCGCGGCCGCGTACGGGATCCTCGGTCTGGTCATCATGGCGGCCGCCTTCGTGCTGCTGGACGTGGCCACCCCCGGCAAGCTCGGCGAGCTGCTGGTCGACGCCGAGCCGCACCCGGCGGTCTGGGTCTCCGCCATCGTGCACCTGGCCACCGGCGCGATCATCGCCGCCGCGATCATCTGATGCCCGGCGGCGAGCAGGCGGTCGGGCCCGCGCCCGAGCCGACGTACCCGGGAGAGGGCGTGACCACCGACGTGCCGGCGCGGCCGGGCTGGCGGCCGGCCCGCGCGGCGGTACTGCTCGCGGTCTTCGTCTGCGCGGCCTGCGGCCTGGTGTACGAGCTGGCGCTGGTCGCCCTGGGCAGCTACCTGATCGGGGACGCGGTCGGCCAGGCGTCGATCGTGCTCGGGGTGATGGTCTTCGCGATGGGCGTCGGTGCGCTCGTCGCCAAGCCGTTGCAGTCCCGGGCCGCCGCCGCGTTCGCCGCGATCGAGCTGGCCCTGGCCCTGCTCGGCGGGCTGTCCGTGCTCGGTCTCTACGCCGCCTTCGCCTGGCTCGACCTGTACGGGCCGGCGCTGGTCGGCACCGCGTTCGTGCTCGGCCTGCTGATCGGCGCGGAGATCCCGCTGCTGATGGTGCTGCTGCAACGCATCCGCGCGCAGTCGGCCGGCGACGCGGTGGCCGACCTGTTCGCCGCCGACTACGTCGGCGCGCTGCTCGGCGGGCTGGCCTTCCCGTTCCTGCTGATGCCGGTCTTCGGCCAGCTCAAGGGTGCGCTGGTGGTCGGCGCGGTGAACGCCGTCGCCGGCCTCGCGCTGGTCTGCACCGTGTTCCGGGCCGACCTCGGCCGCCGGGCGCGGCTCGCGCTGGGCGCCGGCTCCGTGGTGGTCGCCCTCTGCCTCGGGTACGCCTGGATCACCGCCGCCGACTTCGAGGTGACCGCGCGGCAGCAGCTCTACCGCGACCCGGTGGTGCACGCCGAACGCAGCCGCTACCAGGAGATCGTGTTGACCCGGTCGGTGCGGGAGATCGGCCATTCCGACACCGACCTGCGGCTCTTCCTCAACGGCGACCTCCAGTTCAGTTCCGTCGACGAGTACCGCTACCACGAGTCGCTGGTGCATCCGGCGATGCGGGGCCCGCGCGGCGAGGTGCTGCTGCTCGGCGCCGGTGACGGGCTGGCGCTTCGGGAGATCCTCAAGTACCCGGACGTGCGCCGGGTGACCCTGGTCGACCTCGACCCGGCGGTGGTGCGGCTGGCGACCAGCGAGCCGCAGCTACGCGAACTCAACCACCACTCGCTCGCCGACCCCCGGGTCCGGGTGCTCAACCTGGACGCGTTCGGCTGGCTGCGTACCGCCACGGAACGCTTCGACGTGGTGATCGCCGACCTGCCCGACCCGGACGAGACGGCCACCGCCAAGCTCTACACGATCGAGTTCTACGCGCTGGTCCGCTCGGTGCTCGGCGAGGGCGGGCGGCTGGTGGTGCAGTCCGGTTCGCCGTACTTCGCGCCCCGGGCGTACTGGTCGATCGAGCGGTCGGTACGCGAGGCCGGCTTCGCCACCGTGCCGTACCACGTGGACGTGCCGAGCTTCGGCGACTGGGGGTTCGTGCTCGCCGCGCCCGGTGTCAGCGCGCCGCCGCTGGAACTGCCCGCCGACGCCCCGCCGCTGCGCTTCCTCACCCCGCCGGTGCTGGCCGCGGCGGCCAGCTTTCCCGCCGACCGGGCCCGGCTGGACGTGCCAGCCTCCACGTTGTTGCAGCCCAGGGTGCTGGAGTATGCCCGCGCGGAGTGGCGCGGGTACTGACCGGACCGGCAGAGTGTCCACGTGTTCTACGACGGTGTGACTCTCCGTCGGGCCGCGCGGCGGGTCCGGTTCTCGTGCCGTGCCCACCTCGTCCGCGCTGGCTACGGTGGTCGTGTGATCTAGGGAAGGAGAATCATGGTCGATACCTCGGGAGGGCCGCCGCCCCGCGTCCGTCCGGGCGTGGTGACGGCCTCCAGTTGGCTGCTCATCGTCGTCGCCGCCACCCAGGTGGTGAATCTGATCCTGACGTTGTCCACCATCGGCACGCTTCGGGAAGCGCTGCGAGAGGCATACCGGGGCACCAGCGCCGAGCCGGCGGCTGATTTCGCCGCCGGGATCGCGATCGCCGGGGGTGTCATCTCCCTGCTGATCGCGATCGGGCTCGTCGTCCTCGCCCTGCTCAACAACCAGGGGAAGAACGGCTCCCGGATCACCACCTGGGTGCTGGGCGGCATCCTGTTCTGCTGCATGGGCTTCGGCCTGGTGGGCAACGCGAGCGGCGGGCTGGCGAACGGCAGTTCGACCAGCGGCGACCTGCCGAGCAGCCAGGAGGTCCAGCGCCGGTTGGAGGAGGCGCTGCCGTCCTGGTACGGCCCGCTCACCACCGCGATCAGCGTGCTGGCCCTGCTGTCCGTGCTGACCGCCCTGATCCTGCTGGCCCTGCCGAAGTCGAACGAGTTCTTCCGCAAGCCGCAGCCGGTTTGGGAGCCCCCGGTGCCCGGCGCCGCCTACCCGGGCTACCCGCCGGCGCCCGGCTATCCACAGACTCCGGGCTACCCGCAGACCCCGGGCCAGCCGCCGGCTCCCGGCTACCCGCCGGCCGGCGGTCAGCCGGGTCAGCCCGGTCAGCCGGGTCAGCCGGGTCAGCCCGGTCAGCCCGGTCAGCCGGGGCAGCCGGGGCAGCCGGGACCCGGCGGGCATCCCGAGCCGCCCTCGGGAAGTTGACGCTCCGATAACAGCGACGCCGACGATCCCTCCGAGTAGGTTGCAAGCCGACGCCTACCGGAGGGATCTGTCGTGTCGTATCCCGTTCAGGCACCGCCCCGCCGCCCGGGGGCGGTCGTCTCGGCAGCGGCGGTGCTGCTGCTGATGGCGGCCGGCGCCGTGGCGTACGCGGTCGCCAACCTGCTCATCACGGGTGGCACGGTGGACCGGTTCCGCGCGGCGGCGTCCGGGACCGGAGCCGACGGCGGCGAGATCGACACCGTCGTGTCACTGCTGCGCGCCTCCACCACGCTGGCGGCCGTGCTCGGCGTGCTCATCGCGCTGGTGCTCGTCGGGCTCGCCCTCGGCCTGCTCTCCGGCCGCTCCGGCGCCCGCACGACCACCTGGGTCGTCTCGGGGCTGGGCCTGTTCTGCGGCTGCTGCGGCCTGGCGATACTGGTCGGTCAGCGGGCCGCCCCGCTGCGTCTCGGCGCCGACGAGCAGGTCACCGCCGATCTGCTCGCCCTCGTCGGCGAGGCGTACCCGGCCTGGTGGATTCCGCTGAACGCGGCCGTGTCGGTGGCGCAGCTCCTCGGGTACGTGGTGGTCGCCGCGCTGCTGGCCCTCCCCGCGGCCGGTGCGTTCTTCCGTCGCCCCGCGCCCGCCGCGCCGCCCTCCGGCCCGATGCCTCCGGCCGGCCCGATGCCTCCGGCCGGTCCCATGCCTCCGGCCGGGCCGACCAACGTCGGAGCCGGTCCGGGCTACGGTCCGTCGGCTGCCGCCTCGGCCCCGCCGTCCTACGGCCCGCCGTCGGGCGCCACTCCGCCGGCCTACGGGTCCCCGTCGCCCTGGGCGGCCCCGCCCGGGTCGCCGGGCACCCTTCCGCCCACGTCGACCCCACCCCAGGAGGACCGGCCGTGACCGATGCGACCCGATCCGCCCCGCACCGCGCGTTGATCACCGGTGCCAGCCTCGGCATCGGCGAGGCGTTCGCCCGTCGGCTCGCCGCGGACGGGTGGGACCTGGTCCTGGTGGCCCGGGATGCCGGCCGGCTCGACGCCACCGCCGCCGAACTGGACGCCCGGTACGGCTGCCGGGTCGAGAGCATCGCCGCCGATCTGTCCACCGAAGACGGCTGCGCCACGGTGGAGCGCCGGCTCGTCGCCGATCCGCCGATCGGCCTGCTGGTGAACAACGCCGGGACCAGCCTCAACACTCCGTTCGTCCGGTCGACCGTCGAGGATGAGGCCCGGCTGATCCGGCTGAACGTGCTGGCGGTGCTGCGACTGACCCATGCGGCGCTCGAACCGATGATTCGGCGAGGCAACGGGGCAGTGATAAATGTCTCTTCCGTTGCAGGTTTCGGCGTGCCGATGCCGGGTTCGACCTACTCGGCCAGCAAGGCGTGGGTCACGAATTTCAGTGAGTCGATCGGCCAATCGGTGGCGCCGCTGGGGGTGCGGGTGATGGCCCTGTGCCCCGGCTACACCCGTACCGGCTACCACGAGCGCGCCGGCATCGACATGTCGCGTACGCCGGCCTGGATGTGGCTGCGGGCCGACGACGTGGTCGACGAAGGGCTGCGTGACCTGCGAAAAGGCAAACTGGTCAGCGTGCCGAGCTGGAAGTACAAGGTGGCCGTCGCGGGTCTGCGGCACGCGCCCCGACGGCTGCTGCGCGGCGTCTCCCGGGACACCAGGGGGCGGGTCGCGGGCGACGCCGACTGACCCCGGGGCGGGTCGGATGTGCTTCGCGGCAACGGTGTCGGCCGGCGCGACCCGGGTGGACGGTCGCACAGCGTAGTCGGATATAGCCACCCTTCGGTCGCCCGCAGGGTTGACCCACGGCGGACCCGACACACACCTCCCAGAGTTGCGCAGTACCCTCTATCGCCATGGGGGACCACGACGACCTGCGTAAATTCATCACCGACCTGGCTGTGGTCCACGGACGCGTGGTGCTCTCATCGGGCCGTGAGGCGGACTGGTACGTCGACCTGCGTCGCGTCACGCTCCATCACCGGGCGGCGCCGTTGGTCGGCCGGGTGATGTGTGACCTCACCGCCGACTGGGCACACGACGCGGTCGGTGGACTGACCCTCGGGGCCGATCCCGTCGCGGCGGCGATGCTGCACGCGTCGGCCGAGACCGACCGGCCGCTGGACGCGTTCGTGGTCCGCAAGGCGGGTAAGGCGCACGGTCTCCAGCGGCGTATCGAGGGGCCGGACGTGGCAGGTCGCCGGGTCCTGGCGGTCGAGGACACCTCGACCACCGGCGGCAGTGTGTTGGCCGCGGTCGAGGCGTTGCGTGAGGCCGGGGCCGACGTGGTCGGAGTGGCGGTTATTGTTGATCGAGGCGCCGGCGACGCGGTGCGAGCCGCCGGCCTGCCGTATCGGGCAGCCTATACGTTGGCTGACCTCGGCCTTGTGGCGTAAAAGTTTGCCGATTCGGATCTGCTGATATGCAGGCGGATCGATGCTGCTGGTGGAAGGATGGAATACGTGGGAACTGCGTTGGCTGAAATGACCATGCCTCAGATCTCGCCGCTCGCCGGCGAGCCAATCGAACGGGCCGATGCCGAGCGGCTCGCGGGGGTGCTGAAGGCCCTCGCCGACCCCGCCCGGCTGCGGCTGCTCAGCCTGATCCAGTCGGCACCCGAGGGAGAGGCGTGCGTGTGTGACCTCACCGCACCGCTCGGCCTTTCCCAGCCGACGGTCAGTCACCACCTGCGCATCCTCACCGAGGCCGGCTTGCTGGAGCGGGAGAAGCGCGGTGTCTGGGCGTACTACCGGCTGGTGCCGACCGCGATCGCCACGATCGCGGACCTGCTCACCCCGCCGCGAAAGCGGGCCACCAAGAAGGCCCGCTGAAACCGGACGCGCCCGAGGTCCGGTTGGCTGACGGGTGGCGTACCAGGGGTGGCGCCACCACTGGACGGTGACGGCTGTCCGTCATCCGTGCCATCCGTAGATCGAAAAGCCGTTGCTGATGGCCGGTCCCACATCAGGGGACCGGCCATCAGCGCTGTCGGTAGAGGCCCGTACGGGCCCTGAATCAGCGGCGGTGCTGGCCGCGCCGGCCGCGCCGCGGGTCGTCGTCGTCCCCGGACTCCCGCCGGATCGCCTCGGCGGTGCCGGCCGCGCTGGCCGCGGCGACCACCGTGACCGCCTCGCCGCGCTTGCGCGCGCGCCGGTCACGGAGGAACTCGAAGAAGATCGGCAGTACCGAAATCACGACGATCAGGGCGACCACCGGCAGGATGTACCGGTCGATCTTGTCGCCGATCGCGTTGTAGATCTGGTCGGCGAGCAGGTAACCGACCAGCAGGATGCCGTCCACCCAGAGGATCGCGCCGACCACGTTCCAGATAAAGAACTGCCGGGCCGGCATGCCGAGCACGCCGGCCACCGGGTTGAGGAAGGTCCGCACGATCGGAATGAAGCGGGCCAGCACGACCGCCTTCGCCGGGCCGAACTTCTGGAAGTAGTACTCGGCCTTCTCCACGTACTCCCGCTTGAACAGGCGGGAGTTGGGCTTGTCGAACATCTGCCGGCCGTACCGGGCGCCGAGCCAGTGGCCGAGCTGGGCACCGGCGATCGCGCAGAGCGGCCCGCCGATCAGCAGCGCGATCAGGTTCAGCCGGGTGCCGGCGCCGAAGATCGCGTCCGCCACCGGCGAGGCGGCCACCCCCGCCAGGAAGAGCAGCGAGTCACCGGGGAAGAAGAAGCCGACCAGCAGGCCGGTCTCGGCGAAGAGGATCGCCCAGACACCGAACAACCCGAAGGTGTGGATCAGGTCCTTCGGGTCGAGCGGGTTCAGGGCGACACTCTCGGAGAGCAGCCGGGTCTTCTCTGCTGTGTCCACGGCCACAAAGGGTACCCGGGTCCGGTCCGGCGCCACGCCGGACCGGACGTACCGGTCACAGCCGGGGGTCGACCGGCTCGGACTCGCAGGCCAGGATCGCGAAAACCAGCTCGTGCCGTCGCCAGAGCGGGGCGTCCTCGGCAAGCGCGTCCAGGGCGGCCAGGCCGAGGCCGTGCTCGCTCAGGGCCAGCCCGCGCTTGCGGCCCAGTGAGCGCTTACGCAGCGCGGCGAGCTGCCCCGGTTCGGTGTACCCGGGACCGTAGATGATCCGCAGGTACTCCCGGCCCCGGCACTTGATACCCGGCTGGAGCAGCGACCCCTTCGGTGACCGGGCGGCGAGCCCGGCGTACGGCTTGACCACCATGCCCTCGCCGCCGGCCGCGGTGAGCGCCAGCCACCACTCGGTCGCCGCCGCCACCGCCGCCTCGTCGGCCAGGTCGACCACCTGCCGGCGGGTCGGCGTGAAGAACTCCGGGTCCGCCGCGCACAGCCGGTCGGCCAGGCCCAGGTGCCAGCCGTGGTCCCGGTCGGCGTAGCTCACCCCGGCCCCGGCCAGCACGGCGAACGGGGCGAGAGTCACCCCGCGTAGCCCTTCGGTCGGCCCGACGTACGACCGGTACGCCACCGAGTACGCCTCGATCTCGGCGCCCCGGTCGGCCAGCCGGTCGCGCAGCTCCCCGACCGGCAGTCCCCGGCCGGCGGCGGCCTCCAGCGTGGCGAGCGCCGCCGGCAGGGCGGCCCGGCCGGCGGCGCCCACCCCGGCGTACTGCTCGCGGATCAGGCTGCCCGCCTTCGCCGACCAGGGCAGCAGCTCGCAGTCGAGCAGCAGCCAGTCGGTGTCCAGCTCGGCCCAGAGCCCGGCCGCGCCGATCGCGGCGCGGACCCGGGCCAGCAGCTCGTCGTCGAGCGGCGGGCCGAAGAACGGCCGGCCGGTACGCGTGTGCGCCACCCCGCCGCCGAACCGTCCTGGCTCCCGCTCCACCAGCACCACGGCCCGCGAGCCCATGTGTTTCTCCTCGCAGACCACCCGCTCGACACCGGCCGAGCGGTAGTCCGCGAACGCCTGCGCCGGGTGCTCCAGGAACCCGTCGACGGTCGACGTCGAGCAGGGCGCCATGGTCGGCGGCAGCCAGACCAGCCGGCCCGGGTCGACCGCGTACCGGCTCATCACCTCCAGCGCGGCGGCGGCGTTCTCGGCGGGCACGGTCAACGTCCCGTACGCGTGGCTGAGGTGCCGCCGCCCGGTGACGTCGGCCAGGTCCAGCACCGTGTCCGGGCGGGTCGGCGTGGGCGCGACCAGCGGGCGGGCCGGGGCGTACCACTCCTTCACCGCCGGGACGGAGACCAGCTCCTTCTCCGGGTAGCGCAGCGCGGTGAGCCGGCCGCCGAAGACGCAGCCGGTGTCGACACAGATGGTGTTGTTCACCCACTCCGGCTCGGGGGTGGGGGTGTGCCCGTACACGACCATGGCCGAGCCCCGGTAGTCGCGGGCCCACGGGTAACGCACCGGCAGGCCGTACTCGTCGGTCTCGCCGGTGGTCTCCCCGTAGAGCGCGAAGGCGCGGACCCGGCCGGACGCCCGGCCCTGGTACGCCTCCTTGAGGCCGGCGTGCGCGACCACCAGCCGGCCGCCGTCCAGCACGTAGTGGCTGACCAGGCCGTCGACGAAGGTCGCCACGTCCGCGACGAACTCCGCCGGCTCCGACTCAAGCTGGGCCATCGTCTCGGCCAGGCCGTGGGTGAGCCGCACGTCCCGGCCGCGCAGCTTGCGCAGCAGCTTCTGCTCGTGGTTGCCGGGCACGCAGATCGCGTGGCCGGCCGCCACCATGCCCATCACCAGGCGGAGCACGCCGGGGGAGTCCGGGCCGCGGTCCACCAGGTCACCCACGAAGACCGGGGTACGCCCGGCGGGGTGCACCGCGTCCACCGGGCGGCCCGCGTCGTCGTGGCGCAGCGCGTAGCCCAGCCGGAGTAGCAGCGCCTCCAGCTCCTCCCGGCAGCCGTGCACGTCGCCGACGATGTCGAACGGCCCGGTCAGCTCGCGCCGGTCGTTGAAGAGCTTCTCGTAGCGGATCTCGGCGGCGTCGATCTCGTCGACCCCGCGCAGCACGTGCACCTTGCGGAAGCCCTCCCGGGCCAGCCGCCCGTACGACTGCCGCAGGTCCCGCTGCATCCGGGCGAGCACCTGCCGGCCGTGCGTCCGGTCGGCCCGACCCTGCGTACGCTCCCAGGCCAGCGCCTCCGGCACGTCCAGCACGATCGCCACCGGCAGCACGTCGTGTTCGCGGGCCACCCGTACCAGGGCGGCCCGGGCGTGCGGCTGGAGGTTGGTCGCGTCGACCACGGTGAGTCGGCCCCGGCGCAGCCGCAGCCCGGCGACGTGGTGCAGCGCGTCGAACGCGTCGCCGGAGGCGGATTGGTCGTTCTCGTCGTCCGCCACCATGCCCCGGAAGGTGTCCGAGGAGAGCACCTGAGTGGGCGCGAAGTGCCGACGGGCGAAGGTCGACTTGCCGGAGCCGGAGACGCCGACCAGCGCCACCAGGGCCAGCTCGGGAATGTCCAGGACGGTCATGCGCTGATCTCCTCCTTCCGGGCCGAATCTTCCGTTCTGGTGAACACCGCGAGCTGTGTGGGGCTGCCCACCTCGGGATCGTCGTCGCCGACCCCGGCAAGGGTGGCGGTGTAGCCGTGGGCCGCCGCCACCCGGTCGACCCAGGCGGGGAACTCGGCCCGGGTCCATTCGAACCGGTGGTCGGCGTGCCGGAACCGGCCCGTGCCCAGCCCCTCGTACCGGACGTTGTACTCGGCGTTCGGGGTGGTCACCACGACCGTTCCCGGCCGGGCATGCCCGAAGACCGCGTCCTCCAGCGCCGGCAGGCGCGGCGGGTCGACGTGCTCGATCACCTCCATCAGCACCGCCGCGTCGTATCCGCGCAGCCGGTCGTCCCGGTAGGTCAGCGCCGACTGCCACAGCTTGATCCGGTCCCGCTGCCGCTCCGGCAACCGGTCCAGCCGCAGCCGCCGAGCGGCCAGGGCGAGTGCCTGACTGGACACGTCGGTGCCGACGATCTCGGTGAACCGCCGGTCGGCGACCAGCGCGGTGAGCAGCGCCCCGCCACCACAGCCCAGGTCCAGCACCCGGGACGCCCCCGTGTCGCGCAGCGCGGCCAGCACCGCCTCCCGCCGGCGTACGGCCAGTGAGGCGCGCTTACCGTCCGTCTCCTCCGTCGAGCCCACCGGCTCCACGCTGTCGTCGACAGGTGCCTCGTCGGCCAGCCGCAGTTCGGCCAGGCGGGCCAGCGCCTCCCCGGCGAGGGCCCGGCGGTGCGCCAGGTAGCGGCGCGTGATCAGGGACCGTTCCGGGTGGTCGGCCAGCCAGCCGGCCCCGGCCCGGAGCAGCTTGTCCACCTCGTCCGGCGCCACCCAGTAGTGCTTGGCGTCGTCCAGCACGGGCAGCAGCACGTACAGGTGGTTGAGCGCGTCGGCGACCCGCAGCGTGCCGGTGAGCGTCAGGTCGACGTAGCGGCTGTCGCCCCACTCCGGGTACGCCTCGTCGAGCGGGATCGGGGTGGCGGTCACCGCCCAGCCGAGCGGGGCGAAGACCCGTACGGCCAGCTCGGCACCGCCCCGGCAGCGCAGCACCGGCACCCGTACCGCCAGCGGGATCGGGGTGGCGGCCAACTCCGGTCGGTCGCGGGACTCGCCGCGCAGCGCCGACCGGAACACCTTGGCGAGCGCCGAGGAGAGCAGGCTGGACGCGGCGTACGGGCGGTCGTTGACGTACTGCCCGAGGATGAAGCTGTCCGGGGTGGCCGCCTGCCTGCGGCCCCGGCCGCTGCCCAGCTTGAGCGGCTCGATCTCGACCAGCAGTGCCGCCGTGCACCGCTGCTCGTCCGCCTCGGGGTAGAGCACGTGCGCGGTGCCCGCTGGCAGGTCGAAGCTCTGCACGCGGTCCGGGTGCTTGACGAGGAGGTGGCCGAGGTCGGTCGCGGGGCGGTGGGTCGTGGTCAGGGTCAGCAGCACCCGTCGATGGTGTCAGTTGCGTCGATCATGCGTCGTCCGGTTTTCCCAGCGGGACGGCATGACGTCGCGCAACGGCGACGCCCCGCCGACCGGTGCCGGTCGGCGGGGCGTCGGGTGGTGCTGTTGTTACCGGTCAGGCGACGAACCGGGTCTTGCGACGGCGGGCGATCACGTAGCCGCCCACGCCCGCCGCCAGCAGCAGCGCGCCGATCCCGGCGATCAGCCCGGTGGCGGTACCGGTGATCGGCAGCGAGGTCGGCTCCGTTTTGGCCGGTGACCTCGACCCGCATAAGCCGCTCCGCTGTCCCGGTTGCCCGGTCGGTGCGCCGGACCGGATGGAAGGCTGATCGACCGGTCGTGCAATCTTCGGCTGTCCTCAGCCCGTCAACAGGGCGGGACACCGGGAGGTGCAGTGACGTACGAGGAGTTCGCCGATACCCGGCTGGGCGCCCTGCTGCGGTACGCGGTCATGCTGACCGGGGATCCCCACCAGGCGCAGGACCTGGTGCAGGAGACCATGGTCAGGGTCCAGCTCAACTGGCGGCGGGTGGCCCGCAGCGACGTGCCGGAGCGGTACGTCCGCCGGATGCTCACCAACCAGTACGTCGACTGGCGGCGCGGCTCGTGGGCACGCCGGGTGCTGCTCCGTGGCGAACCGGACGAGGTGCCCGCGTCGACCGACCACGCCCAGTCCGCGGTGGACCGGGACGAGCTGTGGTCCTGGCTGTCCCGGCTGCCCCGCCGGCAGCGCGCCGCGCTGGTGCTCCGCTACTACGAGGACCTGCCGGATGCCGAGATCGCGGAGGTCCTCGGCTGCGCCGTCGGCACGGTCCGGTCCTGCATCTCCCGCGCGCTGGCCACCCTGCGAGCCGAGTACGTGGAGGTCTGCTCATGATCGAGGACGACCTGCGGGCCGCCTTCGCGCGGCTGGAGGTGCTGACCCCGCCCACCGGTCCGATCCGCGCCGCCATCGAGCGGGCCGCGGGCCGCCGTCGGCGCCGACGCTTCCGGCTTCGGCTCGGTGGTACGGCGTTGGCGCTGGTCGCCGCCGCGGTGGCCGGCTTCACGGCGATCGCGCCGACGCCACCGGAGGCCACGCAGCTGCTGGGCGAACCGTCGCCGCCGTCGGCACCCACCGGCGCGCTGAACGTGCTGTTGGTCGGCATCGACTCGACGTCGGATCGGCGCCTACCGCTGGCCGACTCGGTGCTGCTCGTGCACATTCCCGCCGATCGCAGCCGGCCGTACCTGGTCTCGCTCCCGCGTGACCTGGAGGTCGACATCCCCGGGGTGCAGCGGGACAGGCTCAACGCCGCCTTCTACTTCGGCGTCAGGTCCGGCCCTCTCGACCTGAGCCGGGGCTACGAGCTGATCCGACGGACCGTCGCCGGTCTGACCGGCGTACGCCTCGACGCCGGCGCCGTCCTGACCTACCCGGCGCTGCGGAAGGTGACCGACGCGCTGGGCGGGGTGGAGGTCTGCCTGCCGCAGAAGATCACTTCCGTCCACACCCGCCGGGTCTTCCCGGCCGGCTGCCAGCACCTCGACGGACCCGCCTCGGTCGACCTGCTGCGGCAGCGGCTAGGGCTGCCCGACGGCGGCCTGGACCGGGAGCGCAACGCCCAGCGCTACGCCGCCGGCCTGGTCCGGCGGGCCGGAGCGCAGGACATGCTGCGCGACCCGTTGCGGCTCTCCCGCCTCGTCGCCGAGGTGGGCCCGGACCTGACCATGGCCGGCGGATCGGCGCTGGACCTGCTGCGGGTGGTTCCGGAGTTGGCCTCGGTCGAGCCGGTCGGGCTCAACCTGCCGATTGAGCCGTCGGGGGGCGTCAACGGGCGGGTGCGTGCGGATCCGAAGAACGCTCCGGCCTTTTTCGCCGCATTGCGGGAGGACCGGCTGGCCGAGTGGGCGGCGGCGAACCCGGACCAGGTCACCCCGGTCCGCTGACCGGCAGCGCTGCCCGGCGTGACCGGCCGGGCAGCGCGTACCCGGAGCGCGGCACGCCTTCGGGGCGGGTGTGCCTGCCGCCGAAACGGCGTCAGCGGTAGTCGTCCTCGTCGGCGACGATTACCCGGGCCTGTTCCATCGCGTCCCAGTCGGCGACCTCCAAGCCGCGGTGCGGCTCGGTCTCCCCGTCCTCAGGGTTGATCACCGCCGCCTGCTCGACGGCGTCGGCCGGCTCCGCCTCCAGGTCCCGTTCCTCCGGAGCGAGGTGGTCGCTCGGGGCGAAGTCCTCGTCGGGCTGACCCATCGTCCCTCCCTGAATCTCGGTACGGACGGTCACCACACACCGTACGGGCTGGTTCCGGTCCCCGCTCGGTGCCGGGCCCAACGGCGTGGGTCCCGGCGGAGTCGGCTGATCGCCCCTCCCGGCGAAGTGACCGGTGCCAGGATGGTGGGGTGGGCTTCCTGATCCGGCTGGCGATCACCGCGATCGCGCTGTGGATCACCACCCTGATCGTGCCAGGAGTGGAGGTGACCGGCCGTAACACCACGGACACGGCGGTCACCCTGCTCGTGGTGGCGCTCATCTTCGGCGTGGTCAACGCGGTGCTCAAGCCGGTCATCAAGGTGCTCGGCTGCGTGTTCTACCTGCTCACCCTCGGTCTGTTCGCGCTCGTGGTCAACGCCCTGCTGTTCCTGCTCACCGGCTGGATCGCCCGGCAACTACAGCTGCCGTTCCAGGTGGACGGCTTCTGGGCCGCCTTTTGGGGCGCGATCGTGATGGCCGTGGTGAGCTGGCTGATCAGCATCGTGGTGCCGGACCGGCGGGAGGCCCGGTGAGAGCCGTTCCCGGGTCGGTTGTGCCCGTCGCCGCCTTCTACGGGATACTGCCGGCGGTGGACAGCGCGGTCCGGCGCACCAAGGAAGACAGCGGCCTGCACGGCCGAGAGCGGTAAGTAAGGAGCGTTCGACATGCCCATCGCTTCCCCCGAGGCTTACGCGGAGATGCTGGACCGGGCCAAGGCCGGCCGGTTCGCGTACCCCGCGATCAACGTGACCTCCTCGCAGACCCTGAACGCGGCGCTCAAGGGCTTCGCCGACGCGGAGAGCGACGGCATCATCCAGGTCTCCACCGGTGGGGCGGAGTACCTGTCCGGGCCGTCGGTCAAGGACATGGTCACCGGTGCCGTCGCGTTCGCCAAGTACGCCCACGAGGTGGCGAAGCACTACCCGGTGAACATCGCGCTGCACACCGACCACTGCCCGAAGGACAAGCTCGACAAGTTCGTCCGGCCGCTGATGGCCATCTCCCAGGAGCGGGTCAAGGGTGGCGAGGAGCCGCTGTTCCAGTCGCACATGTGGGACGGCTCCGCCGTGCCGGTGGCGGAGAACCTGGAGATCGCCGAGCAGCTCCTCACCGAGGCCGCCAAGGGCAAGATCGTCCTTGAGATCGAGGTCGGCGTTGTCGGCGGCGAGGAGGACGGTGTCGAGAACGCCATCAACGAGAAGCTCTACACCACCGTCGAGGACGGCCTGGCCATGGTCGACGCGCTCGGCCTCGGCGAGAAGGGCCGCTACATGGCGGCGCTGACCTTCGGCAACGTGCACGGCGTCTACAAGCCGGGCAACGTCAAGCTCCGCCCCGCGGTGTTGCACGACATCCAGGTGGCCGTCGGCGCCAAGTACGGCAAGGAGAAGCCGCTCAGCCTGGTCTTCCACGGCGGGTCCGGCTCGCTGCTGTCGGAGATCCGCGAGGCGCTGGACTACGGCGTGGTGAAGATGAACATCGACACCGACACCCAGTACTGCTTCACCCGGCCGGTGGCGGACCACATGTTCCGCAACTACGACGGCGTGCTGAAGGTCGACGGCGAGGTCGGCAACAAGAAGATGTACGACCCGCGCGTCTGGGGCAAGGCCGCCGAGGCCGGCATGGCCGCCCGCGTCGTCGAGGCCTGCGAGGCACTGCGCTCCACCGGCACCAAGATGAAGTGACGCTGTGAAAGGAGGGGCCCCCTATTAACGCCAGGCGTTAACAGGGGGCCCCTCCTTTCATTCGGTCAGCAGGCGGACCGCCTCGTGCACGTCGTCGGTCAGGTGCACGGTGGTCGACAGGTCGCCGAAGGGGGACGCGGCCAGCAGCGGGCGCAGCAGCGACTCGACCGGCAACTCCGTGGTCCAGTACGCCCGGCCCAGGAAGACGTACGCCCCGCTCGCGCCGTCCGTGCCGTAGTAGGTCTTGGTAGCCGCCTGGAACACCTCCTGCACGGTCCCGGCCCGACCGGGCGCGAAGACGATCCCGCCCCGGGCCAGCCGCAGGATGGTGTCCTCCCGGATCGCGTTCGAGAAGTACTTGGCGATCCGCCCGGCGAACAGGTTCGCCGGCTCGTGCCCGTACAGCCAGGTGGGGATGGCCAGCCCACCCGAGCGGGCCCACTCCGTACCGGCCGCGGCCGGCCGTGGCGTGGGCAGCCCCGGGCCGGCCGAATACCGTTCCCGGACCCGCAGCGCCACCTCTGTGTAACGGTCGTGGTCGGTGAAGTCGGGCGCGGTGGCGAGCAGGTCGATCGCCGCCGTCAGCTCCTCCGCCGGCCAGGCCGCGAGGAAGGCGCCCAGGTTGGCCGCCTCCATCACGCCGGGGCCGCCGCCGGTCACCACCAGCCGGTCGGCTCGCGCCAGCTCCCAGCCCAGCACCGCCGCCATCCGGTACGCGTCGCTGCCGCGCGGCACCGCGTGCCCGCCCATCACGCCCACCACGGACTGCGGCCCGTGCACCGCCAGCCAGGCGCGGGTGGCGTCCGCCAGGGCGTTGTCCACCCCGTGGTCGTGCAGCCGCTGGCCGAGCGCCTCCCGGACGTCCGGCAGCGCGCCGCCGTGCGCGCGGAAGTGCGCGTACACCCTGGTGTCGTACATTCCGGCGAACCCCGCCTCCGCGAAGCCCGCGGCCAGGTCGTCCGCGCTGTAGAGATGGGCCGGCTGGGTCGGGTAGGGCAGCCCGGAGAAGGGCGGGACCACGTTCGCGCCACGCCGGACCAGGTCCGCGCCGACCTCGCGGCCGGCGAACCGGCAGCCCACGAAGAGGGTTCCGGAAACCTCGACGCCGCGCAGGTCGGGGACCGGATCGAGATCGAGGCGCAGCCCCTGCACGGTCAGGCCGGCGAGGGTCCCCTCGGCGAGCCGCCGATCGAACTCGGCCCGGGTCTCGATCTCGTGGATGCTGGTGTCGTGCGGCTCGATGACGTCCGCGGGAGGTGGGGTCGGCACGAGATCATCCTGCCCGGGCCCGGCAACCCCCGAACCCGACGGAACGGACCCGGTCGACCCGGCAAAGCGGGCAGGAGCCCGGCGGCCAGGCCACCGAGCTCCTGCGTATCCGGTCCTGGGGAGGCTCCGGACCTGTAGTTGTAGCGGAAAACATCGCACCCCGGCATGGGCCGCCGGTATCCGCGCCGGCACCGCAGGCGTGACGAAACCCTCAGCCGTTCAGCCCAACCGGCTCGCCGACCCTCTCGCGCACCCGGCCGAGAAGCGGGTTGAATGGGGCGATGCAGAACCTGTTGCCTGAGCCACCGGCCACCCTTCTGCCCGCGCACTCCGACGCCGATGCCGCGCTGGCCGCTGCCGCCGAGCAGGACACCGACGAGGCGTACGCCGAGGTCGCGGCCAGCTTCCCCAGCCACAGCGCGGCCTGGGCGGCGCTCGGGGCCCGGGCGCTCGCCGCGGGCCAGGTCATCACGGCGTACGCGTACGCGCGTACCGGTTACCACCGGGGCCTGGACCAGTTGCGCCGTAGCGGGTGGAAGGGGCACGGCCCGGTGCCCTGGTCACACGAGCCCAACCAGGGCTTCCTCCGCTGCCTCTACGTGCTCTCCCGCGCGGCGGGCGAGATCGGCGAGGCGGACGAGGCGGCCCGCTGTGCCCAGTTCCTCCGCGACTGCGATCCGGCTGCCGCGGACGCCCTGGCCAGTCACTGATCCGTCAGCGCGCCCTCACCGGGTGGTCGCTGGCAAGATCGCGCTGAACCCGTGCAGTAGTGGCCTCCCACCGACTGGGAGGCCACTACCGCGGCGTGAAGCACGATCCTGGTGAACGGCGTTTCGCGTCGTCGAACAGACAGCTCCCTAGAGCCCTTCGGCGACCGCTGCGGCGATCTTCAGCCAGGCGTCCCGGGTCGCCGAGGAGAGCTGGCCGTACCGGATCGGCTCGCCGGTGTCGATGAGCCGCTCGTACGGCGCCAGCAGCACCGCCCGGGTCCGGGCCGCGAAGTGCTGTTGGATCGCCGGCAGGTCGATCTCCTTGCGCGACGGCGGCATCGACACCACCGTCACCGCCTGGCGGACCAGCCGCTGCCGGCCGCTCTGCTCCAGGTGGTCGAGCATCCGGGCGGCCGTCTCCGCCGAGTCGTTCCGGGCCGACATGGTGACCACCAGTTGGTCGGTGGCGTCCATCGCGGCCTGCCAGTTCTGGGCCCGGACGTTGTTCCCGGTGTCCACGAAGATCAGCTTGTAGAAGCGGCTGACCACCTCGCGGATCTCGGCGAACGCGGCGGCGGTGAGCATCTCCCCACCGGTCGCCGACTCATCCGAGGCGAGCACGTCGAACATTCCCTCGCCCTGCGAGCGGACGTACTGCGACAGGTCGCCGACCCGGCCGTGCGGGCCCTGGAACTGCCCCAGGTCGCGCAGCATGTCCCGGACCGTACGGGAGTGGAAGTCCTGCTGGGCCCGCATGCCCAGGGTGCCCTGGGTCTCGTTGTTGTCCCAGGCCAGCACGTATCCGCCGCGCTTCTGACCGAAGGTCATCGCGAGCAGCAGAATGGCGACGGTCTTGCCCGCGCCGCCCTTCGGGTTGACCACGGTCACCTGGCGCAGCCCGCCGAAGTTGCGCCGGACCATCTCGATGTCCCGCCTCACCTCCTGCTCGTGCCGTCCGGGCGGAAGCCGGACCAGTCCCATCCGGTTCACCACCGCCCGGACGCCCATGGTGGCCACCGGGTCGGCCGGTCTGGCCTGGCGGCGGCGGGCGAAGTCCTCGGCCGTCGGAGTGGCCCCGCTCTCCGGGGTCCAGGCCGGCGCCGGATACGCGGCGGCGGGCACCGGCTGCTGCGCGGCAGGCGGGCCGGGCTGCTGCGGTACGGCGAAACCCTGCTGCGGCCACGCCGTCGGGTACCGGTCCGGCGGTGGGGCGGACCCGCCCGCCTGCGGTGGTGGCGGGTACGCCGACGTCGTCGGGTGCCCGTACCCGACCGGTCCCGGCGGATACGCCGTGCCGTCCCCGTACGGCGGCTGCATCGGTACGCCCGGCGCGGGCGGGAACGGCCCGAGGCGCGGCGGCGATCCCCCGTCGCCCGCCGCGGTTGCGGCCGGCCGGCCGTCCGGCCCGGGTGGGGGCGCCTCGGCGGCGGGAGGCATCACCGGGTCGGGTGCGGTCATGTCGGCGGCCGGAGGCATCACCGGCCCGGGCGGGGGCGCCTGGGTGGCCGGAGGCGTCACCGGGGCGGTGGTGGCCTCGGCCGGTGGCGAGGTCGGGGTGCCACCGGACGGTCCGTTCGCCGAGTTGGAGAGCCGCTGCGGCGGCTGCGCCCACGGCGACTCGTTCCGGCTGCCCGCCGTCGCCGTGGCGTCACCGCCCCGGCCAGACCCGCCCGCCGCCTCGTCGGCCGTGGGCGGGACAACAACCGTCGTCGCGTCGGCCGTGGGTGGGACAACCGTCGTCGCGTCGGACGTGGGCGGAACAACTGTCGTCGCTTCGGCCGTGGGCGGGAGCCCGGCCCCCGCCTCGCCAGCCGTAGGCGGAGTGGTCGCCGTCCCGTCGGCCGCGGGTGGAATGACCGCCTCTGCGGCTGCGAGCGGGACGGCAGCCTCGGTTGCCGGCCCGTCGGGCGTGGCCGGGACGGCAGCTCGGGACGAGCCCGCCGCCCGGCCGTCAGGGGCGGCCGGCGGGTGGTCGAGGGTGAACGGCAGGTCCAGGTCGACCGAGGGCTGCACCGTGCGGGCCACGGCCGTCCCGTTGCCGGTGTTCGACGGGATCCGGTCCGGCGGTGGCCCGTCGGCCGGCTCGACCGGCTGTGGCGGGGCCGGTGGCCAGGCGGCCGACGCGGGCGGGGTGGGCCAGGCCGGCGCGGCCGGTTGGGGTGCCGCCCACGGCGGGGCGGCGGCGTCCGGGTCGGTCGGATCCGGCGGCCAGAGCGGTTCGATGTCCCGCTCGGGTACGTGCGGCTGGCCCGGTACGTGGGCCCGGTCGGCGTTCTCGTGCACCACGGTTCCTCCCCATTCCTCCCGCCGAGGATAGGCCGTCCGGTTCGCCGAGGAGCCCGACCGAATCGACGGAGGTCAGGCTGTCCAGACCGCCCAGGCGTCCGGCTCGACCCACCAGGACCGCTTACGGCTCAGCTCGCCCTCGACACCGTCGTCGAGGAAGGGCACCTTCTCGTCGCGCGGTACGACCGCCACCGCCCGTCCCCGGGCCCGGCGCACTTCGAGGCGTACCCGCTTCCGGCCCAGCGCGGATCGGGTGACCACGGGCACGGCGACCGCCACCTCGACCCGGCCGTCGGTGGGGTCCGGGTCGGCCAGCAGGGTCACGTCGTCCAGCCGGGCGTACCCGCCGGCGTTGCCGATCGCGCAGGCCAGGATCGGCTCCTCGCCGTCGGAGAGGACGGCGCTGTCGACCTCCACCCGGGCCCGCCAGCGCAGCGGTCGGCCGGCGTCGTCGGCCGCGCCGAGCAGCGCGCCGTCCAGGGTCACCGAACCGCCGTCGTTGCGCAGCAGGTCGAGCCGGCGGGCCGTGCCGTCCAGCACCGCGGCGGCCACCGCCGCCGGATCGCGGGGCAGCCCGAGCTGCGCGGCCAGGTCCCGCGCCGTCCCGCTCCGGGCCGGGTCGAGCGGGAGTACGCCGACCGGCGGCAGATCGGGGACGGTGCGGTTGCCGGCCAGGTCGGCCGGACGGCGGCTGGGCGGCGGAGCGTACCGCCGGACCAGCCGGCGCAGCACGGCGCGCAACTGCCCGTCGCTGGCCGTGGCGATTACCAGCCGGGTCTTGGTGTCCGGATCCGGCCAGGTGAGGCCGTCGGGGCGCGGCGGCCCGTCGAGGCGGGCGAGCACCTCGTCGATCTCGGCGTCCGAGCGCGCGGTCACCGTCTCCACCCGGGCACCTCTGGCGGTCAGGGCGTCCGCGCAGGCCAGCACCGGTACGCGCGGCGTCTCGCAGCGCTCCGCGGGCATGGCGTCGGGGGCGGCCTCGTCGGCGCCACCGCAGCAGGCGCCGCCGCTGCCGCAGCCCCCACCGGACCCGTCCCGCTCCGAGCCGAGGGTGAGCAGCACCACGTCGTACACGAAGGAGCCTCCTGCTTCTCGACGAACCCCTGCCGGTCCCGCCGTCCTTACTTGTTAGCCTGACACCCCGGGCTCGCCAACCGGTCGCCACCTGGCACCCGAGCCTTCTGGAGGCGGAGAAGATGCCAGCGATCGTGCTCATCGGTGCTCAGTGGGGCGACGAGGGCAAGGGCAAGGTTACCGACCTGCTGGGCGGGCGGGTCGACTACGTGGTGCGCTACTCCGGCGGTAACAACGCCGGCCATACGGTGATCACCCCGGACGGGCAGAAGTACGCGCTGCACCTCATGCCGTCCGGCGCGCTTTCGCCGAGCGCGATGATCGTCATCGGCAACGGCGTGGTGGTCGACCCGAAGGTGCTGCTGGAGGAGATCGACGGGCTCGCCGAGCGGGGCGTGGACGTCTCCCGGCTGCGGATCTCCGGCGACGCGCACCTGATCATGCCGCACCACCGGGCGCTGGACCGGGTGGTCGAGCGCTACCTCGGCTCGTCCCGGATCGGCACCACCGGCCGGGGCATCGGCCCGGCGTACGGCGACAAGGTCGCCCGGATGGGCATCCGGCTCCAGGACCTGCTCGACCCCGGCATCCTGCGCAAGAAGCTGGAGTTGGCGCTCCGCGAGAAGAACCAGGTGCTGTTCAAGGTCTACAACCGCAAGGCGATCGACGTCGACGCGACGATCGAGGAGTACCTGGGTTACGCCGAGCGACTCACGCCGTACATCGCGGAGACCCGGGCGATGCTCTGGGACGCCCTGGACCGCGGCGAGATCGTGCTGCTGGAGGGTGCCCAGGCGACCATGCTCGACATGGACCACGGCACGTACCCCTTCGTCACCTCGTCGAACCCGACGGCCGGCGGGGCGTGCGTGGGCGCGGGCATCCCGCCGACCGCGATCACCAGGGTCATCGCGGTGAGCAAGGCGTACACCACCCGGGTGGGCTCGGGTCCGTTCCCGACCGAGCTGTTCGATGACAATGGCCAGCACCTGCGCAAGGTCGGCCACGAGTACGGCACCACCACCGGCCGGGAGCGCCGCACCGGCTGGTTCGACGCCGTCGTGGCCCGGTACGCCTGCCGCCTCAACGGCGTCACCGACCTGGTCATCACCAAGCTGGACGTGCTTACCGGCCTGCCGAAGGTGCCGATCTGCGTCGGGTACGAGATCAACGGCAAGCGTTTCGACGACATGCCGATGACGCAGACCGACTTCCACCACGCCACTCCGATCTACGAGGAGCTGGACGGCTGGTGGGAGGACATCACCAAGGCCCGGACCGAGGACGAACTGCCCGAGAACGCGCGCCGCTACATCGCGAGGATCGAAGAGCTCACCGGCACCCGGGTGAGCGTCGTCGGGGTGGGCCCCGGCCGCGACGAAAACGTCCTCCGCCACCCCCTCCTCCCCGCCTAAGCCTGGTTGATCAAGGAGTTTGCGTCTGGATTCGCTGCCGAACAGACGCAAACTCCTTGATCAACGTGAGCGGTGGGCGAGGTTGTCCACAGGGTTATCCACAGGGGTGGTGGCAGGCTCCGGATCAGGCAGAACCGCCTGGTCAACGCCGGCTGGACGATCCTCCGCTTCACCTGGTCCGACACCCTCCGCCCCGACTACATTCCCGCGACCGTCAAACAGGCCCTCCGCCACCGTCTGAGTTGATCAAGAGGGTTCGGTCGTCCGGAGCCGAAAGTGAGACGCGAACTCCTTGATCAACGAGGCGCGGTGGTGGGGCCAGTAGGATGCGGGCCGTGCGGGTTCTGGTTGTGGGTGGTGGGGGGCGGGAGCATGCGCTCGCGCTCGGGTTGGCCGCGGATCCTTCCGTCGAGGTGTTGGTGGCGGCACCGGGTAATCCCGGGATCGCTGCCGTCGCCTCGCTGCGGGAGGTGAACGCGAACGATCCGGCGTCCGTCGCGGCGCTCGCGGTCGAAATGGGCGCCGACCTGGTGGTGATCGGGCCGGAGGCGCCGCTGGTGGCCGGGGTCGCCGACGCGGTACGCGCCAAGGGCATCCCCGTGTTCGGCCCGTCGGCGGAGGCGGCCCGGCTGGAGGGCTCCAAGGCGTTCGCCAAGGACGTGATGACCGCGGCCGGGGTGCCCACGGCTCGCGCGTACACCTGCACCGACCCGGAGAGCACCGCAGGGGCGCTGGACGAGTTCGGGCCGCCGTACGTGGTGAAGAACGACGGGCTGGCCGCCGGCAAGGGCGTCGTGGTGACCGACGACCGGGCGGTCGCCGAGGCGCACGCGGCCGAGTGTGGCCGGGTGGTGATCGAGGAGTACCTGGCCGGGCCCGAGGTCTCCCTCTTCGTGGTCACCGACGGGGAGGCGGCCCTGCCGCTGCTGCCCGCCCAGGACTTCAAGCGCGCCGGCGACGGCGACACCGGGCCGAACACCGGCGGCATGGGGGCGTACGCGCCGCTGCCCTGGGCGCCGCCCGGCCTGGTCGACGAGGTGATGCGCGACGTCGTGCACCCGACGCTGGCCGAGATGCGCCGCCGGGGCACCCCGTTCGCCGGCCTGCTCTACGTCGGCCTGGCGATCACCGCCGCCGGCCCCCGGGTGATCGAGTTCAACGCCCGCTTCGGCGACCCGGAGACCCAGGTCGTCCTCGCCCTGCTGGAGACGCCGCTCGCCGGGCTGCTGCACGCCGCCGCCACCGGCACCCTCGCCGCGCACCCGCCGCTGCGCTGGCGGGACGGCGCGGCGGTCACCGTCGTGGTCGCGGCCGAGGGATACCCGGCGGCGCCGCGTACCGGCGACGTGATCTCGGGTGCGGACCGTGCCGGGGTCATCCACGCCGGCACCCGCCGGGACGCCGACGGCATGCTGCGCTCCGCCGGGGGCCGGGTCCTCTGCGGTACGGCCACCGGCCCCGACCTCGCCGCCGCACGGGACGCCGCCTACGACCTGGTACGCGGCATCGAGCTGACCGGCTCGTACCACCGCACCGACATCGCCGCCGCCGCGGTGGCGGGCCGGGTCACCGTGCCGTCCTGACGGGCCCTGTCGTGCCACCGGGCGCCGTCCCGCTGGCACGACAGGACAGGTCGAGCCGGAGCGCGGCGGATCAGGGCCGGGCCGGTGCGGTGGGAACGCCGCCCGACGAGCGAGCGATCATCCGGTCGAGCACGTTGGCGGTGGCCCGTTCGATCCGCGCGTCCCGGAGTCCCGGCCGGTTCAGCGCCATGGTCCAGCCGAGGGTGCCGGTGGCGAAGACCACCGCGCCCCGCGGCGTCTCGTACACGTGGGTGTTCTGTACGCGGCTTCCGCCCTGCCGCGCCTGATACGGCGACGCGCTGAGGACGGCGGCGTCGACTCCGGTGGGTCGGGCCGTCCTGGCGATGAGGCCGTCCGCCTCGCCGGCGACGACCTGGGGGATCCGGTCGCCGTCGGCCACCCCGGTTCCGGCCCACACCCAGTGGTGCGCCGACCGGACCACCAGCGGCTTCGGGGACCGGACGATGCCGTTGTACTGCACGCCGAGCAGCGCCTGCTCGGGCTGCAGGGCCCTGCGCCAGGTCACCGTCGGGCCGGACCCGTCGTCGCCCGGGTCCGGCGACGTCTTGGCGCAGGCGAACACCCGGTCGGGCCGGCCGTCGCCGGTCGGGCGGACCCGGATGCGCCAGTAGACGCTGTTCGCGCCGAAGTAGGCGAGGCTGGTGCCGTGGGCCAGCGCCGCCTCCGCCGCCCGGCGCATCTCCGGGGACCAGTACTCGTCGTGCCCGCAGAACACCAGCCCGAGGTGCCGCTGTGGGTCGAGCCGCCCCGAGTGCAGGTCGAAGCTGGTCGCGTAGCTGACGTCGTAGCCGTTGCGTTCCAGCCACTGGATCGCGTCGTGGTCCCGGATGAAGTGGCTGGGCTGGCCCGCGTTGGCGTACGGGCGGTCGAAGGAGACCTCCCGCGCCCGCAACGCCGAATCCCGCCGCCCGGTGGCGTCGTACCCGTTGTAGAGGCTCTTGCCGGTCACCGCGTTCTCCGGCCACTGGTTGTACGCCTGCCAGGTGGTCACCGGCAGCACGACGCAGAGCGCGGCGGCCCGCCGGTCGTCGCGTACGACGAAGGGGGTGCACGCCCGCCAGCCGGCGGCCGAGGTGAACACCGCCTGGTAGAGGCCGGAGGCCCAGCCGTCGGGCACCCGAAGGGTCCAGGACACCGGCCAGCGGCAGGCGATCATCCCGGTCGCCGGGTCGGCGGGCGGCACCGGCTGCGGCACCCCGGCCAGGTCGGGGCTGGCCAGCATGGTGCGCGCCCCCGCGCCGCCATACCAGCCGAGGCGGTGGATGGTGATCCGGAAGGGGCCGGCCGGGTTGACCGCGACGTGGAAGTCGATGGACTCGCCGGGGGCGACGCTGGTCGCCGAGGCGTACCCCTGGATCTGCCGCCGGCGATCGTCGGACGGGCGGCCACCGACCGGCGGCCACCAGGGCTCGCCGGCCGCCTGGTTCTCCACCTTCACCGGCGAGGAGGACTGGTGGCGGGTCAGGGTCGCGGCACGGTGCCGCCCGAGGCTGGGCTCAACGGTGCCGAGCGCGCTGGCGGAGACTCCGCCCAGCAGGAGGCCGAGTGCCCAGCGCCGGCGAAGTCGGACCATCGGACTGCTCCCGGTCGAGTGAACGAACCTGCCGGGACAGCCGGCGCTGGAAAGGTACCACCGGGGAATTGGTCCCGTCCGTCCCCTGTGCCGTCGGCGTCAGCCGTAGTAGCGGCGCAGTTCGCGGTTGAGGACCTTGCCGGTGGCGTTGCGCGGCAGGTACTTCACGAAGACCACGTCCCGGGGCACCGAGAAGCGGGCCAGGTAGCGCCGCACGTATTCGCGGACCGCCTCCGCGTCGAGCGTCTCGCCGGGACGCAGCGCCAGGAACGCGGCGAGCCGCTCGCCGTACTCGGGGTCGGGTACGCCGATCACCGCGACCTCGCGGACCTGGGGCAGCCGGGCGATCAGGTCCTCCACCTCGGACGGGAAGACGTTCTCACCACCGGAGACGATCATGTCGTCGACCCGCCCGTTGACGAAGAGCAGGCCGTCGGCGGTGAGCCGGCCCAGGTCACCGGTGTCCAGCAGACCGTCGCGGCGCTCCCGGCCCGCCCCCGAGGTGTATCCCTCGAAGAGCATCTCGTTGCCCACGAAGATCCGCCCGACCTGGCCGTCGGGCACGGGGTTGCCGGCCTGGTCCAGGATCTTCAACCGGGTGCCGTGCGGGGGCCGGCCGGCGGTGTCGGGCGCCCGGCGCAGGTCGGCCGGGTCGGCGATGGACGCCCAGGAGACCTCGGTCGAGCCGTACAGGTTGTGCAGGACATCGCCGTAGCGGCCCATGAACGCGGTGGCCAGCCCGCCGGGGAGCGCGGAGCCGCTGACCGCGACCACCTTCAGCGGCGGGCGGGGGTCCGGCGGCGGCACCTCCATCAGCCGTTGCAGCATCACCGGTACGGCGAACAGCGCGTCGCAGGGCCGCGCCGCCAGGGCGGCCAGCGTGGCGGCCGGGTCGAACCGGCGGTGCAGCACGATCGTGGCGCGCAGCGCGAAGGCCACCTGGAGGGCGGCGTATCCCCAGGTGTGGAAGATCGGCGCGGCGATCATGACGGTGTCCCGGACGTGCAGCGGGATCCGGTCGATGATGGACACCAGCGGGCCGAAGCCGTTCGGTGTGGGCCGCCGGGCGCCCTTGGGCGCGCCCGTGGTGCCGGAGGTGAGCACGATGGCCCGGCCGTCCCGCTCCGGCGGCTGGAGCTGGTCGCCGGGGAGGGCGGCAGCGGTCATCTCCTCGCGGCCGCGTTCGTCGATCCGCAGCACGTCGGCGGGGAGGCCGAGGAGACGCTCGGCGAACTCGTCGTCGTGCACCAGCACCCGCAGCGCCTGCTCCTCGGCCACGGTGGCGAGCTGCGTCGCGGAGAGCCCGGTGTTGACCAGTACGGCGTCCGCGCCGAGCAGCATCGCCGCGACGATCGACTCGATCAGTCCGTGGTGGTTGCGGCACAGCATGCCGATCCGGTCGCCGGCCCGGACGCCGAGCCCGGCCCGCATCGCGCGGGCCAGCCGCTCGGCCCGGTCCAGCAGTTCCTGGTACGTCAGCGTGCCGCCGTGCTCGTCGACCACGGCGGTACACCCCGGATCACGCGCGGCGGCCTGGCGCAGCTCGCCGGCGAGGCTCCAGCCCCACCTGCGTAGCGCGCCGAGCTGGGCGGCGACCCGGATGGGCCGGCCCGGGGTGAGCAGTCCACGGCGGGTCAGCGTGGCGACGACGAACGGCAGGTCCATGCCGCAGCCCTCCTTCGCCGACCGCCGGTCAGCGGATCTGCATCCCGGAGACGGCCCGGGAGATGACCAGTCGTTGGATCTCGGAGGTGCCCTCGAAGATGGTGTAGATCTTGGCGTCTCGGTACCAGCGCTCGACCGGGTGGTCGCGCAGGAAGCCGGCGCCGCCGAGCAACTGGACCGCCTTCTCGGTGACCGAGACCGCCACCTCGCCGGCCTTGAGCTTGGACATCGAGCCCTCGCCCGCGGTGAATGGCCGGTTGTTGCGTCCCATCCAGGACGCCCGCCAGACCAGCAGCCGGGCCGCGTCGATCTCCATCCGCATGTCGGCGAGCGCGAACGCGACCGCCTGGTTCTCGATGATCGGCCGGCCGAACTGCACCCGTTCCCGGGCGTAGTCCAGGGCGTACTCGTACGCGGCGCGGGCCACGCCGAGCGCCTGCGCGCCGACGGTCGGGCGGGACAGCTCGAAGGTGCGCATCGCCGCCTGGCCGGAGGCGCGCTGCCCGGAACGCGCCCGGTCGAGCCGGGCCAGCAGGGCGTCCCGCTCGCCGAGCAGGCACCGCCCGGGCACCCGTACGTCGTCGAGGAAGACGTCGGCGGTGTGTGACGCGCGTAGCCCGAGCTTGCGTAGCTTGCGGGTGGCGGTCAGCCCCGGCGTGCCCGGCGGTACGACGAACGCGGCCTGCCCACGCGAGCCCAGCTCCGGCTCGACCGAGGCGGTGACCACGTGCACCCCGGCGATCCCGCCGTTGGTGGCGTACGCCTTCTGCCCGTTCAGCACCCACTCGTCGGTGGCCTCGTCGTAGACCGCGCGGGTACGCATGGCTCCGACGTCGGAGCCGGCCTCCGGCTCCGTGGTGCAGAACGCGGCGACGGCGGGCTGGTCGGCGTCGCCGAAGCACTGCGGCACCCACTCGACGAGCTGGTCGGGCGTGCCGGCGCCGTAGATGGCGGCGACGGCCAGCGAGGTGCCGAAGATGCTCAGCCCGATGCCGGCGTCGCCCCAGAACAGCTCCTCGCTGGCGATCGGCAGGGAGAGGCCGGTGGGGTCGGCCCAGCAGGTGGCGAGAAACTCGAAGCCGTACAGGCCGACCTTCGCCGCCTCCTGGATGATCGGCCAGGGGGTCTCCTCGCGGGCGTCCCACTCGGCCGCGGCGGGGCGCACGACGTCGCTGGCGAAGCCGTGCACCCAGTCGCGGAGGTCCCGCTGTTCCTCGTTCAGGTCGAGCGAGAACTCGGCCATGTCAGGCCTTGGGGATGTCGAACAGGTTGGCGATGTTGGCGGCCAGACCCAGGTCGCCCTTGGCCTTGAGTTTGCCGGTCATGAACATCATGACCGGGTTGCCGCCACCGGAGACGATCTTCAGGAAGTCGACCGGGCCCATGGTGAGGCTGAGCTTCGGGTCCCGCTCCGGGGCATCCGAGACGGCGCAGGCGCCGTTCTCGATGACGATCTCGTAGGTGTCGGTGCCGCCGTCGGCGCGGCCGGTGATGTTCCAGTGGATGACCGCGTTGGTGGAGCCGGCGCGGTCGGCCCGGAACAGCGACGGCATGCGGCCGAAGACCTCGCCGAGGATCTTGCCGCGCATGTCGCCGGACATGACCTCGGCGATCTTGTCGTCGGGGGTGGACTTGACCAGCTGCGCGAACTCCTTCGGGCTGACGTTCGCGAAGTTGGCCGGGTCGAAGTCCGTCATGGGGTTGCACCTCTCGGGGCGGGCCAGCATGGTTACTCAGGCGTAACCCTACGCAGGAGTAGGTATGCTCGCAAGGTGTCCGGCACCCCCGCCTTCAAGCGCCTACCCCGGGCCGTACGCGAGCAGCAGATGCTGGACGCGGCGGTCAGAGTGTTCTCACGCAGGGGTTTCCATGCCGCCAGCATGGACGAGATAGCCGACGACGCCGGCATCTCCAAGCCGATGGTCTACGCGTATCTCGGCACGAAGGAAGAGCTCTTCATCGCCTGCCTGCACCGGGAGGGCGCCCGGATGACGGCGGCCATCGCCGGGGCGGCGGCCCCCGACCTGCCCGCCGACGAGCGGCTCTGGCGCGGGTTGCGGGCCTTCTTCGGCTTCGTCGGGGGGCACCGGGACGGCTGGGCGGTGCTCTATCGGCAGGCCCGTGGCTCCCAGCCGTTCGCCACCGAACTGGCCGCCATGCGCAACCGGCTGGTCGAGGTGGTCGCCGGCATGCTCGACCACGCGCTGCGGGCCAGGGGGCGCGAGGTGAGCGCCACCGACCTGGAGGTCGTCGCGTACGCCCTGGTGGGCGCGAGCGAGTCGCTGGCCGACTGGCTCGCCGACCACCCGGAGGCCGACCCGGAGCGGACCGCCGGCCGGATGATGAACATCGCCTGGCTCGGCGCCGACCGCCTCCTGCACGGCGCTAGCTGGGAAGAAGGAAGGGCCCCCTCATAACGCCTGCGGTAGAGAAGGGAACCCCTCTAACGGGCGTGGGGCGTTTGTGTTCGGCGGTGGGGCCGTGGGAGGTGAGTAGGAGTGGGGAGGCCAGCTCGGTTTCGATCGTTGTGGGCCAGTTGGTGGGTGGGGTGTCGTAGAGCGGGCGGGCGCGCAGCAGGCGGGCGGTGAGCGCGGCCTGCCGGTCGAGGTCGCCGGCCGGGCCGGGCACCAGCCGGTCCAGGATGTCGTAGCGGCGGCAGATCCGCAGCTCCGGGCCGGCCAGGTCGAGGTGGGTGAGCGCCAAGCCGTCCACCCCGCCGACGACGTCGAGGGCGTACCGGTGGGCGACCGCGTCGAAGTGGCCGAACCGGAACCGGCCCTGCCAGGGGTTGGTCGGGTTGCGCGGGTCCGCGTACGGCAGCGCCGGGTCCTCGGTGACCAGCGGCCCGGGCCCGTGCCGGGTGGTCGTCACCCGCAGCACCCCGAGCCGGCTGGCGGCGCCGGCCAGGCCCGCCTCGGCGAGCAGCGCCTCCGCGTTGGCGAAGGTGGTGGTGCTCCACGTCGTGTACGGGTGGAAGCCGTGCCACTCGTCCAGCAGCACCCCCTGCGCCCCCTCGAAGACACAGGTCCCCGCCCGCAGCACCCCGGCCAGGTACGCCCGGTCCACGATCGCCACCCGCTCGGCGAACCCGGCGTACGCGGGCAGGCAGTCGGCGACCGGCGGCGCGTCCAGCGGGCCCAGTTCGGCGGTGAGCCGGTCCCGCAACGCGGCGAGCCGACGGCGCAGCACGGTCGGGCGGCGGCAGTCCGCCACCCTGGGCGCCTCGTCGGGGTGGGTGAGGCCGTACGCGACGGCCTCACCCACCCCCAGCCCGCAGGAGCCGTGCCGGTCGGCTCCCCGGGCGATCTCCCGGGCCCGGTTCGCGGCCCGGTGGTACGGGGTGGCAAGCAGCGCCTCGCCGTCCACGGTCAGCCGGTCGAGCGCGTCGGGCACGCCGACCTCCGCGAGGTGGTCGGCCTCGGCGGCCAGCGCCAGCGGGTCCACCACCACGTGCCGCGACAGGTGCGTACGCACCCCGGGGCGGAACGTCCCGGCGCCGAACTGCGCGAACGTGTGGTGTCGTCCGTCGCGCAGCACGACGTTGTGCGCCGCCTGCGCGCCCCCGTTGAACCGGACCACCGTGTGCACCGGCCGGGTCGCGCAGAGCCAGTCCACGACGGTGCCCTTGCCGGCGTCGCCGTAGCCGAGGTCGACCACCATCACGTGCCTCACAGCCGGGTGACCCCGCTTCCGCCGGTCGGGGTGAACGGCAGCGTCGCCGCCGACGTCCGCCGGCCGCCGCCCAGCCTCGCCAGCGCCTTGGAGACCGTCCGGCCGGCGGTCGAGCCGGCCCGGTCCAGGTCGCGCAGCCCCTCGTCCAGGTCGATGGCCTGCTCACCGAGGCCGACGGTGAGCGCGATGGTCTCGCAGACCGCGTCCAGGTCGTCCAGCTCGACGGCGTTCTGCCCGAGCAGGCCGCGCCAGAAGTCCAGCACCTTCCGGCTGCCGGCGTACGCGCTGCCGGCCGGGAGCAGATAGTAGGTGTCCCAGCGCCGGGTCACCTCGTCGACGATCTGCCGCAGCGGCACGCTCTCGTGCAGGTCGTCACCGATCAGCCGGGCCACCTGTCGCCGGTCCACCCGCTGGTACGCCAACTCGTCGCCGATGATGAACAGGTAGCCCCGGCGCCCCCGCTTCTCCCAGCAGTCGGTGACCGTGTGCCGGGCCATGAAGTACATCGCCAGCTCGTACGACTCGGTCATCTGGCCGCCACCGCCGCCCTCCAGCACGATCCGGCCGAGGTCGTCGTCCATCCGGTTGTCCGACTCGAACTGCCCGATCTGCAACGGCACCCGGTCGCAGGTGGCGTCGCCGATCGCGCCGAACATGAGCTGCGGGTCGCGGGCGTACCCCTGGCGCAGCAGCAGCCCGAGCAGCTGCGGCAGCTTGGTCTGGAGCGCCCGGGGGACGTGGCCCATCGAGCCGGTCACGTCGAACAGCACCGCGATGGCGGTCGACTGCGGGTGCTCGTCGGAGTCGCGGCTCTCCCGAACCGCCCCGCGCGGGTCGAGCGCCGGGTGCACGGTCCGCGCTCCGCTGTCGCTGTAGGAGAAGGCGCTCGCGCCGGTGGCCCGCCGGTAGCGGTCGGCGGCGTCGTACACGTCGGTGGACCAGATTCCGCTGCCCATGGCAGCCTCCCTAGGGGTTGAGGGTGAAGGGCCGGAAAATGCGGGGGCCGTAGAGCCGCTCCAGCACCTCGTCGAGTTCGCCGAGCAGCCGCCACGCGTCGTCGGGCCGGGCGGCCAGCTTCGGGCGCTGGCAACCGGCCGCGAAGGCGCGCAGCTCGCGCGGGGCACGGTCGGCCATCAGCCAGGTCAGGCAGCGGGCGGCCAGCGCCAGGTCGGTGCCGGGGCCGCAGGACCGACGCCCGGTCACCTCCGGCGGGTACCAGTCCTCGTCGCCGGGGGCCAGTGCCGGGACCACTCCGCCGTCGACCATCGAGAAGCACCAGTCGACCAGCACCAGGCCGTGCGCGTCCGGCTCGATCAGCACGTGCCGGGGGAGCACCGCGCCATGCACCACCCCGGCGCGATGGGCCAGGCCGAGGGCGACCAGCAGCCGCCGCCACATCCAGGCCGCGTCGCGCGGGTCCAGCCCGTCCGGGTACGCCCGGCGTACCTCCTCCAGGCTGTGCAGCCCGGGCGCGGCGGCCAGCACGTTGGCCAACCGGTCCGCCCCGGTCGCCGCGTCCCGGATCCGGAGCGAGTCGACCAGCCGGGGCACGTACGGCAGGTAGCGCGGGTCGCCCCGCTCCGCGATCACCCGCAGGGCGCGCGCCTCGCGGGCCATCAGGTCGTTGTCGGCCGGGTCCCGGGGCAGCTTGAGCAGCCGGTCCGCCCCGACGTCGTACAGGTCGGCCAGGTCGCCGGCGTACGCGAGCCGGCGGAGCGCGTAGTCACCGAGCATGGTGCCGCCTCCTCCCCGCCATCGGGTGGTGACCTCGATCAGCGCGTCGGTGGCGGCGGCGCGTACCGCCGGGTCGGCCGCGCCCAGCCGGTCGGGGTGCAGGGCCGCGACCAGCCTGCGATAGCGGTGGGTGGACATGTCGGCGCCGAACAGGTCCGCGTCGGTGCGCGCCTCCGTGACCAGGCGGATCGCCTCCTCGGTCCTCACCGGACCGTCTCCTCGCGGGCGGGACGCAGCAGCGCCGGGTGGAGCAGCCGGGCGTCGCCGGCGCGGTAGAGCTTGGCCCGGGGCCCGCCGCGCGCGCCGCCGCGCTCGGTGCTGGCCCCGGTGCTCTCCACGAAGCCGGGCACCGAGAGCACCTTGCGGTGGAAGTTTCCGGCGTGCAGCGGGTGCCCCCAGACCGTCTCGTAGACGGCCCGCAGCTCGGTGATGGTGAACTCGGGTTCGAGGAAGCGGGTGGCCAGCGGGGTGTATTCCAGCTTGGACCGGGCCCGCTCCAGCCCGTCGTCGATGATCCGGGCGTGGTCGAAGGCGAGCTGCCGGCTGGTCAACGCGGTCACCGGCAGCCAGACCGCGTCCTCGGCGTCGGTGCCGGCGGACGGGTCGGGCAGGTCGGGGGCGAACGCCAGGTGGGCGATCGAGACGACACGCATCCGGGGGTCGCGGTCGGGAGCGCCGTAGCTGCCGAGCTGCTCCAGGTGGACGCGGCGCAGCCGTTCGCCGCCGAGCCCGGTCTCCTCGGCCAGCTCCCGGCGGGCACCGGTGGCCAGGTCCTCGTCCGGGTGGACGAAGCCGCCGGGCAGCGCCCAGTGCCCCTCGTACGGCGGGGCGCCCCGGCGGATCAGCAGCAGGTGCAGCGCGCCCTCGCGGATGGTCAGGGCCACCACGTCGACGGTGACCGCGACCGCCGGATAGTCCCGAGGGTCGTACGCGGCGAGGAAGTCCTGCTCGTTCACGGCGTCTCTCTCACTATGAGAACAACTCAATGTGAGAACAACTTAGCGTACGAGGGGTCGACTGCCAACCCCCTTTCCTCCTCAGCGGACGGTGCCCACCAACTGCGGCGCGCCGGACCGCGCGTCGTGCAGGGCGAAGTCCCAGGCCCCGCCCGTAGCGGTGGCGCCGAAGGCCACCGTGGACGGCAGCGGCACCGGCAGCTTGAACGCCACCTCCACCGTGTACGCCTCCGGCAGTCGGCCCTCCAGCGCGGCCAGGCAGCGGGCCTTGCTCCACATTCCGTGCGCGATCGGGCGGGGGAAGCCGAACAGCCGCGCCCCGAGCCGGGAGGTGTGGATCGGGTTGTGGTCGCCGGAGACCCGGGCGTATTCGGTCCCCACCCGGGGGGTCACCTGCCATCGGGCCGAGGTGGCCGGCGGGGCCGGACGGTCGCCCCGGTCGCGCCGCGGGCCGCCGCCCGCCGTCCGCTCCCTCCCCAGGTACGTCGAGACGCCGCGCCACACCTCCTCGCCGCCGACCGAACCGATCAGCACCACGTCGAGCTGCCGACCCCGCTCGTGCGGGCGCAGGCGCTCCGCGTACGTGCGGAAGTCCAGGGTCTCGCCGGCCTCGACCGGCCGGTGCACGGTGATCCGGTTCGCCACGTGCACCACCCCCGTCAACGGGATCGGGAACTCCGCCGCGGTCATCAGCCGCAACGCCAGCGGGAAGCCCAACACGTGCGGGTACGTGGCCGGCAGCCGGTCGGCGAGCCGGAACCCGCAGACCCGGTCGTAGTCGGCCAGGTGCGCCCGGTCCACGGCCACCCCGCTGACACCGAGCTCCACCTCGGGCAGGCCCGGCCCGCGCCGCCCGCCCGTCCCGGGCAGCGCCCCGAGCAGGGCACGCCGGTAGAGCGCCCCGGCCGCCGGCATCCGGGGCAGGTCGATCCGGACCCGCTCCCCGGCCGCTGGCCCGGCGACCGCCGCCGGCTCCCGGGTGACCGCCGCGGCCGGCCCGGACAGGTCCCGGGTGACCGCCGCGGCCGGCCCGGACAGGTCCCGGGTGACCGCCGCGGCCGGCCCGGACAGGTCCCGGGTGACCGCCGCGGCCGGCCCGGACAGGTCCCGGGTGACCGCCGCGGCCGGCCCGGACAGGTCCCGGGTGACCTCGGCGGCCAGGCCGGAGAGGTCCTGGGTCTCCTCGGCGGCCAGGCCGGAGAGGCCCGCGGTCTCGTCGGGCGACCGCCCCGGGCCGCCGCCCGCCGCCGCGACCGCGTTCCGGGCCGCGGTGAGATCCTGGGTCGGGCCCTCGATCAGCTCGTGCACCGACAGCTCCTCGGCCGGCTCATCCGCCCGCCGCTGCTTCCGCCGCGCCATCACGCCCCCAGCAGACTCTGGCCGCAGACCCGGATCAGGTTGCCGGTGACCGCGCCGGTCGCCGGCCAGGCCAGCCAGCCGATCGTCTCGGCCACATCGACCGGCAGGCCGCCCTGGGCCATGCTGTTCATCCGCCGGCCCGCCTCGCGCAGCACGAGCGGCATCCGGGCGGTCAATCGGGTCTCGATGAACCCGGGCGCGACCGCGTTGAGGCTGATGCCGCGCTCGTGCAACACCGGGGCGAGCGAGTCGACCAGGCCGATCACGCCGGCCTTGCTGGTCGCGTAGTTGGTCTGCCCCCGGTTGCCGGCGATGCCGGCGATCGAGGAGACCGAGACGATCCGCCCGCCCGTCGGGATCAGGTCGCGTGCCAGCAGCACGTCGTTGATCCGCTCCTGGCTGGAGAGGTTCACGTCGATGACCGAGTCCCAGCGGTCGGCGTCCATCCGGCCGAGGGTCTTGTCCCGGGTGATGCCGGCGTTGTGCACCACCGCGTCGACGTGCCCGTGCCGGCCGGCCAGGTGCTCGGCCAGTCGATTCGGGGCGTCCGGGGCGGTCAGGTCGAGCTGCACCGCGCTGCCGCCGATCTCGTTGGTGACCGCGGCCAGCGCGTCCCCCGCCTCCGGAACGTCCAGCGCCACGACCCGGGCGCCGTCCCGGGCGAGCACCCCGGCGAGCGCCGCGCCGATGCCCCGCGCGGCCCCGGTGACCAGGACGACCTGCCCGTCCAGCGGCCGGTCCCAGTCGGCGGGCACCGTGGCGGTGCCGGCGCCGACCCGGACCACCTGCCCCGACACGTACGCGGACCGGCCGGAGAGCAGGAAGCGCAGGGTGGCCTCCAGGCTGACCGGGGTGCCGGCGCCCCCGGCCGCCGTGACGTACACCAGTTGGGCGGTGACGCCCCGGCCGAACTCCTTGCCGATGCTGCGGGTCAGCCCCTCCAGGGCGCGCTGGGCGGTCGCCTCGCGGGGCGAGCCGCATTCGGCCGGCGGGGTACCGAGCACGACCACCCGGCCGCTGGACCGCACGGCCCGGGCCTGCGGGTGGAAGAAGTCGTAGAGCTGACGCAGCTCGGTGGAGTCGGTGATGCCGGTGGCGTCGTACACCAGGGCGGCGAAGCGCGACGTGGCACCGGGGGTGGTGGTCGGGTCGGCCAGCTCGACCCCGGCGGCGGTCAGGATCTTGCCGACCGGCTCGGCGAGCCGGCCCCCGGTCGCGGAGCCGAGCAGGACCGGCCCGGGAACGAGCGGGTCGCCCGGCGTGTGCCGGCGCAGTCGAGGCGGATCGGGCAGCCCGAGGCGCTTGACCAGCGCGCGACCGGCCCCCGATTGGACGAAGCTCGCGTACCTGTCGGTCATAGGCGTAGCCTACTGGCGAGTAGTTCCACCCTCGCCCCCGTGATCGGGCCCGAGTAGCAGCCAGAGGTAGTCGCACCCGCTCGCCGTGCTGATCTGCTTAGCGATCACCGTGATCCGGCGCGGCGCCCGGTTGTCGCGCTCCCAGTTGCGCCATGAGTCGACTGGGAGGCCGCACGCTTTCGCCGCCTCGGCGATGTTCCCCCAGCCCATGCGCTGTCTGACCAGGGCCAGGCGAGCGCCGAACGTCGAGTCATCGGCGATCCACCCTGTGGACTGCCGGACCGTCGTAGCCATCGTCATGTCCGGAAGCGTAGCGGCACCGCGCAAAGATCGCCATATCGCGCATTGATTGACACGCGGACGGGTTTCTGACGGAAGAGCGCGCGAGTGACGCTTGACGGCACTTCCGTCCGTGGCTACGGTCTGCCGCATGGCGTCAAATCGAACGTTGCTAAGCATTCCCGAGGCATCTGCGCGTCTGGAGGTCTCGCCGTCGACCGTCCGCCGCTGGGTGAGGGCCGGCAAGCTCCGGTCCGTACCCATGCCGGGCGGGCGTGCCAAGGTCCGCGCAGACGACGTGACCGCGATCCTCAGTGGATCGCAGCCCGAGGCGGTGGCGTCTTGAGCCAGCGCGACATGTTCCCGGCGGCCGCGCGTCCGGCCGACGAGCCGCACCCGCCGTCGTGCCCGTGCCTGCCGTGCATTGACGCGCTGATCGCCGACGTCACCCGGCCCCTGGTGATGCCCGAGCCGCGTACCGACCCGGCCGCCGGCGACCGGAAGGACGCCGCGTACGGCGACTGGCTGGCCAACCGGCCGAACCTGCCCACCGCCGGCGGGCCCGTGCCGGAGCCGCGTACGGAGTACGTCGACGACGTCACCCGGCACGACATCTGGCCGGACGGGTGGCGGCCCGGCGTCGGCTACGTCGAGCCCGAGGCGAACCGGGGCACCCGCGGCCCGGGTACGGGTGGCGGTGCCGGCCGGCGTCCGTCCGGGCCCGGCCGCCGGCGTACGCCCGGCACCGCCGGCGGTGAGGGCCGGCCGGGCGGCTGCGCGTCCGCCACCACCGCGCTGGTTGCGCTCGTCCTCGTCGCCATGGCGGCCGCGGCCGGCCTCGTCTGGCTGGCCGCCCACTGATCCCCGGCGGCCGGCCGTGACCACCACAATCCGGCCGGCCGCCGGGCGCGTACGCGCGCGCCGGGCCCGATACGGCCCACGTTCAGCCGTGCTTCCCCCGGGCCCGGCGCGCGCCCTCATCTCTGACTCAAGGAGTGATCATGACGTATCCGACACCGACACCGGACAACCCCCTGCTCTCCGGCGAGCTGACCGCAGCCGATCGTGACCTACTCGCCGCGGTGCACTGCTGGGCCCGCACGCACGGCTGGACCGCGCACGACTGGATGGGGTGGATCAACGCCGCCGACTCCAGCCAGGCGACCGCCGGCGTACGTATCGAGCGGGTGGGCGGGTGCGGTGTGTCCGTGTTCACCCGCCCGACCAAGGACCACCCCTGGCCGGTCCGGGCCATATTCCGTCCGGTGCGCAGCGTCGGGGAGGGCGTCGACGCCTTGATCGACCTCGGGGTTCTGCCGCCGTTCCCGTGGGACACCGGCACTCGCACGCCTCGCTACTGGCCGACCGCCGCGGCGTACACCGCGCTGGGGGCGTGACCGATGTCCGCCACGCTGCTGATTTTCGTGTGGACCGCGGCCGCGACCGCCGGCGCGTACCTGGTCGGCTTCGCCGCCGGGCGGTGGTCCAAGGCATGACCCCGGTCCGCTGCCGGCTCTGCGGCCGGCTGTGCACGTCGCCGACGTCCAGGGCCCGCCGCATCGGCGACAAGTGCTGGCGCAAGCTGCGCCGCCAGCACCACGTCCAGGACGAGTTGCTGCCCGTCGTCGACGTCCATGTGCCGGGGGTGAGCTGATGGCGCGCACGATCGGCCGCGCGATCGGCCTGGAGGTGTGGGCGCATGGCACCTGGGACGAGATCGCCCAGCTGCGCGCCCAGCTGGCCGCGATGGGCCTGATCGTCGTGCCCGAGCCGGACTCGACGGACACCCAGGCGTGCCGGACCGACCCGATGCCGCCGACCCCGATCGCCGGCGAGCGGGGCCGCTACCGCTGGTATGGGCGGGTCCGTGTCCGCAAGGCCTGAGCAGCACCACCCAGCGCAACCCGCACAACTCCAGGAAGGCACCGCCCCGTGTGGCTCCGCATCGACGACAAGCTGATTACCTCGGTCAAAATCCGTGGCCTCGTCGATGACGGGGCCACCGGCGTACGCGCCACAGAACAGCGATGCGCCACGATCGGCCATTGGCTTCAGATCGTGACCTGGGTGGCCGGTGCCGGCACTGACGGGTTCGTCCCGGCCGACGTCGTCGACGAGTACGGCACCAAGGCCACCACGGCGCGGCTGCTGCGCGCCCGGTACGGCCGGGCGCCGCTGCTGCACGTACGTAACCCGGACGGAACGACGCCGGCGTGTCCGTGCCTCGACGGCCGCACCTGGCACGCCGACTACGCCTACGCCGTACATGACTACCTCGACCGCAACCCGAGCCGCAGCGAGAACGACGTCCACCGCGCGAAGAAACGCGAGCTGCGCGACGCCAAGCTCAAGCGGCAGGTACGCGACCGCGACCGGGACCGGTGCCGCTACTGCGGCCGCCTGTGCAAGCACAGCGACAGGATCACCGACGAGGGCATGACGTTCGACCACGTTGACCCCGAGGTGGCCGCCGGGATGGACAACCTTGTCGTGGCGTGCCGCGGCTGCAACAACCGTAAGAACCGGCGCACGCCCGAGCAGGCGGACATGGTGCTGTTGCCCGTACCTACCACCGACCAGACCAACGACGGAACCTACGACGGACCTACGACAGAACCTGCGACCGTCGCAGGTCCGGTCACAGGTGCAGTCGCGTGTCCGGTCACCGGTGTGCGCGCAGATCTACGCCCAGACCAGGGACGGTCACAGGAGCGGACCTCTCCCGGACGGGACGGGGCGGGCATCGTCACAGGTTCATCGACGAGGCTCGGGCCTCCCGATACTGTCCGACCAGCCGGCAGGGCATCCCCGTACCTGCGCCCCCGCGTACCCAAGGCCGGGCATCCCCCGGACGTTCCTCGCCCTGGCATGGATGAACCGTGACCGGATACTTGGATCATGTCGGCAAGCTGGGCGAGCGGGAGCACCAGGCGGTGGAGAACCGTGCGCGCGTTCGTGCTCTGGCGCGACGGCTACCGGTGCCGGGCGCACGCGGACGGCTGGTGCGATCGGGTGCCCGGGTCGCATCGGTGTACGGGCCGGGCCGAGTTGACCGGGCCGAACGCGGGGCACGCGCACCACACGCGCGGCCGCGCGGTGACCGGCGATGATCCGGCGTACATCGTGGCCAGCTGCGCGGCGTGCAACCTGCATATCGGTGACCCGACCGAGCACGTCGACCCACCGAACAGGCCGGTGACTCGATGGTGAGATCTCGCTTCCTAGGACGCGATGCGCGTTCGTGCACGCGGTCGACGCCGGCGCGAGCGCGACCGCGCAGCGCGGCGCGAAAAGTTCGGAGCCTGACCCCAGGGACACCCGCGCCCTGTCCTTTTCTCTCCCCCCGGGCCTCCGGAGGCCCCGGTTTTTCGCCAGAGCGGGGCAATTCGTGACGATTTCCAGCAAACTTCGCCTTGCGTTGCAGGAAACGCCCCGGTTGCCTCGGGATGCCGCCACGGTGGAGCTCGCGTTGACGTACGCCCGCCAGTTGGACCGGCTGATCAAGCGGTTGGGCGAGGAAGAGGCGATCGACTCGCCGGTGCACCACAAACGGGTGATCACCGAGGTCGACATCATCGGTCGCAGGCTTGAGGCCACGCTTGACCGGTTGGGGATGAGTCCGGGCGCCCGGCCGGCGGTGCGTGGTGGAGGACAGGAGGCCGGCGGTGACCCTGCAAGCGGTCAGCTCGACCAGCTGCGAGCCGACGCCGCCGCCGGCGGAGGTGGTGCCGCTGGGCTCGATTACACCGAGGCTGTGGACCCGGCCGTTACGGCCGCTGACGCCGGAGACTAGCTACGGCTTCCGGGTCATCTGGTTCGCCCGGGAGATCCTGCGTCAGCCGTTGGACCCGTGGCAGCAGTGGTGCGTGATCCACCTGGGCGAGTTGCTGCCCGACGGGCGGCCGCGGTTCCGCCAGATCCTCATCATCGTCGCCCGCCAGAACGGCAAGACGCACCTGTGCAAGGTGTTGGCGTTGTACTGGATGTTCGTCGAGCGGCAGGCCATGGTGTTCGGCACCTCAACCGACCTGGAGCAGGCCAAGGAGGCGTGGGAGTTCGCCGTCGAGCTCGCCCAGCAAACGCCGGCGCTCGCCGCCCGGGTGCGCTCCGTCCGGATCGGCAACGGGCAACAGGTCCTGTCGACCACCGACCGCTGCGCGTACAAGATCGGCGCGGCGACCCGCAAGGGCGGCCGCGGCAAGACGATCCGCCGGGCGATCGGTGACGAGCTGCGCGAGCAGCACACCTGGGAGGCGTACAACGCGGTCACGTTCGCCACGAACGCGGTGCCGGAAGCCCAGATCGTCTACATCACCAACCAGGGCGACGTCCGGTCGGTGGTGTTGCGGGCCCTGCGTACCGCCGCGGTGAAGTTCGTCGAGACCGGCGAGGGCGACCCGCGGCTGGGCATCCTGGAGTATTCGGCCCCGCCCGGTACGCACATCACCGACCCGGCCGGCTGGGCTGCGGCCAACCCGCAGCTGGGCCGGCGGATGGACCCGGACGTCATCGCCGGCGCCGCCACGCGCCTGGCCATGCCGGGCGCCGACCCGGAGGAGGTCGCCGGGTTCGTCACCGAGGTCCTGTGCATGTCGGTGCCGAAGCTGAATCCGGCGCTCGACCCGACCGGCTGGGGCGAATGCAAGGTGCCCGGAACCCTCGACGACGCCCGGTCCCGGCTCGCGCTGTGCATCGACCTGTCCCCGGACACCACGCACGCCGTCCTTGCCGCGGCGGCCGTTCTCGAGGACGGCCGGGTCCGAGTGGAGACGGTGCACGAGTGGACCGGGCCGGCGGCCGCGGCCGCCATGGAACGCGAGCTGCCCGGCTGGGTGGCCAAGCTGCGGCCCCGGGTGCTCGGCTGGTTCCCGACGGGCCCGGCGGCCGCCGTGGCGGCCCGGGTCGCGGACCGCCGCAAGGCCGGCGTGCGGGACTGGCCGCCGCCCGGCGTGACCGTCGCCGGGATCCGAGGCGAGACGTCCGCCGTCTGCATGGGGCTGGCGAAGGAGGTCAACGGGCGGACGGTGGTGCACTCCGGTCAGGACATGCTCGACGCCCAGGCCGAAGCCGTCGAGAAGAGCCCCGGTGACGCCTGGGTGTTCGTGCGCGCCGGCGGCAGCGCCGCCGCGGTGTACGCCGTCGCCGGCGCTGTCCACCTGGCCCGCACGCTGCCGACGCCCCCGCCGCCCCTCGCGGTGGTGACCGCGCGCCGGTGACGCGATCCTCAATTCCGGAATTCGATCACACGAGATACCCTTCCGGTTATGGGGTGGAGGTTGTGGCGTCGCCGGCGCCCGGCGCAAGCGCCGAGTGACCTGGTCAGCATCTCTGACCCCGCGCTGGCCGAGTATTTCCGGATCGGTGTCGGCAACTACTCGGGCGTGCCGGTGGGGGAGGCCACCGCGCTGGGCCTGTCGGCCATGTGGCGCGCGGTGAACCTGGTGTCCGGGACCATCGCCATGCTGCCGATGCCCACTGTCCGCGAGGTCGACGGCGTGGTGACCCGTGTCCGGTCGGTGTTCGACGATCCCGGCGGGGTGGTCGGCATGACGCCGTTCGAGTGGAAACAGACCGTGATCGCGCATCAGATGATGCACGGTGCCGCGTGTCTGGCCCACGTGTACAACGTGGGCGGTGCCCTGGCCGGCCTGGTGCCGATCCACCCGGGAAGCGTGCAGGTCGACCCGCCGCCGAAACAGGCGGCCAGCGAGCTGTCCACGCCCTACCAGCGCACGTATACGGCGTTCTTGCAGGACGGGTCCCGGCGCGAGTTCACCGACAAGACCATGACGTACTGCCCGGCCCTGTCGTTGGACGGCCGCCGCGGCGTCGGCCTGCTCCAGGTCGCCGCCAACAGCCTGGGCATCGCCGTGGCGGGGGACCGGGCCGCGGGCAAGATGTTCTCCGACGGCGCCCTGATGTCCGGCCTCGCCACCCCCGAGGAAGGGGAACAATGGGGCCCGGACGACGCCCAGCACATCAAGCAGGACCTCGACCTGAAAACGGCCGGGTGGGAGAACGCCTCCGGGATCGCGGTGATCAACCGGCGGATCCACCTGCAGAAGTGGCAGATGACCAACGAAGAGGCGCAGTTCCATTCCTCCCGCCAGTTCCAGATCGAGGAGATCGCACGCTTCACCGGCGTGCCGCCGCATCTGCTGATGCAGACCGAGAAGCAGACCAGCTGGGGCACCGGTGTGGCCGAGCAGAACCGCGGCTTGTCCCGCTACACCCTGGCCCACTGGACGGCACGCCTCGAACAGCGGCTGTCCCGCCTGCTCGCCGCGCCCCGGTCGGTGCGGTTCGACTACCACGAGTGGGAGAGGCCGACCCCCGAGCAGGAGATCGACCTGCTGATCAAGCAGACCGGCAAGCCGATCCTCACCGTGAACGAGGCTCGTGCCCGGCTCGGTCTGCCGCCCATCGCCGGCGGTGACGTGTTGGCGCTGCCGTCGCCGCAGCCCGGCCAGCAGCCCCAGGAGGTACCGGCGTGACCGTCCGCGAGCTGTTGCCGCCCGAGCTGCTGTCCCGCTGGTCGACCGCGGCCGGCCGTACGCAGCGCGGCGCCGGCGGCTGGTACACGATCCGCAACGAGGCCGACCGCGCCCTGGTCGAGCTGTACGACGTGATCGGCGAGTGGGGCATCTCCGCGCGCGAGTTCGTGCGTGACCTACGCGGCATCACCGCCCCGGTCATCGACCTGCGGATCAACTCCCCCGGTGGCCTGATTTACGACGGGTTCGTGATCTACAACGCGCTGCGCGACCACCCGGCGCGCGTCGAGGCGACCGTTGACGGCCTGGCCGCGTCGGCCGCGTCGTGGGTCCTGCAAGCCGCCGAGCATCGCGTCATGAACCGGCACAGCGAGCTGATGATCCATGACGGTCTGGCGCTCACCATAGGCAACGAGGCCGACCACCTGGAGACCGCGGCGCAGCTGGGCCGGCTATCGGACAACATCGCGTCGATCTACGCCACCCGCGCCGGCGGCAGCGCCGACGACTGGCGGGCCGCGATGCGGGCCGAGACCTGGTACACCGCCGCCGAGGCGGCCGCCGCCGGCCTGGCCGACGAGGCGATCGACGACGAACCCGCATCCAACATCCTGCCGCGTACGCAGCTGGTCACAGCTCGGGCGCGCGCCCACCTGGAAAGGACACCCGCCCGATGACCGACGCCCCGACCCCGGCCGCCGAGGACACCCCCGACCGGCCGCGTACCGCACCGAAGCTGCCCGACCAGGCGACCGCCGACGTGGACGACTGGGAGCAGTTCCAGCAGGTCTACGCCGGCTGGGTGGAGAGGGCCACCGACGACGAGCTCCTGGCCGAGATGGCCGCGCTCCCCGTCGACGGCCGCCCGCTCAGCCCGGCCGAGGCGTGGATGTACCACCAGTGCGAGCTGCGCCGCCGCCGCCCGACCAACCAGCGGGCCGCCGCTGGCCGTAAGAGGGGATGACACCGATGGACCCGAAGGCGACCCCGCTGGACGTGGCTCGCTTCTTCAACCGGGCGCCCGCCCGCCCGCCGGCGCCGCCGGCGAACCGGCCGGCTCCGCCGGCGGCCGGCGACCCCGCGGCCGCCACCCAGCCACGCGACGAGCCGATCCCCGCCACGATCGACGAGATCATGGACGAGATGTCGGCGATCGCGGCGAACACCGACACCCGCGCGCTGACCGACGCCGAGGCCAACCGGTACGAGCGGTTGGAATCCGCGCTTGCCGGCGCCCGCCGGTCGGAGAACATCCGCCGGCGCCAGGAGGCGTACGAGACGCCCGTCCCTGGGGACCTGGCCGTCGCCGCGTACGCGGGCACCGCACGCCGCGACGACACCTACAACCAGGCGTTCAACCACTACCTGCGCTCGGGCAAGCCCAACTCCGACCTGATGAACGCCCAGCAGGTCGGCACCGACAGCGAGGGCGGCTACCTGGTATCGCCGCAGTTCCGGCAGAAGCTGGTGGAGGCGCAGAAGTCCTATGGCGGCCTGGCCGCCGAGGTCGACGGCTTCGCCACCGACCGGGGCGGCGAGGTCGAGTACCCGTCGGTGGACGACACCGCGTCCGAGGGTGCGATCACCGCGGAGGAAGCGGCATTCGCTGGCGGTGCCGACCTGGCGTTCGGCTCCGTCTCGCTCAAGGCGTACAAGTACACCTCGACCGGGGCCGACCCCAACGCCGGCCTGCGCGTCTCCGTCGAGCTGATTCAGGACGCCGAGTTCGACATCGAGGCGCTGTTGGCTCGGGCGCTCGCCACCCGTATCGCCCGCAAGCAGGCCCGGGACTGGGTGACGGCCGACGGATCCGGCAAGCCGTACGGCATCGCGCACGCCGGCCTCACCGCGGACGTGGTGCTGGCCGCCGGCAACGCGATCACCTATCAGAAGCTGCTCGACATCGAGTCCGCGCTTGACCCGGCGTACGAGCAGTCCGCGAAGTGGGCGTTCAGTAAGAACACGTGGCAGCGCATCCGGGCGCTGGTCGACAGTGCCGGCCGGCCCCTGGTCGACCCGCAGCAGAGTTCGGGCATCGGCGGCCGGCCGGCCCGCGAGCTGCTCGGCTACCCGGTGGTGATCGACCAGGGTTTCCCCAACATGACCACGCTGAACGCGCGGTGGGGTGTGCTCGGCGACCTGCGGGAGGCGTACACGATCCGCCGCGTCGCCAACTTCACGATGATCGTCAACCCGTACTCGCGGGCGAACTACGGCCAGGTGGAGTACGTCGCCTGGGAGCGGGCGGACGGCAACGTGCAGAACCGCAAGGCGTACGCGCTGGCCCAGGCCAACGCGGCCTGACGGTGGGGGGAGTCGGCCGCGATGGTCTGGAAGCCTGACTACGTCACGTTGGTGCAGTTGCGGGACTTCTGCACCCGCTCCGGTGTGACCGCTGACGACGAGTTCCTGACCATCGCGGCCGGTGCCGCGTCCCGCGCCATCGACACGCACACCGGCCGGCAGTTCGGCAAGGTCGACGCTCCCCAGACGCGCCGGTACACCGCCGTGTGGGATCGCCGCCGCCGGCGGTGGGTCGTCGCGATCGACGACCTGTACGACGTCGACGGCCTGGTCGTCAACGTCGACGCCGGCCCGGTCGATCCGGCCGACCTCGACCTGGAACCGGCCAACGCCATGCAGGACGGCATGGTGTACGAGCGGTTGTTGATCAAACCGGGGTACCCGATCGTGGGCCGGGCCGAGTACGGGGTGACCGTCACTAGCGGCAAGTGGGGCTGGCCGGAGGTCCCCGTACCGGTGGTGCAGGCCGCGCTGTTGCAGGGCTCCCGACTGGCGTGGCGCCGCGATGCGCCCGCCGGCGTCGCCGGATCACCCGACCAGGGATCCGAGATCCGGCTACTCGCCCGGCTGGACCCCGACGTCGCGGTCAGCCTGGCCGGCCTCGTGCGCTGGTGGGCGGCAGGGTGAACCTTGCCGCAGTGATGGACGAGGTCGCCGCCTGCATGGGCCAGGTGGACGGCCTGCGCGCGTACGGGTGGCCGGTGGGGAAGGTGTCGCCGCCGGCCGCGGTGGTCAACTACCCGACCAACGCGAGCTACCTGATCGACGGCGCGAACTGGCGCATCACCCTGCAGTTGGTGATCTCCTTCGGTCCCCCGAACGAGCAGCAGACACGGGACCGGCTGGCGGCCTACCTCAACGCCTCGGGACCGGCCAGCGTGTACGCGCTGGTCGAGGCGTACGCCTGGACGTCGTGCGACGAGGTGACGTGCACAGAGGGCGACGTCGACGTCGTCACGATCGCCGGCGTCGACCAGCTGGCCGCCCTGTTCACCCTCGACGTCATCGGTTCGAAGAAGTAGGAGCGTGATCCCATGAGCGCGGTTCACGGCAAGCACACCGTGGTGACGGTGGCCACCAAGGACATCTCCGCGCACTGCAAGACCTCGTCGTACGAGGGCTCCGCGGATGTGCACGACACCACCGGGTACGGCAAGAAGGCCAAGACCAAGTCCGGCGGCCTGCTTGACGGCAAGTTCACCTGCGGCGGCACGTACGACAGTTCCGAGACCACCGGGCCGCGCGCCGCGATCAAGCCGCTGTTGGGCGAGACGGTAGCCGTGGTGCGCAAGCCGGAGGGCACCGGCGCCGGGAAGCCTCAGGACAAGTTCGACGCCGTCGTGTCCAAGTACGTGGAGACCAACCCGGTCGACGACATCGTCAGCTGGTCGGCCGAATTCGAGATCTCCGACGAGGTCGACGACACCCCCCAGGCGTAAGGAGAGCACGACCCATGGCACACCTGACCCGTGACCAGATCCTGGCCCGCAAGACCGGCCGGGGCGTCGCCACGCTGCCCGACGGATCCACGGTGGCGGTCCGGGCGCTGACCCGCGACGAGGTCCTGGCCGCGCAGGACGGCCGGTCGACGGCCGACCGCGACACGTACTACATCGCCACGGGCATGACCGACCCGAAGATGACCGAGGACGAGGTAGCGGCGTGGGCGGCCGCCGGCGACGCCGGCGACCTGGTCGCCGTGTCCGACGCGATCGCCGAGCTGTCCGGCATGAAGCCGGGCGCCGGCAAGGAGGCAACCAAAAGCACTTCTCGACGACGATGACGATCTGCATTTCGAATTCTTCCTGGCGCAGAAACTGTCGATGACCGTCGCGGAATTGCGGCAGCGGATGAGTCAGGCGGAATTCCTGTACTGGTCCCGGTACTACGCGCTGAAAGCGCAGCGGGAAGAACTCGAACGGGCGAAAGCGGGGCTGTGATGGTCGCGAAGATCCACGTATCGGGGCTGCGAGAGTTTCAGGCGCAGCTTCGGGCGATGGACGCTGGCCTGCCCCGGCAACTGCGCCTGGCGCTCAACGCGGCCGCCGAGGAGATCATCGACTATGCGGAGCCCCGGTTTCCCCGCCGGTCCGGTCGGGCCGCCCGGTCGCTCAAGGCTCGCTCGACGCAGCGGGTAGCGCGTATCGCGCTGGGCGGCCGCGCGGCCCCGTACGCGCCATGGCTGGACTTCGGTGGCGAGGGCCGGATCAAGGGCCGGCCGTCGAAGCGTCCGTTCATCCGGGAGGGCCGGTACGTGTACAAGGGCCTGGAGGTGCGCCGGGATCGGGTCACCGAGATCATGTCCGATGCGCTCGCCCAGCTGGCCCGTGACGCCGGGCTGGAGGTCAGCTGATGCCCAACCAGGTGACGTTGACGTTCGCCGGAGAGACGAAGGGCGTCGAGGACGGTTTCTCCCGGGTCGGTGGTGCCGCCCGGGACATGTCCGCGAGGTCGACGGCGCCGCGGCGGGGTTCGACCGGGCCGGCGAGGCCGCGGACTCCATCGACACCAAGGCGATGGGGTTCCGCGACACGATCACCGGTCTGCATGATCTGCGGCTCGGCTTGAAGGGCGTCGACGAGGAAGGCAAGAGCCTCGGTCTCGAAGAGCAGCTACTGATGATCGGATTCGGTGTCGGCGACCTCGCGTCCGGGTTCTACAACCTGCTGATCCCCCAACTGAAGTCTGCCGTCGGGTGGTTCGCGCAGACCCGGGTAGGCGCCCTGGCGGTGGCGGCCGCGCAAAAGGCCTGGGCCGGCGCTCAGGCGCTGCTCAACCTGTCGCTGTGGACGTCGCCGATTACGTGGATCGTGGTGGGCGTCATCGCGTTGATAGCCGTGATCGTGCTGATCGCCACCAAAACCGACTGGTTCCAAAAAGCCTGGCGCGCGTCGTGGGGATGGATCAAGTCGGCCGCGTCGAGCACGTGGGATTTCATCAAGAAAATCCCGGGCTGGATCGGGTCGGCATTCTCGCGGATCGGTGACGCGATTTCGCGGCCATTCAAGGCGGGATTCAACGCGGTGGCCACCGGCTGGAACCGCACGGTAGGCCGGCTCAGCTGGACCGTACCGTCGTGGGTGCCGGTCATCGGTGGCAACTCCATCAGCGTGCCGCACCTGCCGACCTTCCACGCCGGCGGCCGCGTACCGGGCGCTCCCGGCCAGAACGTCTTGGCCATGTTGCAGGCCGGCGAGACGGTCAACTCGGCGGCCGGCAGCGCCGGCGCGACGCTGACCATCGACACCGCCGGCTCACGCCTCGACGACCTCCTGGTCGAGATCCTGGCCCGGGCCATCAAAAAGCGCGGCGGCTACGTGCAATACGTGCTCGGCGGCCGCGCATGAGCAAGCTGTTCCGGACCAAGGTGGAGCTCCACCTTGGCCCGGTGCTGGGCTGGGTGGATATCACCGCCGACGTCCGCGGCCCGGTCACGATCACCCGCGGCCGCACCAGCGCCGGCGGCCGCGCCGAGTACGGTCGCTGCTCGCTGCGCCTGAACAACCCGGACCGGTACGCGCCGCGCAACCCGACGGGCCCGTGGTACGGGCTGATCGGCCGGAACACCCCGCTGCGCGTGTCCGCCGGCCCGCTCGCCGGCCCGCTGGTCGCCCGGTTCGCCGGCGAGGTGTCGGAGTGGCCGCCGCGGTGGAACCTGCCCGGCACCGACCGGTACGTCGACGTCGAGGCGTCCGGGATCCTGCGCCGCCTCGGGCAGGGTGAACAGCCGAAGCTCTCGCCGCTGCGCCGCACGGTGGCCGCGTCCGCCCTCGCGTACTGGCCGCTGGAGGACGGCGCCGGCGCGTCCGTAGGCGGGTCGGCGCTGTCCGGCCAGTCGCCGATGCGCGTCGCCGGGACGGTGGCCTGGACGGACATCACCAACGTGGTGACCGGCGCGACGGTGCGGCGGGGCACAGACCGTATCGCCGACGTGTCCGCCGGCGCGTCCCTGGTGGGCGACGTGCCCGCCAGCGTCACCGCGTCGACGGCGGCCGGCTGGTCGGCGATGGCCGCGGTCGAGTTGACCGACATCGCCGCGATCACCGGCGACGTCGTCCTCCTGGACATCACCACGCCGGGCGGCACGTACGTGCGGTGGCAGCTGACCGCCAAGATCGTGGGCGGCCTCGACATGCGGCTGGTGGCCTACAACGCCGACGGCGCGGCCACGTTGGTCACCACCGGGTTCGGTGTCGTCACCAGCTTCTACCTGGCCAACGTGTCCGTCTGGCAGAACGGGAGCAACATCTCCGCCGGCGTCCGCTGGGCCGGGGCGAGCTACATCGAGGGGACCGGGTCCGTCGCGGGCACGCTCGCCGGCGTGACCTCCATCGGGGTGAACACCCGGCGCGCGACGTCGACCAAGCCCCTCGGCTTCGGGCACGTCGCGGTGTGGGCCGGCCGCCCGTTCCCGATCGGCGGCAGTCTGGTCGACTACCCGTCGCTGCCGCCCGGGTTCCGGCTGGGCCCGCTGGACGGCTACTGGTACGAGACGGCCGCTGATCGGTTGGTGCGGGTCGCCGGCGAGGAGGGCGTTCCCGTCACTGTGATCGGGTCACCGGCGGCCGGCCGGCTGGGCTACCAGGCCACGGCGTCGCTCAGCGAGCTGGCCGATCAGTCCGTCGACGTCGACGGCGGCTACCTGTACGAGCAGCGTGACGTCCTGGGCCTCGTGTACCGCACCTGCGCCAGCCTCTACAACCAGACCCCGACTCCGATCGCCTACACGGGCCAGCTGGCCCCGCCGTTCGAGCCGATCGACGACGCCGACGCGGTCCGCAACGACGTCGTCGTGAAGAGGCCCGACGGCAGCTCGGTCCGGGCGGTGCAGACGACGGGCCCGCTGGCCGCGGTGCCGCCCCCGGCCGGCGTCGGTGTGTACCGCACCGAGGTAGAGCTCAACTGCGCTGGCGACGATCAGCTGGCCGATCAGGCGTCGTGGCGGCGGCACCTGGGCACCGTGGACCGCCCCCGGTACGAGGCCCTGTCGGTGGAGCTGAGTTCGCCGGAGTGGCAGGCCGCCCCGGCCGCCATGGCCGCGCTGCTCGCCGTCGACGCCGGCGACGTCCTGGAGGTGACCGGCCCGCCGGCGTGGGCCGCCGGCGACATCCGCACGCTGGCGCTCGGCTACACCGAGACGATCGCCGAATACACGTGGAAGATCACCTTCTCAGGGGTGCCCGCCCAGCCGTACGACATCGCCGTCGTGGACGGCCCGGCCCGGGTGGGGATCGTGGGCGCAACCCTCGCCGCGCCCTGGAACGGCGCGGCCACCATGCAGCTGGCCACCACCGCGGCGTCCGGCCGGTGGACGACCAACCCGGCCGCCTTCCCCCTCGACCTGCGCGTCGGCGAAGAGCGGGTGCGGGTGTCCCTGATCACCGGCGCGGCGTCCCCACAGACCGCCACGGTGGCGGCCCGCGGCCTCAACGGCGTCACCGCGGCGTGGCAGGCCGGCACCCCGGTAGATGTGTGGCTGCCCGCGGTTCCCGGGCTGTAGGGAGGAGACAGCATGGCTGGTGGGTTCCTAGCTGGGGAGACGATCACGGCGCCCAGGTCGAGGATGATCCTGACGGGGTGGTCCGGGGTGGTCCCGGTGTCGTTCGTCGGGGCGTCGAGTGCCACCGCGGCGATTGTGTTTCCAGCGCCGTTCGCTGCGCAGCCGGTGATCGTTACCCAGGTGGTGACAGGGGCCGGGGCTGCGGTCAAGTCCACGGTTCTGGTCTCGGTGCTCTCGGCCGCCGGTGCGACGGTCCGGGTGGACCTGACCGCGGCACAGACCATGACCTTGAACGTGCACTGGGTCGCGGTGGAAGCGTCGTGAGCGCGCCTCCGTACCTGGCGCCGGCGTTGACGGTGCTGCGCGACGAGATCAACCGGCGGTGGCCGCGCCGGGACCGGACCTCGGACGGGTGGATCGGCGACGCCCGGCACCAGGCGACCCGATCGGACCACAACCCGAACGAGCGCGGGTCGGTCGACGCGATCGACGTCGACGAGGACGGCGTCGACTTCCCGACGATTTTCGCAGCGATCAAGCGGCATCCGTCCGCCCGCTACGTCATTTATGAGCGGCGTCTCTACCACCGGCTACGCGGCTGGAAATCCGAGCCGTACGACGGGGTGAACCCGCACGAAAAGCACTTCCACCTCTCGATAGACCAGACGCGCGAGGCGGAGCAGGACACCCGACCATGGGGACTCTTGGAGGACACAGACATGCTCGACAGGGCAACGGACACCCCGATCATTCAGGCCGCCCTGCACAACACGATGATCGGCCGATCCGGCGTCACGGTCGGCGTGGCCCTCGACCAGCTGCGCGCCGTACCGGCGGCAGTGGCCAAGCTGGCCACCCGCGTCGACGAGCTCGCCGCGCGGCCGGCCGGCGGTGCCATCGACTACGACCAGCTTGCGGACGCGATCGTCCGCCGGGTGCTCACCGGAGGGCCCGCGTCGTGAACCCGCGTTTCATGTGGGCCGCCGTGGTGCTCGCCGGCCTGGCCGTCGCCGCGGCCGCCGTCATGGCCATCGCCGGGGTGTCGACGGACACGATCGTGGTCGTGATGTCTCTGCTCGTCGTGCCGGTGCTGACCGCGATGGTCGCCGCCCAGGTCGCCGATGTGAAGAGCACGACCAGCCAGGTCGCCCAGCAGACCAACGGCAACGTCACGCGGCTGATGGAGATCATCGCCGAGCAGTCGCGGCAGCTGGCCGCGTCCAAGCCGGTCACCCCCGACCCGGCCCCGGGCCAGTCGAACACACGTACAGAACTTCCTTAAAAGCTGACCGGCCCGGTCGCTATCGTGCGACCGGGCCGGTACCGTCGGTGGTGCTATCTGGGGCTCTCGTCGGGCTCTTTGGTAACCGGAGTGGGCAGTGATCTGATGGCTAGTCGGCGCTGCCCGCTCCGTACCTTCGTGTAGATCTGGGTCGAGCTGACGGACTGATGTCGCATCGACTCCTGGACCTCCCGCATGCTGTTCCCGGCGTCCAGCAGCGCCGTACCGAACCAGTGCCGGAACCGGTGCATGTGTACCCCGGGCATCTCGATGCGGCGGAAGTGCGCCGCCTGGTGCTGCGACAGCCACCGGCCCGTGATGGTCTGCCCGGACGGGCCGCGCACGAGCCGGCCGGGCGGCCGGTCCCGTACGTGCGCCCAGATGACCGGGTGCGTGTACACGGCCTCGGGGTCGCCGCCCTTGCCCACCAGGCGAATGATTTCCTCGGTCACGTCGGCCCGGTCGAGTCGGGCGATCTCGCTGACCCGTAGGCCGGCGTGAGCGGCGAGCAGGATCGCCGTGTGCCACGGGTCGGCCGACCGCGCGAGGGCCTGGACGAGTTCGTCGTCCGTGACCGGGTTCGGCAGGCACTTCGGGTTGCGGGGCTTGGCCATGTCCGCTGTCGGGTCGCCGTCGAGGTGCCCGGCCGCCGACGCCCACCGGTAGAAGCCGCGGATGTGCATCGCGTACGTGGCCCTGGTCCACCTCGACCAGGCGGGGTTGCCGCCGAGCCAGGCGTCCAGTTCGTCGGTGGCCGCGTACGCGAGTCCGTACGGCAGTTCGTGATGGAGACGGCGCAGCAGATCTGCGCGCGCCTCGACCGTCCTTCCGCTCTTGGCACTGGCGCGTAGGTGCGCCAGATGCAGATCGATCAAGTAGCTCATTGCTTGAGGATCGTTGCTATCTGAAGCAATTTGCAAGGTGGTAAATCCCATGGTCACCCCACGTATATGAAACCAGCGAGATTGATTCGAACGTTTGTGCGAAGAGTGATGTGCCGTCCAGGGCTATGGGACGGACTGGTCACATGTTGGACGCGCCGCGCACGCCTCCAACACGTCCGCCAGGTGGTTGACCTCCCACTGGCGTTCTTCCGCCTCGGTCGCGGGCCGGATGTGCTGGACCCGGTGCGCCGGCGCGGGCGTCGACGGCTGGGTGACACCGGCGACGATCAGCGCCCCGCCGATGCACACCGTGATGACCAGCTGGAGCACGGCGGCCGCCGTCTCCGCGCGCCGGCCCATCACCGGACACCCCGGCCGGCCGCGCGATCTCGTTTGTCTTTCAGCAGCGCGCGCACTACCGCCTGAATGTCCGCCCCGGGCATGTTGATTAGCTCCAGGACGCTTTCCAGCGAGTCGATCCCGCCGTGCAGTAGGCCGAGTTCGTACCGGTCGATCGGCGGCGTGGCCGCGGTCGTCGTGGTGTCGGTCCACCGGCCTTCCGACATCATGCCCATCACCGGATCGCCTCGGCATAGAGGGCGTCGAGCAGCCGCCGCAACGCCGCCGTCTGCCGCCGTGCGGCGCGAAATGCCCGGTCGGACTTATCCCGGTCGTCCCCCAGGTGCCGCGCGTTGTCGTAGTTCGAGGCGGCGAGCCGCATCGCCATCTTCTCCGCCGAGGACCGAAGGGCGTTGAGCCGTTCTTGCCGCGCATACTTCCGGTCGATCGCCCGCCAGCGTCGTTCCTTGGCCGTGAGTGTGCTCATGCCGCCACCGCCGTCCGCGGCCTGGTGCTGCCGGACGGGCGTCGCGGCTGGGTGCGCCGCACGGGCCTGCGGCTGGACGGCGCGGCCGGGTCAACAGCGGCGACGAGGCGTGCCGGCTGGAAATACTGGCGAGTAGGGTACGGGCAACAGCTTCGAGGAGGCCGATCGTGCAGACTGTCCGGCGGGTCGCGGTCATCGGCGGCAACCGCATCCCCTTCGCCCGGTCCAACTCCCACTACGCGCGGGCGTCCAACGCCGACCTGCTCGGCGCGGCGCTCGACGGCCTGGTCGCCCGGTTCGGCCTGGCCGGGCAGCGGATCGGCGAGGTGGTCGCCGGCGCGGTACTCAAGCACTCCCGGGACTTCAACCTCGCCCGCGAGGTGGTGCTCGGCTCGAAGCTCGACCCGCACACCCCGGCGTACGACATCCAGCAGGCCTGCGGCACCGGGCTCGAAGCCACCATCCTGGTCGCCAACAAGATCGCCCTCGGGCAGCTCGACGTCGGCATCGCCGGTGGCGTCGACACCACCTCGGACGCGCCACTGGCCCTCAACGAGGACCTGCGCCGTACGCTGCTCCAGCTCAACTCCGCCCGGACCGTCGGCGAGCGGCTGAGAATCGCCGCGCGGCTGCGCCCGCACCAGCCGTTCAAGCCGGAGATCCCGCGCAACGCGGAACCGCGTACCGGGCTGTCCATGGGGGAGCACGCGGCGCGGACGGCGCTGCGCTGGCACATCGACCGGCAGGCCCAGGACGAACTGGCGCTCCGCTCGCACCAGCGGCTCGCCGCCGCGTACGAGAAGGGGTTCTTCGACGACCTGATGACCCCCTACCTGGGGCTGACCCGGGACCAGAACCTCCGCCCGGACACCAGCCTGGAGAAGCTCGGCTCGCTCAGGCCGGTCTTCGGCACCAGCGGGCCGGACGCCGAGCAGGCCACCATGACCGCCGGCAACTCCTCCCCGCTCACCGACGGCGCGTCGACGGTGCTGCTGGCCAGCGAGGAGTGGGCGCGGGAGCACCACCTGCCGGTGCTGGCCCGGTTCTCCTGGTCGGAGACGGCCGCGGTCGACTTCGTGCACGGCGACGAGGGGCTGCTGATGGCCCCCGCATACGCGGTGCCCCGGATGCTGGCCCGGGCCGGCCTGACCCTGCGGGACTTCGACTTCTACGAGATCCACGAGGCGTTCGCCTCGCAGGTGCTCGCCACCCTGGCCGCCTGGGAGTCGCCGGAGTTCTGCCAGGAGCGGCTGGGCCTGGACGCGCCGCTCGGGCCGATCGACCGGGACCGGCTCAACGTCAACGGCTCCTCGCTGGCCGCCGGGCACCCCTTCGCGGCCACCGGCGGCCGGATCGTGGCCACCCTGGCCAAGCTCCTCGCCGAGCGGGGGAGCGGGCGCGGCCTGATCTCCATCTGCGCCGCCGGCGGTCAGGGCGTGACCGCGATCCTGGAGCGCTGAGCCGGCGGGGCGCTGTCTGCCTTCTCGCAGATCCGGCAGGTGCGCCCCACCGGGGCAGCCTCCAGGTCCACCACGACGCGCGGGTGGTCCTGCTGTCCCAGGAGGTTCCCGTCTGGCACCCGGAGCACACCGCCTACCGGGCCTATCAGGCGCACGTGGACCGGCTCCAGTCCCGTGGCCTGAAGGGCATGCGCCCTCGCTCAGCGGGCTGGGCCTGCTGGACGCGACCACGCTGCGCACCCCGGTGGGACGTATGTCCCAGGGCCAGCAGCGGCGCCTGGAGCTGGCTGGGCCGAAGCGGGAGTGAGCGCTCCCGCCCCAGGTGCCACCTGTCCGGCTCCCGGACACGCGGCGGCCCGGTCGGCCTCCACCGACCGGGCCCGCAGCCGGGCTGTTGGGCGCGGCGCAGGGTGGTCCGGGTGTCACGTGTGCCGGGCAACCCCCGACCGGTATTCGTCCGTCCCATGGGCATGAGGCGAACGAGGGATTCCGGACCGTGAATCGGGCCGACGAGGACGAGTACCAGCAGTTCGTGGTCGCCCGGCTGGAGGCGTTGCGCCGCACGGCTTACCTGCTCTGCCGCGACTGGCACACGGCCGACGATCTGGTCTCCATCACCATCGGCAAGCTCTACCGCCACTGGCGGCGGGTCCGCGCGGCAGAGAACGTCGATGCGTACGTGCGGGGGATGCTGACCAACGCCTGGTTGGACGAGCAGCGCCGGCCCTGGCGGCGTGAGCGGGCCACCGACGAGGTGCCGGAGCAGATCGACTTGGCGTTGCCGCAGGCGGCCCTGGCCGACCGGCAGGCGCTGCTCGACCTGCTGGGTCAGTTGCCGGCGCGGCGGCGGGCGGTGATCGTCTTGCGCTTCTACTGCGACCTGTCCGTGGAGGAGACCGCCGAGGCGTTGGGGATCAGCCCCGGCACCGTGAAGAGCCAGGCGGCCCGCGGCCTCGACACGCTCCGCGTCCTCGGCACCAACGCGTCGGGCCGACCCATGGAGGAGTGGGCATGAGCTACCGGCAGCTTCTGGACGAGGCGATCGGCGACCCGCCGGCCTCGGCCATCGACATTGAGCAGGTGATCGGGCGGCAGCGACGCAAGCGCAGGTTGCGCCGCTGGGGGGTCTGTGGTGGCGCGGCGGTGGCGGTGCTGGGCGTGGCCGCCACGGTAGCCCTCGTACTGCCGCCGGCCGGACGGCTGCCAGCCCCCGCAGGGCCTCCCCGGATCACCACCGTGGCGGGCACCCCGGAGGACGTCGCGCGCCTGGACGCCGCGGTCGCCGCAGCGGTGACCCACCAGGCGCCCAAGGTGAAGTGGAAGGACGAAATCTCCCCCGGCCGGCCACGGTGGCATCACGGCGGGGAGTCCGGCACCGAGCTGCCGAACACCATCGACCACTACTTCGCGCAGGGGGGGATCGCGGTCGACGGGAACGAGGCGCACCTCATGGTGCAGATCGAACGGTTCGCGAGCCGGCGAACGCGGATGTGTCCCTACACGTCCCCGTCGTACACCTGTCAGGACAGTGTGGGACCGAACGGCGAGCGGATCGAGGTGCTGACCGGCGGCCGGACCGACCAGGGATCGGCCGGCTCGATCCGGACCAGCTCGCAGGACGTGCGGGTGGTCCGGCCGGGCGATCTGCTGGTGTCGGTGACCTTGATTAGTTGGTCGCACCTCTTCGACGGCGCGCTGCCGCTCACCGTCGAGCAGCAGACCGCGATCGCGCTCGATCCGGCCATCGCCCTGGCCCCGGTACCGCCAGGAGTGGCGGTGACCCTGCCGCCGGTGCCCTCGGAGGCGCCGTCCGCGCCGCCGTCGAGCCCTTCCCCACCCAGCGGCCGGTTCGACGCGGCGCAGCAGCAGCGCATCGACAACGCGGTGTTCGCGTCGCTGCGTAGGCAGGTGCCGGGGGTCAAGGCTGTACACGGTGCCGGCACGACCCCGGCCGACCTGGCCTCGGTCTGGACGGACGATGGTCGTGGGAACACCGCCGACGAGTACTGGGGGAAGGGCCGGCTCCTGGTCGACAAGGCGACGGGGCTGTTCTCGGTGCAGATCTGGCGGACCGACCCGGGCTTCTACGGCGATCTGACCTGCGCGAAGCCGACCAAGGTCTACAAATGCACGGCGGGGGTCGGGCCGCACGGCGAGAAGTACCGCACCGTCACCAATACCGGCGGCTCGGCCGAGCGGGAGGTGAACGTCCGGCGCGCGGACGGCTCCTGGCTGTCGGTGACCCTCGCCGGCGACGGGGGCAAGTTCCCTCTGACCCCGGCGCAGCAGCAGGCCATCGCATTCGATCCGGCGATCGCTCTGGCACCGGTGAAGTAGTGAGCAGACCGGGGCGGGCGGCGCACTGCCCGCCCCGGGGCCTCGTCGGCCCGGCACTGCCGATGGTGCCGCTCGCCGCTACGGGCGACCGGTCAGGCGGTGGCGCCGCCGTCGACGGCGATCGCCGCCCCGGTGATGTGCCGGCCACCCTCGCCCACCAGGTGGCTGACCGTCGCCGCCACGTCGTCCGGCGTCCCGTACCGGCCGAGGGCGATGTGTGACCGCTGCTTGTCCGAGGTGGCGCTGTCCGACCGGTTCATGTCGGTGTCGGTGGAACCGGGGAGGACCAGGTTGACGGTGATCCCGCGGGGGCCGAGTTCGCGGGCGAGGGCCCGGGTCAGGCCGTTGACCGCGGTCTTGGTCATGGCATAGACGCTGACGCCCGGGTCGGGGACCCGGTTGGCGAAGCTGCTGCCGATGTTGACGATCCGCCCGCCGTCGCCCATGTGCCGCACCGCCGCCTGGGTCGCCAGGAACGCCCCGCGTACGTGCACGGCGATGGCCAGGTCGAGGTAGTCGAGGCTGACCTTGTCGATCGGCCCGGCCGAGAAGACTCCCGCGTTGTTGACCAGGATGTCGAGCCGTCCCAGCTCGGCGACGGTCCGCTCGACCGCGTCGACCACGGCCGTACCGTCGGCGCTGTCGGCCCGGATCGCCAGGCCGCTGCGGCCGTACGACTCGATGTCGGCGACCACGGCCTTCGCGCTGTCCTCCGCCGAGCGGTAGGTGAACGCGACGTGGGCTCCGTCCTCGGCCAGCCGGCGTACGACGGCGGCACCGATCCCGCGGCTCCCGCCGGTGACAAGGGCAACCCTGCCGGTAAGTCTGGACACGCTTCCCCGATTCTGTCGGTCGACTTAGGAGCGTGGTCACCCTATCCGCCTAGCCGGGCCGACCGAGGGGTCCGTCCCCGCACCCACCGCGATGATCCGATGCCGGTGGGGCGGCGACCGGCGGGTACGGGAGAATACGGGGCGTGACGACGATCCCGAACGTGCTCGCCCACCGGTACGCCTCGCCCGAACTGGTCGCCCTCTGGTCACCCGAGGAGAAGGTACGGATGGAGCGGCGGCTCTGGCTCGCCGTGCTGAAGGCCCAGCGGGACCTCGGTGTGTCGGTGCCGGACGGGGTCGTCGAGGCGTACGAGCGGGTCGTTGACGACGTCGACCTGGCCTCGATCGCGGCGCGGGAGCGGGTCACCCGGCACGACGTGAAGGCGCGGATCGAGGAGTTCAGCGCGCTCGCCGGGCACGAGCACGTGCACAAGGGGATGACCTCCCGGGACCTCACCGAGAACGTCGAGCAGCTCCAGGTCCGCCGCTCGCTGGAGCTGATCCGGGACCGGGTGGTCGCCACCCTGGTCCGGCTCGCCTGGCACGCCCACGAGTATTCCGGCCTGGTGATGACCGGCCGGTCGCACAACGTCGCGGCGCAGGCCACCACGCTGGGCAAGCGCTTCGCCTCGGCGGCCGAGGAGCTGCTGATCGCGTACGAGCGGCTGGAGGACCTGATCGACTGGTACCCCCTGCGCGGCATCAAGGGCCCGGTCGGCACCGCCGCCGACCAGCTCGACCTGTTCGACGGCGACGCCGACAAGGTGGCCGAGCTGGAGCGCCGGGTCGCCGAGCACCTCGGGTTCAGCCGGGTGCTGGACAGCGTCGGCCAGGTCTACCCGCGCTCGATCGACCTGGCGGTGCTCTCCGCGCTGGCCCAGGTGGCCGCCGCGCCGTCGTCGCTGGCCACCACGATCCGGCTGATGGTCGGCCAGGAGCTGGTCACGGAGGGCTTCAAGCCCGGCCAGGTGGGCTCCAGCGCGATGCCGCACAAGATGAACACCCGCTCGTCGGAGCGGGTGAACGGCTTCGCCGTGATCATCCGGGGCTACCTGTCGATGGTCGGCGAGCTGGCCGGCGACCAGTGGAACGAGGGGGACGTCTCCTGCTCGGTGGTCCGCCGGGTCGCCCTGCCGGACGCGTTCTTCGCCGCCGACGGGCTGTTCCAGACCTTCCTCACCGTGCTGGACGAGTTCGGCCCGTACCCGGCGGTGATCAACCGGGAGCTGGAGCGCTTCCTGCCGTTCCTGGCCACCACCAAGATCCTGGTGGCGGCGGTGCGGCGGGGGGTGGGCCGGGAGGTGGCGCACGAGGCGATCAAGGAGCACGCGGTCGCCGTGGCGCTGGCCATGCGGGAGCAGGGCGCGGCCGAGAACGACCTCTTCGACCGCCTCGCCGCGGACGCTCGCCTCGGCCTGACCCGCGCCGACATCGACGCCCTGGTCGCCGACCGCAACGCCTTCGTCGGCGCCGCCGGAGCCCAGGTCGATCGAGTGACGGCGCGCATCGCCAAAATCGCCGAAACCCACCCCCAAGCCGCCGCCTACTCCCCACCCCCCATCCTCTAACCCCACCCCACCCTTTCGCCGGTTGATCAAGAGGTTTGCGTCTGCGAGGAGATCAACTCGGGCGCAAACCTCTTGATCAACTGGGTGTGGGGCCGGGGGCTAGGAGTTGCGGGTGGGGGTTTCGGCGGCGGAGGAGAGGTTGGGGGCGCTCGCGGGCTCGGCGATGCCGCCGGGGGCGGACGCGATCTCCGGGTCCTGTGCGGTGTCGGCCGCGACGATCGGCTGGTCGGGGGGCATCACGTCCGGCATCTTGGGTACGACGATCACCGCTGTCCCGTACGCGCAGATCTCCATCCACATCTCGCCGCAGTCCCGGCTGTCGAAGCGCATGCCGATCACCGCGTTCGCGCCGAGCCGGCGGGCCTCCTCGCCCAGCCGCGCCACCGAGTCGGTACGCCAGCGGGTGAGGTTGTCCGGTGCCATCGGGTCGTATGCGCCACCGCGGAGGTTCTTGACCCCCTCGCGGTAGGGGTTACGTGTCCTCGCCATCGAGGAGACCACTTCGCCGAGGATCTGGCGGATCTCGTAGCCGGGTAGTTGATCCGTCGTCACGACCAGCACGGTTCCGATGCTGTCAGTCGGGCGGCGACCCGAACGTCGGCCGTGGCCACCTGATCGGATGCTGCGAAACGGGTCGGCGCGGACGGCCGGTGCACCACCGACCATCCGCGCCGCGACCGGCGCTAACCGTCAGACACCGGCCACCGAGGTGATCCAGGACCGGTTGTACGCGACGCTGGCGTAGTTCTGGATGCTCGATCCGTCGGCGGTCGAGGCGACGCCGACCTGGAGCCCGTTGTAGAACTGCGGGCCGCCCGAGTCGCCCTTCCAGGCGTTGCCGTTGATCCGGCTGCTGCGGATGGCCTGGCCGCCGTACGCGTCGGTGGCGCTGTTGCTGGTCACCTGGACGGTGGCGGTCTTGAGCTGGCTCGACGGGTTGCAGCCGCTGTAGCAGGTCATGCCCCAGCCGTAGATCGAGTTGGTGGAGCCGATCGGCGGATTGCTGCTGGCCAGCGAGACGGTGGAGGTGGTCACCGCGCTGGAGAGCTGCATCAGCGCGAGGTCGTTGCGGGTGTAGGTGGCACTGACGGTGCGGGTGGTGCCGCCCGAGGCGTAGTAGACGCTGCCGATCCGGACGGACATGGTGCCGCTGATGCAGTGCCGGGCGGTGAGCACCCACGACGACGCGATCACGCTGCCGGAGCAGGTGAACGAGCCGTTGCTGAAGACCGCCGCGGCCCAGGGGGCCGAGGAGACGGTGCCGCCGCCGATGATGTACGGGCTCACGGGGGCGGCGACGGCGCCGCTGGTGGCGCCCAGCACGCCCACGAGGGCGGTGCCGAGCACGGCGAGCAGGGAACGGATGCGCATCGGGGAACACTCCTTGCCTCACGGACCCGGGATCGCCGGGTCGATCGAGCCGATGGGGGTTGCGGGTCGCCCGGTCGGCAGGCATTGGGACTTGTCGATGTAGAGTAGGTGTGACCAGCGGCCATGGCAAGGGTTTGATCGAGCTGAGTGGATGTAACGATTTGGCCTCCCTCGGCGCGGCGAAGTCCCTGCTCGGGGGACGTTTCGGCAAAGCGCGGACATCCCGCGTTCCCGCACCCCGTCGGTCATGCCGATCACTGCCCGGACTGTCCCCGGCCGGTTCGGTCGGGGCGGAATCTGCCAGGTAGGCTGGCTGCGCTCGCCCGTTGTGGGCCGGCACCCAACTGCGTACACAGTCAGGAGTGCCCAGTGCCTCGCGTCGTCGTCGACGTCATGCTCAAGCCCGAGATCCTCGATCCTCAGGGCCAGGCCGTCGCAAACGCGCTGCCCCGGCTCGGCGTCAGTGACGTCGCCTCGGTCCGGATCGGCAGGCGGATCGAGATCGAGTTCACCGGTGAGCCGGACCTGGACCGGGCCCGGGAGATCGCCGACAAACTGCTCGCCAATCCGGTCATCGAGGACTACACCGTCCGACTGGTCGAGACCGACGAGACCGTGGACGCGCGCCGGTGACCGCCCGGGTCGGTGTGGTGACCTTCCCCGGCTCGCTCGATGACGGGGACGCGGCCCGGGCCGTCCGGCTCGCCGGCGCCGAGCCGGTTCGACTCTGGCACGGCGACCCGGGGCTTTACGGGGTGGAGGCCGTGGTCCTGCCCGGCGGCTTCTCCTACGGCGACTACCTGCGCTGCGGGGCCATCGCCCGGTTCGCCCCGGTCATGGAGACGATCGTGGACGCCGCCCGGGGCGGCCTCCCGGTGCTCGGCATCTGCAACGGCTTCCAGATCCTCTGCGAGGCCCACCTGTTGCCCGGGGCGCTCACCCGCAACCAGCACCTGCACTTCCGTAACCGGGACCAGTTCCTCCGCATCGAGACCGTCGGCACCGCCTGGACCAACGCGTTCCAGCCGGGCCAGGAGGTGCTGATCCCGGTCAAGAACGGCGAGGGCTGCTACGTCGCCGACCCGGCGACGCTGGACCGGCTGGAGGCCGAGGGGCGGGTCGTCGCCCGCTACCTCGGTGGCAACCCCAACGGTTCGCAGCGCGACATCGCCGCGATCACCAACGAGGCCGGCAACGTGGTCGGCATCATGCCGCATCCCGAGCACGCGGTGGAGGCGCTCACCGGCCCCTCCCTGGACGGTCTCGGGTTCTTCACCTCGGTGCTCAAGCACCTGGTGGGGGCCCCCGCGTGACCGTTCGCGGCGGGATCATCGGTCGGCTCCCCCGCCCGTACGGCGGCGAGCGCAGCGAGGAGAGGTCATGACCACCCATCCGGACCCGGCCCTGCGGGAGACGCCGGGCGCCTTCCCGGCCGACCCGGCGGAGCCGCGTACGGCTGCCGTGCTGCCGCAGGCCGGCCCGGCCGACGACTGGGCCCCGGGCGTGGACACCGTGCCCCGGGCCACCGGTACGCCGGAAGAACTCCAGCCGTACGCGGAGCTGGGCCTCCGTGACGACGAGTACGACCGGATCCGGCACATCCTCGGGCGCCGGCCCACCCAGGCCGAGCTGGCCATGTACTCGATCATGTGGAGCGAGCACTGCTCCTACAAGTCGAGCAAGGTGCACCTGCGCCAGTTCGCTGAGAAGGCCCCGCCGAGCGACCGGATGCTCGCCGGCATGGGGGAGAACGCCGGTGTGGTCAGGGTCTCCGACGAGCTGGCGGTGACCTTCAAGGTCGAGTCGCACAACCACCCGAGCTTCGTCGAGCCGTACCAGGGCGCGGCGACCGGCGTCGGCGGCATCGTCCGGGACATCCTCGCCATGGGCGCCCGCCCGGTCGCGGTGATGGACCCGCTGCGTTTCGGTGCGGCCGACCACCCGGACACCGCCCGGGTGCTGCCCGGCGTGGTCGCCGGGGTCGGTGGCTACGGCAACTGCCTCGGCCTGCCGAACATCGGCGGCGAGGTGGTCTTCGACCCCTGCTACCAGGGCAACCCCCTGGTCAACGCGCTCTGCCTCGGCGTGCTGCCGGTCGACCGGCTGCAGAAGAAGGAGGCCGCCGGCCCCGGCAACGTCGTGGTGCTGATGGGCGCGAAGACCGGCCGGGACGGCATCGGCGGTGTGTCGGTGCTGGCCAGCGCCACCTTCGACGACGAGAGCCAGCAGCGCCGTCCGTCCGTGCAGGTCGGCGACCCGTTCATGGAGAAGCTGCTCATCGAGGCGTGCCTGGAGCTGTACGACGCCGAGCTGGTCGTCGGCATCCAGGACCTCGGCGGCGCCGGCCTGACCTGCGCGCTCACCGAGACCGCCGCGGCGGCCGGCACCGGCATGCGGGTGTGGCTGGAGCGGGTGCCGCTGCGCGAGCCCTCGATGGAGCCGCACGAGATTCTGGCCAGCGAGTCGCAGGAACGGATGCTGCTGGTTGTCGCCCCCGACAAGCTGGACGCGGTGCTCAAGATCGCCGAGAAGTGGGGCGTCTGGGCCACCGCGATCGGTGAGGTGACCCCGCCGAGCATCGACGGGCAGCCGGGCCGGCTGGTCATCACCTGGCGCGACCAGCTCGTGGTGGACGTCCCGCCGGGCTCGCTGGTCGACGACGGTCCGGTCTACGCCCGCCCGATGCGTGAGCCGGCCGACCTGATCCTGCTCCAGGCCGACCGGGCGGAGACGCTGCCCCGGCCGAACAACCCGGAGGCGCTCCGGGAGACCGTGCTGCGCATGATCGCGTCGCCGAACCTGGCCGACAAGACCTGGGTCACCGAGCAGTACGACCGGTACGTGCTGGGCAACACCGTGCTCGCCCAGCCGGAGGACTCCGGCGTGATCCGGATCGACGAGCGGACCGGCCTCGGCGTCGCCCTCTCCGTCGACGGCAACGGCCGGTACGCCCGCCTCGACCCGTACCAGGGGGCGAAGCTCGCGCTGGCCGAGGCGTACCGGAACGTGGCCGTGACCGGCGCGAAGCCGATCGCGGTGACCGACTGCCTCAACTTCGGCTCGCCCGAGGACCCGGGCGTGATGTGGCAGTTCGCCGAGGCCGTCCGCGGCCTGGCGGACGGCTGCCTGGAGCTCGGCATCCCGGTGACCGGCGGCAACGTCAGCTTCTACAACCAGACCGGCCCGGCGCCCATCCACCCGACCCCGGTGGTCGGCGTGCTGGGCGTGCTGGACAACGTCGCCGACCGGGTGCCGATGGGCTTCGTGCCACGCCCGGCTGGCGACCACGACCAGCTGTTCCTGCTCGGCGAGACAAACGTCGAGCTCTCCGGCTCGGAGTGGGCCTGGGTGACCCACGAACACCTGGGCGGCATCCCGCCGCGGGTCGACCTGGCCCGCGAACGGCAGCTCGCCGAGCTGCTGGCGGCCGCGGCCCGGGTGGGGCACGTCAGCTCCGCGCACGACCTCTCCGACGGTGGCCTCGCCCAGAGCCTGGTCGAGTCCTGCCTGCGGCGTGGCGTCGGTGCCCGGGTGGCGCTGCCGGAGCACTTCGCCGCCGGGACGATGCCGTTCGTCTTCCTGTTCAGCGAGTCCGCCGGCCGCGTGCTGGTCTCGGTCCCGCGCGGGCACGAGAAGGCGTTCACCGCCCTCTGCGCCGAGCACGGGGTGCCGTGGGAGTTCATCGGGGTCACCGACCCGGCCGGCGGTGCGCTGGAGGTGCACGGCCAGTTCCGGATCGGCCTTGACGAACTGCGCGCCGCGCACAGCGAGACCCTGCCGCGCCTCTTCGGCGGCTCGGCGGCGGCCCCGCTCGGCGCCCCGGCCACCGTCGAGCAGCCGGTGGACGTCGCGGTCGACGACCCCGCGACGGAAGCGGTGACCGACCCGGCAGCGGCCCCGACCGCTCCGGCGGGGGCCGCGGACACTCCGGCGCAGAGCGTGGACAGCTCGGCGGGGGTCGTGCAGCCTCCGGTGGAGGCCGCGGCCGCCGCTGCGGCGCAGGCCGGTTCGGTGAAGCCGTCGACGCAGGATGCGGGCGTCCCGGCGGAGGCCACGGGGAGCATGCCCGCCGGTCCCGTCGAGAGCGCCGAGACGGTGTCCGACCCGGGGGAGGTGGCGTCCGAGGCGGCGTCCGCTCCGGCCGAGGCCGGGCCGGCGGCTGCCGGTGACCCGGATCCGGCGCCGGATCGGCGCTGAGGCCCTGGCCTTGGCCGTTTTCGCCCAGCCCGGTTCCGGTGCCCGGTTCGACTGGGGGCTGACCGGGGCGGCGGAACTCGGCCGAGTCTGTGCCGCCCTGGTGGTGGTGGACGTGCTCTCGTTCACCACCACCGTCGAGGTGGCGGTCAGCCGGGGCATGCGGGTGCACCCGTTCCCGTGGGGGGAGCAGGCGGCCGACTACGCCCGCCGGGTGGGTGCCGTTGCCGCGGTCGGCCGCCGGCAGATGACCCCGGAACACCCGTGGTCGCTCTCGCCGGCGGCGTTGCGGACCGCGCCGGTCGTCTCCGACCTGGTCCTGCCGTCCCCGAACGGCTCGGCGATCAGCGCCGCCGCGAGCGCCACCGGCCTGCCGGTGGTCGCGGCGTGCCTGCGTAACGCGCGCGCCGTCGGGCAATGGCTGTGCGCCGAGGGGTACGGCTCGAACGACGCCCCGGTCGGGGTGGTGGCCGCCGGGGAACGCTGGCCGGACGGTTCACTACGCCCCTGCGTCGAAGACCAACTCGGGGCGGCCAGCGTGCTGGACGCCCTGTCCGGCGTACCGGGCGGACTCTCGGTGGAGGCGGCGATGGCACTGGCCGCCCTGGCCAGCACGCCCGACGTGCCGGCAGCGGTCCGCGGATGCGTCTCCGGCAGGGAACTCGTCGAGAGCGGGTTCGCCGCAGACGTGGAGGTCGCCGTCCAGGTGGACGTCTCCGACGTGGTGCCGGTGCTACGCCAGGGCTACTTCGTCGCCGGCTGACGAGATCGTGCCTGACCCTGGAAACAGTGGTCTCCAAGCGGCTGCGAGGCCACTACTTCCGGAACTGAGCACGATCTTCCGAGGCGCGCCCGGATCTGCTCGACCAAGCGAAGTGGCCGCCCGGTTCCTCCGGGCGGCCACTGTCGATGAAGGCGATCGCGGTCAGTCGTCCAGCCAGTCGAGGCGACGACCGCGCTCCGGCGAGCCCTCCTGGCGACCCCGACCGGCCTGGGCCGGGTCGTTGTAGTAGCCGCCCTGGTCGTAACCCTGGTTGTCGTAGCCGCCGCTGCGTTGCTGCGGCGGCTGCTCCTGGCCGTAGCCGCCCTGCTGCGGCTGGCCGTAGCCGTCGCCACCGCCGTAGCCGCCGCGCTGGTCGTAACCGTCGTAGCCCTGCTGCTGGCCGCCGTCGTAGCCCTGCGGGCGGCCGTCGTAGCCGGCGCCCGGCCCATTGTTGTAGCCGCCAGCGGGCCCGTTGTCGTAACCGCCGGACGGCGCGCCGTAGCTGCCGCCCGAGCCGTAGCTGTCGGCCTGTTCCGCGCCGCGCCCGTACTGGCCCTGGCCGGGCTGGTCGTAGCCGCGGCCCTCGTCCGGCTGGTAGGTGCTGGTCGGGTACGGGTCGGCCGGCGGCGCGTACTGGGTGCTGTCGCCGGTGTACCGGCCGGTTGGCTCGTCGTAGCGCTCGTTGCCGTACCCGCCGCCCTGGGCGGGCGGGTAGCCGCCGGCCCCGGCCCCGGCGCCGTATTCGCCCCGGCGGTCGTAGCCGCCGTCTCCGTAGGAGGCGTTGTCGTAGCCGCCGCCGGAGGAGGGGGCGTTGCCGTAGCCGCCACCTGAGGAAGGCGCGTTGCCGTAGCTGTTGCCGCCGTAGCCACCCTGGCCGGGCGCGTCGTCGCCGTATCCGTAGCCGCCCTGGGGGCCGTTGCCGTACGCGGGGCCGGGCGGCGCGCCGTACGGGTCCGGCGGGACGTCGTCTACGACCGGGCGGTGCATCATGGTCGGCGCGTCGCTGAGCGAGGTCCCACCGACCATCGTCGGCGCGGCCCCGGCACCCATGCCGTTCACCACCCGGGTCTGCTCGTCCACGCCCCGGTAGGCACCGCGGGAGGCCGGCCCGGCAGCGCCGCCCGGACCGCCCGGGCCGCCCGGACCGGTCGGGTCGTCCCCGTCGGCGTCGTCGCCCTCGTTCTTGCGTCGCAGGTAGAGCAGCACGATGGTGCCCACGCCCACGGCGACGAAGAGACCGCCGAGCAGGATCAGCAGCCAGTTGCCCATGCCGCCCGAGTCCTCGTTCGCCGCGGCCTGCGGGTTGGGGGTCGCCGCGCTGGCGCCCGTGTCGTCCTCGGTGGCCGGGTCCTCCTCGACCGCCTCCTCGGTCGGAACGGCCTCAGCGCTCTCCGACGGGGTGGCGCTCGGGGTGACCTCGACCTTCACCGGCACGCTGATGCGCACGCCGGTCACGGCCTCACCGGCTTTTGCGTTGATCGACTTGGTGCCGGGGGTGGCGTCGCCCTTGCTGGCGCCAAGGTCGATCATGCCGGGCGCGATCGGGTCCGAGGTCGAGCCGGTGAAGCGGAAGTTCCCGCTACCGTCGCTGGTGGTCTGGCGCGGCTTGCCCTTGGCGTCCCGCAGCATGACGATGGCGCCCGAAATCGGTTCGTTGTTCGCCGCGATGACGACCTTGCCGGAGATCGACTTAACCGTCTGCACCTGCTCCTGGGTCGGCGACGGCGGCGTCTTGCCCACGATCGAGACCGAGACGGAGGCGCTCTCGGTCTGCTTGTTCGGCCCGTTCGCGTCGGTGGCCTTGATCGTGATCGTCGCGGAACCGTCGGACGCGTCGGGCGCGGCCCGGAAGGTGGCGTCGTAGGTGCCGTCCTGGTTGACGCGCCCACGCGAGCAGCCGTCGATGCAGTTGAGCTTCGAGTTGCTGGACGTCACGGATATGTCGGCGGACGACAAAGGGTCCGTGAAGTTCAGGCTGAAGGTGACCTTGACCGTGCTGCCCGCGTCGACGGAGTTCGGTGACGCCGAGACGTTCCCGATGCTGGGCGCGGCCTGTGCGGGCGCGGCGGGGACGGTGAGCAGCGCTCCGACGACCAGCGCTACGACCACACCCGCCCGCTGCTGCCAGGCACGTCGGTGTGTTGACACGTCCACCGCCTTCCGGGTCTGACCTCCCCGCCGACCGGTGTCGGGCCGGGGAATGATCACTCACGGTACGAATACGCCGTCGGCAACTATGCCTTGTCTGGGCGGAACATCTCTACCCAGGGCCGGCGTCGACCGAAATGCTGTCGGATCGTATCGTCCCTTCGTGTCCTCTCCGCACACTAAGTCCGCCTCGGTTGCGGCGGCGCTGGCAGCGCTGGATGAGGGGCGCGCACCTGAACGGTCGGTGCTCCGAGAGGCGGTCCGTGCGCTCTTGGCCGTCCTCGCGGAGCGTGCCCCCGGCCGATCGGTGGAGGTGCGGGTTCCACCCTACGGTGCCGTGCAGTGTGTGGCCGGGCCGCGACACACCCGAGGGACGCCCCCGAATGTGGTGGAAATGGACCCGGCTACCTGGTTGGCCCTGGCCGTCGGGCGTTTGAGCTGGGCAGACGCGGTTACCGAGGGTCGCGTACGGGTGAGTGGGACCCGCGCGGACATTTCCGGGCATCTCCCGCTCTAGCTCGGCGGACGCCGGAGGCTGTGTCACTCTGGGCAGGCTTATCGTGACTGTCGGTGTCGGCCTGGGTTCGCGTACACTGTCAGGCGACGAGGTCCTGGCCTGACGTGCGGAGCTGCCCCCCGACTCCGCCGGGCCGGACCAGACCAGCAAGGGAGCGGCAGGTGCCCCGAGGCGATGGCCGGCTGAGCCACGACCTTGACCCCCAGCGGCCCGGCCCGCAGGACGCGTGCGGCGTCTTCGGCGTCTGGGCGCCGGGTGAAGAGGTCGCCAACCTCACCTACTTCGGGCTTTACGCCCTCCAGCACCGTGGCCAGGAGGCGGCCGGCATCGCGGTGAGCGACGGCTCGGGCGTGGTGGTCTTCAAGGATCTCGGCCTGGTCGCCCAGGTCTTCGACGAGCCGACCCTGGCCAGCCTGCGCGGGCACGTCGCGATCGGCCACGCGCGCTACTCGACGACGGGCGGCTCGACCTGGGAGAACGCCCAGCCGACCATCCGGGCGACCAGCGCCGGCACCACGATCGCGCTGGCCCACAACGGCAATCTGGTCAACACCGCCGAGTTGCAACGCGAGGCGGCCGAGCGGCGGCTCGACTTCGATGGCGCGACCAACGACACCTCGCTGGTCACCATGCTCCTGGCCAGCCGGCCCGACCTCTCCGTCGAGGCGGCCGCCCTGGAGGTGCTGCCCCGGCTGCGGGGCGCGTTCAGCTTCGTCTTCATGGACGAGTCGACCCTCTACGCGGCCCGCGACCCGCACGGCGTGCGCCCGCTGGTGCTCGGCCGGCTGGAGCGCGGCTGGGTGGTGGCCAGCGAGACCGCCGCGCTGGACATCGTCGGCGCGAGCGTGGTCCGCGAGGTCGAGCCGGGCGAGCTGATCGCCATCGACGAGGACGGGCTGCGTTCCACCCGGTTCGCCGCCCCGGAGCCGAAGGGCTGCCTCTTCGAATACGTCTACATCGCCCGCCCGGACGCCACCATCGCCGGGCGCAACGTGCACTCCGCCCGGGTGCAGATCGGCCGTCAGCTCGCCCGGGAGCACCCGGTCGAGGCCGATCTGGTGATCCCGGTGCCGGAGTCCGGCACCCCCGCCGCGATCGGCTACGCCGAGGAGTCCGGCATCACCTACGGCCAGGGCCTGATGAAGAACCCGTACGTCGGGCGCACCTTCATCCAGCCGTCCCAGACGCTGCGCCAGCTCGGCATCCGGCTCAAGCTGAACCCGCTGCGGGAGAACGTCCGGGGCAAGCGCCTGGTCGTGGTGGACGACTCGATCGTCCGTGGCAACACCCAGCGGGCCATCGTGCGGATGCTGCGCGAGGCGGGCGCGCTGGAGGTGCACGTCCGGATCTCCTCCCCGCCGGTCAGCTGGCCCTGCTTCTACGGGATCGACTTCGCCACCCGGGCGGAGCTGCTGGCCAACGGGCTGGACAACGACGGCATCCGGCGGTCGATCGGCGCTGACACGCTGGGTTACGTCTCGCTGTCCGGTCTCATCGCCGCGACCGAGCAGCCGAAGAGCCGGCTATGCCGGGCGTGCTTCGATGGGGAATATCCGATCGAGCTGCCGGCCGGGCACCTGATCGGAAAGCACGTGCTCGAAGGAGTGGGCCGCCGGGTCGCCGCCGAGGCGTCCGGCGCCACCGCCGCCCACAACGACAACCCCAGCTCGGCTGACGGCCACAACTCGGCCTCCGCGCTGAGCGGCACCACGGACCGAATGACGGCCGGTCTGACGCCGTCGGCCGCCACCCAACGCCGGTAGCACCACCGACGCGGGTCCGGCCCCACCGGGACGGCCCCGCGAGAAACACAAAGGGGAGAACCGTGACGCACGTGTCCGAGCGCAGCGGCGCAGGAACCAGCCCGACAGGCGCCGGCGGCGACCGCCAGCCCTGGTCGGCCGGCAGCAGCCGTACGGCGCGCAAACGCTCGGTCTCCTACGCCGACGCCGGGGTGTCGATCGAGGCCGGCGACCGCGCGGTCGAGCTGCTGAAGTCCAAGGTCAAGCAGACCCGGCGCCCGGAGGTCATGGGCGATCTGGGCGGTTTCGCCGGCCTGTTCCGGCTGGACACGCAGAAGTACAAGAACCCGATCCTCGCCTCCTCCACGGACGGGGTCGGCACCAAGCTGGTGATCGCCCAGCAGCTCGACATCCACGACACGGTCGGCATCGACCTGGTCGCGATGGTGGTGGACGACCTGGTCGCCTGCGGCGCCGAGCCGCTGTTCCTGCTCGACTACATCGCCACCGGCGAGGTCGTGCCGGACAAGGTCGCCGAGATCGGCGCGGGCATCGCCGACGGCTGCCGGTACGCGGGCTGCGCGCTGCTCGGCGGCGAGACCGCGGAGCACCCGGGCGTGCTGCGCCCGGACGAGTACGACATCTCCGCCACCGGCGTCGGGGTGGTGGAGGAGAGCGAGATCCTCAGCTCGGAGCGGGTCGAGGTGGGCGACGTCGTGATCGCGATGCGCTCCTCCGGCCTGCACTCCAACGGCTACTCCCTGGTCCGGCACGTGCTGCTGGGCGCCGGCCGGATGCGGCTGGACGTGGTGATCGACGACTTCGGCCGGCAGCGGACCCTCGGCGAGGAGCTGCTCACCCCGACCAAGATCTACGCGCAGGACTGCCTCAAGCTGATCGCCGAGGCCGAGGTGCGGTCGCTGGCCCACGTCACCGGCGGAGGCATCCCGGGCAACCTGGTCCGGATTCTGCCCGAGCACGTCGACGCGGTGGTCAACCGTTCCACCTGGAAGCCGCAGCCGATCTTCGACCTGATCCAGTCCAAGGGCCGGATCGAGGACCCGGAGATGGAGGCGACGTTCAACATGGGCGTCGGCATGTTCGCCATCGTCTCCGCCGAGGACGCCGACCGGGCGCTGGCCACCCTGACCGGGCGTGGCGTGGACGCCTGGCAGGCCGGCGAGATCATTGAGGGCACCGGCAACGTGCAGATGGTCGGCCACCACACCCGGGGATGATCACATTCTGTTGATCATCCGGCCACCTGATCGGGGGTTCACCCGAGTGGCCACCGCCGCCTAGCCTGAAGGGCACTTCGGCTGACGGGGGAGGGTTGATGGCCGCTCGTACGCACTCCGGGATGCGGGGCATCGCCGCCGTGCCCTCGTACGTGGTGATGCAGCCGACAACCCTCTGTAACCTCGACTGTGCCTACTGCTACCTGCCCCTGCGGGCGGCGGACCGGCGGATGCCGGTCGAGGTGGCCGAGGCGGTGGCGGCTTCGGTGAACCCGTGGGCGGCAGCGGGGCGCTTCTCCGTCGTCTGGCACGGCGGGGAGCCGCTGGCGGCCGGGCAGGAGCACCTGGCGGCCCTGCTCGCCCCGTTCGGGCCGGAGGTGGAGCACCACGTCCAGACCAACGCCACGCTGATCGACGACGCCTGGTGCGCGTTCTTCGTCGAGCACGGCGTACGGGTGAGCGTGAGCGTGGACGGGCCGCGCGAGCGCAACGCGGAGCGGGTCACGCGGGGCGGCCGGGCCGCGTACGACCGGATCCTGGCCGGGGTGACTGCGCTGCGCCGGCACGGGCTGCCGTTCTCGGCCCTCGCCGTGGTGTCCCGGCCCGGTCCCGGTCTCGCCACGGAGCTGTACGACTACTTCCTCGACCTGGGCTGTGACGTGCTCGGCGTCAACATCGAGGAGACCGAGGGGGTCAACACCCGCAGCAACGCCCGGGACGCGGCCGCGGTGACCGGGTTCTGGGCGGAGCTGGTCGGCGCGTGGCGCCGGGATCCGCGTATCCACCTGCGCGAGGTGGAGTGGTCGCTGCGGTACGCGGGTGCCGTGCTGGCCGGCACGGCGGAGGAGTTGCTGCCCCGCCGGCTCGACCCGATCCCCACCGTCGCCCACGACGGCTCGGTGGTCGTGCTCTCCCCGGAGCTGGCCGGCTTCACCCACCCCCGGTACGGCGACTTCGGCAGCGGCAACGTGCTGACGACCCCGCTGGCCGAGATTCTGGCCGGGGCGGGGCGGACTCCCTGGGTGGCGGAGTTTCTCACCGGCGTCGAGGCGTGCCGGTCGTCCTGCCCGTACTTCGGCTTCTGCGGTGGTGGCCACGCCGCCAACCGCTACTTCGAGCAGGGGCGCTTCGACGGTACGGAAACCGAGCACTGCCGCAACAGCAAGATCCGCCTACTGGAGGGAGTGTTGGAGCATGCCCGAGAGCACCAGTCACCGGCAGTCTGAGCGCGTCGGCGGAGCCGGCCCGGACCCGGTCGTCGAGCGGGTACGGGAGGCTGCCGCGGGGTTGACCGCTCTGCTTCACGAGGCCGAGGCCGCGCGGCTGCTGCGGGCGGAGGTGTCGGGCGGCGACGGGGCCAGCGCGGTGTGCGCGTGGAACCACTTCGAGAACATCCCGACGTTCTACAACTGGAACAATCGCCCCCGCTGAGGGGTACGACTCCGCGATCAAGGACCTGCCGGGCGCGTTGGGGTGTCCCGTCGGTGCGGCAGGTCCTTGATCGTCGGTCGTACGCCGGCTTCCGCAGAGCACATGCGTGAGCACGCGGGGCTTACCGCGTGCTCAGATGTGCGCCCGGTGGTCAGCGGGCCGGACGGGCCCAGGTGCCCGGGTCCTCGTCCGCGTGGTCCTCGTCATCGTCGTCGACATACTCTTTGTAGTCGTCGTCGAAGTCGCGGTCCGACTTGCCGCTGCCGCCGAGTTCTCGCTGCAAGGCGGCGAGGTCGGTGTTCGGGGAGTGGTACTTCAACTCCCGGGCCACCTTTGTCTGCTTGGCCTTAGCACGGCCGCGCCCCATGGCTCGACCCCCTCGCACAGAATGCGGGGCAGCCCGAAGGCGGGCCCCGATGACGTCAGGCATCTCTCGTGGCTCTTACGGTACATGGGGATGCCACCGTTCGGCACCTCGGGTTACCGTCAGCCGGCCCTGCGCGTCGCAGTGATCCGGCCGTCACAAAGTGTACCCGGTAAGGGGTGGGTGCCGTGAGCGGCCGTGACAGCGGTCAAATCGGCCTTAAGCTCCCCAATTTCCAGCGTAACGCCAGCCGAGCCGCCGCATCACGTCGGGGGCGGAGTCGGCCCCCGCCCCCGACGTGATGTTCACCGCACGCGGATCGTGCGCAGCCGGCCGACCTCGGCCATCCGCCGCTCGGCGAGCCGGTCCGCGGCCACCGCGGGCGGCACGCCCTCGTCGTCGGCGAGCCGCAGGATCTCCCGCGTGGTGTCGTAGATCCGGGTGGCGCGCAGCTTGGCCCGCTCGAAGTTGAAGCCCTCGATCTCGTCGGCGACCTGGATCACGCCGCCCGCGTTCACCACGTAGTCGGGGGTGTAGAGGATGCCCCGGTCGGCGAGGACCTTCTCGATGCCCGGGTGGGCGAGCTGGTTGTTCGCCGCCCCGGTGACCACCTTGGCCCGCAGCGCCGGCACGGTGTCGTCGTTCAGGGCGCCGCCCAGCGCGCACGGGGCGTACACGTCGATGTCGGCGGCGATCAGGGCGGAGGGGTCGTCGACCAGCTCGACCTGCGGGTGGTTGGCGCGCGCCCACTCCAGGGCCTTCGGGTTGAGGTCGGTGGCCACGACCTCGGCCCCGTCCTCCAGCAGGTGCCCGGTCAGGTACCTGCCGACCTTGCCCAGGCCGGCCACACCGACCCGCCGGCCGGACAGCGTCGGGCTGCCCCAGACGTGCTCGGCGGCGGCCCGCATGCCCTGGAAGACGCCCCAGGAGGTCAGGATCGAGGAGTCGCCGGCACCGCCGTGCTCCAGGCTGCGACCGGTGACGTACCGCGTCTCCCGGGCGATCACGTCCATGTCGGTCACGTAGGTGCCGACGTCGCAGGCGGTGTAGTAGCGCCCACCCAGCGACTCCACGAAGCGGCCGTACGCGCGCAGCAGCGGCTCGCTCTTGATCTGCTCCGGGTCGCCCCAGATGACCGCCTTGCCGCCGCCGAGGTCGAGGCCGGCCAGCGCGTTCTTGTACGCCATGCCGCGGGAGAGGTCGAGCACGTCGGCAAGAGCCGCTTCCTCGCTGGCGTACGGGTAGAACCGGGTGCCGCCGAGCGCGGGGCCCAGTGCGGTGGAGTAGATCCCGATGATCGCCTTGAGACCGGACTGCTTGTCCTGGCAGAACACGACCTGTTCGTGGCCGGTGGATCCCGGGTCGTCGGTGGTGGCGAATACGCCCATGGCTGACTCCTGTGACGGTGTGCGCCCTTGTGGGGCGCGGACCTGGTGACGCGCCGGCGGGATGCTGCCGGTGCTGCTGAGCCTAATATCGGCCGAAGCCGTACTGTCGCGCACGCCACGTCCCCATGTCACGCCGGCAACGTACGGTTCCCGACTCGTGGGAGGATCGCGCCGTGCCGTCGCTCTTCGCTTCTTACCTGCGCGTGTACGAGCCCCTGACCGCCTTCGACCGGGACCGCCAGTCGTTCTGGCGCCGTTACGTCGACGAAGGCCGGGCTGTCGCGCCGTTGGAGGGGCCGGTCCGACAGCGGGCCGCGGTGATCGAGGCGCTCGGCGCGGGCTGGACCCGGCTGCCGGACCTGCCGGACGAGGCGTACGTGCTGGAGACCGACGACTCGCTGCTGGTCTGCCCGTGGAACCTGCGGATCCGGGTGGCCGAGGCGGCGCTGAGCGCCCGCGACGGCGTGCCCACGGTGCTGGCCGACGCGTTCGTTCCGCCGGTCCTGGCCGGCCAGGCCAAAGCGGTGGTGGAGGACTGGCGCAGCGGGGCGCGGGTGCTGGAGCGCGGGGTGCCGCGGGTGCACGAGCAGATCGCCACCTGGGGGGTGCCGCTGCGCTGGTTCGTGCTCTTCGACGCGCGGGAGCGGCACCTGGTGACCGCGCCGGACCGGCGGGCGCTGCGCTACCGGACCGAGATCTCGAAGGCGCGCCGACGGTCGTCCCGGGCGCTGTCCGTGTTGCGCAAGTCGGTCGGGGAGGCCCCGATCACCGAGGCGGTCGAGGAGGCCGCCCGCTGGCTGGAGGAGTTCCACCCGCGCTCGGTCGTCGAGCTGGACTACGGCGGCCTGGTCCAACTACTGCCGGACGAGACGCTGCTGGCCGACGACTCGCCCGATCTGGTCGCGACCGGGCTGGCGGGGCTCTCCCGCGGCGAGGCCGACGAGGCATCGGCGGCGTACGACAAGTTGGTCGCGCGGTGGCGGGCGGTGCAGCTGCTGGAGCGCTGCAATTAGCCGGAATTATCCGGCCAAGACGCCTTCAACACGAGAGTGTCTCGTAGTTGATGCATCACGACCCGTGATCATGAGTCCGAATAAGGTACTTTCTGCCGCATAAAAGTCGTAAAAATCGGGCATGGTTCATCCGTCCGTCTAGGGACCTTCAGCCGTTCGGCCCATGTCGGACATCGGGGACTAGCCGGACCATGGGAGACGCGTCGGCCGGCGGGACCCCGGCCGATGTCTATACATGTGGAGGAGTGACCCCGATGGCATCGCGAACGCATGAACCAGAGCCGCTACTCACACCGGCCGAGGTGGCGTCGATGTTCCGTGTCGACCCGAAGACGGTGACCCGGTGGGCCAAGGCCGGCAAGCTCAGCGCGATCCGGACCCTGGGCGGACACCGCCGTTACCGCGAGTCGGAGGTTCGGGCCCTGCTGCAGGGGCAGATCCCCCAGCAGCGTCAAGGGGACTGACGACCCGGACGTTTCTCAGGCGTTCCGATCAGGGGCGGCCGGACGTACGCGACAGCGACGATCCGCCGCCCTTAGTCGTCTCCGGGGGTCGCTCGTGCCACCCGATCCTCCAAGACGATCCGCAACCCCACCGTGCCGCTCTCCCCCCGGCGCAGCCGGCTGCCCAGCAGGCCCAGCCGGCCGATCAGCCGGTACTTCTGCTTCACCAGCCCCCGGACCCGCCGGGTGCCGACCAGGTCACAGACCGCCGCGCGCCCCGGCACCGCCGCCCCGCGCGGCCGGCCGCGTACGTCGCACGGGGCCAGCGTCACCCGGCCGTTCCGCCGGATCCGCTTGACCTTGCCGCTGTCCGACGCGGTCCACACCGCCAACGCATCCCCGTCCCGCACCGCCCAGACCGGCGTCGGCACCGCCCGGCCGTCCTTGCGGAACGTCGTGAGCAGCACGTACTTCTCCGCCGCGAGGCGGTCCAGGTCGGTCACGCCGCCCAGGATAAGGCCGCGACAGGCCGGCCATGCCCGGTTAGCGTGATCGCCGTGACCAGCGAACCCGCGATCGGCGACGTGTTCGGCGAGATGATCCGTGACGCGTACGCCGTCGCCACGGGCGTCGGGCCCCGGCCGCTGGCCGGCGGGCGGTTGCCCCGGCCGGTCATCGAGATCATCGAGCGGGACGACGGCCTGATCAACGGTGCTCCCGCCGGGCACTACCTGGACCCGCCGGAGGCGTGGCAGCCGTACGACCACCGTGCCGTGGACCGGGTACGCGGGCACGCGCTGGACGTCGGCGTCGGCGCCGGCCGGATCGCGCTGCACCTCCAGCAGCGCGGGATGCCGGTCACCGGCCTGGACACCTCGGTCGGCGCGCTGCGGGTCTGCCGGCACCGGGGCGTACGCGACCTGGTGCACGGCACGATCGACCAGCACGTCGCCGACGGCCGGCGGTACGACACCTTCCTGCTGTTGGGCAACAACCTCGGGCTGATCGAGGGGCGGGAGCGGGCCGCCGACTTCCTGGCCGCCCTCGCCGCGTTGGCCCGTCCGGGGGCGCAGGTGATCGCGCACGGCACCGACCCGTACGGCACCACCGATCCGGTGCAGGTCAGCTACCACGAGCGCAACCGGCGGCGGGGCCGGCTCGGCGGTCAGCTCCGGCTGCGGCTGCGCTACCGGCAGCTCGGCACCGAATGGTTCGACTACCTGGTCTGCTCGGCCGACGAACTGGCCGGGCTGGTCCACGGCTCGCCGTGGCGACTGGTCGACGTGGACGACCGGGACCACCCCTACTACCTGGCCACCCTGGAGCTGGCCTGAGCGCCGGCTCGGGGGTTTGGAAGGGCACCCTGCAATCGCCAGGCGTTAACAAGGTGCCCTTCCTTCGGCTCAGACCTGGACGGTCGGGGAGTGCTGCTCCGGTGGGAGGCCGCCGTCGCCGTCGACCACCTCGTCCGGGGTTCCGTCCTCGTCGATGTCGACCATGGTGATGTCCACCCGGCCGTCACCGTCGGTGTCGAACTGGAACACGTCGGCCTTCCCGTCGCCGTCGGTGTCCACCACCCACACGTCGGTCTGTCCGTCGTGGTTGGTGTCCGCGCGGAGCAGGTCCACCCGCTCGTCGCCGCGCGTCTCCACGGTCTCCGCGTTCTCCGCCTGGCTCATCTCGATCCTTCCCTCGGCTTGACCGTCGTCTGTACCCGGTGCGCCGCGCCCCCACGCACGCCACCCCGGCCGGCCCTGCATAGGGTCGCATCCAGGAACGAGCGGAGCGGGCGGCCGGGCGCGGCGGAGACCCCGTGCGCCACCGCACGCGGCGAGAGGACGTCATGAGTGGTCGTTTTGTGGTCGTCGGGGCCGGCACCATGGGCCTCGGCATCGCGTACGTGGCGGCCGGCGCCGGTTACGCGGTCGAGCTGGTCGAGGTGGACCCGGCGCGCGGCGACGCCGCCCTCCGGCGTCTCGGTGAGCTGTGGGAGCGCGGGGTCCAGCGCGGCAAGCTGACCGCAGAGGAGGCGGCGGCGAACCGGGAGCGGGTCATCCTGCGGGCCGGGCTGGCCGAGGTCGCCGAGGGGCCCGACGTGATCGTGGAGGCGGTCCCCGAGCGGCTCGAACTCAAGCGGTCGGTGCTGCGCGAGGCCGAGGCGCGGCGTCCCGCCCTGCTCGGCAGCAACACCTCCAGCATCCCGATCGCCGAGCTGGCCGAGGGGCTGGCGCGCCCGGCCGACTTCCTCGGGCTGCACTTCTTCAACCCGGTCTGGGCGATGGCGCTGCTGGAGATCGTGGTCGGCCCGGCCACCGCGCCGGGGACCACCGAGGCGGCCGTCGCGCTCGCCGGCCGGCTGGGCAAGGACCCCGTCGTGGTACGCGACATGCCCGGCTTCGCCACCTCCCGGCTCGGGGTCACCCTCGGGCTGGAGGCGATCCGGATGGTCGCCGACGGGGTGGCCAGCCCCGGCGACATCGACAAGGCGATGGTGCTCGGCTACCGGCACCCGATCGGGCCGCTGGAGCTGACCGACCTGGTCGGGCTGGACGTCCGGCTCGACATCGCCCGCGCCCTCCAGGCCGCGTACGGGGACCGGTTCGCGCCGCCTCCGCTGCTGGAGCAGCTGGTCGCCGAAGGGAAGCTCGGCAAGAAGTCCGGCCAGGGCTTCTACACCTGGGAAGGCGGGGTCAAGCAGTGAGTGGCGTGAGCGGGCTGCGGGTCGAGGAGTTGCCGGACCGGCTGGTGGTCACGCTGGACCGGCCGGAGAAGCGCAACGCCATCGACGCCGACCTGATCGCCGAGCTGCACGCCGTCTGCGCCGAACTGGAGGCGCGGCCCCGGCTGCTGCTGCTCACCGGCGGGACGGAGGGAATCTTCGCCGGCGGGGCGGACATCGGCCAGCTCCGCGAGCGCGGCCGGCTGGACGCGCTGGCCGCGATCAACCAGGCCGCCCTCGCCCGGATCCGGGCACTGCCGATGCCGACCGTGGCCGCCGTTGACGGCCCGGCGTTGGGCGGCGGCGCCGAGTTGGCGTACGCCTGCGACCTGCGGGTGTGCACGGCGCGCGCGGTGTTCGGCCAGCCCGAGGTGCGGTTGGGCATCCTGGCCGGCGCGGGCGCGACCCACCGGCTGCCGGCGCTGGTCGGCGAGGCCCGGGCCAAGGAACTGCTCTTCACCGGCCGGCGGGTGGACGCGGACGAGGCGCTGCGGATCGGCCTGGTCAACCGGGTGGTGGCGGAGCCGGCGGAGCTGCTGCCCGCCGCGCACGGTCTGCTCGACGAGATCGCCAAGGGTTCGGCGCTGGCGGTGCGGCTGACCAAGCTGGCGGTGGACGCCCCGCCCGCCGCCCACCCGCAGCTCGACCTGCTCAGCCAGGCGGTGCTCTTCGAGGACGAGGAGAAGCACCGGCGGATGACCGAGTTTCTGGAGCGTCGCCGGTCCCGCTGACCCGGGCCGGACGCGACGAGGGCCGCACCGGTGCGCCCGGTGCGGCCCTCGTCGTCGGTTCAGTGCCGGAGCGTCACCCCGGCGTCGGCCAGGTCGGTGATCACCTTCAGCGACTCGCCGAAGCCGATTATCAGCACGGCGTCCGCCCCGTAGGTCTTGATCTCCTGGGCACTGGCGGAGAAGTCCACCGCCTGCGTGTCGGCCGGCGGCTCGTACGTGAGCAGCCTGACCCGGTCGGCGCCGAAGCCGGCCCGCTCCAGCTCGGCGCGGACGTTCTCCTGGAGGCCCTCGCCGTAGGAGTCCTTCCGGGCCACGATGGCGACCTTGCGTGGCCCGTCCCGCAGGATCACGTCGGCCAGTGCCCGCCCCTGGAGGCTGTCCGGCGGCGCGGTGCGGAAGTAGAGGTTCTTGTCGTCCACCGTGGTCAGCCCGGCGTCCGTGTTGGACGGAGAGAACAGGATCCGGCCGGCGGCCACCACGTCGGGCAGCACGGCCCGGGAGATGCCGGAGGCGGCGGCACCGATGATGACGTGCACACCGTTGGCGACGTGCGAGGCCACCGTCGCCTTCGCGGTCTCCGGGTTGGTGCCGTCGTCGCCGTCGACCCAGGCCACCGGCTCGCCGAGCACGCCACCGGCGGCGTTGATCTCGCGGATGGCCAGCGCCGCGCCAGCGGCCAGCGGCGGGTACGCCAGCGCCAGGTCACCGGTCTTCGGCAGCAGGCCGCCGATGACCAGCGGGGCGCCGTCCCCCTTCTTCCCGGCGCGTGGCTTCCGGCCCCGGGGCGGCTCCTTGGTGCTCGCCCCCGACTCGTCGCCCGCGCCGACGAACTCGGTCTTGCCGTCGTCGATCTTCTGGTCACCGAAGTGGAGGGTGGCGTAGCTGGCGGTCGCCGGCTCGCCGGCGTCGGTGAACCCGGCCCGGTTGAGCGACACGCCCCGGTATTCGATGTCCTGGCCGGCGCGGGCGAGCCGCAGGCAGGTGTTCGGGTCCTCGCAGCGCTCGCCGCCCGTGGTCACCCCGACGATCTGCTTGGCGATCTCGGTCGGCTCGGTGGTGCCGGCCAGCTGGGCGGCCAGCGCGCTGATCACCACCGCGTCGTACGTCTCCGCGGAGTAGAGGTAGTCGGTCAGCTTCGGGTCTACGGTCCGTAGCCGTTCCTTGAAGCTCTCCGGCAGCGGGGTGAGCGGGATGGTGCCCTTCATACCCTTGAGTAGGCCCGCACGCTCCCTCAGCTCGACGGCGTAGGCGGTCTGCATGTTGCCGTCGGTGCCGTAGAGGCGCACCTGGGTGTCGGTGTTCGCCTCCTCGGGCTGGTCGCTCCCGCAGGCGCTGGTAGCCAGCAGGAGCACCGCGCTGGCCGCGGCGATGGCGGCGCGCGACGCGCGTGAAACGAGCATGGTCGTCCTTCCTCCGGCGAAGGTCCGCTGCGCACATTAGCGTGCCGTCGCGGGTAGCGGGGCCGTGGAGGGCGCTCCGTCAGCAGCTTGACTGCGGATATCACTTACGGTGACGGCCGGGCTGTTTCGGGGTCACCGCTTGACCCTCCGTCCTACTGTTCGGCAGGTGACCGACGAAGCACAGCAGACGCTGGACGACGCGACCGCCGTGCTCCGCTCGGCCCTCGCCGGCGACGGGGACGGGGTGGTGGGCACCTTCGACGCCGTGGTGGACCGCGCCGGCCTGGCCGGGGCGTACGGGGTGGCGTGGTGCCTGGCCGCCACCATGGTCGGCGACGACGCCCCGGGCGGCGGCTGCGCGCTCGACTTCCCCGGCATCGACCAGGCCGACTACGACACCCGCTGGGTGGCCCGCTTCGTCAGCGCGTACGCCAACGACGACGCCGACACGGGGGAGGCGCTCTTCGGGGCCGCGGCGGCCGACGGGTTGCTACCGGACTGCCTGCTCACCCTCGCCGGGTCGACGGTGGCGACGCTGCGCAGCCGGGCGTACTGACCGCTTGACGGATCCGGGCTGTGATAGCTCTGGAGCATGTCCGAGGTGATGCTGAGCAAGGTCCGCAAGCTGCTCGCCCAGGCCGAGGACCCGGCCTGCACACCCGCCGAGTCGGCGGCCTTCATGGCCAAGGCGACCGAGCTGATCGCCCGCTACGGCGTCGACCGGGCGCTGCTGGCCGCCCGGGAGCCGGCCACCGACCCGGTCGGCGACCGGGTGGTCGAGGTGGTCGCCCCGTACGCCCGGGACAAGGCCGGCCTGCTCGCGGCGGTCGCCGACCCGCTGCGCTGCCGGTGCGTACGCCGCCGGCAGGGCACCGGCTTCGCGATGCACCTGTTCGGCTTCGCCAGCGACCTGGAACGGGTCGAGCTGCTGTTCACCTCGCTGCTCGTACAGGCCGCGCACGGGCTGGCCGGCGCATCCGTGCCGGCCGGGGAGCATCCGGCCGCGTTCCGTCGTAGCTGGCTGGCCGGCTTCGCCCATACCGTGGCGGACCGGCTGCGGGCGGCCGAGGCCGACGCGGTCGCCGGAGCCGGTGCGCCCTCGACGGCGCTGGTGCTGGCCGACCGCTCCGACCGGGTCCAGCGCCGGCTCGCCGAGGTGTATCCGCGGCTGCGTACCGCCCCGCCTCGCCGGCTCGCCGGCACCGGCTTCGGCTCCGGGGTGGCGGCCGGCCGCCGGGCCCACCTGGACGGCACCTCCGTGACCGGACGCGGGGCCGTGGCGCGGGGCATCGGGCGATGACTCCTCCGCGGGTGGTGGGGCCGGACGGGCTCTTCCATGCCGCGCAGTGAGACCGGACGGGGCTCTTCCATGCCGCGGTGAGGCCGGACGGCGCGACGCACCCCACCGTGACCCGATCAGGTCGCGTCGGGTGTCACGCCGGGCACCCGAATGCCGGTGTGCCGCTGCTCAGCAACCGCTGCGGGCGACCGTGGCGAGGTAGCGGCAGAGGAGTTCGTGCCAGCCGGCGGTGAGCGCCTTGCGGTAGCCCTCGGCGGCCGCGCCGTGCCGGTCGAAGTGCCGGTGCTCGACCTCGACCCGGGTACGCGTCGGCCCCTCGGGTAGGAAGAGCACCTCCACCTCGCTGGCCTGCGCCGGGTCCGGCACCGGCACCCGGTCCGGCCCGATCTGCCAGCTGAAGACGAACCGGCGCGGCGGGTCCCAGGTCAGCACCCGGCCCCAGTCGCTGCGGAAGCCGTACGGGCCGATCTCGTAGAGCATGCCGCCGGCCCGGGGTTCGACCCCCAGTTCGGCCAGCGCCGCCGGTCCGGACCAGGTGTATTCGGGTACCCACCAGTCGGTCAGCGACCCGGTGAAGACCGCGAACGCCCGCTCGGCGGAGGCGGGGACGAAGAGCTTGCTACGGAGGCAGAAACGGTCGGATTCCTGGCGGACGTCGTCCGCATCGGCCATCCCCTGTCCCATAGGCCCGGACCCTACCGGCTGCTGCCCCCCGTTGCAGCCTGAGAACCTTGCATTACCAGCAGCGAATAGGGGTTGCCTCCCGCTCCGGCAGCTCCGTCGGGGACGCGTCGGATCCGTGCGGCAAGGAGCCCGGTGGGATTCAGGGTCAACGGCGGCCAGACCGGACAGTCAGGCTTCCCGGGCACAACGCAGAGCGCCGACCGGCGTTTCCGCTGGTCGGCGCTCAGGTAGCCCGGCGAAAGGCTATGTGGCCAGGGGCGGGGTCGAACCGCCGACCTTCCGATTTTCAGTCGGACGCTCGTACCAACTGAGCTACCTGGCCGTGGTGCTCGGCTCATGCTACCGCACGGGCCGATACGCAGAACGCCGCGCGAAGGGGCGCGGCGTCAGCGCTTGCGGTCCTGACGGGACTTGAACCCGCGACCTCCGCCTTGACAGGGCGGCGAGCACTCCGACTGCTCCACAGGACCTAGCTGATGTTGCATCCGGCTGAGCCGGACCGTGCCCCCAACGGGATTCGAACCCGTGCTACCGCCTTGAAAGGGCGGCGTCCTGGGCCGCTAGACGATGAGGGCGGCCCCGCCATCATTGCACATCGCAAGTTCTGGCGGACTTGCTCCCATCCGGCCCCGCCGGAGGCATGAGAAGCATATGTCATGCCCCGGCGGACAACCAAACCGGTATCCCCCCGCTCGACTCGGCAGGCGAAACCGCAGGTCAGGGGCCGGGTCAGCGGAGCCGGGAGATCCCGTACCGCTTCTTCAGCTCGGGAATCAGCTGCCGGCAGGCGGCCATGGTCTGCTTCCGGTCGCCGCCCCCGTCGTGCATCAGCACGATCGAGCCGGGGCGGACGGCCGCCTCCACCCGGTTGATGATCGTCTTGGCGTTGGGATGGTTCCAGTCCTGCGGGTCGACGTCCCAGTGCAGCGGGCGCATGCCGAGCTTGCGCGCCACCTCCACCTCCTCCGCTGTCCACCGGCCGCCGGGCTGGCGGAACCAGGTGATCTCGGCGCCCGGTGCGGCGTCCCGGATCACCCGGTTCGTCCGTGCCAGGTCGGCCTTGATGTCCGCCACCGGCCGCCGGCCGAGGTTGAGGTCGTGCCGCCAGCTGTGGTTGCAGAGTTGGTGGCCCTCCCGGACGATCCGCGCCACCAGCTCCGGGTGGCGCTCGGCCTGCTTGCCGATCAGGCAGAACGTCGCGGTGACGTGGGCCGCCCGCAGCTGGTCGAGGATCTGTGGCGTCCACCGCGGATCCGGCCCGTCGTCGAAGGTCAGCGCCACCGCCTTGTCGCCGCTGCCGCGGTGCAGCCCGGCGGGAAGGGTCTTCGGCAGCGGGCGCAGCTTCGGCTTCGGCGGGGTGGCTCGGCTGGCCGTCGGGGTGGGCGTCGGGGTCGGCGGCGCCGGGGTGGGTGAGGCGGAGGCGGGTGGGCTGGCCGCCTGGGTCGGGGTTTTGCCAGCTCCGCCGCAGCCGGTGAGAAACAACACCAGGCCGAGGGCAAGCGCCAGCACGGCGCGAGAACGCATCGTCGCTCCCGAGAGGGGTCGGGGTACGCGGACTTCCCGACGGTAGTCGAAGCGGGTCAAAAGCGGGAGAGGTGGTCAGGCCGTCGGCGAGGGACCCTGCGAGTCGCGTACGGCCACCGCCAGCGAGACCGCCTCGGCGAGGTCCACCGGCCGGACCACGCCGGCCGGCAGCGCGTCGGCCTGCCAACCCGGCCCGGCGGCGAGCACCAGCAGGGGGCGGCGGGGGACGGCGAGCAGTGCGGAGAGCTGATCCGGGTCGGCGGTCTCCCGGGTGTGCGACCAGAGTACGACGGCCGCCGGCCCGGTCCGGGTGACCGCCTCGACCAGTGCCGGTACGGGCACCCGGGCGCCCAGCATGCGATAGCTCACCCCCGACTCGGTGAGGGCGGCACCCAACGCCTCCAGCGGCAGCGTGTGCTGCTCCTCGTCGGCGCAGGAGAGCAGGATCCGGGCCGGCCCGACGGCCGGGCGTGCCCGGGCCGCCGTGGCGAACGCCTCGGACACGCACCGGGACAGCAGATGCTCCACCTCGATCAGCCCGGCGGTGACGGCGTGCCGTTCGCCGATCCCGGCGAGCACCGGCCGGAGCAGCGCGTCCCAGGTCGCCACCACACCGTCGGCGGCGAGCGCGTGCGCGATCGTCTCGCCGATGGCCGCCGAGTCCAGCCGCATCGCGGCGCGGGCCAGCCCGCGGGCGGCCGGTCCGGCCCGGCCGACCGGGATGGTCGTCCCGCCGCCGGCCCGGGTGCCGTCCGGCCGGGTCGACCGGCCGGCCGCAGCGGTGATCGCGACCGTCTCGTCCGTCGCCCTGCCGGTGTCGGGACGCTCGGTTGCGGCCGGTGCCGGCATCCGCCGGGCCCAGCGGGCGGCCTCCGCGGGGTTCACCCCCTCCGCGGTGAGCCGCCGCATGATCTCCAGACGGGAGAGGTCGGTAGAGGTGTAGCGCCGGTGCTGCCCCGGTACGTGCCCGCTGGGGCCGAGACCGTAGCGCTGGTGCCAGGTGCGCAGCGTGGTGACCGCGATGCCCAGCGTGCGCGCGACGGCACCCGCGCTCAGCGCCTCATCGGCCACCCGGCCGCTCCGGAGCCTCATCGGCCGGCACGCCGGACGAGATCACCCCGGCCGAGACGGCGTCGCCCGAGGTCCTGCCGGCCGGGGGCGCGCCGGACCTGTCGGCGGCGGGAACTGTCGGACGCAGCAGCCGGTCCACCACCCCGCGCAGCCACGGCGCGTACGCCTCGGGGGTGACGTCGAGGTCGGCCGCCAGTTCGCGCGGGTCGACCCAGCGCAGGGTGGCGACCTCGGCCGGGTCCGGCCGGGTGGGCAGGTCGGCCGGCACGTCGGCGCGCAGTACGTGGTCGTACTCGAACTCGACGCGGCCGGTGGTCGGGTCCTCGGCGCGGTAGCGGTGCACCCCGACCTCGGTGAGGTCGACGGGGGCGACGCCCAGCTCCTCGGCCAGCCGGCGGTTGGCGGCCTCGGCCAGCGGCTGACCCGGCAGCGGGTGGCCGCAGCAGGAGTTGGCCCAGCGCAGCGGGAAGCGGGTCTTCACGGCGGCCCGCTGCTGGAGCAGGATCCGCCCGTCCGGGTCGACCAGTAGCACCGAGAACGCGCGGTGCAGCCGGCCCGGCGGCCGGTGGGCGGCGGCCACGGTGTCCTCACCCAGCACCTGCCCGGCGTCGTCGACCAGCTCGACCAGATGCCCTTCGCGGGAGGTCACGGCATCGGCCCTTCCTTCGGGATCGCGTTGCTCCGCGGCGCTCATCGGGTGGCCCCGGTGATCCGCGAGGCGGCCAGCTTGCCGCTGATCAGCACCATCGGCACGCCCACCCCGGGCTGCGTGCCGGAGCCGACGAAGACCACGTTGCCGAGCGTCCGGTGCAGGTTCGACGGGCGGAACGGCCCGGTCTGCCAGAAGCTGTGTGCGGCGGCGAACGGGGTGCCGGCGGCCATGCCCTGCTCCGCCCAGTCGGCCGGGCTGACCGTACGCAGCACTTCGACGCCGTCGCCGAAGCCGACGTAGCCCCGCTCCTCAAGCGTCTCGACGAGCTGGTCGGCGTAGTGGCGGGTCAGGTCGCCCCGCCAGGGCAACGGCGCCCGGTCGAGGTTCGGCACCGGGGCGAGCACGTAGTAGGTGTGCCGTCCGGCCGGGGCGACCGCGGGGTCGGTCCGGCTCGGGTTCGTCACCAGCAGCGAAGGGTCTGTCATCAGCTCGCCGCGCCGGATCACCTGGTCGAACGTGCCCCGCCAGGACCGCCCGAAGTGGATGTTGTGGTGGGCGATCCGCGAATAGCCCTGCGTCGACCCGACGTGCAGCACCACGCAGGAGGGCGAGTAGGTGAGCCGGCGCTGCCGCCCGGCGGGTAGCAGGTCCCGGTAGGCGACCGGCAGGTCCGGGTTGAGCACCACGACGTCCGCGGGGACGAACTCGCCGTCGGCGGTCACCACGCCGGTGGCCCGGCCGTTGGCCGTCTCCACCCGGGTCACCGTGGTGCCGTACCGGAGCTGCACGCCGTGCTTCTCCGCCGCGCCGGCCATCGCCCGGGAGACCGCGTGGACGCCGCCGCGCGGGAAGGACACCCCGGCCACCGAGTCGAGGTACGCGATGACCGCGTAGATGGCCAGCGCGTCGTGTGGCGCGAGGCCGGCGTACATGGCCTGGAAGGAGAAGATCCGCTGGGTACGCGGGTCGCGGAAAAACTGGTTGATCTTCGTTTGAAGTCGCCGGAACGCCCCGTTGGCCAGCAGCTTGACCAGGTTGGCGGTGAGCAGGTCGGTCGGCGCGTCCAGGTTGCGTTCGATGAAGTCGGCCCGCTCCCAGCGCCACAGGTCGCGGGCGTAGTCGACGAACCGCAGGTAACCGTCGGCCTCGCGGGGGCCGCAGACCCGGGCGATCTCGGCCGCCATCCGGGTGGTGTCCGTGATCACGTCCAGCGTCGACCCGTCCGGGTAGTACGCCCGGTACGCCGGGTCCAGCGGGGTCAGGTCGAGCCAGTCGGTCAGCTCCTCGCCGACCGCGGCGAGCGCCTCGGCGATCAGGTCGGGCATGGTGAGCACGGTGGGGCCGGTGTCGAACTCGTACCCGTCGACGCTGAGCCGGCCGGCCCGCCCGCCCGGTGCCGCCTCCCGTTCCAGGACGGTCACCTGCCGGCCGCTGCCGGCCAGGTGCAGTGCACAGGCCAACCCGCCCAGGCCGGCGCCGACGACGACCACCCGGTCCGTGCGTCCGGTCACGATCCGCACGGGACCACCTCCTCACCAGGGCCAGCGCGGTGCGGAGCGCCTCAGCGTGACCGCGCCGTTGGCCAATGGGGGCGAGCGTACCTTAGGGTTACGAATTGCGTCGATTGCTGCGTCGAATCTGGGGGGAAGCCCGGTGGACACCGATCTCACGGCTGCCTACGACCGCTGCCGCGAGCTGCACCGACGCCACGGCCGGACCTACTATCTCGCGACAAGTTTGCTGCCCGCATGGAAACGGCGGCATGTTCACGCGTTGTACGGATTCACCCGCTACGCCGACGAGATCGTCGACCGGACCGAGGAGTTGCCGCCGGCCGAGCGCGCCGCCCGGCTGCGGGAGTGGTCCGCCCGCCTCGCCGCCGGGCTGCACGGTGAACCGGTCGACGACCCGCTGCTCCCGGCGGTGCTGCACACCATCGCCGTCTTCGACCTGGACCACGCCGACTTCACGTCGTTCCTGCGCAGCATGGCGATGGACCTGACGGTCGCGTCCTACCCGACCTACGCCGACCTGCTCGACTACATGGAGGGCTCGGCCGCCGTCATCGGCACCATGATGCTGCCGATCCTGGGCAGTTCCGACCCGGCCGCCGCCCGGGAGCCGGCCCGCCAGCTCGGCCTGGCGTTCCAGCTCACCAACTTCATCCGGGACGTGGCCGAGGACCTGGGCCGGGGTCGGACGTACCTGCCCGACGAGGACCTGGCCCGGTTCGACGTCACCCGGGACGACCTGTTCGCGGCCCGGGCGGCCGGGTACGCCACCCCGAAGATCCGCGAGCTGGTCGAGTACGAGGTGACCCGCGCCCAGGCCCACTACGCGGCCGCCGCGCCGGGCATCCCACTGCTGACCGCCGCCTCACAGTCCTGCATGCGCACCGCGTACGCGCTCTACGGCGGGATCCTGGACGAGGTGGCCGCCCAGGACTACGACGTCTTCGTGCGGCGGGCCCGCGTACCCGGGCCGCGGCGGCTGGCGGTGGCCGCGCGGTCCCTGCTCACCCCGGCCGGCACGCCGGTCGCGGTCCCCGGCCCGGTCGAAAGGAAGGGCCCCTTATTAACGCCTGGCGTTGTATAGGGGCCCCCTCCTAACTTACGTCAGAGGCAGGAGTGCAGGGCATCGACCAGTTCGTCCAGCCGATCGTGGTCGGCCAGGCGGGACGTCACGTACGCGAGGGTGTAGCCGCGCTCCGGATCCGCCCAGGCGCTGCTCCCGCCGATCCCGCCCATGCCCCAGCTCCCGTCCGGCTCCCACTGCATGCCCAGCGTCCAGTACGCCCGCCGGTCCAGCACCAGGTCCGGCCCGTCGTACTGCACCCGGGTCGCCTCGGCGACCAGTTCCGGAGCGAGCAGGCGTACCCCGTCGAGGGTGCCGCCGGCGAGCAGGCCCGCGTAAAAGCGGGCCAGGGCGGTGGCCGTGGCGTGCAGGTTCACCGCCGGCACCTCGGCGCCCCGCCAGAGTGGGCTGTTCACCACGGCCAGGTCCAGGCCGCCGGCCGGGTTGCCGAGTGCCCGGGCCCGCAGCGACCCCGGCTCGCCCAGCATCCGGGTCGGCCAGTCGGGATCGGCGTACGACAGGTCGGCGCAGCGCCGCTGGTCGGCCGGGCCGAGGCCGAAGCCCAGGTCGAGGCGCCACGGCCCGGCGATCTCCTCGGCCAGGAACCGCCCCACCGGCCGCCCGTCCACCCGGCGGACCAGCTCGCCCACCAGGTGCCCGTACGTCCAGGCGTGCTCGCCCGCGACGCTGCCCGGCGTCCACTCGGGCGCGGCGGTGGCCAGGTCGGCGCAGAGCAGCGTCCAGTCGGCGACCGCCTCGGCGGGCCGGGGCACCGGAAACGCCGGCAGCCCCGCGGTGTGGCTGAGCACCTGCCGCACGGTGGCCGGGGTGCGGAACTCCGGCCAGTACGCGGAGACCGGCGCGTCGAGGTCGACCCGCCCCCGGTCGACGAGCATGAGCAGGCAGAGCGCGGCCACCGGCTTGCCGACCGAATAGACGTTGACGAGGGTGTCCGGTCGCCACGGGTCGGTGGCCGCTGCCGCCGGTACGACCGCGCCGGGCGCGACCGCCGAGCGGGTCCCGCCGACCAGGTCGACCACCGGCTCACCGTCGTACCGGATGGTCAGGGCCGCGCCGGTCTCCCGGCCGGCGGCGAACAGGTCGTGGAAGCAGTCCCGGACCGGGGCGAAGCGCGCGTGCACCCGGCCACGGTAGGTGGTCGGTCCGGGGGCCGGCGCGGGAATTCCGGCGCGGCCGGGTCGCGACGTACGCCGGGGTGCGGAATGCTGGCGGGATGGCGGAGCCGGAACTGGTGGACGTGGTCGTGGTCGGGCTCGGCGTCGGCGGCGAGGAGGTGGCCGGGCGGCTCGCCGAGGCTGGCCTCACGGTCGTCGGGATCGAGCGGGAGCTGGTCGGCGGCGAGTGCCCCTACTGGGGCTGTGTGCCGAGCAAGATGATGATCCGGGCGGCGAACGCCCTGGCCGAGGCGCACCGGGTCAATGACCTGGCCGGTTCCGCGCAGGTCCGGCCGGACTGGGCGCCGGTGGCCAAACGCATCCGTGAGGAGGCCACCGACACCTGGGACGACCGGGTGGCGGTCGAGCGGTTCACCGGCAAGGGCGGCCGGTTCGTCCGGGGCAGTGGCCGGCTAGACGGCCCGGACCGGGTACGCGTCGGCGACCAGGTCTTCCAGGCCCGGTACGGGATCGTGCTGGGCACCGGCACCCGCCCCTCGATCCCGCCGATCGACGGTCTGGCCGACACCCCGTACTGGACCAACCATCAGGCCATCGAGGTCGAGGAACTGCCGGAGTCGCTGCTGGTGCTGGGTGGGGGCGCGATCGGGCTGGAGCTGGCGCAGGTCTTCGCCCGGTTCGGCGTACGGGTGACCGTGATCGAGGCGGCCGACCGGGTGCTCGCCATCGAGGAGCCGGAGGCGTCCGAGGCGGCCGCCACGGCGCTGCGCGCCGACGGGGTACGGATCGAGACCGGGGTACGGGCGCGGCGGGTCAGCCACGACGGCACCACGTTCACGGTGCAGGCGGACGGCAGCACGTTCACCGGCGAGAAACTGCTGGTGGTGACCGGTCGCAAGGCGCACCTGGAAGAGTTGGGGCTGGACACCGTCGGCGTGGACGCCGCCCAGCGCTACCTGCCGGTTGACGGGCGGATGCACGTCACCGAGGGGATCTGGGCGGTCGGCGACCTGACCGGCGAGGGCGCGTTCACCCACATCGCCATGTACCAGGCGGCGATCGTCGTCGCCGACGTGCTCGACCACATGCGACGGACCAGGGGCGGCCCGGACGCCAGCGGCACCGCCAGTGTGGTCGGTGGCGCGGCCGGGGTGGTCAGCGCGGTCGGCGGGGCGATGAGCGCCGGCGGGTCGACCGCCGCGCCGGGCAGCGTCCCGCACGCCGACTACCGGGCATTGCCCCGGGTCACCTTCACCGACCCCGAGGTGGGCGCGGTCGGCCTCACCGAGCAGCAGGCCCGCGAGCGCGGCGTCAACGTCCAGGTCGGGTACGCGGACCTGACCGCCTCCGCCCGGGGCTGGATCCACAAGGCCGGCAACGCGGGCTTCGTCAAGCTGGTCGCCGACGCCGACCAGGGCGTCCTGATCGGTGCGACCTCGGTCGGCCCGGCCGGTGGCGAGGTGCTGTCCGGGCTGGTGGTGGCGGTGCACGCGGCGGTCCCCGTCAGCCAGCTCCGGCACATGATCTATGCGTACCCGACCTTCCACCGAGCGATCGAGGACGCGCTGCGCAACCTGCGTGAGTAGTTACGCGGTAACCGCCGGAGGCCCCGGCGCGCATGCGCCGGGGCCTCCGCGTGAGATGTCGGGTCAGCTCAGGCTGGACCAGAACGCGTACTGGTGGTCGCGGATGAACTCAGTCGACTGCCAGCGCCCGGAGGTCAGCGACTGCACGTGCGGGCGTCGCTCGGTGAACCGCTGCCAGCCGCCGTCCCCGCCGCCGTTCGGGTCGCCGTCCTCCGCGAACCGGGTCCACCCGCCGATCATCCGATCGGCGAGCCGGTCCTGCTGCCGCGTCCGCGGCACGAAGAGATCCATGTCGAACAGGTACGCCAGCTCGGCCATGTGCTGCGCCCGCCACGGGAAGCTCGGCTCGCCGTAGCCCACGTACCACGGCGTCTGCTCCTCGGCGAACTCGAACATGTACGTCCTCGTCCACCTCGACAGCAGTTTCGCGGTGTCGTAGGTCGGCGTCGCCCAGTTCCGGTCGGTTCCGATGGTCGACAGGGCCAGCCCGGCGGAGTTGTCGTGGCCGGACAGGGGATAGTGGGCCAGGATCGCGTCGGCGTCGGTGCCGTACTCCTCGCGGACCGCCGGCTCGTAGCCCTCCGCCGGGATCGGCGTCCCACCCGAGTTGAGTTCCAGCCCGGCGTACCGGCCGTTCTCCTCGTCGTGGTTCACGCCGACGAGCACGGGGACGCGGTGGAACCGGCCGGTGCGGAACGCCTCGGCCGGGCTCAGCGGCAGCAGCGGCGTGCCGGACACCGGGCGCGGCTCGCCCCACGGCCCGTACGCGGCCAGCAGGTCGGCGACGGTGGTCTCGGACGACCGCAGGCAGGCGGCCACGTCGGCGGCGTCGTCGCAGCCGACGGCCTTGATCACGCCGGCACTGTCGGCCTCCGCCTCGGCGCGGGTGCGGGCGCCGCCGGTGGCGCAGGGCGCGCTCTGGATGATCGCGCGGTCGAACAGGCCCGCCGACATCGGTGAGGCGAGGTGGTCGCAGACCGCGTACCCGCCGCCGGACTGGCCCATGATCGTGACGTTGTCGGCGTCGCCGCCGAACCGGGCGATGTTGGCCCGCACCCAGCGCAGCGCGGCCTGCTGGTCTTCGAGGGCCAAGCTGCCCGAGCCGTACGCCGAGCCGCCGTCGAGCGACGGGTGGGTGAGGAAGGCCATGACGCCGAGGCGGTAGTTCATCGACACCACGACCGCGTTGGCGGCGAGGCGGTCCGGCCCGTACATGTCGCCGGTGCCGAACATCATGCTGCCGCCGTGGATCCAGACGATCACTGGCAGGTCGTCGCCCTTGCGGCCGGGCGTGGTGACGTTCAGATACAGGCAGTCCTCCGCCTCGCTGGGCACGCCGATGGGCAGGCCGACCGGCTGCGCGCAGGCCGGGCCCGGGCGGGTGGCGTCGCGTACGCCGGACCAGGGTGCGGTGGGCTCGGGTGAGGTCCAGCGGCCGGGCGGAGCGGCGTACGGGATGCCCTGGAACGAGCGGAGGCCACCGTGGACGGTGCCGCGGACCGCGCCCTTGTCCGTGGTGACGACGGCGGGGTCGCCGGGTGCGGCGACGGCCGGCGGGACGACGCCGATCGCGGTGGCGGCCAGCGCGGCGGCGGCAAGGCACCCGAGGGTGCGCTTCCGAAATCGGCCGGGGGTGTCCATGGTGGCTCTCCTGTCGGTGGACGGGGACCGGAAGTGGTCGTGCCGGGAACCGTAGATCAGATTTGGGCGATCGCGCAAGACGATTGCCTAAGGCGATCGCCTGAGACACTTGCTCAACGGGTTGCTACCATGCCGACCATGGGAAACCGCGAAGCGCTCCTCGCCGGGGCCAGGACCTGCCTGCTCGACAAGGGCTTCGACCGCACCACCGTGCGCGACATCGCCACCACGGCGGGGGTCAGCATGGCCGCGATCGGCTACCACTTCGGTTCGCGGGAGAACCTGCTGTTCCAGGCCCTGTTCTCGATCCTCGACGAGTGGGGTGACGTCGCCGGGCGTGCGCTCGTCCCCGCCGACGAGCCCGACACGAACCCCGCCGAGGCGTACGAGCGGATGTGGGACGAACTCCTCGCGCAGGCTCGTACCCACCCGAAGATGTGGCTCGTCTCCGTCGACCTGTTCCTGCGGGCGCAGCGGCAGCCCGACCTGCTGCCTCAGCTCACCGAGGGCATGCGGCAGGGACGCAGCGGCACGGCGGCGATCCTGGAGAGCGTCCCCGAGACCGAGGTGTCGGAACGGTCCGTACGCACGCTCGGCATGGTCCAGCTCGCGCTGATGTCCGGCGTGATCATGCAGACGCTCTCCGACCCCGACAACCCCGTCACCGGCGCCGACGTGGTCGCCGGGCTGCGCGCGCTGGCGAAGATCACTGGTTGACGGCCGGCCCTTCCCCGCCTCGCGCCGTCACTCGGGCGCGGTGCCGTGCCGGCCCGCGCCGGCGGTGAACCGGTTGGCTCCCTTCACCCCGTCGGTGATCAGGGACTCCATGCCGAAGGCCAGCTCGGTGGCCATCGCCTCCGGCTCGGGCAGGCCGACGCCCGAGAGCAGCGCCGCCCGGTCATTGCGCAGGCAGGTCCGCGGGTGCCGGGCGATCTCGGCGGCCAGCCGCTCGGCCTCCGCCCGGGCCGTACCCGGCTCGACCAGCCGGTTGACCAGGCCCATCGCGTACGCCTCATCGGCGGGCACCGGCCGGCCGGTGAGGATCAGGTCCATGGCCCGGCTCTCGCCGATCAGTCGCGGCAGCCGGACCGTCCCGCCGTCGATCAGTGGTACGCCCCAGCGCCGGCAGAACACCCCGAGCGTCGCGTCCGACTCGGCGATCCGCAGGTCACACCAGAGCGCCAGTTCGAGGCCGCCGGCCACGGCGTACCCGGAGATCGCGGCGAGCACCGGCTTGGACAGGCGCATCCGGGTCGGCCCCATCGGGCCGTCGCCCTCCGGTTCGACCCGGTTGCCTCGGGGCGTACCGATGGCCTTGAGGTCGGCTCCCGAGCAGAACGTGCCGCCAGCACCCCAGAGCACGGCGACCGCCGCGTCCGGGTCGGCCTCGAACGCGCGGAACGCGTCCGCCAGGGCCCGAGCGGTCGGGCCGTCGACGGCGTTGCGGGCCTCCGGCCGATCCATGATCACCGTGGTCACCGGCCCGGCGTGCTCGACGCGTACCCCCATCGGGTCAGCATGCCCTCGGCGGCGGCACCGCGCCAGGGGATCGGCGCGGTGCCGCGCGGCCCGGGTCAGGTGCGGGTGGGTGGTTGGGTGAGGAAGGTGCGCCAGGCGGTGGGGGTGAAGGTGAGGGTGGGGCCGGTCGGGTCCTTGGAGTCGCGGACGGCGACCAGGCCGGGGAGGTTGTCGGCGACCTCGACGCAGTTGCCGCCGTTGCCGCTGCTGCGGCTGCTCTTGCGCCATCGGGCGCGGGTCAGGTCCATGCCCCTGTGCCTCTCGTGACGTGTGGCCGCTCTGCCGGATCGCGCGCCGTGGCCCGCGCTCCGGTGGGCCGCTGAAGGTCGGGTCAGGCGCGGGTGGGCGGTTGGGTGAGGAAGGTGCGCCAGGCGGCGGGGGTGAAGGTGAGGGTGGGGCCGGTCGGGTCCTTGGAGTCGCGGACGGCGACCAGGCCGGGGAGGTTGTCGGCGACCTCGACACAGTCGCCACCGTTGCCGCTGCTGCGGCTGCTCTTGCGCCACCGGGCGTCCGTCAGCTCCATGTCTCCGCCACTTCCCTGATTAGATCGACCGACTGCCAGTGGGAGAGCGCCTCGCCGCGCACGTTCTCCCAGGCGGCCATTATCGCCGCCAGGTCATCGACATCGCTAACCACTTGTCCCTCAAGCTGGTTGTCGAGGTAGCCGGCGATCCGATGATCCGGGCAGGTGGCGAGCACGAACGGGCCGTTCAGCCCGGCGTAGGCGCCGACCGGGGACGGCACGACGTGCACCCGGACATGCGGCTCCGCGCAGGCGGCCACCAGGGAGAGCAACTGCTCGCGCATGGTCTCCCGGCCGCCGACGGGCCGGCGGAGGATCCCCTCGTCGATCACGGCGGTGAACTGGGGCGGGTCGTCGCGCCGCAGCACACCCTGGCGGGTGAGCCGGGTCGTGACGTGCCGCTCGATGTCGGCCCGGGGGAGCATGCCGGCCCCGGTGAGCACCGCCCGGGCATACGCCTCGGTCTGCAACAGGCCCGGCAGCACCACGGACTGATAAGAACGCAGCGCCACCGCCTCGCGCTCGATCTCCTGCCAGGGACGGAACCAGACCGGGTCACGACGTCTCGAAGTGTCGGGCCAGATGTCCCCCACGTCCCGGCCGAGCGCCTCGGCCGCCGCCACCCGATGCCGGGCATGCGGGATGCGATTCTCGCTCAGCCAGCGGCCCACCGTCTTCGGGTCCACGCCCACCCGTTCGGCAAGCGACTCGGTGGTGTACCCGGTCTCGTCGAGCGCCACCCGTAGCGCGTCGTTCACGGTCCCTCCCCATTGGACGTCTCGAATATCTGCCGACCATATCGCTACGCGGTGTACCTGTCCGGCCACCCTCGGCAGCGTGTCGCGTAGGACGGCGCGGCCGGTGGAGGCGAAGGAGCCCGGCGGTCAGCGTCCAGCGCGGGCCGCCCCGCCAACGACGTCGGGGCGGCCCATCCATCGGTGACGGAGGGAGAGACATGCGTATCCGGTTCTGGCGGCAGCGACCCGAGGCGGCGCTCCGCGTACCCCGGCAGCGGCCCGAGGCGGGGCTCCGCGTACCCCGGCAGTGGATCGTCAAGAACGAGCAGCCGACGTGGGCGAGCCAACCGACGGACGTCTTCCCCACCGACGAGCCGGGGCGCGCGGGCAACCTCACGCCGGCGCAGCGGTGGCGGGCCGGCGGATGGCGGCGGAACGGCGGCGCGCGATGAGCCGGGCGTCCCGGCCGCACCTGCCGATGCGTCCACTGTGGCGGTGCCGGCGCTGCGGCGCGGAATGGCCCTGCCAACCGGCCCGGCTCGCCCTGCTGGTCGAGTACCGGGCCGACCGGACCGCGCTGCTGGTCTACCTGAGCACCCTGATGGCCGAGGCCGGCGCGCAGTTGTCGCAGCTCAACGGGCACGGCGCACCGGCGGATCTGACCGACCGCTTCCTGTCCTGGGCCCGCGCCCGCTGACTGGCCATGACCCCACCGGCGGCTGACACCAGCAGGGGCCGAGCCACCCGATGGGGTGATTCGTGGGGGCCGCCCGGTTTGACCCCTTGCCTGCCGGGAAGTCGGACACCGTGCGCGGATTTGTGAACAACCTCGAACAGGCATCCCGGCTCGACCGGATCGGCGACCGGCTCCAGCGGGCCGTCCAGGGCACCCTGCGCGGCCAGCGGGTCCGGGACTTCCTGCACGGCGTCTGGTTGGGGCACCCACTGCACCCGGCGATGGTGCAGGTGCCCGTCGGTGCCTGGATCAGCGCCGCGGTGCTGGACCTGATGCCCGGTCAACGCCGGGCCGCGACCACCCTGATCAGGATCGGCACGCTGAGCGCCCTGCCGGCCGCCGTCGCCGGGCTCAACGACTGGGCGGCCCTCTCCCGCGACCAGCGCCGGGTCGGTCTGGTGCACGCCACCGCGAACGTGATCGGTCTGGCCTGCTACACCGGCTCGCTGATCGCCCGGCGCAACGGCCGGCACGGGACGGGCCGGGCGCTGGCGTACCTCGGGCTCTCGGCGGCCAGCGGCGGGGCGTACCTGGGCGGGCACCTCGCGTACAAGCAGGGGGCGCAGGTCAGCCAGAGCATCTCCGAGATGCACCGGATGAGTGAGGGCTGGCACCCGCTGGGGGACATGTCCACGCTGCCGCAGCGGCAACTCGTCACCCGGGAGATCGACGACGTGTCGGTGATCCTCTACCGGCACGGCGACGACGTCACCGTGATGCTGGAGCGCTGCCCCCACCAGAGCGGCCCGCTCGGCGAGGGCCAGGTGCAGCAGGTCGACGGCCACGACTGCGTGGTGTGCCCGTGGCACGGCAGCACGTTCCGCCTCAACGGCGGCGAGGTGGTGCACGGCCCCGCCGCCAACGATCAGGTGATCCTGCCGAGCCGGGTGGTCAACGGCCGCCTCGAAGCCCGCCTCCCCTGAGTTCCCCTCCCGAGATGTTGGTAGGAAGTGGCCCCTGGAGGGGCCGAGGTCGGCAGTGATCAGGGTTTGCGGTGGCGACCGGTCGGTAGCGCCTCGGGGGTTGGGCGTCGGCGGAGGCCGAGGACGGCACCTATCTGGGCGCCGACGATGCTCGCCACGGCCAGCACCGCCGAGATCGCCAGTGGCCGGTTGATCCGGTCCTCGACGGTGGGCCGGGACGCGCCGGCCGCCAGCGCCGGTGGCTGCCCAGCCGGTTCCACCACTGCGGCCGGCCTTGGAGCGCCGGTCACCTGCGACGACGGCATCGGCGTGGTCGTCTGTGCGGACGGCCTCGGCGTGGAAGCCTGCGAGGGCGGCCTCGGCGAAGGAGACCGCAGGGACGGCTTCACCGTGGGCGCCGGACCCATCGCCTCGACCCCTCGGCCCGGTGCCGCGATGCCCGTCGTGCCCGGTGTTGTCGCGCCTGGCGTCGTCTTGCCCGGAGCCGTCGTGTCGGGTGCCGTCACGCCAGGTGTTGTCGTGCCTGCGCCGCCGGGCACGGCGGGGCGGGTAGCCGGCGTGCGCGGAGCGGGCACCGGATGGGCCGGCGGCGTGCCGACCAGTCGCCCGGTGGCGTGCCGGCGCGCCCCGTCGTCCACCGCCCCCTCAGGCAGTTTGAGTAGCTGGCCCGGGCGGATCCGATCCGGGTCGGCGAGCCGGTTCAACCGGGCCACCTCCCGATAGCGCTCGAAGTCGTCCAGGTAACGCTCGGCCACCTCGCCGAGATAGTCGCCCTTCGCCACCCGGTACACGGCCGGGTCGGCCACCGCCGAGACGGGTTCGGCCTGGAGCGGGACCGATCCGGCTTGGACCGGCGACGCGGCGACCCGTACCGCCGGGGCGGCGACCACGGTCGAACCGACCGCCGTGGCACCGACCGCAGGGGCGGCGGCCGGGTGTGGTGCGGCCAGGGTGGCGGCGCTCGCCGCGGCCGGGCTCGCCGCCAGGATCAGCGCCACCGAGCCGACCAACGCGGCCGCCGCCCGCTGCTGCCGGCTCATCCCGGGCAGCCGGGGGGCCGGCCGGCGCAGCGCCGCCGCCAGCAGTTCCACCAGTACGGAGAAGGCGAACGTCGCCCAGCCGAACCAGCCCACCACGGCCAGCACCCGCAGGAAGAGTTGCCCGTCGTCCCGGCTGGTCAGCGCCGTACCCAGCTCGGCAAGGGTGGGCAGATGGTCGGGGAGGGGATTGCCGGCGAAAGCGAGGAGGGCGATCGGCCCGCCGGCCAGCACCGCGCAGAGCACGACGAGGGCGCCGAACCCGGTGAGGACCTGGCCGGTCCGCCGGACGGCGGAGCTTCGGGGTGCGGCCATGGCTGCCTTCCCTTCCTACGGTGCCCCGGTGAGCGCCCGTGCGGTGGCCTCACCGGTGACGGTGACGGAGTTCTTGAAGCCGAAGAGGCCGAGCAGGTCCCGGCGGTAGGTGACGCGCACCCGTACCCGGATCTGCTTCTCGCCGCCGACCACCGGGAAGCTCACCTGGTGGCCGCTGACCCCGCCGGCGGCGCGCAGGTAGTCCGCGACCGCGACCCGGGCACCCGCCTCGTCGATCTCCTTCGGGCCACCCTCGATGGCCCGGGCCCGGTCGATGACCTGGCCACCACTGCGGGCCGCCTCGGCGGCGAGATTGTCGGCGCGCTGCAACGACCGCAACTGCCCGGCACCGTCGTACGCCAGGCCGATGATGGCGAGCACGCCGGTCATCGCCACGGCGAGGAAGAGACTCACCCGGCCGCTTTCCGGCGTACGCCAACCGGTCATCCTCGGCTCCGGTAACTGTCCAGCGGAGACGTGAAGCTCGCCGAGATCCTCCTGCTGCCCGGCACTCCGGGCAGCCCCGGTGCCCTCAGATCGGCGAAGGAGACCGTGCAGGTCACCGTGACCGTGACGGTCGCCGGCACCCCGGGCGCGCTGCCGTACGCCTTGGCGAAGGTGGTCGCCGTCCCGCGTACCGACCCACGGAAGGTCAGTGCCGGCGGGGCGACGCAGTTCAGCCCCGACCAGTCGAGCTGGCGCTGAGCCGCGTCGGTGGCCGCGGCCCGGCCGGCACGCGCGTCCCGGGCGATCGAGGCGGCCCGGGCGGCGTCATGCGCGGCCGACTCCACCGCCTCGGCGGCCACCGCCGTCCGCCCGGCGACCCCGGCCAGCACCATCAGCCCGATGAAGGCCGGGGCGAGCACCGCGACCTCGATCGAGACGGAACCCCGTTCGCGCACCGGACTCACCCCGCCGTCCAGCGTTCGACCGGCCCGTGCGCGGTCTGCCGGACCGGGAAGTGGACCCCCGGGATCACCGACAGGCTGCGGCCGGTGACCGTGCAGGTGACCTCGGTGGCGGTGGCGTTGGTCGTGCAGGTGGGGGCCGGCCAGTCGACGAGCCAGTCACCGGCGGCACGCAGGAAGCTGGTGGCCCGGTCCCGGCCCGCGCCCGGCGGAGCCTGGTACGCGCGCTGGGCGTTGACCCCGCTCTGCGCCGCGTTGAGGGCGGTCGACCGGGCGACGAACCAGACAGCGAGCTGGATCGAGCCGAAGAGCAGCACCAGGATGGCCGGCATCACCACCGCCAGCTCGACCGGGTTGGCCCCCCGCTCCGCCCCACCCTCGGCGAGCCGGCCACGGACGGCCGCCGTGATCCGCCCCGGGCCGCGCAGACCGGCGACCCGGTCGGCGGCTGCCGGCCGGCTCCGGTCCGTACGGGTGGGGCGGGGCATCACGGTGCCTTCGGTGCCGTGTTGCCCGGAATGGCGTCCATCCAGTCCTTGGCCTTGGCCAGCGCGAGCCCGGTGACCGCCATGGCGACGGCGACCAGGCCGAAGATGATCACCGCGGTCGGCACCGGGCTGTCGCCCTGCTCGGGGTCCCGCCGCAGCTCGGCCAGCCGGCTGCTCACCGCGGCGTAGAGGTAGATGTAGAGGCGCATCGGGGTTCTCCTTCTCGCGGGTGCTTCACAGGCGGGCCAGGAACGGATAGACGGCGAAGCCGAGCAGCACGAAGACCAGCAGCGAGCCGGGAATGTCCAACCGGCTGGTCACCCCCTCCGCCCGGGTCAGGTTGTCGGTACGGATCTGGTCGCGCAGCGAGTCGGCGCGGCTGCGCAGCGTCTCGTGCACCTGGGCGCCCTCGCTGCCGGAGGCGCGCATGATCGCGCCCACGTCGCCCAACTCCGGGATGCCGATCCGGTCGGCCAGCTCCTGAAGCTCGTCCCAGGGCGAGTGCATCTGGAGCTGGGCGATCCGCAGCGCCTCGCGGATCCGGTCGAAGACCCAGCCGTCGCAGACCGCCGCCGCGCGTTCCAGCGACTGCACCGGGCCGTGCGCCGCCGAGAGCTGCAACGCCACCAGGTCCAGGTAGGTGCAGACCGCCTGGCGGAACTCGTCCCGCGCGGCGTTCGCCTTCGCCAGCACGTCGTGGTGCGCGACCAGGCCGGCGACCAGCGCCAACCCCAGGCTCCCCAGCACCGGTACGACGACCGGCAGCGACACCCCGCCCAGGAAGAGCACGGCCGACACCAGGGCCGGCGTGGCGAACCCGATCAGCGCGGAGAGCAGCACCGACAGGGCGTACTGCTCCGGGGTCCGGTCGAGCAGGGCGAGCTGCCGGTGCGGCGGGCGCAGCCAGCGGGAGAAGCCGCCCAGCCAGTCCGGCCCGCCCCGGCCCGCCACCGCCTGACCGGGCGGCTGGTGCAGCCGGCGCAGCGCCGGGCCGAGCGCCGGGGTGGCCGGCAGCGCCTCGCGTACCACCAGGAACAGGCCGAGGCCGACGACCGCCCCGCCCAGCACCGCGATCGCGAGCTGCCAGTTGACGATCACGCGATCACCTCGTTCGGGTCGGGGGCCGGCAGGAAGCGCGCCGGCCGGGGCGGCTGGCTCATCGAGCGCACCCAGACCAGCAGCCCGATGAACGCGGCCCCGAGCACCGCCATCACCAGCTGGCCGAACGGCGTCCGGTACGGCTGGATGTACTCGGTGTTGACCAGCCCGTACGCCAGGGCGGCCAGGGTCATCCCGGTGAGGAAGCGGACCGCGAACCGGGGCTGCGTACGCTTCGCCTCGATCTCCCGGCGGGTGGCCACCTCGGCGGACGCGGCCGAGGCGATCGAGCCGAGCACGTCGCCGAGCCGCTCACCCCGGTCGGTCAGGTGCAGGATCAGCGCGGCCACCACCTGGTCGCAGACCGGATCGCCGATCTCGTCGGCGAAGGCGAGCAGGGCCGACCGCGCCAGCCAGCCGGCCTGGAGCCGGGCGGCGAGGGTGCGTACCTCCTCCTGGATCTCCTCCGGCGCGGTGGCGATGGTGCCGATGATCGCCTGTTGCAGACCCTGGCCGGTACCGCAGATGTCCTTCAGCCGGCGGGTCCACTCGCCGACCGCCTCGACCCGGGCGATGGCCCGCTGCTCGGCCTGGCCGACCCCGAACAGCCACGGCACCCCGGGCACAGCCAGCGCCACCAGCAGCCCGACCACCGGCAGCCCGGTCAGCAGGAAGGCCAGCGCGCCGGCCACCACCGCCGCGCCGAGCAGCACCTGATATCTGCGCTGCTCCCGCCGGCCCGCGCCGGAGCCGGTCCAGAGCCGGCGTACCCCGGGTCGCGCGCCCGGCCCGGGTCCGGCGGGCCGGCGGGTGCCGACCAGCGCGACCACGACCAGCACCAGCCCGGCCACGAAGGCCGCGCCGGAGAAGAGTGCGATCAGCTCGATCATCGACATGGGGTCACCGCCGTCCGAGCCGGGTGTTCCGGGGCCGGCGCCAGGCCCCGGCGCCGGCCTCGATGAACCGGGTCAGCAGCCGGGCGTCGTAGCCGACCCGCAGGAGCTGGTCGCGGATCCGCTCGGGCAGGTGCCGGGGGACCGCCCGGCCGTCCGGCCCCGGCCCGAAGACCGTCGTGGTGGTGATCCGGTTGCCCTCGCCGACCCCGATCACCTCCTCGACGTGGGAGACGAAGCGGTGCTTGCGACCGCCGATCGCGGTCTCGTCCTCGACGGTGACGTAGACGATCAGGTCGAGCGCGTTGCCCGCCATCCGGCGGGCCTGGTCGACCGTCATCTCCCGGCCGTGCGAGAGCGCCAGCTCGATGATCCGTTCGCTCACCCCCGCCGGGGTACGCGCGTGAATGGTGCACATCGACCCACGACTGGTCGTCATCGCCTGGAGCATCGGCACGATCTCGCGGGACCGGACCTCGCCGACGATGATCCGCAGCACGCCCATCCGCAGCGCGACCGGGATCAGGTCGGCAATGCTCACCTCGCCGGCCGGGCGGCCGTCCAGCCCGCGCTCGCCGTGCCCCTCCCGCGACTCGAAACTCATCACCGCCCGGTGCTTGTGCCCCTGGCGGGCCGGCAGCAGCTCGCGACTCTCCTCCAGCAGCACGTACGGCTCGTCGGCCGGGATCTCGTCCATCAGGGCCCGGATGACCGTGGTCTTGCCGGCCCCGGCCAGCCCGGCGACCATGATGTTCAGCCCGGCCCGCAGGGATGCGCGCAGGAAGTCGCGCAGCAGCGGGTCGAGCATCTCGTCCAGGTCGGGCCGGCCACCGGCGATGTCCTCCAGGCTCACCGCGAGGGTGTTGTGCTTACGGATCACCGCGTACGGGCGGTGGCTGACCAGGAACACCGCGGCGAGGCGGCTACCGTCGGGCAGTTGCAGGTCGAGCGTCGGCTTCGAGGTGGACAGCGAACGTTCGGTGGCCCCCGCCCGGCGAGCCGCCGCCTGGAGGATCTCCACCAGCTCGTCGTCGCTGTCGGCGATCGGCTCCGCCCAGTCCACCCCGCCGCCGTGCCGCGTGATGCGTACCTGGTCGCAGCCGAGGATGTGCACCTCCTCGATGGTCTCGTCGACCAGCAGCGTCTGGAGCCGACCCAGCCCCACCAGCTCGGCGGTCACCTGGTCGAGCAGCAGCCGTTCCTCGTCGGCGGCCATCGGTGTGCCGGCCCGGCGCACCGAGTCGGCGTACGCCGAGACCACCGCGACGGCCAGCCGCGCCCGCTCCACCTCCTCGGCGTCCGCGTCGAACTCCCGGCCGCGCTGCCAGAGCGTGAGCCGTTCGCTCAGCTCCCGGCGCAGCTCGCGGACCACAGCGAAGTCCACCCGGGCGCGCGGCGGGAGCACCGTCGGCGCGGGAGGCAGCACGGGCGGACCCGCCGGGTTGCGGTGCCCGTTCGGCGGGGCCAACGGCGGCACGGTCGAGGTGGCGCCGGGCTGCTGCCCGCGCGGGTCGTGGGAGACCGGCTCAAACCGCACCGGACACCCCCGGCGCGGTCGGCGCGGTCACCGCCGGCGGCTGTGCCGCGCCCGGCCAGGCCAGCCGGGCCTGCCGTCGTTCCAGCAGCGCCCGGATCGGCACCTCCAGGCCGCCGGCCGCGCGCATCAGCGGCCGGCCGGAGCGTACGGTGCCGCCGAAGCTGAGCACCGCCGCGGTACGCGGGTCGTGCGGCAGCCGCGCGATCACCGGCAGCCGCAGCGCCCTGCTGATCTCGCTGGTGCCGTGCCCCTCGCCGACCACCAGCAGCCGCAGGGTGCCCGGCGGCACCCGGTGCTCGGTGAAGTCCCGTTCGATGGCCCGGACCGCCGACCGGGTGGCGGACAGGTCGGGCAGGTGGGCGCGGGTCACCAGCAGCACCACCGCGGCGGCCCGCAGCACCGGCCACGGTGGAGCGGCCACCTGGAGCCGGCCGCAGTCGGCCAGCACGTCGTACGGGGGGACACCCTTCTCCAGGCCGGTGAAGAAGTCGGCGAACCGCTGCCAGAGCGGCGTCACGCTGCCGGCCTGAGCCGGGTCGACGACGCCCGGCAGCAGCAGCCGCTCCCGCCTCGGCGCGTCCAGGTCGACGAGCTGCGACCAGAACGCGCTGTCCAGATTGCCGTCGCGCAGCTCCCCGACGGCCAGCTCGCCGATGCCCCGGGGACCGTCCAGCGCCCCGCCGAGGTAGCCCGCCATGATCGAGCCGCCCGCCGGGTCGCACTCGGCCAGCACCAGGCGCCGGTGCCAGCTCAGCGCGGCGGCCAACGCGGAGGTGGTGACGCCGGGCGAGCCCTTCGCCGAGACCAGGGCGATGACCGCCATCAGGCCGCCTCGGTGAGCACGAGCGCGATCCGGTCGTCCGCCGCCAGCACCACCACCGCCGGCACGTCCCGTACGGCCAGGGCCAGGTAGACGACAACGTCGTTGTTTTCCGGGGTGGCGGTGTCGATCACCGTGGCCTGGAACCGGGTGCCCCCGCCGCGCGCCCCGCCCTCGGCGCTCGCGCGGCTGTCCGGGGTGCTGATCAGCAGGACCTTGTCGCCGGGGTGGAGCGTACGGGCCGGCACCTGGCTCGGCTTGAGCCCGAGCGAGATCTGCTGCTGCCCGGGGCCGAGCAGGGGGGCGTCGGTGAGCTGGGACGTGCTCAGCAGGGTGCCCGGAACCAGCCGCACCGCCGCCCGCAGGTCCAGCACCTCCTTCAGTCGCCGGCTCGGCACCGGCTGGAGCCCCTGGCCGCCGGAGACCCGTACCGTGACCAGGTCGTCGGCGCTGAGCTGCTGGCCCACCTCGACCGGGCGGGCCACCGCCAGGTAGCTGCCGGTGGACCGGACCGAGGTGACCGCGAAGGCCGCACCCAGCCCGCCGAGGGCGATCAGCAGCACCGCCAGGCCGAGCAGCCCGGGGCGTACCCGCCGCTGCCGCACCACCCTGGGCGGCGCCACCGGCGCGTCCACGTCCACCACCGTCCCGTTTCGGGTCGCCACACTCACCGCGCCACCTCCGTTCGCGACTGTGGGGCTCGCAAACCCGGCTCACTCCTCGCGCTCACCGGGCTGGTCTTCGTTCGCGACTGCGGGGCTCGCAGACCCGGCTCACTCCTCGCGCTCACCGGGCTGGTCTTCGTTCGCGACTGCGGGGCTCGCAAACCCGGCTCACTCCTCGCGCTCACCGTGTCACCACCTGAAGCTCGTTGATCTGCACCGGGATCGTGCCGCTGACCCGGCTCTGCGCGATGTCGCCGCTCTGGCCCCCGCCCCGCCAGTGCACGTTCCAGTACGTGGTGGCGCTGACCTGGTAGGTGTCGGCCCGGGCGTAGCCGCGGTCGTAGCCGCAGTCCGGGGAGGTCTGTCCGGCCCGCCGGCCCTTCGCGTCGTACGGGGTGCCGGGCCCGGTGCAGGTGATCTCCGTACCGTCGTCCATGGTCCAGACGATCCGGGTCACCCGGGCGGTGATCCGGACCGTCAACCCCCGGTCCGAGGCGGACGCCCGCAACGGTCCGAAGTAGGAGGCTCCCGGGCTGGCCCACATCCAGACGGGCAGGCCGACCAGGCCCGGCCCGTTGCTCCGCCGGGGCGCGACCGCGATCCGGGGCGGCAGCAGCGTGATCGAGGCGAGCGCGCGGCGGGCCAGCTCCTCCGGGTCGGGCGGCGCGCCGTATCCGGGTGGCGGGCCGTCCAGCAGGACCTCGGTCTGGGCACCCAAGTCCCCGCCGTTGCATGTCCGCAGGTACCACTGCTTGCCGTCCGGCGCGTCCGGCTGCGGCTCCTCCAGCTTGTAGTAGCAGCCGTCGCCGTTGTTGAACCAGCCCAGGTATTCGTCGTAGCAGGGGAGCGTACGGCCGTTCCACTGGCACTTCGGGGCGGCGCCATCGTTGTTCCCGCCCCCGCCGTTGTTCCCGCTCCCGCCGTTGTTGCCGCTACCCGGTACGGGCGGGTCGTCGTCCCAGACGTTGCAGTCGTACTGCTCCGGCGTGCACTCACCGCCGGGGCCGGCACCTCGGGCGGGGGCACCGGCCAGCGCGAGCAGCAGCGCCAGGCCGGCGGCGAGCAGCAGCCGGCGGGCCGCCCCGGCCCGGGTCGGGTGGGCCGGGGCGCCCCTGTCTCCCCAGATCAGCACGGCTGGTCCCGATGTGCGGCACCGGCGTTGATCAGCCACCGGCCGTCCGGATAGCGGGTCGCGGTGGCCGTCGCCAGGTAACGTCCGCCGCGCGTACCGGGCACCACCCGGTGATCCTTGGCGTAGACGAGTTGGTAGCCGGTGGCGTCCAGGCAGTCCTGGATCTCCACGCTCGGCGGGTCGGCGGCCAGGTCGACCGATACGACCGCGGGATCGGACACGAGCCGCCCGGTACGGATCGCACCGTGCTCCTTCGCGTCGCGAATTGCCACCCGTACCCGGGTCAGCAGCGGATCCGCCAGGAAACGGGTCAGCTCGGGATGGCCGGGATCGCTTCGCGCGCTCGCCACCCGGGACGCTGCCAGGTATCCGGAATAGGCCGAGAGCGCCGCTTTACCGGCCGCCTGTTCGTCGGCTGTGGAATGGCCGGCCGGTGCGGCGTCGGACCCGGTCAGCGGGCGGACGTCCGCCTCCGGCTCGGTGCCGCAGCCCGCGTTCGCGACCAGCAGGGCCAGGCTGAGCAGGCAGATTGTCCATCGGCGGGAACGCCGTGTTCGCAACACCGTGCCCTCCTCGGTGCCGACCCGGAGCGGTTGCGAAAGCGTGCCCCGGGCATGCGGAAGCGCGCCCGGATGTGATCACCCGGGATCCGGCTGGCTACCGCTGCATTTACCTGTGCGGATCTTCAGTTGATTCGAAGCGTGATGTCTCCGGTCGGCCTCCGACGCCAATTGATCGGGGTTGCGTCGTACCCAAGGGGCGAGCATAGGCTGACGTTCGCCAATGCAACAGAGGTAATTCAACCGAACACGCTCAGTGATGACTGGTGGTGGTGGCCGATGGTTGTCCGCATGACGACGGATGCTCGGGCCTCGGCGGGGCCGGCGGCGGGAGTGTGCTCGTCCTGTCAAGTGGCTCGGAGCATCGGCTGGCGTTCGCCGGGTGGCGGAATGGCCAGAAATGACAGCTATAGTCCGCTCCGGTCCGTCGGCGTTAGTGTCGGTCGGGCCCGGTTGATCGCCGAACGCCGGCCCGTCGGTCCGGCTCCTGGAAGCGCCGTTTTCCGCGCCATCCGTCATGCGCCGGCCCGATCGAAATCACTCTTCGTGTTCCAGAGTGGAACGGTCCGCAACCGTGCCGGCGGGCCGACGTGACCACCGCGCGGCTCCGGACCGCCCCGGAGCGGGCCCACGCCCGACGTCCGCTGGTACGCCTGCTGGCCGCCCTGACACTCGTACCGCCGATGCGGCTGGGTGTCGCCCGGTACGCCGTACCCCCGGGGTCGGCGGACCGGACCGGGTGCGACGGCTGCGGCGCGCCGATCGGCCTGGACCAGCCGCTGCCGGCGCTCGGGCCGGCGGCCCGGTGCCCGATGTGCCGGGCCCGGGTCGGCGCGGCACCCGGCACGGTCGAGTTGGCGCTGGTCGCGGCGGTGGCGGCGGTCGCGCTGGCCGACGGCCCGCTCGGCGTGCGGCTGGCGGTGACCTGGTGGCTCGCCTGGGCGGTGCCGCTCGCCCTGGTCGACGCCGCGGTGCACCGGCTGCCGGACCGGCTCACCTACCCGGCGGCGGCCGGCGTCTCGGCGTTGCTCGGCGTGGCCGCGCTGGCCGGCCCCGGCCCGGCGCCCTGGCTGCGCGCCACCATGGCCGGACTCGCCCTCGGCGCCGGCTTCGCCGGGACCACCCTGCTGCTCGGCCGGCGCGGGTTCGGGCTCGGCGACGCCAAGCTGGCGCTCGGAGCCGGCGCGCTGCTCGGCTGGTACGGCTGGGCGGTGCTGGTGGTCGGGCTGCTGCTGGCCGTCACCCTGTCCGGGCTGGTCGGGCTGGCGCTGCTGGCGGCCCGCCGGGTCCGTTGGTCCAGCCACCTGCCCTTCGGCCCGTTCCTCATCCTCGCCACCGCCGTGACCCTCATCCTCGCCACCTGATCCGGGTGGTCGGGGCGGACTTCTCGCCACCTGGCCCGGGTGGTCGGGGCGCGCTCCCCGCCACCTGGCCCGGGTGGTCGGCGCGAACTCATCGCCACCTGGCCCGGGCGCTCCGGTCGGAGCGAGGAGCGCGGGATCACGGGGCCGGCGGCTCGGCGGCGTCGGCCGGCCGGCGCGGGGCCGGCTGGGCGCGTCCGCCGGTCATTCGCTCGACGACCTCCTCCAACGACTCGAAGGTGTACGCCCAGTTGTGGCACTTGAAGCTGCGCAACCCCTCGATGGGACTGCGGCAGTCGGAGCAGTACACGCCGGGGATCGCGTCCGGCACCTCGGTGTTGACGTACTTGCGGTCGCCGAGGATGACGCGGGCGATCATCGCCGGTTCGTGCACCCCGTGCAGGGCGGAGGCGACGATGTCGTACCAGCTCATCCGGCGACCACACTTGGGACAGTCCGGCTCGTCGCCGCTGACCCAGAGCGGGGCGCCGATGCTGCGCGGCGGCATGTTCAGCAGCTTCTCCAACCGGCGTACGTCGTGCTCGGGCGTGGTCCACCGGTGCCGGCCGGGCAGCGAGGCCGGCGAGTCGTAGACGGCCCGGAACACCACCGGGTCGACCTCCGTAGTCTCCCGTCCGCTGGTCATCGGGTACCTCCTCGCCGTGGATGCGCCACACCGTCGTACCAGGTGGACAGCGTCCGCAGCCGGATCACCGACCCGGCCGGCCGGCGGCGTGTCGCGTACCGGGCCGGGTCGCGGTGCCGGCGACCCGCTGGCTCTCGGCTGGCATGGCGTTGTCGACCCGCCACCAGAGCCGCCGGACACCGGGGGTTTGGCACTCCTTGCGTGCCTGGGCAACGCTGGACGGAGACAACCTGCCTGGGAAGGGGCGGCTCGTGGAAGTCACCGGTATCTTCACCGCGATCATCATCGGTCTGATCATCGGCGCGTTGGGCCGGCTGGTCGTGCCCGGCAAGCAGAAGATCTCGATCTGGCTCACCCTGCTCATCGGGATCGTCGCCGCGCTGCTCGGCACCCTCGTCGCCGGAGTCTTCGGCGTCGCCGACACCCGTGGCATCGACTGGATCGAGCTGGCTCTGCAGGTCGGCTTCGCCGCGATCGGCGTCTCGATCGCGTCCGGCGCCTCCGGCCGCCGCTGACCCGAGGCCCGGCCGCCGGCCCGCTCCCTGCCGGGCGGGCCGGCCGTGCCCGATCCGGGCAGGTGGCCGAATCCCGGGGTAGGCGCGGTGTGGGCTGCTGGTGACTCCCAACGGCAGCGGCACTCGCGGTATCCGTTGGTGGCCCAAGACGTACTGGGAAAGCCGTGCGCCGAGCCGGCACGGGCTCGGGTAGCCTAGTGCCTCGGCGGGCCGCTAGCTCAATAGGCAGAGCTGAGGACTTTTAATCCTTAGGTTCGGGGTTCGAGTCCCCGGCGGCCCACGTTTGAATTGGGAAAATAGCCAGGCATCACTACTTCCATCCGTTCGCTTGCGAAACACTTGTCGGGTTTGGGCTAGCGGTGTGGGAGCACCCGCCGAGCACCCACCTCGGGACTGACGCCTGGCGACCTCGCCCGCCACCGCTGGCCAACGACGCCGATCGGTGCGTCACATGTCGCCGCACCAGCCGACGACGCTCCTGGGACATCCTCGACGTCGGTCGCGGAGTCACCGACTCCCTCGACCCCGCCGTCGCCGAGCGGGACCTCGGCGCGTGCGGTCATGGCGACGAGCCTGTCGGCAAGGTCGGCAGCTTCGGCCAAGGTACAAGGTGAACCACACTTCGTCGGCCCAGCGGTCGCGGTGAAACTGGACGGCGGGCTCTGCCGCGGTGAGGCGCTGGACGAGTTTGACATGGAGTCGAGCGGGGTCGTACCTGCGTTCGGCGGAAGTTTGGGGCCGTGGTCGTGTGCTTCGGCCAGTGACAGACGCAGTTGGCAGGCGAGGCCTTCATGGCGGCGGTCGGCGAGCGTGTCGTCGTTGAAGTGGCCGAAGACGCACCAGGCGGGCTCGCGGCCGATCATCCAGAAGGACCGGAAGGCTCCTGCCGGCGCGGGCAGGTCGATCGGGTCCGCAGCCAGGGCCAGGTTCGGGGGTGTCACTGCGGCGAGCGCATCAGCCGCCGCAGTGGTCGGCCCGACCGGACCACGGCGGATCGGGGAAGGTGGCTGCAGTGTACGAACTTCGCGAATTTTCGGGTTGGCATTCCGCCGGCCAGTGCTCTTCGACATTCCGCTTCCTCTCGGGATCAGAGCGCGACAGCGCACGAGGCACGCCCACCTCCGCCTGTTGAGCGCGAGACGCGGTCAACTCTTCGTCCTGCGACAAGACGTTTGCCGGACAAAAAGTGCGTTTAGCGCATATCGCCTCCGGGGGTGGCGAGGGCTTCGCCGCCTCAATTGACGACGAGGCGGCCGCAGGCGCCAGCTGGGTAGTGTCGCCAGCGCGGGCCACATGGCCGCGGGATGAGTAGGCTGCGTCCGTGGCCGAGCTACCGGAGACGCGGAGTGTTCCGGTCGTGCGTGCGGACTTCAGCGACGATGTCGTCTGGAAACACGTCAAGGAGAAAATCGTCGAGCCGACGGAAGAGGGCTTCGGCGCTGACGTGGAGTTCGTTGAGGACCGAGCGCTTACCGGCCTCGACGAAGCGGAAATCGCCAATGGCTACCGGCGTGCCTACCCGCACGACTACAGGCACCCGATCCTGTTCGTAGTCGACGCTGTCGCCGTGGCTGTGCCCGAACAGCCCGTCCTGGTTGTCAACCTCAACGTGCGGATCGACGCCGGGCCGTTCAGAGCTCTGCCCCGGCAGGTGCAGTCGATCCAAGACAACCTGTCACTCGCGAACATGGACTACCTCGAATTCGCGAGATCAACAGACACGGACGGTGTCTTCCGCGGTTTCTGAGCGCAGGAAGCTCGCGCGACGCCGAGGGATATGCCCTCAGCCGCCGCGACAAGCACCAGGGCGGCAGGCGACAGGTCGCGAGACCTGTCCATCGCTGCCAAGAGCGGCGCCGAGAAGGGTGAAAGTCGGCCAGGGACGCCCTGCCGGTGTCCCCACCGGTGGGTTTCCCTGACCGCCTCCCGAACCGGACGTGCGCTTCTCAACGCATCCGGCTCTCCGCAAGTACCGTCAGGGCACAGCGTTTTCATCATCGGACTGGACCACGGAGTGGGGATGGCTGATCCCACCATCCACCGCCGCAGTAGCGGCGACGGAGTTCCTTCCAGTTGCTCTTGGGGTGCTTACGACGGATCCAGGCCCATACGCGGCGGCGCCAGGTGTCGGCGAGGAAGCCGAACTCGTTCATGATGCCGACGACGCTGCGATTAGCCGTCGGTGCGATCCGCCACTGGCGCATCTGGTCGACCTCGGCGCGGATCACCAGGTCGGGCACGCTGTAAGCGGCGAGCGCCGCGCCGACCTGGTCGGCGACCCGGGCCGGCATGGTGGCGGCCGGCGCGAGGGGCATAAGCGCCGGCAGTAACGTGCGCTCGTTGACGAGTAGCGCGACCTGCGGCACGGCTGCCGTGCTCGGCGAAGTGATGTCGAGCCGTGTCAGATCAATCGGAGAGCAGACGGATGGCATCGTCCGCTGCCTCGACATGGTCCTCCGGCCGCTTGGTGTACCGGACGAGTTCGACGCGGTTGATCAGCTCGTTGAGCTCTGGGGGCAGTTGCCGCCCTTCGTACGGCGCTCCGCTGATGGCCAGCTCGAAGGACAGGTAGTAGCCGTCGATGTCCAGCTCGCCGCGCCGTAGAGCATCTCGCAGTTCTACTAACTGGCGTATCGTCCGGTTGAGGCTCATTGGGCGATCACGGTTACCACCGGACCCTCCTGGCTGACGATGACCTGGAGCATGCCAAGAAAAATTCCCGCGCAGATGCCCATAGCGGGGCTGGTCGCAGTGTGGCGCTCCGGCCTGCCACAGGGCATTCAGGACAATCCGTTGGAACGAAGCATCAGGCGAGCGCGGAAGCGCGCGGGCGGCGGGTGGTCGACTTCACAACGAGATCACTGCGGGCTCCAAGCCCGCGCCGAGGGGTCCCAGACGCCAATCGCTGTTGCATCGAGCACGGGATCGAAAATCTGGCTCGCGAGGCTTATGGCGGTGTCGTAGTCCGGGACGGTGCCGGGTGCCTCTGCTGCGATTCTCGGGTAGCGTGCGCCCCAGCCGATAGTGTCGGGAACGACGAATCGTTCGGGAAGCTCGATCTTGCGCATCGCCGCGTTGCTGACGACAGCGGTGCGCAGTGCTTCGGCGCTGAAGGCGTGTGTGATGGCGATGATCGCGATGTCGACAAGGTCCTTGACCCGGCTGCTGCTCGCCGGCTGCCCGTCTCGGGCGTAGGTACCGATGGTCGCGCAGAGCTTGTCGGCCATATGGTCCGCGATCGGAAAGACGCGATAGTTCGGCCGAACGAGTCCCTCGATGTTCAGTGGCGTCAGCGGAGCGACGACGTCTGGTGTGCCTGTCATGACGGTGCCGACAACAACATCGATGTGGAAGCCGGCAAACGACGTCGGGCCGAGTCGCGCGTTGACGTGTACGCGGGCTCCTTTGGCCTCTTCATGGAGGGGAGCGACGCGTGTGACGTCGAAGGCGAAGTGATCGCCGAGGTCGATCCGGAGCGCGGCGCGCAGTGCGTCGACGGCGTCGTTGACATCGGCGTCGGTGGCGTCGAAGAACACGTCGACGTCCTTGCTGTGCCGGGCCGTGGCGAGCCGGGCCAACAGCGCCCCGGCGCCCTTGAGCACCCACCGATCGGCGTCGTCGGATCTGAACAACCGGGCGAGTGTCCGGTCGTAGGCGAACTGACGCTGGAGTTCGTCGAGCCGATAGCGCCGGTCAACTCGCGCGATCTGCCCGAAGCGTTCCTTGAGTGCTGTCCTGAACGCCGAAGGCGTCTCATACCGGAACGTGGATCCGCTCATCTACGCGTCTCCTCGCCGACGAGTACCCGGACGAACTCTGCCGGGTCGGAGTGGCCGTAGGCGGCCGCTTGTGGCGCGACGATGGCCTTGAGCGCGTCTTTGTGCAGAAGGCCCAGAGCGAGGGCGTCATGCACGACCTGTGCCACCGCGGACTCGTCCTCCCCGTCGGCGAGCAGATCGTCGATGATCGCTGGCACGGTCCGTACCGGCAGTCCACCCCAGACCTCCCAACTATCCGGGGCGATCTGCGAACGGACGCGCAACTTGATGTCGTTGCGGCGAGGTCGCAGCCGGGTGGTGGCGTAGAACTCGTGCTGATGCGGAATCAGGTCACCGAGGCCGCGCAGATGCGCGGCGCTGCGGTGGCTGACGATGGCATCGGGGGCGGCGATGCGCTCGTGCCACGACTTGGCGCCCCCGAGTTGCAGCCAGGCCGCGCGTAGCGGATCCAGCTCTGGGTCTTCGGGCACGCCCGTGAGCCGGTACACGCGTGCGGCCTGATCCGCGATGGCAAGCGTCCCGTCGTCGACGAGTCGTTTCAGGTCCTGCCGGGACACATCAAGACGGCGAGCTTGTCCCGCGGTGATCATGCCCCATTGCTCGCTGGCCACCGGGCTGATCGCAGCCAGCGCCGTACGCCTCGACATGGAGCGAGCGTAACAGTATTGCGACGATCGCTCCATCCGGGCATTGCAGTGGTGGTGGACCCCCGGGTCGCGGCGGAACGGGCAGCGAGCGGACCGCACCGGCGTCACGGGTGCTCCACGGGTGCTCGGATGTTCCGATGCCCGGACGGATTTACGGCACGACTCCCGGATTCGCGCCTCTGCCAGCCACTCACCGCGGCGTCGATCTCGATAGGCACGCCGCAGGCCAGCATCAACGAGGCCGGACGACGCGCCCGGAATCCGGACGGCGCGCGAACGGTAGCACTCTGTCCTCTTCCGAGGACTTTAATCCTTAGGTTCGGGGTTCGAGTCCTCGGCGGCCCACGTTTTAACTGGGAAAATAGTTAGACATCACTGTCTTTTTCCGCTCTCGGCGCGGGCATCTATCGGATTTGGGGCTTTGGTGTGCGAGCACCCACCGAGCACCCAGCGATGGAATGACGCCAGGCGACGTCGCTCGCCGCTGCTGGTGGAGCGCGGCCCGGTGCTGCGGGGCGGCGCACTCGGCAGCGACGGCGTGGGCCGCCTCTGCCCTTTGGTCAGGCCACCTGCTGGCGTCGGTGTTGGGTGCGTGGGCGGAGCGCCGAGGTGTGGCTCCGGCGATAGGTGAATGCGGTGCGGGTGTCTGGGTTGTGCGAGGTAGCCGGCCGGATGCGGTCGAGCGCTCTGGTGTGTCGGCCGCATCCGGCGTCGCGCACCCATCGCGAACGCGAGTGTTACGGGCGCTACGCGGTTCGTCCACGTCCTTGGCGGCGGGGGACGAGTTTGGCGGCGGCGCGGTTCTCCGCATGGCGTACCTGTCGCCTCCAGACAGAGAGGGCGTCGTAGGTTGGCATGGTGCAGTCCCTCGCCGCTCATCTTCGTACCCTGACCCAGGAGCAGCTCACCACTCTGGTCGCGAAACGTCGCGACGCGACCATCGAGCCTGCGCCGAAGACCGCCGAGCAGCTCGCCGTACGGCTGCTTCACCCGTCGTCGATGGCGGCTGCCTGTGCGTTGCTTACCCTGCCGCAGCTCCAAGTGGGCGAGGCCGCGGCGGCGCTGGGCGACGGGTGGGCCACCGCGCGGCTGGCGGCCCTGTTGGGCGTACCGGAGGGCGACGCGGACCTGGCCGCGGCGCTGCGCCGCCTCACCGAGCTCGCCCTGATCTGGCCGTACGCCGACGGCTTCGCGGCGGCACATCTGAGCGCGGTGTGGCCGCACCCGCTGGACCTCGGGCCCGGCGCCGCCGAGCTGTTCAACACCCGGAACATGACCGAGCTGCGCAGGCTGGCGAAGGTGTACGGCATCCCCGTTACGGGCCGCGGCAAGGACGAGTTGATCGTTGCGCTGGTCGGCCGGCTGGCGCGGCCGGAGAACGTGCGCCGGCTCGTGGCGCAGGCCCCCGCCGACGTTCGCGTCCGGCTCGCCGCGCTCGCCTCGCGGCCGGCACAGCCCGTCCATCTGCGAGGGATCATGTTCGGATCGGCCGGGGTGGCGCTGCCGTGGGCCGCCGAGCGTGGTCTCGTCGTCGGCTCCGCATGGGGCGTCGAGGAGATGCCCCGCGAGGTCGCCCTCGCGCTGCGGGAGGGCTACGTCGCTGCGTTCGACCCGCAGCCGCCGGCCGTGCCTACCACCCCGGTCGAGCCAAGGGACGCCGAACGGGAGGCCGCAGCCGCCGCCTCGGAGACCCTCGCCGCGATCACCGCGATCGTCGGAACCATGAGCGGCGGCCCGGTGTCTCTGCTCAAGACGGGCGGCCTCGGCGTACGCGAACTGCGCCGGATCGCCAAGTCGTCCGGCCAGGACGAGGATCCTGCCCGCCTGACCATCGAACTGCTCGCCGCGGGCGGCCTCACCGAGGCCTCGGACACCGGTCTCGCCCTCTCGGTGGCCTATGACGAGTTCGCCGCCGCCGAACCTGCGGACCAGCTGGTCGACATCATTCAGACCTGGCTGACGATGCCCGCGTGCCCGCTCGCCCCGGCCGACTCCACTGCGGTCTCCTCCCGCGCCCTCTACTGGGACGAGGGCGAGGAGATGACGTTGACGGCTCTGCGCGCCCTGACCTTGCGCACTCTCGCCGACGTCTTACCCGAAGGCCACGCCACCGACCCCGGCACGCTGGCCGACCGGCTGGCCTGGCAGAGCCCTGTCCTGACCGACCAGGCCGACGAGGATCTGCACCGATACGTCACCGGCATCTGGCGGGAAGCCCACCAGCTCGGTCTGCTCGCTCACGGAACAGCGACCAGGCTTTGCCGTAGCCTGCTTACCGGTGACGCTGACGCGACTCACCGGCACGCTCAGGCCATGCTGCCCCGGTCCCGCGACACGGTCCTGTTGCAGAACGACCTCACCGCGGTGGTGACCGGCACCCCCTCGGCAAACCTGCTGGCTCTGCTGGACGGCACGGCCACGCCAGAGTCCCGCAGCGGCGCCTGGACCTGGCGCTTCTCGCCGGCCAGCATCCGCGGCGCACTCGACGCCGGAAACACCCCGGCCGGCCTGCTCGCCCGGATCACCGAGGTGGCCGAAGGCGGCCGCGTGCCGCAGACACTCACCTACCTGATCAACGACGTAGCCCGCCGATACGGCCGCGTTCAGGTACGCCCAGCCGGCTGCTGCCTGTGCAGCGACGACGAAACCCTGCTCACCGAGATCCTCAACACCCGCTCGCTGCAGGCCCTGCACCTGGTCCGGCTCGCCCCGACCGTGCTCGCCAGCGCAAAATCGCAGGCCGAAACCCTGGCCGCACTGCGCGCCGCCGGCCACGCCCCGGCCGGCTTCCGCCTCGACGGCAGCCCAGCGATCGAGATCCCGCGACGACGCCGCGCCGAGCCATCACCCACCGAGCCGGACAGCGGTGACATGTTCCCGCTGCCACGCCTGAGCGACCCGGCCGACGTCGCACGGACCCTGCTCGGCAACCGCTGACGAGCGAGGCTCGGGACGGTCCGGCGCTCAGGCCGGGCGCCGCCATCGTTCGAGGACCTGATCGATGTCGTCCTGGACGCGTTCCCGGGCCTGCTCCCGTGGCACACCGGCCATCAGCAGCTCGTCGTACGCGGTGTCCTCGTGCCGCACGGAGGCGACCACGGCCCGGGTCACGGCGTCCGGGCCAAGCGCCCGACCGGCTGCGCTGCGCCCCCACCCGGCCGCTGCCGCGGGTGCCGGTGTGTCGGCTGATCGCCGCCGCCCGCATCGGCGGGCAGCTGGGAACCGCCGGCCGATCTGTTCGGCCAGATCCTGCTGGAACCGCTCGTCCGCGACCTCCCGCCGCTGCCGGTCCCGCTCGCGGCGGCGAGCACGGGCCTCCTCGTCGGACAGGCACTGCTGCTCGGCCTGCTCGACCGCGGCCTCTCCGACCAGCAGCCCCCTGCACGGTGTCGCGGCCAGCCGCAAAGGATCTTGTTGCCTTCGGGCCTACCTGCGCCTGCTGGACCACCCGGAGGAGGACGTCCGAGCGACCGCGGCGATCTGCCTCGGCCACCGGGCCCGCATCCACCGCCGACTCGACACCGACCGGGTCATCCCTGGGCTGCGCTTGAACTGGGAAAATGGGTCGGCACCACTGCCATTCTCCGCCCCTCGCGCGGCACTTGTCGGATTCTGGGTGGTGTGCGGTGTCGTGGGGCGTGGTGGCGGCCGTTCAGGCAGTTTCGATGATCCGGTTCTCCCATGCCCAGACGGCGATCTCGGTGCGGTTACGCAGGCCGAGTTTCGTCTGGATCGTCGACACGTGGCTCTTGACCGTGCTCAGGGAGATGAACAGCTCGGCGCCGATCTCCAGGTTGGTCCGGCCCCGTGCGATCTCCCGTACCACCTCGATCTCGCGTTCCGACAACGACGGTAGCGACTTGTCGGGTTTCGCTGCCGGCGTGGTCAGGTGACGTAGAAGTCGCACGGTGACAGACGGGGAGACGAGCGCGTCTCCGTTGTGGGCCGCGCGGACCGCCTCGACGAGCAGGGCTGGACCGGCGTCCTTGAGGATGAAGCCGACCGCGCCGCCACGCAGGGCCCCGTACACGTACTCGTCGAGGTCGAATGTGGTGACCACGATGACCCGCATCGGGTTGGGTACGCCGGGCCCGGCCAATGCCCGGGTCACCTCGATGCCGTCGAGCCGGGGCATCCGGATGTCCACCAGGCAGACATCGGGGCGCAGCCGGCGGGCCTGCGCGATCGCATCGACGCCGTCTGACGCCTCGGCGATGACGTTGATGTCCGGTTGGTCTTCGAGGATGAGCCGTAGGCCACCGCGGATCATCGCCTGGTCGTCGGCGAGCAGTACGCGGATCGTCATCGCGGCCGTCCATCCTGCGTCGGCAGGGTGGCCAGGACCGACCAGCCGGCGTCGGGGAGGGGGCCAGCGTGCAGCGTACCGCCGAGTGTTTCGACGCGTTCACGCATGCCGATGAGGCCGTATCCACCGCGATTCGCGACGCGGGTCGGGCCCGGTTGCGCGTCATCGATCACCTCGACCCTGACACCGGAGGGATCCTGGTCGACGGTGACGGCGACGCTGTGGGCGTGCGGCGCGTGGCGGGCCACGTTCGTCAACGCCTCCCGGACGACCCGGTACACGGTGTTGGTCACCTCCGGCGGCCACGCCGCGCTCTCGTCGGGTACGCGCAGGCGCACCGGCGGGCCTTGCCGACTGAAGCGCTCGACGAGTACGTCGAGCTGTTCCGGCCCGGCCGAGGCGGGCGGCGCGTCCTCGGTGTCGCGCAACAGACCTACCACGCGACGCATCGCGCGCAGCGCCTCGGCACCGGCGGCCTCGATCCCCGTCAGCGACTCGGCCACCTGCTCCGGGTTCTTCCGCGCGACGAGCTGAGCGGCCTGCGCCTGGATCAGCATGCCGGTGATGTGGTGGGCAACCACGTCGTGCAGCTCCCGGGCCAGCTCCAGCCGCTCGTCTCGGCGTACCTTCTCGCCGGTGGCCGCCGCCCGTTCGTCGAGCAGGCGCAGCGCCAGTCCGACCCCGACCGCGCCGAGCCAGGCCGCCGCGTTGATCACCCAGACCCCCGTGGCGCCCGAGGGGTGCGGCCGGGCGGCGAGAAAGGCGCCGCAGAACAGCACGAGCCATCCGGTGGCAAGTCCACCAGCCGGTACGGGAGGCAGCGTGCGCACGGCCGAGCCGACGAGCACGGCGAGCGCCAGCGCCATGGCCGGCCCCGGCTCGGTCGGCAGGTGGAACACCCGGGCTGCCGCGACGGCCAGTCCAGCGATCACGAGACCGGCGACGGCCGTCAACGCCCGCTGCCGCCGTCGTACCAGCGCCAGCGCACAGACCACGACGGCGGCCCCACCGCCCGCGAGCCAGTACCGGGCGCCCCACGTCTGGGCGAACGCCACGAACTGGGTGCCGATCACGGCGAGGAAGAGCACGGCGAGTCCCGCCGTGGTCACGGTCCCGAGCCGCCGGTCCCAGATGTTCACCCTGGTCACGCTACGAGAGCCGCCCGACGATCCGCATGGTGAGCCCAAGCGCCACGGCGACCAGCCAGGTGACCGTGTTCAGGACGGTCACCGGGGTGAAGCCCATCGCGTCCGGGAGTGCCGTCAACCAGGTGCCCACCGCCACCGCGAACCCGCCCGCCGCAACAGCCGCGGCCTGCGGCCCCGGCAGCGTCCGGACTCCCGCGCCGACGAGCACGGCCAGCGCCAATGCGGTGACCGGTCCCGGCTCCTGCGGCAGGTCGGCGACGCGGGCCACGACGACGGCCACCGCAGCGGTCGCGATCCCGCCCGCCACCGGCCAGGTCCGCCGCGGCCCACGCAGCAGCGCGAGCACGCCCGCCACCACCCCGGCGAAACAGTCGAACAGCCAATAGGGGCTGCCCCAACTGGCCTCGATCAGATACGCCGTGAGCCCGAGCCCCGTGACGAAGAGCAGCCCCAGCACAAGGTTCGTCGCGGTTCGGTACGTCGTGTTCATAGCGAGGACGGTAGAAGATCAGCGAGCCGCACGAACCGGCCAAAAGTAGGGCCCTCCTCCGTGCCTGCCCCTGCTTTGGACCGATGCCGGCCCGGCCCGCCGTTCACAGGATGAGCCCATGGAAACACCACTCGTACTGCACGCCGAGCGGCTCACCAAGCGGTACGGCCGCCGTGTGGCACTGGCCGACTGCGATCTCATGATCCCTCGCGGGCACATCGTCGGGCTTGTCGGCCCGAACGGCGCCGGCAAGTCCACCCTGCTGCAACTGGCCTCCGGCCTGATCGGCCCGACCTCCGGCACGTTGTCCGTCCTCGGGTCCAGACCGGCAGCCAACGCGGCCCACCTGGCCCGGGTCGGCTTCGTTGCCCAGGACACCCCGCTGTACGCCTCGCTCAGCGTGGCCGACCACCTGAAGATGGGCGCGTGGCTGAACCCCTCCTGGGACCTGGCGCTGGCCGAGCGGCGGATCGCGGAGGTCGGCCTGGACCCCGCGCAGCAGGCGGGCCGGCTCTCCGGCGGCCAGCGGGCGCAGCTCGCGATGACCATCGCCGCCGCGAAGCGACCCGAGCTGCTCATCTTCGACGAGCCCGCCGCCGCGCTGGACCCCCTGGCGCGCAGGGGCTTCATGCACAGTCTCGTGGAGTTCGTCGGTGAGTTGGGGGCCAGTGCCGTGCTCTCCTCACACTTGTTGAGCGATGTGGAGCAGGTCTGCGACTACCTCGTCGTACTCTGCGACTCGCGTATCCAGGTCGCCGGCCCGGTGCGGGAACTGCTCGCCTCGCACCACAGGGTCATCGGCGATCCGGCCACGATCGCCGGGGTCGAGGTCATCTGGGCGGAGCACGGCCGCGCCGTGGTTCGGGGTGACGCAGCGGTACGGGCCAGGGACGCCGGGCCGGTCACGCTGGAGGAGTTGGTCCTCGCCTACATGTCGCGGTCCGCCGTAACGGGTGCCGTGTCCCGCGAGAGCGCGGCGGTGGCGCGATGATCCGGATGAGCCTGCGGCAGCTCCGTGTCCAAGCGCTCGTCGGAGCGATCCTGTTGGTCCTGGCCGCCACCTACCTGATTCGCCTCGGCGGGGACATCCGTGCCGTGCGCGACGCATCCCAGCTTCCCGGCCAGTACCGGCAGACGATGCTGTTCCTTGCCGCCGGTTTCGGGCTGGTACCCGCGCTCATCGGTGCGTTCTGGGGCGCGCCGCTCGTCGCCCGGGAACTGGAGACCGGAACCCATCGACTCGTGTGGAACCAGAGCGTGCCCCGCCGCCGCTGGCTCGCGGTCAAGCTGGCGGTGCTCGGCCTCGCCAGCATGGCCGTCGGCGGTGTCCTCAGTGCGCTGTTGACCTGGGCGGCGGACCCGGTCGACCAGGTGGCCGACGACCGGTTCAGCGCGATCCTTTTCGGTGCACGCGGCATCGTGCCCATCGGGTACGCCGCCTTCGGCTTCACCGCCGGCGCCATAACCGGGCTGCTGGTACGGCGCACCCTGCCGGCGATGGCGTTGGTGTTCCTGGCCGTGATCGCGGTGCAGGTCGCTGTGCCGAACCTGCTTCGGCCGCACTACATGCCCGCCGAGCGGATCACCGTACCGATGAGTGCCGACGCCATCAACCAGGCCCGGTCGCTGGGCAGCATCACCGGCGGGCCGGTCGTCGGAGGATTGGCGGTACCGAACGCCTGGGTCACCGACACCAGCGCGTTCCTGACACCTGACGGGCGCCAGCTCTCCGACACCGCGTTCAACGAATGCTTCGACAACGCCCCGGAGACCGGCGCTACCGGCACGTTCGGCGACACCGCGGTATGTCTCGGCGAACTCGACCTCCATGTCGATCTGGCCTACCAGCCCAACCAGCGCTTCTGGTCCTTCCAGTGGATCGAGCTGGGGTTGTATCTCGGGCTCAGCGCGCTGCTCGCGGCGGTCGGCCTCTGGCGCGTCCAGCGCCGGGTCAGCTAGCGGCGTCGGAGGTACGTGCCGGCTGGGGCGCTCCCGTCTTCGGGCCACCTACGGCGTCGATGCCGGCCGCGTAGGGGCAGGGCGACGAGGGCGATAACGGGTTGCGGGTGCCTGGGTTGCCCAGAGTGGCCGGCCCGCCGCGGTCCAGGCCGGCACAAGCCGGGTTCCGCGCGCGCGGCGGGCAGCGGGCCGGGAGGCCTGGCGGTAGTCTTCGACGGATCGTTTGCCGCCGGGGTCACCCCTGCCGCAGGCAACCAATCGTCGACCCCGCGTCTTGTCGAGTGTTCGCGAGAAGCAATCGAGTTAGGGGTACCAGTGCGAAGGCTACCGTCACTGTGCGTGCTCGCGATGGTTGTGGCCGCCGCTGCGGGCTGCAGCGAGCCGAGCGCGCAGGCGGAGACGCCTGGTCTAGCGGCTCGGGGCACGACGATGACCACGGTGCAGCCCACCCGCCAGGACCTCGCGAACAAGCTGAGCCTCTCCGGGAAGGTGACCGTCAACCCGGTGTTCGGGATCGTGGCCCCGGTCGCCGGGCAGGTGCGGTATCTCGATGTCAGGACGCCGCAGAGTACGCCGACCAAACCGACGAGGGTGGCCAGCGTCTGGGCGTCCGGCAAGGCGCACCGCATCGAGGTTCCGGCGGGCGCGGTGTTCGCCGGCCGACTGGTGGACCACGGCTCCAAGGTGCCCGCCGGAATGCCCATCGTCTCGGCAAAGAAGATCGGCTATGGGCTCGTCGCCGACATCGACGGCGCTCAGGCTTACCAGATCTCGGACACTCTCACGACGGTCCAGGCCCAGATCAAGAACGGCCCCGGGCCTTTCCCGTGCAAGGTGCTCGGCACCATCGCCGCACTGCCCGCCGGCACCATCCCGGATCCGCCGGCCGTGGAGCCCACCGCCGGCCCGTCTGGCCAGCCGTCCGCCTCGCCGGTCGTCCAGGCGCCCCCACCCCAGCAGGACAGGACCGAGCCGTCTGAGGCGACCGGGATGCGCCTGGTCTGCACCGCACCCGCCAACGTGAAGCTGATCAACGGAGCCAGCGCCACGATCGAGGTGGTGACCGCGCGGGCCGCCAAGGCGCTGGTGCTCCCGGTCGAAGCGGTGGCCGGCAGGCAGGGCCGGGGCAAGGTGGACGTGGTCAAGCCGGACGGTAGCCGGGAGACCAGGGATGTCGTGCTCGGGCTCAGCGACGGCAAGGTCGTGCAGATCAAGTCCGGTCTCACCGGCGATGAGACGGTCGCCGTCCCCGGCCCCGACCTGCCACCCGCCAAACCAGGCGCAGAGGGCGACCCGTCCGCTCCAATGGGTGGAAAATGACGGCGCTGTTGCAGCTCCAGGGCATCACGAAGACGCTGAAGGGCCAGAAGGCACCGCGCACCATCCTCGACGGCACCGACCTGGCCGTCGACAGTGGCGAGAGTGTGGCCATCGTCGGCCGCTCGGGATCCGGCAAGAGCACCCTGCTCAGCCTGATCGGCCTCTTCGACCGGCCAGACGGTGGGCAGTATCTGCTGGATGGTCGGGACATCACCCGGCTGCCGGAACGTAAGGCGGCGGCCCTGCGCAGCGCCGAGTTCGGCTTCGTGTTCCAGCGGTTCTTCCTGCTCAAGCACCTGACCGCCGCGCAGAACGTGGCGATGGCCCTGGTCAACGGCCAGGGCTGGCTGTCGCGCCGCAGACGCCGGGCCCGGACCCTGGAGGCCCTCGACCGGGTCGGCATCGCGCATCTCGCCAAGCACCGGCCGGCCCGCCTGTCCGGCGGCGAGCAACAGCGGGTGGCGATCGCCCGGGCGCTGGTCCGGGAGCCGCGTCTGCTGTTGGCCGACGAGCCGACCGGCGCGCTGGACACGGAGACAGGCAACCTCGTGATCGAGGTGTTGCGCTCGGCGACCGACCGGGGCTGCGGCCTCATCCTGGTCACCCACGACTGGGACCACGCCAACAAGATGCAACGCGTGCTACGCCTCAGCGACGGGGTGCTCCAACCGGCCACCGACACCAGGAGCGTGCCTCAATGAGCCGGCCAGCACAGCAGGTCGCAACGGCGCGCGCCGATGCTGGACACGGCGGGGTGGCCGCGTGATCCGGTTCTCCGGGCGGTTCCGCTCGGCTCTGATCATCGGCGGTCAGGGCATCCGGGCCCGCAAGACCCGTACCCTCCTGTCGATGGTGAGCCTGTTCCTCGGGGTGATGGCCGTGGTTGTCGTCCAGGTCGGTGCCGAGACCGCCAAGAACGCCCGGCTGGCCGATCTGGAACTGCACATGGGCAAGGACGGCACCCGGCAGAGCTACCTGCCGGGCAACGCCGACACCATCCAGATCAGCCAGGACACCCTGAAGGGCCGCAAGGACGCGGTCGCGGTCTCCGCCACCCAGGCGATCATCGGGGAGCCGGGCGTCAGCCCGGTCAACCCCGGCGGAGGACCGTTCGACCAGCCCGGCGGTGGACAGTACGTAGGCCCCGGTGGCGGCGACATGTACTGCGACTCCCGCGGCCACTGTCAGCCCATCGGGCCGGCCGACGATGCCCCAGCCGTTCCGGTTCCCGGCAAAGCCATCGAGCTGAGCCTCTACGCGCTCACCGGCGACATCCGCCAGTTCCGACCCTTCCGGCCGGTGTCCGGCCAGTGGCTGGACTTCGCCTCCGATCCATCGCTGTCCCCACGGATCGTCATCAACCGCGAGGCCGCCAAGGGATTCACCCGCCACCAGGTGCCGGCCGAGATGCGCGTCGAGGGAGCCACCGCCGACCCGACACCGCGCATCATCGGCGTCATCGACGACGGCAACCCGCAGCCCACCGCCTACCTCCGAGCCGACGAACTGCAGAACTGGATGCCCCGCGCGAGCAACAACGGCGACTACGGCGTAGGACTGCAAGTCATGCTCGCGCCCACCGCAGGCGACCTGGAGCAACTGCTACGGATCCGCCTCACCGCGAGCGGGATACCCGCCGAACAGATCTACTTCGAGACGATCCAGGCGCGGAAGGACATCGCCAAGGAACTGGCGCTCCTCCGTTGGATCTTCCTCGGCATGGCCGGCCTGGTCCTCCTCATCGGCGTCGCCGGCATCCTCAACGTCGGACTCGCAACCGTCGGCGAGCGAGTCGAGGAATTCGCACTACGGCGCGCCGTGGGCACCTCACGGTCACTGCTCGCCGGCATCGTCCTCGCGGAGACACTCCTGACCGGCCTCCTCACCGCAGCCGCGGCAATCGGACTGTCCGCCCTCGCCCTGACCGCGATCAGCGCACTGTTCGGCGACCGGGAACCGCTCCTGCAGGACCTCGTGTTCCCCTGGCAGGCAGGGGTCGCAGGAGTCATCGCCGGGCTCATCGCCGGACTGCTCGGCGGCCTCATTCCGGCCATCCGCGCCGCCCGTATCCCGATCGCCACCGTCATGCGCGCCTGAATCCACGCGGGCAAGCGTTGGGCATGGCGCGGCCGGGCCGGGGAACCGGTCCGCCATGAGACTGAGCAGCACTCCCGCGGTGGCCGCGTCGAGCGAGGTGACCGGCTCCGACGGGGTACGCCGACCCGGCGGCGAGGTGCACGCCTGGCTGCCGGGGCAGAACCAGACTGTCTGTGGGCTGCCGTTGAGCCGTACCCGGCTGCGTCGCTTCCCGCACGTGCCGTTCGACTACTCGTCAACGGACGTGCTCACCGGAGCCGACCCGGAGGGGTACCTCTGCCCGCGCTGCCTGGCCGCCACGCAGGGCCGCCGGAGGCAGGAGAAGAGCTGGGTACGCCGCTCGCCCCGGCCCTGAGGCGGGGTTGGTGCCCGCCGCAACGGGTACGGCACCGGCCATGCGCATCGTGATCGTGGGGGCGACCGGCAACGTGGGCACGGCGGTGCTGCGGCGGCTACGCCGGGAGGCGGGGACGGAGCTGGTCGGGGTGGCCCGCCGGCTGCCCGGACCGGACGCGGGTGAGCCGTACGACGGGGTGGCGTGGCGCTCCTGCGACATCGGCAGTCCGGGGGCGGCCGAGCGGTTGGCGGCGATCTTCGCCGGGGCGCGGGCGGTGGTGCACCTGGCCTGGCAGATCCAGCCCAGCCACGACCGGCGGACGCTGTACCGGACCAACGTCGGCGGCAGCCGGGCGGTGCTCGACGCGGCCGTCCGGGCCGGCGTACCCGCCCTGGTGTACGCCTCGTCGATCGGCGCGTACGCGCCCGGGCCGAAGGACCACCCGGTCAGCGAGCGCTGGCCGGCGACCGGGGTGGCGGGATCGTCGTACAGCCGGGACAAGGCGGAGGTGGAGGCGTTGCTCGACACGGTCGAGCGGGAGCACCCGGAGCTGCGGGTGGTCCGGCTGCGGCCGGGACTGATCTTCCAGCGCGACGCCGGTACCGAGATCAGCCGCTACTTTCTCGTGCCCCCTGGTCCCGGTGCGGTTGCTCCGGTACGGCCGCATCCCGCTCGTACCCGCGAACCGCCGCCTCCGGTTGCAGGCGGTGCACGCCGACGACGTCGCCGACGCGTACGTGAGGGCGGTCCTGGGTGAGGCGCGCGGCGCCTTCAACGTGGCCGCGGACCCGGTGTTGACTCCGGAGCTGGTGGCCCGGCACTTCCACGGCTGGACGGTGCCGGTGGCGGCCCCGGTGCTGCGCGCGGCGGCGGCCCTGACCTGGGCGGCGCGACTGCAACCGGTCGACGTGGGCTGGGTCGATCTGGCCCTGAACGCGCCGCTGATGTCCAGCGAGCGCGCCGAGACCGAGCTGGGCTGGATCCCCCGGGTCGACTCGGTCAGCGCGCTCCGGGAGGTCTTCGCCGGCATGGCCGACCGCGCCGGCACCGCGTCCCCGCCCCTGTCGACGGACCCCAACCTTCCCGGCCGCCCCGCTGCCCTCCTCCGTTCCCGCCTCCCCGGTCACCCCAACCCCTACTGACTCCCGCGTCGCCCCGAGTGACGAGGCGGCAGTTTCCCTGGAAGTGCTGCCTTCGGGCGGGTGGAGGCAGCAGCTCCCCGAAAGTGCTGGGCCGGAAGCGGTGGGGTCAGAAGTCGGCGAAGAGGTAGGGGAGGGCGCGGGGGAAGATCCGGCGTAGTTCCGTGGCGGCGTCCGCCGGGATCTCGCCGAGCCCCCGGATGGTGACCTCGGCCGGATCCAGCACCCCGTACGCCAGGCCGGAGAGTCCGGCGGCGGTGAGCGTCGCGGCCGGGACGGTGCCCGCGCCGGCGGAGTCGCCGGGCAGCACCTCCAGCCGGCCGGTGGTGCCGTCGAGCAGGTGGGTGCCGGCGAGCCACCGGTCACCGACCAGCTCGACGTTGACCCGGCCGGCCCCGGCCGGCAGCCCGGCGAGCGCGTCCAGGCTGAGCAGTCGGGCCATCGGGGCGGGCGATCCGGGGCGGGACACCCGCGCCTCGACGTGCACCGCCAGGTCGGTCAGCCACAGCTCGGGCAGCTCGTCGGCGGGCAGGTGGACGCGGATCCGGTCCACCTGGTCGACGTGGCGGGCGAAGAACTGGAGCAGCGACGCGCGGGCGTACGGGTCGTCGGTGAGCAGGTCGTCGGCGATCAGCTCGCCGCCGTGGTCGTCGATGCGGTAGGTGACCGCGCCGACGGTCGCGCCGTCGCGTACGGCGGTGAGCAGCCAGCGGTCGTCCCGGTCGCGCAGGCCGACCGCCCGGAAGTCGGGGAAGATCGCGAAGCCGTGCCGCTCGTGCAGGCAGTGCTCGGTGTACGCGCGCCACGTCTCATAGCCGGCGCCGATCCGCTCCCAGGCGACCTCGCCGGGTAGTTCGGCGCGGAGCAGCGGGGCCAGGTCGGCCGGGGAGAAGACAGCGTTCCGCCGGCGGGGCAGCCCGACGTAGCCGAAGCGTTCGTAGAACGAGGCGCGGAACGGGTACAGCGCGCTCACCGTGTGCCCCTCCGCCCGCATCTCGTCGAGGAGCTGGTGCAGCAGGGTCCGGACGTGGCCGCGCCGGCGGGCCAGCGGGTGGGTCACCACCCCGCCCACGCCGGCCATCTGCAGGACACGTCCGCGCAGGTTCTGCCGCATCGGGATCGCACTGGCAGCGGCCGTCGTACCGCCGTCCTCCTCGACGACCAGCGTCCGGTTGCCCGCCTGGTACGGCAGGTACTCGCGGAACTCGTCGAGCCGGGACGCGGCCATCGGCGACTTCTCGAACGCGTACGCAAGGAGCGGGAAGCTGTGGGTCAGGCGTTCCTCGGCGGCCAACCGACGGATGATCATGTGTCCATCCCAACCTGTGGAGGCGACCGGCACAACCGGATTCACCGCAGGTCACCGGCAGGCGCAACCTGGCTGGCACAACCATCTGGTCGGGCGGAGGCCGCCCGGGTTGCGACGGGCGGCCGGGTCAGGCCGCGGTGACGTCGGACACCACGACGGTGACGTTGTCCGGCGCGCCGGCCTGGTGGGCGAGCTTGACCAGTTGCTCGCCGCACTGCTGCCGGTCGACGTACGTGGTGAGCGTGGTGGCGATGGGGGAGTCCTCCACATAGTCGGACAGGCCGTCGCTGCACAGCAGCAGTCGGTCGCCGGGTACGAGAGTGAGCACCCCGATGGCCGGCGGCGTGTCGGAACCCTGCACGGCGCGGGTGACCAGGGAGCGCTGCGGGTGGTGCCGGGCCTGGTCGGGGGAGAGCGCGCCCTGGTCGACCAGCGCCTGCACGAAGGTGTCGTCCCGGGTGAGCTGGGTCAGCTCACCGTTGCGCAGCAGGTAGCAACGGGAGTCGCCGACCTGGGCGAGGACCAGGGTTTCGCCGGCGAGCAGGCCGGCGGTCAATGTCGTACCCATGCCCTCGCGGGCCGGGTCCGCCGTGATGGCGGCCCGGATGCGCTGGTTGGCGGTGCTCACCACGGCCCGCAGCGCCTCGGCGGCCTCGTCGGGGACGGTCGGCGGGGTCAGCTCGTCGAGGATCCGGATGACGATCTCGCTCGCCACCTCGCCGGCGGGCAGCCCGCCCATGCCGTCGGCCACCGCCACCAGGCGGTCACCGGCGAGGGCCGAGTCCTCGTTGTTGGTACGGACGAGGCCGACATCGTTGCGGATGGCCGAGCGGAGGATCAGCGTCATGGGACAAGCTTGCCAAGAAGACCACCTTCCCGTCTCTACCGAGGTACCGGTCTGTGGAAAGAACCGCCGCTGTCGTTCACCAGCGGCCGAGTCACCGGGCCATCCACAGTGGCCGGTGCAGGCGGTGCCGACAGGCTCAGCGGCGCGGGTAACGCAGCAGCAGGCTCGCGCGTACCTCCTCGTCGCCGACCGCGGCGTAGCTGTGCGGCACGTCGGAGGTCCAGCGCAGGTGGCCGCCGGACGCGGCGGTCAGCGGGGCGTCCACCGGCCCGGCCCGCAGTACGCCGGCGAAGACGGTGACGTGCTCGGTCACCCCGGGATGGTGCGCGGGGGAGAGCTGGCCGGGCCCGGGGGCGACCCGCATCCGGTACAGCTCGTAGGTCGCGTCCGCCTCGGTGAAGACCTCCAGCAGGGTGGCGTGGACCGCCGTGCCGCTGACCGTGGGCTGCGCCGCCGTCGTGTTCAGCACGGCGGTGAGCGGTACGCCGAGCTGCGCGGTGACCGCGTACAGGGTCTCCAGGGTCGGGTTGCGGGTGCCGTTCTCCAGCCCGGAGAGGGTGGCCTTCCCGACACCCGCCAGCCGGGCCAGCGTGGAGAGGGACATGCCGCGCTCCTCGCGGAGGGCGCGGACCTGGCGTCCGACCGCCACGGCGCCCGTGTCGGGCGTCGGGTCCCGGTCTGGTGGGGCTGCTGCCATCCGGCTATGGTGCTACATCGTGGCGTTCCGTAAACGGAACGATGTCGCCGCCGTTCGGCGGCGCGGAGGGGCAACCTGAGGAGGACGGCGTGACCGGTCGGCTCCAACCCGTGCTGGCCGGGGTCGTGACCGCCCTCGTCGGCTTCGCCAGCTCGTTCACGGTCGTGCTCGCCGGGCTGCGTGCGGTCGGCGCCGACCAGGCACAGGCGGCCTCCGGCCTGCTGGCGCTCTGCGTCGCCACCGGCTGCTGCGCGGTCTGGCTGGGGCTGCGCCACCGGCTGCCGCTGGCGATCGCCTGGTCCACCCCGGGCGCGGCGCTGCTGGTCGCCACCGGCCCCGTACCCGGCGGCTGGCCGGCAGCCGTCGGCGCGTTCCTGCTCACCGGCCTGCTGATCGCCGCCGCCGGACTGGTCCCGGCGCTCGGCCGGGCGGTCGCCGCGATCCCCGGCCCGATCGCCAGCGCCATGCTCGCCGGGGTGCTGCTGCCACTGTGCACCGCGCCGGTCCGGGCCCTGGTCGAGGTGCCCCGGCTGGCCGGGCCGGTGGTGCTCGCCTGGCTGGTGCTGCACCGGTTCGCCCGCCGCTGGGCGGTGCCGGGCGCACTGGCCGCGGCGGCGGTGGCGATCGCGTTGACCACGTCCGGGCCGGTCCGGGCGCACCTCGCCCCGACCGTCGCGCTGACCGCGCCGACCTGGACGCTGTCCGCGGTGGTCGGGCTCGCGCTGCCGCTGTTCCTGGTCACCATGGCCGCGCAGAACGTGCCCGGGGCGGCCGTCCTCGCCGGCTACGGCTACCGGGCCCCGCTGGGCTCCGCGCTCCGGGTGACCGGGCTCGCCACCGCGCTCGGCGCCCCGGCCGGCGGGCACGCGGTGAACCTGGCCGCGATCACCGCGGCCCTCGCCGCCGGCCCGGACGCCCACCCCGACCCGGACCGGCGCTGGATCGCCTCGGTGACCGCCGGGATCGGCCTGGCGCTGCTCGGGCTGGGCGCCGGCGTGGCGACCGCACTGGTGCTGCTCTCGCCGCCGGTCCTGGTCGAGGCGGTGGCCGGGCTCGCGCTGCTCGGCGCGCTGGCCGGCGCGGTCTCCGCAGCCGTCGCCGAGCCGGACGCCCGCGAAGCGGCGGTGGTCACCTTCGTGGTCACCGCCTCCGGGGTGAGCCTGCTCGGGGTGGGCGGCGCGTTCTGGGGTCTCGTGGCCGGCTGGTTGATGCTGCTGCTATTCCGCCGCCGCCCCGCCGCTCCGGCCACCACGCTCCCGGCGACGGAGACCGAGCGTGATCTGGCCGGATCCCGCCACTGATCCACTCGTGCTGCGGCAGGTCGCGGCCCTTCGGGTGCGCCGAGATGCCGCAACCCGGGTCGAGCGTCATGCTCAGGCGGTGCCCCCCGCCTCCACGCCGATCTCCATGAGCCGCAGGCGTACGCCGGAGACGTTCTGTTCGATCATCCGCTTCAGGGCCCGGGCGTCGTCGAGCGTGTCGAGGACGACCAGCGCGTGGGTGAGGCCGGGATCGTCGCCGTCTGTGCCCCACCAGCCCCGGACAAAGCCCGGGCTCTGCCGGGTCACCTCGGCCATGTGCGCGAACTGGGCGGCCCGTGCCGCCGGGTCGGCGGCCGTGCCGCCCTGCTCCCCGATCACCATCCACATGGCCTCCACCATAGGCAGCCCCCGCCGTCGCCGCCTGCCCTGGAGACTTACCGGTCCCGCCGGACGGGAGCTCGCCAAGATCTGAACGCGGCCGGCTCACTCCTCCTCGGGTAGCTGTGCGGCGGGGACGTCGAGGCGTACCTCGGCGTCGGTGACGGTGGCGATCCGGTCGGCCAGCACGTAGACCGCGCCGGTGTGGGCCAGTTCTGTGGAGACCTTCAGGTAGCCGCTGCGCAGCAGCCGGGCGGCCAGATCGGCGGGGACGTCCGGTTCCTCGACCGCCGCCGACTCGATCAACTCGTCCAGGCTGCCGCCCGGGTCGACTCCGGCGGGCGCCTGCACGGTCACCGCGTTCGGGTCGCCGCGCTGGACGAGATCCACGGTGCCGACCTCGACGCCGGTCGAGTCGACCACTCGCATGCCGGTGGTGACCCGGGAAATGACCTGCTGGCTCATGCAGTCAGCGGTTCCCGGAGCGCCCCGGCGCTAAACGGGCGGGGTCCAGCCGCTCGGCGGGCGGGGGGAGAGCTCGCGCCAGGTGTCCGGCCCCTCCATCAGCGCCCGGACCGTGTCCTCCGCCTCCTCCACGCTGTCGTACTCGTAGAACCGGGAGACCCCCTCGGCGCCGCCGGCGCGCTGCTCGACGTGCCAGCGGTCGCCGTCCACGCGCAGGAAGACGTCCCGCCGGGCCAGCCGCCCCCATTTCCCGTTCCACCAGTGCCTGCGCTGCTCCATGACCCGGACTCTATCGAACACGTGTTCGACACGAGTCGGCCCCCGTGGGATTCCCAACGGGGGCCGGTGCGGGCGGTACGTCAGCGCGCGGCGGGCGGCTCCTGCCGGTGGCCCAGTACGTCGTCCAGCGCGCCCCGCTGGGCCGGCGTCGCCTGGTGGCCGGCGAGCAGCGCGTCCCGGATCTCGGTGAGCAGCCTGATCTCCTCGCTCGGGGCCTTCGGCGGCGGCTCCTCGCCGCGCCGCCGCCGCTCGGCGAGCTTGTTCATCGGAAACACCACGAGGAAGTAGAGCGCCGCCGCGGTGAGCAGAAAGGTGATCACCGCGTTGACGAAGGCCACCCAGTCGAACGGGATGCTCCGGAACGTGGGGGTCGACCCGGTGATCCCGTTCTTGCTCCCGGTGATCAACGCGATGAACACCCGCACCAGTGGTTCCAGGAACGATTTGGTCAGCTGGGTGACCACGCCGGTGAAGGCGGCGCCGATGACGACACCGACCGCCAGGTCGATGACGTTGCCGCGCATGATGAAGTCTTTGAAGCCCTTGAGCATCCGCTCTCCCGTGCTGTCCGAATCGTCCGGGGCAACCTATGCCCCGGAGGGGGGCTCCAGGAAAGCACCGGCCTCGATGGCCGCCCGCGCCGGGTCGCCGTCCCGGATCGCGTCGACCAGCCGGCCGTGGTCGACGTACCGCTCGGGCTCCAGCGCGTCGCCCATCGCCTGCGCGACGGTGCTGCGCAGTGCGGCGCCGACCGACGCGTACAGCTCGGCCAGCATGCCGTTGTGGGCGGCGGCCACGACCGCGCTGTGCAGCGCGGCGTCCGCCTCGACGAACTCGTCCACCCGGCCGGACCGCCAGGCGGCCTCCCGGGTGGCGAGCGCGGTGTCGAGCGCCGCCAGGTCCGCCGGGGTACGCCGCAGCGCGGCGAGCCGGGCCGCCTCCACCTCGAAGGCGCGGCGGACCTCGACCACCTCGGCCATTCGGTCGTCGGTGAGCCGGCGGGCCACTACCGGGGCCAGCTCGTCGGTCGACACCACGTACGTCCCGGAGCCCTGGCGGCACTCCAGCACCCCGGCGTGCACCAGTGCGCGGACCGCCTCCCGGACCGTGTTGCGCCCGACGCCGAGCGCGGCGACGAGCTGCGGCTCGGTGGGGATGCGCCCGCCCACCGGCCACTCACCACCGAGGATCCGGGCCCGGAGCTGTTCGATCGTCTGGCGTACCCGGTGGCCGCGCGGGGGCACGGCGACGGAGTCGAGGGCACGTGTCACGGGTTACAACTCCTCCCGAAATTCATCCCATGATTGTAGGTTGGAGGTCATGACTCCGCCAACCAGCAGCACCGACGCGCCCGGCGCCGACGGGACGACCCTGACCGTGGCGCCCGGCCCGGCCCCGGCGGTGGCCGCGCCCACGCGTCCGGCCGCCGGCGGCGTGCTGGTGCTGCTCGGCATGCTGCTGGTCGCGCTCAACCTGCGCATGGCGGTGACCAGTCTGGGTGCCCTGCTCGACGAGATCCGCAACGGGCTGGGCCTCTCCGGCACCATGGCCGGGCTCGTCACCACCCTGCCCACCATCGCCTTCGCCGGGCTCGGCGCGCTCACCCCGTGGCTGGTCCGCCGCTGGCCGGCCGCCCGGGTGCTGGTGCTCGCCATGCTGGCCCTGACCGCCGGGCAGTTGCTCCGGGTGATCACCGACTCGGCGGCGGTCTTCGTACTCACCAGCGCGCTCGCCCTCTCCGGCATCGCGATCGCGAACATCCTGCTGCCGATGCTGGTCAAGCAGTACTTCCCGCACCGCACCGGGCTGGTCACCGGGGCGTACACGATGTCGCTGACCCTGGGCACGACGGTGGCCGCGGCCTCGGCGGTGCCGGTGGCGCACGCCTTCGGCTCCTGGCGGGCCGGGCTCGGCGTCTGGGCCGGGCTGGCCGCCGTGGCCGTACTCCCCTGGGTGCCGCTGGCGCTGCGCGCCCAGGCGACGCGGCGGACGGCGAGCCCGGCGGCGGTCGCCGCGGCCCCCGCCCGGGTACGGCCAGCGCGCACCCGGCTCGGCTGGGCCATGGCCGTCTACTTCGGGGCGCAGTCGCTCAGCGGGTACGCGATCATGGGCTGGCTGGCCCAGCTCTTCCGGGACGCGGGGTACGCGCCCGAGGCCGCCGGGCTGCTGCTCGCCGGGGTGACCGCGCTCGGCGTGCCGGTGGCGCTGCTGATGCCGGCCCTGGCCGGCCGACTGGGGACGCTGCGCCCGCTGGTCCTCTCGCTGACCGCCTTCTCCACCGCCGCGTACCTCGGTCTGGCGGTCGCGCCGCACGGCCTCGCGCTGCTCTGGGTGCTGCTGCTGGCCCTCGGCCAGGGCGCGTTCCCGCTGATCCTGACCACCATCGGGCTGCGGGCCCGGACCGCCGAGGGCACGGTCGCGCTGTCGGCCTTCGCGCAGAGCACCGGGTATCTGATCGCGGCGCTCGGTCCGCTGCTGGTCGGCATCCTCTACGAGACGACCGGGGGCTGGACCGCGCCGATCGGCTTCCTGCTGGCGGCTCTCGGCGTGCAGACGGCGGCGGGCCTGGTGATCGCCCGTCCCCGCTACATCGAGGACGAGCAGTTGACCGGCGACGGTCAGGAGGAGGCCGGCGTGGGATCGCCCGCGACCGCCTGCTCGACGGTCGGATAGGTGTGCAGCACCTCGACGAGGCCGCTGACCTCCAGGATGCGCAGCACACCGCGCTGCGGGGCGCCCAGCCGGACCACACCGCCGGTGTCGTCGCAGCTGTTCTTGGCCCGGACGAACACCGACAGCCCGGTCGAGTCACAGAACGACAGCTCCGCCAGGTCGAAGACGAGACGGTTGCGCCCCTTGTCCAACAGGTCCGTGATCTGGTCCTGAAGCTGCGGTGCCGTGGCCATGTCCAGCTCGCCCGCGACCGACACGACGACGACGTCGCCGCGCTGTTCCGTGTGCACCGTCAGGGACATTCGCCGACCTCCCGTGTTCGGTGGAACGGTATCCCACAAAGCGGGTGATACGCAGAACGGGACCGGCAGCGACGCCACGATCATTTCTTTGTCATGAGGCAAGGAGTGCGGCCCGCTCCGGTGATAGAGTCCGCCCCGGCCGAAGTTCAGGGAGGTCACCATGGCGGGCGAACAGCGGGACCTGATCGGCCGCCCCGGCCTCACCAGGCCCGGTCGGGGCAGCACCGGCACGGTGACCCTCTCCTCGGGCGGAGCGTGACGGTGGAGGACGGCACGGCCCAGCGGCGGGCCGAATTGCTCGCCGAGCGACTGGCCGCGCTGGCCGACGCCACCGTGCGGATGCACGCCACGCCGAACTTCGTCCGGCTGCTGGAATCGGCTGCGGCCGGTGCGGCGCGGATCTTCAAGAGCCCAGCGGCGGTGGCCGCCGAGACCTCCGACGGACAGCACCTGGCCGGGGTGGTCGCCGGGCCGGACGCGACGCCCGCGGTGGTGCCCTGGACGGTGGACGACAGGGGAGCGTCGATCGGCACCACGGTCCGGGTGGACGGACCGAGCAACTGGGACCTGGTCGGCTGGCCGGCCGGGGACACCGTCACGGTGGCCGCCGCCCGGCTGCGCGAGGACCGGCCCCCGCTCTACGTGGCGGTGCCCACCGCCACCCAGACCGTCCGGACGCCGGTGCTGGTGCAGCTCGCCCAGGCCATCGCCTCGGCGGTCGAGGCCCAGCGCTCCTTCGACGAGGAGCACCGGATCGCGGTGACCCTCCAGCGCAGCCTGCTGCCCCGCCGGCTGCCCGAGATCGCCGGTCTCGACCTGGCCGTCCGGTACGAGCCGGCGAGCGCCCGGACCGAGGTGGGCGGCGACTTCTACGAGCTGGTGATGCTCGACGGCCAGCTGCTGATGGCGATCGGCGACGTGGCCGGGCACTCGTTGCACGCCGCCACCGTGATGGCCGAGCTGCGGCACGCGGTGCGGGCGTATGCGGTCGAGGGGCATCCGCCGGGGGTGATCCTGGAGCGGGTCAACGAGCTGATGCGCGTCCTGCTGCCGAACGAGCTGGCCACGATCTGTGTGCTGCTGCTCGACCCGGGCAGTGGGCAGATCCGGCTGGCCAGCGCGGGGCACCTGCCGGCGCTGGTCAGCGACGCGGGGCGGGTGCGGTTCGTGCCACAGAGCGCCCCGCTGCTCGGGGTCCGCGCGCTCCGCCCGCCGGACCTGGAGTTCGTGCTGCCGGCCGGGGCGACGCTGGTCCTCTACACCGACGGCCTGATCGAGCGCCGGGACGCCACCATCGACGAGGGGATCGCGGCGTTGGGCGCGATCGCCGTGCGGGTGGACGACGACCTCGACCGGTTCTGCCAGCGGCTGCTGGTCGAGCTGGCGCCGCCGGAGAACAGCGACGACGTGGCGGTGGTCGCCGTCCGCCGCCGCTGATCCGGGTCGGCGGCGGCCGTCACCCGCCGCCCGGACCGGCGAGCGAGCGGGCGTACGCCGCGGGGGAGACCCCGGCGACCGCGGTGAACTCGCGGACCAGGTGCGCCTGGTCGGCGTACCCGAGATCGGCGGCGACCCGCGACCAGTCCACCGGCCCGACGGCGGCCTGCTCGATGGCCTCCTGGAGCCGGTACCGCCGGATCACCCACTTCGGGCTGACCCCGACGTGGTCCAGGAAGAGCCGCTGGAGTCGCCGGGTCGAGACGGCGTGCCGCCGGGCGAAGTCGTCCACCCGCAGGATGCTCCGGTCGACGCGGATCTCCTCGACCAGCGCGGTGGCCTCGGCGGCGACCGGGTCCGGCACCGGTCCCCAGGCGGTGAGCAGGTCGTCCAGCCGGCGGCACCGCTCGTCGTCCGTGCCGGCGCAGTGTTCACCCTCGACCGGCGGCCCGACCTGGGCGAGTGGCCGACGCAGCCCGGTCAGCTCGCGGACCGGCCGACGCCAGAAGGGCCGGAAGCCGCCGGGGCGGAACTGGATGCCGCTGGCCCGGCCGGTGCCGTGCAGCGTGACGGTGAACAGCTCGATGCCCACCCCGGCGACCTGCCCGATCTCCGGGCCGCCGGCCTGGGCCTGGAACACCACGTTGACCGCGGGGTGCGGTACGACGTGCTGGTCGAAGGGCTCGGTCAGCGCCCAGTCGACCAGCCAGTAGTGCTCGACGTACGGGCGCAGCGCCGGGGCGGGCAGCCGGCGGCGGAAGCGGACCTGCCGCCGCAGCCGGCCGGGGTCGAGGATGCCCCGGCTGTCCTGCCGCGGTTCGTGTCGCATTTCTTCAAGCCTGCCCTCATACGCTGGCCCTATGACCACGAAGACTAGTGAGCTGCTGGCCGTCGCCGCGCCCGGAACGGTGGCGGTGGTCCAGGGCATCTCCGACGATCAGCTCGACCTGCCCACCCCGTGCCCCGAGTACACCGTGCGCGGCCTGCTCAACCACCTGTTCGACGTGGTGGTCAACTTCCAGGCGCTGGCCCGCCGGGGAGAGGCCGACTGGTCGGGCAAGACCGACCACGTGACCGAGGGCTGGCGGGACCGGTTCGCCGCGGAGGCCGTACGCCTGGTTGAGGCGTGGTCGGACCCGGCGGCGCTGGAGGGCGTCTCGCCCGGCATGGGGTTGCCGCAGGAGACGGTCGGCGACATGGCCCTCATCGACCTCACCGTGCACGGCTGGGACCTGGCCCGCGCGACCGCGCAGCGGATCGAGGTCGAACCGGTGGTGCTCGCGGCGGGACACGCCTTCATGGACCGGATGGGGGAGACCGGCCAGCGGATGGGCGCCTTCGGCGAACCGGTGCCCACCGCCTCGGACGCCGCTGACCTGGACCGTCTGCTCGGTCGGACCGGCCGAGATCCGGCCTGGACGCCCTGACAACCCCCGGCCCGCGTGGCACCACGCCGCGCGGGCCGTTCTTGACATCACTATTCGCTGAATGAATAGTGGCCCCTGTGTCCACACAGCACGTCCTGCTCGGGCTGCTCGCCGGCGGTGCCCGGCACGGCTACGAGCTGAAGCGCGCCCATGACGAGCGGCTGCCCCGGGCCCGCCCGCTCGCCTTCGGGCAGGTCTACGCGACCCTCGCCCGGCTCCAGCGAGACGGCCTGGTGGTGCCCGCCGGGCAGGAGCGCGAGGGCGGCCCCGACCGCACGGCGTACGCGCTGACCGGCGAGGGCCGGGCCGCGCTGGACCGGTGGCTCGGCACCGTCGAGCCGCCCATGCCCCACGTGGCGAGCACCCTCTTCGCCAAGGTGGTGGTCGCGCTGCTGGTCGCCGACGCCGACCGGGCCCGGTCCTACCTCATCGCCCAGCGCCGGGCGCACACCGAACGGCTCCGCGAACTGACCGCGGTGAAGGCCGCCCCCTCGGCCAGCCTGGACGACGTGATCGCGGCCGACTACGCGATCAACCATCTCGACGCCGACCTGCGGTGGCTGCACACCACCCTGGATCGGGTCGCCGACTGGCACCGGGAGGTGCACTCGTGACGTACCTGGAAGCTCGTGGCGTGGTCAAGGCGTACGGCCGGACACCCGCGCTGCGTGGCGTGACGCTCGACGTGGCCGAAGGGGAGGTCGTCGCCGTCACCGGGCCGAGCGGTTGCGGCAAGTCGACCCTGCTGCACTGCCTCGCCGGCATCCTGCGCCCCGACGCCGGGCAGGTCACCTGGCGAGGTGAGCAGATCGACACCTGGTCCGAGGCGGCCCGATCCCGGTTGCGCCGTACCGACTTCGGGGTGCTCTTCCAGTTCGGTCAGCTCGTCGCCGAGCTGACCGCAGCGGAGAACGTCGCCCTTCCGCTGTTGCTCGCCGGCACGGGGCGGCGAGAGGCGCGGACGGCGGCGCTGGCCTGGCTGGAGCGGCTGGGCGTGGCCGAGGTCGCCGACGTCCGGCCGGGCGAGATGTCCGGCGGGCAGCAGCAGCGCTGCGCCACCGCCCGGGCGTTGGTCACCGAGCCCCGGGTGCTCTTCGCCGACGAGCCGACCGGCGCACTGGACACGCTCACCGGCGAGCAGGTGCTCACCCAACTGGTCCGGCTCGCCCGCGAGCAGCACACCACCGTCGTGCTGATCACCCACGAGCCGCGCATCGCCGCGTACGCCGACCGCGAGGTGACCCTGCGGGACGGGATCGTGGACCACTCGGGTCTGGGGCTCGACGCGCCACTGCCGGGCGGCCAGCGGTGAGGCCCGGCGCCCTCCTCCGGCTCGCCCTGGCCGGCACCCGGACCGACCTGGCCCGGGTGGCGCTGACCGCACTGAGCGCCGCCCTCGCGACCCTCGCCGGCCTGGCCGCGCTGACCGTGCTGGCCATCCGCAAGCCGCCCGGGGACGCGTACACCGAGTCGGAGCAGTACGCCAACGCCCTGCTGCGGGAGCCGGGGCTGCGCGGCGGCACGGCGTTCGCCCTGCTGCTGCTGGCCATCCCGGTGCTGGCGTTGGCCGGGCAGTGCGCCCGGCTCGGTGCCCCGGCCCGGGACCGCCGGCTCGCCGCGCTCCGGCTGGCCGGGGCCACCCCCGGCCAGGTCACCGGGGTCGCCATGGTGGAGACCGGGCTGGCGACCCTGCTCGGCACGCTGGCCGGCCTGGCGCTCTATCTGGCCGGCCACCGGTTGCTGGACCGGCCGGACGAGCGCGGTCAGCTACCCCTGCCCACCGACGTGTATCCGTCGACCGTCGGGGCGGCGGTGCTGGTGCTCGGGCTGCCGGTGGTCGCCGCGCTGATCACCGCGCTGATGCTCCGCCGGGTGGCGACCACCCCGTTCGGCGTGGTCCGGAAGGTGCGGACCCGGGGCCCCTGGCCCTGGCCCGGCCTGCTGATCATTCTGGGGCTGGCCGCCTTCGCCGTCCTCCGGCCGATGTCGATCTGGTACACCCGCCAGTACGGCAATCCACCGACCTGGCTGCCGCCGGTGCTGCTGGTCGGCGGCGGGCTGGTCGCCATGGTCGGCGTGGTCACCGGCACCGGCTGGATCTCCCACACCGCCGGTCGGCTGCTGCACCGGTACGCCCGGCGGCCCGCCGCCCTGCTGGCGGCGCGCCGGCTGATGGCCGATCCGTGGGCGGGCAGCCGGACCTTCGCCGCGCTTCTCGCCGCGCTCATCTTCGGGGCCGGGGCCGCCGGGTTCCGCGCCTACTTCCTGGCGAACGTGGAGGTCGGCCGCCGGAGCAGCGACATCGTGTCCACTCAGAACGACTTCTATCTCGGCACCATGGATCTGGTCGACCTGGCGGTGGCGGTGGCGCTCACGATCGCGGCGGGTGGGTTGCTGGTCGCCCTGGCGGAGGGGATCATCGCCCGCCGCCGCCAGTACGCGGCGCTGGTCGCGGCCGGGGTGCCGCGCGGCACGCTCGGGCGGTCCATTCTCTGGCAGTCGCTCGCGCCGGCGGTGCCGGCGATCGCCATCGCACTGACCACCGGCCTCCTGCTCGCCCGGGGCCTGCTCGGCTCGCCGAGCAGTGGCATCATCTCCCGGCAGATCTGTGACGCGGATGAGGCCATCTGTGCCGACCCGGCGACGGCCGCCCCGTACCTCCGCGTCGAGTCGACGCCGGAGATAACCGTGGCTCCAGGCGTACCGGTGGAGCAGCTGGCGTGGCTCGCGGGCGGTGCCCTGGTCGCGGTGCTGGCGATCGTCGGCGTCGGCCTGCTCTTCCTGCGGTCCAGCACGGCGGTGGAGGAGCTGCGGACGACCTGACGTGACGCGACGGCGGGCTCAGCGGCCGCCGAAGAGGCCGACGGACCAGGAGACCACCAGGCCGATCACCGCCGAGCAGCAGCAGACGAGCAGGGCGGCGGCGACCACCCCGAGGATCACCCAGGTCGGCCCGCGTCGGCCCGCCCCTGTCGGCTCTCCCTCCTCCGCCTCGCTCACCCGGGCAGTCTAGGCGTGCGGAGGGGGATTCCACTCGATCGCGCGGCGGTGGCCGCCATGCCACGGAGATGAGCGTGTTTCCAGGATCGAGGGGCGATCTTGGCGGACGGCGGGACGGCGGAACGGCGGGCAGGATGGGGGGGATGGAGCTGATCTCGATCGAGGACGTCCGAGCCGCCGCCGCCGATGTCGCCGCAACGGTGGTGCGTACCCCGCTGTTGCCGATGCCCTGGGACGACGGCCTGTGGGTCAAGCCGGAGAGCCTGCAACCGGTCGGGTCGTTCAAGCTGCGCGGGGCGACCCACGCGGTGGCCCGGCTCGACCCGGCCGTCCGGTCCCGGGGCGTGGTGACCCACTCGTCGGGCAACCATGGGCAGGCCCTCGCGTACGCGGCGCGGGCCGCCGGAGTCCCGTGTACGGTGGTCGTCCCAGAGGGGGCGCCGCAGGTCAAGGTGGACCGGATCCGGGCGCTCGGCGCCGAGGTGGTGCTGGTCCCGCCGGCCCGCCGGCTGCCCGAGGCGGAGCGGGTCGCCGCCGAGACAGGTGCCACCCTGGTGCCGCCCTTCGACGACCCGCGGATCATCGCCGGGCAGGGCACCATCGGGCTGGAGATCGTGGCGGACCTGCCCGACGTCGACGTGGTGCTGGTGCCGGTGGGCGGCGGTGGGCTCTCCTCGGGGGTCGCCACGGCGGTGAAGGCGCTGCACCCGTCGGCCGTCGTGATCGGGGTGGAGCCGGCGCTGGCCGCCGACGCCCGCGACTCGCTCGCCGCCGGTGAGGTGGTGGTCTGGGACGTCGAGCGGACCTACCGGACCAGCGCCGACGGGCTGCGTACCAACCTGTCCGCGTTGACCCTGGCCCACCTGCGGGAACGCCTCGACGGCATTGTCACGGTGACCGAGGAGGAGATCAGGGCGGCGATGGGCCGGCTGGCCCGCGAGGCCCGACTGGTGGTCGAGCCGAGCGGCGCCGTGGCGGTCGCGGCCCGCCTGTTCCGCCGGGACGAGCTGCCGTCGGGGCGTACCGTCGCGGTGGTCACCGGCGGCAACCTCGACCCGGCGGCGCTGGCGTCGGTGCTCGCCGACTGAGTGTTAGGAAGGGGCCCCTGCTATACCGCAGGCGTTAACAGGGGCCCCTTCCTTTCAGGCTCGGCCGAGGCGGTCGAGGATCCAGGCGTTGATGAACGCCTCCTCGCGCCAGGCGTCGTACCGGCCGCTCGGGCCGCCGTGGCCGGCACCCATCTCGGTCTTGAGCAGGTAGTCGCCCTGCGGCGCGACAGCCCGCAACCGGGCGATCCACTTGGCCGGCTCGTGGTAGAGCACGCGGGTGTCGTTCAGGCTGGTCACCGCGAGGATGGCCGGGTAGTCGACCGGGGCCACGTTCTCGTACGGGGTGTACGACTTCATGTACGCGTATACCTCCGGGTCGTCGAGCGGGTTGCCCCACTCCTCCCACTCGGTGACGGTGAGCGGCAGCGACGGGTCGAGGATCGAGGTGAGCGCGTCCACGAAGGGCACCTGCGCGACGATCCCGGCGAACGCGTCCGGGGCGAGGTTGGCCACCGCGCCCATCAGCAGGCCGCCGGCCGACGCGCCCCGGGCGACGAGGCGGTCGCCGGCCGTCCAACCGGCCTTGACCAGGTGCCGGGCGCAGGCCACGAAGTCGGTGAAGGTGTTCCGCTTGGCGAGCAGCTTGCCCTGGTCGTACCAGCGGCGGCCCAGTTCGCCACCGCCGCGGATGTGCGCGACGGCGAAGATGACGCCCCGGTCGAGCAGACTGAGCCGGGCGATCGAGAACCAGGGGTCCATGCTCGCCTCGTACGAGCCGTAGCCGTAGATGACACACGGGGCGGAACCGTCGCGCGGGGTGTCCTTCCGGCAGACCAGCGAGATCGGCACCCGGGTGCCGTCGTCGGCGAGCGCCCACTCCCGGTGCTGCTCGTAGTCCGTCGGGTCGTACGCCCGCCCGTCCGGCCCCGGCCGGACCGGCTTCTGCTTGCGGAGCACCATCTGCCGGGTGACCAGGTCGTAGTCGTAGATCGAGTCGGGGGTGACCAGCGACGTGTAGCGCAGCCGAACCTCGTTGGTGCGGTACTCCGGGTTGGCGTCCAGCCCCACGCTGTAGATCGGCTCGGGGAAGCCGATGTCGTACGGGTCGCCGCCGCCGATCGGCAGCACCCGCAGCCCGGTCAGCCCGTTGCCGCGCAGCGAGACGACCAGGTGGTTCTCGAACGCGTCGACGGCCTCCAACCGGGTGCCCGGCGAGTGCTCGATCAGCGGCGTCCAGTCGCCGGGTGCGTCCGCCGGGGTGAACGCCAGCGCGAAGTCCTCCGCGCCGTCGTTGTGCAGGATCAGGAACCGGTGCCCGTGGTGCTCCACCGAGTATTCGACGCCCTGCCGGCGGGGGGCGATGATCGCCGGCTCGCCGGTCGGGTTGGCGGCCGGGATGACCCGTACCTCGCTGGTGATCTTGCTGTGGATGTCGATGACCACGAACCGCTCGGAGCGGGTCAGCTCGACGCCGACCCAGAACCGCTCGTCGTCCTCCTGGTGGACCACCACGTCCTCGCTCGACGGGGTGCCGACCGCGTGCCGCCAGACCCGGTTCGGCCGCCAGGCGTCGTCCACGGTGACGTAGAAGAGCGTCGAGGCGTCGGTGGACCAGGCGGTGCCGTAGAAGGTGTCCGGAATCTCGTCGGGCAGCACCTCGCCGCTGCCCAGGTCCTTGATCCGCAGGGTGAACCGCTCGTCCCCGGCGAAGTCCGTCGAGTAGGCCAGCCAGCGTCCGTCCGGGCTGACGTCGAACGCGCCGAGGGCGAAGAAGTCGTGCCCCTCGGCGAGTTGATTGCCGTCGAGCAGCACCTCCTCGCCGTCCAGCGGGGCGCCGTCGGCGCTGATCGGGGGCGTGGTCTCGCCGTCCCGGACGGCCCGGCGGCAGTGCACACCGTACTGCTGGCCCTCGACCGTGCGGGTGTAGTACCAGTAGCCGTCCTTGCGGGTGGGCACCGACAGGTCGGTCTCCTGGGTGCGCCGGCGGGTCTCCTCGAACAGCTCCGCGCGCAGCCCCTCCAGGTGCGCGGTGCGCGCCTCGGTGTACGCGTTCTCCGCGGTCAGGTGGGCGATCGTCGCGGGGTCGTCCTTGGCGGCGAGCCAGGCGTACTCGTCGACGACGGTGTCGCCGTGGTGGGTGCGTTCGGTCGGGACGCGCTTGGCGACGGGTACGGGTGTGGTGGTCACGGCGTCACGTTACCGGCCGGGCGGGCACCGTCGGGCGGGCGCGCCAGCGGAATCGCCCGACGTCCCTGCTTGATCCACTCAAGATGCGGCATGTGGGTGTATCCGGCCTCCGGAAGACCACAACTTGCCGCATCCCGCGTCGCCTCAACGAGAACCGCCGCCAGCGCTTTCGAACATGTGTACGATGACCGGTATGGCGGCTGCTGCGAGTTCCACCGATCGACCCGGAGCCCTGGAGATCACCCGGCGACTGGCCCGGATCTGCGGCTCGCCGTTCGCCCGATTCGCCGGTCCGGCCGACGAGGTGGCCGGTCGAACGGCCCGCTGGGTGGCGGTGCCGGGCGGCCCACGCGCTGCCGCCGAGGTGCTGCGGCTCGCCGCCGCGCACGATCTCACGGTGGTGCCACGCGGCGCCGGCACGAAGATCGACTGGGGGGCCGCCCCGGCGCAGGTCGACATCATGCTCGACACCGGCCGACTCGCCGGGGTCTGGCACGAGCCGCAGGGCTCCCCGGTGGCCGAGATCGGCGCCGGCACCCCGTTGCGGGCGGCGCAGGCGAGCCTGGGCCGCACCGGTCAGCGCCTGCCGGTCGACGCGCCCTCCCCCGGGGCGACCCTGGGCGGGGTGCTCGCCGCCGACGAGGCCGGCCCGCTGCGGCACCGGCACGGCACTCCGTGCGCCCAGCTCGTCGGGGTCCGCTACCTGGACGCCGACGGCGAGCTGGTCAGCATCGGCGAGTCCGGCACGGCATCGCTGGGCCGGGCCGCGCCGACGGCTCGCGACCAGGCGGGCAGAGGCGGGGCGGCGTCCGCCGGCCTGGTGGACGGTGACGGCGCCGGGCCGGGTGGCGGTGCCGGGCCGGGTGGCGGTGCCGCGGCGCTCTTCGGCGCCGGCGACCTGCCAGGGCTGGACGTCGCCCGGCTGCTCTGCGGCTCGCAGGGCGGCCTGGGGGTGTTGGTTTCGGCGACCATGCGGGTGCAAACCGTGCCGGCCAGCCGAGTCTGGGTGTCCCACCCGGTCTGGACCCCGTTGGAGGTGCACGACCTGGTCCGGGCCGTGCTCACCGCCGGGCTTGATCCGGCGGCCATCGAGCTGGACCTGCCGGTGCCGGTGCCGTTGCCACGCCGGCGGGTGCACCCGTCGCACCCGTCCGTGTTCCGACGGCCCGACCATCCGGCCGTGGCCGGGCGGCCGGCCGCGGCGGGCAGCCTGGTGGTGCTGCTGGAGGGCGGCCCGGCCGACGTCGCGGAGCGGGTCGAGCGGCTCACCGCACTGCTCGGGGGCGACGCGGTCGCCGGGCACACGGCGCCGGAGTGGTGGGGGCGCTATCCGTTCGCCCCGGGTGACACCGCGTTGCGGATCGAGGTGCCCATCAACGACCTGCACGCGGCGGTCTACGCGCTGCGTGACGCGGCGGGCGGCCCGGTGCCGGTCCGGGGCTCCGCCGGGGTCGGCACGGTGCACGCCGCCCTGCCCGGCTCGCTGGCGCCCGACCGGGTGGCCTCGATCCTGGCCGCAGTCCGGGGGGTGCTTCTCGCCCGGCAGGGCCGCTGCGTGGTGGTGTCCGCCCCCGGCCCGGTCCGGCGGGTCGTCGACCTGTGGGGCGAGTTGCCCGCCCTGCCCGGCCTCCGCACGGCGAAGGCGCACCTGGACCCCCACCACCGCCTGGCCCCCGGCCGCCTCCCCGGCGGCCTCTGACCCCCGGTCCACCCCTGCCCGGGTTGATCAAGAGGTGCGTCGGGATCGAGCTCGTGCCAGACGCGACTCTCTTGATCAACGCGGCGGGCCCGGCGGACCCGGGGTGGGTGGGATCAGAGGGAGTCGTTGCGGAGCACCAGGATGGCGATGTCGTCGCGGGGGGCCTCCACCGAGAAGCCGATCGCCGTGGCGCGCAGTCGGGCGGCCACCACGTCCGCCGAGTAGCCGGCCAGCGGGGCCGCCGACCCGCGCAGCCGTTCGGTGCCGAAGAGTTCCCGGCCGCGCCGCCGCTCGGTGACCCCATCGGTATAGAAGATCAGCGAGTCGCCGGGGTCGAGCGGGAAATCGGCTGTCGGCGTGGTGATCGAGTCGAGCAGCCCGAGCGCCGTACCACCCGTGCCGACGAAGGCTGCGCCACCGCCGCCGTGCAGCAGCACCGGGCGGTCGTGCCCGGCCAGGTGCAGGGAGACGTCGAGCTGGTCCCCGTCGCCCGGCCCGACCGCCGCCAGCGCCAGCGTGCAGTAACGGCCGCTGCCCCGCTCGACCAGCGTCTCGTTGAGCCGGACCAGCACCTCCGGCAGCGGCTTGCCGTCACCGGCCAGCACCCGGATGACGTCCCGGACCAGGCCGGTCACCGCCGCCGCCTGCACGCCCTTGCCCGAGACGTCCCCGATTACCACCAGCCAGCGGCCGTCCGGCAGCGGCACCACGTCGTAGAAGTCGCCGCCGACCTCGGCGTCGCCGCCGGTCGGGACGTACTCGGCGGCGAAGCCGATGCCCTCGACCACCGGGAGCACCGGCGGCAGCAGGGACTGCTGGAGCGTGTGGGCGACCCGCCGGCGCTCGGCGTGGATGCGGGCGTTCTCGATGGCGAGCGCGGCCCGCCGGGCCACGTCCTCCAGCACCGAGACCTCGTCCGGATCGTGCCGGTGCCCCTGGTGACGGCCGACGGCCAGGGTGCCGAGCCGCTGCCCGCGGGCGATCAGCGGTACGGCGAACCCCTCCATCGGCCCGCTCAGCGGCACCTGCGCCGCGCTCCGCGACGCCTCGCGCAGCCGGGCCTGGATCGAGTCCGGCCCGGTCTCCCTGAGCACCCGGTGCAGGTGCGGCAGCACCGACTCGTCGGCGTGGCTGGACGCGGCGAGCCGCAGCCGGCCCCACTCGTCGGTGGTGTGCACCGCGCACCACTGGCCGAGCCGGGGCACCACCAACTGCGGGATGAGCGCCATGGTCAGCTCGACGTCCAGGGACTGGGCGAGAAGTTCGCTCGCCTCGGCGAGGAAGGTCAGCCAGGTCGACCGGCGGACGTCCGCCCGACGCAGTCGGTCGTTCTCCAGGTGCAGCGAGAGCCGTTCGGCGGCCAGCACCGCCAGCGGCTGGGCGTACGCCGAGGGTGCCGCGTCCAGCTCCAGCTCACCGGTGTACGGGCGGTGCACGGCGAGCGGGACCCGGAGCAGTTCGTTCCCCTCGCGGGGGTGCCGGCCGTACCGGGCGAGCAACTGGCTGCCCTGCCCGTCGCCCCGGTCCAGCCGGACGACGCCGCCGGCCGCGCCCACCATCTCGGCGAGCCGGGTCAGCAGCCCGGTCGCGAACTCCGGCAGCGGGTCGTCCGCGTACGGGTCGGGGTTGGTCTGCATCAGCTCGCTCATCGCGGCAGCGCTCGGGGTGCCGTCCCCCGCCCCACCCGGGTCGACGGCGGTGGTGGGCCGCTCGGCCGTGACGCTACGGGCGGGGGGTGCCACGTCGTGCCGGTCGAGTCGGAACCAGATGCCCTTCCCGGTGGGCAGGTAGGTGGTGCCCCACCGGCTGGCGAAGTGGTCGACCAGCAGCAGCCCGCGCCCCCGCTCGGCCACCTCGGTGATGTCGGCGGTGACGTTGCGTACGCCGACCACCAGGTCCTCGACCGGGCCGGCCGCGAAGTCGGTGACCGTGACGGTCAGTCCCCCCGTGTCCGCTTCGACCTCGATGTCCAGCTCGGTGCGCGCGTGCTCCACGGCGTTGGTGGTCAGCTCGGTGGTGAGCAGCAGCGCCTCATCGAGCAGTTCGTCCAGGTTCGCCTCGGCGAGCACGGACCGGACCAGCGCTCGGGCCGCGGCCGGGGTACGCCGGTCCGCAGGGAGCCGGACCCGCCGGACGTGTTCGTCCGCGCCGCCGTTCGTCGCCGGCCCCGCCTCCGCTGACACCTTCGTATCCTCCACCGCCGCCGCCCCGGGTGCCAAACCCTCCGCCGATCGCGGCTCTCCGGAGCACGGTTCCCGGAAGCGGCGGAGCGTGGCGGCCGGCTCCCGGGAGCGCGGCGCTCGGGCGTGGCGTGCGCTCGTCGGCGGTCACCTCGACGGGATGCGGGCAGAATGGTGGGATGGCCACGTGTCGGCACGAGCCAGACGGCCCCGAGCTGAGCGAGGAATGATGACCACGGCGAGACAGTCGGTAGCCGCGGATTCGTCCGCTTCCGATCACGAGGTGCTCCTCGGCGAACTGGTGGAGGCGTTGTGTCGGGTGCGACGCGGCGACCTCAAGGTCCGGTTGCCCCGGCGGGCCGGCCTGGCCGGCGAGGTGGCCGACGCCTTCAACGACGTGGTGTCGCTCCAGGAGCGGCAGCACCTGGACCTGCGCCGGATCAGCCGGATCGTCGGCCGGGACGGCCGGCTCACCGAACGCCTCGACGACGAGGGCCTGGACGGCTCGTGGGCGGAGGGGCAGCGGGCGATCAACTCGCTGATCGACGACCTGGGCCGGCCGGCCACCGAGATCGCTCGGGTGATCGTGGCGGTGGCCGACGGCGACCTGTCCCAGCACATGGCGCTGGAGATCGACGGCCGCCCGTTGCGTGGTGAGTACCTGCGCATCGGCCGCACCGTCAACACCATGGTCGACCAGCTCTCGTCCTTCTCCAACGAGGTGACCCGGGTGGCCCGCGAGGTGGGCACCGAGGGCAAGCTCGGTGGCCAGGCCGACGTACGCGGGGTCGCCGGCACCTGGAAGGACCTCACCGACTCGGTGAACACCATGGCGTCGAACCTGACGTACCAGGTGCGGTCGATCTCGCAGGTGGCCGCGGCGGTGGCGAAGGGTGACCTGTCCCAGAAGATCACCGTGTCGGCCATGGGCGAGGTGGCCGAGCTGGCGCACACCTTCAATTCGCTCACCGACACCCTGCGGCTCTTCGCCGAGCAGGTGACCCGGGTGGCCCGCGAGGTGGGCACCGAGGGCAACCTGGGCGGCCAGGCGGAGGTGCCGAACGTCGCCGGCACGTGGAAGGACCTGACCGACAGCGTCAACTCGATGGCGTCGAACCTGACGGCGCAGGTACGCAACATCGCCCAGGTCTCCACCGCGGTGGCCCGGGGCGACCTCTCCCAGAAGATCACGGTGGCCGCCCAGGGCGAGATCCTGGAGCTGAAGGACACCGTGAACACGATGGTGGATCAGCTGTCGTCGTTCGCGGACGAGGTGACCCGGGTGGCCCGTGAGGTGGGCATCGAGGGGAAGTTGGGCGGCCAGGCCCAGGTACGCGGCGTCTCCGGCACCTGGCGCGATCTCACCGAGAACGTCAACCAGCTCGCCGGCAACCTGACCAGCCAGGTGCGGAACATCTCGCAGGTCTCGACGGCGGTGGCGAAGGGTGACCTGTCGCAGAAGATCACGGTGGACGCCCAGGGCGAGGTCCTGGAGCTGAAGAACACCGTGAACACGATGGTGGATCAGCTCTCGTCGTTCGCGGACGAGGTGACCCGGGTGGCCCGTGAGGTGGGCACCGAGGGGAAGTTGGGTGGTCAGGCGCAGGTCAAGGGGGTCTCCGGCACCTGGCGGGACCTGACCGACAACGTGAACTCGATGGCGTCGAACCTGACGTCGCAGGTGCGCAACATCGCCTCGGTGACCACCGCCGTGGCCAAGGGTGACCTGTCGCAGAAGATCACCGTCGACGCCCGGGGCGAGATCCTGGAGCTGAAGTCCACGGTCAACACGATGGTGGATCAGCTCTCGTCGTTCGCGGACGAGGTGACCCGGGTGGCCCGTGAGGTGGGTACCGAGGGCAAGCTCGGTGGCCAGGCCCAGGTACGCGGGGTCGCCGGCACCTGGCGGGACCTGACCGACAACGTGAACTCGATGGCGTCGAACCTGACCAGCCAGGTGCGCAATATCGCCCAGGTCTCGACGGCGGTGGCGAAGGGTGACCTGTCGCAGAAGATCACGGTGGACGCCCAGGGGGAGATTCTGGAGCTGAAGAACACCGTGAACACGATGGTGGATCAGCTCTCGTCGTTCGCGGACGAGGTGACCCGGGTGGCCCGTGAGGTGGGCACCGAGGGGAAGTTGGGTGGTCAGGCGCAGGTCAAGGGGGTCTCCGGCACCTGGCGGGACCTGACCGACAACGTGAACTCGATGGCGTCGAACCTGACGTCGCAGGTGCGCAACATCGCCTCGGTGACCACCGCCGTCGCCAAGGGCGACCTGTCGCAGAAGATCACCGTCGACGCCCAGGGCGAGATCCTGGAGCTGAAGAACACCGTGAACACGATGGTGGATCAGCTCTCGTCGTTCGCGGACGAGGTGACCCGGGTGGCCCGTGAGGTGGGTACCGAGGGGAAGTTGGGTGGCCAGGCGCAGGTCAAGGGGGTCAGCGGCACCTGGCGGGACCTGACCGAGAACGTGAACCAGCTCGCCTCGACGCTCACCACCCAGCTCCGGGCGATCGCCCAGGTCTCCACCTCGGTGACCCGGGGCGACCTGACCCAGCGGATCGCCGTCAAGGCACAGGGCGAGGTCGCCGAGCTGAAGGACAACATCAACCAGATGATCGTCACGCTCCTGGAGACGACCAAGAAGAACGCCGAGCAGGGCTGGTTGGACTCCAACCTGGCGCGGATCGGCGGGCTGCTTCAGGGCCAGCGGGACCTCGGCGAGGTCTGCCGCATGATCATGATGGAGGTAACCCCGCTGGTCGACGCGCAGCTCGGCGCGTTCTTCCTGGTGGACAGCTCCGAGGGGAGTATGCGACTGCGGCTCACCGCCTCGTACGGGTACGTGGCGCGGGGGCATGACGTCACCTTCGGGCCGGGCGAGGGGCTGGTCGGGCAGGCCGCCCTGTCCCGGCGGACCATCCGGGTCAACACCCAGCCCGACGGGCGTCTGGTGTTGCGCTCCGGCCTCGCCGAGACGCCCCCGGCCGACCTGGTGGTGCTGCCCGTGCTGTTCGAGGGCGAGCTGCTCGGCGTGATCGAGTTCGCCGGCGTGACCACCTTCTCCGAGTTGCACCTGTCGTTTCTGGAGCGGCTGGTCGGCACGATCGGCATCGCGGTCAACACCATCCAGGCCAACCGGCGTACGGAGGAGCTGCTGGCCCAGTCACAGCGGCTGGCGCACGAGTTGCAGGCGCAGTCGGCGGAACTCCAGCGCACCAACGCCGAGCTGGAGGACAAGGCCAAGCTGCTGTCGGAGCAGAAGGCCAACATCGAGACCCAGAACCGGGAGATAGAACTGGCCCGGCTCGGCCTGGAGGACAAGGCGCAGCAGCTCACCCGGGCCTCGGCGTACAAGTCGGAGTTCCTGGCGAACATGAGCCACGAGCTGCGTACGCCGCTGAACTCGCTGTTGCTGCTGGCCCGGCTGCTCGCGGAGAACCCGGACCAGAACCTCACGCCGAAGCAGACCGAGTTCGCCCGCACGATCCACAGCGCGGGGTCGGACCTGCTCTCCCTGATCGACGACATCCTCGACCTGTCCAAGATCGAGGCAGGCCGGATGGACGTGGAGCCGACCGAGGTCCGGTTCTCGGAGATCCGCGGCTATGTCGAGCAGGCGTTCGCGCCGCAGGCGGAGGAGAAGGGCCTCGACTTCCAGGTACGGATCAGCAAGGACCTGCCGCCGGCGCTGGTCACCGATGCCCAGCGGTTGCAGCAGATCCTGCGTAACCTGCTCTCCAACGCGGTGAAGTTCACCGACAACGGTGCGGTGACGCTGCGTATCGCGCCGGCCGCCGAGAACGCGGTCTTCGACGTGCCGGCGTTGACCAACGCCCGGCGGGTCATCGCGTTCACGGTGATCGACACCGGCATCGGCGTCTCGGACGACAAGCTGTCGCTGATCTTCGAGGCGTTCCAGCAGGCCGACGGCACGACCAGCCGGCGGTACGGCGGCACCGGGCTGGGCCTGTCGATCAGCCGGGACCTGGCCCGCCTGCTCGGCGGCACGATCACCGTGTCGTCGGCGCCCGGGCAGGGCTCCACCTTCACTCTCTTCGTACCGGACGTGCTGGCACCGGACGCGGTGGTGGCGCCGGCGACGCCCTCGCCGAGCCGCGCGGGCCTGCCGTCGTCGCTGCTCATGCCGATGGAGCTGCCCCAGCCGCAGGAGACTCCGGCGACCCGTCGGCTGGAGGGCGTGACGGTCCTGATCGTCGATGACGACGTCCGCAACGTCTTCGCGCTCACCTCAGCGTTGGAACTACATGGGATGACCGTGTTGTACTCGGACAACGGGGCGGACGGCGTCCGCCAGCTCGCCGAGCATCCGGAGGTGGACATCGTGCTGATGGACGCGATGATGCCGGACCAGGACGGGTACGAGACGACCCGGCAGATCCGCCGTAACCATCGCTTCACCGACCTCCCGATCGTCTTCCTGACCGCGAAGGCGATGCCCGGTGACCGGGAGTCGGCGATCACGGCCGGCGGCAGCGACTACATCACCAAGCCGGTGGACCTGGACGAGCTGATCGAATTGATGGCGTCCTGGATCGGCCGAAGCCGAGGCGAGGAGATCTCGTGACCCAGATGGCCAAGGCGCTGCTGGTGGACGACCGGCGGGAGAACCTCATGGCCCTGGAGGCGATCCTCCAGGGGCTTCCGGTGCAGTCGGTCGCCGTGGAGAGCGGCGAGGCGGCGTTGAAGCAGCTCCTGGTCGACGACTTCGCGGTGATCCTCCTCGACGCCCAGATGCCCGACATGGACGGCTTCGAGACGGCCACCCACATCAAGCGGCGGGAGCGGACCCGGCACGTACCGATCATCTTCCTCACCGCAGCGGACCGGGACGCCCAGCTCGCGCTGCGCGGCTACGCGGTCGGCGCGGTCGACTACCTGACCAAGCCGTTCGACCCGTGGGTGCTGCGTGCCAAGGTGTCGGTCTTCGTGGAGCTGTGGGTGAAGACCCGCCGGCTCGCCGCCCAGTCGGACCTGGTGCGGGAGCGGGAAACCCAGTGGCGGGCGCTGACCGACGCGGTGGACGAGGCGACGGCACTGCTGCGCGCCGACGACGGCCCGGAGTCCCGGGACCGCGCGGTGGACCTCCTGGAGCAGGCCCGCTGGGGCAACCCGGCCTGATCGCTCAGCCGGCCCAGCCGCCGTGCCCGGTCGCGGCCCGGCGGGCCCGCCACCGCTCGCCGAGTCCGTCGATCTCCTCCTGTACGAAGAGGAAGAAGTCCCGCATCTCGGACACCCGCTCGCCGGCCGGGGTGTCCCGCCCGAGCAGCGCCTCCACGCCGCCGTTGGCGATGTCGATGAAGTTCTTGTACAGGCCGGTCTTGGTGATGGTGGCTTCGTACCAGGGGTTGTCCGGCACCCGGTAGCGGTCCCGCCGGGAGCCCTTGACCGGCTCGCGCACCAGCATGGCGAACTGGGTCAGGTAGCGGACCGCGCCGGAGACGGCGGCCGCGCTGACCCCGAGCCGCTCGCCGATCTCGGCGGCGGTGAGCGGCTCGTCCGCGCTCATCACGGTGAAGAGCACCCGGCCGGCCATCCGGGGAAAGCCGACGTCCGCGAAGGCCATCGCCATCCGTTCGACGAAGAGGTGGACCTCCTCCTCGTTCCGGTCCGGGCGGCGCTCGTCAGGCATCGGTGATGGCTCCTCGCGTTAAAAAGGCGTGAAAGTGATGGTGCACCAACCATCACTATCTTCACAAGTTTGTGAAACGAGCGTAGCTTCCGAAGTATGGAAACCCCCATTGAGGTGTCCGGCCTGGTGAAGAACTTCGGCCGGACCCGGGCACTCGACGGACTCGACCTCACCGTCCGCGCCGGGGAGGTGCACGGCTTCCTGGGCCCCAACGGCGCCGGCAAATCGACCACCATCCGGGTGCTGCTCGGTCTGCTGCGGGCCGACGCGGGAACCGTCCGGCTGCTCGGCGGCGACCCGTGGCGCGACGCCGTCGCCCTGCACCGCCGCCTCGCGTACGTCCCCGGCGACGTCACCCTCTGGCCGGCCCTCACCGGTGGCGAGGTGATCGACCTGCTCGGCCGGATGCGCGGCGGGCTCGACCCGAAGCGCCGCGCCGAGCTCCTGGAGTCCTTCGAGCTGGACCCGCGCAAGCGGGGTCGGGCCTACTCGAAGGGCAACCGGCAGAAGGTCGGCCTGGTCGCCGCGCTCGCCTCCGACGTCGAACTGCTGATCCTCGACGAGCCGACCTCGGGGCTGGACCCGCTGATGGAGGAGGTCTTCCAGCACTGGGTGCGCCGGGCCAAGCAGGACGGCCGCACCGTACTGCTCTCCAGCCACATCCTGGCCGAGGTGGAGGCGCTCTGCGACCGGGTGACGATCATCCGCAACGGCGTCGCCGTCGAGTCCGGCACCCTCGACGAACTGCGCCACCTCCAGCGCACCTCGATCGAGGCCGAGATCGTCGCCCCGCTGGACGGGCTGGCCGACCTGCCCGGCGTGCACAACCTGCGGGTGGACGGCAACCGGGTGCGCTTCGACGTGGACGCCGCCGCGCTGGAGACCGCGCTGCGCCGGCTCACCGACCTGGGCGTACGCAGCCTGGTCAGCCAGCCGCCGACGCTGGAGCAGCTCTTCCTGCGCCACTACGGGTCGACGCCCGCCGAGGTGCCGGCATGACCACGCTCACCGGCACCGGTCACCTGGCCCGGCTGATCCTGCGCCGGGACCGCGTCGCGCTCCCGCTCTGGGTGCTGCTGCTCGCCGTCCTGCCGGCGACGTACGCGGCCAGCTTCTTCGGGCTGTTCCCGACCGAGGCCCAGCGGGCCGCGTACGCCACCGGCACCGCCCGCAACCCGTCGGTCGTCGCGCTGCTCGGCCCGGTGTACGGCGACAGCATCGGCGCGTTCACCGCCCAGCGCGCCGGGTTCCTGCTGGTGATCGTCGCGCTGGCCAGCCTGCTCACCGTCATCCGGCACACCCGGACAGAGGAGGAGGTCGGCCGGCGGGAACTGCTCGGCGGCACGGTGCTCGGGCGGCACGCCGGGCTGACCGCCGCGCTGCTCGTGACGTACGCGGCCGACCTGCTGCTCGGCCTGCTCGCCGCGGCCGGGCTGGTCGCCTCCGGGCTCCCGGCGGCCGGCTCGTACGCGTACGGCCTCGCCGCCGCGCTGACCGGCATCGTCTTCGCCACCATCGGCGGGCTGGCCGCCCAGCTCACCGAGACGGCGGGCGGGGCGCGGGGGATCGCGCTCGCGGTCCTCGGGGCCGCCTTCGGGCTCCGGCTCGTCGGCGACACCGCCACGCACGACTGGCCGAGCTGGCTCTCGCCGCTGGGCTGGGCGGCCCGGGTGCGGGCGTACGAGGGGGAGCGCTGGTGGGTGCTGGCGCTGCCGCTGGCCGCGACGGTGCTGCTCGCCGCGCTCGCGTACCCGCTGTCGGTGCGCCGCGACCTGGGCGCCGGCCTGCTGCCACCCCGCCTGGGGCCGGGGACCGCCGGCCGGGCCCTGTCCGGGCCGTTCGGGCTGGCCTGGCGGCTGCACCGGGGGCAGATCCTCTGGTGGTCGGTCGGCTTCGGTCTGCTCGGGCTGATCCTCGGCGGGGCGGCGCAGGCCGCCGGCCGGTCTCTTGAGGGCAACGCCCAACTGGAGGAGATCATGTCCCGGATCGGCGGGGCCTCCGGCGTGGCCGACGCGTACCTCGGTGTGACGTTGAGCCTGGCCGGCCTGGCGGCGGCCGGGTACGGCGTGCAGGCCGCGCTGCGGATGCGGTCGGAGGAGACCGACGGGCGGGCCGAGCCGCTGCTGGCGACCGGGACGCACCGCTCGACCTGGCTGCTGTCCCACGTGGTGTTCGCGCTGCTCGGGCCGGTGGTGGTGCTGGCCGTGGTGGGCCTCGCCACCGGCCTGACCTACGGGCTGAGCGTGCACGACGTGCCGCGCGAGCTGCCCCGGATGGTCGGCGCCGGGCTGGCCCAGGTGCCGGCGGCCTGGGTGCTGGCCGGGCTCGCGGTGCTGCTCTACGGTCTGCTGCCCCGGCTCGCCTCGATGGCCTGGGCGATCCTGGCGGTCTGCGTGCTGCTCGGCCAGCTCGGCGCGGTGCTGAAGCTGAGCCAGTGGCTGCTGGACGTCTCCCCGTTCACCCACACCCCGCAGGTGCTCGGCCCGCGATGGAGCGCCACCCCGCTCTGGGCCCTGGCCACCCTGGCCCTGGCCCTGGCGGCGACCGGCCTCACCGCCTTCCACCACCGCGACCTTCCCACCACCTGACCTCGGCGTTGATCAAGAGGTTTGCGTCAGGAACCGCACGTCGGCAGACGCAAACCTCTTGATCAACAAATGCGGGCGGGGGTGGGGTGGGGGTGGGGGTGGTTTAGGGGGTGGGTTCGTTGCGGATCATTAGGGCCGAGCGGAGGCCGGTGATGTCCAGGACGCGGAGCAGGAAGTCGCCGACGTTGCTCAGGACCAGCAGGCTCTGCGCGTGGCTGGCCTTGCGGCTGAGCACCACCAGGGTGCCGAGGCCCTGTGAGTCGCAGAAGGTCACCCCGCCCAGGTCGAGCACGATGCGCGGTGGAGGATCGGCCAGCACCTCATTGACGACAGTCGACAGCTGGGTGGCCGTGAGCATGTCGATCTCACCGGCGAGGCGAAGCACGGCTTCGTCGCCCGTCCGGTGTACCGTGATGGACAGTTCGGCACGATCCACCCGGTCAGCCTATCGCGATCTCGACCACCCGGCCCGCCGAGCCACCGCCCCCTGCCGTGCCGCGCCGGAGCGGCCAAACGGGCCGAGCGTGAGCCTGGTAACCCCCGAAGCGGGGTGGCTGCCGGTCAGCCGCCCGACGCTGACACAATGGCGGCATCGTGAGCGATACTTTTTCCGCCGGATCCGGCCGGTACCCGGCCGGCGCTCCGGCCTCCGAGGCCCTGTTCGACCGCGCCAAGGCCATCGTGCCCGGCGGGGTGAATTCTCCTGTGCGCGCGTTCCGTGCCGTCGGCGGCACCCCGCGTTTCATGGTGCGGGGGGAGGGTCCCTGGCTGTTCGACGCGGACGGTCGCCGCTACGTCGACCTGGTCTGCTCCTGGGGGCCGCTGGTCCTCGGCCACGCCCACCCGGCGGTGGTCGAGGCGCTGCGGGAGGCCGCCGCGCTCGGCACCAGCTTCGGCACCCCGACACCGGGTGAGGTCGACCTGGCGGAGGAGATCATCGCGCGGACCCCGGTGGAGCAGATCCGGCTGGTCAACTCGGGCACCGAGGCGACCATGTCGGCGATCCGGCTGGCCCGTGGCTTCACCGGCCGCGCCAAGATCATCAAGTTCGCCGGCTGCTACCACGGGCACTCGGACGCGCTGCTCGCCGCCGCCGGCTCCGGCGTGGCCACCTTCGGCCTGCCCGACTCGCCCGGCGTGACCGGCGCCGCCGCTGGCGACACCATCGTGCTGCCGTACAACGACCTCGCCGCCGTGGAGGCGGCCTTCGCCGCCGAGGGCCAGCACATCGCCGCGATCATCACCGAGGCGGCCGCCGGCAACATGGGCGTGGTCGCCCCGCGTGACGGCTTCAATCAGCACCTCGCCCGGATCGCCCACGCGTACGGCGCGCTGCTCATCGTCGACGAGGTGATGACCGGGTTCCGGGTCTCCCGCGCCGGTTGGCACGGCCTCGACCCGTCCGACGCCGACCTGTGGACGTACGGGAAGGTCATGGGCGGTGGCCTGCCCGCGGCGGCGTTCGGCGGGCGCGCGGAGATCATGGCGAAGCTGGCCCCGGCCGGCCCGGTCTACCAGGCCGGCACCCTCTCCGGCAACCCGCTGGCCTGCGCCGCCGGCCTGGCCACGCTCCGCCTCGCCGACGACGCGCTCTACCGGAAGCTCGACGAGACGGCCGCCGTGGTGAGCAAGCTCGCCGCCGACGCGCTGGCCGCCGCCGGGGTGCCGCACCGCATGTCGTACGCGGGCAACATGTTCTCGATCTTCTTCACCGACGCCGACGTGGTCGACTACGACAGCGCCCGCACCCAGCAGGTGCCCGCGTTCAAGGCGTTCTTCCACGCGATGCTCGCCGCCGGGGTCTACCTGCCGCCGAGCGCGTTCGAGGCGTGGTTCGTGTCGGCGGCGATCGACGACGCCGCCCTGGAACAGATCGCCGACGCCCTGCCGGGTGCGGCGACGGCGGCAGCAGCGGCGGGACACGGGGGGTAGCGGTGAGCGTGAGGAGCGAGCCGGGTCTGCGAGCCCCGCAGCCGCGAACGAAGGGAACGCAGTCGTGAGCGAGACGGTGGTCCACGTGCTGCGGCACGGCGAGGTGCACAACCCGGACGGCATCCTCTACGGCAGGTTGCCCGGTTTCCGTCTCTCCGAGCTGGGCGTCCAGATGGCCAAGGCCGCCGCCCAGGCGCTCGCCGACAAGACCGTGGTGCACGTGGTGGCCAGCCCGCTGGAACGCGCGCAGCAGACCGCCGAGCCGATCGCCGGGCACTTCGGCCTGCCGGTCGGGGTGGACGAGCGGCTGATCGAGAGCGCCAACTGGTTCGAGGGCAAGAAGGTCTCGCCGGGCGACGGCTCGTTCCGCGACCCGCGTAACTGGTGGGTGCTGCGCGACCCGCTCACCCCGTCCTGGGGCGAGGCGTACCAGGCCATCGCCGAGCGGATGTTCGCCGCGTTGCACGCCGCCCGGATCGCCGCCGAGGGGCGCGAGGCCGTGCTGGTCTCCCACCAGCTCCCGATCTGGACCCTGCGCCGGTACGTCGAGCGTAAGCGGCTCTGGCACGACCCGCGTAAGCGGCAGTGCGGGCTGGCCAGCCTCACCTCGTTCCATTTCGACGGCGCCAAGATCGCCGGCATCGGCTACTCCGAGCCGGCGGCCCACCTGATCGCGATGTCGGCGACCGCGCGGACGGCCAAGGGGGCCTGATGCGCAGCCGGAGGAGCCTGACCGCACTGCTCGCCGCCGCCACCGCCGGTGCGGCGCTGGTCGGCTGCTCCTCCGGCAGCCAGGAAAGCCGGTGCACGAGCGACGGCCTCACCATCACCTGCGCCCCCGACCAGCGGTCGAAGACTCCGAAGGTGAGCGGTGAGCTGCTCACCGGCGGCAGCTACGACGTCTCCCGCGACCGCGGGCAGGTGGTCGTGGTCAACTTCTGGGGCTCCTGGTGCGCGCCGTGCCGGGCCGAGGCAGACGACCTGGAGGCCACCTACCAGGCCACCAAGGCGTCCGGGGTGACCTTCCTCGGCATCAACGTGCAGGACGGCAAGGACAAGGCGATCGCCTTCGAGGAGGGCCGGGTCACCTACCCGAGCATCTTCGACCCGGCCAGCCGGCAGGCGCTCAACTTCGACATCCCGCCGAACACCACCCCGGCGACGGTCGTGCTCGACCGGGACGGCCGCATCGCGGTGGTGATCCGCAGGGCCGTCACCCAGGACGAGCTGCGACCGATCGTCGAGCGGATCGCCGCGGAGCAACCGGCGCCCCACGGATCCCGCTGATGGGCGAGACGTTCCGCCAACTCGCCGAGTCCGGCCCGCTGCTGCTGGCCGTCGGCGCGGCGGCGCTCGCCGGGCTGGTCAGCTTCCTCTCGCCCTGCGTGCTCCCGCTGATGCCCGGCTACCTCTCCTACGTCACGGGTCTGGCCGGCGCCGACCTCGAAGGCCGGGCTGCAAGGAAGGGCCCCCTGTTAACGCCTCCGGTAGAGGAAGGGGCCCCTGCTAACACCAACGGGAGTGGCGGAGTCGCCGTCGCCGCGCCCCCGGCCCGGCCGCCGGCCGCCGTGAAGGGCCGGGTGCTCGCCGGCACGCTGCTCTTCATCGCCGGCTTCACCGCCGTCTTCGTCACCACCGCGATCCTGGTCTCCGGCATCAGCCGGGTGTTCTTCCAGCATCAACGCACGCTGGAAATCGTCATCGGCGTGCTGATCGTGGTGCTCGGGCTCAGCTACCTCGGGGTGATTCCCGGCCTGCAGCGCGAGTTCCGGATCCAGCGGCTGCCCGCCGCCGGCCTGCTCGGCGCACCGGTCCTCGGCGCGGTCTTCGCGCTGAGCTGGGTGCCCTGCACCGGCCCGACGCTCGGCGCGGTGCTCGGCATGGCGGCCGCGGAGGGCAAGACCGACCGGGCGGTGCTGCTCGCCGTGGCGTACTGCCTGGGGCTGGGGACACCGTTCGTCGTCTTCGGGCTGGGCTTCCACCGCCTGCTCGGGGTGTTCCGCGCGGTCCGGCGCAACAGTCGCTGGGTCACCCGGATCGGTGGCGTGCTGTTGATCCTGATCGGCCTGGCGCTGGTCACCGGCGGCTGGCAGGACTTCGTGATCTGGTTGAAGACGCACGTGGGCCCGGGCGAGGTGAGCATCTGATGACGACGGTGGACGACCGGCCCTCCGCGCCGCCCGCCGGAGCGCCCCGGCGACGGGTCAACCCGGTGCTCGCCCTGCTGCGCAACTCGTGGCGGCAGCTCACCAGCATGCGTACCGCGCTGATCCTGCTCTTCCTGCTCGCGGTCGCCGCCATCCCGGGCTCGGTGCTGCCGCAACGCGGGGTCAACCCGGAGAAGGTCAACCAGTGGTTCCTCGACCACCCCGACCTGGCCCCCCGGCTCGACCAGCTCGGCATGTTCGAGGTGTTCGGCTCGGTCTGGTTCTCCGCGATCTACCTGCTGCTCTTCACCTCGCTGGTCGGCTGCATCCTGCCCCGGGCCCGGGACCACGTCCGGGCGCTGCGTCGCCGGCCGCCGGCCGCGCCGAAGCGGCTCGACCGGCTGCCGCAGCACGCGGTGCTGGAGGCGCCGGCCGCCGCCGACCCCGAGGCGATCGCGGCCGTGCTGCGCCGCCGCCGGTGGCGGGTCGCGGTACGCGACAACGAGGTCTCCGCCGAGAAGGGCTACCTCAAGGAGACCGGCAACCTGGTCTTCCACGTCTCGCTGGTCGCCGTCCTGCTCGGAGTCGCGGTCGGTTCCTGGTACGGCTGGCACGGCAACCGCATCCTGGTGTCGGGCGCGGAGAACGCCTTCTGCAACACCCGCCAGCAGTACGCCGAGGCGTCGCTCGGACCCCGGGTGGACAGCGCCGACCTGCCCCCGTTCTGCCTCACCCTCGACCGGTTCGAGGCGGACTACCTCCCGTCCGGGCAGGCGTCGCGCTTCTGGGCGACGGTGACCGTGGACGAGCCCGACGGGTCGAAGCGGACCGCCGGTTTCTCGGTCAACTCGCCGCTGCGACTCGGCTCGGCCAACGTCTACCTGCTCGGCAACGGATACGCACCGGTCCTGAAGTACACCGACAGGTACGGCCGCAGCCAGACCAGCACGACGCCCTTCCTGCGCACCGGCGACCCGAACGCGACCGAAGAGGGCGTCGCCGTGTTCCCGGACGCGAACGTCGACCCGAAGACCGGCACCCGCGCCGCCGACCAGCAGGTGGCCTTCGACGGTCTCTACCTGCCCACCGCCCCGGACCGCGCGCCGTTCGTCTCGTCCCAGTTCCCCGAGGAACGCAACCCGGCGGTGGTGCTGGCCGCGTACCGGGGCAACCTCGGGATGGACGCCGGCATCCCCGGGTCGGTCTACAAGCTGGACCAGCGGCAGATCGACAACGGCAAGCTCAAGCAGGTCGGCGACAAGAAGCTGGGCCTGGGCGAGAAGTGGACCCTGGACGACGGCAGCACGCTGGAGTTCCTCGGCACCGAGCCGTACATCACCATCGCCGTGCGGTACGCCCCCGGGCAGACGTTGATGCTCGGCGCCTGCGTGACGCTGCTGCTCGGCCTGATGGGTTCCCTCTTCGCCCGGCGGCGGCGGGTCTGGTTCCGGGTTTCGCCCCCCGAGGGTGGATCTCCGACGGTCGGTAGTAGCTTGGTGGAGGCCGGTGGGCTGCCGCGCACCGAGCATCCGGGGTTCGCCGACGAGTTCGCGCAGCTCGTCGCCGCGGTCAGCGACGACGGGCGAGACGACCGGCGGGCGCGAGAAGGAGACGACTGATGTCCGCACTCTCCGACCAGCTGGTCACGTACGCGATCCTGGCGTACCTGGTCGCGATGATCTGCCACGCCGTCGAGTACGCGCTGGGCAACGCCCGGGCGGTGTCGGCGAAGGTCGCCGCCCCGGCCCGCGAGCTGGTCGGCGCTGGTGTCGGCGGTGCCGGTGGCACCGGTGAGGCGGTGCCGGCGTCGCCCGCCACCCCGGCCGAGACCCGGCCCGCCCGCCCGGCCGCGCGGGGCGCGCTGGCGGGGCAGATCGCCGGCTGGGTCACCGCGCTCGCCGTGGTGCTGCACCTGGGCGCGGTGTTCACCCGGGGCCTCGCCGCCGAGCGGATGCCCTGGGGCAACATGTACGAGTACGTGCTGACGGTCACCTGGATCGGGGCCGGGGCCTGGCTGGCGCTGCTCTGGAAGCGCCCGCAACTGCGCCGGCTCGGGCTCTTCCTGACCCTGGTCATGGTGCTGCTGCTGGCGTTCGCCGAGCTGAAGCTCTATGTGCAGGTCACGCCGCTGATGCCGGCGCTTAAGTCGTACTGGTTCATCATCCACGTGTCGACGATCATCTTCTCCTCCGGCATCTTCCTGATCGGCGTGGTGCCGGCCGCGACGTACCTGATGCGGGCCGGCTGGGAGCAGGGCCGGCGGAGCTTCCCGTACACCCTGGGCCGCCGGCTGCCGGCAGCGGCCGGCCTGGAGCGGCTGACCTTCACCCTGCACGCCTTCGCGTTTCCGATCTTCACGTTCGCGGTGATCGCCGGGGCGATCTGGGCCGAGGCGGCCTGGGGCCGGGCCTGGGGCTGGGACCCGAAGGAGACCTGGGCGTTCATCTCCTGGGTGGTGTACGCCGGCTACCTGCACGCCCGGGCGACCCCGAGCGTCAAGCGGAACGTGGCCACCTGGATCTCGATCCTGGGCTTCCTGACCATGCTGATGAACCTGTTCGGGGTCAACTTCTTCTTCACCGGCCTGCATTCGTACGCCGGCGTCAACTGATCCTGGTCCGGCGTCGGCCGGTGAGCACCCGGTCGACGCCGAGCGTCACCTGATAGGCGATCTCGGGGACGTCGGCCAGCTCGATCCGTTCGGCCCGCATGGCCAGCTGCGCGTGCAACTCGCGGGCCACCACGTCCCGGATCTCGGCCTGGAGGGGGCTGAGTCCGTCCGGGTCGCCCACCACGTACGCGTCATCCATGCCGCATAGCATCTGCCGGATCACGCCTGGGCGCAAAATGTAGAACTACATTTCTAAGAACTGTAGTTCTATGAAATGCGCCGTCCCGGGATTGACGCCACCCGCACCCGCCTGCTGCTGGCGAGCGGGGAGGGATTCACCGACGACCTATGGCGAGCAGCCGCGGACCGGCCCGACGTCGTCCTCGTCGACGCGGCCCGGCTCTATTCGGACTGACGGACATCCCGGACCGGCCGGCCGCCGGGCGGCACCTTCACGTGCTCTACAGCGTAGAGGGTGGTTTCTCCACTTCTCTTCCACGGCACGGGCGGCGGGGCTGACAGAGCGCTCCCGGGTCGCTACCGTCCGACGCGGGCGTGTCTCGTCCGTCTGCGCGGCGGGCGTCTTCTTCTCCGACCACGGGAGTTGCCGGATGGGCGAGCAGGTGTCGGCAGCGGCGTTGATCCGTTCCCAGCTCCGCCGGGCGCGGGTCGCGGCCGGGTTGAGCCAGGAGGAGTACGGCCGCCGTATCCACTACTCGACGTCGTTGATCTCCGCCGTCGAGCTGGGGAACGCCACGCCCAAACTCGACTTCCTGAAGCGCGCCGACGACGTCTTCGACACCGGAGGGCTCTTCGTCGCGCTTCGCGAGCTGGGCCGCCGGGAACGGGAGCCGGTGTGGTTCCGGCCCTGGCTGGAGGCGGAGCGGGAGGCCACCCAGTTGCGTTGCTTCGCAGCGATGATGGTGCCGGGCCTGTTGCAGACGGCCGACTACGCGCGGGCGGTGTTCCGGCTCGACCCCACCCTCACTCCCGACCGGGTGGAGGAGATGGTGACGGCCCGACTCGACCGGCAGGCCATCCTCGACCGGGAGGACCCGCCCCACCTGACCGCCGTCATCGACGAGTCGGCCCTGCGCCGCTTCGGCGTGGACGGTACGGACGTGCTGGTGGGTCAGCTCCGGCACCTGTTGGCCTGCGCCCGGCGTCCGCACGTCAGCGTGCACGTGCTGCCGCAGGGCACCGGGCTGCATCCCGGCCTGCTCGGCCCGTTCATCCTCGGCTGCTCGGCCGACGGGGGCTGGATGGCCTTCCTCGACAACCAGATCGGCGGCACGGTGGTCGACGACGTCGACGGGGTGGCGACGCTGCTCGGACGGTGGGAGAGTCTGCGTAGCGATGCGCTGCCCCGGCAGCAGTCGATCGGCCTGATCGAGGAGATCTTGAAGCCATGGACCTGACCGGCGCTTACTGGCGCAAGTCCACCCGGAGCGGCAACGACAGCGGCGCATGTGTCGAGGTAGCCGACAATCTGCCCGGCCGGGTGCACGTACGGGATTCGAAGGATCCTGCCGGCGCGGTGCTGACCTTCTCCCCGAGCGCCTGGCGGGCCTTCGTGGCGTCGGCCCGCAGCCGCTGACCAGCGACGGTCGACCGGGGCGCGTACGCCTCGCTCATGCTCGTGGCATCCGCCGGGTCGCGCCCGCACGCAAAGCGGCCCGGCTCTACTCGGACTGACCGCGTGGCGCGACGGCCGGGACAGGCCCCGTGCCCTGTCCCGGCCGCCGCAGGAGGCACTGACGCCGTCTCCGCAGGAGAGCCGGCGCAGCGCCTCGGCCAGCGGCCGGCGGGTCGACCAGGCGGTGACTGACGCGGCGACCCGGTCGGCGAAGCCCTCGGCGATGTCGCTGTCGGCGGCCCGGCCCAGGGCCCGCCAGCGGGCCTCCTCGGCCCGGCGGCGGCGCGCGATCTCCCTGGCCAGGATGCCGAAGAACCAGGGTCGGGCGTCGGTGCGAGCCAGGTCGTACGTGCTGCGCCGGCGGAACGCCGCGAGGAAGGTGTCGGCCACCACGTCCTCGGCGAGTTCCGGCCCGACCCGGCGGTCGCGTACCGGTAGAGCTGGGCGGCGTACCGGTCGTAGAGCAGGCCGAACTGTTCGGCGTCCTGCTGGGACGCCGCGATGGCGGTGGCGTCGTCGACGTCCCGGCCACCGACCACCGTCAGCACGGTGGCGCGGTCTGTCGATGCTGGCTCACGAGGAACCTCCCGTCCACGAGTGATCTGTCACCGTGTCTCTCCGTGGGCCGGGTTTTGGGTTCACGCCGGGGCGGGACCGGTCCTCACCCGCCGAACCAGCCGGGGACGTCGAGGCGGAAGACGTCGGCCGGGGCCATCCGGCGCAGGTCGTCCTCCAGCGCCGCGACCCGGTCGGTGCCGAGCGTCGCCGCCCAGCGGTCCCGGAGCTGGTCGAACACGGCGGCGGAGCGGCGCAGCCCGTCGATGCCCTTCTCCGTCATCCGGACCAGCTTGCGGCGGGCGTCGGCGGGGTCATCGGCGCGTTGCAGATAGCCGAGCGCGACCAGCCGGTCGACCGTCTTGCCGGCCGCCTGTTTGGAGACGCCGAGGCGCTGGCCCAGGTCGGAGGCGGTGGTGCCGGTCGGGCCGACCGCCTGGAGGACGAAGCCGTGGGCCGGGCGCAGGTCGGGGTGCCCCTGCCGGGCCAGCTCGGCGTGCAGATCATCGATCAGCGTACGGAAGCCGGCGAGCAGGAGCAGGGGAAGCGCGAAGCCGGGGCGGTCAGGAGTTGCCATGTTCGACAACCACGTTTACTATTCCGTCAACCACGTTGACTATCTTACGCGAGGGGTCCCGCCTCATGTCCCGACCGGTCTTCACCGCCCACACTCCCGACACCGCACCCGCCGCCGCCCGTCAGGTCATGGCCGGCGTGCACCGCAAGCAGGGGTACCTGCCCACCGCCGTCGCCCAGATGGCCGAGTCCCCCGAACTGCTCAAGGGCTTCCTCGCCGCCCTTGCCACCTTCGAGTCCACCGACCTCGACCCGGTCGCCCGGGAGGTGGTGGTGTTCACCGTCGCCACCCGCAACGAGTGCCACCTCTGCGTGGCCATGCACACCGCCATGCTCACCCGCCAGGGCGTCGCCCCGGAGTTGATCGACGCCCTGCGGGCCGGCGCGGAGCTGCCCGAGCCCCGGCTGGAGGCGCTGCGCCGGTTCACCCTGGCCGTGCTCGACCACCGGGGCGCGGTCCCCGACGACGAACTGGACGCCTTCCTCGCCGCCGGCTGGCAGCCCCGGCACGCCCTGGACGTGGTGTTCGGCGTCGGCACGTACACGATCTCCACCTTCGCCAACCGGCTCATCGCCGCGCCGATCGACCCGCCGCTGGCCGCGTACGCCTAACCAGGTGGGGGCCTGCCCGGAGACCGGTGGAGGCTACTGGCCGGCCAGCCAGCGGCGCCAGCCAGGCACATCCTTGCCCGCGCTCGTTGAGCGGACGTGTACATCGCCCAGCAGGGCGTACACCCTGACCCGGATCCGCGGTGTTCCCGGCAGCGGGGGCACCGGGGCCAGCCGGAGCTCTCGGTCGCCGAGCAGGTCGAACCCGGCAAGTTCAACGTCCACCCCGTCGGGCACCGTGATGTTGATGTCACCCATCAGGTTCCATGCGTTGATCTCCACCACGTCCTCGGCGCAGACGGCCGTGCCCAGGTCGAGGTGAACGTCGCCCAGCACGCTGAACGTACGTAGTCGGGCGGGCAACCGCCACCGCCCCGCGCGCCGCTGGTCACCGAGGAACGCAACGACGGTCGACACGGTGTGAGTGCTGCCGACCGGCTGTGGACCCACCACCCCGGCGGTCGCCTGCTCCAGCTCGTCGGTGCGCTCGGCCGCCCAGACCGCCCCGATCCGGTCGCTGAACTCCTCAAGGGTCAGCCGACCGTCGCCGACCGCCTCGCGCAGCGCTGCCGCAGCGGCCTCCTGCTCCACCTCGCTCGGTTTCCGTCCGGGCTGATCACGTCGAGGTTCGATCTCCACTCGTTGAGCCTACCCCTGCCCCGGTGCTTGTTGATCATGAAAGTCGATCGAGCGGGCCGCCGGTGGGGTCAACCGCGCAGGAACGGCAGCAGCAGGGCGGCCAGCTCCGCCGGGCGCTCCTCGAACAGCCAGTGACCGCAGTCCTCGACCACCTCGCCGGTGACCTGGTCGGCGTACCGGCGTACCTGGTCGGCCACCTGCGGGCCGAGACTGGCCCGGGCGCCGACGGCGAGCACCGGCATCGGCAGCCGGGTCGACCGGTACGCCGCGTTGTCCTTGATGTCCTGCCCGAACGCCCGAAAGTAGCCGAAGCTGGCGCGCAGGTGCGCCTCGTCACGCAGGTGCCGCGCGTACTCCTCGATGTCGTCCGGGCCGAGGCTGCCCTTGTTGACCATGATCGAGTCGCTGAAACGGTCCACCCAGAGCGTCTCCCGGCCGGCGACGAGCTGCTCCGGCAGGCCGTTGGGGACGGAGAAGAAGCCGAAGTTCCACACCGCCGGGCCGGCGGCGGTCAACGCCGGGATGGTGTAGATGCTCTCGTCGGGGATCGGCGCCTCGGTCAGCGCCAGCCGGGCGACCGAGTCGGGGTGGGCGGCGGCGTAGGCGTACGCGACCATGGTGCCCAGGTCGTGGCCGACCAGTCGGATCTCCCCGGCCAGGCCGAGCCCGGTGAGCAGCCCGTGCAGCTCGGCGGCGACGGTCTTCTTGTCGTACCCACCGGGTGGGGCGTCGCTGTCCCCGAAGCCGCGCAGGTCGGGGGCGATCACCTCGTACGACTCCGCCAGCGCCGGCAGCAGGTGCCGCCACATCCGCCAGCACTGCGGATAGCCGTGGAGCAGCACCACCGTGGGCCCCCGGCCGCCCCGGACGTAGTTCCACGTCACATCGCCGACCCGGGCCCGCTGCTCGGTGAACCCCGCTGGCATCCGTCCGTCGCCCATGTCGCCCCCCGCCCTGCTCCGGCCGCCCGACTACCCGGCAGGCTCCCGGCCATGCCAGCTCCGTTCCGCATCGCGGCTGCCGCGTTAACAGGGGGCCCGTGCTCTACCTGAGGCGTTAAGAGGGGGCCCCTCCTTACACAGCACCCGGCGTGAGCGGGGCGGACGGGGGTGCGGGAGGATGGCGGCATGGCGGCTCGTGGGTTTCCGTACACCGATCTGAAGGACTTCCTCGCGGCGCTGGAGCGCGCGGGTGAGCTGCGGCGGGTGAGCGTCCCGGTCGACCCGACGCTGGAGATCAGCGAGATCGTGACCCGGACGGTGCGGGCCGGCGGCCCGGCGCTGCTGTTCGAGCGGCCGACCCGGGGCGAGATGCCGGTCGCGATCAACCTGTTCGGCACCGAGAAGCGGATGGCGATGGCGCTCGGCGTCGACTCGCTGGACGAGATCGGCGAGCGGATCGGTGGGCTGATCAAGCCGGAGCTGCCGGTCGGCTGGTCCGGCATCCGCGAGGGCCTGGGCAAGGTCATGCAGCTCAAGTCCGTCCCGCCGCGCAAAGTGAAGACCGCGCCCTGCCAGCAGGTGGTCTACCGGGGTGAAGACGTCGACCTCAGCCGGCTGCCCGGGCTCCAGGTCTGGCCTGGCGACGGCGGGATCTTCCACAACTACGGGCTGACCCACACCAAGCACCCGGAGACCGGCAAGCGCAACCTCGGCCTCTACCGCCTCCAGCAGCACAGCCGGAACACGCTGGGCATGCACTGGCAGATCCACAAGGACTCCACCGCCCACCACGCGGTCGCCGAGCGGCTCGGGCAGCGGCTCCCGGTCGCCATCGCGATCGGCTGCGACCCGGTCGTCTCGTACGCGGCCACCGCGCCGCTGCCCAGCGACATCGACGAGTACCTGTTCGCCGGCTTCCTGCGCGGTGAGCGGGTGGAGATGGTCGACTGCCTGACCGTGCCGTTGCAGGTGCCGGCGCACGCCCAGGTGGTGCTGGAGGGCTACCTGGAGCCCGGCGAGCGGCTGCCCGAGGGGCCGTTCGGCGACCACACCGGCTACTACACGCCGGTCGAGCCGTTCCCGGTGCTGCACGTCGAGACGATGACCATGCAGCGCGACCCGGTCTACCACTCGATCATCACCTCGAAGCCGCCGCAGGAGGACCACGGCCTGGGCAAGGCCACCGAGCGGATCTTCCAGCCGCTGCTCAAACTGATGATTCCGGACATCGTCGACTACGACCTGCCGGCCGCCGGGGTCTTCCACAACTGCGCGATCGTCTCGATCCGCAAGCGCTACCCGAAACACGCGCAGAAGGTGATGAACGCGATCTGGGGCGCGCACCTGATGTCGCTGACCAAGCTGATCGTGATCGTCGACGAGGACTGCGACGTGCACGACTACGCCGAGGTCGCGTTCCGCGCCTTCGGCAACGTCGACTACGCCCGCGACCTGCTGGTCACCGAGGGGCCGGTCGATCACCTCGACCACTCGTCGTACCAGCAGTTCTGGGGCGGCAAGGCGGGCATCGACGCCACCCGCAAGCTACCCGCCGAGGGCTACACCCGGGGCTGGCCGGAGGAGATGAGCATGTCGCCCGAGGTGGTCTCGCTGGTCGACAAGCGCTGGAAGGAGTACGGGATCTGATGGCCGCCGTCGCCGAGGCCCCGGTGGCACGACCGGGCCGGGTCAAGTCCTTCCTCAAGCTGGTCGCGATCGAGCACTCGGTCTTCGCGCTGCCGTTCGCGTACCTGTCGGCGCTGACCGCGATGCGGGTCAACGGCGGGCACGTCCGCTGGGTCGACCTGCTCCTGATCACCGTGGCGATGGTCGGGGCGCGTACGTTCGCCATGGCCGCCAACCGGATCCTCGACCGGCGGATCGACGCGCGGAACCCGCGTACCGCCAACCGGGAACTGGTCACCGGGGCGGTGAGCCTGCGGACGGCCTGGACCGGCGCGGCGGTCGCGCTGGTGGTCTTCCTCGCCACCGCCGCCCTGCTCAACCCGCTCTGCCTGGCGCTCGCGCCGCTCGCCGTGGTGCCGCTGGTCGTCTACCCGTACGGCAAGCGGTTCACCAACTGGCCGCACGCCATCCTGGCGGTCGCCCAGGCGGTCGGGCCGGTCGGCGCGTGGCTGGCGGTCACCGGCACCCTCGCCGGCTCCGGACCGGCCTGGCTGCTCGGCGTGGCCGTGGGCCTGTGGATCGGCGGCTTCGACCTGATCTACGCCTGCCAGGACGCCGACGTGGATCGGAAGATCGGGGTGCACAGCGTCCCCGCCCGTTACGGGCTGCGCTTCGCGCTGCACGCCTCCACCGTGGCGCACGTGGTGACCTTCGCCCTGTTCCTCTGGTTCGGGGCGCTGGTCGGGTTCGGCTGGCTCTGGTGGATCGGGCTGGTGCTCACCGCGCTCGCCTTCGGCTACCAGCATCTGGTGGTCAGCCCGACCGACCTGAGCAAGGTCAACCGGGCGTTCTTCACCGCCAACGGGTTCGTCGGCATCGCGCTGTTCGTCTTCGCCCTGCTCGACCTGGTGATCCGCCTCCACCTGCGCCGCTGAGTCGCCGCCGCAACGCTGTTAAGAGGGGGCCCCTGCTCTACGGGAGGCGTTAACAAGGGGCCCCTCCTTACCCGTAGCGGGCGCTTTCGAGGGTCCAGTCGAGGGTGCCGCGGACGGTGTTGGCCACCCCGTCGAGAAGGGCGGTGACCGACTCGTCCAGCGCCGGCCCGAAGGACGGTACGGCGGCGCGCAGCGCCAGGAAGCGCCCCATCTCGCTGCGCCAGCGGTCGGCGACCAGGTCCACGGCGGTCGCCACCGGCACGCTCCGCTCGGCGGCCACCGCCAGCACCAGGTTGTGGCCGCCGGTGGTGGCCCGGTCCCGCTCCAGCGAGGCGATGTCGTTGAACCAGGAGAGCAGGTCGTTGGCGACGTCGGCGAGCCGGCGCAGCGCGGGGTGGTGGTAGACCGCGTCGGGCAGCGGCCGGCCGGCCGCGAACTCGATCAGGGGGTACGACACGTACGCCGCCGAGGTGGCTCGGCGCAGCTCCACGTACTCGTCGACCCCGGGCGCCCGGCCGGCGGACCTGGCGACCGCCTCCCGCCACACGCCGTCGAGATGGTGGGCGACGGCGTCGGCGAAGCGGAGCCGCCAGCGGGCCGGCATCCGGCGCCGGGGCTCCCGCCACGCCTGGGCGAGCAGCCGGCGCAACGGACCGGAGATACCGGGATGGCGGGCGTGGGAGCCCTGCCGGAGCAGGATGAGCGCACCGTCCCGCAGGGCCCGGATCCGCGCCGGGTCCGGCTGGCCCGGCCCGTCACAGCTGTCGTCCACGAGGAAGAACCAGGTGAACAGGGCGGCCAGCACGCGCAGGTCGGGTTCGACGGCATCCGGGTGGAGCCGGCCGGCGTACCGGGCGAAGCCGGCGCGGGCCAGCCGCTGCCGGGCGGCGGTGTCCGGCGGCAGCCCGAGGCGGTCGAGTTGACCGGCCAGCCACTCCTGCACCGGCTCCGCGTACGGGGAGAGCCGGGGCGCGATCGGGCAGGCGGACCGCAGCGACCGGAGCACTGCTTCCGTCATCACCGGTCCCCTTCCGTGACGTGGCCCGTCGACGGAAGCATGGCAGGTTGGTGGGATTCCCATCCGGCCCGGCGGACAAGCCGCCCGACGACCGGACAAACAGGACGGGCCGGGCGGGGCCTCGGGGGTGCCCGCCTGGCTTCCCGGCCGACCAGGCACGCTTGACGGTATGCGCGAACCATGGGTGGTCGGCGTCTCCGGGGCATCCGGCACGCCGTACCCCGCAGCGGTCATCCGTGGCCTGCTCGACGCCGGCGAGGCGGTGGACCTGATCGTTTCCCGGGCCGCCCGGCTGACCATCCTCGACGAGACCGGACGCCCCTTCCGGGACGCACACTGGGCCGACGACCTGGCCACCTGGCTCGGCCGCGACCTCGCCGACGCGGACCTGCGGTTCTGGCCGGCCGGCGACCTGGCCGCCGGGCCGAGCAGCGGCTCCTACCCGGTACGCGGGATGGCGGTCGTCCCGGCCAGCACGGCAGCCTGCGCCGGCATCGCCATCGGGCTCTCCAAGGACCTGTTGCAGCGCGCCGCCGAGGTGAACCTCAAGGAGCGGCGGCCGGTGGTCGTGGTGCCACGGGAGACCCCGGTGACCCGCAGCCACCTGGAACACCTCATCAGGCTGCACGACGCCGGTGCCGTCGTCCTGCCCGCCAGCCCCGGCTTCTACGGCGCCGGCGCAGCGGCCTCCGCCCAACAACTGGTCGACTTCGTGGCCGGCAAGGTGCTGGATGCGCTCGGTGTGCCGCACACGCTCTTCCGGCGCTGGTCCGGTGAGCTGGCGGCGGCCCGACGGGACGCGGACCGCACCTGACGGCCGGTCCGCGCGCCGATCGGCCCCGGGTCAGTACATGCCGGCGTTCGCCGGTCCGGGGCCGGTCGAGGCGGTCGGGCCCGTACTGCGCCTGCTCATGTCCTCCGCCTCGTCCAGCATGCCCTCCCCCTCAAGCAGGGCTCGCACCTCGGATTCCCGAAACCGGCGATGCCCGCCTGGAGTCCGGATGCTGCCTATCCGGCCGGCCGCTGCCCATCTCGTCACGGTCTTCGGGTCAACCCGAAACAGCGCGGCGACCTCACCCGGTGTCAGCAGGCGATCTCCAGTGTCCACAGCCCCCTCCTCGCGTCGACGAAGCCCCCGGCTGAACACACTGCCCCCGGCCGGTGCGAGCCCAGAGCCGTCATGAGGGACGTATGGCAATTACAGCACCGGCGACCTGGCCTGTCCGCCAAACGCGAAAAACGCACGGAGTGAGAAGTTAGTAAATGGTACCGGCGGAGAACTCCTGTGACTGCGAGTTTGTGAAGCCCTTACCAACTGCCATGTTCAACTGATGCCGAGCGCCGGGCGTTACGCCCGAACGGATAGGGTCACACTCCGTGGACGCGATCGACCTCAGCCTCGTGGAGTTGCTGCGCGGCAACGCCCGCCTGTCGTACGCCGAGCTGGCCCGCCAGGTGGGTCTCTCCGCACCGGCGGTGCACGAGCGGGTCGGCAAGCTGGAGGCGAGCGGGGTCATCCGGGCGTACCGGGCCGAGGTGCAGCCGGAGGCGATCGGGCTCCGGGTCACCGCGCTGATCGGCATCGTGGAGGACTCCAACGCCGACACCGACGACGTGCTGGAGGCGTTCCGGCAGATGCCCGAGATCGAGTCCTGCTATTTCATGGCTGGTGTCGAATCGTTCCTGCTCAAGGCGCGGGTCGGCACCATCGCCGAGCTGGAGCAGCTGATCGTCCGGCTGAACCGGACACCCGGGGTGGCCTCCACCCGGACCGGCATCGCCCTGTCCACCAAGTGGGAGAACCGTCCCCAGCCGGTCGAACCGCCCGCCTCCTGAGGGCCGGGCAGCCGGGCCTGCCGAGATGCGAGCCGACCTCGCTTGTAACGTTGCCGGCGTGACTCATCTCGACCGGTGTGACGAGGCCAGCCGAGCCTGGGTGACCGAGGCGATCGCCGCGGTCGAGGCGGACGCCAACCGCTCCGCCGACACCCACCTGCTGCCCTTCCCGCTACCCAGGGAATGGGGGATCGACCTCTATCTCAAGGACGAGTCGGTGCACCCCACCGGCTCGCTCAAGCACCGGCTGGCCCGCTCGCTCTTCCTGTACGGGCTCTGCAACGGCTGGATCGGCCCGGCGACCACGATCATCGAGGCGTCGTCCGGCTCGACCGCGGTCTCCGAGGCGTACTTCGCCCGGATGCTGGGGCTGCCGTTCATCGCGGTGATGCCCGCCGCCACCTCGCCCGAGAAGATTGCCCAGATCGAGTTCCAGGGCGGGCGCTGCCACCTGGTCGACGACCCGGCCCGGGTGGTGATCGAGGCCCGTTGGCTCGCCGAGGACACCGGTGGGCACTTCATGGACCAGTTCACGTACGCCGAGCGGGCCACCGACTGGCGGGGCAACAACAACATCGCCGAGTCGATCTACGCGCAGCTCGCGCTGGAGCGGCACCCCGTGCCGGCGTGGATCGTGGTGGGCGCCGGGACCGGCGGCACCAGCGCCACCATCGGCCGGTACACCCGCTACCGTCGGCTGCCCACCAAGCTCTGCGTGGTCGACCCGGAGAACTCCGCGTTCTTCCCGGCCTGGCAGGCGGGCGACTGGTCGATGCGGACCAACCGGGGCTCCCGGATCGAGGGGATCGGTCGCCCCTGCGTCGAGGCGTCCTTCCTGCCCTCGGTGGTGGACCGGATGCTCCAGGTGCCGGACGCCGCCTCGCTGGCCGCCATGCGGGCCGGCTCGGCGGTCCTCGGCCGTCGGGTGGGCGGCTCCACCGGCACCAACCTGTGGGGGGCGTTCGGGCTGATCGCGGAGCTGCTCGCCGCCGGGCGGACCGGGTCGGTGGTCACCCTGATCTGCGACGCCGGTGACCGCTACGCGGACACGTACTACGCCGACGAGTGGGTGGCCGCCCAGGGGCTGGACCTCGCCCCCCACCGGGCCACCATCGACAACTTCCTCGCCACCGGCAGCTGGCCCGCGTGAAAGGAAGGGCCCCCTCTTAACGCCTCCGGTAGAGCAGGGAACCCTTCTCACAACAGTGGGCGCGGCGCGGGTCAGCGCGGGTCGATCCGCTCGGCCAGGCCGGGGTAGCGCACCACGTACCCGTTCGGGTCGATGTCCAGGTCGGCGGTGAAGGTGCCGCTGGCGAAGCGGACCCGGCCCGGCCCGAGCGAGGTGTAGACCTGATCGCCCGGCAACACGGCCAGGCCGGGCAGCAGCACCCAGGCCACGGCGACCTGCCGGGCGTGGTCCGCCGGGGTCCGGCCCAGCCCGATCCGGCGTACCGGAAGGGTGTTGAACAGCGGCGAACCGCTCAGGTCGACGTCGAGCGCGGCGGCCAGCCGGTCCGGTTCGTCGGTGCCCGGCAGGCCGGCCGGCGGGTGCCCGGCCGCCCGCAACGCCGCGTCCAGGTCACCCTCCTCGCCGGTACGCACCCGCCAGCCGTCCTCGGCGCGTTCCAGGCGTACGCTGCGCGTCCAGCCGGCTCCCGCGGCCTCGGCCTCCAGCGAGCTGGTGCACCAGTCCGCGCCGACGGTGAGCTGATACCGGCAGGTGTACGGGATGGGGTCCACGGCCAGCACCACCCCCCGCGCGAAGAGACCCTCGCGATCGTCGAAGACGACGTGCTCGGAGCCGGCGGTGTCGGTCCTGGTCCAGAAGAGCGACTTCGGCATGGTCGGCATGAGGCGGACGTTACGCCCACCGGCCGAGCACCGGCACGGGATGCGCGAACGCCGCCGCCGAGTGGCTCGGCGACGGCGTACGTCAGCTCGCTCCGCCGTACCAGCGGAAGTGGGACCGATCAGTGGGCGCGCGTCGCCGGGCGCCCGCCGAAGCTGCGTCGGTCGTCGCGTGGCCGGTCGTCCCGGACCCGCCCCTCGGCGCGGAAGCCGGCCCGGCGATCCGTCGGTCGAAGGTCGCCACCCCGGCCATCCCGATCGCCGAAGCGCCGCCCACCCTGCGGCCGGTCCTCGTACCGGTGCTCGACGCGGTCGCCGTAGCCTCGGGTCTCGCGCTCGCCGCGTGCGTCGCGGTCGCTGTAGCCGCGGGGGCCGCGCTCGCTGTAACTCCGGGTGTCCCGGTCGCCGTAGCCCCTGTCCCCGTAGCCCCGGTCACCGCTGGGCCGGTCCCCGAACCGGCGCTCGCCACCCCGATCCCCGGCCCGCTCGCGCCGCTCCCCGAAGGGCCGGCCGGAGCGCCGTTCGTCCCGGTCGCCGAACCGGCGCTCGCCAGGCCCGCCCCGGTCGAACGACCCGCGCTCGCCACGCTCGAAGGATCCGCGCTCGCGGCCTCCGAACCGGCGCGGGCCGGACGGGCGGTCGCCGTGCCGGCGCGGCTCGGGCTCGTCCCGGACCGGTACGCCGCTGGGCTCGCGGGCGCCGGTCAGCTCGGCCAGCGCCGGGTCACCCGCACGGACCCGGGTCTGCGCCGGCTCGACGCCCGCCTTCTCGAGCATGGCGAGGGTCGTCCGGCGCTGCTTCGGCAGCACCAGGGTCGCGACCGCGCCCGACTCTCCCGCCCGGGCGGTACGCCCCGCCCGGTGCAGGTAGTCCTTCGGGTCCTTCGGCGGGTCCACGTGCAGCACCAGCGACACCCCGTCGACGTGGATGCCCCGGGCCGCCACGTCGGTGGCGACCAGCACGTTCATCCGCCCCTCACGGAACTCGGCCAGGGTCCGGGTACGCATCCGCTGGGTCTTGCCGCCGTGCAGGCCACCCGCCCGTACGCCGACCGCCGCGAGCTGCTCGACCAGCCGGTCGACGCCGAGCTGGGTACGCGCGAAGAGCATCGTGCGCCCGTCCCGGGCCGCGATGGACGCTGCGACGGCGAACTTGTCGTGCGGCGGGATCAGCAGCAAGTGGTGATCCATGGTGGACACGGCGGCGGTCGGCGGCGCGGTGGAGTGGGTGACCGGGTCCGTCATGAACCGGGTGACCAGGGTGTCCACGTCGTTGTCCAGGGTGGCCGAGAAGAGCAGCCGCTGGGCCTGCGCCGGGGTCTTCGCCAGCAGCTCGGTGACCTCGGGCAGGAAGCCCATGTCGGCCATCTGGTCGGCCTCGTCGAGCACGGTGATCTCGACGTCGTCCAGCTTGCAGACGCCGCGCTCGATGAGATCGCCGAGCCGCCCCGGGGTGGCCACGACGATCTCCACGCCCCGGCGCAGCGAGTCGATCTGCCGGTCGTACGGCACGCCGCCGACAGCGGTCTTGAGGAAGATGCCGACGGCCTTGCCGAGTGGCATCAGCGCGTCGTTGACCTGCATGGCCAGTTCCCGGGTCGGCACCAGGACCAGGGCACGCGGGTGCAGCGGGCGGGCCCGGTTGCGTTCGGCGAGCTGGGCGATCACCGGCAGGCCGAAGGCGAGCGTCTTGCCCGAGCCGGTCTGGCCCCGGCCCAGGACGTCGCGTCCGGCGAGTGCGTCCGGCAGCGTGGCCCGCTGGATCTCGAACGGGGTGGTGATGCCCTGTCGGGCGAGCGCGTCGACCAGCCGCCGGGGCAGGCCCAACGCGGCGAAGTCGACGGTCTCGATGGCCGGAGGCTCGGGCGTCGGAGCCTGGTCGGCGGACGGGGACGTGCCGGGGGCAGCAGAAATGGTCAAGAAATGCCTTTCGAGCGGGGCGCATCTTCGCGATGGCCCGCCGCAGCGCTGAACGCCGCCGAATCGCCCGCAAGATCGCCCATGGGCGCACGATCCGCGCGCCGGGTCAATGATCTCTACAAGTGTACGGCGGCCCGGCGCGGTCGCCACCGCACCGAGACGCCGTAGTGGGCGGGCTCACCCCGTCAGTTGCCCCCCGCGCCGCCGGTCAACCCGCTCAACGCGTCGTTGGCCAGGAACACCACCAGCAGGCTGATCGCGATCACCAGACCCAGCGAGACGGCCAGCACGATCACCACCCTGGCGGTGCTGGACCGGGCCGCCGGGGCGTCCTCGGCCCAGCCCTGGGCCAGGATGTGCCCGGTCAGGGAGCCGGAATTCTCCTCCGAGTGGCCCTGCGGGAACGCGAAAGTGGTGAAGCCGGCACCGTCGCTGCCCCCGTACGCCGTACCGGCCAGGTCGGAACCGCCCAGGTGGGCCGGCCCGGAGGAGGCCGTAGGCCCCCCGGCCGGGTACGCCGATCCGCCGGCCGGGCCGGTCGGGTTGGTCGGCGGCGGCCAGGTGGGCAGCGCGGGCCCCGGCACAACCGGCGCCGGGGTAGCCGCCACCGGTGGCGCGGAGACCGGCGGGGGCGACGGCGTCCCGACCGGAGCGGAGACCGCTGTCGGCTCCGACGGCGCGGTGACGGATGCGCTGGCCCGGACGGCGGGCGCGGACGGTGGTGCGGAGACCGCTGTCGGCTCCGACGGCGCGGTGACGGATGCGCTGGCCCGGACGGCGGGCGCGGACGGTGGTGCGGAGACCGCTGTCGGCTCCGACGGCGCGGTGACGGATGCGCTGGCCCGGACGGCCGGAGGACTCGGTGGTGCGGGGACCGGTGCGCTGGCGCGGGTGGCTGGTATGGCCGAGGGCGCGGCGGCGGGCCCACCCAGCGGGTCAGCCAGGGATGGGGATGCCGGGTCCGACATGGGTGCCGGCCCGTCCGCCGGGTTGGCCGTGGCCGGTGGCGGCGGGAACGGGGGCGCCGGCATCGGGCCGGGTGGCGGTGGAGGCGGTGGCGTCGGTGGGCCGGGCGGTGGCACCGGCGGCCCGGGCCGCGGCGGGACCGGCCCGGGTGGGGTCGGTCCGGGTGGCGGCGCGGGCACCGGCGGCACCGGCCGCAACGGCGGCTCCGGCTCCGGCACGGGCGGTGCCGGCGACGGCGGGGTGGGACCCGGTACGGGCGTCGGTGCCGGCTCGGGTTCCGGAGCGGGTGGCGTCGGCGGCTGCACGGGCTCCGGCGGCTGTGCCGGCTCGGGCGGCTCGGGGTTGACCGGACCCGCGCGGTAGACCTTGGCACCGCCGGCGTTCGCCACCGGCGCGGCGGCGATCTCGTCCGGCGACATCCGGTTCATGCCGGGCACGGCGACGCTGGCCCGGGCCTGCCCCGCCTCGGCCGGCGGTGCCGCCTGCGCCGGAGCGCCCGCCCGGTACGTGGTGGTGGCGGCGGCCGGCGTGCTCGGCCGGTCGTCAGCCGGCGGCGGTACGGCGGCCGCGGCGACGCTGACCCGTGCCCGGGCGACGGCGGCCGGAGCCGCCTCGCCCGGCAGCTCACCGGCGGGTCCGGACGGCTGCCCGGTGGGCTCGGGCGTGGATCCGGGGTGGACCGTCTCCGCCGGAACCTCTTGCTCGCCCATGCTTCCCTCCGCGCCCGCGTCGACCCCGGACCGTGGCGTTGGCCTGGAGTGCCTGGGTCTCACCGTGCCACATTCCGGCCCGGCAGCACAGCCGGAGCGGACGGTTGGGTCAGCTACCGGTGCTCGGGGTGGACGGTGCGGTGCCGGACGCGCTGTTCGACGGGTTGGCGGCGCTCGCCGTCACGGCCGGCTCGCTGCCCGTCGTGTCGTCCGGCGAAGTGCTCGGCGACTCGGGCGGGTCGGACGTCGGCGAGCCGGTGGGCGAGCCGCTCGGCGAGGTCGACGGGGTGTGGCTCGGACTCGGCGTGGTGGGCCGTGGGGTGGGCGTACGGGTCGGCTTGGGGGAGGCCGTCCGGCTCGGCGTGGGCGTGGGGATCGTCGAGGGGGTCGGCTTCGGCGGCGGGGTCGTCCCGGTCGGGTCCGGTGCCGGGGTGGCCGGGGCGGGGACTGCGCCGATCACCCGGGTGGCGGCGTAGAGCCGGCTCCAGCGGACCACCGAGATCTTGACCACGTCGCCGGTCCGCGGCGCCTCGACCATCTTGCCGTTGCCGATGTACATGGCGACGTGGTGGATGCTCGTCCAACTGCTGCCCGAGGCGAAGAAGAGCAGGTCGCCCGGGAGCAGCGCGTTCGGGCTCACGGTGCGGGAGCGAGTGGCGTAGTACTGGTCGCGGGAGACCCGGGGCAGGCCACGGTAGCCGGCCGCCCGGTACGAGGCGAGGACCAGGCCGGAGCAGTCGAAACGGTCCGGGCCCTCCGCCGCCCACAGGTACGGGTCGCCGAGCTGGGCGAGGGCGTACCGCACGGCGGCCAGTGCCTGCGGGTCGGCGACCAGCCCGCTGACGTTCTGGTCGACGACGTACGAGCTGCCGAACTGCTGCTCGGCGGCGTCCTGCCGCTTCTCGATCTCGAGTAGCAGCGCGGCATTGTCCTTGCGCAGCTTGACCAGCTTGGCTTCCAGCTCGTCCAGCGCCGCCTTGATCCGCGCGTGCTCGTTGGCCTTTTCGTTGGTGCGCTGCTGGATCGCGGCGTGTGCCTCGCGGGCCGTCTTCTCGGCGGCGGTGGCCCGGGTGACCTCGCCGGTGACCGCGGTGGTGGCCCCGTCGGCCTTGTCGCCGCGGTTGATCCGCTGGAGGTCGCTGAGCTCACGCAGGTCGGCGCCGAACGGCAGGGGCGGCACGGCGGCGGCGGCCTTGACCGCGTCGGCGGCGGCGTTGCGGGCGTTTTCCTGGGCCCGGGCCAGCGCGTCCTGGGCCTCCTCGAGCGTCTTGGCGGCGAGAGCCAGCTCGGCCTGCGCCGCGGCCCAGGCCTTCTCGGCCTCGATCAGGTTGTCGCCGAGCTCGGCGACCTGCGCGTCGACCTGGTTGATCTGCGCGATCAGCGGCCCGGCGGCCGGGTCGGTGATGCCCGGGGTGACACCGGGCGCCCCCGGGGTCTGACCGGGCAGCCCGGGGACCGCGCCGGGGAGTTGCAGCGTGCCGGTGTAGGTGGGGCGGAGGCCGGCGCTCGGGATCGTGTCGGGCAGCGGGTCGGCCCAGACCGGGGTGGCGAACGCGGCCGCCGCCACCGCGCCGAGCAGGGCGGACCAGAGCGCCGGGCGCAGCACCGGGGAGATGATCGGGAACCTGCGTCGCTGCCGTCGACGCCGCCTGCTGTCGGCCATTCCGCTCCCCGTCCGGTCTGGTGCGTTCCGCGCCGGATGAGCGCGGGTGGACCGGGACGGCACGGATGTGTTCGTTCCGCCCCACCCTGTCTTACCTCACTCGCGCACCTATGTCGATGCGCGGAGGGTGACGACCGTACGGGCAGCCGGTGAATTCCGTCGCTGGGGTCGACCAGGTCACCGGTTCGTCGGCCCCGCGACGTACGCTCGACCGGGATCGCAGGTGGAAGGGACGTGGCTTTCGATGGACGCCGGACTCAAGCGTGAGCTCGAAGCGAAGGTTTACGCGGGGGAGCGGCTCACCCGCGAGGACGGCATCGCCCTCTACGAGTGCGACGACCTCGCCTGGCTGGGGCGGCTGGCCCACCACAAGCGCACCGAGTCGAACGGCGACCGGGTGATGTTCAACGTCAACCGGCACCTCAACCTGACCAACGTCTGCTCCGCGTCGTGCGCGTACTGCTCGTTCCAGCGTAAGCCGGGCGAGAAGGACGCCTACACGATGCGGATCGACGAGGCGGTCCGCAAGGCCAAGGAGATGGAGGACGAGCAGCTCACCGAGCTGCACATCGTCAACGGCCTGCACCCGACCCTGCCCTGGCGCTACTACCCGAAGGTGCTGCGCGAGCTGAAGGCGGCGCTGCCGAAGGTCAACCTCAAGGCGTTCACCGCGACCGAGGTGCAGTGGTTCGAGAAGATCAGCGGCTTGAGCGCCGACGAGATCCTCGACGAGCTGATGGACGCCGGTCTGGAGTCGCTGACCGGCGGCGGCGCGGAAATCTTCGACTGGGAGGTCCGGCAGCACATCGTCGATCACGCCTGCCACTGGGAGGACTGGTCGCGGATCCACCGGCTGGCCCACTCGAAGGGCATGAAGACCCCGTCGACCATGCTCTACGGCCACATCGAGGAGCCCCGGCACCGGGTCGACCACGTGCTGCGGCTGCGCGAGTTGCAGGACGAGACGGGCGGCTTCCAGGTCTTCATCCCGCTGCGCTACCAGCACGACTTCGTCGACTCGGCGGACGGCAAGATCCGTAACCGGATCCAGGCCCGGACCACGATGGCCTCGCCGGCCGAGTCGCTGAAGACCTTCGCCGTGTCCCGGCTGCTCTTCGACAATGTCCCGCACGTGAAGTGCTTCTGGGTGATGCACGGTCTCTCGGTGGCCCAGCTGTCGTTGAACTTCGGTGTGGACGACCTGGACGGTTCCGTCGTGGAATACAAGATCACTCACGATGCCGACGCGTACGGCACGCCGAACACCATGCACCGCGACGACCTGCTGCACCTGATCTGGGACGCCGGCTTCCGCCCGGTCGAGCGGAACACCCGCTACGAGATCGTCCGCGAGTACGACGCGGCCCCGTCGCTGGCCGAGCGCCGGGCCGAGCCGCAGCAGGTCTGGGCCTGACCGGACGCCGATGACCACCGAGGAGCAGCAGCGCACCTTCCCCCGGCGGGACGCCGAGGGGCGCATCCTCACCCTGGGCGACCTGCTCGGGGTGAGTCTCGCCGGCCTGGTGATCGGAGTGCTGGCGCTGGTGCTCTTCGAATGGGCGTTCGCCACGATGGGCGCGGGCGGGTTCGGGCGTACCAACGGCTGGCTGGCGGTGATCCTGCCGGTGTGGTTGTTCTGGGACGACTTCCGGGCCTGGGATTTCGGCGCCGCCCGGGTGTTGGCGGCGCTGGCCGGCGTCGCGGTCGGGGTCTTCGCGGGGCTGTTGGCGGCCGGACTGGCCGCCGGGTTGCCGCCGCTGGTCTCCGGCGCGCTGGCCGCGGCGGTGTTCACCGTGGTCTACGCGGTGATCTGGTTTCCTGGCGTGCACTGGCTGGCCCGGCGTACGGGCTGAGCCCGCGCCGGCGTGATGGAGAACGGAGTACGAAGGTGAGCGCGGCGGTCAAGTACACGCTGGGCCGGATCGGGCTGTTCGTCGGCGTGCTGGCGGCCCTCTGGTTCGTCGAGATGAGCATGTTCCTGCGGCTGATGCTGGCGCTGATCTCCTCCGCCGCGCTCTCGTTCGTCCTGCTCCGCGGCTGGCGCGACGAGATGGCCGGGGAGATGGCCGAGGCGTCGGACCGGCGCCGCGCCGAGAAGGAGCGGCTGCGTTCCGCGCTCGCCGGGGACGACCGGTCCGAGCCGGCGGAGCAGCGCCGCGAGGAGTAGGCCGGCCAGCGAGCGGCCGGGTGTCGGTATGGTCGGCCGCCGTGAGTTTCCTTAACACGATCAATGGATGGCGGACGAAGGCGTTCGTCTGGATCGGTCTGCCGGCCATCGCCGCCATCGGACTGATGATGGGGGCCACCGACCTCGCCCCCGCCTGGCAGGCGAAGAACGGTGGCGGAACGTCGGGCACGTTCACCGCGGTGAACGAGGAGTGTGGCCGGCGCAGCTGTAAGTGGCACGGCAACTTCGTCGCCACCGAGGGCGGCACCCAGCGCGCGGATGTGCTTCTCTACGACGCGCCGGACGGGCTGGCCAAGGGCGACACCGCTCCGGCGCGCGACACCGGTGCCCGCGGGGGCGTCTACTCCACCACCGGCGGATCGACCTACCTGCAGGTCACCGGGCTCGTCGTGGCCGGTGTTGCCGCTCTGGTGATCTGGGTGGTGATCATCGTACGGGCGATCCGGCGCCGCCGTGAGACGGCCGAACCGTCGGCCACGCCCGCGTCGTTTGCCCCGTCGGCGTAACCGCCTCGTCGGAGGTACGCGCCACAGCGGCCGACGTCGTGGCGACGGGCCCGGCACCGTCCCGAGGGGGAGGTGCCGGGCCCGTCCCATCACCAGTTGGTCGAGCCGGGGACGACCGGCCAGGCCTTGTTCGTCGGCTTGATCAGGTACGCGATGCCGCCCGAGCCGCCGGCCACCGTGCCGTTCGCCCGGTACCGCTTGGTCCGCAGCCAGATCTGCTCGAACTGCTCCCGCTTGTAGACGTTGCGCACCTCGGCGTTCGAGGAGGACGCCGGGTCGTTCACGATCACGTCACCGTCGGCGGTGAAGCCGACCACCACGAACAGGTGCCCGGAGGTGCCGTAGTTCGACCCGTCCAGCTCCTCGCCGAGGAAGGACTGCGAGGTGATGACCGGGATGCCGGCCTTGATGAAGCGCTCCACCTCGTCCAGCGAGTGCATCCGGGTGACCCGCGCGTCGATGCCCGGGAAGCTGGCCGCGTACGCGGTGTTGAACGGCCAGTTGCCCGCGCCCTCGTACTCGTGGTCCCAGGTCATCCGGGCGGCGTAGGCGACCTGCGGATCGGTGTAGCCGGGGGTGATCCAGGACATGTCCTCGGTGGACGGCACCTTGCCGTAGTACTCCAGCACCATCGTGGTGGACGTCGGGCTGCACCAGACCTGGCCGCCGCCGCCCCACTCCGGGTAGTTGCCTCGGTGGATCATCTGGGAACGTGCCGGAACGGGCAGTTCGACGCCCCAGGCGATCCCGCCCTTGCTCGGCGTGACGGTGAACCGGTCGGGCACGTTCGAGCTCATCGCGCCCAGCATCCGGACCCGCGGCGCGGCGTCCTGTCCCGGCGCCCGGTAGAGGGTCAGCCGGAGCTGGTACGACCGCAGCAGCACGCCCTTCGCGGCGTCGTCGATGGAGAAGGTGTCGGTCCAGATGGTCGACCAGGGGTCGCCCTGGCCGTCCAGGGTGGCCCGCTTGATGTCCTGGTCCCCGGAGGCCCAGCGGCCCATCACGTACCAGGGGGTCTGCTGGCCGGTGTTGTACGTGCCGTGCATCTCGACCTGGATCCAGGTGCCGGCCGGGGTCTCCGCGTTCCACGAGGCGACCAGTTCGGTGGCGTCGAAGCCGACGGCCCGCTCCGGGGAGGTCCAGGTGGCGTACTCCCAGGTGCGGGTGGTGCCGCCGTGCTTGTCGGTGAATTCGGTGGTGCCGACCGGTTGGTCGATGGTGATTCCGGTGAGGTGCCCCGGGACGGCCCGCGTCCCCTGGTGGGTGCCGGTACGCCAGTCCGGGTACTTCGACCACTCCTGGAAGGTGATCTGCTCGTCGTGTGGACCGGCCGGGAGGTTGTTGCCCGCCTGGGCGGGCGCGGCGGTGCCGAGAAGGGCGAGCGCGGTCACGCCGGCGAGGGCGACCGCGCGCAACGGTTTCGTGATCATGGCAGCTCCCACGGGAGTACGGCATCGTTGCCGTTCACTGTCGCCCCTGGCGGGAATTTTCGCCAGAGGTCGACGCATGGAAAATCCTTGCCGGTGAGGGGATCCGGTCGGGATGCCGCCGCGTGGTCGGGGCGGCCCGCCGGGCGCCACCCACCCCGCCCATCCGGACGATCTCCGCTGGTCGTGCGCTACCGTGCTACCGACCGACCCGCAGCGAAGCCGGTGCGAAACCGGCGCTGTCCCGCAACTGTGATGCCCCGAACCGGTGCCGGCCCACCGCCGCTGCCGATCGGGGACGAGCCAGGTCGCCTGCGGCACGGTCGCGACACGCGCTCTCGAGGAAGGGCGCCTCGCGGACGGGTACGCCCAGGCGCTCCCTGTCGGCGAAGCACCACGCTCCTCGACCGACAGGAGGACCGATGTCCAGACGTACCCCCCGGCTCTTCGCCGCCGCCCTCGCGGTCGGCGCGCTCATCCTCGGCGGCTGCGCCGAGAAGACCGCGACCGACGCCCCCGCCGCCGGCAGCAGCTCCGCCGCGGCCTTCCCGGTCACGGTCGGCAAGCTGACCCTCGACAAGCGCCCGGAGAAGATCATCTCGCTGTCGCCGACCGCGACCGAGGTCCTCTTCGCGATCGGCGCCGGCAAGCAGGTCACCGCCGTCGACGACCAGTCGAACTACCCGCCGGAGGCACCGAAGAGCGACCTCTCCGGCTACCAGCCCAACGCCGAGGCCATCGCCGGCAAGAGCCCCGACCTGGTGGTGCTCGCCAACGACCTCAACAAGATCGTCGACCAGCTCACCACGCTCAAGATCCCGGTGCTGCTGGCCCCCGCCGCCGCCACGATCGACGACACGTACCAGCAGATCACCGACCTGGGCGCGCTGACCGGCCACCCGGGCGAGGCGGCCGACCTGACCAGGAAGATGAAGGACGACATCGCCGCGCTCACCGGCAGCCTGCCGAAGCGGGCGGAGAAGCTCACCTATTTCCACGAGCTGGGCCCGGAGCTGTACACCGCGACCAGCAAGACCTTCATCGGCTCGATCTACGCCCTCGCCGGCCTGGAGAACATCGCCGACCCGTCGGACGCCGACGGCCGCAACGGCGGCTACCCGCAGCTCTCCCAGGAGGTCATCGTCAAGGCGAACCCGGACTTCGTCTTCCTCTCCGACACCAAGTGCTGCCAGCAGACGGCCGAGACGGTCAAGGCCCGCAGCGGCTGGGCCGGCGTCACCGCAGTGAAGAACAACCAGATCGTCGCTCTCGACGACGACATCGCCTCGCGCTGGGGCCCGCGCGTGGTCGACCTGCTCCGGACGATCGTCGAGGCCACCGCCAAGGTCCCGGCGTGACCTGCCGGTGAGCGTGCGCCCAGTGGAATCCGCCGGCCCGGCCGGGACGCCCGACGCGTCCCGGCCGGCCGGCCCGCCCGCGTCCCGATCCGCGCCCGGCCGTCCGGTCGGCGGGCGTGGCGCGCGGCTCCGACCGGCCGGGCTGCGCAAGCGCTGGCTGATCGCCGGGGTCGCCGCAGTGCTGGTCGCCCTGGTCGCCGGGGTGTCCCTCGGCCCGGTCAGCCTGCCGCCCGGCAGCGTCGCCGCCGAGCTGCTCAACCTGCTGCCCGGGGTGCACCTGGACAGTGGGCTCAGCGAGCGGGAGATCGCCATCGTCACCGAGCTGCGGCTGCCCCGGGTCGTGCTCGGCCTGCTCGTCGGCGGGCTGCTCGCCCTGGCCGGCGGCTGCTACCAGGGCGTCTTCCGCAACCCGCTGGCCGACCCGTACCTGCTGGGCGTGGCGGCCGGTGCGGGGTTCGCGGTGACCGCCGCGATCGCGCTCGGCGTCGGAGCGGGCGGGGCGGTGGGCGGCCTGCCGGTGACCATCCCGCTCGCCGCGTTCGTCGGCTCCCTCGGCGCGGTCGCCCTGACGTACCTGCTCGGCGCGGCCGGCGGGCGCGACCGGTCACCCGCCACGCTGATCCTGGCCGGGGTGGCGGTCTCGGCGTTCCTCGCCGCCGGGCAGACGTACCTGATGCAACAGCACGCCGAGAGCCTTCAGCAGGTCTACTCCTGGCTGCTCGGCCGGCTGGCCACCGCCGGCTGGCGCGACGTCCGGCTGGTCCTGCCGTACTTCCTGCTCACCGCGATCGTGGTGCTGCTGCACCGGCGTGAGCTGGACGTGCTCAGCGTCGGCGACGACGAGGCCACCGGTCTCGGGCTGCACCCGCAGCGCTCCCGCTACCTGCTGATCGCCGCCGCCTCGCTGGGCACCGCCGCCGCCGTCTCCGCCTCTGGGCTGATCGGCTTCGTCGGCATCATCGTGCCGCACACCGTACGGATGCTCGCCGGATCCAGCTATCGGGTGATCCTGCCGCTGTCGATGCTCTTCGGCGGGGCGTTCCTGGCGCTGACCGACGTGGTCGCCCGGACCGCCGCGGCCCCCGCCGAGATCCCGATCGGCGTGGTCACCGCGCTGCTCGGCGGCCCGTTCTTCGTCCTGGTCCTGCGCACCGCCCGGCGGGTGTTCACATGAGCGCGAGGAGCGAGCCGGTGGCGCGAGCCCCGCAGCCGCGACCGGAAGCCTCGCCGAGCGCGGTAGAGGTCCGGGGCCTGCGCGTCAGCCTGGGCGGCGCGCCGATCCTGGCCGGCGTGGACCTGACCGTCGCCGCCGGCGAGTGGGTCACCGTGATCGGCCCGAACGGCGCCGGCAAGTCGACCCTGCTGCGCGCCGTCGGCGGCCTGCTGTCCGCGCCGGGCGCGGTCTCCCTCTTCGGTACGCCGATCCAGGCGTTCCGCCGCCGCGACCGGGCCCGGGTCGTCGCCACCGTCGCCCAGTCCCCGGTGGTACCGGCCGGCATGTCGGTCTTCGACTACGTGCTGCTCGGGCGTACCCCGTACATCCCGGCGCTGGGCCGGGAGTCGGCCGCCGACCTGGCCGCCGTGCGGGAGGTGCTGGACCGGCTCGACCTGGGCGCGTTCGGGCACCGGGAACTGGCCACCCTCTCCGGCGGGGAACGGCAGCGGGTGTTCCTGGCCCGTGCCCTGGCCCAGGGCGCCACCCTGCTGCTGCTCGACGAGCCGACCAGCGCGCTGGACATCGGCCACCAGCAGGAGGTGCTGGAGCTGGTCGACCAGCTCCGGCGCGAGCACGGCCTGACCGTGCTCGCCACCATGCACGACCTCTCCATCGCCGGCGAGTACGCCGACCGCCTGGTGCTGCTCGCCGACGGCCGGGTGGCCGCCGCCGGCCCCCCACACGAGGTGCTCACCGAGGAGCTGCTCGCCACCCACTACCGCGCCCACGTCCGGGTCGTCCAGGGCGACCACGGCCCCCTCGTCGTCCCGGTCCGCCCTCGTTGAAAGGAGGGGCCCCTTGTTAACGCCTCCGGTAGAGCAAGGGCCCCCTGTTAACCGCTGTCAGACGGTGGCGTGGCGGACGGGGCGGGGGGCGAGGGTGGAGAAGATGGCGCCCTGAGGGTCGCGGAGGGCGGTGAGCCGGCCCTTCGGGGTCTCCCGGGGCGGGACCAGGACGGCCGCGCCCAGCTCGGCGGCGCGAGCGGCGGTGGCGTCGGCGTCCGCCACCGCGAACCACACCGACCAGTACGCCGGCAGGTCGGCCGGCAGCTCCGCCAGCGGCGGCGTCATCCCGCCGACGATCAGCGCGCCGCACCGCCACCCGGTGTACGGCGCCGGCTCGGCCGGCTGCTCCTCCGCGTGCCAGCCGAAGACCAGCGCGTAGAAGTCCTTCGCCCGCTCGGGGTCGGGGGTGACCAGCTCGTTCCAGCACATCGACCCGGGCGCGTTGAACAGCTCCGCGCCGCGCATCGCCATCGGCTGCCAGACGCTGAACACCGCCCCGGCCGGGTCGGAGAGGACCGCCATCCGGCCCTGGTCGGAGACCGCGAACGGGGGCACCACCACCTGGCCGCCGGCCGCCTCGACCCGGGTGGCCACCAGGTCGGCGTCGTCGGTCGCCACGTACGTCGACCAGATCGGCACCTGGTCGGGAGTGGCCGGCGGGCCGACTCCGGCGACGGCCCGCCCGTCCTTCCGGAAGACGGTGTAGCCGCCGGCCGTGGGCTCCGGGGAGACCTGGCCGGTCCAGCCGAACAGCTCCGAGTAGAAGCGTTTCGCGTCATCCAGCCCCGGGGTCGCCAGGTCGGTCCAGCAGGGCGTGCCGGGCTCCACGCCGCTCACGGTGACCCCTCTCGCCGGGGGCGGCCCCGCTGGCACGCCCTGCCGGCATCGTGGCACCGCCGGGTCCCCCACCGGGCTGGAATCGGGCAAAACCGTCAGGTGAAGCGGCGTCCCTCGTCCCGCCGGTACGCCCACCCGGCGACCGTCGCCAGCACCACCACCCACACGCCGAGCATGACCAGGGAGACCGGGTTGGGCCGCAGGTCGGTGGTGGCCGCCCACATCACCTCCACCGCGCCCCGGGTGGGCAGGTAGGGGGCGATCGTCTTGATGAAGCCGGGCGTGGTGTCCGGGCCGCCGGTGAGCAGGCCGCCGCCGACGGCGAGCGGGAAGAAGACGAGCTGGGCGACCACGATCGCCGCCTTGCTCGGCAGCGAGTAGCCGATGGAGAGCCCGAGCAGGGTGAACGGCACCGAGATCACCGCCACCGCGCCGGCGCCGAGCAGGAACTGGACCGGGCTCACGCTCGCTTCGGTGGCCACCGCCGCGATCACCACCACCGGGATCATGGACACGTAGGTGAGCGCCAGGCCCGCCAGGATCCGGCCGGTGAGCCGGGCCGCCGGCCCCGCGGGCAGCGTCCGGGTGTACGGGTCCCAGGGCTTGTCGCGGTCCTCGGCGACGCCGATTCCGTACTGGAAGATGTTGGCGCTCATCACCGCGAAGGTGACCATGGCGGCGGTGGCGTAGGTGGCGGCGGCCGGGTCTTCGCCGGTGAAGGGCACCACGAAGAAGAGCATCGCGGCGGCGGGGAAGAACGCGCTGCCGAAGACCGCGACCGGGATCCGGACGGTCTCCAGCAGTTGGTAGCGGGCGTGGACCAGGGCGAGTGGCACGAGGTCTCCTAGACGGCGGCGGTGATGGTGGGCCGGTGGTGGGCCGTGATGGCGAGGAAGGCCTCCTCCAGCGAGGTGGGCCGGACCTCCAGGTCCCGGAACGCCACCCCGGCGATGACCAGGTCGCGGACGAGCTGGTCGGCGTCCGTGGTGAGCAGGTGGGTACGCCCCTCGGTGTGCTCGGTGGCGACCACCCCGGGCAGCGGTGGCAGGTCGTCGGCGACCAGGCTGACCCGGCGTACGCCGACGATGCCCCGGATCGCCTCGACGGTGTCGTCGGCGAGCACCCGCCCGTGCCCCATCACCACCACCCGCTGGGCGAGGGCCTCCACCTCCTCCAGGTAGTGGCTGCTCAGCAGCACGGTCCCGCCGTCGGCGTGGAAGCCGCGGATCGCCTCCCAGAGGGCGTGCCGCGCCTCGACGTCCAGCCCGGTGGTCGGCTCGTCGAGGACGACCAGCCGGGGCCGGCCGACGAAGGCGAGGGCCACCGCGAGCCGGCGGCGCTGCCCGCCGGACAGGCCGCCGGTCTGGCGCTTGAGCTGGTCAGCGAGGCTGAACCGGTCGAGCAGTTCGCCGCGGGGCACCGGGTCGGGGAAGTGCCGGGAGACGAAGTCGATCACCTCGCCGACCCGGAGCGTGCCGGGCAGGCCGGTCTCCTGCGGGGTGACCCCGAGCTGCCGCCGGCTGGCCGGGTCGCGCGGGTCGCCGCCGAACAGCTCAACCCGTCCGGCGGTGGGCCGGCGTATCCCGACCAGCAGGTTGATCAGGGTGCTCTTGCCGGCGCCGTTGGGGCCGAGCAGACCGACCAGCTCCCCGGTACGTACGGTCAGGTCGACCCCGTCCAGGGCCAGCACGTCACCGTAGCGGCGGCTGACCTGGTCGGCGTGGGCCAGGATCATCGGGTCTCCTTCGTGGGGCGGTCCCGGGCGCTTCTGCCGTCACCTGTGTATCGTGCCGGCGCCAGTTACGCCGCTGCCGGCCGGGGCGGCGTCGGGCTCAGCGGATCGCCTACTGTGGTATTCCCGTCCGCGGTGGCCTGGCGACAGCGGGCGGGATGCCGACGGGACACTGGGGAGGGTCCGTGACCAGTCCGAGCAAGAACCTGGACGTCCAACCGGAGGCGTTGACCGCCTTCGCCGCCGCGTCCCGGGACCGGGCGAGCCGCTTCGGTGAACTGCGGCAGGTGTTCCACGACGGGCACGTGCCCCGGCACGCCTTCGGCATCATGCCGGCGTCCTTCAGCCTGGCCGCCGCGTACGCCGAGCAGTTCGAGGCGTGCCTCACCGGGCTGGCGGAGGGCGCCGAGGTGATGGCCGACATCGCCGAGGGGATCAGCGACACGGCCGACGCGTACACCGGGACCGACGTGGCGACCAACGACATGTTCGCGCCCGGCGCGCCGGCCTGAGGGGGATGGGATGAGCACGGAGGCGCTCCAGCGCAACAAGACCTACTTCGAGCAGATCGTCTCGGGCACGCCCGACCCGTTCAAGCCGCTCTCACAGGCGGTGCTCTGGCCGTTCGAGCAGTTGCTGGAGCTGGTCGCGGGTGAGCCGGACGACCTGATGCGGGCGGCCCAGCTCGCCCTGACCACCGGTGAGGCGGTCCGGCAGATCGCAGGTGACCAGATCGCCGACCGGGCCCGGCTGCGGGGCGCCTGGGACGGCGACGCGGCGGAGAAGTTCCACGCCTCGATGGAGTCCGTCGAGGAGGCGATCGAGGAGCTGGCCAAGGGGCTGGACGGCACCAAGGAGGTGCTGGTCGACGCGGCGAACGCGGCGGTCGACGCGTTCAACCTGCTGGTCGAGCTGATCCTGGAGTTCCTGCTCTGGTTCCTGACCGAGGTCATCATCGCGGCGGTGGCCGCCGTCCTCAGCGCGGGCGTGACGCTGGCCGCCACGGTGGTCCGGGTGCTGGCCCGGCTCGCCACCACGGTCGGCCGGATGTCCAAGATCGTCGCCCGGTTCGCGGAGATCCTCACCAAGCTGGTGACCAAGCTGGAGAAGGTCGCCGCGCTGCTCACGAAGTACCGCAAGACCGTGATGGAGCTGCGCAAGGCGAAGAAGGCGTACAAGGCGTGGAACAAGTCCGGCTACACCAAGGAGGCGCTCCAGTTCAAGCTACAGCGGACCGCGATCCTCTTCCCGGGTCGGTTCGCGATCAACCAGGCCTCGCCGGTGAACATCCCCGGCATCGGTGGCGCCCTGCTGGACACCGGTGTCGGCCTGCATGACATCTCCGACGGGCACAAGGACCGCAACTATCTGGTGGACGGCACCTACAAGGAGGATCTGGGCCCGTACACCAAGGGTGTGCAGAACGTCTTCGACTCGATCGTGAACTGAGAGGCAGCCATGACCTTCCCCGCCCTGGACCGGATCGAGGCGCTGGCCCGCAACCTGGACGGCTGGCAACGTGAGCTCGGCGCGCGGATGGCCGAGCTGGAGCAGAGCAGCGCCGAGGGGGTGAGCGACTCCGGTCTGGTCACCGTCACCGCCGCCGCCGACGGCAAGATCCTTTCCACCGAGATCAACGCGCGGGCGATGCGGTTCGACTCGTACACCCTCGCCGAGGAGTTCACCGCCGCCGCGAACCGCGCCCAGGAGGCGGCCGCCGCCCGGGTCCGCGACATCGTCGGCGAGGTGATGGGGGGCGCGCCGGCCACCCAGCGCCCGGCCGACGACGGATACGGCTACGAGCGGTACTGAGCCGATGGACGACAGCAGATACCGCGACCGGATCGACCAGCTCGTCGACCCGGGCGAGCGGGTGCTGGCGTACGCGGCGGCGGAGATCGGCGGCGGCGTGGCACCCTCGCCGCCGCCGGACGACGCGGCCCCCGCCGCCTCCGGCCGGGCGACCGTCACCTCGGTGCTGCTCAACCTGCTCTTCCCGCTGGTCACCTGGGACCGCGGCGATCGGCTGGTGGACCTGATCGGCTGGGGGATCGCCGGCCGTGGCGCACCCGGCTCGGCCGCCTCCCGCCTGCACCGGGCGGTCAACCCGGCCCGGCCGGACGGCAAGGTGCGGCACACCGTGCTCGCCGTCACCGACCGGCGGCTGCTGGTCTGCCGCACCGGCGCGACGAAGCTGCTGTCCAGCCAGGAGGACGACGAGCGGGCCCTGGCCGAGACCTCGGTCGCCTGGTCGGCGTCGCGGGCCGAGGTGGCGTCGGCGCGGGTGGGCTGGCACCGGCTCAACCCGAAGCGCCTGCGCGTCGACTTCGCCGACGGCTCCTGGCTGTCCTTCACCGTGCCGATCGCCGAGTCGGGCCGGCCGCTGCGTGCGGTCGCCGCCGCCCTCACCGGCTGACGGTCGCCACCTTCACCGGCTGACGGTCGCCGCCCGGCGGGCCGGTCGGGACCACTCCCGGCGGGCACGCCGCTTGATCAACTCGGTGTGCGGCACGTGGTGGTCTCCCACGAGGCGATGACCACCGTATGCCGCACATGGAGTCGATCAAGCCGAGGTCGCGGACGACGGAGTCAGGCGGCCAGGGGAGCGGGCAGGGGGGCGTGGTGCAGTACCGAGAGGCGGGAGACCGCCCGGGTCAGCGCCACGTAGAGGCGGTGCAGGCCGCGCGGCTCGGCGGCCACGATCGCGGCCGGCTCGACGACCACGACGTGGTCGTACTCCAGGCCCTTGACCAGGGTCGCCGGGACCACGGTGACCCGCGCCGCGGCGTCGACGTCGTCGGCGGTCGCGGTCTCCACGCCGGCGGTGGCGAGCGCCGCGCGGAGCCCGTCCACCGCGTCGTCGGCGGCGATCACGCCGACCGAGCCGTCGTGCGCGAGCGCCGCGCGCACCTCGGCCACCGTCGCCGCCGTCAGGTCCTCGGCGGTACGCACGTCCAGCGTCCCGTCGCGGCGTAGCGACTCGGCCGGGGGCACGTCGACGGCGAGCGCGGGCAGTAGCCGGTTCGCGAACGCGACCACGACGGCGGGCACCCGGAAGCCGACGCTCAGCGGCACCACGGCCGCGTCCGGCTTGCCGAGGTGGGTGAGGGACTCGCGCCAGTCGGTGGCCGCCCACGGCGCGGTGCCCTGGGCCAGGTCGCCGAGCAGGGTGATCGAGCCGTGCTCGCTGCGGCGGGCGATGGCCCGGCACTGCATCGGGGAGAGGTCCTGCGCCTCGTCGACCACCACGTGCCCGAATCCGCCGGGCCGCTCGATCAACCCGGCCGCCTCGTCGATCAGCACGGCGTCCGCGGCGGTCCACTTCGTCGCCTTCGGGGTACGGCCCAGCTTCGTCCCGGCCACCGCCCGAGCGGGCCGCCGCCCCGTCGCCCCGTCGCCCGTCGCCACGTCGGCCGTTGCCACGTCGGCCGTTGCCACGTCGGCCGTTGCCACGTCGGCCGTTGCCACGTCGGCCGTTGCCACGTCGGCCGTTGCCACGTCGGCCGTCGCCGCGTCGGCCGTCGGCGCGGCACCGTCGGCCGGCGCGTGGTCGCGTGTCCGGCTCGGGATGCCGGCGGTGCCGAGCAGCAGGGCCTGCTCCTCGGCGGTGAGCAGGCCGTCGGCCGCCGCGGCGAGGGCGTCGGCGTCGGACCAGAGCCGGTGCAGCAGCCCCTCCGGGGTGAGCGCCGGCCAGACCGCGTCGAGGAAGGCGGTGACCGGCTTGGCCTTGCCCATCCGGCGCAGCCAGGCGTCGCTGGGCGACTCCGCCCGGCGGGCCTCGGACTGCCGTTGCAGCAGCCCCACCACCCGGGCCCGGACGCGTTCCCGCCCGGTGGCGTACGGCAGCCCCTCACGGCGGGTCTCGTCGACCACCCGGTGCAGCGGGTCGAGGCCGATCCGCCAACGGAACGAGCCGTCCGACACCATGATCGGCTCGGTGGGCGTACCGATGTGGGCGTCGACGGCGCGGCGCAGCACCTGGGCCATCCGGACGTCGTGCTTCAGGGTGGCGAGGGCCGGGTCGTCGACCGCGCGTACCGGTACCCGGGCGACCAGGTCCTCCACCGTGGCCTGCTCGACCTCGACCTCGCCGAGCGCCGGCAGCACGGCCGCGATGTACGACAGGAACGCCCGGTTCGGGCCGACGATCAGCACCCCCGACCGGCGTAGCCGTTCCCGGTGCAGGTAGAGCAGGTACGCGGCGCGGTGCAGCCCGACCGCGGTCTTGCCGGTGCCCGGGGCGCCCTGCACGCAGATCGAGTCGGCCAGGTCGGCCCGGACCAGCTCGTCCTGCTCGGGCTGGATGGTGGCGACGATGTCCCGCATCGGGCCGACGCGGGGGCGCTCGATCTCGGCGGTGAGGATCCGGCTGGCCGTACCCAGCTCCTCGCCCCGGTCCAGGTGCTCGTCCTCGAAGCTGGTGAGCAGGCCGGCGCTGAACCCGAACCGGCGCCGGACGGCGACGCCCTGCGGGTCGCGGGCGCTGGCCCGGTAGAACGACCGGGAGACCGGGGCCCGCCAGTCCAGCACCAGCGGCTCGCCGAGGTCGTCGGTGACGTGCCGGCGCCCGACGTGGTACACCCCGACCACTTCGTCGTCGGCGTCGCCGCTGTGCCGGCTGTCGGCGGTCCCGCCGCTGTGCTGTCCGTCGGCTGTTCCGCCGAAGTCGAGCCGTCCGAAGAAGAGCGGGGTGCTCGGGTCGTCGGCCAGTTCCTTTACCCGCCGGGCCATGTGCCGGCCCAACTGTTCGGCGGTGTACGCGTCCCCGGCGACCTTGTCACCGGTGGCGAAGAGTGCCTCGGCGCGCTCGCGCATCCGGCGCAGCGCGGCACGGGAGGTGTCCAGATGCGCGCGTTCGGCGGCGAGCGCGGCGTCCAGGGTCTGTTCGGGTGCGTGCAGGGTCATCCACGTACTCCTCGTCACGGGAAAAACGCTGCCGCTCGCGTTTCCGACGTCGGTCGGCGCGGGACGTCCTGTGCGGTGCTACTCACCACGGCCGTCAGGCGGGACAGAGCAGCTTACTCCGGTCCGTACGGAGGGCAACCGGTTTTTCCCGGGCCGGGTGGTGGCCGTCGCTGGGCCAGCCCGGCCGCGAGCGGGATCATGGGGGCATGACCGAGGAGCGTCCCGAGCCGCGCCGGGTGACCATCAGCGACCCGCAGGTGATGCGGGCCCTGGCCCACCCCGCGCGTATGGCGATCATGGAACACCTGAGCACGGTGGAGGGCGGCGCGACCGCCACCGAGTGCGCCGAGATCGCGGGCCTCTCGCCGAGCGCGACCAGCTACCACCTGCGGGAGCTGGCGAAGTTCGGGCTGATCGAGGAGGCCCCGAGCCGGGGTGACGCCCGGGAGCGGGTCTGGCGGGCGTACAGCCCGTCGTACTACATCGAGTCGGGGCCGGATGCCGACTCCGAGGCCCGCGCCGCCGAGCTGGCCCTGGTCGACGCCCACCTGGCCCGGGACAGCCAGCGGGTCCGGGACTGGATCCGGCGGGCCCCGGACGAGCCCCGCGAGTGGTACGAGGCCGCCTGGTTTGCCGACAGTGTGCTGCTGCTGACCGCGGAGGAACTGATCGGGCTCAACAACGCGATCCAGGAGCTGCTCAACCCGTACCGGCGGCGGGTGCGGACCAACCCGCCGGAAGGGGCCCGAAGCGTTGCCGTGCAGTACCGGGCGTTGCCTCTGGACTGATATTCGGGGTTGTGTCGACCAGGTGTGAAGGATTAACTTCGAAGTATGTCCTTCGCATCTGGTCCGTCGCGCTGGTCGGACGTCTGGCTCGCCACCGCCGCCCGGGGCGTCTCCAGCTGCGGGGACTTCCTCGCCGCGAGTGCCCTGACCCTGGCCCTGCAGTCCGCCGGGGCGGGCGGCCTCGCCGTGTCCGGGCTGATGCTTGCCGCCACTCTGCCGCTGGTGGTGCTCGCCCCGCTGACCGGCCGCCTCGCCGACCGGGTCGACAGCCGCCTGCTGCTGGTGATCGCCGGGTTCGCCCAGGCCGGGATCTGCCTCGCCCTCGCGTACGCCGGGCATCCGGCGCTGGTCATGGTCCTGGTGGCGCTGCTCGCGGCCGGGCTCGCGGTGACCCAGCCGGTGCTCTCCGCGCTGGTGCCGGTGATGGTCCGGGCCGCAGACCTGCCCCGGGCCGGCGCGCTCGTGCAGACCGCCGGCACCCTCGGCGCGCTCGCCGGCCCGGCGCTGGCCGGGCTGCTGGTCGGGGGGTTCGGCACCCGGGTGCCGCTGCTCGTCGACGCCGCCAGCTATCTCGCGCTGGTCGCGGCCGGGCTGCTGATCCGTACCCGCCGAGGGGGCCGACGGTCCGGGCCGGCGGCCGGCCGCGCGGCCACCCCGCCGCCGACCTGGCGCTTGCGACGCGACCCGCTGCTGGTCGTCATGGTCGGCAGCCTCGCCGCGGTGATCGGCGCGGTGGGCGCGGTCAACGTGATCGAGGTCTTCTTCATCCGGGAGACCCTGCACAGTTCCACCACCGTGTACGGCCTGGTGACCGGCTCCTGGACGCTGGGCATCGTGATCGGCGGCTGGATCTTCGCCCGGGTGGCCCGGCGCCTCGCCGACGACGGGGCGCTGCTCGGGGCCGGGCTGGCCCTGCTCGGCGGGTGCTGCCTGGCGGTCCTGGCCTCGGCGGCGGTGCCGGCGGCCTGGCTGCTCGTGCCGATCTGGCTGGCCGGCGGGGTCAGCAACGGCGGTGACAACGTCTTCAACAACCTGCTGCTGGCCCGGCGGGTTCCCGACGCGGCCCGGGGCCGGGCCTTCGCGGTCTTCGGGGCCGCGGTCCAGGGCGCCGGGATGGCCGGCTACCTGGCCGGTGGCCTGCTGCTGGAGTTGGCCGAACCCCGGCCCCTCCTCGTCGGCTGCGGGGTAGCCGGGGTGCTGGTGGTGGTCGCGTTGGCGCTGCCCGTCCGCCGGGCGGTACGCGCCGAACGGGCGGCGGCGGCAACCTCCGTGCCCGCAGGCACACCCGGCCGGCCCGAGGTGGCCGCCTCCGATCGGGACCGGGTGGCCGCGGAGCGGGATGCGGAGTTGGCCACTCAACTGCCCACCCCGTGAACCGGCCCGGCGGCCCGGGGTTAACGTCGGGCCATGGCCGACCGCATCGCCCGCCCGAGGGTGGGACACATCCAGTTCCTCAACTGCCTGCCGATCTACTGGGGGCTGATGCGGTCCGGCGCGCTGATCGACGTCGACCTGCACAAGGACTCGCCGGACCGGCTGAACGCCGCGCTGGTCGCCGGTGACCTGGACATCGGGCCGATCTCACACGTCGAGTACCTGCGGCACGCCGACGAGCTGCTGCTCCTGCCGGACCTGGCGGTCGGCAGCGACGGCCCGGTGCTGTCGGTCAACGTGGTCTCCACCAAGCCCCTCGCCGAACTGGACGGGGCACGGGTCGCGCTCGGCTCGACCTCGCGTACCGGGGTGCTCCTGGCCCAGCTGCTGCTCGGCGAGCGGTACGGCGTACGGCCGGAGTACTTCCGCTGCCCGCCCGACCTGAGCCGGATGTTGCTGGAGGCCGACGCCGGGGTGCTGATCGGCGACGTGGCGCTGCGGGCGCTCTACGAGGCGCCCCGCAAGGGCCTCCAGGTGACCGACCTCGGGCAGGCCTGGCGGGACTGGACCGGCCTGCCGATGGTCTTCGCCGTCTGGGCGGTACGCCGGGACTTCGCCGCCGCCCACCCCGGCCTGGTCAAGGAGGTGCACGAGGCGTTCCTGCGCTCGCGCGACCTCTGCCTGGCCGAGCTGGACCAGGTGGCCGAGGCGGCGGCCCGCTGGGAGCCGTTCGACGCGGCGACGTTGGCCACCTACTTCCGTACCCTCGACTTCTCGCTCGGCGAGCGGCAGGTGGCCGGGCTGCGCGAGTTCGCCCGCCGGGCCGCTGAGATCGGCGAGGCGCCCGCCCTGCCCGCGGACGGGCCGCGGTTCTTCCAGGGCTGACCGGCCCGGAACGACGCGGCGGCGGCGTCCACCAGGACACCGCCGCCGGATCGACCGGTGGGTCAGGGCGCCGGGCGCAGCAGCGCCTCGGTGATCTTCTGGCAGTTCTTCATGCCGTAGTCGTAGCCCATGCCGATCGGGTAGCGGACCATCACGCCCATCGTCCAGGTGTCACCGATGGCCAGGCAGTTGATGTGCATCTCCTGCTCCTTGGTCCGGTCGATCCAGCCGTTCTTGATGGCGATCTTCTTCTGCTCGGCGGCCGGGAACGCCTTACGGATGCCGAAGTCGCCGGCGCCGCGGACCAGCCGCATCTCGTTGATCAGCCACTTGGTCCACTTCGGCCCGGCGGCGCGGCCGTCGTCGATGCAGAGGCCGAGTCGGGCGGTGTCCCGTGGGGACAGGTTGGTCCGGCTCCAGCCACCGTCGCTGGCGACCTTGCTGTCGGTGAGCCCACACGTCTTGATCAGCCGCTTGATTGAGTCGGCCCGGCCCACGCTGTTGTAGAACTGCTCGGCGCGGGTGTTGTCGCTGTCCCGGATGATCTTCGTGGCGTCGGCCAGCTTCGCGTCGCTCGGGGTCTTCCCGTCCTCGGCCGTACGCCGCAGGTAGTCGGCGACGATCCACGATTTGATCAGCGAGGCGGTGGTGCTGGTCTCGGCCATGTTCTTGGAGCCGATGACCTTCCCGGTGCGCTTGTCCAGCACGGCCCAGGAGTACCAGCCCTTGAGGTCGAGGCTGTCGAGGTTCTGGGCGGTGAACGGCAGCGGCTCCAGCGACGGCGACGGGGAGGGCGTCGGCTGGGCGCGGGAGCTGCGGTCGGTGGGCGTGTTCGTGGAGCGGCCACTCGCGACGGCCTGGTGCGAGGTGGGGTTGGGGCCCAGCGGGGAGCCGGGCACCAGCCGGAGCGCGACGAGCACCGCCCCGACCAGGGTGATCGCGACGGCGCTGAACATCAGCGGCCGCTGGTTGCTGCCGGGCCGGCGCCGGGTGCCGGCCATCAGAGTTTCCCGACCGGCTGCTGCGGCACCTTGAGGGCGGCGCCGGGCTGCGGGGTGACCAGCTGGGTGGCCACGCTGGCGCAGACGTCCGCGCCGTATTCCAGCCCGTCCTTCTGCGGGTAGCGCATCATCACCGCGAGACTCCACTTGTCCGTCACGGCCAGGCAGCTGACGTGCCAGTTGCCGTCATAGTTGAGCGGGGTCCAGCCGTTCTTGATGCTGACGGGGCCCTGTGCCTTGATCTCGGCCGGCAGGCCGTCGATGATGCCCCACTTGCCGCCGCCGGACTTTTGCTGCTGGGTCTTGACGCTGCCCCGGACCTTGCTCATCTCGTCCAGGACCCACTTGGTCCACTTCGGGCCGGCGGCCTTGCCGTCGGCGATGCAGTCGCCGAGCCGGACGGCGTCACGCGGGGACATCTGGGTGAAGCTCCAGTAGCCCTTGTACGGGTCAACCGCGCCGCGCTTGGTGTCGGTGAGGCCGCAGATTTTGATCGCCCGCTGGATCACCGGATTCGGCATGCCGTCCGACGAGACCTTGTAGGACCCGCCGGCGGCATAGTAGACCTGGTTCGCCGCGTCGTCGTTGCTGTCCCTGATTGCCAGGCTCGCCGCCTTCTTCAACGCCGTGGTCGGCTCCTTGTCGCCGAGCTGGCGCAGGTAGTCGGAGACGATCCACGCCTTGATCATCGACTCGGTGGAGCTGGTCGACGTCATGTTCTTGGCGCCGCTGATCTTGCCGGTCTTGCGGTCCATCAGGGCCCAGGAGAAGAACTCTCCCTTGAAGTTCACCGAGACGGGCGCGTCGGCCAGGGTGGGCGGGGGCGGCGGGGTGGGCGCGGGGGCGGGGACCTTCTCCCCGCCCCCGATGCCGCCGAGGCTGGCGAGGGTGTCGCCGCCGGAGAGGCGGGCGTACGCGGCGGGCACCAGCATGACGCCACCGAGGAGGACTGCCACGATGGCGAGCACCATGATCACGCGATGTCGCATGAGTGGGTGAACTCCAGATGTCTGGCCGGGGGGACCGGCTTTTCCGAGTTGGTTCGGCCTGATCGCCGAGGTCGGGGGTGACCTGGAACTGGTGGCGATCGTCAGCAGCCGATCGGTGTGCCGGGGGAAGTCTACTTCCGGACAGGCCGGACGCCAGAACTTGGCACCTGGCAACTCGCCGTGATGGCGGGGTAATCGGCTGTTGTGCCGCCCTTGAGAGGATTCACGTTCGCTAAGTGGTTGATGTCACAGCCGTCGCTCGTCGCGGCTTCTCACTGGCAGCGGTCATCGGGTGACGGACGGTGGTATCCCAAACCTGTTACACCCTCTGGTGTCATTGGTCGAGAGCTGTAACACTGGCCTCATGTATGGCAACGACTTCGCCCCGCTCGAGGACGGTCCGGGCGGCGGCCTGCTCGGCGAGGTGGAGGCGGCGGAGGCGGCCCTGCGTGAGGCGGCGGCCCGCGCCCGGCACGGCGGGCCCGCCCCGGACGACGACCTCGACGCTTACTTCACCGACGTGATCGCGGCCGATCAGAAGATCGAGCCACGCGACTGGATGCCGGAGGCGTACCGGAAGACGCTGATCCGGCAGATCGCCCAGCACGCGCACTCCGAGATCATCGGCATGCAGCCGGAGGGGAACTGGATCAGTCGGGCCCCCTCGCTGAAACGCAAGGCGATCCTGCTGGCCAAGGTGCAGGACGAGGCCGGCCACGGCCTCTACCTCTACGCCGCGGCCGAGACGCTGGGTGTCAGCCGGGACGAGCTGGTGGAACTGCTGCTGAACGGCCGGCAGAAGTACAGCTCGATCTTCAACTACCCCACGCTGACCTGGGCGGACGTGGGCGCTATCGGCTGGCTGGTCGACGGCGCGGCGATTGTCAACCAGGTGCCGCTGTGCCGCTGCTCCTACGGCCCGTACGCGCGGGCGATGATCCGGGTCTGCAAGGAGGAGTCGTTCCACCAGCGCCAGGGCTACGAGATCCTGCACACGCTGGCCCACGGCACCCCGGCGCAGAAGGCGATGGCCCAGGACGCGATCGACCGCTGGTGGTATCCGTCGCTGGCGATGTTCGGGCCGCCGGACGGCGACTCGACCCACTCCGCCCAGTCGATGGCCTGGAAGATCAAGCGGTTCTCCAACGACGAACTGCGCCAGCGCTTCGTCGACATGTGCGTGCAGCAGGCCGAGATCCTCGGGCTCACCCTGCCCGACCCCGACCTGCGCTGGAACGACGAGCGGCAGGCGTACGACTTCACCCAGCCCGACTACGACGAGCTGATGCGGGTGATCAAGGGCAACGGGCCGTGCAACCGGCAGCGGATGGCGCACCGGCGCCGCGCCCACGACGAGGGCGCCTGGGTACGCGAGGCCGCCGCGGCGTACGCCGCGAAGCGGGCGGAGGAACAGAAGGAGAAGGTTGCCGCATGAGCAGCAAGGAGCAGTCGCCGCTCTGGGAGGTGTTCGTGCGGGCCCGGCGCGGGCTGTCGCACACCCACGTGGGCAGCCTGCACGCCCCCGACGCCGAGTTGGCCCTGCGTAACGCCCGGGACCTCTACACCCGCCGTCAGGAGGGTGTCTCCATCTGGGTGGTGCCGGCGAGCGCGATCACCGCGTCCAGCCCGGACGAGAAGGACGCCTTCTTCGACCCGGCGGCCGACAAGGTCTACCGCCACCCCACCTTCTACCCCGTGCCGGACGGGGTGGCGCACCTGTGACCAGCCTCTTCGACTACACCCTCGGCCTCGGCGACGACGCGCTGATCGCGGCGCAGCGGCTCGGCGAGTGGACCTCCCGTGCGCCGGAGATGGAGGAGGACATCGCGCTGGCGAACATCGCCCTCGACCAGCTCGGCGCGGCCCGCCTCCTGCTCACGTACGCGGGTGAGCTGGAGGGCGCCGGCCGGGACGAGGACGCGCTGGCGTACCTGCGCGACGACCGGGAGTTCCGCAACTGCCTCCTGGTCGAGCTGCCCAACGGCGACTTCGCGGTCACCATGGCGAAGCTGTTCTTCCTGGCCGCGTACCAGCTTCCGCGCTACACCGCGTTGGCCGGGTGCGCCGACGAGCGGCTCGCCGCGATCGGCGCGAAGGCACGCAAGGAGTCCGCGTACCACCTGGACCACGCCGCGCTGTGGGTGAAGCGGCTCGGCGACGGCACCGAGGAGTCGCACCGCCGGATGCAGGTCGCGGTCGAGCAGGTGTGGCCGTACACCCACGAGCTGTTCGCGGCGGACCCGGCGGCGCCGGTCGACCCGGCCACCCTGCGGGCCGACTTCGACACATGCGTGGACGCCGTGCTGGCCGAGGCGACGCTGACCAGGCCCGCGGACGGCTGGCAGCCCGGTGGGGGCCGGGACGGCGTGCACACCGAGCACCTGTCGTACCTGCTGGCCGAGATGCAGGTGTTGCACCGCGCCCACCCCGGAGCAAAGTGGTGAGCGCGAGGAGTGCGGCGCAGCGGAGCCCCGCAGCCGCGACCGGAAGGCGGCGCTGGTGAGTGACGCGCGGGAGGCCGTGGCGGCGGTGGTGGACCCGGAGATCCGGGTCGTCACCATCGACGAGCTGGGCATCCTCCGCTCGGTGGACGAGGACCCGGCGACCGGCCGAGTGGTCGTCACCATCACCCCCACCTACACCGGCTGCCCGGCGATGGACGTGATCCGCGCCGACATCCGCCGGGCGTTGGCCGCCGCCGGTCACCCGGACGCCGAGATCCGCACCGTGCACGCCCCGGCGTGGAGCACGGACTGGATCTCGGAGCGCGGCCGGGCCAAGCTCGCCGCCGCCGGGATCGCCCCGCCCGCGCCGACCCGGGCGGGGAACGTCGTGTCGCTGACCCTCGCCGTCCGTTGCCCACGCTGTGGCTCCCCGGACACCGAGCAGGTCAGCCGCTTCGGCTCGACCGCGTGCAAGGCACTGTGGCGCTGCCGTTCCTGCTCCGAACCCTTCGACCACCTGAAGGCGCTGTGACTGTCACCATCACCCGACCGGTCCGCCGCCGGCCGGTCTTCCACCCGCTTCCCGTCGCCGCCGTCGACCGGCTCACCGACGACGCCGTGGCGATCACCTTCGCCGTACCCGAGGAGCTGCGGGAGACGTTCGCGTTCTCCGCCGGCCAGCACCTCACGGTCCGGCGTCCCGCCGAAGGCGGGGAGGACGTGCGGCGGTCGTACTCGATCTGCTCCACGCCGGAGGAGCTGGCCCGGCACGGCCGGCTGCGGATCGGGGTGCGGGAGATTCCCGGTGGCGCCTTCTCCGCGTACGCCTGTGGGGCGCTGCGCGGCGGCGACACCGTCGAGGTGCTGCCCCCGCTCGGGCATTTCACCACGGCGTTCGCGCCGGACCGGGCCCGGCACTACGGCGCGGTGGTCGCCGGCTCCGGGATCACCCCGGTGCTCTCGCTGGTCGCGACGGCGCTGGCCGTCGAGCCGGCCAGCACCTTCACCCTGGTGTACGGCAACCGCACCGCGAACTCGGTGATGTTCGCCGAGGAGCTGGCCGACCTGAAGGACCGGTATCCGACCCGGCTGCACCTGGTGCACGTGCTGTCCCGGGAGATGGGTGAATCGCCGCTGCTCTCCGGGCGGATCGACGCCGAGCGGCTGACCCGGTTGCTGGACACCATCGTCCCCGGCGACGCCATCGAGGAGTGGTTCCTCTGTGGCCCGTACGGGATGGTGGTGGATGCCAAGGCGGTGCTCGCCGCCCGGGGTCTGCCGGATGCGGCGGTGCACACCGAGCTGTTCCACGTCGACGCCCCGCCGGAGCCGGTCCGCCGCCCCGTGGCCGAGCCCGGTGCCGGCACCGAGGTGACGATCGTGCTGGACGGGCGCTCGTCGAGCTTCACCATGGGGCGGGACGAGCGGGTGCTGGACGCGGCGCTGAAGGTCCGCGGCGAGCTGCCGTACGCCTGCAAGGGCGGGGTCTGCTCGACCTGCAAGGCCAAGGTGGTCGCCGGCGAGGTGACCATGGCCCGCAACTACGCGCTGGAGCCGGACGAGATGGCCGCCGGGTACGTGCTCACCTGCCAGTCCAGCCCGCTGACGGACGAGCTCACCGTCGACTACGACGCCTGATCCTCCGCGCCGATCAGGCGGCCTGTAGAACGTCCTGTTCTACACTCGTGTCATGGAGCAGATCGCGGTCCGGGAGCTGAACCAGCACACGAGCCGGGTGTTGGCGCGGGTGCGCGCCGGCGAGACGGTCGAGGTGACCGATCGGGGCGAACCGATCGCTCGCCTGGTCCCGATCCTGGCGGGTGACGCGCTTCTCGGCCGTCTGGTGGCCGAGGGCCGGGCGACGGCCCCGTCCTCGGCCGGACCGGTGCCGATGCCGCCGGTACTCGGCGACCCCGCCGTCGATGTCGCGGCCGTCCTGGCCGAGTCGCGGGACGAGGAGCGTTGGTGATCTACCTCGACTCCGCGGCGGTCATCAAGCTCCTTCGTCGGGAACAGGAGACCCCGGAGCTGGTCGGCTGGCTCAACGAGCGGGTCGGGATGTCGATGGTCTCGTCGGCTCTGGTCGAGGTGGAGGTGCCACGGGCCCTCCGTCGGGCTGCGCCGCAGGCGCTGGTCGGCGTTCCGTCGGTACTGGGGCGGCTCTACCGGGTCGAGATCGACGCGGCTGTCCGGGCCGCCGCCGGTGCCTACGCCGAGCCGCTGCTCCGCAGCCTGGACGCGATCCACCTGGCGACCGCGGAGATCCTGGCCCGCCAGGCGGGCGCCGACTTCGCCGCCTTCGTCACCTACGACCGGCGGCTGCTGGACGCGGCGAAGGCCGTGGGCCTGCCGGTGGCGAGCCCGGGCATGAACTGACTCAGGGTCCGAACGCCCCTTACGGCAGCCGCAACCGGTCGGCGTAGGCTCGGAGGCGTGACGGTGAGCCGGGAGATCGACGACATCCTGCAGCGCGGCGCGGACGGCGGGCGGATCACGCCCGAGGAGGCCCTGCTGCTCTACACCGAGGCGCCCTTCCACGCGTTGGGCGAGGCCGCGGACGCGGTGCGCCGACGGCGCTACCCGGACAACATCGTCACGTACCTGATCGACCGCAACATCAACTACACGAACGTCTGCGTGACGGCGTGCAAGTTCTGCGCCTTCTACCGGGCGCCCAAGCACAAGGAGGGGTGGACCCACCCCACCGAGGAGATCCTGCGCCGCTGCGGCGAGGCGGTCGAGCTGGGCGCGACCCAGGTGATGCTCCAGGGCGGCCACCACCCGGACTACGGGGTGGAGTACTACGAGGAGCTGTTCTCGGCGGTCAAGAAGGCGTATCCGCAGCTCGCCATCCACTCGATCGGTCCGAGCGAGATCCTGCACATGGCCAAGGTCTCCGGGGTGAGCCTGGACGAGGCCATCGCCCGGATCAAGACCGCCGGGCTGGACTCGATCGCCGGCGCCGGCGCCGAGATGCTGCCGGACCGGCCGCGCCGGGCGATCGCCCCGCTGAAGGAGTCGGGCGCGCGCTGGCTGGAGGTCATGGAGCTGGCGCACCGGCAGGGCCTCGAATCGACGGCGACCATGATGATGGGCACCGGCGAGACCAACGCCGAGCGGATCGAGCACCTGCGGATGATCCGTGACGTGCAGGACCGCACCGGTGGCTTCCGGGCGTTCATCCCGTGGACGTACCAGCCGGAGAACAACCACCTCAAGGGCCGTACCCAGGCGACCACCATGGAATACCTGCGGCTGGTCGCGGTGGCCCGGCTGTTCTTCGAGACGGTGCCGCACCTCCAGGCGTCCTGGCTGACCACCGGCAAGGATGTCGGCCAGCTCGCGCTGCACATGGGCGTGGACGACCTCGGCTCGATCATGCTGGAGGAGAACGTCATCTCCTCGGCCGGCGCCCGGCACCGGTCCAACCTGCACGAGCTGATCAGCATGATCCGCACCGCCGACCGGATCCCGGCCCAGCGGGACACCCTCTACCACCGGCTCGCGGTGCACTGGACGCCGGCCGACGACCCGACCGACGACCGGGTGGTCTCGCACTTCTCGTCGATCGCCCTGCCGGGCGGCGGGGCGGGGAAGTCGTTGCCGCTCGTCGAGGTGAACTGAGTCGTTCCGTCGCTCCCCGCGATGCCCGCCGTACGCCTGGTGTTCGGCCGGCTCGGCGCTGCGGTCGGCCGAACGGTCACCACGCGGTCGTCGCGGGGCTGTTTTCCGGTGCCCGTTCACGCGACCGGCCTCCGGCGCCCGTCGCAACAAGAGCTGTCAATTGGGGCGATTTCGGGTGGCGGTCGGCCACCTGGGGTGATGAGGCTCCGGCGCGGAGGGTGGCGAGGATGATCGCGGGCCGCTAACGTCCCCGCTGGTCCCCGTTACGTTCCTCACCGGGGTGAACCTCATGATCTTCGGGCCGGCCGTCCGCCGGTCATCCTCCACCGGCCCGCGAGGGCCGTTCACATAACGCACGGCAGCCGAGGGCGGGATGGACATCATCCCGCCCTCGCTGTCCGCTCCGGCGGGCGTGGGCGGCCGGCGGTGCTGTCGGCCCGTCCGCACGTACCCGAGGGGCGCCGGGCGGCGGCCGGCTGGCAGAGTGAGGGGATGAGCCGTACCCCGCAGGGCCAGCGCGCTGGCCTGGACAAGCAGCCCCACGAGGTCGCCGCGATGTTCGACGGCGTGGCGGCTCGCTACGACGTGACGAACACGGTGATGACCGCCGGCCGGGACCGGGCCTGGCGCCGGGCCACCCGGGCGGCGCTCGATCTGCGCCCCGGGGAACGGGTGCTGGACGTGGGCGCGGGTACGGGAGTCTCCACCGAGGAACTGGGCCAGTCCGGCGCGTACGTGGTCGGCGCCGACATCTCCCTCGGCATGCTCCAGGCCGGTCGCCGGACCCGGCCGCACGTGCCGTTGCTGGCCGGCGACGCGCTGCGGCTGCCCTTCCCGGACGCCACCTTCGACGCGGTGACCATCTCCTTCGCGTTCCGCAACGTGGTCGACACCCAGGCGGCCCTGCGCGAGTTCGCCCGGGTGACCCGGTCGGGCGGTCGGCTGGTGATCTGTGAGTTGAGCCACCCGACCAACCCGCTGTTCCGCACCGCGTATTTGTCGTACCTGATGCGGTGGTTGCCGACCGCGGCCCGGGTGGTCTCCAGCAACCCCGACGCGTACGTCTATCTGATCGAGTCGATTCGGGCCTGGCCGGACCAGGCCGCCCTGGCGGCGCGGATCCAGGAGGCCGGCTGGGGGCAGGTCGCCTGGCGGAACCTGACCGGCGGGCTGGCGGCGCTGCACCGGGCGGTCCGGGACTGACGGTCGACCGGCCGTGGCAGGGGGTCACTGTCCATTTCGTGAATATCCGTTATTACTCCATTTAGTCCCGTAGGCTCGCCCCCATGACGGGACCAGAGCAGGCGGCCACGGACGACGACGCCGCGGAACTCATCGCGCAGCTCAAGGAGCTGGCCGGCGCGGATCCCGCAGACGTCCGTCAGGTGGTCGCCGAGGTGCTGGCCGCGCTCGACCGGGCGGCCGGCGGCGCGCTGCGCGAGCACCTGCCCGAGACCATCCGCCTCGACGCCGGCCTCGGACCGGCCGCGCCGGCCCGTCCGTGACGCCGAAGTGGACTCCTACCGGCCTGTTCTCGCGAAGTTAGGTACCCCTCACCGGTTACCGGTGTAACTACGGTCATAGACTCCAACCCGATCGGCTTGTGAAGCATTTCACGAGCGTGCGGGAGGAGGCGCAGATGACCGCGGTGGAGCACGACGCCGACGTGATCGTCGTGGGCGCCGGTCCCGGCGGATCGGCAACCGCGTACCACCTGGCGCGGCACGGCGTACGCGTGCTGCTGCTGGAGAAGACCGAGTTTCCCCGGGAGAAGGTCTGCGGCGACGGGCTCACCCCGCGCGCCGTGCGGCAGCTCGTCCGGATGGGTGTGGACACCTCGCCCGAGGCCGGCTGGCTGCACAACAAGGGCCTCCGGGTGATCGGCGGCGGGGTACGCCTGGAACTGGACTGGCCCGACCTGGCCAGCTTCCCCAACTACGGCCTGGTCCGGACCCGGCTCGACTTCGACGACCTGCTCGCCCAGCGGGCCGTCGCCGCCGGGGCGAAGCTGCGGACCAGCGTCAACGTGATGGGTCCGGTGCTCGACGCCGACGACCGGGTGATCGGGGTGCGGGCCGAGGTGGGTCCGGAGAAGGAGCCGGCCACCTTCCACGCCCCGCTGGTGGTCGCCGCGGACGGCGTCTCCGGCCGCTTCCCGCTCGCCCTCGGCCTGGCCAAGCGGGAGGACCGGCCGATCGGCGTGGCGGTCCGCCGCTACTACCGCTCGCCGGCTCGGCACGACGACAACTACCTGGAGTCGTGGCTGGAGCTGCGGGCCAAGGGCAATGACGCGCTGCTCCCCGGCTACGGGTGGATCTTCGGTCTGGGCGACGGCCGGGTCAACGTCGGCCTCGGCATCCTCAACTCGTCCTCCGCCTTCGGCAAGACCAACTACCGGCGGCTGCTCACCGACTGGCTGGCCAACACCCCCGAGGAGTGGGGGATGACCGACGAGACCAACGCGGAGGGTCCGATCCTCGGCGCCGCGCTGCCGATGGGCTTCAACCGGGTGCCGCACTACACCCGCGGGGTGCTGCTGGTCGGCGACTCCGGCGGCATGGTCAACCCGTTCAACGGCGAGGGCATCGCGTACGCGATGGAGTCGGGCGAACTGGCCGCCGAGGTGGCGGTGCAGGCGCTCGCCCGGTCCGCCGCTGCCGAGCGGGAGCGGGCGCTGCAGGCGTACCCGCAGGAGCTGAAGGCCCGCTTCGGCGGCTACTACCGGCTCGGCGGGATCTTCGTGAAGCTGATCGGCCGCCCGGAGATCATGCGGCTGGCCACCAAGCACGGCATGCCGCACCCGACGCTGATGCGCTTCGTGCTCAAGCTGCTGGCCAACCTGACCGACCCCCGGGGCGGGGACGCGATGGACCGGGTCATCAACGCGATGACGAAGGTGGCGCCAGCCGTGTAGACCACCCGTTCCGGGGCGGTGCCGGCCCGGAAACGGACAGAGATCGACCCCGCCGGCCGAGGTCACGAGGGACGTGAATAGTGTGATTTTCGCCAACGACCGAGGCCAGGGAAGGACGAGCAGGAGACAACGATGACGCTCTCGCCTTACGCACCGATCATCGGGCTGTTCGCCCTCGCCGCGGCGTTCGCGCTGATCTCCGTGGCCGGTGCCCGACTCGCCGGTCCCCGGCGTCTGAACAAGGCCAAGCTCGAGGCGTACGAGTGCGGCATCGAGCCGAGCCCGCAGCCGGTCGGCGGCGGCCGGTTCCCGATCAAGTTCTACCTGACGGCGATGCTTTTCATCGTCTTCGACATCGAGATCATCTTCCTTTACCCCTGGGCGGTCTCCTTCGACGTCCTGCCGATCTTCGGCTTCGTGGAGATGGTCCTGTTCATCGTCGCGGTCTTCGTCGCCTACGCCTACGTCTGGCGGCGCGGCGGCCTGGACTGGGACTGAGGGAGGTACGCAGATGGGCATCGAGGAGAAGCTTCCCTCCGGCGTCCTGCTCACCACCGTCGAGAAGCTGGTCAACTGGTCGCGGAAGTCGTCCGTCTGGGGCGCCACCTTCGGCCTGGCCTGCTGCGCCATCGAGATGATGGCGGCCGGTGGCCCGCACTACGACATGGGCCGCTGGGGCATGGAGGTCTTCCGGGCCTCGCCCCGGCAGGCGGACCTGATGATCGTGGCCGGCCGGGTGAGCCAGAAGATGGCCCCGGTCCTGCGCCAGATCTACGACCAGATGGCCGAGCCCCGCTGGGTGCTCTCCATGGGCGTCTGCGCCAGCAGCGGCGGCATGTTCAACAACTACGCCATCGTGCAGGGCGTCGACCACGTCGTCCCGGTCGACATGTACCTCCCGGGCTGCCCGCCCCGGCCCGAGATGCTCATCGACGCGGTCCTCAAGCTCCGCGAGAAGATCGGGCACGAGCCGCTGGGCCCGAACGGCCGCAAGATGCTGGAGGCCCGCAAGGAGCGCGGTGACGTGCCCGTGGTGCCGTACGGCTCGATGCCGTCGTCGTACCGCAACGACAAGGCCCGGCGTGCCGAGTGGACCAGGGCGGTCCGCGAGGGGCGCGAGGAGCAGTTGCGGATCGAGAACTGGATGAAGGCCCAGAACCACCTCCACCCGCACGGGGGCCCGAAGTGAGCGCAACTGACGACAGGACCAACAACGGCGGTGTGCCGGTGCCGGTCACCCCGGCCGGGGCCACCAGCGGTGCGCCGGCCGAGCACCCGCCGGCCAGCCCCGCCGGCCGTGGCATGTTCGGCGTGCACGGCAGCGGCGACGTCTCCGGCTACGGCGGCCTGGTCCGCCCGCGCAAGGCGATCGAGGAGAGCCCCCGGCCGTACGGCGGCTACTTCGACGAGGTCCGGGACGCGCTGGAGGAGGCGTACCCCCAGTTCGGCGACGCGATCGAGAAGGTCGTGGTCGACCGGGGCGAGCTGACCCTGCACGTCCGCCCGGAGCGGATCGCCGAGGTCTGCCAGGTGATGCGCGACGATCTGGCGCTGCGTTTCGAGCTCTGCTCGTCGGTGTCCGGCGTGGACTACCTGGGCGCCGAGGAGCGCCGGCTGCACGTGGTCTACCAGCTCACCTCGATGACCTACCGGCGTCGGGTCCGGCTGGAGGCCGCCGTCTCCGCCGAGAACCCGCACCTGCCGAGCGTCACCAGCGTCTACCCGACCGCCGACTGGCAGGAGCGGGAGGCGTACGACATGTTCGGCATCGTCTTCGACGGCCACCCCAACCTGACCCGGATCCTCATGCCGGACGACTGGGAGGGGCACCCGCAGCGCAAGGACTACCCCCTCGGCGGTGTGCCCGTCGAGTACAAGGGCGCGGAGATCCCGCCACCGGACCGTCGGAGGTCGTACCAGTGAGCGCGAGGAGTGCAGCGGAGCGGAGCCCCGCAGTCGTGAACGGAGGGTGGGCACTGTGACGACGTCGAACTACGCGGCCGAGCGCGAGACCACCGAGGGCAAGGTCTTCACCGTCACCGGTGGGGACTGGGACACGGTCGTCTCCGGCACCGACCCGATCAACGACGAGCGGATCGTCGTCAACATGGGTCCGCAGCACCCGTCCACCCACGGCGTGCTCCGGCTGATCCTGGAGCTGGAGGGCGAGACGGTCCGCGAGGCCCGCTCGGTCATCGGCTACCTGCACACCGGCATCGAGAAGAACCTCGAATACCGCACCTGGGTCCAGGGCTCGACCTTCGTGACCCGGATGGACTACCTCTCCCCGTTGTTCAACGAGACGGCGTACGCGCTGGCGGTGGAGAAGCTGCTCGGCATCACCGACGACGTGACCGAGCGGGCCAGCGTCATCCGGGTGCTGATGATGGAGCTCAACCGGATCTCCTCGCACCTGGTCTGGCTGGCCACCACCGGCATGGAGCTGGGCGCGATCTCGATCATGCTGTACGGCTTCCGCGAGCGGGAGTACATCCTCGACATCTTCGAGACCATCACCGGCCTGCGCATGAACCACGCGTACGTGCGGCCGGGCGGGGTGGCGCAGGACGTGCCGGACGACGCGATCGTCAAGATCCGGAACTTCCTCAAGATGATGCCGAAGAAGCTCAAGGAGTACGAGGACCTCCTCTCCGGTCAGCCGATCTGGACCGAGCGCACCAAGAACGTCGCGGTGCTCGACGTGACCGGCTGCCTCGCGCTCGGCGTCACCGGCCCGGTGCTCCGCTCCGCCGGTCTCGCCTGGGACCTGCGCAAGACCATGCCGTACTGCGGCTACGAGACGTACGAGTTCGACGTCCCGACCCACACCGACGGCGACGTCTGGGGCCGCTACCTGGTCCGGCTCGCCGAGATCCGTGAGTCGCTGAAGCTGGTCGAGCAGGCGGTGGACCGGCTGGCCAAGCGCGGGCCGGTGATGGTCTCCGACAAGAAGGTCGCCTGGCCGGCGCAGCTCGCCATCGGCGTCGACGGCATGGGCAACTCGCTGGAGCACGTCGCCAAGATCATGGGTCAGTCGATGGAGTCGCTGATCCACCACTTCAAGCTCGTCACCGAGGGTTTCCGGGTCCCGCCGGGCCAGGTGTACGTCGGCATCGAGTCGCCCCGCGGCGAGTTGGGCGTGCACGCGGTCTCCGACGGCGGCACCCGGCCGTACCGGGTGCACTACCGGGAGCCGAGCTTCGTCAACCTCCAGGCGCTCCCGGCGATGGCCGAGGGTGGCCTGATCGCCGACGTGATCGCCGGTGGTGCCTCGCTGGACCCCGTGATGGGTGGTTGTGACCGATGAGTGTCTTTACGGAAGAAACCCGGGCCCGGGCGCGGGAGATCATCGCCCGGTACCCGGCGGACCGGTCCCGCTCGGCCCTGCTGCCGCTGCTGCACCTGGTCCAGTCGGTGGAGGGCTACGTCTCCCCGGCCGGCGTCGAGTTCTGCGCCGAGGTGCTCGGCCTGAACAAGGCCCAGGTCGGCGCGGTGGCCACCTTCTACACGATGTACAAGCGCAAGCCGACCGGTGACTACCTGGTCAGCGTCTGCACCAACACGATGTGCAACGTGCTGGGCGGCCAGGAGGTCTACGACACCCTCTCGGAGCACCTGGGTGTCGGGCACGACGAGACCACCGAGGACGGGAAGATCACCCTGGAGCACGCCGAGTGCCTGGCGGCGTGCGACTACGGCCCGGTGATGACGGTCAACTACGACTTCTTCGACAACGTCGACCCGCAGGCTGCGGTCGGCGTGGTCGAGGAGCTGCGGGCCGGGGGCCGGCCGATGCCGACCCGTGGCGCGCGGCTCTGCACGTTGAAGGAGATGGCCGTCCAGCTCGCCGGTTTCGCCGACGAGCGGGAGGGCGCCGTCGCCGACGGTGGGCCGGGCGAGTCGACCCTGCGTGGCGTGCGGCTGGCCGAGGAGCACGGCATCTCGGTGCCGGGGTTCGACCCGAACACCCCGATCCGCAGCAAGGAAGCGGAGGCTCAGAAGTGACGACGCCTCGGCCGGAGACGCTGGCCAAGCTGACGCCGGTGCTGACCAAGCGCTGGCTGTCGCCGGACGCCTGGCGCATCGGCACCTACGAGAAGCTGGACGGCTACGCCGCCCTGCGCAAGGCGCTCAAGGCGCACCCGGACGACCTGATCCAGCTGATCAAGGACTCGGGGCTGCGCGGGCGCGGCGGCGCGGGCTTCCCGACCGGCCTCAAGTGGGGGTTCATCCCGCAGGGCGACGGCAAGCCGCACTACCTGGTGGTGAACGCCGACGAGGGCGAGCCGGGCACCTGCAAGGACCTGCCGCTGATGACCCACGACCCGCACTCGCTGGTCGAAGGTGTGATCATCGCTTCGTACGCGATCCGGGCCAACCGGGCGTACATCTACATCCGCGGTGAGGCCGTGCACGCCGCCCGCCGGCTGCGCAACGCGGTCCAGGAGGCGTACGCCAAGGGCTACCTCGGCCGCAACATCCAGGGCAGCGGCTTCGACCTGGACCTGGTGGTGCACTCCGGCGCCGGGGCGTACATCTGCGGCGAGGAGACCGCGCTGCTGGACTCGCTGGAGGGCTTCCGGGGCCAGCCCCGGCTGCGCCCGCCGTTCCCGGCGACCCACGGCCTGTACGCCAGCCCGACCGTGGTCAACAACGTCGGCACCATCGCCAGCGTGCCGTACATCGTGCTGGGCGGCGCGGACTGGTGGAAGACCATGGGGACGGAGAAGTCGTCCGGCCCGATGATCTATTCGCTCTCCGGCCGGATCGCCAACCCCGGCCAGTACGAGTGCTCGATGGGCATCACCCTGCGGGAGCTGATCGAGCTGGCCGGCGGGATGCGGCCCGGGCACAACCTGCGGTTCTGGACCCCGGGCGGCTCGTCCACCCCGCTGCTCACCGCCGAGCACCTGGACGTGCCGCTGGACTTCGAGGGGGTGGCGGCGGCCGGCTCGATCCTGGGCACCACGGCCACGCAGATCTTCTCCGACCAGGACTGCCCGGTGTACGCGACCTACCGGTGGCTGGAGTTCTACCACCACGAGTCGTGCGGCAAGTGCACCCCGTGCCGCGAGGGCAACTACTGGATGGTCCGGGTCTACCGGCGGATCCTCGCCGGCCAGGGCACCCACGAGGACCTGGACACCCTGCTCGACACCTGCGACAACATCCTCGGCCGCTCGTTCTGCGGTCTGGGTGACGGTGCGACCAGCTCGGTGACCTCGTCGCTGAAGTACTTCAAGCAGGACTACCTCGACTACATCGAGGGACGTACCGCGCCGAAGCTCTCCGAAAAGCAGTTGGTGGGAGCCCACTGATGACCGACGTAGCCAAGCAGACCGAGACCGTCACCCTCACCATCGACGGCGTCCAGGTCACCGCGCCCAAGGGAACGCTGCTGATCCGGGTCGCCGAGCAGATGGGCACCGAGATCCCGCGGTTCTGCGACCACCCGCTGCTGGCCCCGGCCGGCGCCTGCCGGCAGTGCCTGGTGGAGGTGGAGGGCCAGCGTAAGCCGGTCGCCTCCTGCACGCAGACCGTGGCCGAGGGCATGGTGGTCCGTACCCAGCTCACCTCGCCGGTCGCCCAGAAGGCCCAGGAGGGGGTGATGGAGCTGCTGCTCCTCAACCACCCCCTGGACTGCCCGATGTGTGACAAGGGCGGCGAGTGCCCGCTGCAGAACCAGGCGATGTCCACCGGCCGTACGGACTCCCGCTTCCACGAGCACAAGCGGGAATACCCGAAGCCGCTGCCGATCAGCAGCCAGGTGCTGCTCGACCGTGAGCGCTGCGTGCTCTGCCAGCGCTGCACCCGGTTCTCCGAGGAGATCGCCGGCGACAAGTTCATCGACCTGATGAACCGGTCGTCCGCCGAGGAGATCAACATCTACCGGGACGACGCGTACGGCGCGGAGTCCGGCGAGGACAGCGGCGACGTCCCGTTCAACTCGTACTTCTCGGGTAACACGGTGCAGATCTGCCCGGTGGGCGCGCTGACCGGCGCGCAGTACCGGTTCCGGGCCCGCCCGTTCGACCTCGTCTCCACCCCGAGCGTCTGCGAGCACTGCTCGGCCGGTTGCGCCCAGCGCACCGACTGGCGGCGCGGCAAGGTGCTGCGCCGGCTGGCCGGCGACGACCCGGCGGTGAACGAGGAGTGGAACTGCGACAAGGGTCGCTGGGGCTTCCAGTACACCCGCGCGTCCGACCGGCTCACCACCCCGCTGGTCCGCGACGAGCGGACCGGTGAGCTGCGCGAGGCGTCCTGGAGCGAGGCACTGACCCGGGCCGCCGAGGGGCTGCGCGCCGCCCGCGACGGCGGTTCGGGCACGGCGGTGCTGACCGGCGGCCGGCTGACCGTCGAGGACGCGTACGCGTACGCGAAGTTCGCCCGGGTCGCGCTGCACACCAACGACATCGACTTCCGGGCCCGCCCGGTCTCCCGCGAGGAGGCCGACTTCCTGGCCAGCCGGGTCGCCGGGGTCACCGACGTGACCTACACGGACGTGGAGAACGCGCCCGCGGTGGTGCTGGTCGGCCTGGAGCCGGAGGAGGAGTGCCCGATCCTCTTCCTGCGGCTACGCAAGGCGTACCTGAAGAACAAGCTGACCGTGTACGCGATCGCGCCGTTCGCCACGCGCGGCCTGGAGAAGCTCGGGGCCAAGCTGGCCCGGGTGGTGCCGGGCGAGGAGGCCAGCGTGCTGGCCGAACACGCCACGGTGGCCGAGGCGCTGAGCCGGCCGGGGGCGATCCTGATCGTCGGCGAGCGGCTGGGCGCGGTGCCGGGCGGGCTCTCCGCCGCGGCGGACGTCGCCCGGCGTACCGGTGCGAAGCTGGCCTGGGTGCCGCGGCGCGCGGGTGACCGCGGCGCTGTCGACGCCGGCTGCCTGCCCAACCTGCTCCCCGGTGGCCGTCCGGTCACCGAGCCGGCCGCCCGCGCCGAGCTGGGCGAGGCGTGGGACATCGCGGCCGGGGTGATTCCGAGCCAGGCCGGCCGGGACACCGACGGCATCCTCAAGGCGGCCGCCGCTGGTCAGCTCGGTGCCCTCGTGGTGGCCGGGGTGGACCCGGCCGACCTGGCCGACCCGCGCCTGGCCGAGCAGGCCCTGGACGCGGTGCCGTTCCTGGTCAGCCTGGAGCTGCGGATGAGCGCCGTGGCCCGCCGGGCGGACGTGGTCTTCCCGGTCGCCCCGGTGGTCGAGAAGGCCGGCAGCTTCCTGGACTGGGAGGGCCGGCTGCGCACCTTCGAGAAGGTGCTGGACACGGCGGCGATGTGCGACGGCCGGGTGCTCGACGCGTTGGCCGCGCAGCTCGACGTCCGGCTCGGCACCGGTGACGTGGCCGGCGTCCGCCGGGAGCTGGGCGCGCTGCCCCCGACCCGGGTGGACCGTCCGGCCGCGCCGATGTTCGAGCCGGCCACTGTGCCGCAGCCGGGCGCGGGCCAGGCCGTCCTGGCCACCTGGCACCAGCTGATCGACCTGGGCACCCTCACCGACGGCGACGAGCACCTCGCCGGCACCGCCCGCCCGCCGGTGGTCCGGCTCGGCAAGGGCACCGCCGAGGCGATCGGTGTGGCCGACGGCGACCCGGTGACCGTGGGCACCGACCGCGGCGCGGTCACCCTGCCGGCGGCGATCACCGAGATGCCGGACGGTGTGGTCTGGCTGCCGACCAACTCACCCGGCTCGACCCTCCGGCGCAGCCTCGGCGCGGCGGCCGGCGAGGTCGTACAGGTCTCCGCCGGCACGGTCGGCGGTGCTGCCGTCCCGGCCGGACGTGTCGCCTCGGACGGAGCCGGTAGCCCGGGTCCGCTCCTCAACGCAGGGGGTGTTCAGTGAGCCCGGTCATCCTGGCCGCGCAGGACCCGACGCTGGCCGACTTCGGTCACGACCCGTGGTGGCTGGTCCTGATCAAGATCGTCTTCGCGTTCGTCTTCGCCGTGCTGGCCACGCTGCTCGGCGTCTGGTTCGAGCGGCGGGTCGTCGGCTACATGCAGGTCCGGCCCGGACCCAACCAGGCCGGCCCGTTCGGCCTGCTGCAGACGCTCGCCGACGGTCTGAAGATGGCCTTCAAGGAGGACATCCTCCCGAGGACCGCCGACAAGATCGTCTTCTTCTTCGCCCCGACCGTCTCGGTGATCTGCGCGGTCACCTCGCTGTCGGTGGTGCCGTTCGGCCCGCAGGTCAGCATCTTCGGCCACTGGACGCCGTTGCAGGTCACCGACGTGTCGGTGGCGGTGCTGGTGCTGCTGGCCTGTTCCTCGATGGGCATCTACGGCATCGTGCTCGGCGGTTGGGCCTCCGGCTCGACCTACCCGCTGCTCGGTGGTCTCCGGTCCACCGCCCAGATGATCTCCTACGAGGTCGCGATGGGGCTGAGCATCGTGGCGGTGTTCATGACCGCCGGCACGATGTCCACCAGCGGGATCGTCGCCGCCCAGGCACACGGCACCAAGCTGAGCCTCTTCGGCGCCGACCTCCAGGCCCCCGGCTGGTACGCGATCCTGCTGCTGCCGAGCTTCATCATCTTCTTCATCTCCACCGTGGGTGAGACCAACCGCGCGCCGTTCGACCTGCCCGAGGCGGAGTCGGAGCTGGTCGCGGGCTACATGACCGAGTACAGCTCGCTGCGGTTCGCGCTCTTCATGCTCTCCGAGTACGTCGCGATGGTGACCATGTCCGCGGTCACCACCACGCTGTTCCTCGGCGGCTGGCGGGCCCCCTGGCCGATCACCCTGTGGGCGGGCGCCAACTCGGGTTGGTGGCCGATGCTCTGGTTCTTCGGCAAGGTGATCCTCCTGGTCTTCGTCTTCGTCTGGCTGCGGGGCACCCTGCCTCGGCTCCGGTACGACCAGTTCATGCGCTTCGGCTGGAAGGTCCTGCTGCCGATCAACCTGGTCTGGATCCTGGTGCTGAGCGGGCTGCGCTCGATCGAGGACTGGCAGACCAAGGACCGGCTGCTCGCCACCGGTATCGGCGCGGGCGTGCTGCTCCTGGCCACGCTCTTCTGGCCGACCAAGAAGAAGGAGCCGAAGCCGACGCTCCAGGAGCAGGTCAACAGCCGTCCGCACGGCAGCTTCCCGCTGCCTCCGATGGATCTTCAGGTACCACCGAGCCCGCGCACCGTGCGCGTGGTCGCCGAGCGGGAGCCGGCCAACGTCGTCGCCGGCTCGGACCCCAGCAGGGAGGTGTGACGTGGGCGCGATCTCCGGAACGTTCAAGGGCTTCGGGGTCACCTTCTCGCACATGTTCAGGAAGGTCGTCACCACCGACTACCCGTTCAAGCCGCCGGTCGCGGCGCCGCGCTACCACGGGCGGCACATCCTCAACCGGCATCCGGACGGCCTGGAGAAGTGCATCGGCTGCGAGCTGTGCGCCTGGGCCTGCCCGGCGGACGCGATCTACGTCGAGGGTGGCGACAACACCGAGGATGAGCGCTTCTCCCCGGGTGAGCGGTACGCCAGCGTCTACCAGATCAACTACGCCCGGTGCATCTTCTGCGGGCTCTGCATCGAGGCATGCCCGACCCGTTCGCTCACCATGAGCAACGAGTACGAGCTGGCCCGGGACAGCCGGCAGGATCTGATCTTCACGAAGGAGCAGCTGCTCGCGCCGCTGCTGCCCGGCATGGAGCAGCCGCCGCACCCGATGCGGCTGGGCGACAGCGAGAAGGACTACTACGTCGGCGGGCTGACCAATCCGGGTACCTCGGCCGGCGCCGAGCGCTCGCCGATGAGCCCGGCTGCGGCTGGCAAGGGAGACACGGCATGACCACGCAGACGGTGCTCGCCGAGGCGGCCTCGGTCTCCGGCGGCGAGGCGGTGACCTTCTGGATCCTCGCGCCGCTTGCGCTGCTCGGCGCGATCGGCATGGTGTGGGCCCGCAACGCGGTGCACTCGGCGCTCTGGCTGGTGCTGACCATGCTCTGCCTGGGCGTGTTCTACGTCCTGCAGGCCGGGCCGTTTATCGGCATGGTGCAGATCATCGTCTACACCGGCGCGATCATGATGCTCTTCCTGTTCGTGCTGATGCTGGTCGGCCGGGATTCCACGGACTCGCTGATCGAGACGCTGCGCGGGCAGCGGACCGCGGCGGTCGTGCTGGCTCTCGGCTTCGCCGGCCTGGTCGGTTCGGGCCTGTTCCGCGCCCTGGAAGGGGTCACCGCGGTCGGCCTGGACAAGCCGAACGCCGAGGGCAACGTGGAGGGCATCGCCCGGCTGCTCTTCACCAAGTACGTCTTCGCCTTCGAGTTGACCTCCGCGCTGCTGATCACGGCGGCCGTCGGCGCGATGGTGCTGGCGCACGTCGAGCGGCGCAAGGAGGACCGGATGGACCAGGTCGCCACGATGAAGGCCCGGTTCCGCCCCGGCAACTACCCCGGCCCGAAGCCCGGCCCGGGTGTCTTCGCCACCTCGTCCTCGGTGGCCACCCCGGCCCGGCTGCCCGACGGCCGGCTGACCGAGCGCAGCATCCCCGAGATCCTGCCGGTTCGGGAGCTGTCCGCGGAGGAGACCTCGCTGAAGGGGACGGACAAGTGAGCGCGAGGAGTGCAGCGGAGCGGAGCCCCGCAGCCGCGAACGAAAGGCGGGCCCGGTGATGAAGGAGTTCTTCTCGGTCGAGCCGAACTACTACCTGGTCCTCGCCGCGGTGCTGTTCACCATCGGCGCGGTCGGGGTGCTGGTCCGGCGTAACGCGATCGTGCTGTTCATGTGCGTCGAGCTGATGCTCAACGCGGCCAACCTGACGCTGGTCACCTTCAGCCGGATCAACGGCGACCTGAACGGCCAGATCATGGCGTTCTTCGTGATGGTGGTGGCGGCGGCCGAGGTCGTGGTCGGGCTCGCGATCATCATGTCGATCTTCCGGACTCGGCGCTCGGCGAGCGTCGACGACGCCAACCTGCTGAAGTACTGAGGGGTCCACCGGTGGATGAGATTCTGATGAAGGCTTCGGCTGCTTCGGCGGACGCCGTCTCCTTCGCTTCGGCGGACGGCCTGCTCGGCAGCGTCTGGCTGCTGGTGGCTATCCCGCTGGTCAGCGCGGCGATCCTGCTGCTGCTCGGCAAGCGGGCGGACCGCTGGGGCCACTGGCTGGGGGTGGGCGCGATCGGCGCCGCCTTCGTGCTCGGCCTGACCTACTTCCTCCAGCTCCGCGGCCTGGAGAACAAGCAGGTCCAGCTCAGCCTCTGGCAGTTCATCACGGTCGGCGACCTCAAGGTGGACTTCGGGCTGCTCTTCGACCCGCTGGCCGCGGTCTTCGTCCTGCTGATCACCGGGGTGGGCTTCCTGATCCACCTCTACGCGGTCGAGTACATGGCGCACGACGAGGGCCGGCGACGGTTCTTCGGGTACTTCAACCTCTTCGTCGCCGCGATGCTGCTGCTGGTGCTCGGCAACAACTACGTGATGCTCTACTTCGGCTGGGAGGGCGTCGGCCTGGCGTCGTACCTGCTGATCTCCTTCTGGTACGGCCGGCCGAGCGCGGCCACCGCCGGTAAGAAGGCGTTCCTGATGAACCGGGTCGGCGACGCCGGCCTGGCCATCGGCATCTTCGTCCTGTTCGCCCAGCTGGGCACCACCCAGTACGACCAGGTGTTCAACGGGGTGGGCGCGCTGAGCAGCACCACCGTGCTGGTGCTCGGCCTGCTGCTGCTCCTCGGCGCGGCCGGCAAGTCCGGCCAGTTCCCGCTCCAGGCGTGGCTGCCGGACGCGATGGAGGGCCCGACCCCGGTCTCCGCGCTCATCCACGCGGCCACCATGGTCACCGCGGGCGTCTACCTGATCGCCCGGTCCAACCCGATCTTCTCGGCCAACAGCACGCTCCAGCTCGTGGTGGTCAGCGTCGGCGCGGTCACCCTGCTGATGGGCTGCCTCATCGGCGCGGCCAAGGACGACATCAAGCGGGTGCTGGCCTGGTCCACGGTGAGCCAGATCGGCTACATGTTCCTCGGCGTTGGCCTGGGCGGCGGCGCGTACGCGCTGGCCATCGTGCACCTGCTGGCGCACGGCTTCTTCAAGGCCAACATGTTCCTCGGCGCCGGCTCGGTCATGCACGGCATGAAGGACCAGGTGGACATCCGCCGCTTCGGCGGGCTGTCGAAGCACATGAAGATCACCTGGCTGACCTTCATGATGGGCTGGCTGGCCATCATCGGCATGTTCCCGTTCTCCGGCTTCTTCTCCAAGGAGCCGATCATCGCGGAGGCCTTCGCGCGGGAGGACTGGACCGCCTGGCTGTTCGGCGGGGCCGCGCTGCTCGGCGCCGGGCTCACCGCCTTCTACATGACCCGGCTCTTCGTGCTCACCTTCCACGGCCCGGCCCGCTGGACCGAGGAGATCGAGCACCCGCACGAGTCGCCGCGGCTGATGACCGTCCCGCTGATCCTGCTGGCGATCGGCTCGGTCGGTGCCGGCTTCCTGCTCTCCACGTCCGTGCCGGACTGGCTGACCGCCACCGCCGGCCTCGGCGGCGAGCACGCGGAACACGAGCCGGTCCTCGCGCACTGGCTGATCACCACGCTCTCGCTGCTGATCACCGTGCTCGGCGTCGGGCTGGCCTGGATGCTGTTCCGCAACGGCACGGCCACCGAGCCGCAGCCGGCCGGCGTGCTGGTCACCGCTGCCCGCCGCAACCTCTACACGGACACCTTCAACGAGGCGGTCTTCGAGAAGCCGGGCATCTTCCTCACCCGGGCGCTGGTCTTCCTCGACAACCGGGGCGTCGACGGGCTGGTCAACGGCCTGGCCGCCGCGGTGGGCGGGGGTTCGGCCCGGCTCCGGCGGCTGCAGACCGGTTTCGTGCGGTCGTACGCGACCTCGATCATGGCCGGCGCGCTGCTCGTGGTGGCGGCGTTCCTGGCGGTGCAGGCGGGGTGGTTGGCGTGATCGACCTCAACGCGGCCGCCCCCGCCGGCGGGCCACGCAGTCACGACGGAGGTAAGGCCGAATAATGTCCAACTTCCCGTTCCTCTCGGTGCTGACCGTGGCACCGCTGGTCGGTGCCCTGGTCGTGGCCCTGTTGCCGCGTCGCCGGCCGGACCTGGCCAAACTGGTGGCGTTCGGCTGGTCGCTACTGGTCCTGGTGCTGTCGGTGGTCATGTGGATCGCCTTCCAGGCCGACGGTGACCGGTTCCAGTTCCGCGAGTCGTACGCGTGGATCCCGAACTGGGGGGTCAACTTCACCTTCGCGGCCGACGGCATCGCGCTGGTCATGCTGATGCTGATCGCGATCCTGGTGCCGCTGGTGATCCTGGCCTCCTGGCACGACGCCGAGTCGTCGAAGCGTTCGGTGCCGGTCTACTTCGCGCTGCTGCTCGTCCTCGAGTGCACGATGATCGGCGTCTTCGCCGCCGCCGACGTCTTCCTGTTCTACGTGTTCTTCGAGGTCATGCTGGTGCCGATGTACTTCCTCATCGGCAGCTACGGCGGCCACCAGCGGCAGTACGCGGCGGTCAAGTTCTTCCTCTACTCCCTGGTCGGCGGCCTGTTCATGCTGGCCGCGGTGATCGGCCTCTGGGTGGTCGGTGGGAAGACCTTCGACTGGCAGGCGCTCAGCCAGGCGAACATCGACGTCAACACCGCTCGCTGGCTCTTCCTCGGCTTCTTCCTCGCGTTCGCGATCAAGGCGCCGTTCTTCCCCTTCCACACCTGGCTGCCGGACGCCGGTGGCGCGGCCCCGGCCGGCGCGGCGGCGCTGCTGGTCGGCGTGCTGGACAAGGTCGGCACCTTCGGAATCCTGCGGTACTGCCTGCCGCTCTTCCCCGAGGCGTCGAAGTGGTTCGCCCCGTGGGCGCTGGCGCTGGGCCTGATCGGCATCATCTACGCCGCGCTGCTGGCGGTCGGGCAGAACGACCTCAAGCGGCTGGTGTCGTACACCTCGATCGCGCACTTCGGGTTCATCGGGGTCGGCATCTTCGCCTTCACCACCCAGGCCGGCACCGGCGCGGTGCTCTACATGCTCAACCACGGCCTGGCCACCGGTCTGCTCTTCCTGGTGGTGGGCATGCTGATCGCCCGCCGCGGCTCGGCGCTGATCAGCGACTTCGGCGGCGCGGGCAAGCTGGTGCCGGTGCTGGCCGCGGTGCTCTTCTTCGCCGGTCTCGCTTCGCTGGCGCTGCCCGGCACGGCGCCGTTCGTCTCCGAGTTCCTGGTGCTGATCGGCACGTTCACCACCAACAAGCCGGTCGCGGTGATCGCCACGCTGGGCATCGTCCTGGCCGCGGCGTACGTGCTGTGGATGGTGCAGCGCACCACCCAGGGCACCCTCAACCCGGCCCTGACCGAGGTGGAGGGCATGCGCCGTGACCTCAGCCTGCGCGAAAAGATCGTGGTCGCTCCGCTGATCGCGCTGATCGTGCTGCTCGGCTTCTATCCCAAGCCGGTCACCGATGTCATCAACCCCGCCGTCAAGGCGACCATGCAGGACGTCGGTCGGACCGACCCCGCCCCGAAGGTCGGTAGCGTCCAGGAGGCCGCAAAATGACCGAGTTGAAGTTGCCGTCGATCGACTATGCGGCGCTCGCTCCGATCCTGATCATGCTGGGCGCGGCCCTGGTCGGCGTCCTGGTCGAGGCGTTCGTGCCGCGGCGTCGGCGCAACCCGGTGCAGCTGCTGCTCGCCCTGGCGGCCGTGTTCGCCGCGCTGACGATGGTGATCCTCAACGCCGACGACCGGCTGCTCACCGCCGGCCAGGCCATCGCGGTGGACGGGCCGACGCTCTTCCTCCAGGGCGCGATCCTCATCCTGGCCGCGATGGCGCTGCTGCTGATCGGTGAGCGGGCGGTCGAGCGGGGCGGGGCCTTCGTGGCCCACGCCGCGGTCACCGCCGACTCGCCCGACGACCGGCGGCAGGCCGAGCGGGCCGGTGGCACCACCGAGGTGTACCCGCTGGCCACGTTCGCGATCGGCGGCATGCTGATCTTCGTGGCGGCGAACGACCTGCTGACCATGTTCATCTCGCTCGAGGTCTTCTCGCTGCCGCTCTACCTGCTCTGCGCGCTGGCCCGTCGCCGGCGGCTGCTGAGCCAGGAGGCCGCGCTGAAGTACTTCATGCTCGGCGCGTACGCCTCGGCGTTCTTCCTGTTCGGCGTGGCGCTGATCTACGGCTTCACGGCGGGTACCCCGGGCCGGTCGGCCGGCGTCGACTTCGCCACCGTGCACGCCGCGGTCGGCGGCTCCTCGTCCAGCCAGGTGCTGCTCTTCGCCGGCATGGCGCTGCTCGCCATCGGCCTGCTCTTCAAGGCGGCCGCCGCGCCGTTCCACGTCTGGACGCCGGACGTCTACCAGGGCGCTCCGACCCCGGTGACCGGCTTCATGGCCGCCTGTACCAAGGTCGCCGCCTTCGGCGCCATGCTGCGGGTCTTCCACGTCGCCTTCGCCGGGGCCGCCTGGGACTTCACCCCGGTGCTCGGCGCGGTGGCGGTGCTCACCATGCTGGTCGGTGCGGTCCTGGCGGTCACCCAGACCGACATCAAGCGGCTGCTGGCGTACTCGTCGATCGCGAACGCCGGCTACCTGCTGGTGGGCGTGCTCGCGCCGAGCAAGGACGGGCTCTCCGGCACGATGTTCTACCTGGTCGCGTACGGCTTCTCGGTGCTTGCCGCGTTCGCCGTGGTGACGCTGGTCCGGGACGCCGACGGGGAGGCCACCCACCTGTCCCGCTGGGCCGGGCTGGGCCGCCGGTCGCCGTTCTTCGCCGCGGTCTTCACCTTCATCCTGCTGGCCTTCGCCGGTATTCCGCTGACCAGCGGGTTCACCAGCAAGTTCGCGATCTTCGCGCCGGCGCTGGACGCGAACCAGACCTGGCTGGTGATCGCCGGCGTGCTGACCAGCATGGTGCTGGCCTTCCCGTACCTGCGGGTCGTGGTGATGATGTGGCTCTCCGAGCCGGGCGAGGCGACCCCGACCGTCGCCATCCCGGGCGCGCTCACCTCCGCGGCCCTGGTCATCGGCGTGCTGGCCACGCTGGCCCTGGGTGTCGCCCCCCAACCGCTGCTCGACCTGGCCACCGGGGCCGCCGAATTCGTGCGATGACAGTGGTTCTCCTCCCGGGGGCCGGTACGCCGTGGCGTACCGGCCCCCGGTCCGTATCCCCTTTCCGGGCAGGTCGAACGGGTGTGGCATGGTGGAAGGCGTGGTGATTCCGGCTGGCGAGCGTTCAGGTGTCACCGGCTCCGGCGGTCGTCGGGAGCCGGAGAGCACGGGTCAGTTCGGCGCGCTCGGCCTGCACCTCGCCGACCCGCGCGTCGAGGCGTCCGTGCTGGGCCTGCTTGAGCAGGTCGAGAGCGAGTTGCGGTCGAGCGTGGCCAGTGCCGACCCGCTCGTCACCGAGGCGTCCCGGCACCTGGTCGAGGCCGGCGGCAAGCGGTTCCGCCCGCTGCTGGTGGCGCTGGGCGCCCAGTTCGGTGATCCGACCACCGCGCAGGTCGTGCCGGCCGCCGTGGTGATGGAGCTCACCCACCTGGCGACGCTCTACCACGACGACGTGATGGACGAGGCGGCCGTGCGACGGGGCGCCCCGAGCGCCAACTCCCGCTGGACCAACTCGGTCGCGATCCTGGTCGGCGACTACCTCTTCGCCCGGGCCGCGGACCTCGCGGCCGAACTCGGCCCCGAGGCCGTACGCCTGCAGGCACGCACCTTCGCCCGGCTGGTGCACGGGCAGATCGCCGAGACGGTCGGCCCGCGCGACGCCGACCCGGTCGCGCACTACCTGCACGTCATCGCCGAGAAGACCGGATCGCTGATCGCCACCTCGGCCCGCTTCGGCGGCATGTTCGGCGGCGCGTCCGCCGAGCACATCGAGGCGCTGGAGGGTTACGGCGAGACCATCGGGATGGCCTTCCAGCTCTCCGACGACCTGCTCGACATCGCCTCAGAGTCGGTGCAGTCCGGCAAGACGCCCGGCACCGACCTGCGGGAGGGCGTGCCGACCCTGCCGGTGCTCTACGCGCTCGCCTCGGACGACTCCGACGCCGCCTCGGTGCGGCTGCGGGAGATCCTGGCCACCGGTCCGCTGGTCGACGACGCGCTGCACGCCGAGGCGCTCGGCCTGCTCCGGGAGTCGCCCGCGCTGAAGCGCGCCCGGGAGACGGTTCGCGGCTACGCCGAGGACGCCCGCGCCCGGCTGGCCCCCCTACCCGACACCCCACCCCGCCGCGCCCTCGAATCCCTCTGCGACTACATCGCCGACCGCACCTCCTGACCCCCACCCGGGCGTGATCGTGTCCATGACACGCCGGGGCAGGGCGACAACCTCGTGATCACGCGAGTGGGGCCGGGCCCGGGGTGGTGGGGCCGGGCAGGAGGCGGGCGCCGAGGAGCATGAGGAGGGCGGCCAGCAGCATGGCGATCGCGGCCGTCGCCCACATGGTCGGGTAGCCGAGCTGGCCGGCGACGGTGCCGAGGCCCAGCGGGCCGAGGCAGCCGCCCGCGTACACCCCGGTCTGGGTGATCGAGGTGGCGGCGGCCGGCGCCTGCGGGTGGAGCTTGACCACCGCGAAGTTCATCAGCCCGGGCCAGGCCCAGCCGAGCCCGAAGCCGAGCACCACGCCGGCCACCAACGGCCCGGAGCCGGCCAGGGCCAGCAGGGCCAGCCCGACCGCGCCGACCACCAGCATCCCGGCGATCAGCGCGATGTGCCCGGTCTCCCAGCGGTCGGCGAGCCAGCCGGCACCGACCCGGGCGACCACGCAGACCGCGCTGCCCAGGGTCAGGGTGAGGCCGGCCAGGGCCGGGGACAGCCCGCGCCCGGCCGACGAGTCGACCACGAAGGTGCCCAGCGCGTTCGCGGCGGCTGCCGCCAGGGTGGCCGCCAGGCCGACCACCACCAGCGCCAGGCCGGCCCCACCCGCCCGCCCGGTGGCCGACCGCCGCCCCGGATCGCGCTCCGCCCCGGGCACGGCCGGCAGCGCGGCCAGCGCCGCCGCGGCGGCGGCCACGAACGCCCAGCGCCAGCCGGCGGTCAGCGCGATGGCGGGCACCGCCACTCCGGCCAGCAGGGTGGAGACGGGGATGGCCGCCTGCTTCACGCCGAAGGAGAGCCCCTGCCGGTGGGCGGGCACCTGCCGGGCCAGCGCCGCGTTGCTGGCCAACTGCCCGAGCGCGTTCGCGGCGGCGCTGAGCCCGAGCAGGCCGACCAACACCGGGTACGACCGGGCCAGCCCCGCCACGGCCAGCAGCGAACCGGCGGAGAGCAGGACGCCGGCGCGGGCCACCCCGGCCGGCCCGTACCGCTCCACCAGCACGCCGGAGGGGACCGACGCCAGCGCGCTGATCCCGAAGTAGACCGACACGGCCAGGCCCAGCCCGGCGGGGGAGAACCGAAGATCGTCGCCCATCTGCACGGCGAGGCCGCCGACCAGGAAGACCGGCAGCACGCAGGCGATCGTGGTGGCCACGGCACCCGCGCTGACGCGGATGGTGGGCCGGGACGCGGGGGGTGCGGGACGCAGCGCGGTGTCGGTCATGGTGCGCCAAACCTACGTCGGTCACAGTTTGACAGCTGATCGTGTCTGTCGGTGTACGGACTGTGCCCGGTGATCTGGCATCCTCGACCCGAACAGGCATTTCGCACCCGGCCTGTTTTTCATATGGTGTAAGTCCCCGGCGGCGGAGGTGGTTGTGCGCGACCCCTTGGCGGAACCCTCGGACCTGATCCGAAGTGTCTCCCGCGCGCTTCGAGTGCTTGAGTCGGTCGGCCGTGCGCCGAGGGGGCTCACCGTCAAGCAGATCGCCCGTCGGTGCGAGCTGACCGTCGCCACCACGTACCACCTGGTGCGCACCCTGGCGTACGAGGGCTACGTGATCCGGCGGGAGGACGGGACGTACATCGTCGGGTTGGAGGTGGCCGACCGGTACCGGGAACTGGTGACGGCGTTCCGGGGGCCCCCGGCGGTCGGCGAGTCGCTGCGGCGGGCGGCGGCGGACACCGGCTGGAGCCACTACCTGGGCCGCTTCGTCGGCGGCCAGGTGGCGGTCACGGCGGTCGCCGAGGGGCCGCGCTCGCCGTACCTGGAGGACCTGGTGCCGGGCTTCGACGAGGGGGCGCACGCCACGGCCCTCGGCAAGAGCCTGCTCGCCACGCTCACCGCCGACCAGCGCGTCCGCTACCTGCGCGAGTACGGCATGCGCCCGTTCACCAACGCCACCCTGACCACCGCCGAGGCGTTCGAGGCCGACCTGGCCGCCGGTGACCGGCGCGGCATGCAGCTGGAGCTGGGGCAGTTCCGCCAGGGGGTGGCCTGCGCGGCCGTGCTGGTCACGCCGGACAAGGACATCGAGCGCCGGGTGGTGCTGGCCTGCGCGCTGCCGGCCGGCGAGATGATGACCTCCGCCCGGGTGGTTCGGGCCAAGCTGCTCAGCGCAGCTCGCGCGATCGCCGACGGCCTCGCCACCGAGCACTGACCCCGGTGATGCCGAAGGGCCCCTTCCCGGCGGGGGAAGAGGCCCTTCGGGGGCGGTCCAGCGCCGAACCGCCCGGAGGAGAGGTCAGCTGCCGATCGGGCCACCGTCGAGGCGCCAGGTGACCACGACGCCCGGCTTGGCGAAGTCGCCGTCCGGCCAGGTGGAAGCCGGGTTCTCCACCGTCGCGCCGGTGATCTCGCCCGGGTGCTGCACCGCCACGAAGACCGAACGGTTGTCCTTCGTGATGAACGGGCCGCAGGTCTCCGCGCCGTACGGCACGGTGAGGAACTGCTTGAGGTGGCCCCGCTCGGGTCCCTCCAGCGCGGTGGCGAAGAGGCCGTCGTTGCTGCCCAGGGCGTTGCCGTCGGTGGCGATCCAGAGGTTGCCGGTGGCGTCGAAGGCGACGTTGTCCGGGCAGGAGATCGGCGACACCTTGCTCTTGTCGTACCCGGCGAAGTGGGTGGACGGGTCGGTCGGGTCGCCACAGACGATCGGCAGCGACCAGGCGAAGGTCTCGGCGGTGTTGTCGCCGCGGTCCTCGACCAGCTCCAGGATCTGCCCGTGCTTGTTGAGGTTGCGCGGGTTGGCCTCGTCGGCGGCGGCCTTGCCGGACTTGCCCCGGTCGGTGTTGTTGGTCAGCGCCACGTACACCTTGCCGGTGAGCTCGCTGGGCTCGACGTCCTCCGGGCGGTCCATCTTCGTCGCGCCGACCCTGTCCGCGGCGAGGCGGGTGAAGGTGAGCACGTCGGCCGCGGTCATCCCGTCGACGTACGAGCGGTTGCCGCTGACCAGCTTGATCCACCGGCCCCGGCCGTCGAAGGCGCCGTCGGAGGGGAGCTTGCCGGTGCCGTCGATCTCGGCGGCGCTGTTGCCCGCCAGGGCGGCCACGTAGAGCGTGCCGGATTCCAGCAGGGTCAGGTTGTGCCGGCGGGCCACCGTGGAGCCGCCCGACATGAACTTCTTGTCCGAGACGAACTTGTAAAGGTAGTCGAACCGCTCGTCGTCGCCCATGTACGCGACCACGCGGCCGTCCTTCGCCACGATGACGTTGGCGCCCTCGTGCTTGAACCGGCCCAGCGCGGTGTGCTTGCGCGGCCTGCTGTCCGGATCGAACGGGTCGATCTCGACGATCCAGCCGAACCGGTGCACCTCGTTCGGGTGCTTCGCCAGGTCGAAGCGCTCGTCGGCACGGTCCCACTTGCGGCTGCCGCTCGGGTACCGCACGTCGGTCGGGATGCCGTACCGGGCCAGCTTGGGCTTGAGCACCTCCGGCGCTCCGTCGCCGCCGACGAAGTACTGGTTGAAGTTCTCCTCGCCGGAGAGCACCGTGCCCCAGGGGGTGACCCCGCCGGCGCAGTTGTTCAGCGTGCCGACCACCGTACGGCCCTTCGGGTCGGCGGCGGTGCACAGCCAGGCCGAGCCGGCGGCCGGACCGGTCAGCTCGAACTTCGTGGCCAGCGCGGTGACCCGGCGGTTGTACTTCCGGCCGTTGCGCACCGGCCGCCACTGCCCGGTGCTCTCCACCCGCTCCAGCTCCACCACGGACATGCCGTGCGCGGCCATCGCCACCCGGATCTGCTCCACGGAGAGCGCGTCCAGGCCGGTGAAGCCGGGGAACATCAGGTCCTCGTTGGTGTACTCGTGGTTGACCACGAGCAGCGCCCGCTTCCGGTCGATCGGCAGCACGCCGACGAAGTCGTTGTTGTAGCCGAACTGCATCGCCTGGGCGGCGGCGGTCTGGCCGTGCAGCTCGAACGCGGGCGCGCCCGGCACGACCGGGTCACCCCACTTGATCACGACCGCGTGGTCGTACCCGTTCGGGACGACCAGGGTGTCGAGCCGGTTGGGCGGGATCGGCTTGAAGGTCAGCGCGCCGCTGCCCACCCCGCCGTTCGGGGCGGCGGCGCCGGGAACGGCCGGGGCGGCGGGCGCGGCGGCGGCCGGGGCCGCGCCGGCCAGGGCGCCCGCGACGGTCCCGCCGAACCCGAGGACCAGGGCGCCGACCGCGCCGGCCCGCACCACACCGCGGCGGGAGACCTCGGCATCGACCAGGTCCCCGAAGTACGGGTTGTCCGAGGGGTTCGGCACCGGGTGGTCGCAGGCGTTGCCGCAGCGGTACAGGCAGGTCATGGCGTCGCGGCTGCCGTGGCGGGTGGAACCCAGCAACGGGAGCAGCCGGGGACGGTCGCTCATGAAAGGGCCTCCTGGTAGGACGTGGGTGGCAGGCCGGGACGCCCGCCCGCGTACGGGCCGGAGGCTGCCAGGGCGCGGTGAGCTGAGATCGGCCCGGACGTGAACCGGATGTGAACAACTGCGCGGCGGGCGAGCCGGGCTGAACCGAACGGCGACATCGCACGTATCCACGGGCGAAGGCATCCTGGACCCGCGTACGGGAGCGAGGAGACCGCCATCAGCGACCACGACGCCCAACTGCTACGCGCGCTGCACGACGAACACGCCGACGCGCTCCTCGCGCACGCCCTCCGGCTGGTCAACGGCGACCGGGCACGTGCCGAGGACCTGGTGCAGGAGACGCTGCTGCGGGCCTGGCGGCACCCGGAGTCGCTGGACCCGGGGCGGGGCTCGGTCCGAGCCTGGCTCTTCACCACCGCGCGGAACCTGGCCATCGACGCCTGGCGGCGCCGGTCCGCCCGGGTCGGTGAGGTCTACACCGACGAGCTGCCCGAGCCCGCCGGGGCGGTCGACGAGGCGGAACGCGCGGTGGAGGCGTGGACCGTGGCCGAGGCGCTGAACCGGCTCAGCCCGACCCACCGAGAGGTGCTGGTCGAGTGCTTCTATCAGGGGCGGTCGGTGGCGGAGGCCGCGGCGCGGCTGGGGGTGCCGCCGGGCACGGTGAAGTCACGCACCCACTACGCGCTGCGGTCACTACGGTTGGCGCTGGCCGAGATGGGGGTGACCGAATGACCCGCTGCGAGTTCGCGCACGACGACGGCGCGTACGTGCTGGGTGCCCTCGCTCCCGCCGAACGGGCCGCCTACGAGCGGCACCTGGCCGGCTGCGCCGCCTGCCGCGAGGCGGTGGCCGAGATCGCCGTGCTGCCCGGCCTGCTGGGGCGGCTCGACCCGGCCGGGCTGGCGGAGTTCCTGCCGTCGGCGGCGGAGACCTCCCGGGTGCCCGCGCTGCTCGACGCGGCGCGGGACCGCCGGCGCCGCGAGCGGTCGAGGTCCCGACGCCGATACGCGCTGACCACGCTCGCCGCCGCCGTCCTCGCCGTGCTGGTCGGGGTCGGCGGGGCGGCCCTGTTCCGCTCGGCCGCCCCGCCCGCTCCGCGGGTGCCGGTGGCCGCGATGCGACCGGTCGCCGGCCCGGCCCCGGTGCACGCCGAGATCGGGCTGACCGACGCCGACTGGGGCACCGAGGTCACCATGCGCTGCGGGTACGACCGGCAGCCCGGGCACCGCGAGGCGTACACCTTCCGGCTGGTGGCGTACGGACCGGACGGCGCGACGGAGCAGGTCGGCTCCTGGCTGGCCGCTCCCGGCGACGACGTGCGGTTCACCGGCGTCACCCGGTTCACCCGGGGCGAGCTGGTCCGCCTCGAACTGCTGCGCGCCGACGACACCGCCGTGCTCGCCTACGACGTCCGCTGATCCGCCGTTCAGTGGGTCGGGGCGGGGACCGGGGTGGTGGCGGACCGGGCGGCGGCACGGGTGCGGCGGGCGGTGCGGAGGGCGTCCGTGGTGAACACCACCAGCGCGAGCCAGACCAGGGCGAAACCGGCCAGCCGGGCCGGCGGCATCGGCTCGTGGTAGACCAGCACCCCGCAGCCGAGCTGGAGGATCGGACCGACGTACTGCAACATGCCGAGGGTGGACAGCGGCAGCCGGTTCGCCGCCCCGGCGAAGAACAGCAGCGGGATCGCGGTGGCCGCGCCGGCCAGCACCAGCAGCGCGGTGTGCCCGGCGGAGACGTGCCCGAACGTCGCCGCGCCGTCCCGGGTCAGCCAGCCCAGGTAGGCCAGCGCCGGCAGCGCCAGCACGGCCGACTCGACGAAGAGCCCCTCCGCGGCGGGCAGCGCCAGTCGCTTCTTGACCAGGCCGTACCCGGCGAAGCTGAAGGCCAGCACCAGCGCGAGGTAGGGCGGCCGGCCGTAGTCGACGGTCAGCACCACGACGGCGAGGCCGCCCACGCCGAGCGCCGCCCACTGCGCCGGGCGCAGCCGCTCGCGCAGCAGGAAGACCCCGATCAGCACGATGACCAGCGGATTGATGAAGTAACCGAGGGCGGTTTCGATCACCCGGTCGGAGTTCACCCCGTAGATGTAGGTGCCCCAGTTCACGGCGATCAACGCGGCGGCCGCGCCGACGGCGGCGAGCGCCCGGGGCCGCCGGACCAACGCCCGCAGGAAGCCGATGTTGCGCATCGCGGCCAGCACGAGGGCCACGAAGACCACCGACCAGACGATCCGGTGGGCGAGGATCTCCACCGGCCCGGCCGGCCGGAGCAGCTTCAGGTAGATCGGGAAGAAGCCCCAGATCAGGTACGCGCCGAGACCGTACAGGTAACCGAGGCGGGTCTGGTTCACGCCTCCACAGTAAGTGGTGAAGGGGGCTGTTGCTCCTTTCCGGTGACCTGGCTCACCCGCTGGTCGAGCTGCATCCAGCGGTTGGGCTCGACCGGGACGAAGCCGATCTTCGCGTATACCCCGTGCGCGTCGTTCGTGGCCAGCACGATCCGGTGTACGCCCAGCTCGGCCAGGTGGTCGCGGACCGCGCCGGCCAGCCAGGTGCCCAGCCCACGACCCCGCTCGGACCGGTCCACGTAGACGTCGCAGAGCCAGGCGAAGGTGGCGCGGTCGGTGACCACCCGGGCCACCGCCACCTGCTGCCCGTCGCCCGGACGGTAGACGCCGAAGCCGATCGAGCCGGCGAAGGCGCGCTCGACCGCGTCCCGCTCCCGCCCGATCGCCCAGTACGCGTCGGTCGCGAGCCAGTGGTGCACCCGATCGAGGTCGAGCCGGGCCGGATCGGTGCTGAGCTGGTAGCCGTCAGGGCGGGTCAGAGTGAACACCCTGCCACGCTAGTACCGCTCTCCCCGCCCCTCGCCAGCCAATTCCCGCCCACTGGCCTGCCCGGCAGCCGGGACGGCGTGCCGGTGTCGGAGACGCCGGCGAGCAGGACCAGCCGGTTCACGGCGACAGCGGCTTGACCCAGCGCCGCCACTCCGGTTGTCGTCGGTAGCCGGCGGCTGCCCAGGCCAGCCGGCCCAGCTCGTTGCCGTCGAGCACCATCGCGTCGACGCGCCGGCCGCCGAGCCCGGCGAAGCGCAGCTCGGCGGCGGCCAGCAACGCGCTGCCGATGCCCTGCCGGCGGTGGTCCGGGTGGACGGCGAATCGGTAGAGATGCGCCCGCCAGCCGTCCCAACCCGCGATCAGCGAACCGACCACCGCGCCCCGGTCGACCGCCAGCAGCAGGGCGTGCGGGTCACGGGCGACCAGCCGGTGCACCGCCTCCGCCGTGTCGTGCCGGTCGGTGCCCTCGGCGGCGAGTCGCCAGAAGGCCAGCACCGCCTCGACGTCCTCGCTCGTCCCCGCCCGCACCTGAAATTCTGCCATGCCACGCTCCGCCCTCGGAGATCTTGGACAGTTGCCGTTCGCCGCGTACGGCAACTGTCCAAGATCCAGCCTGTTGGTCGTCAGTCGCGGTCGAGGACCGTGCCGAGGAGCCAGGTCACGAGGCTGACGAAGAGCGCGCCCAGCACCGCGGCCGGCCAGAAGCCGTCCACGTGGAAGGGCAGCCCGGCCTGGCCGGCGATCCAACTCGTCAACAGGAAGAGCAGGCCGTTGACCACCAGCGCGATCAGGCCGAGGGTGAGCAGGTAGAAGCCGCAGCCGACGGTCTTGATGATCGGCTGGAGCACCGCGTTGACCACCCCGAAGATCGCCGCCACCAGCACCAGCGTGGTCACCTTCTCGGCGACCGTGTCGGTGCTCAGGGTGATCCCCGGGATGAGCAGAGTGGCCAGCCAGAAGGCCACCGCCGTCGAGGCCAGCCTGATCAGAAGACCTTTCAGGAAATCCATGGCCGGGATCGTGCCACGCTCCGTCCAGCTGCGGAACCCGTGGTGATCAACGGATCGTGTTCGGGTCAGCGGCGGAGCGGGCGGCCGACCAACTGCGACTCGATCGGCGTCGGCGACAGCAGCGCCCAGCGCAGCGCCCGGCGGTTCACCACGGCGACCATCTCGTCCCGGATCCGGGTGAGCCACTCCGCCGAGCTGCCCAGGCCCAGGGCGGCACCGGCCAGCGCCGCCTCGCCCGGATCGAGCGGTTGCAGGATCGCCAGGTCGGCCCGGGCCAGCGCCGCCGTGTCGGCCGGGGTGAGCTCGTCCCGTACCACCAGGACGGATCGCCAGGCCGCCTCCGGCCCCGCCTCGGCCGGCACCGGCCCGGCGTCGACCACCAGCAGCAACGGGTGCAGCGGCGAGCCCGGAGCGCCGCCGACCGGCCGCCCGGGCGGGATCAGCGGCATCGTCCCGCCCGGCCCGCCCACTCCGCGCACGAACGGCTCCCACACCCGGGGTCGGGTGGTCTGCACCACCACCCGGGCGCCCAGCGCCAGCGCTCGCAGCGCCATGAGCTGCGCGGCGCGTACCCCGCCGACGAGCAGTAGCCGGGTCGTTCCGGGGCGGAAGAGGCGTACGGTCAACGGGCCGCCCTGCCGGTTGGCGCCCACCATCAGGCCGGACTCGCCGATGCCGAGTTCCAGCGCGTCCAACTCCGCCGGGGCCGGCGCGGTGGCGGCCCGGGCCACCACCAGGGGCAGGGTGGCGGCCAGGCCGACCAGGTGCTCGCCGTCGAGCCGGCGGAGCTCCGCGCCGAGATCGCCGGCGAGCCGGCGCAGCGCCCGCTCGGCGGTGGACAGCTCCACGGCGGTCGCGGCGGCCAGGCGTACGGTCAGCTCGGCCGGGACCGGGGCGGTGTCGGCGCCGGCGCGTGGACCGAGGCAGAGTGAGACGGTGGTGGCGGTGGTCGGCAGCGCGAGTAGCCGCGGCACCAGCCGCCGGCCCCCGTCGGCACGCGGATCCGGCCAGCGCCGCAGCCGCCAGGTGGCCTGCGCCAGCCCGCCGACCGCCAGCGCCGACCAGCTCTCGCGCAGCGGCGCCCCGGCGTCGTGGTGGGCCAGTTCGGCGATCACCCGCAGCGCCGCCGTTCCGCCCAGCGGCCGACCGGCCAGCGGGCCGAGCCGGCGGACGATGCGCCGGACCGTGCCGGAGAGGGCCCGGCGCAGCTCCTCGTCCGACCAGCCGTCGGCCCGGAGCACCCGGACGGCCAGCACCGCTCGGGCCCGGCCCGCCAGCCGCCCGTCGGTGAGCTGGCGGTACGACGTCCCGACTGTGCCCAGTGCGGCGGCCGGCGCCGGGGCGGGAGAGGCGGAGAGCAGCAGTTGGAGCCGGACCGGTGGGCTCTCCGGGCCCGGTGGCGGCAGCAGGCCCCGCGGCGCGGGCAGGGACTGCGGGCCGTCGCCGAGCAGGTCGCCAGGGTCGCCGATCTCCAGCAACGCGGTCAACCCGTCGGCGTCGTCGACCACGGCGGCCGGATCGCCGGCGAGTTCGACCGGGCGGACCGTCGCTCCGGGTGCCACCAGTTCCAGCACCGCGCCCGCCCCGGAGGCCGCGGGCAGCGCTCGCCGGCGGGTCAGGTGCGCCAGCCCCACCAGCAGCCACTCGTAGAGCCACCGGCCACGGAACCGCACCCAGGCGGCGGGCAGCAGCAGTGCCGCCGACAGCGCGGCGGCCACGGTGACCGCCGCGCCCCGGCCGACGGCCGCGGCCAGCAACGCCACCGCGACCTGCGCCGCCGCCACCTGTCCGGCGCGTACGCCCGGCACAGGACGGATCCGCCGCGGTGGCCGCCCGGGCGTCGGTGCCGGCCGTTCGGTCGTGGTCGCCGTCACCGCGTCTCCTCCGCCTGTTCGTCGCGTGACGTTGGCGTGGCTCATGGTAGGCCGCCTTTGTCCACAGGGGAGTGGAGGGGGTAGCACAACCGAAGTCGGACGACTACCGTCAGCGACGAGTTCCGCCGAGTGCGCGTCGTTTCCACCCACCAGTCCGGATCCGCGCCCGGCGAGTCCACGGTGGTCGTCGTTGCGGCGACCAGCCACGACCGAGGAGACGAGGTGACGTCCCGGGTGTCCCAGACCCAGGCAGAAGCCGCGGTGATGCAGCAGACCGCCGCGAAGTTCGAGCAGGTGGACCAGTCGTTGCAGAGCATGCTCAGCGGCCTGATGGCCGAGTTGGAGGTGTTGCAGCAGGCCTGGCGAGGCGCCGGTGGGCGCTCGTTCGAGCAGGTGAAGCAACAGTGGGCGCAGGACCAGGCGGCGCTGCAGCGGGCCCTGCGCGAGACGGCCACCGCGATCCGCACCGCCGGAGCGCAGTACGACGTCTCGGACACCGAGGCCGCCAGCCGGGTCGCCGGCCTCCACCGCAGCATCCAGCTGCCGCTCTGACAGGGAAGGACGGATCCGATGGACCACGGTGTGCTGGTCGTCAACTTCGCCGCGTTGCAGCAGGCCGGCGCGGACATTCAGAAGGCGCTGAACACCCTAGACAGCCAGCTCGGGCAGCTCGAACGAGACGCCGCGCCGCTGGTCGCGAGCTGGGCCGGCGAGGCCCGCGAGGCGTACGAGCAGCGGCAGGCGCGGTGGCGGGCCGCCTCGCAGGACCTGCAGGCCATGCTGCGCGACATCAAGCTGGCGGTGGAGGACTCCGCCGCCGACTATCTCGACACCGAGAAGCGGAACGTCAACCTGTTCCAGTAGTCGTCGCCGCCCGCGTCCAGGGTCCGCGCAGCCGCCGGGAAGAGGCCACCACCTGGCCTCGGCCGTGGGCGCCGCCTTCTCACGGTGGCGCGGACCCTGGACGCGTGGCGCGCGGCAGGCAGGGGCCGGTGGCGAGCGGCGCCGGTCGCCCGGGCGCGCCGGCGTCGGGGCGTTGCCGTTCGGGCACCGGTCGCCCGGGCGGGCGGTCTTCGGTTCGTGAGCGGCGCGTGGCGGTGGGTCAGGCCGGGCCGGCCGGACGCCAGCGGCGCCGGGCCCCGCGCGGCAGCACCACGGCGAGCAGCACCACCACGCAGGTCGCCGCCCCGGTCGCGCCGGCCACCAGCAGCGCCCGGTCCCGGGCCGCCGCCCGTCGCGTCCGCTGCGCCACCTCCGCCGGGTCCGGCTGCTCCACCGGCAGGGCCGCGCCCCGGCGCGGGCTCGCCACCGCCGGCCCGGCCGACTCGGTGACCGCTCGATACGGGTTCAGCACACCGGCGCCGGATCCGTCACCGCTTCCCGGGGCCGGGTCGGCACTGTCCACGATCCGCCGAGCCACCTCGGCCGCGGTCAGTTTGGGGCGATACTGCCGCAGCAACGCGGCGGTGGCGGCCACGAACGGCGCCGCGTAGCTCGTCCCCTCCGCCCGGCGGTGGCCCTGCCCGGGTGCCGCCACCAGCACGTCGCTGCCGGGAGCCAGCAGGTCGACGTACGGGCCGGTCTGGGAGAACGTGGAGCGGACCCCGTCCGCGCCGATCGCGCCGACCCCGAGCACCCCGTCGTACGCGGCCGGGTACGGCCGGGGGTTGCCGCTGTCGTGCAGGTTGCCGGCGGCGGCCACCACGACGACGTCACGCCGCACCGCGTAGGCGATCGCGAGGCGGACCGCGGGATTGTCCGCGTACAGCACGACGGAGAGGTTGAGCACGTCGGCGTCGTGGTCCACCGCCCACCGGATGGCCCGGGCGAAGTCGGCCGCGCCGACCGTACGCCCCGACTCCCGCCCGTCGACCACCTGCTGCTCGCTGACCCGTACCGGCAGGATGCGGACGCCCGGGGCGAGCCCCCGGAACGCCACTCCCGGCCGGGGTGTCGCCGCGATGATGCTCGCCACCCCGGTGCCGTGTCCGGCGCAGTCCCGGGTGCCGTTGCCGCCCGCGTCGAGGAAGTCGGCGCCGGCGAGCACCCGCCCGGCGAGCTGCGGATGAGTCCGGTCCACCCCGGAGTCGACCACCGCGACGGTCACTCCGGCGCCGGTGGCGAGCGGGGCGAGGCGGTCCGGCGCGTACCGTTGCTGGGGCCATGGCGGGTCCGCCACCGGGCGGGCCGGTGCGGGCGGTGTGGCGCAGGACGACGGCGCCCGGGCCGCTGCCGGACCGGCGGGAAGGACGGCGGTGAGGACGGCCGCAAGGACGGCCAGGGCCGGTCGCGCGATGGGCCGGGACATCGACCGCCTCCGTAACGTGTCGGCTCCGGAACAGGATGTTAGCGCCCGTAGACGGCCCGACGAACGGCTGCCGGCCAACCATTGTGATCTTGTTACCACCTTGTAGGTTGTAGGCGATGCCTGTGGCCTGTTCGCTGAAGGAGAGGTGGCCGTGACCGGATGGGAGCCGGCCACCGAGGCCGAGGTGGCGATGCGGGACGCGTTGCGTGCGCAGGACCAGCAGCTCTACTTCCGCATCCTGACCCGCGTCGATCTGCTGCTGCCGGTCGCCGCCGAGGCACCTGGGCGGACCCCGGTGGGCTGGGGCACCTGGACCACCGGCGGCCGGACGCACATCCTCGCCTTCACCTCCGTCGCCGCGTTGCGGGCCTCCCTGGGCGGGAACGCCGGTGCCACCCGCCGCGTCCCGTACGCGGAACTGGCCGCCGGATGGCCGAACCACGAGTGGTGGCTGGCCGTCAATCCCGGCCTGCCGATCGAGGGCTACCTGCCCGCCTGGTACGTGGCGCAGCTCTCCCGGGGCGACGTCCGGCTGCCGGGCCGGACCATGGGTGCCCGCGCCCGCCTGGAACGGGTGGAGACGGCCGCCCGGCTGCGCGCCGGCACCGGCACACCCGGCCCGGACGCCACGACGGCGTCGCTCCCCGACGCGTTCGCAGGGCGAGCACCTGCCGCGCCGGTCCCAGTCAACTCGGGCGGCCGCACCCCGGCGGCCGGGGACGAGCCGTTGACGGTGCCGATCCCCACGCCGGCCGCCCGGCCCGCCGTGCCCCGCGCGGCCGGACCGGTCGGTCCACCGGCGGTCCAGGGGGCGGAGCCGGCGGCCGACAAGCCGACACCGCCCAACCGGCGTCCCGGCGATGACGGACCGGCCCGCGACGGGTGGCCCGCCCGACCGCACACCGCTTCCGCTGGCGGCGCCCCAGCCGGTGGTCGGTCCGCGCTCGGCTCCGACAGCCTTTCCGGCTGGCTCAACGACCTCCGCCGGCGTCCGGGCGAGCCGGACCCGTTCGCCGACGCCGGGCGTACCGGTTCGGCGAACGACCGGTCCGGCGAGCCCGCGCCAGCCCCCGCCCGGTCGTTCTTCGAGCCCGCATCGAGCCGCTCATCGCGCCGGCTGTCCTCCCCGGACCCGGTGCACCGGCCCGGTGAGCCTGCTGTTCCGCCGTCCCGACTCGCCCAGGGTGGCCAGCCGTTTCCCCGCCGCCGCCCGCTGAGCGAGCCGGTTCCGGAGCGGCCCACCCGGCCGTTGGGAGTGGACGCCGGGGAGGCCACGCAGGCGCTGCGCCCGGGGGAAGCGGCCGTGCCCTTCCGACCCGCCGCGGCCCCAGGGGAGGAGGCGACCCAGGCGCTGCCCCGTCCGCACCTCGCCGTCGGCGACGGGTCGGGTGCGGACGAGCGGACCCAACCGATTCGTCCCGGGGGCGGGGCCTTCGCGCCGGCCGAGACGGAGGAACTGCCCCCGTCGGTCGCCGAACCGGTGCCCGGCCCGCCCACGCCGCACCAGGGTTTCAAGCCGATCGTCATCGAGGGCACCGTGATCGAGTCCCGGGACCTCACCGGGTCCGAGGAGCCGACCCGGATCGCCCCGGCCCCCGACGCGGCGTCCGAGCCGTACGCGGTGCCGGCCGTTCCCGACGCCACCTCCGCGATGGCGACCGCGGCCGGCTCGCCGTTCCGGACCGACGGCGACGGGCCAGGCGCGCCCTGGGCCGGCCCCGCCGACCCCACCGTGCCGATCACGATCGAGCCGCCCGCTGAGCCGACGGTTTCGTTGTTCGAGGTGCCCGAGCCGCCCGCCGAGCCGACAGTTTCGTTGTTCGAGGCGCCTGCGCCGGCTGCGTCGCCTGCCGCGCCCGCGGCGGAGCCGGTGGTGTCCGCCGGACCGGAGCCGACGCCGCCGGAGCCGACGCCGCCCAACTTCGTGGCGGCCAACGAGGTCGAGGAGGAACTGCTCGGTGCGGCGGGCAGCGGCAGCACCGACGGCTTCCTCTCCACCCTGCTGCTGGCCCGGGTGCTGTTGCCCGTCGCGGCCGACTCCGCGCCGGGGAGCCGCCCCGGCGACCTCGGCTTCGTCTGGCGGACGGAGCAGCTCGACGGCGAGACGTACGTGGTGGTCTACACCTCACCGGAGCGGCTGGCCGACCGCGTCGACGCGTCGGTCGACACCGTACGCGTGAAGTTCGTCCAGCTCATCCGCCGCTGGCCGGACGAGAGCTGGTCATTCGCGGTGAATCCGGGCACCCCGGTCGGGGCGAAGTATCCCGGCGAGCAGGTCGTCGCGCTGGCCAACTGGGCCGCCGAGGTGGGGCTCGGCGACGACGCGGAGGGCGAGCCGGAACAGCCGGTCGCCGAGGCCGAACCCACCTCGGTGGTCCGGCCCACCGCGCCGCCCGCCGACCCGAACCGGCCGGTGACGATGCAGAAGGCGCTCGCCCCGAGTCAGCTTGCCTACTATCTGGAGCGTGGCTACGACCGGGTGTCCGGCTTCGTGCACCGGGCCGGCGAGCTGGCCCATTTGAGCACTCCGGCGCAGCTCTACGACGCGCTCGGTCTGGGTCACCCCGAATCGCCGTTCTCCCGGGACGCCGAGGAGATCTACGTGCTGCGCTGGCCGGCGTACCGGCCGAGCCTCTACCGCATCCCGTACGGCGGGCAGAACGAGGCCGCGATGCGAGCGATGGAGGGCTGGGTGATCGAGCGTCCGCCGTTCCGTGGCAACGGTTTCGCGCCGGGGGAGAGCAGCGACGTGGTCGCCGAGTTCAAGGTGGACAGCGCCCGGCTGCCGCACGGTGCGCAACTGTGCCGGATCGGCGCGGACGGCAGTGACCGGGTGGTGGCGATCCTGGACACCGACGCGCTGCGCTGGCGACGGGTCGGTGACTCGTGACCCGCGACGGCTACGTGGCCCGCTGGCGGGGCCGGGAGTACCAGGCCAGCCCGGACGGCGACGACGTCCGCCTCTACCAGCCCGGGCCGGGCGAGGGCTTCGAGGAGGTACGCCCCGGCCGGCACGTCCGGGTGGTGCCGGCCGCCGAGGTCGACGAGCTGGCGTACGTCCGGACCACCTGCACCTGGCAGGGGCAGCCGTTCATCGTGCTGGCCGAGCAGGACGGCTGGCTGCGGGTGGAGTACACCGGTGGCCGGTGGCCGGTGGCCCGCGCGTTGGGGCTCGAAGCCTTCGACTTCGGGGTCTACCAGGGCTGGGCGCCGGCGAACGAGGTCGCCGATCTGCGCGAGCAGCGGGTGTGAGTCAGGACTTCGCCCAGCGCAGGATCTCCCCGAGCACCACGTCCGGGGCCTCCACGTGCGGGAAGTGCCCGACCCCGTCGAGCAGCCGCCACTCGTACGGGGCGGTCACGTAGCGGCCCGAGCCCTGGGCGGTACGCGGCAGGGACGACCGGTCGAGCGCGCCGTGCAGTTGGAGGGTCGGCGTGACCAGCGGCCGCTGCATCAGCTTGACGAACCGGTAGCCGTGCAGCCGCAGCACCGACCGGAACGCCCACCGGTAGCCCTCCATGGCGCAGAAGGCCGCCTGCGGGATCTGCATCGCCTCCCGGCAACTCCGGGCGTACGCCGCGAAGTCGGGGCCGTTCACCCAGCGCGGCCCGCCCCAGCGGCGCAGGATCGCCTCCACCTCGGCGGCGTCGTCCCGGGTCAGCACGTGCTCGTACCGGGGAAGCTGGAACTTCAGGGTCGGGGTGGAGGCGGCGAACTGGCCGCGCGGGTCGGCGAAGATGGCGGCCCGCAGCCGGAGCGGGTGCGGCGCTCCGAGCACCACCAGCCGCCGGACCAGGCTGGGGTGGAACGAGGCGGCGGTCCAGGCGATGAGGCCGCCGGCCCCGGAGCCGACCAGGGTCGCCGACCGTTCGCCGAGCGCCCGGATCAGCCCGGCCACGTCGGCGGCGAGTGTGTAGCCGTCGTATCCCCGGGGTGGCTTGTCGCTCGCGCCGTACCCGCGCAGGTCCATGGCGACCGCCCGGAACCCCGCGTCGGCGACCGCCGGCAGCAGCTCCTGCCAGGCCAGCCAGTATTCGGGAAAGCCGTGGAGGAAGAGCACCATCGGGCCGGCACCGGCCTCGACGACGTGGAAGCGGCTCCCGTTGGCGCCGACGAACCGGTGCGTCCACGGCCCGTCGGGGAGGACGCAGGACTCGTCGACGGGTCCGCTTCGCTGGTCGGTCATGTGGCACAGCCTAGGGCCGGCATCGCGCCGGTAGCTGCGCAGGTGGCGAGGATCAGGGGATTCTCCGGGAGACCACCGGAGGGCCCGGTTCGGGGGTGGGCCGGCCGGGATGCCGGTTACGCCGAGGGCGATGCCCGGGCAGGTGACCTGCCCGGGCATCGGGTGGTGCGCGGTCGTACCGATCAGTGGTTCAGGAGAACTTCACCTTCATCGAGGTGCCCTTCTGCTGCTGAACCGTGATCTTGACGCCGACGGCCGGGAGCTTGACGCCGTGGTTCGGTAGCTCCGGGTACCAGTACTGCTTGGTGTCGTTGAACACCGGCTGCGCGTCCTGGCCCCGGATGTACTGGGCCTGGCCGTTGATGTGCAGGGTGACCGAGTCGGCCTTGTTCAGGCTGAACGGGGCGTCGTAGACCTGGACGCGGGCCCGCCACGGGTTGCCGGTCAGGTTGTAGATCGGCTGCGGGTGCGCGTCGATGATCAGGTTACGACCCTCACCCGGGTGGTCGAACGTGTCGTTGTCGGCCCACCGGAGGTTCCAGTAGGAGATGAGCAGCCCTTCCTGGTACGCGTAGTGGTCCACGTAGTCCGGGCGGGTGTTCAGGTAGCCGAAGTAGTACGGGCCGGTCTTCAGGTACTTGTCGTACGAGACGTACGACCGGTTGCCGGCGATGTAGTAGTTGTCGAACTTCCGCTGGTAGGTCTCCTCGACGATGCTCCAACCGCCGAGGGTCCAGCCGCTGGCGCCCGCCTCGGCACCGTCGCTGAGCAGCGTCTGCCCGTCGGCGGTCACGGTGATCGCGTCACCGTAGAAGCCACCGGCGGAGAGGCCACCGTCGGTCTGGTAGCGCAGCCGGAACTGCACGACCTTGCCGGCGAGGGAGCTCAGCGGGATGTCGACGTCGACCCACTGCCCGTCGCTGGAGCCGTCCAGGGCGAAGCGTCCGGCCGAGATCTCCTTGAGGGCGGTGCCGTTGGCCGTGCCCGGCAGGGTCGACCAGGTCTGGCCACCGTCGGTGGACGCCTCGAAGAAGAGGTAGTCGTAGTCCTCTTCGATGGTGTAGCGACCCTTCATGGTGAGCGCGGCGCTGCTCTTCCCGGTGAGGTCGATGGTCCGGGTCATCGTGTTGTTCAGGTCGTCGGCGTTGCCCGAGAAGAACTGCTTGGTGCCCTCGTACGGCTTGCCGTTCTGGAAGGTGTACTCGCGCTGCGGGAGCACCACCACCGCGGCCTGCGCCTTGGTGGAGTTGTATTCCTGCGGGCCCAGTTCCAGGGTGCGCTTCTGGCCGGCCACCACGACCTCGTAGTCGAGCCAGCCGAGTTGGAGCTTGTTCCAGGCGCCGAGGTCGCCACCGCGCTCGCCGATGCCGCCGTCGTTCTTGTCGCCGAGGCGGCTCTGGGCCATCAGGGTCCAGTGCTCGTTGTTGTTGTCCCCGCCGTTGTTGATGTTGTAGTCGTCCGGCAGGCCGAGGTCGTGGCCGTACTCGTGGTAGAAGACGCTGCGGCCACCGTTCTCGGGCTGGATGGTGTAGTCGCCGATCCAGACGCCGGTGTCGCCGATCTCGGTGCCGCCCAGCGGGTTGTCGGCCGGGCCGGTGTTGCCGATGTCCGAGGCGTACGCGTACCAGCGGTGGCTCCAGATGGCGTCCTCGCCCTGGTGCGGGTCACCGTCGGCCTGGTCGCCGCCGGAGTGGACGATCTGGAAGTGGTCGATGTACCCGTCCGGCTCGTTGAAGTCGCCGTCGCCGTCGTGGTCGTACCGGTCCCACTGGTCCATCGCCCGCACGTCGGCGGCGATCTCCGCGGTCGACCGGCCCTGCGCCTTCTGGTCGGCGACCCACTGGTTGGCGGCGTCGCGGACCAGCGCCCAGGTGTTGGTGCAGACGTTCGAGGCGCACGGGTAGCCGTTGGAGCGGCCGTAGCGCGCCTCGTTGTACCGCACCTTGACCCAGTTGGTGACCTCGCCGTCCACGCTGTAGCGACCCGAGGACTGGGCCTCGTAGTACTGCTTCAGCGACTCGCCGCCCGGGTCGGTGCCGAAGTAGAGCTGGCGGTAGTGGTCGGCGTTGTAGTCCGGCTGCCAGACGGTGGAGTTGTCCACCGCGCGGTCGGGCTGGGGGATCTCGTTGCGCAGCGGCCCGTCGAACCGGGTCGGGCCCTCGGTGTTCGGGTCGGTGTCCTGGTCCGGGTAGCTCGGGTGCCGCTCGTTGCCGAACTCGGCGAGGATCACGAAGATCTGGTCGGTCTTCTCGCGCGACAGCTCGACGTACTGGTCCTGGGTCGGGCCCTTGCCGGCCTTGGTGCTCTTGGCGTTCTTACCCGCCTTGGGCCCCTTGGCGGCCTTCTCGCCGACCTTGACGACCGTGCTGCCGTTGATCTTCTCGGCCTTCGCCCGGCCGGAGAGGACCTCGCTCAGGCCCTCCTGGCGCAGGGCCCGGCGCTTCTCCTCCAGCGGGTTGGGAAGGTCGTGGTCGGCTCGGGCGGGCTCGGCCACCGACGGGGCGGCGGCCGGCACCTTCGCGGCCGGCGCGGCGCTGGCGGCCGTGCCCGCCACCAGTCCCGTCGCGGTCAGCGAAAGCCCGAGCAGACCCACTGCGACTTTGCGCACGTGGTACCTCCGGTGTGAGGGAACCGGCCCAACGGGGGTACGGGCCGGTGCAGACGTCCCACTAGTGGGACCAATGGTGAAGATAGACACTCCGGTGACCGGTGGGAAGAAGGCGCGCATCGATTTGTAGCAAATTTTTGCCGGCGTAACTCCTCACCGTCACATCCGCGTCGGCCGATCGAGTCGTCGCCGGCGAGGCGGACGGGTACGCGAAAGGGGCCGGTGGCGTCGCCGCCGCCGGCCCCTTCCGGTCCGCTGCTAACCGATCAGTTGGTGATCTTGACGACCATGTCGCTGGTCGGGGTGGTGCCCTGCTCCAGGATCTGGATCCGGGTGCCGGTGCCGGCAACCTTCACCGAGTTCCACGCGTTGCCCGAGTTCCAGTACGTCCCGATACCGCTGTCGTCGAAGACCGGCTGCGGGGCGAGCGCCGGGACGGTGACCGCCACACCGTTCTTGTGGAAGGTCTGGGCCGGCTTGGCGTACAGGCTGAACGTCGCGTCGTAGCCGCCCCGCCGGTTGGTGATGGTGCCCTGGCCGGGGACGTTGATCTTCTGCGACCGGACGTCGACCGGCAGGTTGAGACCGTAGCCCGGGTGCTGCGACGTGTTGTTGTCGCCGTACGCGTAGTTGACGTACCACACCAGCATGCCGGGGTGGTTCGAGAACCGCTCCACGAAGTTCGGCCGGGTGTTGAGCCAGCCGAAGTTGTACCCACCGGTCCGCAGCGTGTCGTCGTAACCGAAGTAGGTCCGGTTCTCGGCGATGTAGAAGCGGGGGTAGGTGGCGGTCACCGAGCCGGTGATCCGGGTCCAGCCCTTGGCGGTCCACTCCGCGGCCAGGGTCTCCGCGTCATCGGTCCAGGTGACGGCGCCGTTCTTGGTCAGCGCGATGTTGTCCAGGAACGGGCCCGCCAGGTGCACGCCGCCGTCGGTTGCGTAGCGGTAGCGGAACGTCACGGTCTGCCCGGCGTACGCCGACAGGTCGTAGGTCAGGTCGACCCACGCGCCGCTGGTGGAGCCGTCGACACCGGTCTCGCCGGCGTCGATGAGCGAGTTGCTCAGCGAGTGCCAGGTGGCGCCACCGTCGGTGGACACCTCGGCGTAGAGGAAGTCGTAGTCCTCCTCGATGTCCCACTGTGCCTTCGCGGTGATCGACGCGGAGGTCGCGCCGGTCAGGTCCAGGGTGCGGGTCAGCGTGGAGTTCAGGTCGTCCGCGCTGCCGCCCCACCACTCGTACGACCCGCCGAACGGCGTGTTGTAGTTCGTGGTCTGGGTCTGCGAGGGCAGGTTCACCACGACCGCCTGAGCCTTCGGCCCGTCGCTGTCGCCCGCCGGCCCGAGCGTCACCTTGGTGGCGCCGCTCTTCTCCTCGACCACCGAGTGGTTCAGCCAGCCGAGGTAGAGCTTCGACCACGGGTCCATGTAGCCCGGGGTCGAGCCGATGTCGTCGACGCCGTGGCCGAGCCACGAGCCCGAAGCCATCAGGCTCCAGAAGCCGACGCCGTTGTCGCCACCGACGGTGTCGTACAGGTCCGGCAGACCGAGGTCGTGACCGTACTCGTGGGCGAAGACGCCCAGGCCGCCGTTCTCCGGCTCCGTGGTGTAGTCACGGATCCAGAACCCGGTGTCGCCGATCTGCACGCCGCCCGCGAGATTGCCGGCCGGGCCGGCCTTGCCCTCAAGGTTCGGGAACGCGGCCCAGCGGTGCGACCAGATGGCGTCCTCGCCCTGGGCGCCGCCGCCGGCCTCCTCGCCCTCACCGGCGTGCACCGCCTGGAAGTGGTCGATGTAGCCGTCGGGCTCGTTGAAGTCGCCGTCGCCGTCGTAGTCGTACCGGTCCCAGACGTCGAACTGGGCCAGGTAGTCCTTGATCTGCTGCGGCGTCTTGCCGGCCTTGATCTGGGCGTCATACCAGGACGTGGCGCTGTCCTTGATGAAGTTCCAGGAGCCGTCGGCGTCGGAGATCTCGTTGCTGCCGTACCGGGCCTCGTTGTACGGCACGGTGATCCAGTCGCTGACGTCGCCGCCGACCGTGTACCGACCACCGGACTGCTTCAGGTAGAAGTCCCGCATCGACTCGTTCGGACCGTAGAACATGTCCGTGTAGTGCTCGCGGTGGAAGTCGGGGCGCCACGTGGTGCTGTTGTCGTCCGTCGCGCTGCCGTCCCAGTTGCGGTCCGGCTCGGGGATCTGGTTGACCACCGGGCCGGGTGTGCCGCCGGTACGCGGGTCGGTCTTGTCGCCGAAGTTGACCAGCATCGTGAAGATCGGGTCGACCTTCGGTGCCTGCTGGTACTCGACGAACAGGTCGTCCTTCATCTGGATGACCTTGGAGCCGTTGCGCGTCTGAAGCTTCGCCTTGCCCTTCAACAGGTCGGCGATGGCCTGCTTGCGGACCTCCCGGTGCTGATCCGCCTTCGGGTCCGGGAGGCTGTCCTTCTTGCCGAGCTTCGCGTTGTCAACGCCGGGGGCGGGCTCGGCCGCCGGGGCGGCGGACGCCGGCGCCGTGACGACACCGGCTGCCAGCAGGGCGGCCGCCGTCGCGGCCAGGCCCGCTGTGACTCGTCTCCTCAAAGGTCCTCCTCCTTTGTGGATCTGTTACATGACAGGAGCGGCTATAGCCATCACTGTCATGACATGCGCCACCCACAATGGCAGAGGCATGGACCCTTGTCACCGGCCAGTTGCCACTCCGGGCGGCCTTCATATCCGGCTAAATAGGGATCAGATCCCCCAGTGATTCGGCGCCGATTCACGTTACGTTTTGACAACGGTCACGCTGCGTGACGGTTGGTTGTGGCATCCCCAAGGGGAGCGCCGGGAACCACAGAAATGTCACGCCTCGCTCTCCGGTGGAACATCGGCGGACAACGAGCGACGGGGCCCGTCCGGAGCAGTGCGCTCCAGGACGGGCCCCGCCGGGGTACCCGATCCGCTACAGCGGGTCAGGTCACCGCCTTGCCGGGGTCACGAAGACCGTGGCGTAGGAGTTGTCCTTGGCGGCCCGCTTGATGGTGATCGAGACGCCGTAGGCGACGCCCGCGTCACCCGGGTTACCGGTGCCGAGGACGATGGCCCCACCGCTCAGGGTCGCCCCGTAGTACTCCGCCGCCGGGGTGCCGTCGGGGTTCACCACGCGGGTGGTGTACGGCGCGTTCTCCTTCGACGGAAGCACCACCGAGGCGTCGTTGTCCCGGGCGTACGCCGCGCCGTCGCGGATCTCGATGCCCGGGTACCAGCCCTTGGCGTCGGTGAAGGCCGGCACCGGAGCCTGGGAACCGTAGTTGGTGCAGTACTCGCTGTACGGCTCGCCCGCCGCCTCCAGGCACTCCCGGAAGGGGTACGTCGGGTTCAGCGAGAAGGCCGCGTTGGACGACTGCGGACGGCTGGGCAGGTTCTTCAGCGTCGACGGGTCCTTGCTGGCCGCCACGCCCGTGCGGCGCAGCGGGTCGAAGTGCGAGTCGACGATGAGCAGGCCGCCCTTGGCGCCGTAGCTCGGCAGCGCGGTCATCTGGCCGGTGACGTGGTTGACGTTGCCCAGCATGGTGTCCCGGTACCAGACCAGCATGCCCGGGGCGTTGTAGGCGACCTTCTCGACCTTCCACGCGTCGTGCGAGTAGGTCGTGTCGTAGGTGTACTTCAGGCCGTTGTCGAAGCCGTCGAAGTTGCGCCACTCGGCCAGGTAGTACTGCGCCTTGACCTGGGTGCCCGGGTCGTTGTGCCAGCCCGCGCCGGTGGTGTCGGTCCAGGTGCCGCCGGTCTGGGTCCAGCCGTTCGCGCCACCCTCGACGTCGTCGCTCCAGGTGGTGGCCCCGCCGCCGGTGACCGAGAAGTCGTCGGCGAACCAGCCGCGCTCCTCGAACGCCGCGTCCGTGGCGAGGCGCAGCCGCACCTGCACCGTCTTGCCGGCGTACGCCGACAGGTCGATGTAGTCGTGGCGCCAGCCCTCCGTGTCACCGCTGAGGCCGTACTTCTTGCCTCCGTAGTCGGCCATCCGCCCGTTCGGGTCGCCGTAGCCGTCGTTGGTGGTGACCAGCTTGCCGGACTCGTCGTACACCTTCTGCTCGGCCCAGGTCGCACCGCCGTCGGTGGAGACCTCGACGAAGCCGAAGTCCCAGTCCTCCTCGATGATGTAGTTGTTCCACATCCAGAACTTGGCGTCGGCGGCCGCCGGGACGCTCACCTCGCGGCTGAGCTTGACGTCGGCCCAGTGCTGGTCGGCGCCGCTGTACCACATGTTCGCGCCGCTGTGCGGTTCCGCCAGCTTGACAACCTTGTCCGGCAGATCGATCTTGATGCCGTCCTCGGTGCCGACCGGCGTACGGGAGGTCTGGCCGAGCTGCACCGCGTGCCCGTTGCTACCCGGCTTGAAGGTCAGCGGGTCGGCCCAGCCGAGTACCCACTTGTCCCAGATGCCCATGTGGGTGGGCAGGGCCTGGAAGATCTCACCGGAGTGCGAGCCCGAGGCCATCAGGTCCCAGAAGTCGACGTCCGAGTCGGCGTTGCCCGAGGTGTCGTAGAGGTCCGGCAGGCCGAGGTCGTGCCCGAACTCGTGGGCGAACACGCCGACGCCGGCGTCCTCCGGCTGCACGATGTAGTTGGACACCTTCAGGTTGGTGCCGGGGATGGTGTAACCACCCGCGACCGACGAGGAGTGCGCCCAGATGGCGTAGACGCCCTGGTCACCGCCGCCGCTGGACTTGCCCTTGCCGGCGTGCACCAGCACCAGGTGGTCGATGACGCCGTCCGGCTCGTTGTAGTTGCCGTCCCCGTCCCGGTCCGCCTGGTCCTCGATGTCGTAGTCGGCCCAGGGGAAGTTCGGGTCCATCTTGGCCAGCGCGTCGATCGCGTCGGTGGCGAGCCGCGCCGCACCCAGCGGGTTGTCCGGGTGGCCGTTCATCGACTGCTCACGCCCGGGGACCCAGTTGCCCTTGTCGTCCTTGGTGCAGCGGTTGGCGCCGTACCAGGCCTCCGAGTGCGGCAGCTTGATCCACGGGCTGGCCTGCCCGTCGACCGTGTACGCGCCCTTGGACATCTCCAGGTACATGTTGTGCATGGTCCGGCCGGCCAGGCTGACACCCGGCTTGCCGTCCGGCCCGGTCAGGTCCGTCCGGACCCGCTCGGTGATGCCCTCCTTGGTGTAGAGCATCTTGTTGTAGTGCTCGGACGAGAAGTCCGGCACCCACATCGAGTTGTTGTCCTTGTGGGACAGCGTCGCCGGGTCGGCGATGTTGTTGTGCGTCGGCCCGTTCTGGACGGTGCCGGGCACACAGGTCCGGTCGTCGAAGACCGTGTTGGGGACCATGACGTTGGTGAAGTCGTCATTGGCCTCGTCGTTGAACTCCACCAGCAGCGTGAGCAGCTTGGCCGTCTGGGTGCTCTTGGCCTGCTTGATCTTACGCGGGCTCTGGCCGGTCTTGATCGCCTTGGCCTCGAGCTTGGCCAACTCCCGCGCGGTCACCGGGTTGCCGCCGGCGAACTTGCGGTCGTAGGCCCGGGCCTCGTCGCCGGGCGAGGTGAAGATGCCGTCCTTGCCCTTGACCTCCTTGCCCGCGGTGTCCGGTTGCACCTCGGGCTCGGCGTAGTTGATGTAGTACTCGTCCGCCCCGATCGTGGCCGGTGCCGGACCGGACGTCTGGGCGGCCGCGCTACCGGTCACGGTCAGTGACGCGGCCGCGAGGGCGATGGCGGGCAGCGCGACGAGTAGGCGTCTGCGTGACCCGGATTGCGGAAGTGTGTGCATGCCACTCCGTTCGTCGGCATGGGAGGAAAACGGACGGTCAACGTTGTAGCGAAGATCGTCAACCGTCCAATGTCGCTGAACCTAAGGGACAAGGGACCCTCACCGACAGGGGTGATTTCGCCCTCTGGCCGTTCAGCCCGTTGCGCCTCCACCGAACTTCCGACCTTGGTGGCGGACAAACAACGGTGGGTGACGGCCCTGGGGCCGTCACCCACCGCCGCGTTACGACGTACGTCAGTCCTCGTCGGACTTGCCGCCGCCCATGCCGGCGGAGATCAGCTCCATCACCGAGGAGTCCTGCAGGGTGGTGACGTCGCCGAGCGAGCGGTGCTCCGCGACGTCCCGCAGCAGCCGGCGCATGATCTTGCCGGAGCGGGTCTTCGGCAGCTCGGGGACCAGCATGATCTGCCGCGGCTTGGCGATCGGGCCGAGCGTCTTCGCCACGTGGTTGCGCAGGTCGGTGATGAGCTGCTCACCGGCCGCGCCGGAGGTCTCCGCGTTGCCCCGCGGGATGGCGAACGCCACGATCGCCTGGCCGGTGGTCGGGTCGGTCGCGCCGACCACCGCCGCCTCGGCCACCGACGGGTGGCTGACCAGGGCGGACTCCACCTCGGTGGTGGAGATGTTGTGCCCGGACACCAGCATCACGTCGTCGACCCGGCCGAGCAGCCAGATGTGCCCGTCGTCGTCCTTCTTCGCGCCGTCACCGGCGAAGTAGACCCACTCGCCCTCCCCGCCGGCGGCACCCGCACCGAACCGCGACCAGTACGTCTCGATGAACCGGTTGTCGTCGCCCCAGATGGTGCGCAGCATCGACGGCCACGGCTCCTGGAGCACCAGGTAGCCGCCGCCGCCGTTCGGCACCGACTGGCCCTGGTCGTCCACCACGTCGGCGACGATGCCCGGCAGCGGGGCCATCGCCGAACCCGGCTTGGCCTCGGTGACCCCCGGCAGCGGCGAGACCATGATCGAGCCGGTCTCCGTCTGCCACCAGGTGTCCACGACCGGCAGCTCGCCCCGGCCGACGTGTTGGCGGTACCAGATCCACGCCTCCGGGTTGATCGGCTCGCCGACGCTGCCGAGCAGCCGCAGCGAGGACAGGTCGTACCCGGCCGGAATGTCCTCACCCCACTTCATCATGGTGCGGATCAGGGTCGGCGCGGTGTACAGGATGGTGACCTTGTACTTGTCGACGACCTCCCAGAACCGGCCCTTGTGCGGGGTGTCCGGCGTGCCCTCGTACATCACCTGGGTGGCACCGTTGGAGAGCGGGCCGTAGACGATGTACGAGTGGCCGGTGACCCAGCCGATGTCGGCGGTGCACCAGTAGACGTCGGTCTCCGGCTTGAGGTCGAAGACGGCGTGCGTGGTGTACGACGTCTGCGTCAGGTAGCCGCCGGTGGTGTGCAGGATGCCCTTCGGGCGGGCGGTGGTGCCGCTGGTGTAGAGGATGAACAGCGGGTGCTCGGCGTCGAACGGCTGCGCGGTGTGCGCCGGAGAGGCGGTCTCCACCGTCTCGTGCCACCAGCGGTCCTTCGCCGACCAGGCGACCTCCTCGCCGGTCCGGCGCACCACCAGCACGTGCTCCACCGACGGGCACTTCGCCACCGCCTCGTCGACGGTCGGCTTGAGCGCCGACGGCTTGCCCCGACGGAAACCGCCGTCGGCGGTGATCACCACCTTGGCCGTGGCGTCCTGGATCCGGTTGGTCAGCGCGTCCGCGGAGAAGCCCCCGAAGACCACGCTGTGCGTGGCGCCGATCCGCGCGCAGGCCAGCATCGCCACCGCCGCCTCGGGGATCATCGGCAGGTAGATCGCCACCCGGTCGCCGGCGACCACGCCCAGCTCGGTCAGCGCGTTCGCCGCCTGGCAGGTGAGCTTGTGCAGGTCGGCGTAGGTGAGGGTGCGGGTGTCACCCGGCTCGCCCTCCCAGTGGATCGCCACCTTGTCGCCCCGGCCGGCCTCCACGTGCCGGTCCAGGCAGTTGTACGCCACGTTGAGCTGCCCGCCCACGAACCACTTGGCGAACGGGGCCTTCGACCAGTCGAGCACCTGGTCCCACTTCTTCGCCCAGGTCAGCCGGTCGGCCTGGCGCTCCCAGAAGCCCAGCCGGTCGCGCTCCGCCTCGGCGTACGCGTCGGCCTTGACGTTGGCGTTCGCGGCGAGTTCGGCCGGCGGCGGGAACTGGCGCGTCTCGTTCAGCAAGTTGGCCAATGCCTCGCTCATGCGTGCTCCTTCGTCGCGTGACCTGCGTCTCGTACGTCGCTGAGGTTAGTCGCGCGGCAGCAACCCCGCGACAGCCTGTTCCGTCACCGCGCGCCCAGCGGCCCCCAGCACGCGCCGAGTTGTAAGGAAGGGCCCCTTGTTAACGCCTCAGGTAGAGAGGGGTTCCCTTCTCACACCCCAAGCTGGGGGCGCGCGGGGTGGGGCGGCCGGTGGGTCGATAGCGTGGCGGGGTGACCACCGACCCGCTTGCCCCGCTGCTCGCGCTCGCCGACATCGCGCCCGCCGTCGAGCGGGCCCGCGACCGGGTCGACCTGGCCCACCGGCACCGCGCGCTGCGCCGCCACGGCGGCCAGGTCGCCGCCGAGGTCAGCCTGCGCAGCGCCGTGGCCAGCGCCGCGCTGGAGGGCCGGGCACACGAGCGGGAAGAGGTACGCGCCGGCACCGTCACCGACCCGCTGCTCCAGGGGGCGCTACGGGTGGCCGGGGCGCTGCCCGGGCTGAGTGAACTCTGGCCGAAGGCCCCCCGTCAGGTCCTCGCCCGGCTGCACGTCCTCGCTGCCCGGGACGTCGTCGCCGAAGCGGAACTGGGCCGGCCGGCGGCCGACCCGGTGGTCGCGGCGCGCCTCGACGGGCTGGCCGGGCTGGTCGCCGGTGGTACGAAGGTGCCGCCGCTGGTGCTGGCCGCGGTGGTGCACGGTGAGCTGCTGAACCTGCGCCCGTTCGCCGGCCCGTCCGGGGTGGTGGCTCGCGCCGCCGGCCGGTTGGTGCTGATCTCGACCGGTTTCGACCCGCGTGGGCTGGTCGCCGTCGACGTGGGCCATCGGGAGCGCGAACCCGAGTACGTCGGCTCGGCCGGCGCCTTCGCCACCGGTACGCCGGACGGGCTGCGCTCCTGGCTGCGCCACTACATGGCCGCGGTCGAGATCGGTGCGGACCAGATCGCCCTCATCGGTGACGAGATCCTCGCCGCCTCCTGAACGTCGCTCCGACGCCAGCGCCCTTTCGGAGAGAACGCCGCCTGCGGACAGTCGCAGACGCCACGTGTCCTGGGGGAGTGCCGCCCTTCGGCGGCGGGCCGGACGGGTGATGGCGCCCGTGATCAGGCGGTGGGTGCGGCGGCGCGGGTGCGGCGGTGCCGGCCGTACCAGGCGATCCCGATGGCGACGCCGACGCCGACGCCGAGGGCCGCGGCGGCGACCGGCACGGCGGGCCGCTCGCGCAGCCGCCGGCCGAGCGGGACCGGGTGCCGGAACTCCAGCACCGGCCACGCGTTCTCCACGGCCAACTTGCGCAGCGCGCGGTCCGGGTTGACCGCGGTCGGGTGGCCCACGCACTCCAGCAGGGGCCGATCACTGTACGAGTCGGAGTAGGCGTACGAGTCGGCCAGGTCGTACCCGCGTTCGGTGGCCAGCTCGCCGACGGCGTCGACCTTGCTCGGACCGGCCGCGTAGAACTCGACCTCGCCGCTGTAGCGGCCGTCCTCCACCGCCATCCGGGTGGCGATCACGTCGGTGACCCCGAGCAGCTCCCCGATCGGCCGGACCATCTCCTCGCCGGAGGCGGAGACCAGCACCACGTCCCGGCCGGCGGCCTGGTGCTCCTCGATCAGGGCGGCGGCCTCGGCGTACACGTAGGGGTTGATCAGCTCGTGCAACGTCTCGGCGACGATCTGGCGAACCTGGTCCACCTGCCAGCCCTTGCACAGTGCGGCGAGGTAGTCCCGGGTCCGGGCCATGGTCTGCTCGTCGGTCCCGCCGAGCCGGAACATCAGCTGCGCGTACGCCGACTTGACCACGTCACGCCGAGTGATCAGCCCGTCCCGGTAGAACGGCCGACCGAACGCCAGAGCGCTCGACTTGGCGATGACGGTCTTGTCGAGATCGAAAAAAGCGGCACCTCGGCCCACGGCGCGAAAGTCTAGCCCGAGGAAGGAAAGCGAGCGGGTGCCTGGGGGTGGCGTGCCGGCTTCGCCCGGGGTGGGAACCTGCGGCGACGACCTGGCCGACGCGGGGGCATTCTGCTGATCGTGATGGCGATCACACTCTCTGAACGCAATTTAGCGGTGGGTGGAGCCGACACCACTCGACGTATACCGGTCCGCTGCGGCATGCTTGTGCTCGCGACGAGAGTTCACCTCTCGCCGGCCGGAAGGCCCTCGGCGGTTGCACCCCCCGTGACCGCTGAGCAGGTTCGGCTCGACCCCCCCGGAGCCGAACCTCCCGACGACCCCCGTCTCCCCCGACGGGGGTCGTCCCTTTGTGGGAGCGCTACCCGGCAGTAGGTCAGCGGCCATCCTCGTCCTCGTCGAGGGTGCATCCGCCGGCGTCTCCTCTTCCGGCGCGGGCTCACCGGCGTCCGTACGAGCCGTCAAGGTCCGCTCGGCCTGCCGGGCCGGGCGGTGGCACGTCCCCCGGGAACGGGCGGGTCGACGGCGGCCGGGGTCCTGTCATGTCGAGTCCGGCTTGGGCCACGATCTGCCTCGACGCGGCAACGTGCCCGACAGGGTGGCGCCCCGGCGCGGGGTCAGCTCAGGAATCGGGGTGGGTGGGTGGGGCGGCCCGGCAAATAGAGGCGGTAGCCAGCAGCTTCGACAACCTGCGGTTCGCTGTCGCTCAAATACCTGCTGATGGTCAGATCGAAGGTCGAGCCAGCTGGCGCGATGTAGGCAACGTCCTCCGCCCGGTTGACCAGATCCAGGTACGGGGTATATCGATTTAGTCCCGGCTGGAGATCGTCCCGAAGGACGGCGCAGATGACTCGTTCGTCGGCTGCATAGATCAATCTGTTGCAAGTCCAGTATTCAGTATAGAAGCGTGTGATGCCGAGCCTGTCGATAGCGGCCAGGAGGTCTCTTTGTTCGCTGGCCTGATCTGCGTAGCTCAGAGCATGCTGCGCAAGTGCCGCAGTGGCGTGGGTCATCATCACCACGAGTGTGGTTACCGAAGCGACGGCGAGCGTTCTCCCAGCAACTCGAAGCTTGGCCGAACCAAGTCGCCATAGCGGCCATATGGCTGCCGGGAGGGAAACCAGCAGCAGCTCAAGATAGCGAGCGCTCTCGATGGGCGTATCGGCGGCTGCCGGACTCCTCGCATAAGAGACAACAGTTATCATGCCGCCCAGGGACAGGGTCAGTACGCCAAGTTCCCGCGCTCGGTCAGGACTGGATCCAGACCTGTACGCCCGCACCGCGACTATTGCCGATATGACCAGTAAGGCCAGGTAGGCGGGTCCCCACAGCATCTGCCACCGACTGCAATGGCTCGGATCGCACAGGCCCGTTGCCAAGGGGATACCCAGCATGACTCCGCCGTGGAGGCGGTCAACAAGCGGCGCGTCCGATCCAGCAGTGTTGTGATGCAAGAGGACCATCAGCGAGTTGTTCCTGAAGGGACTCATGAGATTGTGCGCGATCATAGGCGATGCGCCCAACAGAAGTCCGGCCAGCGCGACGAGACCATATTTGCCGCGTAGCTCGCGGGCGCAGGTTAGTGCCAAGGCGACGGCACCGCAGGCGAGATAGGGAAGGATCAGCAGATGATCCCAGAGCGAGAGGCCCGCAAGGAAACCCCAGGCGCCGAAAAGAAGGAGTCGGCGTCGACCGCGGCGCGCCGCCAGGATCGAGGTGACAAGGATTAGAGATGCGGTAATTGCTGCGAGCTCGGCAGAGCCGTCCGCGATTATCCGATCTTTTACGACCCGGTCCGATCCAAGGGCGAGCAGGCCTATCACCAGGAGCGCGAGCCCTCTCGCCGAGAAGAGTCGCCTGGTCAGAAAGTACATCGCGATCAAGAATAGGGCGTAAAAGGCCAGTGGCCCAACGCGCAGTGCCGATGTGGTCGGGCCGTTCAGCCAAATCACGGGTGCGGCAACATAGGATTCGAGCGTTCCCATGTAGTGTTGACCGTAGAGGAAGGCTGGGAAGTCCTTGCCCTGTAGAATGTGTAATGCGGCCAAGCCGAAAGTTGCTTCGTCGCTGTTTGTGGGGGGCGCGTCCGCCGCCGTAAGCCATGCGCGGAACCCCACGCCGAGGCAACCCAGGACTATTGCTGTGGCAGCAGTCAGAGTGCCGCGTCCGCGCCAGTCAATCACGGGCGGCACTATACCTGAGAACGGCGTAGCCAGTGAGCCTTCAGCCTTCGTTAAGAGTGGTGCGCGGAGCTGGCCGGGAATGGGAAGTGCCTTCTGGTTCGGGGTGTCTGGGGTTGCCGAACCAGTAATCACTGGCCAGCGGAGCCACTTGCAATGTGCGGGATGCCGCAGGCCGTCCGAAGGCCTTTGTCGGCGCGGACCGGTCCCCTCCTCGGGTAGGAGGCCGACAGCGGTTAACAATCCGATCAGCCGTTGATATCAACGGCGGTGGCCGAGGCCGAGCCCAAACGCGAACGGCTGTCGCCGCCGGCCGGTGGACGCCAGCGGGCGAAATGGCTCTCGTCGAAAGTCCGGTGAGCGAGGCGTCCGGCAGCCAGGCAGCCGCAAGCCCTGATGCGGGCCGGTTCCGAGAGCGAAGCGATGACAGCCGGCACCTGCTCGTCGACGAGGGTCGCCATCGGGCGATATCGATGAGCAGGCTCGCCCGCTCGTAGCAGATCAGCTTGCTCGGCGGGGTTTTTCCACAGCGCGGTTCGTCATCCACAGGCGAGCGCGGAACGACGACCGCGAGGGCGGCGATTCGGCAGGCTTCCCGGCGGCACGTCCGAGTCCGAACGCTGGAGGCCGCCATGCCGCCCCGTACCCCGCTCCCGCCGCACCACCGCCTTCCCCTGCTCGTCACCGCCGACGGCGAACTCCTCGACGAACTGCTGCGGCTCGCCGCGGCGGGCGGCACCGAGGTCGAGTTGGCCGCCGATCCGGCCGCCGCCCGGGCCCGCTGGGCACCGGCCCCGCTGGTGCTCGTCGGCGCCGACCAGGCGCAGGCCTGCCTGCGGGCCCGGTTACCTCGCCGCCCCCGGACGGTGCTGGTCGGCCGCTCCGGGCACCTCGACCCGGGTACGCAGCTCGCCGAGCTGATCGGTGCCGAGCACGTCGCGACCCTGCCCGCCGCCGAGCCGTGGCTGGTCGACCGGTTCGCCGAGTGCGCGGGTGACGCCTCCGGCGCCGGCACGGCGCGCGTCGTGGCGGTGCTCGGCGGCCGGGGCGGCGCCGGCGCCAGCGTGCTGGCGGGCGGGCTCGCCGTCACGGCGGCCCGGGCCCGGCTGCGTACTCTCCTGGTCGACGCCGACCCGCTCGGCGGCGGCCTCGACCTCGTGCTCGGCTGGGAGCAGTTGGAAGGGCTGCGCTGGCCGGGCCTGACCGACACCGACGGGCGGGTCGACCCACCGTCGCTCGTCCGCGCCCTGCCCAGCCGGGGAGACCTGGTGGTCCTTTCCTGGGACCGGGGTGACCTGCTGCACCTGCCCGGCGAGGCGATGGCCGCCACCGTCGACGCCGCGCGTCGGGGCCGGGACGTCGTGGTCCTCGACCTGCCCCGCTACCTGGACGACGCGGCCGTCGTCGCGTTGCAGGCCGCGGACCGGGCGCTGGTGGTCGTACCGGCCGAGCTGCGGGCCACCGCCGCCGCGGCCCGGGTGGTGGCGGTCGCCGCCCCGCACTGCACCGACCTGTCGGTGATCGTGCGCGGGCCGGCCCCGGGTCGGCTCAAGGCCGGCGAGGTGGCCCGGGCGCTCGGGTTGCCACTCGCCGGCACGCTGCGCCCCGAGCCGGCGATCTGCCGGGGCCTGGAACGAGGCGAGGCGCCGGCCGCCGCCGGGAAGGGGCCGCTCGCCGCGCTCTGCCAGCGGATTCTTGACGAGCTGACCGGCGTACCGGCGCGGGGCGCGGCGTGACCGGCCCGGCCGACTCGGGGAAACTGGCCGTCCGGGTCCGGCAGCGCTTCGCGGAGGCGGCCACCCCGGTCACTCCCGCCGCCATCGTCTCCGCCGTACGTGCCGAGCCGGGCACCGTGCTCGGGGACACCGCGCTGCTGCGGATCGCCGACCGGGTGCACCACGATCTCGTCGGGGCCGGGCCGCTGGCCCCGCTGCTGGCCGACCCGCAGGTCACCGACGTGCTGGTGAACGGCACCCGGGTGTGGGTCGACCGGGGACGCGGGTTGCACCAGGTGGCGGTGCCGCTCGGCACGGTCGACGACGTACGTCGGCTGGCACAGCGGCTCACCGCGGCCGCCGGTCGGCGGCTCGACGACGCCTCCCCGTACGCCGATGCCCGGCTGCCCGACGGCACCCGACTGCACGCCGTGCTGCCGCCGGTGGCGATCGACGGGCCGTACCTCTCGCTGCGTACCTTCCGGCAGCGGCCGTTCACCATCGACGAGCTGGTACGCCATGGCACCGTCCCCCGGCCGGTGGCGCCGCTGCTGGCCGCCGTCGTAACGGCCCGGCTGGCGTATCTGGTGACCGGAGGCACCGGCTCCGGCAAGACCACCCTGCTCAACACGCTGCTCGGGCTGGTGCCCGGGACCGAACGGATCGTGCTCGTCGAGGACGCGTCCGAGCTCCGTCCCGTGCATCCGCACGTGATCGGCCTCCAGGCGCGTACGTCCAACGTGGAGGGGGTCGGCGCCGTCGGGTTGAGTGATCTGGTCCGGCAGGCGTTGCGGATGCGGCCCGACCGCCTGGTGGTGGGCGAGTGCCGGGGCGCGGAGGTGGTCGACCTGCTTGCCGCACTGAACACCGGCCACGACGGGGGCGCCGGGACGCTGCACGCCAACGCCGCGACGGACGTGCCGGCCCGGCTGGAGGCGCTCGGGCTGCTCGGCGGCCTGCCCCGGGCCGCCCTGCATGCCCAGGTCGCCGCGGCGCTCCAGGTCCTGCTGCAGATGCGGCGTACCGCCGAGGGGCGGGTGCTGGAGTCGATCAGCCTGCTGCTCCCTGAGGGGCCGGATCGGCTCGTCACCGTGGTTCCCGCCTGGGTACGCGGGCGCGGGCTCGGCCTCGCCGCCCGGCCGCTGGGCACACTGCTACGGGAGCGGAACGTGACGATCCCGCCCATCCTCTGCTCGGCCTGGCCGGGCTCGGCGGGTCCGTCGTGACCCTCCAGGGCTGGCTGGTGTCCGCGCTTTTGGTCGCCGCCGCGGCGGCGGTGGCCTGGCCGGTGCGCGCCGGTCGGGCCCGGCGGCGTGCCGTCCTCGAACCAGCGGGCCGGGATCGGACGACGTCGGGGCCCCACGTCGCCGGCCGTGCGCATGGGCGTCGGTTCAGCGGAGCCTGCACGACGGCCGGTGGCGGACGGGGCGGGGAACTCGGCAGCCCCGATCGGCCGCCGGTCCGCCCACCCGGCCGTCGCGATGCCACCCACCCGGCCGCCGCGCCCGTACCGGTGGGCGGGCGCCGGCCGCGGGCCGCCCTGTCACTCAGCCCGACCTCGACGGGCGCGGCGGTGACCTGGTCGGTCGGCGGCACCGCAGATCCGGCGGTGGGCGGATACGGGCCGGCCGCGCACACGCTGGGCGGCGCGCCTCCCGGCACCCATCCGGTCGGGCCGGTTGCCAGCGGTTCGGCCGACGCGCGGGCGGTCGACCAGGTCCGCCGCGCTCCGACCGGTGACCGGCGCCAGGCTGGTCCTACCGATGGCCAGGTCCAGCGTGGTCCCGTCACCGGGCTGTTCCGAGTTCCCGGCCTGCTGGCTGCCCCGAGGCCGGCCCGGCTGCCGACCGACGGCGTCGCCGTGCGAGGACGGTTGCTGGAACGGGTGGGGGTGGCGGTGTCCCGGCGCGGCCTGCTGCCGGCCGTCCTGATGGGCGGTGGGACGGGAGCCGTGCTCGGCGGGCCGGTGGCGGCGATCGTGCTGGCCGCCTACGGGGCGCTCGCCGCCCGGGCGGCCCGGCGCCGGAGCGCCCGCCGGCAGGCCGACCAGGCGCGCCGACGCGAGCTGGACCAGCTCTGCGCACTCGCTGCCGATCTCCGCGCCGGGCTGCCGGTCGAGGGCGTCGTCGCCGATGGCCCGCACCGGATCGCCCGGTTGGGCCGGGCCGCCGTGCGGCTGGCCGATCGGACCGGGGCGCCGCTGGCCGAGCTGCTCGAACGCGTGGAGGCGGACGCTCGGGCCGCCGATCGCGGTCTTGCCGCGGCTGCCGCCCAGGCCGCCGGAGCACGGGCGACCGCGTGGCTGCTCGCCGCTCTGCCGCTCGGCGGCATCGGCCTCGGCTACGCCATCGGCGTGGATCCGGTTGCCGTGCTCCTGCACACGACCGTCGGCGGTGGCAGCGCGCTCGCGGCCGTCGCGTTGCAAGTCGGCGGCCTGCTGTGGGCCGAACGGCTCGGGGCGACGCCGGGGCGGCACGACTGATGTCCCGCCAGGTGATGGCCGCGGGTTGCCTGGCCGGGGCGGCGTTGCTGCTGGTCGCCACGACCGGTCCGGTCGGGCGACCAGGGCGGCGGCTTCGGCTGCTCACCCGCTCGACGGTGGCGGAGCGGACCAGGCCACCGTGGTGGCCGGACCGGATTCGGCTCGGCGCGGGCCTCGCCGGGCTGGCCACGTTGGTCGTGGTCGGCGGCTGGGCGGGTCTGATCGTCGGGGTGCTGGCCGGCCTGGCCGCCGACCGCGTGCTCCGGCGGATGGAGCCGCGCGCGGCCCGCGACCGACGGCTCCGGGAGATCGCCGATCTGCCCCTCGCCGCCGACCTGTTGGCAGCGGCGCTGCGCGCGGGAGCGCCGGTCGACCGGTCGGTGCTGGCGGTCGCCGAGGCGCTCGGTGGGCCGCTCGCCGACCGGCTCGGCCGGGTGGGCCGGACGCTGGAGCTCGGCGGAACGGCGGCGGAGGCATGGGCCCACCTGAATCCCGTGGCCGGGGCCGAACGCCTGGTGGCCGACGCGATCCGCTCGTCCAACAGCGGTACGGCGCTGGCCGGCGCCCTCACCCGCCTCGCCGACGAGCTGCGTTCCGACCGGGCGATCGCGGCCGAGGCGGCGGCGCGGCGGGCGGGCGTCCTGATCGTGCTGCCGCTCGGGCTCTGCTTCCTGCCCGCCTTCATTCTCGCCGGCCTGGTGCCGGTGATTGTCGCCGTCCTCGGCGACGTGCTGTGAACCCACGAGGAAAGGAGTACGACATGCGCAGACTTCTCGCCCGTCTGCGGGGTGACGCCGGGATGAACACGGCCGAGTACGCCGTCGGCACCCTGGCCGCGGTGGCCTTCGCCGGCATCCTGCTGAAGGTGCTCACCTCCGGCAACGTGCAGTCCGCGCTCACCGCTGTCATCGACCGGGCGCTGAAGTGACCGGGCGCTGGTGGGCCGGCCGCCGTCGGTGCGCTTCGGGCTCGGGAACGCCGCACCGGCCCGCCGTGCCCGGCGCGAAGCCGCGTCCGGCGGAGCCGCTCCTACACACCGCGGGTACGCGCGGGGCGGGGGTGACGGCCGCCGCATCCTCGGGGCGGCCGTGGGGCGCTGGCGAACGGGGCTCGTTCACCGCTGAGTTGGCGGCCGGCCTGCCGGCGCTCGTTCTGCTGCTCGTCGCCGGCCTCACTGCGGTCGAGGCGGTGACCACGCGGGCCGGATGTCTGGCCGCGGCTCGGGAGGCGGTGCTTGCCGCCTCCCGCGGTGAGCCGGGATCGACAGCCGGTGCTCGGCACGCCCCGCCCGGGGCCGACATCTCGGTCACCGTCTCCGGTGACCAGGTCATGGCGACCGTCCGGGCACCGGTCCGTACGCTCGGCGCGCGGCTGCCCCGGATCACCGTGTCAGCCACCGCCGTGGCCGCCGTCGAACCCGGTACACCGGGGCCACGATCGTGAGGAACCATCGACGACCGGCCCGCACCACCCGGCGGCGGTACGGCCGGCGGATCGGCGACCTGGGCCGCCGGGACAGGTCGCGCAGTCCGAAGACGGAGCGGCCGCCAGGCCAGCCGCCGCTCGTGGTGGCTGCGGCGGGTGGCGGCGCGACGGACCGGGGCGGGGCGACCGTCTGCCTGCTCGCGGTCGGTCTCGTGTTCGTGCTGGTCGGTCTCTTCGGCGCGGCGCTGGGCGCGGCCCGGACGGCGCGGCAGCAGGCCCGGAACGCGGCGGACTTCGGGGCCCTGGCGGGCGCCGCCTGGGCGATCGAGAGCGACGACGTCGCGTGCGGACGGGCCGGCGAACTGGTACGCGCCAACGGCGGGCGGCTGGTGGCCTGCCGGCTCGACGGGCTCGACGTCGTGGTCACGGCGGAGGTCGGGGTCGCGCCGTTGCCGGGGCTGGCGCGCACCGCGACCGCGACGTCCCGGGCCGGTCCGGTGCGCGGCTGACCGACGCCGGCCAGCACCGCGGTCCGCATCGAATGCCGCCTGGCCGGCCACGGATCGCGCCGTCCGGCCAGGGGCCGCGCCGTCCGGCCAGGGATCGCGCCGTCCGGCCAGGGATCGCGCCGTCCGGCCAGGGATCGCGCCGTCCGGCCAGGGATCGCGCCGTCCGGCCAGGGATCGCGCCGTCCGGCCAGGGATCGCGCCGTCCGGCCAGGGATCGCGCCGTCCGGCCAGGGATCGCGCCGTCCGGCCAGGGATCGCGCCGTCCGGCCAGGGATCGCGCCGTCCGGCCAGGGATCGCGCCGTCCGGCCAGGGGCCGCGCCGTCCGGCCAGGGGCCGCGCCGTCCGGCCAGGGGCCGCGCCGTCCGGCCACGGGCCGCGCCGTCCGGCCACGGGCCGCGCCGTCCGGCCCACGGACCGCGCCGCCGGCCACCGACGCGGCGCTGGCCGGCGACGGAGGCGCCCCGGTCGCACACCCGCTGACCCGGTCAGGGGTCGGGCGCTTTGGGTCCAGCAGACCGCCCGACCCCACCGTCAACCGAACGCCGAGGTGGACGCCTCAGCGGGCCTGCAGCGCGTCGAGGCCGATCGCCATGGCGATGACCAACCGCCGGTCGATCTGCGGGTTCTGGATCTCGACGAGGTACCGGTCGCGGAGGCCCCACTTCTTGACGACCGAGAACACCGGCTGGCCGCCGGCCACGAAGTCGAAGTGGTAGGGCAGCCAGGAGAGCGAGTCGACGAACCGGCGCAGCAGCGCCACCGGGAGGCTGCGCTCCTGTCCGGTGATCGCGGGCAGGCCGGCCTGCTCGACGTGCCAGGTGGAGCGCAGCAGCGACTGGGCGAAGTCCTTGCGGAACAGACCGATCGGGGTGCCGGAGTGGTCGGTCACGTCGTACGTGGCGCCGAGATCGAGCCGCTGGCGGGCCTTGAAGCCGAGCAGCGGGGTCTGCTTGGAGTCGTCGGTGTAGATGGTCACCTGCTCCTTGAACGCGAGCCGCTTCTGCTGCGCGAACGCGAGCAGTCCGCCCTCGGAGCCGTCCGGCGCCACCGAGTGGACCTCGTACTGGTTGACCATCATCCGGATCCGCTGGCGGATGAGGAACTGGTGCTGGGTCTGCAAAGTGTCGAGCTGCACAAGATCTCCTTCGATTGACGAACGCCGGAGTTTCGCACAGTTCGGTGCTCGGCGTACGCCCCAGATCCCGTCACACCGCCGGCTCGGGCGAGGTGAGATCGCTGCCCGCCGGCGTCCCCGGTGCTCCGGGGGAGCCGTCGGCCGCGGCCAGGTTGGCCAACACCACGTCGAGGACCCGGACCGCACCGGCCTTGGAGAGCGGGTTGTTGCCGTTGCCGCACTTCGGGGACTGGACGCAGGACGGGCATCCCGACTCGCAGCCGCACTCGGCGATCGCGTCACGGGTGGCACGCAGCCACGCCGCCGCCGTCCCGTACGCCCGCTCGGCGAAGCCCGCCCCGCCGGGGTGGCCGTCGTACACGAAGACGGTGGGCGCCTCGGTGTCCGGGTGCACGGCGGTCGACAGTCCGCCGATGTCCCACCGGTCACAGGTCGCCATCAGCGGCAGCAGGCCGATCGCGGCGTGCTCGGCGGCGTGCAGGGCGCCCGAAACGTCGGCGGGCTCCACCCCGGCGAGCGCCAGGGACTCCGGGGAGAGGGTGAACCAGACAGCGACGGTGCGCAGCTCGCGGGCGGGCAGGTCCAGCGGCCGGGTGTCGATCACCTCGCCGGTGGCGATCCGCCGCCGCTGGTACGACACCACCTGGCTGGTCACGTCCACCTCGCCGAGGAAGAGCCCGACCGGCCCGGCGTCCACGTACGACCGGACCGACGCCACGGACAGCGAGGTGACGTCCCGGGCATGGGTGGACCAGTCCGGCTCCTCGGCGTGCACCAGCGCGCACCCGTCGGCCAGGTCGAGCGAGTCGACCACGTACGAGACGCCCTGGTGCAGGTGGACCGCGCCGGGATGGAGGAGGAAGTGCGAGGAGCCGCCGTCGACGGTGCCGAGCAGCCGTCCGGTGGACGCCTCGACCACGCAGACCGGTGCCCCGTCCTCGCCGCGCAGATCGACCTCGGGGCGTTCCCGGTGCCGCCAGTACCAGCCGGTGGGCCGTTGCCGCAGGGCGCCGGCCCCGACCAGCGAGTCGACCGCCTCCTTCGCTCCCGCCCCGAAGAGCTCCAGGTCGGCCGGGGTGAGCGGGGCCTCGAATGCGGCGCAGGCGAGCTGTGGGGCGAGCACGTACGGGTTGGCCGGGTCGAGCACGGTCGCCTCGACGGGCCGCCCGAAGAGCGCCTCCGGGTGGTGCACCAGGTAGGTGTCGAGCGGGTCGTCCCGGGCGACGAGCACCGCGAGGGCCTCGTCGCCGGACCGGCCGGCCCGTCCCGCCTGCTGCCAGAGCGACGCCCGGGTGCCGGGCCAGCCGCAGATCAGGACCGTGTCCAGCCCGACCAGGTCGACGCCGAGTTCGAGGGCGTTGGTGGAGGCGAGCCCCAGCAGGTCGCCGCGCAGCAGCGCGCGTTCCAGCTCGCGCCGCTCCTCCCGCAGGTAGCCGCCCCGGTAGGCGGCCACCCGGTCACCCAGCCCGGGCACCGCCTCGTCCAGCGACCGTCGGGCGTTCGCGGCGACCACCTCGGCGCCGCGTCGGGACCGGACGAAGGCGAGCGTGCGGACCCCCTCGACGACGCTGTCGGCGAGCAGGTCGGCGGTCTCCCGCAGCGCGGACCGCCGGACCGGAGCGAGGTCCGCGATCTCCTCGACCGCCGATGAGGGGGGCAGCAGCGGCGGCTCCCACAGCGCGAAGGTCACCCCGCCCCGCGGCGAGGTGTCCTCGGTGACGGCCGCGACCGGCAGGCCGGTGAGCCGTTCGGCCGCCGCCGCCGGGTCGCCCGACGTCGCCGAGGCCAGCACGAATACCGGCGAGCCGGCGGGCACCGCACCGGTGCCGCGGCGCGAGCCGCCGCGCGCCTGTGTGGGAGTGAGCGCCTGTGCGGGGGTACGGCCGCCGTACTTCGCGCACTGTCGGCGTAGCCGGCGCAACACGTGCGCCACGTGTGAGCCGAACACGCCGCGGTAGGTGTGGCACTCGTCGACCACCACGTACGTTAGCCGGCGCAGGAACCCGGACCACTGGGCGTGCCCGGGCAGGATGCCGTGGTGCAGCATGTCCGGGTTGGTCAGCACGAACCGGGAGTGCTGGCGGATCCAGTCCCGCTCGGCGCGCGGGGTGTCCCCGTCGTAGCAGGCCGGGCGTACCCCGTCGAGCTCCAGCTCGGCGACGGCGCGTAACTGGTCGGCGGCGAGCGCCTTGGTCGGGGCCAGATAGAGCACGGTGGCGCGCGGGTCGGCCAGCAGCGCGGCCAGTGCCGGCAGTTGGTACGCCAGCGACTTGCCGGACGCCGTCCCGGTGGCCAGCACCACGTGCTGCCCGGCGTACGCCAGCTCGGCGGCCTCGGCCTGGTGCCGCCACGGGGCGTCCACCCCGCGCCGGGCGAACGCCGCCCGCAGCTCCGCGGGGACCCACGCCGGCCAGGGGCCGGCGTGCCGGCGCGGGCCGGCACCCGCTCGACGTGGGTGACCGGGTCGGTGGCGTGCCGGGCGCGCAGCCGACGCAGCAGCTCGGCCGGCGGCTGCCCGGAGCCATTGCGCGGGGACCCGGCGCCGGACGAGGGCGTCAGGCCGTGGCGCGGCGGCGGACTCGCCGAGCTGATGCCGTCGATGGTCACGTCCTGCACCTTCGGAAACGCGAATCGGGGTGATGAAATGCGGGGGGCCTGGGTAAAAGGGTGCCTCGGCCGGTGAACACGGGCATTCCGGCGGAGATGGTTAGATGCCCAGGAGAGCTTACCGAGGAGGGGCCGATGGAGCTGTCGCTGGCGACCCGCACCGTGGGGGAGCACACGGTGCTCGAGGTCGGCGGTGAGGTGGACGTGTACACCGCGCCACGCCTGCGGGAACGGCTCCTCGAACTGATCGACGGCGGCGCTCGCCGGGTCGTGGTCGACCTGGGGCGGGTGGATTTTCTCGATTCGACCGGCCTCGGCGTGCTGGTCGGCGCACTGAAGCGGCTCCGCTCGGCGGATGGCTCCTTCGCCCTGGTCTGCGACAAGGAGCCGCTACTCAAGATCTTCCGGATCACCGCGCTGGACCAGGTCTTCCCGCTGCATCCCACGGTTGATGCGGCGGTCGGCGCCGACCCGACCGGCGCCGGCGCGTGATGGCGACGGTCAAGCTCTCCTTCTCGCCGGCCCCGGTGCACGTCCGCACCGCACGCCTGGTCGGCGTCGCGGTGGCCCGGCGGGCCGGCGTACGCGAGGACCTGCTTGACGAGGTGCGCCTGGCGATCGGTGAGGCGTGCACCCGCGCGGTCGCCCTGCACCGGCAGTACGGGCTGTCCGATCCGGTGCTGGTGGAGATGTCCGACAGCGGGGCGTACTCGGTCCGGGTGGTGGACCGGGCGCCGATCGAGGCGGGCATCGGTCTCGCCGCCCTGCCCCCGGACGAGCTGGCCAAGGAGTCGCTCAGCGAGGATGCGTTGACCACCGGGGTAGGCTTCGCCCTGCTCGCCGGTTTTGTCGAGGACCTCCAGGTGCGCCCGGTCGACGAGGGTGTCGGCACCGAGGTCCGGATGGTGTGGCCGGCCGGCCACTGACCCGAGATCTTGTCGCAGGCCGCGTTCCCGCCCGGGGAACGCGGCCTCGTCGTGCTGCCCCGGCCATATATCAGATTTTTTCGCATAGCACAGCGACGTAGATCATCGGGACACGGTGCCCCTCGGTGTGACCCTCAACACGCCGGAGGGCTACAGTACCCGGGTTATCAGCAAGTGATCCGTCCCGCAGCCAGCGGGAATGGGTGTTCATCGCTGGTCCGCCGGGGTGGGTTGGCGCGCGCTTGCGAGTCCGCATCCAGGCGTCGGTTCGTGCGTCTCCACGGATCGGCGCGAGTGTTCGGTACAGGAGGACATAGATGTCCGGGACCTTGGCCGCCGACGGCGGCGCTCTGTCCCTTACCGGAGCCAACGTGACTTACGTCGTCATCGCCGCGGTCATCGCGCTGGTGGCGCTCGTCTTCGCCGCCACCCTTACCAGGGCGGTGCTGGCAGCCGGTACGGGCACCAAGAACATGCAGGAGATCTCCGGGGCCGTGCAGGAGGGCGCCTCGGCGTACCTGCTGCGGCAGTTCCGCACCCTGGCGATCTTCGTGGTCATCGCCGTCGTGCTGCTGTTCCTGCTGCCGGTGCACGACACCGACGGCAACCAGACCCTGGTGAAGATCGGCCGGTCGGCGTTCTTCGTGGTGGGCGCCGGGTTCAGCGCGTTCATCGGCGGCGCCGGTATGTGGCTGGCCACCCGCGCCAACCTGCGGGTCGCCGCCGCCGCCCGGGAACGGGAAGGCGGGCGCGAGGGCGCCATGAAGATCGCCTTCCGGACCGGTGGCGTGGTCGGCTTCCTCACCGTCGGCCTCGGTCTCTTCGGCGCCGCGCTGGTCGTCCTCCTCTACAAGGGTGACGCCCCGACCGTGCTGGAGGGCTTCGGCTTCGGCGCCGCGCTGCTCGCCATGTTCATGCGGGTCGGCGGCGGCATCTTCACCAAGGCCGCCGACGTCGGCGCCGACCTGGTCGGCAAGGTCGAGCAGGGCATCCCGGAGGACGACCCGCGTAACGCGGCCACCATCGCCGACAACGTGGGTGACAACGTGGGTGACTGCGCCGGCATGGCCGCCGACCTCTTCGAGTCGTACGCGGTCACCCTGGTCGCCGCGCTGATCCTGGGCCGGGCCGCGTTCGGCAACGAGGGCCTGGTCCTGCCGCTGATCATCTCCACGATCGGCGTGCTGGTGGCGATCGTCGGGGTCTTCATCACCCGGCTGCGCGCCTCCGACCGCAACGGGCTGACCGCGATCAACCGGGCCTTCTACCTGTCCGCCCTGGTGTCCGCGGTGCTGGTGGCGATCGCCGTGTTCGGCTACCTGAAGCCGACCTGGGCGGACCTGCTCGGCGACAACTGGCGCGAGACGCTCAACGTCACCGGCGGCGAGCCGCCGCTCGGCCCGCGCGGGCTGGCCATCGGCGCGGTGCTGATCGGCATCGTGCTGGCCGCCGCGATCCAGGCGCTCACCGGCTACTTCACCGAGACCAACCGGCGCCCGGTGCAGGACATCGGCAAGAGCTCGCAGACCGGCGCGGCCACCGTAATCCTCGCCGGCATCAGCGTCGGCCTGGAGTCGGCGGTCTACTCGGCGCTGCTGATCGGTGCCGGCGTCTTCGGCGCGTTCCTGCTCGGCGGCAGCTCCATCACCCTGTCGCTGTTCGCGGTCGCGCTGGCCGGCACCGGCCTGCTCACCACCGTCGGCGTGATCGTCGCGATGGACACCTTCGGCCCGATCTCCGACAACGCGCAGGGCGTGGCCGAGATGTCCGGCGACATCGACGAGCACGGCGCGCGGACGCTGACCGAGCTGGACGCGGTCGGCAACACCACCAAGGCGATCACCAAGGGCATCGCGATCGCCACCGCGGTGCTGGCCGCGACCGCGCTGTTCGGCTCGTACACCGACACGCTGCGCAGCTCGTACTCGGACGCGGGCGTGGGCGACGTGGGTGCCGAGATCCTCAACGCGCTCAACGTGGCCAACCCCCGCAACCTGGTCGGCCTGATCGTCGGCGCGGCGGTGGTCTTCCTCTTCTCCGGCCTGGCCATCAACGCGGTCTCCCGCTCGGCCGGCGCAGTTGTGATGGAGGTACGCCGGCAGTTCCGCGAGCTGCCCGGCATCATGGACCGCACCCAGCGCCCCGAGTACGGCAAGGTCGTCGACATCTGCACCCGGGACGCGCAGCGCGAGCTGATGACCCCCGGTCTGCTGGCCATCATGGCGCCGATCGCGGTCGGCTTCGGCCTCGGCCCGGGTGCGCTGGCGTCGTACCTGGCCGGCGCGATCGGGGCGGGCACGTTGATGGCGGTCTTCCTGGCCAACTCCGGCGGCGCCTGGGACAACGGCAAGAAGCTGGTGGAGGACGGCGCGTACGGCGGCAAGGGCTCCGAATCGCACGCCGCCACCGTCATCGGTGACACCGTCGGCGACCCCTTCAAGGACACCGCCGGTCCGGCGATCAACCCGCTGATCAAGGTGATGAACCTGGTCTCGCTGCTGATCGCGCCGGCCGTGGTGGCCTGGAGCGTGGGCGCGGACAAGAACACCGGCCTGCGGGTCACGGTCGCCCTGGTGGCCGCGCTGGTCATCGTGGTGGCCGTGGTGTTCAGCAAGCGTAAGGGCGTCGCGATGGCCGATTCCGGTGACGCCGGCGCGGGCAGCCCGGAGGAGCGGGTGGAGGCGGTCGGCGCCTGAACCCGGCGAGACGGTCAGGGTTCCCGGTCGGCGTGTCTGCCGGCCGGGAACCGGCCCGTTCGGCGGCCCGGTGCCCGAAACCTGACCGCTGGCACTTCCACCGGGAGGCCGTACGCTGCTTCGCATGCGTACGCGCCGGGCGGCAACCGCCGGAAAGCTCACGGTGGTCCTGGCCACGCTCGGTCTCGTCCTCGCCGGGTGCGGCGGCCCCAGCCCCAGGGCCTGGGCCGCGTCGGTCTGCCAGGCGCTCACCCCGTGGCGCGCCGAGATCAACAAGCTGACCAGCAGCACCCAACAGCAGATGACCGCGCAGACCACCCCCGCGCAGGCCAAGGAGAACCTGGTCCGGCTCTTCGCCGGGGCCGAGCGGGCCAGCGAGACCGCCCGGCACAAGGTCGAGCAGGCCGGTGTGCCGGAGACCGACCACGGCGAGGAGATCTCCGCCGGGTTCCGCGCCTCGCTGAGCAAGGTACGCGACGCGTACGGTCGCGCCCGGGCCACCATCGAAGAGCTGGACACCGCTTCGCCCGGCCCGTTCTACGACGGGGTGCGGGCCGCGGTGGACACCCTCAACAAGGAGTACGACGCGAGCGCGCTGGACACCAGCAAGCTCAATTCGCCAGAGCTCAAAGAGGCCTTCGACGAGGTCCCGGAGTGTCGCTGACGCCGCCATCCCCGAACCCGATCCGCCAGCCCTCGCTGTTCTCCACGGAGGCGGCCGACCCGGCCCTGGCGGACCTGGCCGGCCTGCTCGCCGGCCCAGCGGAGGCGGTCCGGATGGGCGGCACCGCCCGGATCTCGGTGGTGGTGGCGGCGGCCTGGCGGGTGCACGTGCTGGTGGCCGAGCTGGACGCGCGGGGCGTGGCGGCGAGCTGGGAGCCGACCGAGGACGGCCGGCACCTGGTCCGCACCGCGTACGCCACCACGCTCGCGCCGCTCGCCACGGCCTGGCTGCGCGGCGCGGCGAAGCGGCCCCCGGCCGGCTTCCACCTCAACGGGCGTCGGCTGCGGCTCTGGCTGGCCGCCGCCGGTTCGGCCGACCCGGCGGGTTTCCGGCTCGGTCTCGGTCCTGCGGAGGAGGAGTGCTGGCCGCGGGTGCGGGTCGCGCTCGCCGCGGTGGGGCTGCCGGCGGCGTTCGTCGAGCCGGACGAGGGCGGGCCCGCGTACCGGATCGCCGGGCGGCGGCGGGTGGCCCGGCTGGCCGAGCTGGTGGGTGACCGGCCCCGCGCCGCGCCGGCCGCCGAGTGGCCGGACGCCGGCTGAGGCTCGGCCGCCGACCTGAGCGCAAGCCCGCCGGCTGTCCGATCCCGGACACCGCCGCTCGGCGGTTTGCCCAGGAAAACGGAGCGGTGTCGGTTCGCCCGAGGGTGAGTGATCGTCACAGTGACCTGCTCGACACCCTACCCACGGTGTACGGTGACGCCGTTCGGCGGGTGTCGCCGCGCGAGCCGGCCCGGCAGTCGCCCGAACCGGACCGTTTGCCGCCCACGAAACCCAAAGCGCGGACGGCGCGTTACGTTGGACATCCGGACCACCCGTGGTCCGGCTGGTATGACCATGCCCGAAACGGGCAGTGGGCAAGACGGCCCGGGCACGGGCCGAACGCAGGAGTGAGGTCGGGGAGAGACGTGCCGAGCAACGCTGGAACCACCCGTCTGGTCATCGTCGAGTCACCGGCGAAGGCCAAGACGATCTCGGGCTACCTCGGCCCGGGGTACGTCGTGGAGGCCAGCTTCGGCCACGTTCGGGACCTGCCCCGCAACGCGGCCGACGTGCCGGCCAAGTACAAGGGTGAGCCGTGGGCGCGGCTCGGCGTGGACGTCGACAACGGCTTCCACGCCCTCTACGTGGTCTCCGCCGACCGGAAGCAGCAGATCAGCAAGCTGACCAAGCTGGCCAAGGAGGTCGACGAGATCTTCCTGGCGACGGACGAGGACCGCGAGGGCGAGGCGATCGCCTGGCACCTGGTGGAGACGCTCAAGCCCAAGGTGCCGGTCAAGCGGATGGTGTTCCACGAGATCACCAAGCCGGCCATCCAGGCCGCGGTGGCCAACCCGCGGGAGATCGACCGGGACCTGGTCGACGCCCAGGAGGCCCGGCGCATCCTCGACCGGCTGTACGGCTACGAGGTCTCCCCGGTGCTGTGGAAGAAGGTCATGCCGAAGCTCTCGGCGGGCCGGGTGCAGTCCGTGGCGACCCGGATCGTGGTCGAGCGGGAGCGCCAGCGGATGGCCTTCCGCACCGCCGAATACTGGGACATCCTGGCCAGCCTCACGGTGGCGAACCCGGGCGACGGCCCGCGGGCGTTCAACGCCACCCTGATCGCGTTGAACGGCGACCGGATCGCCACCGGCAAGGACTTCGAACCGACCACCGGCCGGGTGAAGGCCGGTGCGGGCGTGGTCCACCTCGACGAGGGCGGGGCCCGGGGGCTGGCGGCACGCCTGGAGGGCCGCCCGTTCACGGTCACCCGGGTCGAGGAGAAGCCCTACCGCCGCCGCCCGTACGCGCCGTTCATCACCTCCACGCTCCAGCAGGAGGCGGCCCGCAAGCTGCGGTTCTCGTCGCAGCAGACGATGCGCACCGCGCAGCGGCTCTACGAGAACGGCTACATCACCTACATGCGTACCGACTCGGTGAACCTGTCGGAGACCGCCATCGCGGCGGCCCGTCGGCAGATCGTCGAGCTGTACGGCGAGCGCAGCGTGCCGCCGGAGCCGCGCCGCTACACCGGCAAGGTGAAGAACGCGCAGGAGGCGCACGAGGCGATCCGCCCGGCGGGGGACAACTTCCGCACCCCGGGCGAGGTGGCCAAGGAGCTGTCCGCCGAGGAGTTCAAGCTCTACGAGCTGATCTGGCGGCGCACCATCGCCTCGCAGATGACCGACGCGGTCGGCTCCAGCGTGTCGGTGCGGATCCGGGCGCTCTCCTCCGCGCAGGAGGAGGCCGACTTCGGCGCGACCGGCAAGACCATCACCGACCCGGGCTTCCTGCGCGCGTACGTCGAGTCGAGCGACGACGAGAACGCCGAGGCCGAGGACGCCGAGCGGCGGCTGCCCACCCTGGTCAAGGACCAGCCGCTGACCGCCGAGGAGTTGGCCGCGCAGGGCCACCACACCCAGCCGCCCGCCCGCTACACCGAGGCGTCGCTGGTCAAGGCGCTCGAAGAGCTGGGCATCGGCCGCCCGTCGACGTACGCGTCGATCATGCAGACCATCCAGGACCGCGGCTATGTCGTCAAGCGCGGCCAGGCGATGATCCCGTCGTTCCTGGCGTTCGCGGTGATCGGGCTGCTGGAGCGGCACTACCCGCGCCTGATCGACTACGACTTCACGGCCAGCATGGAGAACGAGCTGGACGAGATCGCCGGCGGCGACCACGCGGCGGTGGACTTCCTCACCTCGTTCTACTTCGGCAGCGCCAACGGCACCGGCGACCAGGCCATCGCCCACGCCGGCGGGCTCAAGAAGCTGGTCACCGAGAACCTCAGCGACATCGACGCGCGCAGCGTCAACTCGATTCCGCTCTTCACCGACGAGGAGGGGCGCGAGGTCGTGGTCCGGGTCGGCCGGTACGGGCCGTACCTCCAGCGGGCGCTGCCGGGCGAGCCGACCGCGCCGACCGGTGAGGGCGAGGAGGGCGGCGCCCACGGCGACCGCGCGCCGATCCCGGAGGGCCTCGCGCCCGACGAGCTGACCCCGGAGAAGGTGCACGAGCTGTTCCTCGGCGGTGGGGGCGAGCGCAAGCTCGGCGACGACCCGGCCACCGGCGAGCCGATCGTGCTCAAGTCCGGCCGGTTCGGCCCGTACGTGGCCAGCGGGGAGCGTAAATCCTCGCTGCTGCGCTCGCAGTCGCCGGACACGCTCACCTTCGACGAGGCGCTCAAGCTGCTCAGCCTGCCCCGGCTGGTGGGGGTGGCCCCGGACGGGGCCGAGGTGTTCGCCAACAACGGCCGCTACGGCCCGTACGTCAAGCGCGGTGACGAGTTCCGCTCGCTGGACTCGGAAGAGAAGATGTTCACCGTCACGCTGGACGAGGCGCTCGCCCTGCTGGCCGCCCCGAAGACCCGCCAGCGTCGGGCCGCCGCGCCGCCGTTGCGGGAGATGGGCGCCGATCCGCTGACCGAGAAGCCGCTGGTCATCAAGGACGGCCGGTTCGGGCCGTACGTCACCGACGGGGAGACCAACGCGTCGCTGCGGCGCGGGCAGACCCCGGAGGCGCTGACCATCGAGGAGGCCTCCGAGATGCTCGCCGAGAAGCGCGCGAAGGGTCCGGCTCCGAAGAAGAAGGCAGCGGCGAAGAAGGCCGCACCGGCCAAGAAGGCCACCCCTGCCAAGAAGACACCGGCCAAAAAGGCAACCACGGCGAAGAAGAAGTAAGGAACCCAAGAGATCTTGGTACGTGCCTGCCCTCCGCGGGGCGGACACGTACCAAGATTCGGGGGTCGTGGTCAGGCGCCGAGGACTCGGGCCAGGTAGGGGTTGGTGAACAGGCGGTCGGGGTCCAGGCGGTCGCGGACGGTGAGGAAGTCGGCGAACTTCGGGTACGCGGTGGCAAGCGACGCCGCGTCCCGGTAGTGCAGCTTGCCCCAGTGCGGCCGACCGCCCAGTTCCGTCGCCACCTCCTCGAAGGCGCGGAAGTACGGCTCGAAGGGCATGCCCACGTACTGGTGGATGGCGAGGTAGACCGAGTCCCGCCCGTATCCGTGGGAGAGCCAGATGTCGTCGGCGGCGGTGAACCGCACCTCGACCGGGAAGAGCACCTTGAACGGCAGCCCGTCCACGATCCGCCGGAGCGCGTCGAGCGCGGCCGGCAGGACGGCACGGGGCAGGGCGTACTCCATCTCCACGAAGCGGACCCGGCGCGGGGTGCAGAAGACCAGGTCGGAGCGGCCGGTGTAGGTGCGTTCGGTGAGCGCCCGGGCGGAGACCGCGCTGATCCCCGGGGCGAGCGCCGGCACGGCCCGGCCCAGCCGGCAGGCCCCGGCGAAGACGCTGTTGGCGAGGAACTCGTCGTCCAGCCAACCCCGCCAGCGGGGCAGCGGCCGGTCGTCGGCGTCCACCCGGTCGTTGGTCTTGACCTGCACCCGGGTCGTGTACGGGAACCAGTAGAACTCGACGTGGTCGTGCTCGCCGACCAGCGACGGCAGGTCGGCCAACACCGCGTCCAGCGCCGCCGGCCGCTCGTGCGCGCGGAGCACGAAGGCGTCGACGCAGCGCAGCGTGACCTCGACCAGCACCCCGACCGCGCCGAGCCCGACCCGGGCGGCGGCGAAGACGTCGCGGTGCGCCTCCGCGGAGCAGTGCAGCACCTCGCCGGTGCCGGTGACCAGGGTCAGCGCCGTGACGAAGGTGGAGAGGCAGCCGAGCCGCGCGCCGGTGCCGTGGGTGCCGGTGGAGAGCGCGCCGGCCACGGTCTGCGCGTCGATGTCGCCGAGGTTGGGTAGGGCCAGGCCGTGGGTGGCGAGCAACTCGTTGAGGGCGTGCAGGGTCATCCCGGCCGGTACGGTGACCAGCCGGCGGGCGGCGTCGACGGTGACCCCGGTGTCCAGATCGGACAGATCGAGCCGGTGTCCGTCGGTCAGGGCGGCCCCGGTGAACGAGTGACCGCTGCCCACCGCCCGGATGGTCCGGCCAGCGCCGGCTGCGGCGCCGACCGCATCGACGACCTCGGCGACGGTCCGGGGGTGCGTCACAAGAGCGGCGGTGCTGTGCTGGTTGCCGGCCCAGTTGGACCAGGCGGCTGGCGTACCGGACATGGACGCTCCTAGACGTGAATAAGAACTGAATTCATATCAGGAACGTTGTGCCTGGTAAATACCGCAAGCGGGGCCCGCTCGTTGTACCGGTAGTCACAGTCTGGTGACGTGTAGATAGGTTCATCCGTCGAAGGGGGGTGGCGCCGAGTGTCCACACCAGCCGCCACGACCGGGCCGCTGCGCCGCGTACCGGTGCAGGGTCGAAGTGTCGCGCGGGTCCAGCGGATGCTGGACGCCTGCGCCGAGCTCGTCGACGAGGTGGGGTACGAGGGGTTGACCACCACCCTGCTGGCCGAGCGCGCCGAGGTCGCGATCGGCTCGGTCTATCAGTTCTTTCCGGACAAGCGGGCGATCGTGCAGGCGTTGACCCTGCGTACGCTGGAGTCCTACCTCCAGCGGCTCGACGAGCGGTTCGCCTCCGACGACCTGAGCGACTGGTGGGACGGCGTTGACGCGGCAATCGACGAGTACATCACGATGCACCGCACCGTCCCGGGGTTCCGTACCCTGCACTTCGGCGACGTGGTTGACCTGCACCTGCTCGACGAGCAGCGGGACAACAACGGCGTGATCGCCGACCAGCTCGCCCGGCTGCTCACCGAGCGGTTCGGCCTGGACGGCGTACCCGACTTCCGGTTCCATCTGGAGGTCGCGGTGGAGGCGGCCGACGCCCTGATCAAGCTGGCGTTCCGGCGTCGGCCGGAGGGCGACGAGCGGGTGCAGGTCGAGGCGAGGGCGCTGGTCCGGGAGTACCTGCACCGGCAGCTCGACGCCCGGACGGAGGCGGCCCAGCCGGGCTGAGCCGGACGCGGCCGGCCCAGCGCCGGCGGCGTGACACCGTGCGGCGCCCGGGGGGTGCGGCAGCCGTGCGGGACGGGCAGCGGCGGGTTCCCGAGGTACGCCGGGACCCGCCGTCACCCTTTCCGCCCGGCGGAACGCGTGCCTAGAGGAACGCGTGGCCCTCGCCCCGGTAGCTGGGCGCGGTGCCGACCACCTCGTCGCCGTCGACCAGGTGCAGCTCGTTCACCCGTTCGCACAGCTCGCCGGCCTTGGCATGGCGGAACCAGACCCGGTCGCCGACCCGCAGGGTGGTCGCGGCCGCACCGACGAGGGGGGTCTGCACCTCGCCGGCGCCCTCGGCCCCGAGCAGCTTCAGGCCCGCCGGCAGCCACGGGCGCGGCAGCCGGCTCTCCCCGGCCGCGCCCGAGGCGATCCAGCCGCCGCCGAGCACGGTGGCCAGTCCGGGCGCCGGCCGGCGGACCACGGCGCAGGCGAAGAACGCCGCCGGGGTGGGGCGCCAGGCCCGGTACGCGTCGAACAGCGTCGGCCCGTACAGGCCCGATCCCGCGGTGACCTCGGTGACCGCGGGATCGGCGCTGGTGGCGGCCACGCTGCCGGTGCCGCCGCCGTTGACGAACTCCAGGTCGGCGTGCTCGCGTACCGCGGCGACCGCCGCCGCCCGCCGGTCCAGCAGTTCCCGGTACGAGCGGCGCTGGGCGGCCCGGATCGCCGCGCCGCGTACCTGCTGCCCGGGTGGCGCGTCGCCGAGCCCGGCGATCTGCGCCTCGTACGACATCAGGCCGACCAGCCGGAAGCCCGGCCGGGTGGCGACGGCGGCGGCGAACGTGCCGGCCGCCCGGGCGCTGTGCACCGGGGAGCGGCGGACGCCCAGGTGCACCCGTCCGCCCAGGGGCCGCCAGGAGGCGTCCAGGTCGAGGCAGATCCGCAGCGCCGGCCGGCCCCCGGGCGGGCACACCGCGTCGACCAGGTCGAGCTGGCCGGGATCGTCGACCATCAGGGTCACCGCGGCGGCGAGCGCCGGATCGGCGGCCAGTTCGGCGAGCGCTCCCCGGTTGGCCGTGGGATACGCCACCAGCACGTCGTCGCTGACGCCGGTACGCGCCAGCCAGATCGCCTCGGGCAGGGTGAACGCCATCACGCCCCGCCAGCCGGGTCGGGCCAGCACCCGGCTCAGCAGTTCCCGGGCGCGGACCGACTTGCTGGCGACCCGGAGCGGCTTGCCGGCGGCGCGGCTGACCAGCGCGTCCGCGTTGGCATCGAAGGCGGCGAGATCGACCACGGCGTACGGCGGGTCGAGGTGTGCGGTCGCGCGATCGAGTCGATCGCGAAGTTCGTCAGGATCGGTGGCCACGTCTGCACGCTAACTGTCTGGGGGGTAATGCGAAATACCCTCGCGTCTGTCCGGGCTGCGGTCGATGGTGCCGGCGGCCTAGGCTCGGCAAGCAGGCGAATGTCGCGGGGGGAGTGCGTCCCGCCCACGACTAAAGTGTTCCACCGGGGATGCCCAGCTCTGGGCCGGCACGTGGAGGTACGGCCATCGAAAGCCAGAAGAACGGCGAGTCGCCCGGCGTGTCGCCACCCGCGGCTCAGGCCGACCGGTCCGGGGCCGCCGCCATCCGCTCGGTGCTGCGTATCCGGCCGTTCCGCCGGCTGTGGATCGTGCTCGGCGTCGCGTCCTTCGGTGACTGGCTCGGCCTGCTCGCCACCTCCGTCTTCGCCGCCGCCCAGGTCTCCGGCGACACCGCCAAGGGCGCGGCGTTCGGCACGGTGATCGCGATCCGGCTGCTCCCCGCCCTGCTGCTCGGCCCGGTCGCCGGCGTCTTCGCCGACCGCTTCGACCGGCGCTGGACGATGGTCATCTGTGACCTCCTGCGCTTCGTGCTCTTCGCCTCCATCCCGCTGTACGCGCTCACCGGCGCCAGCGGCGGGCTCGTCGTCACCTGGGCCGCGATCGCGACCTTCCTGATCGAGACGGTCACCCTGATGTGGCTCCCGGCCAAGGAGGCCGCGGTCCCCAACCTGATCCCGCGCGCCCGGCTGGAGACGGCCAACCAGCTCACCCTGATCACCACGTACGGGCTCACCCCGATCGCCGCCGCGCTCGTCGCCGCGGTGCTCGACCGCAGCGTGCGGGGGCTGGCCGGGGGCAGCATGCCGAGCTGGGCCGAGCCGGCCCAGCTCGCGCTCTGGGTCAACTCGTTCTCCCGGCTGGCCACCGCCATCGTGGTCGCCGTCGGGATCAGGGAGATCAGCCAGGTCCGGACCGGCGAGCGCGAGTCCACCGAGCAGGGCATGGTGCGCCAGTTCACCGAGGGCTGGCGGTTCATCGGCCAGACTCCGCTGGTCCGTGGTCTGGTGCTCGGCATCTTCGGCGCGTTCGCCGGCGGCGGCATCGTGGTCGGCACGGCCAAGTTCTTCGCCGCCTCGCTCGGCGCCGGCGACGCCGCGTTCTTCCTGCTCTTCGGCGCGATCTTCATCGGCCTGGCGATCGGCATCGGGGCCGGCCCGATGATCGTGCGGGACATGTCCCGGCGGCGCTGGTTCGGCATGAGCATCGTGCTGGCCAGCGCCTCGGTGCTGGTGCTCGCCTTCGCGATCCACCTCTCCATGGCGATCCTCGGCGCGATCCTGGTCGGCGCGGGGGCCGGCATGGCCTTCCTGGCCGGCACCACCCTGCTCGGCGGCGAGGTCGCCGACGAGGTACGCGGCCGGGTCTTCGCGGTGGTGCAGATCGGCACCCGGCTGGTGCTGATCCTGGCCATCGCGCTGAGCAGCATCCTGGTCGGGGTCGGCGGCTCGCGCCAGCTATCCATCGCCGACCTGGGCATCTCGGTCTCCTCGACCCGGCTGCTGCTGCTCGCCGCGGGCGTCGCCGGCATCTTTGCCGGGATCAGCGCGTTCGGCCAGATGGACGACAAGAAGGGCGTGCCGGTCCTCGCCGACCTGTGGGGCTCGATCCGGGGCCGCCCGCTGATGCCGGCCGAGCCCTTCGCCTCCAGCGGCCTCTTCGTGGTCTTCGAGGGCGGCGAGGGCGCCGGCAAGTCCACCCAGCTCGCCGCGCTCGCCGAGCGGCTGCGCGGCCAGGGGCGGGACGTCGTGGTCACCCGCGAGCCCGGGGCCACCGCCGTCGGTGAGCGGATCCGCGCGCTGGTGCTGGAGACCGAGGGGGCCGAGGCCCCGTCGCCGCGCGCCGAGGCGCTGCTCTACGCCGCCGACCGGGCGCACCATGTCGCCACCGTGGTCCGGCCGGCGCTGGTCCGGGGCGCGGTGGTGATCAGCGACCGGTACGTCGACTCGTCCCTGGCCTACCAGGGGGCCGGTCGTACGCTGCCGGCGGAGGAGGTCTCCTGGCTCTCCTCGTGGGCCACCGGCGGGCTCAAGCCCGACCTGGTGGTGCTCCTCGACGTCGACCCGCGCACCGGCCTGAGCCGGGTCGAGTCCCGCAGCCAGGGCACCGACCGGCTGGAGGCCGAGTCGATCGCGTTCCACGAGCGGGTCCGGTACGCCTTCCTCGACCTGGCCGCCGCCGACCCCAAGCGTTACCTGGTGCTCGACGCCGCCCGGCCGGCCGAGGAGATCGCCGAGGCGGTCGCCCGCCGGGTGCGGGAGTTCCTGGCCGACCCGGCCGGCATCGTGCACCCGCGGCCGGCCCACGGCCCGGACACCACGGTCCAGCCCGAGTTATCCGAGGCGGAGCTGGTGGCCATGGAGCGCCGCACCTGATGCCGGACGTCTTCGCCGACCTGGTCGGGCAGGACGAGGCGGTGGCGACGCTGCGTCGCGCCGCCGCATCGGCCGCCGCCCTGCTGCGTGCCGCCACCGCGCCCGCGACCCGCGTCGCCGGGCCGGCGGCGGGTGCCACGTCCGGCGACTCCTACGACGAACTCGACGCGCTCGCCGAGGAGTTCGACGTCGAGCCGGCGACCGGTCCGGCCGGGGTGACCGCCGAGCCGGGAACGGTGGAGCCGGCGCAGCCGGACGGATCGGCGGAGACGGCCGCGCCGGCGGGCGGCCCCGGGGCGGGGATGACCCACGCCTGGATCTTCACCGGGCCGCCCGGCTCCGGACGGTCCGTGGCCGCGAGGGCCTTCGCCGCCGCGTTGCAGTGCGAGCACGGCACCGGCTGTGGCGAGTGTCCCGGCTGCCACACCACGATGGCCGGCACCCACGCCGACGTCCGGCTGGTGGTGCCCGAAGGGCTCTCCATCGGTGTCGGCGAGATGCGCGCGCTGGTGCTCCGGGCGGCCAGCACGCCGTCCGGCGGGCGCTGGCAGGTCGTCATCATCTCCGACGCCGACCGGCTCACCGAGGCGGCCGGCAACGCCCTGCTCAAGGCGATCGAGGAGCCGCCACCGCGTACGGTCTTCCTGCTCTGCGCCCCGTCCACGCACCCGGACGACGTCTCGGTGACGATCCGGTCGCGGTGCCGGATCGTACCGCTGCGGCAGCCGCCGGCGGGCGCTGTCGCCGAGGTGCTCGTACGCCGGGACGGGGTCGCGCCCGACGTGGCCGAGTGGGCCGCGGCGGCCGCCCAGGGGCACGTGGGTCGGGCCCGGCGGCTGGCCCGCGACCCGGAGGCCCGGCAGCGCCGCGACGCGGTGCTCGCCGTGCCGCGCCGGCTGACCGGGGTGGGCGCGGCGTTCGACGCGGCCTCCGCGCTGATCGAGGCGGCCGAGGCGGAGGCGGCGGCGTCGGTCGCCGAGATCGACGAGGCGGAGCGGGCCGCGTTGCAGACCGCGCTCGGCGCGGGCGGCACCGGCCGGGGCGCGGCCGGGGCGATGCGTGGTGCCGCCGGCCAGCTCAAGGACCTGGAGAAGCGGCAGAAGTCGCGGGCCACCCGGGCCCAGCGGGATGCCCTCGACCGGGCGCTGGTCGACCTCGCCGGCTTCTACCGGGACGCGTTGGTGAGCGCGCTGCGGGCGCCGGTCGCTCCGGTGCACACCGACACCGCCGCGATGGCCGAGGCCGGCGCGCGGAAGTGGGACGCCGAGGGGGCGCTGCGCCGGCTGGAGGCCGTGCTGGAGTGCCGGGTGGCGATCGAGGCGAACGTCAAACCGCGGATCGCGGTGGAGGCGATGATGCTCGCGCTCTGGAAGGGCTAGAGGGCCCTTTCCGGCGTTGTCCACAGGGCATCGACAGGCGCGATTGACGTGCGGTACGGTCCCTGGTGCCGCGGTGACGGTGGCGGCACGCTCAGTGATGATCAGCCGGGAGGAGTCCGCCCATGCCGCGGGGGGAGATCGACGAGGCCTGGATCGAGGAGGCGGTGCGGCGCTACCGGCGCATCGAGACCCTGCAGGCCGAGTTCGACCAGGCGGTCGACGCGGTCGAGGTCACCGTCCGCTCGCCCGACGGGCTCGTCGAGGTGGCGGTGACCGCTGGTGGGCGGATCACCGACGTCCGCTTCCTCGCGCCGCTGCACCAGCGCAGCCCCCGGGACGTCGCCGGCTCGGTGCGGGCCGCGGTCAGCGCCGCCGCCGACGCCGCCCAATGGGCCCGGGAGAAGCTGCACAACGAGACCTTCGCGGCGTACCGGCCGCTGGCGGGAGCCTGACATGGAGACGCTGCGCGTGCTGGCCGCCCGCCTTGAGGAGGCCAGCGCCACCCTCGAATCCGTGTCCCGCATGGTGACCGCCACCGACCCGCCGCACCCCGCCTTCGGCACGCACGCCGAGGGCCGCCCCGGCGAGGTCGGCCGCGCCCTGCACCGGCAGTGGACCGTCGCCACCGGCGACCGGGCCCGGGAAGCCCACGCCGCCGCGACCCGGCTGGCCGCCGCCGCATCCGCTCTGCGCGACGCCGCCGACCGATACGCGAGCACCGACGAGTCCGTCCGTCGCCGGCTCGCCCGGGAGGCGTGATGGACGCCCTGGACCGCCTCGCCGAGCCGGGCCTCGACCTGCTCGCCCGGGTCGACGCGCTGCTCGCCACCGGCGCGCCCGAGGGGCACCGGCTCTGGCCGCTGCTGCGCCGCATGCAGGTGCTCCCCGGCGCGGCGGTACGCGAGTTCCTCGACCTGCATCCAGCGCCGCTGGCCGACGCCGGCCACGCCGTGCGCCGGCTGATCCGGGGGTACGACGACGCCTGCACGATGCTCGCCGATCCGGTCGCCTGGTCCGGGCCGGCCGCCTCGGCGTACGACGAGGCCCGCACCACCCTGCTCCGCCACCTGGACGAGGGGCCGGAGAGCCTGGTCGGGCGCCTGGAGTCGACCGCCGGATACGCCGACGCGCTGGCCGACTGGGTGGAGGGGAGCCGGCTCGCCCTGGCTCGGGCGCTGGCCGACGTGCTGCGCTCGGCCGAGGCGGTCACCGTGCACGCGGCCACCAGGGTGGGCGGCGACGATCGTGCTGGGGCGCTCGCGGCGGCGGAGATCGCCACCCGGGTGCTGGGCGCGCTCGGCGTGGCGTACGACGGCGCGGAGACGCTACAGCGCCAGTGGGCGCCGAGTCTGGCGGAGGCGACGTGGCGGGAGCGGCCGACCGGCGTCCGGGCGGCCAACTCGACCATGCGGATCGGCTGACGCGGGCCCACGCGCCACGGCGCCGCCGGCAACTCGGCCAGCGGCGCCGTGGTTATCCCCTGCACCCCCCGCAGGTCTGCTTCCACTCAACGCGGTGCGCCGTCGTTTGTCGTCCGGCTGGCCGATGTTTCAGCCGTCCGGGCGAGGATCTTCGGCACGAGGGGGTGGGTGCGGTTCGGTCGAGTCGACAGTCATGGATCGCTGCGCCGGGTGACCGGGCGGCGACGGGGGCGGGCCGGAACCGCGTCGGGGTCGTAGGGTGGTGGGCATGGGCATGCTCTGCGCGGTCAGTTTCAACCGGTACGGGCGCCTCTACTACCTCGATCCGGGCGAGTTGCGCCCGCAGGTGGGCGACAAGGTGCTGGTGCCCACCGACGAGGGGCCAGAGGTGGCCGAGTGCGTGTGGGCCGCCCAGTGGGTGGACGAGGACACGGCCGGCTTCCCCCGGCTGGCCGGGCTGGCCCAGGAGGAGGACCTGCGCCGCGACGAGCTGCTACGCCGGCGTAAGGCCGACGCCAAGGTCGCCGCCAAGCGGCTGATCCGCGAGCACGGGCTGCCGATGAAGGTGGTGGCCGTCGACCACGTGTTCGCCACGCCGGAGACCGGCAGCGACCGCACCACGATCTACTTCACCGCGCCGCACCGGGTCGACTTCCGCTCGCTCGTCCGCGACCTGGGTGCCACCCTGCACTGTCGGGTGGAGCTGCGGCAGCTCTCGGCCCGTGACTCGGCGCGGGTGCAGGGCGGGATCGGCTCCTGTGGCCGGGACCTGTGCTGCGCCACCTTCCTGAACGACTTCGAGCCGGTGACCATCCGGATGGCCAAGGACCAGGACCTGCCGCTCAACCCGCTGCGCATCTCCGGCGCGTGCGGCCGGCTGATGTGCTGCCTCAAGTACGAGCACCCGCTGTACCAGCGGTTCCAGGAGTCCGCCCCGTCGATCGGCAGCCGGGTGTCCAGCCCGGAGGGAGAGGGCAAGGTCGTCGGCCACAGCGTCCCGAGGGATTCGGTCACCGTACGCCTGGACGCCGACGGTTCTCGCTGCTCGTGCAGCCGAGCCTCCGTCTGCGCCCCCCGCCAGGCCCACGACAGCCACTACACCCGCTGACCCCGATCTCCGCGTTGATCAAGGAGTTTGCGTCGGGAATCGCTGCGGCGGCGACGCATTCTCCTTGATCAACATTGGCTGGGTGGTCAGCGGAGGACGATGGGGGGTTCGGCCAGGCGGGGGTGCAGGGGGCGCTGGGGGGTCAGCCAGGAGGCGGTGGGGGACTGGTCGGGGTTGAGCTGCCAGGCGTGCGAGACCCGGTCCAGTGCGATCGGGTAGATCGTCAGCGTGCCGTCCGGATCGATGCGGATCCGAAGGAACGCCTTCGAGTCCTCGATGCCCTGGCCGGCGAAGAGCTCGTTGACGTTCACCCCGAACGCCCCGGCCACCAGCAGATACAGCGCCACGAGCTGGCTGGCGACCAGGCCGATCACCGGCCCGTACAGCACCGCCGCCGCGGCCAACGGCAACGGCCACGGCCAGTCGTAGAAGGGCAGCGCCAGCCAGAGCCAGGTGCCCGCGGCGGCCAGCGCGACATGGCCCAGCCCGTGCGAGACGCCGAGGATCCAGTGCCGGGCATGCCGTTTCCCCTCGGCGCCGGGCGGTTTCGCGAAGAACACCGCGCTCAGCATGGTCACCAGGAACATGATCACCAGCGGTACGCTCAACAGCCGCTGCTCGGTGGCGCCCGCCCGGTGCGTCGTGACCCCGGCCATGGCCAGCATCAGCAGCGTGTGCAGGATGCCCAGCAGGGTGGTGAACCCCGGGTTGCGGAGCGGCAGTCGGGCGAAGATCCCCCAGCCGTAGCGCCGCGAGCGGGTCTTCTCCGGGAAGCGGGCCGCCAGGTCGTACTCGCGGGTGCGGCTGGCGCGGCGGGACAGCGTGTCGCGCGGCGGCACCTCCAGCCGCTCCGGCAGGGTGTGCGTGGGGTAGAGGTAGGCACCGCCGCCCCCGCAGGTGATGAGCTGCCGCTCCGGGCCGGTGTAGCGGGCGTAGTGGTGCAGGTCGCCGGAGATCAACAGCCGCACCTGGGCCCCGGTGGGGGCGATTATCGTACGGATGAAGTAGTCGATCGAGTCGTACGCGGTGGGGTGGTCGGCGGCCTTGACCCAGGTCGGCGCCGGCACCGCCAGGATCACCTTCGACCCGGGGGTGAGCTTCCGGGCGACCTCGTCGAAGTAGGCGAGCTGCGGGTCGTCCAGGTACGACCCGGACTGGTCGTCGAGGCCGAGCAGCCACCAGCCGGCAGGCAGTTCCGTCGCGAAGTACGACCGGGACTGGCCGGTGGCCCAGCCGGCGAAGTTCCGGTCCCGGGACCGGACGAACAGCCGCAGGAAGGCGGTCAGGCCGTCGTACCAGTCGTGGTTGCCCGGGACCGCGAAGATCGTCGGCTGTTCGGGCGGCGGCACCGGCAGCGCGGCCTGATACGGCCCCTTGCACCGGTCCTCGTACGCCGCGTAGGCGGCCGACGGGTAGACCTGGTCGCCCCCCATCACCAGGGTCTGCGCCCGGGGCAGCCGGTGCCCGTCGACCGTCAGCTCCGGCTGGGCGAGCAGGTACGCCACCGAGTACGTCGCGTCGAAGCCGTCGCCCAGGTCGGCCACGTAGTCCAGCCAGAGCCCGCCGTCCGGCCCGACCTGCCGGAACGTCCCGTCGCCGAACGCGTTCTGCAGCTCCCGCTTGTCCAGGTACGCGCCGAACAGCATCGCCAGCAGGGTACGCAGCCCGGTGCTGATCAACAGCAGCGGCGCGAGCCAGGGGACCGGTTTGCGCGGGGTGAAGCCCAGCTCCAGCGGGTCCAGACTGCGCGGCCGGCGGTTGGCGCGCTCGCCGGGGTGCGCCTCGGGGATCGGCTGCTGCGGCGGTACGTGATCCTCGCTCACCCGCCGCAGGGTAGTCGTGCCCGAACATGAACGCCCTCCCACGGACGTACTGAATCCGCCCCGATGTCCGGATCGTCGTGCGGATCAGGGATCCCGTTCGGATCTCGGCGGGATGTGCCGTACACTTGGCGATCGTTGCCGCCTTAGCTCAGTCGGCTAGAGCGACGCACTCGTAATGCGTAGGTCGACGGTTCGATTCCGTCAGGCGGCTCGGTGCAGAAGCCCAGGTCAACGGCCTGGGCTTCGCCGTTTCCCGAGGTCGGTCACGCCGCCGCCGGCGGCCCGCGTCGCGCGATGGCGACGGGTGCGGCGGCCACCGCCGGGGCGTAGCCAGGGGGCTCGATGGGGTCGCCCGTTTGGCGGTGGCGCCAACGGGCCCGCCTCTGCGACACTTCGACCGCCCGCAATCTCTTCTCCTGCCTGCGGTGCTCTGATCGATTCGACCCACGGGGGATCACATGGCACTCCGCCGTTCGGCGGTGGCTGCGCTCGTACTGGCCGTCACCGGGGCGCTCGTCCCCGGCGTGCAGCCGGCGCGCGCTGCCCAGTCGCCCGACCACCAGTTCAGCGCCAAGCGGTTGCCGCGGCCAGAACGCTCGCGTGACCTGGCGGAACGCGACTTCGACCCGCGCGCCGTTCTCGTCCGGTTCAAGCCCGACGCCTCGAAGTCGGCGAAGGACAAGGTCCTTTCCGGACGTGGCATCAAGGGCACCTCCGCGGTCAGCGGGACCCGCTGGGTCAAGGTGCACGGCGATGCCCCGGCCGCCGATCTGCTGCGCAGCCTGCGTAGTGACCCGGCGGTCGCCGGCGTCAGCCTCGACTACCGGCGCACGGCCAGCGCCAAGCCGAACGACCCGGGGTACGTCTACGGGGACCAGTCCTATCTGAACACCGTCCGGCTGCCCCAGGCGTGGGACCGCACCAAGGGCTCCACCAGTCAGATCATCGCGGTGGTCGACACCGGTGTGAACACGGCACACCCCGACCTGGCCGGTCGGACCGTGGCCGGTTACAACGCGATCAGGCCGGGTGCCTCGGCGGCTGACGACAACGGCCACGGCACGATGGTGGCGGGCGTCGCGGCGGCCAACACCAACAACGGTATCGGCGTGGCGGGTGCCGCCTGGACCGCTCGCGTGATGCCGATCAAGGTGCTCGACGCCCGAGGCTACGGGTACGACTCGGACATCGCCCGGGGCGTCATCTGGGCCGCCGACCATGGCGCCAAGATCATCAACATGTCGCTCAGCGGTCCGGGCGACAACACCGCCCTGCACGACGCGATCACCTATGCGACCGGCAAGGGCGCGGTGGTGGTGGCCGCCGCCGGCAACGAGGGCGACGGCGAGACGCAGTATCCCGCGGCCTACCCCGAGGTGATCTCGGTCGCCGCGACCGACGAGGCCGGCCGACTCACCGACTTCAGCTCGTACGGTGACTGGATCGACGTCGCCGCGCCCGGCGCCAACATCGTCTCCACCGGTCTCGGATCGGATTACTACATCGCCGACGGCACCTCCTTCTCCGCCCCGATCGTCTCCGGCACCGCCGCGCTGGTCCGGACGGTGTACCCGACGCTGACCCCGGCGCAGGTCCTCTCCCAGATCCGCACGAAGGCTCGGGACGCCGGGCCGCGCGGCATCGACCCGTACTACGGCTACGGGATCCTCGACGCGTACGCCTCGGTCGGCGCTGTCCGGGCGGCGGAGTTCCCGGCCCCCTCGCTCGGCGCCAACGAGCCGAACGACGTGCCGGCCCGGGCCACCGCGCTCGGCGCGTCGATCACCGGCACCATCGGCGCTGAGGGTGATGTCGACTGGTACAAGTTCAGCACTGACGGCCTCAAGGCCATCAACGTGACGGTGAAGCCGGCCGGGTACAACCCGGACTGGTACCAGAACCTCGACCCGGTCCTCGCCGTCTACGACGGCAACCTGCGCCTGGTCGGCGTGTCCGACGCGGGCACCGTCGGCGATTCGGAGAAGGTCTCCGCCAAGGTGGCCGCCGGTACCTACTACGTCTCGGTGCGCAACTACAACGGATCCGCCGACACCCGGCCCTACACCCTGACCCTGGCCAGCACCACCGCGCCGATGTTCGGGCCGTACCAGGCGAAGGCGACCGGCTCGTCGCCGCAGACCGTGGCCATCGGTGACGTGACGGGCGACGGCCGCAACGACGTGGTCATGGCCACCGGCTTCTACTTCGACGAGGCCAACGACTACAAGCTCTTCGTCTACGCGCAGCAGCCGGACGGGACCCTGGCCGCGCCGGTCAAGTACGCCACCGGGCTGGCGTACGGGGACTCGGCGGCCCTCGCCGTGCTCGACGTCAACGGCGATGGCCGGCAGGACGTGGCCGTCACCAGCAGCGCCGGTGTGGAGATCTTCCGGCAGACCGACACGGGCACGCTGGAGTCGACCGGCACGCTCGCCGGCACCGCCAACAGCTCGGCCCTCGCCGCCGCCGACATGGACGGTGACGGCGACACCGACCTGGTGGTCACCAGCGACGGAGTGAAACTGCTGACCCAGGAGGCGGACCACACCTTCACCGTCTCGGCCATCGCGGCCGAGAGCAGCGGTGAGCTGGAGATCGGTGACCTCGACGGTGACGGCCGCAACGACGTGGTCGGGTTCTCCGGCACGTCCGTCCGGGTCTGGCACCAAACCGATGCCGGCTGGAACCGCACCGACCACCCGGCCGGCTCCGCCACCAGGATCGGCGGAATCGAGGTCGCCGACGTCTCCGGTGACGGCCGCGCCGACGTGATCGCCACGCTGTACCTGAACACGCCGGCCGCGAACGTCGCCGTCCTGCGGCAGAACGCGGGCGGCGGCCTGGACGCCCCCCAGCTGACCCCGTCGGGCGACCTGCCCGAGACGGTCGAGGCCGCCGACGTGAACGGCGACGGCCGGAACGACGTGGTCACGGTGCACAGCACCTCGGTCAGCGTCCTTCCGCAGCAGGCGAACGGTTCGCTCGGAACGCCGGGCGTCTCCGCCATGCCGTACGCCACGCACACCCACCTCCAGGGCCTGGCCCTCGGCGACCTCGACGGCGACAAGAAGATCGACGTCGTCACCGCCAACTACAACGCCGGGCTGGTCGTGGCGTACAACGGCGCGCAGCCGAGCCCGGTGGGCGAGCAGCGCTGGGTGCGGGACGCGTCGCCGGCCGACTTCGCCACCGGCGTGGCGGTCGCGGCGAAGCCGACGGTCACCTTCGCCCGGGACGTGGACCCGGCCACGGTGACCTCGTCCACCGTGCGCCTGGTCAACGGCGTTACCGGTGCGGCCGTGGCCACGGACGTCTCGGTCAGCGGCAACAAGGTGACCCTGGCCCCGACCGCGGCGCTACAGGACAACACCCCGTACCGGATCGTCGTGAGCGGGCTCAAGGACAGCGCGCGCGCCGCCCAGGCGGAGGCGTTCACCACCACCTTCCGTACCGAGGACCTCGCGCCGCCGGCGGTCGGCGGTCTCAAGGCGGTCGGCGGCTACCGGGTGGCCACGCTGAGCTGGACCCTGCCGAACATCAACGACCTGGACCAGGTCATCGTCCGGGCCGCCGCCGGCACCACCGCACCGTCCTCGGTCACCAGCGGGATCGCGGTGTACGCGGGCGCCGGCAGGTCGGCCACCGCGTCCAACCTGGTCGCCGGGTCCTCCTACACCTTCCGGGTGTGGGTGCGGGACCGGTCCGGCCGGTACAGCTCGGGCCCGACGGTCCAGTTGCTCGGCACCACCGCGACCGTCGGCAGCAGGATCACGGCGCTGACCTACGGCGGCGCGGTGACCCTTACCGGCAAGCTGGCCCGCAAGGACACCGGGGCCGGCCTGGCCGGCCAGACCGTCCAGCTGTACGGCAAGTACAAGGGCGCCTCGTCGTTCGTCCTGATCGCCACCGTGACCAGCGGCACCAACGGCGCGCTCGCGTACACCCACAAGCCGGCCAAGGGCGTCACCTACGAGTGGCTGTACCGGGGTTCCACCACGTACATGGGCAGCGTCAGCAGCCTGCGGACGGTGACCGTGGCGACGGCGGTGACCGCGAAACTGTCGAAGACCTCGTTCCGCCGTGGCGGCACCGTGACCCTCTCCGGCTCGGTCTCGCCGAGGCACGCGGGGCAGACGGTCTACCTCCAGCGCCTGGTCAACGGTACGTGGAAGAACATCACGAGCAAGAAGCTCTCCTCGTCGAGCACCTACTCGTTCTCCATCAAGCCGACCAGCAAGGGCACCTACGGCTACCGGGTGTACAAGCCCGCCGACACCGACCACGCCGCCGGGTTCAGCCCGCGGCAGAGCTTCAAGGTCACCTGATCTCGTCGGCACCTCCGATCGGTTCCCCCGTCGCGACTGCGGCGGGGGAACCGTCGTCTGGGGGGCTCGTCGCCGCGGCGGAGCTACGATTGCCGGGCCATCCCGTGACCCAGCCGACGGAAGCGCAGCAGCACATGACAGCGGTACCTGCCCCCGCGGTGGCGATCCTCGTCCTGCTCGTCGTGCTCGCCCTGGATGCGTGGGTCTACACGGACGCCAGGGAGCGACTGCGGCGCGGAAGCCCGGTCTCCGTCGCGATCGGGTCGCTGCGGATCGAGACGCCGGAGGCGTGGTTCCTGGGCTGTGTGATCTTGTGGGTGGTGTTCTTTCCGCTCTACCTGGCCGCCTCGGGCCGGAACCCGTTCGCCCGCCAGGGCGGCTGACCACCACGGATCACTGCGGCACCGGCTCGTAGATGGTCTTCACGTAGTCCGGGCCGTAGTGGCGTTCGAGGTCGGCGAGGTTGTCCGCCGGGGCCTCCACCTCCTTCACCAGCCGGGCCCGGGTCGGCAGGACCTCCGGTCGCCAGGTCTCCGGCTGCCACAGCTCGGAGCGGAGGAACGCCTTCGCGCAGTGGTAGAAGATCTGCTCGATGGCCACCTCGACGGCCAGCACCGGCCGGTGCCCCCGGACCACCATGTCGGCGAAGTACGGAGCGTCCCGCACCAGCCGGGCCCGACCGTTGATGCGCAGCGTGTCGGTGCGGCCGGGAATCAGGTAGATCAGCCCGACGCGCGGGTTGGCCAGGATGTTGCGGTAGCCGTCGGCCCGCCGGTTGCCGGGCCGCTCCGGGATGGCGATGGTCGCCTCGTCCAGCACCTGGGTGAAGCCGGGCGGGTCGCCCTTCGGCGAGACGTCGCAGCTGCCGTCCGCGCCGGCCGTGGCGACCAGGCAGAACGGCGACGCGGCCAGCCACTCCCGGTCCCGGGCGTGCAGCACCGTGCGTTCCTTGTCGAGCGACCGACGGTTGGGCGTGCCCAGCAGCTCGCGCAGTTCCTCCGGTGAGGTGATCTCCGTCGTCACGACTTCCTCCCCCGTCCGTTGACGTTGACGGTGATTCCGGCCCACGACTGGCCGGCTTCCGCCATCGTCAGCCTAGGTGAGCGCGTCGAACGCGAGTTTTGCCCCCGGGAGCGGCGGGTACGGCTGACCCGCAGCGCTCGGACGCGGACCGTTGGAGGCCGGATGGAGAGCCGACTGAAGGTGCTGGGTCACCCGCTGCACCCGATGCTGGTGATGTTCCCGGTGGCGCTCCTGATCACCGCGGTGATCTTCGATGTGGTCGACGCCGCCGGCGGGCCGGACTACCTGGCCGAGGCCGCGTACTGGAACATCGCGGTCGGCCTGGTCGGCGGCCTGCTGGCCGCGGCGGCCGGCTCGGTCGACCTGTTCGCCCTCCCGACCGGCACCCGCGCCAAGCGGGTCGGGCTCACCCACGCCGCCGCGAATCTCGCGGTGATCCTGCTCTTCGCCGCGGTCTGGGCGGTGCGGTTGAACGCCGACTCCCGGGCCGCCGGGGGAGCCCTGATCGCCATCGAGGTGGTCGCCGTGGCGATTCTCGGGATCAGCGCCTGGCTCGGCGGTGAGCTGGTGGACCGGCTGGGCGTCGGCGTCGACCGGGAGGCCGACCTGGACGCCCCCAGCTCGCTGCGGCCCTCCTCGGCGGCCCAAGGGATCGGAGACGTGCGATGACCGAACAGAGCGGTGGCCGGAGCTGGCGTGCCCGGTACCAGGGCTGGGACCCGATGGGCGAGCTCCAGTCCCTGCGGTCCGAGCTGAGCCGGCTGGTCGGGGGCCGGTCCGGCCCACCGGAGGTCGAGGTCGGTGCGGTGGCCGACGGCTGGGAGGTGGTCGTCCGGCTGCCCGGCGTGGCACCCGAGGAGGTGGCCGTCGAGGTGGACGACCGGGAACTGTGCGTACGGGCCCGCTCGGAGGCCGAGGTGAACGCCGACCAGGGCATCCCGGGCGGCGTCGAGACGCGTGGCTTCGAGTATCGGGTGGACCTGCCGTCCCGGGTGGACCCGGACCGGATCGACGCGGTGATGGACCACGGCCTGCTGCGGGTGCGGCTGCCCCGGGCGGCCCGGCCCACGCCGCGCACCATCACCGTCGGCCGCGCCGGGCCCCGCGCCACCGCCCCGGGTACGCGGAAGCTGGCCGATCCGGCCGCCGACCGGGAGTTGCACCACCCGGACACCACGGTCGACGAGATCGACCGGCCGTAGGTTCCGTGGCCAGCCCGTCCGTGCTCGGCCCGGTCGGCGAGCGGGTATCCGACGTCGAGCGGATCGCCGTGCTGCGGGCGAACGCGCTCGGCGACTTCATCTTCATCCTGCCGGCGCTGGCGGCGCTGCGGGCCGCGTACCCGGGGGCGGAGATCGTGCTGCTCGGTGCGCCGTGGCACGCGGCGCTCTGGCGCGACCGCCCCGGCCCGGTGGACCGGGTGCTGGTGGTGCCGGCCGCGCCCGGCATCCGCGAGGCCGGGCCGGACGAGCCGCCGGCGGAGCTGGCGGACTTCCTGGCGGCGGCCCGCGCGGAGCGCTTCGACCTGGCGTTGCAGCTGCACGGCGGCGGAGCCAACTCCAACCCCCTGGTCTCCGGTCTCGGCGCGCGGGTCACCGCCGGTCTGCGCGCCGAGGACGCGCCGCCGCTGGACCGCTGGATCAGGTACGTCTACTACCAGCACGAGGTGATCCGCTACCTGGAGGCGGTGGCCCTGGTCGGGGCGGCGGCCACCACGATCATCCCGGCCCTGGCCGTCACCGGGACCGACCGGGCCGAGGCCCGCGCGGTGCTCGGCGAGTCGACGCGTCCCCGGGTTGCGCTGCACCCGGGGGCCACCGACACCCGGCGGCGCTGGCCGCCGGAGCGTTTCGGAGAGGTCGCCCGCGCGTTGGTCGGCGACGGGTACGAGGTGCTGGTCACCGGCACCCCCGCCGAGCGGGGGACGGTCGACGCGGTGGTCGCGGCGGCCGGGGTACCGCTCCGACCGCAGGTCGGCACGCTCAGCCTCGGCGGGCTGGCCGCCTGTTACGCGGACTGCGCACTGGTGGTCTCCAACGACACCGGGCCGCTGCACCTGGCCGGCGCGGTCGGCACCCCGACGGTGGGCGTCTACTGGATCGGCAACCTGATCAACGGGGCGACGCCGCTGCGGGCCCGGCACCGCCCGATCGCCGCCTGGACCACGCACTGTCCGGTCTGCGGCGTCGACTGCACCCCGGGCATCTATCCGCACCGGCCCGGCGACGGCGACTGCCCGCACCGGGACTCGTTCGTCGCCGACGTGCCGGTGATCGAGGTCGTCGAGGCCGCCCGCGAGCTGCTGGCGGGCTGACCGGCGAGGACGACCTCCCACGCCTCCACCTCCCGTTCGGTCACCGTGGTCGGCGACTCAAGGTGGTACGCCCCGCTGGGCAGCACCCCGGCGCCACCGTGGCGCTCCAGCACCGCGAGCTGCGCGGCCACGTCCTCGCCCTGGTGCCGCTCCTGCAACCGGCGCCAGAACTCGAAGCCGCCGGAGTCGACCAGCTTGGCCCGGTCGTAGAGCACGCACCCGCCGATCCAGGAAACCTTGTACGCCCGCCAGGCGCCCGCCGGCAGCCGCAGCTTCGCGGTGACGTGCAGCAGGTTCGCCGCCGGGTGGATGGTGGCGCGCTGCCACTGCGGGGTGCCGGGACGGATCCGCTCGGGTACGGGTGGGCCGTCCCACTCCTCGTAGTGGACGTGCGTCTCGGGGCGTACGTCGTCGAGGTAGGAGAGGCCGTGCACCGCGTTGCCGACGAACCCGCAGCCCAGCTCCGCGATCGCGGTGGCCAGCCGGGACAGCGTGCCCGGTTCCAGCCAGACGTCGTCGTCCAGACAGAGCACGTACCGGGCCGCCGACCGGTCCAGCAGGTACGCCCGGTGCTCGGCCAGCCCACGCCGGGGCAACCGCCGGGTCAGCAGCACCGGATGGCCCCGGTGGCGCAGCGCCCGGACCATGGTGGCCGCCGCCGGGTGGACGTACGCCGGATCGCCGTCGGACTGGTCGCTGACCACCACCCCGAAGTCGGGTACGCCCTCCTGGGCGGCCAGTCCGGAGAGGGTGACCGCCAGTTCGGCCGGGCGGTTGCGGGTGGGGATCAGCACGTCGAGCTGCCGGGGACGGCGGAACCGTTCCGGGCTGCCCAGGTCCAGCGGCCGGTTCACGTGGGTCTGCCCGTCCCCTCGCCGACCGTGGGGGCGACCGACTGCGCCCGGATCCGGTCGATGATCGCCGAGGTGGAGCGGTCCGGCACGTACCCGAGGGTGCGGACCTGCCCGCCGAGCCGGCGCACCAGCGGCGCCTCGGGCACCATCTCCGGCGGGTAGTCGCCGCCCTTGACGTACACGTCGGGGCGCACCGCCTCGATCAGCTTCGCCGGCGAGTCCTCCTCGAAGACCACCACGTGGTCGACGCACTCCAGCGCGGCGAGCAGGGCGGTCCGGTCCTCGACCGGGTTGACCGGCCGGTCCGTCCCTTTGAGCCGGCGTACGCTGCCGTCGGAGTTGACCGCCACGATCAGCAGGTCGCCGAGCGCGCGGGCCTGGGTCAGGTAGCGGACGTGCCCCGGGTGCAGCACGTCGAAGCAGCCGTTGGTGAAGACGATCGACCGGCCGGCCCGGCGCTGCTCCGCGACGAGCGCGGCCAGTTCGTCCGTGCCGATCAGCGTCGAGTGGCCGGCCTCGTCCGCCCCGGCGCCGAGCGCGTCGAGCAGGTCCTCCCGCCGGCAGACGCAGGTGCCGGTGTCGGAGACGGTGATGGTGGCGGCGAGCTGGGCGAGCTGGGCGGCGGTCGGCAGGCTCGCCTCCGCCGCCAGCGCCAGCGTCATCGCCGCCAGGTACGCGTCACCCGCGCCCACCGCGTGGCTGGCCGGGACCGGGGTGCTGTGGCTGCGCCGGCGTACGCCGTCGGCCCCACCGACGACCGCGCCCTCGGTGTCCAGGGTCACCGCCACCACGTCGGCGCCGGTGTGCGCGTGCAGCTCGGCCAGGCGCGACTCGGCCAGCACCGCCCGGTCGACGCCCTCGCCGGCGACGGCGTTGACGGTGACGCCGGTGCCGGTGACGCTGAGCCCGTCCCCGGTGAGCGCGACCCGGTCCTCGCCGGGGGTCGGCTCACCCGTCGGCCCGGTGACCGGGCCGGGCCCCTCGGTCGGCGGCGTGCCGGGCCCGTCGGCGGACGGCGCGCCGGAGGTCGGGTGCGGGGTGCCCGGAGCCCGCTCGCCGGCCCCGCCCGGTGCCGCGCCGACAACCAGCTCGGACGGGCCGTCGGTCGGTTCGGCCGGATCCAGGTGCAGGTCACCAGCGGTGGCGGCCCGCACCGAGGTACGGTTCCCGCCACCGAAGCCGGCCGCCGCGCGGGCCAGCAACCGGGTCGCCTCGGCGAAGCTCGGGGTCACCACGGTGGGATTGAGTCCGCGCCAGTCGGCCAGGTCGTGCGCGTCGAGCGCCACCGTGGCGTAGCGGTCCCGGTTGGCGACCAGCCAGGCGCGGAGGGCCCTCGGCAGCGCGCCCAGGCCGTAGTCGCAGACGACCAGGGTGAGCGGCTGTCCGCCGGAGGCGGCCCGCAGCTCCTCGGTCGCGCAGTGCAGCGCGGTGAGCAGGCGGGCCACCCCGTCGTCGTCGAGGGCGTCGTCCGGCTCGCCGGAGTCCTCGCGGAGCAGGATCTGGTTGCCGGCGAGCATTCGTCGTTTCACCGGGGTCGGTCGGCCGTGCTGGTTGACCGTACGGTCCCAGACGCCGGCACGGTCCAGGCAGTCGTGCAGTTCGTCGCCGGCCGCGTCGGCGCCGACCGGGGCGACCAGCACGGCCCGCCCGCCGAGGGCGGCGACGTTGACGGCGGTGTTCGCCGCGCCGCCGGCCGCCGAGATGCGCCGGCGCAGGGTGAGGACGGGTGCGGGGGCCTCACGGCAGAGCCGCTCGGACTCCGCGAACCGCCACTCGTCCAGCATGGCGTCGCCGACGACCAGCACGGGACGCCCCTGCCAGCTCTCCACGACGGTGGCAAGCCGGCGTTCTTCCGCTGCTCCTGCCATGCTTTCCCGGGTCCCCCACGCCGGTCCGGCCAAACCTGTCCGCGGCGGGTCGCGATTCGGTGGCATGTTCTGCGGGAGGCGGGAAAGCGGGCGTAATGACTGCCCAAGCCCACGATCGTCCCGTGCTGCACGCCCGCCAGATCCGTCTGTTGATGTTCGGTCTGATGACCGGGATGCTGCTGGCGGCGCTGGACCAGACCATCGTCGGTACGGCGTTGCCGACCATCGTCGGCCAGCTGGGCGGAATCAACCACTACTCGTGGGTGGTCACCGCGTATCTGCTCGCCTCCACCGCCTCGACCCCGCTCTACGGCAAGATGGCCGACCTGCGCGGGCGTCGCCCGGTGTTCCTCTTCTCGATCGGCACGTTCCTGGTCGGCTCGCTGCTGGCCGGCCTGTCGCAGAACATGACCCAGCTGATCATCACCCGGGGCGTGCAGGGGTTGGGCGCCGGTGGCCTGATGACGCTGGCCTTCACCATCATCTCGGACGTGGTCAGTCCCCGGGAACGCGGCCGCTACCAGGGACTCTTCGGCGCGGTCTTCGGCCTGTCGTCGGTGGCCGGCCCGCTGGTCGGCGGCTACTTCGCGCAGACCAACTGGCGGTGGATCTTCTACATCAACGTGCCGTTGGCGATCCTGGCCATCGTGGTGTGTTACCACGTCATGCGGTTGGTCCCGTTCCAGCGGCGCCAGCACGCCATCGACTGGGTCGGGGCGGCACTGCTGGTCGCCGGGGTGAGCAGCCTGCTGCTGGCGCTGAGCTGGGGCGGCACCCAGTACGCCTGGGGCTCCGGCGTGATCATCGGGCTGTTCGTGACCGGGGCGGTGCTGGGCGTGCTCTTCGTCCTCCAGGAGGCCCGGGTGAGCGAGCCGATCCTGCCGCTGCGGCTGTTCCGTAGCGGCACGTTCACGCTGGCCAACACGGCGGGCTTCGTGCTCGGTCTGGTGATGTTTGGGTCGATCATCTTCATCCCGCTCTACCTCCAGATCGTCAAGGGCGCCTCGCCGACCCGCAGCGGTCTGCTGATGCTGCCGATGATGGCCGGCATCATCGTCACCTCGGTGCTGGCCGGCCGGGCGATGAGCCGGATCGGGCGCTACAAGTGGTTCCCGGTGGTCGGCTCGGCGGTGCTGGTTGCCGGCATGCTGCTCTTCCGGCAGCTCCAGGTGGCCACCTCGATCTGGGCGGCCTTCGGTTACATGGTGGTGATCGGTGTCGGGCTGGGCCTGTGCATGCAGTCGCTGATCCTGGCGGTGCAGAACGCGGTGGACCCGCGGGACCTGGGCGCCGGCACCTCGTCGGCGACCTTCTTCCGCTCGCTGGGCGGCTCGTTCGGCGTGGCGATCCTCGGCGCGGTGTTGTCGACGCAGCTCACCAGCCAGCTCGCCAGCCGGCTACCGGCCGCGATCGCGCAGCTTCCGCCGGCTGAGCAGGCGGCGGTGGCGGCCCGTGGCGGCACCAGGATCTCGATCAACGAACCGGCGACCATCCTCGCCCTGCCCACCCCGGTCCGGTCCGCGATCCAGGCCGCGTTCGTCGAGTCGCTGCACCTGGTCTTCCTGACCACCGGGTTGATCGCCATCCTTGCGGTGCTGGTCACCCTGGCCCTGCCGAACCAGCAACTGCGGGGCACCGGCCCACACGGCGCGACCGGCGGCGCGGACCCGCTCGGCGGGAAGGCCGCCGCAGCCGGCGGCAAGCCGCTGACCAAGGAGTCGAAGGAGGAGGCCGCCTCCGACATGGAGTCGAAGTCGCAGACGATGCTCTGAGTGGGCGTGAGGGCGGGACTACTTGAGGATCAGCCGGTTGGTCTGTTCGAAGACGTCCAGGTCGGCGAGGGTCTCGGCGACGCTGGCGGAGAGCGGGGCGGGCAGTTCCTCCCGGTGGAAGAAGCCGGCGTCGATGGTCTCGTCGGTCATCCGGAGCAGGTCCCCGTCCCACTCGTCGACCCGGAACGCGGTGGTGAAGATCTGGTACGTGTGGCCGTACATGTTGGTGTGGGTGCGGTCGGGGCCGGTGTAGAGGGCGAACGCGCTGACCCGCAGGGCACGTAGGCCGGTCTCCTCGCGTACCTCCCGGACGGCGCAGTCGGCGATCGACTCGCCCAGCTCCATGGCGCCGGCCGGCATCGCCCACTGGCCGTTGTCCGAGCGCTGGATCAACAACACCCGGGCGGCGTTGTCCCGGACCACCGCACGGGCCCCGACGAACATCAGGGTGCGGTCACCGGCCAGGGCGCGTAGCTGTCCCACGTACGAGTCGGCCCACGAGATGCTCACCCGGACAATCTACGCAGCATCCTCAGCCGGATCGGGCGTTCCGAGGGTTCCCTGAATGTGACGGGCGCCACTAACCTGTCCGGTTTTGCCTGCTTGGAGGTGCGCGAACCGACCGCGTCGTAACACTTTCCGGCGTACCGTCGCCTGCACGGGTAGGGGCATGTTCCCCGGAACGAACCTCCCTCCCCAGAGGGCGGCCCCGGCGTTCGCACCGCGCCGGGGCCGCCCGTCCATACGGGGTGACCCGCACCGCTATTGTCGCGAAACTTGTTCGCCTCTGTCCTGGTGTCGGGAAAATCCGTTTCGCGTGGTCACGCCTCGGACGTGGCGATGAGCACCTTGCCGACCGCCCCGTCCTCCACCGCCTTGTGCGCCGCCTGGGCCGCAGACATGGGGTAGTAGTGCAGTGGCAGCCCCGCCTCCGCGCCCACCCGGATCGCGCCCTGGGTCACCGCCGCCGCCACGTCGGTCACCGCCTGCGCCTTGGCCGCCTTCGGTGCCGTGTAGATCAGCACGAACTGCCAGCGGGCGTTCGGCACCATCAGCGGCCGGATCGGCAGGGCCACCTCGGAGCCGCCGTCGTCGGCGTACACGCAGACCGCGCCCCCGTTGCGCAGGATCTGCACGTCGGTGGCGGCGTTGCGGGCCGCGGAGACCTCGACGATCGTGTGCACCCCGTCGGGCGCGATCTTGCGGACCTCCTCGACCACGTCCTGCTCGCGATAGTTGATCACGTAGTTGGCCCCGGCCGCCGCCGCGAGCTGCGCCTTCTCCGGGCTGCTGACCGTGGTGATCACGCAGGCGTCGGCCCAGCGGGCGAGCTGGACCGCCGCGTTGCCCACCGCGCCCGCGCCGCCCTGCACCAGCACCACGTGGTCGCTCAGCGCGCCGGCGTGCAGCTTGTCCGGCATGAACTCGCCGGCGGTCAGGCAGCGGTGCGCGGTCAGGAAGGGGATGCCGAGGCAGGCGCCCAGGTCGAAGGAGGCCGAACCGAGGCGGACCGCGTGCCGGACCGGCACCACCGTGTACTCGGCGGCGGTGCCCCAGGGGCGCTGCCAGGCGGCCTCCCAGAGCCACACCCGCGCGCCGATCAGGATCTGGTCGACGCCCTCGCCGACCGCCTCGATCACCCCGGCGCCGTCCTGCCCGGGGATCTGCCAGCCGGCCGGCAACGGCCACTGGCCGCGGGCCTTCCAGTCGGTCGGGTTCACCCCCGAGACGGCCATCCGCACCAGCACCTCGCCGGGTCCTGGCGCCGGGATCGGGCGCTCGACCTGCTGGAGCACCGAGGCGTCCCCGTTGCGTTCGTACACGATCGCCTTCATCGCCATCCCTTCACCGCCGACACCTGCGCTACCCGGCCGTTCCCCGGTCATGCCGATCCGACTCGCCCCGGAAAACGTACAACCCGGCGGTGGCCGGCAGGAGTGGTGGTGCTGCGGGACATACCGGCGACAACGGGACGATGGGTTGGGCCGGGCCCGTTTCCGGGACCGGCCCACCCTCGCAGGTCAGCCCGCCGCGACCGAGCGCCGCACGTAGTCGATCAGCTCCGGCGTCGGGCCGCCGTGCTCCGTGCAGGGTCCGGACGGTGAGCCCGGTACGCCGGCACAGCTCGCCGATCCGCCAGGTGGACGCCACGTCCCACTCCCTCTCGCATCACCGCCCTCTGCGGTGACAGGAACCGACGCTAGGACCTGACGCGGCGTCAGAAGCAAGTCGTTCAGCGGCTTCGGCCGAGCCGCGGCACCAGCTCCGGGGTGAGCACGCCGATCGCCCGCCGGACGGCGCCGGTCAGCGGGCCGGGGCGGGCGCGTCCTGGTGGGCGGCGGTGCGCTGGGCGGGCAGGCCGATCGGGCTCTGCGGCGGGATGATCGTGCGGCAGCGGCTGGTGATCGGTTCGAGCAGCTCGCGCAGCCGCGCCGTACGCTCCGCGCCCAGCGCCCGCCACGGGCCGATGGCGGCTCGGTCGGTGGCCTCCTCGACGGCCCGGAACGCCTCGGCGCCGTGCTCCGTCGGCGTCCGGTCCGCGGTCAGCCAGCCCTTCTCGACCAGGCGCTCCTCGGCGGCGGCCCACTCCGCGTCGGTCCAGCCCCGGGCCATCTGGTGGAACTCGCGGGACTGGTCGACCCGGCACCGCCAGGCCACCACCTCGACCGGGTCCAGCCCGGTGGTGACCAGCGCCCCGACGTGGCCGTCGCCCCGGTGCTCGCGCAGCGTGGTGGCGGCCTGCCAGAGCCGGGCCAGCGGATAGTCGCCCCGGGGCAGCGCGGCGTTGGCCGCGCCGAGCACCCGGCCGGCCGTCTCGACCCGCCCGGCCGCCTCCTCCAGCAGGTCCGCCGCCTCGACCAGGTGCGCCTCGGGCAGCTCGTAGGTGAACTCGGCGAGCGCCTGCACGGCACCGGTGAGTCGGGCCCGCAGCGCCTCCTCCGGGGTGGCCAGCCGCCACACCGAGGGCAGCGCCCGGGCCACCATGGCCGGCGCGAAGCTGTAGAACGCGGCCACCACCATCGGTGCGGCGACCGGCCCGAGCGGGGCGGTCCGGCCGGCGAAGTAGCCACGCCAGTAACCCCGCAACCCGACGGCCTCGTACGCGGCCCGGGCCCGGGGGTGGAAGTAGGTCACCGCGTGGACCGGCTCGAAGTGTGTCCACATCAGCCGGGCCAGCCCGGGGTCGTCCAGCGCCGCCACGTGCACCTCCGCGTCGTTGGGCAGGTCGCCGCGGACCGATGGACCGCCCACGGTTGATCCGAACCTACTGCCGCAGGGTGACCGGAAGGAAGCCTGCTGTGACCTACTGCGCGGCAAGTACGTCAACGACGAAGCGCAGCGCCCCGGGCGGACCCCCGAGCTCCCCGTTCTCGCCGTACGCCAGGTTGCCCGGGATGTCGAGCTGCACCCGGCTGCCCACCGGCACGCCGACCAGGCCCTGGTCCCAGCCCTGGATGAGCCTCCCGACGCCGATCGGGGTGGTGTACGGCTGGCCCCGGTCCCAGGAGGAGTCGAACTGCTGGCCGTCCTTGTACGACACGCCCACGTAGTTGATAGTGATCTGCTGGCCGGCCTTGATCGCCGGGCCGGTGCCCTTGACCAGGGTGGTGACGTTGAGCTTCTTCAGCTCGCCGGTGCCCGGGCCGACCTGCGGCTTGGTCTTCAGCGCCGGGTCGATCCCCTCGGGCAGCTGCTGGGCGGGCGGGGCGGTGGGGGCGGCGTTGGGCTCGGTGGTGGCGCTGGGCGAGGAGCCGGCGGTGGCCTGCTTGTCGTCGTCCTGGTTCAGCCAGATGATGCCGCCGATCAGCGCGGCGACCGCGAGGACACCCACGAACGCACCCAGCATCGACTGCCGGCGGCGCTTCGCCTCGGCGGCCTTCTTCGCCGCCAGCTGCGCGGCCAGCCGCCGCTCCGCCTTCGTACCCGGGCTCTGGCCCGCCGAACGGTTCTCCACGCGCTCGCTCACGTCGACTCCCCTGCTGATGGGTGGGTACGGCCCGGCGGCCGCTGCCGAGGCCAGCGCACACGGTACCCGCACCGACGCCGCCCGTGCTCCTACGGCCGGTGGAGTTCCGGACAGCTCAGCCCTCTTGGGGCTGTTGTCGGCGCCAATCGCGTGTTCTGATACCGGAACGACGGTCGATGACCTTGTCGCCCTGATCTCCATTCCGCTCTGCGGCCATCCCCCATCCGTGAGAGGTGCAACGATGCGCAGAAGATCCACGTTTCAACTGGCGGTCCTGACCGCCACCGCCGCGACGTTCCTGGCCGGCGGTGGCGCCTCCGCCGCGTTCGCCACGGCGGCGCCCGGGGCCGCCTCCCCCGGTGTCGCGGCCTGTGAGCCGGGTGCCGAGGGGCACAGCGCGGCGCGGGTGAGGGAGGGCTCCCGGGGGCAGGAGCCGGAGCTGTACCCGAAGAACGAGGCGAAAGCCTACGGCGTGATCAAGGATTCGCCCCGCCTGCCCGACGGCAGCGTCACCGTGCCCACGGTCTTCCACATGATCTCCGACCACCCGCTGACCGAAGCCGAGACGAACCGGTGGAACACCATGATCGCGGCGCAGATCACGGTGCTCAATGACTCGTTCGGGGGCCGTACGGCGGCGGATGCCTCCGACACGCCGTTCCGCTTCTCGCTCGTCGACACCACCTGGACGGTCAACAGCGACTGGTACACGGTCGAGCCGGGCAAGAACGAGCGCGACATGAAGAAGGCGCTGTACACCGGCGACGCCCGCACCCTGAACGTCTACGCGGCGAACATCGGCGGTGGGCTCCTCGGCTGGGCGTACTTCCCGAAGGACTACAACAACGGCCGGGACTACATCGACGGCGTGGTGATGCTGGACGAGTCGATGCCGGGCGGCACGGCGGGCAAGTACGCCCTGGGCGACACGCTGACTCACGAGGTCGGGCACTGGCTGATGCTGGAGCACACCTTCGCGCACGGGTGCTCCGCCTCCGGCGACTACGTCGCGGACACTCCGCGCGAGGCGGCGCCGCAGTTCAACTGCCCGGAGGGCGCGGACAGCTGCACCGCGCCCGGGCTGGACCCGATCCACAACTTCATGGACTACACGCAGGACTCCTGCATGAACATGTTCACCCCCGGGCAGGCGGACCGGATGAGCGACGCCTGGGTGGCCTTCCGCGCCGGCGGCGGCAAGTAAGAGGTGAAAGGAGGGGCCCCTTGTTAACGCCTGCGGTAGTAAAAGGGGCCCCTCCTAACACCTGCGCCGGGTTCAGGCGGTCTTGCGGGAGGAGGCCGCCTTCTTCTCGGCGGCCTTCTTCGCGGGGGCCTTGGCGGCCTTCTTCTCCGCGGTCTTCTTGGCCGCCGCCTTCTTCGCCGGCTCGGCCTTCTTGGCGGCGGCTCTCCTCGCCGGCTCGGCCTTCTTCGCCGGGGCCTTCTTCTCGGCCGCCTTCTTCGCCGGCGCCTTCTTCGTCGCCTTGGCCGCCTGCTGCGCCGACCGGGCCGAGGTGATCGGGGTCGGCTCGGCCGCCCCGCCCGCGGGTGCCTCCCCCCGGGCGACCCGAGCCCGCTCCACCGACGCCTTCAGCGCGGCCATCAGGTCCACCGCGGCGGCCGGCGCGGCCTCTTCCTCCTCCGGCTGGACCACCTCGCGGCCCTCGATCTTGGCGTCGATGACCTCCTGCAACGCCGCCCGGTAGTCGTCGGTGAAGGCGTCCGGTTCGAACTCGCCGGCCATCGAGTCGATCAGCGAGCTGGCCATCGCCAGCTCCGGGGGGCGGACCTTCAGGTCCTCGTCCAGGAAACCGAAATCCGGGGTACGCACCTCGTCCGGCCAGAGCATCGTGTTGAGCAGCAGCACGCCCTCGCGTACCCGCAGGGTGGCCAGCTGCTCCCGCTGGCGCAGGGCCACCTTGACGATCGCCACCCGCTCCGAGTCGGCCAGCGCGTCGCGCAGCAGCACGTACGGCTTGGTGGCCGAGCTCTCCGGCTCCAGGAAGTACGCCTTGTTGTAGAGGATCGGGTCGACCTGCTCGGCGGGTACGAACTCCAGCACGTCGATCGCCTTCGAGGTGGTCAGCGGCAGGTCGGCGAAGTCCTCGTCGGTGAGGATGACCATCTCGCCGCCGCCGATGTCGTACCCCTTGGCGATGTCGTCGTAGCTGACCTCCTCGCCACAGACGGAGCAGGTGCGCTTGTAGCGGATGCGGCCGCCGTCGTCGCGGTGCACCTGGTGGAAGCGGATGTCCTTCTCCTCGGTGGCCGAGTAGACCTTCACCCCGATCGACACCAGGCCGAACGACACCGCTCCTTTCCAGATCGCCCGCATCCCGCGCTCCTCTCCCCGGTTCTGACCAGGATCGCAAACGATCGAACGGTACGCACGTGCTTCCGGGTGCAACTACAGTCAGGAGGTGCCCGGCGCGCCGTTGAAGCCGATGCTCGCGATGACCGGGCAGCTCCCGGCCGGTGCCGGCTGGGCGTACGAGTTCAAGTGGGACGGGGTCCGGGCGCTCGCCGACGTCTCCCACGGCGACAAGCACCTGTACGCCCGCTCCGGCGTGGAGATCACCACCGCGTACCCCGAGCTGATCCCGCTGGCCGAGCAGCTCGACGACGCGTTGCTGGACGGCGAGGTGGTCCTCTTCAACGAGCTCGGGCAGCCGTCGTTCACCGCCCTCGCGGAGCGGATGCACGTCCGCAACCCGGCCAAGGCGGCCCGGCTGGCGGCCAGCATGCCGGTCACGTACATGATCTTCGACCTGCTCCGGCTCGGCGGAGAGGACCTGACCGGCCGTCCCTACCGGGAGCGCCGCGCGGCGCTGGAGTCGCTCGGGCTCGGTGCCGCCCGGTGGGCGGTGCCGCCCGCCTTCGCCGACGGCCCGGCCACGTTCGAGGTCGCCGGGGAGCACGGCCTTGAGGGAGTGATGGCCAAGCGGATCGACTCGGTCTACCGACCCGGCGTCCGTTCACCCGACTGGGTGAAGGTCAAACTGGAGGTGACCGGCGACTTCGTGGTCGGCGGCTGGCGGGCCGGCGCGCGCAAGATCGGCGGTTTGCTGGTCGGGGTGCCCCGGCCGGACGGGCGGCTCACCTTCCGGGGCCGGGTCGGCGGCGGGATCGGCGCGGCCCTCGAACGCGAGCTGCTACGCGAGCTGGAACCGCTACGCAGCGTCGCGTCGCCGTTCGCCGGGGACGTGCCGCGCGAGGACGCCCGGGGTGCGATCTGGGTGACCCCGCGGATCGTGGTGGAGATCAAGTACGGCCAGCGCACCCCCGACGGGCGGCTGCGCTTCCCCCGGATCCTGCGCCTGCGTCCGGACAAGCCCCCCGAGGAGGTCGACGATGCCAGCTGACCGGCTCCGGGTGGACGTCGAGGGTCGCGCGCTGGAGCTGTCCAACCTGGACAAGGTGCTCTATCCGAAGGCTGCGTTCACCAAGGGCGAGGTGATCGACTACTACACCCGCATCGCCCCGGTGCTGCTGCCGCACCTGCGCGACCGTGCGCTCACCCGGATCCGCTACCCGAACGGCGTCGAGGGCGGCTCGTTCTTCGAGAAGAACGCCCCGGCCGCCACCCCCGGCTGGGTACGCACCGAGACGCTGCCCGCCCCCGGGTCGAGCAAGGGGCGGGAGACCATCGACTACGTCGTCGCCGACGACCTGCCGACCCTGGTCTGGCTGGCCAACCTCGCCGCCCTGGAACTGCACACGCCGCAGTGGAAGATCGGCGAACATCCCGACATGATGGTGGTCGACCTGGATCCGGGTGCCCCGGCCGGGTTGAGACAGTGCTGCCAGGTGGCGCTGCTGATGCGGGACCGGCTCGCCGACGACGGGATCGAGGCGTATCCCAAGACGTCCGGCAAGAAGGGCATGCAGCTCTGCTGCCCGATCGCCGGTACCCAGTCCTCCGACCTCGTCTCCGACTACGCCAGGCGGATCGCCCAGGAGTTGGAGAAGGCGCACCCGAAGCTGATCGTGTCGAAGATGGCGAAAAACCTTCGCCCCGGCAAGATCTTCATCGACTGGAGTCAGAACAACGCGGCCAAGACCACCGTCGCGCCGTACTCGCTGCGTGCCCAGGACGTGCCGTCCGTGTCCACCCCGCTGACCTGGGACGAGGTCTCCGCCGGCGCGGCCGGCAAGCGCCCGGCGACCCGTCCGTACACCGCCGCCGAGGTGCTCAAGCGCGTCGAGCGGCAGGGCGACCTGCTCGCCCCGCTCCTCGACGGCGGCCCGGAGCTGCCGGCATAGGGCCCGGCCGTGAACCGGATCTCACGGCGGCTCCGGGGCGATTCCACGTGAAAAGATCACGCCATGACCAACGCACTCGTGCTGGCCGGCGGTGGGGTGGCCGGCATCGCCTGGGAACTCGGCGTCCTGCGCGGCATCGCCGACGCCGATCCGGCGCTTGCCGAGCAGGTCCTCGCCGTCGACCTGATCGTGGGTACGTCCGCCGGTTCCTCAGTCGCCGCGCAGATCACCAGCGGCGTCCCACTGGACGAACTGTACGCGGCTCAGCTACGCCCCGAGTCCGCCGAGATCGAGATCGACGTCGACATGGAGAAACTCTGGGCCGACTACGGCGCGGCGCTGGGCGGCGTGTCGAGCCCGGAGGAGGCCCGCCGTCGGGTGGGTACGCTCGCGCTGGCCGCGCAGACCGTCGACCCGGCCGTCCGGCTAGCCGCGATCGACGCCCGGCTCCCAGTCAAGCGGTGGCCGGAACGGGACGTACGGCTGCCCGTGGTCGACGCGGAGACCGGTGAGGCGGTGATCTTCACTCCCGGGTCCGGCGTCGCCCTGGTCGACGCCGTCGCCGCCAGCTGCGCGGTGCCCGGCGTCTGGCCGCCCGTCGCCATCAACGGCCGGCGCTTCGTGGATGGCGGGGTCCGCTCCATCACCAACGCCGATCTGGCCGCCGGCGCCGACCGGGTGCTCATCATCCAGCCCGTCCTGGAGGGCACGCCGCAGCCGTGGGGCGACCTCGACGCCGAGATCGCCGCGCTGGCTCCGGCCAAGGTCCACGTGATCAGTGCCGACCAGGCCTCCGTCGACGCGTTCGGCACCAACCTGCTGTCGCCCGCCACCCGGGCGCCCTCCGCCCGCGCCGGTCGTGCCGTCGGTGAGTCGCACGGCAAGGCCGTGGCGGCATTGTGGAGCTGATCCCGTCCCGCCGGTCGGGGCGGGCGGGTGGTTAGGCTGAGCGGATCGACAGGAGGAGCTTCCCGATGGCTGTCCATCCGTCCGTAGCAGTTCCGGTCGACACGCCACGGGAGGCCGGCCATCCGCTGCTCACCTACTGCGACGACGCGACCGGGGAGCGGGTCGAGCTGACCGCGCAGCAGCTCGGCGGCTGGGCGGCGCGCGGCGCGAGCCTGCTGCGGGACGGCTGCGGGCTGGCCCCGGGCAGCCGGGTGGCGGTGCTGCTGCCGCCCCACTGGCGTACCGCCGCGGTGCTGATCGGCGCCTGGTCGATCGGGATGGCGGTGTCGTTCCGGCCGCGGGCCACCGCCGGGCTGCCGGTCCTCGAACCCGGCGGCGACCAGCCGTACGACGCGGTCTTCGTGACCCCGGGACGCCTCGACGACTGGCTGGAGGACGTACCCGACGGGGTGCACCGCTACCTCGTCGGCACCGGTCCCGGGCCGCTGGCCGAGGTGCCCACGGGCTGGCTCGACTGGTCCACCGAGGTGCTCCGGCACACCGACACCCCGCCCGACTACGCCGCCGTCCGCCCGTGGGACCCGGCCAGCCCCGACGGCACCAGCTACGGCCAGTGGCGGCAGTTGGCGACGGAGATCGCCGGACAGCTCGACCTGCGGCCCGGCGACCGGCTCCTGGTCGATGCGGCCGAGCACGAGCAGCCGCTGAAGTGGCTGCTCGCCCCGCTCGCCGCCGGCGCATCCGTGGTGGTCTGCGCCAACGTCGATCGGTCCAGGCTGGATGCCCGGATCGAGGCCGAGCAGGCCACCCGGGTGCTCTCATGATTACTTGCAGGTCATCCTGTTCTTCCAGGCCAGGCCGAATGACACCGGGCCGTCGGTCGACGGGTCGCGGTACGAGATGGTCATCACGGCGCCCTGCGGAATGGCCGACGGGTTGATCACCAGGACGATGCCCTCATCCGCCTCGCTTCGCGAGGGGAAGAGCCGATCGAGTTCGGGCGGGGAGGGTATCGAGTAGCAGTGTGAACCGTCGACCCTGATCTCCGCCGGCACACCGGCCTCGGACAGCGCCTTCCGAGCCGCGTCCGGGTCGAAGAGCTGCTTTTTCGACAGCTTCAGAGTCACCGTCCCGTTGGGATTGCTGACCACGGAGAAGGCGACCAGTTGCGCCGGAGCCGTGCTGGCCGGCCCCTGCGCGTACGGCAGCGCGGCGGGTCCCGAGCCGGTGAGCGCCGGTACGGCCACGGCCAGCCCGGCGAGCAGCACGCCGGCCACGGTCACCGTGGCCAGCCGCCGTCGGCGCCGCGAGGTGCCCGCGGCGATGATGTCCTCGGCCGGCGTGTCCAGGTCCAGGCCGGACAGGCCGTCCGCCACGGCACGAAGTACGTCTTGGTCTCTCACTGTTCGATCTCCTGAGTCTCGGCGGATATCAGATGGCCGCGCAGCGTCGCGACGGCCCGGGACAGGTGAGCGGTGACAGTTCCCGCAGCGATGCCGAGCACCTGAGCGGTGGTCTCGGTGTCCAGGTCCAGGAACGCCCGCAGCGCGATCACCTGGCGCTGGCGGGCGGGCAGCCGCCGCAGCGCCGCCATGAGCGCCGCGTCCACGCCCCCGCGGTCCGGGCCGACCGCCACGTCGTGCCCGGCGGACAGGGCCACCTCGCGGCGGCGGCGCCGCCAGGCCGACACCCGCACGTTCAGGGCGGTACGCACCACCCACGCCTGGGGAGCCGGGTGCCGGCTGACCTTCCGCCAGGACGTCCAGGCTCTGGTGAACGCCTCTGCCACCAGGTCCTCAGCGCCCTCGCGATCGCCCGTTCCGGCCACCACCGCCCGTACGCAGGCGGCTCGGTGGACCCGATAGAACTCTGCGAACTGTGCTTGCTCGTGTCCCACGTCCCGTCCACGCCTGAGCCCGTCGGCCCACTTACCTCCGGCTGACATTCGCCCGGACAGAGTTGCGCAGGAAGGCCCCCATGCCGCCGGAAGCTACCGGCCGTGGCTCAGCACCGGGCGCCACCAGGACGCCCGGTTGGACCTGCTCGCGCCGGTGGCCGAGGAGTGGCTGGGCGACCTGCGGGACGACGACTATCGGCCGCCGCGCCCGCTACCTGCGCCGTCGCTGCTGATCACCGCGGACGGTACCCGGAGGCCGATCATCGAGGCAGCAGCACGAGGTTGGTTCGCGCTATATTGCGGCGTCTGATCGATCCAAGGGGGTAACTGGTGGGGATGCTGCAACGCGTCGGTCTGGCGGCGGCTGCCGGTACGGCGCTGCTTCTGGCGGCGTGCGCCAGCCAGGGCATCCCAGCGACGGAGGCGGCACCCGCCACCACCGCACCCGCGACCACGGCGGCTGCGAAGCCTGTCGCGTCGCCTACCAGTCCGAAGGTGACGCTGCCCGACCGGTACGACCCGAAGCGGAACCCCGCCACCGACCTGAAGGCCGCCCTCGCGTTGGCGAAGGCGGACGGGAAGGCGGTGCTGATCGACTTCGGCGCGGACTGGTGCCCCGACTGTCATGTGCTGCACGAGCTGTTCGAGGCACCGGAGACCAAGCCGCTGATCGAGGAGAACTACCACCTGCTGGCGGTGGACGTCGGCGAGTTCGATCACAATCTGCAGTTCACCGCGAAGTACATCGACCTGAGCCGCAGCGGTATTCCCGCACTGGTGGTGGTGACCCCAGCGGGCAAGATCCGGGTGGCCACCAACGACGGTTCCTTCGCCAACGCCCGCAGCATGGACAGCAAGCAGGTCAACGCGTTCCTCACCAAGTGGGCACCGAAGCGTTGACCCGTCGACGTGCCCTGGTCGCGGCGCTGGCCGGCGCGCTCCTCGCCGGGGGATGCGCCAACTCCGGCGGGCCGTCGTCCACCACCGACCGTAGTGGTCGACTGGAGGCCGGCGGCGTGACCGTCGAGGCGACGCTGACCGACGGTCCCGACGGCGGGCGGCTGCGGACGACCTTCCGCCCGCAGCGGCCCGGCTTCCATCTCTACAGCATCGACCTCCCGCCGGACGGGGTGCAGGGGCTCGGCATCCCGACGGTCGTCGCCGTCCGGGGCAGCTTGGACGCGACTGGTGCGGCGAGCGCCGACATGCCGGTCAGTAACCTGCGGATCGAGGAGCTCGACGTCGACCTGCCCGTCTACCCGGACGGCCCGGTCACCGTCACGCTTCCTGTCCGGTCCACCGGGGACGGTCCGGCCGAGGTGGTGGTCACGTACGGCGCGTGCAGCGCGGGCACCTGCCTCCCGCCGGTACGCGAGCGTGTGATCGCCCTGACCTGAGGTCCAGCGATCTGCCCGCACACCTCGCCCTCACCGGCGGTCGAGCCACGGCGCGCGGCGGGCGCAGGGCTGTACGGCGGTTCGGGTTCCGTGACGCCGGACGCCGCGCCCGCTACCTGCGCCGCCGCTGACCGTCGCCGGCTCCGCGGCCCGGCGGCCCGGGCGGGAGCCGGTGCGAGGTGGTGACACCTCGGCCTGCTCGCCCGCCCGGGCCGGTGCGCGGGTCAGCTGGCCGTGGTCGAGGCGGCCCGCACGTCCCGTACGTCGCTGGCGAGCCGCCCGAGTACCCAGGCCAGGGCCGGGGCGTTGGCGCCGAGTGCCTGCCGGTTGACGGTGGCGAGGGTGTCGCAGGTCTGGTGGTAGCAGTGGTCGAACATCTGCCCGGCCTCGCCGCCGAAGAGGGCCTGCTGCGCCGGCGTTTTCACGCCGAGGTTGCCGCCGTCGATTCCGCCCACCGGGATGCCGACGTCCTGGAACACCAGGTGGTCCGAGCCCACCGACTCGGGACCGGTCCGCTGGTACGGCAGCCCCCGGCGGTCGAAGTACGCCCCGAAGAGGCCGGCGATCACGTGGCTGCCGCCGGTGCCCGGATCCCAGACGAAGCGGGCGTCGTTCGGTGCGGCGATCAACTCGCCGTTGAGCACCGCCGCGATGCGCTGCCGTTCCGCTGCTGACAGGGCGGAGACGTAGTAGCCGGAACCGACGTCGATCATCTCCTCAGCGCCCCACCAGGCGAACCGCACCTTGTTTCGCACGGAGTGCTGCTGGTTGGCCAGGGCCAGCGCCACCTGGAGGACGGTGGCGGCCGTCGAGCCGTTGTCGTTGATGCCCGGCCCCTCGGGGACGCTGTCGAGGTGGGCGCCGAGCAACACGACGTTGTTCGGGTCGCCGCCGGCCGTCTCGGCCAGCACGTTCACCGTCGTCCGCGGCACCGACCGACCGACCAGGGTCAGGTGTACGCGAACCGTTCCGGCCCGCGACGCCCGGACCAGTTCCTCGCCGTCGCGCTGGGACACCGAGGCCACCGGGATCGTGAAGTCCGCCGGGTTGAACGCGAAGAACCGGTAGCTGTTCTCCGGGGAGGGGGTGGCGTAGTAGAGGAGCACCGCGCGGGCACCCAGGCCCGCGGCGACCTGCTGCTGGAGGCTGTAGCCGCAGGCGGCCCGGGCGAGTACCACGACGGATCCGGCGACGGGAAGCCCGGCGTAGTCGGCCGCGTCGCAGCCGGTACGTCCGGCGGCCGGCGACACCACCGGCGCGTCGATGCCGCTGACGGGGGTCGACGGGGCGAAACGGGTCATCAGCACCGGCGGGTCGATGACGGCCGCGCCAGAGACGGTCAGTTGCTCGGTGCTGATCTCGAAGTTGGTGTAGGGGACGGTCTGCTTCACCACCCGATAGCCGGCGGCCGTCAGCAGGCCGCTGACGTAGTCGGCGGAGCGGGTGAATCCGACCTGGTCCCAGGCCCGGTTGCCGCCGCTGCGGTCGGCGATGAGCTGGAACGCCGCCAGGTGACGGTAGACGGCATCGCCGGTGACGGCGGCGGCCAGCCGGTCGGCCAGGACCTGGTTCCCGGGCGGAACGGCGCCGGGTGCGGCCTGGGCGGCGCGGCCGGCTGGCCCGACCAGGCTGGCCGCCAACAGCAGACTCGCCAGCCCGGCGAGTCTTCGGAACGCTGTCGATCTGTGCACGGAACCTCCGATCCTTCACTCCCGCCGTACGGTGACGGGCAGTTGGGCGACCCCGCGCAGGGTCGCGGTGGGTTCGTAGCTGGATGGTCCGGCCGGGGTGAATCGGATGCGGCTCGCCCGCAGCCCGTCCACCACCTCCCGCAGTTGCATGGTCGCCAGCGCGGCGCCGAGGCAGGCGTGCGCGCCGCGTCCGAAGGCGAGGTGCATGCCACGCCGCCGGCTCAGGTCCACGGCGTCGGGGGCGGCGAAAACCGCCGGGTCACGGTTGGCCGCCGCGATGAACAGCACCAGTACGTCCCCCCGCCGGACGACCTGCGTGCCGACGGCGCATTCCGTCACGCAGACCCGGGCGTCGGCCTGGACCGGCCCGTCGAGCCGGAGCAGTTCGTCGACGAGCGGGTCCGTGTCGTGCGACGTGGCGGCACCGGCGAGCAGGGCCGGGTCCGTGACGAGCCGGACGAGCACCGCCCCGAGGAGCCGGCTGACGGATTCGTAACCGGCGTGCAGCACCGCGCGTAGCGAGTTGGCCAGCACCGCCGCCGGGACGTCCTGGCGGCGCGCGGCGGCTCGGGCCACGCCGATGAAGCCTTCCTCGTCGGCGTCCCGCAGCCAGTCGCCGACCATCCGGCTCAGTTCGGCGCGGGCCTGGTTGCCGGGCTCCGCCCGATCCGGTTCGAGGCCGGCGTCCATGCTCCGCACGATGGCGTTGGACCACTGCTCGAAGGTGGGGCCGTCGGGTGGCGGCACCCCGAGAAAGGTGGAGATCGTGCGGAGGGCGACCGGGCGGGCGAACTCACTGACCAGGTCCACGGGCTCCGTCCGGGCGGCCAGTTCGGACAGCCCGGCCGCCGCGATGTCGGCGACCTGCTGTCGCATGGCTGCCGGTGACTGTTCGTGCAGTGCCGAGACGAGCAGGTGACGAATCGCGGTGTGTTCCGGCGGATCGAGCGACTGCACGCTCAACTGGGCTTGCGGAATTGGGATTCCCACCCGCCGAAAGTCGGAGCCGAAATGGTTGGTGTCCGCGAGCACCTGCCGGCATTCCTGATATCCGGTGACCACCCAGGAATCCAGTACGGTGTGCCAGTAAACCGGATTGATCTCCCGGAGTCTCCGATAAAACGGGTAGGGATTGGCGATCACCTCGGGCGCCAACGGTTCATAGACCGGGTCACCGGCCGCCGTTGCCACCGCTTCCGCCGCAGCGACTTCTCCCGCCACCGAAACGTCCTTCCCGAGTTGGTAGTTCGTGCAGGCAGCCGTCGTTGCGGCCAACCGAATTCGATTGGCCGCAACGACCCGGCAGATCAGTGGATGTAACGCATGATGGCCTCCTCTCCAAGCAGTTCTCCGTTCGTCGTTGTCGACGAACGGACGTCATGGCAGGAATGTGCGCAGGCGAATAGATCGAATCCACGTCGCGGCACATCTCTGTCCCGGCGTGAGGCGGTGCCGGAAAGTTTCACTCATTGGGGCGATGCCGCCGATCGCCAACTTGCCACACGAATGCCGAAGGCGTCAACCATTGACGTTGACGACTTCGCTAACGCGCAGGTGGTGAGGCGGATGATGCCCTGTGATCACCAATTCTGATCAAGCGAGCGCGGCTTGCGCCCGATTGCGCCGGTGATCCTCGCAACCGGTTGAGCCACGACGTGCGCCGTGCGCAGGGCGAGCTTTGATCGACGGCCGGCCGCATCGGTGTCGCCGACCGTCGGGCGGCAGGTGGTCGCAGAAGCCGGTGGCGTACGGCCGCGCCGGCGTACGTTTGGAATGCCGCTCGCGGATCTGCCGGGGCCGCAGGGGGAGTCGCTACCGGCGGGTCTCTTCCATGGGGTGCCCCGCGTCGCGTCGGCCCGCCAGTCGACGGATCACATCACGCACGGATGACCGCCCTTCGCCGGATCACGTCGAGGTGGACGAGGCGGCCTCCACCGGTTGCGGTCGGCGGAGGCCGCCCCGACCTGTTCGGGTACGGCGGCAGGGCCGCGCTGCTGGGGAGCTGCGCTCATTGAAAGAGCCGGCCCGGCCTCCTGGAGCGGCCCCGCTTGGTGATCATGGAATCCCTGCGCCTGCGGCGCACCATGATCGAGTTGACCTTCCGCGACAGCCCCTTGAAGATCCTGTCCTTCATCGCATGCCTCTTCCCGGTGCGTCAGATCGGCCTTGGCGAATCCGCGCCGAAAGGTGGCAGCGGCGCTGGGCCCGCCGGCCATGTCGCAGGCCGCGTACCCGACGAGGCGGCGGTCACTCATCAACGTCGCCTGTCTGTCCCTGTCGGCAGCGCATGCAACGCCTACGACACGAGCCACGTTGTTGTAGGTGTTGCGCCGGAGGCGTATGTCCGGGCCACGCTCGTAAACCTCGATAGGCCGGAGTTGCCGGTCCAGCGCCTCCAGAACGGGTGTGATCGACTCCAGGTGCGGCACCACGGCGGTGTCACGGCGACCGGAGACCGCGACATGCCGCAAGCGGAGTCGATCAACCTCGAAAGGGAGTCGATCGACCTCGAAAGGTGGTCGATCTGCCCCGAATAGGGTCGATCAGCCCTGGAAGGGTCAGTCGAAGGAGGGGAGGGACGGGCCGAGGACGTCGTCGGCGTCGACGATGGTGTACGCGTACCCCTGCTCGGCGAGGAAGCGCTGCCGGTGGGCGGCGTACTCGGTGTCGATGGTGTCCCGGGAGACCACCGTGTAGAAGTGCGCCTGCCGGCGGTCGGCCTTCGGCCGGAGCACCCGGCCGAGCCGCTGCGCCTCCTCCTGCCGGGAGCCGAACGTGCCGGACACCTGGATCGCCACCGCCGCCTCCGGCAGGTCGATGGAGAAGTTGCCGACCTTCGAGATGACCAGGGTGCGTACCTCGCCCGAGCGGAACGCGTCGAAGAGCCGCTCCCGCTCCTTGTTGGTGGTCGAGCCCTGCACGATCGGCGCGTCCAGATACTCGCCGAGCTGGTGGAGCTGGTCGATGTAGCCGCCGATCACGAGGACCTGCTCGTCCGGGTGCCGCTCGACGAGCGCGCGAACCACCGGCAGCTTCGTCCGGGCGGTCGCCGCCATCCGGTAGCGCTCCTCCGCCTCCGCCGTCGCGTACGCCATCCGCTCGGCGTCGGTCAGCGTGACCCGTACCTCGGTGCACTCGGCCGGGGCGATCCAGCCCTGCGACTCGATGTCCTTCCACGGCGCGTCGTACCGCTTGGGGCCGATCAGGCTGAACACGTCGCCCTCGCGGCCGTCCTCGCGGACCAGGGTGGCGGTCAGACCGAGCCGGCGGCGGGCCTGAAGGTCCGCGGTGAACCGGAAGATCGGCGCGGGCAGCAGGTGCACCTCGTCGTAGATGACCAGGCCCCAGTCGCGGGCGCTGAACAGGTCCAGGTGGGTGAACGCGCCGCCGCGCCGCGAGGTGAGCACCTGGTACGTGGCGATGGTGACCGGGCGGATCTCCTTGCGCTCGCCCGAGTACTCGCCGATCTCTTCCTCGGTCAGCGAGGTGCGGGCCACCAGCTCCCGCTTCCACTGCCGGCCGGCGACCGTGTTGGTCACCAGGATCAGCGTGGTCGCCTTCGCCTCGGCCATCGCCGCCGCCCCGACCAGCGTCTTGCCGGCGCCGCAGGGCAGCACCACCACGCCCGACCCGCCGGCCCAGAACGCCTCCACGGCCTCCCGCTGGTAGGACCGCAGGGTCCACGGCTTCACGCCGTCCTTGCCGGCCTCGGCCAGCTCGATCGGGTGCGCCTCGCCGTCCACGTAACCGGCCAGGTCCTCGGCCGGCCAGCCGAGCTTGAGCAGTGCCTGCTTGAGCCGGCCCCGCTCGGACGGGTGCACCGCGATCGTGTCGTCGTCGAGCTTCGCGCCGAGCATCCCGGCGAGCTTCTTGCTCTTGGCGACCTCGACCAGCACCACCCGGTCCAGCGCGCGTAGCACCAGCCCGTGCGCCGGGTCGTTGACGAGTTGGAGCCGGCCGTACCGGTCCATGGTCTCGGCGACGTCGACCAGCAGCGCGTGCGGCACCGGATAGCGGGAGTACTTGATCAGCGAGTCCACCACGCCCTCGGCGTCGTGGCCGGCGGCCCGGGCGTTCCACAGCCCGAGCGGGGTGAGCCGGTAGGTGTGTACGTGCTCCGGAGAGCGTTCCAGCTCGGCGAAGGGCGCGATGGCGATCCGGCACGCCTGCGCGTCGGGGTGGTCGATCTCCAACAGCAGGGTCTTGTCGGACTGCACGATCAGTGGTCCACCGCTCACGCCAGCGCCCTTTCCCTTGCCGGATCCCCGTCGCCCGCATGCCGGCTGACCGTGCCAGAGGCGGACCATCCAGTGTTGCACGCGCGGAGGTGTCCGGAAAAAGTCATGTCCGAGAGGCAACGCGACATGGGCCTCACACGTCTACGAAGGGAACACCTGTCCAGGGGGAGGGTCCATGAAGCGTGTCCGACTCACGGTTCGGGTCGTCGCCCTGGCCACGGTCGTGCTGGTCGGCGTGGGTGCGTGTGCGCTCGATGCGCAGGGCGACGGCGTCGGGGCGGCCGCCCCGACACCCGTCGGCGTGACGGAGACAGCATCGGGGGCGAGCGCGCCCGCACCCACACCGGGCCAGCCGACCGGATCCCCGTCGGCGGAGCCGATCCGGCCGGGCACACCGAAGCCCAGCGGGCCGGCCACACCGAAGCCCAGCCGGACGACGACGGCCGCCGCCGCGCCGAAGCCGAGCGCCTCCGGGTTCACCGGCTGCCCGCAGGGCGAGCACCAGCGGGCCGTGGAGGAAAGCCTCGCCAAGCTGGGTGGGTTCGGCACGGTGACCGTGGACGGGAAACAGTCCGCCGCCGACTGCGCCGCGATCAAGAAGTTCCAGCTCAGGTACGGGATCAGCCCCGCCGCCGGCCGTGCCGGCACCACCACGTACGACGTGGCGCGGCGGCTGGCCAGCACCGACGTGAGCCGCTGCAAGGCCGGTTCCGGGCTGACCTTCTGCGTCGACCTGACCCGGCAGACCGTCTGGGCGATGCGGGACGGCAACGTGGTGATGGGCCCGACGGTCACCCGCACCGGCATGGCCGGGTACGCCACCCCGACCGGCACCTACCGGGTCGGCTGGCGGAACCGGAAGGAGTGGTCCAACCCGTACGAGGTGTGGTTGCCGTACTGGCAGCAGTTCAACGGCGGGATCGGCTTCCACGAGACCACCACGTACCTGCACAACAAGTCGATCGGTTCGCACGGCTGCGTCAACCTGCTGCACCGGGACGCGGTCCGGCTCTGGGAGCTGGGCTCGGTCGGCACCCGGGTGGTCGTCTTCGGCCACCGTCCCGGCACCTGAGCCGCCCGTATCCCCGACCGACCGGCGCGGATCCGGGTTTTATCCCCTGTCCGAGAGTCCTTTTCGGTGCCACGCTGGGAACCGGGGTCCAGTGGGGCGGGAGGGGCGGACGATGGCGGTCGACCACGACGTACTTCGCGAGGAGGACCGGGCGCCGGGCGGCGAGGTCTCCACGGCGGCCCTGATCGGATACGCGATCGCCGCCGTCGGCATCCTCGGCTGGTTCCTGTTCGGGCTGCTGGTGCAGCGGCAGGGCTTCGTCGACTCGGTCGGCGAGGCGGCCGGCGCGGCGTTCGGGCTGCTGCTCGCCGTCTCGGTGGTCGAGATGATCCGGCACAACGGCCGCTGAGCGGGCCGGGGCCCGACCGGCACGTTCATTCCTCCAGCACCGCCGCGGTGATCCGGTGCAGCGCGAAGGTGTGCATCATCTCCGTCCGTTCGTCCTCGGCGCGCAGGTAGCCCGCCCCGATCGACACCGGGCGGACCAGCCGGGACGCGGTCGCCCCGTGCGCGTCGACGTATCCCACCCAGACCAGCGCCTTGTCGCGGACCGCCTGCTGGAGCACGGCGAGCGCGTCGTTGTGCGTGTGCGCGGGCACCATGCCGATGCGCGCCGTGCCGCCCCGGACCACCGCCGGGGCCCGCCGGGCCGCCCGCGCCGCCGCGTCGCCGCGGCGGATCTGCTCCACCACCCCGAGCAGCCGGGGCAGGGGCAGCTTCGGCGAGGCCAGCGGGTCCAGGCCGCGGCTGGCGACCGGCACCCGGGCCGGCGCCCGCCGGGTCTTCGGCCGGGAGAGCACGGCCGAGCCGCTCGCATCCTCCGGCACCGGCGCGTACCCGGCGTCGCGCAGCGCGGTCAGCATCCGCCCCACCTGGTACGGGGTGACCAGCACCGTCGGAGCCAGCCGGCGGAACGCCAACTGCTCCAGCCGCCGGTCGGCCAGCACCTCGGTGAGCAGCGCCTCGTCGTCGCTGCGCACGTACCCGCCGGCGGAGCCGACCCGCAGCCCGCCGTGCTTGCGGGCCACGTCGTTCACCAGGTACGTCAACCCCTGCGGCACCGGCGTACGCGAGCGGCGGCGGAACAGCGCGTGCAGGTCGTCGGCCGAGTAGCCGGCGTCCAGGGCACGTCGGACGCTGGCCGTGGTGACCCGGTGCACGCTCGCCCCGCCCGCCGATTCGTGCTCGGCCACCACGTCCAGCTCGGCGGCGAGCCCCGGGTCGGGCGGACCGGGCACCACCACGGTCAGGTCGGCCTGGAGCAGGAAGTGGTCGACCGGGGCGGGCAGCAGTGCGTCCAGCGCGCGTACGGCGGTGGACGGTTCGTCCGACTCGGTGTCGGAGAGCAGCCCGAGCGGGTCCTCCGCCCGCTCGTCGGCCTCGGTCACGTCGGCCAGCAGCAGCCGCCCGTACGAGGTGAGCGCGCCGAGCCCGGTCACCCCGAGCTGGGCCGCCTCGGCCAGCACCTCGCGGTGCGCGGCCTCCCGGCCCCGGGCCCGCCGGGGCGCCCGCCAGTCCAGCGACTCCAGCACCTCGTCGGGGGTCGGGGCGGTCGCCGGTGCCAGGTCGGCCAGGACGGCGAGCACCGCGCGTCGGGCGGCCGGGGCGCCGGCCCGTTCCGCCTCGGCGGAGAGCACCGAGATCGGTCGGTCCCGGTCGTCGCGCTGGCCGACCAGGCCCACCTGGCGGGTCATGGTCAGCCAGGCCCGGGCCAGTTGCTCCCAGCGCTGGGCCAGTGAGCCGGCCCGCCACACCTCGTACCCGCCGGTGGGCAGGATCTGCTGGTCGCCGCCGTACCGGGTGGTGGCGGTGCCGGTCAGGTCAAGTTCGCCGACCAGCCCGGCCGCGTACGCCACCTCGAACAGCAGCGCGGTGGTCGAGTCGTCCAGCCCGAGCCCCCGGGCCAGCCGGCGCAGGTCACGTACGCCGACGCCGCCGGAGCGCAGCACCGGGGCCGGTTCGGCGGCCAGGCTCTCCAGCAGCGCCTCGGTGTGGCGTACCACCTCCATGGTCTGTCCGGCCCCGGCGGAGTCCACGGCCTTCGGCTCCCGGGGCGGGCTCGCCACCACGGGCGGGTCGGTACGCAGCGGGCCGAGCGGACCGCTGTCCCGGCGCAGCAGCAGACCCACCTCGCGGGGCAGTTCGACGGCGCTGCCCCGGCCGCCCGAGACCGGGACGAGCAGCCGGTGTTCCACCAGCCAGCGGATCGGTGAGCCGGTCGGCGCGCCGCCGTTGGTCTGGTCCGGGGGAAGCTCGTCCTCGGCGCCGGTGGCGGGGGCGTCGAGCGCGCCCGGGGGCACCGTGCCGACCGGTGGCCCGGCGGCGAGCCGGTCCAGGATCGCCCGGGCCGAGGGCGGCGCGGCCAGCAGCGTGCGCCGCAGCTTCGCCGGGTCCGCGCACAGCGCCGCCGTCCGCGGGTCCAGGTCCGCCGCCGGTCGGCCCAACCCCGCCGGGTACGGGGAGACCTCGTCGACCCCGTCCACCAGGTGCAGGTCGTGCTCGGGGCCGTGCAGCAGGAAGAGCGCGCGGAGCCGGTCGACGGCGCGCCGGACGGCGGTCGGGGCGGGCGGGTGTGGGCCGGTGGTGGCCAGCGCCAGGATCGCGTCGGTGGCGGTGCCACCGCCTTCCGGATCACGGGTGAGCCGGGCGGCGTCCAGGATCTGGAGGGTGAACTGGTCCAGCCCGTCGAGGGCCCGGGCCACGGAGACCCGCGACTGGGCCCGGATGGCGAGGGCGGAGACGTCGGCCGGCACCGGTACGACGAGGTCCGGCCGCAGCTGGAGGAGGGCGGCCAGGGACTCGTCGGGAAGGGCCCGCAGACGGTCGGCGAGTGAGGTGGTCATCGTCGTACCACGCTAGCCCGGTCGGGGGGCGTCGCGCCCCTCGGACGTCCGGCTCGGTCAGGTTGGGCGGGTAGGTTCTCGGCATGCCCTCACTGATGGTCGGTTTCGACCTTGACATGACCCTGGTCGACTCGCGCCCCGGCATCGCCGCCGCGTACCGGGCGCTGTCCGCGCGTACCGGCGTGCCGGTGGACGCGGACGTGGTGGTGTCGCGGCTCGGCCCGCCGCTGCGTACGGAACTCGCCCACTGGTTCCCGCCGGAGCGGGTGGAGGAGGCGGTGGCCGCCTACCGCGAGCTGTACCCGGCGTACGCGATCACCCCGACCCTGCCGATGCCCGGCGCGGTGGCCGCGCTAGAGGCGGTGCACGCGCGTGGCGGGCGGGTGATGGTGGTGACCTCGAAGATCGGCCGGCTGGCGAAGCTGCACCTGGATCACCTCGGGTTGGCCGTCGACGAGCTGGCCGGGGATCTCTTCGCCGAGCAGAAGGCGACCGCGCTGCGGGAGCACGGCGCGGCCCTCTACGTCGGGGATCACGTGGCGGACATGGTGGCCGCGAAAACCGCGGGAATCCCAGGTTTGGGAGTGGCGACCGGGCCGTGTACGCAGGACGAACTGCTGGCCGCCGGAGCGCACACGGTTCTGGATGATCTCAGCGGATTCCCGGCGGCGCTGGACCGGATCATCCGGCTAGCCTTGAGGGGGTAGTTGTCTCGAGCGAAGCAGAGGTTGTCAGGTGCCGACGGGTCGAGTGAAGTGGTATGACGCGGCCAAGGGATACGGGTTCGTCACCAGTGATGAGGGTGGCGACGTGTTCCTGCCCAAGGGCGCGCTGCCGGCGGGCGTCACCGACCTGAAGGGCGGCCAACGGGTCGATTTCAGCGTGGTCGACAGCCGGCGCGGCGCGCAGGCGATGGGTGTGAAGCTGCTGGAGGCGCCGCCGTCCGTGGCGGAGCTGCGCCGCCGGCCGGCTGAGGAGCTGCACGGTCTGGTCGAGGACATGATCAAGGTGCTGGAGGCGAAGGTCCAGCCGGACCTGCGCCGGGGTCGCTTCCCCGACCGGAAGACCGCGCAGAAGATCGCTCAGCTGGTCCACGCGGTGGCGCGCGAGCTGGAGGTCTGAGGGACGAGCCCGGCGTCGGCGGCCCGGCCCAGCAGCGCCTCGACGGCAGCGAAGCCGGCCTCTCCCAGGTCGGCGGTGAAGTCGTTGACGTAGAGGGCGATGTGCCGGTCCACCACGTCGGGCTCCATCTCCTGGGCGTGCGCGAGGACGTAGCCTCGGCTGGCCTCCGGGTCGGCCCACGCCTGGCGTACCGACTCGCGGATCCAGGCGGCGGCCTCGACCGGGTCGACCGCGCCCTTGCGGGCCAGGATCGCGCCGAGCGGGATCGGCAGACCGGTGTCGCCCTCCCACCACTCGCCGAGGTCGACCAGCGCGGTCAGCCCGTGCCGGGGGTAGGTGAACCGGGCCTCGTGGATCACCAGCCCGGCGTCGTACCGGCCGGCGGCGACGCCCGGCATGATCTCGTGGAACGGCACCACCTCGATCCGTGCCGGCGGGCGCTCCGCCGCCCAGAGCCGGAAGAGCAGGTACGCGGTGGTCCGCTCGCCGGGCACCGCCACGGTCGCGCCGGACAGGTCGGTCCGGTCGCCCCGGGTGAGCACCAGCGGCCCGCAGCCCCGGCCCAGCGCGCCGCCGCAGGGCAGCAGGTGGTAGTCGTCGAGCAGCCAGGGTAGTGCCGCGTAGCTCACCTTCACCAGGTCGAACGCACCGCGCTCGGCCGCCGTGTTCGTCACGTCCACGTCGGCGTAGGTCACCTCGACCGGGGGCGCGCCCGGCACCCGGCCGTGCACCAGGGCATCGAAGACGAAGGTGTCGTTGGGGCAGGGGGAGATCGCCAGGGAGAGCGCCACGTCCCCCACCGTAACCCCGTCCCGCGGACTGCCCACCACCCCGGTCCCACCACGGCCGGTCCGTCACCGCGACACCCCGGATCACGGCTCACGGCTCACGGCGGTCCTGGCGGGTCGGAGCTTCACTCGCTACAAACTTGATGACGTAGATGAATCGCGGTCGAAGGGGCTTTCGTCAGGGCTCGATCTGGTCGCTGCCGGCTTCGAGCCGGGGCGCCGTTGAGTCGTTGACGTCATCAAGTTCGTAGCGAGTAAGCAAGCACTTCATCCCCAGCCAGGAACGTTTTCCACAGCGTTTTCCACAGGTGGATACTCGCGGGTTGGACTGGTGTCGAGGCGCGGCCGAGCATGGGCTGGTGACCGACGCGGAGCCTCTGACGGATCTGGCGGCGACCCTGCGCGCGTTGCGCCGGGCGGCCGACCTCAGCCAACGGGAACTGGCCGGAAAATCCGGGGTGCCGCAGGCGACGATCGCGCGGATCGAGTCCGGGAGGTCGCCCGACCCGGGCTTCCGCACCATCGAACGTCTCGTCGGCGCCGTGGCCGGCCGGATCACGATCTCGCCCGCGGCCTCCGCTGAGCTCGATCCGGTTGCCCAGGAGGAACTGCGGGACGCGGCGGGGCGGCACCCTCCGGCGCACCTCGAGGCCCGCGAGGTGCGCGAGCCCCGCGATTGGCCGGGCGCCTGGTGGGCGCACTGGTACAACGTCCCGCCCGAGCGTTGGCCTCCACTGCCGGCCGTGACATATGCGCTGGACCGTGACGCGCGGGATCGGCAGCGGCATCGCGATCAGGTGCGGCGGGACAGCACCGTCCGCCGGTACGTCGACCCGGCAGTCCCGTCGACCTCCTGGTGTTTCGTCGCCGAGCGGCCCGGCGGGGAACTGGTCGGCGAGCTTCGGGCACACGAGCGCAGCGTCGACCTGCTGATCGGGCATTATCCGGTCGGCCAGCGCGAGCTCGTACTCGACGGGGTGCTCGTCGCGCCGGCGTATCGTCTGATGGGCATCGGGCGTCGGCTGGTCGACGCGTTCTCGCTCGAGATGGACCGGGCCGGCATCGGCTCCGTTCACGCGGTGGCCGTCGAATGCGGTGCCATCGACTTCCTGCTCGCGTGCGGGTTCCAGCTGGAGTGCAGGCGGCCCGCCGCGTTGCTGCTGGAACGGCCGGTCAGCGGAGGGCGGCCGCCGCGGCGGTGAGGGCGGCGAACGCCTCCCGCATCCGCCAGGATCCCCGATCCCGGGGCCCGATCGGGTTGGACACCGTACGCAGCTCGGCGAAGGGCACGCCGGCCTGCGCGGCGGCGACGGCCACGCCGTACCCCTCCATGGCCTCCGCCACCGCGTCCGGGTGCCGGGCGGCGAGGGCCGCGGTGCTCGCGGCGGTGCCGGTCACCGTGTTGACCGTGAGCACCGCGCCGACCGTGGCCGCCGGCAGGGCGGTACGCAGGGCGTCCAGCAGCCCCGGGTCGGCGGGTACGACGCTGCCGACGCCCAGCAGGTCCGCCGGCATGCCCAGCTCCTCCAGCGGGAGAAAGCCCTCCGGCGACTCGGCGCCCAGGTCGGCCGCCACGCTGCGGGTCGCCAGCACCGTGCCGCCGACCGCCACCCGGTCGACGAAACCGCCGGCGATGCCCGCGCTGACCACCGCCCGGTACGGCCGACCGGCCGCCTCGGCGAGCACGAGCAGCCGGGCGGTGGCGGCCCCGGCCACGGCGGGGCCCACCCCGACGGGCGCGACGGTGACGGTGGGGTCGGTCAGGCCCGCCCGGACCGCCTCCGCCTCGGCGGGTACGGCGGTCACCACCAGCAGTCCGGTCACCCGACCGGCCCCCGTGGCTCCCGCCGGTTCTCCTCGTCGAGGCCGCCCGGCCCGCCGACGGTGGAGGAGGAGGGACGGTAGATGTGAAAGCCGGGCGGCGCGAACGCCTCGTCCAGCTCGGTGGTGGGCGTACCGCCCGACGTCGGGGCCGGCGAGGTGGGGGCCGGGTCGGCCAGCTCCTCCGTCCGCTCGTCGGCCAGCTCGTCGTCGCCGAGGGACCGGCCGATCAGGCGTTCCTTGCGCAGCCGGCTGGCCACCAGCACGCCGCGTACGCCCACCAGCGCCGCGAAGCTGGCGGCGACGGTGACCCCGATCCGGCCGGTGAACGGGACGAGCCCGAGCCCGCCGCCGGCCACGAAGGCGAGCATGAGGGCGGTCTCCGAGTGGGCGAAGGAGCTGGCCCGCAGCCGCTCCGGGATCCGCTCCTGGATCGAGGCGTCGACCGCGAGCTTGGCGATCCCGCTGAACAGGGACGTCACCAGGCAGAACAACGCCACCATGGGGAGCGAGAACTTCAGCGCGGCCAGCACCGCCACCCCGGCCACGATGATCATGCCGCTGGACTGGATCGCGGTCGGCCGGTGGATACGCAGCCGGGTGCCGACCGCGGTGGCCAGGAAGGTGCCCACCGCCAGTGCGCCACCGACCAGGCCGAGTGCGCCCTGTGCGCCCAGATCCCGGCCGAAGAAGTCGGTCGTCAGGTCGCCGGCCTTGATCGCGAAGGCCAGGAAGAGCAGCAGGAAGCCGTACACGCCGCGCAGCGCCGCCGCGCCGATCACGGTGGCGATCACCAGGCGGCCGGCGGGTCGGCCCCGGCCCAGCGGGCGTTCCCCGTTCCGGCGGCGCAATGCCCGGAACGGCTGCGGCACCCGCTCCGGGGGCTCGGAATCCGCCCTCGGCGGCAGGCGCAGCGCGATCACCATGCCGACCAAAAAGATCAGCGAGGCCACCCGGAGCGACCACTGCGGCCCGAACCAGAACGCGGCCAGCCCGAGCGGGGCGACCAGGCCACCGGCCACCGTGCCGTAGACGCTCGCCCGGGCGCCCACCTGGGACAGCCCCAGGCCCTCCGGCAGCAGCCTCGGCACCGCCGCCGAGCGGGCCACCCCGTACGCCCGGGAGAGGGCGAGCACGCCGAACGCCGCCGGGTAGAGCCCGAAGCTGCCGAGGTAGTCGGAGATCAGCCAGGCGAGGAAGGCCCGGCCGAGCATGGTGGTCGCCAGCGCGTACCGGCGGCCGTGCCGGAAGTGGTCCAGCAGCGGCCCGACCACCGGGGCGAGCATGGCGAACGGCACCATGGTCACCAGCAGGTAGAGCGCGACCTTGTTGCGGGCCTCGCCGAGTGGCACGTCGAAGAAGATCGTCCCGGCCAGGCCGATGGCGATCAGGGTGTCCCCGGCGCAGGAGAGGGCGTGCAGGTCGAAGAGGCGGACCATGCCCACCTCGTTGCCGGCGCTGCGGGCCCGGGCCGATCCGGCCCGTCGGGTCATCCATCGACCGCCATGCAGCGAGCCGCGTAGCAGCAGGCGGGTGGCGCGGATGCCCGTGCCGACGGCCCGCCCGAGGGCGGACCGGCCGGAGCGGGAGGACGGCGGCATGTGTCCATCCTCGCCCATCTGATCCACGCGCGCTCCGCCACCCGGTAGAACGACTCCGGGGAGTGCCTGTCAGTCGACCGTGGGCATGGGGAACAATGGGCAGGTGACCAGGCCCGCCTCCGCCCGCGCTCCCCGGCTCGACCAGGTGTGCGCCGCCGCCGTCGAGGTGGCCCGCGCCGCCATCACCGAGGTGGACCCCGCCGACGTCGGCGAGCACCTCCAGGCCGTCGCCGAGGGCGACCGGCTCGTCACCCACTACTTCGAGTGCCGGCTGGCGGGCTACCGCGGCTGGCGCTGGGCCGTGACGGTGACCCGGGTGCCGCGCAGCCGGCACGTCACGATCTGCGACACGGTCCTGCTGCCGGGCCCCGACGCGCTGCTCGCCCCCGGCTGGGTGCCGTGGCAGGAGCGGCTCAAGCCGGGCGACCTCGGCCCGGGCGACCTGCTGCCGACCCCGCCGGACGACGAGCGCCTCGCCCCGGGCTATGTGCTCTCCGACGACCCGGCGGTTGAGGAGACCGCGTGGGAGCTGGGCCTGGGCCGTCCCCGGGTGCTGTCCCGGGAGGGGCGCTCAGAGGCCGCCCAGCGCTGGTACGACGGCGACCACGGCCCGGATGCCGCGATCTCGGTGGCCGCGCCGGCCGCCGCCCGCTGCGGCACCTGCGGCTTCTATCTGCCGCTCGCCGGCGCGCTGCGGCAGTCCTTCGGCGCCTGCGGCAATTTCTACGCCCCGGACGACGGCCGGGTGGTGAGCGCCGACCACGGCTGTGGCGCGCACTCGGAGACGTTGGCCGAGACGGCCGAGACCCCGGTCGACGAGCTGCCCACGGTCTACGACGACAGCGCGGTCGAGGCGATGTCGGTAAGCCGGGCCCCGGGCTCGGTGGAGGCGGCCGAGCCGGCCGAGCCGTACGGCCACCCCTGACGGTCGCTGCGACCGACGGTCAGCCACGGCGGGCGGCGGTCAGCCACGGCGGGCGGCGGCCTCCCGGCGGCGGCGCCGGTTGGCGTCGTGCCGCATCATCACGGCGAGACCGGGAAAGCCCCACAGGAAACCGGCCAGGCAGGTCCAGAGCCAGTTCTGATGCCCGTGCTCGGTGAGCCAGCCGCGGAAGAAGACCAGCAGCACCAGCCCGACCACCGCCCAGGCGATCAGCCCGGCGACGGCGAACGGCACCATCGGTGGGTCGAGCGGCTCGGGCCGCGGCGGTTGCTCCTGGGACACGGGCACAGCATACGGGCGTGCGCACGCCCGTGGTGATCAGGTTGGCCAGGGGTAACGCCCTTGACATCCACCCCCTGTTGTACGTCGTGGCGTTGTTGTTCATCCTGTACTTCCCGCGCGGGCCGATCGAGTCCGTGGTGTTCCCACGCGGGACAAAACGATCTTCTGGTGAGTCTGGTCATATCGCATGTCGTTAGCCAGGCTTATTAGTTAAGCTAACTAGTGTGACGGAGCGGACGGTGACGGCGAAACGCGTGCCACCGGCGCAGCTGGCCCCCCAGCTGCGTGATGCGATCACCCGACTCAACCGACGGGTCCGACAGGCCCGCCCGGTCGGCGACCTGACGGTCACCCAGGTCTCGGCGCTCACCAGCCTCAACCTGGCCGGTGCCCTGACGCCCCGGGAGCTGGCCGACGTCGAGCGGGTGCAGCCGCCCACGATGACCAAGATCGTCGCGAAGCTGGAGGAGCGCGGCCTCGTGCAGCGCACCCCCCACCCGACCGACGGCCGGCAGGTCATCCTCGCGGCGACCGAGGGAGGGCGGGCCGTGCTCGAACAGTTCGAGCGGGCCCGCAACGAGTGGCTGGCCGACCGGCTGGCCGCGCTCACCGAGGAGGAACGCGACACGCTGCGGCGGGCCGCCAACATCCTCCAGGGGATCGCTCGCGCCTGAGCCACGACGCGTCGTGCTCTCCGCCCCGTCCGGCGTGGATGAGGCGTACCGACGCGAGGAGGCGCACCAAGAGTGCGGGCGAAGTTGAGCACGATGTTCCAGTCCCTACGAGTCCGAAACTACCGGCTCTTCGCCACCGGACAGCTGATCAAGTTGATCGGCGTCTGGATGATGTTCATCGCCCAGGACTGGCTCGTCCTTGAGCTCAGCGACAATTCCGCCACCGCGCTCGGCGTGGTCACCGCGTTGCAGTTCACCCCCGTACTGCTGCTGACGCTGCTCTCCGGCCGGCTCGCCGACCGGTACGACAAGCGGATGCTGCTCTTCGTCGCCAACGCGTTCTGGACCGCGCTGGCGCTGGTGATGAGCCTGCTGGTGATCACCGGGCTGGTGCAGCTCTGGCACGTCTTCACGTTCGCCCTCCTGCTCGGCGTCGCCAACGCGGTGGAGACCCCCGTCCGGCAGGCGTTCGTCTCCGAGCTGGTCGGCGTGCCGCTGCTGCCCAACGCGCTCTCGCTCAACGCGGCCACCTTCAACTCGGCCCGGATAGTCGGCCCGGCCACCGCCGGTCTGGCCATCGCCGCCTTCGACGTCGGGCCGGTCTTCCTGTTCAGCGCACTCAGCTCGATCGCGCCGCTGGTCAACGTGGTCCGGATGCGTACCTCCGAGCTGCACCGCAAGGACCTGCCGCCGGCCGGCGAGCGCGACCAGGCCCGGGTGGTGGACGGCCTGCGGTACGTCGGGCGCCGGCCGGACATCCTGCTGCCGATGGCGCTGATGTCGGTGATCGGGATGAGCCTGTTCAACTTCCAGCTCACCCTCGCCGCGCTGGCCAAGACCGTGTTCAACACCGGTGCCGCCTCGTTCGGCCTGTTCAGCACCGCGCTCGCGGTCGGCGCGCTGATCGGTGCCCTGGCCGGCACCGGGCGGCGCAGCCGCCCGTCCGTCTGGCTGGTGCTCGGTGCGGCGGTCGGCTGCGCCGCGTTCGGCACCCTGGTCGGGCTCGCCCCGGCGTACTGGCTGGTGGTGGCGTTGCTGCTGCCGACCGGGTTCTTCATGGTCTTCTTCGCCCAGGCCGCCAACCAACGGGTTCAGCTCAGCGTCGACGCCGCCTTCCGGGGTCGGGTGATGGCGCTCTGGGTGCTGGTCTTCCTCGGCACCAACCCGGTCGGTGCGCCGATCATCGGTTGGGTGGCCGAGACCTTCGGCGCCGGGGCGAGTATCTGGATCGGTGGCCTGATCTCGCTCGCCGCCGCGCTCCTCGCGCTCACCTGGCAGCTGCGCCGCTCCGGTGCCCGGCTGCGGATGCGGGTGCTGCCCATGCCCCGTTTCTACGTGGTGTCGCCCGGCGCCGAATGACCCGATAACCATCGCCGAGGACCGGTTTCCCGCCCCGGGGACCGGTCCTCGGCGTATTCGTAGATGCCCGATCCGCCCATTCGGGTGGCGGGCCGCGACGATGGGCCTTAGCGTCGGTACGTGGCGCGGGGACTACTGTTGGTGCTGGCAATCCTCGCTGTTTGCTGCCTTCCCGCCGTCTTCGCGCTGATCTTCTGCGCCGACGAGATCCTCGACCGGGTGGTCTGCAAGTGGGCCGAATGGCGCGAACAGCGGCGGGAACGGCGTACCATCGCCCGGCTGGACCGGGCCCTTGAGGCAGACGCCCTCACCCGCGACATCGACCTCACCGAGCTCGACCGGGCGGACCGGCGTCCTCTGCAACAGCTCGCCACCGATCTGCGCCGGCTCGGCGGCCACCGGCTCGCCGCCGCCGACCGCTCCGTGGTGTGGCACGGCGCGGTCATCGACGCGTACGACGAGCGGCTGCGCGCCGCCTGCCGAGCGCTGGGCATCACCGAGCACCTGGCTGAGCTGGACGGTGTGGACCGGGAGATCGAGCGGGTACGGGTGGAGGGGCAGTTGCACGCCGCCGGGCTCACCCTGCCCGCCGCCCGCCCCGGTCACCACCAGCGGCACCGCTGACCGGGCGACCTCCGGTGCGGCTCTTCGTCGCGGTCTATCCACCCCGGCCGGCGATCGACGACCTCGCCGCCCAGGTGGCCCGGCTGCGGATCGGGGCCGCCTCCGCCGCCGGCACCAACGTCCGGCTGGCCGACCCGGCCAACGCCCACCTCACCCTGGCCTTCCTCGGCGACGTGCCCGAGGACCGGCTGGTCGACGTGGAGAGCGCGCTCGGCCTGGCCGCCGAGACGTTCCGGGGCGGCCGGGACAGCTCGCCGCGGCTCCGGCTCGGGGGCGGGGGCAGCTTCGGGCGGGGCCGGTTCACCGTGCTCTGGGTGGACGTCCAGGGCGACGTCGAGGGGCTGGCGGTGCTGGTCCGGCTGATCCGGTTCGGGTTGCGCCGCGCCGAGCTGCCGCACGACGAGAAGCCGTTCCGGGCCCACCTGACCATCGCCCGCCCCGGCGACCGGGTCGACCGTGCCGACGTGCTGGCCGATCGGGAGATCCTGCACGCCTACCTCGGCCCCGAGTGGCCGGCGGCGGAGCTGGTGCTGGTCCGCAGCCACCCGGGCCCCCGCCCCACCTACGACCGCCTGGCCGCCTGGCCGATCTGACCGGACCAGCTCCGCCTCACCAGGCCCAGGCCTCGGGGCCGGGGCCGCCGTTGCCGAGGGGCGGGAAGAGTTCGTCGAGGCGTGCCAGGGTCGCCTCGTCGAGGTCGACCTCCAGCGCGGTGAGGTTCCGGTCGAGCTGGTCCACGGTGCGCGGGCCGACGATCGGGGCGGTCACGCCCGGCCGGGAGAGCAGCCAGGCCAGCGCCACGTCGGCCGGGTCGTGGCCCAGGTCGGCGCAGAGCTTCTCGTACGCCTCGATGGTGGGGCGGTGCGCGGCGAGCGCGTCGGCCGATCGGCCGCTGGCGCTGCGGGCCGCGCCGCCCTCGGCCATCTTGCGGATGACGCCGGAGAGCAGGCCGCCGTGCAGCGGCGACCAGGGGATGACGCCCAGCCCGTGATGCTGCGCGGCCGGAATCACCTCAAGCTCGACGTACCGGGTCATCAGGTTGTAGATGCACTGCTCGGAGACGAGGCCGAGGAAGTTGCGCCGGCCCGCCGCGGCCTGCGCCTGGGCGATGTGCCAACCGGCGAAGTTGGACGATCCAACGTAGATCACCTTGCCCTGCGCGACCAGGGTCTCCATGGCCTGCCAGATCTCCTCCCACGGCGTGGCCCGGGAGATGTGGTGCATCTGGTAAAGGTCGATGGTGTCGGTCTGGAGCCGGCGCAGCGAATCCTCACAGGCCCGGATGATGTGCCGGGCGCTGAGGCCCTGGTCGTTGGGCCACTCGCCCATCCTGCCGTACACCTTGGTGGCCAGGACGACCTTGTCGCGGCGCCCGCCGCCCTGGGCGAGCCAGCGGCCGATGATCCGCTCGGTGACGCCCTCGCCGAGCTTCCAGCCATAGACGTTCGCGGTGTCGAAAAAGTTGATGCCGTGTTCCAGCGCCCGATCCATGATGGCGAAGCTGTCCGGCTCGTCGGTCTGCGGCCCGAAGTTCATGGTGCCGAGGCAGAGCCGGCTCACCGAGAGACCGGTACGTCCCAGGTTCGTGTATTCCATGGGTTCACCCTGGCACGCCAGGACTTCGAGTGCCTACGGTCAGGACGACTCGCGGGCCGCCGGGCCGCTGCCGAACAGGACATCGTCCCAGCTCGGCAGCCGCTTGCGCGGCTTGCCGCCGGCCTCGGCGGACTCGCTGCCGCCGCCGGCTGCCGCCGCCGCGCCGGTGCGACGCGGCCGGAGCACGGCCAGCGATGGTACGGCTGGGACCTCCTTCGGCGCGTCCGAGTCGTCGTCGAACGCGGACCCGGGGCCGCCACCGAGCAGCGCTGCCGCGCCCCCGCTGACCGGGCGCTGACGGGGTGCCTCCGGCCCGGCCAGCGCAGCCGGGGTGCGTGGTTCGAGCCCGCGACCGGAGGTCGAGCCGAGCGGCCGGTCCAGCGACGCGAGCAGGGCGTCCCGGCCGGCGCGGATCGGGTCCCGCCCCGGGCGGGCGTGCTCGGCGGGCGTCGGCAGGCCGTGCCCGCCCCGGCTCGGCTCGCCGCGCGACGGGCCGGGCAGCGCGTGACCGCCCCGCTCCGGTGCCGGCTCCTGGCCGAGGATCGGCGTCGGCCGCTCGGCGCAGAGATATTGCGCCATGTCGTCGTGCGGGGCGACGTGCTGCCGGGTCTTGTCGAGGTCCCAGACCGCCTGGGCGGTGGCCTTGCCCGACGGCCAGGTGGCGATGATCCGCCAGGTGCCGTCGTCCCGCCGGTACGCGTCCCAGGAGATCTTCTCGGTGTCGATCCCGTGCTGGGCCAGCCGGCCGTTGACCACCTCGGCCAGCGGGGTCGGCTTCTCCGCGCCCTTGAGTCGGGTCCGCCGGGCGTGCTGGGCGAGCATGGCCCGCTCCTGGAGCACCGGGCCCGCGTAGCGCAGGACGCGGTCGACCGGGACGCCGGCGATCCGGGCGACGTCCTCAGCGGACTCGCCGGCGCGGATGCGGGCCTGGATGTCCCGCGGAGAGAGGGAGGGCGTCGGGTCGGCGGCACTCGGCACCACCGCGAGGGGTGCCGACCCGGGCTCGGCGTGCAGCGCCCCGGTGACGCGTTCGTCGATGGGCAGGGCGAGCAGACGCCCGACCTCGTCGGCGAGCACCATAGCCTGGCCGTCCTCGGAGAGGGCGACGAAGCGTACTGGGCGCATGTGCTTGCCTCCGTCCCGCTTCGCTGGCCGTCACGCCACGAGCCGGCCACCCGGGCGTCTCGCACCACCGTACGCTCATCTACCCCAAGGTGGGGGATGCGACACCCGGCATGTCGCGACTGAGCTGCGGCGATGATCACGGTGGGTGGTCGCGGAAGCAGCGACGACCACCCACCGTCACCGAGTGATCAGAGTCGCTCGACCACGTAGTCGATGGACGCGGTGAGCGCCTCCACGTCGGCCGGCTCGACCGCCGGGAAGAGCGCGACGCGCAGCTGGTTGCGGCCCAGCTTCCGGTACGGCTCGGTGTCCACGATGCCGTTGGCGCGCAGCGCCTTGGCGATCGCCGAGGCATCCACCCCGTCGGCGAAGTCGATCGTGGCCACCACGTTGGAGCGCAGCGCCGGGTCGGCCACGAACGGGGTGGCGAACCCGGCCCGCTCGGCCCAGCCGTACACGATGGCGGCGCTCTCGGCGGTGCGCTTGGCCGCCCAGGCCAGGCCGCCCTGGGTGTTCATCCAGTCGGTCTGCTCCGCGGCCAGGAAGATGGTGGCCAGCGCGGGGGTGTTGTACGTCTGCTCCAGCCGCGAGTTGTCGATCGCGGTGACCAGGTCGAGGAAGGCCGGGATGTAGCGGCCGGACTCCTTGATCTCGGTGGCCCGGGCCAGCGCGGCCGGCGACATCAGGGCCAGCCAGAGGCCGCCGTCGGAGCCGAAGCACTTCTGCGGGGCGAAGTAGTAGACGTCGGTCTCGCCGACGTTGACCTCCAGGCCGCCGGCGCCGGAGGTGGCGTCGACCAGCAGCAGCGAGCCCTCGTCGGCGCCCGCCACCCGGCCGATCGGCACGGCCACGCCGGTGGAGGTCTCGTTGTGCGGGGTGGCGTAGACGTCCACGCCCGCCTCGGCGACCAGGGTCGGCGCGGTGCCCGGCTCGGCCTTGCGGATGGTCGGCTCGCCCAGGAACGGGGCGTCCTTGACCGACTTGGCGAACTTCGCGCCGAACTCGCCGAAGCTGGCGAACTGGGCCCGGTCGCGGATCAGGCCGAAGGTGGCGACCTCCCAGAAGGCGGTGGTGCCGCCGTTGCCGATGATCACCTCGTAGCCCTCGGGGAGGGAGAAGAACTCGGCGATGCCCCGGCGCAGCCGGGCCACCTGGTCGCGGACGGTCTTCTGCCGGTGGGAGGTGCCCAGGTAGCTGGTGGCGACGTCGGCGAGGGCGGAGACCGCCGCCGGACGGACCTTGGACGGCCCGCAGCCGAAGCGCCCGTCGGCGGGCTTGATGTCGTCGGGAATCCGGATGGTCGCTGCGTCAGCCACGGTTGTCTCGATCCTTCCGCGTGGGCGGGGACGGCCCTCTGTGCGGGCGCGGACCGACGGCGGCCGCGCGTGAGCGCGCGGGGAGGCCGGGATCCGAGCCCGGTCCGGCGGCACTGCCGGCCTTCATCCTCGCACCCGCGCGACCCGCCCCGGCGGCTGGTCCCGCCCTCTGAGGTGAGGCGTCGAACACATCCCCGCCGCGCAGGATCCGCGCACTCTTCGGGAACGTGCTGGCTCCGGGCTGCGTGAGGGGACACCTGCGGTGAGGTTTGTGCGGATCTCGCGTCGGGCGGAAAAGCGCGAGCCCCGCCCGGGGGACCGGGCGGGGCTCGACGGGCGTGGGATGTCAGACGCCGTGCGGGATGGCGTCCCAGCCGTCGACCTGCTGCGGCTTGCGCGGGCCGTGGCCGACGTACCGGGCCGACGGGCGGACCAGCCGCTGGAGCTTCTTCTGCTCCAGGATGTGCGCCGACCAGCCGCCCATCCGGGCGCAGGTGAACATCGAGGTGAACATGTGCGCCGGCACCTCGGCGAAGTCCAGCACCACGGCCGACCAGAACTCGACGTTGGTGGCGAGCACCCGGTCCGGGCGGCGGGCCTGCAACTCGGCCAGAGCCGCCCGCTCCAGCGCCTCGGCGACCTCGAAGCGCGGCGCCCCCAGCTCCTTGGCGGTGCGCCGGAGCACCCGGGCGCGCGGGTCCTCGGCCCGGTAGACCCGGTGGCCGAAGCCCATCAGGCGCTCGCCCCGGTCGAGCACGCCCCGGACGTACCCCTCGGCGTCGCCGCTGCGCTCGACGGCCTCCAGCATGCTGAGCACGCGCGACGGCGCGCCGCCGTGCAGCGGGCCGGAGAGCGCGCCGATGCCGGAGGAGATGCAGGCGGCGGCGTCGGCGCCGGTGGAGGCGACGATCCGGGCGGTGAAGGTGGAGGCGTTCAGGCCGTGCTCGGCGGCCGAGATGAAGTAGGCGTCGACGGCCTTCACGTGCCGCGGGTCGGGCTCACCCCGCCAGCGCTTCATGAACCGCTCGACGATCGTCTCGGCCTTGTCGATCTCCTTCTGCGGCACGGCCGGCAGGCCCAGGCCGCGGGCGGACTGGGCGACGAAGGAGAGCGCGGTCACGGAGACCCGGGCGAGGTCCTCGCGGGCCTGCTCGTCGGCGATGTCGAGGAGCTGGTTGAGCCCCCAGTACGGGGCGAGCATGGCGACCGCGGACTGCACGTCGACGCGGATGTCGCCGGAGTGCACCGGCACCGGGAACGGCTCGGCCGGCGGCAGGCCCGGGCCGAAGCGCCCGTCGACCAGCAGCGCCCAGACGTTGCCGAAGGAGACCTGACCGATCAGATCCTCGATGTCCACGCCGCGATAGCGCAGTGCGCCACCCTCGCGGTCCGGTTCGGCGATCTCGGTCTCGAAGGCTACGACGCCCTCCAGGCCCGGTTTGAAGTCGGACATGTCGTCTCCTGGCTTCCGGCGGTGCGCCCGCGCGGGCTCAGCCGAACCCAGCGCCCCAGCGACCCTCAGGGATGTGTTCGTGCCATCTTGCCTGCTGAGTAACTGAGTGCGCGACCCACCGCGACTGTGCTACACGCGACATCCCCATCGCTGGACAGGCGCACGGCCTCGACCAGACTGGTCGGTGGGGCGTGGCCAGCGTCGGGGGACGTGGCCGCCCCGACGAAAGGGACGTGGAGAGTGACGGGCGACACACCGACCCCGGCTGCCATGCGCAACGAATACGCAGCCGACCTGGGCCTTTCCGAATCGGATCTCGCGCCGGACTGGCACACCCAGTTCGCCCGCTGGTTCGCCGACGCGGTGGCGTATCCCCTCCCCGAGCCGAACGCGATGGTGCTGGGCACGGCCGACGCCGACGGTCGCCCGAGCGGCCGGACCGTGCTGCTCAAGGGGTACGACTCGGAAGGCTTCGTCCTCTACACCAACCACGACTCGCGCAAGGGCGTCGAGCTGACCGCCAACCCGTGGGCCAGCCTGGTGTTCCCCTGGTTCCCCATGCAGCGCCAGGTGGTGGTCACCGGCCGGGTGGTGAGGGTCGACCGGGCCGAGACCGAGGCGTACTTCGCCAGCCGACCGCGTGGCTCCCAGCTCGGCGCGTGGGCCAGCACCCAGTCCCGGGTCATCCCGGACCGGGCCGCGCTGGACGCGGCGTACCGGGCGGCCGCCGAGCGCTTCGTCGCCGTCGAGCCGGTCCCCGTGCCGCCACACTGGGGCGGGTTCCGGGTGCTCCCCGAGACGGTGGAGTTCTGGCAGGGCCGGGCCAGCCGGCTGCACGACCGGTTGCGGTTCCGGCACACCGACGGCGGCACCTGGGTCATCGAGCGGCTGGCCCCGTGACCGGGGTGAAGGAGGCCCGGCCGCGCGAACCGCGCCGCTGGGCGATCGACCTGCGTCCACTGGGCGTGCCCGCGTACCGGCGGGTGTGGCTCGGCAACGGCGTGGCGATGTTCGGCTTCCAGCTCACCGCGGTCGCCGTACCGGTGGAGATTTTCGGGCTGACCGGCGGCTCGTTCTGGGTCGGCCTGCTCGGCGTGGCCGGGTTCCTGCCGCTGCTGCTCTTCGGGCTCTGGGGCGGGGCGGTCGCCGACGCCCGGGACCGGCGTCAGGTCCTGCTGGCCGCCGGCGGGCTGCTCTGGGCGTCGACCCTGGGCCTGTTGGCCCAGTCGCTGTTCGGGGTGGGCAACCCGGGGCTGCTGCTCGCCCTGGTGGCGGTGCAGTCGACCGCGTTCGCGATCACCTCGCCGGCCCGTAGCGCGATCCTGCCGCGCCTGGTGCCGGACGAGCTGGTTCCGGCGGCGAGCACGCTGAACTTCACCACGTTCACCGCGGCCGCCGTCTTCGGGCCCCTCACGGCCGGCCTGATCTTCGCCACCTGGCGCGCCGAGGTCGGGCTGCCGATCGCGTACGCGGTGGACGCGCTGCTGTTCACCGTCTCGCTCTGGGCCACCCTGCGGCTGCCGGCGATGCCACCGGAGCCGGACCCGACGGGCGACGGCACCCCGCGGAAGGCGGGACTGGCCAGCATCGTGGACGGCTTTCGCTACCTGGCCACCACGCCGGTGCTGCTGCTGTCGTTCGCCATCGACCTGATCGCGATGATCCTGGCCATGCCCCGGGCGCTCTTTCCCGAGGTGGCGCAGGACCGGCTGGGCGGTGGTGGCGCGATCGGCTGGCTCTACAGCGCCATCGCGATCGGCGCGATGCTGGGCGGCCTGACCTCCGGCTGGATCGGCCGCCTGCGGCGGCAGGGGCTGGCGCTGGTGCTGGCCGTGGTGGGCTGGGGCATCGCGATCGCCCTGGCCGGGCTGGCCCGCCAGCTCTGGCTGGTGGTGCTGCTGCTCGGCCTCGCCGGGGCCGCCGACCTGGTCAGTTCGGTGCTGCGGCAGTCGATGCTGCTGGTGTACGCGCCGGACCGGATGCGCGGCCGGCTCCAGGGCGTGAACACCGTGGTGGTCGCGGGTGGTCCCCGCTTGGGCGATTTGCGGGCCGGCACCATGGCGGCCGGCTTCGGTGCCGGCGTCGCCTGGGTCGGCGGTGGCCTCGTCGCGGCCGTACTCGCCGTGCTGCTGGTGGTGGCCTTCCCGGCCCTGATCCGCTACCGCTCGGCCACCCGCCCCTGACCGTCCGCCCCGGGCCCTCCCCCCGTGCTCCCGCGCTCCTGCCCCGGGGTAGGTGTTAGGAAGGGGCCCTTGCTATCGCCAGGCGTTAAAAGGGGGCCCTTCCTTTCATCTACTAAGGTCGCCAACATGGAGAACGGGGTGAATCCCTCGCCGTCGGGGCACAGTGGAGCATCTCGGCGGACGGGCACGAGGCCGTCGTCGTCGAGGTGGGCGGCGGGCTGCGGGCGTATCGGCACGATGAGGTGGACTACCTCGACGGGTACGAGGCCGACGAGATCTGCCCCGGCTCGGCCGGGCAGGTGCTTGCCCCGTGGCCGAACCGGATCCGGGACGGCGCGTACGCCTTCGGGGGCCGGACGTTACAGCTCGACCTGACCGAGCCGGCCCGGAACAACGCCATCCACGGCCTGGTCAACTGGGTGTCCTGGCAGCTGGTCGAGCGGACGCCGGAGACCATCACGCTCGGCTACGACCTGCCGCCGACCCCGGGCTACCCGTGGGCGTTGCGGCTGCGTACCCGGTGGAGTGTCGGGGCGGGCGGGCTGCGCGCCGAGCACGAGGTGACGAACCTGACCGACGAGGCGGCGCCGTTCGGCTTCTCGGTGCACCCCTACCTCCGGCTGCCGAAGGCCGGCGTGGACGAGCTGTCGCTGCGGGTGCCGGGGCGGATCCGGATGCTGCTGGACGGCCGGCTGCTCCCGGTGGGCGCGACCCGGGTCACCGGCAGCGAGTACGACTTCACCGAGCCCCGCCCGATCGGCGACGCGGTGCTCGACCTGGCCTTCGGGGACATCGTCCGGGACGGCGACGGTCGGTCGAGCGTGACCCTCGCCGCGCCGGACGGTTCGGCGGTGCACGTCTGGGCCGGCCCCGAGTTCGGCTGGTGGCAGGTCTTCACCGGGGACACCCTCACCGGCGAGCGGCACCGCCGCTCGGTCGCGATCGAGCCGATGACCTGCCCGGCGGACGCTTTCCGCTCGGGCAAGGACCTGATCGTGCTGGCCCCCGGCGAGACCTGGCGGGGCGCCTGGGGCATCCGGCCCGGAGCCTGAGCGTGGAGTTCGCCGAGGTCGTCCGGCGCCGCCGGATGGTACGCAACTACGACCCCGACCGGCCGGTCCCGCCCGAGGTGGTGGACCGGTTGCTGGAGCATGCGGTCCGGGCCCCCTCGGCGGGCTTCGCCCAGGGTTGGGGCTTCCTGGTGTTGGAGGAGCCGGCGGACCGGGAGCGGTTCTGGGCCGCGGCCACCCCGGGCGGGGGTGGCCGGGAGCGCTGGCTGGCCGGGATGCGCCGCGCTCCGCTGATCGTCGTGCCGCACGCGAACCGCTCCGCCTACCTGGACCGGTACGCCGAGCCGGACAAGGGCTGGACGGATCGCGCCGAGGACCGCTGGCCGGTGCCCTACTGGTACGTGGACACCGGCTTCGCCGCGCTGCTGATGCTGCTCACCGCCGTGGACGAGGGGCTGGGCGCCTGCTTCTTCGGCATCCCACCGCAGCGGATCGGGGCGTACCGGGAGGCGTTCGGGGTGCCGGCGGAATTCCACCCGATCGGCGCGGTCACCATCGGTTACCGCGCACCCGACCACCGGTCACCGTCGCTGCGTCGTGGCCGGCGGCCGGTCGACGAGGTGGTCCGGCGGGGCCGCTGGAGTTGACGGCGGGTTTGTCCGGGCCGGTCGGGGCATCGGCGGTAGGAAAACCGACATGAGGGAGTAAAACGCAATGTGGCCGCTGCGGCTAGGCTGGCACGGACATCATCAGCCGTTCCGCGTGGCGTCTCGCCCTGACCCGGCCGGGCGCCGAGGCGGGCCGCGCCAGGGGGAGGGGAGCGCGCCGTGATCTTCAGAGCGGTCCGGGACGGGCGTCCCTACCCGGAGCACAACCTCACGCTCAAGCAGTGGGCCGAGATCCCGCCGCGTCCGCTGCGGCTGGACCAGCTCATCACCACGAAGCGGGAGCTGGCGCTGGACAAGCTCCTCGCCGAGGACTCCACCTTCTATGGCGACCTCTTCCCGCATGTGGTGCAGTGGAACGGCGGCCTCTACCTGGAGGACGGTCTGCACCGGGCGTTGCGTGCGGCGTTGCAGCAGCGCAACCAGATCCACGCCCGGGTGCTGGTGCTCAGCCCGCAGGGCGAGTGACGTCCTGCTGAGCCTTCGTTAAGGTGGCGGCATGACCCCTCTCGACCTGCTGGACATCGACGCGTCGCTGGGCGAGGAGGAGCGGCAGATCCGCGCCGTCGTGCGCCAGCTCGTCGACGACCGGGTACGCCCGCACGTCGCCGGCTGGTACGAGGACGGCCGAGTGCCGGCCCGCGAGCTGGCCCGCGAGTTCGGCAAGCTCGGCCTGCTCGGCATGCACCTGACCGGGTACGGCTGCGCCGGCGCGCCGGCGGTCGCGTACGGGCTGGCCTGCCTGGAGCTGGAGGCCGGCGACTCCGGCATCCGCTCGCTGGTCTCGGTGCAGGGTTCGCTGGCCATGTACGCCATCTGGCGCTACGGCAGCGAGGAGCAGAAGCAGCGCTGGCTGCCCGCGATGGCGGCTGGCGAGGCGATCGGCTGCTTCGGGCTGACCGAGCCCGATCACGGCTCCGATCCGGCCTCGATGGCCACCCGGGCCCGCCGGGACGGCGACGACTGGATCCTCGACGGCGGCAAGATGTGGATCACCAACGCGCCGGTCGCCGACGTCGGGGTGATCTGGGCGCGCACCGACGAGGGCGTGCGAGGTTTTCTCGTGCCGATGGACACCCCCGGGGTGGCCACGCAGGAAATCCGCCGGAAGATGTCGCTCCGCGCGTCACTGACCGGCGAGATCGTCCTCGACGGCGTCCGGCTCCCGGCGGACGCCCGGCTACCCGAGGCGACCGGGTTGAAGGCGCCGCTGAGCTGCCTCACCGAGGCCCGGTACGGCATCGTCTGGGGCGCGCTCGGCGCGGCCCGCGACTGCCTGGAGACCGCCCTGTCGTACGCGACCACCCGGACCCAGTTCGGCCGGCCGCTCGCGGGCTTCCAGCTCACCCAGGCCAAGCTCGCCGACATGGCCGTCGAGTGGAACAAGGGGCTGCTGCTGGCGCTGCACCTGGGTCGGCTCGCCGACGCCGGGCGGCTGCGCCCCGAGCAGGTCAGCGTGGGCAAGCTGAACAACGTACGGGAGGCCCTGGCCATCGCCCGGCAGTGCCGGACGATCCTCGGCGCCAACGGGATCTCCGGCGAATACCCGATCATGCGGCACGCCGACAACCTGGAGAGCGTGCTGACCTACGAGGGCACCTCGGAGATCCACCAACTGGTTGTCGGGCAGCGGCTGACCGGGCTCTCTGCCTTCGCCTGACCTGCGGTTTTCCCATCTGCCGCCGGTCGGCGAGCGGGTGTCGTACGGGGGCCTTACCGTCATCTTCAGGCGCAGTGTCTGACGAGGACGGTGAGGGCGATGGCCCGCGACGGTGACATCAACGAGCCCACCATGGAGTTCCCCGGTCACCCGGCCGGCGACCCCGGCCAGCCCCGGTCCGACGTCACACCCGACCCGGGGCCGGGCGCCCCGGCGTCGGTGGGTGGCCCGGTTCGCGGCCTGCTCTGGGTGCTCGGCGCGGCCGCGCTGGTCGTGGTGGCGCTGCTCGGCGTGCAGGCGAGCGGGATCCTGCCGGATTTCCGCAACCCGTTCGCCAGGGAGCAGACCGACCGCAGTCAGCCGACGCTGCTCAGGTCGATCCGCGACCTCAGCCGGTACGTCGCGGCCGAGGGCGACTTCCAGGTGGTGATCGACCTGCAGAACGACCGGCGGAACGTGCCGGACTTCCTGCTCAACGAGCGGACCCTCTTCGTGGGGGCGGGGCGGGTCGAGGCGTACGTCGACTTCTCGAAGATCGCCGATGGGGCCGTGGTGGAGTCGGCCGACAAGAAGTCGGTGGAGATCAAGCTGCCCGCCCCGCAGCTCGGCGAGACCGACCTCGACATGTCGAAGAGTTACGTCTTCGCCCAGCAGCGTGGCCTGCTCAACCGGCTCAACGACCTGGTGGCCGGTGACCCCAACCGTCAGCAGCAGGTCTACCGGCTGGCCGAGGACCGGATCACCGCCGCCGCCCGGGACAGCGGGCTCGCCGCGCGGGCCGAGGAGAACACCCGCAAGATGCTGGAGGGCCTGCTCCGCTCCCTCGGCTACGAGAAGGTGACCGTCACCTACACGGCCCCCTGACATCGTCGGCAGTTTCGGGGGAAGTGCTGCTTCAGCGGCGAGTGGAGGCAGCACTTTCCCCGATGTCGCGCCCGGGCGGGTTGGTGGGTCAGTACTCGTTGGGCATCAGGATCCACAGCACCAGATAGATGATCACCTGGGTGCCGGGCAGCAGTAGGGACAGCAGGAACAGCAGCCGGACCAGGTTGGCCGACAGGCCGAACCGCTGGGCCAGGCCGGCGCAGACCCCGGCGACCATGCGCCCCTGGCGGGGGCGGACCAGTTTGCGACTCATCGTCGTACTCCCACTCTGCGGCGATCCGCCGCGCTGACTCCAGGTTAGGAACGGCAGCACCCCCCGCCCTCGCCCCCGAGGATGATCGCCAGCCCCCGCACCCGTAGGTGCTTACCCCCGCCGGGTCACGCCGGGGCAAGATCGTGCTCGATCCTGGATCGAGTGGCCTCCCGGTCGCTCCGAGGCCACTACTTCCCGGATCGAGCACGATCTTGGCGCGGGAGACGGGCGCGGGGAGACGGACGCGGGGCGCGGGGGAGGGCGGGTGTGCCGGGCTGGGAGCAGGTTCTGACCTGGGCAGGTAGGCTCGCCGGTCGGGCGCCCACACCCCGGGTGCCGCCCGCCGCCCCGGACCGGGAGCGGCACATCCCGGGCCGGACCCGTACGACGGGTACGACGGCGAGGAAAGTGCAGCCATGATCAGTGTTTTCGACCTCTTCAGCGTCGGCATCGGGCCGTCCAGCTCGCACACCGTCGGGCCGATGCGCGCCGCCCGTACCTTCGTGACCGGGCTCAAGGCGGACGGGCTGCTCGCCGACACCGCCCGGGTACAGGCCGAGTTGTTCGGCTCGCTCGGTGCGACCGGGCACGGGCACGGCAGCGACCGCGCGGTGCTGCTCGGGCTGGAGGGCGAGGCGCCGGAGACGGTTGACACGGACTCGGTCGGGCCGCGGGTGGAGCGGATCCGGGCCGATCGGCGGCTCAGCCTGCTCGGCACCCACGAGATCGACTTCGACCCGGACCGGGACCTGGTGCTGCACCGACGCCGCTCGCTGCCGTACCACCCGAACGGGATGACCTTCGCGGCCTTCGACGGGGGCGGGAGTCAGGTCAGGGCCCGCACCTACTACTCCGTTGGTGGCGGGTTCGTGGTCGACGAGGCGGCGGCCGGGGCGGACCGGATCAAACCGGACACCACCCGGGTCCGTTACCCGTTCCTGACCGGGGCGGAGCTGCTGGCGGTCACCACCGGCAACGGCCTGTCGATCAGCGAGGTGATGCTCGCCAACGAACTGTCCTGGCGCGGCGAGGCGGACGTCCGCTCCGGGCTGCTGGACATCTGGCGGGTGATGCGGGAGTGCGTCGAGGCCGGCTGCGCGCGGGACGGAGTCCTTCCCGGCGGGCTGAAGGTCCGCCGCCGGGCGGCCGAGCTGCGCCGCAGCCTGGAGGCGGAGGCCGACGCCAGCGACCCGCTGCGCGCGATGGACTGGGTCACCCTGTTCGCGCTCGCGGTCAACGAGGAGAACGCGGCCGGCGGCCGGGTGGTCACCGCCCCGACCAACGGTGCCGCCGGGATCATCCCGGCCGTGCTGCACTACTACACCCGGTTCGTGCCCGACGCCTCGGACGAGGGCGTGGTCCGCTTCCTGCTCGCCGCCGGTGCGATCGGGGTGCTGTTCAAGGAGAACGCCTCGATCTCCGGGGCCGAGGTCGGCTGCCAGGGCGAGGTCGGCTCGGCCTGCTCGATGGCCGCCGCCGGGCTCGCCGAGGCGCTCGGCGGCACCCCCGAGCAGGTGGAGAACGCCGCCGAGATCGGCATGGAGCACAACCTCGGCCTCACCTGCGACCCGGTTGGCGGGCTGGTGCAGATCCCGTGCATCGAGCGGAACGCGGTGGCCAGCATCAAGGCGATCACCGCCGCCCGGCTGGCGCTGCGTGGCGACGGGGTGCACGCCGTGTCGCTGGACAAGGTGATCAAGACGATGCGGGAGACCGGTGCCGACATGAAGGTCAAGTACAAGGAGACGGCGCGGGGCGGCCTCGCGGTGAACGTCATCGAGTGCTGAACCCGATGGGGTGACCCGGCGTGTACCGGTGCCGAAGGCGGGTGGCGCGGGCGAGGATGGGACGGTGACGACAGGCGTCGCCGCGCTCTGGTCGGCCCGCAACTCGCTGCGCATCCTGGTCAAGCGGGACCTCGCGGTGAAGTACCAGCAGTCCGTGTTGGGCTACCTATGGTCGCTCATCGAGCCGCTCGGCATGGGCCTGATCTACTGGTTCGTCTTCGGGGTGCTCTATTCCGGGGCCACCCGCCGGCACCTGGGCGAGGCCGCCGGGTCGTACCCGCTGTTCCTGATCACCGGGATCTTCGCCTGGATGTGGGCCAGCTCGGCGCTCAACGAGGCGACGAACGCGCTGACCGGGCAGGCCCGGCTGATCACCACGATGAACGTGCCCCGGCAGGTCTTCCCGATCGGCCGGGTCACCGGTCGCTTCGCCGAGTACGCCGCCGGCCTGCCCATCCTGGCCGGCATCGCGGCGATCTACGCGGCGCACGGGAAGATCCACGTCGGCTGGACCCTGCTCGCCCTGCCGCTGGCCGTGTCGGTGCAGTTCGTCCTGCTGGCCGGGGTCGCGCTGCTGCTGTCGGCGTTCAACGTGCTGATGCGCGACATCGAGCGTTTCATGCGGCTGATCATCCGGGTGCTGTTCTACGCCACCCCGATCATCTACCCGCTCGGTCTGGTACGGGACTCCGGCATGCCGGCCTGGGTCAAGTTCGGTTACGAGCTGAACCCGCTGGTCGGCATCTTCCAGCTGCACCACTCGATCTGGTACCCGGACGAGTTCCCCGACGCCCGGCTGCTCGCCGTCACCGTGCTGGACAGCCTGCTGGTGCTGGCGGTCGGCTGGTGGTCGTTCCGCCGGCTGGAACCGGCCGTGCTCAAGGAACTCTGAATGACGGCGATCATCGAGGCGGAGGGGCTCGGCATCCGGTTCGTCCGCAACCGGCGCCGGCAGCTCCGGCTGCGGGAGCTGTTGATCCATCGGGGCGGGCGGAACAGCACCGCCGGCCAGTTCTGGCCGCTGCGGGACGTGTCCTTCCGGGTCGAGCCCGGCGAGACGGTCGGGGTGATCGGTCGTAACGGCACCGGCAAGAGCACCCTGCTGCGGTTGATCGCCGGGGTGCTGATCCCCGACGAGGGCCGGATCCGGGTACGCGGGGCGGTGGCTCCGCTGCTGGAGCTCTCCGCCGGTTTCTCCAACGACCTGACCGGCCGGGAGAACCTGTACCTGGTGGGCGGGCTGCACGGGCTGCCGACGGCGTACCTGCGGCGGCACTTCGACGAGATCGTCTCGTTCGCCGGGGAGCAGGTCGAACGCTCCATCGACACCTCGGTCCGGCACTACTCCTCCGGGATGAAGGTGCGGCTCGGTTTCGCGGTCATCGCCCACCTGCCGCATCCGATCCTGTTGGTGGACGAGGTGACCGCGGTCGGGGACGCGGAGTTCCGCGCGAAGTGCTATGCGACCATCGAGCGACTTCTCGCGGAAGGGCGCACGCTCGTGCTGGTGTCACACAACGAAAAGGACCTCACCCGGTTCTGCCGTCGAGGGCTCTACCTCGACGGCGGGCGGCTGACCGTGGACGGGACGATCGACGAGGCGCTGCACGCGTACGCCAGCGCCGCGCAGCGGTGACGCTCGCGATCGTGCTCGCCGCCGACCCGGCCGCGAGCCTGACCACCCGTGCCGGGGAACGACTGGTCGACCGGCTCGTCGGGCAGTGGCGACGGGCCGGCGCGAGCGACGTGCGGGTGGCCGGCGACCTGACCGAGCTGGCCGAGCTGGTGGCCGGCGCGACCGGCCCGGTGCTGGTCAGCGGGGCCGACCTGGTGGCGCACACGGCCGTACTCCGACACCTGGCGACCAGCCCGGTGGGGCCGACGCTGGCCCTGGTGCTCACCGATCCGCCCGCGCCGGGGCAGGCGTCGGTCCGTGAGGAGCGCGGCCAGGTGGTGGCGGTCGGCGACCCGGCGGACGCGACCGGGGTCTTCGGCGGCGCGCTGCGGGTCGGCGCGGCCGACCTGCCGGCCCTTGCCGCCGCGGCCGAGACGGCCGCCGCCGCGCCGAGCGGGCCGGCGACCGCCGCGGTGGACCGGCTCTTCGCCGAACTCGCGGCGTGCGGCACGCTGACCTTCGCGCACCGGGTACGCCTGCTCGTGGCGCACCGGGCCGGCACCCCCGCCGAGGCGGACGCCGCCGAGGCGGCCGTGGCCGCGGTCGATGAGGACCGGGCCGAGCTGCGGCTTTCGGTGAAGGAGCGGGACGACTTCTTCACCACGTTCTTCGTCAGCACCTGGTCGGTGTACGTGACGAAGGCCGCCGCCCGGCTGCGGCTCAGCCCGACGGCGGTGACCATGATCTCGGTGGCCTTCGCGGTGGCCGCCGCGCTGCTGTTCGGGGCCGGCGGGCGGCCCGCGCTGGCCGCCGGGGCGGTCCTGCTCTACCTGGGCTTCGTGCTCGACTGCGTGGACGGGCAGTTGGCCCGCTACACCCGACAGTTCAGCGCCTGGGGCGGCTGGCTGGACACCATGGCCGACCGGGCCAAGGAATACGTCGTCTACGCCGGCCTCGGCTACGGCGCGACGCACGCCGGCTTCCGCTACGGCTGGGCCCTGGCGATCGCCGCGATGACGTTGCAGACCGTGCGGCACATGACCGACACCTGGTACGGCGTGCTGCACGACGAGGCGGCCCGGCGGCCCCGCCCGGCGACCGGGGGGGCCGGGGGCATCGGCGGGCGGCTGAACGCCGCCTCGACGAAGGTGCAGGCGGACACCGGCTCGGTGTCGTACTGGCTGAAGCGGACGGTGGTCTTCCCGATCGGCGAGCGGTGGGCGCTGATGGCGCTGACCGCCGCGCTCTTCGGCCCGCTGGTGGCGCTCTGCGCGGTGCTGGTCTGGGGGACGCTGGCGTTCGCGTACACCGGGGGGTTGCGGACGTTGCGGGCGCGGTGGATGCGGGTGCCGGTGGTGGCCACCGTCGACGCGACGCTGCACCGCGACGACGGGCCGCTGGCCCGGGGGGTGCCGGCGGTCCGCCGGCCCGGCCCGCTGGCGCTGGCGGTGCTCGGTGCGCTCAGCGCGGTGGCCCTGCTGCTCTGGGCGCTGGCCACCGTGCACGCCGGCGACCGGTTGCCGGGCTGGGTGGTGCCGCTGGCGGTGCTGGTGCTGCTGGTCGCCGCGCTCGGCGCGCGGGCGTCGCACGACGGTCCGCTGGACTGGCTGGTCCCGGCCGCGCTGCGGGCCGGGGAGTATCTCTTCGCCATCGCCGTCGGGGTGGCCGGCCGGGCGCCCGCCTGGCTGATCTTCGGGTACGTCTTCGTGCTCACCCTGCACCACTACGACCTGACCGCCCGGCTGGAGAAGCGGCAGACGGCCCCGCCGCTGCACCCCGCCACGCTCGGCTGGGACGTACGGTCGGTGCTGCTGGCGGTGGCGACATTCGCGGGATTTGCCAGTATCGGGCTGATTACACTCGGTGCGTACCTTCTCGTGGTTTTCGTCGCGAGCGTGGTCCTCGCCTGGGTGGTCCTGCCGGCCCGCGCCCCACGGACGCCGGTCCCGGTCGGTGGGGGTGAGCGCTCGCCGGGCTGACGGAGGGCCGGCCGGGATGACCCTGATCAGCTTCGTCGTACCGGCCTTCGAGGTGCAGGGCTACCTGCGGGAGTGCCTCGACTCGATCCTCGGCCAGCCGTACGGCGACCTGGAGGTGATCGGGGTCGACGACGCCTCCCCGGACGGCAGTGGCGAGATCCTGGCCGAGTACGCGGACCGCGACCCCCGGGTCCGTCCGGTCCGGCTCACCGAGAACGGGGGGCTCGGTCCGGCCCGCAACGTCGGGCTGGACCGAGCCGTCGGCGAGTACGTCTGGTTCGTCGACGGCGACGACTGGCTGGTCCCCGGCTGCCTGCCGCACGTGGCGAGCCGGCTGGTCGCCACCCGCCCGGACGTGCTGATCGTGGACCACGTCCGGGCGTTCTGGAACAACGTGGGCACCCGCAGCGTCATGCCCGAGGTGTTCCCGCGGCCACCCGGCGCGGAGACGTTCCGGCTGCGGGACCGCCCCGAGACCCTGCGGCTGCTGCACACCGCCTGGAACCGGGTGGTCCGGCGGGAGTTCCTGATCGAGCGGGGGCTGCGCTTCGAACCCGGCTGGTACGAGGACGTCTCGTTCAGCTACCCGGTGCTGATGGCCGCGGAGCGGATCGGCGTGCTGGACCGGATCTGCCTGAACTACCGGCAACGCCGGACCGGGGCGATCACCCGTACCCGGGGGGACCGGCACTTCGAGGTGTTCGCCCAGTGGCACCGGGTGTTCCGGCTGATGGACCGGTGGGGGCCGACGGTGGCCGCGCTCCGCCCCGGGATCTTCGAGCGGATGATCTGGCACTACCTGACCGTGCTCGGCAACGGTGAACGGATCGCCCCCGAACTGCGGCCCGCGTTCTTCGCCCAGATGCACGACGACTACGTACGCTTCCTGCCGCCCGAGGGCTACCCGGTGCCGCCCGGATTGGACGGGGTGAAGCACCGGCTGGTGGCGGCCGGGCGCTGGCGGACGTTCCGCGCACTCCGCGCCGCCCACCAGACCGAGGAGCACGCCCGCCGCTCGGTCCGGCGGGTCCGGCGGCGGGTGCTGCCGGTGGCCCGGCAGGCCGCTCGTGGGACCCGGGACGCCGTGCTGGGCGAGTACTACCGGGCCGAGCTGCGCCGGCCGCTCGACCCGACCCTCGCCGTCTACGCCGCGTACTGGTACCGGGGGTACGCCTGCAACCCGGCCGCGATCTACGCAGCCGCCCGTCGGCTGGCCCCTCAGGTGCGGGGGGTGTGGATCGTCCGGCGGGACCGGGTCGCCAGCCTCCCATCCGGCGTCGAGTACGTGGTCGCCGGCACCCGGGACTACTACCGGGTGCTGGCCCGGGCCCGCTGGCTGGTCAACAACGTCAACTTTCCGGATCACGTACGCAAGCGGGCCGGTTCGGTGCACCTCCAGACCCACCACGGCACGCCCGTCAAGGTGATGGGGCTGGACCAGCAGCGGTATCCGCTCGGCGCGGTGGGCATGGACTTCGCCCGGCTGCTGCGCCGGGTGGACCGGTGGGACTACAGCGTCACCTCGAACAGCTTCTCGACGCAGATGTGGGAGCGGGCGTATCCGGCCGGGTTCACCGCGCTGGAGGTCGGCTATCCGCGTAACGACCGGCTGGCGCTGGCCACCCCGGAGCAGTGCCGCCAGGCCCGGGTGGAGCTGGGCATCGGCCCCGACGAGACGGTGGTGTTGTACGCGCCGACGCACCGGGAGCACCTGCCCGGCTGGCGGCCGCCGTTCGACCCGGACCGGATGCGCGAGGTGCTCGGCCCGTCCGGGCGGGTGCTGGTACGCAGCCACTACTTCCACGACCGGGACCGGCGGCCCAGTGGCCCGGTGAGCGACGGGGTGCTGGATGTGAGCGCCCACGAGCGGGTGGAGGACCTGTACCTCGCCGCGGACGTACTGGTCACCGACTACTCCTCGGCCATGTTCGACTACGCCGTGCTGGACCGGCCGATCGTCGTCTACGCCCCGGACTGGGACGCGTACCGGGTGACCCGGGGCGTCTATTTCGACCTGGTCGCGGAGCCGCCGGGCGCGGTGGCCCTCGATTTTCCCGCCCTGCTCGACGCGTTCCGTTCCGGCGCGTTCCGGGCGGAACCGGCCGAGCAGGCCCGACAGCGGTTCCGGGCCCGGTTCTGCGCGCTCGACGACGGGCACGCCGCCGAGCGGGTGGTTCGCCGGGTTTTCCTCGGCGAGCCGGCCTGAAACCGCTTCCGGCTGGCGACGGGCTGCCGGGACCGCCTTAATTGGGCTGTCACGAGCCGAACATGGCACGTTTACCCGATGTGCTTGTTCGATGATGTTGGTCACAGTCATCTGCGGGTTTCGGCCGAGAGCTGGGGAGGGAGACGGTGACCACCGTCGCGCTCAAGGATGTCACCAAGGTGTTCCAGGACGGGACAGTCGCGGTCGACACCATCAATCTGGACGTCAACGACGGCGAGTTCATGGTGCTGCTCGGCCCCTCCGGCTGCGGCAAGTCCACCGTGCTCCGAATGGTCGCCGGGCTGGAGGACCCGAGCACCGGCGCGGTCCTGCTCGACGGCGAGGTCGCCAACGACCTGCCGCCCCGGGATCGGCGGATCGCCATGGTCTTCCAGGACTTCGCCCTCTATCCGCACATGACCGTCGGTGACAACATCGGTTTCCCGCTGCGGTTGGCCGGGATCGAGCCGGGCCCGCGCGGGGAACGGGTCCACGACGTGGCCGGTGCCCTCGGCATCGGCGACGTACTCGGCCGCAAGCCCAGCCAGCTCTCCGGCGGCCAGCGGCAGCGGGTGGCGATGGGCCGGGCGATCGTGCGCCGCCCCGGGCTGTTCCTGATGGACGAGCCGCTCTCCAACCTGGACAGCGGCCTCCGTGCCGAGCTGCGTGCCGAGATCTCCGGCCTGACGCGCGAACTGGGCGTCACCACCATCTACGTCACGCACGACCAGGCCGAGGCGCTGACCATGGCCGACCGGGTCGCCATCATGCGCAAGGGCGTGCTCCAGGACGTCGGCACGCCCACCCAGGTGTACGGCCGGCCCGCCACCCTCTACGTCGCCGCGTTCCTCGGCAGCCCGCGGATGAACCTGCTGGAGGCGTCGGTCTACGTCCACCTCGACCGGTACGTGGCGCTCAACCTCGGAGAGCAGGCGCTCTACCTGCCCTGGGACGACATCCGTAGCCGTGCCGTGGCGCACTACCACGGCGAGCGGATCGTGGTCGGGATGCGGGCGGAGGCGCTCACCCCGGTCGCCCCGGATTCCCCCGGCCACGTGCTCCAGGGGCGGATCCGTTACCTGGAGCACCACGGCCACGAGTCGCTGGCCTTCCTCGACATCGGCGCCACCGCGATCCTGGTGGACGAGATGGGCACCCCGATGGAGAACATGGAGCCCGGCCAGCGCGGGCTGCGCCGCTTCGGCCAGGTCATGCAGCGGTTCACCGGGCGGGGCGCGGAGGCGTCGGAGGCCGTGGCCGCCGGTGGCGGCAACCGGACCAGCGTGCTCTCCGACCCCGGCCGCCATCACCGCCGTCCGGCGGAGCTGGCCGTCCGGCTCGCCCCGTACCCGGCGGTGTCGGCGGGCCACCCGCTGGCCATCCAGGTGCGGATGGACGCCCTGCACTTCTTCGACGAGCGCGGCGACCGGATCGATGTCGGCTGGCGCTGAACGAGTGCGGCCCGGCCGGTGATCTCGTCACCGGCCGGGCCGTGTTCGGGCTCTCCGGTCAGTTGCCGGCGGCCAGGTCGCCCAGGCCCTCCAGCATCTCGGCGAAGTCGGCCGTCTCCGCCGGTGGCGGCGTCTCGATGTTGACCGGCTTGCCGTAGTCGGTGTAGTCGATGGTCAGGTCGCTCGTCGTGCCCATGACCATGTGCACCCGGCGCGGCTGGTACTGCTCGTCGACCCAGAGGTCGAGCTTGATCTCCTTGACCCCCTGCTTAACCAGTTCCTTCTCGACGCCCTCGCGCAGCTTGGCGTCGACCTGGCCGAGGTAGTTCGCCACCGGCGTGGTGACGGTGTAGTGGACGGTGGGCGCCCCGTTCACCGTCTCCTCACCGACGACGGTGACTCCCTCGGTGGCGAGCAACGTCTTGACCTGCTTGGTCGGGTCCATGTCGTCGAACTGCTTGGTGAAGTCCATCCCCGCCTCGGCACCGGCGGAGGACAGGTCCAGCTTCATCCAGCGCTTCCCGTTCAGGTCCGCGCGGCTCTCCTCGGGGATCTCGATGTAGAACGCGCCGCCGATCATGCGGACGGTGGTCGGGGTGCCGTCAGGCCCCGCCGTCTTCATCTCGGCCTTCACCGGGTCGCGCATGTCCACGACACCCTGCATCGAGATCTTCTGGCCGGCCGTCGTGCCCTCCATCGTCAAGGTCACGGATTCGGCCCTGTCGGAGGCGTCGACCACCTTCTGCAACGAACCCTTCAGATCGCTGGCGAGCAGCGCGAGCACGCTCGGCTTCTCGGGCGCGTCAGACGAACCTGGCTTGGATCCGCAGGCGGTCACCGCCAGTGCGGTGAGCGCGGAGACGGTGAGGACGGCGGATTTCTTCCACAGCGACACGTGGCAGCTTCTTTCCCCGAAGGAGTTTGGGCCTCTCGCCCCGACAGATGGATGACACGCTATCCCAACCGGTCCACCTCGCCGGGAGGTCCGGGCCTGGCCACCAGGGCGCCCTGAGGAGTGCGGGGCACCCGGCTGACGCGCAGGGAGTGGATCAGTGCGCGAATCACCTGGCCTTGCCCCGCTGGTTACCGGCGAGTAGCGTGCGGGGATGTCCGTCGACTCTCGCCAGGTGGCAGCCGGTCTGCTGGAGGCCGTGCCATTCGCCCGCACGCTCGGAATCGAATTCGTCGAGGTCGCTCCCGAGGCCGAGGGTGGGGTGCGGGCCGTCGTCCGGCTCCCCGACGCCGTCGAGCACCGCAACCACGTCGGCGGCCCGCACGCCGGGGCCATGTTCACCCTCGGGGAGACCGCCTCCGGAGCAGTGGTGCTCGCCGCGTTCGGGCACGTCCTCGACCGGGCGGTGCCGCTGGCCGTGACCGCCACGATCGCGTACCGGAAGGTGGCCCTCGGGCCGGTGCTGGCCACCGCCCGACTGGGCTGTACCCCGGCGGAGGTGCTCGCCGAGCTGGACGCCGGGCGGCGGCCGGAGTTCCCGGTCGAGGTGGAGATCGGCACCGAGGACGGGGTCACCACCTCGACGATGACGGTGACCTGGACGCTTCGCCCGAACCGCTGAGGCCCGAATCGGGTTTGCCCGGCCCGTCCGCTGGATAGGGTCGTAACGTGCTGGGTCTACCCGCTCACGTGACCGCCTGCCTCTTCGATCTGGACGGTGTGCTGACGCAGACCGCCAAGGTGCACAACGGCGCCTGGACCGAGACGTTCAACGCGTTCCTCGCCGACCGCGCGGCGGCCACCGGCGAGCCGTTCCGCCCGTTCGACCCCGGCCCCGACTACAACCGGTACGTGGACGGTAAGGCGCGCGCCGACGGGGTGCGCTCCTTCCTGGCCTCCCGCGGGATCAGCCTGCCCGAGGGCACGCCGGACGACCCACCGGAGGCGGACACGGTCAACGGGGTGGGCAACCGCAAGAACGTGGTCCTGCTCCAGCGGCTCCAGAGCGACGGGGTCGACGTCTACCAGGGTTCGGTGCGCTACCTGGAGGCGGCGGCGCGCGTCGGGCTCCGCCGGGCGGTCGTCTCGGCCAGCGCCAACGCCCAGGCCGTGGTCGAGGCGGCCGGGCTGGACCGGCTGCTGGAGGCCCGGGTGGACGGGCTGGTCGCCCACGAGCGGGGGCTGCGCGGCAAGCCGTACCCGGACACCTTCCTGGCCGGCGCGGAACTGCTCGGGGTGGCGCCGGCGAAGGCCGCCGTCTTCGAGGACGCTCTCGCCGGGGTGGCCGCCGGAAAGGCCGGCGATTTCGGGTACGTGGTGGGCGTCGACCGGGTCGGCCAGGCCGACGACCTGCGCTCGCACGGCGCCGACGTGGTGGTGACCGACCTGGCCGAGCTGATGACGGAGCCGGCCCGATGATCCGGGAACGGGCCTATCCGGTCGAGCCCTGGCACGTCCGCGAGACGCGGCTCGACATGGACGTGCTGGCCCAGTCCGAGTCGGTGTTCGCCCTCTCCAACGGCCACGTAGGGCTGCGCGGCAACCTGGACGAGGGTGAGCCGCACGGCCTGCCCGGCACCTACCTCAACTCCTTCTACGAACTGCGGCCCCTGCCGTACGCGGAGGCCGGCTTCGGCTTCCCCGAGTCCGGCCAGACCATCGTCAACGTCACCAACGGCAAGCTGATCCGGCTGCTCGTCGACGACGAACCGCTCGACGTCCGGTACGGCGAACTCCTCTCCCACGAGCGGGTCCTCGACCTGCGGGCCGGCACCCTGCACCGGGAGCTGCACTGGCGCTCGCCGGCCGGGCGGGAGGTCAAGGTTCGCAGCACCCGACTGGTGTCGTTCACCCAGCGTACGGTCGCCATGATCAGCTATGAGGTCGAGCCGGTCGACGGGCCGCTGCGGCTGATCCTCCAGTCCGAGCTGGTGGCCAACGAGACCCTGCCGCCGCAGAGCCGCGACCCGCGGGTGGCCGCCGTGCTGGAGTCGCCGTTGCAGGCCGAGGAGGAGCTGACCACCGCCGACGGTGGGCTGCTGATCCACCGGACCAAGGTGAGTGGACTGCGGGTCGCCGTCGCGATGGCGCACGAGGTGCACGGCCCCGAACGCACCACGATCTCCTCCGAGGGGTACGAGGACTGGGTCCGTACCACGATCGGCGGGGTGCTCAAGCCCGGCCAGACGCTGCGGGTGATCAAGTACCTGACGTACGGCTGGTCCAGCCGGCGGTCGCTGCCGGCGATGCGCGACCAGGCCGGCGCGGCCCTCGCCGCCGCCCGCCTGGACGGCTGGGACGGCCTGCGCCGGGCGCAGCGGGAGTATCTGGACGAGTTCTGGGACGCCTCCGACGTGCGGGTGGAGGGCGACCCGGAGGTGCAGCAGGCCGTCCGGTTCGGGCTGTTCCACGTGCTCCAGGCCGGCGCCCGGGCGGAACGCCGGCCGATCTCCGCCAAGGGGCTCACCGGCCCGGGTTACGACGGGCACGCGTTCTGGGACACCGAGATGTTCGTGCTGCCCGTGCTCACCTACACGCAGCCGAACGCGGTACGCGACGCGCTCTACTGGCGCCACTCGACGCTGCCGCAGGCGCACGACCGGGCCCGGACGCTGAACCTGCGGGGTGCCGCCTTCCCGTGGCGGACCATCGAGGGCCCGGAGTCGTCGGCGTACTGGCCGGCGGGCACCGCGGCGTTCCACATCGCCGCCGACGTCGCCGACGCGGTACGGCGGTATCTGCTCGCCACCGAGGACGAGACGCTGGAGCGGGAGATCGGCCTGGAGCTGTTCGTGGAGACCGCCCGGCTCTGGCGGTCGCTGGGCCATCACGACCGGGACGGGCAGTTCCACATCGACGGGGTGACCGGCCCGGACGAGTACACCGCGGTCAAGAACGACAACATCTACACCAACCTGATGGCGCAGCGGAACCTGCTGACCGCCGCCGACTGCGCGATGCGCCTGCGGGATCAGGCGCTCAACCTCGGGGTCACCGAGGAGGAGGCGGCCGCCTGGCGGGACGCCGCGCGCTCCATGCACATCCCGTACGACGAGGACCTCGGGGTGCACCAGCAGGTGGACGGGTTCACCCGGTTGCAGGAGTGGGACTTCGAGCACACCCCGCCGGAGAAGTACCCGCTGTTGCTGCACTACCCGTACTTCGACCTCTATCGAAAACAGGTCGTCAAGCAGGCCGACCTGGTGCTGGCCATGCACTGGCGGGGTGACGCGTTCAGCGGCCCGCAGAAGATGCGCAACTTCCTCTACTACGAGCGGCGGACCGTCCGGGACTCCTCGCTCTCCGCCTGCACGCAGGCGGTGATGGCGGCCGAGGTGGGCCACCCCGAGCTGGCGCACCGCTATCTGCGCGAGGCCGCGCTGATGGACCTGCACGACCTGAACGAGAACACCCGGGACGGGGTGCACATGGCCTCGCTGGCGGGTGCCTGGATCGCCCTGATCGCCGGCTTCGGTGGCCTACGCGACCACGAGGGCATCCTGTCCTTCTCGCCACGGCTGTCCAGCCGGCTGAGCCGCCTGGAGTTCTCGCTCCAGTGGCGCTCCATGCACCTGCGGGTCGACGTCCGGCCGCATCAGACGACGTACTCGTTGCGGCACGGTGGGCCGGACACCGTGCTGGAGCTGCGGCACCACGGCGAGCCGATCCGGGTCACCTGCGACCAGCCGGTCACGGTGCCGGTGCCGCCGGCCGATCCGACCGGCCCGTCGCCGGAGCAACCGCCGGGCCGGGCGCCCCTGCTGCACCTGCCGGAGGGCACCAGCTGAGCCTGCGCCGTCGTGCGGCGAGACCGGCCCGGCATGCGTCGTCGCGGTCGGCGGCGGCCCCAGCGCCGTGTCGAGCCGAGCCGGCCCGGCCCTGGTCAGGGCCGGGCCGGCTGGTCGAAGGGTCAGAACTGGCGGCCGTTGGACGGTCGCCCCTCGGCGTCGCGGGGCGCCATCGCCCTCGGGTCGTCGGCGGTGCGCGCCTGCGCCGCTTCGTCCGCCCAGTCCCGGGAGCGCTCGGCGTCCTGTTCGCGGCGTTCCCGGTCGGCGTTCTGCTGCCGGGACCTGTTCTGCTGCTGGGCCATGACGATCCTCGCGATCCGTCCGGGGCGCGGCTGCGCCGGTCCGTGGGTCACCTCGCGCCTTCCCGATCGGCCCGGCGGCAAACGGCGGCGCCCGGCCGGTCAACTTCGTGTGCCGCACATTGCGGTCTCCGAGGCACGGGAGACCGCAATGCGGCGCACCCGGACTTGATCATCTGTCCGGCGTGCGAGGGCTGGGGGAGGTGAGCCGGGGGTGGGCGGGGGTATGCCGAGGGCATGGAGACGCGTGGGGTGACGATTCCAGTGGTCGAGGGCGGGCTGGCCGCGGACGTGCTCATGCCGGCCGGCGCGACCGGCGCGGTGCTCTTCGCGCACGGCAGCGGCAGTTCCCGGCACAGCCCGCGCAACGTGGCCGTCGCGCACCAGCTCAACGCCCGGTCGCTGGCCACCGTGCTGGTCGACCTGCTCACCCCCGACGAGGACATGCTGGACGCCCGGACCGCCGAGCTGCGCTTCGACATCGGGATGCTCGCCGAGCGGCTGGCCGCCATCGTCGACTGGATGGGCGGCGATCCGGCGCTGGGCCCGCTGCCGGTCGGCCTCTTCGGGGCCAGCACCGGCGCGGCGGCGGCCCTGGTGGCGGCGGCCGCCCGGCCCGACCGGGTGGCCGCGGTGGTCTCCCGCGGCGGTCGGCCCGACCTGGCCGGCAACGCCCTGTCGGCGGTACGCGCCCCGACGTTGCTGCTGGTCGGCGGCCTCGACGAGGAAGTGATCGTGCTCAACGAGCAGGCCCGGGCCGAGCTGGGCGAGGTGGCCGAGCTGCGGATCGTCCCCGGTGCCACCCACCTCTTCGAGGAGCCCGGCACCCTCGACCAGGTGGCCGACCAGGCCGGCACCTGGTTCACCACCCACCTGCGTACTCCCCACCCGGCCTGACCCTCGTGCCGATCATGGAGCGGTTTGTGCTCGCCATGCCCGGGAAGGCCAAGCGTGAGGAAGGGAGATCCGGCCATGAGCGACTTCATGAAGAAGGCCGAGCAGTTCGGCGAACAGCATCCCAAGCAGGCCGACCAGGGCATTCAGAAGGCCGGCCAGGAGGTCGACCAGCGCACTGGCGACCGGTACGACAAGCAGGTCCAGAAGGGCGAGCAGGAGGCTCAGCAGCGGATCGACCAGGGCAACCGCAACCGCTGACCGCGCCGCGCTCCCGGGTCGTCCCAGGTGGGCGACCCGGGAGAGGCGTGTCCGGATCTCCTGCCGCCGGCCGGGCGGATTACCGCCGGACATCGCGCCGGCCAGCCCGGCGACGGTACCGGGCGATCACCAGCCCGGGTAGCGGACCCCGTTGACGTTCACCCGCAGGCTGAACAGTGAGCTGGAGGCGCAGATGTAGAGGTGGTTGCGCTTCGGGCCGCCGAAGGTGAAGTTCGCGACGACCTCGGGGAGGCGCAGCTTGCCCAGCAGGGTGCCGTCCGGGTCGAAGCAGTGCAGCCCGTCGTACGCGGCGACCCAGACCCGGCCCGCGTCGTCAAGACGTACGCCGTCGAAGCTGCCGGCGTCGCAGGTGGCGAAGACCTCATCGCCGCGCAGCGTGCCGCTCTCGGTCACCCGGAACCGGCGCAGGTGCTTCGCCCGGGTGTCGACCACGTAGAGCTGAGACTCGTCGGGGCTGAACGCCAGGCCGTTGGGCTGCCCGAAGTCGTCGGCGACGAGGTGCACCTCGCCGTCGTGCGGGTCGACCCGGTAGACATGGTTGCCGTCGATCTCGCGCTCCGCGCGGTTGCCCTCGTAGTCGCTGTCGATGCCGTAGCTGGGGTCGGTGAACCAGATCGACCCGTCGGAGCGCTCGACGACGTCGTTCGGGCTGTTGAGCCGCCGGCCCCGCCAGCGCTCGGCCAGCACCGTGTCGGTGCCGTCCGCCTCGGTGCGGGTGACCCGCCGCCGGCCCTGCTCGCAGCTCACCAGCCGGCCCCGTCGGTCGACGGTGTGCCCGTTGGCGTAGCCGGCCGGCTGACGGAACACCCCGACCGCGCCGGTGGTCTCGTCCCAGCGCAACAGCCGGTCGTTGGGGATGTCGCTGAAGACCAGAAATCGTCCGGCGGGGAACCAGGCCGGGCCCTCCAGCCAGCGGCCCCCGGTCCAGAGGCACTCCGTCCACTCGTCGCCGTTGACCCGACGGAACCGTTCGTCGAGCACCTCGAACCGGGTCCTGAACCGGTCGACCATGACCGCCTCCGTTCGTGACTGGGATTCGGAATCAAGCTAACATGACCGAACCAGGATCAGGCTAGGCGTAATCTTCCGAACAATTTACGGAGGCGGGAAGTGGATGAGATAGACCGGAGGCTGCTCGCCGCGCTGCAACGCGACGCCACCCAGTCGTACGCCACGCTGGCGGGCACGGTCGGCCTCTCCACCGGCGCGGTGCACGACCGGGTACGCAAGTTGCGTGAGCAGCAGGTGATCCGGCGGACCACGGTGGACGTCGACCCGGGCGCCGTCGGCCGGGGCGTGCTGGCGTTCGTGCTGGTGGAGGCGAACGAGTGGATGGGCGACCAGCCCACCCACGACGCCCTGGCCGCGCTGCCCGAGGTGGAGGAGGCACACGTCATCGCCGGCCCCGCCTCGCTGCTGGTCAAGATCCGGGTCGGTACGCCCGAGCAGCTCCAGGCCAGCCTGCGCCGGCTGTTCCAGGTGGAGGGCGTCACCGGCACACAGACCGTGGTGGTGCTGGAGAGCTTCTTCGAGCGCCCGCTCGACCCGCACCCGCCGACTGCCTGATCCGGCGGCTACCGCAGCAGGGCGGGCAGCTCGCCGAGGGTGGCGAGCATCTGCCCTTCCCAGGCGGGATCGGTGTCGTGGTGCTCGGTGGTCCGGATCACCGTCATGCCGACCGCCGCCGCCCCGGCCAGTTCGCCGTCCGCGCCGTCGCCGACGAAGACGCAGTCGGTGGGGTCGACGCCCAGCCGTTCGGCCGCCGTACGGTAGATCGCCGGGTCGGGCTTGGCCATCCCGACGGTGCAGGAGAAGACCGCCTCGTCGAAGCGGCGGGCCAGTGCGCTGGTGTGCCACGCCTCGGCGGTCTCGGCGGTGGCGTTGCTGATCAGGCCGAGCGGGTGGCCGTCGGCGCGTAACGCGTCCAGCAGGGCGAGGGTCTTCGGCGCGACACCGTCCAGCAGTCGGGCGGCCAACTCCCGGCGGTGTGCGGCGGCGCGGGCCACCTGTTCCTCGGTCGGCGTCCCGCCGAGTCGCCGGGCGAGGATCCGTACGGTCTCGGCCACGTCCCAGCCGAGCATCCGGTCCCGCCAGGTGGCGTGGTACGCGGAGACCAGCGCGGCCGGTTCCACCCCCACCATCAGTGCCATCTCGCCGACCACCCGGTCCCGTTCGGGGTTCGCCCCGTCGATGAGGGTGTGGAAGAGGTCGAAGATCACCGGCCGCGGCATGCCACATGCTAACGACGGCGAGGGCCGGCCTCCCCGGGTGGGGAGACCGGCCCTCGTGGCGCTCGGTCAGGAGCTGTAACCGCGGCTGGCGATCCAGTTGGCCAGGTCGGTCACGTTCATCCAGTACGTCGGCTCGCCCGGGCTGGCCGGGTCGGCGATCAGTACCGTCTTGCCGTCGTCCTTGTACTCGACCACCGTCAGGTAGTGGCCCGTGTAGCTGTGGGCCACCCCGTCGACGTCCAGGGCGGTACCGATGATGTTGGCAACGACCGGGCGGCCCTGGTCGACCGCGGCCTTGACGTCGGTCCGCAGCTGCTCGACCTGGTCCTTGGTGGCCGCGTTGTCCCGGATCTCGGTGGTCTTGTACTTGCCGTCGGTGTACTGGTTGAGCACCCGGGTGATGTCCAGGGCGGAGTCGGTGCCGTTCACCGTGGTGCCCAGCTTCTGGGCCAGCTCGTCCTGGTTGACCTGCTTACCCTCGGCCGACAGTGCGATCCGGGTCGCGGCCGGCCCGCAGTAGTAGAAGTTCGGCTGGGCCTGGTACTGGTAGCCGGTGCGGCGGTCGCCCTTGCCGCTGCCCTTGTCGGCGGACGCCGACTTGGCCGACTTTGCCGGCTTGACGGCCGGAGCGGCGTGCGCGGCCACGGCGGGGCCCGCGACCACGCCGCCGGACATGACGAGACCGGCGACGGAGAGCATGCTCCTGCGGAAGATCTGGTTCATCGAGGCTCCATTCGGGGGTTGACGTCCGGATACGCGGACGCGGCACCGGGAGTGGCGCTCGGGCACTGCAACGACCGCCACGGACGGGCCCATTCCGCCCGTCGAGCCGTCGTGCTCGTGTACGAGAAGTGGAACCAGCGGGGTGCGGCGGTGATTTCCGCAGGTCGCATGGCCCCGGTCACCCCGAAAACGGGAATCGTGATGAAAAGGCCCAGATCGCCCGACGCCCCCACTCCCACACGAACCAGATATTCACCGCAGGTGGCGCACCCGTCCTGCGGGAGGCGACGCCAGATGCGGCAAGTCGTGGTCTTCCGGAGCCCGGATACAGCCACCTGCCGCACCGGGAGTGGATCATGCGTTCGGCGGGCGGTGGCGGGCGATCACGACAGGGGGCGGCGTAGCCGGTCCGGGCCCGGTGGGACGGGCGCGCGATCGGGCGGCCCGGGACGCTCCGCGCGCCGCCGGGCGGCCAGCCGGCCCAGGTAGAACAGGGCACCGGCCAGCACGCCCATGTCGTCCAGATAGATCGGGTCGGGGAGCAGGTCCACCGGGAGGATCGCGTAGATCAGCGCGCCGTAGAACGCCACCTTCCCGCCGGCCCCCAGCGTGCCGAGCAGCCGGCGGGCCCGAATCACCCGGACGGCGAGCAGCACGGCGCCGACCAGCGTCGCCAGCGCGACGAGAGCGGCGAGCACGACCAGGACCCAGGTCTCACGGGACACAGCGCCACGCTAACCGAGCCGGGCCAGTTCCGCCGGGTACCGGCACGCCGGCCCGGCCCGCTGTCGGTGTCAGTACACCGGCACGGCCGCCCGTCCCCGGGCCGGCGGCGCGATCTCGCGGGTGATGTCGGCCTGGCCGGCCGGCAGTTCCCGGGTGGCCTCCGGCCCGACGAGATCCACGATGGACAGCGCCGACTGCGTCTCGGGTGCGGGCTGGGTCGCCGCGTACGCCTCGTCGCGCAGGCTCCGCGCCGCGACAGCGGCCAGCTCGGCGGCCTGCCAGGCGGCCTGCTCCCGCTCCCGGGCGGCCTGCTGCCGGGCGCGCAGGTTGTCCCGGACCAGCCGGCGCAGCAGCAGTTCCTGCTCCACCGGGTGCCGGCGAGGGTCCCAGCCCTGGTGCCCGAGGATGTCGCTGAGCTGCTGCACGGTGATCTCCTTACGCCACTGCGCGTCCAGCGCGGCCCGGTGCAGCCAGCGCTCCCGGTCCGCGTACTCGGCGGGCGTCCGGGCGGTACGCGGCAGGGGCAGCGCGGCAGCGGCGGCCAGCCGTCGGACGTCCTCCTCGGCCGCCTCGTACGCCTGCCACGCCTCCTCGACCTCCTCCTGGGCGGCCAGCCACTCGGCCCGTCGCCGCTCGGCGGTGGCTGCCGCGCGGGTCGCGGCCACCTCGACCTCCTGCGCGTACCGGGCCCGCTCGCGGGTCTCCTCGGCCAGTTCCAGGCTGCTCGGCCTGGCCGCCTCGGTGATCCGGTCGCCGAACACCGGCCGGAACCGGCCCGGGCGGACGACCAGCGCGGCGACGACGATCGCCGCCACGGCAATCAGGGCCAGCCAGATCCCGGCGGCCTGGGGAACATCGGGCAGGACGGTGGAGAAGACGGTCTGCATCACCAGCACCTCGTGGTGGAACGGTCGGACTCAGGGTCTGGGGCCCGCTGGGCGGGCAGCGGATCGCCGTGGGCGCGCCGGGGCGCGAAGGCACCGCTGGGGCCGTACCCGATGGCACGGCGAGGAACGCACCGGAGGCCGCGCGGGCGGCCGGCGTGCTCAGCCGCGCGGCGGGCCGCGGCGGGCGATCGACTCCCGGCCGGGATCGGCGGCCGGGACCACGACGGCGGTCGCGGGCGGTGCCGCGACGTCGTGGTCGGCGTGCCGCGACGGTATGCCGGGCACCGGCGACACGGACGCCGAACGCGGCTGCCCAGCGGTGGCCTCGGCGGCCGGCGCGGCGAGCCGGACCTCGGCGGCCGACGCGCCGCCGGCCGCGCGCGTGGGCCGGACGATCGGCGCGGCGGCGGCATCGGGGGCCGTGACCAGCAACCCGTCGAACGCGACGGAGGCCGCCCGCAGGCCGGTGACCTCAACCGGCCGAAGTGGGCCGACGGTGGCGGGCGCGGCGGCCAGCCCGTTGAGCCCGACGACGAGTGCCAGGGCGGTCACCGCCACCCGGGTCAGCTTCCGCAGGGTGCGCAGCGTCGCAGCCCAGAGGGAGGGGGCGAACGCTACGGGCAGCACCAGTCCAACTTATCCGGCGGAACCGCGTGGTGCAGCTCGACAAGTGCGCGGGCGACGTGACTCGCCCCACCCTCCGCCCTGGACGGACAGCGTTCGTACGAGGCGGCCCACCCGGTGCCCCAAGCCACCGGGTGGGCCGTCGCAGTCACTCGAACCGCAACCCGTCCGGACGGGTCAGCCGCCAGAGCACCGGCAGGCTCGCCAGGGTCACCAGCAACACCACCGCGGCACCGAGCCCGACGCCGAGCCCCACCACCGGCCAGCTCACCACCACCGGTCCGCCCACCATCTTGAGCAGGGCCGCCCCCATCGCCACCCCGATGCCGGTGGCGAGCACCAGCCCGGCCAGCACCGGCACCCCGGTCTGCCCCAGCACCGACCAGCCGAGCGTGCTCCGAGGCGTCCCGACGGCGACCAGCGCGGCGAGCAGCCGGCGGCGCTCCCGGAGCTGCTCCAGGACGCCGACCAGCATGCTCACCCCGATCAGCAGCAGGGTGACCACCGCGCCGCCGAGCAGCCCACGCCGGACGTTGACGAACTGCGAGTTCTCCCGTACCGAGTTCAGCGCGTTCACCGAGGCGAACAGGTCCAGCCCGGCCACGTCGGCGCGGACCCGTTCCATCGCCTCCGGATCGTGCGGATCCAGGCTGAGCAGCGCATGGGCCGATACCCCGGACCGTGGCAGGGACGGCATCGCCCCCGAGGTGACCAACAGTCCGGCGTGCCGCGCCCCCATCGGGTCGTCGCGTACCGGGACGGTCCGGGCGTTCGCCGGTACCTGCCAGGTCGCGATGCCGTCGCCGAAGCTCAGCCGGGCACCAGGACCGATGCCGGTGATCGGGCCGATGCCGGCTTCGGGGTCGTTCGGCCGGACCAGGAAGACGTCACCGTCGGTGCAGGACCCGAGGTCGCCGTACTCGGCCAGCGCCGCGCAATCACCGACCAGCACCTCGGCGAGGCGGTGCTCGGATTCGTCCTCCCTGCCGGGGACGGTCTGCGGGACCGCCGTCAGATGCAGGGTGCCGATGCTGCGCGTCACCGCGGGAATGGCCGCGATCTGTGCCAGGGTCCTTCCGGGCTCCGGCGGGTTGTACAGCGAGACGGCAACCTGGGCCCGGGACAGGTCCTGGCCGGTGGTCTCCCGGAACTCGTGCTGCACGCCGGCCACCAGCATCTGCAGCCCGATGGTGCCGGCCACCGCCACGGCCACCCCGCTGACCAGCCGGGCCGAGGCGGCACTGTCGAGCTGGAGTCGCCGTACCGCGAGCTGCCAGGGCGGCGGGCCGCCGCGCAGCCGGCGTACCAGGATGTCGACCAGCCAGGGCAGCAGGGTGACCGTGCCGACGAGCAGCAGCACCGCGCCGGCCGCGACCTGGGCGTCGGTCCGGGTGGAGCTGGCGGCCCGGACGTCGGCGAGTGGACTGAGCAGCGCGAGCCCGGCGAGGGGCAGCAGCAACCGCCACCACAGCCGGCGCCGGACCGGGGTAGCCCGGCGGCTGACCCCCAACGGCGTGACGAGCACACCGCGCAGGGCCAGCAGCGCCACCCCGGCGGCGAGCAATGGCACGGCCAACGCCACCAGCGCCACCAGCCACGGCACCGGGCGCAGGTCGCCTGGAAAGACGCTGATGCCGTACCACGAGACCACCAGTGCCAGTTGGCGGCCGGCGAGGAAGAGCACCCCGCCGACGGCGAGCCCGAACAGGGCAGCGGTGCCGGCCTCCCCGGCGGCGATCCGGCGGACCATGCCGGCGTCGGCCCCGAGCAGCCGGAGCGCGGCGAGCCGACGGTCGCGCTGCTCGCCGCCGAAGCGGACGGCCGCCCCGAGGAACACCACGATCGGCAGCAACAGCACCACGAAGACCACCACGACGAGCAGCCACAGCACTGGGCCGAACTCCTCCTCCGAGCCGACCCCGCCGAAGTGGTCCAGGCGTATGGCGCGCTCGGGCGTCAGATCGTCGCGGCCCAGATAGAAGGCCAGCTCGTGGGGGCCGGAGAGGCCGTCGGGAGCGATCGTGCCGGTGACCCGGGCCCCGCCCAGGCGGGGGGCGAGCAGCGGTCCGTCCGGCGAGTCGAGCAGGGCACGCAGCTCCGGTGAGACCACCGCCTCGCCGTCGCGGGGAAAAGCAGCCAGCCCGGGTGGCAGCGGCGCGTCCGGCCCCTCCGGGTGGAGGATCCGCCCCCGCACATAGCGGTCGCGGAAGTCGGTGTCGGCCCAGGCAACCAGCAGCGTGTTCGCCGCCGCCGACAACTCAGGCCCGTTACGCATGTCGGACCGGGCTGCGGTCCGGTCGCCACGGGCGTCGATCGCACCGGGCACCGCCGCGGCGAGCAGCAGCATCGCGACCCCGACACCCACGCCGAGTGTGGTCAACAGGGTTCGCGTCCAACCCTCCCGCCCGCCGGTGCGGGCCATCCGGGCCCCCATCAGCAGGTCGCCCAGCCCGGCCCGCAATCGGCCGCCGGGCCGTCGGAACTCCACGCCGGTCACGCCACCTGCTCCAGGCTGCGGGCCCGGCCGTCGCGGACCACGACCTCCCGATCGGAGTACGCCGCCACCCGCGGTTCGTGGGTCACCAACAGGACGGCCACGCCGGCCCCCCGGGCCGCGTCGGCGAGCAGGCGCATCACCCGCTCGCCGTTGAGTGAGTCCAGGGCGCCGGTGGGCTCGTCGGCGAAGACGACCCGAGGGCCGGTGACCAGCGCGCGGGCCACCGCCACCCGCTGGCCCTGGCCGCCGGAGATCTCGCCCGGGCGCTTGCCGGCGACGTCGGTCACCTCCAGCCGGTCCAGCCACTCGGTGGCCCGCCGTTCCGCCTCGCGGCGGGGTACGCGTTCCAGGCGCAGCGGCAGCGCGACGTTCTCCAGGCAGGTCAGCTCCGGTACGAGCTGCCCGAACTGGAACACGAAGCCGAACTCCCGGCGGCGCAGCGCGCTGCGGGCCGGATCGGAGAGGCTGGTCAACTCGATGCCCCGGTAGTGCACCTGACCCTGGTCCGGGCGCACGATGCCGGCCAGGCAGTGCAGCAGCGTGGACTTGCCCGACCCGGACGGGCCCATCAGCGCCACCACCTCGCCGGCGCGTACGGACACCGAGGCGCCGGCGAGGGCCTGGGTCGGGCCGAAGGACTTGTGCAGGTCCGTTCCGGTCAGCAGGGCGTCGCCGGTCATCAGCGGATCTCCTTCGCCAGCTCGTCGAGGCGGGCGGTGGTCAGTTCCAGCCAGCGCAGGTCCGCCTCCAGGTGGAAGAGCGCGTGGTCGCAGATGAGCTGGTCGGCCAGGTCGCCGTCGGCCTTGCGCCGGGTCAGCTCGCGCATCAGCCGCAGGTGCTCGGCCCGTTGGGTGTCCAGCAGGTCGGCGGCGGGGCGGCCGGTGAGCAGCGCGAGCACCACCTTGGTGTAGAGGACGTTCTGCAGGTAGGGCTCGGGCTTCTCGGGCTGGGACAGCCAGCGCTGGACGTCGGTCACGCCCGCCTCGGTGATCGCGTACCGCTTGCGCTCGGGGCCCTCGCCGGGCTCGACCGAGTCCACCTCGACGAGGCCGTTACGGAGCAGTCGGGACAGCGTGGAGTAGACCTGGCCGAAATGTAGCGGCCGGCTGTGTCCGAAGCGCTCGTCGTACGCCCGCTTGAGGTCGTAGCCGTGTCTTGGGCTGGATTCCAGCAGCCCGAGGAAGGTGTGTCCGATCGACATGGCGTGGACTATACACAGCAGGTATACCTGATGTGTATACCTGGGTACGCAAACGCGGACGGCGCGACGACCCCTCCGGTGAGGGCTCGCCGCGCCGTCCGTCAGCGTGCGATCAGTCGGTGCCGAGCACCGGCGGCGGCGCCGACCGGCCGTCGCCCCAGACCATCTCGTCCTCGGTCAGCCAGGTGAGCCGTTCCTCCGACTCGTCCTCGGCGTGCTGGCCACGCCCGCCCAACACGCCGTTGCGCCCGGCCATCGCGGGACGCGCGTTCGTGCCGCGGCCGCCGTTGGACTTGCCACCGTCCGTCTCCACCACGATGCCTCGCCCGGCGGCGAGCCGCCCGGTGCCGGCCGCCGCCCGGTTCTCCAGGCCGGACATCGCGCCGGGCCGGCCGGCGGTCGGCACGCCCGCGCTGGCCAGCGAGCCGGTGCCGCCCACCACGCCCAGCGGCCCGTAGGGGCCTCCGCCCGGAGAGACGGTCGCGGTGGTGCCGCCGATGCTGGTGAGGCCGGTGACCGCCGGGCCGGTGGTCACCGGGGCGGCCCCGGCGAGCGAGGTGCCGGCGGGCTCGACCACGCCGACGGAACCGATGGTGCCCGGGTTACCCGTGCCCGGGTTACCCATTCCCGGGCTGCCGGTGCCCGGGCCGCCGGGACCGGCGCCGACCACCGTGCCGCTGCCCGGGGCCGTGTGGTGGACGCCGGACGTGGTCGCGGTGGCCCCCGGGATGAGGCCGGGCGTGCCGGAGGTCGGCCCGGACGAGGGCGTGGCCACCGACGGGCCGTTGCGCAGCGTCGGGTCGCTCGGGTCGGAGTGGCCCGGCAGGCGACGGTCGGGCGGCTCGGGGATGACGACCCGTCCGTAGGCGGAGAAGTCGTATCCCTCGGCCAGGTTGGCGACGACCTGCACCATCCGCTGGTGCGCCTTCTCCTGCTCGGCCTTGTCCTGCTCGTGGCCGACGATGCCACCGATCACGGCGCCCGTGAGGCCGCCCACCAGGAAGCCCTTGCCGGCACCGGAGATCAACTTGTCGTTGTCGTCGGTCTCCTCCGGGCTCTCCGCCTTGGACTGGGCGGTGCGCAGCTCGGTGGCCATCATGTCGAGGGCCTGCCGGATGCCGGCCATGCCGTGGGCGAGGTTGCCGGAATAGTCGACGACCAGGTTCAACCGCTGGTGGAACTCCCGGGCGGCGTCGCCCGTCCAGGTCTTGGCCAGCGCGTCCAGGTCGCCGGTCAGATCCCGGCTGAGGCCCTCCAGGGTGTCCTTCAGCGAGCTCCACTGGGCGCCGAGCCCGTCGATCTGCTTCGGGTCACCCGCGGTGACGCCCTGGTAGAGCTCCTTGTGGCTGACGTGTGCGTAGCGGCTGGTGTACTCAGACACGCGGATCAGCTCCCTTCGCCGGCTTCATCGCGTCGCTCAGCCCGGAGAGCGCGGCGATGATGTCGGCCGCGGCGGCCGCGTTGCGCGCCTCGGCGGTCCGGTAGTTGGTCATGATCGTCTGGGTCGCCTTCTTGGCGGCCACGATCGCGCGGTGCAGCCGCTCGGCGTGGTCGACGTAGCTCGCGTGGGTTTCCGAGTAGCGGCGGGCGTTGGCGTTCGCGTCGGTGAACGTGCCCAGCGCCGGCGGCCGGCACTGCATCTCGGTGTTGAGCTTCTTCAGCACCGCCTCGGCCTCGCTCAACCGCCGCTCGAGCCGCTGGTGAAAGTCCTCCAAGGACAGTACGTCAACTGTCGTGCGCCCGGTCATGACTGCATCCCCGTAGTCATCGTCGAGATTCGTTGGCCACGCTCAGGTTAGTCGACCGGAGCCGCGCCGGGCGACCCGCGGCCGGCCGCGCTCCAGATCGGACCGTCGGGTCAGCCGCCCTGGGTCCCCGTCGTCTCCGTGTCATCCGAACCGGCCGTCGTGCCGGACGAACCAGCCGCCGTGTCGGACGAGCCGGACGATCTGGTGCTCGGGTCGAAGTGGGCCATGGCGTCCTCACGGGCCAGGGTCGGCCCGATCGGCACCAGCGCCAGCAGTGAGGCGGGCACCGCCAGCGGGGTCACCTCCCCGTAGCCGAGCGCCGCCTTCGCGCCGGGCCCGAGCGGGTAGCGAACCCCCTGCGCGGTGATCAGGTAGACCGTGGCGCCGGCCGCCGCCTTCCCGCTCTCACCCGCTGTCGCCTGCACCAGCACGCCCTTGCCGCCCGGCAGCAGCACGCTCTCCGCGGTACGCACGGCGTCCCGGCTTCCTTGCCGGGCGGTCACCCCGGCCGCCGCGGTCAGCTCGGTCGGCGGCTGGTCGAAGATCTCCAGTGTGGTGACCGGTGGCTGCCCGGACCCACCCTTCCGGTAGGTGGCGCACAGCACGGTCCGCCCGGGCTGCACCTCGTGCATGGTGGGCAGCTTCTCCGGCAGCCCCGCGGGCTCCAGCCGCTGATCGGTGAGGAACTGGCCGGCCTGGTTCGGCGTGAGGTCGGTTACCTTGCCGCCGCCGCCGAGCAGCAGCAGCGCGGTCATCTCGGTGATCGTCACCAGTCCTTGCCGGGTCAGCACGTAGTACTGCTCGGCGGCCCGGAAGACCTGCCCGACCCGGGCCGGGCGGTCGCCCACCGTCAGCGGGCTGGAGCCGTCCTCCCCGTCGATCGTCGGCTTCCGCAGCTCCGGCCCGACCGGCACCGCGTTGAGCAACTGCTGCCCGACGGCGAGCGGCGTCGCGCTGGCCATCTTCAACGCCACCAGCGCCTTCTGGTCGCCGACGATACGCAGCCGCGCGCCGTTCGTGAGCAGGTACCGCTTGCCGTCCGCCCGGACCAGCACCGCCCGATCGGTGAGCGGGGTGCCGCCCGACAGCGGCCGGTCGACCACCAGCCGGGTGGTGGAGCGCTGAGGGTCAGCCGGATCGGGCACGTCACAGACCGACCAGGGCAGCTCGACCAGCGACTTCCGGTCCGGCACGTCGTCCGGGGCGCCGACGATGCCCACCGCCCGGCCCCGCGGCCGGTCCTTGATCGACGCCTGGGAAACGGTCCGCACCGTCGGGTCGGCCTCGTCGAGGATCAGCCGGGCCGAGGCGTAGTTGAGGGTCGGGTACAGCACCCCCTCCGTGTAGACGTACGTGGCACCGGTCTCCCGCTCGATCACCAGCGTGTTCGACTCCAGTGGCGCGGCGTTGCCGGTGAGCTGCCCGTACGCGCCGGCGCCGCCGAGCACGACGGCAGCGGCGATCACGCTGCCGAACACCGCCATGCCGAGCCGGCGCATCGGCAGGTCGTTGGTCTCCGGGTCGCCGGAGAGCAGTGCGGAGACGATGCGGCGGGTGACGAAGCGGTACGCCTGCACCTGATCGCGGCGGGTCCGCATGACTAAACCTCCGGCGGGGGTGGGTCCGCGACGATCAGGTCCGAAACTCCGCCGCGGGCTTCCCTACGATAAGGGGCCGTCGACGGTTCACCGGGACCCCGCCCGCCCCCGGCGACGCACCGACCCGTCGGATGCCCAGGATGTCCAGAAGGGACGCTCACCGATGACCCAGGTCCAGGCGCCATCCGGTCGTACGGCCATCGCCCCCGCCGTCCCGCCGGACCGACCGATCACCCCGGCCGACCGGCGTCGACGCGGCCGGCTCGGCCCGGTCGTCGTCGGTCAGCTCGTGGTGCTCGAGTGCGCCGCGCTGGCCGTCTGGTTCGCCACCTCCGGTCCGGTCTGGGTGCTCGGCGTCGTCGCCGGGCTGGCCGTGGTGGCGGTCTTCGCCGCCTTCGGCCGTCGGGGCGGCCGCTGGTGGTACGAGGACCTGCTGCTGCGCCGCCGGCTACGCCGCCGCCGGGAGCGGGCCCGGGGAGCGGCGCCGGCCGGCGACCCGAGGCTCGGCGCGCTCGCCCCGGAGCTGACCGTCATCGAGCTGACCGATCGCGGCACCCGGCTCGGCATCGGTCAGGACGAGCGGGGCTGGTTCGCGGCCGTCGCGCTGACCGGCCGCCCCGGCGCGCCCGCCGGCTCCGTCGAGGCGGCGATGGTGGACCGCGCCCTCGCGGTGCTCGCCGACTTCACCGGGCCGGTCACCCAGACCCAGGTCGTGTCACACACCCTGGTCTGGTACCCGGCGCCGGGCGCGCCGCCGGCCGCCCACCGCACGGTCTGGGTGGCGCTGCGGCTCTCGGTCTCCGACGCCCGGGCCGAGACGGTGAGCCGGGGCGGCGGGCTGCGCGGCGTGCACCGCACCGTCGCGGCGGGGGTCGGCCGGCTCGGCAAGGCGCTGAACGCCGCCGGCCTCAGCCACCGCGTCCTGAGCCGCGACGAGCTGCACGCGGCGGTGGTCTCCGGGGCCGGGCTCGACCTGGCACCCGAGTCGCCGGTGGAGAGCTGGACCAGCCTGCGCGGCGGCGGCTGGACGCAGCGCTGCCTGGCGCTGCGGGTACGCCCCAACGGCTCGCTGGGCGCACTGGTGGACGCGGTCACGTCGACCTCGGCGCCGTCGCACACCGTCTCGGCGGTGGTGCTCCCCAACGGGCGTCGGGTGCCGCCGCTGCTGCGGGTGGCGGCGATGGACAGCCACGCCGAGGCGCTGGTGAAGGCCATCCGGGACGTGGCCGGCCGGTCCGGTGTGCCGGCCCGCCCGCTGGACGGGCAGCACGGTCCGGGCGTCTACGCGACCGCGCCGGTGGCGACCGCGATGGGCACGGTCACGGTCGAAGGTTGACGATCCAGCCGTACGCGCCGCACACCCAGACGGTCAGCGGCACCAGGGCGACGATCAGCAGGATCTCGACGATGTCGAGGGTACGTCCCCAGACCGGCGAGATCCGCTTGCCCGCCACGCTGAGGCCGTAGATCAGGCTGATCACCGCCGCCAGCAGCAGGCCGCCGAGGATCATCCCGAGCCGGAGCGGAAGCGTCGCGGTGCCGAAGGTGGCCGCGGCGGCCAGCCCCAGGCCGACGGTGCCGGCGAGCAGCACCGGGGTGCGCTGGGCCCGGCCGATGAACGGGCGGGCCCGCAGCAGCGACAGCAGGGCCAGGACCAGGCAGAGCAGCACCGCCGGCAGCCGGCCGTTGCCGGCGAGCACCACCTGGCCGCCGAGCACCAGCAGCGCGACCGTCCACAGCAGGCCGGTGAGGAACGCGTCGGCCCGCTCGCTGTTGCGCAGCACGCGCGGCCCGTCGACCGACTCGGTGTCGGACTTCAGGTCGTCCGGGCCGGTCGGGATCGACGGCACCGGCAGCCGGGCCAGCCGGTAGGCGAACATCGGCAGCATCGGCAGGGCGGCGAACGCGACAGTGGCGATCACCGCCGCGGCCGCCGCCGCGCCGATCTCGAAGACCAGGCAGAGCACCGCACCGAAGCCGACGGCCGCGCCCACCGTGACCGCGCCGAGGAACAGCGGCAGCCGGTCGCCGACCGCGAGCGCGGCCACCGCGCCGAAGAGCACCACCGCGGTCCCGGCCAGCAGCACGTGCGGGCTGGCCAGTTCGGCCAGCTTGCGATCCCCGGCGAGGACCAGCAGGCCACCGATCGCCGCGTAGCCGAGGCCGCCCATGGCCAGCGCCGCGCCGGTGCGGCTGTCGCCGACCGCGCGGGACAGCACCGCGGCGCTCACCAGCAGGGCGAGCGAGACCACGAGGGCGGCCAGCGCGCCGGGCAACTGCGGCGGACCCGCGAAGAGCGCCGCCGCCGCGCCGCCGGCCAGGGCCACCCCGGCGAAGAGCACGGCGAACGCGCGGGTGGTGCCGACCTGCCAGGTGCCGGGGCGCTGGTTGGTGGCGCTGGCGACCGCGTCCACCACGTCGTCGAAGACGATCTCAGGGGCGGCGCCGGCCCGGGGGTTGAAGTAGAGCACCTCGCCGTCGCGCACGCCGAGCTGGGCCGCGGTACGGCCACCGTCCAGCGGCTGCCCGCCGAGCCGGGACAGGCTCCACCCGCCGTGCCGCACGCCCTCGTCGGCGAGGTCCTCGCCGGCGTACCGCAGCAGGGTGGGAAGCAGGTCGGCCAGTGGAACATCCGACGGCAGCGCCAGGTCCATCCTGGTCCGCGGCGCCACGATGGTGATCCGGCTCAGCCCGCCGGTCGCCGCCTTCGTCGCCACTGTGGCCTCCTTGTGCTCGCCTACGATCCACCTGGCCGATGGTGTCGCCCCCCATGGGTCCGCGACGCCTTCGGGAGATTACCTACGATGGCTGTCGCACAGGTTGCCCACCCGACGCCTCGGGTGCGTGGCAGACCGCAATCAGGGCCGCTTCTGGGGAGGAGATGCCGTGAGCACGGTGGTGTTCCGCCGGCTTCCGCGTCAACCGGGGCCCGCGCTGCCGCGCGGCGAGGTGCTGCTGGAGTCTCCGCCTGAGCTGCCCGAGCAGCAGCAGCGCGGGATGGGCCAGGTGTTGATGATCCTGCCGATGCTGTGCGGGGTCGGCGCCATGGCGTTCCTCTACGCCGGGCGCGGCGGCGGCATGATGACGTACGTCGCCGGTGGCCTTTTCGGTGTGTCGATGCTGGGCATGGCGATCGGCACCCTCGGCAGCGGCAACAACAACAAGGCCGAGTTGAACGCCGAACGGCGTGACTACATGCGCTACCTGGCCCAGATGCGTAAGCGCACCCGCCGGGCCGCCGAGCAGCAGCGCGCCGCGATGACCTGGCGGCACCCGGAGCCGGACGCGCTCTGGTCGATCGCCTCCTCGCGCCGGCTCTGGGAGCGGCGGATCACCGAGGACGACTTCGGCGAGACCCGGATCGCGCTCGGCCCGCAGCGGCTGGCGGTGGAGATCGTGCCGCCGGAGACCAAGCCGGTGGAGGACCTGGAGCCGATGAGCGCCATCGCGCTGCGCCGGTTCGTCCGGGCCCACTCCAGCGTGCCGGACCTGCCCACCGCGCTCTCGCTGCGCGCGTTCAGCCGGATCGTGCTGCGCGGCGACCGGGAGCCGGTGCTCGACCTGGCCCGGGCCGCGCTGGGTCAGCTGGTCACCTTCCACGCCCCGGACGACCTGGTGGTGGCGGTGGTGGCCGCGCCGGACCGGCAGCCGGTGTGGGACTGGGTGAAATGGCTGCCGCACGCCCAGCACCCGGGGCGTACGGACGCGGCGGGCGCCCGCCGGATGGTCTTCGCCAGCCTCGCCGAGGCGGAGGCGGCGCTCGCCAACGAGCTGAACGGCCGCCCCCGGTTCGCCCCGGAGGCGAAGCCGCTCACCACCGCCCCGCACCTGGTGGTGGTGCTCGACGGCGGCGAGGTCACCGCGACCTGCGCGCTCATGGGCCCGGGCCTGCTCGGCGCCACGGTGATCGACCTCTCCGGCACCGTGCCCCGCGACGCCGGTCGCTGGCTGCTCTGCCTCGACGTCGGCGACGGCAGCGGGTTGGACCTGGTCCGGGGCACCACGTCGTCCCGACTCGGCCGGCCGGACCGGCTCACCGCGGCGGCCGCCGAGGGACTGGCCCGGCAGATCGCCCCCTACCGGCTCTCGCAGCAGCAGGGGGCCACCGCCGAGGAGCCGCTGGCCCGCAGCATGGAGCTGCCGGACCTGCTCGGCGTCGGCGACGCGGCCGCCGTGGACGTGCAGCAGACCTGGCGGCCGCGCAGCCACCGGGACCGGCTGCGCATCCCGCTCGGCGTCGGACCGGACGGCAACGTGGTCGAGCTGGACTTCAAGGAGTCGGCCCACGAGGGTATGGGCCCGCACGGCCTGGTCATCGGCGCGACCGGTTCCGGCAAGAGCGAACTGCTGCGTACGGTCGTGGGGGCGCTGGCCGTCACGCACTCGTCCGAGGAGCTCAACTTCGTCCTGGTCGACTTCAAGGGTGGCGCCACCTTCGCCTCGCTGGACGCGTTGCCGCACACCAGCGCGGTGATCACCAACCTCTCCGACGAGTTGCCGCTGGTCGACCGCATGCGCGACGCCCTGGCCGGCGAGATGAACCGCCGCCAGGAGGTGCTCCGGGCGGCCGGCAACTACGTCTCCCGGTACGACTACGAGAAGGCCCGGGCCGCCGGCGAACAGCTCGACCCGATGCCCAGCCTGCTCATCATCTGCGACGAGTTCAGCGAGTTGCTCGCCGCCAAGCCGGACTTCATCGACCTGTTCGTGATGATCGGCCGGCTCGGCCGGTCGCTCGGCGTGCACCTGCTGCTGGCCAGCCAGCGGCTGGAGGAGGGGAAGCTCCGGGGGCTCGACACCCACCTGTCGTACCGGATCGGTCTGCGGACCTTCTCGGCGGTGGAGAGCCGGATCGTGCTCGGCGTGCCGGACGCGTACGAGCTGCCGAACGCGCCCGGCCACGGCTATCTCAAGACCGACACCAGCACCATGCTCCGGTTCCGGGCCGCGTACGTCTCCGGGCCGTACCGGGCGCCGGGGCAGGTGCAGCGGTCCACCCGGGCGCAGGTGCAACGTCGGATCGTCCCGTACGGCATCGACTACGTGCCGGTGCCGGCCCTGCCGAGCCCGGCGGAGACCGCGCCGGAGCCGGAGCAGGCGGCCGACGGCAAGGCCGTGGCCATGCTGGACGTGCTGATCGACCGGCTCAAGGGCGGGGCCGGCCGGCGCACCAGGTCTGGCTGCCGCCGCTGGCCGAGCCGCCGAGCCTGGGCGAGCTGTTGCCGCCGCTGAGCGTGCACCCGACGTTCGGCCTGTGCACCGCCGACTGGCCGGGGCGCGGCCGGCTCACCGTGCCGGTCGGCATCGTCGACCGCCCGTACGAGCAGCGGCGCGATCCGATGATGGTGGACCTGTCCGGCGCGGGCGGCAACGTGGTGATCGTCGGTGCCTCACTGAGCGGCAAGAGCACCATGCTGCGGTCGATGCTCGCCTCGCTGGCGCTCACCCACACCCCGCGCGAGGTGCAGTTCTTCTGCCTCGACTTCGGTGGTGGCGCGCTGCGCAGCCTGGAGGGGCTGCCGCACACCTCCGGGGTGGCCGGCCGGCGGGACACCGAGGCGGTCCGGCGGACCATCGCCGAGGTGGTCGCGATCATCGACGAGCGGGAGCTGCGCTTCACCCAGCACGGCATCGACTCGGTGGCCAGCTACCGCCGGCGGCGGGCGGCCGGTGAGTTCGCCGACGACCCGTTCGGCGACATCTTCCTGGTGGTCGACGGCTGGAACACCCTGCGTCAGGAATACGAGGAGCTGGAGCAGACCATCACCAACCTGGCCAACCGGGGGCTGGGTTTCGGCGTACACGTGGTTGTCACGGCCGTGCGGTGGGCGGAGATCCGGATCAACATGCGGGACCTGCTCGGCACGAAGCTGGAGCTGCGGCTCGGCGACCCAGCCGAGTCGGAGATCGACCGCCGGGCCGCGCAGAACGTGCCGGCGGGCACGCCGGGTCGCGGTCTGACCCACGACAAGCTGCACTTCCTCACCGGGGTCTCGCGGATCGACGGCAAGCGTGACATCGAGGACCTGACCGAGGCGTCGGTCGCCCTGGCCGGGCACGTGGCGGCCAACTGGCCGGGTCGCCCCGCGCCGAAGGTACGGCTGCTGCCGCGCAAGCTGCCCGTCGCCGAGCTGGCGAAGGTCATCGACCGGTCGGCCCCGGGCATCCCGATCGGCGTCAACGAGTCGGCGCTCGCCCCGGTGTATCTGGACCTGGCGAGCGAGCCGCACCTGACCGTCTTCGGCGACGCCGAGTGCGGCAAGACGAACCTGCTGCGGCTGATCGCCCGGGGCATCGCCGAGCGGTACAGCCCGGCCCAGGCCCGGCTGGTCATCGCCGACTATCGGCGCGGTCTGCTGGGTGCCGTGGAGGGCGACCACCTGCTCGACTACGCACCGTCCAATCAGGTGTTCAGCCAGGGGCTGGGCTCGATCCGCACCGCGTTGCAGAACCGGCTGCCCGGACCGGACGTGACCACCGCCCAGCTACGCGACCGGAGCTGGTGGAAGGGTCCGGACCTCTACATCCTGGTCGACGACTACGACCTGGTCGCCTCCGGCGGCAACAACCCGCTCAGCGCGCTGCACGAGCTGCTGCCGCAGGCCCGGGACATCGGTCTGCACCTGATCATCACCCGGCGGGTGGGCGGCGTGGCCCGGGCGCTCTACGAGCCGGTGCTGCAACGCCTGCGTGAGCTGGACTCGCCGGGCCTGCTGATGTCCGGCAGCCGGGAGGAGGGTGCCGTCTTCGGCAACCTGCGGCCGAGCCCACAGCCCGCGGGCCGGGGCACCCTGGTCCGCCGCCGCGACGGCCAGCAGCTGATCCAGACCGCCTGGACGGAGCCGGCCTAGTGGCGCCCGGGCGGTCGATCCGACGGGGCCGGTCTGGCTCGGGCCGAGGGCCGTCCACGTTGTACGGTGGGCACGGAAGCGGTTGCAGGTCCTGGCGTGTCGGCAAGGACGACAGGGATGCAGGGCTGCGCGGGTTGAAGCTCGTCCGCTACCGTTCGAGTTGAAGTGTCCGTCGGTGGGGTGCGTTCGCCTTGCCGCGGGGGAGGGGCGCGGCGGATCCGCCGCCACGAAGATGACGGAAGGGTGTGAAGCATGGCGTTCGAGGTCAGTGCAGCGACTCTGCACACCGCCGCGAGTGACGTGCGGTCCACGCGCAGCGACGTCGACGGCGAGCTCAAGAAGCTGTGGAACGTGGTCGACGACCTGGCGATGGCTTGGAAGGGTCAGGCGTCCACGGGTTTCCAGAACCTGATGACGCGTTGGAACGAGGACACGACCAAGCTGCTGACGGCGATGGACAACATCGCTGACCTGCTCGACAAGTCGGGCACGACGCACCAGGTCAACGACGAAGAGCAGCAGCAGATGCTGGACAAGTTCCACGCTGCTCTCAACCCGTGATCCGCGTAGCCAGGCAGAGGAGGAACCGATGAGCATCAAGGTTGACTACGCTGTCCTCGAGAGCAGCAACCAGCAGATGCAGACCATCTCGCGGACCATCGACGAGAAGCTGGACACGCTGCGTTCGATGCTGACCAAGCTCGAGTGGGAGGGCGAGGACCGCGCCGCCTACCAGCACCACCAGGCTCAGTGGGACGCGGCCGTGCGGGACATCAACCGAGTCCTGAACGACATCGGCCAGGCGGTCGGCATCGCTCGCGAGAACTACATGACCACCGAGATGAGCAACTCCAAGCTCTGGGGTTGATCTGACCGATCCCTCTGCGGCTCCGCCCCGGTTCGGCCGGGACGGGGCCGCAGTGCTTTTCGGAGGATGCCGGCGGCTGGCGTACCGCCGCCGTCCAGGTGCGAGCTGTGGTGGCAGCGCCGGGAGCGGCCCGACGCCCGCCCCGGGGCGGGCTCAGACGTCCACCCCGCCGCCGTCGTCCGGGGCTGGGCTCAGGCGTCCACCTCGGCCGGCCGTCGTCCGGGTCGCCAGCCGCGCCTGCGGCCGAGGGCCAGGATCGGCCGGAGCGCCAGCAGGACGCCGGCCGCCGCCGCTCCGACCACGGCCGCCCAGGCCGCCACGACCCGCTGCCAGGCCAGCGGGTCGGCCGGCGGGACCGGCTCCGGCATCGCGCCGAGCGGTGGGTCGCTGCGCGTGCCCAGCAGGCTGGTCACCGCCCGGTAGGGGTCGACCATCCCGTAACCGACCTCGGCGTTGTGCCCGTCCGGCGGATTGTCGGCGGTCTGGGTCAGCCGGAGGGCGACCTCTTTCGGGGTGATCTTCGGGTGGGCGGCGCGGACCAGGGCGGCGACCCCGGAGACGTACGCCGCGGCGAAGCTGGTGCCGCCCTGCGGCTCGGCGAGGTATCCCGAGCCCTGCGGCGCTGGGCCGATGATGTTCAGTCCGGGCGCGGCGATGTCCACGTAGTCGCCGGTGACCGACGTGCCGACGTGTTCGCCCTTGTCGTCGATCCCGGCGACGGCGATGACCCCCGGGTACGCGGCCGGGTACTCGGACGGCTCCTGCTCGTTCTCCTGCCGGTTGCCGGCGGCGGCCACCACGATCACGCCCTTGTCGAGGGCGCGGTCGACGGCCTTCTTCAGCGCCGGGTCGTCCAGCGTGACCAGGGACAGGTTGATCACGTCGGCCCCGTGGTTGACCGCCCAGTCGATGGCGTGGCCGATCTGTGCCGGGATCGACTTGTCCATGCTGCGCTTGCCGTCGGCGAGGACGCGGATCGGCAGGATCTTCGCCTCCGGCGCGATCCCGCTGTACGGCGTGCCGGTGTCGTCCCGGCCGGCGATGATGCCCGCCACCAGGGTGCCGTGGCCGGCCAGGTCGCACTGCCCCTTGAGTTTCGCCAGGTTGTTGAAGTCGGTGCCGTCGAGCACCCGGCCGCGCAGCAGCGGGTGGTCGGGTGAGACACCCGAGTCGATGACCGCGACCGTGATCCCGGCACCCCGGGTGATCCGCCAGGCCCCGGACGGGTCGAGCCGGTCCAGTGCCCAGGGCCTCTCGGTGGGCGCGGGATTGCCGGTCGGACCGCACTTGGGCGCGGCCAGGGCGGGTGCCGGCGGGGCCAGGAGACCGCCGAGCAGCGCCGTGACCGCAGCTCCACAGAGGACGGATCGGAACCGGTGTCCGGTACGGACGCTCACCGTCGTCCCGTCCGGCCGCAAGCTGTCACGCACGCGCTGAGATTACCGTCGCCACGCCCGCCGCAGGGTGCCGGGAGTGTGCTCCACCGGGCGGCCGGGGCGATGGGTCGGCCACCCGTCACCGGCCCGCTCTCCGGTGGGCGCGGCGGGGCGTGGGCGTCAGGCGCCGGGACCGGTGGCCGGCTCGGCGGTGAAGAGGGCGAGCAGGGCGCCGACCTGCTGGTCGGCCTCCGCCGGGTGCCGGAAGTGGCCGCTCGGGTTGATCGTGTATTCGTTGCGCCGCCCCACCCGGGTGCGGCGCAGGTAACCACCGGCCTCCAGGTCGGCGACGATCGCCTGGGCGGCCCGCTCGGTCACCCCCACCTCGTCGGCCACGTCCCGCAGCCGCGCGGTCGGGTTGCGCGCGATGGCCAGCAGCACGTGCCCGTGGTTGGTGAGGAAGGTCCAGTTACGGCCGCTCCCGTTCTCGCGCGCTGTCGTCGCCATGATGGTCATGGTATGGCCCCGGGCGGGGCGTCCCGGCTCCTGCCCCGGCCCGCTCCCGCTGCCGTCAGGTCAAGCGCTCGGCAACACATGAAACCTGTATCACGTAAATCTTGACGTATCTTGGCTGTGGGTGTGACGGTGGTTCCCGCGGCCGTCTCCGCCGCCGACCGGGTTGACCAGGTCGTTCCACGCGAGGACGAGGTGACTGCCGTGACGCCGACCACTCCCGAACAGGCGCTCGCCGAGCTGTACGCCGGCAACCGTCGCTTCGTCACGGGCGTACCCCGGCATCCGAACCAGGACGCCGGCCACCGGGCCGCGGTCGCCGACGGCCAGCACCCCTTCGCGGTGATTGTCGGCTGCTCCGACTCCCGGCTCGCTGCCGAGATCATCTTCGACCGTGGCCTCGGAGACGTCTTCGTGGTGCGGACCGCCGGCCACACCGTCGGCCCCGAGGTGCTCGGCAGCGTCGAGTACGCGGTCACCGTGCTCGGCGTACCGCTGGTCGTGGTGCTCGGGCACGACTCCTGCGGGGCGGTGCAGGCCGCCCGCGAAGCGGTCGCCACCGGCACCTCCCCGGCCGGGCACCTGGGGGCGGTGGTCGAGGCCGTCGTGCCCAGCCTGCGCCGGGCCGCCCGGCAGGGCATCGAGGACGTGGACGGGATCGTCGACATCCACATCGCGCAGACCGTGGAGGCGCTGCTGGCCCGGTCCGCCGTGCTCGCCGACCTGGTGGCCGTCGGCCGGTGCGGGGTGGTCGGCATGTCGTACCGGCTCAGCGCGGGCGAGGTGCGGACGGTGGCCGAGGTGCCGGCGGGCACGCCGACCACGACGGTGGTCTGACGCGCCCCTCGGCGTACGACGGCTAGAGCAGCGACATGTGGACGTGGTCGGTGTGGTTGGAGGGGCCGCTGTAGGACTTCCAACCGGTCGCCGGGAACCAGATCTGCCGGTTCCAGATCACGTAGTAGATGCCCAGCCGATCGGCGTTGCGGATGAGGAAGGCGGCGAGGTTGTTGCCGTACATCCGGGTGTCGTTGTTGTGCCAGGGCGCGAAGCCGCTGTTCTGCAACGACCAGTCGCAGGCCCGACCCTTCGGATGCTCCCACGGCCCACCAGGCCGGTAGCAGCCGGCGAAGCGGTTGAAGCCGGCCCGCCGGACCTCCTTGTAGGCGTGCAGGGTGCGCGGGGTGATACAGCCCGAGGTGGTGGGGTCGTCCGCGCTGCACGACTCGGGCTTCCAGCCGCCGTCGGCGGTGCGACCGGGACCGATCCGGGCCACCGGCGAGGTGGCCGAGACCAGACCGCCGGTGAAGCCCTTCCCGCCGACCAGCGCCAACGCCTTCTCCGCCGCGACCTTCTCCCGCGCCATCGCGTTCTTCTGCTTCTCCTGCTCGCGCACCTCGGCGTCGAGCGCGAGCTTGGCCTGCTCCGCACGGGTCTTCGCCGCGTTGATCGCCGCCAGCCGCTGCCCGTTGACCAGGTTCAGCTCGTCCAGGGCGGCGGCCCGCTGGACGAACGAGTCGGGCGAGTTGCTCTCCAGCAGCACGGCCACCGCACCGATCCGGCCGGTGCGGTACGACTGCGCGGCGACCTGGCCGACCTGTGGGCGCAGCGCGTCGAGTTCGGCCTGCGCGGCGCGTACCTCGATGGCCAGTTGGAGTTGGCGCTTCTTCGACTTCTCCAGCTTCGCCTTGGCCTGGAGGTAGGCGCGGTTCGTGGCGTCGATGACGTCCGTGATGAGCGGAGGATCGTTGTCCTCCTCGTGCCCCGAGGGGGTGGGGTTGGTCGGCGCGGCCAGCGCCGGGGCCGGCCCGGCGACGATGGCGAACGCGGCGAGTACGGCCACCACGGGTGTCAACCAGTGGCGCAGGGGTGCCGTCACAGTGTTCCCTTCCGTCGACCGCCGACCGGGTTAGCTGCCGGGTTCGGGGCGGAAGTGGCCCCTACCGCTGACGCGGATTCACCCCTCGTACCTGGTTCCCCGGCTCGCCGTCGGGCGATTGGGCGGCGGCACCGCAGGCGCCGCTGCGCGCCTTCGGCGGTGACCGGCAGCGACGTTACCTGAGAGTCCCCGCGGCGATCTACGTCCGGAAGCCGACCAATAGTGCGATTTCGTCGTCGCCCTGCGTGACCGGCGTCGCGTTTGGAACCCGTGATCACGCTGTGGAGTCTCGCCATGCGTCCTCCGTGTTCCCCTGCGGCCCGCGCCGCCCCGCGACCGCCCCGCCGAGCGCCGCCAGGGCGTCGTCCCGCTCCGCCGGTGGCCGGGAGGCGGGCCGCTCCGGCGGTTCGGTCTCCGACCCGGCGCGCCGGCCGGCGGCGGTGACCACCGCGGCCAGCCCGGTGGTCAGCGGTACGGCGGCGATCAGGCCGAGCGTGGCCACGATGCTACGGACGATCTCCTGGGCCAGGAACTCGCTGGTCAGGATCTGACTCAGCGGGCGTGAGTCGGCGACGAGCAGGAGCAGCAGCGGCAGCGAAGCGCCCGCGTACGCCAGCACGATCGTGTTGACCGTGGAGGCGATGTGCGCGCGGCCCACCCGGGTGGCCGCCCGGTAGAGCTGGATCCGGGACAGCCCCGGGTTCGCGTACGCCAGCTCGGTGACCGTGGCGGCCTGGGTGACGGTGACGTCGTCCAGCACACCGAGCGAGCCGATGATGATGCCGGCCAGAAGCAACCCGTGCAGGTCGACGTCGCTCTGGAACATCGACAGGGTGGTGGCGTCCTCGCTGCCGAAGCCGGTCAGGTGGGTGGCCGCGGTGGCCAGGGCGCCGAGGACGCCGGTCAGCACCAGGCTGCCCAGGGTGCCGAGCACCGCCACCGAGGTCTGCGCGGAGATCCCGTGGGTCAGGTAGAGCACCACGAACATGATCAGCGCGGACCCGACGATCGCCACCAGCAGGGGCGGCTGGCCGCCGGCGATCCCGGGCAGCACGAAACCGAGCAGGACGGCGAAGCTCGCCACCAGGCCGCCCAGCGCGGCCAACCCGCGCCAGCGGCCGAACGCGACGATGGCGACGGCGAAGAGCACGGCGAGCCAGGCCAGTGGCGCGCCGCGCTGGTGTTCGGCGATCTGGTAGCTCTTCGTCGCCGGGTCGGCCGGGTCCGCCAACTCGACCAGCACGACCGCGTCGCCCACCTCGACCCGGGGCGCGCCGGGGCCGGCCGGGACGGGTGCCTCGACCTGCCGTCCGGCGTCCGGGCCCTGCTCGGCGGCGACGGTGACCGTACCGCAGGGGCCGGTGGAGCCCCCCGGGTCGCCCTCCGGCGTCTCCGGTGCCGGTGGGCAGGGTTCGGTCACCACCCGGGTCACCGTGCCGTGGTAGCGCGGCACGTCCGCGCTGCCCGCCGGCTCCCGGGTGTCCCGTGGCCAGAGCACGAGCGCGGCGACCACGGTGACCAGGAACAGCGGCACCACCGTCGCGACGAGGATCCGTCGTACGCCGGGCGGGGCGGACGGAGCGGGACGGGTGTGGTCGGCGCCCATGGCGAAACTCCCAACGATTCACAGCCGGAGACGTGTCGCCGGGCTGGTCGGTTCACCGGGCCGGCGGAGGCGCACGGGGGCGGCGGCGCCAGTCATCGCGGGGAATGGTAGCCAGGCCGGCCCGGAGCGACCCGATCGACGGGTTCCCCGCGGCCGGCCCGGCCGCACCGGTTAGCGTGGTCGACGTGCGTACGAAGGCGGCGCCGATGACCGGGCGGATGGCCCGGCTCCTGCTGCTGCTCTGCACGCTGGTCGGGTTGGCCGCCATGCACACCCTCGGCCACGGCGCACATGGTCCCGCCGGTCGGTCCGGCGGGCACGACAGCGGGCACCACCCGGCCGTCGCCGCGCTGGCCGCGGTCGAGACCTGCCCGGGTGACGGCTGCCACGCGGGCGTGCTGCCGCTACGTGACCTCGGCGGCGACCCGTCCGGATGGAGCGTGTGCCTGGCGGTCCTCGGCGCGTTCGCGGTGGCGCTGCTGGTCACCGTGCTGCTACGGGCCGCGTCGCGGCTCGCCGGGCCGGGCCTCGGCCGCCCGCACCGGGCCACCCGTGGGCCGCGCGCCCCGCCGCTCCGGCCGTACGGGCTGCGCCTGGCGGCGGTGTCGGTGCTGCGCAGATAGGACGCCCCGGCGCGGGTGGACCGGACGAAAACCGGTGACCCGCGTCCGCCGTCCGCTGCGTACCTTCCGACACCGAAAGGCCCAACCGTGTTCACTCGTACCCTCGTGCGCCGGACCGCCCTGGCCGGCGCGACCGCCGTCGCGGCTCTCGCACTAGCCGCCTGCGGCGGCACCGATCATTCGACCACCCACCCCGGCACCGGCTCGGCGGGCAGCGGCTCGCCCTCCGCCGGGGCCTCGTTCGGCGACGCCGACGCGATGTTCGCCCAGATGATGATTCCGCACCACCGGCAGGCCGTGGAGATGGCCGCGCTGGCCGAGGGGCGGGCCGCCGACCCCGAGGTGAAGAAGTTGGCCGAGCAGATCAGGGCGGCCCAGGCACCGGAGATCGCCACCATGACCGGCTGGCTCGCCGCCTGGGGCCGGCCGGTCCCGTCGGCGAGCGCCGGCCACGGGATGCCGGAGATGGATCACGGCATGCCGGGGATGATGTCCGCCGCCGACATGGCGAAGCTGACGGCGTCCTCGGGCGCCGACTTCGACCGGCAGTTCCTGGCCATGATGATCGCCCACCACGAGGGCGCGATCAGGATGGCGGAGGACGAGCTGGCCCGGGGAGCCGACCCGGAGGCCCGGGCGCTCGCCCAGCGGATCGTCGACACCCAGCGGGCCGAGATCGACGCGATGCGGAAGCGGCTCGACCGCCGCTGACCCGCCACCGCCGTTCTCGCGCCGTGCCGCGCCGCGCCTCGCAAGATCGTGCAGAACCATGGATCGAGTGGTGTCAGACCTGCTCCGATGCCACTACTTCCTGAATCGAGTACGACCTTGCGAGGCTGCGTCGGGCCGGAGGGATCGGCTCAGCCGCGCTTCATCAGCCGGCCGACGGCGGCCATCATCTCGGTGGCCATCTCGTCGGCGCGGCCCTCGGCGGCGCCCTCGTGCATGCAGTGGCGGGCGTGCCCGTCGAGCAGGCCGAGGCCGACCTTGTCGAGGGCGGCCTGGATGGCGGAGATCTGGGTCAGCACGTCGATGCAGTAGCGGTCGTCCTCGACCATCTTCTCGATGCCGCGGACCTGGCCCTCGATGCGGCGGAGCCGCGCGAGCAGCTGGTCCTTGCTGGCGGTGTAGCCCCGGGTCGGGGTCGTCGGTGCGGTCATGAAATCCAGGATAGCGTACCCCTCGGGGGTATGCTATCTTCTCCATGGCCGATACCCCCACCGGGTAACGGTAACGGGAGAGTGGCAGTCGCCTCGGGTTGAATTACCCCTAGGGGGTATAAGGTCGGAGGCGGTGGGAAGGGAGATTCGCCATGGTCACCACCACGTACCAGGTGCAGGGCATGACCTGCGGGCACTGTGTCAACTCGGTCAGCACCGAGGTGGGCGCGATCCCGGGCGTCAGCGACGTCCAGGTCGACCTGGCCTCCGGCCAGGTCACCGTCACCAGTGAGAGCCCGTTGGACACGGACACCGTCCGCGCCGCCGTGGACGAGGCCGGATACGACCTCGTCGGGGCGTGACGGGTCCGCCAGACCCGAAGAAACCGAGGTAACACCATGAACACGGCGACGAAGCTGAGCGGCTTCACCCTCGGCCTCGCGGCGGTGTTCGGCACGGCGTACGGGGTCGGCCAGCTGACCGGCCCCGTCACCCCGGCCGCCGAGACCCGCCACGACGGCACCGACGCCGGCCACACCGAGGCCGCCCACCCCGGCGACGGTCACGCAGCCGGCGCCACCGACCACCTGCCCGGCGGGCTGCTCGTCTCCGACCGCGGCTACACCCTGCAACCGGTGGCCGCCCCCACCGGCGAGTTCGCCTTCCGGATCACCGGGCCCGACGGTCAGCCGGTCACCCGCTACGACGTGGCGCACGACAAGAGCATGCACCTGATCGTCGCCCGCCGCGACCTCTCCGGCTTCCGGCACGTGCACCCGGAGCTGGCCACCGACGGCACCTGGCGGGTCGCCTCGCCGCTAGCCGGCCCCGGCGTCTGGCGGGCGTTCGCCGACTTCACCCCGACCGGCGGCGAGCCGCTGACGCTCGGGGTCGACGTCACCGTCCCCGGCGAGCTGGCGGAACGCCCGCTGCCCGCGCCCGCGACCAGCACCACCGTCGACGGCTACACCGTCACCCTGAACGGTGCCCCGCAGCCCGGCCGCACCAGCCAGCTCACCCTGACGATCAGCCGGGACGGGACACCGGTCACCGACCTCCAGCCCTACCTCGGCGCGTACGGGCACCTGGTGGCGCTGCGACAGGGCGACCTGGCGTACCTGCACGTGCACCCGGAGGGCGCGCCCGGCGACGGGCGGACCCCGGCCGGGCCGGCGGTCGGTTTCGCCGCCGAGGTGCCCTCGGCCGGGACGTACCGCCTCTTCCTGGACTTCCGGCACGGCGACGCGGTGCACACCGCGGAGTTCACCGTCGTCGCCGGCGACCAGGCCGTTCCGGCGCCGGAGGCGCCGGCCACCACCACCGCACCGACCCCGGACACCGGACACGGCGTCCCCGGTCACGCGCACAATTGACCGGAGGTGCCGCGATGACATCGACCGCCAAAAGCCCCCGCGCGGGCTCTTCCTCCCTGCCGGTCGCGCCGAACCTGATCGAGCTCGCGATCGGCGGCATGACCTGCGCCTCCTGCGCCGCCCGGATCGAGAAGAAACTCAACCGGATGGACGGCGTCGAGGCCACGGTCAACTACGCCACGGAGAAGGCCACCGTCCGGTACGCCGACGACGTCACCCCGGACGAGCTGATCGCCACCGTGGAAAAGACCGGCTACACGGCCGCCGTACCGCCGCCGCCCGCACAGGCCACCGCCGAGGCGACCGCCGAGCCGGTGGACGAGCTGCGCGGGCTGCGTACCCGGCTGTGGGTGTCGGCGGTGCTGGCCGTGCCGGTGATCCTGCTGGCCATGGTGCCGGCCTGGCAGTTCGACTACTGGCAGTGGCTGTCGCTGACCCTGGCCGCCCCGGTGGTCGTCTACGGCGGGCTGCCCTTCCACCGGGCCGCCTGGATCAACCTGCGGCACGGCGCGGCGACCATGGACACCCTGGTGTCGCTCGGCACCATCGCCGCGTTCGGCTGGTCGCTCTGGGCGCTCTTCCTCGGCGACGCCGGGATGCCCGGGATGACCCACCCGTTCAGCTTCGACATCGCCCGCACCGACGGCGGCGGCAACATCTACCTGGAGGCGGCGGCCGGCGTCACCGTCTTCATCCTGGCCGGCCGCTACTTCGAGGCCCGCTCCAAGCGCACCGCGGGGGCCGCGCTGCGGGCCCTGCTCGAACTCGGCGCCAAGGACGTCGCGGTGCTGCGCGGCGACCAGGAGACCCGGATCCCGGTGGACCAGCTCGTCGTCGGGGACCGGTTCGTGGTTCGCCCCGGCGAGAAGGTCGCCACCGACGGCGTGGTCGAGGACGGCACCTCGGCGGTCGACGCCAGCATGCTCACCGGCGAGTCGGTGCCGGTCGAGGTCGGGCCCGGCGACGCCGTGGTCGGCGCGACCGTCAACGCCGGCGGCCGGCTCGTGGTCCGGGCCACCCGGATCGGCGGGGACACCCAGCTCGCCCAGATGGCCAAGCTGGTGGAGCAGGCGCAGACCGGCAAGGCGGCCGTGCAGCGGCTCGCCGACCGGATCTCCGGGGTCTTCGTGCCGATCGTGATCGCGCTGGCCGCCGGCACACTGGGCTGGTGGCTCGGCAGCGGGGCCGGTACGACCGCCGCGTTCACCGCCGCGGTGGCCGTGCTGATCATCGCCTGCCCGTGCGCGCTCGGGCTGGCGACGCCGACCGCGCTGCTGGTCGGCACCGGGCGGGGCGCCCAACTCGGCATCCTGATCAAGGGGCCGGAGGTGCTGGAGTCCACCCGCCAGGTCGACACCGTGGTGCTGGACAAGACCGGCACGGTGACCACCGGGCGGATGACCCTGGTCGACGTGCTCCCCGCCGCCGGTCAGGACGCCGACGAGCTGTTGCGGCTGGCCGGCGCGCTGGAGGCCGCGTCCGAGCACCCGATCGCCCGGGCGGTCGCCGACGGCGCGGCGCAGGCCGGCCCGGTGCCGGCGGTCAGCGGCTTCGCCAATGTCGAAGGGCTCGGCGTGACCGGGTCGGTCGACGGCCGGGACCTGGTGGTCGGGCGGCTCCGGCTGCTGCGGGAGCGGGGCCTCGACGTACCGGAGGAGGTCGTGCGGGCCGCGGCCGACGCGGAGGCCGCCGGCCGGACGGCGATCCTCGCCGGCTGGGACGGCCGGGCCCGGGGCGTGCTCGCGGTGGCCGACGTGGTGAAACCGACCAGCCGGGCCGCCATCGCGGGACTGCGCGAGCTGGGGCTCACCCCGGTGCTGCTCACCGGCGACAACGCCACGGTCGCCCGGGCGGTGGCCGCCGAGGTCGGCATCGAGCAGGTGATCGCCGAGGTGCTGCCGGCCGACAAGGTCGACGCGGTACGCCGGCTCCAGGACGAGGGACGGACGGTCGCCATGATCGGCGACGGGATCAACGACGCCGCCGCACTGGCCCAGGCCGACCTGGGGCTGGCCATGGGCACCGGCACCGACGTGGCGATCGAGGCTTCCGACCTGACCCTGGTCCGGGGCGACCTGATGGCGTCCGTGGACGCCATCCGGCTCTCCCGGCGGACGCTGCGCATCATCAAGAGCAACCTGTTCTGGGCCTTCGCCTACAACGTGGCCGCCCTGCCGCTGGCCGCCGCCGGCCTGCTCAACCCGATGATCGCCGGGGCCGCGATGGCCTTCTCGTCGGTCTTCGTGGTGGCGAACAGCCTCCGGCTGCGGCGCTTCCACTCGGTCGCCTGAGATACCCGCGTCCGCCGCCGGCCCGGTCCGTCCGGAGCCGGTGGCGGCGCGGCCGTTCACCCCGGCGGGTTCACCGCTCGGCGGCCAGCCGCGCGGCGCGTACCTCCAGGTAGCGCTGCTCGGGCCAGCTGGTGGTCGCCCGCGCGGCGGCCAGGTACGCCTCCCGCGCCTCGTCCGGCTCGCCGACCAGTTCCAGCAGGTGGGCGCGGACGGCGGCGAGCCGGTGGTGTCCGGCGGTGCGCTCGTCGGCGGCGAGCGGCGCCAGCAGGGCGAGCCCGGCCCGGGGGCCGTCCACCATGGCCACCGCGCCGGCCTGGTTGAGGGTGACCATCGGGTTCGGCGCGATCCGGGCGAGCACCCGGTAGAGCCCGACGATCTGCGGCCAGTCCGTCTCCGCCGCCGTCGGCGCCTCGGCGTGCACCGCCGCGATCGCCGCCTGCACCTGGTACGGGCCGGGCGGTGACCAGGTCAGCGCCTCCGTCACCAGGGCGATCCCCTCCTCGATCTCGGCCCGGTCCCAGCGAGTGCGGTCCTGCTCGGACAGCGGGATCAGCTCCCCGCCGGGGCCGGTCCGCGCGGCCCGGTGCGCGTCGGTGAGCAGCATCAACGCCAGCAGCCCGGTGACCTCGCCGTCGTCAGGGAGCAGCCGGTGCAGCTCCCGGGCCAGCCGGATCGCCTCCCCGGTCAGCTCCGTTCGGTGCAGCTCACCGCCGCTGGAGGCGGTGTGACCCTCGTTGAAGATCAGATAGAGCACGTGCAGCACGGCGCGCAGCCGCTCGTCGCGATCGGCGGGCGAGGGCATGACGAACCTGGCCCCGGCGGCCTCGATGCGCTGCTTCGCCCGGCGGATCCGCTGGCTCATCGTCGCCTCCGGCACCAGGTACGCCCGGGCGATCTCCGCCGTGCTCAGCCCGCCGACCGCCCGTAACGTGAGCGCCACCTGGCCGGAGCGGGTGAGCCCCGGATGGCAGCAGAGGAACAGCAGCTTCAGCGTGTCGTCCCCGCTCGGCGGCTCCTCGTCGGCGGGCGGTGCGACCGCCGCGTACGCCGGCTCCCGGACCGCCACCGCGACTTCGCGATCCCGGCGGGCCCGCTCGCTGCGCCACTCGTCGGTGAGCCGACGGGTCGCCACGGTGACCAGCCACGAGCGGGGGTGGTTCGGGACTCCCTGCTCCGGCCACTGGGTGGCGGCGGCGAGCAGCGCCTCCTGTACGGCGTCCTCGCAGGCGTAGAACTGGCCGTGCCGGCGGACGAGCACGCCGAGGACCTGCGGCGCGAGGGCGCGCAGCAGGTCCTCGACGCTCGAAGTTGTCACATCTCCGTCCCGGCCTCCGCCATCACCGGCCGGACCTCCAGCACACCGAAGCCCCGCTGCACGTCCGGCCAGCTCGCGGCGATCTCGGCGGCCCGCTCCGGGGTCTCGCAGTCGACCATCAGGTAGCCGGCGAACTGCTCCTTGCTCTCCACGAACGGCCCGTCGGTGATCTCGACGCCACCGGCGCGGGATTGGACCGTACGGGTCTGCGACGGGTGGGCCAGCGCCTCGCCGCCGACCAGTTCCCCGGACTCGGTCAGCTCCTTCATGATCTGGTCGACCCCACCGAAGATCGCGGTCCGCTCCTCCTCGGACAGCTCCTCGACGAAGCCGGGCCGGTTCCAGATCAGCAGCATGTACTTCACGGTCACTCCTCGGGTCCGGGCCACCGGCGGTGACCTCTCGTGGTACGGGTCGGAGCCGGGCCGTCCGATCCGACATCCTCCCGGAGAAAATTCAGCGGCCCCGACGCACCGCGCGGTGGCCGGGGGAGCCGACGTCGAGCGAGGCCCGGTCGGCGGCCGAGGTGCCCGAGGCCCAGCCCTCGGCGTCGCGTACCTGGAGCCGGTGCCGGGTGACGCCGGGAAAGAGCTGGTCGACGCGTTCCCGGACGGCGTCCGAGCGGGCGGCGAGCACGGGGAGCAGCCGGTCGTCGCCACGCTCCTCGGCCGCTGCCCGGTCCGCCGCCGAGGTGGCCGCCCGCAGCCGCTCCCCGATCCGTAGCGCGAACGCGTTGAGGAACGACTCGTCGTACCCCTTGGTACGCCGCCCACCGCCCGTACGGCGTTCGCCCCGGCCGCTGTCCGTACGACGTTCGCCCCGGCCGCTGTCCGTACGGCGTTCGCCCCGGCCGCGCAGCATCGCCGTGGTGGCCTGCACCAGCAGCGAGGTGTGCAGCAGCTCGACCGCCGCCAGGTCGGCGGGGAAGCCGAGCACGGTGGCGAAGCCGAGGTCGTCGGACCAGACCGATTCGCACCGGTTCGCCGCCGCCACCTCCTGGATCAGCAGCGCCTTCGCCGCCGCGTACGGGGCGTCGGTGCCGAGCCGGACGCCGCTCGGCTGGTCCGGTCGTTCGGCGGTCGCGTCGAGCAGCGCCGCGTCGATGCTGTGCCGGGCCATCAGCTCCTGCGCCTTCCCGGTGAGCGCCTCCGCCTCGGCCGCGAAGGTGGTCGACTCGGCCTTGGCCAGCAGCGCGCGTACCCGGTCCAGCATCCGCGACCCGCCGGCCGGGGCGGTGGCGCGCGGGGCGGCGGCCGGGCCGCCGGGCGGCGGGCGGAGCACCGCGATCGGCGGCAGCCCTTCGACCAGCGCGAGCGCGTCGACGGCGTCCCGCAGCCCGGTGATCCGGTCGCCGCCGGCCAACCGGTTCAGCCAGCCGGCGTCGCCGTCCCAGCGCGCGCCGAGTTCGGCGAGCTGGTCCGCGAACCACGGTGGGACCGGGCCGGGCTGCTCCCGGCGCTGGGCGGCCAGCACGTCGCGGAGCAGCCGTACGCCGCGCGCCGTCAGCCGCCGGGTCGCGATCCGGTCCAGGTCGACCGGCTGCCAGCCCCGAGGCCAGAGCCGTCCCACGCCGCGGACCAGGCGGGCGAGCAGCGCCGCGTCCACCGCCGGGCCGTCGCCGACCACGAGCCGGTCGAGGGCGCGTTCGGTCTGGCGTACGTCGGTGCCGCGGGTGGCCGCGAGGGCGTCGGCGAGCAGTTGTTCGGCGTCCGGCACGGTCCCTCCTCTCCTCGGCGTCGTCCGGCGGCATGCCGCGTGCGGCAGGTCGGGCCGTCGCGTCGGTGGGACGGCGCCTGGTGCCGCAACCCGTCCGGCCCCAGGAACGGTACCGAGAGGCCCCGGCCCCGCCTGCTGCTGGTCGAGAACGACCGCGCCGGGCGGGTTATTCGGCGGCAGGGCGGGCCGCGTCGAGGAGGAGTTCCACCAGACCGCGCGCGGCGTGGGCGGGATGGGCGTCGGGGCGGGTCACCGCGTGGGCGAGCACCCCGTCGATCAGCACGAGCAGCTGGTCGGCGGCGAGGTCCGGATCGGGGTGGCCGTACCGGACCAGTTCGTCGGCGAAAAGTTGGTGGAGCCAGTCCTTGTACGCCCGGATCTCGGCGTGCGCCGGGTGCGCCGGGTCGGTCAGCGTCAGCTCGGCGGCGGTGTAGCGGCAGCCACGGAAGGTGGGGCTGGCGGTGGTCATCTCCAGCTCGTCGAAGACGGCCAGGATCCGTTCCCGGGGGTCGTCGCCACCCCGCCGCATCGCCTCCTGATAGCGGCCCGGCACCGTCGACGTACGCAGTACCTCGGCGACCAGCCCGTCCTTGCCGCCGAAATGCTGGTAGAGCGAGCGGCGGGCGACGTCGGCCTGCTTAAGGATCGCGTCGACGCCGACGTGCACCCCCTCGCGGTAGGTGAGGTCGCGGGCGGCGGCGAGGAGGCGTTCCCGGGGGCCGGGTCGGTCGGTCATGGCGCCGATTCTGGCACGGGACTTGACGGTAGAACAACCAGTCGATCTAATCCTCGGCATGAGTAGATCGAACGTTCTATCTCCATCGGCGGACATGGTGTCGCCCGCGGCCCTGCCGACCGTGCTGGCCGGGATCTTCATGACCATCCTTGACTTCTTCATAGTCAATGTGGCGATCCCCAGCACCCAGCGGGATCTGCACGCCAGCGCCGCCCAGATCCAGTGGGTGGTCGCCGGCTATGGCCTGGCCTACGGATCGGGGCTCATCCTCGGTGGCCGGCTGGGCGACCTGGCCGGCCGGCGTCGGGTGTTCACCGTCGGGCTCGCCCTGTTCACCCTCGCGTCGGTGGCCTGCGGGCTCGCCCCCAACGCCGGCACGCTGATCGCCGCGCGGGTCGCCCAGGGGGCCTCGGCGGCGCTGCTCGCCCCGCAGGTGCTGGCACTCCTCCGCACTACCTATCAGGGCGCCGCCCAGGTGCGGGCGATCAACGCCTACGCCCTGACGATGGGGCTGGCCGCGGTGTTCGGGCAGCTCATCGGGGGGCTGCTCATCCACGCCGACCTGTTCGGTCTGGGCTGGCGGGCCTGCTTCCTGATCAATGTCCCGATCGGTGCGGCCGCGCTCGCGCTGGTCCGCCGAGTGGTGCCGGAAAGCCGGGGCGCGGCCGGCGTACGCCTCGACGGGGGCGGCGCGCTGCTGGTGACCGCCGCGCTGGTCGGGATTCTGCTGCCGCTTATCGAGGGCCGCGAGCAGGGCTGGCCGTGGTGGACCTGGCTCTCGTTCGCCCTCGCCGGGGCGCTCCTCGTCGCGTACGTCCGGCGCCGGCACGACCAGCCGCTGATCGACCCGGCGCTCTTCCGCGAGCGGGCCTTCTCCGCCGGTCTGCTCACCCAGCTCGCCTTCACCATGGGGATGGCCGCGTACTTCCTGATCTTCGCCCTCTACGCGCAGCAGGGCCGCGGCCTGGACGCCCTACGGGCCGGACTCTTCTTCGTGCCGATCGGCGTCGGCTACCTGGGCGCCTCGCTGGCCGCGTCCCGCCTGGTGGCCCGGTACGGCCGACAGGTGATCGCGGCCGGCGGGCTGACCCGGGCCGTGGCGCTGGCCGTGCTGCTCGTCGCCGTGACCGGGCAGTGGCCGGTCGGCTGGCTGGTGCCAGCGCTGCTGGTGGACGGGATCGGAATGGGCCTGGCGCTGGCCCCCATCATGGGCACCGTGCTCGCCCAGGTCGCACCGCGGCACGCGGGCGCGGCCGCAGGCGTGCTGACCACCGCCCAGCAGGTCGGGGCAGCGGTCGGCGTCGGCATCATCGGGATCGTCTTCTTCGGCAGCCTGCGGGACGGGGTGCTCCCCGCGTTTCAGCACGGGCTCTGGTATCTGATCGCGGTCACCGCCGCGATCGCGCTGCTGGTGCAGCTCCTGCCCCGGGCCGCCGAGTCCCGGGCCTGATCGGTCAACGGGGGAACGAGGCCCAGATGTTCTTCGTGCGCTTGGTGGCGTACCAGCCGACCGCCAAGGAGACCGACTGGGCCAGCAGCAGCCCGCGCCCGCCCGAGTCGAGCGGGTGGGTGTCGATCAGTTCGGGGACCGTGCCGAGGTCGTGGTCGGCCACGTCGAGGATGAAACAGTCGTCGGCGGCGAGCAGGGCGACGCTGGTCGGCGGCAGGCCGTGCCGCAGCGCGTTGCTCGCCAGCTCGGTGGCGACGAGGACGACCAGGTGCGGCACCTCGTCCAGGTCCTCGCCCTGAACCAGGCCGTGCCGGGTCAACGCGTCGCGCAGCGAGGACCGCAGCTCGCGTAGCTCCGCGGGCGTGCCGAGACCCCACCGCTCCAACTCGGTGGCCCGTGGCGGCAGCGGCGACGTGCGGAGCTGACCCATGATCCTGCCTTACCCTGCGTGGCTGCCCGCTATGCCGGTCGGGTACATCGCCCTGCCGTTCACCGGCCCGGCGAACCGCGCCGCGGCCGAGTCGCCCCGGTCGTCCGTGGCGGGTGGCGGCAGGCCGGTCCCCGGGGCGGCTCACCGGCTTCGGAGCCGCCCCGGGACGGTCACCTCCGGAGCAGGGCGAAGACTCCCCAACCCAGGTACTCGCGCTGGTAGCGGACGTACCGCAGTGGGTCCTCGGTCAGCTCCCGGCGTAGCTGTCCGGCCAACTCGTCGTCGGGGTTGGCGTCCAGCCAACGGCGCAGGTTGAGCCAGTGCGCCGCCGCGTACCGGTCCCAGCTGTCCTGGTCGGCGAGGACCATCTCCACCAGGTCCCAGCCGCACTCGCCGAAGAGCCGGACCAGCCCGGGCAGGTCCCGGAACTCGTCCCGCGACCGGGCGTGGGAGCCGGCCACGGCCTCCTGGTCGGGCGGGTCACGCCGCCAGTACGGCTCCCCGACCAGGGCCATCCCACCGGGGCGCAGGCCGCGCTCCAGGATTTCCAGGGTGCCGGGCACACCCCCGCCGATCCAGGTGGCGCCGACGCAGGCGGCCAGGTCGACGGCCTCCTCGGGTACGTACGTCGCGGCGTCGCCGTGCACGAACCGGACCCGGTCCGCGACACCCAGCTCGGCGGCGCGTTCCCGGGCCGCCGCGGTGAAGGCGGTGCTGATGTCCACCCCGGTGCCGGTCACGCCGTGATCCCGGGCCCAGGCGCAGAGCAGCTCGCCCTTGCCACTGCACAGGTCGAGGATCGACGTGCCGGGGGCGAGCTTGATCGCCCGGCCCAGGGTGGCCAGCTTGCCGGCGTCGAACGGGTTGAGGATCCGGAGGTCGCCCTCGCGGATGGTGAAGCTACGTGGCAGATCCAATGTCGTCACTCCAGAAGGTGGGTCCGTGGGACAGGTCGACTCGGTTCATCGCGCTGAGCACGGGCACCAGAACACCCTCTTTCACATCCTCGAAGTCACCTCGCGAGGCTAACGGTCGGTCCAGGTGTCCTCAATCGGAATCTCCCGGTGGGCTGGCCTGGGCTGCCGCCCCTCGCGCCGCAGCCGGTAGCCAGGGCGCGGCCGCGATCAGGGCGCGGGCCTGAGCGGGCGAGAACACCCCCGGCGCGGGTTCACCCCTACCGCACGGCCCGTCCGATTCGCCCGGGTTTTTGATCCAGAGCAGCGCGGCCACCCGGTCCAGCCTCGGTTCCGTGGTCGGTGGCTGGCCGAGGGCCTGCGGGGAGGCGTTGCACCACTGGTCGCCCGGCGGGGCGGCCAGGCCGTTGCGGGAGGTGTCGATGACCATCTCCCGGCCCCCGACCAGGTCCGACACCCGCCGCCCCCAGCGATGGCTGTCGGCGGTCGACTGCCGGTTGGCCACGTTCACCGAGAAGCCCTCCGCCCGGGCGATGCCGGAGCGGTGCAGGCGTTCGGCGGTCTCCTCGGCAGCACGCCAGTGCGGGTGCCCCGCGTCCAGGTAGACGTGGTGTCCCGCGTCGGCGAGGGTACGGGTGGCCTCGGCGAGCATGCGTGCCCGGGCGTCGTCGAAGCACTCGGCGGCCACCCCGTCCGGCTCCAGGATGACGGCGGCCCGGCTGTCCCCGAGCACCTCCGTGACCCGTCGGACGAACCGGGCGTACGCGGCCGGGCCGCTGGCGCCGCCGCCGTCCGGACCGGCGCAGTCCAGGTTCGGAATGTGGTAGATGACCACCACCGGGAGCGCCTTCCGGGCCCGGGCGGCGGCGAGGTACGGGCGCAGGTCGGCCAGGTCCTCCGGGCCGGTCAGCCAGTGGGCCTGCGGGGTTCGGGCGATGGGGTCCAGCCAGGCGGCGTGGTGGTCGTCACGCCAGTGCGCCGCCGGGCTGTCGGTGTCCACGAGCAGGGTCGCGCCTCGGAAGGGGTGCCGCAGTGGTGCGTACTCCGCGTCGCTGCCACCGCACCCGGTGAGGGCGGTGAGGAGTACGGCGGTCAGGGTGGCGGCGAGCCGGACGCGGTGCACCCGACCACCGTAGGCGCGGCGCGCCACCGCCCGCGTCCGGTGGGTGACCCACACGGGCGGCGACCCGGAGGTGTCGGCCGTACGGATATCCGCTGTGGTCGATATCACGTTAGCGTCTCGGCACGCCGGCCGTCCCGCCGGCGCTCCGACGGGAGAACGCCATGAAGACACCGTGGAAAGCCGCCGCCACCCTCACCGCGGCCCTCCTCCTGGCCCTGCCGGGCGGCACCGCCGCCCGGGCGGCCGGCACGCCGTACACCAAGACCCCGGTCTCCGGCTCGCTCAGCACCTACCACGTCTCCGGCGTGTACGTCGCCGGGGTCTCCTCCGGCGGGTACCTGGCCACCCAGCTCCAGGTCGCGTACTCGGCGCGGATCCGGGGCGCGGCCGTCTTCGCCGCCGGCCCGTACTACTGCGCGCAGAACAACGTCGCCCAGGCGCTCTACGGCTGCGGCGACAACATCTACCCGACGTACGTGTCCACCCTGGAGAACTACACCCGCACCTGGGCGGCGTACGGCTGGGTCGACGGCACCGGCAACCTCTCCGGCCAGCCGGTGTACGTCTACCACGGTGGCAACGACAACACCGTGAAGAAGTCGGTCACCGATGACCTGGTCCGCTACTACCAGGATTTCGGCGCCAGCGTCCGGTACGACTCCGGCAGCGCCGCCGGCCACGCCTGGGTCACCCCGTACGGCACGGCCGGCTGCACGGCGACCGCCTCACCGTTCCTCAACGACTGCGGCACCGACCCGCAGGGCGCCTTCCTCGGCAAGCTGCTCGGCGGGGTCTCCGCGCCGAACACCGGCCCGCTCGGCGGCACGCTCATCCGCTACAGCCAGGACAGCTTCGCGGTCAACGGCTGGGCCAACGGGCTGAGCATGGACGCCAGTGGATTCGCGTACGTCCCGAGCGCCTGCGCGGCCGGCCAGACCTGCCGCCTGCTGGTCGCCCTGCACGGCTGCGCCCAGGGGTACGCCAAGGTCGGCACCGCCTTCGTGGACCGGGCCAACCTCAACCAGTACGCCGACACCAACCGGCTGATCGTGCTCTATCCGCAGGCGATCGCGACCGGGGCGAATCCGAACGGCTGCTGGGACTGGTGGGGCTACCTCGGCGCCACCAACTATCCGATCAAGGGCGGTGCCCAGATCGAGACGATCATGAACATGGTCCGCCGGCTGGGCGGCTGACGGACCGCCGGCAGGACCACCACGTACAGATCCTTCCGGTGCCGACCCGGGCGGCGGTGCCGTCCGGGTCGGCGGCGTGACCTCGCGCCGGACGGGCACTGCGGCGGCGTCCGTGAAGAACGCGTCAAGAAACCGGGCGGCGTCGTCACGGTCGCGTTATGACCCCTGTCCGTGCGGCGGGCACCGCGTTGTGATTGCCCGGCGCGGCCGGAAGGCGGTCGCGGAGACATCTCCGGTTAAGGGGAGTCAGCCGTGTCTGACGTGGTGTTCGTGCTGGTGACGGTGGTGCTGTTCGCGGCCCTTGCCCTCCTGGTCCGGGGGGTGGAGAAGCTGTGAGCGCGGTGAACGCCGCCGGTCTGGTGCTGGCGATCGGCCTGGGCGTGCTCATGGTCGTCGCCCTGCTCTTCCCCGAGCGGTTCTGATGGGTACGACGGCCGCCGGCACCCTTTTCGTGCTGTCGCTGGTCGTGGCGCTGGTCGCCGCGTACCGGCCGTTGGGTGACCACCTCCACCGGGTGGTCACCGGGACCCGGCACACCCGGGTCGAGCGGGCGATCTACCGCCTGGTCGGGGTGAACGCCGCCGCCGGGCAGCCCTGGGGGGTGTACGCCCGCGCCGTGCTCGCCTTCTCCGCGGTCTCGGTCCTGTTCCTGTACGCCCTCCAGCGTGTGCAGGACCACCTGCCACTGAGCCTCGGCTTCGACGCGGTGGCCCCGCACGGTGCCTGGAACACCGCGGTCTCGTTCGTGACCAACACGAACTGGCAGTGGTACCCGGGTGAGTCGACCATGGGCCATCTGGTGCAGATGGCCGGGCTGGCGGTGCAGAACTTCGTCTCGGCGGCGGTCGGCATCGCGGTGGCGGTGGCCCTGGTACGCGGGTTCGCCCGCAGCCGCAGCGGCGAGCTGGGCAACTTCTGGGTCGACCTGACCCGGATCACCCTGCGCGTGCTGCTGCCGATCGCCGTGCTCGGCGCGCTCGTGCTGATGCTCGGCGGCGTGGTGCAGAACCTCTCCGACGGCACCGCCGTCACCACCCTGACCGGCGGTACGCAAACGATCACCGGCGGCCCGGTGGCCAGCCAGGAGGTCATCAAGGAACTGGGCACCAACGGCGGCGGCTTCTACAACGCCAACAGCGCCCACCCGTTCGAGAACCCGACGGCCTGGACCAACTGGCTGGAGATCTTCCTGATTTTGGTCATCCCGTTCAGCCTGCCCCGGGTCTTCGGCCGGATGGTCGGCCAGCACCGCCAGGGGTACGCGATCGCCGCGGTGATGGCGATCCTCGCGCTGGCCGGCGTCACCCTCACCAACGTCTTCGAGCTGTCCGCCCACGGCACGGTCCCGCAAGCGGTCGGGGCGGCGCTGGAGGGCAAGGAGGTCCGGTTCGGCGGGTCGAACTCGGCCACCTTCGCCGCCGCCACCACGCTCACCTCGACCGGGGCGGTGAACTCGTCCCACGACTCGTACACGGCTCTCGGCGGGATGACGCCGATCGTCAACATGATGCTCGGCGAGGTGGCCCCGGGCGGGGTCGGCTCCGGTCTCTACGGCCTGCTGATCCTCGCGGTGGTCACCGTCTTCGTCGCCGGCCTGATGGTGGGCCGCACCCCGGAGTACGTGGGCAAGAAGATCGGCGCCCGCGAGATCAAGCTCGCGTCGCTGTACTTCCTGACCACCCCGACCCTGGTGCTGGTCGGTACGGCGACCGCCTTCGCCACCGGCCACCACGCGACGGCGTTGAACGTCGGCCCGCACGGCCTGTCCGAGGTGCTGTACGCCTTCACCTCGGCGAGCAACAACAACGGCTCCGCGTTCGCCGGCATCACGGTGAACACGCCGTGGTGGAACACCGCGCTCGGGCTGTGCATGCTGCTCGGCCGGTTCCTGCCGATCGTGTTCGTGCTCGCCCTGGCCGGTTCGCTGGCCCGGCAGCAGCCCACGCCCGCCTCCGAGGGCACCCTGCCGACCCACCGGCCGCTCTTCGTCGGGATGGTCGTCGGCGTCACGGTGATCCTCGTGGCGCTGACCTTCCTGCCCGCGCTCGCGCTCGGCCCCCTGGCCGAGGGGCTGTGATCCCCATGAGGAACGAGGACATGTCCGTCACGTCTGTGACACCAGGCACCGGCGAGCAGCCGGTCGCCGGCACTCCCGCCACCCGGGGCGACCGGGTCGGCGGGGGACTGCTCGACCCGAGGCAGCTCGTCCGGTCCCTGCCGGAGGCGGTGCGCAAGCTCGATCCCCGTACGCTCTGGCGTAACCCGGTGATGCTGGTCGTGGAGGTCGGCGCGCTCTTCACCACCGTGCTCGCGGTCACCGGTCCGTCGGTGTTCGCCTGGGCTGTCACGGTCTGGCTGTGGCTCACCGTGCTCTTCGCCAACCTGGCCGAGGCGGTCGCCGAGGGGCGGGGCAAGGCCCAGGCCGCCACGCTGCGACAGGCGAAGAAGGACACCGTCGCCACCCGACTGATCGGCTGGACCCCGGGCGCCGCGGCGAACCGCTACCGCGACGAGGCGGTGCCCGCCCCGGAGCTGAGGCAGGGCGACATCGTCCTGGTCGAGGCGGGCGGGATCATTCCCGGTGACGGGGACGTGGTCGAGGGCATCGCCAGCGTCGACGAGTCCGCCATCACCGGCGAGTCCGCCCCGGTGATCCGGGAGTCCGGCGGGGACCGCAGCGCGGTCACCGGCGGCACCCGGGTGCTCTCCGACCGGATCGTCGTGAAGATCACCCAGCGGCCGGGGGAGAGCTTCATCGACCGGATGATCGCCCTGGTCGAGGGCGCGAACCGGCAGAAGACCCCGAACGAGATCGCGCTGAACATCCTGCTGGCCGCGCTCACCGTCGTCTTCCTGCTGGCGGTCGTCACGCTCCAGCCGCTGGCGATCTTCTCGAAGGGTTGGCAGGCGGCAGCCCCCGACACCGGCGCGATCAGCGACGCCGGCGTCGCCGGAGTGGTGCTGGCGTCGCTGCTCGTCTGCCTGATCCCGACCACCATCGGGGCGCTGCTCTCGGCGATCGGCATCGCCGGCATGGACCGCCTGGTGCAGCGCAACGTCCTGGCCATGAGCGGCCGGGCCGTCGAGGCGGCCGGTGACGTGAACACCCTGCTGCTGGACAAGACCGGCACGATCACCCTGGGCAACCGGCAGGCCGCCGAGTTCCTCCCGGTCGACGGGGTGGACGCGGCCACGGTCGCCGACGCGGCGCAGCTGTCCAGCCTCGCCGACGAGACCCCCGAGGGCCGGTCGGTGGTCGTCCTGGCCAAGAACGAGTTCGGCCTGCGCGAGCGCGAGCCGGGTCTCATGCCGCACGCCTCCTTCGTGCCGTTCACCGCGCAGACCCGGATGAGCGGCGTCGACCTAGCGCCCGACACCGCCACGTCCGCGCCGGGCCGGCGGATCCGCAAGGGGGCCGCCGCCGCGGTGATGAAGTGGGTACGTGAGCACGGCGGCCACCCCACCGAGGAGGTGGGCCAACTCGTCGACGAGATCAGCGGGATCGGCGGCACGCCGCTGGTGGTGGCCGAGCACGTCGACGGCGAACCGGCCCGCGCGCTCGGCGTCATCCATCTGAAGGACGTGGTCAAGTCCGGGATGCGTGAGCGCTTCGACGAGATGCGCCGGATGGGCATCCGGACCGTCATGATCACCGGCGACAACCCGCGTACGGCGAGGGCGATCGCGGACGAGGCCGGGGTGGACGACTTTCTCGCCGAGGCAACCCCGGAGGACAAGCTCGCCCTGATCAAGAAGGAGCAGGAGGGCGGCCGGCTGGTCGCGATGACCGGCGACGGCACCAACGACGCTCCGGCGCTCGCCCAGGCCGACGTCGGCGTGGCGATGAACACCGGCACGTCGGCGGCCAAGGAGGCCGGCAACATGGTCGACCTCGACTCCGATCCGACCAAGCTGATCGAGATCGTGGAGATCGGCAAGCAGTTGCTGATCACCCGGGGCGCGCTGACCACGTTCAGCATCGCGAACGACATCGCGAAGTACTTCGCGATCATCCCAGCCATGTTCGCCGGGATCTACCCGAGTCTGGACGCGCTGAACGTCATGCGGCTGGCCAGCCCGGAGTCGGCGATTCTGTCGGCCGTCATCTTCAACGCGATCGTCATCGTCGCGCTGATCCCGTTGGCCCTGCGTGGCGTGCGCTACCGGCCGGCCAGCGCGTCGAAGCTGCTCAGCCGCAACCTGCTGGCCTACGGCCTGGGCGGCATCGTGGTGCCGTTCCTCGGCATCAAGCTCATCGACCTGCTCGTCCAGTTCGTTTCGGGGATCTCGTGATGCGCCTTCCTTCCTGGCTCACCCAACACCTGGCCGCGCTGCGTGCGCTGCTCGTGTTCACCGTCCTGCTCGGACTGGCGTACCCCCTCGCCCTGGTCGCCGTGGGCCGGCTCCCGGGCCTCGCCGACCGGGCGGACGGCTCGCTGGTCGGCGTCGACGGCCGGCTCGTGGGCAGCTCCCTGATCGGCCAGTCGTTCACCGACGCCGATGGCAGGCCCGTACCGCGCTATTTCCAGTCCCGGCCGTCGGCGGCCGGCGACGGCTACGACCCCACCGCCACCGGGGCCAGCAACCTGGGCCCGGAGAGCGTGGTCGACACCATCGCCACCGACCCGGCGGAGTCCACGCCGAGCCTGCTCACCCAGGTCTGCGCCCGGAGCAAGGCCATCGGCGAGCTCGACGGCGTCGACGGACGGCGACCGTACTGCACCGCGGACGGGGTCGGCGCGGTGCTCGCCGTGTTCCACCGCGACGGGCTGACCGGCCCGGTCACCCGGGTGGTCAGTGTCAACCAGGTCGCCCCCGCCACCCCGTTCGTCGCCACCTGGCACGGCGTGCCGGTGGAACTGGCGAAGCCGGGCGAGGACCAGGTCGCGGCCGGCGGCGTCATCACCCCGGTCCGGGGCGACGCCCCCGCCACGCCGGCCGTGCCCGCCGACGCGGTCACCGCCGGCGGCAGCGGCCTCGACCCACACATCAGCCCGGCGTACGCGGAGATCCAGGTAACCCGGGTGGCGCGCGAACGGGGCGCGGATCCGGCCGTGATCCGGCGCCTGGTGTCCGAGCACACCACCGGTCGGGCGCTCGGCTTCATGGGCGAGCCCACGGTCGACGTGCTCGCCCTCAACCTCGCGCTCGACCGGCAGTTCCCCGCTCGCTGACCGGGGGTGTTAAGAAGGGGCCCCTTCACCTCGCCAGGCGTTAACAGGGGGCCCCTCCTTCGGAGAGGATGGTGTTCGTGCCGAGGGGTGAACTGCGTATCTATCTCGGGGCCGCCCCGGGCGTCGGCAAGACGTACGCGATGCTGGAGGAGGCCCAGCGGCGGGCCGAGCGCGGCACCGACGTGGTGATCGGCCTGGTGGAGAGCCACGGGCGGCCGCACACGGCGGCGATGATCGGTGACCTGGAGGTGGTGCCGCGCCGCGCGATCACGTACCGCGGCGGCGGGTTCACCGAGATGGACCTCGACGCGGTCCTGGCCCGCCGCCCCGAGGTCGCCGTGGTCGACGAGCTGGCGCACACCAACGTGCCCGGCTCCGGGCACGACAAGCGCTGGCAGGACATCCAGGAACTGCTCGACGCCGGCATCAGCGTGCTGTCGACGGTCAACATCCAGCATCTCGAGTCGCTCAATGACGTCGTGGCGCAGATCACCGGCATCACCCAGCGGGAGACCGTCCCCGACCAGGTCGTCCGCGCCGCCGAGCAGGTCGAGCTGATCGACATGACCCCGGAGGCGCTACGCCGCCGGATGGCCCACGGCAACATCTACCGCCCCGACCGGATCGACGCCGCGCTGGGCAACTACTTCCGGGTCGGCAACCTCACCGCCCTGCGCGAGCTGGCGTTGCTCTGGTTGGCCGGCAAGGTCGACGAGCAGCTCGACGCGTACCGGGCGCAGCACGGCATCTCCGCCACCTGGGAGGCCCGGGAACGGGTGGTGGTCGCGCTCACCGGCGGGCCGGAGGGCGAGACGCTGATCCGGCGGGCGGCCCGGATCGCCGCCCGCAGCAAGGGCGCCGACCTGCTCGCCGTGCACGTGGCGCGCAGCGACGGGCTGGCCGGGGCGGACCCGGCCCGGCTCGCCCGGCAGCGGGTGCTGGTGGAGAGCCTCGGCGGGACGTACCACCAGGTGCTCGGCGGCGACATCCCGGCCGCCCTGCTGGACTTCGCCCGCGGTGTCAACGCCACCCAACTGGTGCTCGGCGCCAGCCGACGGGGGCGTTTCGCCCAACTGCTGTCACGGGGCGTCGGAGTGACCACCACCGCGCTCTCCGGGCCGATCGACGTACACCTGGTCACCCATGCCGAGGCCGGGCGCGGCCGGCGGGCGGCCAGGGTGCCGGCCGCGCTCTCCCGGCGGCGCCGGTTGCTCGGGTACGCGCTCGCGGCGCTCGGCATGCCACTGCTGACCGTTCTGCTGGCGGCGCTGCCCGACCTCACCCTGACCAACGACATCCTGCTCTTCCTCGCCGGTGTCGTCGGGGTGGCGCTGGTCGGCGGGCTGTGGCCGGCCCTGGTCGCCGCACTCGGCGGCTCGCTGTTGCTGAACTGGTTCTTCACTCCGCCCTACCACGCGCTGACCATCGCCGAGGCGGACAACCTCCTCGCGCTGGGCGTCTTCGTCGGCGTGGCCATCGCGGTGAGCTGGGTGGTCGACGTGGCGGCCCGGCGTACCCGGGAGGCGGCGCGGGCCTCGGCCGACGCGCAGACCCTGGCCACCGTGGCCGGCGGCGTGCTGCGCGGCGAACGACCGCTGCCGGCGCTGCTGGACCGGCTGCGGGAGACCTTCGCGCTGCGCGCGGTGAGCGTGTTGGAACTGGTCGCCGAGGCCGAGGGGCGACCCGGCCGGGCCCGGGAGGAGGCGGCCTGGCGGGTGGTGGCCGGCGTCGGTGACACGCCACCGGGCAGTCCCAGCGCCGGGGAGACGGCCGTGCCGGTGGACGACCGGCTCACCGTGGTGCTCTCCGGTCGCCGGCTGGAGGCCGCGGACCGGCGGGTGGTCGAGGCGTTCGCCGCGCAGGCCGCCGTCGCGCTGCGCCAGGAACGTCTCGCCGAGGAGGCCGCCACCGCCCGGCCACTCGCCGAGGCCGACCGGCTGCGCACCGCGCTGCTCGCCGCGGTCAGCCACGACCTGCGTACGCCGTTGGCGTCGGCAAAGGCGGCGGTGAGCAGTCTGCGCAGCCACGACGTCGAGTTCGGCGCGGACGACCGCGAGGAGCTGCTGGCCACCGCCGACGAGTCCCTCGACCGGCTCGACCGGCTGGTGGCGAACCTGCTCGACATGAGCCGGCTCCAGGCCGGCGTCCTCGGCGTCACCGCCACGGCGATCGGGCTGGAGGACGTCGTACCCCGGGCGCTGGACGAGCTCGGGCCTGCGGCGGCCGACGTCGCCACCGACATCCCGGCCGACCTGCCGGCCGCCGTGGCCGACCCCGGCCTGCTGGAACGGGTGCTGGTCAACATCGTGGCCAACGCCCTGCGGCACAGCCCGCCCGGGCGGCCGCCCACGATCACCGCCAGCGCGCACGCCGGGCAGGTGGAGCTGCGGGTCATCGACACCGGCCCCGGCATCCCGGAGGACCAGTGGGAGCACGTCTTCCTGCCGTTCCAGCGCCTCGGCGACCGGGACAACCAGACCGGGGTCGGCCTCGGGCTCGCGCTGTCCCGGGGGCTCGCCGAGGCGATGGGTGGCAGCATCACCCCCGAGACCACGCCGGGCGGCGGGCTGACCATGGTGGTGCGGCTGCCAGCCGCCGAGGCTTCGGAAGGGGCACGCGGATGACCCGGATCCTGGTCGTCGACGACGAGCCGCAGATCCTGCGCGCCCTGCGAATCAACCTGCGTGCCCGCGGCTACGACGTGCTCGTCGCCGAGACCGGCGGGGCGGCGCTCAGGGCCGCCGCCGGTCATCCGCCCGACCTGGTGGTGCTCGACCTGGGGCTGCCCGACCTGGACGGCGTCGACGTGATCCGGGGCCTGCGCGGCTGGACCAGCGTGCCGATCATCGTGCTCTCCGGCCGGGCCGGCAGCGAGGACAAGGTCTCCGCCCTCGACGCCGGGGCCGACGATTACGTCACCAAGCCGTTCGGCGTGGACGAGCTGCTCGCCCGGATCCGGGCCGTCACCCGCCGGCTCGGCGGCGTCGCGCCCGGCGCCCCGGCGTTACGGGTCGGCCGGCACACCGTCGACCTCGCCGACCGGACCGTCACTCGGGACGACGGCACCGAGGTCAAGCTCACCCCGACCCAGTGGGCCATGCTGGAGAAGCTGCTGCGCAACCCCGGCAAGCTGGTCAGCCAGCGCCAGCTGCTGCACGACGTGTGGGGCCCCGAATACCACCACGAGACCAACTACCTGCGGCAGTACATGGCCCAGTTGCGGCGCAAGCTGGAGGACGACCCGGCCCGCCCCCGGCACCTGATCACCGAGCCCGGGATGGGTTACCGCTACCGCCCCTGAGTCCCCGGGCGACGCCCGCTGGTCATGCCGTCGGCCGGGCGCCGGTCAGGCCGCCCAGCGGTCTGCGGCACGGGCCGAACCAGGGTACGGCGGCGGCAACAGCCGTAGCCCCGGGGGCTCGGGCTGCTCCTCGGCGGGCAGGTGCCAACGCGGTCCCTCCGGGCGCTCGCGGTGCGCCGGGCCGCCGGGCCGGAGCCGGGGGCGGGACAGCGCGACCACGACCGCGTATCCGGCGAGCAGGAAGCCGTGGCTGACCAGCCGGGTGGTCTCCACCCGCTCGGTGGCCAGATCGTTGACCGAGAGCAGCACCAACGTGCCGACGAACGCCGACAGCATCGGCACCAGCCCGGTCGGCGGGGTGCGCCGCGCCGCGACGAACAGGAATCCGGCGCCGACGGCGACGTTCCAGGCCGCCGACTCGTGCCACAGGTGCCCGGACGCCAACGCGCCGGCCGCCGCGTGGTCGTGGACGCCGGTCACCCCCTGGCCGATCTGGGTCAGGCCGAGGACGACCTGTAGCGCGCCGATCAGGCCGAGCACCGCCCGCAGGGTGAGCACGATCCGGGTCCGGCGCGGAGCCGGAGCCGGCTCCGGCAGCGCGGCGAGGATGACATCGGTGAGGTCGTCGTCGCCGGCCACGGTGACCGACAGCCGCGCCCGGCGGGTCACCGCGGCGGCCCGGTCGTACCAGGCCCGGCAGCCGCCGCACCCGCTCAGGTGGGCCTCCGCGGTCACCCGCTCGGCGGCGGTCTCCTCCCCGTCCAACAGCGCCGACAGCACCTCACGCCACTGTTCACACCCCATGTACCGATAGTCGCTCAGCGAGGGGCTGCGGTTCCCGCCCGGTCGGCCGAGCCGCCGTTTCGGCGCAGGTCACCGGGGATGCGCCCGGTCACCCCGCCGCGTCGCCGCCGCGCCGTGCGCCCCAACCGGGCCGACTCTCGGCGGCCGCGACGAGGTCCTCGCGGGCCCGGGCCACCCGGGAGCGGATGGTGCCGACCGGGCAACCGCACACCTGGGCCGCCTCGGCGTAGGACATGCCGAGCACCTGGGTGGCGACGAACGCCTCGCGCCGCTCCGCCGGCAACGCGGCGATCAACTGCTCCAGCACCACCTGCCGGTCGAAGCCGCCACGGTACGCGTCGGGGGCGTCGTAATCGTCGGCCATCGGCACCGTCCGCGGACGCGCCGTCGCGGCACGTACGTGGTCCACCGCGACCCGGCGGGCGATGGTGAGCAGCCAGGTCCGCGCCGAGGACCGGCCGGCGAACGACGGCAGTGACCGCATCGCGCGCAGGAAGGTCTCCTGGGCCAGGTCCTCGGCCTCGGACGGGGAGGTCAGCGCGGTGAGGAACCGTCGGACCTGCTGCTGTGTCGCGCGGACGAACCGGGCCGCCGCGTCCCGGTCGCCCCGGCCGGCGGCCAACGCCCACGCGGTGAGCTCCGCGTCGTCGTCGGCCATCCGGCACCTCCGCTCGGGCCACCGGCCGGACGTACACCGGCGGCGGACACGACAGGTTGTAGTAGTGACTGGTTGGTAGCGTACCGCAAGCGATGCCCCGCGCTTTTCTTCGTCGTTGCGGTCGACGGGCCGCCCCGGTCCGGTCGGCGAAAGATCCGGCGTCAGCCCGTGGTCAGGGCGGCGGTCACCTCCACCTCCAGCACCGCGCCGGCCAGGAAGAGCCGACTCACCTCCACCGTGGTGCTCGCCGGCTTGGCGTGCGGAAAGTACCGGTTGCGGACCGCCGCGTAGCCGGCCAGGTCGCCGAGGTCGGTCATGAACGTCCGGACGTGCATGACGTCGGCGAACGTGGCGCCGTGCGCGGCGAGCAGCCCGTCTATCAGCTCGAAGATCCGTTCGGACTGCGCCCGGACGTCACCGGGCGCCACCACGGCGCCGTCGTCGTCGACGCCGACCTGGCCGGAGAGGACGAGCAGGGCGCCGCCCGGCAGGTCGAGGCGGGCGACGTGGGCGAACCGGTCGCCGAACGGCGCGGCGACGGTCGCGGGGTTGTCCAGGGTCACGGTCATGCCTGCTCCTTGTCGTGGGGCGCGGCGTCCAGGTCGTGGACGCCGGTGAGGACGGCGATGTCCTCGTCCGGGCGGGGTGCGGCCGCCAGCACCGACGCGGTGGCCCGCAGGACGGGTGCCGGCACCCCGTCGAGCGCGTCGAGCGCGAGCCGGGCGTCCTTGGCGGCCAGCGCGACGGCGAACGCGGCGTCCGTGGCGGTCGCCCGGGCGACCGCGCCGCCGAGCGGTCCGGTGGCCAGGGCCTCGACCGCCGTACGCCGGTCCACGCCGACCGCCTCCGCGACCGCCAGCGCGTCGGCGGTGGCCGCCACGGCGGTGACCAGGGCGGTGTTGAGCACCAGCTTCAGCGCGGCGCCACGGCCGGGACCACCACAGCGGCGGACCGTGCCGAGCAGCTTCAGCACCGGGGTGACCCGTGTGACGGCCGCCTCCGTGCCGCCGGCCAGCACCACGAGCCGACCTGCCTGGGCCGCGCCGGCACTGCCGGCGACGGGCGCGTCCACGAGCGGTACGCCCGCCGGCAGCCGCCCGACCAATTCGGCCAGGGCCCGTGGGCCGATGGTGGACATCTCGACCAGATGGGTGCCGGGGCGCAGGGCTGTTGCCGCCCCGTCGACGCCGTACAGCACCTCCTCGACGGCGGCGGCGTCGGTGAGCATGGTGATCACCAGGTCGGCGTCCCGGACCGCCTCGGCCGGGGTGGCGGCGGCCCGTGCGCCGGCCGCGACCAGTGGGCCCGTCCGGGCGGGGGTGCGGTTCCAGACCGTGAGGTGCTGCCGCCCGGTGGCCAGCAGGCGGCGGCCGACCGCCGTGCCCATCGTGCCGGTGCCCAGCAGTGCGATGACGTCCATGGCCCGGAACGCTAGATGCTGGCCAGCCATGCTACCAACGAATGTTCGGCATCGCTGCCATTCGTCAGTCGCATGGCATGATGACGGCATGCAGCCGCAGGCCCTCCAGGTCTTCCGCGTCGTCGCCGAGCACGGCTCCATCACCGCGGCGGCACGGACCCTGCGCTACACCCAGTCCGCGGTGTCGCGGCAGATCGCCGCCCTGGAGGCCGAACTCGGGTCGCCCCTGTTCGACCGGCTGCCGCGTGGCGTCGCCCTGACCGAGTCGGGCCGGTGCCTGCTCGCCCACGCCGAGGCGGTGCTCGATCGGCTCGAGGCGGCCCGCCGGGACCTGGCCGCGCTCCGCGACCTGACCGCCGGCCGGCTGCGGGTCGGCGCGTTCCCGACGGCGGTCGCCGCGCTCGTACCCCGAGCCCTGGCCGCCTTCCGGTCCGCCCACCCCCAGGTGGCGCTGTCGCTGGTCGAGGGGCTGACGCCCGGGCTGCTGGACCGGCTGCTCGCCGGGGACGCCGACGTCGTGGTGGTCAGCGCGGCTCCCGACCAGCCCCTCGACGAGGACCGGTTCGACCTGCACCATCTCGTGGACGAGGTCCTGCTGGTAGCGGTGCCCCGGGCGCACCGGCTCGCGCACCGGCGTACGGTGCGGCTGCGCGAGCTGGCCGACGAGGCGTTCATCGCCGGTTCGGCCACCGCCGAGGAGACGCTGTTGCGAGCCACCCTGCCGGCCGGCTTCCGGCCGCGGATCGACATCGTGGCCGCGGAGTGGACCGGCAAGCTGGGCTGTGTCGCGGCCGGGTTGGGGGTCGCCCTGGTGCCCGCGCTGGCCGTCCGGGCCACCCCGCCCGACCTCGCCCTGCTCCGGTTGCATCCGGATGATGCCTCGGTCCGGCGGGTCTTCGCCGCCACCGCCGGCGGTCGCAGTCGGCCGCCGGCGGTGCGGCGGTTTCTCGACCATCTCGACACGGTGGCGGCCGGGCTGGCCGGCCCGGCCTAGTCCGCCTGCGTGGTCGGCCCGGCCTGGTCGGCCTGCTTGGTCTGCCAGCGGTCGATGAGCGCGGGCAGTTCCCGCCACAGGTAGTCGTAGAAGTCCCGCATCTCGGCGAGCCGTCGGCCCGCCGGGCTGTCCGCCCCGGCGGCCCGGATGCCCTGCTCGGCGGCGTCACGCATGACGGTCACGATGGCGTTCTGACCGGACATGAGCCTGGCCCAGGCGCCCTCGCGTACCCGGAAGTGATCGCGCCGGCTGCCGGGTGCCGGGACCCGCTCGATCAGCCCGACCGTCGACAGGGACTTGAGCGCGGTCGAGACGCTGCCCGAGCTGATCCCCAGGGCCTCGACGATGTCCCCGGCGGTCATCGCCTCCTCCTGGGTGAAGAGCAGTGCGGCCAGCACCCGGGCGGTCATCCGCTGCATCCCGCCCTGGGTGAGGGAGAGCGCCAGATGTTCCGCCGGGCCACTCAGTGCCGTCATACGCGTCCTTCCGCCGTGCTGTCTGTCGTACCCGCCACTCTATCAGCTCGAAGACTTCAGGAATCTCTGAAAGTTCGATACTGTCTGCGGCATGAGCGCGGTAATCGAGTTGGAGAAGTTGACCAAGACCTACGGCAGCCGCCGAGGTCTGGTAGACCTCGACCTCACGGTCGGGCCGGGTGAGGTGTTCGGCTACCTCGGCCCCAACGGGGCGGGAAAGTCGACCACGATCCGCCTGCTGCTCGATCTGATCCGACCCACTAGCGGCCGTGCGCTGCTGTTCGGCCAGGATCCTCGGCGGCAGGCGGTGTCCCTGCACCGGCGGGTCGGCTACCTCGCCGGCGACTTCGTGGTCAACCGACGACAGCGGGTCGGCGAATGCCTGAGATTCCTCGCCCGGCTACGCGGCGGCGTCCCGCAGGCCCGCATCACCGAACTGGCCGAGCGCCTCGACCTGGACCTCGCCGCCCGGATCCGGGCGCTGTCCAAAGGCAACCGACAGAAGGTCGGCCTGGTGCAGGCGTTCATGCACCGGCCGGACCTGCTCATCCTCGACGAGCCGACCTCCGGCCTCGACCCGCTGGTCCAGCAGACCTTCCTCGACCTGGTACGCGAGGCCAGCGCCAACGGCCAGACCGTCTTCATGTCCTCGCACGTCATGACCGAGGTGGAGGCGGTCGCCGATCGCGTCGGCATCATCCGTGCCGGTCGACTCGTCGCCCTCGACACCGTCGCGCAGCTGCGGGCCAGCACCGTGCACGACGTCCAGGTGACCTTCGCCGAGGCCGTGGACCGGGCGGGGCTGGCCGCCCTGCCTGGCGTCTCCGGCCTGACGGTCGACGGCTCGACGGCCCGCTTCCAACTCGCCGGCAGCCCCGACGACCTGATCCGGCTGCTCGCCCGGCAGCACGTGGCGGCGCTGCGCGCCACCACACCCGACCTGGAACAGACGTTCCTCACCTACTACCGCGCCGACAGCGCCGACCAGGAGCGAACCCGTGTTTGACGTGATGACCAGCCAGACGTTGCGTGACGGTCGCCGTGCGCTCGTCGGCTTCGCCGCCGGCACCGCCCTCCTCGCCGCGATGTACGGGGGCTTCTATCCCCAGATCGCCGACGGGGCGATGGAGCAGACCGTGCAGGGCTTCTCCCCGGGGCTGCGCGAGGCACTCCGCATGGACGACCTGGTCTCCGCCGCCGGCTACCTCGGCTCCAGCGTGTTCGGCATCATCGTGCCGCTGATCGCCGTCGGCTACGGCATCACCGTCGGCACCCGGGCCGTCGCCGGCGACGAGGAGGCCGGTCACCTCGACCTGCTGCTCGCGCACCCGGTCAGCCGTACCCGCCTGGTCCTGGCCCGCTTCGCCGCACTCGCCACCGGTGCTCTGCTCATCGCCGGCACGGTGTGGCTCGCCATGCTCACCATCCGTTCCGGAGCCCGGCTGCAAGACGTCAGCGTCACCCAGTTCGCCGCGCAGTGCGCCGCACTCGCCCTGCTCGTCGTCGCCTTCGGGGCGATCGCGTTGACCGTCGGCGCGGTCACCGGCAACCGGGCGGTCACCCTCGGGGTGACCGCCGGCGTCGCCGTCCTCAGCTACGCCCTGCGCACCATGGCCGGCCCCGTCGGCGTCGACGGCCTCCGCTACCTCTCCCCGTTCTACTACTACGACGGCGGGGAGCCGCTGCGGTACGGCTTCCAGTGGACCCACCTCGCGGTCCTCGTCGGCCTTACCGCTCTCCTCGTGGCCGTCGCCACCAGGGCCTTCGACCGTCGCGACCTGACGAGCTGACCGCAAACCCGAGTTGCGGCGCGGCCGGTGCGAGCATCGCGCCGGCCACACCGTCAACGGAGCAGGTCCGCCGCCCGTCCGACGGCCACGGTGGACGTTGCCGCCGGCCGGGCCGACGACGAGGCATCCCCCGGCTGCACGGGCGCACCGCCTTCTGTCACGATCTCCGGGGTACGGCAACCGGATTGCTCCCCGGAGTCGTGCCTGTCGCGTTCAGAGTCATTACGCAGCGCGAGCGAATAATCGAAATCAGTAAATAACGTGGGCCCGCGTCCGTTTCGTGGCTCGGCGCACCGTTGTTCGATCTACGTTGCATTCTGGCCGACAGGCTAACCTGCTCCGTACATCTGGCGGCTCCTGCGAAGACACCAATTGCGCTTAGGTTCCACCAGTCCATCCCCCTCTCGGAGGCAACAGCTTTGAAGCTCCGACCCATGCGCAGACACCCTGGCAGGGTGTTGGGCGTACTCGTCACGAGCGGTGCGCTCGCGCTGAGCAGCAGCGCCGCCTTCGCTGCCGCACCGGCGGCGACCCCATTCATCAGTGAGATCCACTACGACAACGTCGGCACCGACACCGGTGAGGCGATCGAGATCGAGGCGCCGGTCGGCTTCGACCTGAGCGGCTGGCAGATCGTCCTCTACAACGGCGCGAACGGCGCGGCGTACAACACCCGGACGCTGAGCGGCACGGTGCCGGCGGCCGGTGTGGTGGTCGCCAACTACCCGACCGACGGCATCCAGAACGGGTCCCCGGACGGCGTCGCCCTGGTCTCTCCCACCGGCGCGGTGGCGGAGTTCCTCACCTACGAGGGCACCATGACCGCGGTCGGCGGCCCGGCCAACGGGATGACCGGCACCGACATCGGGGTCGAGGAGACCAGCAACACCCCCGTCGGCCACTCGCTCCAGAAGATCAACGGTAAGTGGAACGCCCCGGCGCCGAACACCTTCGGTGTCCTCAACGGCACCGGCAACCCCGACCCGGACCCGGACCCGGATCCGGGCGTCGGCTGCACCGTCACCGTCGACCGCACCATCGCGGAGGTCCAGGGCACCGGCAGCGCCACGCCGCTGGCGGGCAGCCGGGTCACCGTCGAGGGCGTGGTGACCGCCGACCACCGCACCGGTGGCTACAACGGCGTCTACGTGCAGACGGCCGGCAGCGGTGGCGACCGTCCGGTGGCTGCCGGCACCGCCTCCGACGGCATCTTCGTCTACCTCGGCACGAACACCGCGAACCACCCGTCGGTCGTCATCGGCGACCGGGTGCGGGTCAGCGGCGTCCCGAGCGAGTACAACGGCCTCACCCAGCTGAGCACCGCCGCCAAGACCGACGTGCAGGTCTGCGAGCACGGCGCGACCCTGCCGGCCCCGGTTCCGGTCAGCCTGCCGCTGGCCGAGGGTGCCCGCGAGTCGGTCGAGTCGATGCTGGTGGCGCCGGTCGGCCAGTACACCGTCTCCGAGGTGTACAACACCAACCGGTACGGCGAGGTCGTGCTCGCCGCCGGTGACAAGGTCGCCCCGAACGTGACCGACCTGGCCCGTCCGGGCTCGGACGCCGCCAAGCAGCTGATCGCCGACAACAAGCTCCGGCGGATCCTGCTCGACGACGGCAAGACCACCAACCTGTCCACCGCCGGGCTGCTGCCGCCGTACCTGTCGAAGGAGAACCCGCTGCGGGTCGGCGACTCGGTCGAGGCGTTCGGCCCGGTCGTGCTGTCGTACGGCTTCGACGAGTGGCGCTTCCAGCCGACCACCCCGGTCAGCGCGGACACCCCGACGGCTACCCGGACCACCTTCAAGGCCACCAACCCGCGTACCGCCGCGCCGGCGAACGTCGGCGGCGACATCCGGGTGGCCACCTTCAACGTCCTCAACTACTTCGTGCACTTCGGGGGTGACGCCCGCGGCGCGGCGAACGAGGCCGGGCTGGCCAAGCAGGAGGCGAAGATCGTCGCGGCGATCAGCGCGCTCGGCGCCGACGTGGTGGGGCTTGAGGAGATCGAGAACTCGGTCCGGTTCAACGCCAACGACCCGCAGCAGGCGCTGAAGCGCCTCGTGAACGCGCTCAACGCCAAGGACGGCGCGGGGACCTGGGACTACGTCCGTAGCCCGGCCGAGCTGCCCGGCCCCAGCCAGCAGGACTTCATCACGACGGCGATCATCTTCAAGCCGGCGAAGGTCCAGCCGAAGGGCGCGTCGCGCTCGGTCAACGACGAGAGCGTGTGGTTCAACGCCCGCGAGCCGATCGCGCAGACGTTCACCGCGGGGAAGATCTCCTTCACCGTGGTCGTCAACCACCTCAAGTCCAAGGGCGGCACGGGGACCGGCGACAACGCCGACACCGGTGACGGTCAGGGCAGCTGGAACGGCGACCGGGTCCGGCAGGCCAAGGCGCTGACGGCGTTCGTCGACCGGGTCAAGGCCGACAGCGGCACCGAGGACGTGCTCCTGCTGGGTGACTTCAACGCGTACACCCAGGAGGACCCGATGCAGGTCCTCTACGCCAAGCAGTACCAGGACCTGAACAACACCGGCAAGGCCACCTACGTCTTCGGTGGCGAGTCCGGCTCGCTCGACCACGCCCTCGCCTCGCCGTCGCTGGCGTCGCGGGTCACCGGGATCGACGTCTGGCAGATCAACGCGGTCGAGTCGTTCGCCTTCGAGTACGACGGGCTGGCCGCCTTCTACGAGCCGACCCCGTACCGGGCCAGCGACCACAACCCGATCGTGGTGGGCATCAGCACCGGCGCGAAGCCGGTCGACCTCCAGCTGCTCGGCATCAACGACTTCCACGGCCGGCTGGAGTCCCCGGCCACCGTGGGTGGTCAGCCGGTCGGCGGCGCCGCCCAGCTCGCCGGCCTGGTCGGTCAGCTGCGGGCGCAGAACCCGAACACCGCGTTCATCTCCGGCGGCGACAACATCGGCGCGTCCACCTTCATCTCGGCGATCGACGGGGACAACCCGACGATCGACGCGCTGAACGCGATGGGCCTGGCCGCCTCGGCGGTCGGTAACCACGAGTTCGACAAGGGCATCGCCGACCTCACCGGCCGCGTGTCCGACCGCGCCGACTTCCCGTACCTGGGCGCCAACGTGTACCGGGGCGACACCCGGGCGCTGCCGGCGTACTCGGTCAGCACCCTCGGTGGGGTCCGGGTCGGCTACGTCGGCGTGGTGACCGAGCAGACCGCGTCGCTGGTCAGCCCGGACGGCATCGCCGGTCTGACCTTCCGTGACCCGGTGGCCGAGGCCAACCTGGTGGCCCGCCAGCTCAAGGACGGCAACCCGGACAACGGCGAGGCCGACGTGGTGGTGCTGCTCGCGCACGAGGGCGCCGCGACGGAGAACATCACCTCCGCCGAGGCGCTGGCCAACGACCCGGTCTTCGGCAAGTTCACCCGGGTCGACGCCACCATCGACGCCATCTTCAGCGGCCACACCCACCAGCCGTACGCGTTCAAGCTCCCGGTCCCCGGATCGGACAAGCTGCGTCCGGTGGTGCAGGCCGAGGACTACGGCATGCGGCTGGGCAAGGTCAGCCTGACCTTCGATCCGGAGTCGCGCTCGGTGACCGCCTCCGACGCGCAGCTGGTCGACGTGGTCGGCGCGCCGGCGAACCCGGCGGTGGCCGACATCGTGGCCGCCGCCAAGGTCAAGGCGGCCGAGCTGGGCAAGGAGAAGCTCGGTTCGATCACCGCGGACATCAAGCGGGCCTACACCAACGGCAACGAGGACCGCGGCGCGGAGTCGGCGCTGGGCAACTTCATCGCCGACGTGCAGCTCGCCGGCACCAAGGACGCCGGCCGGGGCGGGGCGCAGATCGCGTTCATGAACCCGGGCGGTCTGCGGGCCGACCTGCTCTACCGGACCGACGGCACGGTGACCTACGCCGACGCCTTCGCCGTCCAGCCGTTCTCCAACGACGTGGTCACCAAGAGCTACACCGGTGCCCAGATCAAGCAGGTGCTGGAGGAGCAGTGGCAGCCCGACGGCGCGTCCCGTCCGGTGCTTTGGCTCGGTGTCTCGAAGGGCTTCAGCTACACCTACAACCCCGAGGCGCCCAAGGGCTCGCGGATCACGTCGGTCAAGCTCAACGGCACGCCGCTCGACCTGTCGGGCACCTACCGGGTCACGGTGAACTCGTTCCTCGCCGCCGGTGGTGACAACTTCACCACCCTGGGCGGGGGCACCAACCCGGCGACCACCGGCGACAACGACCTCACCATGCTGGTGAGCTACCTCGCCGCCAACTCGCCGGTCACCCCGGACACCCAGCCCCGGTCGACGATCGGCCAGGCCGGTCCGCAGTGCACCACGACGATCACCGGCAAGTACAGCAAGCCGCTGGTGGTCAGCGCGGGCCTGGTCTGCCTGGAGAACGCCACGGTCTCCGGCCCGGTCACGGTCAACCCGGGTGCCTCCCTGGTGGTCACCGGCGGCACCATCAGCGGCCCGGTTTCCGCCACCCGCCCGGTGCTGTTCGAGCTCTCCGGCGCGACGGTGTCCGGCCCGGTCACGGTCACCGGCGCCACCGGCGAGCTGAAGATCGCCGAGGGCAAGGTGAACGGCCCGGTGTCGGTCACCGCCAACACCGGTGGGGTACGGATCGACGCGGTCACCGTCAGTGGCCCGATCACCGTCAACGGCAACACCGGCAGCCAGCCGGTGGTCGTCGCCGGTAACACGGTCAGCGGGCCGCTGGCCTGCTCGGGCAACAACCCGGCCCCGGTGAACGAGAGCCGGCCGAACAGCGTGAAGGGCCCGTCCTCGGGCCAGTGCGCGAAGCTGTAGTCCGGATGTGCTAACCGGTCCGCGGCCGGAGCCGATCAGGCTCCGGCCGCGGACTCGTTTACGGCGCCGGCTGAGCCACCTGAATGCCGACGGGGTCGACCCCGTGCCGACCCCGCCTCGTCACACCTGGTCGAGCCAGATCACGATCCCGGTCAACTCGTTGAGCACCGCCGCGACACCTGCCCGGATGGCCGCCGCGCAGCGCTGAGCCGTGAACGACTCGGGGTCGTACGCCGAGGACATGCCGAGCCCCTCGCCCCGGAAGGACGCGCCGGACCAGTCCACCGCCGTGACGTTGTGGGTGGGCTCGGCCAGCTCCGCGCCGACCACGAGGAACTGCTGCGACAGGTGGTGCGGGGTGACCAGCGCGAGGGGGTCGACGAGGTCGTTGCCCGCGCTGACGATGAGGTCCGGGCCCATCTCCAGGGCTCGGCTGATGCTGGGCACGAGATCGTGCCCGTCCGCCGCGGTCACCGTCCTGAGATCGACGTGTGTCTCCCGGGCCCATTCCTTCACCGCGGTCACGAGGGCCCTGGTCGGCCGGTCGTCACCCGTGGTGAGCAGCACCACCCGGTAGCCCTTCGTCGGGCGTACCCCGGACCAGGAACCGGGTCGGGGGTGACGGTCCCCTCCGGGGTGGGTGGGGCGGAGGGGTCGACGAAGCCTGGGCCGAGGGTGCCGACGGGGATGGGCTTCGAGTGTGGCCGCGACCAGTCGTCGCCGGAACTGCATCCGGTGACCAGCGCGGCGGCCGTCGCCAGCGTGGCAACGGCCCGGAGCGGGGGGCGCAAGGCGGTCGTCCTCCGAGGGCTCGCGGGAATACGCGTGCTCCTTCCTATCCCAGTTCCCGCCCAGGTCAATCCGCTGGCCGCCGTTCCGGCGGTTTGTTCTTCAGCGGTTCGCCAGCGGTCCGGTCGGCGTTCAGCCGCGGCGTGCAACGTGCACTCGCCAACCGAAGGAGCCGCATGTCAACACGTGTCCGCCGGACCGCCGCCGTCACCGTCATCGGGATCATCGCGGTGGTGTTCGCCGTCCTGAACGCAGGCCCGGCGCTCGCCCACGGGTTCACGTCGACCGTGTACCTCCACGTCACCGACGGTGACGAGGGTCGGGTGCGGACGAAGCTGGAACTCGAGTACGACCTCTACGTCGTCTCCGCCGCCGACTACCAGCACGACGACCCCCTCTTCAAGGCGGGCATCCCGGCGTTCGACGCCGGTGACACCGCCGGGCAGGCCGCCGCGCTGAACGCCCACCGGAAATCGGCCGTCGAATACGTCACCGGGCGCCTCTCGGTCACCTCCGGCGGCACGCCCTGCAACCCCACTCAGGTCGGGGACTTCACCATCGGCGAGCGGGAGGACGTGCCGTACGCCGAACTGCTGCTCGACTGGGCCTGCCCCGAGCGGGACGACGGGCACGAGGTACGCAGCGCGCTCTTCCCCGACACCGAGGGCTACGTCAAGAGCACCAAGACGATCGTCACCTACGAGCTCGACGGTCGCTCGGGCAGTGCCGCGCTCGACGCCGCTCGCCCGTCCTTCTCGACCGCCCAGGCGTGGTACGAGCGGTTCTGGGAGTTCTTCCGGCTGGGCGGGGAGCACCTGCTGACCGGGATCGACCACATTCTGTTCCTGCTGGCGCTCATCGCCGGGTCACGGCGGCTGCGGGAGATCGTGCTGGCGGCCACCAGTTTCACCCTGGCGCACTCGGTGACGTTCATGCTCGCCGCCCTCGGTCTGGTCGACGTGCCGGCGCGGGTCGTGGAGCCGGTCATCGCGCTGTCGATCGCCGTGGTCGCCGGCTGGCACCTGTGGCGGATCTGGCGGCGCGGCGACCACGCCGCCGACCTGGAGACGGCGGGCGGTGGTCACTTCAGCCTGGACCGTTCGGGCTGGATCCGGCTCGGGGTCGTGTTCTGCTTCGGCCTCGTACACGGGCTGGGCTTCGCGGGCGCGTTGGGGATCGACGAGGCATGGTCGTGGAGCCTGCTGTGGTCCCTGCTGGTGTTCAACGTCGGCATCGAGGTCGTGCAACTGGCGATCATCGCGGTCGTCTTCCCCCTGCTGGTCGTGTCGTATCGCCGTGCGGCAACGGCCGGCCTCTGGGCGACGGGCGCGATTTCTGCGGGCGTGTCCGTTATGGGGCTGGTCTGGTTCGTCCAAAGGATCCTCGGCTTCTGAAACCGGCGCAGGGTTCCGGGAAGCGCAACGAAGCCGCCGGGCCGGATTCATGACCGATTCACCGGGCGACGAAACCTTGAGTCCGCTCCTGGAGCACCTCTCCTCTCTAGAAAAGGGACGGAATCAATGAGACTGAGCACCCCGGCACCGGCCCCCGGGCTGGTACGCCGTCGCGTGGCCGCCGGGGCCACGGCGGCGTTCCTGGGCCTGGCCGTGGCCGTCGGCAGCGGCCTGGGCACCGGCGCCAGCGCTGCCGACTCCACCGCCCTCACCGGCATCATCCTCGGTGTGGGCGCCGACGAGTCCCAGCGCATCGTCAACTGGTACTCCTCGGCCGACACCGCGCAGCAGGTCCAGCTCGCTCCGACCGCCTCGGTCGTCAACGGTGAGTTCCCGGCCGGTGCCGCCACCTTCGACGCGATCGGTGGGGCGAACATCGCCACCAGTGGCGGCTTCAACCGCCACGCGACGATCACCGGCCTGAAGGAGGACACCGCCTACTCCTACCGGGTCGGCTCCGAGGGCAACTGGTCCCCGACGTACTCCTTCAAGACGCAGGACTTCGAGGGCGACTACGACTTCCTGTTCTTCGGCGACCCGCAGATCGGTTCCTCGGGCGACGTGCTGAAGGACCAGGCCGGCTGGCAGGAAACCCTGAACGTCGCCATGGCGGCCAACCCGAACGCCGAGCTGCTGGTGTCGGGCGGTGACCACGTCGAGACCGCCGGCACGGAGACCCAGTGGACCGCCTTCCTCTCTCCCGACCAGCTGCGTCAGGTCCCGTTCGCGGCGACCATCGGTAACCACGACGTCGGCTCCAAGGCGTACGAGCAGCACCACTTCACCCCGAACACCGACCGCTCGGGCGTGCTGTACGCCAACGGCAACCCGGCCTCCAACACGTCCGGGGGTGACTACTGGTTCATCTACAAGGACGTGCTGTTCATCGACATCAACAGCAACAGCTACAACCCCACCTCGGGCGGTGGCGGCGACGCGGCGCACGTCGCGTACATCACGGATGTGGTCAACAGGCACGGCTCCGAGGCCAAGTGGAAGGTGCTCGTCTTCCACCACGCCATGTACTCGCCGGCCAGCCACGCCAAGGACTCCGACGCCAAGGTGCGGCGGGTCGACTTCCCGACGGTCTTCTCCAACCTCGGCATCGACATGGTGATGGCGGGCCACGACCACGCCTACTCCCGCAGCTACGCCATCAAGAACGGCGCGAAGGCGAACCCGGAGGAGCAGCCGGGCGCCGCCGACGTGTACCCCGGCCCGGGCGGCGTGATCTACGTGACCGGAAACTCGGCCTCGGGCTCGAAGTACTACGACATCACCAAGCCGGACAGCAGCGCGTCGAGCGGCGCCGGCAACGGTGCCGACCCGCTGAACCCGGACAGCTACTGGTACAACTCGGTGCAGAACCAGGAGCACGTCCGCAGCTACGTCAAGGTCCAGGTACGCAACGACAAGCTCGTCGTCGAGAACATCCGCAGCGGCACCTGCGCCGCCCCGAACGCGTCGGTGGAGAAGGGCAGCTGGTGCAACAACACCCCGGCTGACCAGCCGGTGGGCTCGATCGTCGACAAGGTCACCGTGCACCCGTACCAGGGCAACGGCCAGAACATCCAGGTCAACGTGCCCAACGCGGCACCGGGCGAGTTCGGCTGGACGATCGACGGCTACAACGGCCTGGTGGACCTCGGCACGGCCGAGGAGCACAACGGCGACTACTTCGCGGCGACCGGCCAGATCAACCCGATCGTCGTGTCGGACAGCCGTCGGTCGCTCGCCCCGTGGTCGATCTCGGCCAGCGTGGGTGACTTCCAGGACGGCGACAAGTCGTTCTCCGGCGCGTACCTCGGCTGGACGCCGAAGGTGCTCGCGGACGGCGCCGGTGCTCAGGCGAGCGGCCCGGTGGCCTCCGGCTACGACGACCGCGGCGCGGGCCTGTCCGTCTCGCGCGGCCTCGGCTGGGCCGCCCAGGGCCACCCCCGGGGTACCGCCAAGCTGGGCGCCGACCTGGACCTGAAGATCCCGGGCAGCGTCGAGAAGGGCAGCTACCGGGCCACCCTCACGATCACCGCGCTGAGCAGCTGACCGGACCCGTCACACCCGGCGGGGTAGGCACCTTCGGGTGCCCACCCCGCCGGTCTCTCCAGAACCGATCGAGATCGCCGAGGACCCCGAGATGCCCGTGCTCGCAACACGCCGGAAGACCGGCGTGGCCGCCCTCGCCCGTACCGCCGCCCTGGCCCTGCTCGCCGCACTCGCGCTCGCCGGCCTCGGTGCCGCGCCCGCTCACGCGGCGGACGGCGACGTCACCTGGACGGTCCGGACGGCCTCGAACAGCTACGGCGCCGATCGGTCCAGCTTCGGTTACGCCGTCAACCCCGGTGGCCGGCTCAAGGACGCCATGGTCGTCGCCAACCGCGGCAAGGCCCCCCTCGACCTGGCCGTCTACACCGCCGACGGCTTCACCACCGGCACGGGTCAGCTCGACCTGCTCACCAGGGACAAGAAGTCGGTCGGGATCGGAGCCTGGGTCCAGGCCGACCGCGAGCGCGTGGTGATCCAGCCCGGGAAGTCGGTCGAGGTCCCCTTCGCGGTCACCATCCCGGACAACGCCACGCCCGGCGACTACGCGGGCGGCATCCTCACCTCACTGACCCAGGCCACCACGGCCGAGGGCATCAACGTGGACCGCCGTCTCGGTATCCGGATCAAGCTGCGGGTCAGCGGCGCGCTCAAGCCGAGCCTCGCGGTCGAGGACCTCCACGTCGCCTACGCCGGCACGTCCAACCCGTTCGGCAGGGGCGACGCCACCGTCACCTACCGGATCCACAACACCGGCAACGCCATCCTGTCGGCGCAGCAGGCCGTCTCGATCACGGGTCCGTTCGGGTGGCTGCGGGCCGACGCGCGCGACGTCGCGGCCCCGCCGGAGCTGCTACCGGGGGAGAGCTGGGCGGTGACCGTGCCCGTCCACGGCGTGGCCCCGACCGTCCGGCTGGCCGCGACCGTGACCCTCACGCCCCTGCTCACCGATGCGTCGGGCTCCACCACCTCGCTCAAGCCGGTCTCGGCCACTGCGTCCGGCTGGGCCGTCCCGTGGACCCTGTCGGTGCTGGCCGTCGTACTGGTCGCGGCCGTCGTCGGGGGACCGCTACTCGCCCGCCGCAGCCGCGACCGGCGCCGGCGGCGCGAGGACGCCCGCGTGCGGGAGGCCGTCGAGCAGGCGCTGCGCGAGCAGGAGACGCCGGCCCGCTGACCGCCCACAAATCCACGCGGTACGGCGTGTCCTGACCCGTCCCGTGTGCGGTGTCCTGGTCCGTCCCGTGTCCCGGTCCGTCCTGTACAGCGTGTCCCGGTCCGTCCCGGGCAGCCGGAAGTGCTGTCCGGGACGGGACACGGGAGGCCCCCGTACCGGTCTGTCCCGGACGCGCCGGTCAGCGTCGTTCGACGATGAACGCCTGCGCGAGGTTGCTGGAGCAGGGGCTCTGGATGAGCTGGGCCCCCGCGTCCCGGTGTTCCCCGTAGACGCCGATGCAGTACGCCTTTCCCGGCACGGAGCGCACCCGGTAACGGCCGGCCGCGCCGGTGAGCGGCTCGAAGGTGAACTTCTGGTCGGCCCGGTCCGCGCCGCAGACGTCGCCGGAGAGCAGGAGGCCGTCGACGCGCCCGCCGAGGTCGATCGTCGCGCAGCCGATCCCGTTCTCCGGGCTGTCGAGCTTGATCCGGTACACCTTGCCGGACACCTGCTCGATGATGACCGGCGGTGACGCCGAGGCGCAGGGGTGCTGGCCCAGCACGATCCGGCCGGACGGCTTGTAGAGTTCCGGTCCTTCGCCCACGCACATGCCCGTGTGGGCCACCCGCAGCCGTACCGGTCCGGTGGCCGGCCCGGCGGGTGCCGTCGTGCCGGTAGCCGGCTTCGTCGACGCCGACGTGTTCGTGCTCGCGCTCGGTCTGGGGCGCGGCACCGCCGAACGGGACGCGGACGGCGACGGGACGCTGGAGGGAAGCGCCGCCGGCAACGGCCGGGGATCGAACTCCTCGACCGGTGACTCGGTCGGGCCGCCCGAGCCCACCGCGGTTCCCGGCGAGTCGCGCAGGGCGCGAGCCACCACCGCTACCGCGATGGCGGCCATGACCAGCACAAGTACGCCGGACAGCACCCGACTCGCCCAGCCGGTCCGGTACATGATCGGCGGGACCAGCCAGCGGAGGCCGGCGGGCCGCGGCACCTCCTCCGCAGGGTCGTGCCGGTGTACGCCGACCCACCGCTCGTCCGTCCGCCCCGCGGCCACGTTCGCCAACCGGCCGGCCGACGACGGCGGGTCCGGCCTTCGATCCCCCGAGCCCGCTCCGGTCACCCCCTCGGTGGCTGCTCGGAGGTGCTGCGGCTCTGGGCTGGCGTCGCGGGCGAGCGACGACGGGCCGGACGCCTCCGAATCCGACGACGGACCGGACGCCTCCGGGTCCGACAGCGGCACCGACCGCAGCACCGATGCCAGGACGGGCAGCGGTTCCACCTCCGTCGGGGAGTGCGGGCGTTGGCCGGTCTCGTCGGGCGCTCCCGGTCCGCCGGAGGCGTCCGCTACCGGCTCGGGCGCGAGAGGCGGCTCCCCGCTGGTGGCCGGATCCGGGCTCACGCCGTTCGTCGGAGCAGCCTCCCGCACCGCCTGAGCGGCGAGTCGCTTCCGAGTTGCCAGCCACAACGCGGCGGTGGCCTGGTCCAGGCCGCAGGCCCGGACGAAGGCGGTCACCAGCGCCTCCCGAGGCAGGTTGTTCCGCCCCAGCACGGCGGCGATCGTGCTGTGCGGCAGCGCCTCCCCGAACCGCTCCGCCTGGCGCTGCAACTGACGGAAGGTGAGGCCGGACCACTCCTTCAACGCCCGCATCGCGGCGACGAACTCGGCCGGCGAGGTCGCGGCGAAAGGATCCGGAGCCGACCCGGGCCGCGGCCGGACCTCGGCGCCGTTGCTGCCGATCGACGTCTCTCCGTCGTCCATCGCGTGGCCCTCCGTCAGTCCACTGCGGACGCCAGTGGCGTTTGGCCCGCGAGACTACTCCTCGATGGCATTGCGCGGGGGCCGAGAAAAGGGCGAGGGCCTGTGGGCGCGACATTCGCCGGAGCGGACGAGCCGCAGGTGCGCACCCGGTGCGTGGGCATTGTCCGGCCGGCTCGCCGATCCGCACGAAAAGGAGGTCGCGCCGGATCGCCGTGACGTCCGCCGGTTCCGCGAAATATTCGTGCCGAACGACGGGGAGGTCTCCCCGCCACGAATGTGACGGGAAGACCTCCCGATTCGGCGCCCGCGGAGCCGGCTTCCGCAGTCGCCGGTTCTAAGTTGTCACGGTCGTGTCAGCGGACCACCACCCACGTGCCGGCCTTGTTCTGGCGGTAGACGCGGCTTTCCAGCCCGACGTACTTCGACGCGCCGCCGGTACGGACCTTCGAGGTGCCGGTCTGAACGCAGTCGGGGTGGCCTCCCCTGATCTTGACCGTACCGACCTTCTTGTGGACCTCGAACAGATATGAGTCGTAGACCGGGGTGACCCGCAGCTGGTACTTGCCGGCCTTCGGCTGGGTGTAGGCGAAGCTGACGAACACCGCCTGCTGCTTCTCGACGTTGAAGCCGACCGCCGCCGAGATGACGCCCTTCGACAGGCCGAACGTGCCGGAGACGGAGTTACTGACCCGGACCTCATGTTGCAGGCTGATCACGGTGCCCTTGGCGTTTCCGGTGGCCTGCCATTTCGCTCCGATCGGCCAGGTCCTGCTCTTACCGACGTACCGCGTGTTCTTGACGACCAGGCCGGGCAGGGTGCACCGGTCGCCGGCCCTGGCGGTGGCACTCGTCGGTGACGACGCCGACTTCTTGGCCGGGGCCGCGGAGGCCATCGCCGAAGCGGCGGTTGCTCCGCCGCCGATGACCGCCGCGGCGATGGCGAGCGGGACGAACTTCGACTTCAGAATTTCCCGAAAAGAACGCATGACTACCTCACGGTCGTGACTGATCGGACGGGTGTCGGCGCCGGGCCCGGACGCCTCGGCAATCAGCAAAGACCGTCGACCATTGTTCCGTATATCCGAAACGGTGTTCGGAACGGAGCCGGACAAAAATCCCGCGCGGTGGACCACTCGTCTATCGCGCGTTCCGTCCTGTCCTGGCTCCCGTGTCCCTGTCCCGCGTTCCGATGTCCCGCGACCAATCGGGTGTGCGAGAGCACCTGTTCCCCGTCCCGATCTGTCCGATACGTTTCCAGGTCTGGAGCGACGGGGGTGAATCGGTTCCGATGGAATTGCTAGCAGCGAGCCAACGCGCGTTTCATCTGCCACTACACCCACCCGGAGGAACAACCATGAAACGAATGATGGGCCAGAGGTCCCTTCTGATGGTCGGCCTGGGCGTCATCCTCGCGGCTCTCGCGACCACCGCGATCACCGCGCAGGCGAAGCCCACCAGCAAGTCGAGCAGCTCCACCGCGCAGCGACCGGGAACCCTGGTCACGAAGAATTTCAACCTCACCAAGGTCGCCTTCGCGAACGACCCGAAGGTGAAGACGTGCGTGCGGATCACCATCTTCGGCACGGTGCAGTACAAGAAGGCGCCAGCCCGGAGCTTTGGCAAGCCTCGATGGTTGTACACCGACCGAAAGATCATCTCGCCGACGATGACCGCCAAGTCCTTTTCCTCGCCTCGATGCAGCGGCTCCGGGAAGGCGGTCAAGATCAGCAAGGCCGAACTCTCCCAGCGTTGGTACGCCACAGACTGCACGTTCAACCCCGGCATCTCGGTCGGGGCCCCCTGGTCGGTCGCCGTAGCACCGACCTGGAGCTGCGGGGACGTCACCGCCGCTCAGCGCGAGACGAAGTTCTCCAAGGCCGCCGCCTCCTACCGGCAATCGAACAGCGGCAAGGTGATCAAGTTCAATAGCGGCGGAGTGAACCAGGAGGCTTGTATGAGCGTCGACGCGTCGGTGCAGGTGTACAAGAAGAACGGCGCGGACAACGCGGACGCGACCTTCAAGATCTGCCCGTCCTGAACATATCCGCACCCGTCCTGACCGAGCCCGCGACGCACGTGACGACCCGCCGGCGCCGAGCCGGGCAGCGGCCACTACCGGCGCCAAGTTCGCGGACGAGCCTGCTGGCGGCGTAGCGCCAGCAGCGGATGTAGCAGCGACTCCGACAACTGACCGAACCACAAACCGCAGGGTGGATCCGTCCGGATCCACCCTGCGGTGTCTTCCGCGCCGGCCCGGGCTCCGCGGTGGGGCTCGCTCCGCTGCCCGAGTCGAGCCGCGCGGACGAGGCCCGGCACCAGGACGAAGGCCCTGCCGGCACATCGGCCTCGCCATCTCGCAGCAGGTCTCCGCTGTGGCCCGCTACCGCGACGGAACCGCTGCCGGCCGGGACAGGCGCCGCCGGACGCTCCCGCCAGACAGGCCGGCACAAGACGGTACGGCGGTCGGGCAGAGACAGGACGGCCACCGTGACCGGCGCTGCGACCGGGGCTGTCCCGTACGGCGGACGACCTTCCGAGGCCCGCGCCGAACGGGTGCACTCGTCACCACCACGCCCAAACATTCTTTGAGGAGCAGGCCATGCCACAGTCGCCCAACAACATCTCGCCGGAGCACCGCAGCCCCATGCCGTCCTCGTCATCGGAATCGACCCGCGGTACGCGCGGCCCCGGTCGGCGGGGCGTATTCAAGCTTCTGCTCGCACTGGCGTTCATCGGCGCCACCCTCGCCGGACTGGGCGGCCTAGCCAGTGCCAAGGCCAGCTCCGGCTGTTCCGGCAGCGTCGCGGAGAAGGCGGTGTGCAAGGCCCGGGCGCAGATCGGCGACCCGTACGTGTTGGGCGGCAAGGGTTCGAGCTCCTTCGACTGCTCCGGGCTCACCTACTACGCCTACGACAAGGCCGGGCTCAACTGGGGTTATCGCACTGCGGCCGGGCAGTACAGCTACGGGGTGAGCAAGGGCCGGACCGTCTCCACCCGGAATCTTCGCCCCGGTGACCTCATCTTCTTCAACTGGGACGGCGGCGAGATCGACCACGTGGGCATCTACGTCGGGAACGGCAAGATGGTCCACGCGTCCAGCGGCAGAGGAAAGGTCGTCGAGACCAAGCTGAATTCGTACTACCGCAGCCACATGCTCAAGTCGGCGGTACGTCCCTCCTCCGGTTCGCCGAAGTCGAACGACGGGGCGGAGAAGAAGAAGCCGAGCGCGAAGCCGAAGGGCAGCACCCGGCCGCGCACCGAGCCCGAGCAGGCCCCGGTTGTGGTCGTTCCGTTCAACTGATGCCCTGAATTGGACCTGACATGATGACGACGCGAATCACCAAATTCCTTCCGCTGTTGTTCGCCGGTGTTCTGATCGCGGGAGTCCTCGCGGTCGCCGGCGGTTTCGCGAATGCGGCACCCAGCTGCACCGGCACGGTCAACCAGAAGGCGCTCTGCCACGCCAAGCAACACGTCGACCAGAAATGTACGTGGACCGGGACGAAGTCCGACGGCAGCGACTGCGCCCGGTTGACCTACGACGCCTACCGCAAGGCCGGCCTGAAGGAGGGCTACCGCAGCCCGGCCGCCGAATACCGCTACGCGGCCAAGCGGAAGTGGACGGTGCCGGTCAAGAAGCGCAAGCCTGGTGACCTTCTCTTCTTCGACTCCGGTGGCGACGGGGTGGACCGGGTTGGCATCTACGCCGGCGACAACCGGATGATCTTCGCCACGGGCAAGGCATCCTCGAAAACCATAAAGCTGGTCGAGATCGGGGCCGCTCGGCGCAAGCAGATGAAGAACCTCGCCGTCCGTCCGACGATCGAGCCTGTCAAGGTCGTCGTACCTGAGCCACGGGGCGGGCCAGCGGAGGAGGAGGAGCCAGCCGACGGCTCGACGGCCTGTGAGACCGAGCAGCCACCGGCCGACGACCAGACCTCGGACGATCAGGGATCCGACGAGGCCCAGGACGCGACGGAGAGCGAGGAGGCAGCCGACGACCAGGGCGACGAGGGCGGCGAGGCCGTTGGCGATCAGCAGTCAGACGCGGACGGCGGCCAGGACGCGGAACGCGACCAGGCGGCGGACCCGGAGCAGGACAACGGCACCGAGCAGGACCCCGAAGGCGACAACGCGGAGAACGCTGACGATGTGGGGGACGGCGGCGACACCGGGGAGGGCGGCGACGCGGAGAACGGCGACGCGGAGAACGGCGACGACGCGGGCGATGGCGGCGACGGGGGCGATGGCGGCGACGGGGGAAACGGCGAGGAGACGGAGGGCGAGCAGGACGACACGGGCGACCAGGGCGCCGAGGACGAGCAGCAGCCGGACACGGACGGTGGTGAGGATGCGGACGGTGGTGAGACCACCGACAGCGGGCAGGAGACGGAGGGGGCCGGCGACTGCGCGGGCGACGACGGGACGGCCGACGCGGGTGAGGACCCGGCCGGTGACGCGGGCGACGAGGGCGGTGCCGACTCGTCGGACGACTGCCTCGACACCGACCCCGTGGACCAGCGCGTCGTCTCCGTCGTGCCGACCGACGTGACCGACAAGCCCGGCGTGGTGGAGCCGGGCGAGCCGGGGGCGACCGGCGACGGCGGCTGCCAACGGCCCTGACGTCGGTACCCGTACTCGGGGTGGTCTTCGATGTCGAGAAGACCACCCCGAGGCGTCCGACGCCATCCGGCGGGTCACGCCGTTGCCCGTCCGGGCACGCCCCCGAGTACCGTCCGAGGCCCACGTCGCTCAGCTACCGATGGCAGTGTGCTTCACATCGTGACGACAAGCTTCCCGGTCGTGTGCCGGCGAACGAAGTCGACGCATGCTTGAGCCCCCTGGTCGAGGGTGTAGCGGTGCCCGATCGTGGCCGGTAGTTCGCCACTGACCGCCAGTTCGCCGACCTCGCGCATCCCGCCGAAGGTGCCGTCCATGTCCAGCACGAAATGCAGACCGACGTCGTCGCGGCCGATCCAGTCCTGCCGGGGTACCGGGTAGGTGATCGTGAGGAGGCGCCCACCCGGGCGGATGGCGCCTGCGACTTCGGCAAGGTGGTCACTCGGCAGTGTCAGGTTGAAGGCGACGTCGACGTCCGAGGGGTACCCGGATTGCGCGTACCCGATGGTTTCGTCGGCGCCGAGAGCTCGGAGGATGTCGGCGTCAGCGGCGGTCGCGGTGGCGATCACCCGCGCCCTCGCGGCGGCGAGCAGCGGGAGCACTGCGGTTCCGACTCCGCCGGTCGCGCCGACGACCAGGACGGTTTCCCCGGGCTGCACCATGGCGGTGGCCATCAGTGCCCGTGCCGTCAGGCCGACGGTGGGCAGGGCGGCCGCATGCTCGATGTCGAGGCCGGCCGGGCGGTGCGCCAGGAACGGGGTGTCGGCCTCGAAGACCGCGTACTCGGCCAGTGAGCCGGTGCTCAGCGACGGCCGGACCGCACCGGCCATCGCCCGCAGCGCCCGCGGCACAGCCTGACCGAAGATCTCGTCGCCCACCTGGTAGGCCGTCACGCCAGCGCCGACCTCGCTGACCGTGCCGGCGAAGTCGTTGCCCGGCACGTGCGGAAACTCCAGTGGCACGGCGTCGCGGAAATCTCCGCTGGGCAGCCGGACGTCCGCCGGGTTGATCGATGCGGCGGCGATCCGGACCTGGATCTGTCCCGGTCCGGGCCGGGGGGTCGGCACCTCCGCCACCGTGTATTGCTCAGGCGGCCCGTAGCCGGTCGCGACAACTGCCTTCATGCGTTTCCTCCAGATAAGCGGACCGCGTGGTCATGTTAGTGATCGTGAAGCTAGCAATAACCGGACCGGCCGGTCAACTTGCTAGGGTGGCAACGTGACCAGCGCCCGCCCGTTACGTGCCGACGCCGCCCGCAACCGGCGGCTGCTACTGGCGGCCGCCGCCGACGAGTTCGCGGAACGTGGCCTGGCTGCCTCGGTCGCCGACATCGCCCGCCGCGCCGGTCTCGGCAAGGGCACCCTTTTCCGCCACTTCGCCACGAAGGACGACCTGCTCGCCGCGATCGTCCTCGACCGGATCGGCGAGCTCAACGCGGTCGGCGAACAATTGCTCGACGCGGCGGAACCCGGCGCCGCCCTGTTGGAGTTCCTCACCATCGCCGCGGATCACCAACAGCAGCGCGACCTTTCGTTCCTGCAGGAGGCCGGCGAGCTGAACGCGGAGGTGACCAGGGCGCGCGAGCAGATGTTCCGCACCGTACACAAGCTCGTCGATCGGGCTCGTGAGCATGGCGACGTACGAGCCGACGTCACCGGCGCCGACGTCATCCTGCTGATGTGCGCGCCCAACCACGTCACCAGCTATGTGCCAGACGCCCCGCCCGACCTGTGGCGGCGATACCTCGCCATCATCTTCGACGGCCTACGCCCGGAAGGCGCCCACCCGCTGCCCCACCCGTCGCCAGCCGTTCCTTGACCCGGCATTGATGAGTTGGGCCGGCACGGTTTTGCGGGCCTGACCAACGTTGCCGCCGCGAATCGCCATCACGCCAACGACACCGCCCGCCGGCTGGCACTCGGAATCACCTGACGACTATTTCCGGGACCATGGTGGCGACCCCGGACCATCACCTCAGGCTGAATACGTACGGGGTGGTGCCTGCATCGTGACGCCGGCATCGATGACGGTGCCGGACAGAGCGAGTGCGAGCGGCCCCTGGCCTCTGGGACGAGAACGTCGGCCATCCCTCCCGGAGGTGGAAATGGTCAACGTCGGCGCACCCGAAGCTGTGCCAAGGCTTTAGCGAAAGGTCCGTCCGGAGCCGTAAACAATCCATGGGCGGTCGGTACGTCCCGGACGTTTGCTTATGGAATGCTGGTCCGCGTAGGCCGTCCCGGACGGGACCAGATGTTGGCCAGGGCGGTCCATGGTTCGCGACTGACCCGTACGGTCCGGGACGGTTCCGTGCGATCACTCGGTGGGCTCCGGTGAGAACAGCAATTCCACCGATGCGCTTGTTCCGGGTCAGGGCGCCGCTTCCCGAATTCCTGCGAAACGTTCGAGACAGCCGGCCGGGATTGTCCCGTACCTGATTGCGGGTGCTGACGACGGCCGGTGCGCGGTTGACTGAGTGAGTCGTCGGACCGGCAGGCGCCCCGGGGTCGCGGCGACGCTTTCACTCTTCTGATCTGAAGGAGCGTCATGATCGACTTCGTCAAGCGTCGGATGGTTCCGCTGCTGATCGCGCTATTGGTCATCGGTGGCGGGACCGCCGCAGTCGCCGGCATCAGCCAGGCAAAGGCCAAGAGCGGCCCGGTATTCGGAATGCCGTACTTCCTCTACAAGAAGAATGCCAACATCGCCGGCCCGTGCGGCAAGAACAGCTTCGTCCGGACCGCCGGAACCGTGAGGCTGCAGCCCAACCGCCACTACGAGACCAAGAAGCTCGCCTCGCGGTTCGACGGCAACGTCACCTCGAAGGAGATCTACGACTACCGCGGCTTTTCCTCCGCGTACCGGATGCTGCACTGCGAGAATCACCGGTACGTGTACCGGTACTACGGGAAGACCCAGGTCCACCGCGAGTACGTGTGCACCAACCACGAGAACGAAGGCGGCTGGATCCGGATCGGCTGCGTCTTCACGTCCGGCTGGAAGTCCGGCTGGCGGACCAACCTCTGACCGGCCGACTCCGCGGGTGGGCCCTGCCGGGCACACCCGCGGGAACGGCACGGAGACCGCACAGACGGTGGGAATTGTGAAACGGACATGACGACGAGGCATGGATAAGCATGACCGGGCGGCATGTCACTCCGTGATCATGCGCCGTCCGGGTGGGCGCGGGTCGGTTACATGTCCCGCGCCGCGTTCCTGATCCGACCGGGTGGCTGGCCCCGCCGCTCATGCCCTGCTCGGCCCGCCTGGCGTGGCTGCCCCGTGCCTCCCGGCTCACCCCGCACCGTCGGCTGTCGGACCAGCTCCGCCGATCACCGCCCGGTCGTGCCGGTCGTTGTACGTCCGAACCGCCCTCTGAACGCGCTGTCGCCGCTGCCGATGATCTGCCTGAGCCGGACTACGCGCCGGTGGGCCCGGGGCAACCCACCACCCTCACCCGAGCGCTGAGGTTGTTGTTGTAAATGTTCGGATCAGGGAGTGCGATGACCCAGCCTGTGCCGCCGCCCGACGTCCCTCGACTCTTGTCGCAGCCGGTCACCTTGACCTTGACGCTGACCACCCGGCTCTGCCCGACCGCGAGGTTTGAGAAGTCGCAGTTGAAGGTGCGACTGGTGGTGGTGCAGCCGACACCGCCGACGAACTTCGTGCCGGGCTGGACGTCGCCGCTGAGCGACACCCAGGGCTCCTTCGAAGGCCCGCGGTTGACCACCTTGTGGGAAATGGTGACCGTCTGCCCGATCCGAGCGACCGGCACCGTCGACGTCATGACCAGGTCGGCGACCTCGGGCCGTACGTCAACCTTGCCGCTGACCTTGCTGGTGCTCGGCCGAGGGCTCGCAGTCAACGTGAGGCGAACCGTGCCTGCCCGGCCGATGGGCGCACGTGCCTTCGCCCGCAGCGACAGCGAGGCGGCGATCTTCTTCTGCCCCTTGATCTTCCTCGTGCCGAAATTGCAGGTGACCTTCGATCCGGACCGCTTGCACGGCGAGCTGACGGCAATGATGTCCACTTTGTTCGTGATCCCCGACAGGTCGGCGGTGAGCTTCACGCTTTTCGCGGTGCCCTTGCCCCAGGTCATGACGCCGATAGGGATGGTGGTGGTCCCGCTTTTACCGACATAGGTGGACATGCCGCTGCCGTACTCGATGAAGTAGGGTGCGAGCCCCACCCCCGCCGCCTGCGCGACGCCGGGCATGGCGAAAAAAGCGATGAGTGTTCCGGTCACGATGGCCGCGAGGCGACGAGAGAGGACGGACATAGCCGTCGATTATATGGCCGTGAATTCGTCCTCCCGGATCGGGCGGGTCATGCGTCAAGCCGTCGGCGATCCCCTCGACGGCGCGGCACCCTGAACCCGGCGACCCGCCGAGGTCAGTCAGCTTCCGCACCACCCGACGTGGGCCGCAGCCCACCAACCTCGTTGGAATCTTCGAAGATGGCATGCCTGCTGTGAGGCGCCACTTCGGGTCATCCGGGATCAAAGATCATGATCCCTGGCGCGCGCCGTTGCTTTCGCCGCCTCGTCACCGACTCCATGGCGCGAACAACTCGCACCGTCGTATGGCGGTGAGGGTTATCCCCGGCATGAATGTGGGTGAAAGCTGCCTTTTGTCGAACCAGGTGGCGCTCGTAGCGTGAGGCCGATGAAGGGCAGCCGCAGGCGCAGCCCTGAATTCCTGAGGAGTTGCTCATGATACGGAGATTCCGCACAGTCATATTTGCTTCGTTGATTGTCGGCTGTGTCACGGTCGCGTCCGCGGCACCCTCGTCCGCCTCCCGCAACGTCGTACCGCACGCCCAGTCGGGAGCTGACGGGCCGGTCCGGCTGAGACTGCCGGCGCCGACGGGGCCGTATCCGGTGGGTACGGTCGACCTGCACCTGATCGACCGCTCCCGTACCGACCTGTGGATGGCCACCCCGGCCCACCGCGAGCTGATGGTCAGCCTCTGGTACCCGGCCGGGGACGTGGGCCGCTTCCCGCTGGCGCCGCACATGACGCCCGGCGCGGCGGCCCACTTCGGCAGCGCCGCCGGCGCCGGCGCCAGCCTGTACGGCATACCGGCGGGCGCGGTGGACTTCGCCGCCACTCGGACCAGCGGCCACCGGGGCGCGCCGGTGACGCGGCACAAGCGACCGTTCCCGGTGGTGTTGTATTCACCCGGTGCCGGCGACCCGCGGACCTGGGGCACCACTCTGGTGCAGGACCTGGCCAGCCGCGGGTACGTGGTGGTGACCCTCGACCACACCTACGACGCGTCCGAGGTGGAGTTCCCGGACGGCCGGGTCGTCGACACCGTGTTGCCGGAGCTGTTCGGGCAGGCGCAGCGGCCCGAGGAGTTCCAGATTCTGGCGGCCAGGGTGTTCGGCACACGGATCGCGGACACCCGCTTCGTGCTCGACCAGTTGGCGGCTCTCAACGGGGGCACGAATCCGGACGCGGAGGGCAGGCCGCTTCCCGAGGGCGTCGTCGGTGCCCTGGATCTCCACCGAACTGGCATGTTCGGCGTCTCCGCAGGCGGGTTGAGCGCCCTGCAGGCCATGAGCGAGGACTCCCGTATCAGGGCCGCGATCGACATGGGCGGCAGCATCGAGTCGCCGGTCATCGCGGATCCCATCCAGCTGTGGCCCGTGGCCCGGCGCGGCCTGGACCGCCCGTTCATGTTCGTGGGCGACCCCGGCACAGACCACCGTCAGACGCCGTCCTGGCGGATGTTGTGGGACAACAGCAGCGGCTGGCATGTCGACCTGCGGCTCGACGGCGCAAAAAGCGAGGACTCCTACAAGGACACCGTGCCGTTGCTTCCACAGATCGCCCGGCAGCTCGGCCTTCCCGACAGCTTTGTCACCGAGGCAATCGGCAGCATCCAGTCGACCCGAGCCGTCCGCACCGAGGAAGCCCTGGTCGCCGCCTTCTTCGACCGGTGGCTACGCGGCCGGGACGGTCACGTGCTGGACGGTCCCTCGCCACGACTGCGCGATGTCACCTTCGTCCCCTGACGCGAAAGCGTTCCCGCCGGCTGGCAGCCACTTCGGCTGCCGGCCAGAGGGGTACGCGTGATGGTGGCCGGGCCACGTGGCCGTCAGCCGCCGAGGTGGCGGAGAACGGCCAGCACCCGGCGGTTGTCGCCGTCCGAGGGCGGCAGACCGAGCTTCGCGAAGATGTTCGCTACGTGCTTCTCCACCACGCCGGGGGTGATGACGAGGGCCGCCGCGATCCCGGCGTTGGACCGGCCCTCGGCCATCAGCGAGAGCACCTCACGCTCCCGTGGGGTCAGAGACGTCAGCCCGACTGTGTCCTGTCCGGCCCGGATCAGGTGGCCGACCACCTCTGGATCCAACGCGGTGCCGCCGGACGCCACCCGGGTCAGCGCCTCCACGAAGTCGGCGACGTCGGCGACGCGGTCCTTGAGCAGGTACCCGACGCCGGAGGGCCGGTCGGCGAGCAGGCGGGTCGCGTAGCGGGTCTCCACGTACTGCGAGAACACCAGCACGCCAACCTGCGGATGGTCGTGTCGGATGTCGATCGCGGCGCGTAGCCCCTCGTCGGTGTGTGTCGGCGGCATCCGGATATCGACCACGGCCACGTCCGGCACGAAGGCGGCGACCGCGGACCGCAACGCGTCCGCGTCGGCCACCGCCGCGCACACCTCGAAACCCCGGTCGGTGAGCAGCCGGACCAGCCCTTCGCGCATCATCGCGGCGTCCTCCGCGATCACCACCCGCATGCCGTCGCCTCCCTTCACACCTGTGTGGGCAGCTCGATCTCGACCCGGGTCGGGCCGCCGGCCGGACTGTGCACGCGCATCCGGCCGTCCACGACGGCAACGCGGCGGGCCAGGCCGGTCAGGCCAGGGCCGTCCGGGTTCGCCCCGCCGGCGCCGTCGTCGGTGACGGTCAGGGTCAAGCGCCCGCCGGCTCCGACGACGCCGAGCTCGACGTGGGTCGCGCGGCTGTGCTTGGCCGCGTTCGCGAGCAGCTCGGCGGCGCAGAAGTAGGCGATGGTCTCGATGGCGGGCGCCGGACGCTCGGGCAGCCCGACGTGCACATTGACCGGGACCGCACTGCTGGTGGCGAGCGTCGCCAGCGCGTCGCCGAGACCGTTGTCGAGCACCGGCGGGTGGATCCCGCGCACCAGGTCACGCAGGTCGGCGAGGGCGTCCTTCGCGCCGCGGTGGGCGAGCGCGACGAGCTCGCGGGCCTGGGCGAGGTCGGGCGGTGGGCCGTCGGTGCCGAGCTTCTCGTTTGCCATGCCGAGGTTCATGGCCAGCGTGGCCAGCCGGATCTGCGCGCCGTCGTGCAGGTCCCGTTCCAGCCGGCGCATCATCGTGGCCGCGTCATCGATCGCGCGGGCCCGGCTGACCTGGAGCTCCCGTACCCGTTCGATGAGCCGGCGTGGACCGAGCAACCAGCGCATCGCGGCCACGTCCGCTGCCGTGCCTGCCCGCATCAGCCACGGCGCGACCAGCAGCATGGCGAGACCGGCCGCGGCGATGGGGAATGTGCCGGCGAACGTCCGCGTGCCGAGGGGACCGAACGGGGTTAGCGCCCACACCGGTCCCAGCTGAGTGCCGGGCGGATGGTTGCGGAACATCGGCCACCACAGCGGATAGCTGAGGTTGACCGGACCGAGCACGTAGCAGAACACGCCGTATCCCTGAGGGATGGCTAGGGGCACCTTGAGCAGGCCGTACCCGACGGCACGCCAGCCGGGCCCGTCGGCGACCAGCGCGCCGAGCCGCCGCGACGGCCGGGGTGGTGGGGCTTCCATGTGTACGTCGAGCAACCGGGACGCGAGCCGGCGGTGCACGGTTCCCATCGCGCGTCCGGTCGGGGCGGCCAGCACGACCAGGAGCGCGACGGTGAGAGGGAACAGCACCAGGAACAGCGGCGCGATGGTCGGGGCCGGCTCCCGGGACATGGCGCCGGTCGCCCAGAGGACGAGAACGCCGAGGCCCGGCACGATCGCCGGTACGCCCAGGACGGCGACCGCGCTGGCCACACCGACCACGCAGAACACTGCCCGGCGCAGCGCCACGGTGGTGAACGGGGCGCGCAGCGCGGTCATCGGCCCATTGTCGTCGGTCACGCGTCGTCGTCGGTCACGCGTCACGGTGGCGGAGCAGAATGCCGCCGCAGAGGATCGCCACCGCCGCGTACCCACACATCAGCAGCACGCTGATCCACCCGGCGAACAGCCCGGGTATCGGCGAGGTCACCGCGACCGAGTTGAGCAGCATCAGCAGCGGCACGAAGCGTCCGACCATGATGCCGCTCTCGCCGAACATGCCGACCACGATCACCGGTACGAACATCAGCCCGAACAGCGCGCCGATCGCGGCGCCCGAGTGCCGTACCACCGCCCCGATACCCACCCCGATCAGCGCCGTGGCGGCCAGATACCCACCGGTCAGCAGGACCGCGCGCGAGATCGCCGGGTCCCCGAGGGAAGCGGCCGGGATGGCGGTGCCGAGGATCGCGAGTTGCCCGCCCACATATCCGGCGAAGCTCCCGACCAGGCCGACGGCCAGAGCCGCGCCGCCGCACACCGCCGCCTTCGCGGCCAGGACAGTCCGGCGCCGCGGTACGGCGGCGAGCGTCGAGCGGATCATCCCGGTGCCGTACTCGCCGGTCACCGCCAGGACACCGAGCGCGCCGAGGAGAAGTTGGGCCAGGATGGCCCCACTGAGGCTGTTGTTCAGGATCTGGGCGGCGGTGGCGACCGGGGTGTGCGACCGGTAGCCGACGCCCACCCCGACCCCGGTCGCGCCCATCGCGACCACCGTCGCAGACGCCAGCCACCACGTCGACCGGACGCTCCGCAGCTTGATCCACTCCATCCGGGCCACCTGCCGGAATCCGTATCCGTTCATGACACTTCCGTTCCGCGGTAGTCGGTGGCCTGCGAGGTGAGCCGGAAGAACGCGTCCTCCAGGTTGTCGTGGCGCCCCGCCAGCTCGGCGACGGTGGTCTCCGCCAGCAGCCGGCCCCGGCCGATGACCACCAGCCGGTCCGCGGTCAGCGCCATCTCGGCGATCAGATGGCTGGACACGAACACCGTCCGGCCCTCGGCGGCGAGCCCACGCAGCAGGTCCCGGATCCAGCGGATGCCCTCCGGGTCCAGCCCGTTGACCGGCTCGTCGAGCAGAAGGACCCCCGGGTCGCCGAGCAGCGCCACCGCGATCCCGAGCCGCTGACGCATGCCGAGCGAGTACGTACCCGCGCGCCGCTCCGCCGCGTCGGACAGGCCGACGACGTCGAGTACCCGCCCGACCCGGGACGCGGGTATGTCGTTGCTCGCGGCCAGCGCGGCCAGGTGCGCCTGGCCGCTGCGACCGGGATGGAACGCCCCGGCGTCGAGAAGCGCGCCGACGGTCTTCAACGGCCAGTTCAGGTCCGCGTACCGGGTGCCGACGACCAGGGCCTGGCCGTGATCAGGCGCATCCAGGCCCAGGATCATCCGCATCGTCGTCGACTTGCCGGACCCGTTCGGGCCGAGGAAGCCGGTCACCACCCCCGGCTGGACCCGGACGCTCAGCCCGTCCACGGCGGCCCGGCCCCCGTAGCTTTTGGTCAACTCCCGTAGTTCGATCACAAGATCGACGTTAGGCAACGCCGTCCGCAGTCAGAAGCCGGAAACCACCCGGCTCCGCCTGGTGGTTTCCCCCCAGCGAACCGTAGCGGCATGGGCTCCGAGTCGGTGGCGGGCCCGCAGTTGGGCGCCCGTAGGGCAAGCTCGTACCCGCGCGCTGCGGCCCTCTGCACCGCCGGCTCCGGGTGGCGCCTGTCTCGCACATCGTGTCCGGGGTTCCTGCCGGCGACGGCGGCAGGCTCGGGGTTGCCGTGCCCGCGAGGCCGGGAGTGGAGATGGCTGGTGTGTTTCGCCGAGGTCGTTTGGCTGGCGGTAGGGGATGCCACCGCCGCTTCGTCGTCTGTGAGATTCGGTAGACCGCTGATGGAGATCCGCGACCCTGATCGCATTGGTAGATGGTGCCGGCAAACCCGAACCCGCAGACGAGGGCCATCCGAGAGAACCGATCAACGAAGGAAAGCACGACGGTGGCGAAGCTGTGGATCGGCGTGGACATCGGCAAGACCCCACCATGTCGCGGCCTTGGACGGCGACGGCCGGCTCGTCTACTCCCGTCGAGTCACAACGACGAGACCGCGCTGCTCACCGTCAGGGCCGAGGTGTCGACGTACGGCCGGCCGGTCTGCTGGGCAGTCGACGTCACCACCGGCCTGTCTGCGGGGACTACGGGTGTGGTCCTGGGCTGGGAGAACAGGGGGCCGGGTGACGTGGGTGAACGTAGGCCACTCCCTGCCACCCCAGATGAACCCCCCGGTCGCTAGACTGAGCGCTCGCGCCCTCGTAGCTCAGGGGATAGAGCAACGGTTTCCTAAGACGACGCTCTATCTGTACCCGGAGGCTGACTACCTGCCGGTTCCTATTCTTCTTGCATATTAATGGGTCGCACGCGGTCCTTGCTGTGCTCGCTTGCTGAAGATCAGCAGAATAGGCGTAAGTCCTGCTCAGGTCCTGCCTCGGTCGGTTCGACGCGTCCTTGCCAAATCTCGCGAAGTTGCCGCGCCGCGTCAGTCTACGGTGCCGCGAGTGCCTGGGCCAGTAGCGCGGTGAGTTTGGCTGCGCGTGCCGGGTGGTGATGACCGACCCAGGCAACTCGCCCGATGAGGTATTGGGCGAAGTCGGGGTGGCCGGTCCTGTTCTGCGCGGCGAGGCCGGTGCGGGCGGCGTTGTGGAGGATGGCGCGGAGCCGGTCGTAGTCGTCGCGTGGTGTGGCGGGGTGGTGGTTGACGACGAGTCCGGCGAGGAGTTGCCGGTCGGCTCGGCCACGGACACGGGTCTTACCTGTGTGGACTTCGAAGCCCTCGTCGCGGGCGATGTGGGTGACGGCGGCGATCAGGTCGTGGATGCGGCGGGTGGTGAGGTCGCCGGAGAAGGCGAGGTCGTCGGCGTAGCGGGTGTAGGTGATCTCGAAGGCGTCGGCGAGGCCGGTGAGGCGTCGGTCGAGTCGGTAGGCACACAGGTTCGCCAGCGCGGGTGAGGTGGGCGCGCCTTGGGGCAGGTGACCGGTGCGCAGCGCGGCGAGCCGCGCCGCCCGCTCCGGTAGGTCGGTGGGTGCGCGGCGCAGGACGGGGTTCGGGGTGCGGGTGGTGCAGAGTCCGGTGAGGGTGTGGGCGACGGGTTCGGGGTAGCCGGCGGTGCGGAACAGTCCGTAGGCGCGGGTGGCGGGGATGTGGGTGAAGAAGGCGAGCAGGTCGATCCGGACGACGACCGGCTGTGCGGTGTGGGCGGCGGCGAAGGTGTGGGCGGAGCGGCCGGGTACGAAGCCGTGGGCGGCGGGGTGGACCGGGATGGGGCCGAGGACCTCGGTGAGGAGCCGGCGTTGCAGGGCGCGCAGCCGGGACTTCGGTGCCTCGATGAGCCGGCCACCCGCGGTCCAGCGGTAGTGGTAGTGGTGCAGCCGGTGGGCGGTGGCGCGTCGGTTCATGGCGCGTCGGTCGGCGTACCAGTCGAGGTACTCAATGCTCAGGTCGAGCGTCGCGGCCAGGTCGCCGACCGTGTCGATGACCGGATTGTGCCAGGGACGGCGGACGGTGCGGGTCGGCGTCACTGGGCGCGTGTGGAGGACGATCGGCCGCTGGTGCTGGCGGGCGGCGGCGACTGCCGCGCGCAGCGGGTCGAGGGTGCTCAGGAACGTGGCGAGCTCGCGTGGCCGGTCGGTGGGTGGGCGTGGGTAGGCGGCCAGCACCGCGTCGGCGACCGGCCACAGCCAGCGGCGTCGCACGCCGAGGACGAGCCCACCCTGGTCGACGAGATCGGCACGGCGCCAGCCCTTGCCGGCGAGGAACGCGTCGGCGAGCGCGGTGGCCAGGGCGTGATTGGTGGTCACGATCGGGCCGATGGTGGCAGCGTGTCCCGACGATGCCCGGTCGTGCGGGTGCACAGGCTCGCGGAGCGTGCCGACGCACCTGTGGTGTGCTGCCGAGGTGAGTGTCGCGTCCCCGGGGTTGCCCCGGAGAGACCGTGACCGGACCCCGCGTGGGGGAGCGGCCTGGTCAGCTCGGGACACGCTGCCATGGGAGCAGCGTAGAGAACGCAGACCGTCATGGGTGTCCGCGATGGGTGTGGCGCGGTGGAGAGAACCGTTTCGCCGGGTGATGCGTCCTAACCTTGCGTGATGGACGTGGACGACGAGGAGCTGTTGCGTCTCGTCGGGAAGGGTGACCGTGGGGCGTTCGACGTGCTGTATGCGCGTAACGCGCCGTGGTTGGTGCTGCGTCTGCGCCGCCGGTGCCGGGATCCGGAGTTGGTCCGGGAGGTGGTGCAGGAGACGTTCCTGACGGTGTGGCGGGCCGCGGCCGGCTACCGCGGGGACGGTGCGGCGGTGGGCTGGCTGTGGTCGGTGGCCGCCGGTCGGTTGATCGACGCGCGGCGTCGCGCGTTGGCCCGTCCGCAGAGTGTGGGGGTGCCGGGCGACGACGTGTTGGCGTGGTCTCCGTCGGCGGAGGACGAGGTCTTGGCGGGCGCGTACGACGCCGAGTTGGAGCGTGCGCTGCATCGGCTGGCTCCGGAGTTGCGGGCGGTGTTGCAGGCGACGGTGCTGGACGGTCTGACGGTGCGGGAGGCCGCGGTGTTGCTGGGTGTGCCGGAGGGCACGGTGAAGACCCGGGCGATGCGGGCGCGCCGCGAGTTGAGGGCGGCCCTGTCATGACCGGGTTTCACGTTGACGCCGGGGTGCTGGCGGCGTACGTCGAGGGACGTCTCGCTGACGTGGACGCGTGGTCGGTGGAGGCGCACCTCGACCGCTGTGCGGCCTGCCGGACGAGCATCGCCTCGGACGCGTCGACGGCTTCTGTGGTGGAGGCGGTCGCGGTGTCGCTGGGCGGCCGGTTGCCGCGGCAGGGGCGGGTGCGACGGGCGACCGGGTGGCGGCGGATCAGGGTGTTGGTGGGTGCGGGGCCCGCAGCGCGGGCGGCGTGGTTGCTGTCGGTGGCGGTCACCGGGGTGCTCACCGCGGGGTTGGCGGTCAGCCCGACGGTGGTTCCGCCGTGGTTGCTCCTGCTGATCGCGCCGGCACTGCCCGCTGTCGGTACGGCCCTGTCGTACGGGCCGCGAACGGATCCGCTGCATGAGCTGATCGCGGGGACACCGCAGGGCGGCCTGCGGATCGTGCTGTGGCGCACGCTGGCGGTCCTCGCGGTCGCCGCGCCCGTCGCGGTCCTGGCCGGCGCGGTGACGGGTATCGGTACGCCGGGGTGGTGGCTGCTTCCCTGTGTCGCGTTGACCGCACTGACGTTGGCGCTCGGCTCGTTGGTCGAGCCCGCGTACGCCGCGCTGGTGGTGGCGGGGGCGTGGGCGGTGGTGGTGCTGGCGCCGCCGGTCGGCGGTCTGGCGGTCCTGGTGTCGGCCGGCCCGGGCTGGCTGGGCGTCACCGCGGCGGCCGCGGCGGTGGTGTACGTGCGTCGGGAACGCGTGGGAAGGCAACCGGCATGACGACGGTGAGCGTCGACGGCCTGCGGGTCAGCTACGGCAAGCGGATCGTCCTCGACGACCTGGACCTCGATCTCGGTGTGGGGGTGCACGGGTTGCTCGGCCCGAACGGCGCCGGGAAGACCACCCTGATGCGGGTCCTGGCCACGGTCCTGCGCCCCGATCGAGGCGAGGTGCGGCTGCTGGGCCACCACCTCGGCGACCCATCGGCGTTGCGGCAGGCGCGCCGCCAGTTGGGTTACCTGCCGCAGGCATTCGGGTTCTACCCGCGCTTCACCGTGCGGGAGTTCGTTGAGTACTTCGCCTGGCTCAAGGAGATGCCGCCGGCGCGGATTCCACTGGCGGTGGACCGGGTGATCGAGCGGGTCGGTCTGCTGGAGCGCGCCGACGACCGGATGAAGCACCTCTCCGGCGGGATGCTGCGCCGCGCTGGCATCGCCCAGGCCATCGTGAACGACCCTCGGCTGCTGCTGTTGGACGAGCCGACCGCCGGTCTGGACCCGGAGCAGCGGGTGCAGTTCCGGGCGCTGCTGCGGGAGCTGGGCCTGGATGCCGTGGTCCTGGTCAGCACGCACCTGGTCGAGGACGTCGTGGCGGCGTGCACCCGGGTCAACCTGGTCGACAGGGGACGGCTGGTCTTCACCGGCCTCCCCGATGAGCTCATCGCCGCCGGTGGGGACGGCGACAGCGGCGACTCCCCGATTGAACGGGGCTACACGGCGGTGCTGCGTGGCGCGCGGACGGCACCGCGGTGAGGCGCGCGCTGAGGGTGGAGCTACGCCGGGGTACTGCACCACTTGCTGCGGTGGCGATGTTCGGTGCCGGAGTGTGGATGCTGGCCGTGCACCCGGACGACTGGGCCGGCCGGTGGGCGGGCCTTGCCAACTACCTGCGGGTGTCGCTGCTGATCCTGTGCGCTCTCATGATCGCTGCCGGGGCGTGGCAGTCCGGCAGGGAACGACGGCGCGACATCGACGAGCTGATCGCCTCCACCCCCGCCCGGGCTGGCAACCACTGGTGATGGCCTGGTTCGCCGTCACCGTGGCCGGTGTCGCCGGGCTGCTGGTCGCGTTCGCCGGGGCGGCGGTGCTGGTCGCCCGGGTCGCGACCTACGCCGGCGGAGGCTGGTGGTGGACGTTGACCGTCGGTGTCCTCGCCCTGGCCGCCGCCGCCGCGATTGGCGTCCTCGTCGGGCGGCTCGTACCGCTTCGGGTGGCGGCCCCGATCGCCGGCCTCGCCACCTACCTGGGCCTGGCCATCATCACCTACTGGGACGGCACGCCCGGCGCGTGGCTCTCGCCCGTCTACGGCGGCTGGGCGGTGTACTCGCGCGTCCCCGGCCGGATCACCGCGTTGCAGGCAGCCTGGCTGGTGGCCCTGACGGTCCTGCTGCTCGCCGCCGCCGCACGGCAGCAGCGAGCAGCCCTGCTGGCCGGCGGACTCGCCGTCGCCGTCGCCGTGCCGATCACCACCGGCCCGGGCACCCACCGCCTCCCGGCCGACCCGGCCGCGGTCGAGCTAGTGTGCACGAGCAGCGGCCCGCAGATGTGCCTCTCCCGGATCAACGCGTTCCTGATCGACGACGTCGCCACAGTCGTGCAGCCGATCCTGGGACGTCTCGACGGGATACCCGGAGCACCCCGGCGGGCAGCCGACCAGGCCGCGCAGCCGGCCGGTCAGTCCATCGAACGGGACGACGGCACGGTCTGGCTCAACCTCGACTACCAGTCCACCGCCCTGGGCGGCCTGGCCAGCCGCAAGAACCTGCGGGCGGACTTCCGGCAGGTGACCCGGACCAGATGCGAGGACCCCTCCGGGACACGCAACATCGACATGCGGGTGTACCGGACCGACACCCTGGCCACCGACTGGATGCTCGACGAGGCAGCCACCCCGGACGACGTGCCCCTCACCGTGCTCCGCGCACTGCCGGAGCCGGCGCAGCGTTCCTGGTTCGCCGCCTACCTCGACGCCGCCCACCGATGCGACATCCCGGCGCTGATTCGCCTCGGCGAGCAGCCGTGACCAGCCGCCTGCTCACGCTTCATCTGCGCTCCCGCGGCGCGACCACGTTCGTGGTCGATGTCGGCGTCATCGCGCTGCTCGCCTGGGCCGCCGGAACATGGCTCGCCAGCCGGCCCTACTTCGACGGGCCCGCCGCCCGCGTCCCCGTGGTCGCACTCGCACCGCTGCTGGCCGCACTCCTGCTCGGCCCCACCCTCGCCGGCGCCGACGAGGACCTCGAACGCAGCACACCCCTGCCGTGGCGGGCCTGGCGAGCCGGTCACCTACTCGTCGCCGCCTTCGTCACCGCCACGGTGCTCAGCCTTGCCGGACTGCGGGCACCCGACACGTACGGTGCACATGCGCTGGTACGTAATGCTCTCGGTTGCGTCGGACTGGTCGCCGGCGGGGCGGTGCTGCTCGGCGCGCGGCTGGCGTGGCTGCCCGCCTTCGTCTACGTGTGCGCCGTCTACGCCGCCGCTCCGCGTCAGACCGGCACCGCCGTTGCTGCGTGGGCCTGGCCGATTCAACCCTCAACCTCCACAACGTCCTGGCTCGCCGCTGCCACGATCTTCGTCATCGGTGTCGCCGCATACCTGCACCGAGGGTCCCGTGCCTCGGCTGGCCGCCGCCACCGTCCAAGTCGCTGATCGGGGGCCCCGCCTTGCGTCAGCACGGAGTCTGAGCCGCCAGGACATGACCACCGAGGTTCTCGCCGCCGTACGAAGGCTGCCCGCCGCCGTTACGGAACTGGCCTCATCGGACGTCGGCCGTGGTGGCGCAGGCACGGCCGTACGCTGCGAAAATGGACACCGGATACGCCTGGGGCATCGACCAACCGCCTGATCCCGCTGTGGCCAGGGCCGCCGACACGGACGCGGATGGCTTGACACCGGAGCAGCTGCCGGAGGTACGCGAACTGACCGCGCGGGGCTGGCAGTTGGCCCCCGATGCTCCGATGCTGGTCTTCCTTCCCGCGGTGTGGCCCCCGCAGCTGCGCACCTGGGTGCCGGACCGGGCAAGCCGCTACGAGACCTGGACTGAGCTGGACCCGAAGACGTACGAGGTGCTGCGGGAGCGGACCGTGCGGTCGAGCTGGGAGTCCCGCAACGAGGTCGAGAACGACAACGATGCCCTGCTGGCCGACGCGGGCATCACCGGCCGGCCTCGGGGTCGGCTATGGCTGCTGAAGCCGCCGCCCGGGTTCACCTCGGTCGACGACTTCCTCGCCGAACTCGGCCGGCGCGCTGATACCGCCGGCATCGACGGGGCGTGCAGCCCGGAATACGTACGGCTCACCCGGAACGTGCTGCGAGAAATGACTGCCTGAGGATCCGTGGGCACGGCGGTACCTGCGATTCTGCCCGCCGACCGACACTTCCACCGCGGTCCTGGTCAGACTCATGACAGCGAGCGTAACCAAGGTCGCCGCCAGCCCGCTCACCGGCGATTCCTCGTCGTCGTTCACCGGACGCCCGTCAAATACATCTGCGTCGGCGTCGGCAATTCGTCGAGGAAACCGAAGGGCTGCGCGCCAGGCTCACCCGACTCGTCGCCCGTCCGATCCTGGCCGGGCCGGAATAGGGAGGGCGGTAGGCGTAGCTCATGTCGATGAGGTGGGGCGTTCGGTCACTCGCGGGTCAGCCCGGGTGGCAGCGCGTCTTCGTCGGGTCGGACCTGGCGGGCGTTGGTCAGGGAGTCGCTTGCGATGGTGTGGATCAGTGGTGCGGGGCCGCCGATGCAGGTCCAGGTGTCGTCCCAGAGCGCGGGGACCAGCCATGACCGGTCGGCGGGGAAGAACAGGTCGGGTAGCGCTCCGTGAGGGTGGCGGATGTGTCCACCGGTGCGCCAGGTGAGGGCTTGCTCGGGGCCGGCCTCGACCAGCACGTACGGCCAGTTCCAGTAGAGGAACACCCTCGGGGCGTGGGAAAAGACGACGTCGTGGGCGCCGGTGTCGAGGTAGGCCAACCACCACGGCAGGTCAGGAGTGTGCGTGGTGAGATCCTCGATCAGGGCGTGCTCGTAGGCGGCGGCGGTGACCTGGTCGGTTTGGTACGTGGTGGCGTAGGCGTCGAAGACCGGCGGGATGGCGGTGGTGATCGAGACGCCGGCAGTGGTGTGCCCGGCGATCCAGCTCACGTCGGCGGCGGCGCCGACGCGCCAGTCCCGTCCGTCCTTGTTGACCTGCACATCGCTATTCAAGCCGCTGCCGCGACGGTTGGCGTGGGAATCAGGCCGGTCGCGGAACGGCGGCCGGCGAACCCGCCGTCGTGGGCCACCATGCCGTACGCGTGCCCTGCGCGCGGTGGAGCGCTGATGCTGCGCAGGGTCCCGCACATCGTGTCCGGGATGCCGACCGGCGACGGCAGCAGGCTCAGGGTTGCCGCGCCCGCGGAGCCAGGGGGTGGGGATGGCTGAAGTGTGTTCCGCCGTGATCGTGGCTGAGCCTCGAGGTGCCACCCACTTCTCGCTCCGCGGGCCGGTTGGTTGAACGGGCCCGGCCCCGCGGGCCGTAGGCCCTGATGCCAGGAGGCGGTGGGTATGGCTGCGTGTGTTTCGTCGAGATCGCTTGGCTCACGGTAGGAGATGCCACCCGCTGCTTCATCGTCTGCGAGATTCGGTAGACCGCTGATGGAGATCCGCGACCTGCGTTCGCCTCATGAGAAGGTGCCGGCAAGTCCGAACCCGCAGACCAGGGCCATTCGCAAAAAACAGACCGATCATGTGAAGGAGCGCGAGGGTGGCGAAGTTGTGGATTGGCGTGGACATCGGCAAGACCCACCACCATGTCGCCGCCGTCGCCAGTGACGGTCGGTTGGTCTACTCCCGCCGCGTCGCCAACGACGAGACCTCACTGCTCACCGTCATGGCCGAGGTGTCGACACACGGCCGGCCGGTCTGCTGGGCGGTCGACGTCACCACCGGCCTGTCGGCGCTGCTGCTGACCCTGCTGTGGCGGCGGCAGGTTCAGGTTCGCTATGTCTCCGGCACCGTTGCGTTCCACATGGCCGCTGCGTTCGCCGGCGAGAACAAGACCGACGCCCGCGACGCGGTCGTCATCGCCCAGACCATCCGCATGCGCCCCGACATCCCGATCCTGGAACCCTCCGACCGGCTCCTGGCCGAGCTGACCGTGCTGACGGGCTACCGCGCGGACCTCGTCGGGCAGCGCGTCGCGACCCTGTTCCGGTTGCAGGAACTCCTCACCGGCATCAGCCCCGCCCTCGAACGGGCCGTGAACCTGAACCGGAAGGCGCCGATGATGGTCCTGGCGTGCTGGCAGACACCGGCGGCGATCCGGCACGCCGGCGTCGATCGGATCACCGCCCTGCTCCGTCGTGGGCACGTGAAGAACGCCGTGCAGGTCGCCGAGGCGATGGTGGCCGCCGCCCGGCAGCAGACCGTGAACCTGCCCGGCCAACGCGCCGCCGCCGTGGTCGTCGGGCAGATGGCCACCGAGATCCTCGCCCTCGAACAACGCATCGCCGCCCTCGACGACCTCATCGCCGAACAACTCGACCAGCACCCCCTCGCACCGATCATCGGGAGCCTGCCCGGCATGGGTCCCCTGCTGACTGCCGAACTACTCGTCCACACCGCTGGCATGACCGAGTACGACAGCCCCACCAAACTCGCGGCACATGCCGGCCTGGCGCCTGTTTCCCGCGACTCCGGCACGGTTTCCGGGAACCATCGGCAGCCCCGCCGCTACCACCGGAGACTGCGGCACATTCTGTGGATGGCCGCGTTCACCGCCGCCAGAGAATGCCCTATCTCCCGCGCCTACTATGAGAAGAAGCGTGCCGAAGGAAAGAACCACCGGCAAGCCATTCTCGCTCTCGCCCGGCGGCGCGTCGACGTTCTCTGGGCACTCTTCCGCGACCGTAAGACCTTCAGTCGACCGGCAGTAACCGTCCGCACCGCAGCCTGAAGCGGCCCGCTCTCCGTCGGCTCGAGCCCCTCGCGTCGGCCGATCCACCCTGCCTATCAAGATCAACCGAAGTCACATGGAGACTCCTAACCCGACGGTCTGCCGGTGTCCACAGGCCGACGACCTGCGTTTCTCCTGCCTTCCTCGTTGCGTGCCGGTCGCTTCGCGGGCTCGCTGCGATCGCTTGCCGAAGATCATCTGGAACGTTGTGGGTCCTGCGGGTGCCGGCTTGACGTAGCCGCGAGTCGGGGCCGAGTCATCGTTCCTCGTCGTCGAGCAGTTCGCGGCGCCACTCCGCGAATCGGCTTCGGAGCTTGTCCAGCGCTGGGCCGGTGACGCCGTACTGGGCAAAGTCATCAGGGTCGAGCTGGGTGGCTTGTCCGAGGGCGTCGGCGAAGATGCGCGGGTCGAAGCCACGGTCGGCGCGCTGCGCGAGAGCGAGGAGGGCGTCGCGGGTGTAGCGGCCGGATCGGAGGGTGGCGTCGATGTCGATGAAGTCTCGGGCGAACGCTCGTCCGTAGAGGGCGCTCATCTTGTTCGCTACCGCGTCGTCAGGGTGGAGGACCGGTCCGATCGCCATGAGGATCGGTTCGTTGGCGCGCCAGTCCACGCCGAGTTCGACCTTGGAGGTCCGTACGCCGTCGGTGACGGCCAGCCGGGCGAACGTGTCGTACTGCCGTTCGGTCTCGACGGTGAGGCCGTCGTCTCGGTAGGCGCGCACGACAGCGGTAACCGCGGCGGTGAACTCGTCGCGGCGGTCCCAGGCGGTGAACAGGTCGACATCCTCGCTGGGCCGCTCGACGAGCCCGGCGGCCTGGACCGCGTAGCCGCCGGCCAAGGCGAAGCCGTATCGGTCGGCCGCCGCGAGCCCGGTACGGGCGAGGCGTTCGTGGAACGGGTCCACCGCTATGCCGCGTTGCTGCGGGTCGCGGCGAGTTCGGGGAAGGCGTCCTCCCAGCGCTGGCGAAGCTGGGGCGGCAGCCAGAGGGTGGGCCAGAGCTGCCGGAGGAGGTCGGCGTCGAGCCAGGTGTTCAGATCCTCGACGGTAGCGGCTTCGGTGAGTACCACCTTGTACATGGTGGCCAGGCGCGCGGTCCGGCTCAGGTCGTACTCGGCTTGCCCTGACCAGTCGAGGTGACGCGGAAGCGTCACCGTGCCGCCGGTCGGGCCGCGCAGTGCGGCGAGGGTTTCGGCCACGACGTAGGGTTTCCGGTCGCCGTAGGGTCGGTAGTCCGCTGGCGGCTGGGGTGATGTCCTGCGCCGGTTGATGTTGGTCGCCCGCCGGACTTCCGGTCGTAGCGCCTGGCGGATCGTCTCCCGGCTGTATCCGGTGACCCGCTGCAGGTCCACCGGCCGCCATCCGGCCGCGTGGAACGCCCGCAGCTGCTCGTCCCGCTCGGTCAGCGCGGCGGCCCGCGTCGCCTCATACCGGGAGACAACCGCCTGCAGCTCATCCTCGGAGAACCGGCCCATGGCCCGTTAGCCTACCAGGCTAGGCCCAGCGCGCTTGGCTTACGTCGTAGCTCTGTAGCTGGCGGACCAGTCATGATGATCGCGATTGATGCGCTCATGTTCTGGTGAAGCCGAGGGCCCGGTATCCGGGCATGCGGCGTGGGAGTGAGGCGGCGAGGATTGGTGTGGCCGGGTCGTGGTAGTCGTGGACCTCGGCGAGGTCCTTGCCGGGCGCGGCGCGGATAACGCGGCCGGCGCATTGGACGAGTAGGCCGTCGTAGGAGATCGGGCCGGCGAGGAAGAGGGTGTCGAGGGCAGGGGCGTCGAAGCCTTCACCGATGAACGGTGTGGTGCCGACGACAAGGAGGCCGTCGCCGGCCTTGGCGCCGTCGAGCCGGTCAACGATGGCCCGCCGTTCGCGGGTGCTCATCGCGCCTTGGAGCACAAGCGCCTGATGTCCGCGTGCGGCGAGTAGGGCAGTGAGTGCCTCGACCTGGGCGACCCGGCGGGTCAGCACGAGACAGTTGCGACCGCGGGTCAGGGCCGCGGCGACGTCGTCGGCGATCTGGGTGTTGCGGGGCTCGTCGAGGGCCAGCCTTCGGTGCACCTCGGCGAGCGCGCCGGGCGCGTCCAGGTCGACGTCGCCGGGTTGGAATGTGGTCTCGTGGATGAACAGCGCTCGACGGGGTCCGGCGTCGGTGTGCATCGCGGCCGCGAGGGTGCCTTGTTCCTCGTCGGTCAGGGTGTGGCGGACGGGTCCGAGTTGCCAGGTGACGAGTTGGCCGAGGCCGTCGCGTCGGGTGGGGGTGGCGGTGAGGCCGAGCCAGAACTGCGCAGCGATCCGTTTGACCGAGTGCTCGTACGCGGCGGCGCCGAGGTGGTGGCATTCGTCGACGATGACGTGCCCGTACCCCTGGGTCAGGGTGGCGACGTCGTCGCGCCGGGGCGAGGGAGGGCAGCAGCGCGATGTCCACGGTGCCGGTGAGCTTGCGTCGGCCGCCACCGAGTTGGCCAGGCTTGATGTCGAGGAACTGTTGGATGCGGGTGCGCCACTGGTCGGCGAGGGCTTTGCGGTCGACGAGGACAAGGGTGGAGGTGTTGCGTTCGGCGATCACGGCGCAGGCCATGACGGTCTTGCCGGAGCCCGGTGGGGCGACCAGGATCCCGTCGTCGTGGGCGAGCAGAGCGCCGACCGCGTTGGCTTGCCTGCTGGTGAGTTCGGCGGTGAACGCGGTGTCGATCTCGGTCCCGGAGTTTCGTGCGTCCGTGACGGCCAGCCGCGACCCGGCGCGCTCGACGATCGTGGCGATGGTGTGCCGCAGGCCCCGCGGAAGGATCAGGCGATCATCGAGGGTGAGGTCGTAGCCCTGGATGAAGCGTGGGGTGTCCCAGGTGGACTTACGTAGCCGCTGCAGCTCGTAGAATTTCGGGTTGGTCATGGCGGCGGCGTGCTTGAACGTTGCCAGCGCGGCGGGCGTGAGCTGCCTGGCGTCGATGCTCAGCCCGGCACCGGCCTCCGCGTGGACCACCGCAGGGAGCGGAGGGTGGACCTGGGTCGCGGTGGACCGGCTCATCGTAGCGACGTCCGCGCCGGTGAGGGCGTGTTTGGCCTGCCGGGCGACGTGTTCGGCTTCGCCGGGGCTGAGCCGATCCAGCGTTGACAGGAACGCCCACTGGTCGGCGTGCGGCTCAAGGGTGCCGAGGTCGAGGAAGGTGGTCAGTCCGTCCTTGCGGCGGCGACCCTGTAGCGGCGCGGCGATGAGGTTGCCGAAGCCACCCTCGGGCAGCACGTCCTGGTTGGGGAAGAGACGGTCGTACGACCGCAGGTCCATCGACCCGCGCAGCACCATCGCCTCACGCAACAGGACCGTGCCGACGGCCCGCGCGGTGGCCGCGGGAACAGCGCCGGTGAAGAAGACCCACACGTGGGCTCCGCGGCCCGACTGGGAGATCTCCAACGCGGCGGGCACCGCGCTGGCCCGTGCCGCCTTCACGTACGCGAGGGCGTCGAGCACCGCCGTCGGCCCGTCGAAGTCGGCCACGACGAAGTGGCAGGTGTTGCCGGGCATCAGCGGATACAGGCCCATGAACACGTCGCCGACCAGATGCGCCGCGACGACCTCCGTCGTGCGGGGCAGGTAGGTGGCACCCCGCCGGTCCATACCCTTACGCCAACCGCCCGCGACCGCGGGCATCCAGCCGGCAGCGCCGGTACGGGCGTTGTCCCACCGCACGGCGTACACGTCGGCCCGGGCCCGGAACCGGTCGGCGAACAACGTCAGCTTGTCCCGGGTCGGCGAAGCCATGGTGACCAGCCCTGGCGGCTCCATCGGCGCGGACAACTGCTCCGGCGCCGCAGACGTGTCCTGGCCGCGCAACTCCAGCAGACGCGCCAGCCGGGCGTTCTCCGCCCGTACCCGCTCCACCTCCCGCCGAAGATCGACGAACTCGGCTACCGAACCCATGCCGACCATCCTCGCGTATCAGGCTCCGAACACCTCGACACCGGTCCGCTATCCTCCGCCGATGGCATCGAAGGGGACCGCCGCGTTGGAGGCGATGATCGAGGAAGCCACCGTCGACACGGACGGTCACGAGGACGAGCGTGCCGGCCTGTTCGCCATGATCGAGGAGCATCTGGCGGTGCCGTTCACCACCACCGTCCTCGGCGTCGAGGTCACCATAGGCAAGATCGAGCTGGCCGCGGACAGCATCGTCGCGGTCTGCGCCCGAGGCCGCCACCGGCAACGTGTCGGTCTTCTCGACCTTCCGCTACCCACCCCTATGCCGGACGGTGCCGCGTGGATCGACGCCTACCGGCACTGGGCCGGGAGGTAGGCCACGGTGAGCGAGTACCAGTACTACGAATTCACCGCCGTCGACCGTCCCCTCACCGGCCGGGAGCGGGCCGAGCTGCGGTCGCTGTCCACCCGGGCCGACATCACCGCCACCAGCTTCGTCAACACCTACGAGTGGGGCGACTTCAAGGGCGACCCTCGCAAGCTGATGGAACGGTACTTCGACGCGCACCTGTACCTGGCGAACTGGGGCACCCGCCAGCTCATGCTCCGGCTACCGAAACAAGTGCTCGACCCCGCCACGGTCGCCCAGTACTGCCAAGGTGACAGCGCATCCGCCTGGACGGCCGGCACGCACGTCATCATCGACCTGCACGACGAGGACGAGGACGGCGCCGACGAGTGGGACCTCGACGGCCACGGCCTGCTCACCTCCATCATCCCGGTCCGGGCCGACCTCTCTGCCGGCGACCTGCGCCTGCTCTACCTCGCCTGGCTGCGCTGCGTACAGTCCGCCGAGATCGCCGACGACGAGCCCGAACCGCCCGTCCCCGCCAAGCTGGACACCCTCGACGCGCCGCTCACCGCCGTCGCCGAGTTCCTGCGCATCGACCCCGACCTGATCGCGGCCGCGGCGGCTGGGTCGTCGCCGGCCGCCTCCGGCGAACCGACCGCCGCACAACTACGGAAGTGGGTCGTCGGGCTACACGCCCGGGACAAGGACGCCATCCTGACCGACCTAATCACCAGCGGCGAAAGCCACCTGCGCAACCGACTGCTGCGCCGCTACCGCGACGCGCATCCCGTCGACGCGTCCACGCCGACGGCCGTCCGTACTGCCGGTCAACTGCTCGCAGCCGCTGCGGACCTGCGTGCCGTGCGGGAACGACGGGATGCCGAGTTGCGCGAACACGACCGGGTCCGCCGGGAACGCTCCGCCGCAGCAGCCCGGCAACGGCACCTCGACACCCTCGCAGTCGACCAACCCACCGCCTGGCAACGGGTCAACGAACTCATCGCCACAAAGAAGCCCCGCGAGTACGACACCGCCGTACAACTCCTCGTCGACCTGCGCGACCTCGGCGAACGCGACGGAGACAGCGCATCGTTCCAACACCGGCTGGCCGAGCTGCGGGCGGCGCACGCCCGCAAGCCCAGCCTGCTCGAACGCCTCAACCTCGCAGGCCTCGACACCTGACGCCTGGTCCGCCGCCCGGTGAGCTGGCCACCATCGCCTTCACGCGCTGCGGCTTTCGCGCCGGCGCCACGACCTCAGACGTCGACCGTCGGCCTGCAACAAGGTCGGCGTGGGCGGCCATAGTGTGGTGTGAGGCATCAAGTATGGCCGCCGGACGAGGAACTGTGGTCCTCGATCACCGCCGGCGACGAGGCGGCGTTCGGTCGGCTCTTCGACCGATACTCCCGCCCGGTCTACAACCACGCGTTCCGGCTGACCGGGTCGTGGTCGACGGCTGAGGACGTCACTCAGGCGACGTTCCTCGTCGCGTGGCGCCGCCGGCACGACGCCCGCCTGGTGGACGGTTCGGCGCTGCCGTGGCTGCTGGTCGTCGCCACCAACACGGTCCGCTCGGAGTGGCGGTCCGCGCGCCGGTGGCTGGCGCTGCTACGGCGTCTACCGGGTGAGCGGTACGCCGATGGTGACCTCGCAGACGAGGTTTCCGCTCGGCTCGACGACGAAAGGCGGATGACCGAGGTCCTCTCGGTGGTCCGCGGATTGCCGCCGGCCGAGCGGGAGGCGGTGGCGTTGTGCCTGTGGTCCGGCGTGTCGTACCCGGACGCGGCAGCCGTGTTGGGCATCAGCGAGGTGGCGGTGCGGTCGAGAGTGAGCCGTGCGCGCAGCCGCCTGACCCGTCTGATGCCAGAGGAGATCCAGGAGGGGAAGCGGTGAACGACATTCTCGACCTGCCCGCGGAGCGGGACCTGCCGCCGGATGCGGCACACGCGATGCGGGCCCGGATCCTCGGCTTCGTGAGCCCGCCTCCGCCGCGTATTCCACGACTGCGGATCGCCATTGCTGCGGCGGTGCTGCTGGCCGTGGCTTCCGGTGCCGCGGCGGTGGTGTGGGACCGGCCGGAGCGCTCGACCATGCAGGTGCTGGCCATGGGGGCCGGTGAGCTGTCGCCGACGCTGCGGGACGCGGCGGAGCGGTGCCTGCAGTGGAACTCCCCGCAACGACAGACCCGCCAGGCACCAGGGGAGCGACCCGTTCCGGTGGCCCTGGCTGACCTGGCGGTGGCCACGGAGCGAGGTGACCGTGCGCTGGTGTTGTTCATGAACGACGTCGGCTACGCCACCTGCGACGTGGACGGGGCGGGAACAGCCCGGGAGTCCGGCGGGGGCGCCACTGAGCCGTGGCCGCACGGTGACCTGCTGCCCGGGCCGGTGCAGCGGCTGCTGCTGACCTCCACCGAGCACGACGGCGGGGACGTCAGCGTCAGCGGCCGGGCCAGCAGCCGCGTCCACCGGCTCGTACTCGACCACGGCGACGGCCACACCACCACAGCACGACTGTCCGAAGGCGCGTTCGGCCTGATGACCAACGACGCCCGACTCAAGGCCGGCAACGACCCTGAACTGGTCAGCTACGACGCCCGCGGGACGGAGATCGACAGGCGTCCGCTGTTCCAGGCCGAAGACCAACTCGAGCACTGCTACGCGGACCCGGACGGGAAGCGGATCTACGGCAAACCGACCAGCGACTGCCGTCCCGCCGAGACGTGGGGGCGTTAGCCATGATCGGAGGCTGCCCGCTGCCCGCTGCCCGCTGCCCGCTGCCCGCTGCCCGCTGCCCGCTGCCCGGGGCGTGGGGCGTGGGTCGTCACTCGCGGGTCAGCCCCGGTGGCAGCGCGTCCTCGCCAGGTCGGACCTGGCGGGCACTGGCCACCGGGTCATGTTCCAGGGTGTGGATCAGTGGTGCCGGGCCGCCGACGCAGGTCCAGGTGTCGTCCCAGAGAGCGGAGACCAGCCATGACAGGTCGGCGGGGAAGAACATGTCCGGCAGCGCGCCGTGCGGGCGGCGGATATGACCACCGGTCCGCCAGGTGAGGGCCTGTTCGGGGCCGGCCTGGACCAGCACGTACGGCCAGTTCCAGTAGAGGCACACCCTCGGGGCGTGGGGGAAGACGACGTCGTGGGCGCCGGTGTCGAGGTAGGCGAGCCACCACGGCTGGTCGGGGGTATGCGTGGTGAGGTCCTCGATCAGGGCGTGCTCGTAGGCGGTGGCGGTGACGTCGTCGGTCTGGTACGTGGTGGCGTAGGCGTCGAAGATCGGCGGGATGGCGGTGGTGATCGAGACGCCGGCAGTGGTGTGCCCGGCGATCCAGCCCACGTCGGCGGCAGTGCCGACGCACCAGCCCCGCCCGTCCTTGCTGACCTGCACACCACCATTCAAGCCGCTGCGGCGACGGTTGGCGTGGCAATCGGGCCGGTCGCGGAGCGGCGGCCGGCGACCAGCCGTCGTGGGCCACGATGCCCAACGCCTGCCCCGCGCTCGGTGGAGCGCTGATGCTCGCAGGTCCCGCACATCGTGTCCGGGGTGCCGGCCGGAGACGGCGGCAGGCTCAGGGTTGCCGCGCCCGCGGGGTCCGAGGGTGGGGAGGGCTGAAGTGTGTTCCGCCGTGATCGTGGCTGAGCCTCGAGGTGCCACCCACTTCTCGCTCCGCGGGCGGGCCGGGTTGAACGGGCGCGGCCCTGGCGGCCGTAGACCCGGAGATGCCCGAGAGCGGTGGGTATGGCTGCGTGTGTTTCGTCGAGATCGCTTGGCTCACGGTAGGAGATGCCACCCGCCGCTTCGTCGTCTGTGAGATTCGGTAGACCGCTGATGGAGATCCGCGACCTGCGTTCGCATCGTTAGAAGATGCCGGCAAACCCGAACCCCAGACGAGGCGCATTCGAGAAAAAGCCGACCGACGAAGGAGAGCACGACGGTGGCGAAGCTGTGGATCGGCGTGGACATCGGCAAGACCCACCACCACGTCGCCGCTGTCGACGGTGACGGCCGGCTCGTCTACTCCCGTCGAGTAGCCAACGACGAGACCGCGCTCCTGACAGTGATGGCCGAGGTGTCAACGCACGGCCGTGGGGTCTGCTGGGCGGTCGACGTCACGACCGGCCTGTCGGCGCTGCTGCTGACCCTGCTGTGGCGGCGGCAGGTGCAGGTTCGTTACGTCTCCGGCACCGTCGCGTTCCACATGGCCGCCGCGTTCGCCGGGGAGAACAAGACCGACGCCCGCGACGCGGTCGTCATCGCCCAGACCATCCGCCTGCGCCCCGACATTCCGATCCTGGAACCCTCCGACCGGCTCCTGGCCGAACTCAGCGTGCTCACCGGCTACCGCGCCGACCTCGTCGGCCAGCGCGTCGCCACCCTGTTCCGGCTGCAGGAACTCCTCACCGGCATCAGCCCCGCCCTGGAACGCGCTGTGGACCTGAACCGGAAGGCCCCGATGATGGTCCTCGCCTGTTGGCAGACCCCGGCCGCAATCCGGCACGCCGGCGTCGACCGGATCACCGCCCTACTCCGACGCGGTCACGTGAAAAACGCCGTCCAGGTCGCCGAGGCGATGGTGGCCGCCGCCCGCCAGCAGACCGTCACGCTCCCCGGCCAACGTGCCGCGGCCGTGGTGGTGGGGCAGATGGCCACCGAGATCCTCGCCATCGACCAACGCATCGCCGCCGTCGACGACCTCATCGCCGAACAGCTCGACCAGCACCCCCTCGCGCCGATCATCGGGAGCCTGCCCGGCATGGGCCCACTACTGACCGCCGAACTACTCGTCCACACCGCCGGCATGACCGAATACGACAGCCCCACCAAACTCGCCGCCCACGCCGGCCTGGCACCCGTCTCCCGCGACTCCGGAACGGTCTCCGGCAATCACCGTCAGCCCCGCCGCTACCACCGAAGACTGCGACACATCCTGTGGATGGCCGCTTTCACCGCCGCCCGAGAATGCCCCACCTCCCGCGCCTACTACGAGAAGAAACGCGCCGAAGGAAAGAACCACCGCCAAGCCATACTCGCCCTCGCCCGGCGACGCGTCGACGTCCTCTGGGCACTCATCCGCGACCGCAAGACATTCACTCGACCGGCACCGGTGATCCGCGCGGCAGCCTGAACCAATCGGCTCCCCGCCGGCGCGAGCCCACGCGCCGGCCGATCCACCCTGCCCGCCAAGATCAACCGGAGTCACATGGAGACTCCTAAGACCGTCATCTATGCATGTCGGTAGGCCGACTGCCTGCGATTCAGCCGTTCATTACCTCTGTTTGTTGGTCGCATTGGATAGCTGCTGCGCTCCGTTGCTGGCGGTTACAGTAGCAAACCGGCCGCCTCTGTTGCTTTTTGTGTCAACTTTCTCGATTCTAAATCCTCGTCACGGCATTTTGCGACTTGACGTAGCGAGGATGCTGTCCGGGGAAGCACGTGCGATCCTCGCCCAACCCGCTCCTTTACGCCGCACGCCGAGTTACGCCTGGGCACCGGAGTCGGAAGTGGGCGCAAACGCGTTGCCAGGCTGATGCGCCAGGCCGGGCTGCAGGGCTTCTGCCGGCGCTGCCGTCAGGGCTGCAAGGTGCGCGAGTTGGACGCGTGAGTGGATGCCGAGCTTCCGGTAGACGCGGGTGAGGTTTGCTTCGACTGTTTTGACACTGATGGTGAGGGCGGTGGCGATGTCGCGGTTGGTCGCTCCGCTGGCGGCGAGCTCGACGCAGCGCTGTTCGGCGGAGGTGAGGCAGGGGAGCGTACTGCTGTGCGCGGGGACGGGCTCCAGTTGGTGGAGGGTGCGGGTGGCGGCTTCGATCCAGGGGTGTGCCTGGTGCGTGCTGAAGAGGTCGGCGGCGCTCTGCGCCGCGGTGCGGGCGCTGGCGCGTCGGCGTCCGCGTCGTTCGGTGTGGCTGAGGGCCAGGAGGGTTCGACCGTGTTCGATGGGCAGGTGGCGGAGGTGGTCGGCTGCTGCGGTGAGGAGGTCGGCGGCCGCATCGTAGTTGCCCAGGGTGGCTTCCAGGAGTGCCTGGGAGCGGTCGAGCACGGGGAGGACGCAGCTTCTATCTAGATCAGTCGCGGTGCGACGGGTATCGGTCAGCAGTTTGCGGGCTTGGTCGAGGTAGCCGAGGGAGATGAGGGCTTGGGCGAGGTCGGCGTGCCAGCGCAGGACGGACGGGTCGCGGACCTGCTGGCGCTTCTCAAGCGTACGGACCTCTTCCAGCGCCTCCAGGGCTTCTTTCGGACGCCCGGTGACCAGGAGAAGATGTCCGAGGACGAAGAGGTTTCGGGAGAGGAAGACTTTGTTGTCCTCCCGGCGGGAGGTGTCCGCCCCGCGGCGTGCGTGAGCGAGGGCGGAGTCGGTGCACGAGGCGGTGCCCTCGACCAGGGCGGAGGTGTAGCACGTTGGTGCGGGGTCCAAGGCGGCTCTGTCGGTAAGCGACAGGGCGCGGCCGGCGTAGTCGAGGGCCAGTCCGCACCGTCCGGCGCGGATCTCGACTTCGGCGAGGCTGCGCAGGACATCCACGGTGGCTTCGGCGTCTCCGGTCCGCTCGGCTTCGACGAGCAGAGGCAGCAGTGCGCTGCGGGCTTCGTCCAGACGGTCGTCGAAGATGGCGTGCCGGGCGGAGAGCTGTTCGGGCCTGGCGTTGACGGGGATGTGAGTGCTGCGTGGCAGGGACAGGGCGTGGCCGAGCGTGGTCTCGGCTTGGGGGCGGCCGAGGATGCGTTGGATGCGGGCCTGCATCGTGAGGGCCATGGCGGTGGTGGCGGTGTCGCCAGCGCTCCGGGCGAGGCTGGCGGCCCGGGCAGCCTGGGCGCACGCCCGGTCGGGATCGCCGTTGACGTTGGCCCAGATCGCCTGGCGGACGAGGATCTGCGCGGTCAGGTCCGGATGTCCGGCCGCTTCGTGAAGTGCGTCGGCGAACAGCTTGTCGCCGTTGTACAGGTGCTGTCCGCCTGAGTCGATCAGGGCGATGAGGGCGTTGACGCGGTTGGCGGGGCTGCTGTCGTGGTGCAGGACGAGGCGGACGGCAGCCTGGCCGCGGGGCAGGTCGCCGTTGTGGGCGGCGTCGCGTACGGCGGTCAGCGCCCGTTCGGTGAGCAGGTCGGCGTCGGTCTCCGGGGTACGTTCGGCGGCGAGCAGGGAGAGCTCGGCCGCTAGTGCGGGTTCTCCGCGCAGCCGGGCGCGGGCGGCGGCGCGGTCGGCGCAGTCGGCCGACTGCGGGTCGTTGGTGTCGGCCGCCAGCGTGGTGTGACGGTCGCGGCGGATGCTGTCGCGGCTGGCTTCGGCCAGGCGGGCGTGCAGGAGCCTGCGTGTGGCGACCGGCGGTCGGGCCGCGAGTTCGGCACCGATCGCGGCGGCGGCGAACCGGATCTTCCCGTCGACCTGCCCGATGTTGATCAGTCCGGCTGCCTCGGCCTCTGCGAGAAGGTTTTCGGCGGGCGGGCCGGCGAGGCGGCTCAGCAGTTCGCGGTCGGGCCGGTCGTCGAGTGCGGCGACCGTCAACAGTTCCTGAACTTCGGCCGACACAGTGCCCAGCCATTCGTTCACCAGTCGGCGGGCGGCCGGCGGCAGGACCAGGTCGTCTACGAGACCCTGAGCGGCCGGCAGGTCGGTGGCGCGGCTGCGGGCCCCGGCGAATGCGAGGGCTAGGGCCGGGTTCCCTCCGCTGCGGATGTGGGTCTGCGTGACCTCGTAGGGGGTTAGCCGGTACGGCGACAGCAGGGTTGCGACCTGATCGGGTGTCAGCGCCGGGATGCGTACCGCACAGGGGTCCTCGCCGCACCAGTGGCCTTCGCTCCCCGGGCGCCAGATTCGCTCTGCGGCTATGACGGGAAGGTCGGGAGCCAGGCGCAGTGCCCAACGCAAGACGGCCGCGCTGGCCGTATCCAGCCACTGGGCGTTGTCCACCACCAGTGTCAGAGGCGGGGTGTCCAGCAGCAGGGTGGCGGTCAACCGGCGCAGCCGTAGAGCGGTCCCGGCGGGATCGGCAGAGCCCGGCACTCCGACGGCCTTGTCGATTCCGGTCGCGAGTTCCCGCGCGGCCGGCAGCGGTTGGAGGGCCAGTGCGAGTTCGAGCAGTCCGGTGTAGGGGACCCGGGCGTCCTGTGGGCTCGGAGCCAGCCTTAGGACAGGCATGCCCAGCTGCTGCCCGAGTACACCGGCCGCAGCGGTCTTGCCGATCCCGGGCGGACCGAACAGCACCACCCGACGGGCGCCGCGCACGACGCCCGGTACCACCGGCAGCATGGTGCCGGTGGCCCCCTGATGCGCATTCACTGCCGTCGCAGAATCTGGCACCGGATCATAGTGCGCCCGACGGTCCTTCGCGCACCAGAGCAAGGGGTTGCCCTGATTTCGGCCAGCCTCCGCCGTTCCTAGTGTCATCGCCAAAGCCGAGCTGTCACCGGTTGCCGGAGATCCCATCAACACGGGCCCTGCTGCCACACCCCTCAACCCATCTCGGCGGGAGGATTGCGATGTATCGAAGAACTGCCATGGCGGCCGCTGTCGCGGTTGCGCTTACCCTGGGCACCGTGACCGGGGTGGCCACCCAGTCGACCGCAGCCACCCCGCCCCCTACACCCACGGTTGCGCAGAGCCCGCTGTCGCTGGCGATCTCTGCAGCCGACCGCGCTGCCGACGGCGGTCACGACGCGCTGGCGAAAGGCCCCTTCGAGCAGTACGACCGTCGCATGGTGATCCCGTGGGTGGACGGCCTGTTCTCCATTGCCTACGAGCGCACCTACCGGGGCCTGCCGGTGGTCGGCGGCGACGCCGCCGTACTCGCCGACGGCCGGGGCGCCATCCGGGCGATCTCGGCCGCCACCAAGACGAAGATCAACGTCTCCGTCGTGCCGACGGTCGCCGCCGACCGCGCCGAGCAGACCGCCAAGGGCCTGCTCACCAAGGTCGACCAGGTCGAGTCGCGCACCCTCGTGGTGCACGTCAAGGACAGCACCGCGCGACTCGCGTGGGAGGTCGTCGTCGCCGGGCGCACCGCCTCGGCGCCCAGCCACCTGCATGTCTTCGTGGACGCGCGCAACGGCCAGGTGCTGGCCAAGCAGGAGGACGCCGCGGCCGGTTCCGGCACCGGCAAGTGGAACGGGCCCAGCCCACTGTCGATCACCACGTCGCAGTCGGGCAGCACGTACTACCTGCGCGACACCACGCGCACCGGCCTGAACTGCCAGGACTACAGCACCAGCACCGTCTTCTCCGGCGCCGACGACAGCTGGGGCAACGGAGTGGGCACAAGCAAGGAGACCGGCTGCGTCGACGCACTGTACTCGGCGCAGAAGGAATGGGACATGCTGTCGGCCTGGCTGGGCCGCAACGGGCACAACGGCAACGGCGGCAGCTGGCCGATCAAGGTCGGCCTGAACGAGCAGAACGCCTACTGGGACGGCTCGACGATCACGATCGGCAAGAACTCGGCAGGCAACTGGATCTCCTCGATGGATGTGGTGGGTCACGAGTTCGGCCACGGCATGGACCAGAACACCCCCGGCGGCACCAGCTCCGAAGCCGGCCTCGGCGAAGCCACCGGCGACATCTTCGGCGCCCTGACCGAGGCATACGCCAACCAGTCCAGCGCCTACGACGAACCCGACTACCTGGTCGGTGAGGAGATCGACCTCGTCGGCGACGGCCCGATCCGCAACATGTACAACCCCTCGCTGGTCGGCGGCCACCCGAACTGCTACTCCTCGTCGATCCCGAACACGGAGGTACACGCGGCCGCAGGTCCGCTCAACCACTGGTTCTACCTGCTCGCCGAGGGCAGCGCGCCGGGCGGCGGCAAGCCGAACAGCCCCATCTGCTCGGGCGGCCCGTCGTCGGTCACCGGCGTGGGCATCCAGTCCGCCGGAAAGATCTTCTACGGCGGCATGCTGCTGAAGACCTCCGGCATGACCCACAAGAAGTACCGCACCGCGACCCTGACCGCCGCGAAGAACCTGGACTCCTCGTGCGTCCTGTTCAACCGGACCAAGGACGCGTGGAACGCGGTCGCGGTCCCGGCCCAGACCGGCGACCCGACCTGCACCGGTTCCAGCACCGACTTCTCCGTCTCGGTCAGCCCCACCTCGGGCAGCGTCAACGCGGGCTCCTCGGTCACCGCGACGGTCAACACCGCGACCGTCTCCGGCAGCGCGCAGACCGTGTCGCTGACCTCCTCGGGTGCCCCGTCGGGGGTCACCGTGTCGTTCAGCCCGACGTCGGTGACGTCGGGCAACAGCTCCACGATGACGGTGGCGACCACCTCCAGTGCGGCTGCGGGCACGTACACCATCACCGTGACCGGCACCGGTTCGATCACCCACACCGCGCAGTACACGCTCACGGTCAACGGCGGCACCCCCGGTGGCACCGCGCCGGACATCGACGTCGCCAACGTGCAGGCGCACCTGACACAGCTCAGCACCATCGCCACCAACAACGGCGGCACCCGCCGCTCGACCGGCCAGGGCTACCTGCAGTCGGTGGCGTACGTCAAGGGCAAGCTGCAGGCCGCCGGCTTCACCGTCACCGAGCAGCCCTGCACCTCCGGCTGCACCAGCGGTGCAGGCCCGAACCTGATCGCCGAGTGGCCGGGCGGTAACGCGAGCAACGTCTACATGTTCGGCGCCCACCTGGACGGCGTCTCGGTCGGTCCGGGCATCAACGACAACGGCTCCGGCTCGGCGGCGCTGCTCGAGGTCGCCCTCGCGCTGGCCGCGCAGAACCCGACCATGCTGAACAAGGTCCGCTTCGGCTGGTGGACCGACGAGGAACAGGGCCTCAACGGCTCCAAGTTCTACGTCAACTCGCTGACCAGTACCCAGCGAACGGCGATCAAGGCCTACTACAACTTCGACATGATCGCGTCGAAGAACGGCGGCTACTTCATCAACAACATCACCTCGACCGCGTCGCAGCCGATGAAGGCGTACTGGGACTCCCTCAGCCTGCAGCCGGAGGAGAACGTCGAGGGCCAGGGCCGTTCCGACGACTACTCGTTCCAGAACGCGGGCATCCCGACCTCCGGTTACGCGATGGGCGCCAGCGCCACCAAGACGTCGGCCCAGGCGTCGAAGTGGGGCGGCACGGCCGGTCAGTCCTACGACTCCTGCTACCACTCCTCGTGCGACACCCTCAGCAACATCGACGCCACCGCGCTGAACCGGGCTGCCGACGGCATCGCCTACACGCTGTGGAACCGGGCGGTCGGCACCTCGACGCCGACCAACGACTTCTCGATCTCGGCCAGCCCCTCGTCGGGCACCGTGAACGCGGGGTCCAGCACCACGACCACCGTCGGCACCGCCACCACCTCGGGCAGCGCCCAGACGGTGACCCTGACCGCCAGCGGCGCCCCCACGGGCGTAACGGTCTCGTTCAGCCCGTCGTCGGTCACCTCCGGCAGCTCGTCGACCGCCACCATCGCGGTCGGCTCGTCGGTGGCCGGCGGCACCTACACCATCACCATCACCGGCACGGGGTCGGTGTCGCACAGCACCACGTACACGCTGACCGTGACCGGCGGACCGGGCGGCTGCACCGCCGCCCAGCTGATCCTCAACGGCGGGTTCGAAAGCGGCACCTCGCCGTGGACCGGCTCCACCGGCGCGATCGGCACCTCTATCGGGCAGGTGCCGCGCAGCGGCACCCGGTACGCGTGGCTCGGCGGATACGGCTACACCGCGACCGAGGCCATCAGCCAGACCGTCACCATCCCGTCGGGCTGCACCAGTGCGGTACTGACCTACTGGCTGCACATCGACACGAACGAGTACGGGGCGCTCGCCTACGACGTGTTCACGATCAAGGCCAACGGCACCACCGTGGCGTCGCTGTCCAACATGAACGCTGCCACGGGCTACACGCAGCGCACCGTCAACCTCGGCGCGTACGCCGGCCAGACGGTCACGCTGACCTTCACCGGCACCGAGGACGCCTACCTGCAGACCAGCTTCGTGCTGGACGACGTGACCCTGCAGATCGGCTGAGTTCAACGGCAGGGTGGGGCGCTCGCCCCACCCTGCCGCAGGTCCTGCGCCCCTGTTCCGCTGCCGGACCGGACCTTAGCCTGAATCCGTGGATTGGATTCTGGGTGCGTTGTCGGGTTGATCTAGCCGATTGGGGGTGTGATGGATCCGCTGGCCCTGGTCTCCGTAGAACGCCAAGTAACCCGGCTCCGCCTTGACCTGGCGAGAGGCGAAGTCCATCGCCTCCGGGCGCAGATCTGCCCAACCTCGCGGGAAGCGGCCGTACCGGTCGTAGAACCTCCGCAACAGCGCGAACCCGGCCGTATCTCGCCATGCTTGGACGCAACCAGGTCCAGCTCAGCAGGGACAAGGGTCCAGTGCTCGACCAGCTCGCCGATGCTCAGAGGAGATCGACTCACAGCGGTCAACCACCGTGGCAGCGATCAGGGACCGCGCAGACCCCCAAAAAGATCAACTATTTGGCCCCTGGTCGCAAGATCGGCGTGGTTGGTCGTGAAGGGCCCGTCGGCGTGTGACCAGGTCCAGCGAAGCCGTCGGTGGGTCAGCCACGCACTAGCCTGGCCGGCGAGGTCGCGGTGCCGGCGCTGGGTCCTGTTGGTGTCGCCGCCGTCGGTGGTGAAGGCGAGCAGGGCGTAGCCGCCGGGGATGCCGGCGTGGGGCTCGCCGGGGTGCCGGCTGCCGTCGACGGGGAGGTGCACGCTGGCCAGGGCCGGTGCGCCCTGTCCGGGCAGGGTTTGCAGCATGTGGACGCGGCCGTGGTCGACCAGGTGCCATCGGCCGTCCAGGGGCAGCCTGAGCACGGTGCGGGCGTGGGCGAACAGTTCGTAGGCGTCGACGGGGTCCTGCACGACGAGGGTGGTGGTCGCGGTCATCGTGGTCACCGGGCCCAGATCGCCAGGGCTGCGGTGGTGGCGGCGCCGGCGTACCCGGCGAGCAGCAGCGGCACGGCGCGGGAGATGGCGGTGTACTTGGCCCGTACGGCGCGGGAGAGCCACCACAACTCGCGGGCGCGTGCGAGGGGGGCGGTCTGGGCTCCCGGGTCGGTGTCGCCACCGACAACGCGGACCAGGACGTCCTGGGCGGTGTCGGTGTCGGCGTAGGCGACGAACCCGAAGTCCCCACCCCGAAATCCCGGTACGCGAAACCCGCGTCCGGCACCGGTGGGGCTACTGAACCGCCGAAAGCCCTTGCGGCAGGGCTGGCGCCGCGCGCCCTTTATGGGCATCACCGCACGCTCTTCCGCGCTCGTCGGAGAGGGCCGATGTCCACCGAACTCGCACAATTTGCGCCTATACCTCCGATATCGGGTCAGGTCAGTTGACGACTGGCCATTGATGTAGTGAGCATCACGGAGCCATCAGCCCGACGTCGGGAGGTATCGCAGCGCTGCATCAAAAATGATCTAGAAACGATCCGAGTACGCGGCTGCTCGCGGGGAGCGGGATACCTATCGTCGGATGCAGTGACCGACCACACCGGAGGAACCGCATGATCCTGAGGCTGGCCGAAGTGTTGAGTGAGCCGGAGATTCTGTACTTGACCACGGCTTTCTTCATGGCCGTGGAGGCGTTCGCCGCTTGGGTGATTGTCGATGAGCAGCGGACCCGTCGCCTGGCGCGGCTGATTGGCGCCTGGCGGAACCCCCAGGGCAAGGACGGGCAAGACCGGTGACGCCTGTCCCGCCGGACACGGTGACCAGGTCGCAGATCGCCGCTGCGGTCTGCGTCACGGAGCAGGCCGTCAGCAACTGGATTAGGCGGTACGCCGACTTTCCCCGCCCGAGCAGCACCGGAAGGACGCACACCTATCCGACGGCCCTCGTAGCGGAGTGGTTCGACCGGCAGCACGGGACGACCTACGGGGACCGGTTCCGCAAGGCGATCCACGGCCATGACACGCGGCATCGGACCAATCCGGCGATTCCAATCGACGCGCAATGGTTGGCGCCACTCGAGGATCTAATGCTTCGCAGCAGCGATGCGTGGCTGTTCGAGCGGCTGGTCCTCACCCTCGTCCACGCGAAGCACGCCCGGGCCACGACCGCCGCGGCATACTTCACGGCACGCATTCGCACCACGTTTCAGGACCCCTGGTGGAGGAATGCCGTGACCGAGATCGACGCCGTACTGTCCGAGCGGCGGCAACCGCCGCACCTGATTTTCGACCACCTGCTCGACCGGTTCGCCAAAGCGCGGCACAAGACGCTCGACCAGTACCTTGTGCCCACCGAGATCGCGCAGCTGATGGTGCGGCTGGTCGATCCCCGGCCCGGGAGCCGCGTACACGACCCGTGCTGCGGCACGGCCGGTCTGCTCGTCGCCGCCGCCGAGCACATGGCGCGTGCCAGCACCGAGCTGGCGGTCGTCAGCGGCCGCGCCGCCACCAAACGAACCCGGCACATCGCCACCATGAACCTCGCCGTGCACGGCTACCGAGCCGCCATCACCGACGACACTGCGGCCGGGCTATCGACAGTCGTCGCCGAACCCGAACAGTTCGACACCATCCTGCTCAATCCGCCGTTCAGCCGCGAGCAATGGCAGCCGGCGGACGACGCGCAGTCATGGCCGTACGGCAAGCCGAACCCCCACAACACCGGCCTTGCCTGGCTGCAAGCCGCCGCCCTGTCGCTTGCCCCTGGCGGCCGGGCCGCTGTCATCATGCCGGCCAGCGCCACCGAGGCAAGCAGCACCAGAGACCAGAACGTCCGAGCGGCGATGGTCGAGGCGGGCGTCGTTAGGTGTGTAATCCAGCTCCGGGAGCATATGTTCCGGGAGGCGAAGACAGCAGTCAGCATCTGGATGCTAGGTCATCCGGACGACGCACAAAGTGACGTCCTACTGATCGACGCCAGCGCCGCCACCCGAAGGACCGAGAAGACCCACTGGGCGCTGACTGGAGACGGTATCGAGACGATCGTCGGCGTCTACCGGAATTGGCAGAACGGCGAAGTGCTCACGCCGGCGCGGGCGGGTGTCGACGCCGTCAGCGTCAGCATCGCCGAACTACGCGACAACGACTACGTCCTACAGGTCGACGCCGGCCGGCCTCGTGCCCGGCCGCTGCCGCGAACCGACGGCACCATGGACACGTTGCTCGGCCTCGTGCCGGACGACTGGCAGAACCGCCACCTCGGCGACTTTTGTGAGGTGCAACCGGGAGTGAGCGGCGAAACCCTTCCCCCTTCGAAGAAGGCCGCCGGAGGTGTCCCAGTCGTCACCGCCGTCAACGTCCGTAACGACGAGATCGCCACCGCTCCGAAATTCACCGTTAGCAATGCCACCGCCGCCGGACTCGACCGGTATCGCATCCATGCGGGTGACGTGCTGCTGGTACGAGTCGGCAAGACCAGCAGAACCGCAGTCGCGGATGATCAGCACAGCGGCTGGCTGGTCGGTAATACGTGCATCCGAGTCCGCGCGAAGGAAGGAATTCGAGCAGAGTATCTGGCCTGGTACCTCACCCATCCCGGCGTCCGGGAGTGGATCGTGTCGAGAACGCTGCCGGGCGTCAAACCGAGCATCAACGCGAAGATCATCAAGTCGATGCCGCTCGTCGTGCCGCCGACGGAGCAGCAGCGGAACCTAGCCGGAACTGTCCCGAAGTTGTGACGAGATTCTGCCAGAGCTGCGACGCTTCCACCGAGCCCATGGGCGCCGCGGTTCTGTTCACCGACGCTGCCGGGCGGGCTCTGCTGGTTGAGCCCATCTACAAGGACTACTGGGAGCTCGTCGGTGGGTGAGTCGATGCCGACGAGTCGCCCCGGCGGGCGGCGGTCCGTGAGGTCAAGGAGGAGTTGGGCAAGTCGATGGTCCCCGGCCGGCTGCTGGTGACCGACTGGGTGCCGCCCCGACCGGAACGCACCGAGGGTGTCATGTTCGTCTACGACGGTGGCGCCCTCGACGAGCTGGGCACCGCTGATATCCAGCTGCCGCCGGACGAGCTGCGCAGCTGGGCGTGGTGCGATCAGGATCAGATTCGGGAACGGATGTCGGCGCTGCTGGCCCGCCGGGTGATCGCCGCGCTGTGCGCCAAGGCCGAGGGCGCGATGTTCGACCTGGAGAACGGTTTCACACGCACTGACATGCGCCGGCGACGCGCACCCTTCGCCATGAGGGTGCGCGCTGCCTTGCTGTTCACGCTGCCTCGTCGTAGCGGTCGGCGGCTGCGGTGCCGGGTCGGATCGCTGCCACCTCCCTCGGCGACCGGTCCGGTCAGAAGCGTGCAGCCACCGGAGCGGTAGAGGCAGTCGTGGATGCCGTCGGCGTACAGCAGCCCGGTCAGGTCTGCGCGGGCCTTGGCGATCGGGTGGGCCCGCTGGATCCCGGCCGCCCCGATCAGCGGTGCCAGGTCGGCGACCGCGCGGACGGCGGTGTCGACGCCGGCGGCCTCGCCAACCCTGGCGGCGAAGTCAGCGTGCGGATGCGAGTCAGCCGCCAGGCGGCTGGTCGGTGACGGTCCCCGGGCCTGTTCGGGGCTGTGCTGGAACTGTCGGAGGTGCCGTCTAGCCTCCCTGAGCAGAACGACCTGGAGGGAGCTGCTGTTTCGGGCCAGATGGAAGAGGTGCTCAGGCATCGCTACATCTACGTGCCGCGTGGCACCGAAACGGACACGATCCAGCCTGGCAAGCGGCTCGGCCTTGCTATAGCGCGCGAACGCCGCGCCCACCTGACGGTCGTGGCACCGCGCAAGGACTCGGCGACCCATCATCCCGAACTCGCCAAGCTCGACATCGTGACCGAGCGGAGCGGCCACCCGCGGGATGGCGGAGTGGTCCTTGCCTGGTGCCCGACCCACAAGGTTATGGAGAAGATCCAGCTCCTTGAGCTCACCCTGCTGACCGGCAGCGCCGAGAACACCCTCCCTGTCACGCTGATGTGAGACAGCCCGTCTACCAGGGGATACTCTTCCTGGACGGTCCTGAGGAGAGATCATCAGCATGACGTCGAAGCCCCATGAGAGCCTGGATCCGGACGCCCGGCCCCAGCGGCGGACATTCACCGCAGAGTTCAAGGCGCGGATTCTGGACGAGTACGACGCGGCGCCGGACGCGACGGCTCGCGGGGCGATCCTGCGCCGGGAACGGCTGTACGGGTCACACATTCTCGACTGGCGCAAGGCCCGAGACGCCGGAGCCTCGGCCGGCTTGACGGACCGGCGGCAATCGGCCGCGCGGGCAGCGAAGAAGGCCGAGAACGCCGAACTTGCCCGCCTGCAGCGGGAGAACGCCCGCTTACAGGCCAAGCTGGCCAAGACCGAAACCGCGTTGCAGATCATGGGAAAAGCGCACGCGCTCTTGGAACTGCTCTCCGAGAGCGCGGACACCGCGCCGATGCCGAACCCGTCCTCGCCGAGGCACAGCAGGCGCTGACCCCGGCGTGGGGCATCGCCGGGGCTTGCCGGCTGACCGGTGTCTCCCGCGCGACGCTCTACCGACACCGCACACCACCGCTGGTCTCACGGCCGCGGACCACGCGCAAGCCACCGCCGTCGGCGCTGTCCGAGGCTGAACGCGAGCAGGTGCTGCAGCTGCTGAACCGGCCCGACTACCAAGATCTGGCACCGGCGCAGGTGTGGGCCCGCGAGCTCGACGAGGGCCGCTGGTGGTGCTCGGAGTCCACGATGTACCGGATCCTGCGGGCTGCCGGGCAGAGCGGCGAACGCCGCAGCCAGGCCAGCCATCCGGCCCGCACCAAACCCGAACTCGTGGCCGACGCGGCGAACCACGTCTGGTCCTGGGACATCACCAAGCTACGCGGACCGGACCGAGGCGTCTGGTTCCACCTCTACACCGTGATCGACATCTGGTCCCGTTACGTCGTCGGGCACCTCGTCGCCGCGCACGAGGACGGCCAGCTCGCCGAGGCGCTGATCGCTGACGCGGCCGCCAGCGAACGCGTCGACCCCGATCAGTTGACCGTGCACGCCGACCGTGGCGCCGCGATGACCAGCAAGACCGTCACCCAACTGCTGACCGATCTGAAGATCGGCCGTAGTCACAGCCGTCCGAAGACATCGAACGACAATCCGTACATCGAGGCGAGCTTCAAGACGTTGAAGTACGACCCGAGCTTCCCAGACCGGTTCGGGTCGATCCAGCACGCCCGCCAGCACTGCGAGGCGTTCTACACCTACTACAACCACGAACACAGGCACTCCGGGATCGGCCTGCACACCCCGGCATCGGTGCATCACGGCACCGCCGGACAGATCCGTGAACAGCGGCAACAGACCCTCGACGCCGCCTGGGTCACCCATCCCGAACGGTTCGGCCGCCGTCCACGACCGCCCCGACTCCCAGAACGGGCATGGATCAACAAACCCGACAACAGCGACCCCGAACAGACCACCGGCCCACCCGTGCCCACCCGGCCAGCAGCACAAAGCTGAACAAATCAAGAAGATGTCTCAGTTGACTTGACAGGTTCCGACAGACGCTCAGCGTTGATCACAACGGCCTAACCCAACCTTGTCTGACGGCGCCATTGCCACTTCGCGAGCCGATCCGATCCGCCGGGCGATGGCACCGAGCGAATAGCTGGCGTCCGGGCAATCAGGCCCAGACTCTGGCCTCTCTGGCGAAGCACGGCCAGGGCCGCGTGCCGGCAGCGAACTCGCCGCTGAGCATCGCGGCGACCTGCTGGCTCCAGGTGCGGAGATCGATCAGCTCGAGCATCAACTCCGCGATCGCGGCGAAGTTCAGGGATGTCGACCAGAGCCGGTTGCCCGACCGTACGGCGACGTTCAACAACGGCTTCGAGGGGTCCTCGGTGCCGTCGAGACGTTGCAGCCAGGACGCTTCGACACCAGCCTTGGCCAGCGAGTCGGTGATCTTGTTCGGGTTCATGCAGACGGCGAAGAACATGCCGTCGGCGATGAGGCTGGCCGCGACCTCGGCTTCGATCGGGTAGATCGCCCAGGGTGGGCGCACGAGAGTACGACCGGCCTGGTCGATGCTCAGCAGCGTCAGCGTGTGCCCGGGGTTGTCGGCGCCGATGCGGCGGCGGACCCGGGCGAGTTCGGCGTTGAAGCGAGTGCCGAACTCCTCCGCGGTGTACCGGCCGGCGGCGGTGAATTGACTGGCCGCGACGACCGCGCGACCGGACGAGACCACGCCTCCGGCGATACCCGTCCGCGCATGCGCCAAGGCGAGGATGTCACGCAGGCCCGCCAAGTCGGTGCGGTAGTCGATGGTGGTGCGCACTGGTGCGTAGCCGCTGGGCAACGTGCCGGTCTCGTCGGCGAGGACCTGCGAGGTGTCGGCTAGCAGCCGCTCCTGGGCAGGAACTCGATACCGCTGGTTGGTCTTGATCTCGCGGAGCCAGGCCCAGCCGTCACGGTCGAGGACGGTGACGTCGCCGACACGGATGACGTTGGTCAGGTCGTGGTGCAGCACGAACTCTTGGCTCTCGCGCCACGCGGTCTCGATGATCTCCAGCTCTGCGGCCAGGCCGGTCTTGCCGTACATCGGGCCGGGAGCGTCGGCGCGCGACAGCGCCACGATGATGTTGCGCTGGTATCCGAAGACTCTCCAAGCGAGTGCGTCCGCGATCGACTTGAGCTGGCGCCAGATCCGCTCGTAGACGTCGCCTTCCAACACCCAGGATTCTCGGTCGGTGCGGTCGAGGGCTGTGCCGAGTTCGGGCGCGTCAGCGGTGAGGTTGCGGTGCCTATCCAGTCGTTTGATCTGCCGGCCGATCGCGGAACGACGCTGCTCGGTGTCGAGGACCATGCCACGGAGCCGACTCTGGAAGTGGTACAACTCCTCGGCAGAGCGGCAGGCGCGTAATGTCCGGATCAGATCGATCAAGGCGCGCAGGGTCTCCTGGTGCGCCGGATGCGTCAGGATGAGGTCGATCTGATCGCCGTCCGCACGATCCATCAACGTGGCGCGCACCGTGCCTCCTGCACTGCCGACCGGTTGGCATTCGCATCATCCGGACAGCCCACCGTCTCGGCAAACGAGTTCGCCGCTGCGTAGCGCCGGCGGCACTGTGCCGGCGCCGGAAGCGCTCTGTGGCCAGTGACACCACGGCGATGTGCAGAAGGGCGCGGGCAATGGCGAGCCTGTCGCGCCGCTATCGACTCCGGTGCATCGCGGTGCGGCATGTCGGCCCGCTGATCCACTTACCGAAGACCTCCTCAGTTATCGATCACCGTCACCCCGTGGCCTCACCCGGCCAACCCCCAGTCGCGAAACGCCTAAGGCTGCTCAGGTTCGGGTGACGCTATTGGCACTTGCCTCAGGTGAGGAAGCCATTGTGAAGGTAGTGCGCCCTCAGCCTTGAAAATTCTCACAACGTCGTCGCCTGTTGTGGCCGCTGAGTAGATCGCTCGTAGCATCCGCCAAGCCGAGTTAAGTCGCTCAAAGAGATCGAGCACATCGCTCGGACGTACGAGATATACGTGATTTTCGGCGACGGCACGTGCAGCGGGGTGAACTGTGTGCTGGGCTGACACCAGCAGCGATACCGAATCGCCGGGGGCGGCCTCGCCGCGCTTGTCAGCCACGAAGCGGAGGTGACCGCCGGCTTGTCGAACGTCTGATGCTCCTATTTCCCCTTCGGGTTTCGCCTCGCTCTTCGCTTCCCATGCAATCCAAATGAGATCACCAAACGTCCAGGTAGCGTCGGGGGCTGCGTCGGCATCGCCGTTGCCAACACTATCCGTGGCGCCAGAAAAGTGGCCGAGGCCTACAAGCGCAGCTTCATAGGGTTTGGCGGGCGTTTCGCCCAGTCCAGTGCGGATCCGTTCCATCTCCGGCTCGAACGTACTCGACTTACCGAGCGTGGACAGTCGGGCGAGGATGCTCGAGACAGCCACCTCGTCGAGCGGATCAACCAGGGCCGGCTCTGCCTGTTGGGCCTCTTCGACGGGTGCGGCCAGGTGTGACAGCCAGTTCGTGCCTCGCCCGGCGGCGCGGGCGTCGCGGTAGTAGGCTGCGCTCGCTTCGGCATATGTTGCGTCGCCGGTCTGCATCGCGAGCCGTCGTGCGATACACGATCCAAGGTAGTGCCAGAGAGCGGCATAGCGTTGGGGCGCCTTTCCTCCCCGTAGGTTGTCGAGGACCTGGCGGATGAGATCGAGCGCCCGTTCCCACTCACCCTGCCAGACGGCCTCCCAAGCCGCGACCTCTCGGCCGGCGGCCCTCTGAAGTTCAGCCGCGCCTGCAGGTGGCACCTGGCTGAGCGCGTCGCGGTGGGCGATGATATCCGCGTCAACTTCTCGCCATTCCGCGCCGTGTTGCTGGAACACCTCAATGTTCTCGGCCATCTCGGAGGACTGGCAGCCAAGGCTGTTGTCGTAGCCGAACTGAACCTCGGCGTGGATTTCCGGACGCATTGCGACCTTCACATCGGCGCGACCGATGTACCTCGTCAAGTCATCACCCAGGACCAGTACTGTTGCGAAGTCGCGAGCGTTTCGTGTCGCGCGTCCTGAGCCCTGAACGATGCGAGCCCGGATGCGCTCCTGAAGGACCTCGAGCGCACCGAGCTCCTCGAAGAGGAATCGCTCCTGAAGATCACCCTTGGCCGGGAGCCCGTCGAGAATCACGAGTCGGCAGGCGTCGTCGGGGAGATCGATTCCGTCGTAGCGGTTACTAAGCACCAGAACCGCGTCCGGGCTGGTGGTGAAAGAGGACAAGTCATCCTCGACGTCCTGCGCGGTGAGCGTGGCGAAGCCCTTAGGAACACGATGTTCGGTGAACTTGGCCGCAGTCCGACCATCAGGCGTGAGCACCACCGCCCGACGGTGCTTAGCAATGACGTCTTTTACCCATGGTCCCAGATCGCTCCTGACGACCGATAGATCGGTGGTGAGTTCCGGGAAACAAAAGAGCCTTCGGCCTGTGCCCTGCTTCTCCCACCCTTTCGGGATGGGGATGCGCTTAATCTTGCGTCGCCCAAAACTGCGTTCTAGCTCACCGCCGTCACCCAGGGTCGCGCTCATGTAGACCCTTTGAGCTGGGTTGCTAAATGCCGGATGAACTGTGCTCGGAGCGATCAAGGGGCGGAATAGCAACCTACTGTATGTGGCGTAGAGGAGGCATCGATCCAGCTTACCCGCAAGCATCTGGTACGCGTATCGTGCCGACTTACTGACCGTCTCGGCAGAGCATGCCGCCCTGACGATCTCCTCTAGTCTCTCGGCATGTGCTGCGACGCCGGTTGGCGATGCAAGGTAGGTTCGAGTAAGGAACTGCCCATCCGGGTTTTCGTTACGAAGCCGAGCTGCGACAAGGGGGTCGAGGGAGTCCTTGAGCTCGGCAAGCACGAGTCCATAAGCGCTTTCGCTTCGCGAAATCTCCAGGCTCCATGGGCTTGCAACATAGCTCTCCACCGAGTGCGCGTCGTCCAAGAGAAGGAGTTGGGCATCGTCGAGCGCGGGGTTGCTGTTGAAGACATGGGCGTACGTGCTGACTGCGATGGACTGCGCCGAAGTATAGCGAGCCCTGTCGGCTCGGTTCCATGTTGGAACTGCGCCAACCAGCAATGAAGTCGGAATGCCATAGTTTTTAAGCGCAGCAGCCGTCTGGCGGGCCAGTTGGCGCGTCGGGCACAGGTATGCAACCCGTTCGTTCAAAGCGCGGCGCTGGTATTCGCCGATGAGGCCACCGACGAGGGTCTTGCCTGCTCCAGTCGGAAGCTCGATCGCCACATCTGGATCTCCCCGGTGGCCGCTGTGCCATGAGCGCAGGACGTCACCTTGATGCAGCCACAAGGCCGCAGGGCCGTTATTCGTCTCGGAGAGAGTCCTGTACAGCTCGACAGGGTCATCCGGCGCAACTGGGGTAGGCGTCCGACGCTTGAAGGCCATCCACGCATTCTGCCGCACCTACGCGTCGCAGCAAGCCCCTGGCTCTCGCTGAAAGGGCCGCTTGGCCGCGATGGGAAAGCCGAAGAAGGTGCCGACAGAACGGACGGTTGCCCACAAGGAGGCCAGTTCAGATGCGCGAGCGGGCGTGTCAAGTGCTTGTGCTGACCCGGACGGCTCGGCCGGTGAGGGGTCTGGTGAACCGCCCCGGATCTTGTAGAGACTTTGATGTTCCCCGGGTTTCTCGGAGCCGTGTTGGTTGGCGTCAGGCTACGGATAGGGCGATCGGGTGGAGCCTTTCATACTCGATTGGAGTAAGCATGCCCAGTGAGCTGTGGCGGCGTTGCCGGTTGTGGAAGATCTCCAGGTACTCGAAGATCGCGTTGGCCAGTTCGATGCGGGTGCGCCACCGCCGGCGGTTGAGCAACTCGGTCTGCATCCGGCCCCAGAACGACTCGATCATGCCGTTGTCGTAGCAGTCGCCGATCGATCCCATCGACGGTGCAAGGCCGGCTTCCTGGACCCGGCGGGTGAAGGCCCATGAGGTGAACTGGACTCCGTGGTCCGAGTGGATCACGGTGCCGGTGGGCTGGCGGTTGCTGATGGCCATGCTCAGGGCGTTGGTCACCAGCGTGGCCGTCTGGGTGGCGTCGATGGACCAGCCGACGACCTTGCGGGAGAAGGTGTCCAGCACGACCGCGCAGTACACCTTGCCCTCTCGGGTCGGGTGCTCGGTGATGTCGGTGACCCACAACTGGTTCGGCGACGATCGGGTGAAGTCGCGGTTGACCAGATCGCTCGCGGTCGGCGTCTGGTGCTTCGGGCGGGGCCGGCGACTACCAGGCAGACCGCGTATGGCGGCGCGGCGCATCAGCATCTCCACCGCGTGATAGCCCACGACGAGTCCACGGCCCAGCCGCAGTTCGGCATGCACGCGGCGGGACCCGTAGGTGCCGCGAGATGCCAGATGTACCGCACGGATCTGTTCGGTCAACCACGCGTGACGCAGCGCCCGCGGCGATGGCGGCCGGTTACGCCAGGCGTAGTACCCGGACGCCGAAACCTCGAGCACACGGCAGCAGACCTCGACGGGTAGCCCCTCAGCGGCCATCTGTTGGATGGCCGCGTACCGGTCTTTTGGGGGCACCACCTCCTTGAGCAGTTCAGCCGCGCGGCGATGCACGGCCAACTCGGTCTCCAGTTCGGCGATACGCCGCCGAGCGGCAACCAACTCCGCCTGGTCAGCGGAGGTGACGCCCGGCATTTGGCCGGTGTCGATCAGCTCCTGACGGCGCCAGTTGTAGATCGTCTGATCACTGATCTCCAGGTCACGGACCAGCTCCGCTACCGACCGGCCGGCCTTGAGCAGATCGAGGACCTTACGACGAAACTCGGGTGGATATCTCCTCGGCACGTCTCTCCTCAACGAGTGACGAGCCTGACGAGTCAACCAACCTGACTCCACCGAACCCGGGGAACATCACTTCCCCGCTTGGGAAGGATCGAGAGATGGCAGGAACGAAGCCGTATCCGCAGGAGCTGCGGGAGCGGGCGGTGCGGATGGTCGCGGAGGTGCGGCCGAACTATGAGTCGGACTGGGCGGCGATCACGGCGGTGGCGGCTCGGCTGGGGATCGGCACGGCCGAGACGTTGCGTAAGTGGGTCCGGCAGGCGCAGGTTGACGATGGCGGGCGGTCGGGGGTGACGTCGGAGGAGCTGAAGCGGTTGCGGCGGGAGAACGCCGAGCTGCGTCGGGCGAATGAGATCTTGAAGGCCGCGTCGGCTTTCTTCGCGGCCGAGCTCGACCGGCCTACGAAACGCTCGTGAAGTTCGTTGACGAGCATCGGGACCGCTTCGGTGGAGTCGAGCCGATCTGCCGCGTGCTGCGTCAGCACGGGCTGCAGATCACCCCGAGCGGCTACTGGGCGGCCAAGAAGCGTCTGCCGTCGAAGCGGCAGGTGCGTGATGCTGCTTGCTCGGGTGGCGGCCCGCCGTAGCTCAATAACCAGGTCACCGGTGTTGCGGCCGCGGTGAACCAGATGCCAGCCCTTGGGCACATGTCCGCCAGACCGCAAAGCATGGATGAGTGGACGCCAGGCCGCTCTCACCTGTTCTGGGGGGTCCAGAACCTGCACAGATCCTTCCGCCTTCTCGAGCAGGTCCAACAACCCCTTGCACGGTCACGTCCGCGCTGGTGGTGTAAGAGACGGCCATCGCGTGATCCGTTCTGATGCTATGCGGCGATCGGCGCCGCGTCGGGCTGGTCGGTGTCGTGTTGGCTGGTGTCGACGGTGATCAGGCGGGCTTTGGCCAGTAGTTCCAGGCCCATGTAGCGGCGTCCTTCGGTCCATTCGTCGGTCTGCTCGGCCAGGACTGCGCCCACGAGGCGGATGATCGCCGGCCGGTTGGGGAAGATCCCGACGACGTCGGTGCGGCGGCGAATCTCCTTGTTCAGTCGCTCCTGAGGATTGTTGGACCAGATCTGGCGCCAGATCTCACGCGGGAAGCCGGTGAACGCCAGGAGGTCGTCGCGGGCGGCATCGAGGTGCTCGGCCGCGGCCGGGAACTTCGCTTCGATGGTGGTCACGACCCTGTCGAACTGGGCGCGGACGGCGTCGGCGTCGGGCTGGTCGAAGATCGTCCGGACGAGGGTGGCGATCCACGGCTGCGCGGACTTCGGCACCTTGGTCAGCAGGTTGCGCAGGTAATGGGTCCTGCACCGCTGCCACGAGGCCCCGGGCAGAGCCGCCCCGATGGCATGCACCAGGCCTGCGTGGGCGTCGGAGATGACCAGGCGGACACCGGACAGGCCGCGGGCGGTCAACGATCGCAGGAACGCCAGCCAGCCGGCGCCGTCTTCGTCGGAGGCGACGTCGAGGCCGAGGACTTCGCGTTGGCCGTCAGCGTTGACGCCGACAGCGATCAGCGCGTGGACGTTGACGGTGCGACCGGCTTCGCGGACCTTCATCGTCAGCGCGTCCATCCACACGAACGTGTAATGCCCTGAGTCCAAGGGCCGGTTGCGGAACGCCTCGACCTGCGCGTCCAGGTGGGCGGCCATCTCCGAGACCTGCGACTTCGACAGCTGCCGGATCCCGAGCTGCTCGACCAGCTTCTCCACCCGCCGCGTCGACACCCCCAGCAGGTAACTCGTGGCCACGACCGAGACCAAGGCCTGCTCGGCCCGCCGCCGGTGGGTGAGCAACCACTCCGGAAAGTAGCTGCCGTGCCGCAGCTTCGGGATCGCCAGGTCGATCGTCCCGGCGCGGGTGTCCCACTCCCGATGCCGGTAACCGTTGCGGGAGTTCACCCGCTCATCGCTGCGCTGCCCATATCCCGCGCCGCAGACCGCGTCCGCCTCGGCGGACATCAACGCCTGCGCGAACGTCTTCACCATCGCCTGCAACACATCAGGCGACGCGCCCTCGATCTGCTCGCGCAGCAGGTCAACAGGGTTCACACTCGCTGAAGCGGCCATCGCGTCCTCTTCTTCCTTCTCTGACTTGGTCGTCTTGAAGGATCGACGCGATGGCCGTCTCTCATCTACGCAACACGCCCATCACGGGCAAGTCGTACACCACTCCCGTGGACGCAACCCTGCCGCTCTCTGCGGCAGGCTGGTGTGGCACTCAGCGCCGACCGAGGATGATGGCGGGTCCCGTGGCACCGCCTGGTACGCCACATGCATAGCGTTCGCTGAACTGGCCCTGGCGGCGAGCGGTGCGCGGTTGTACTGCCACTGTGCAAGCGGGATCAACCGCGCCCCAGCTGCCGCGTACGCCATCCTGCGCGCGAAAGGCTGGACAGCGATGGCTGCCCGCGACCGGATACTCAGCCGCCGCCCGCAGGCTCAACCCCGCTATTTCCAGGACGCGGAGAGGTGCCTCCGTGAGTTGGGCCTCGTCGAACAGGAGACGCCGTGATCTCGATCAGCCGGATACTCATCGGCGCGTACGCCGTGCGCAGCGTCTACATGACCGCTTCCATGGTCTGGTCCGCGCGGTCGCTTCGGACGGATGCATCTCGAGTCGGGAACACCCCGATCGATGTTGGGCCCGACCTGACGGTGGTCATCCCCGCTCTGCGAGAGCAGACGGTAATGCCCCGCTCCCTGGCGTGTTTCCTGCAGCTGGCGGCGGACTGGCCTCAGCTGCGCGTGCTGGTCGTCACTGCAGCGCGCGAGGCCACCCAGACACCAGTAGGGCAGCAGACTACCGAGCACCTCTGCCGTGACCTGGCTCGCCGGCACAACGAACAGCTGGGCCGTGAGGTCTTCCACGTCGTGTCGTATCCGGGCCAGGGCCGCAGGGCGTCACAACTCAACTACGCCGTCGGAGAGTTGGAACGACTGTTTCCAGCGAACGGCGAGGAGTACATCGCAGTTTTCGACGCCGACGCGGTTCCCGACGCCCGCCTGCGTGCCCACGTCGCGCGGGCTGCAGTCGGCCGGCCCGCGATGATGCAGCAGCCGATGCTGCCCGCATTCCACGCCGGCACTCGAGGGAAGCGTTCGGCAGCGATGTCGGGGCAGGACCTCGCTGCCTTCCGGCGCACATTGGGCATCGAATACCGGCGGATCAAGGTGGCCGGCTGGTGCGCGCCGGGACGTAGCCGTCGAATGCTGGCCACCATCGCTCGTCCCATGGTGTACGGCGTCGGGTCCGGACTCATCCTGCGCCGCGACAAGCTAGAAGAGGTTGGATTCTTCCAGGAGCCTCACGACGATCTTGCGGTCGGCCACCGCCTGAGCATGGCCGGTGAGCCAATAGCCGTACTGCCCTCGATCAACATCGTGGAGCCGTACCAGAGCGTGGCCGCCATGGCCCGCGCGTTCAGCAGCGTGGCCTTTGCCAACGCTGCCACCCGTCGTGACTACCGTTTCGCGGCGGCGAGGCCTACCCGACTCTCCCGCGCCGGCCAGCGGTTGCTGGCGGCCCGCGCACTGGCCGACGGTGCTGCCTGGGCCCTGGGACCAGCGATCGTGACGGCTGCTGCCGCGCACCTGGCAGCCCGTCGCCAGTTCAGGCTGTTGGCCACGGCCACTCTGACTGCGGCGGTCATCGAACCGATCGTGGCGTATCGGCTGCGTGGCCGGCTACTCCGCGACTTCCGAACACCAGGCAGAGCCGACGCCACGTGGCAGCAGCCGGCACGCCTGGGATCGATTGCCACCTTCGCGGTACAACCCGCAGTCAGCGCGCTTGGGCCATGGCTGCTGGGCCTGCGGGCGATCAGGGCTGCGGTCACCGGTCGCGACCTTCGGTTCACCAAGACCGATCACATGGGCGAGACCGCCCGATGATCCCGAGGAGACACAATCATGGGTGATCTCGACGTCGGCTGGGCGGTGCCCAGCGACTTCCCCGAGGACGGTTGGAGTCGCACCCTCATCGAGGAGCATCTGGCACAGGCAAAGAGCGAGATACCCGCGTGGGACGACGCCGAGCAGACCAGGCTCGGATTCGCCATGGCTGCGCCACACCCGGAAGCCGTCCGGACGCTCAGCGACTGGTGTGCGGTCAACACGAACAACGTGGGCGTGCACACCCGCTTCGGGGAAGGCAAGGCCGGCACCAGACGATTGGAGAAGGAATCGCTGGCCATCCTCGCCGGTCTCTACCGGGCGGGAGCCACCGATGGGCATCTCACCAGCGGCGCGAGCGAGGCCACCCTCGCCGCGCTGCGAATCGCCCGCAATCTCCTCCGGACCGCGGGGCACCGCGTCCGTGTGATCACCTCAGACCTCTGCCACGCGTCCGTCGCGAAGGCCGCAGAGGTTCTCGACCTGGATCTGGTGCGGCTTGCGCCAGGCGCGTCCTGGACGATGACCCGCCAGCAGGTCCGGCAGGCTGCAGCCGATGCGTTCGGCGCTGGTGTGACGGGCATCGTCGTGGTGGCCACCGCCGGTTACTACAACAGCGGCTTCTCGGATCCTGTCGACGAGATCGCCGCCGAACTCCGTGACCTCGCTCTCCAGAAGCCGGGAGCCGTCCGGTGTTTCCTTCACGTGGACGCTGCTCACGGCGGCTTCGTCTTTCCCTTCACCGCTCCCGACCTTCCTTTCGACTTTCGTAACCCCGGTGTGCATGCCATGGCCGTCGACCCACACAAGGCCGGCCTCATGCCGTACTCGTGTGGGGCTCTGCTCGTGAGAAAGGGACTGCTCGAACACGTAACCAGAATCGATCCCCATACACGGATCCCGGACGAGACCGTCCTCGGCTCGCGCCCCGGCGCTACCGCGGCTGCACTTTGGGCAACCCTGCACATCCTGGGTCGCAGCGGCTACCGCGCCATCGCTGCTCAGTGTATCGACCGCCGCGACCAGCTGGCTGCGGCCATCACGGCAGCTGACCCCGACGCTGTGTTGGTGACCGCTCCGCATGCACCAGTCGTCTCCGCGGCCTTCAGCCACCCCGGCGGAGAGTTGCCCTCCGACCTTTGCGCGAGCTACCGGCTCGTCCCGCTCACACTCCCGGATCCTCGAGGCGGCGGCGAGCGGCGCTTGTTCTACCACTTCTATGCGTCCCCATCCCTGACCAACAAGCAGATCACCACGTTCGCCGCCCGGTTGGCCCAAGGCGTCGTGCACGCCCGCGAGGCAGTGGCCGCCAGCGGCGAAAGCCGCAGCATCACGTCGGAGGTGGTGGCAGGAGTCCGCAACCACACCGACTGCTTCCGCCACTTCGTCGTGCACCCCGACGGGCGACGCGATCCCGCCGCGCCGGGCTACTCGTTCCACACCTTCACCCAACGCCGCTTCACTGGCGAGCAGATGCAGGACAAGTTGTGGGGTCAGGCGCGTGAAGGCGGCCCGCTGTGGGTGTATGCCCCCGACCTCAAGGATCCGTTCACGAACGAACTGCTGGGCGTGCGGACCGACCGCTACTTCTTGGAGGTCCTCGACCGTCACCAGCAGCAACTATCGCTGGTAGGAGCGATCCACGCCACCATCGTGTTGTCGGGCTCGCTTCGCGTGCTGTTGAACTTCGAGGCAGATGGCACCTTCCGTTCTGCCGAGTACAAGGCGTTGGGCACGCGTGGATCGGACGAGCTGCAGGTCTTTCCTGCCGCCATCACGGCAAAGATCGGCAAGGACGCGGCAGGATTCCGACGTCCTGGTGGTGACGACTATTCCTTCTCCATCGACACGTCTGCGGAGCTGACCGTCCGCCTCATCGATGGCGCCGCACCGCCCGCGGTTCGTACCGCTCGGTACAACGCTGACGTCCTCCTGCCCCGACGCCCACACCTACGCCGTGAGCAGTTGCGGCGCTTTCCGAACCGGTTTTTCGACACGGAGGTCGACATCGAGGCCGGTCGAACCTGGGAGGGCACCGCCTACCTGCCCGAACTTCTCGCACCGACTAGCGTGGGCACGGTACTTGCCGCCCGTTCCGCGAACGTCGGACTATGCACCGTTGAGGGCCGGATCACCGCGACTGCCCTACACCTGGCACTCACCCCACTGACCGAGCCCAGCACCGAGGCCATCGAACTCGCCGCACCCTGGAACCTCGGCCGATGCCTGCACCATGCTCTGCCTCGCCTTGACGTCCGCGATCCATCTCAGCTCTGCGTCGGACAGGTCGTCGAGTTCGCCGAGAGTGTCTACGAAGTGTTCATCCGAGACGGGCTGCCCACCGATCTCGCCATCGCCGGAGCAGGCCGATGACGACGCCGATGCTCGACCGCGCTGCCGCTCGCCGGCTCGCCTCGGACGCCGAAGTCATCAGTGTCCGACGTCTTCCCCAAGGCCGCTTCAACACCTGCTGGCACGTCACAGGCCGCGATCGCTCCTACCTCCTCAAGTTCAACAACCGGGAGGGCGAGGCCCACCTGCAGAAGACGGCCGACGCCATGATTGGCGCCGCGACACGCGGTGTCAAAGTGCCGCAGGTCCTGCGGCTCGGCAGGGACCCGAACCTCGGGCCATTCCTGCTCCAAGAGTGGCTCCCCGGCCGCACGTTCACCGAAGCCCGCCGCACCGACGCCATCACTGCAAACCTATGGCCCGCCCTGGCAGAGCAGATCGCGCTGCTGCACAACGGGTCAACCATCGCCGTCCCCGCGACACCCGCCTCCCGCGTTCGCCACCTGTCCGACCTGCTTCATCGTCTCGGACGAGATCAGTTGATTCCCTCCGACCTTGAAGAGGTTGCCCGCCGCCGCGGCACCGTCCTGGCCGACATGCTCGGTGACCACCCGATGGTGAACACCCACCAGGACATCCACCCGGATAACATCCTTATCCGACCTGGCGGTCAGATCGCCTTGCTCGACTTCGATCACGCCACCATTGCCGAAGACGTCAGCGACTTCGTCAAGATCGACCGATGGTGTTTGCCCGCGGGCGAGGACCGCCGGCTCCTGCTGGATGCCTACTGGCGCCAGCGAGGCCAGCCAGCCGACCCGATGTTCGAGCACCGCCTCTCCTTCTACCGCCTGGTCATCCACCTGTCATACGTCCTGTATTGGCGAGTCCGTGACAGCACCCAGATCCCCGGATGCGTCGCGGCCCTGCGAAACGAACTGGAGTGAACATGCCCGCCACGAAACCCACCAACCCAGCGCCCGCACCGGTCGCCGGCCCCGGCGTGCAGGTTGTCGCCGCCCTACTCCGCCGCGACGACCACATCGTGCTCGTGCAAGAGCAGCGCGACGGACAGGAGATCTGGTCTATCCCCGGCGGCGGCGTCGAACGCGGCGAACTGCTGACCGAGGCCCTCATTCGCGAGGTACAGGAGGAGACCGGTCTGCGCCTGGCCACGGTCGGCCCGCTGGCCTACCTCGTCAACACCACGACCGAGCGGTACCCGTCCACAGTCGTCCTGACCTTCGACTGCACCGACTGGGACGGCAACATCGCCGTACATGACCCGGACGGCAAGGTCATCGGCGCTGTCCTGCTACCGCTTGACGAAGCCAAGAAGATCCTGGCCACCTCCACGGCCGCACGGCCCGAGATCGAACCCGTGCTCGCCTACCTCGATGGCGCCAGCACCAGCCGGGTGTGGAGCTACCGCGACGACCAACCCGCTGATTGATCACCTCGGGGCACACCTGGACAACTGGGAGAATCATGACGGTCACCCATGGTCTCGACGCGAGCATAACAACGCTCGACCCGCTCGGCGCCGACGCCGTAATGCGGTCCCTGCCCCAAGCCAACATCGCGGCCGACACCGCATGGCTGCACACCCGAGCCGTACACCTCAGCCAGGCTGCCACCCGAATCCGCGACGCTGCCCCCGCTCGGGCGGCATTGCGTGACCTGGGCATGCTCACCGCCTCGCTCGCCCGCCACACCGGCCGAGGCCTCGCACCACCTGTGGTCGAAGCGGCGATGCTCCACCTAGGCAACATCGCCGACGAGGTGCCACGTGAGACCGTCTACTCATACAGCACCCGCAACCCCCGCGGACCCAGACGGCGTTCCTTCACTGACACGCCCGGCGAGCACCTCTTCATCAACGAGGTCTCCGCAGCCAGCTGCGGCCTCGACGCCGCAATCGAGCGCTGTCGCTACCTGCCAGAGGCCGCCGACCAACACGAAGCCAACGCCGCCGCCGCGATTGTGCACCATCACCTGCGAACCTTTGCCGCCCACCTGGTGACCGTCAAACGTCACCTGACGCCGCAGTACTTCACCGGCCGACTGCGCCCCTACTTCCCAGCGCTCACCATCGCCGGGCAAACCTACTACGCGCCTGGCGGCGCCCAGATGCCCCTGCTCGTGATCGATGTCGTACTGCTCAACCAGGCGGTCACCGGCGAGCTCGCCGGCTGGTTCGAGCAATACGTCGACGACAACGTCATCTACCTGCCGCCACACCACCGCGCACTCATCGACCAGGCCCGTGGCAACCCGGGTTTGGCGCGACTCGCTCACCGATACCCGCACCTGCGCACCGCGACCGGCCTGCTCATCGACGATCTGCTGCGGTTCCGCCTGCCACACCGCCAACTCGCCCAGGCCAACATGGCAATACGCGATGAAGGTGCTCTCGGCAGCGGCGGCTACACGACTGACGCCCTCGATCAACTCGTGGCCGTAACCAAGCGCGCCCGTATCCTCCTCGACCCTGGGAGCACCGCGTGAACAGCCGCTCGATCGATACCGACTTCCCGACGTTTCCCCTCGGCGCAGTGCGGTCCACGCTGCCTGCCAGCCCGACGACTCCACCGCAGCCCGTCACGACGTGCGTCCGCGTGGCCTATCCGAGCCGGGTCAATGCCATGGCTCTGGACTCCAGCAAGATCGTGCCGAACGGGGACGGCACCTACCTCGCCGGTGAACTGCTCGTGGCGTGCGACCTGCCACGCCACGTAGAGGTCAGCATCGTCGACGACGGTCCCGCCGTCCAGACGACATCTGACTGCGCCCATCCCGTCCTGGCCCGACATGCGGCGTTACTGATCCGCACGGTGCTTGGGGTCCATGAGCGCCTACGCGTCCGGGCCACTGCCCCGGACCTGCCCGCCCACATCGGGCTCGGTTCCAGCAGCGGTCAGATAGCCGCCGTGGCCGCGGCAGTCAACGAGATCTATGGCCGTCCCATCCCCGCTCGCCGGCTCGTAAGGTTCCTCGCCCGCAATCACGGCGAGGAGATCGACGAAGACCTCCACCACCTTCTGCCTGTGCAATGTCTGGGCGGATCCGCCGCCGCCGGGCTCATACCCGGCGCCGTCCAGGTCATCGCCGGCGCTCAGGTGCCACTGCTGCAGGCTCCCTTGCCCGACGGCATGCACATCGTGCTGGGAATGCCCCATGAACCCTTGAACTGGGACGCACGAGCAAGCCTCGCAGCCGAGGCACGGCATTTCGATGGATTCATCACGACCGGCCGCACACACGGACCTGAGATCGCCTATCGCCTCCTGCACGACGCCTGGCCCGCCCTCATCGACGGTGACCTGCGCCCGCTGGGGCACCTACTCTTCGACTACCGCTTTCGGATGGGAAGCATCGCCAACTGCGCGTTCTCCCATCCAGATCTCCTCATCACCGCCGCGAAACTCGAACACATCTTCAGTGACCTGCTTGCTGACGTCCTTACCCTTTCCTCGGTCGGCCCCACCTTCTGCGCCGTTACACGTACTCCGGGCCCGTGTGAGCAGGCGTTCGCGGACGCGGGACTGAGGACCCTGCGCTGCCGGCCGGCCAACAGCGGCTACAGCCTCCATAACGGAGCTCAATCGTGACGAGTGTACGACCGGCCCCTACCGGCAACTACTGGAACGATCCGAACACGGTCTCAGCCTTCGCTGCACTTTCGGCGCCTGTCTACCTGACCAACCTGCTCTGCAGTCCCGTACCTGACGGCGCCGTTGCGCTCGACGTAGGCTGCGGTACGGGCCGGAACTTGCCCAGTCTGGTGGCTGCAGGCTTCCGTGTCCTGGCCATCGATCTGCATCCCGGCATGCTGGATGAGGCCCGCGACCACCACGCCGGGCCGCGTGTCGCACTCGCCCGTGCGAATGTCACCAACATGCCCGTTGCCGATCAACGGGCCTCGCTGGTCGTCTGCCACGGTGTCCTACACAACCTTCATGACCGTGACGACCTCGGGGCCGCGTTGCGTGAGCTGCACCGAGTCCTCGCCGTCGGAGGCTCTCTGTCGCTGAACACATTCACTGCCGGGCACCTCGACCCATGTCTCGACTCACTCGGCGACGACGTCTACGTCCTACCGAACGGCCAATACATGACCCTGCTGACGCCCGACGACCTGGAGAGCCTTCTCCTCGGAGCGGGTCTGTCAGTGTGCGGCGACGTCACGCAGTACCTCAGTCCGGGCGAACCGGGCCAACGCAGCGTGTGGCGCGCCATCCTCACCCGGGTATAGCCCGTCGAAGGGAACACCGTGCTCCTCGTCGCCGCCATCACAGACAGTCCCAACGACCAGGACATCGCCTTCACCCGCATGCCAGACCCTCCCGGCGGGCCTCTACTCGTCGTCGACGAACGCAGACTGCGCCAACAGGTGTGGCGCCGGCTCGACGACGGTCAGGAACCCTTGCCCGACGTATCTGCCGTCAGGGTCCCGTTGTGGGCCTGCCACGTCGATGCAGCGACGGGGCAGGCCACCTTCTACGCCACCACGCAGTGGCGTCCCGCCGCGGCAGTGCTGGTCGCCTTCCACTACTACACCCAGATGCCAACCGGCGTGCCCACCGACGTCACCGGATGGGCTCACGCCCTCGTCGGCGAGCGGGCCGGAATGAACTTCCCTGTACCGAGGCCCGGGAGACGGCCCTCGCAAGGTCCAGAAGTCGAAACCAAGATCACCCTCGGTGCGAAGATCAACCCGCTGGCTGTCGCCCGTATCCTGTTGGAGCACTTGTCGACCATCGGAACGCCCGTATCCGACAGCATCATCTACCGGCGAATCCTGCGATCGGAGATCTACCGGCCAGCCGGCTCCAGCCCGCGCGAGTACGCCGCACTGACGCCGCGCCCTGACGGCAGTTGGTGGGCGAAGGCAAAGTTCCTCCGTGATGGTCAACTCCACAAGCGGATCCGTCCGGCAACCGACCAAGAACACGCTCTGGCCCTCGTCGGCGACGCGCTCGGTCACAGGCCTCTCGACAAGGTCGGTCAGCTGCTACGCAGCACCTGGGACCTTCCGTCACCAATGGACCAGGACGGCCACTGGTCAACCATCACAGTAGACACAAGCACCCTCGCCCCATACCTGGGAACGCTTCAGCAGGTCGAGATCGAGTACGGAGCTTGCCTCACCACAGCCGCCGCAACCATCGGCTCTCCGCCGGTCCGCCGGGCCGTGGAATCGACAGCGGACGCGGTCGCCGATGCGCTCGCAGCCCACGGTATTCCCCATACCCGATTCGGCCAGAGCAAGGTCGAGCACTTCCTCAACAACGGGCGGAACGATGACTGTGAATGATCGAGTGATGCCCGTACTCGACGCCGTACTGGCGGGCCGCGACGCGCCCGCCGCGCTCGACACCTGGTGTAGGGAAGACGTCACTGTGCAGCTCAGTGGGTTGGCCATTCAGCTCCGTGCGTCGTCCAGCACAGCAGCGAGGTACACGAGGAGCCTGTTCACCCCTGGCAGCTCCTTGTGGAACGCGCATGACGATGCCATCTCGTCCACCATGACGATGCGAACCATCGCCCTGCCCACCAACCGCGTCACCGCGCTCGCCGAACGCGTCCGCCTACGCGCCAGAGGTGTTTCACGGGATGTCAAGATGCATGCCCAGGCCCCGGCCAGGTGGCATCGAACTGCTGCCGGCCCAGTGCTCGTCACCGACACCGGTGCGGCGATAGCCCCCCAGGTGGTCGCTCGCCACGCCGACGGCTACACCGTGATCACGGTCGACGATACGGACGCGGCGATGAATGCCGCCCGGCACCTCCGCGAGATCGGCTACCGGCGGGCCGAGAACGACGGCTGGGTCTGCCTACACGCCTCAGCTGCCACCATCGACGGCCGCGGCATCTTGTTCGTAGGCAACTCCGGCGCCGGCAAGTCCAGCCTCGCCCTCGCCGTCGCTGCTGCCGACGACGGAGCTTTCCTCTCCAACGACCGCACCATGATCGCGATATCTCCGGATGCCGCTCCGCGAGCCGTCGCGATGCCCGGACCCATTCGACTCAACGGCGGAACACTGAGCGCACTCGGCTTGAGCCACGCCAGCCGGTGGAACCTTGCACGTCCCAAGCCGGCATCTGGCTCGGACTGGCAGAGCTTCCAGGGGAGCAACAAGCTGCACATCTTGCCCGAGGAGTGGCGTGAGCGCACGGGCACGCCGCTGTTATCCAGTGCGGCAGTGGAGCTGATTGTCTTTCCACAGGTTATCCACGGTAACCACAAGATCGACTCCTGTTTGACTCCACTCGGCCGAGCTCGGAGGCTCTTGGCGGCTCAGTGCATGTCACCCGGGGACGACATCTACGTGTGCGACTGGCTGAGTATCCGCCACGGAAATACCGATAAGCAGGGCGTCAATTCGGCCGATGTTCTCGACGCGCTTGCACGCCGACCCAGCATGGACCTCCGCTTCGGTACTGACACTCCGTATCGGACCGTGACGGCAGCCATCAAGGATCGGCTGGACGCACTGCCGCGGACATGAGATCGATTCCTGCGAACAATCGGCTCCTAATCCTACCGGGTGTCGTAATCAAGATGTACCGCGAAGCATGGCGAGCCCAAAACGAAAGGGATGCTCTTCGGCGCCTCGACGACGCTCGCATATTGGCGCCGTCCGAGCGGGGCTCCGGTCGAATCGGCAGTCGCAAGTTTCTTGTAATGAGTAGGCTGCGCGGATCGACGGCGGACGGAACCGAAGAAGCGGCAAGACGAATAATTGCGTACCTGCGATCTGTCCATGAGCTCGGCGGGCCTGGCTTTGGCCGGCTCTGTGCGCCGCTCCTGCCACGATGGAACGACTATGTCTGTCAGCGCCTGATCTCTTACCGAAAAGCATTCGTCAGCCAAGGGCTTCACGAGGGCGCAGGCACCGCAGACGCCCTTACCCATCTGCGGCTACCCGAACCACCCGTGCCATCCTTGTTGCACAATGACCCAGAGCCGGGCAACTTCCTCGAAGGTCCTAGCGGCATCGCGGGACTCGACTGGGAACTGGCCATCTACGGCGACCCGGACCTCGACTACGCCAGAATCGGCTATGCGCTTGGAATCCGTCCAGCTCGACTGGTCGATCTCCTTGATGATCAAGGGGTTGCGTTCAACGAGCAAGCGCTGACTATCTACCGTCGCGTCCACTTGCTCGGTCGTCTCATGTCGTCGATCACCGCCGCTCCACCAGATATGGCGGCTGCTCAGCGTTACCTAAGGGACCTGAGAGCCTGCGCCAATGACCATACCTAACTTAGGTTCGCTACGGGGGAATCGTGCGTCCGGCCAACTACGCGCAGCTTGGAGAAGTTATGTTGGGGCCAGTCGGAGGTGAGCCTTCAGTAAAAGTTGTTTGCTCGCCGCAGGAACCTTGTCATCACGGTTATCCGCCGGTCGACTTTTATCGTTACCGAGCGGTGCTCTTCGACTGGGACGGAACTCTCGTCAACAGCCACCCAATCAACTTTCGCGCGCTGTCTCAAGCCTGTGAGCGATGGGGGCTCGATCTCCGGGAAGAGTTCTATACCGCTCGAATAGGCACTTCTGGGAGCGAGTTAATCTCCGAGCTTGCTGGAGTCGCCGGTATCGTTGCGCCAGTCGAATCCATCGTTGCCGACTGTATCGATCGGATTATCGAGAGGACTTCCGGCCTGGAAGTCTACGTTCCAGTTGTCGAACTCGCGATGGGCTTCCATGGAGAAATTCCGTTGGCTATCGTATCAGGAGGCGCTCGTAGGGTCGTCGAAGCCGGCCTCGAAGCCACTGGCCTGCGGCGTTTGTTCGACCATGTGGTAGCCGGAGAGGATGCCGAGCGCGGGAAGCCCGATCCGGAATTGTTTCACCTCGCCGCACACCGACTGGGCGCTGCACCTTCGACCTGTCTCGTTTACGAGGACTCGCCTGAAGGCATTCAAGCGGCCGACGCGGCCGGCATGCACGTTGTGGACGTCCACTGTTTTCGCCGCCGCATTGCAGGATCGGCGACCCGGTAGCTGTGCCGTCTTGGCAATACAATTAGCCTCCCAACGCCGACTTCCTGGAGCATGCGCTGTTGGTTGTCGGACGACGCCGATGGCTGGCCGCCTGCTACGCCTGCAGTTCTGCACGGCTCCGGGCGAGTTCCTTGCCGTAGCTGGCGGTCGTAACGTTCTACACCCGTGAAGCTGTTCGCATCGCGGCGGCTGTCTGCGGTGCTGACCGCCTCGCCGCTGTCTGGTGGCCTCGCAAGGAGCCCGGTAGGTTCAGCTGTCGAGCACTTCCACTTTCATCGATTGGGGATGCCGGCTACGTGTCGCACATCGAGAAGATCACCGGTGAACTCCGCGCATTGATGACCGGAGTCGAGCGCGCGCAGGGGTTGGCAGCCGCCGCCGACAGTCAGGCGCAGGAGGTGGCGTTGCGGGCCGCGGGCGCGGGCTTCGTCGCTGTAGCGGCGGGTGTGGCGCGGGTGCGCACCGCGATCACGGGCATCCAGGGTGGCCTGGGAAGTCTTGCCGGGTCGATCGGTGAGGCGACGAAGGCCACCGCGGCGGTGCCGAACGAGGCCACCCCGCAGGAGACGATCGCCGGGCTGGCGCCCGTGCAGAGCGCCGTGGACGCCGCTCGTGACGCGGCGGCCGGGGCCATCACCGGAGTCGGTGAGGCGCAGCAACTCGTCGCCATGGTCCTGCAGGGCGGGCAGCCCGGGCCGCTGCTGCAGGCGTTGGAGGCCATCAAGCAGGTCCTGGTGCTGGTCGTTGCGCGCACCGGCGGGGCCCGGCAGGCCGTTGAGGCGGCGATCGCGCAGGCCCGGCAGTTGGGGTCGTCGGGAAACTGACAGGGGCTGGCGGTCACCCACCGGCCAGCCCCACCCCTTCCCAGCACGGTGACCCGCCGCCGACAACGCATGCCGCCGGCGACACCCCATCAGCTGACCACGACCACGGCACGCCCTGGACCAGACAGCCAACCGGTGTCCCGGGCGGGACGCCGACCGGTCCGAGAACCAGAATTCCACCCAGGTTGGACGACGAAGGGCGGCGTCCGTTGGAGCTTGAGAACGAATGCGCCGATATAGTCGCCAGCAAGAGCTACCGGGTCCACCAGAACCCCACCAGGCAGGAGATCGCCGACGCCCGGCTCCGTACCGGCGACTCGGGCAACCCGAACAAAGACCCGGATTACCTGATCGAAGGTCACGTGTTCGACTGCTATTCGCCCACTCTCGGCAAGCCGGTGCGGGGTGTCTGGAGCGAGGTCCGCGCCAAGGTCGACAAGGAGCAGACCCAACGCGTGGTGCTGAACCTGCACGACTGGCACGGAGACCTCGCGGCCCTGCGGACACAGTTCGACACCTGGCCCGTCGAGAGGCTGAAAGAACTCGTCGCGGTAACGCCGAGTGGCGCGATCGTGCAGATCGTCCGTCGAGACTGAGGAGAGGCGCAGAGATGGCTGTCGAGTTCAGGTTGACCCTGGGCGGTGACCTGCCCCTAGACCACGTGGCTGATCTCGTGGCAGCCGAACCCGCCGAGAAGCCCAGGCCGAGCGGCACCAACCCACGGCTGCTCAGTGCCCGCCTCTACGACACCCGCGGGTACGCGCTGACCATCTCCTCAGGCAGCCAGGGCTATTTCGATGCCGAGGCCGACGACGGTGCCCGCTGGGAGTGGGAGCCGGAGACGTACGTCGACATCGACTTCTCCATGCGGGCAGACGACCTGGTCGACAAGGGCATCCCGAACATGATGCAGGCCGTGGCCCGGGTGTTGGCCGCCCGGCAGGAGGACGCGGCGCTGGTCCAGAACGGCAACTGGCTCCTGCTGACCCGCGTCGGGGGCACACTCCGCAGACACCGGCCTACCTGGTGGAGCCACTACGGCATAGACGACCCCATCACCCCATGAGCCAGCCGAGCGCGGGTGACCCGCTGACGAACGGCGCGGCTTCGACCCGTCATCCGTGGGCGACGTCGACGTCGTCTTCCTCGACCCGACGGACCTGACCCGCGACAACGACGACCAGCCACCGCGCGGCTGATCGCGACCTGGCCGGAATCCGCCGTGGGAGGCCGCGCCCAGCCGGGGGAGCGGACAGCCGCACATGATCTTCGGTGATGTGCGCGGTGTGTGCTCTCCAGCGGATGCCAACCGGGGTGAACCGGTGCCAACGTGGGTCACCATGGCCGACCGCCGGTCGCAAACCGGGGTTCGTGTGCTCCGGGTGTGGTCCTGGGCTGGGCGAACGGGGTTCTGGGGAACGTGGGTGAACGCGGGCCACTCCCTGCCACCCCAGGTGAACCCCCAGGTCGCTAGACTAGGCCCTCGCGCCCTCGTAGCTCAGGGGATAGAGCATCGGTTTCCTAAACCGTGTGTCGCAGGTTCGAATCCTGCCGGGGGCACTTCGAAGATCAGTCAGAACGCCATCTGAACTGCGGATACGCCTCCGCGTCGATCACTCGACCTGTGTAGTGGTGTGCGGCCTGGAGCCGTCGTTTGTCGCTGTCTACGGACTATCCGCGGATTGATCTTGGCCCGTGACGTGTGGCGTTCTTACAGCTCACAGTCTGCACCCGGGCACTGCTACATCGGTTCTGCGGCCGCTCGCGTTGCGTCCTAGCGGGGGAATGGGCGGCCTGTCCAGTCGGCGCTACGACTCGACGAGACGTGGAGCGGGCGCCTTCGGGGAGCGCGGTCGGAGCTTCGCTGCTGCTAGGTGGCCTTGGATGTGTTCGACGAAACTAGGGGCGCCGCCGTTGCTACAGAGGTTGAATGGTCAGGGTTAGGGTGTGGTTGATGCGGCGTGTCGACGTGATCGTGGCCGGTGGATGGCGTATTTGGTTCGGGTGCGCTATCCGGATGGTGGTGGGCTGACGGCCGAGGGTCGGGTCCGGCGTGAGGCGGTGCGGTTGCAGGCGGCGGCGCTGTTGAGTCAGGGCGTGTCGGTGTCGGAGATCGCCGGGCGGTTGCGGGTGTCGCACAACGCCGTCTACGTGTGGCGGCGGCGGTGGCTGGCCGACGGTGCGGCTGGGTTGGCGTCGAAGGGTCCTTCAGGTTCGGCGTGTCGGCTCACTGGCCAGCAACTGGACCAGCTTGCCGCCGCGTTGGAGGAGGGGCCGGCCGCGCACGGCTGGGCCGAGGACCAGCGTTGGACCCTGGCCAGGGTGGCGGAGTTGATCGTCCGGCTGTTCCGGCAGCGGTACACCCTGCGCGGGGTGTCGTTGTTGTTGCACCGGATCGGGTTCAGCCCACAGGTGCCCAAGCATCGGCCGGTCGAACGCGACGAGGCGGCGATCGCGACCTGGCGGCGGGAGGTGTGGCCGCAGGCAAAATGATGGCGGCCGAGCGTGGCGCGTGGATCTGCTTCGAGGACGAGGCAGGTCACACGCTTCGGCCGTCCAAGGCCCGGACCTGGGCGCCACGTGGGCGGACACCGGTGATCCCGGTGTCCGGTAAGGGTTCCGGCCGCATCTCGGTGGCCGGGCTGGTCTGCGTCAAGCCCGGACAACGAACGCGCCTGCTGTACCGGGTGAAGGTCCACCGTCCCCGCAAGGGCGAGCGGCGCAGCTTCGCCGAGACGGACTACGCCGCCCTGCTGGATGCCGCTCACCAGTACCTCAAGGCGCCGATCGTGCTGATCTGGGACAACCTCAACACCCACGTCAGCGTCGCCATGCGCGAACTTGTCGCGAACCGCGACTGGCTCCACGTGATCCAGCTACCCGTCTACGCCCCCGACCTCAACCCGACCGAAGGCGTCTGGTCACACCTCAAACGCAGCCTGGGCAACCTCGCCGTGACCGGCGTCGACCACCTCGCCGCGGTGGTGAAGAACCGGCTCAAGCGCATCCAGTACCGCCCCGACCTCCTGACCAGCTTTCTCACCCACACCGGTCTAACCCTCGACCCAGAACCGCCGTAACCCTGACCATTCAACCTCTGTAAGACACCCGAGCAACTCCTCGACGCTCAGTTGGGGCTTCCCGGCCGAGCGGCCGGTCTCGGCGCTCTGCCTCTTGATGATGTCCACGACCGCAGGCGGAGCCAGGTCGTACTGCAGGCATAGAAATCGGTCGGGTGCCAGTACTTCGATATGCAGGGGACCTACGGCGGCCTGCGGAAAATGTCTCAAGTTGTTCGTCACGATGACGTCCGCTCGGCCCGCGACGGCGGCGGCTAGAACGTGCCGGTCATCCATGTGATTCGTCATGCCCTCAATGAGAGACTCGTAGCCCGTGACGAGGGCGTCACTGAACGCTTCGTTCATGCACGCGAACATCGCGTCAAGTCGCTCGGGGTCAATGCTCGGGCGTAGCCGCAGGATCGTCCGCCGCGTCTCTGCGAGGATGTCCTGGCTCCAAAGCGGACGGTAGAAGTCCGCCTCTGCGACCCGTAGGAGAGTGTCGCGGAGCGCGTTTGGAACCAGGACGTTCGCATCGAGCAGGACAGAGAACGGCACCAAGTGAGCCTAAGTGCTAGGGATGCCTGGTGGAAGCTTCGGCTTCACGTTCTGTTGTCGTTGCCTTCCTCAAGGTCGTTAGCTGGTAGGTCATAGAGCCCCATGTCAAGGCTCTCTACCGTCATGCGCTGAAGTAGCTGCCGCCGCTCCTGCCGTCGCTGCTCTTGGTACTTGAGCACGTCGGCAAGCTTGATGCGGCGGTGGCTGTTGGGTCGCTCATGCGGAATCTTCCCCTCGTCCAGCAGTTTGGTGAGGGTCGGCCGCGACACCCCCAGCATGTCTGCGGCTTGCTGCGTGGTAAGTGTTGTGTGTTGCGGCGCGATCGTGACGGCGTAGCCGTTGGCCAGGGCTTCAAGTGCCTTGACCAAGATGTCGTGCAGGCCGTCGGGTAGGGGCTTGGAGCTAGAGCCGTCTGCGCTTACCAGGCGTGCTCTTGCCTCGGGCACATCGTGGCCGCGGTCGCGTAGGACCTGAAGGAGGTCTACGACTTCCGCGCTGTTGGCGGCATCGGGCAGGATCGTCTGCTCATCCATGACGCGGGCTGCGGCGGCTGTCATGGCGCAAGCATGCGTCTAATTCGCAAGAAACGCAACGTGATCTAGGGTTGCTGCTCGTCATGTTGGATTACTGACAAAACGGACGACTCTTCGCCAGGCTATAACTCAGGGTCTTCGCTTTCATGCATCGACGGCGGACCTGGGTAACCTTCTGAGCTGCGCCCACGCCGTGGACTCGTTCGGCGGTAAGTCAGCCGTCTGCAGGCGTTGGGGATGCGCGCCCCTCGACACTCTTCCAGGCAGCGGCCCTGACTTACGCTCTGGTCAGAGCCGCCTCAATTCGAAGGTCGACTGTCGCCTCCTAGCCGTCGATGCACTTGGCGTACACCTTCAGCAGCACGTCCACAGAGTGGCCGGCGCGCGCGGCGACGTCGGTTGCCGGAACACCGGAGTTCAGCCACAGCGACACCGCCGTGTGCCGCAGGTCGTACGGACGCCCGGCCAGTGGGCCGCCACCTGCACCGGAGTCAGCGCCAGCTCCCGCGCTGCCTTCCACACCCGCGAGTACGTTGATGCGGCCACCACGTTGCCCTTGCCGCTGCGGAACAGTCGACCGTCATCAGCGACGCCGAACCGGTCGACATGCCGCCGCAGAATGCCCACTAGCTTCGGCGGGATCGGCGCGACCCGGGACTCCGCCGCCGCCCGGTGCTTCAACCCGCGACGGTCGTGCACCTCGCCGCTGTCGGTCCACCGCTTACCCGCCTGGGGCCGGTTGTCGACCAGCGTCAGCCGGCCCCACCCGGTTGCCGGAAGGGTGGCAATCCTGCTCGCGCAGCGCCAGTGCCTCACTCGGGCGTAGCGCCGCGAAGTACAGGCACGCGAAGAACGCGACCAGGCGCTCACCGCGGCCGACGCGACCCCGCTCGTCGACGTATGACACCACCGTCAGCAGCTCCCGCGCCGGGCGACCGCTGACCACCACCCGCCGGTCGACCGACTCGGCGATGGTCGCCCGCTGCACCCGTACCCGGATTTGTCGACCGGGTTGAACGCCAACGCCTCCAGTTTGACGGGTCGTAGCGCCAAGCCATCCAGTGCCGCCCGCACCACCGCCTCACCGATTTCGGACACCGGCAGCGACGCACGCCGCATCCCACCGCAGCGCCGCACCCAACTCCGCCGGCACCTCCCGATCACGTACGCCCGGATGCAGGAGGTGATCGAGCAGGACCCGTCGCAGCTCGTCCACCGCCGGCCGGCCCGCCTGCTCACGGACCAGAACGGGAGTCACGGTCGCCAACGCGTCAACCATGCTTCCCCGCGACTTCGCCGCTGCTCCCGGCCACTCCATATCGATGTACGCCTGCACGAACTCCAGCCACGACACCGCACCCTTGCTCTGCACCATCGAGTCAGGCAGGCCAGGTCGATCGTCCCGGCGCGGGTGTCCCACTCCCGGTGCCGATAGCCGTTACGGGAGTTGACCCGCTCGTCTGCGTCGCCCGTAACCGGCGCCGCAGACCGCGTCGGCCTCGGCAGACATCACCGCCTGCGCGAACATTTTGTTCATTGCCTGCAACACGTCCGGCGATATGCCTGCGATCTGCTCGCGCAGCAGGTCAACAGGGTTCACACTCTCTGATGCGGCCATCGCGTCCTTTTCTCCTTCTCTGACTTGGTCGTCTTGAAGGATCGACGCGATGGCCGTCTCTCATCTACGCAACACGCCCACCACGGGCAAGTCGTACACCACTTCCGTGGACGCAACCCTCCGGGTCAGAGGGTCACGCCCGCGACTCGCGGATCGCGGCTTCGATGCGCAGCCCGATCCCGGTCGTGACGAGGAATCCCGCGAGGATGTACGGCTCAGGCGTCCCAGTGTCGGTCGACAGGGTGATGACCGAGACCAGTAATCCGGAGACCAGGGCCACGTTCCCGAGCATGCGGGCGGTGGAGGCACGCCTCGAAGGAGGGTTCACCGGGCGAACCGTACCGGAGATCCTGGCTCGCCGTTGTCGGGAATTGTGCCGGTCAGGACGGCGGTATGAACACGAGGGGGCCGGTCCCGAGGGCGAGGCGGCGCGTTGTGTCGATCGGCTCTCGATCCCTCTTCCGGGCACGGGCAACTCGATCCACTGTTACCCTGCGCGATGAGGGGCTGCGCAGCGTGACGCTCGGGGTTCGCAGGCTGGCGGATGGTCACCGTCGGTACCCTGCAAGTTCTGGCCTGCCCGCGAGACATGGTGGTACTTGATGAATGATCTTCGAGTGGTGGCGTTCGACCTGGACGACACCCTGGCTGTCTCCAAGTCCCAGATCGATGGTCGGATGGCGGAGCTCCTCGGCCACCTGCTGGGCGAGGTGGACGTTCTGATCATCTCCGGCGGCCGGTTCGAGCAGTTCGAGGCGCAGGTGCTGGCCCACCTCAACCTCGCAGAGGAGCAGTTGCGCCGGCTGCACCTGATGCCCACCTGCGGCACCCGGTACCTGCGGTGGCAGGACGGCGAGTGGCGGCTGATCTACGCCGAGGATCTGAGTGACGCGGACAAGGCCCGTATCGTCGCGGCGCTCACCGAGTCGGCGAAGGCGCTCGACCTCTGGGAGACGAAGACCTGGGGGACATCATCGAGGACCGGGGCAGCCAGATCACCTTCTCCGCGCTGGGCCAGTCGGCCCCGCCTGCCGAGAAGTACGGCTGGGACCCGGACGGCAGCAAGAAGCGGCGGCTCCGGGACGCGGTCGCCGAGAAGCTGCCCGACCTGGAGGTGCGCGGCGGCGGCTCCACCTCGATCGACGTCACCCGCAAGGGCGTGGACAAGGCGTACGGCATGCGCAAGCTGCTGGAGTGCCTGGACCTGAAGCACGACAACGTGCTCTTCGTCGGTGACCGGCTGGACCACGGCGGCAACGACTATCCGGTCAAGGCGATGGGCATCCAGTGTCACGCCGTCACCTGCTGGGAGGAGACGGCCGACTACGTGCGGGTGCTCGTCGACGACCTGGTCCGGCGGCACACCCAGCGGGCGTAACCGCCGCGCTTGGCGGCGCGGGCCCCGGCGCGTGCCGAGGCCCCGCCTGGCACGCGCCGCAGTGACGCCGCGCCCTTCAGCTCGTACACTCCGGCCCGAGTGCCGCGGCGGTTCCGGAGCCGCCGCTCCCTGGCGCGATCGTCGTCGATGGGGTAGGAACAGGACGTCCGGTCGGGAGAGCGCTCTCACGCTCCTGCCGGTCGATTCCTACCCCACCACCGACAGGGCAGGCAGATGAGACCACTCGACCCGTCCCGCCGCCGCTTCCTCACCGTCACCGCCGCCTCCGCCGCGTCGCTCACCGCCCTCGGGATGCCGGCCCTGCCGGCCGCCGCCATGCCCGGCCGCCACGACAGCGCCGAGCCGGATTTCGGCCCCAACGTCTTCGTGTACGACCCGACCACCCCGACCGCCGAGATCCAGTCCACCCTGGACAGCCTTTTCGCCGCCCAGGAACACAACGAGATGGGCACCGGCCGGTACGCGGTGCTCTTCAAGCCCGGCCGGTACGAGGTCGACGCGAGGCTCGGCTACTACACCACCGTCGCCGGCCTCGGCGCGCACCCGGACGACGTGGAGATCCACGGCGCGGTACGCGTCATCGGCCAGCCCGACCCGAGTTCGGCGGCCGGGATCTCCGCCCTCACCAACTTCTGGCGCTCGGTGGAGAACCTCGCCGTCACCCCGACCGACTGGTCGAACCAGTGGGCGGTCTCCCAGGCGTCCCCGATGCGCCGGGTGCACATCAGGGGCATCCTCTGGCTGGAGCCCGGCAACGGCGGCTACTCCAGCGGCGGCTACATCGCCGACTCCAAGGTGGACGGCATCACCATCAACGGCTCCCAGCAGCAGTGGCTGACCCGGGACAGCGAACTCGGCGGCGACTGGACCAACGGGGTGTGGAACCAGGTCTTCTCCGGGGTGATCGGTGCGCCCGCGCAGGGCTTCCCCGACCCGCCGTACACCACGCTGCCGACCAGCCCGGTCACCCGGGAGAAGCCGTACCTCCTCGTCGACGGCGCGGGCCGCTGGCGGGTGGCCGTACCCGGGTTGCGCCGCGACACCGTGGGCACCACCTGGGGCGCGGGCGCCCGGCCGGTGCCCTCGCTGCCGCTGGCGGACTTCTTCATCGCCAAGCCCACCGACTCCGCGAAGCGGATCAACCAGGAACTGTCCCAGGGCCGGCACCTGCTGCTCACCCCGGGCGTCTACCACCTGGACCGGGCGCTGCGGGTCAAGCACCCGGACACCGTCGTGCTCGGCCTCGGCATGCCCAGCCTCGCCCCGACCACCGGCGACGCGGCCCTGCGGATCGAGGACGTGGACGGCGTACGCGTGGCCGGGGTGCTGGTCGACGCCGGCCCGGTCGAGTCGGAGGTGCTGGTCGAGGTCGGCAAGCGGAACAGTCACCGGTCGCACGCCACCAACCCGATCTCGCTCCAGGACGTCTTCTTCCGCATCGGCGGCCCGTACGCCGGCCGGGCGGTCACCAGCCTGGTGGTCAACAGCCGGCACACCCTGATCGACAACATCTGGGCCTGGCGCGGCGACCACGGCAGGCCGGGCACCATCGGCTGGACCGTCAACACCGCCGCGACCGGCGTGGTGGTCAACGGCGACGACGTGACCGCGTACGGGCTCTTCGTCGAGCACTACCAGCGGTGGCAGACCGTCTGGAACGGCGAGCGCGGGCGCACCGTCTTCTACCAGAGCGAGTTGCCGTACGACCCGCCGAGCCAGGCCGCCTGGCGCAGCCCGACCGGCCAGGGCTGGGCGTCGTACAAGGTCGCCGAGCACGTACGCGAGCACGAGGCGTGGGGGCTCGGCGTCTACTCGTACTTCAACCAGAAGGTGGACATCCGCTGCGACCGGGCGATCGAGGCGCCCCGCCGGGCCGGGGTGCGCTTCCACGACGCGATCACCGTCTTCCTCGACGGCAGCGGCGGCATCGAACGCACCGTCAACGAGGCCGGCACCCCGGTCGTCGGCTCGTACGGCACCAGCCCGGTGCTCAGCTACCCGTGAGCCGGGTGCGGGCGGCCGGCGGGACCACCTCGCCGGCCGCCCGGCCGGTCCCGCAGGTCAGGCCGGAAGCTGCTCGGCGCGGGTGACGACCTGGTCGATCAGCCCGTACTCGCGGGCCTGCTCGGCGGTGAACCAGCGGTCCCGGTCCCAGTCGGCCTGGATCTCGTCCAGCGTGCGGCCGCTGTGTTGGGCGATCAGCTCCTGCATGGTCCGCTTCACGTGCAGCATGTTCTCCGCCTGGATGGTGATGTCGGCGGCCGTGCCACCCATGCCGCCGGACGGCTGGTGCATCATGATCCGCGAGTGGGGGAGCGCGAAGCGCTTCCCGGCCGCGCCGGCGCAGAGCAGGAACTGCCCCATCGAGCCGGCCATCCCGAGCGCCAGGGTCGCCACGTCGTTGTTGACGTACCGCATGGTGTCGTAAACGGCCATTCCGGCGCTGACCGAACCGCCCGGCGAGTTGATGTAGAGGAAGATGTCCCGTTCCGGATCTTCGGCGGCGAGCAGCAGGATCTGCGCGCAGATCTGGTTGGCCGAGGCGTCGGTGACCTCGGTGCCGAGGAAGATGATGCGCTCCTTGAGCAGCCGCTCGAAGACCCGGTCTCCGAAGGACGGCTGACCCTCGTCCAGCATCCAGATGCCGTACCCCATGACCTGACCACCCTCCCTGGCCGGCGGGCGACGGACGGCCCGGCAACCGGCGGTCTCCAGCCTCCGGCGGACGGCGGACCGGAAGCCAGCGCTTCTGCCGGCGGCAGATCGGCTGTGGGCAGAACTACGCGGCGGTCAGCCGGAGCCGGCCGGTCCGGGCCCGCCGCCGGGCCAGCGTGACCGGGGTACGCGGCCGGCGGCGTGCTGCGGCCGGCGGGGACGGGATCAGCCAGATCCGGGTGCCCATCCCCAGGACCGTCGGCGACGCGTACCCGATCGCGGGGCCCACGGGCGCCGGCACGGTGGCGGGCTGCCGCAGCGACCCGCCGAGAAGCGGGACCGGGGTGGCGGGGCGCCGGGTGACGTGCAGCCGTGGTCCACCGCCGGCCCGTAGCTGCGGGCCGGTACGGCCGCCCTGCCCGGCCGGCGCCCGGTCCAACCGGGCCAGCGTCAGCCCGGCGGCCACCGGGGTCCGCCGCTCGACCCGGCGCAGTTCGTCGCGGGCCTCCTCCAGCAGATCGGAGAGGTGGATGCCGAGAGCGCGGCAGATCGCCGCCAGCACTTCCGAGGACGCCTCCTTGCGGCCGCGCTCCACCTCGGAGAGGTACGGCAGCGAGACGCCGGCCGCCTGGGCGACCTCGCGGAGCGTCCGGCCCTGCCGTAGCCGTACCCGGCGGAGCACCCCGCCGATCACCCGTCGTAGCAACGACATGCGGGCCTCCTCGCGGTCGTCGTCCCGACGCCCCCATCATGCCCCGTCCGACCGCCGGGCAGGGAACCTGGCCCGAGCGGCCGGAGCGGCGACCACGAGCTATCTTGTCCACGTGCAGGCGAGGGCGGCGAGGCGAGGCCGACGGTGATCCATTTTCCGGCGCACCGGCGGGCACCGTTGCGTGCCCTCAGTCTGCGCGTGCTGGCCGCGGTGGCCCTGGTCTTCGCCACGGTGGCGGTGGTCTGGCTGGACCGGGACGGCTACCACGACAACAACGAGGACGGGATGACCCTCCTCGACTGCTTCTACTACGCGGTGGTCTCGCTCTCCACCACCGGCTACGGCGATGTCACCCCGGCCAGCCAGTCGGCACGGCTGGCCAATGTCCTGTTCGTCACCCCGGCCCGGGTGCTCTTCCTGATCATCCTGGTCGGCACCACCCTGGAAGTCCTGACCGATCAGTACCGGAACGGCCGTCGCCTGACCCAGTGGAGGAAGACCGTGAAGGACCACGTGATCATCTGCGGCTACGGCACCAAGGGCCGCAGTGCCGTCTCCGCGCTGCTGGAGGACGGGATGGACAAGTCCCGGATCGTGGTGGTGGAGCGGAACGGCACCGCGCTGCGGCAGGCCACCTCGGCCGGGCTGGTCACCGTCGAGGGCTCGGCGACCCGCTCGGCGGTGCTGGAGGAGGCACACGTACGGTCGGCCAAGGCGGTGATCATCGCGACCGACAGTGACGACTCGTCGGTGATGGTGGCGCTGACCGCCCGGCAGCTCACCGCCGGCCAGGTCCGGATCATCGCCGCCGTACGCGAGGCGGAGAACGCGCCGTTGCTCAGGCAGAGCGGCGCGCACCACGTGATCGTCTCCGCGGCGACCGCCGGCCGGCTGCTCGGCCTCTCCACCTCCGCCCCGCCGCTGATCGATGTGGTGGAGGACCTGCTCACCCCGGGGCAGGGCATGGCGCTGGCCATGCGCTCGGCCGAACGCGACGAGGTGGGCCGGTCGCCGCGCGAGCTGGACTCGCTGGTGATCGCCCTGGTCCGCCGAGGCAGGGTGGTGACGCTCACCGACCGGGCCGGCGCGGAGATCGAGACCGGCGACATGCTCGTGTACGTGCGCGACGACCGCCCGCTGCCGGCCACCACGGGCTGAGGCGGCACGGGAGCAGCCCCGGTTGACGCTGCTTGGGTAGAGACGACGGCGTGGGGTCACGCGACCAGGCCGACCTGCGGGGCGCACAGGACCTGGCCGACGGGATTCCCCCGCGCGGCTGGAGATCGTCCCCGATGTCGGGCACCTGTGGCACCTGGAGCGGCTGGAGCCGTTCTCCCGGACGATCGGGGACCTCGTCCGGGAGAACGCACGCTAGGCGATCGTCCAGGTGTCGCCGCTGGCGAGGAGGCCGGCGAGTTGTTGTTCTGGGGTTTCGTCGGTTTTGGCTTTGGCGGTGGTGACCTGTTCCTGGACGAGGTTGTCGTAGGTGGGGCGGGTGATGCTGCGGAACACTCCGATGGGGGTGTTTCGTAGGTCGGGGCCGGGCAGGCGGGACAGGGCGAAGGCGTAGGCGGGGTCGGTGACGTGGGTGTCGTGGACGACGATCTGGTCGGTCGGGGTGGTGGCGGTGTCGCGGACTTCGAGGCCGAACCCGCCGGGTGGGTGGACGACGCAGTGCTCGCCGTTTTGGCCGAACGTGATCGGCTGGCCGTGTTCGAGGCGGATCAAATGGTCGTCGCGGGTGGCGGGCTCTTTGAGGGGGTCGAAAGCGCCGTCGTTGAAGATGTTGCAGTTCTGGTAGATCTCGACGAACGCGGAGCCCTGGTGTTGCGCGGCGGCGCGGAGCACTGATTGCAGGTGTTTGCGGTCGGAGTCGATGGTGCGGGCGACGAAGGTGGCTTCGGCACCGAGTGCGAGCGACAGCGGGTTGAACGGGGCGTCGGCTGATCCGACCGGGGTTGATTTGGTGATCTTCCCGGTTTCGGAGGTGGGTGAGTACTGGCCCTTGGTCAGGCCGTAGATGCGGTTGTTGAACAGCAGGATCTTCAGGTTGACGTTACGGCGTAGGGCGTGGATGAGGTGGTTACCGCCGATGGACAGGGCGTCGCCGTCGCCGGTGACGACCCATACGGACAGGTCGGGGCGGGTGACGGTCAGGCCGGTGGCGATCGCGGGGGCGCGGCCGTGGATGGAGTGCATCCCGTAGGTGTTCATGTAGTACGGGAATCGGGAGGAACAGCCGATCCCGGAGATGAACACGATGTTCTCGCGGGGGATGTTCAGTTCGGGCATGAAGCCCTGGACGGCGGCGAGGATGGCGTAGTCACCGCAGCCGGGGCACCAGCGGACTTCCTGGTCGGACTTGAAGTCCTTCGCGGTGAGTTTCAGGGCGACGGGTTCAGACATTCTTGCAGACCTCTTCCAGCATCGTCTCCAGCTCGGCGGCGGTGAACGGCAGGCCGCGGACCTGGTTGTAGCCGATCGCGTCGACCAGGTACTTCGCCCGGATCACGTGGGCGAGTTGGCCGAGGTTCATCTCGGGGATGACGACCCGGTCGTAGGCGGCCAGCACGTCGGCGAGGTTGCCCGGTAGCGGGGCGAGGTGTCGCAGGTGGGCCTGCGCGACGGGTAGGCCACGCTGGCGCAGGCCACGGCAGGCCGCACCGATCGGCCCGTAGGTGGAGCCCCACCCGAGGACGAGGACGCGGGCGTCGCCGTCGGGGTCCTCGACCTCCACGTCCGGCACCGGGATGGTGTCGATGCGGGCGGCGCGGGTGCGGACCATGAAGTCGTGGTTGGCCGGGTCGTAGGAGATGTCACCGGTCTTGTCGGCCTTCTCCAGGCCACCGATGCGGTGTTCCAGGCCGGCGGTGCCCGGCACCGCCCACGGCCGGGCCAGGGTGTGCGGGTCACGCAGGTACGGCAGGAACGTGGTCCCGTCCTCCCCGTTGGGGGTGGTGGCGAACTGCACCCGCAGGTCGGGCAGCGAGTCGACGTCGGGCAGCAGCCACGGCTCGGAGCCGTTGGCGACGTAGTTGTCCGACAACAGGATCACCGGGGTGCGGTACGTCAACGCGATCCGCGCCGCCTCCAGGGCGGCGTAGAAGCAGTCCGCCGGCGAGCGGGGAGCGATGACCGCGACCGGCGCCTCACCGTGACGGCCGTACAGGGCCATGTTCAGGTCGGCCTGCTCGGTCTTGGTCGGCATGCCCGTGGACGGACCGGCGCGTTGCACATCCACGATCACCAGCGGCAACTCCAACGCCACGGCCAGGGAGATCGTCTCACTCTTGAGCGCCACACCCGGGCCGCTGGTCGTCGTCACCCCCAACGAGCCACCGTAGGAGGCGCCCAGAGCGGCACCGACCGCGGCGATCTCGTCCTCGGCCTGCATCGTGACCACACCGAACCGCTTGTGCTTACTCAACTCGTGCAGAATGTCCGAGGCCGGCGTGATCGGATACGCGCCCAGAAACACCGGCAACCCCGACCGTACCCCCGCCGCCACCAAACCCAGCGACAACGCCTGGTTACCGGTGATGTTGCGGTAGGTGCCCGGCAACATCCGCGCCGGCGCCACCTCGTACCGCACCGAGAAGTCTTCCGTGGTCTCCCCGAAATTCCAACCCGCCCGGAACGCCGCCACGTTCGCCGCGACCAACTCCGGCCGCGCCGCGAACTTCCGCTCCAAAAACCGCAGCGTCGACGCGTACGGCCGTGAATACATCCACGACAACAAACCGAGCGCGAACATGTTCTTCGCCCGCTCCGCGTCCTTCTTCGACACCGCATGCTCAGCCAGCGCACCAACCGTCATCGACGTCAACGCCACCGGATGCAGCACATACCCGTCCAGAGAGCCGTCCTCCAACGGCGAGGACGTGTAACCCACCTTCGTCAGATTCCGCTTCGTGAACTCATCCGTGTTCACAATGATGTCCGCGCCACGCGGCAGATCCGCCAGATTCGCCTTCAACGCCGCCGGATTCATCGCCACCAACACATTCGGCGCGTCCCCCGGCGTCAAAATGTCGTAATCAGCGAAATGAACCTGGAAACTCGACACCCCCGGCAACGTCCCAGCAGGCGCCCGAATCTCCGCCGGGAAATTCGGCAACGTCGAAATATCATTACCCAACTGGGCCGTCTCCGACGTGAACCGATCACCAGTGAGCTGCATACCATCACCCGAGTCACCGGCAAACCGGATCACCACCCGGTCCAACTGACGGATCTGCTTGGTCACGCCCGCACCCCGCTTCGCTCGGCGCCGTCGCGCGGGCGGCTGAACATGATGGTGACCCCGCCTTGCCCGGCCACGTGCCCTCCTAGACGCGCTGTTGCCGCTGGCCGTCCGTCCCCGGGCCCGGCCCGCTCCATTTCTCACGTCAGAGCCTACGTCGGCCCGTTAGGACAACCTTGGTCGAGGTCCGACGTATGGGACCCGATCAGGCCACTGTATGCGGGGATTTGGGGGGTTTGGTGCCGCTGCTCGTAATTCACATCACCGCACGGGCGGACACGGGTGGCGCGCCGGGTGGTCCGCCGGGGTCGGGCGGGCGCCACCGGGGCCGTGACGCGATCGGCGCCCCCGGACACCCCGACCGGTAGGCTGCCGACCGTGACCGGTTACCTCGGCTCGTACGCCACGCTCGGTCTCCTACTGCTCGCCGCGGTGCTCTTCTTCGTGACGGCGTTCTCGGCCAACCGGGTGTTGCGTCCCGGCCGTCCGGCCGAGCCCTGGGGGAAGCGGGCCAGCTACGAGTGCGGTCTCGACCCGGTCGGCGGCGACTGGGCGCAGATGCAGATCCGTTACTACGTCTACGCCTACCTGTACGTGCTGTTCGCGGTGGAGGCGGTCTTCCTTTTCCCGTGGGCGCTGGTCTTCGACCGGCCCGGGTTCGGCGTGACCACCGTGGTGGAGATGGCGGTCTTCGTCGCCGTGGTGGCGCTCGGCATCCTCTACGCCTGGCGTAAGAACATCCTCCGCTGGACCTGACGACGGCCCCAGGGCACGACACGGCGTCAGACCGGCCTCCAGTCGGCCTGGAGCGCCGCCGGGCGACGCGGAGGCCGACCGATGGCCGGCGGTCGTGCTGGAGTTGTGGTGCTCAGGCCAGGCCCCGGCGGGTCAGCGCCGGCGGTCGGACTCCCCTGATCGACGCCACCATGTCCAGCACCCGACGGGTCTCGCGGACCTGGTGGGCGCGGAACACCCGGGCGCCCAGCCAGGCCGACACGGCGGTGGCGGCCAACGTCCCCTCCAACCGGTCCGGTACCGGCAGGTCCAGCGTCTCGCCGATGAAGTCCTTGTTCGACAGGGCGACCAGCAGCGGCCACCCGGTGTCGGTGAGTTCGGCCAGCCGCCGGGTGATCTCCAGCGAGTGCCGGGTGTTCTTGCCGAAGTCGTGCGCCGGGTCGATCAGGATCCCGTCCCGGCGTACGCCGAGGGCGACCGCACGCTCGGCGAGCCCGGACACCGTCGTGATCACGTCGGCCACCACGTCGTCGAACGCGGCCCGGTGCGGCCTGGTGCGGGGGGCGAGCCCGCCCGCGTGCGAGCAGACCAGCCCGGCGCCGGTCTGCGCGGCGACCCGGGCCAGCGCGGGATCCGCCCCCGACCAGGTGTCGTTGAGCAGGTCGGCGCCGGCCGCCACGGCCTCCACCGCCACCTCGGCCCGCCAGGTGTCGATCGAGATGACCACGTCGGGGAAGGCGGCCCGGACCGCGGCGATGGTGTCCACCGTCCGGCGGATCTCCTCGGCCACGTCCACCTCGTCGCCCGGCCCGGCCTTCACCCCGCCGATGTCGATGATCTCCGCGCCCTCGGTCACCGCCCGCTCCACCGCGCGCAGCGCGCTGTCCGGGGCGAAGGTGGCACCCCGGTCGAAGAACGAGTCCGGCGTGCGGTTGACGATCGCCATCACCACCAGCTCGCCCGGGGCGAACGTCCGCCCACCGAGCCGCAGCGCACCGGCCATGCCCGCCTCCTGAGTCCCCGGTCGTCCGCCGGCCGCCCCCGACGCTATCCGGTCCCGTCCGAGCGGGCCCGCGCGGTACGGCGGGGCATCGAAAACATTCGGAGCGCTTGGAGGGCTCGCCCGATCCCGGCGCGCGTGCCACGATCTCTACATGGGTCAGGTTCTGCTCATCTTGGTCGTCGCGCTGACCGTCGCGGCAGTGGTGTTCGGCGTGACCGTGCTGGTGTCCGGACGGGATCCGGGCCTGGTGCCCGCCGAGCCGGACGGGCGGGCGGTGCCCCTGCCGGGCGGCCGCCCGCTGCACGAGACGGACGTCGCCGAGGCGCGCTTCGACACCGCGCTGCGCGGCTACCGGATGGCTCAGGTCGACCAGGCGATGCGGCGGGCCGCGTACGACATCGGCTACAAGTCCGAGCTGATCGGTGTGCTGGAGGCCGAGGTCGCCGCGCTCCGTGAGGGGCGGATCGAGGAGGCCGACGCGCTGCGCCGTACCCGGGAGGAGGCCGCCCGGACGGATTCCGCCGCCGCCGACGCGCCGAGCCCGGCCGACGACCCGCCCTCGGCCGTGGACGGCACTGCCGCGGACGCCGACCGCCCGGCCGGTGGCCCCGCCGCCGGCGCCGACCTGACCGCGGAGGCCGGGGTGGCCGCCGCGCCGGCCGCGGCCGCCGTCGAGGACGAGACCGTGCCCGCCACCGACGCTCCGGCGTCGGCCGGTCCGCTCGCCCCGGTCGCCGCGCCCGCCGAACAGGAGTCAGCCGAGCGGCCGACCCTGCGTCCGCCGGCCACCGAGTCCACCGGTCAGCGGGCCGCCGACGATGTCGATGCCGAGGACGACCGGGAACGTGGCGGGGTGGTCCGGTCGGAGTCGGCGTGACCGGCCCACAGGCCGACGGTTTCGCCGAGGCGGCCCAGCCCGGTGCCGGAGAGGTCAGCGCGACGGTGATCGTCAACGCGCGCGCCGAGCGGGTGTTCGCCGCGCTGACCGACTGGGAGCGGCAGTCCGACTGGATCCCCCTCACCAAGGTCCGGGTGGTCGAGGGGGACGGCGGCGAGGGGAGCCTGGTCGAGGCGGTCACCACGCTCGGCCCGGCCGTGCTGCGGGACGAGATGCGGGTGGTCCGGGTGGACGCCCCGTACGAGGTCGGGGTGGTGCACTGCGGCAAGTTGCTGCGCGGCCCCGGCGTGCTGCGCTGCACCCCGGTGGAACGGGACCGGACCCAGGTCGTGTGGCACGAGTGGTTCCACCTGCCCGGCGGGGCCGCCGGCCGGGTGACCCGGCCGGTGCTCTGGCCGGGCTCGAAGTTCGGCCTCACCCAGGCGCTGAAGCGGTTCGCCCGGCTGGTGGAGCAGGGCCGGCTGCCCTGACCGCCGCGCGGTGCCCGCTGTCGGTGGGTTGACCTACCGTGTACGGCGTGACTGACCTGGTGATCGGCGCCGACGGGCTGCCCCGCTGCGCCTGGGGGGCGAGCACCCCGGACTACGCCGTCTACCACGACCGGGAGTGGGGTCGGCCGTTGCGCGGTGACGACGCGCTCTACGAGCGGCTGACCCTGGAGGCGTTCCAGTCCGGCCTGTCCTGGCTGACCATCCTGCGTAAGCGTCCGGCGTTCCGGCTCGCCTTCGACGAGTTCCGGATCGAGAAGGTCGCCGGCTACGGCGAGGCCGACGTTGCCCGGCTGCTCGCCGACGCCGGGATCGTGCGGAACCGGGCCAAGATCGAGGCGGCCGTCGCCAACGCCCGCGCCGCCCTGGCGTTGCCCGACGGCCTTTCCGCGCTGCTGTGGTCGTACGCGCCACCGCCCCGGCCGGCCCGGCCGCGGTCCTTTGCCGAGGTGCCGGCGCTCACCCCGGAATCCACCGCGCTGGCCAAGGCGCTCAAGAAGCGCGGCTTCCGGTTCGTCGGCCCCACCACCGCGTACGCGTTGATGCAGGCCACCGGCATGGTGAACGACCACCTCGCCGACTGCCACGTCGACGCCGAGCCCGCGCGGGCGTGATCGGGACGGCGTCCGGTGGACGTGCCAGGACCGGCGCCGGCCGGGCGTGATGGGATTGCGGCATGACCGACACCGAGCTCCGGACGAGCGAGACGACCGAGGGCGCCACGCCCGGTGCCTGGGCGGTGCTGCTGCCCGCCGAGCGGTACGAGGCCGAGCGGCTGGTGCACCACGACACGCTGGAGCTGACCGGGCTGGACGGGCTCCGGCCCCGGCCGGGTGACCTGGTCGCGGTGCTGGTCGAGGAGCCGCTGCGGCTGGTGGCTCTCGGCCGGGTCGCCCTGGCCACCGCGGAGACCCGGGAGGATCCGGACGACCCGCAGTCCGATGCCGGGCCCGGGGCGCTCGTGGTGTCGTACACCCGGCGGGCGCTCGACGAGCCGGTGCCGGTCGACGGGCTGGCCCTCGACGGGCCGGTGACCGGGCTCGACCCGGCGGTCTGGCGGGAGTTGGCCGACCGGCTCGGCCCGCCCCCGGCCCGACGGACCTGGCTGGTCAGCCTCGACCTGCCGATCGAGGCGGCCTCGCCCGCCGAGGCGGTCCGGATCTTCTGGTCGTACGTGCAGGAGCTGGGCCCCCGGGAACTGCCCGCCTTCGTCTCGCCCACCAACGACGAGCTGGCCATGCAGGCCTTCGTGCTCGGCGCCGAGGCCAACCAGGACCCCGAAGAAGACGACTGAGCCGCCCTGTCCCCGTGGGCGCAGTTCGCCTGTCTCCTGGAAATAGTGGCCATCCGCATCGGGAATGGCCACTATTTCCACGAAGTTGTGTGGATCTGGGACGGGCGCGCGGCGGGCGGGTCAGTGGCCGGCGAAGGTTGGCTTCTGCTTGTTGACGAAGGCCATGGTGGCCGCCTTGTGATCGGCGGTGGCGCCGCAGATCGCCTGTGCCTGCGCCTCGGCGGCGAGGGCGTCGGCGAGGGTGCCGGCGTCGGCGATGGAGAGCTGCCGCTTGATCGCCCCGTACGCGACGGTCGGGCCGGCGGCGAGCCGGGCGGCCAGTTCCTGCGCGGCCGGCAGCACCTGCTCGTCGTCGTCCACCAGGCGGGTGAGCAGGCCGAGTCGGCTGGCCTCCTCGGCGCCCACCGGCTCGGCGAGCATCAGCAGCTCGACGGCCTTGGCGTGGCCGACCAGCCGGGGCAGCGTCCACGAGGCGCCGGTGTCGGCGGCGAGCCCGACCCCGGCGAAGGCCATCAGGAACCTGGTCCGCGGGCCGCCGATCCGGAAGTCGGCGAGGAACGCCAGCGAGGCGCCCGCCCCGGCGGCCATGCCCCGCACGGCGGCGACCACCGGCTTGGGCAGGTTGGCCAGCCGGGCGGCGATCGGGTTGTAGTGCGCGCGCACGGTGGCCAGCGGGTCGCCGTCGTCGGTCTCGAGGGTCTGCACGTGCTCCCGCAGGTCCTGCCCGGCGCTGAACGAGTTGCCCGCCCCGGCCAGCACGACGGCCCGGCAGGACCGGTCGGTCTCCAGCTCGGCCAGGGTGTCGCGGAGCGCCTCCTTGAGCGGAACGTCGAGCGAGTTCATCGCCGTCGGGCGGTTCAGCGTCAGGGTGACGACGGCGTCGGTGCGGTCGACGAGCAGCGGCTCGGTCACGTTCTAACGACCCTTCTGTCGGGCGGGGCGGTTGTTGTCGAGGCACAGCTCGACGTACCGGTCGGCGGCCGGCCTCAGCCGGGCGGCGTGCCGGTCGAAGAAACTGGCCGCGCTGGCGCCCGACCAGCGCTCGGGGAGCAGCGCGGGGGGCAACTGCGGGTCCCGGAAGAGGAAGGTACGCCACGCGTGCACGAGCCGGAATCGGGCCGCGTACGCGTCCTCGTCGCTGCTGCGTACGGTGACGCCGGACAGGAGGGGCTTCTGCTCGGTGACGAACCGCTCGTACGCCCGGCCGATCTCGGCCAGGTCCCAGGCGCGGCGGACCACCGCGGTGGCGCCCTGGGTGCCGGCGGCATGGGCGGCGGTGAACCGCTCGTAGCGCACGCCGGCCTCGGCGAGCAGCGCGTCCACGTCCTCACCCGGGCGGGTGGCCACCCAGGTGCAGTCGTCGAGTGCGCCGTAACCGAGGAAGCTCAGGTTGGCGGCGAGCCGTTGCCGGTCCCGTCGGGAGGCGGGGGCCTCCAGCACGAGCAGGTCGAACCGGCCGTCCCAGCTGTGCCGGCCGGTGCGGTAGATCCGGGCCGCGGCCTCGTCGAGTCGGCGGGCCGCTTTGGGTGTGATCGAATATCCGGGCCCGGAGGCGAGCCGGAGTGGTTCGAGCCAACCTTGCCGGACCATCCGGGAGACTGCGGTGCGTACCGCCGGTGGAGCGATCCCCAACGGCGCCAGCAGCTTGACCAGGGCGGCGACCGGTGCCCGCCCACCCCTGGCTCGGAGGTGGTCGCCGTACAGGTCGAAGAGTGCCGACCGTGCCTGCATGACCGCACATTGTGACAGGCCTACCCAAGATATGCTAGGTGCTGTTACATCAATGCTGCTTCGGTTTGGGTCCGGCGGTGTTCATCAGGGAAAATCGTTGGTCGACGCCCCCGTGGTGGTTGCGGGTGGCTATGGCGAAGTGGCTGTGGGGCAACCCACCGACCCTGGCGTAGGTCTGAGGGGAGACAACATGGCGGCGATGAAGCCGCGGACGGGCGACGGTCCGCTGGAAGTCACCAAGGAGGGCCGGGGCATCGTCATGCGGGTCCCGCTGGAGGGCGGTGGCCGGCTCGTCGTCGAGATGACTCCCGACGAGGCCACCGCGCTGGGTGACGCGCTGAAGGCGGCCGCCGGCTGATCTGAGGAGCGGTCCGCGCGGCACGCGCCGCGCGGGCGGTTCGTTCGTCCCTGAGCCGCCGGCGTAGCCGGTGGCTCAGGGACTTTGCCGGCCCAGGAGCGGCGAATAGTCCCGCTCTGAGAACTTTTCGGAGGTACGGTCCAGCGTGCTGGCCATTCGTCTGGTGAGCGAGCCGGTGCGGCTCGACGCCCTTGTCCTGCCCGTTCGTCCCGAAGGGCCGGACGCCCCGGCCACCCTGGTCCCGACCGCCTCGCCGCCCGCCGAAGAGATCCGGGCCGAGGTGATCGCGTTGCTTCCCGCCGCCCGGTTGACCGGCGACACCGGCGAGATCCGGGAGCACCTGCGCCCCGGCGGCACGCCGTCGCGACTGGTCCTGCTCGGCGTCGGCGCGGGCGACGAATCCGCGTGGCGGAGCGCGGGCGCGGCGCTGGCGCGGGCCGCCAAGAATGAGACGCACATCACTGTAGCGCTGCCCGTGGACGGCGAGCCGGCGCTGCGGGGCCTGGTCGAGGGCCTGCTGCTGGGGTCGTACCGGTTCCGCCTGACCGAGGCCGGCGGGGCGCCCGCGCTGGCCGAGGTGGACGTCGTGGTGGCCGACCCGGAGGCTCTCGCCCCGACCCTGGCGACAGCCCGGACCACCGCCGAGATGACCCGGCTGGCCCGCGACCTGACCAACACCCCCTCGTCGACCAAGAACCCGGCCTGGTTCGCCGCCCAGATCGAGACGGCCGCGGCCGGTCACCCCGACCTGCACCTGCGGGTACGCGAGCCGGCCGAACTCGCGGCCGAGGGCTTCGGCGGCATCCTCGCCGTCGGCGGCGGCTCGGCCAACGGGCCCCGCCTGGTCGAGCTGGACTGGCGACCGGCGGACGCGCGTACCCACGTGGTGCTGGTGGGCAAGGGGATCACCTTCGACACCGGTGGCATCTCGATCAAGCCGGTGCCGGCGATGAAACTGATGCGCAAGGACATGGCCGGCGCCGCCGCGGTGCTCGCCGCGACGCTGGGCGCCGCCGCGCTGCGGCTGCCGGTGCGGGTCACCACGCTCGCCCCGCTGGCCGAGAACATGGTCAGCGGGTCGGCGTTCCGCCCCGGCGACATTGTCCGCCACTACGGCGGCCTGACCAGCGAGAGCACCAACTCCGACGCCGAGGGCCGGCTGGTGCTCGCCGACGCCATGGCGTACGCGGCGCGCGAACTCAAGCCCGACCTGCTGGTCGACCTGGCCACCCTCACCGGTGCCAACGCGGTCGCGCTCGGCAAGCGGCACGGTGCCCTCTACAGCGAGAACGACCAGCTCGCGACCGACCTGCTGACCGCGATCGCGGCGGCCGGCGAGCGCGCCTGGCGGATGCCGCTGCCCGCCGACTACGTCGAGTACCTGGGCAGCGAGGTGGCCGACCTGCACAGCTCCCCGGACCGGGGCGCCGGCTCGGTGGTCGCCGCGCTCTTCCTCCGCGAGTTCACCGGCGAGCTGCGCGACCGCTGGGTGCACGTGGACATGTCCGCCCCCTCGTGGTCCGAGGACGAGCACGCGGAGCTGACCCGGGGCGCCACCGGCTGGGGCGTACGCGGGCTGCTGCGCTGGCTGGCGACGCTGGGCTGACCGGGCGTCCGGATCCGGCGCCCGGTGTGCCCGGGCGCCGGGCCCGCGTGCCCGGGGCCGGGGCGCCGGATCAGAGCTTCACGGCGGCGAGCAGGCCGTGCCCGACCGGCAGCAGCGCGGGGACCCAGTGCTCCGACTCCCGGACCGCCTTGATGGTCTCCCGGACGGTGACCGTCTCCAGGTCGCGTGCGGCCGGGTCGCCGATCCGGCCGCCGGCGAGGACGCCGTTGAGCGCGAGCACCCCGCCGGGCCGCAGCAGCCGCAGCGCGGCGTCCACACAGGCGCTGAAGCCGGTTGCCTCCGCGTCGACGAAGACCAGGTCGTAGGCGCCGTCCGCGAGCCGTGGCAGCACGTCGAGGGCTCGGCCCGTGATGATCCGGGTACGCCCCGGCGGGATGCCCGCCTCCACGAAGATCCGGCGGGCGATCCGTTGGTGCTCCACCTCCACGTCGATGGTGGTGAGCACCCCGTCGGGACGCATGCCGCGCAGCAGCCAGACACCGCTGACTCCGGTGCCGGTGCCGATCTCCACCACCGCGCGGGCGTTGCCGGCGGCGGCGAGCAGCCGCAACGCGGCCCCGGCTCCCGGCGTCACCGCGTCCACACCCACCTCCTCGGCGAGACTGCGGGCCGTGCGCAGCACGAGATCCTCGGTGACGTACGACTCGGCGAACTGGAGCACCTGGACCATCGAGTTGCCGGGGTTGGCGACCGTGGCGATGGGACACCTCCGGGCGGCGGGAGTGGTGCGAGGAGTGGGTTTGCGGGTACGAGCCTAGAGGCGGGCCGCGACCGGCGCAGCCGCCAGTCGGCCCCCGATGACGATCACGGTGGGCAACCCCTGACTCCGTTCGGGGTATCCGTGCAATCCTGGACGGTGTCCCGTGTGTCACGGTCGGCGGCTCCGCCGGTCGCGGCGCGGGACTCGCGGGACGGACTGGGAGGCACCGACGTGACCGACGGCTGGGACGGGCGCCAGCCCGGCGGGTACCCGGCACCGGCGGCAGGGCCGGCGTTCGGGAGCCCGCCTCAGGGCACTCAGAGCGCCGGAGGCGGCGGCGCGAGCTGGCCCGGGAGCCCGCCCCAGGGCCCGCAGGGCGCGGGCGGCACGGGCTCACCCTGGTGGTCCGACGCGCTCGCCGACCCGTGGCGCGATCCGTACGCGCCCGCCGCGGTGGTGGTTTCCGCCGCCCCGGCCGACCCCGCCAGCGAGCCCGAACCGGTCAGCGACCCGGACGCGCCGGGCCGGCCCGGGCTGCGGCAGGTCGTGCTGGTCTCGCTGATCACGGCCCTGCTGGCCGGCTCGCTCGGCAGCGCCCTGACGTACGCCTTCCTGCACGGCGGTGCGACCGCGCCCCGCCTCGGCGCGCAGTCGGGGCAGGCCCCGGCGCTCGCCCAGCGCAAACCCGAGTCACTGGCCGGTGTCGCCGAGAAGGTGCTGCCCAGCGTGGTGACCATCCGGATGGCCAGCCTGGGCGGCGTAAGCGAGGGCTCGGGCTTCGTGGTGAGCGGCGACGGGCACATCGTCACCAACGACCACGTGATCGCCGGCGGCACCGGCAAGGCCACGGTGATCTTCAACGACGGCAGCTCGGCGCCGGCCACCGTGGTCGGCCACGATCCGGAATCCGACCTCGCGGTGGTCAAGGCGACGCGTACCGGGCTGAGACCGGTGGAGTTCGGCGACTCGGACGGGCTGGCCGTCGGCGACCCGGTGCTCGCCATCGGCTCGCCGCTCTCGCTGGCGAACACCGTCACCGCCGGCATCGTCAGCGCCCTCGACCGGACCATGCAGGCCGGCGAGCCGGGCGGCCCGACGCGCTACTACGCGGCGATCCAGACCGACGCGGCGGTCAACCACGGCAACTCCGGCGGCCCGCTGGTCGACGGCGCCGGCCGGGTGGTCGGGGTGAACTCCACGATCAAGTCGCTGGTCGCCGACGGCCAGGAGGCCGGCAACATCGGGCTCGCCTTCGCCATCCCGATCAACCAGGCCAAGCGGATCACCCAGGACATCATCGGCACCGGCAAGGCCCGGCGTACGGTGATCGGCGCCCAGGTGGGCGGCACCGGCGTGACCAGCGGAGGCGTACGCCTCAACGCGGTGGAGCCCGCCGGCCCGGCCGCCTCGGCCGGGCTCAAGGCCGGTGACGTGGTGCTGAGGCTGGACGGGCACCCGCTGACCGAGCCCACCGACCTGGTGGCGCTGGTCCGCAAGTACGCCCCCGGCTCGGTGGTGGCGGTGGAGTACCGGCGGGGGTCGACCCGGCAGAACGCCTCGGTGACGCTTGCCGCAGATGCGAAGTGAGCAGGCGTTGCCCCCTCCCGGTCGGCCCGCTGTCGTGCGTAGTCTTGCCGTGACGCGCACGAGGAGGCCGGAGTGTTCGAGAACCTGAACTGGTGGGAGATCGGCGCGCTGCTGCTCCTGGCGCTGTTGATCTTCGGAGACCGGCTGCCCGCCGTGATCGGCGACGGTCTCCGGATGGTCCGCAACCTGCGTGCCATGGCCCGTAACGCCACCACCGACCTGAGCCGCGAGCTGGGCACCGACATCCAGCTGGAGGACCTGCACCCGAAGGCGTTCATCCGCAAGCACCTGCTCAGCGAGGAGGACGAGCAGGCCATCCGGAAGCCGCTGCAGAGCGTGTACGACAACCTGCGCTCGGACGTCACCGGCGTGCACGAGGAGCTGAAGAGCGTCGCCAAGGCGGCGGATCTGCGTTCCAACGGCACCAGCCCGACCACGTCGACCGGCGGCACCCCGCCGGCGGCCCCCGCCCCCCGCCCCAGCTACGACGACATCACCTGAACCCCGCCGGGTTGATCAGAAAGTTGTTGTCCCGCCACCCCGGCGCGGTCGCTGACAACTCCACGATCAACGAGAACCGCCCCTCCTCGGGCGGGCCGGGGGGGCGGTTCGAAAAGGGCGTCGGGTCAGCGGGCGGAGGGCTTGAGGCCCAGGGGCTTGCCGAGCAGAGACTCGCGGCGGATCGCCAGGCGGTCGGCGACCTGGGCCAGCGCCCGGGCGGCCGGGGCGTCCGGCTCGGCCAGCACGATCGGGGTGCCGGCGTCGCCGCCCTCGCGGACCCGGGTGTCCAGCGGGATCTGCCCCAGCACCGGCACCTGTGCGCCGATGGTCCGGGTCAGCGACTCGGCGACCGCCGCGCCGCCACCGGCCCCGAAGACCTCCATCCGCGAGCCGTCCGGCAGCTCCAGCCAGGACATGTTCTCGATGACGCCGACCACCCGCTGGTGGGTCTGCAGCGCGATCGCGCCGGCCCGCTCGGCCACCTCGGCGGCGGCGGCCTGCGGGGTGGTGACGACCAGGATCTCCGCGTTCGGCAGGAGCTGGGCCACCGAGATCGCGATGTCACCGGTGCCCGGGGGCAGGTCCAGCAGGAGCACGTCCAGGTCGCCCCAGTAGACGTCGGCGAGGAACTGCTGCAGGGCCCGGTGCAGCATCGGGCCGCGCCAGACGACGGCCGTGTTGCCCGGGGTGAACATGCCGATCGAGATGACCTTCACGCCGTGCGCCTGCGGCGGCATGATCATGTCCTCGACCCGGGTCGGGGCACCCTCGGCGCCGAGCATCCGGGGCACCGAGTGGCCGTAGATGTCCGCGTCGACCACGCCGACCGACAGGCCACGAGCGGCCAGCGCGGCGGCCAGGTTGACCGTGACGCTCGACTTGCCGACGCCGCCCTTGCCGCTGGCGACCGCGTACACCCGGGTGCGGGAGCCGGGCTGCGCGAACGGGACGACCGGCTCGGCGGTGGCACCGCCGCGCAGCTTGGACTGGAGCTGCTGGCGCTGCTCCGGGCTCATCACGCCGAACTCGATCTCGACACCGGTCACGCCGGGCACCGCGCCCACCGCGGCGGTGATGTCGGTACGCAGCTTGTCCTTCAGCGGGCAGCCGGCCACGGTGAGCAGCAGCTCGACCCGGACGACGCCGTCGTCGCCGACCTCGGCGGAACGGACCATGCCGAGTTCGGTGATCGGCCGACGGATCTCCGGATCGTTGACGGTTGCCAGAGCGGCCTGAATCGCCTCGGAGACGGTGCTGACGGGTGCTGACATGCCCGCAATGCTACGTCGCTGGTCATCGGCGAACGCCGGTGGCGGGGCCGGTGTGAGCGATTCGATGGCGTCGACCGAGGGGTGGACGGGTCGTGCCGCGAAGTGGGACGATCGAGACGAACGCCGCCCGCCTGGCCCCTTGAGGCGCGCGGCGTTCAATGCCGGTCCGGTCCGGCACAATGCCTGCCCGGCCCGGCTCAGCCCTCCGCGCGCGGCTCCCGGGCGTAGTCGCCGTCCAGGTCGTCGTGCGGTTCGTCGAGCGGCTCGCCGCCGCCCGGCCGCCGGCCTTCCCGTTCCTGCCGGCGTGCCAGCTTCTGCCGCCGCTGCGCCGCCTCGTCCAGTTCCTCGGCCAGCCGGGCCAGCTCGGAACGGACGAAGTCGCGGGTGGCCACCTCGCCCAGGGCGATCCGCAGGGCGGCGATCTCCCGGGCCAGGTACTCCGTCTCGGCCTTCTGCATGGTGGCGCGCCGGCGGTCCTCCTCCAGCGCGATCCGGTCCCGGTCCGACTGCCGGTTCTGCGCGAGCAGGATCAGCGGGGCCGCGTACGAGGCCTGGATGGAGAGCATGAGGGTCAGGAAGGTGAAGGTGTACGGGTCGAAGCGCCAGCTCGGCGGGGCGAGCGTGTTCCAGGCGAACCACGCGCCGATGAACAACGTCATGTAGACGATGAAGTTGGCCGTGCCCATGCCCCGGGCGATCCCCTCGGACCACCGGCCGAAGGTCTCCTGGTCGACCCGGGGCAGCTTGACGCCCCGGGGCTCGCGTGGCTGGTCCAGCCGCTCGGCCCGCCGCTGGTCAGCCATGATCGCGGTCCAGGGTCTCCTGGCTGGGGGTGGCCGGGGCCGGCATGGCGTCCCGGTTGCGCCAGTCGCGGGGCAGTGAGTGGTCCAGCACGTCGTCCACGGTCACCGCGCCGACCAGCCGGTTGTTGCGGTCCACCACCGGCATGGCGACCAGGTCGTAGGTGGCCATCCGGCGGGTGATCTCGGGCAGCGGGCTGGTCGGGCGGAGCGGGTCGATGTCGTTGACCACCACCCCGCCCAGCAGGTCGGCCGGGGGCTCACGGAGCAGTCGCTGGAAGTGGACCATGCCCAGGTAACGCCCGGTCGGCGTGGTCAGCGGGGAACGGGCCACGAAGACCTGCGCCGCCACGGCGGGCGAGAGCTGCGGCTCCCGGATGCGGGCCAGCGCCTCGGCCACCGTGGCGTCCGGCGGCAGGATCACCGGCTCGGAGGTCATCACGCTGCCGGCGGTGCCCGAGGCGTAGCGGAGCAGCTGGCGTACCGGGTCGGCCTCGTCCGGCTCCATCAGGTCGAGCAGCACGTCCTGCTCGGGCGGCGGTAGCTCGTTGAGCAGGTCGGCGGCGTCGTCCGGGTCCATCTCCTCCAGCACGTCGGCGGCGCGTTCCCGATCCAGCGCGGCCAGGATCTCTACCTGGTCCCGCTCGGGCAGCTCGCTGAGCACGTCGGCGAGGCGCTCGTCGTCCAGCGCCGCCGCCACCTCGTTGCGCCGGGCGTCGGGCAGGTCCTGCAACGCGTTGGCCAGGTCGGCCGGGCGCATGTCCTCCAGTACGGCCAGCAGGTTCGCCGTACCCCGGCTGTCGCCGACCCCGCCGAGGCCGCGGACCCGGTCCCACTCGACCTGGTGGAGGTGACCGCGGCGGGTGAGACGGCCGGTCTGTTCGCGGACGGCGACCCGGGTCAGCGTCCACTCGCCGGTGCGGCCGCACTCCATGGCCACGTCGACCACCGAGCCGGACGGCCCGTCCTCCAGCTGGACCCGGCGATCCAGCAACTCCGCCAGCACGAGCAGCTCGTTGGGGCGCTTGGAGAACCGGCGCAGGTTGAGGGTGCCGCTGCCGAGCACGACGGCGTCCGGGTCGATCGAGGTGATCCGGTTGATGGAGAGGAAGATGCGCCGGCGCATCGGCATCTCGGCGACCAACCCCACCACCTCGGGCGGGCGTTGGTTGGGCCGCATCCGGGCGACCGCGTCGCGAACCCGGCCCACCTGGTCGCCATTCGGGTCGAAGACGGCGACTCCGGCGAGTCGCGCGATGTAGACCCGGTTCGGCGTGCTCACGGCACCAGCCTAAGGGCCTAGGGTTTATCAACATGTCGACCTTGGCCTACGAGATCGTGGACGTCTTCACCGACCGCCCGTTCACCGGCAACCCGCTGGCTGTGGTGTTTGGCGCGGAAGGGCTTGCCACCGAACAGATGCAGGCGCTCGCGCTGGAGTTCAACCTGTCGGAGACGGTGTTCGTGCTGCCGCCGACCCAGGTCGGCGCGACGTACCGGGCGCGGATCTTCACCCCGGCCGAGGAACTGCCGTTCGCCGGGCACCCCAGCGTCGGCGCCGCGGTGACCGCCAGCCGCCGCGGAATGTTCGACGCGGGCACGGTCACCCAGGAGTGCGGTGCGGGTGTGCTGCCGATCGAGGTGAGCGGGACCGGGGCGACCCTCACCGGTGGGACGCCCACCCTCGGCCCGGAACTCGACCCGGAGCCGCTGCTGGAGATGGTCGGCCTCAGCGTCGCCGACCACCCCGGGCCGGCGCCCCGGGTCGCCGGCTGCGGGCTGGAGTTTCCCTACCTTCCGGTACGCCCCGACGCGGTGGCCCGCGCCCGGATGAACCCGGCGACGGCCGAGCGGTACGGCGTGGAGCACGTGAGCGTCTTCTCCTGGGACGCCGACACCCGCACCGCACACGCCCGGGTCTTCGTGCCGGGGCTCGGCGTGCCGGAGGACCCGGCGACCGGATCGGCCGCCCTCGGCCTCGGCGTCTGGCTGGTCGCCAGCGGACTGCTGCCCGGCGAGGGCCGCGCGGAGTACGCGGTGCGCCAGGGCATCGAGATCAACCGGCCGTCCGCGTTGGCCTGCACGGTGACCGCGGCCGGTGGGGCGGCGGTGGGCGCGACAGTCGCCGGCCAGGTGGTGCCGGTGGCCCGCGGCGAGATCGCCGTGCCCCCCTTCGTGGGCTGAGCGGTAAGGAGGGGCCCCTTCTTAACGCCTGGGGTAGAGCAGGGGCCCCCTGTTAACCGGCGAGCCGGCGATGATGCGGGAGGATGCCGGGGTGAGCGAAGAGGCGGACGAGCGGGTCACCACCCCGCTGGTGGACGAGGCGGTCAAGAAGGCGGCGGTGGCGTGGGTGTCGGTCGCCGGCGGGCCCGCGTACGCGTTGTGGTGCCTGCCGCTCGACGGCGCGTTGCTGCTGGTCAGCGGCCCGGGTGAGCAGTCCGCCCCCGGGCTCGCCGACGCGGACGCGGCGGAGGTGACCCTGCGCGGCGACCACGGCGGGAGGATCGTCACCTGGCCGGCTCGGGTGACCCGGCTGCACCCGGGCACCGAGGAGTGGGATGCGGCCGCGCCGCTGGTCGCCGCGAAGCGGCTCAACGCGCCCGGCCCGGTCGCCGACCTGGCGCACCGCTGGGCCGCCGAGGGTTGCGCGCTGAACCGGCTCACCCCGGCGGGCACCCCGGTGGCCGGCGGCGACCTGCCGGCCGACTCGCTGGCCGAGCGACCCCGGGAGGCCCCGGTGGTCCGGACCACGCGCAGGCCGTTCCGGCTGCACAAGGTCCGCCGCTGAACCGTGGCGGTGTGAGAAGGGTTCCCTTCTCTACCGGAGGCGTTAAGAAGGGGCCCTTCCTTGCAGTCAGGCCGGGACGGTGCGGGAGGCCGGGTCGAGCAGGTCCAGCACCTCCGCCAGCGAGGCCAGCGCCGGGCCGTGCCAGGACCGGTCGGCGTTGAACACCATGTGGTCGGCCAGGTCCGGGGCGGCCAGCCGGACCGCCGTCATGCCGGCCCGCTCCGCGCCGGTGAGTTCCTGGCTGCCCCCGTCGCCCACGTAGAGGCAGTCGGCCGGGGCGAGGCCGAGCCGGCGGCAGGCGGCCCAGTAGAGGGCCGGGTCGGGCTTGCAGCAGCCGACCTGCACCGAGAAGACGCGTACGTCGAGCAGCGGCGCGACCGCCAGTTGGGGCAGGAACTCCGGCAGTTCATGGGTGCAGTCGCTGATCAGCCCGGTGCGTACGCCCCGGTGGCGCAGCGTGGCCAGCACCGGCACCGCCTCGTCCCGTAGTCGGGTGTCGGCGCGTATCGCCTGGTGGCGGGAGGCGACCGCGGCGCGTACGGCTCGCTGGGAGGGGTGGACTCCGGCCTGGTCGCAGACCCAGCGCAGGGTTGCCTCGGCGTTGCCGAGCCGGCCGCTGGCGCGCTGGTAGTAGGTGCGGTCGAGCACCTCGATCAGGGTGTCGGGTGGGCAGCCGAGCTGCTCCGCGATGGCCAGGTGGGCGGTGCCGCGCTGAACGCCGCAGGTGAGCGTGCCGAAGAAGTCGAACAGCACCGCCTGGTAGGTGGGCATGGGGGAGTGCCTCCGGGCGTAGAGGGGAGGGTCGCCGGGACGGGCATGATCGTAACGGAGCGCTGACCGTCCGTGGTGTCCGCTGTTCGTGTGAGGATTGCTCCCCGTGTCCTCCGGTCCGTACCGCCCGCCGCTCGACGCGCTGACCATCGGCGCGCTCGTGCTGGCCGTCACCGCCGTCTCGTCGTCGGCCCCGCTGGTCGCGTTCGCCGCCGCGCCGGCCCTCGCCGTCGCCTTCTGGCGGAACCTGCTCTCGGCCGCCGTGCTCGGTCCGTTCTCCGTGGCCGGGCGGCGGGCCGAGATCCGGGCGCTGACCGTCGGCGCCGGCCGGCGCGAGGGGCTGTACTGCGTGCTGTCCGGGGTGGCGTTGGCCGCCCACTTCGCCACCTGGATGCCGAGCGCGCAGCTCACCACCGTCGCCGCGGCCACCGCGTTGGGCGCCACCCAGCCGGTGTGGCAGGGGCTGATCGCCCGCTGGCAGGGGCGGCGGCTGCCGCTGGCGGTCTGGGCGGGGATCGGGGTGGCCGTGCTCGGCGCGGTGCTGGCCACCGGCGCCGACTTCACCGTCTCCGGCCGGGCCTTCACCGGCGACCTGCTCGCCATCGTGGGCGGCCTGTTCGCCGCGGTCTACACCGCCTTCGGCGAGCGGGCCCGGGCCACCATCAGCACCACCACGTACACCACCATCTGCTACGGCGTCTGCGCGGCGATCCTGCTGGTGGTCTGCCTGGTCGGCGGGGTGCCCCTGCACGGCTGGGCCGCCGGCACCTGGTGGGCGATCCTCGGTCTGGTGGCCGGCGCCCAACTGCTCGGCCACTCGATGTTCAACTACGCCCTGCACCGGGTCTCCGCCACCACGGTCAGCGTGCTGATCCTGTTGGAGGCTCCGGGCGCGGCCCTGATCGCCTGGGTCTGGCTCGGTCAACTGCCCCGCCCGCTCGCCCTGCCCGGGCTGGCCCTGCTGCTGGCCGGCGTCGCCGTCGTCGTCCTTGGCGGTGCCCGGGCCGGCCGCCGTACCGAACCGGTTCCCGTCCCCGCCGACGCCGCCCCGCTGGCCGACTGAGCCGCCGTCCAGCCCGCGTCGGGTGCTCTTTTCCGGAAAGTGTGGCCATTCGGCCTCCCGAGGGCCCGCTTTCCGTGAAAGTGCGGAGGGTGGGGACGGGAGCGAAGCAGCCGAGCGACGCTGAGCCGGATCGGGGGACGCTGGTCACGCCCTCGGCCGAGTTCCCGCCGCTGGGTCCGGAGGAGCGGGCGGCGCTGGGCCGGATCGGGGAGCGCTGGCGGCTGCCGCGCCGCCCCGAGGAGCTTCCCGTCGACCCGGCCCTGGGCCGCCGCCGGGCCGGCCCGGCGCCGAGCCGGTTCGGACGGCTGGCCCCGATCGACATGTTCACCGTCGAGGAACCGGGTGAGCTGTGCGCGACCGGGCCGGCCCACGAGCCCGGCTCCCGGGCCGGGCGGGCGCTCACCCGGCTGCGCCGGGCGCTGTTCGGCCCGCCGCTGTCCAGTTCCGCCGTGGTCTACGAGCGGATGCGGAAGCTCGTCGCCCTGCCGATTCTCTCCTCCGACCTGCTCAGCTCGGTGGCGTACGGGCCGGAGGCGATGCTGGCCGTGCTGGTGCTCGCCGGCAGCGGGGCGCTCGGGCTCTCCCTGCCACTGGCCGCCGTGCTGGTGGTGCTGATGATCGCCGTGGGGCTGTCGTACCGGCAGACCGTTCCGGCGTACCCGCACGGGGCGGGGTCGTACATCGTGGCCGGGGACAACCTCGGCACGACGGCCGGGCTCACCGCGGCGGCGGGCCTGATGCTCGACTACGTGCTCACCGTTTCGGTGTCCATCGCGGCGGGGGTGAGCGCGATCACCTCGGCGATGCCTCGGGCCGCGCCGGCCACCGTGCTGCTCGGGGTGCTGGTGATCGCCGTGCTGCTGGCCGGGAACCTGCGCGGGGTGCGTACCGCCGGCAACATCTTCGTGCTGCCCACGTACGCCTTCGTGGCCGCGCTCCTCGCCGTGCTGGTGGTCGGCTACGCCCGCGCGGCGGGCCGGGGTTTCGTGCCGGTGCCACCGCCGCCGGTGCCGGCCACCCAGGGGTTGGGCCTGCTGCTGGTGCTGCGCGCGTTCTCCTCCGGCGCGGTGTCGATGACCGGCATCGAGGCGGTGTCGAACGCGATCCCGGCGTTCCGCCCCCGGGAGTGGCGCAACGCGCGCACGACGCTCGGCTGGATGGTCGGCATGCTGGTGGTGCTCTTCGCCGGGCTGATCGGCCTGATCCACCTGAACGGCCTGGTGCCCCGGTCGGACCAGACGATCCTGTCCCAGCTCGGCCGGCTCACCTTCCCCACCGGGCCCTGGTACGTGTTCCTCCAGGCCTCCACCGCGCTGATCCTGCTGTTGGCGGCGAACACGGCCTTCAACGACTTTCCCCGGCTGCTGTTCTTCATGGCCCGCAACGGCCACGCACCCCGCCGCTTCCTGCACCTGGGGGACCGGCTGTCGTTCAACAACGGCCTGGTCGCCCTGGCCATCGCCGCGGCGCTCATCTTCGTCGCGTTCGGCGGGCACACCGTGTCGCTGATCCCGCTCTACGCCGTCGGCGTGTTCCTCGCCTTCACGCTCTCGCAGGCGGGCATGGTGGTGCACTGGCGCCGGCACCGGGACCGGGGATGGCGACGTCGACTGGTGCTCAACGCGGTGGGCGCCACGCTCTCCGGGATGGTGCTGCTGGTCGCCGCGGTCGGCAAGTTCGCCGAGGGCGCCTGGCTGGTGGTGGTCGCGGTGCCGCTGCTGGTGCTGATCGCCCACCGGATCCACCGCCACTACACCCGGCTGCACCAGGCCCTCGCGCTGCATCCGCCCCCGGGCGGGACCGCGCCGTCGGCGGGGCCGAGTGCTCCCGGCGGGTCCGCCGAGGGCGAGGAACTGCCCCAGGAGGTACGCCACCTGGTGGTCGTGCCGATGGCCCGGTTGAACCGGGCGTCGCTGCGGGCCCTGGCGTACGCGGCGTCGCTGGGCCAGCCGACCCTGGCCGTGCACATCGCCCCCGAGGACGCCGAGGCGGACCGGTTCCGGGAGCAGTGGCGGGCCTGGGGCGACCATCTGCGGCTGGAGACCATCGTGTCGCCGTACCGGGCGGTGATCGGGCCGCTCGCGCACTACCTGGAGGCGCTGCGCGCCGCCCGGCCGGAGCTGACGCTGACCGTGATCATGCCGGAGGTGGTGCTGCGCCACCGCTGGCACCGGGTCCTGCACAGCCGGGCCGAGCATCGGCTGCGCGCCGCGCTGCGGGCCCTGCCCGGCGTGGTGGTCACCAGCGTCCCGGTCCACGTCGCCGAGTGACGGTCAGACGTCGTGTACCTCCAGCACGCGGGTGGTCGGGGCGCGAAGTCTGGCAGTGGGTCGAGGTGGGACGCCACCGGCGCTCAGCCGTCGATTCCGACCGCCTTCGCGCTGGCGGTCCAGAGGCGGGCGGCGAGCGCCGGGTCGGCTGCCTTCGACAGCGGTCGGCGACGCTTCCGGTCGCGGTAGTAGCCGCCGGAGGTCAGCCGGGACGGGTCCTGGTTGGCCAGCCAGACCAGGGTCTCGGCGCCCCGCTCCGGGCTGCGGAAGGGCAGCGCCCGCAGGCCGAAGGCGATCAGCCGGTTGTCGCTGGCGAACCGGGTGCGCACCACGCCCGGGTGGAACGAGTACGTCGGCAGCTCCGGCCAGCGCCGGGCCGCCTCGGCGGCGAAGAGGATGTTCGCCTGCTTGCTGGTCCCGTACGCCCGGTACGGCCGGTAGTCGCGCAGGGTGGCGTTCAGGTCGTCGGGGTCGAGGACGCCGCTGCGGTGTGCCCCGGAGGCGGTCACCACCAGCCGGCCGATCCGGTCCCGCAGCAGGTGGCTGAGCAGGAACGGGGCGAGGTGGTTGGCCTGGATGCTCAGTTCGAAGCCGTCGACGGTGGTGACCGGCCGGAACGAGATCCCGCCGGCGTTGTTCGCGAGCACGTCGATCCGGTCGCACGTGGCGCGCAGCCGCTCGGCGAGCCGGCGTACGTCATCCAGGACGGCGAAGTCGGCGCGGAACAGTTCCGGCTGCTCGCCGGAGCTGTCGCGGACCCGTTCCCCGGCGTCCCGGAGCCGGGCCGGGTCCCGGCCGACCAGTACCACCCGGTCGCCGCGGCCCGCCAGGTCGACCGCCGCAGCCAGTCCGATGCCGGAACTGGCGCCGGTCACCACCACGGTCCGACGGTCAGTGAGATCTTCCACAGGTCCATTCACCCCGGTCACGGCACGAGGTTACCGTGGCGTCACAACGCCCTTTGGGATCGTTAAGTTCACGGATCTTCGTCTTTGTCGGCGTCGGCCTGCCGTCCGGCGCTGGAAGGAGCCCATCCATGGCCGCTGTCGGTCGCCCCCGCCGGTCCTGCCTCGCGGTGCCCGGCTCCAGCGTCAAGATGCTCGGCAAGGCGCAGGGTCTTCCCGCGGACCAGGTCTTCCTCGACCTGGAGGATGCGGTCGCCCCGCTGGCCAAGCCGGACGCCCGCAAGAACATCGTCGCCGCGTTGAACGAGGGCGACTGGGCGGGCAAGACCAGGGTGGTCCGGGTCAACGACCTGACCACACCGTGGACGTACCGGGACGTGATCGAGGTCGTCGAGGGCGCCGGCGCCAACCTGGACTGCGTCATGCTGCCGAAGGTGCAGAACGCCGCCCAGGTGCAGTGGCTGGACCTGACCCTCACCCAGATCGAGAAGACGCTCGGCCTGGAGGTCGGCCGGATCGGCATCGAGGCGCAGATCGAGAACGCTGCCGGGCTGGTCAACGTGGACGCGATCGCGGCCGCCTCGCCCCGGGTCGAGACGATCATCTTCGGCCCGGCCGACTTCATGGCCTCGATCAACATGCGGTCGCTGGCGGTCGGCGCGCTGATCCCCGACTACCCGGGCGACCCCTACCACTACATCCTGATGCGCATCCTGATGGCCGCCCGGATGCACGACAAGCAGGCCATCGACGGCCCGTTCCTGCAGATCCGCGACGTGGACGGGTTCCGTGAGGTGGCCCGGCGGTCGGCGGCGCTGGGCTTCGACGGCAAGTGGGTGCTGCACCCGGGCCAGATCGACGCGGCCAACGAGGTCTACTCGCCGGCGCAGGCCGACTACGACCACGCCGAGCTGATCCTCGACGCGTACGACTGGTACACCTCGGAGGCGGGCGGGAAGCTCGGCGCGGTGATGCTCGGCGACGAGATGATCGACGAGGCGTCCCGCAAGATGGCCCTGGTGATCGCCGCCAAGGGGCGCGCGGCCGGGATGACGCGTACCTCGTCCTTCACGCCGCCCGGTCACTGAGCGGCGGTCCCGGTGCCGCCCCGAACCCGGGGCGGCACCGAGCCTCAGTACGAGGACGAGCTGCTCTCGGCGCTCGCGATCGCGATGATGATCATCACCACGTAGAAGGCGATCAGCAGCGCCAGCAGGCCGGTGAGGATCCAGCCGATGATGATGGCGGCCTTCGCCATCCCCTCGCCCTGCTCGCCCGTCTCCCGGATCTGCTTGCGGGCCACGTGGCCGAGGATCGCGCCGATCGGCGCGGCGATGCAGGTGCCGATGCCGACCAGCGACAGCACCAGCGCCACGATCGCCATCGTGTTGGTCTTGGCGGGAACGTACGCCGGGTAGCCGGGCGGCGGGTAGCCGGCCGCCGCGTACGGGTCGCCGGCGGGCGGGTAGCCGGGGCTGGCGTACGGGGTGGCCGCGGGCGCGCCGGAGTACGGGTCCGCCGAGGTCGGCTGGCTCGGGATCGGGTTGGCGCTCATCGGCAGGGTCGGATCGGCGGGCGGGCTCGACTGCTGGCCGGGCGCGTACGGGTCGTGCCAACCACCGGACGGCGGGGGGTAGGTCATCAGGTCATCTCCAGAACGTGCGGGTTTCGTCAGGGTAGCCAGCGCCGCGCAACACGGAGAGCCCTCTTTTCGGGTGCCGCGTTGCCCGGAACGTCCACAGCGGGCAGGATCTCGGCATGGCCTTTGACGCGCGCGGCGGTCGGTCGCGACGGAACGTGAGCCGTCCGGGGCTGGTGCGGCGCAACCGCGGCAGTCACCTGGCCGGGTCCGTCGAGCAGGACCAGCCGGCGCCCCTCGCCGAGCCGGTCACCATGCGCCTGGACGGTCGGGTCGCGCTGGTCACCGGCGCGGGCAGTCCCGACGGCATCGGGTACGCGACCGCGCGCCGCCTCGCCGACCTGGGTGCCCGGGTGGCGATCGTCTCCACCACCCGGCGGATTCACGAGCGCGCCGGCGAGCTGGGGGTGACCGGCTTCGTCGCCGACCTCACCGACGAGTCCGAGGTGGGCGCGCTCGCCGACGCGGTGGCCGAGCAGGTCGGCGACGTCGAGGTGCTGGTCAACAACGCGGGCCTGGCCAGCCGGGCGAGCCCGGAGGTGCTGCGGCCGGTGGCCCAGCTCAGCTACGACGAGTGGCGCGGCGAGATCGACCGGAACCTGACCACCGCGTTCCTGTGCAGTCGGGCGTTCATCGGCGGGATGGCCGAGCGGGGCTGGGGGCGGATCGTCAACCTGGCCGCCACCGCCGGCCCGGTCAACGCGCTGCCCACCGAGGCCGCGTACGCGGCGGCGAAGGCGGGCGTGGTGGGGCTGACCCGGGCGCTGGCCATGGAGATGATCGCCGACGGGGTGACGGTGAACGCGGTCGCGCCCGGCATCATCCACACTGCGGCGTCCACCATGGCGGAGATCAAGCAGGGGCTCGGCACGCCGGTCGGCCGGCCCGGCACGCCCGACGAGGTGGCCGCCGCGATCGCCTTCCTCTGCTCGCCGGCCGCCTCGTACATCACCGGGCAGATGCTGGTGGTCGACGGCGGCAACAGCGTCCGGGAGGCCCAGTTCCGCTGAGGCGTCACCGGTAGGAGCCGTTGTCGGAGTTCGCCCAGATGGCCAGGCCGATCCAGCCGCAGCAGACGAGCAGCCCGATCGCGGTGAAGATGTAGCTGAGGATCAGCCCCCAGTTGGCGAGCTGGGCGCCCTCCTCGCCGGTCTGCCGGATCTGCCGCTTGGCCAGGTGGCCGCAGACGATGCCGGCCGGAGCGAAGACGAAGGCGAAGACCAGCGACAGGATCGCCAGCACGTTCGGCCCGCCGCCGGGTGCTCGCGGGCCCTGCCCGGGCGGCCCGTACTGCCCGTACGGGGGCTGCGGGGCGTACGGCGGCTGTTGACCCCACGGCGGCTGTTGCGGGTGCCCGTACGGCTGCCCGTAGGGCGGCGGCTCGTACGGCGACGGCGGCTGCTCCGGCTCGCCGGGTGGTTGGCTCACGCCACCGCCTCCCTGCGGTCGGCGCCGGCGTGAGCCTGCACGGCGCTGAGCCCGATGGTTCGCTCGCTACGCTCGCTCACGCCACCGCCTCCCTGCGGTCGGCGCCGGCGTGAGCCTGCACGGCGCTGAGCCGGATGGTTCGCTCGCTACGCTCGCTCACGGCCGCTCGCCCCCTCCGTCGCAGGTCAACGCCCCTCTCTTGCGGACGCTACCCGCAGCGGTGAACCTTTTCACAGCGGTTGTGTGGACTGGTCACCTTGGCCTCGTCGGCCGCGCGGCCGATACTGACCGAGCGTTCAGTTACCCGTGAGTAATGCGCCGATTCCGGAGGCTGCGATGGCCCGACTCGCCCAGACACCCGGCCTGACCGACGTGCAGCGGTCGATCCTGGAGACCGTCCGGGAGTTCGCCGACAGGGAGATCATTCCGCACGCCCAGCGGCTGGAGCATGCCGACGAGTACCCCGCCGACATCCTCGACGGGATGCGCGAGATGGGCCTGTTCGGCCTCACCATCGCCGAGGAGTACGGCGGCCTCGGCGAGTCCCTGCTCACCTACGCCCTGGTGGTCGAGGAACTGTCCCGGGGCTGGATGTCGATCTCCGGCATCGTCAACACCCACTTCATCGTGGCGTACCTGATCTCCCAGCACGGGTCGGCGGGGCAGCGGGCCCGGCTGCTGCCGAAGATGGCCACCGGCGAGGTACGCGGCGCGTTCTCGATGTCGGAACCGGAGTGCGGCTCCGACGTGTCGGCGATCAAGTCGAAGGCGGTCCGCGACGGCGACACCTTCGTGCTGAACGGCCAGAAGATGTGGCTGACCAACGGGGCGTACTCCTCGGTGGTGGCCACGCTGGTCAAGACCGACACCGGTGCCGATTCGGTCTACGGCAACATGAGCACCTTCCTGCTGGAGAAGCAGCCCGGCTTCGGCGAGACCGCACCCGGCCTGACCATCCCCGGCAAGATCGAAAAGATGGGCTACAAGGGCGTCGAGACCACCGAGATGATCCTCGGCGGGGTCACCGTCCCCGCCTCCGCCGTGCTCGGCGGCGAGGAGAAGGTCGGCCGAGGCTTCTACCAGATGATGGACGGCATCGAGGTGGGCCGGGTCAACGTCGCCGCCCGCGCCTGCGGCATCTCCATCCGCGCCTTCGAGCTGGCTGTCGCGTACGCCCAGCAGCGCCGCACCTTCGGCCAGCCGCTCGCCAAGCACCAGGCCGTCGCGTTCAAGCTCGCCGAGATGGGTACGAAGATCGAGGCGGCGCACGCCCTCATGGTGAACGCCGCCCGGCTCAAGGACGCCGGCCAGCGCAACGATGTCGAAGCCGGCATGGCCAAACTGCTCGCCTCGGAATACTGCGCCGAGGTCGTCCAGGAGGCGTTCCGCATCCACGGCGGCTACGGCTACTCCAAGGAGTACGAGATCGAGCGGCTGATGCGGGAGGCCCCGTTCCTGCTCATCGGCGAGGGCACCTCGGAGATCCAGAAGACCATCATCTCCCGCGGCCTGCTCAAGCAGTACAAGCTCTGACCGGCGGTAAGGAGGGGTCCCTTGTTAACGCATTCGGTATAGCAGGGTCCCCTTCTCACCGGCCGATGCGGCGGGGCGGGGTGGCTCCGGCGGGGTGATCGGCAGGCCGACCGCCAGGGTCTGCGGGCGCGGGCGGAAGTGCTCGATCGCGGCGAGCAGCCGCTCGTCGGAGACGGTCACCTTCCGCCCGCCGACCACCTGTGGCGTCAGCCGGCCCGGGTCGAGGCGCAGCCACACCCCGTCCGGCCGCTTCCGGGAGTTCAACCGGGCCTCCCTGACCTCGGACCAGGGGTACCACTCCGAGCCGTCCCGCAGCCCGCTCGCGGTCAGCGCCAGCCGGCCGGTGAACCGGGCCTCCTGAAACACGGCCCAGCCGAGGCCCAGCGCCAGGCCGGCCAGCAGCACCGGCCGGCCGACTTCGGCCCAGGACCAGCGGTCGGGGATGAGCGAGACCACACCGACCGTCAGTGTGATCCCCCCGAACGCGCCGGTGGACATTTCCAGCCAGGCGGCCGGTGAGCGCCGCGCCACCAGCCCGGGCTCCGTCCCGTCACGGCCGGCCACCCGGGCGTGCCAGACCAGCCGGCCGGTCCGCCGGGGTCGCCACCGCTGCTGCACCAGGTGCATTCCGGTGGCCAGCCAGGCCAGGCCACGGACGTCGGCCAGGTCGGCCCTGCTCATCCCGAGCAGCAGCCAGGCGGCCACCGCGGCGACCGCGCCGCCGGCCAGGAGGGCGGCCAGCCGGCGGGACCAGAACCCGTCGCGGTTGGGCTGCACCGACGCCGCCGGCTCGGGGAGGGACACGATCGCAGGGTACGGGGACTCCGCTAGCCCTCCGAGCCGGGCAGCCGTACCGCCAGGTGCTCGCGGGCGCGGGCGACCAGGGCGGCCGGTTCGTCGGCGTAGAGGCGGACTTCGTGCACCGGTCCGCTCGGGCCCTTGGGCAGGCGTACGGAGAGCGGCTCGCGGAGCACGACGTCCACGCTGGTCTGGCTGCCGGCGCCGATGTTCAGGATCGTCCCCGTGTCGGCCTGCTCGACCTGGACGGCCCGGCTGGACGGCAAGGACCGGTAGCGGTGCTCTACCCGGGCGACGGCGGACCAGGGGACGAGGAGGTCGACCGAGAAGCCGTTGCGGACGCGTAGCCCCGCCGGGCCGGCGACGTGTGGGTGGATCCGCAGGCTGGCGAAGAGGCCGATCATCCAGAGCACACCCCAGATTCCGAGCGCGAGCGCGGTGTGCCGGAGCGGCCGCCACGGGACGGTGTGCCGGAGGATCAGGTCGAGGATCGGAATCTCGATCGTGGAGAGCGCGATGAAGACGCCGAGGATCGGCTTGACCACGCCGACGTAGCTGAACGCCGCCGCCCCGGGCTCCAGGGCCGGGGGCCGGCGGAGCAGCCACCGGCCGAGGCTCACCCACATGCCCACCTCGTACGCGACCATGCGCCGCAGCAGCGCGACAGTCTGACTCCCCATGGGCACCCGCCTTCGGGTCGCTGTTTTTGCATTGCAGTTGCAACGTAAAGTGTGCGTGGTCGATGTGTCAATGCAGTCGTATTGTGAAAGCATGGGGCCATGCCGAAGCGGGTCGATCACCGGGAGCGCCGCACGCTGATCGCCGACGCCCTGATGCGGGTGGCCGCCGAACACGGGCTGGAGGCGGTCAGCCTGCGCCACGTGGCGGCGGAGGCCGGTGTCTCCTCGGGGATGGTGCAGCACTACTTCCGCACCAAGGACGAGATGATGGCCTTCGCCCTCTCGGTGGTACGCGAGCACAGCGAGGCCCGGGTCGGCCAGGCCGTCGCGGCGCTGGGGCCGGACCCGTCCCCGCGTACGCTGCTCCGGACCATGCTGGCCGAGCTGCTGCCGCTCGACGAGTCGCGCCGCGCGGACGGCCGGGTCGCGCTGGCGTTCCTGGCCTACACCGCGGTACGCCCGGCGGTGGCCGCCGCGCTGCACCGGGAGACGGCCGAGCTGCTCGCGTTCATCGCCGGGCAGATCCGCGCGGCGCAGGTGGCCGGAACGGCGCGGGCGGGCGTCGATCCGGACCGGGCCGCGGTGGCTCTGCTCGCCGTGATGGAGGGTCTGGGCGTCTATCTGCTCGGCGGGCACTACCCGCCGGAGACGGCGCTCGGCGCGCTGGACACCCAGCTGGACCTGCTGCTCGGCCCCGCGGATCGGAAATGACGTGACCGCACGGCACCGCCCCGACGGGCGGGGCGCCGCTGGCGGGGTGCAGCTGGCGAGGCGCCGCTGGCGAGGCGGCGCAGGATGCCGCAAGTGGTGGTCTTCCAGGGGCCGGATACAACTACATGCCGCACCTGGAGTGGATCATGCCTCGGCGGCCAGGCGGCCAGGCGGCCAGGCGGCCAGGCGGCCAGGCGGCCAGGCGGCCAGGTGGTCGGGCGGTCAGGCGGTCAGGCGGCCGGGTGGTCAGCCGAGCCGGGTCAGGCCCGCCGCGGCTCGCTCGACGATGAGGCAACGGTCCTCGACGTAGTCGATCCCCGCCTCCTCGGCGATCTGCCGCGCCTCCGCCGACACGATCCCGAGCTGCAACCACACCGCCGGGGCGCCGATCGCCACCGCCTCCCGGACCACGTCGACCGCGTCCCGGGCCGGACGGAACACGTCCACCAGGTCGACCGGGTGTGGGATGTCGGCCAGCGACGGGTACGCCTTCTCGCCGAACAGTTCGTCCACCGTCGGGTTCACCGGGATGATCCGCCAGCCGTACCGCCGCATCTCCGCCGGCACCCGGTGCGCGGCCTTGCCCGGGTCGCGGGAGGCGCCCACGACGGCGATCACGGCGGAGTCGGCGAGGATCTGCTGAGCTGAACGCACCCACCGAGCCTAGCCCTGTCGTGCCCCGAGCCGACGCCTAGATCAGCGTCAACTGTTCCGTTGGGGGCGGTGGTGGCTCGGGCACCCGCCGGTTGTCGCCGGCCTCGCTCCGGTGCAGGCCGTGCCGCCGGGCCGCCATCCGCACCCGCGCGGTCACCTCCCGCTGGTACGCCTGCGGCGCGTACGCCCCGGAGCGGTAGAGCTGGCGGTAGCGGGGAACCAGGTGCGGGAAGTCGCGGGCCAGCCAGTGCGCGTACCACTCCCGGGCGCCGGGGCGCAGGTGCAGCGGCAGCGGGGTGACGCCGGTGGCCCCGGAGGCGGCGATGGCGGCCACGGTGGCGTCGATCGACTCCTCGTCGTCGCTCAGCCCGGGCAGGATCGGCGCCATCAGCACCCCGACCTCGAACCCGGCGTCGGTGAGCTGCCGGACGGCGTCCAGCCGGCGGCGCGGGCTCGGCGTGCCCGGCTCGACCGCCCGCCAGAGCCGCTCGTCGACGAAACCCACCGAGTACGAGAGCCCGACCCGGGTGACCTCGGCGGCCTGGCGCAGCAGCGGCAGGTCCCGCAGGAGCAGCGTGCCCTTGGTCAGGATCGAGAACGGGTTCGCGAAGTCCCGCAGCGCCTCGATGATCGGCGGCATGAGGCGGTAGCGCCCCTCGGCCCGCTGGTAGCAGTCCACGTTGCTGCCCACGGCGATGTGCGCGCCGCGCCAGCGTGGGGCGGCCAGCTCGCGGCGGACCAGCTCCCCGGCGTTGACCTTGACGATCACCTGCCGGTCGAAGTCCGCCCCGGCGTCGAGATCGAGATAGGTGTGGGTGTTGCGGGCGAAGCAGTAGCGACATGCATGACTGCATCCCCGGTACGGGTTGATCGTCCACTCGAACGGCACGCGGGACGTGCCGGGCACCCGGTTGACGATTGACTTCGCCCGTACCTCGTAGAAGGTCATCCCGGCGAATTCGGGGGTGTCGAAGGTGCGGGCGATGGCGCCAGGGAGCGCCAGCGGCAGGGGTGGAGCCGCTGGCGCTGCCCCGTCGGGAGCCCCCTCGTCCGGGGGAGCGGAGAGGTTGTCCCAGCGCATGGGCCTATTCGAACACGCGTACGAACGATCCGCAAGTGACTCGCCGGACACCGGGGACCCGAACGGGCCGGTCGGGTGCAGGATGGGGGTATGGAGAGGTCGACCTTCGTCTACGACGGCGACTGCGCGTTCTGCACCCGCTGCGCGCAGTTCATCGAGCGCCGGATTCCCACCGGTGCGCGGGTGGTGCCCTGGCAGTTCGCCGACCTGGCGGCGCTGGGGCTGACGGAGGCCGAGTGCGAGGAGGCGGTCCAGTGGGTGGGCGCCGACGGATCCCGCGCCGCCGGCCCGGACGCCGTCGCCAAACTGCTCGGCGACAGCACGTCGCTGTGGCGGGCCGCCGGCGCCGGTCTGCGCTTCCCGCCGGTGCGGGCCGCCGCCTGGCCGGCGTACCGGTGGGTGGCCCGCAACCGGCACCGGATGCCGGGCGGCACGGCGGCGTGCGCGTTGCCCCAGGAGGCCCGGGAACGCCTCTACGGCCCGACCGGCCGTCCCACCGCCGGATCCTGACCGGTGCTCCGCACACCTGGCTGACCGGCCCGGATGACCACCGCCTCGGGCTGGATCCCGGCGGGTGCGGGTGGGAGGACGCCGCCCGCGGTCAGCCGCCCGTGGTCAGCCGCCTGCGGCCGGGCCGACCGCCGGCTCGGGGCCGGTGAGCGGGCCGGCCGGTGTGGGCGGGGCCGCGTCGCTGCCGGGCGTGCCGCGACCACGGGTCAGCAGCCGACGGGCCCACACCACCGGGCGGACCCGCTCCAGCGGCAGGAAGCTGGCCATCGCGACCAGGTGCGGGGCGAACGAGATGGTGATCGTCGCGATGGTCACCAGGTGGAACGAGTAGAAAAAGCCCACCGTGGCCATCCGCCACCGCTGCGGCAACACGAAGACCAGCGGGCTGAGCAGCTCGAAGGCGAGGATGCCGAACTGGGCGACGATCAGCAGGTGCGGCACCTGGGCGATCAGGTCGGCCAGGTCGGTCCCGCGACGGATGATCGCCCGGGCCAGCACGGACCCGGTGGCCCAGTCCAGGCCGCCGAAGCGGAACTTCGCCCAGGCCGCCAGGAAGTACGTGCAGACGACCGCGATCTGGGTGACCCGCAGCGCCCAGCCGCCCGCCTCGCTGCGGGTGGGATCGCCGTGCCGGGCGCGCCCGGCGGTGGGCAGCACGGCCAGCGCGACGAGCAGCCCGAACCGGTCATGGTCGACCTTGCCGTAGCTCATCGCGACGATCATCCACTCGAAGTAGAGCGCGAAGACCGCCCAGCCGAGCAGCCGGGGCGCCCGCCCGGTCGCGGCGAGCAGGGCGAGTGCCAGCAGCACCCAGAAGATCACGGCGACCAGCGCCGGGGTGGGGGTGGGCAGCGACAGCAGCCGACCGATGAACAGCGGCCGGTAGAGGTCGCCGGGCACGTCGACGCGGCTGCGTACCCAGGGGGTGAAGACGACCAGGTCGGCGGCGACGAAGAGATAGACGAGGGTACGGAAGGCGGCCACCCGGCCGCGCGGGACCGCCTCGGTCAGCCAGCCGGTCACGGGGTGGCCTGCCAGCGTACGGCGGTCTCGTCGGTCCACCGGCCGGTGGGACGGCCGCCCTGGATGTCGTACCAGCGGACCACGATGCGGACCTCCACCAGCGCGGGGGCGGCGGGGTGGCGCTCGGCGTACGCCTCGGCGACCCGGCGCAGCCGGGTCGGGTCGTCGACGTAGCGGCTCTGCTGGCCCTCGATCTCGGCGCGGCGGATCCCGGTGGCGTTCTGGTCCAGCGCGACCACCGCCCCGGTGCGGTCCACGCCCTCGACGCGGGTGTCCGGTGCGGGCGCGTCCGGCGGGTCGGAGGTCGAGTACATCCGGAACGGCCCGAACGGGAAGTCGTCGTCGGTGCCCCGCACGGTGCCGGCGAGAAGCAGCGCCAACCCGAGCACGGTGGCGCCCAGCCGAACCGCGCGTCCGCGGGTGGTCAAGGTCTCCATCGGCTGGTCACGATACGCGATGAGGGGCCGGGAGGTGTCCGTCCGTCGTCCAGTTCGCGTCGGCCGTGTGGCCCGCCGGGCGGTCGGCGCGGCGGCCCCGGTGGAGACGACACCGGCCGGGACCCGTGTCGCGGGTCCCGGCCGGCGTCAGCGTCTCTGGTGCGGGTCAGTGCTTGTGGCCCTGCGCGGCCATCTGCTTACGGACCTCGTCCATGTCCAGCTTCTCGACCTGCTCGATGAGGTTCTCCAGCGCGGACTCGGGCAGGGCGCCGGGCTGCGCGAAGACGATGACGCCGTCCTTGATCGCCATCACCGTGGGGATCGAGCTGATATTGAACCTGGCCCCCAGCTCCTGCTGCGCCTCCGTGTCGACCTTGCCGAAGACGATGTCCGGGTGCTTCTCGGACGAGCGCTCGTAGACCGGGGCGAAGCGCTTGCACGGGCCACACCAGTCGGCCCAGAAGTCGAGCAGGACGATGCCGTCGCGCTCGGTCACCTCTTCGAAGTTGGCCGTGGTCAGCTCAACCGTTGCCATTGCACTCTCCGATCAGCGCGGATTGCCTACGACCCGTGGAACCAGGCTTGATGCCCTTTAATTCCCGTGACGTACGCGACGAAACGCTGCGCAGCACGACGGTCACGCTGCGACCCATCGAGGGTAATCTGTCCGACCCGTCATGTGAAACGCAAGTGCAGGACGCATTTGCGTGACCGCACGTGATGGGAGCGTTTCCAGGGAGATCACCGTGCGTGCGCGCTACGGAGCGGTAATTTGACGGCTGACAAGGAGCTATCCGGGCTGTAGAGATCGCTTTAGGGGTGACCCCTAGTCACTGAGCGTGTTGTTACAAAAAGGTAAATGTGACGCCCGTCTCTGTTGGCGCGGCCTTGTCGTACGGCAGAATCTGTCACATCAGAGCGTGGGCGGCGGGTGCCGGGGAGGGCCCCGCCGCTCATTGCGTCTCCACCCGGATCGGTCCGGGTGTGACATTTCCTCGCCCAGAGCGCCCCTGCCGCCACCTTAACCGGCGGTAAGGCATGCTGTGCCGAACTCCATCGCCACCCGTCGAAGGGGACAAGGATGCAGTTCGGCCGCTACTACGAGGAGTTCGAGGTCGGCGCGGTCTACCGGCACTGGCCGGGCAAGACGGTCACCGAGTACGACGACCACCTCTTCTGCCTGCTGACCATGAACCACCACCCGCTGCACATGGACGCCCACTACGCCGGGTCGGCGACCCAGTTCAAGCGCAACGTGGTGGTCGGCAACTACATCTACTCGCTGCTCCTGGGCATGTCGGTGCCGGACGTCAGCGGCAAGGCGATCGCCAACCTGGAGGTCGAGTCCCTGCGGCACGTCGCCCCCACCTTCCACGGCGACACCATCTACGGCGAGACGACGGTGCTGGACAAGCGGGAGTCCTCCTCGAAGTCGGACCGCGGTGTGGTGGCCGTGGAGACCCGGGGCTACAACCAGGACGGCACCCTGGTCTGCGTCTTCCGCCGCAAGGTGATGGTGCCCAAGAAGGAGTACGCGGCCGCGGCCGTGCCCGAGGGGGTCGACCCGGAGCGGCCCAGCTTCCCTGAGCCGCGCTGACCCGACGTACGACGCGGGCCCCTGCCGATCCGCGCGGAAGGGGCCCGTTTCCCGTTTCGGGGCATATGCTGACGCCGGAGGTCCCCCCGATGAGCGAGCGCCGGCGAGCGAGTCATCAGCACAGCGCTGGTGAGCCTCATGAGGGCGTCGAGCGAAGCGAGGCGACGGCATGAGTCACTCCGTCGCCGGAGAGCCGCCCGCCGCCGGGCGTCGTCGTACCGCGCTGCCGACCACCGGCGTCTACTCCGCGGCGGAGTGGGACCTGTTGACCGATCTCCCGGGTCGGGTTCTCGTCGCCGCCGCCTCGCCGGGGCCCGGCCGCCCGCCCCGGGGGGTGGCCGCCGGGCTCGCCGGCCTGGACGCCGTCGCGGCCGGCCGGGGGTTCGACAGCGACCTGGTCCGAGCCGTGGTCTCCGCGATCTACGCCCGGCACGACGGCGCCACCGAGCGGGATGACCAGCTCACCGACATGGTCGACCTGCTCGCCGCCTGCCGGGCCACGGTGCGCGTGCTCCGGCGCCGCGCCGACCCGGCCGACTCGGCGGCCTACCGGCAGTGGGTGGAATCGGTCGCGGCCCGGGTCTGCCGGGTCGGCGACGGGGCCAGCCCCGCCGACCGGCGTTTCCTCGACCGGCTCGGCGGCGCGTTGGACCTGCGCTGACAGGAGCGCCGGAGCACCGGCCGCCACGCCGGCCGAACCCGCCGCGTGGATGCCGGATCGGGGCCGTACGCTCTGACAACCGTGACCGACGACCAGCTCGACGTGGGTGTGGGGCCGTGGCCCGGCGACCCGCCGGACGATCCACGGTACGACCCGGAGCTGCTCGCCGAGGGCGACCGGCGCAACGTGGTGGACCGCTACCGCTACTGGCGGCAGGAGGCCGTGGTGGCCGACCTGGACCGGCGCCGGCACGACTTCCACGTGGCCATCGAAAACTGGCAGCACGACTTCAACATCGGCACGGTGGTCCGCAACGCCAACGCCTTCCTCGCCGCGGAGGTGCACATCGTCGGGCGGCGGCGGTGGAACCGGCGTGGAGCCATGGTGACCGACCGCTACCAGCACGTCCGGCACCATCCCACGATCGAGGAGTTCGTCGCCTGGGCGGCGGCGGAGCGGTTGCCGGTGGTCGGCATCGACAACCTGCCCGGCTCGAAGCCGCTGGAGACGAGCGTCCTCCCCCGGCGCTGCGTCCTCCTCTTCGGCCAGGAGGGGCCGGGGCTGTCCGACATGGCCCGAGCCGCCTGCGACCAGCTCTTCTCCATCGCCCAGTACGGCTCGACCCGGTCGATCAACGCCGGGGTGGCCAGCGGCATCGCCATGCACGCCTGGATCCGCGCCTACGCCGGGCCGCCGCCGGACTGACGCCATCCGCCCGATCCGCCGGCTCCGCTTGACGCCCCGCCGGACCGGGGTGACGGTGGGGAGGTGAGTCTCGCGATGAGTTGCCCGCGGTGCGGTGGGTCGGTCCGCGGGCCGGACCTGATGCACGGTGAGTCGCGGTGCCTGCGTTGCGGTCCGGTGCCACCGCTGCACGTGCCCGAGCACATCGGTGCCGAGATCCTGGCCAGCGTCGTCGAGCGGGTGGCCGCCGACGCCGGTCCGGCCGGCCGGCCGGGCGTACCGCTGTGGTGCCCGTGGCCGCTGCCCACCGGGTGGACGCTGAGCGGGGTGGCCTGGGCCGGGGACGATCCGGGCGGGGTGCGCGCCACCGCGGTGGCCTGCGCCGGTCCGGCTCCGCTCGACGGCGGACCGGCCGACCTTCTCTTCGTGGCCGAGGAGCCGGGCGTCGGGCTGGGCTCCCGGTTCGCCGGGCTACCCGGTCCCGACCCGGGGCCGCAGGTCGCGGAGGCTCTGGCGGAGCCCGGCCCAGGCCATCCGGAGCGGGTGCCGCGCGCGAAGATCCGGGTCGGCGGCCACCCGACTCCACTGTGGCTCGTCAACTCCCCGACTGATCGAAGCGCGTACGCCGGCGAGGCTCGGGGAATGTGGCTTCATGCGATAGCCTGGCCGGCGAGTGCGGGTCACCTCCTCGCGGAAGAAGTCGTGCTGCACGACCTCACTGAGTGGACTCCGCCCGAACTCGTGTACGGCGCACCATCTCCGTACCTGCACGGACGGGCCTGACCGGCCGGCACCGGCGGTAGGAGAAAGAACACGGATATTCACTGTACGACAGCATGCTGATACTCTGGGTGCCACTGCGGTAAAACGCACCCGGTGCCGCGCGCGAGAGGATGGCCCGCCATGGTCAAGAAGGTCCTCACCTGGGCCGGCATCGCATTCTTGATCTTCTTTGTCGCCTACCGGCCGAACTCCGCCGCTGACGTCTTCAAGTCTCTCGGCGGCGGCATCATGGACATCGCCCAGGGGTTCGGCGACTTCTTCACCAGCCTGGTCGCCTAGCCACCGATGGGAAGCCCCGCCGGTCCGCCCTTCGACCCTGACGATCCCGACCGCGAGCGCCGGGAGCGCGACACCGAGCCGATCCCCCGGATCGACCCGGACGATGCCGGCTACGGCGGTGGCCCGTCCTTTTCGGACGACGCCGGCTATGGCGACGTGCCGGGATTCGCCGGCGAGGGTCAACCCGGGCGGGCCTGGATCCGCGACCCGGAGGGCGGCTACCAGCCGCCGCAGATCTCCGAGGAGGAGCTGTCCGGGCTGCGGGTCGACGCCTCCGGCATGGCTCCCCGTCGGGTGCTGCCGCTGGAGGACGAGCCCAGCTCGCTGGTGGCCCGCTATCTCTTCCCCACCGAGCGCTACCGGGGTGAGTGGAAGCGGCACTGGATCCACCTCTCCACGCCGATCATCATCGGCGTGGCAGCCACCTTCGTCCTCGGCTACCTCTCCGGCTTCCTCGCCGGGCGCAACGTCGGGGCGCTGACCACCGTCGCGGTGCTGCTCTGGTTCGCCGTGATGGGCTGGGTCGCCTGGCGGGTCGCGGACTGGTGGTACGACCGCTTCATCCTCACCAACAAACGGGTGATGGTGGTCAACGGCATCATCACCCGGAAGGTGGCGATGATGCCGCTGGCTCGGGTCACCGACATGAAGTACGAGCAGACCCCGGCCGGGCGGGCGCTCAACTACGGCACCTTCGTGCTGGAGTCCGCCGGCCAGGACCAGGCCCTCCGCGAGATCAAGAACCTGCCCAACCCGAACGAGCTCTACCTGCGCGTCGTCGAAGAGATGTACGAGCCGCAGGCGGTCGAGGCCCGGTTGGGCAAGGAGGCGGACGAGGCCAAGGCGGACGACGGGGCCTGAAGCTTTTCGTCCGAACATCGGATGAACTGCGCACCAATCGCCGTCGACCCGACCCGCCCGGACGTGGCAGCCTGCCATGCAGGACGGGGTGCGGAGGTGAGCGGTGGCGAGCAGGGACCCGCTGGAGGAGGAGTTCCGCGAGTTCGTCGCGGCCCGGTCCAGCGCACTGCTGCGTACCGCGTATCTGCTGGCCGGCGACTGGGCGACGGCCGAGGACCTGCTCCAGACGGCGCTGACCAAGACGTACCTGGCCTGGAAGCGGCTCGGCGGGATCGAGGCCATCGAGCCGTACGCCCGCCGGGTCATGGTCAACACCTCGACGAGTTGGTGGCGGCGTCGCTGGCACGGTGAACGCCCGACCGAGGTGCTGCCCGAGCGGGCCGGCGTCGACGAGATCGAGCAGCAGCTCGACCGGGACGCCCTCTGGCGGCACCTTCAGGCCCTTCCGGCCCGGCAGCGGGCCGTACTGGTCCTCCGGTTCTACGAGGACCTGTCCGAGGCGCAGACCGCCGCCCTGCTGGAGATCTCCCCGGGCACCGTGAAGAGTCAGACCTCGCGAGCGCTGAACACACTGCGCCGCCGGCTGGGCTCCGCGGCAGCCCTCGGTCTGCCGGCCGAGCCGGAGGCGACGCCGGCACCCGCGCCGCGTACGCCGTCGACGCCCCGCGCCGTGCCGCCGCCCGCCGTGCGCCCGCCGGTGGTCCGGCCGGCCCCACTACCCACCGGCCCGGCCATCGCCCGCCCCGCCACCAGCGTGCCGGTGGAGACCCGATGAGAGAGCGGATCATCGGTTCCGTGTGTTGGTGGCTCAACCGTTCGGCCGAGCAGCGAGGTGGCCCCATGAGTGAGCGCGGCGAGGTCGCGCCATGACCCGTCCGTCCAACTCCTGTGACAACCAGACGGGGGGCCTGGAGCGTCCATTTCCCGTGACCGACGACGAGTTGGAGCGGGCGCTGCGGGACACCTTCGCCCGCCAGGTCGCCGCGCCGCGACCGCTCGCCGCCGACCCGGCCGGCGTGGCCGTCCGCCGGGCCCGCCGCAGCGGCCATCGCCGTACGCTGGCCGGGCTCGCCCTGGCCGGGGTGGCCACGGTGCTGGTCAGCACCGGCATGGCCCCGTTCGGCACATCGGCCGGCCGTGAGGGCCCGCCCACCGTGGTCCTCGGCGACCCGCGCGGATTCTCGCCTTCTCCGCTCACCACCGAGTCCACCGTCGAGCCCCCCACGGCCGGCCCGGTCCGCCCCGAACTCGACATGATCGTGGGCTCCTGGCTCTACACGAACGGTGGCGAACGACGGGAGCTGACCGGGGTGAGCGCCGTCGATCAGGCGCAGCGCGTCTCCGACGACGGGGGCTGGCTGCTCACCTCGTCGGTCACCGCGGCCGGCCGTACCCTCTGGTGGGTCCCGCAGAAGGGCGGGGCGCCGCAGGTCCTGCTCGCCGGCGCGGACGAGGTCGCGGTCGCCGCGGACGGACGTCGGGTCGCCTGGCGCGACGGCCCGCAGCTCTTCGTCGCCGGCATGGTCGCCGGGCACTTCTTCACGACCACCCAGACGGCGGCCCCGGCGGGGGCCGTGCCGGTCGGGTTCGCCGGCGACGCGGTGCTGGTCCGGCAGCCCGACCGGGGCGGGTTCCGGGTCTGGCGCGCGCCGTTCGACGGCCGGCTGGGCACCGCGAACCGCGACGTCCTCAACGTGTACGGGGTGCTGCCCGACGGCCGGGTGGTCGGCCAGGTCTCGGCCGGCACGCCCCGGCGGCCCTGTCTGGCCCTGCTCGACCCGGCCCGGGATCTCGCCCCGGTCCGGACCGGCTGCGGCCTGGACCTCGCCACCGACGGCCATGGCGAGGTCTCCATCGACGGCCGGTGGCTGCTGGTCAACGCCGCGCGGAACGACGCGCTCCTCGTCGACCTGAACACGTTCGGCCCCGGCGTGTCGGCCCGGCCCGCCGGGCCGACGGTGGTCGGGGCGGTGAGGTGGGCCCGGTCGGGCGGTGCCCTGCACGTCGACGCCACCGGAGGGCTGGTCCGGGTCCGCCCCGAGCAGGTGGCGGCCGGCGAGCAGCCGACCGCCACGCCGGTCGACGGCGTGGCCCCCGGTGACCGGCCGGTCGTGGTGGCAGACCCCCGCCCCTGAGCCGGCGCCCGCTCGGGCGGCCGGCCGGGGCAGCCGGGCGGTAGCGTCGGTGGGGTGACCGTTGCCGCCCGGATCGACCTGCACGCCCACTCCACCGCCAGCGACGGCACCCTCAGCCCGGTCGAACTGGTCCGGGCGGCCGCCGACACCGGCCTCGACGTCGTCGCGATCACCGACCATGACACCACCGCCGGCTGGGACGCCGCGGTCGGCGCGCTGCCGGCCGGGCTCACCCTGGTCCGCGGCGCGGAGATCTCCTGCCGCTGGTTCGGCGTCGAACCGGCGATCCCGCTGCACCTGCTCGCGTACCTCTTCGACCCGGACGAGCCGGAGCTGGTCGCGGAGCTGGCCCGGGTCCGGCGGGCCCGGGAGGAACGCGGCGAGCGGATCGTACGGTTGTTGCAGGCCGACGGCATCGACGTGAGCTGGCCGGAGATCCTGGCCGGCGCGGCCGGCGGGACGGTCGGCCGGCCGCACATCGCCCAGGCGCTGATCCGCGCCGGGCTGGTGGCCACCACCACGGAGGCGTTCGCGCCCGACTGGCTGGGGGAGCGGTACCGGCTGCCCAAGGAGGACATCGACGTGTTCCGGGCGGTGGCGCTGATCCGGGCGGCCGGCGGGGTGCCGGTCTTCGCCCACCCCCGGGCCTCCCGGCGTGGTCGGACCGTGCCGGACGAGGTGATCGCGGCGCTGGCGGCGGCCGGGCTGGCCGGTCTGGAGGCCGACCACGAGGACCACACACCGGCCGAGCGGGCGCACGTCCGCAGGCTCGCTGCGGAGCTGGGCCTGCTGGTCACCGGGTCGTCGGACTTCCACGGGACGCACAAGACCGTCCAACTCGGCGCGCACACCACCGACCCCGAGACGTACGAGCGCCTTGTCGCACTGGCCAGCGGGGTGACCCCGGTCGCTTCGGAGTGATCCGCGGTTCGGCCCGCAGCGGCACCGCTACCGTGTTCGGGTGGATCTCAAGCTCTTCGGCGCGGTCTTCGTGACCCTGCTGGTGATCGTCGACCCGCCCGGCATGCTGCCCATCTTCCTCGCGCTCACCGGGCCGCTGCCCGCGCGTGACCGGAACCGGGCCGCCTGGCAGGCCGTCGCGCTGGCGCTCGGGGTGATCGTGGTCTTCGCCGTGGCCGGGCAGACCCTCCTCGCCTACCTGCACGTCTCCCTTCCGGCGTTGCAGGCCGCCGGTGGGCTGCTGCTGGTGCTGGTCGCGTTGGAGCTGTTGACCGGCAAGGCCGACGAACCGAGCCAGCAGAGCACCTCCAACGTCGCCCTGGTGCCGCTGGGCACCCCGCTGCTGGCCGGGCCGGGTGCCATCGTCGCCACCATGCTCTTCGTGCAGCGGGCCGGGGCGTTCACCGACTACCTCGCGATCGCCCTCGCGATCATGGGGGTGATGGCCACGGTCTGGGTGGCGTTGCGCTTCTCCGGTGTGATCGTCAAGATCCTCCGGCCGGGCGGCATCGAGGTGCTGACCCGGATCGCCGGTCTGCTGCTGGCCGCCATCGCGGTGCAGCTCATCGCCGACGCGGTGGCCGCCTTCGTGACCCAGTACGTCACCACGCACTGATTCGCCCGGCCCGCCGTCGCCGGGGTGTCGTACCGGGGTGGCAGGATCTCAGGCGTGCGACGACCCTCCCCGACCGGACGACCGACCGGCGGCCGACCGCCCCGGCCCCGCACCGAGCAGGCCGAGCAGCTCGGCTTCGAGGGGATGCCGGAGCGCCTTTTCGTCTGCACACCCAGCAAGCTCGGCGCGTACGCCGACTGCCCCCGCCGCTACCGCTACTCCTACGTCGACCGCCCCGCCCCGCCCAAGGGGCCGCCGTGGGCGCACAACTCGCTCGGTGCCAGCGTCCACACCGCCCTGAAGAACTGGTACGCGCTCGCGCCGGACCGCCGCCGCCCGGAGGTGCTGGGCACGCTGCTCAAGGGCACCTGGGTGCGTGAGGGCTACCGCGACGACGAGCAGGAGCGGGACGCCTTCCGCCGGGCGCTGGCCTGGCTGGAGTCGTACGTGGCGGGGCTCGACCCGGCCGACGAGCCGGTCGGGGTGGAACGGGTGGTCGCCGTCAAGACCGGGGTGCTCGCGTTCAACGGCCGGGCCGACCGCATCGATTCCCGCCCCGGCCCGGACGGGCGGCCCGAGCTGGTCATCGTCGACTACAAGACCGGCCGCACCGGGCTGGACAGCGACGACGCCCGCGGCTCGCAGGCCCTGGCCCTCTACGCGTACGCGGCCGAGCGGGTGTTCCGCCGGCCCTGCCGCCGCGTCGAGTTGCATCACCTGCCCACCGGGACGGTCGCCGCGCACGAGCACACTCAGGAGTCGTTGCAGCGGCAGCTGACCCGGGCCGAGGAGACCGCCCGGGACATCATGGCCGCCGAGCGGGCGGTCGCCGACGGCACCGACCCGGACGAGGCGTTTCCCGCCACCGCGGGGCCGCGCTGCGGCTGGTGCGACTACCGGCGTACCTGTCCGACCGGCTCGCAGACGCCGGGCAAGGACCCGTGGTCGGCCGTGGAACGGTTCGCCGATTCGGAGTGACCGCTTCGTCCCCCCGCTCGCCCCGTCGCGGGCCCGGCGCGGTTCACGGGATGCGGCAACCGGCGGTGTCCGGGCGGCGGGGACAGGCCGGGTTGCCGCATGCGGAGCGGCTTGCGGCTCGCCGACAGGCTACGCAGCGAGGCCGAGCCGGGCGGCACGGTCCTTCGCGGCCTGCTGGATCGGCCCGACCCGGTAGCGGCGCGGCAGCGCCGTCAGGGCCAGCCGTAGCGCGCGGACGCTCAGATCCGCCGACAGCGCGGTGGTGGGCAGGCCCAGGCCGCCGTACAGCCGGCGGGCCCAGGCCGGTAGCAGCGCCAGCGCGGTGCCGGCGATTCCCAGGTACGCCCAGCGCGGTGGGCCGAGGTGCAGCCCGAGCTTCACCGGCAGGCTGAGCTTCCACGGGATCGGCGGGGCGGTCAGGAAGAGGGCGGTCTCGGCCGCCTCCTTCGTCATCCGCAGGTCCGGCCGGATCCGCCGGTAGTAGTCGGCCACCTCGGCGGCGGTGCCCGGCACGTCGGCCGGGTCCAGCCCGACCAGGGCCGCAACCCGGCGTTGCTCGGTGTAGTACGCGTCGACCTCGGCGTCGGTCAGCGCGAGCCCGGCCCGACGGGCGGTGCTGACGAACGACTCGACCTCGGCGACGTGCACCCAGCGCAGCAGCTCCGGGTCGTCGATCCGGAACCGTTCACCGGTGAACGGGTCGGTGGCCCGCATCCGAGCGTGCAGCGTACGCAGCCGGCGCCCGGCCGCCTCGGCCTCCGCCGTGGTGCCGTAGACCGCCGTCGCCACGTAATCGGCGGTCCGGACCAGCCGGCCCCACGCGTCGACGCGGTAGTTGCTGTTCTGGGCGACTCCGGCCATCGCGCGCGGGTGCAACGCCTGGAGGTAGAGCGAACGCAGGCCGGCGACGATCAGGATCGGCTCCGCGTGCACCTTCCACGTGACCGATCCCGGACCGAACAGGCCGAGGTCATCGGTGTCCACCGCCCAAGAGTGCCACGCGCCGGACGGCATCCGGCAGGAGGCGGCGTCTGGGCCGGTGAGGTCCGGTGGGGCGCGGACCCCGTCGCGACGACCGGGCGCCGGGCCTGCGGTCAGTCGTCGACGGAGCGGCGGGTCTGGCACGCGGGGCAGAGACCCCAGAAGGTCACCTCGGCCTCGTCCACCTCGAAGCCGTGTGCCGTGTTCGGGTCGAGGCAGGGGGCGCTGCCGGTCGCGCAGTCGATGTCGGCGATCTCGCCGCAGCCGCGGCACACCACGTGGTGGTGGTTGTCCCCGGCGCGCGCCTCATAGCGGGCGGGACTGCCCGCCGGTTCGATGCGGCGGGAGAGCCCGGCCCGGGAGAGCGCGGCGAGCACGTCGTACACGGCCTGCGTGGAGACCGAGTCGAGCCGCTCCCGGACCCGGCGGGTGATCTCGTCGACCTCCAGGTGGCCGCCGTCGGCGAGGACGTCGAGCACGGCGAGGCGCGGTCGGGTGACCCGCAGGCCCCTCGACCGGAGCAGTTCCTCACCGCTGGACATGAGTCCATGACAGCACGCGTTGCCGGGGCCGACAACCGACCTGGAACCGGAGGTGGCCCCGGCCACAGGGTGAACCGCACCGAGAAGGCGTGCGTGGGTCGATGTGGCGGGACCACGACGGGGCTGGCCCGTCGTACGCTGACCGCGCTTCGGTCTATTCGTGGGGGTGTCGGTGTTCAGGGAAGTCAACGGCCTGCCGCTTCACGTCCTGGTCATACACGCCGTCGTGGTGCTGGTGCCGCTGCTGGCGCTGCTCTCCGTCGCGTACGGGGTGCTGCCCCGGTGGCGGTCCCGGCTCGACTGGGCGGTGGCGGGCCTTGCCGTGGTGACTCCGATCGCCACCTTCGTGGCGAAGGAATCCGGCGAGGCGTTCGAGGAGGCTCAGCGGCAGCGGGGCCTCGGTGGCGAGTTCCTCAGGAAGATCGAGGAGCACTCCGAGTACGGTGACACCCTGTTCTGGTTCACCATCGGGCTGGCGGTGGCGGCGCTGCTGCTCCTGCTGGTGACCAGCGGCCTGACCCGGGTGCGCAGCCTGCCCCGCTGGCTGGCCCAGGTGCTGACCGCGGTGGTGGTCGTCCTCGCGGTCTTCGCGCTGGTGTACGTCTTCCTGGCCGGTGACAGCGGTGCCGAGGTCGTCTGGGGCGGAACGCTCTGACCGGAGATCAGAAGATCACCCGTGAGCAGAGCAGGCAGGTCAGGATCACCAGCACCACCCCGGCGACCGTCCCGATGCCGTAGGTGAGCCGCTGGGAGCGCTGTTCCGCCTGGTCGATGACGGTCATGTTCTGCGGTGGCAGCCGCCGAGGTGGGGCGGGCTGCACGTGCAGGGGCGGCCGCCAGCCGGGCGGCGGAGGCGTGGTCGGCGGTGGACCGGAGTATCCCCCGGCCGGGGCGCCGCTGCCGGCCCTGCCCCCACCGGCCACCCCACCACTGGCCCTGCCGCCACCAGCAGACCAGCCGCCGTCACCGGGCAGTGGTTGGCCCGCGGCGGGCTGCCCGTCCGTGCCAGGATCGGGCCGGGCCCACGGGCTCTCCGCCTGGCTCGCGCCGGACCAGGGGTAGTGCGACTGCCCGGCGTCGGGCCGGTGGTCGCCGGGCGAGCCGGTACCGGTCGCCGACTCGCCGGGCCGGTCGGCGGCCGTCGGCCCGTCGGCGTGGTCGCCGCCGAGCCCACCGTCCGGCTGGTCCGGTGTCGGGCGTCGCCAGAACTCGTCCGCGGGGCTGCCACCGCTCGGCGTCGTCACGCCGTCCGACGCTACCAACGCCCCGCCCGGTCGCGGGTGTGGATGGGTGTGGGGGTTTTGTTGCGCCGGTATCCTTGCTGGTCGTGAGTGATCCCGGCATGCGTGGCGCGCGCGGCGACGACGACCGCGTGGTCGACCTAAGCGACGACTTCGTGGTGCTGCCCGAGCAGACCACCGACGACACGGACCGCGGTTGGGGCGAGCGGTCCGGCGGCAACGACGAGTGGCTGTTGGCCGAGCGCCCGCCGCACTGGGACTGACCGACCGCGCCAGCACCGCTCGGCCGGTTGGCGGGGCGCGGTCATCCGCGTACCACCACCGCGAAGCGGCTGCCTTCGGGCACCCCGACGGCCCGTTGCGCCTGCTCGGGCCGGAGCGCCAGGTAGAGCGCGGAGGACCCGTCGACCGCCCCGGCGCCCACCACGTCGAGCACCAGTGCCCGCGGGGCGAGCAGTGTCGCCTCGCCGGCCGCCGTGCCGGCCGGTACGACCAGCAGGTCCACCCGGGCGCCCGGATGGAGCACCGCGAGGGCGGCCGGCTCGGCCAGCCGGATCGGCACCCCGACCGATCCGGCGGGCAGTGGCAGCGCCTTGTCGGGGCGGTCGTCGGCCGGTGGCGAGGAGGTCGTGGCCGGGTCGGGCTGTGCCGGGGCCACGTCGGGCGGGCAACCTGCCGGGGTCTGCAGGACCGCGGCGGCCACGCCGAGCAGCGCCGCGACCAGCGCCACCCGGAGCAGGGTCCCGCCCCGGGGCAGACCGCGCCACCGTACCGGCCGCAGTGATCCTTCGCCCGTCGCCACCCGCGCCCTCCCCGCCAGCCGATCCGATGGACGCGGCCAGGCTAGGAACGCGGAGCGGGCCGACGGTGGTCGAAGCCACCGCCCTGTGGAAAACCCACCCGCCTGTGGACAACCCCCATCCGCCGCCCCCCTCTGCTAGCCTCGCCGGCCCTCACAACGAAGGTGATGGGGTCTCTTTCACGGAAAAAGTGGCCATCCTGGCAGAAGTGGCCACTTTTTCGGTGAAGTTGCGCGGATCTCGGGCGGACGCGCGGGCGCCCCGAAGCTCAGGAGGAGCTGCTGGAGGAACTGGCGGCGGGGGTCTTGGTGGCGGAGCCGCTGGACGAGGTGGACGAGCTGGTGCTCGACCCGTTCGACGTGCTGCTCGACGACGAGTCGGACTTGGCCGGCTTACTCGTCGTGCTCGTCGCGCTGTCCGACCCCTTGGAACGCGAGTCGGTGCGGTAGAAGCCGGAGCCCTTGAACACGACGCCGACCGAGTTGAAGACCTTGCGCAGCCGTCCCTCACACGCGGGGCACTCGGTCAGCGGCTCGTCACTGAAGGACTGCACCGCCTCGAGCTGGTGGCCGCACGCGGTGCAGGCGTACTGGTACGTAGGCACGTTCTCCTCCGGATCTGGCACGGCCGGTTGGCACTCGACGTATTCGAGTGCCAATGGTGCGTCATGGCACCCGGGTTCGTCCAGCGGAAGCGTTCGGTTCCACACCGGGCACCACCGGTAGCGTACGCAGCCTGCCGGTGGGGGTGATCACGGCGCGTACCGGCCGGTCGTGTGGCTGCGCCGGGAGCGCGTCGAGCAGCTCCCCGTCGTGCAGCAGCGCCACCGTCAGGGCCGCCGCGGGCACCCGGGCCAGGGCCCGGTCGTACGAGCCGCCGCCCCGGCCCAGCCGCCGTCCCCGTTGGTCGACGGCCAGGGCGGGGACGATCACCAGCTCCGCCGTGGCCACGGCGGAACGGCGCAGCCGGGCCCCGGTCGGCTCGCGCAGCCCCCGCCCGGCCGCGCGCAGCGACGCCGCGCCGGCGTACACGGCCCAGTCCAGGTCCAGGTCGTCGCGGAGCACCGGCAGCAGCAACTCCGCCTCCGGCGGGAGCGCCGCCCGCAGCACCTCCGGCAGATCGCCGCCGCCCGGCTCGGAGCCGACCGGCACGTACCCGGTCATCCGGGTCGGACGGAGCCGGCGTACCAGGGAGACCAGCTCGGCCTGGACGCGCGCCGCGGCCTCCGCCCGCCCGGCGGCGGACAGCGACCGGCGGTGGGCGAGCAAGGTCACCCGCAAATCGCGCTTTGCCTCATGTGCGACATCCGCTCCATCAGAAAATTCCGGCACGCAACACTCCTGACACAACGCTTGCCTCCCGGTCGCTCTGTGTCAGCATCGCAACAAGGGGCGCGGAACTTCCGGGGGGAAGCTTGACGCTACGCGGGCGGTTGACGGCGGCCTTCCTCGCGGTGGTGCTCGGCCCGGTGCTGCTCGGCGCGTTCTTCGTCGGATCCATGATGTCGGCCGTCGACCGCAGCCGCTCCACCGAACGCCTCGGCCTGGCTGCCGCCGCGGTGCGTACCTCGGTGGACGCCCTGTGCCAGCAACTGCGGGCGGCGGCCGACGCGGTCGCGCTGGTCGCCGACCCGGCCGCCCGGCCCCGCGCGGCGGACCAGGTGGTGAGGCGCGGGCTGGCCGCCGCCGTGCGGATCACCGACCACGCCGGCCGGACCGGCTACGCCACCCCGGGTGACCCGGGCGGGCCCTGGCAGGACTGCACCGGCGAGCCGCCGGTCGCCGGCCCGGTCCGCGCGCTCGCCGCCCAGGTCCAGCTCCGCGACGCCGCCGGCACCGACCTGGGCACGGTCGCCGCCGCGCAGCCCGTCGACCCGGCCTTCGTCGCGCGCCTCGCCGCGGTGGCCGGTGTCGCGGTCACCCTCCTGGACGACCCCTCCGGCGGCGACCAGGTCACCGAGACCACCGGGGGCCGGTACGTTCGCCGGCTCGGCCCGTCCTCCGGGCAGCCGCTGCCGCTGGTCCTCTCGGTCCCCGGCGAACGTCCACCGGGCCGGTACGCCGCCCTGGCCGGCGCGGTGGTGCTCGCCGCGGCGCTGGCCGTACTGGCCGCCGGACGGCTGGCCCGGGTGACCACCCGTCCCCTGGTGGAGTTGGCCGGCGCGGTGGACCGGGTGGCGCACGGGGACCTGACCGCCCGGGTGCCGGTCCGCAGCCGGGACGAGATCGGCCGGCTGGCCCGGGCGTTCAACCGGATGACCCGGGAGACCGGCAGCTACGTGGCCGCCCTGACCAGCAGCCGGGACCAGTTGCGTGGCCACCTGGCGGTGCTCGGCGACACCTTGGCCAGCACCCACGACCTGCAACGCATCCTGCGGGTGATCCTGCACAGCGCGATCGCCGCGACCGGCGCGCGGGCCGGCGCGGTGCTGCTGCTCGACGGCGACGGCGTGCTCGTCGGCCGGTGTGTCGAGGGGCTGGACGGGCGCTGGCCCACCGCCGACCGGTCCGATCCGCCGACGCTGCGGGTGCCGGTCGGCACCGGAGTGGTCGGCACGGTGGCCGCGACCGGAGAGCCGCTGCGCGGCCGGTGGGAGCCGGCGGACGCCCCGACCGGGGAACCGACCTGCGAGACGTACATCGCGGTGCCGTTCGCCGCGCCCGGGGCGGCGGAGCTGGCCGGGCGGGGTGGGCCCGACCGGCCCGGCCACCCGCCGGCCGGTGGCCCCGATCCGGCCTCCGGGCCGCCGGGCGGCGCTCCGGAACCGCCGGAGGCCGGTCCGGCGCCGCGCCGTGACCTGGAGTCGTCCGGCTCGGGCGCGCTCGGCGTGCTGGCCCTCTACGACCGGCTCGGCGCGGACGAGTTCGACGACGACGACCTGTTCACCCTGCGGACCTTCGCCGGGCACGCGGCGGTGGCCGTGGAGAACGTCCGGGTGCACGAGGAGGCACAGCGGCTCTCGCTGACCGACCCGCTGACCGGGCTGTGGAACTACCGCTACCTGCGCGAATCGATCCGGCGGGAGGTGGAGCGGGCGAACCGGTTCGGCCGGATGCTCAGCGTCCTCGCCCTCGACCTGGACCGGTTCAAGGAGGTCAACGACACCTGGGGGCACGCCGCCGGGGACGCCGTGCTCGTCGAGTTCGCCCGCCGCGTACGCGGCGAGATCCGCGAGGTGGACCTGGCGTTCCGGCACGGTGGCGAGGAGTTCGTGGTGCTGCTGCCGGAGACCGACGCCCGGGGCGCCACCATCGTCGCCGAGCGGCTCGGCGCGGTGGTCCGGGACCAGCCGGTGCCGGTGGACGGGCACGGCGGGACGCTGCGGGTGCCGGTGACCGTTTCCATCGGCATCGCGGTCTACCCCGACCACGCCGCCACCGGCCAGCAGGTGCTCGACGCCGCCGACGACGCGCTCTACGCGGCCAAGTCCGCAGGCCGGGACGGCTACCAGGTGGCCCGCGTGCCCGATCCGGCGGCCACCCGGGAGATCCCCGTGGTGGTCGCCGCGGTCAGCCCACCCGACGGGCTGCCCAGGGCCGGCGCGGCGGACCCGGCCGGCGCGGGTCAGGGCGGCGCGTCTTCCGGTCCTCACCCGCCGCGGCAGAGCCGTGGCCGATAGTCTCGCGGCATGTCGGAGCACTCAGCGAACCCCTCAGCGGCCGCCGCATCCGGTCGTTCCCGTGCGGTCAAGGCTGTCATCCCGGCCGCCGGCCTGGCTACCCGGTTTCTGCCGGCCACCAAGGCGGTCCCGAAGGAGCTGCTGCCGGTCGTCGACCGGCCGGTGCTGCAGTACATCGTCGAGGAGGCCACCCAGGCCGGCCTCACCGACGTGCTGCTGATCACCGGGCGCGGCAAGACCGCGATGGTGGACCACTTCGACCGCCGCCCCGATCTGGAGGCGCGGCTGGAGAGGAAGCCCGAGCTGCTGGCGGCGGTACGCCGCACGAGCGAGCTGGCCGAGATCTACACCTGCCGGCAGCCCGAGCAGCTCGGCCTCGGCCACGCCGTCGGGTACGCCGAGTCGCACGTCGGCGACCAGCCCTTCGCGGTGCTGCTCGGCGACGAGTTCGTCAAGCTGGACGAGCCGCTGCTGCCGGCGATGCTGGAGCTACAGGCCCGCACCGGCGGCGTTGTGCTGGCGTTCTTCGAGGTCGACCCGGCCGACACCAAGCGGTACGGCATCGCCTCGGTCGAGCCGGCCGAGCCGGAGTACGCCGACATCGCCGAGGTCGTCAAGGTCACCGGCATGGTGGAGAAGCCGAGCCCGGAGGACGCCCCGAGCAACCTCGCCGTTCTCGGCCGGTACGTGCTGCCCGGGCGGATCTTCGACGCGATCCGGCGGACCGAGCCGGGCAGCGGCGGGGAGATCCAGCTGACCGACGCGATGGAGCTGCTGCGTACCGAGGGGGTGCCGGTGCACGCGATCGTCTACCGGGGCACCCGCTACGACACCGGCATGCCGCTCGGCTATTTGCAGACCGTCGTGCAGATCGCTGTGGAGCGCGAGGACCTGGGCGCCGAGTTCCGCAAGTGGCTGGTCGAGTTCGTCAACCAGGGTGACGAGACGGTCACCTCGGCGGCCCTGAACGGGGTACGCGACGCGTCGGGCGGTTCCAATACATGACCGCGACGGCCGACGCCGAGGCGGCCGCGAACGAGTTGACGCCGCTCGCCGACTACCTGGGCAGTGTGCTGCGCAGGTTACGCGCGCTGCCTCCGCTCGACCTCGACCTCACCCAGGCGTACGGCAACGTCCTCGCCGAGGACGTCGTCGCGCCGCACTCGTACCCCGCCTTCGACCAGGCGGCGGTGGACGGGTACGCCGCGCGCTGGGAGGACATCTCCGGAGGGAGCCGGGGCACGGCCTCCTCCGGCCCGCCCGGTGGCCGCGTCATCCGGCTGAACGTGGTCGGCGACTTGGGCGCGGCGAGCTGGCGGCCGGTCCGGCTCACCCCCGGCTCCTGCTTCTCGGTGGCGGCCGGGGCGCCCCTGCCCATCGCCGCCGACGTGGTGGTCCCGGTGGAGTGGACCGACCAGGGCATGGCCGTGGTGGAGATCTTCCGCACCCCCAAACGCGGGTACGGCGTCCGCCGCGCCGGTGAGGAGCTGCCCGCCGGCACCCTGCTCGCCCGTGCCGGCGCGTACGTCTCGCCGGCGCTGGTCGCCGTCTTCGCCGCCACCGGCATCGGCCACGTGGTGGTGCGGCCCAGCCCGCGGGTGGTCATCGTGGCCACCGGCGACGAGCTGGTCGACGTCGGCCGGGGCAGCCAACCCGGCCAGGTGGTGGACACCAACTCGCACGCGTTGACCGCCGCCGCGGCCGAGGCGGGCGCGCTCGCGTACCGGGTGGGGATCTGCGACGACGACCCGGAGGCGCTGCGCGGCCTGCTGGAGGACCAGACGCTGCGGGCCGACCTGATCATCACCACCGGCGGCACCGGCACCGGGCCCGGCGACATGGTCCGCCGGATCCTGTCCCGCCGGGAGGGCGGCCGGGCCGGGCCGGTGGCCTTCACAGAGGTCGCCCTCTATCCCGGAACGGCCCTCGGATTCGGTACGGTCGGCGCCGAGGAGGTGCCGGTGGTCTGTCTACCCGGTGAGCCCGGCGCGGCGCTGATCGGTTTCGAGGTGCTGGCCCGCCCGGCCATCCAGTTGCTGGCCGGCGCCGAGCCGGTGTTCCGGCCCGGCGTCCGGGCGCACCTGCTGGAGACGGTCTCGTCTCCGGGCGGGCTGCGTGAGTTCCGTCCCGCGCACGTGGCCGAGCGGCGCGGCGGCGGGTACACGGTCCAGCCGCTCGCCGGCGGGCCGTTCACCCTCGCCGGCCTGGCCGAGGCGAACGGCCTGCTGGTCCTCGGCGAACGGGTCACCACCGCCGCCGCCGGGTCCACGGTGGACGTGCTCCTGCTGGACCGGCGCAGGTGAGCGCGAGGGGCGTGCCTGCGAGCCCGGTGGCCGCGAGTGGGAGGCCGGCCCGGTGAGGCTGTTCCGACGGCCACCCGGCTGGCCGGTGGTGCTGGTGGACGGCCCGGTGGTGCTGCGGCCGTACCGGCGCTCCGACGCCGTCGCCTGGTCGGAGATCCGACGCGCGAACCGGGCCTGGCTGTCCCCCTGGGAGTCCCACCTGCCCGGCAGTTGGAACGAGCTGAACTCGCCGGCCGCGTTCCGCTTCATCCACGCCGACCAGCGCCGCTCGGCGCGTACCGGCGACGGGATGCCGTTCGCCGTGTGCCTGCGCGAGGACGGGCAGGAGCGGCTGGTCGGCCACGTCAACCTGGGCAGCATCGTGCGCCGGGCGTTCTGCTCCGGGTACGTCGGCTACTGGGTGGACTCCCGGGTGGCCGGTCGCGGCGTGATCCCCACCGCCGTCGCGCTGGTCGTGGACCACGCGTTCGGCCCCGGCGGGCTGCACCGCATCGAGGTGAACATCCGGCCGGAGAACAAGCCGTCCCGGCGGGTGGTGGAGAAGCTGGGCTTCCGCGAGGAGGCGTACCACGTCCGCTACATGCACATCGACGGCGCCTGGCGGGACCACATCGGATACGCGATGACCAGCGAGGAAGTGGCGGCCGAGGGTGGGCTGCTGGCCCGCTGGCACCGCGTACGTGACAGCCGCGGGTGAAGCGTCCCACCCGCCACGCCCGGCGCGGCGTACCGTCAACCCGGTCGACGGCCCGTAACCTCAAGTAACTGCAAGCTGCGGCAAGCGCTGCGCGACCGCATGATCTGCGCCGTAACCGACGGATGGCGGAACATGTTGCGGTCGGATGGCGCGGGCCCGAATTTTGGTGACGGGAGGGGTGAGGGTGCCGACCTCGGTGCTCCTCGCCGTCCTCGCCGCCGCCGGCCTGCTCGCCCTCGCGCCGGCGCTGGTTCGCCGGTACGACGCCACCGAGCGGCTGGTGGCGGAGCGGGCGCAGTCGACGGCGCGGGTGCTCCAGCGCCACCGTCGGCGTCGTACCGTGCCGGGACGGCGGCCGGTCCGGCCGCCCCGCTCCCTTGTCGTCACTTTGAGTGAGAACGCCGATACGGGAGGTCTCTCCGCGCCGGTCTCCGCACCGCCCGCCGCCCGCCGGTCCGGCCGGCTCCGGTCGGTGCCGCCCGCCTCGGCCCGGTCCCGTCGACGGCATCCGCCGAAGCGCCGCCAGCACACCCCGGCGATCTATCGCCGACGCCGGGTACTGGCCGCGCTGCTGCTGCTCAACTTCGTCGAGCTGATCGGCGTGGTGCTGGTCGGCCCCGGGTTCTGGATCAGCGTCACGGTGACCGGCACCCTGCTCGTGGCGTACGTCGTACACCTGCGGAAGCTGGCGCTGGCCGACCGTCGGCGGCGGCGTGCGGAGGCCCGGGAGGCGGCCTGGTTGGCCGCCCGCCAGGCCGAGGTGCGGCGCGAGCAGGCGCGGCGCGCCGCGGCCCGCCGCGAGGCACAGCGGCGGCTGGCCGCCCAGCGCGAGGCGGTCCGGCGTACGGCGATGGGGCTGGACCTCCCTGCCGACCTGCCCCGGGCGGCGAGCGGCGGATCGGTCTCCTACCGGCGGGCGGGCGGCCTGCGCGGCCGGGCCTACGAGGCCGGACGCGGCTCGCACACCGCCTGAGAAAAATCTTGAGGCGTGCTGTCGAATCCGGCCGAGGTCGTTCGACGGGATGATGAGGGCCGGCGCGGGGCCGGCCGCCACTGACGCACAGGGAGCGCACCATGGCCAAGATCGTGTCGAACTTCTTCATCTCGCTCGACGGTGTCGTGGAGCGGCCCGACCAGTGGCACTTCCCCTACTTCAATGACGAGATGGGCGCCGCCGTCGGTCGCGGGATGGAGACCACCACGGCGTTCCTGATGGGGCGCCGGCAGTACCAGGAGTGGGCGGAGTACTGGCCGAACCACAGTGGGGGCGAGGACGCCGGCTTCGCGACCTTCATCAACTCGGTGCCGAAGTACGTCCTGTCCAACACGCTCACCGAGGCGACCTGGCAGAACTCGACCCTCCTGTCGGGCGACCCGGCGCAGGTCGCCGCGCGGTTGCGGGAGCTCAAGGAGCAGACCGACGGGGAGATCGCGATGTCGGGCAGCGCCACCACGGTCCGGTGGCTGCTGGCCAACGGGCTGCTGGACGAGCTGCGGCTGCTGGTCCACCCGATCGCCGTGGGCCGCGGCCAGCGCCTCTTCGAGGACACCCCCACCTACCCCCTCCGCCTGACCGCCCACGAAACCTTCAAGACCGGCGTCCTCAACCTCACCTACGTCCCCGAGGCCTGACTGCCGGCTGTCCGTTGAGATCTTGGTAGGTATGGGCCCCTCTGGGGGGCCTGTTCCTACCAAGATCTCCTCATCCGGCGGGGTGATTCGTGTGGGGGGCGTGGGATCTGTTAGCCTTGGCGCCGGCCCGCCCGGTGCAAGCCGGGTGGGACCGACGCTGGTACGCCAGCGGAGGGGCTGTGGCGCAGACCGGTAGCGCACCTCGTTCGCATCGAGGGGGTCAGGGGTTCAAATCCCCTCAGCTCCACCCAGTTCAAAGGCCGTTTCCGTCAGTCGGAGACGGCCTTTTTCGATCTCCTACAGCAGCAGATGCAGCAGTCATGGAGTCCGGTCAAGCGGATCAGCTGGTGAAGTCGTCCGGCACGTCCCGGGCGTCCTCCTGGACGTGCTCGCCGGGCTGCTGGCCCTTGGCCTCGTCCCGCCGCGCCACCCGTTCCGCCTCCGACTTCTCGTCCTGGGCCATGTTGCCCATCCGCGCCCGCGCCGCGCCGGCCACCCGCTCGACCTTGTCCTTCGCCCGCTCGGTCATGTCCGCTCCCTGTCGTTGTGGCGAACCGGGGCACCGTCCGCCCCCTCTCAGCCCTGCATCCCCGTTCGTCCGTGGGCGGAAACCCCCTGGTCAGCTACTTGTCTGAAAGCGTGACGGGCGGCGGACCGGAGGCCGAGCAACTCCGAATACCGCTACCACCGGCTCGACACAGGCGGATGGCACTCACCCCTCACCCCGCCCGGCGTCGACTACCAGTCAGAGCACAGGGCGTCGGTGATGTCCGGCCGGTTGAGCGCCGCCGCGCACCAGGCGAAGTGGCCGTCCCTACCGTCCGCGTCGTAGGCGTTGCTGGTCAGCAACGCGTACACCGCGCGATAGAAGAGCAGCTGGTGACGGCTGTGGCCGAACAGCCCGCACAGGGTCTCGACCAGTTCGTCGTCCAGGGCTCGCGCGGCCGGTCCGTACATGTCGAAGACGCCCGCGGCGATGCTCGCCTCGAAGGCCGGAACCGCCTCCGTGGAGAGGAAACCCCAGTCGAGCAGTGCTGCCGGCTCGCCGGCCGGGGTCACCAGGACGTTCTCCCGTACAAGATCTCCGTGGACGGTGACGGTGTGGGACGGCGGCAACCCCTCGATCAGGTGGCGGACCCGGGCGACCTTCGCGTCGAACCCGTCGACCGCGCCGCGCAGGGTGGGATGGAAGGCCGCGACCCGTCTGTCCACGAGGTCACGGAGCGCGCCGGCCCAGGTGTGCCGGCCCAGCCACATCGGCGCCGGCTCGTCGAGCACGGTCAGCCGCCGGGCGGATTCGCCGCCGGCCGTCTTCGCGAGCGCCGTGACCACCGTGAGCATGCAGGTGCGTGCCGTGTCGACCGAGACGGCCCCCGCCGTCACGGCCTCCTTCAGGTTCCGGCCGGGCAGCTCGTTCTCGATGGTCACCCCGTGGCCGCGTACCTCGTCCACCTCGACCATCCGGGGTACGGCGAAGGGGAGATCCTGCGATCCGAGGTGCTCGTAGAAGTCCTTGACGACCCGCAGTTCGGCCGGTTGCCGGCGGAACCACAGCTTGCCGACGTGCCCGCCGCCGAGGGCGAAGACGACCCCTTCCATTCCCTCGCCGAGCAGGTCGAACCGCCGGTAGCCCCTCCTCGCGAAGTGATCCTTGACGAGGTCTGCGGGCGGCAACGTGACCATGGTGGGCCACCATACGGGCTACCTGGGCCGCCCGGCGATCGCGTAAAGGTCGCGGGCGGGTCCGGTGAGCTGCCGGCCGGCCGGCCAGGCCGCGCGGAGCCGGCGGTGCAGACCGAGGCCGGTGACGGGTACGGCGGTCAGGGTGCCGGCCGCGAGCTCGCTGCTGACCGTCAGCGAGCTGACCACGGCGGGGCCGCTGCCGGCCGCGACGGCGTGCTTGATGGCGGTGGTCGAGGACAGTTCGAGCAGCGGCGCGGCGAGCGCGTCGACGTGGTGCTCGCGTAGGGCGGCCTCCAGGGCGCGGCGGGTGCCGGAGCCGGCCTCCCGGGACACCAGCGGCGTGGCGGCGAGTTCGGCAGGGGCGATGCCGCGTCGGCGACGCGCCCACGGGTGGCTGGGGGCGACGACGACGGTGAGCCGGTCCATGGCGACGGTGTGGGCGTCCAGACCGGGTGGCAGGTCCGGGCCCTCGACGAAGCCGAGTTCGGCGTTGCCGGCGAGGAGCCGGGCCGCGACCTCCGCGGAGTTGGCGGCCTGCAGTGTGACGGTCAGGTCCGGGTGCCGGGCGCGCAGCGCCACCAGCCACGCCGGTAGCAGGTACTCGGCGACGGTCTGGCTGGCGGCGACGGTGAGCCGGCTCTCGTGGGAGACGCGCAGGGCCTGGACGGCGGCGGCGAGCGAGTCGGCGGCCTCCACCACGCCACGGGCCCAGTCGGCGATCAGCGCTCCGGTGGGGGTGAGGACGGTGCCGCGTGGGGTGCGGTGCAGCAGGGTGAGGCCGAGGCGGCGTTCCAGGTGGCGGAGCCGGGCGCTGGCGGCCGGTTGGGAGACGCGGTGCTCCGCCGCGGCCTGTCCGATGCTGCCGAGGCGGGCGACGGACAGCAGCAGGTCGAGGCTGGCCAGGTCGGTGACCTGCGGCGGCAGAGGCATAAGAGCAGGTTATGGCTCGGCACGAGGTCGCTGCCCACCGGTCCGGTCCGGGCGGCGGGAGCGGGCGCCACAACTTCAGGACCGACGGGCGGCGTGGTTCTCGGCGACCATCGACGGTTTACGTACCGTAGGGACGTAACGCCACAGCGTCGAGTGGCGCTATTGGGGCGTCACAGGGCTGATCGCGTCCATCGACGACGCTGACGGGCCCTTGCCCATTCGCGAGAGGAAGTGCCGATGACGCCTGGTGTGAAGGCGTCGGGCCCGGGACCGGACGACCACGCTCCGGTGACCCCCGACTGGAACTGCGGCTCCTGTGGCGACGAGTGGCCCTGCGCCACCAAACGCAGCCGGCTGCTGGAGGAGTACCAGGTGGACCGGGCCGCGCTCAGCGTCTACCTGGGTTCCTGCCTCGCCGCGGCCACCCAGGATCTGCACACCGCGCCGGTGTTGTCGCTCCAGGCCCGCTTCATCGGCTGGGTGCCGCGCAGCGGGCGTACCTTCTGACGGTTGCCTCGGTGGCCGCCGCGCCCACGTGCACGACGGCCACCGAAGGTCCACTCAGGGGCGGCGGGGTCGCCGGGTGAGCGCGAAACCGACCACACCCGCCACGGCGGCGAGCACGCCGCCGACGGTGGTCCAGACCCAGCGTGAGCCGGCCTCCGGGAGCCAGTCGGTGAGGCTCATCTTCTCCTCGGCGACCGGTTCCGGCGCCGGTTCGGCGGTGAGCACCGTACCGGCCCGGGTGTTCGGCACCAGCGGCGCTTCGAGCTTTCCGTCGTCACCGGAGGCGCCGCCCTCGCCGTCCACGCCGACCAGCAGGTCTACGTCGATCGGCAGGCCCAGGTCGGGCTCGGGCAGTTCGGTCACCGCGAGCCGGACGTAGTAGGTGCCGGGCAGCGGGTCGCCGGACCACGGCTCGGCCCACGGCCGGACCCGGCGCAGCGTGCAGCCCAGGGTGACGCTGGTCGCCGCCGCGTCGGCGGTCGGGGTCTGTGCCCCGGCCGTGCAGGCCTGCCGGCGGCGCAGCCCGTCGAACACGTCGACGGTCCAGGTGGACTTGCCGGTGCGGCCCTTCGGGAAGGAGACCGTGGCGGTGATCTGGTGGGTCTGCCCGGCCTCGGCCCGGAACGACCAGTAGAGGTGGTCGCCGGTCGACGCGCCCACCTGGACGGGCTGTCCGGCGGTGATGGTGGTGGCGGTCAGGAACGAGGTGCCCGACTTGGTGACCGTGGTCGCACCCGGGGAGGGTGTCGGGTCCGCCGAGGCGGCGGCCGGGGCGAGGGTCAGCCCGGCGGCGGCCAGTGCCGCCGCGGACCGGATCAGCGTATGCATCCTCAGTTCTCCCTCCAGGTGGCGACCCACCAGCGGGTGAGCAGCCCGGCGACCAGTCCGGTGACCAGCCCGGCCAGGGTGAGCAGGAGCAGCAGGGTCCAGCCACGGCCGAGGTCCGGCCCGTCCGGGGCGGGGGAGGCGGCGACCACGTCGACGGTCAGCTCGACGGGCATGCCCGGGGTGGCCTCGGTGCCGGGGCGCGGGGCGAACGAGTTGCTGACCACCAGGCACACGGTCTGCGCGGTCACGGTGCCGGTCGGGGATGGGGTGGGGGTGTCCTCCTCGGCCGCCGACCAGCGCAGGCCGGCGGAGACCACGTCGGTCCGCCCGCTGCCGGCGTCGACCCCCCGGACCAGTTCGCGTCCGTCCGCTGCGGTGGCCCGCAGCAGTACGCCGTAGTCGGGGTTGACCGGCCGGTCCAGCGCCACGCTGACCGAGGCGCGCAGCTCCTGGCCGGGCCGCACCGGCACCCGGTACCAGCGGTGCTCGGAGAACGCCTCCCGGTCGGTGTAGACGCCGGGGCCGAGCAGGGGCGCCTTGTCGCACTCGGCCGACCCGCCGACCACGGTCGGCGCGGCGGTGTACGTGTCCCGGGCCCGGTCCACGAGCTGCTTGATCCGGCCGGTCAGCTCGTCGGCGCTCTGCGCCGCCGTGTACGTGCCGCCGGTCGCCCCGGCGATGCAGAGCAGCTGCCGGCGTACCTTCTCGTCCGGGGCGAGGCCCAGGGTGTCGACGACCAGCTTGGTGCCCTGGGCGGCCAGCTCGCGGGCCACCTCGCAGGGGTCGGGCGGGGCGCAGGTGTCCTCGCCGTCGGTGATCAGGACGATCCGGCGGGCGGTGCTGCCGGTGCCGAGGTCCTGCGCGGCGGAGCGGAGCGCCAGTCCGACCGGGGTGAAGCCGGTCGGGCGGAGCCCGGCCACGGCCGCCTTGGCCTGTACCCGGTCCACCGGGCCGACCGGGACGATCTGCTGGGTGTCCAGGCAGCCCTGCTTCTTGTCCTTGCCCGTGTAGGTGGCCCCGAGCACCCGGATGCCGAGTTGGGTCTCGTCCGGCAGCGCGTCCACGACCTCGTTGAACGCCTGCTGCGCGACGGAGATCCGGCTGCGTCCGTCGATGTCGCGGGCCCGCATCGAGCCGCTGACGTCGAGGACCAGTTCGACCTTGGGCGGCTCGGCGGGGATCTCGGTGGTCTCGTCGCCGGCCTTGGCGGGCGTCGGACCGATCAGCGCGGTCGTCGCCAGCAGCCCGAGTAGGACGGCCGTCGATCGTCTCTTGTTGATCACCGGGCGAAGTGTAGTTATATCCACTTTGGAAGATCATCCGGGTCCGCCGGCCGCTGGTCGGCCGGCGCGTCGGCGGGTGATCGCCAGTGCTGGCCCGGTCACCGCCCGCACCCTTGGAGCGGTGAGGAATGCGTAATGTTCCGACTGGGCTACTCGTAGTTATTTGCCCCGGCGGGCCAACTGTCGGAAGAGTTATTCGTCGGAAATCTGACTTCGGTCGACCATTGTGTGACTGCTTGGGGTGTGGTTAAGCTTTATCTGCGCGCCCCAATCGCCCGCTTCCCCCGTGGCAGGCGATCGGGGCGCGCCTTTTCGTGCGCCGGGACCGCCCGGCCCGTTCGCCGACCGGGCGGTCCCGGTTCAGATCCAGCGGCCCTCCAGCCACATCCGGGCGGACCAGTCCGCGTAGGTCAGCAGCCGGCCCACGAAGATCGGGTAGAAGTAGCCGAAGCAGAGGGCCACCAGCAGTACGTACGCGCCCGCGATGACCCCACCCACCAGCCGCCGGTCGGCGGCCTCCTGCTTGGTCGGTGGTGACGCGCCGGCCGTGACGGCGGCTGGTGCCGGTGCGGCGATCGCGCCGAGCACGTAGGTGACCGCCAGCACCAGGAACGGCAGCGCCGGGGCGGTGTAGAAGGAGAACATCGTCCGCTTGTCGAGGGCGAACCAGAACCAGGGCAGCAGGCCGGCGGCCACGCTGAGCAGGATCGCCCCGGCCCGCCAGTCCCGACGGGCCAGGCCGAGCCAGGCCAGCGCCGCCAGCGCCGGCAGGAACGACCACCACAGCAGCGGGGTGCCGAGCAGCAGGATCTCCGAGGCGCAGCTCGGCGCGCCGCAGTTGCCGTCGCCGGACCAGTAGAAGGCGACCGGGCGGCCGAGCAGCAGCCACTGCCACGGCCAGGACTGGTACTTGTGCGGCTCGTCGAGCTGGGTGTGGAAGCCGTACGCGGCCTGGTGGTATTTCCACAGGTTGATCAGCGGCCCGATGACCGGATCGTCGCTGAGCCCGGAGCCCGGGTAGCGGCTGGCCAGGCGGAGGTAGCCGTCGTCGCTGAACAGCCAACCCGACCAGGTGGCGACGTACGTCACGACCATCAGCACCCCGGCCAGCAGCAGCCAGGGCAGCTCGTCCAGCACGGCGTCCCGCCACGGGCGGCGGGCACCGGCGGACCGGCGTACGCCGACCTCCCAGAGGATCACCAGCAGCGCGAAGGCCGGCACGAAGTAGAGGGCGCTCCACTTCACCGCGCAGGCGCCGCCGAGCAGTACGCCGGCGAGCAGCCGCCACCAGGGCCACTCCCGCCAGGTCGACCGGGGCCGGCCGGCCGGCCCGGGCCGAGACGGGTCGAGCCCCGCCTCCAGCGCACGGGACCAGCGGCGTCTCCGGGCGTCCCGGTCCAGCACCAGGGCGCCGAACGCGGCCAGCACGAACAGCATCAGGAAGATGTCGAGCAGCGCGGTGCGGGAGAGCACCAGGTGGAAGCCGTCCAGGGCGAGCAGCAGCCCGGCCGCGCACCCCAGCGTGGTGGAGCGGAACATCCGCCGGCCGATCCGCACCAACAGCAGCACCGACAGGGTGCCGGCGACGGCCGCCGCGAACCGCCAGCCGAACTCCGGGGCGGTGGTCATCAGGTGCCCCGGTACGGAGATGTTCGTCTCCGGGTCCTGGTAGCCGAAGGCCCACTCGCCGAGCCCGATCAGCCACTTGCCCAGCGGCGGGTGCACCACGTACGAGGGGCCGTTGTCCTTGTAGTTCCACTCGACGCCCCGGTCGATCAGCCCGTACGCGTCCCTGGCGTAGTAGACCTCGTCGAAGATCTTGCCCTTGGGGCCGCTGAGCCCGAGGAACCGCAGGATTCCCGCGATCGCCACGACGACTGCGGTGGCCAGCCAGGCGTGCCCGTCGACGCGGGCGTCGACGGTGGCGAGCCGCCGTCGGATGGCGGCTGGGACGCCGCCCCCGCCACTCGTCCCGGAACCGGCGGGCTGGGCGGTGGCGGACAGGTCGGCGGCCGGCCGGTCCGTCCCGGCCTGATCCGCGCTCGCGCTCTGTGCAGTCGACGCACTCGTCACCCGGCGATCGTAGGCTGCGAAGGTGCCACGTGGCGCCTGTCGTCCCCAAGATTGGTACGACTGTCGATGAAGGAGATTGCCTGGTGGGTGAAATGTCCGAGGTTGGGCGGCTGGTGTTGCTCGGCGCGCCGCTCGGCAATCCGGCCGACGCCTCGGCCCGGTTCCGCGAGGTGCTCGCCACCGCCGACGTGGTCGCCGCCGAGGACACCCGGCGGCTCGCCCGGCTGGCCCGCGACCTCGACGTGACCGTCCCCGGCCGGATCGTCTCCTACTTCGAGGGCAACGAGGAGCGGCGTACCCCGGAGCTGGTCGAGGTGCTCACCGCCGGCTACACGGTCGCCCTGGTCACCGACGGCGGCATGCCCAGCGTCTCCGACCCCGGCTACCGGCTGGTCCGGGCCGCCCTCGACGCTGGCGTCCCGGTCACCGCCGCCCCCGGCCCGAGCGCGGTGACCACCGCGCTGGCGCTCTCCGGGCTGCCCTGTGACCGGTTCTGCTTCGAGGGCTTCCTGCCCCGCACGCCGGGCGCCCGCCGGTCCCGGCTGCGGGCCCTCGCCGCCGAGGAACGCACCCTGGTCCTCTTCGAGGCGCCGCACCGGATCGCCGGCGCGCTGGCCGACCTGGCCGCCGCGTTCGGCCCGGACCGGCCCGCCGCGCTCTGCCGGGAGCTGACCAAGACGTACGAGGAGGTGGTCCGCCGGCCGCTCGGCGAACTGGCCGAGTGGGCCGCAGCGGGCGACCCGCGCGGCGAGATCACCCTGGTCGTGGCGGGTGCGCCGCCGGTCGCCGCGGCCCGGCCCGACGACGACACGCTGCGCGCCGCGGTGGCCGGGCGGGAGGCGGCCGGGCTGTCCCGGCGGGACGCGATCACCGAGGTCGCCACCGAGTACGGCCTGCGCCGCCGGGACGTCTACTCCGTCGTGCACAGCTGAGAAGGCGGCCCGGTGGCCCGTTCGCCTGACTCGGGTACGGGCAGCTCAAGCCGCCTGTTGATGACAAATCGGACGAGCTGTCCGGGTCGGGTGGTGGGACGCGCCCTATTGGTTCGCGGGCGACCCGAGGCAATCACTACGCTTGCTGCTCATGAGTCACGTTCTCGCCGCGGTCGCCTGGCCCTACGCCAACGGCCCGCGCCACATCGGCCACGTATCCGGATTCGGCGTTCCCTCCGACGTCTTCGCCCGGTACATGCGCATGGCCGGTCACGACGTGCTCATGGTCTCCGGCACCGACGAGCACGGCACCCCGATCCAGGTGCAGGCTGACGCCGAGGGGGTCACCCCGCGCGAGCTGGCCGACCGGTACAACCGGGTGATCGCCGAGGACCTGCGGGCGCTGGGGCTGTCCTACGACCTGTTCACCCGCACGACCACCCGTAACCACTACGCCGTGGTGCAGGAGCTGTTCGTCGGGCTGCACCGGAACGGCTACATCGTCCCGAAGGTCACCACCGGGGCGATCTCGCCGTCCACCGGCCGTACCCTGCCCGACCGCTACATCGAGGGCACCTGCCCGATCTGCGGCTACGACAGCGCCCGCGGCGACCAGTGCGACAACTGCGGCAACCAGCTCGACCCGATCGACCTGATCAACCCCAAATCGAAGATCAACGGGGAGACGCCGGAGTTCGTCGAGACCGAGCACTTCTTCCTGGACCTGCCGGCCCTGGCCGACGCGCTGCGGCAGTGGCTCGACACCCGGGAGGGGTGGCGGCCCAACGTGCTGCGGTTCTCCAGGAACCTGCTGGACGACCTCCAGCCCCGGGCCATCACCCGCGACCTGGAGTGGGGCGTGCCGATCCCGCTGGACGGCTGGCGGGACCGCCCCGACAAGCGGATCTACGTCTGGTTCGACGCCGTGATCGGCTACCTGTCCGCCTCCATCGAGTGGGCCCGCCGCACCGGCGACCCGGAGGCGTGGCGGAAGTGGTGGTCCGTCGACGGTGAGGGGAAGGACGCCCGCGGCTACTACTTCATGGGCAAGGACAACATCGTCTTCCACTCGGTGATCTGGCCGGCGCTGCTCGACGGCTACTCCGGGGAGGGGGCACGCGACGGCGAGCCGGGCGAACTGGGCCGGCTCAACCTGCCCACCGAGGTGGTCTCCAGCGAATACCTGACCATGGAGGGGCGCAAGTTCTCCTCCTCCCGCAAGGTGGTCATCTACGTCCGGGACTTCCTGGAGCGGTACGACGCCGACGCGCTGCGCTACTTCATCGCGGTCGCCGGCCCGGAGAGCAACGACACCGACTTCACCTGGGCCGAGTTCCTCCGGCGCAACAACGACGAGCTGGTCGCCGGCTGGGGCAACCTGGTCAACCGGTCCATCTCCATGGCGGCGAAGAACTTCGGCGCGATCCCGCCGGTCGATCCGGCCGGGCTCACCGAGGCCGACGAGGCACTGCTCGCCACCGCCCGGGCCGGGTTCGCAGCAGTCGGCGACCTGATCGCCAAGCACCGGCAGAAGCAGGCCATCGGCGAGGCCATGAAGGTGGTCGCCGAGGCCAACAAGTACCTGTCGGAGCAGGCGCCCTGGAAGCTCAAGGGCGAGGACGACAAGCCGCGGATGGGCACCATCCTGCACGTCGCCCTCCAGGTGGTCAGCGACGCCAACACGCTGCTCACCCCGTTCCTGCCGCACTCCGCGCAGAAGATCCACGAGCTGCTCGGCGGCACCGGCGTCCACGCGCCGATGCCGGTGATCGAGGAGGTCGAGGACCTTGACGGCGGGCCGGCGTACCCGGTGCTGACCGGCGACTACACCGTCGGCGCGCGCTGGGAGTCCGTACCCCTGGAGGTGGGCCGGCCGCTCGCGGCGCCGAAGCCGGTGTTCCGCAAGCTCGACCCCTCCATCGTCGACGAGGAGCTGGCCCGGCTGGCCGGCTGACCGTACCCGTGGCGGCGCGGCCCGGTCCTCCCGGGCGGCGCCGCCGGCACGGTCAGGCGCGTGCCATCCGTGACACGCCGATGAACTCCATGATCGCCTGGTTGACCTCGTCGGCGTGGGTCCACGGGATGCCGTGCGGCGCGCCCTTCAAAGTGATCAGCTTCGCGTTGGGCAGCATCGGCGCCAACCGCTGCCCGGTCGCCGGGTAGGGCAGCACCGCGTCCTTGTCGCCCTGCACGATCAGCACCGGTACGTCGATCCGGGGCAGATCGTTCCGGAAGTCCGTCTGCCAGGCGTCCACGCTGTCGTGGGTGCCCTTGGCCGACGCCCGCGCGCCGATCTCCCAGTGCCCCCGGAACGCGTCGTCGCTGACCCGCTTGCCCTTGTTTTCGTCGTAGTTGAAGAAGTTCTGGCAGAACTGGGTCAGGTAGGCGAACCGGTCGGCGCGGATCGCCTGCTGGAAGCCGTCGAAGAGGCCCTTGTCGACGCCCTCCGGGTTGTCCGCCGTCTTCAGCAGGAAGGGCGCCAGTGGGGCCAGCAGCACCGCCCGGTCCACCCGGCTCGACCCGTACGTGCCCAGGTAGCGGGTTACCTCGCCGGTGCCCATCGAGTGCCCGATCAGGATCGCGTTGCGCAGGTCCAGCTCGGTCATCAGCACGTCCAGGTCGGACGCGAAGGTGTCGTAGTCGTAGCCCATGGTCGGCTGGGCGGAGGCGCCGAAACCGCGCCGGTCGTACGTGATCGTCCGGTATCCGGCGTGCAACAGCGGGTTGGACACCTTCTCCCAGCTCGCGCCGTTGAACGGGAAACCGTGGATGAGCACGACCGGCTGTCCCGAGCCGTGGTCCTCGTAGTACAGGTCGATGGGCGCGGAGTTCTCCGTGCCGACGGTGACGAAGGGCATGTCGGGTCTCCTGAGCTGGGATGCCGTCGCGGACCCCGGCGGATTCCCGCGCCACCTGCGGTTATGCACGCGGGTACGGCAGGTCCACCACCTGGTCGTCGGTCACCTCGGCGCCCGGCGCCCAGGTCTCGTAGACGCCCCGCTCGTGGCACTGCGCCCCGGTGGCCGCCACCGCGTCCGGGTCCGGCCGGCGCAGCCGCAGCCGCAGCCAGCCCGACTCCTCCCGCAGCACCAGGCAGGGCACCCCGCGCCAGGTGGCGTAGCGCAGCCGTCGGGCCGCCGACTCCACCGGATACCGGGCCGCCCGGGTCCTCGCCAGCACCCGGAACCCGCCGGGCTGGTCGGCCACCGCCTCGTACTCGTTCTCCTGGTACGCGCCGACGAGCCGGGTGGAGCGGGGCGCGTCGCCGGTCGGCACGTACTCCTGGTCGGGGGCGAGCCCGGGCACCGCGGACAGCAGGTGCCGCCACTGCGGTCCGACCATCCGCAGCCAGCCCTGCTGCTCCGCCTGGTAGGTGTAGAGCACCACCTCCACCCCGTCGGCCGGGTAGGCGACCAGGACGGCGTTGGCCGGCATCGGCAGGTCGGCGAAGTCCAGGGTGACGAACTCCGGGATGAGCTGGGCGTTGCTCGGCACGAACCCGGTGCCCAACACCGGCGGCCCGAGCCGGTCCCGGGGCGGCAGCGCGATGAGCCCCTGGTGCGCCGGCCCGACCGGCACGTCGTAGTCGCTCGGGTCGGCGGCCCGCCAGCGCAGCGCGTACGCCACGTCGCCACCCTCCCCGTCGCCGCGCAGCACCGCCAGCGCGGCCGGCGTACGCAGGTGCGCCACGTCGTGTTCCCGGTAGCAGAAGCCGTGCGGCAGCAGGCCCCGCACATGGCCGGCGAGCTGGCGGGCGGAGAGCACCTTCACCATCCGGGTGCCCGGCCGGATCACCGCCGAGCCGCGCACCGCGGCCAGCGTCGGGTCCCCGGCCGCGGCCGGCTGCTGGCTGAGCTGGTGCAGGTACGACCAGCCGCGCTCCCGGTGCACCGGCATCAGCAGCGGCGCGTCCGCGTCCTCGGTCGGTGGGCCCCCGCCGTGCACCGAGGTCACCTCGGTGACGTGCACGAACCTCCGCCACGGATACGCCGAGCCCGATCGGGGCGCCCACTCGAAGCCGGGCACCTCCTCGGCGCTGAACAGCTCGTACGCCGCGCCCCGGGCGATCTCCTCCGCCGGGTGGACGCGGCCGTCGCACGTCACGTGCAGCCCGGTCCCGCTGGCCTGAGGGGTGACGGTCACGATCCGCACGGTAAGCGCGCCACATGTTGGGGGCGTGAACAGGTGATGGCGGTCCGGGAACACCGGCCACCGGCGGTGTGTGATGCTGGCCGCGATGACCGAGCAGACCGAAACCCGCAAGCAGCGGGCCGCCCGCCGGGCCGGCGAGTTCCCACCCGTCCCCGAGGCGTTGCCCGTCCCCGTGCTGGACAGCCACACCCACCTCGACATCACCGTCAGCGAATACGGCGTGCCCCCGGTCGGCGAGCCGGGTCCGGAGGCGAACGGCGGATCGAGCGGTGGACCCGCCGAGGACCCGGTCGCCGCGGCGGTCGCGGTGGCCGCCGCCGTCGGCGTGGACCGGCTCGTCCAGGTCGGGGTGGACGTCGAGTCGTCCCGCTGGGGCGCCGACGTCGCCGAGCGCCACGGCGCGGTGCTGGCCACCGTGGCGCTGCACCCGAACGAGGCGCCCCGACTGGCCGACCTGGACGAGGCGCTGCGCGAGATCGAGTCCCTTGCCGCCCGCGACCGGGTACGCGGCATCGGCGAGACCGGGATGGACTTCTTCCGTACCGGGGACGAGGGGCGGGCCGCGCAGGAGGAGAGTTTCCGGGTGCACATCGCCATCGCCAAGCGGTACGGCAAGGCACTGGTGATCCACGATCGGGACGCGCACGCCGACGTGCTGCGCGTGCTCGACGACGAGGGCGCCCCCGACACGGTCGTGCTGCACTGCTTCTCCGGCGACGCCGACTTCGCCCGCGAGTGCGTACGCCGGGGCTACCTGCTCAGCTTCGCCGGCACGGTCACCTTCGGCAGCGCCGGGGCGCTCCGCGAGGCCGCCGCGGTGACCCCGGTCGACCAACTGCTGGTGGAGACCGACGCCCCGTACCTGACCCCGATGCCGTATCGGGGCCGGCCGAACGCGTCGTACCTGATCCCGCTGACCGTCCGGTCGCTGGCCGAGACCACCGGCACTGACCTCGACACCCTCTGCGCCGCGATCTCCGCCACCGGCGACCGCGCCTTCGGCCCGTGGTAAAAGGAGGGGCCCCTTGTTAACGCCTCGCGTTGTACAAGGGGCCCCTCCTAACCGGTGAGGCGAGGCGAATACGCTACGGGGCGTGACCGGACTCCTCGGCCCGGCGGAGATCCGGGAACTCGCCGCGCGCCTCGGCGTGACGCCGACCAAGAAGCTCGGCCAGAACTTCGTGCACGACCCGAACACGGTCCGTCGGATCGTCGCCAGCGCGGGGCTCGCCCCCGACGACGTGGCGCTGGAGGTCGGCCCCGGGCTCGGCTCGCTCACCCTGGCCCTGCTTCCGGTCGCCGCGCACGTGCACGCCGTGGAACTCGACCCGACGCTGGCCGCCGCGCTGCCGGCGACCGCCGCCCGGTTCGCCGGCCCGGACGCCGCCCGGCTCACCGTGCACCCCGCCGACGCGCTGCGGGTCACCGCCGCGGAGCTGACCGATCCGGCCCCGACCGCGCTGGTGGCGAACCTGCCGTACAACGTCGCCGTGCCGGTGGTGCTGCACCTGCTCGCCGAGCTGCCCAGCCTGCGGCACGGCCTGGTGATGGTGCAGAAGGAGGTCGCCGACCGGCTCGTCGCCGGTCCCGGCTCGAAGGTGTACGGCGTCCCCTCGGTCAAGCTCGCCTGGTACGCCCGGGCCCGGGCCGCCGGCAAGGTCCCGCCGAACGTGTTCTGGCCGGTGCCGAACGTCGACTCCGGGCTGGTCGCCTTCACCCGCCGGGAGCCGCCCCGCGCCGACGTACGCCGGGAGGCGGTCTTCGCGGTGGTGGACGCGGCGTTCGCGCAGCGCCGGAAGACGCTCCGGGCCGCCCTGGCCGGCTGGGCCGGCGGCGCCGACCGGGCCGCCGCCGCGCTCACCGCCGCCGGTGTCGACCCGGGCGCCCGCGGCGAGTCGCTGACCGTGGAGCAGTTCGCCGCCATCGCCGCGTCGGCCCCGACCGTGCCCACCACGGCCCAGTAGGCTGGGCGCCGTTGCCCGACCCCGCCGAGGAGCTGATCGTGGAGAAGCCGTTCGACATCCGCCTGTGCCCGCGGGACATCGTCCCGTGACCGAGGCCTGGCGACCGGGCGACGAGGACGAGCAGCGGCGCGGGGCCGGCGGGCCGGTCAAGGTCCGGGTGCCCGCCAAGGTCAACCTGCACCTCGGGGTGGGGCCGCTGCGCCGGGACGGGTACCACGAGCTGAACACCGTCTATCACGCGATCTCCATCTACGACGAGCTGACCGCCCGCCGCGGCGACACCCTCACCCTCACGATGGCGGGCGAGGGCACCGGCGAGCTGGCCCTCGACGACTCCAACCTGGTGATCCGGGCCGCCCACGCCCTCGCCGGGTACGCCGGTGTCCGGCCACACGCCCGACTGCACCTGCGTAAGCAGATCCCCCTCGCCGGCGGGCTGGCCGGCGGCAGCGCCGACGCCGCCGCCACGCTGGTGGCCTGCGACGCGCTCTGGGGCACCGGACTGTCCCGGGAACAGTTGGCCGCCATCGCCGCCGACCTCGGCTCCGACGTGCCGTTCCTGATCCACGGCGGCACCGCGCTGGGCACCGGCCGGGGCGAGGCGGTCAGCCCGGTGCTCGCCCGCCCTACCTCGTGGCACTGGGTGGTGGCGGTCGCCGACGGCGGCCTCTCCACCCCGGCCGCGTACCGGGAACTGGACCGGCTCCGCGATGCCGGCACCGCCGGGGAGCCGCTGGGCAGCACCGACGCGCTGCTCGCCGCGCTGCGCCAGCGCGACCCGCGGGTCCTCGCCACCGCCCTCGGCAACGATCTCCAGGCCGCCGCGCTGGCCATGCGCCCGTCGCTGGCCGACACCCTCAAGGCGGGGGAGGCCGCCGGCGCGCTCGCCGGCATCGTCTCCGGCTCCGGCCCGACCTGCGTCTTCCTCGCCAGGGACGAGGCGGACGCCGGGCGGATCGCCGCCGAACTGGAGGCTGCCGGGGTGTGCCGGGAGGCCCGCGTCGCCCACGGCCCCGTCGCCGGTGCCCGCATCGTCTGACCCCGTTTCGCCTCGGACCGCATGATCGACACGGCTTGCGGCAAGGTGTGGTCAAATCCGACGACGAGACCACGCTTTGCCGCAGCCAGAGTTGATCATGGCTGGGCGGGCGGCGTGGTCCGGGCGCGGGCGGGAGGCCGCGTACGCTGAAGGGCGGGCGTCCCGAGGTGCCGACCGCGGCACCGGGACGCCTTGATCATGGAAGGTGGGGGAGTGGCCAACATCGTCAACCTGGACCGGGTGTCCAAGGGGTACGGCGCCGCCGGGCCGCTGCTCACCGACGTCTCGCTCGGCCTCGACGACGCCGACCGGGTCGGCGTCGTCGGCCTCAACGGCGCCGGGAAGTCCACCCTGCTGCGGCTGCTCACCCGGACCGAGGAACCCGACGACGGCCGGGTCACCCACCGTCGCGACCTGCGGGTGTCCTGGCTGCCACAGACCCTGAACCTCGCCCCCGACGCCACCGTCCGCGACGTCGTCCTCGGCACCGCCTGGCTCGGCGAGAGCATGGGCGCCGAGCACGAGTGGGCCGGCGACGCCGGCGTCCGGGCCATCCTCGACGGCCTCGGCATGCCGCACCTCGGCCTCGACGCGCCCGTCGGCCCGATGTCCGGTGGCGAGCGCCGCCGGGTCGCCCTCGCCGCGCTGCTCGTCCGCGACGCCGACCTGCTCATCCTCGACGAGCCCACCAACCACCTCGACGTCGGCGGCGTCGACTGGCTGGCGAGGCACCTGGTCACCCGCAAGGGCGCGCTCGTCGTGGTCACCCACGACCGGTGGTTTCTCGACGCCGTCTGCACCACCACCTGGGAGGTCGCCGACCAGACCGTGCGGGCGTACGAGGGCGGCTTCGCCGCCTGGATCCTCGCCCGGGCCGAGCGGCAACGGGTCGCCGCCGCCACCGAGGCCCGCCGGCAGAACCTGCTCCGCAAGGAGATCGCCTGGTTGCGCCGGGGCGCACCGGCCCGTACCTCCAAGCCGAAGTTCCGCATCGACGCGGCCAACGCGCTCATCGCCGACGTCCCGCCACCGCGCGACACCATGTCGCTGCAACGGCTCGCCACCGCCCGGCTCGGCAAGCAGGTGTACGACTTGGACCAGGTCACCCTGCACGCCGGGCCGAAGGAGATCCTGCACGACGTCACCTGGCAGGTCGGCCCCGGCGACCGGGTCGCCATCCTGGGCCGCAACGGCGCCGGCAAGACCACGCTCCTGCGGATGCTGGCCGGCGTCACCCGCCCCGACGGCGGGCGCCTCACCACCGGGCAGACCGTCAGGCCCGCCTTCCTCTCCCAGGAACTCGCCGAGCTCCCCGGCCACCTGCGCGTCCTGGAGGCCGTCGAGGAGGTGGCCCGGCGCGTCCAGTTCGGTGACCGGGAGATCAGCGCCGCCCAGCTCGCCGAGATCTTCGGCTTCGACGACCGGAGGCTCTGGACCCCGGTCAGCGACCTGTCCGGCGGCGAACGCCGCCGGCTGCAGATGCTCCGGCTGCTCGCCGGCGAGCCCAACGTGCTCCTCTTCGACGAGCCCACCAACGACCTGGACACCGACACCCTCGCCGCGCTGGAGGACCTGCTCGACTCCTGGCCCGGCACCATCGTCGTGGCCAGCCACGACCGCTATCTGATCGAGCGGGTCGCCGACGTGGCGTACGGGATGTTCGGCGACGGGCGGCTGGTGCACCTGCCCGGCGGGGTCGACGAGTACCTGGCCCGGGCCGCCGCGGGCGGGGGTCCGGCGCCCGCCGATCTCACCCCGGCCGCCACCGTCCCGGTCCGCGAGGGCATGTCCGCCGCCGAGGTACGCACCGCGAAGAAGGAACTGGGCAAGCTGGAACGGCAGATCGCCAAGCTGGAGCAGAAGGAGGCCGACCTGCTCGAACAGCTCGCCACGCACGCCACCGACTACGCCAGGGTCGCCGAGCTGGACGCCCAACTGAAGGAGCTGCGGGCCGAACGGGAACGCACCGAGGAGGCCTGGCTCGCCCTCGCCGAGGAACTGCCGGCCGGCTGACCTCGACGCCGGGGTGGGGGGTGTGCGGCGTCACATCCCGTCGTACGGGACAATCGCTGCCGACCCCTTTTCCGTTCGGTCTTGGAGACGCAGAGATGGCCCACACCCCCGTCAACCACCCCGCGCGGCCGATCTACCGGGCGATCGGCGGGCTCGTTGGTCTGTACTTCGTGCTCTTCGGCGTGCTCGGCCTCATCGCGAGCGCCGGCAACGACGTGTTCGCCCAGGACGACACCAAGGCCCTCGGCCAGGGCACCAACCTCGGCTTCTCGCTGCTCTCGATCCTGCTCGGCGCCGTGATCCTGTTCGGCATCGTGATCGGCCGCAACCTCGACGCCGCCATCAACCAGTGGCTCGCGTACGTGCTGTTCGTCCTCGGCCTGGGCCAGCTGGCGTTCCTGCGGACCGACGCCAACATCTTCAACTTCTCGATCATTACGGTGATCGTGGTGCTGACCCTCGGCATGGTGCTCCTCATGGCCGGCATGTACGGCAAGGTCGGCACCGACGAGGAGCAGGAGGCCTGGCAGAAGGCCCGGCTCGTGCTCTGACCGCAGCCCTACCCGAAGGCCCGGCTCGCGCCGGGCCTTCGGCGTTTCTGGGGACGGGTTCGACCGCTAGGGGTGACAATCTTCCCGAAACGGTCATTCGGTTGGAGGTCCCCATGGCGCACTTCCCGGTGAACCACCCCGCCCGGCCGCTCTACCGGGTCCTCGCCGGACTCATCGGGCTCTACATCCTGGCGTTCGGGGTCTACGGGGTCGTTCTCACCTGGGACAAGGGCCTGTTCGGCCGGGGCAGCGACTGGGCACTCGGACTCCGCACCAACCTGGCCTTCTCCCTGGTCTCCGTGATCTTCGGAGCGTTCCTGCTGGTCGGGGCGTCCCGGCGCGGCAACCTCGGCCACTACATGAACCTGACCGCCGGGGTGGTCTTCCTGTTCACCGGCCTGCTCATGATGGCCCTGCTCCAGACCCCGGGGAACTTCCTCAACTTCTCGATGTCCACCGTCATCGTGTCGCTGCTGTTCGGGCTGGTCCTGCTGGCCACCGGCCTCTACGACAAGGTCGGTCCCCCCGAGCACGCCACGGCGGAACACGAGCGCCGTCGCCACCCGGTCGCCGAGCGCCACCGCTGACCCGTCCGGCGCTGGTCCGACCGGCCGCCGTTCCGTCCGGCGCTGGTCCGTCCGGCCGCCGTCAGCCCGGCTTGCGGGACGTGATCAGGCCCGGCTGCGGCTCCAGATGCGACAGGCCGTTCCAGGCCAGGTTCACCAGGTGCGCCGCGACCGTCTCCTTCCGCGGCTTGCGTACCTCCAGCCACCAGCGCCCGGTCAACGCCACCATGCCCACCAGCGCCTGCGAGTACAGCTCGGCCAGCTTCGGGTCGTATCCCCGGCTGGAGAACTCCGCGCCCAGGATGTGCTCCACCTGGTGCGCCACATCGTTCAGCACACTGCTGAAGTTGCCCGTGGCCGACATCAGCGGCGACTCCCGGACCAGCACCCGGAACCCGCTGGTCTCCTCCTCGATGTACGTCAGCAGTGTCAGCGCCGCCTGCTCCAGCAACTCCCGTGGATGCCCCGCGGTGAGCGCGCTGGTGATCCGCTCCAGCAGCGACCGGACCTCGCGGTCCACCACCACCGCGTACAGGCCCTCCTTGCCGCCGAAGTGCTCGTATACCACCGGCTTGGAGACCTTGGCCCGGGCGGCCACCTCCTCGATCGAGGTGGCGTCGAACCCGCGCTCGGCGAAGATCTGCCGGGCAATCGAGATCAACTGCTCGCGGCGCTGCGCCGCGGACATCCGTACCCGGGAGGAGGACTTCGTCGCCGGGACCGCTCGCCGCCGGGCCCTGCCGGTGCCGTCGCCCGAATCCTCGGTCATCTCGTCACCTCGCCGGCGCTCGGTGACGCCCTGCCGTGGGATCTGCCCGCTCACCGGGGCACCTCGCCGATCCGTGGTCCTGCCGGATCGCCGGCCGGGCGGCGCTGAAGCTCGGTCACCCGGCCATCCTGCCAGGCCGCCGCGCCGTTGGCTGCCCGAGCACCGCCGCGCCGTGGGGGTGACCGGTCACCGTCGCGGCATCGGCCGGCCGGTCACAGTTCCGGCTCCGCCGGCCGGCCGGTCACCCCTTCGAGCTCCGTCGCCCGCACCTGGGTCCGCTCCGGCCCCACCAGCTTCGCGTTGATCCGCTCCGGTCTCGGCCAGCGGACCGCCCACACCGCGCCGGTCCTCTCCAGCAGCCAGATCACCCGCGCCGACGGGTCGAGCTGACCCCGCAGCACCCCGTGCCGCGCGCTGGTCGGCTCGGCGTGGTGCAGGTTGTGCCAGCTCTCCCCGAACGACAGCAGCGCCAGCGGCCAGAAGTTCGCGGCGCGGTCGCCCTGGCGTACCACGAAGGGCCGCTCCCCGTAGACGTGGCAGACCGAGTTGATTGCCCAGGTGACGTGATGCAGCAGCGCGATCCGGACCAGCCCGCCCCAGAAGAACGCGGTCAGCGCGCCCTGCCACGACCCGGTGAGCAGCCCGCCCATCGCCGTCGGCCCGAGCAACGAGACCAGCACCAGCAGCGGGAAGAGCCGGTCGACCCGACGCGTGGCCGGATCGGCGAGCAGGTCCGGGGCGAACCGCTCCCGGTTGGACAGCTCCCGGTTGAACAGCCAGCCGACGTGCGCGTGGAACATCCCGCGGGTCAGCCCGCGGACGCTCTCCCCGAACCGCCACGGCGAGTGCGGATCGCCCTCCAGGTCGGAGAAGGCGTGGTGCCGACGGTGGTCCGCCACCCACTGGATGACCTCGCCCTGCACGGCGAACGAACCGGCCACCGCGAGCGCCGACCGCAGCCAGGGCTTCGCCTTGAACGAGCCGTGGGTGAAGTACCGGTGGTAGCCGACGGTGACACCGAGGCCGGAGAGTACGTACCAGAAGGCGGCCACGAGGACGTCGCTCCAGGCCAGCCAGCCGCCCCAGGCCACGGGGACGGCGGCGAGCAGGGCGAGGAACGGGATGGCCACGAAGCCCCAGAGGGCGATCAGGATGCCCCGGGACTGGTGGCCCTGGGTCAGCGGCTTGGGTCCGGTGTTCGGGTCGGTCAGGGCAGTCGCCATGACACCTCCCAGGAAGACGGGCTACGCCTACGTCACCGTAACCAGCGGCCGGCCGCGCCGCACCGGACAGTCTGAATCGTGAATGGCCGAGGGATTGTCGTACGTGCCATCGCGGCTGTCTGGTGATCACCGTGCCGTGCGGTCGTGCGCTCAATTGGCGGATCGAGGGTATGATCTCCGAGCTGTTCCGGATCGCGGACGATGTGCGGGCCTGAATCCACGGGCTGTAGGTCTTGACGCGGCGATGGGGTGTGGGGTAACGGCAACCCGCAGGCCTTTGGAGCCTTGAGCTCCTGGTTCGAATCCAGGCACCCCAGCTCAGCGTCGTCCTGCCGGCGAGCGACGGCATTTGTGTGGCCGGATGCGAATTGCAACGGGCTGCGTGGTTAGCATGGCCGCGAGACTGTCGCCGTCCCGACGGGAGCCACGTCGTGTCCCAGCCCCACCTCCGCACCGTCGTCGTGCTCGCCGCCGGTGAGGGCAAGCGGATGAAGTCGGCCCTGCCCAAGGTGCTGCACCCGCTGCTCGGCCGTACCCTGCTCGGACATGTGCTGGCCGCGGCCGATCCGCTGGCGGCGGACCGCACGGTGGTGGTGGTCGGGCACGGCGCCGACCAGGTGCGGGCGCATCTGGCCGAGGTCGCCCCCGAGGCCACCCCGGTGCTCCAGGAGCGGCAGCTCGGCACCGGGCACGCGGTCCGGATCGCGCTCGACGCGGTGCCGGACGTCACCGGCACGGTGGTGGTGATCAACGGGGACGTGCCGTTGCTGCGGCCGGAGACCGTACGGGCCCTGGTCGAGGCGCACGAGGGCGCCGGTGCCGCGGCGACCGTGCTCGCCGCCGAGGTGCCCGACCCGACCGGCCTGGGCCGGATCGTGCGGGACGCCGACGGTCGGCTCGAGCAGATCGTCGAGGAGCGTGACGCCACCCCGGCCCAGCGCGCGCTGCGGGAGATCAACGCGGGCATCTACGCGTTCGACGTGGCGCGGCTGCGGGAGGCGCTGGGCAAGCTCTCCACCGACAACGACCAGGGCGAGGAGTACCTGACCGACGTCTTCGGCCTGCTCCGGGACGCCGGTGAGCCGGTGGCGGTGCACTGCGCCGCCGACCACGTGGAGACGCTGGGCTGCAACGACCGGGTCGAGCTGGCCGGGCTGCGCCGGCTGCTGCGGGACCGGGTGAACGAGGGCTGGATGCGGACCGGGGTGAGCATTCTCGACCCGCACACCACCTGGATCGACGTGACGGTGACCGTCGAGCGGGACGCGGTGATCGACCAGAACACCCAGCTCCAGGGCGCGACGCTGGTCGGCGCGGGCGCGCTGGTCGGCCCGGACACCACCCTGATCGACACCACGGTCGGCGCGGGCGCCAGCGTGCTGCGCAGCCACGCGGTGGGCGCGGAGGTCGGTCCGCGGGCCACGGTGGGGCCGTTCGCATACCTGCGGCCGGCCGCGCGCCTCGCCGAGAAGGCCAAGGTTGGCACGTTCGTCGAGGTGAAGAACTCCGAGGTGGGGGCGGGCGCCAAGGTGCCGCACCTGTCGTACGTGGGGGACGCGACGATCGGGGCGAAGGCGAACATCGGCGCGGCGACGATCTTCGTGAACTACGACGGGGTGAACAAGCACCACACCACGGTCGGCGAGGGTGCCTTCGTCGGGTGTGACACCAACCTGATCGCGCCGGTCGAGGTGGGCGCCGGGGCGTACGTCGCGGCGGGCAGCGCGATCAGCCAGGACGTTCCGCCGGGAGCGCTCGGGGTGACCCGGGCGTCGCAGCGCAACATCGACGGCTGGGTGGCCCGGAAGCGGCCCGGCACGGTCTCTGCCGAGGCGGCCGAGCGGGCGCAGCGCGCCGCTGAGGATGCGTCGGGCGGGGCCTGGGCCGCAAGCGAAGGTGACTGAATCCACGAGGGTGCCGAGTCGGTGGGCGGGCCGGTGAACCCGGGGGATACTGCAACCGAATCCCCGGCTCCACCACCACCGCCGGGAACCACCGACAAAACGGGAGCAGACGGGCCCATGGGCAGCATCGTCGCCGAAAACCGCAAGAGCCTGATGCTCTTCTCCGGACGGGGCTTTCCGGAGCTGGCCAAGGAGATCGGTGAGGTGCTCGGCGTCGCGCCGACGCCCACCGACTCGTACGAGTTCGCCAACGGTGAGCTCTTCGTACGGTACAAGGACTCGGTGCGCGGCTCGGACGCCTTCGTGGTGCAGTCCGTGACGCACGGGGTCAACACCTGGGTCATGGAGACCCTGATCATGGTCGACGCGCTGAAGCGCGGTTCGGCGAAGCGGATCACGGTGGTGCTGCCGTACTACCCGTACTCCCGCCAGGACAAGAAGCACCGGGGCCGGGAACCGATCTCGGCGCGGCTGGTGGCCGACCTGCTGAAGACCGCGGGCGCCAACCGGATCCTCACGGTCGACCTGCACACCGCGCAGATCCAGGGCTTCTTCGACGGGCCGGTGGACCACCTCTTCGCGATGGACGTCCTGGCCGAGTACGTGGAGCACAAGTACGCGGGCCGCCCGATGACCGTGGTGGCGCCGGACTCGGGCCGGGTACGGGTGGCGGAGCGGTGGACGGACCGGCTGGGTGGCTGCCCGTTGGCCTTCATCCACAAGACCCGTGATCCGCTGAAGCCGAACCAGGTGGTGGCGAACCGGGTGGTCGGCGAGGTGGAGGGCCGGGTCTGCCTGATCGTCGACGACATGATCGACACCGGTGGCACGATCACCAAGGCCGCCGACATCCTGAAGGACTCCGGCGCGGCGGATGTCGTGGTCGCGTCCACCCACGCGCTGCTGTCGGACCCGGCGACCGAGCGGCTGAAGAACAGCCCGATCAGCGAGGTCGTGGTGACCAACACCCTGCCGCTGCCGCCGGAGAAGCAGCTCGACAAGCTCACCGTACTGTCGATCGCGCCGCTGCTGGCCCGGGCGATCCGGGAGGTCTTCGACGACGGGTCGGTGACCACCCTCTTCGGTGGCCTGAGCTGACACACCACCACCGCCGCCCGGCGGCCGCCTCGGACGGTCGCCGGCGGTGTGGTGGTTGCCCCGCGGGACCGCCCGAACGGTGATATGGGGACTGCCGGAAAGCGCGGAAACGACTCGGGTAGACTGGTGCGGTTGCCACGGCGAGGGTGCCCTGCGGGCCGCTGAAGAAGCGCCGCACGGAGGCGCCGTCATCGACGCGGTGCTCCGGGCAGTCGATCATGACGCATGAGCCCCCAGCGAGCCCCTCGCCCAGCACCGCCAGACGACAAGCCGCCAGCTGCGAAGCATCAGGAGTTTCCCCGTGTCCGAGGTAAAGATCAGCGCCGAGCCCCGTACCGAGTTCGGCAAGGGTGGTGCCCGTCGTACCCGCCGGGCCGGCAAGGTGCCCGCCGTGCTGTACGGCCACGGCGAGAAGCCGAAGCACATCGCGCTCCCGGCGCGTGAGTTCGCCGCCGCGATCCGCAAGGGCGGGGCGAACCAGCTCTTCGCGATCGAGGTCAGCGACGGCACCCAGGTGCTGGCGCTGCCGAAGGCGATCCAGCGTGACCCGATCAAGGACACCTTCGAGCACGTCGACCTGCTGCTGGTCCGCCGTGGCGAGAAGGTCACCGTCGAGGTTCCGGTCGAGCTGACCGGCGAGGCGGCGAAGGACACCCTGATCGTGCACGACCACGACACCCTCTCGGTGACCGCCGACGCCACCAAGGTGCCGGACCACCTGGAGGCCTCGGTCGAGGGCGCCGAGGCGGGCGTCCAGGTCACCGCCGGCGACGTCGCGCTGCCGGCCGGTGTCGAGCTGGCCGCCGACCCGGAGCTGCCGGTCGCCACGGTGACCGCCGCCCCGACCGCCGAGCAGCTCGAGGCGACCCTCCCCGAGGTCGAGGAGGCCACCGAGGAGGCCGAGGAGGAGGTCGGCGAGGAGACCGCCGAGGCTCCCGAGGGCGCGCCGGCCGCCGAGGGCGAGGCTGCGGCCGAGGCGAAGACCGAGGCCTGATCGGTCCGCTGGCTGTGCGACAGGCGTCCCCGGTTTCCGGGGGCGCCTGTCGACGTATCGGGGACGGGGGCCCGCGCGGCGGCAGGCAACCCGTGGCGTGGCGCCGGCTGGAACGGCGGGCGACGGCTTGCCGGGGCCGTGGTGCCGGCGGACGCGCCGAGCCGGTGTGGTCGCAGATGACGGAAGGGGCGTGGCGTGACGGACGAGGCGGGGCCGTGGCTGGTGGTCGGCCTGGGCAACCCCGGCCGGGAGTACGCGGGTAACCGGCACAACGTCGGCTTCATGGTGGCCGAGCTGCTGGCCGGCCGGGTGGGGGCCCGGTTCGGGCGGCACAAGCGCGTGGTGGCGGAGGCCGCCGAGGGGCGGCTCGGGTTCGGCGGTCCGAAGCTGGTGCTGGTGAAGCCGCTGACGTACATGAATCTTTCCGGCGGCCCGGTGGCCGGGCTGGCGCAGTTCCACAAGATCCCGCCGGCGCGGGTGATCGCGGTGCACGACGAGCTGGACATCCCGTACGGGCAGGTGCGGGTGAAGTGTGGCGGCGGCGAGGGCGGCCACAACGGTCTGCGCTCGATGTCGAAGTCGCTGGGCACGAAGGACTACGTGCGGGTGCGGTTCGGTATCGGCCGGCCGCCGGGGCGGCAGGATCCGGCGGATTTTGTGCTGTCGGACTTCTCCTCGGTGGAGCGCAAGGAGTTGGAGTTCCTGGTCGACCGGGCGGCGGACGTGGTCGAGTCGGTGGTCACCCGCGGGGTGGAGCCGACGCAGAACCTGTACCACGGCGGGTGAGTTCCGGGCGGGCCGTACCGGATTCGGCGGGTACGGGTCGGTAGTCTGCGCCTTTCTGCCGGCGGATGCCGGCTGGCGGCGGGCGACGGGAGCGGAACCATGGGCAGTCCCCCGATCATCGACGGCGGGTTCGCCCGGTGGCTGGCGGCGCGGGCCGGGCAGGCGCTGACGACCCTGCGTACGGAGATGGGCTTCGCGGACCCGGGGGCGTTGAAGTCGGCCGGGGACAAGGTCTCGCACGACCTGATCCGTACCGAGCTGGCGAGGTGGCGGCCGGGGGACGCGGTGCTGTCGGAGGAGGACGAGGGCTCCCGGCTGGCCTGGACGGCCGAGGTGGGCTCCGACGTGGTGTCCCGGCTGACCGCGGACCGGGTGTGGATCATCGATCCGCTGGACGGTACCCGGGAGTTCTCCGAGGAGGGCCGATCGGACTGGGCGGTGCACGTGGCGCTCTGGGCGCGGCGCGCCCCGACGTCGCACGGCCTGGTCGCGGGCGCGGTGGCGTTGCCGGCGCAGCACCGGGTGCTGGGCACGGACCATGCGCCGGCGTACCCCCCGATGACGGTGGAGGCGGCGACCCCGGGCGGCGGGCGGACCATCCGGTTGGCGGCGAGTCGTAGCCGCCCACCGGTGTTTCTGGCCGAGCTGGCCGAGGACATCGGCGCTCATCTGGTGCCGATGGGCTCGGCGGGCGCGAAGATCGCCGCTGTGGTCACCGGTGAGGTCGACGCGTACATCCACGCCGGCGGCCAGTACGAGTGGGACTCGGCGGCCCCGGTAGCTGTGGCGACGGCCACCGGGCTGCACGCTTCCCGGATCGACGGTTCTGCGCTGAAATACAACGAGGCCGATCCCCGCCTGCCGGACCTGTTGGTCTGCCGGAAGGATCTCGCCAGTCGGTTGCTTGCAGCGTTGCAGCGGCATTCCGGGTAGCCTGAACGTTCATCTTGACGAGTCCGACCGGAAAGGTCTGGAATCCCGATGTGCGGATCCGAGCGAATCGAACTGGTGTCATGACATCCCCCGCCGCGTACCAGGTGTCCCACCTCGACGCGTTGGAGGCGGAGAGCATCTTCGTGATGCGCGAGGTCGTCGCCGAGATGGAGCGCCCGGTGCTCCTCTTCTCCGGCGGCAAGGATTCGATCGTGATGCTCCGGCTGGCCCAGAAGGCGTTCGCCCCGGCCAACATCCCGTTCCCGGTGATGCACGTCGACACCGGCCACAACTTCCCCGAGGTCCTGGAATACCGGGACCAGCGGGTCGCCGAGCTGGGCCTGCAACTCATCGTGGCGAGCGTGCCGGAGGCCCTGGCCAACGGCCTCGTACGCGAGTCGGCGGACGGGATGCGTAACCGGATCCAGACGCCGGTGCTGCTCGACGCGGTGGAGAAGCACCGCTTCGACGCGCTCTTCGGCGGCGCCCGCCGGGACGAGGAGAAGGCCCGGGCCAAGGAGCGGGTGTTCAGCTTCCGGGACGAGTTCGGCCAGTGGGACCCGAAGAACCAGCGCCCGGAGCTGTGGGCGCTCTACAACGGCCGGCACCACCCGGGCGAGTCGATCCGGGTCTTCCCGCTGTCCAACTGGACCGAGCTGGACGTCTGGCACTACATCGCCCGCGAGCGGATCCCGCTGCCGTCGATCTACTACGCGCATGAGCGCGAGGTGATCGAGCGCGACGGCATGCTGTACGCGGTCAACGAGTTCTTCCGGGCGCGCTCCGGTGAGCAGCCGATCAAGGCCCAGGTGCGGTACCGGACGGTAGGTGACGCCTCCTGCACCGCGGCGGTCCGTTCGGACGCCGACACCGTGGAGAAGGTGATCGAGGAGGTGGCCGCCACCCGGATCACCGAGCGCGGCGCGACCCGCGGCGACGACCGGGTCAGCGAGGCCGCCATGGAGGACCGTAAGCGGGAAGGCTACTTCTGATGAGCGCGGAGACACTGGCCACGGACGCCCGGGCCGCCGCCGGGCCGGAGCCCCGGCCGATGGACCTGCTGCGGTTCGCCACCGCCGGCAGCGTCGACGACGGCAAGTCGACCCTGATCGGCCGACTGCTGTACGACACGAAGTCACTCTTCACCGACCAACTCGCCGCTGTCGAGGCGGTCAGCGCGGCGCGGGGCGACGAATACACCAACCTGGCGCTGCTCACCGACGGCCTGCGCGCCGAGCGGGAGCAGGGCATCACCATCGACGTGGCGTACCGCTACTTCGCCACGCCGCGGCGGAAGTTCATCATCGCCGACACCCCCGGGCACATCCAGTACACCCGGAACATGGTCACCGGCGCGTCGACCGCCGACCTGGCGCTGATCCTCGTGGACGCGCGCAAGGGCCTGGTGGAGCAGTCCCGGCGGCACGCGTTCCTCTGCTCGTTGCTGCGGGTGCCGCACCTGGTCCTCTGTGTCAACAAGATGGACCTGGTCGACTGGTCGCAGGACGTGTTCGAGCGAATCGCCGACGAGTTCACCGCGTTCGCCGCGAAGCTCGACGTGCCGGACCTGACCGTGGTGCCGATCTCCGCGCTCAAGGGCGACAACATCGTCGCCCGCTCCGAGAACATGCCCTGGTACGAGGGGCCGGCGCTGCTGCACCACCTGGAGCGGGTGCACATCGCCTCCGACCGCAACCTGGTCGATGTGCGGTTCCCGGTGCAGTACGTGATCCGGCCGCAGTCCACCACGGTCACCGACTACCGCGGCTACGCGGGCCAGGTGGCCTCGGGCGTGCTCAAGCCCGGCGACGAGGTGATGGTGTTGCCGTCCGGCTTCACCAGCCGGATCGCCGCGGTGGAGACGGCGGACGGCCCGGTGGACCAGGCGTTTCCGCCGATGTCGGTGACGGTCCGACTGACCGATGAGATCGACATCTCACGCGGCGACATGATCTGCCGGCCGAACAACGCCCCGGCGGTCGCCCAGGACATCGAGGCGATGGTCTGCTGGATGGACGAGACCCGCCCGCTCCAGGTCGGCGGCAAGTACGCCATCAAGCACACCACCCGTTCGGCGCGGGCGATCGTGCGCGGCCTGCACTACCGGCTGGACATCAACTCGCTGCACCGGGACGAGGCGGCCGGCGAGCTGAAGCTCAACGAGATCGGCCGGGTACGGCTGCGCACCACGGTTCCGCTGCTCGCCGACGAGTACCGGCGTAACCGCACCACCGGCGGCTTCGTCATCATCGATGAGACCACCAACCGGACCGTCGGCGCCGGCATGATCGTCGAAGCCGGCTGACGCGGGTCACTCCGCCCCTGGCGATGATCGCGCTCGAACAGGGTTGTAGTGGCCTCCCGGGCACAAGGAGGCCACTACATCCAGGATCGAGCACGATCTTGGGCGCGGGGCGCGGGGCGCGGGGCGCGGGGCGCGGGGCGCGGGTCAGGTGAGGCGGGTGGTGCCGGCGGCCGGCCGCACGGTCACCGTGCCGGGGGCGGCGAAGCCGCGCTCGGCGTACGCGGTGGTGACGGCGTCGGCGACCGCCGGGGCGCGGTCGGCGTCGACCAGGGCGAGCACGCAGCCGCCGAAGCCGCCGCCGGTCATCCGGGCGCCGTACGCCCCGGCGGCCAGGGCCGCGTCGACCGCGGTATCCACCTCGGGCACGGTGATTTCGAAGTCGTCCCGCATCGAGGCGTGCGAGGCGGTCAGCAGGGGGCCGGTGTCGGACACCCGGCCGGCGCGCAGCAGTTCGACCGTGTCGAGGACCCGCTGGTTCTCGGTGACCACGTGCCGGACCCGGCGGCGAATCTCGTCGTCGGGCAGCATCCCGAGCGCCGCGTCGAGGTCGGCGACGGCCACGTCACGCAGGGCGGGCACCCCGAGGGCCCGCGCCGCGTTCTCGCAGGACGCGCGGCGGGCGGCGTACTCGCCGTCGGCGTGCCGGTGCGGGGCGCGGCTGTCGACCACCAGCACGGCCAGCCCGGCGGTGTCCAGGTCGAACGGGATCTGCTCGACCTCCTCCGTGCGGCAGTCGAGAAAGAGGGCGTGTCCCGCCCGCCCACGGATCACCGCGGACTGGTCCATGATCCCGGTGGGCGCGCCGACGTAGTCGTTCTCGGCGCGTTGGGCGAGCCGGGGCCACCGGTCGGCAGGCAGGTCCAGCCCACCCAGTTCGACCAGGGCGGCGAGCACCGCCGCCTCGACGGCCGCCGAGGAGGAGAGCCCGGAGCCGACCGGCACGTCGGAGGCGATGGCCAGCCGGGCGCCGGGGACGGCCTGCCCGGCGGCGCGCAGCGCCCAGACCACCCCGGCCACGTACGCGGCCCAGCCGGTGACCCGGCCGGGCTCGTCGACCTCGGCCGGGCCGAACTCGACCGGGTCGGCGGAAAGCTCCGACCGGACCGTCCAGCGTTCGTCGTCGCGGGCCGCCGCGGCGACCACGGTACGCAGCGGCAGCGCGAAGGGCAGCACGAAGCCGTCGTTGTAGTCGGTGTGCTCGCCGATCAGGTTGACCCGGCCGGGAGCCGCCCAGCGGCCGGCCGGCCGCACGCCGTACCAGTGCCGGAAGCCGGCGGCGGCGCGGGCAGCGGCATCGCCGGACGGCGCGGCCGGGGGCGTGGTGGTCGCGGCCGTCACCGCTGCCCCAGGACGTGCGCCTGGTAGAAGGCCCAGGCGTCGCCGACCATGTCGGACAGGGTGGGCTTCTCCGGCACCCAACCGAGCTCCTCGCGGGCCAGTGTGGAGGAGGCGACCAGCTCGGCCGGGTCGCCCTCGCGACGCGGGGCCACCTCGACCGGTACGGAATGGCCGGTGACCTCGCGGACCACCTCGATCACCTGCCGGTTGGTGAAGCCGCTGCCGTTGCCGAGGTTGTAGATGCGGTGCCGGCCGGGTGTCGCGGCGGTGAGTGCCAGCAGGTGCGCCCGGGCCAGGTCGGCGACGTGGATGTAGTCGCGGACGCAGGTGCCGTCGACGGTGGGGTAGTCGTCGCCGAAGAGTTGGAGCTTGTCGCGCCGGCCGGCGGCCACGTCGAGGGCGAGCGGGATGAGGTGGGTCTCCGGGTCGTGCCGTTCGCCGATGGCCCGCCCGTCGTGCAGGTACGCCCCGGCGACGTTGAAGTAGCGCAGCGAGACGGCCGCGAGGTCGTGCGCGATCGCCTCGGAGGTGAGCGCCATGTCGACGGCCAGCTTGGTGGCCCCGTAGGTGTTGGTGGGGGCCTTGACGGCGGTCTCCGGGATGGGCACCTCGGTGGGGTTGCCGTAGACGGCGGCGGTGGAGGAGAAGACCAGCCGGGGTACCCGGGCGGCGCGTACCGCGTCGAGCAGGGCGAGCGAGCCGACGGTGTTGTTCTGCCAGTAGAGCTCCGGCCTGACCATCGACTCGCCAGCGGCGATCAGCGCGGCGAAGTGCAGCACGCCGTCGAAGCCGGCGTCCGGGGTGAGCACCCGGGCGGCCTCGTGCACCGGCAGCTCGACGTGGGTCGCGTCCGGGGCCAGCGCCTCCCGGTGGCCGGTGCGCAGGTCGTCCAGGACGGTCACCTCGTGGCCGTGGTCCAGCAGCATCCGGGTCACCACGCTGCCGATGTAGCCGGCGCCCCCGGTGACGAGCAGTTTCACGTCGGGTTCCTCCCGCCTGGCCGCGTCCCGCGGCGGCCGTACGTGATCACCCTACGGCCGCCGGCTGTGCCGTGGCTGTCCCCTGAGTTCGGTAGGTCCGCCGCGTTTCCGGATGACTGAAACAGATGCGAACATTGCCCGGGTGTTCGGCGTCCGCTGTCTACGATCCTTCTCATGGAGGCTGGCGGTCCCCGGCCCCGGCGACGACCGTCGGGGCGGCCGCGACGCGAGCCGGGGCCGCTCGCCCGGACCGTCGCCCGACTCGTGGTCCGCGCCGCCGACGGGGCCACCCGGCTGGTCACCGATCTGCTCGGCGCCAGCCCGGCGGCCGGGCGGGAGCGGATCAGCGAAGCCGAGCTGCGGGACCTGGTCGCGGCCAACACGGTGCTCGACCCGGACGAGCGGCGGATCATCGACGAGGTGCTGGTGGCCGGGGCGCGCCTGGTCCGCGAGGTGATGGTGCCGCGTACCGAGGTGGTGTTCCTCTCCGCGGGGCTCACCGTCGCCGAGGCGGAGCGGCTGGTCCGGGCCGAGGCGCACACCCGTTATCCGGTGGTCGACGGCACCCACGACGACGTGGTCGGCTTCGTCCATCTGCGCGACGTGCTGCTCGGCTCCGAGCACGGGAGCCCGGCCAGGGTCTGGGAGCTGACCCGGGAGGTGAAGCGGCTACCCGGCAGCAAGCGGGTGCTGGCCGCGCTCACCGAGATGCGCCGGGAGGGGCACCACCTGGCGGTGGTGGTTGACGAGTACGGCGGTACCGCCGGCATCGTCACCTGCGAGGACCTGGTCGAGGAGCTGGTCGGGGAGATCCACGACGAGTACCACGCCCCGCCCGACCCGGCGTACGCCGGCCTGCCCGCCGTCGTGGACGGCCGGCTCAACCTGGCCGACTTCGCCGACCGCACCGGGGTGCCGCTGCCCACCGGGCCGTACGAGACGGTCGGCGGCTTCGTGATGGCCGCCCTGGGCCGGCTCCCGGTCGCGGGGGACGAGGTGCCGGTGGCCCTCGCCCCGGACGGCCCGGGCGGACCCGACCCGGACGACCCGCCGGGCGGCTGGCTGCTGCGGGTGCTCGCCCTGGAGGGGCGGCGGGTGTCCCGGCTGGCGGTCTCCGCCGCGCGCCTGCCCGAGCAGCGGCGCGAGGTCGCGGCCCGGGCCACGGCCGCCGAGAACGGATCCACCGGCCCGTCATGACTTATCGGGGTCGGTGCTGACAGAATTGCCGGCATGTCCGACGCACCCGCCCGCCCCCGTGTCTTCTCCGGCATCCAGCCGACCGCCGACTCGTTCCACCTCGGCAACTATCTGGGCGCGGTGCGGCACTGGGTGGCCCTCCAGGACAGCCACGACGCGTTCTACTGCGTGGTCGATCTGCACGCGATCACCGCCGGCCACGACCCGAAGGTGCTCAAGCAGCGTTCCCGGGTCGCCGCCGCGCAACTCCTCGCGGTCGGCATCGACCCGGAGCGCAGCACCCTGTTCGTCCAGTCCCAGGTGGCTGAGCACTCCCAACTGGCCTGGGTGCTCGGCTGCATCACCGGCTTCGGCGAGGCCAGCCGGATGACCCAGTTCAAGGACAAGGCGCAGAAGCAGGGCAGCGAGCGGGCCAGCGTCGGCCTCTTCACCTACCCGGTCCTGATGGCCGCCGACATCCTGCTCTACCAGGCCGACGCCGTGCCGGTCGGCGAGGACCAGCGCCAGCACCTGGAGCTCTCCCGCGACCTGGCCCAGCGGTTCAACACGACGTTCGGGCCGACCTTCACGGTGCCCGCGCCGCACATCGTCAAGGACACCGCGAAGATCACCGACCTGCAGGACCCGACGAGCAAGATGTCGAAGTCGTCCTCCTCGCCGGCCGGCATCATCGACCTGCTGGACGACCCGGCCCGCTCGGCCAAGAAGATCCGCTCCGCGGTCACCGACACCGGCCGGGAGATCGTCTTCGACGCGGTGGGCAAGCCCGGCATCGCCAACCTGCTGAGCATCTACTCGGCGCTCTCCGGTCGCGGCATCGACGACCTGGTCGCCGCGTACGACGGCAAGGGCTACGGCGACCTGAAGAAGGATCTCGCCGAGGTGGTCCGGGAGGCCCTCACCCCGATCCAGGAGCGCACCCGCACCTATCTGGACGACCCGGCCCAGCTCGACAAGCTGCTCGCACAGGGCGCGGAGAAGGCCCGGGTGGTCGCCGCGGCGACGCTGCGGGCCACGTACGACCGGATCGGCTTCTTCCCTCCGCTGCGGTCCGAGTAACGGTCCCGGGGCACGTCGGGAGAGGGTGTAGACAGCCGGTGGCGGGAGGGGTGGCGGGGAGCGTGGAGCACAGGGACGGGGCGCCGGAAAACGGCGACACCATCGAGATCGGGATCGCGGTGGACATCCCCGAGCCGTGGGGCGAGATGCTCACCCGGCGTCGGGTCGAGGCCGGCGATCCGCAGGTCGTCCCGGCCCACGTCACCCTGCTCGGGCCCACCGAGATCCCGGTACGGGCGCTGCCCGCCGTCGAGGAGCATCTGGCCCGGGTGGCCGCCGCGCACCTGCCGTTCACCCTGCACCTGCGGGGCACCGGCACGTTCCGCCCGGTCACCCAGGTGGTCTTCGTGGCGGTGGCGGCCGGGATCAGCGAGTGCGAGCTGCTCGCCGCCGCCATCAACTCGGCCCCCGAGCTGCACCGGGAGGCCCGCTTCCCGTACCACCCGCACGTCACGGTGGCCCAGGACGTCCCGCCCGAGGCGCTGGACAAGGCGTACGAGGACCTGGCCGACTTCTCGGCGCTGTTCGAGGTCGGGGCGTTCACCCTCTTCTCGCACAGCGGCGCGACCCGGTGGCAGCCGCGCCGCGACTTCCGGCTGGGCGGTTGAGCTGAGCACCGGGCCGGACGTTCTCCGTCACCGCGGCGGATCGGCGAGGATCGCGTGGTGAACGTGCTCGGCCGGGTCGAGGCGGCGTTCGGCCGGCGGATCGAGGCGGCGCGCGACCGGCTGCCGGTCTTCGACCACGTGTGGCGGGCCGGGACGCTCTACGCCGGCGTGCTCGCCGGCCGGCTCGCCGCGGCCATCGCCTACTACGGCTTCTTCGCGGTCTTCGCGCTCGCCCTGGTCGGGTACGCGGTCTTCGGGGCGATCCTGGAGGACAACAACGAGGTCAGCCGGGCGGCGTCCAACTTCCTCGAAAAGAACCTGCCCTTCCTCGATTCGGACCAGATCGCGCAGAGCAGCAAGACCGTCGGGGTGGTCGGTCTGGTCATCCTGGTCTTCACCGGGATCGGCTGGGTGGAGGCGATCCGCTCCTCCCAGCGGCTGTTGTACGGCTTCAACCAGCAACCCGGCAACCTGGTGGTGCGCCGTCTGGTCGACCTCGGGGTGCTGGTCGCGGTCTTCGTGCTGCTCGGCGTCTCGGTGGCCGCCGTCGACGCGCTGGAGTCGCTGCTGCGTTTCCTGCTGCGCAGCACCGGGTCGGTCGGCCTGACCACGGTCAGCGCGATGCTCAGCGTCCTGGTCAACGCGGTGCTGGCCGTGGCGCTGCTGGTGGCGGTGCCCCGGTTGCGGATGAGCCGCCGCCGGCTGCGCCCGGTGGTGATCGTGGTCGCGATCGGCATCACCCTGCTCAACACGGTGGGGCGCTACTACGTGGTCCGCACCGAGCGGAACCCGGCGTACACGGTGGTCGCCACCGCGGTGGGGCTGCTGCTCTACCTCTACCTGCTCAACCAACTGGTGCTGTTCGGCGCGGCGCTGGCCGCGACCAGCCGGTACGGCCGGGTGGTCGACCTGGCCGAGGGCCGCGCCGCCCGGGAGGTGGACGTGGAGGCCGACGAGGTGATCGAACCAGGTACCCCGGGAGGCGCTGGATGACCACGCGGATCCGCATCGACCCGGACTCGGCGGTGCCCCCGTACGAGCAGGTACGCGGGCAACTCGCCCGGATGATCGGCGACGGCCGGCTGCCGGTCGGCACCCGGCTGCCCGCGGTCCGGCAGTTCGCCGCCGACCTCGGCCTGGCCGTGAACACGGTGGCCCGGGCCTACCGGGAACTGGAGGGGGCCGGGCTGGTCGAGACCCGGGGCCGGCACGGCACCGTGGTCGCTCCCGGCCGTGACGACGCCACCGATCGGCTGCACCGCGCCGCGACCGAGTACGCCGCCGAGGCACGGCGGCTGGGCGTCCCCCCGGACCGCGCCCTCGCCCTGGTCCGCGCCGCCCTCTCCTCCTCCTGACCGCCCCGATGGTGCGCGGCAACCGCACGCACAACTTCCCCCGAAGATGCCGCCTCGGCTCGCCGGGAGGGCACATGTCCCCTGAAGTTGTGCGGATCTTGCGACACGAGCTGCCTGATCGTGCCCATGATGAGCAGGTGGGCGCGCTTGTGACACTGGACCTGCCGGACGACTCGCCGATGCTCGGCCTGCCGTGGATCATCACCTTCGGGCCGCTCGGCGACGCCGACGAGTGGGAGCCGGTGGTCTGCGGCCCGTACGAGCGGGCGCACGCGCTCGCCCTGGCCGAGGCGGTGGTCGCCGAGGAGCAGTTGATGGCGGTGGTCGAGCCGCTGCTGCCGGCGCTGACGCCGGAGGAGATCCGTGGCGAGATCGCCGCGGCGCAGCTCGCCGCCGAGGACGAGGCGGCCCAGGCCGACCGGGCGGACCTCTACGGCGACTTCGAGGACACCATCGACGAGGAACTGGAACTGGCGGCCGAGCGGGAGCCGGTGGCGGAGCCGGCGACCGCGCCGAGCCGGGACGAGGTCCGGGCCGGGTTCGCCCGGATCGCCAGGCTGCTCACCAGCAAGGAGGGCTGAGCGGCCGGCCCGGATCGACGCCGGCGCCTCGGGAAGCGGACCTCCCGAGGCGCCGGCGCCATCTCGCCCCCACCACAAGGGGTCGGTGGCCCAGCCGCCCGTCGGCGCGGAGCACAACGGACGACCAGGTCAATGGGTGGTTACCCGGCTCACCGCCGTTCGAACCACGCAGCAGAGTCCACCGGCAGGACGTGCCCGTCACCCCGCTCGGTGAGGTCGGCGCTGGCGACGATCGGCCGGCCGTGGCCGGCGACCGTGGCCTCGGCGCCGCTGAGGTTGACCACGCAGGTCAGCTCGGCACCGCCGGCGGTGCGGCGGAAGGCCAGCAGCCCGGGCTCGGTCTCCAGCCAGGTGATGCCGTCGAGGCCGGCCAGCGCCGGGTGCTCGTGCCGGATCCGCAGGGCGGTCCGGTAGAGCTCCAGCGTCGAGCCGGGCACGCCGGCCTGGGCGGCCACCGAGAGGGCACGCCAGGTCGCGGGGGCCGGCAGCCAGCTCAGTTCGCTGCCCGCCGGGCCGAACCCGTACGGGGGCAGCTCGCCGCCCCACGGGATCGGCACCCGGCAGCCGTCCCGGCTCTCGCCGGTACGCAGGAACGCCGGGTCCTGGCGCAGCTCGTCGGGGAGGTCCAGCACCTCCGGCAGGCCCAGTTCCTCGCCCTGGTAGACGTACGCGCAGCCGGGCAGGGAGAGCATCAGAAGGGCGGCGGCCCGGGCACGGCGCAGGCCGACCTCGCCGTCGCCGTACCGGGTGACGTGCCGCTGCCGGTCGTGGTTGGAGAGCACCCAGGTGGTCGGGGCGCCGACGATGGTCGACTCGGCGAGCGCGGTGTCGATCACCTTGCGGAACGAGTCGGCCGACCAGGTGGCGTCGAGGAAGTCGAAGCTGAACGCCTGGTGCAGCTCGTCCGGGCCGATGTAGCGGGCCAGCCGTTGCGGGGTCTCCGCCCACGCCTCGGCCACCGCCATCCGGCCGCCCGGGTAGCTGTCCAGGATCGGCCGCCAGGCGCGGTAGATGTCGTGCACCTCGTCCTGGTCGAAGTACGGCAGCCGGCCCTTGCCGAGCAGTTCGGACTGGCGCTGCCCGGTGGTCATCGAGTTGAAGCCGACGTCCGGCAGGCCCTCGGCCTTGATCATCCCGTGCGCCACGTCGATCCGGAAGCCGTCCACGCCCCGGTCCAGCCAGAACCGCAGGATGTCCTCGAACTCCGCGCGTACCTCCGGGTGGCGCCAGTTCAGGTCGGGCTGGGCCGGGTCGAACAGGTGCAGGTACCACTGGCCGTCGGCGACCCGGGTCCAGGCGGGGCCGCCGAAGATGCTCTCCCAGTCGTTCGGTGGCAGCTCACCGGCCGCACCCTTGCCCTCGGCGAACAGGTAACGCTCGCGCTCGGGTGAGCCGGGGCCGGCGGCGAGCGCCGCCTGGAACCAGGGGTGCCGGCTGGAGGTGTGGTTGGGGACCAGGTCCACGATGATGCGCAGGCCCAGGGCGTGCGCGTCGGTGATCATGGCGTCGAAGTCGGCGAGGTCACCGAAGAGGGGGTCCACGTCCCGGTAGTCGGCCACGTCGTAGCCGGCGTCGACCTGGGGCGAGGTGTAGAAGGGGGTCAGCCAGAGGGCGTCCACCCCGAGGTCACGCAGGTAGGGCAGGCGGGCGCGGATGCCCTGGAGGTCGCCGACGCCGTCGCCGTTCGCGTCCGCGAAGCTGCGGACGTAGACCTGGTAGACGACCGCGGATCGCCACCAGTCGTTGTCGGAGGTCAGCGGCGTGGGATGGGCGGCGGCGGTCATCGGTGACGATCCCCGTTCTGTGGTGCGGGACGGCGGCAGCCCCGCGCCGGCATGGCTGCCGGTTCGGGGCGTCTGAGCAGGATGCCGCCGGAGCGTTGCAAGAGTCAAGCATTTCTTGCGCAAGGAATGCTGCCACCGCCCTGCTGAGGGGCTGGCCCGCCGGGTGGTCGCGTCCCAGTATCCGGGCGGGTGGCCCGGTGGCCGGTGCCAGCCGGCTCAGGCTGGGACGACGAGCGAGGAGGGGGCCGGGCGCTGGGGCTTGGCGCCGGTGCCGGCCTGCCGGAGCACCGCGGTGGAACCGCGTACCACCAGCTCCGGCCGGAACAGGTACTCCGAGTGTGGGGCGGGGTGGCCGTTGATCTCGTCGACCAGGGCCCGGACCGCGGCCACCGCCATGGCCGCCACCGGCTGGCGCATGGTGGTCAGCGGCGGGTCGGTGAAGGCCATCAGCGGGGAGTCGTCGTAGCCGACCACCGAGACGTCGCCGGGGACGGAGAGACCGCGCTGGCGGGCGGCCCGGATCGCGCCGAGCGCCATCAGGTCGGAGCCGCAGACGATGCCGGTGACCCCGCGCTCGATCAGCCGGCCGGCGGCGGCCTCGCCGCCCTCGACGCCGAACAGGGACAGCTCGGCCAGCTCGCCGACCTCCGCCTCGCTCGTGCCGACCAGTCGGGCCATCGCGGCCCGGAAGCCGGCCACCCGGCGCTGCACCGGCACGAAGCGGTCCGGCCCGGTGATCAGGCCGATCCGCCGGTGGCCGAGGGCGATCAGGTGCGCGACGGCCAGTTCGGTGGCCTCGCCGTCGTCGCAGGAGACGAAGGGCGCGGCGATGCCGGGCGCGTACCCGTTGATCATGACGATCGGCAGCGGGCGGCCGATCAGCGCCCGGTACCGGTCGTGGTTGGCGGCGGTGTCGGCGTGCAGGCCGGAGACGAAGACGATCCCGGAGACCTGTCGGTCCAGCAGCATCTCGACGTACTCGTCCTCGGTGACGCCGCCGGGGGTCTGGGTGCACAGCACGGGGGTGAAGCCGCTCTGTGCCAGCGTCGACTCGATGACCTGGGCGAAGGCCGGGAAGATCGGGTTGTCCAGCTCCGGCACCACCAGGCCGACCAGCCCGGCGCTGCGCTTGCGCAGCCGGGCGGGGCGCTCGTATCCGAGCACGTCGAGGGCGGTCAGCACGGCCTGCCGGGTCTCGGGGGCCACGCCGGGACGGTCGTTGAGCACCCGCGACACCGTGGCCTCGCTGACTTCGGCCTGCTGGGCGATGTCGGACAGACGAGCGCGCATGGCGGCACTTTAGCTCACGGGAAAGTTCTTGCGTACACTTCTGCAATACCTTCCATTCTCTGCAACGTCTTGCTAACGTCCCGGCAACACGCGAGAGCAGCGGCGCAACACCCAGCGCCGGTCAGCAAGAAATTACAGAGGTTTCCACTGGCGGGCCGTCCTTCCCCCGGCGGACCGCCTTGACGACAGGAGTACCGATGCGCATCCGTACCGCGGGTGTGGTCGCTGTCCTCGGCCTGGCGCTCGCCGCCTCCGGCTGCGGTGGCAGCGACGGCGACAAGCCGGCCGCCAAGGAGTCCAGCAAGGCGACCGGCGGCAAGCTGGTCATCTGGGCCGACGACAAGCGGACCGCCGCCCTCAAGCCGTTCGCCGAGGAGTTCGGTAAGGACAACGGCGTCACCGTCGAGGTGCAGGCGATCTCCAAGGACCTGCAGACGAACTTCGTCACCGCCTCGCAGCAGGGCAGCGGCCCGGACGTCGTCGTCGGCGCGCACGACTGGCTCGGCAACCTGGTCCAGAACGGCGCCATCGACCCGGTGCAGCTCGCCGCCGACCAGAAGAGCGGGTTCAACGAGGTCGCGATCAAGGCGATGACCTTCAACGGCCAGCTCTACGGCGTCCCCTACGCCACCGAGAACATCGCGCTGATCCGCAACACCGAGCTGGCCCCCGAGGCGCCGAAGACCATCGAGGACCTGGTCACCGCCGGCAAGAAGCTCCAGGCCGAGAAGAAGGCCAGCGAGATCCTCTGCCTCCAGGTCGGCCAGACCGGTGACTCGTACCACATCTACCCGCTGTACACCTCCGGCGGCGGCTACCTCTTCGGCACCGCGGCCAACGGCGACTACGACCCGACGGACCTGGGCGTGGGCAAGCCGGAGTCGATCGCGGCCTTCCAGAAGATCGCGAAGCTCGGTGAGAAGGGCGACGGCGCGCTGAAGCGCTCCATCACCGGCGAGAACTCCATCGCCACCTTCACCGGCAAGAAGTGCGCCTACCTGGTCTCCGGCCCGTGGGCGATCGCCGACGTCAAGAAGGCCAACATCTCCTACGACATCTCCCCGGTCCCCGGCTTCGCCGGTGGCAAGGAGGCCCAGCCGTTCGTGGGTGTGCAGGCGTTCTACGTCGCCGCCAAGGGCCAGAACAAGGCGCTGGCCCAGGAGTTCGTCACCAACTACGTGACCAAGCCCGAGCTGGCCGCCGCGCTGTACCAGGCCGAGCCGCGCCCGCCGGCGCTGACCGCCGCCTTCGACCAGGTCAAGGGCGCCGACCCGGACCTGGCCAAGTTCCAGGAGGCCGGCAAGAACGGCCAGGTGCTCCCGGCGATCCCGGCCATGGCCGCGATCTGGGACCCGTTCGGCAAGGCGGAGGCCGCCATCATCGGTGGCGCCGACCCGGCCAGCACGATCACCGCCGCCGGCAAGACCATCGCCGGTCAGATCAAGTAATGAGCACGTCGCTGTCCGGCCCGGGGTCTGCCAAGCAGGCCCCGGGCCGGGAGCCCGTTCGGAACGGGCTCCCGCGCAAGTCCCGTACCGCGCGGCACCACGCGCCGATCACCGCGACCGGTCTCGTCGTCAAGGTGGTCCTGCTCGGCCTGGCCGCCGGGCTCGCGATCTGGGCGGCGTTCCCGCTCGTCGAGGCCGGGCACTGGATCGGGCTGGCCATCCTGGCCGCCACCACCGCCGGCCTGTTCTACCTCTATCTCACCCGCCGGCACATCCCGGCCAAGTACCTGGTCCCCGGCACGATCTTTCTGATCGCCTTCCAGGTCTTCCCGGTGCTCTACACCGCCAGCACCGCCTTCACGAACTTCGGCGACGGCCACCGCGGCAGCAAGGACGACGCGATCGTCGCCATCCAGACCTCCTCGGTCAAGCAGGTCCCCGGCTCGACCGAGTACTCCCTCTCCATCGCCACCAAGGGCGATCCGGCCACCGGCCCGCTGGTCTTCCTGCTCAGCGACCCGAAGACCCGGGAGGTCTCCGCCGGTGACGCGGACGGGCTGCACCGGCTCGACGCCGGTGCGGTCACGGTCAGCCCGACCGGCAAGGTCACCGCCGCCGACGGCTACACCGTGCTCAACTTCGGTCAGGCCAGCGTACGGAGCAAGGAGATCACCGACCTGATCGTGCCGACCTCCGGCGGCGCCATCCGGTCCAACGGCCTGTCCCGCGCCTACGAGGGCACGGCCGTCCGGGCGTACGACGCGGATTGCGACTGCGTCCGGGACACCGAGACCGGCAAGACCTGGACCGCCGACGCCGCGACCGGCTCCTTCGTCGCTGACGACGGCGAACGGCTCGCCCAGGGGTGGAAGGTCAACGTCGGGCTGAAGAACTTCAGCCAGGTGCTGACCGACCCGAACATCTCCGGCCCGTTCTTCGGCACGCTGCTCTGGAACTTCGCCTTCGCGATCGGCTCGACCGGGCTCACCTTCCTGCTCGGCATGGCCATCGCGCTCGCCCTGCACTCGCCCCGGATGCGGGGCACCAACCTCTACCGGGTGCTGCTGATCCTGCCGTACGCGATGCCGTCGTTCGCGATGCTGCTGATCTGGCGGGACATGTTCAACACCGACTTCGGCCTGCTCAACAATCTCTTCGGGCTGGACGTCGACTGGTTCGGCGGGGCCTGGACGGCGCGCGTCGCGGTGGTGCTGGTGCAGCTCTGGCTGGGCTACCCGTACATGTTCCTGGTGGCCACCGGCGCGCTCCAGGCCATCCCCCGGGAGCTGACCGAGGCGACCTCGGTCGACGGCGCCTCGCCGTGGCAGTCGTTCAAGGCGGTCACCCTGCCGCTGCTGCTGGTCGCGCTCTCGCCGCTGCTGATCTCGTCGTTCGCGTACAACTTCAACAACATCAACGCGATCTGGCTGACCACCGAGGGTGGGCCGTTCCCGGCGGACAACCCGACCAACGGCGCCACCGACCTGCTCATCACCTACACCTACCGGCTGGCCTTCGGCCCCCAGGGCGCCGAGTTCGGCATGGCCGCCGCGGTGTCGATCTTCATCTTCACGATCGTGGCCACGGTGTCGGCGATCAGCTTCCGGCGCACCCGCAAGCAGGAGGAGGTCTACTCATGAGCGAGCGTCCCCGAGCGAAGCGAGGTGGCGGCATGAGCGGCCGGATCTCCGGGAGGGCGCGGAGCCGCTGGTTCGCCCAGGTGGGCTGGCGGCACGTCGTCGGGCTGCTGGCGGTCGCGTTCAGCCTCTTCCCGATCCTGTTCGTGCTCTCCGCGGCGCTCAACCCGCTCGGCACGCTCTCCTCGGCCGAGTTGCTGCCGACCGGGGCGTCGTTCGAGAACTTCGCCAACCTGTTCGACAAGACCGCGTTCGGCCACTGGTTCCTCAACTCGCTGCTGATCGCCGGTACGGCCAGCTTCGTGTCGATCTTCCTGTCCGCGCTGTCCGCGTACGCGTTCTCCCGGATGCGGTTCGCCGGGCGACGGATCGGCCTGCTCACGCTGCTCCTGATCCAGATGTTCCCGCAGTTCCTGGCCATCGTGGCGATCTTCCTGATCTTCACGACGGTCACCGACCTGTGGCCGGCGGTCGGCTTCAACACCCCGTGGGGTCTGTTCCTGCTCTACATGGGTGGTGCGCTGGGCGTGAACACCTGGCTGATGAAGGGCTTCTTCGACACCCTGCCGAAGGAACTGGACGAGTCGGCCACCATGGACGGCGCCTCGCACGCCCAGGTCTTCTTCCGGATCATGCTGCCGCTGGTGGCGCCGATCCTGGCGGTGACCGCGCTGCTGTCCTTCATCGGCACGATCAACGAGTTCATGATCGCCAACGTGTTCCTCACCAACACCGAGTCGAAGACCCTCGCGGTCGGCATGTACGGCCTGGTGGCCGGTGAGCGCAACAACAACTTCGGGATGTTCGCGGCGGGCACGCTGCTCACCGCGATCCCCACGGTGCTGGTGTTCCAACTGCTCCAGCGCTACATCGTCTCCGGCCTCACCGCCGGAGCCGTCAAGGGATGAGTCGGAGGGGTGGCCACTCGCCTCGTGGGTGAGGCGAGTGGTGCTACTCCGCACCCCGGAAAAGCACGCTGCGGCAAGGGCGTCGTGTCGACGTACACCGGAGCAGTCACGGGAAGGCCGTCGTGGTCGGGAAGCCGCCGCGACGCCAACCCCTTCCTCTCCCCGTCCGAACCCGACACGAAGGGCATGTCCATGTCTCTCCAGCCGCACCACGACGGCTCCGCCACCTACGTACCCGAGCAGGAGCCCGCGCTCGGGCAGCGGGTCCCCGTCTTCGTCCGGGTGCCCGCCGGCGCCGACGTACGCCAGGTGCACGTGCGCACCACCGGCGACGGCGAGCCGCGCTTCGCCGAGGCCGTCGTCGACCGCACCGAGGGCGGCGACACCTGGTGGCGGGCCGACGTCGAGGTCCGCAACCCGGTCAGCAACTACCGCTTCCTGCTCGATGGGCGTGCGGGCTGCCGCTGGCTCAACGCCGCCGGCCTGGTCGACCACGACGTGCCCGACCACGGCGACTTCAAGCTGGTCAGCTACGCCCCGCCGCCGGCCTGGGCCCGGGACGCGGTGATCTACCAGATCTTCCCGGACCGGTTCGCCCGCTCCTCCGCCGCCGAGGGCCGGACCACGCCGGACTGGGCCATCCCCTGCGACTGGGACACGCCGGTGATCGGGCGCGGACCGGAGACGCCGTACCAGTTCTACGGCGGCGACCTGGACGGCATCACCGAGCACCTGGACCACCTGGACCGGCTCGGGGTGAACACCGTCTACCTCACCCCGTTCTTTCCGGCCCGCTCCAACCACCGGTACGACGCGGCCAGCTTCGACACCGTCGACCCGCTGCTGGGCGGGGACGCCGCCCTGGCCCGGCTGGCCGACGCGGTGCACGCCCGGGGCTGGCGGCTGCTCGGCGACATCACCAGCAACCACACCGGCGACGCCCACCAGTGGTTCACCGCAGCCGCCTCCGACGTGGCCGCGCCGGAGCGGGACCTGTACTACTTCGACCTGGCCAACGGCGACTACGAGTCCTGGAACGGGGTCAAGTCGCTGCCGAAGCTGAACTGGGGCAGTGCCGAGCTGCGCCGCCGCTTCGCCACCGCCGAGGATTCGCTGCTGCGCCGCTGGCTGCGCCCGCCGTACGGGTTGGACGGCTGGCGGGTGGACGTGGCGAACATGACCGGCCGGCGGGGCGCGGACGCGTACACCCACGAGGTGGCCCGGCTGCTGCGCGAGGTGGTCGCCGACACCCGCGCCGACGGGCTGCTGCTCGCCGAGCACGGTCACGACCACACCGGCGACCTGGACCGGGACGGCTGGCACGGAACGATGAACTACGTCGGCTTCACCGACCCGGTCTGGTCCTGGCTGCGCCACGGCGACGACCCGCTGCCCAACTTCCTCGGCACCCCGGGCGGGGCGCGACGGCGGGACGCGGGCGCGGTGCTGGCCACCATGAACACCTACCGGTCGCTGATCTCCTGGCGGTCGTACGTGCACTCGTGGCAGTTGCTCGGCTCGCACGACTCGGCCCGGATCCGCACCGTGGTCGGCGACGCCGCCCGGCAGGAGGTGGCCGCCGGCCTGCTCGCCACCATGCCGGGCACCCCGGTGGTCTTCGCCGGTGACGAGCTGGGGCTGACCGGCACGAACGGGGAGGGGTCGCGTACCCCGATGCCGTGGCACCGGCCGGAGAGCTGGGACCGGCGTACGTTCGAGGCGTACCGGTCGCTGCTGGCGCTGCGCCGTGCCGAGCCGGCGCTGCGGCACGGCGGCCTGCGCTGGGCGCACGCGGACGCGGACACGCTGGTCTTCCTGCGTGAGGCGCCGGCCGGCACGGTGCTGGTGCTGGCCCGCCGTGCGCCCGGCACCCCGGTGCGTCTGGCCGGCCTGCCCGCCGGCGAGAACGTGTACGGCGGCGCGCCCGCCCTGCGCCCCGACGCCGACGGCGCGGTGACTCTCCCCGCCGACGGCGCCACCTTCCAGGTCTGGCGCCTCGCCTGACCGCACCCGTTCAAGGTCACGCTCAAGACGGGATGTAGTGGCCTCGCCGCGCGATGAGGCCACTACATCCCGGATCGAGCACGATCAGGGCGAGCCCGACCGGGCCGAGGGCGGGCGGTCAGCGGGGAGGGCCGGCGAGCAGGGTCCGCACGCCGGCCAGGTAGCTGGCGCGGTCGGGGGAGCCGGTCAGGACGCGCTGCATGAGGTAGCCGGGGACCAGGCCGAACAGGGCCGTCCCGACCACCGTGGGATCGGCGTCCGCGGGCAGCTCGCCGGCCTCGCGGGCGCGTCGGGCCATCGCCACGAAGCGCTCCCGGAAGCCGGTGTACGTCGTCCGGACGAACTCGGCGAGCGCGGGATCGCGTAGCGACTCGCTCCAGACCTGGATCGCCAGCCGGAGCATCCCGTCCTCGCCGGTCTGGCCGTCCACATAGGCCAGGGCTCGGTCCAGCGCCTCGGTGAGGGGCAGCGGCGGCTCGTGCCGGGCCAGTTCGGTGAAGATGTCGTCCGCCCCGCCGATCACCGTCTGGGCGATCGAGGTGATCAGGTCGTTCTTGCTCGGGAAGTAGCGGTAGACCGCGCCGACCGACAGCCCCGCCTCGGCGATCACGTCCTGCATCGAGGTGTTGTGGAAGCCGTCGCGCAGGAAGCACTGTCGCGCCGCGTCGAGGATCTGCTGGCGGCGGGCCGCGAGGTGTTCGTCCGATACGCGTGGCATGACATCGAGCATAAAACGAACGTTCGTTCTTGACCGGGCATGGTCGGGGGCGCATGCTCCCTCATAAGAGAACGAACGTTCGTTTTAGGAGGCCGGAGATGGCCACTCATCCGTTCCGGGTCCGTTCGCCCTGGCTGCTCGCCGTCCTGCTCGCCGCCCTGGCCGTGGCGGTGCAGGCGCTACTCGTACCGCTCTTCGCCGCGCCGGCGGCGAATCTGGCGCCGCGCGACGTGCCGATCGCCGTGGCGGGTCCGTCGCCGGCGGCGGCCGAACTGGCCGGTCGGCTCGCCGCCGCCGCGCCCGGCGCGTTCAAGGTGACCACGCTGCCCGACGTGGCGGCGGCCGACCAGGCGCTGCGTGACCGCAAGGTGTACGCCGCCTTCGTCGTCGGCCCGGACGGGATCGCCCTGCACACCGCCCCGGCGGCCAGCCCCACCGTCGCCGCGCTGCTCACCGAGGCCGCCGCCCAGTTCTCCGCCGGCCGCCCGGTCTCCGTGGTGCAGGTCGTGCCGGCCGCCCCGGACGACCCGCGCGGCGCCGGGTTCGCCGCCGGCTTCCTGCCGTTGGCGCTGACCAGCATGCTGGCCGGGGCGCTGCTCACCTTGCTGGTCGCCGGTCGTGGCGCCCGGCTGCTGGGCCTGCTCGGCTACGCCGTGCTGGCCGGTCTGGCCGGGGCGGCGGTGCTGCACGGGTGGCTCGGCGTGCTGACCGGTGACCCCTGGCTCGAGGCGGGCGCGATCGCCCTGTTCGCGCTGGCCGCCGCCGGCCTCGTGGCCGGGCTCGGGGCGCTGCTGGGCGGCCCCGGCGTCGGCCTCGGCGCGCTGCTGGTGTTTCTGGTCGGCAACCCGCTCTCCGCGGTGGGCGCCGCCCCCGAGTTGCTACCCCAGCCGTGGGGGGTGGTCGGGCAGTTCCTGCCGGTCGGGGCCGGCGGCACGTTGCTGCGTTCGGCGGCGTACTTCGGCGGGGCGGGCGCGTCCCGGTCCCTCGCAGTGCTGGCCGGCTACGCGCTGCTCGGCCTGCTTCTGGTGCTGGCCGGTCGGCTCCCGGCGGGCGGGGATGCCGCCCCGACGGCGGATCCGGGCCGGCCTGCTGAGGTCACGGTATGACGACGGCTCCTCGTGGGGCTACTACGAGCCGTCGTTGATAGGGGAGGATGGGCGGCGTGGAAGCTCTTCGGCTGGTACTTCTCTACGTCCATCTGATCGGGTTCGCGCTGCTGCTCGGCGGCTCGATCGCCCAGTACGTCAGCGGCCGGCTGCGGATCAACGCGGCCATGCTCTGGGGCTCGGTGATCGGGCTGCTGACCGGGATCGGCCTGGCCGCGCCGCTGCGTGACGGGCACGAGCCGGCGCCGGCCAAACTTGTTACCAAGTTGGTGCTCGCGCTGCTGATCTTCGTAATGGTCTTTTTCTCCCGGAAACGGGAGTCGGTCAACCGCGGACACTTCCTCGCCATCATCGGGTTGACCCTGGTGAACGCGGCCGTGGCGGTCTTCTGGCGGTAGTCCCGCGAGCAGCGGAAACGCACCGGGAAACGGACGTTCGCGACACCGTAGCGGAAGCCTGCCAGCGGGCAAAGTGATTTGCCCCACGCGACGGTTACGTAGGGGTAACGGACGCTCAACAGTCGTGCACGATTGTCGGCCGGTGGGTGGGCGCGGGCGTACGCTCCCGTCCGTAACGTGGGACGCCGGCAGGCACACCGCAGGCCGGCGAAAGGGCTGCCACCGCGCACAACGCGGTGTGCAATGGGAAGGAGTCGTCTTGCGCTCTGTGCGTGGGATGCGGATCGTCACCTCTGCCGTCGTGGCGGGTGGCCTCGTGCTGGGCGCCGCCGCGTGTGGTGAGGCCCCCAAGGACGAGAACGCTGCCGGCGGCACCGGCGGCAAGAAGTACACCGCCTGCATGGTGACCGACCTCGGCGGCATCGACGACAAGTCGTTCAACACCTCCGCCTGGGCCGGCCTCGAGGCGGCCAAGAAGGCCAACGACAACATCGACATCAAGTACGTCGCGTCGAAGGCCGAGGCGGACTACGAGGTCAACCTGACCGGGTACGTCAACCAGAAGTGCGACTTCATCCTGGCCGTCGGTGGCCTGATGGAGAAGGCCACGAAGAAGGCCGCCGAGGCGAACCCGAAGCAGCAGTTCGGCATCGTGGACGCGAACCCGGGCGTGGACAACATCTACCCGATGCAGTTCGACACCACGCAGGCCGCCTTCCAGGCCGGTTACCTCGCCGCCGGGATGAGCAAGACCGGCAAGGTCGGCACCTACGGCGCGATTCCGATCCCGCCGGTGACCATCTTCATGGACGGTTTCGCCGACGGCGTGGCCTACTACAACCAGGCCAAGGGCAAGAACGTCCAGCTCCTCGGCTGGGACAAGGCGACCCAGAAGGGCTCCTTCTCCAACTCCTTCGAGAAGCAGGACGACGGCAAGAAGGTCTCCGACGCGCTGGTCGCCCAGGGCGCGGACATCATCATGCCGGTCGCCGGTGGCGCGGGTCTCGGCACCACCGCCGCCGCCCAGGCCTCCGGTGGCAAGTACTCGGCGATCTGGGTTGACGCCGACGGCTGCGAGAGCACCCCGAACTGCCCGGCCCTGCTGACCACGGTCGTCAAGAACATCCAGGACGCCGTCAAGGAGGCCGTGCTCAAGGCCGCCAACGGCGAGCAGCTCGCGGCCAAGCCGGGCTACGTCGGCACCCTGGCCAACAACGGCGTCTCCCTCGCCCCGTACCACGAGTTCGACAGCAAGGTCCCGGCCGAGCTGAAGAGCGAGGTCGACAAGATCAAGGCGGACATCGCCGCCGGCACCATCAAGGTCACCTCCAAGGCCCAGCCGACCACGGAGTGACCGCTTCGCCGGCCGCCGCAACCGAGGGCATCGGGCGGCGGAGGCCGGCGGAGGCCAGGCACGACGAACCGGCCGCCTCGGGCGTACGCGGGCAGAGACCCACGGCGTCGAGGCGGCCGGTCACTTACCCAGAGGAACCGATCCGGCTTCGTGGCCGGCCGGCAGCGGCTACGCCGCACCATCGCTCGCACTCCAGGAGGTTGCGCTGAGACTCGAACTGCGCGGCATCACCAAGCGGTTCGGTGATCTGGTCGCCAACGACCACATCGACCTGACGGTGGAGCCTGGAGAGATCCACGCCCTGCTCGGCGAGAACGGTGCCGGCAAGTCGACCCTGATGAACGTGCTCTACGGGCTCTATCAGCCCGACGAGGGCGAGATCCTGGTCGACGGGCAGCCGCTGAAGCTGAAGGGCCCGTCGGACGCCATCGCGGCCGGGATCGGCATGGTGCACCAGCACTTCATGCTGGTGCCGGTGTTCACCGTGGCGGAGAACGTCATGCTCGGCGCCGAGCAGGTCAAGGGCGGCTTCACCGGCTTCCTCGACCGCCGGCGCGCCCGGCGCGAGGTGGCCGAGGTCTCCGAGCGGTACAACCTCCAGGTCGACCCGGACGCGGTGATCGAGGACCTGCCGGTCGGCATCCAGCAGCGGGTGGAGATCGTCAAGGCCCTCACCCGCGACGTGGACCTGCTGATCCTCGACGAGCCCACCGCGGTACTCACCCCGCAGGAGACCGAGGAACTGCTCGCGGTCATGCGGTCACTCAAGGCCGCCGGCAAGTCGATCGTCTTCATCACCCACAAGCTGGGCGAGGTGAAGGCCATCGCGGACCGGATCACGGTCATCCGGCGCGGCCGGACGGTCGGCACCGCCGAGCCGAGCGCCAGCCGGGACGAGCTGGCCGCGCTGATGGTGGGCCGCAGCGTCCGGCTGACCGTCGACAAGCAGCCGGCCACTCCGGGCAAGCCGATCCTCGAGGTGTCCGGCCTGGTCGTCGACGACGACCGGCGGGTACGTGCGGTCGACGGCGTCGACCTGACCGTGCACGCCGGTGAGGTGCTCGGCATCGCGGGCGTGCAGGGCAACGGCCAGACCGAGCTGATCGAGGCGATCATGGGCCTGCGGCCCGCCCTCGCCGGCACCGTCACCCTGGACGGCGAGGCCGTGCACGGCTGGCCGACCAAGAAGGTGCTCCGCGCCGGCGTCGGCTACGTGCCGGAGGACCGCAGCGTCGACGGCCTGGTCAAGGAGTTCTCCGTCGCGGAGAACCTGGTGCTGGACATCTACGACCAGCCACCCTTCGGCAAGGGCCTGTCGCTCAAGCCGGACGCCATCGCGAAGTCGGCGAGGGAACGGATCGAGCAGTTCGACGTCCGTACCTCCTCGGCGGACACACCGGTGGGCACGCTCTCCGGCGGTAACCAGCAGAAGGTGATCGTGGCCCGGGAGCTTTCCCGGCCGCTGAAGCTCTTCATCGCCGCGCAGCCCACCCGGGGCGTCGACGTCGGCTCGATCGAGTTCATCCACAGCCGGGTGATCCGCGAACGGGACATCGGCACCGCCGTCATGGTGGTCTCCAGCGAACTGGACGAGGTGATCGGCCTGGCCGACCGGATCGCGGTGATGTACCGCGGCCGGATCATCGGCGTGGTCGGCCCGGACACCCCGCGCGAGGAGATCGGCCTGTTGATGGCCGGCATCACCCCGGACAGCGCCACGGCGACCGACGGCACCAGCGGTACGCCCGGCGGCCCGGCCCCCGACGGCCCTGCCAACGAGGAAGAAGCATGAGCAACCCGAATTCGGTGTCGGGCTCGCCGGACAAGGCGCCAGCCACCGAGACACAGGAGTCGCGGAGCGAGTCGCCGGCGATCCCGACCCCGCGCGCTGGCGACGGCGAGCGTGCGGTGACCGCCACCGCGACCAAGGAGCCCGCCGCCGAGCCCCGCCCCTCGCTGGGCCGGCTCTTCCTGGAGAACCTCTGGGCGGCGAACACGGTCACCGTGACCGTGCTCGCCGTGCTGCTGGCGATGCTGGTCGGCGCGGTGCTGATCATCATCTCCGACCCGGACGTGCTGGCCACCTACAGCTACATCACCGCCCGGCCGTCGGACGCGCTCAACTCGAGCTGGACGGTGGTCAGCGAGGCGTACGCGAACCTGTTCAAGGGCGCGGTCTTCGACCCGGACGCCACCGGCTTCACCGCCGCGATGAGCCCGATCTCGGAGACGCTCACCTACACCGCGCCGCTGGTCTTCACCGGCCTGGCGGTGGCGCTCGCCTTCCGTGGCGGCCTGTTCAACATCGGCGCCCAGGGCCAGGCGACGGTCGGCGTCGTCCTCGCCGCCCTCGCCGGCTTCGCGCTGCCGCTGCCGCCGGGGGTGCACCTGCTCGTGGCGCTGCTCGCCGGCGCGGCCGGCGGTGCGCTCTGGGGATTCATCCCGGGCATCCTCAAGGCGCGTACCGGCGCCCACGAGGTGATCAACACGATCATGCTCAACTACGTCGCCGTCTACTTCCTGGCCTGGATCATCATGCAGGACGGGGTGCACAGCCCGGACCGCGCCGACGCGATCAGCAAGCAGGTCGACGCCTCCGCCCAGCTGCCCCGGCTGCTCGGCGACAACCTGCGGGTGCACGCCGGCATCCTGCTCGCCGTGCTGGCCACCGCGTTCGTGGCCTGGCTGCTGAACCGCTCGACGCTCGGCTTCGAGCTGCGCGCGGTCGGCGCCAACCCGGACGCCGCCCGGACCGCGGGCATCAGCGTCACGAAGACGTACGTGCTGGTCATGGTGATCGCCGGCGTGCTGGCCGGCCTCGGCGGCTCGAACATGGTGCTCGGCTCGACAGCGGACGCGCTCACCCCGCAGGTGATCGCGCAGATCGGCTTCGACGGCATCCTGGTCGCGCTGCTCGGCCGGGTGAAGCCGTGGGGCGTGCTGATGGCCGCGCTGCTGTTCGGCGCGCTCCAGGCCGGCGGCAACCGGATGCAGTCGTACTCCGGGATCTCCCTGGAACTGGTCACCGTGCTCCAGGCGCTCATCGTCATCTTCATCGCGGCGCCGGCCCTGGTGAAGGCGATCTTCCAGCTCCGGGCGGCCCGGGCGGCCCGGTTGCAGACGAGCCTCGCGAAGGGCTGGTGAGGCATGTCCACCATGGTTGTCCCCGAGGTCGCCGTCACCACGGTCGACGAGGGTTTCTGGACGCGCGCCCGCAAGACCGGAGCGATCCTGCTCGGGCTGGGCGTGCTTGCGGCGGCGCTCTTCGGGGCGCTCGCCACCGACCGGCAGGCCCGGTTCACCCTCAGCGAGACCGAGGGCGGTGCGGCCCTGGCGATCCACGGCACGACCGGCGCGATCCTGTTCGGGGTCATCGCCGCCGCGGCCGGCGCCGCCCTGCTCGCCGGGGTGCCCAAGCGCTGGTTCACCGTGCTGCTCGGCGTCGGGCTGGTCGCCTTCGTGGTGAGCTTCCTCTGCTGGCAGGTCTCCGGCGCCCCCGACGGCCGCAACTTCATGCCGCTGGTCAACGTCGTCCGCGGCACGTTCCTGCTGGCCCTGCCGCTGATCTTCGGCGCGCTGGCCGGGGTGCTCTGCGAGCGGTCCGGCGTGGTCAACGTGGCGATCGAGGGCCAGCTGCTGATGGGCGCCTTCTCCGGCGCGCTCTTCGGCAGCCTCTCCGGCAACGTCTGGGTCGGCCTGGTCGCCGCCGCGATCGGCGGCGCGTTCATCTCCCTCCTGCTCGCCGTTTTCGCCATCCGCTACCTGGTCGACCAGGTCGTCATGGGCATCGTGCTCAACCTGCTGGCGGTCGGCGTGACCGGCTTCCTCTACGAGCGGCTGATGCAGCGGGACGCGACGAAGTACAACAGCGCGCCCCGGTTCAGCAACTGGGAGATCCCGCTGCTCAAGGACATCCCGCTGATCGGTCCGGCGCTGTTCCGGGGCAACATCTTCCTCTACCTCGGCCTGCTGCTGGTGCTGGTCATCCACATCGCGCTGTTCCGTACCCGGTGGGGGCTGCGGACCCGCTCGGTGGGTGAGCACCCGACCGCCGCCGACACGCTGGGCGTGAAGGTGCTGCGGCTGCGCTACCGCAACGTGATCATGGCGGGGCTGGTGGCCGGCGTGGGTGGTGCCTCGTACACCCTGGCGCTGTACTCGTTCACCAAGAACATGATCGGCGGTAAGGGCTTCATCGCCCTCGCCGCGCTGATCTTCGGCCGGTGGAGCCCGACCGGGGCGCTGCTCGCGGCGCTCTTCTTCGGCTTCGCCGACCAACTCGCCACCTATCTGGGCGCGATCGGCAGCAGCATCCCCAGCCAGTTCCTGGCGATGCTGCCGTACCTGGCGACGATCCTGGCCGTGGCCGGGCTGGTCGGCAAGGTGCGGGCCCCGGCGGCCGACGGCAAGCCGTACGTCAAGGGCTGACCCGCCCGCGACGCAGCGTGCCCGGCGGGGCGGCCCGCCGGGCACGGCCGTCTCCGGGGGCGCGTTCGGCGGCCGCGACCACCCCGCCGTGCCCCGTACGGGCCCGAGCAGCGGGAATTGGGCAGAATGGGAGATGTGATGGAGATCGACTGGGAGCGGCTGCGGGCCGCCGCCGTTGAGGTGATGCGGCACGCATACGTGCCGTACTCGAAGTTCCCGGTCGGGGCGGCCGCCCTGGTCGACGACGGCCGGGTGGTGGTCGGCTGCAACGTGGAGAACGCCGCGTACGGCGTGGTCCTCTGCGCCGAGTGCGGGGTGGTCTCCTCGCTGCACGCGAGCGGTGGGGGTCGGCTCGTCGCCCTTTCCTGCGTCGATGCCACCGGGGAGCCGCTGATGCCCTGCGGCCGCTGCCGCCAGCTGCTGTGGGAGCAGGGCGGCCCGGAGTGCCTGATCGAGGCCAAGGGCGGTCCGCTGCGGATGGCCGAGCTGTTGCCGCACGCGTTCGACGTGGCCGACCTCGACGCGGTGACCGGCGAGCACCCGGTGCCCGTGGTGCCGGACCGGCTGGCCGCCTGGCGGGGGCGGGGCACCGTCTTCGTGCACCCGGACCTCTCCGCCGGGCAGCAGGTCTGGACGGCGTACTGGGAGCGGTCGGCCGGGGACAGCGAGGGCGCCGAGACCGGCGTGCTGGAGGAGGGGCCGACCTGGGACGACCCGGCCGAGGCGATCACCTGGGGGCTGGCCCGGACGCCGCGGGTCGTGGTGGTGGACGCGTCGGGCACGATCTTCTGGGCCGGCGAGGGCGAGCCTCCGCTGGAGATCCCGGTCCGCTGGGGTTGAGCTTGGGGGATGGGGCCGACCGTGCCCGGCTCCGGGCGGTCAGGCTTGATCCCTCCGCCGGTCACGGTCGGCCCCATCCCCTTGGTGGTCGCGGTACGCGGACCGGTTTCGCAACGACGAAGAAAGAACATTTGATGAGTGCTTTCACGGCGGTTGACGTCATCCGGGCCAAGCGGGACGGGGGCGTGCTGAGCGACGGGCAGATCGACTGGGTCGTCGACGCGTACACCAGGGGGCTGGTGGCCGACGAGCAGATGTCGGCGCTGGCCATGGCGATCCTGCTGCGCGGCATGACCGGGCCGGAGATCGCCCGGTGGACGGCCGCGATGATCGCCAGCGGGGAGCGGTTGGACCTCTCGCCGGTGACCCGGCCGACCGTCGACAAGCACTCCACCGGCGGCGTCGGCGACAAGATCACCCTGCCGCTCACTCCGCTCGTCGCCGCCTGCGGCGCGGCGGTGCCGCAGTTGAGCGGCCGGGGTCTCGGCCACACCGGCGGCACGCTGGACAAGCTGGAGTCGATCCCCGGCTGGCGGGCCGCGCTGAGCAACGCGGAGTTCATCGCCCAGCTCCGTGACGTCGGCGCGGTGATCTGCGCGGCGGGCGACGGGCTGGCCCCGGCCGACCGCAAGCTGTACGCGTTGCGCGACGTCACCGGCACGGTGGAGGCGATCCCGCTGATCGCCAGCTCGATCATGAGCAAGAAGATCGCCGAGGGGACCGGCGCGCTGGTGCTCGACGTGAAGGTGGGCTCCGGCGCGTTCATGAAGACCGTCGACGACGCCCGCGAACTGGCCCGGACCATGGTGGAGCTGGGCAAGGCGCACGGGGTGCGGACGGCGGCTTTGCTCACCGACATGTCCACCCCGCTCGGCCTGGCGATCGGCAACGCGGTCGAGGTGACCGAGTCGGTCGAGGTGCTCGCCGGTGGTGGCCCGGCCGACGTGGTGGAGCTGACCCTGGCACTGGCCCGGGAGATGCTCGACGCCGCGGGCCTGGCGGACGCCGACCCGGCGGCGGCGTTGCGTGACGGCCGGGCGATGGACGCCTGGCGGACGATGATCCGGGCGCAGGGCGGCGACCCGGACGCCCCGATGCCCACGGCCAACGAGGTCGAGGTGGTCCACGCCGACGCCGACGGCTACGTCGCCGGGATCGACGCGTACGCCATGGGGGTGGCCGCCTGGCGGCTCGGAGCCGGCCGGGCCCGCAAGGAGGACCCGGTGAGCATCCCGGCCGGCGTGGTGCTGCACAAGCGCCCCGGCGAGCCGGTCCGCGTCGGCGAGCCCCTGTACGAGCTGCGCGCCGAGCACGCGCAGCGGATCCCGGCCGCGCTGGCCGAGGCGCAGCGGGCCTTCCGGATCGCCCCGGAGGCCCCGGCCGCGACGCCACTGGTGATCGAGCGGATCGGCTGATCCGTTCCGGTTGGCGGGGCCGTGGTGCCGGTCCCGCCGACCGGCTATCCTGCCTGGCCAAGGGGGACCGATCGGCGATGAGCCGACGCGAGCAGACAGGGGGCCTGAGCCGTGCGCGTACCCGCCCCCGATTCCCGGGCCGTTCGTGAGGCGAGCCTCGAAGAGCTGTCCCGGCTGGGTCTCCCACTGCCGCCGCCGCACTTCCCGCTGGTCTGGGAGCCGGGGGACGAGGTCGAGCTGCGTTCCACCGCCGAGATCGAGGCGCGGATCGCGGTGCTGCACCTGATCCTGGCCCGGTGCTTCGGGATGCCGGCGCAGGCGGCGATGAGCTGGCTGCTGGAGTCGCACCTGGTTGACACGGTGACCCCGCCCGAGTGGCAGTTCGTCGTGGGCGGCAAGGGCGACCACCGTTCGTTCGTACTGCACCACGACGCGCTCTTCTCGCTGGCCTGGGTGCTCGGGTTGGCCAAGGAGCTGGACCCGACGGTGCCGGTGGACGAGCGGCTGGTCGAGCGGATGCCGAACCTGGTCGGCGGGGAGACCTTCCCGCAGTGGCGGGCCCGGATTCTGGCCGCGCCGCAACATCCGGCCGACGCCGCCGCCCTGCTCGACCTGCACTACTGCCTGGACTGGGCGTACCTGGAGTCGGAGCGCACCGGCCGGGCGCTGCCCGGACTGGTGGACGCGAACGCGATCGGGCAGCGCCGATGGGCGCTGGAGTGGGCGGTGGTGCTGCGCGGGCCGTACCACGACGAGCCGCCGGGCTGGGAAGAGGTCGATCTCTCCACGTAGGGCCCGGTCAGCGTGGGCGGTGCACGCCGAGCCGGACGGCGAGGGTCACCGGTGTCGGCTCGGGCAGCGCGGCGATGCGCTCGGCGAGCCGGGCCGGGTCGGCGTGCCAGGCGCTCGGGCCCATCCCCACCAGGGTGGCCACCTCGCTGCGGCGCAGCGCCAGCCGGGCCCGGTGCTCGGTCGCCGATTCCTCGATGAAGTGCGCGCCCAGGCTGCCGGCGACCCGGTCCGCCTTGGCCGGGTCCACCCGGAGCAGGTCGAGCGCGTCGACCAGCTCGGCGAGGTGGTCCACGGCCGGGGTGACCACCAGCAGCGCGCCGGCCGGATCGAGCACCCGGTGGAACTCCGGGCCGTTACGCGGCGCGAAGACGTTCAGCAGCAGGGCGGCGGAGTGGTCGGCCAGCGGCAGCCGCCGCCAGGTGTCGGCGAGCGCCGCTGCCGCGCGCGGGTGGGCCCGGGCTGCCCGGCGCAGCGCCGGCTTGGCGACGTCCAGCGCCAGGCCGACGGCGTCCGGCAGCGCCGCCAGCACCGCCGCGAGATACCAGCCGGTCCCGGCCCCGGCGTCCACCACCAGGGGGTACGCGGCCCGCGCCGCGCTGTGGCCACCCCGCTCGGACGCCGCGCCGGTGCCCGCCCGTACCCCCGCGACCGCCTCGGCGGCGGTGGCGGCGAGCGCGGCGGCGACGGTGTCGTAGTGGCCGGCGGCGAGGAAGTCGGCGCGGGCGGCGACCATTTCGGTGCTGTCCCCGGTGTGCGGGGCGTGGCCGGCGAGCAGGTTGACGTATCCCTGGCGGGCGATGTCGAAGCTGTGCCGGCGTGGGCAGCGCAGGGCGCGGGCGGTGCCGGCGGTGGTTTCGGCCAGCGGCTCGGCGCAGACCGGGCAGCGCAGCCGGTCGAGGATTCGGGCGTCCACGTCAGGCCTCGGACGGGCTGGTCTGCTGCCCGCCGGTGAGGTGGTCGACCACCCGGTGGGTCAGGGCGCCGAGTGCCGCGACCTCCTCCGGGGTGAGCAGGTCGATCAGGTGTCGGCGGACGGCGTCGACGTGGCCGGGCGCGGCCGCCTCGATGGCCTGCCGGCCCGCGGGGGTGAGCGCGATGACCGAACCCCGGCCGTCGGACGGGCATTCCTCCCGGATGACCAGGCCACGCTGCTGCATCCGGGTGAGGTGGTGGGACAGCCGGCTGCGTGACCAGAGCATCCGGTCGGCCAGCTCGCTGAGCCGTAGCCGCTGGTCGGGTGTTTCGGAGAGGTCGGAGAGGACGTCGTAGTCCGGCTCGGAGAGGCCGGCGTCCTGCATCAGTTCCCGGGCCAGCTCCAGGTCGAGCAGGCGGCGCATCCGGCGGTAGCCGCGCCAGGCCCGGTCTTCCCGCTCGTCGAGCCAGCGTGGTCCGTCCATGCCGCGATCCTAGCCCAGTTGTTGACATGTCATCTAGGTGGCCCTAGGTTAGGTGACATGTCAACCAGATTGCCGGCGCGCGTCGTCCGGCTTCTACTCGGGCTCGCCCTCTTCGGCGCCAGCGTGGCGCTGATGGTGCGGGCGGACCTCGGGCTCTCCTCCTGGGACGTGCTGCACCAGGGTCTGGCCGAGCGGACCGGCCTGCCGCTCGGCTGGGTGGTCAACGGCGTCGCGCTGGTCGTGCTGCTGCTCTGGGTTCCGCTGCGCCAGCGCCCCGGGATCGGCACGGTGGCCAACGTGGCCCTGGTGGGCCTGGCCCTCGACGGGGTGCTGGCCGTCCTGCCGCCGGTGCACGCCCCGGCCACCCGGTTCGGCCTGCTGCTCCTCGGCGTCCTGCTCAACGGGGTCGCGACCGCTCTCTACCTGGGCGCCCGGTTCGGCCCGGGCCCGCGCGACGGGCTGATGACCGGCCTGGCCGCCCGCGGTCTCCCGCTCGGTCGCGCCCGCACCCTGATCGAGCTGGGCGTGCTCGCCACCGGCTGGCTGCTCGGCGGCACCGTCGGCATCGGCACGGTGATCTACGCGTTGAGCATCGGCCCGCTCGCCCAGTTCCTCATCCCCCGACTCGCCGTGCCGGCACCCCGCCGACCCGCACAGACAGGAGTGACCTCGCCATGCCCCGCCTGAACGTGATCGTCGCCAGCACCCGTCCCGGCCGGGTGGGCCGACGGATCGGTGACTGGTTCACGGCCGCCGCCGTCCGGCACGGTGCCTTCGACGACGTACGCCTGGTCGACCTCGCCGAGGTCGGGCTGCCGTTCCACGACGAGCCGCACCACCCGTCCGAAGGGCGGTACCTGCATCGGCACACCCTGGAGTGGAGCGAGACCGTCGCCGCGGCCGACGCCTTCGTCTTCGTGATGCCGGAGTACAACCACGGCTTCAGCGCGCCGCTGAAGAACGCGATCGACTACCTCTTCCATGAGTGGCGGCACAAGCCGGTGGGCTTCGTCAGCTACGGGATGACCTCCGGCGGCCTCCGGGCGGTGCAGATGATCAAGCAGGTGGTCACCACGCTGAACATGGTGCCGGTCAACGAGGCGGTGACCATCTTCCTGCGGCAGGCGCTGGACGACGCCGGGGAGCTGCGCCCGGACCCCGGGCGGGAGGCGGCGGCGGACCTGATGCTCGACCAGGTGGCCCGGCTGGCCACGGCGCTCACCCCGCTGCGGGTGGCGGCATGAGCGAGCGTCAGCGAGTGAATCGTCAATGCAGTGCGGGTGTGCCTCAGGCCGGTGCCGAGCGAAGCGAGGTGGCGGCATGAGCGACCGGCTGTGGGAGCTGTTCGGCGAGCGGGGGCGCGGCGTGCTGGTGACCCTGCGCCGAGACGGCCGGCCGCAGCTGTCCAACGTCGACTACCTGGCGGAACCGGGGTTGATCCGCTGCTCCACCACCGGCGACCGGGCCAAGGTGCGCAACCTGCGCCGCGATCCCCGGGCCAGCTTCCACGTCACCACCGCCGACGGCGGGGCGTACGCGGTGGCCGAGGGGACGGTGACCCTCACCGCACCGGCCGCCGCGACGGACGACGCCACGGTCGACGAGCTGGTCGAGGTCTATCGGCGGATCCGGGGGGAGCATCCGGACTGGCCGGACTATCGGGCGGCGATGGTGTCCGACGGCCGGCTGGTGCTCCGGCTGACCGTCGAGCGGGTGTACGGGTGGCGTCCCTGAGGTCGGGTCCGGTCCCGTGTCGGGACCGGACCGCCGGTGACTAGTGTCTGAGCATGGTCGCAATCCGGTACGAGGACATCGTCAAGGTCCCGAAGGCGCTGCTGCACGATCACCTCGACGGCGGTCTGCGGCCTGCGACGATCGTCGAGCTGGCCGCCGAGGTCGGCCACGAACTGCCCACCACCGATCCGGAGGGGCTCGGCCGCTGGTTCGTCGAGGCGGCGAACTCGGGCTCGCTGGAGCGTTACCTGGAGACGTTCGCGCACACCGTGGCGGTCATGCAGACCGCGCCCGCGCTGCGCCGGGTCGCCCGCGAGTGCGCGCTCGACCTGGCCGCCGACGGCGTGGTCTACGCGGAGGTCCGGTTCGCCCCGGAGCAGCACCTGGAGCGGAACCTGACCCTGGACGAGGTGGTCGACGCCGTGGTGGCCGGCTTCGCGGAGGGCAGTGCCCTGGCCGCCGAGGCGGGCACCCCGATCCGGGTCGGCACCCTGCTCACCGCGATGCGGCACGCCGCCCGTTCGCAGGAGATCGCCGAGCTGGCCGTCCGGCACCGGGACACCGGTGTGGTCGGCTTCGACATCGCCGGTGCCGAGGCGGGCTTCCCGCCCACCCGACACCTGGACGCCTTCGAGTACCTCCAGCGGGAGAACTTCCACTTCACCATCCACGCCGGCGAGGCGTTCGGGCTGCCGTCGATCTGGCAGGCGATCCAGTGGTGCGGCGCGGACCGGCTCGGCCACGGCGTCCGGATCGTCGACGACATCACCCCGGGGCCGCCGCCGGTGCTGGGCCGGCTGGCCGCGTACGTCCGGGACAAGCGGATCCCGCTGGAGCTGTGCCCGTCGTCGAACGTGCAGACCGGGGCGGCGCCGTCGATCGCCGAGCACCCGATCGGGCTGCTGCGCGACCTGCGTTTCCGGGTGACCGTCAACACCGACAACCGGTTGATGAGCGGCACCTCGATGTCGCGGGAGATGGCGCTGCTGGTGGAGGCCTTCGGCTACGGCTGGAAGGAACTCCAGTGGTTCACCATCAACGCGATGAAGAGCGCCTTCATCCCGTTCGACGAGCGGCTGAAGATCATCGACGAAGTGATCAAGCCGGCGTACGCCAAGCTGCTCGGCTGATCACGGGTGGCCGGCGCGCAGGCCGGCCACCCGGCGCAGCACCTCCCGGGCCCGAGCCGCCTCGGCGCCCAGTCCGGTCTGCCGGCGCAGCACGGCCGGCTCGGTACGCAGCAGCGTGATCCCGCGCTGGATCAGCAGCCGGGGCGCCTTGCGCTGCTCGGACAGGTCGCGGGCGAGCCGGCGGACGAAGGTCGCCCCGCGCGGCCGGCGCAGCGCGTACGCCCCGGCGAGCAGACCGCGACGGCGGCACTCCTCGACGATCTCGGCGGCGAAGATCCCTTCGGCGACGAACAGTGGCGATCCGGCGACGTCGAACGGCCGGGTGGACACCCTACGGTCCGCGCCGATCGCATAAACCGGCACTTCGGCCTTGCCGTTCTGGGCCAGTCGGGCAATGGTTTCCACCGCTGCGGCCGCATCCCAGGACAGTGGTGACTCCCAGTCCACCTGTCCGTTCAGGCGCGGCAACGTAGGGTCATCGCCGTCCTTGTAGAAGTCGTCCAAACAGAGCACCGGAAGTCCGGTTCGTTGGGCGATGTACGACTTTCCGGAGCCGGAGGGGCCGGCGAGGAGGACGACGCGGTGAGGGGGCTTCATTACCTTGGGTTACTCCGGCCAGACGGATTGCTATCAAATTGCATCAACATCTCATCACACCTCTGGTGAGGGACAACCTGGGCTTTCTCTTTGCGGGGCGGCGTGATGGAATCTCGGAGGTCCGACCCGCCGGGTCGGTCGCTCGGCGTTGCCCAAGGGTGACGTCCGGACGCGGTAATGCGAGGGCGGTGACGTGAGCAAACGGCCAAAGACGGCGGGCTCCTTCCTGTCGCGACTGCGCCGGCCGGCCAGCCGGCTCCGCGACATGCCGATCTGGTCCAAGCTCGGTCTGATCATGATCGTGCCGACCATCGCCACGATCGTGGTGGGCACCAGCGGTCTGGTCGACCACCTGGGCACGCTCAACAATGCCAACCGGGCCGGTGACCTGGCCAACCTGATCGGCTACTCGGGTGACCTGGTCGACACCCTGCAGGACGAGCGGGTCAACGCCGTGCTCTTCCTCAGCGCCAACCAGGTCCAGACCAGGGCCCAGTATCAGGAGGCCTACAACCGGGCCAACTCGCGGGTCGACCAGCGGAGAGCGCCCTACTCCCGGCAACGGACCGCGATCGACAAGCTGCCGAAGAGCTTCGAGAAGCTGCTCGACGACATCGACCAGAGGCTTTCCGACCTGCCGGCCACCCGTAGCCAGGTGCACAACGGCAAGTTGAAGATCGACGAGGCCGAGAAGTCGTACGAAGGTCTGATCAACAACCTGCTCGCGATCCGCGACTCGGCCACCCAGCTGGCCGGCAACAACGACCTGAGTGACCAGATGCGCGTCGCCGCCGCGGTCGCCCGGCAGCGGGAGTACCTCTCCCAGCGCCGCGTGGTCGTCCACCAGGCGTTGTTGAGCAAGCGCCTCACCCCGATCCTGCGCGAGCAGTTCATCGCCAGCGAAACCGGCCAGGCGCAGGCGTTGCAGGCATTCAAGGCGGTCGCCACCACGACCGACTCCGAGTTCTTCGACCAGACCGTGGCCAGCTCGGACCTGCGCCTGTTGAAGAACTACACCTCGCAGGTCAAGGACGCCCGCGACGGCAACCTGAGCGACGTGACGTTCAAGACGGACCAGTGGGACGCCGCCATGGTGGCCAACGCCGGGGCGATGCGGACGGTCGAGGAGAAGCTCGACAAGGACGTGGTCCGGCAGGCCGAGCGGCTCCGCTCGGACACGAAGGTCCAGGTGTGGCTGGAGAGCGGCCTGCTGCTCAGCGTCCTGGTGCTGGCCATCCTCTTCGCGTACCTGGTCGCCCGGTCGATGGCCCGGTCGCTGCGCGAGCTGCGGCAGGGCGCCCTCTCGGTCGCCCAGTACGGCCTGCCGCAGGCGGTGGCCCGACTGCGTGATCCGCAGGTCACCGGCCAGCTCTCTCCGGTGCAGGTGGCCAACCAGATCGCCGAGCCGCTGCCGGTCCGCAGCAAGGACGAGTTCGGCCAGGTGACCGAGGCGTTCAACGCCGTCCACCTGGAGGCCGTCCGGACCGCCGCCGAGCAGGCCGCCCTCCGGGCGTCCGTCGCGACGATGTTCGTCAACCTGGCCCGCCGGTCGCAGATCCTGGTCGACCGGTTGATCGGCCACCTCGACCGGCTGGAGCGCGGCGAGGAGGACCCGGACCGGTTGGCCGAGCTGTTCCAGCTCGACCACCTGGCCACCCGGATGCGCCGCAACGACGAGAACCTGCTGGTCCTCGCCGGCGCGGACTCCACCCGCGTGCAGCGCGAGCCGGCCGCCCTCATCGACGTGCTCCGCGCCGCCCAGTCCGAGGTCGAGCACTACACCCGGATCGAGTTCGGCGTGATCGACCGGGACATCGAGGTCGCCGCCCACGCGGTCAACGACATGGTGCACCTCGTGGCCGAGCTGTTCGACAACGCCACCGCCTTCTCTCCGCCGGACTCGCACGTCATGGTCGAGGCTCGGCGGGTGGGCGACCGCGCCTCGCTCTACGTCGAGGACCGGGGCATCGGCATCAGCCCGGAGCAGCTGCGCGAGCTGAACGAACGGCTCGCCACTCCGCCGCAGGTGGACGTCGCGGTCTCCCGGATGATGGGTCTGGTCGTGGTCGCCCGGCTGGCGGCCCGGCACAGCGTCAAGGTCGAGCTGAGGCCGGGCACCGACCGGGGCACGGTGGCGGACGTCACCCTGCCCACCTCGGTCCTGGTGCCGCGGGCCCTCGCCGGCCGGGGGCAGCAGCCGCCCGCCCTCCCGGCTGCGGCCACCGGCCAGCAGCAGGGCAACAACCCGGCCCCGACGCTCGGTGCCTTCGCGGCCTTCGGCAGCGGTCCGGCCACCCCGCCGGCCCCGCGCCCCGGCGCGTCCGGCAACCAGGTGACGCTGGGCGGCCGCTCCTTCGATCCGGCGCCGTCCAACGGCTCCGGCACCCCGGCCAACGCCGGCGGGGGACGGTCGATGCCGGCCTGGTCCGACCTCACCGGGGCCACCCCCGCCGGGGGGAACGGGTTCCCGCGCGACGGCGCCTTCGCCCCGCGGACGCCCAACGGCCAGCCGATCGACCCGCTGCCGCAGCGGCGCGGCCCGGCCGGGAGTGACCCGGCCAGCGGCGGCCAGCAGCCGGCCATCCCGCGCCAGCTGCCGACCAGCCCCGAGGCGCACCCGTACAGCGCGCCGCCGGTCTCGGTGCCGCCGGTGCCGCCGGTTTCCGCGCCGCCCGTGCCGCCGGTCTCCGCGCCGCCCGTGCCGCCGATTTCCGCGCCGCCGTTCCCGCCGATCTCCGGCGTGCCGGTCTCCGCGGCGCCGGTCTCGGGTCAGCCCGTCTCCGCGGCGCCGGTCTCCGTGCCGCCGGTGAGCCAGGTGCCGCCGCGTCCGGCTCCGCCAACCGCCGCGCCGAGCGTCGGCGCCCCGCCGGCCTGGCCACCGGTCGCCGCGCCCGACCCGGCCGCCGCCCCGCCGGTGCCGGAGCGTCTCGCCGCTGGCCTCGACATGACCACCGAGCTGCCCCGGGTCACCCGCCCGGAGACGCCGGTGGCCGTCAGCCGGCCGGCGCCGATGCCGGCACCGACGGCTCCGCGGCAGGGGGCCAACCAACAGCGGTACGCGGACGAGACGATGGAGCTGCCGATCTTCCGCGAGCTCGAGTCGGCCTGGTTCCGTACCCGGCGGCCGGGGCCGGAGGAGTCGGCCGCAGCTCCGGCGGCCCCCGCCGCGGGCGGTGCCCCGACCCAGCAGTTCGCCAGGGTCGACACCGCCGGTCGGGCCGCCCAGCAGACCACACCCGGGACGACAGGTAACGCGCCGATGCCACACACTCCGACGACCGGCGGAGCGCCACACGACAACGGATCGTCGAGTGGGGGCGGTCGTCCCGGCTACGCCGAGGCCATGCCGAACCGCCGGGTGCCGCAGCAGTCACCCGGCTGGCAGACCGCGGCGGACGATGGTTGGCGGGCCGCCTCGGCGGCCACCGAGGTACCGGTCGCCGAGACCACCCGAAAGGGCCTGCCCAAGCGGGTGCCGATGGCACAGCTCGTTCCCGGTGGCATCGAGAAGCCGAGCACCTCGGTGCAGCGCCGGACGCCGGAGGCCGTTCGGGGTCTGCTCTCGGCCTACCATCGAGGCGTACAACGGGGGCGTAACCACCCGTCCGACAGCAACTCGGCCGGCCCGGAGGCGACTCCGGGCGGGCAGCAGTCTTCGCAGTCTGGCTCAGGCCCGGTGGCCGGGAGCGGGCAGAAGGAGCAACAAGGATGACTAGTACGCAGGATCTCGGTTGGCTGCTCGCCAACTTCGCCGACCGGGTGCCCGGTGTGGCGCACGCGGTCGCGGTCTCGGCCGACGGCCTGCTCCTCGCTGCGTCCCGTGACCTTCCGCGGGACCGTGCGGACCAGCTCGCGGCCATCGCGTCCGGCCTGGTCAGCCTGACCCAGGGCGCGGCGCGATGCTTCGAGGGCGGGGCGGTGCTCCAGACCGTCGTCGAGATGGACAACGGCTTCCTGTTCCTCATGTCCATTTCGGACGGTTCCTCGTTTGCGGTGCTCGCCGCTCGGAGCAGCGACGTCGGCCAGGTCGGTTACGAGATGGCCCTGCTCGTCGACCGGGTGGGCGATGCACTGACCCCGCAGCCGCGTACGGCTGTCGGGATGATGGGCTGATCGACGCGCTGACCGGTGGGTCAGGAGCGGCAACAACTACGACAACGACGGGTGTCACCGGAGCGAACCGGTAGCGGGTGGGAAGGAGGTGAGCGGCGACATGGTCGATCGTGACGAGCCGACCGGCGCGTTGGTCCGTCCATACGCCGTGACCCGAGGTCGTACCCGTCCCCGGCTCGAGATCGCCCTGGAGGCGCTCGTCGAGACGACGGTGCGCGGCCGGGCCGTTGCCACTGGCAATGGCGGCCAGAGCCGTGAGCACCAGTACATCGCCGCGCTGTGCGACGGACGTGTGCAATCGCTCGCCGAGATCGCGGCGCGGATGCAGCTTCCGCTCGGCGTGGCCCGGGTGCTCATCGCCGACATGGCGACGGACGGCCTGGTCGCGGTGCACGAGCCGACCATTTTGGAAGACTCCGACGACGCGGTGGGCACTGAACTGCTGGAGAGGGTGCTGAGTGGACTTCGCAGGCTCTGACATGTCGCACCGGCCGCCGGCCCAGAGCGGGCGCGTGACGTCGGCGAAGATCGTTATCGCCGGTGGATTCGGCGTTGGCAAGACGACGCTGGTCGGGTCGGTCTCGGAGATCACGCCGCTGACCACCGAGGCCATCATGACCTCCGCCGGCGTGGGCGTCGACGACACCCGGCAGGTGCCGGGCAAGACGACGACCACCGTGGCGATGGACTTCGGTCGTATCTCGATCGACCGCGACCTGATCCTGTACCTGTTCGGTACGCCGGGTCAGACCCGGTTCTGGTTCATGTGGGACGAGTTGGTCCGTGGCGCCATCGGTGCCGTGGTGCTGGTCGACACCCGTCGACTGGCCGACTGCTTCGCCGCCATCGACTTCTTCGAGCACCGGCGGCTGCCGTACCTGGTGGCCATCAACTGCTTCGACGGCATGCAGTACCACGACCCGCAGGACGTCCGGGACGCGCTGGCGATCTCCAGCCACGTGCCGGTGGTGGCGTGCGACGCCCGGAACCGGGAGTCGACCAAGCACGTGCTGATCTCGCTCGTCGAGTACGTGCTCACCATGCGGCGTTCGCGGGCGGTCGCGCCCGCCTGACCGGCGTGACAAAGCGCCCGCCTGACCGGCGTGACAAAGCGCCCGCCTGACCGGCGTGACAAAGCGCCCGCCTGACCGGCGTGACAAAGCGCCCGCCTGACCGGCGTGACGAAGCGCCCGGTGACCTGCGGTTACCGGGCGCTCGACGCAGCATCCCGGCCGGCCCGGCCCCGGGTGGCCCCGGGCTCGGCCGGCCGGATGGTCTCAGGAGTATCGGGTCCAGGCAGCCTGGCTGACCACGTAGACGCCGAGTGAGTCGCGTTCCATGCCGCCGTGGCGGATCGGGGCGAAGGCGTACCCGCCAGCGATGCCCTCGGTCACCTGCGTCTGGAGGTACGCCCGCAGCCGGCCACGGTCGACGCTGCCCGCCGATCGGGCCGCCCCGGCGAGCAACTGGAGCGCGTCCGAGGCGTACGGGGCGAAGCCGCTGAAGGTGCCGTGCCGCTGGATGTAGCTGTAGGTGAAGTCGCGCCGGGCCAGCTCCGCGGTGGTGGTCGTGGTCAGCGTGCTGACCGCGATGCAGGACGGATGGATGGCGTACGCCCCCTCGACAGCGGCGGCGTTCGGTCCGGAGAGGGTGTCCTCGACGACCGCCCCCGGGTCGAAGAAGAGCAGCCCCCGGTGACCGGCCCGGCGCAGTTCGCGGGCCGCTGCACCGGAGTCCGGGGCGGTGCTCCAGACGATCACTCCGTCCGGCTCACCGGTCGCGGCTCGCCGAGCGACCGAGGTGAGGCTCCGGCCCGAGGCGGGCATCCGGACGGTCCGCACCAGTTCCACGCCGACGTCGCGCAGCGCGCCACGTACCGCTCGTACGCCCGAGTCGCCGTACAGCCCGGCGGCGGCCAGCAGGGCGACCCGCCGGATGCCCAGCGACTCGATCAGGCGGGCCATCCGGCGGGCCACGTCGCCGGCATCCGGGGTGAGCTTGTAGATGTACGTGCGCTGAGCCAGCGGCAGTGCGATGTCGTCCCCGGCTGCCAGCGACAGGAACGGCACCTGGAGCTTCTGGGCGACCTCGACGATCGCCATCGAGGTCTCGGTGGAGGTGCCGCCGACCAGTGCGTGCACCTGGGTCCGCTGGGCCAGCTCGGTGGCCTGCCGGGCTGCCTCCCGGGGGTCGCTGCGGTTGTCCCGGATCTCCAGGCGGACGGTACGCCGCAGGTTGCCGACCGGGATGCCGGTGAGGTTCAGGACCTCTTGGGTGATCTCCATGGCCCGTTGCTGGGGCACGCCGAGAGCGGCTCCCCTGCCGGTCAGCTCCAGGCTGGCGCCGATCACCAGTTCGTGGCCGCCGGGCGCGCCACTGCCGGTCGGGTCGTCGTCCGGTTGTCGGTTCCGCTGCCCACAGCCGGCGAGCAGCAGACTGCCGGCCGCGGCGGCGAGGACGCCCCGACGGGTCAGCACGGAGGAGTCGAATGCCGGTGTTGCCATTGGAATCGCCTTCCCACCCCGGCGACGCCCGCCGCCGGGTGTTCCGCCGGGTATGCTCCCGGCCGGCCCGACCCGGCGTCAAATTATCCGGGTGTGGGCAGAAACACGCAGGTGGGAAGGGGGGGGCGGCTCCGATCAGGACCGGTAGCCGGCGGAACGGTACTCGTATTCCCGCTCGTCGTCGCGGTCCCCGGTGTCGCGGCTGAAGTCCCAGCCACCGGCCGCTTCCCGCCCCGGACGGCCGCCGACGGCGAAGCCGCCGATCTCCTGGCCGCGCCGCCAACCGCGGAAGTAGCCGGTGGTGTTCTCGGCGAGGCTGGCCGCGTTCCGCACGATCCGCAGTGGCCGCTCGTCGCGCAGCGGCGAGCCCGGCACCAGGTTGGCCTGCGGGACGCGCTTCGGCAGGCCGGCCTTGGTCTCCGAGCCGACCGCCGGGCGGGCCGCCTGCTCGGCGGCCTGCCAGCCGGTGTCGGCGGTGCTCGACCAGTCCAGATCGGCGTCGTCGCCGTGCCCGACGAACCAGGCGGACTTCGCCTGAGCGAAGATCAGCAGGTCGCCGTCGCCCTCGTCGGAGACCGGCGGCGGCCGGTGCTCCTTCGGCGCGGGCGGCTGCTCCAGGTCACGACGCGGCGTCAGACGCGCCGAGCTGGAGTGGTCGAGGCGCTCCGGCGAGCCGGGCAGGTCGGCGTGGGGTGCTGCCGGTCGGCCGGACCGGTCGGCCGGCTGCCGGTCGACCAGCCGCAGCGACGGGGTGTCCAGGCCCGGGTCGGTCGGCGGGTCCAACTCGTCGCGCAGTGCCCGGTCGGCCAGCGGCGGCGGCTCCACCAGCCGCAGCATCGGCGGCTCCTGGGGCAGGTCGTCGGCGAGCCACGGCGGCGTGACCCGGCTGGTGCCGGGATCGGTCGGCGGGTCGCCGCCCCGGTCGCCGTACGGGTAGCCGCCCGGCGTCTCCGCGGCGCGGTCGTCCTGGTCGCCGTTGTTGACCAGCGGCCAGTTGGCCCGGGAGCCCGGGGGGGCGGCCTCCTGCACGGGACGTGGTGCCGGCACCGGGACGCTCAGGTCGGTGGCGCTGAAGCCACCGGTGGGCGGCTCCTGGGGGGTGGTCTTGGGGCGCGGCGGGATGACCGTGCGCTGGCGCTCGGCGCGGGCCTTGTTGATCGCCGCGGTGGTCAGCGTCGGGCGGAACGGCTCGCCGGCCTCGGCCGGTGGCACCTTGCTCCGCTGCGCGGGGGCGATCGGGGTCATCCCCGGCGGCGGCGGAGGCGGCGCGGAGACCGGCCGGTTGGTGGGCCCGTCCACGCGCTGCGGCATCGGTGCGCCGGCCGACTCGGGACGCGACGGTGGTGCCGAGCCCGGCATGCCGGCCGCGGCGGCCGGGGTGATCGGCGCGGGGGCGACGGGCGGCGGCGTGACCGGTGACGGGGCGACCGGAGGTGGGCCGAGCGGTCGAGGCGACGCCGGGGCGGCCGGTCCGGAGACCGGCTCCGGAAGGCTGCGCCGGCCCACCGGCTCGGGCTCCGCCGGCCGGACCGTCCGCAGACCGGCGCCGGCGTTGGTGGGCTCGGGCCGCTCGCCGCCCGACTCGCCGCGCCGGGCGGCGGCCCGGCGGCCGGGCACCGTGGTGGGGGTGCCGACCCGGGCGCTGAGCGCGCTCACCAGCGCCGTGCAGCCGGCGTCGCAGGCCCGCACGGAGGAGACCGCCTGCCGTACCGTCTCGGCGACGGCGGCGGTGAGCGCCCGGTTGACGGTGGCCCGCCGGGGCGTCTCGGCGATGGCGACCCGCAGCGCGGTCACCGCGTCGTTGATGGTTTCGGCGTCGGCGACGCCCTCGGCCGCCAGGTGCGCGGCGACGGCGTCCGCCGCGACCGACACCTCGCGGCCCCGGGCCACCGTGCCGCTGAGCATGCTGGGCTCCGGCAGCGCGTCGAGGACGGCCAGGGAGACCGGCTCGGCCGGGTCCGGGTAGGCCCGGAGGGCGGCCGGGTAGAGCTCGCGGAGCACCTCGCGCAGCGCCACCGCGGCGGAGTGCCGCCCGCTGGCCAGTGCGGCGTGCGCGGCGAGGACCTGCTTGAAACCGGCGAGGTCGCGGGGCGCCGGCAGGGTGACCGCGGAGAGGGCGCCGGCCTGCAACGCCCGGGCCAGCCCGACCGCCCGGCGCACGGCCGGCGGGGCCTGCATCTCCTCCAGCGAGTCGTCGTCGGCGAAGCGCTCGGCGAAGTCGTCGACCGAGTCGTCGTCCGCGATCGCCAGCGGCCGGCCGGCCGCGCTGAGCAGCGAGGTGACCGTGTGGTCGTCACTGTCGGCAGCGATGGCCGCACCGCTCGGTCCGCCCGACCGCTCCACGAGCAGCGCGACCAGCTGGGCGTAGCCAGCGGGTTCGTCGCCGATCTCGCAGACATGCAGCAGACGGCCTGCGTCGTCGACCACAGCGGACGTCAGCGCCGAACCGGCCGAATCCGGCCGGTCGGCCGGATCCGCCGAGGCCAGGCCGCAGTACACGCGCACGAGCGCCACGGCGTCGTCCTCCTCCCGGACACAGGGCTTGCTCTGCCAGAGACTGATGCTCCCCGCTCCGGGTCAGTCGCGCCAGTCCACCACAGCAGAGATCTTGCCGACAATGGTGCGCCAACCCAAACTTGCGGTTTGTGCCCCGATTTTCTTCAGTCGGCGCCGACCCAGGAAACCGCCGATCCCGCCGTTGACCGTCGCGCGCAGGGCCTCGTCCAGGTCGTCGAGGCTGGAGCCGGCGGAGAGCATGTCCAGTACGGCAGGTAGCCGCATCGCGTACGCCACGTCACGAGCGATTTCGCCGGCCTCGATCAGGAGGGCGGGGTCCCACGCGTCGTGGCCGCCGCGGAGGTTCTCCACCACGAGGTCGAGCTCGTAGGTGTCCTCGTCCAGCGGCACGATGTCGGCCGGTTCCACCCGTTCGGACAGTTCACTCCAACTGTCCAGTTGAGACAGGTCGTTGGGTGCGCCGGAACGGACGAAACTGACCAGCGACTCCGGGGTCTTGAACAGCAGTAGCCGGCCGCGGTGGCTGAGGAAGGCCGGGACCTCCTCGTCGCCGGCGTCGTCCGCCTCGTCCTCGTCCTCGTCCGCCTCGTCCTCGTCCTCCTCGACCTTCTCCGCCTCGTCGGTCGTCTCGGCCTTACCGCGGCGGCGTCCCTTCGGCCGCTCGGTCCCGGCCTCCTCGTCGTCCTCGGCGGAGAGGGCGGCGAACTCCTCGTCGAGGATCACCACCTCCTCGTCGTCCTCGGCCTCGACGACCTGGCGGCGGGCCAGGAAGGGGTCCTCCTGGTCGCGCTCGGCGACGTCCGTGGGGGTCAGCTCCCGCGCCGGCCGGTACGCCCGGAGGGTGAAGCCGGTGCCGGCGGGCAGGGCGATCTCCACCGGGTCGATCCGCAGCTCCTCCCAGAGCGTGCGGTCCGGGGCCGGGCGGTCGGCCTCGACCTCGTCTTCGGCGGCCGACGCGGTGGTTTCGTCGAGCTCGGGCTCGTCGGCGTCGGGCCGTTGGGGCGACTGGCGGGCCACGCTGACCTCCGTGTGCTTCGGGTTGCCCACCCGGCGGCGCCTCCGGCCGCCGAGTGACTCTGCGCACATACCCTAGTGGGCGACCCGGTGTGGCCGGGAGTCCACCCCGGTGGCGTCCCGGCCGGTAGACAGGTAGCCTTGCTACACATGAAGGCGCAGGCGCTGCACGGACACCTGGACGCGCTGCTGCTGGCGGTGCTGGAGCAGGGCGCCCTGCACGGCTACGCCATCATCGAGGCGCTCCGGGCCCGCAGCGGGGGCACCCTGGATCTGCCCACCGGCACCATCTACCCGGCGCTGCGCCGGCTGGAGCGGGCCGGCTACGTGGCCAGCTCGTGGAGCACGGTCAACGGCCGGGAACGGCGCACGTACCAACTCACCGAGGCCGGCGGCCAGGCACTCGCCGGAGAGCGGGCCGGCTGGCGCGAGTTCAGCGCGACGGTGGGCCGCTTCCTCGGCACCGACGAGCCACCCGCCACGCCGGCCTGACGGCCACCGTCAGCCGGCGCTCACCAGCCAGTAGCGGGTCGCCCGGGCGAGCGCGAACCAACCGGCGCCGATCAGCACCGCGCCGATGATCATCGGCGGCCAGGTCAGGGCCGCCTCCCAGAGGCCGACCGACCAGCCGAACAGGGCGGCGCCGCCGAGCGCGCCGCCCGCCAACCCACCGGTCAGGCCGTAGCCCACCGCCCGGGCCCACCGGTCGAGCCGGGGTGACGCGTACCGGGCGGACAGGAAGCCGAGCAGCAGCCCGGCCAGCGCCAGGCCGGCGACCAGCGCCCAGATCCCGTGCAGCGAGGCGGAGAGCACCAGGTAGCCCGCCGGCGGCCGGGGCCCGTCGCTCCAGCTCGACCCGCGCCAGGTCAGGTCCCCGCCGGCCATCAGCGCCACCGCCACCACCAGCGCCCGTAGCGCCAGCCCGCGCAGCGCCCCCGCCGCCAGCTCGGCCTGGTAGCCGGGGACCAGCTGGGCCGGGCTGCCGAACTCGGCCACCGCCCGCCGCTCGGCCTCCGCCGGCGGCAGGCCACCCTCCCGGTACGCCTCGACGGCGTCCTGCAACGCGTGCCGCGCCTCGGTCAGCAGGTCGGCCTTGAGGCGGGCCGGCCCCCGCAACCGGCCGGCCAGCTCGCCGAGCCGCTGCTCCACGAGCACGTCCTGGTAGCCACGCATGGGCACCACCCTGCCATCCGGGGGCGGCGGCCGCGTCCGGGTATTTCCCGGACCGCGCTCAGGGGGCGAGAGCGAGGTAGCCGCGCTCGGCCGCGGCCTGGAGCAGCCACTGGTCGCGGTACCAGCCCGGTTGCGCCACCAGTTCGTCGTGCCGGCCGCGCTGTGTCACCCGGCCGGCGTCGAGCACCACGATCTCGTCGAACCCGGACAGGCCGCTGAGCCGGTGGCTGATCAGCAGCACGGAGCGGCCGGCCGGCGTGGCGGCCAGCGTCGAGGCGAGTACGGCGTCCGCAGCGGCCGGGTCGAGGCCCTCGGTCGGCTCGTCCAGCACCAGCACGGCCGGGGCGGCCAGCAGCGCCCGGGCCAGCGCGAGGCGCTGCCGCTGGCCGCCGGAGAGCTGCCCGCCCTGCTCACCGACCACGGTGTCCCAGCCGTCGGGCTGGGCGCGTACCCAGTCCAGCAGGCCGGCCGCCGCAGCGGCGGCGGTCAGCTCCTCCTCGTCGGCCCGCGGCCGGCCGAGCAGCAGGTTGTCCCGTACCGAGGCATGGAAGACGTACGCCTCGGCGAGCAGGCCGCCGACCAGCCGGGGCAGCTCCTCGGCCGGGTACGCGGACACGTCCACCCCGTCCAGGGTGGCCCGACCGGTGTCGGGGCGTACCGCCCCGGTGAGCACGGCGGCCAGGGTGCTCTTGCCGGCACCGCTCGGCCCGACCACGGCCACCCGGCGACCCGCCGGCAGGTCCAGGTCGATCCCGTCGAGGGCGGGTGCCGCGCCCTCCCGGTAGCGCACGGTCACCCCGGCGAACCGCACCTCGTGCCCGGCGGCTGCCGGCTCGCGCTCGGGACCGGAGCCCGGGGTGGGACCGGGAGCGAGGCCAGGGCCAGCGGCGGGTGCCGGGGCGGGCGCGGTGAGCAGGGCGGCCACCCGGACCAGGCCGGCCCGGAGCTGGGTGCGCTGTCGGGCGGCTCCGACCAGGGCGAGGGCGGTCTCGACGGCGGCCAGGGCACCGACGGCCAGGACGCCGACCAGCACCCCGCCCACGCCCGCGCGCAACGCCACCACGACCACGGCGGCGGCGGTCAGCCCGCCGACCAGCACCCCGGTCGCGTCGACCGCGAAACCGGTCGCGGCCAGCCGGCGTTCCAGCCGGGCGAGCCGGCGGGCCCGCCCCTCGGCGGCGGTGAGCGCGGTGCCGGTGGCCCCGAACGCGGCCAGGTCGGCGGCGCCGTGGGTCAGGTCGACCGCGTCCGCGGCGAGCGCCCCGCGCAGCGGAGCCACCTCGTCGGCGGCCCGTCGGGTGAGTGCGGTGGCCAGCGCGGGCAGGGCCACCCCGGCGACCAGCAGCCCGACGGCGAGCACCCCGGCCGCCGGCGGCGAGATCAGCGCGGCGCCCCCGACGGCGAGCAGGCTCACCAGCGCGGCGGCCGCCCCCGGGACGAGCACCCGCAGCAGCAGGTCCTGCACCGCCTCCACATCGGAGACGAGCCGGCTCAGCGCGTCCCCGGTCCGCTGGGCGGTGGTCTCCCGCCGGGTGGCCAGCGCGGCGAAGACCCGGGCCCGGACGTCGGTGATCATGCGGAGCACCGCGTCGTGCCCGGCGAGCCGTTCGGTGTAGCGGAACACGCCCCGGCTGACCGCGAGGGCCCGGACCGCGACGATGGCCACGGTCAATCGGTCCAGCGGCGGCCGCCCGGCGGCGCTCATCAGCAGCCAGGTGGCGGTGGCCATCAGGGCCAGCCCGGCGAACTCGGTGGCCGCGGCGAGCAGCCCGGCCCCCAGCAGCCGGCTCAGGTACGGCCGCGCCAGCCGCAGCACGGCCCGCTCGGCGCCGGCCCGGCGGTCGCGGGCGGCACCGGCGCGCGGGCCGGTCGGGGCCAGCTCGACCGGGTTCGGCTCGGCGGCGGTCGGCGTGCCGGGATCCCGGGCGGCCGGGGTCACGCCGTCGGGCGAGGTCCCGCCCGGTACGGCCCGTACCGGCTGGTCGGGGCGCTCCGGCCCGACCGGTCCGTCGGTCATCCCGCCACCTTCCCCGCCGGCACCGGAGTCAGCTCGGTGACCCGGCCGTCCTCGACCCGCAGGATCCGGTCGGCGTCCTCCAGCAGTGCGGGCCGGTGCGCGACCAGCAGCGCGGTACGCCGGGCGACCAGCCGCCGGGTGGCGGCCAGCACGACCGCCTCGCTGGCGGTGTCCAGCCGGGCGGTCGGCTCGTCGAGGAGCACCAGCGGGGCGTCCCGGAGGAACGCGCGGGCCAGCGCCACCCGCTGCCGTTGCCCGCTGGACAGGCCGTGCCCGCGCTCGCCCAGCGTGGTGGCCAGCCCGTCGGGCAGGGCGGTGATCACCTCGTCCAGCGCCGCGTCGGTGACCGCGCGGGCGAGCGCGGCGTCCGGGGTGTCGGGCGCGCCGAGGCGGATGTTGTCGGCCAGCGAGCCGGCGAAGAGGTGGGCCCGCTGCGGCACCCAGGCCACCTGGCGCCGCCAGGCGTCGAGGTCGACGTCAGCGAGGTCGACCCCGTCGACGGTGACCCGGCCGGCGGTCGGGGTGACGAACCCGAGCAGCAGCCCGAGCAGCGTGCTCTTGCCGGCGCCGCTGGGCCCGATGACCGCGATTCGCTGGCCGGGGCGGATGGTGAGGGTGACGTCCCGCAGCGCGGTGGTCCGCTCGTACTCGACGGTGACGCCCTCGAAGCGGATCTCGCCGGACCCGTCCGGCGTGGTGCGCCGCTCGCCCGCCGGTACGGTGGACGCCGGCTCGGCGGAGACGCTGAGCGCCTCGTCCAACGCGGTCAGCCCCTCCATGCTGGCGTGGAACCGGCTGCCCGCCGCCCGCAGGGGCAGGTACGCCTCCGGGGTGAGCAGCAGCACCAGCAGCGCGGTGGAGAGGGTGATCCCGCCGCCGAGCAGCCGGATGCCCACCGGCACCGCGACCAGCGCCACCGAGAGGGTGGCGACGAGTTCGAGGACCAGCGCGGAGAGGAACGCGATCCGCAGCGTCTTCATGGTGGCCTGGCGATGCCCGTCGGCCATCCGACGGACGACGTCGACCTGGGCCCGGGCCCGGCCGAACGCGCGCAGCGTGGGCAGCCCGGCCACCATGTCGAGGAAGTGCCCGCCGAGCAGCGACAGCCGCCGCCACTGCCGTTCGGTGGCGGCCTGCGCCTGCCAGCCGAGCAAGGCGCCGAAGATCGGGATGAGCGGGATGGTCAGCGCGATGATCACCGCCGAACTCCAGTCGGCGAGGACGATCCGGGCCAGCACGGCCAGCGGCACGGTCACGCTCAGCACGAGCTGCGGCAGGTAACCGGTGAAGTAGGGGTCGAGCGCGTCCAGGCCGCGCCCGGCGAGGGTGGCGAGCTGCCCGGCCCGCTGGCCGGCCACCCAGGTGGGGCCGTGCCGGCCGACCGCGCCGAGCAGGTCGGCGCGGAGCGTGGCCTTCACCGTGGCCGCCGCCCGCGCCGCCACCGTGCCCTGCGCCCAGCTCACCAGCGCCCGGGCGGCGACCGCCGCCACGAAGCCGGCCAGCGCCGGCCGGTGCAACCGCCCGTCGACCGCCGTCGCCAGCAGCGTGGCCAGTGCGGTGGCCTGCGCGACCACCAGCAGGGCGGTCAGCCCGCCCAACGCCGCGAGCATGGCGAGGTCGCGCCGGGCCGCGGGGACCCGGCGCAGCAGTCTCGGGTCGAACGGGCGGCGGTTCACCAGTACACCGGTGCCCTGCCGTCGGTCCGTCCCCGGAACACCCACCAGCACATCGCCTGAAAGCCTAGTAGGGCCGGCAGGAGCGGCAGCGCGAGCCAGCCGAGCAGGGACAGCGTGGGCCCGCTCGCGGCGGCGTCGGCGACGGTCAACGAGGTGCCCGGGTCGCCGGTGGAGACCAGCACCCGGGGCCAGAGGGCGGCGCCGACCAGCAACACCGGCAGCGCCAGCGCCGCGCTGCTCGCCGTGAAGGCCATCCCGGGCCGACCCCGGCCGAGCGCCGCGCGGGCCACCAGCAGTGCCGTGACCAGCGCAAACGGCAGGAGTACGGCGAGCGCCGGCCGTGCGACGGCGGCGCGTACCCGATCGGAGAGCAGGCCCAGGACGGTGGCTGCGGCGACCGCGGCGAGCGCCACCGGCACCAGGCCGCGCGCCAGCCGGGCGACCGGCGGTACGTCGGCGGCCGGCAGCCGGAGGGTGAGGAATGTCGCACCGTGCACGGTGATCAGCGCCAGCATCGCCAGCGCGGCGGCGGCCACGAACGGGGTGAAGAGGTGGCCCACTCCGGCGACGTGCCCGTCGGCTCGCAGCGGCACCCCTTGCAGCAGCCCGCCGAGCAGGGCACCCCAGGCGAGGGCGGCGAGCGTGCTGCCGGCCACCACCACCCGGTCCCAGCCGGCGCGGGCCGACTCGGCGCGCGGCCGGCTGCGCAGTTGCACCCCGGCGGTCACCAGGACCACCCCGGCGACCGCGCCGAGCACGACCGGGTAGAAACCGGAGAGCAGTTCCCCCTCCAGGAGTGGGAACGCGCCGAACAGGATGCCGACGGCGGCCACCAGCCAGACCTCGTTGCCGAGGAAGAACGGCCCGACGGCGGTGAGCGCGGCCCGGCGGGTCGCTGGGGTTGCGCCGCGGGCGAGCAGCAGCCCGACACCGTAGTCGTAGCCGCCGAGGACGAGATAGGTGGCGAAGAAGAGGCCGAGCAGGGCGTACCAGGCGAGTTCCACGGCGGGCTCCCTCAGGCGAACACGGGGTCGGGGCGGTGGTCGGTGTCCGGCGCGGGCGGCCGGCCGAGGGCCGGGTCGTGCGCGCCCCGGGCGGCGTGCCGGGCCAGCAACACCCAGTTGCTGACGGCGAGGGTGCCGAGCAGCAGGCTGAAGCCGACCAGCGAGGTGAGCATCAGGCCGGTGTTCACCGGTGAGACGGCCTGCCCGGTCGGCAGCAGCCCGTACGCGGCCCAGGGCTGGCGGCCGACCTCGCGGGCGAGCCAACCGAGGATCACCGCGATGAAGGGCAGCGGCAGGGCGATCAGGATCAGCCAGAGCGGGAACTGCAACCGGATGATCCAGTCCCGCCAGAGCAGCGGCACCACCAGGATGCCGAAGAAGAGCGCCATCCCGATGAGGATCATGAAGCCGAGACTGACGTTGGACAGTGCCGGCGGGGTGTAGTCGCCGGGGCCGAACCGCGTCGTCCACTCGGCGATCAGCGCGTCCCGGTCCGCCCCGCCGCCGAACTTCGTGGGCTGCAGCTTCCCGACCGGGCCGAACTGGGCGAAGCCGAACCCGATCAGAAAGATCACCGCGACCGCGAAGGTGAGCAGCCCGAGCCGCAGCGACTTCCGGAAGAGCGCGAAGTCGGGAGTACGCCGGACCAGGTGCCAGGCGCTGACCGCCGCCATCAGCATCCCGCCGGTGACCAGGCTCGCCGACACCACGTGTCCGAAGGCGAAGCCGAGGGTGGGGTTGGAGAGCAACGCGCCGAAGTCGGTGAGGTGGGCGACGCCGTCGCGCAGTTCGTAGCCGACCGGGTGCTGGAGCCAGGAGTTGGCGACCATGACCCAGAACGCCGAGGCGTACGCGGTGACCGCGACTCCCCAGAGCATCGCGAGGTGGACGCCGCGGCGCAGCCGGTGCCAGCCGAAGATCCACATGCCGAGGAACGTGGACTCCAGGAAGAACGCGACCAGCGTCTCGATGGCCAGCGGCGCGCCGAAGACGTTGCCGACGTAGCGCGACAGGCCGCTCCAGTTCAGCCCGAACTGGAACTCCATCACGATGCCGGTGGCGATACCGAGCACGTAGTTGATCACGTAGAGCTGGCCCCAGAAGCGGGTCAGCCGCTCGTACACCGGTTTGCCGGTGACGAAGCCGGCGGTCTGCAACGCGACGAGCAGGGTGACCAGGCCGAGGGTGACCACCACGAACAGGAAGTGGATCGAGGTGGTGGTGGCGAACTGCAGGCGGGCGAGGAGCAGGGAATCCATGGTCGATCTCCCACGGGTTGACTCGCTTGTCATAGCGAGCCTACACGTAGGTTGTCTACCTATCGAAATCGCCGGAACCCCGCCGGGTCATGGATCGGTCAGTTCAGGAAGAGGGAGATCGGCAGGGCCACCAGGGTGGCCGCGACGGTCAGCGCGGTGGCGCCGAGCAGCCGGGGCGTGCGGTCCGGCACCAGCAGCCGCTGCACCCGTACGTCGAGGTCGCGGTCGCCGAGGCCGAGCGCGCCGGCCGGCGTGATCCGGTGCCCGGCGGCGGCGAACCGGCGCAGCGCCCCGGCCAGCGGCGCCTCGGCGTGCAGCTCGCGCGCCTTGTCGTCGGCCCGCATCTCGACCAGTAGGGCCACCCGCTCGTGTGCGTGGCGCACCCAGCGGAACCAGGGCAACGCCCGGCAGAGCGCGGTGAACGGCAGGAGCACCAGGTCGTGCCGCTCCTCGGCGTGCGCCCGCTCGTGGGTGAGCACCGCCGCCAGCTCGGCGCGGTCCAGCAGACTGAGCGTGCCGGCGCTGACCACCACCCGGGGCCGCACCCCCGGCAGGCAGTACGCCGCCGCGCTCGGGTGGTCGAGCACCAGCGCGCCGGGCACGGTCGGGTCCTGGCGGGCAACCAGGCTGAGCAGCTCCCGGTGCCGGCGCTGGGCGCGGAGGGTGCCGTGGATGCTGCGTACCGTCGTGGTGAGCAGCACCGCGCCGATGCCGAAGCCGACCCCGACCAGGCCGAGGTGGACCACCCCTACGCCGGCCGGCAGGCTGCCGTGGGCCAGGTCGCCGGCGAGGGCGAGCAGCGCGCTCCCGGTCGGTTGTTCGTACGCGGCCAGGCCGAGCGCCATCGGCAGGCCCATCGCGGAGAGGCCGAGCGCCAGCCCGATCGCCTGCCAGCAGACGATCGCCACGCGTGGGGCCTGCCAGGTCCACCTCGAAACGGCGAGGACCTGCGCGGTCAGCCAGCAGGCCAGAATGCTCGCGGCGAAGTGCAACGCGTACGCCACGGCCGTCGCCCTACCGCTCCGTCGCCTCGTCGGCCAGTGTCGGCCGACCGGCCCGCGGGTCCTCGACCCGGTCCGTCAGTGCGGTCTCGTGCCCGGCGGTGAGGCCGGCCTCGGCGCTCAGCGCCGCGCGCAGCACCTCCGCCTCGGTGCCGGTCACCGAGCGGGCGAAGCGCACCAGCGCGGCGTCCCGGCTGCCGCCGAGATCGAGGGCATCGAGCATGAGCTGGGCGATGTGTGCCTCGCGGCTGGCCGCGGGCCGGTAGCGCCAGGCCCGCCCCTCCCGCTGGCGTTGGACCATGCCCTTGCCGGCGAGCCGGTCCAGCACGGTCATGACCGTGGTGTACGCCAGCTCGCGCCCGTCCAGGGCGTCGGCCACCTCGCGCACGGTGACGCCGCCCGACGCGCCCGGGTCCATGTCCCACAGCACGTCCATCACCGCACGCTCAAGATCGCCCAGCCGAGTCACCCCCCAATCCTACCCCTCGTAGTAGAACCGCCGTCCGGTAGGTGCGGAAGGCCCTCTTTCACGGAAAGAGTGGCCATCCGGCGCGCGGAGGCCACTCTCTCCGTGAGGTTGGGCAGATCTTGTGCGACCCGCGCGGCTACACGCCCTTGGGGTGCCAGACGGTCTTCGTCTCCAGGAAGGCGGTCATTCGGGTGGTGCCCGGGTCGGCGGACCAGTCCTGGTCGGCCGGGGCCGGCCGGAGCACCCGCTTGAGGTTCTCCGCCGCCTTGACCTCCAGCTCCGCCGCCAGCTCGGCGTCGGCCACCCCGGTCAGATCGATCGCGTTGACGTCCATGTGCCCGGCCAGCGTCGGCACCGTCTCGCTGATCCGGCCGGTGAGGATGTTGACCACACCGCCCGGCAGGTCGGAGGTGGCCAGCACCTCGGCCAGGGTCACCGCCGCGAGCGGCGCCGACGGGGAGGCGGCGACCACCACCGTGTTGCCGGTGACGATGGCCGGAGCGATCACGCTGACCAGACCGAGCAGCGCCGGGGCCTCGGGGGCCACCACGGCCACCACCCCGGTCGGCTCGGGCGCCGACAGGTTGAAGTACGGCCCGGCCACCGGGTTCGCGCCGCCGTACACCTGGGGGAGCTTGTCCGACCAGCCGGCGTACCAGACCCAGCGGTCGATCGCCGCGTCCACCTCGACGGCCGGCACGCCGAGCGCGACGAACTGCTCGCGGCGGCCCTCCAGCATCTCGGCGACCCGGTAGAGGATCTGACCCCGGTTGTACGCGGTCGCCCCGGCCCAGCCCTTCACGGCGGCCCGGGCGGCGACGACCGCGTCCCGCGCGTCCTTGCGGGACGCCAGTGCGACGTTGGAGTCCTGCACGATGTACGACCGTCCCGACTCGCTGCGCGGGAACTTCCCGCCGATGAAGAGCTTGTACGTCTTGCGTACCGCGACCCGCTCAGACATTGAGGTACGCCTCCAGCCCGTGCCGGCCGCCCTCGCGACCGTAGCCCGACTCCTTGTAGCCGCCGAACGGCGAGGTGGGGTCGAACTTGTTGAACGTGTTGGCCCAGACCACGCCGGCGCGGAGCCGGTCGGCCATCCACAGGATCCGGGAGCCCTTGTCGGTCCAGATCCCTGCCGACAGCCCGTACGGCGTGTTGTTCGCCTTCTCCACCGCCTCGGCCGGGGTGCGGAAGGTGAGCACGGACAGCACCGGGCCGAAGATCTCCTCGCGGGCGATCCGGTGGGCCTGGGTGACCCCGGTGAAGATCGTCGGGGCGAACCAGAAGCCGCGCTCGGGCAGCTCGCAGGCGGGCGACCAGCGCTCGGCGCCCTCGGCGGCGCCGGCCTCGGAGAGCTCCCGGATCCGGGCGAGCTGGGCGGCCGAGTTGATCGCGCCGATGTCGGTGTTCTTGTCCAGCGGGTCGCCGACCCGCAGCTGCGCCATCCGGCGCTTCAGCGACTCCAGCACCCGGTCGGCGACGGACTCCTGCACCAGCAGTCGCGAGCCGGCGCAGCAGACGTGCCCCTGGTTGAAGAAGATGCCGTTGACGATGCCCTCGACGGCCTGGTCGACCGGGGCGTCGTCGAAGACGATGTTGGCGGCCTTGCCGCCCAGCTCCAGGGTGAGCTTCTTGCGGGTGCCGGCGACCGCGCGGGCGATGGCCTTGCCGACCTCGGTCGAGCCGGTGAACGCGACCTTGTCCACGCCCGGGTGCTCGACCAGCGCCCGGCCGGTCTCCCCGGCGCCGGTGACGATGTTGACCACGCCGGCCGGCAGGTCGGCCTGCTGGCAGATCTCGGCGAAGAGCAGCGCGGTCAGCGGGGTGGTCTCGGCCGGCTTCAACACCACCGTGTTGCCGGCGGCGAGCGCGGGGGCGATCTTCCAGGCCAGCATGAGCAGCGGGAAGTTCCACGGGATGACCTGCGCGGCCACGCCGAGCGGCTGCGGATTCGCCCCGAAGCCGGCGTGCTCCAGCTTGTCGGCCCAACCGGCGTAGTAGAAGAAGTGCGCGGCGACCAGCGGGACGTCGACGTCCCGGGATTCCTTGATCGGCTTGCCGTTGTCCAGCGACTCCAGCACGGCCAGCTCGCGGGAGCGCTCCTGGATGATCCGGGCGATCCGGAACAGGTACTTGGCCCGGTCACGGCCCGGCATCGGACCCCAGACCTTCTCGTGCGCCGCCCTCGCGGCGCGGACCGCGCGGTCCACGTCCTCGTTGCCGGCCTCGGCGATCTCGGCGAGGACCTCCTCGGAGGCCGGGTTGATCGACTTGAAGCTGCCGCCGTCGACCGGGTCGACGAACTTCCCGTCGACGAAGAGCCCGTACGAGGGCTTGATGTCCACCACCGAACGCGACTCGGGGGCGGGGGCGTATTCGAACATCGCGCTCAGTCCAGGGTGAAGTAGTCGGGACCGGAGTAGACGCCGGTCTTCAGCTTGGTCCGCTGCATGAGCAGGTCGTTGAGCAGGCTGGACGCGCCGAACCGGAACCAGTCCGGGTCCAGCCAGTCCGCGCCGACGGTCTCGTTGACCATGACCAGGTATTTGATCGCGTCCTTGGTGGTCCGGATGCCGCCGGCCGGCTTCACGCCGACCTGCCGCCCGGTGGCGGCGCGGAAGTCGCGGACCGCCTCCAGCATCACCAGGGTCACCGGCGGGGTGGCCGCGACCGGGACCTTGCCGGTGGAGGTCTTGATGAAGTCGGCGCCGGCCAGCATGGCCAGCCAGGATGCCCGCCGCACGTTGTCGTACGTGGTCAGCTCGCCGGTCTCCAGGATCACCTTGAGGTGGGCGTCCCCGCACGCCTCCTTGGTGGCGACGATCTCGTCGTACACCGCCTGGTAGCGGCCGGCCAGGAAGTCGCCCCGGCTGATCACCATGTCGATCTCGTCGGCCCCGGCCGCGACGGCTGCCCGGGTGTCGGCGAGCTTGACCTCCAGCGGTGCCTGGCCCGACGGGAAGGCGGTCGCCACGCTGGCCAGGTGCACGGCGCTGCCGCGCAGCACCTCGGCCACGTACGGGACCATGGCGGGATAGACGCAGACCGCGCCGACGTGCGGGCAGGACGGGTCGGCCGGGTCGGGGCGCAGCGCCTTGGTGGCCAGCGCCCGCACCTTGCCGGGGGTGTCGGCCCCTTCGAGGGTGGTCAGGTCGACCATCCGGATCGCCAGGTCGATCGCCTGGGCCTTCGCGGTGGTCTTGATGGATCGGGTGCCGAGTTGCGCCGCCCGCTGCTCCGCGCCCACCTGGTCCACGCCGGGCAGGCCGTGGAGGAAGGTCCGCAGAGCGGTCTCGGATCGTCCCAGCTCGGAGAGGTCCGACCGGGCCGACGTCGCTGTCGCCGTCATGCCGTGAATAGTACGCATCTCGCGGTGCTGTGATCTTGGTCACGGAGGCCGGTCAGGGGTTCCGTACGTGAGCGAGGTCGCTGGTCAACCGGCGCGTGCGGTGCGCGGCGACGCGGCCGGGTAGGTTGAGCGTTCGTGGACGTACACCTCATTGACCACCCGCTCGCCCAGGCGCGGCTGACCGCCATGCGGGACGAACGGACCGACTCGCCGTCGTTCCGGGCCGCACTGCGCGAACTCACCACCATGCTGGTGTACGAGGCGGCGCGCTCGTTCCCCGTCGAGAAGTACTCGATCCAGACCCCGGTCACCGCGACCGAGGGCACCCGACTGGCGAACCCGCCGCTGCTCGTGCCGGTGCTGCGGGCCGGTCTCGGCATGGCCGACGCCGCGCTCGGGCTGCTGCCCGAGTCGTCCATGGGCTTCGTCGGCCTGGCCCGCGACGAGGAGACGTTCGAGCCGCGCGCGTACATGGAGTCGCTGCCCCGGGACCTGAGCGGCCTGCCGGTGCTGGTGCTCGACCCGATGCTGGCCACCGGCGGCTCACTGGAGCACTGCTGCCGGCTGCTCGCCGACCGTGGCTGCACCGACATCACGGTGCTGTGCGTCCTGGCCGCGCCGGTCGGCATCGAGCGGCTGGAGCGCTCCGGCCTCCCCCTGCGCCTGGTCACCGCCTCCATCGACGAGGGCCTCAACGACCGCAAGTTCATCGTCCCCGGCCTCGGCGACGCCGGCGACCGCCAGTTCGGCGGCATGCCCCGCTTCTAGTCCCCTCTTCCGATGGCCCGCCGCCCCGGCCAGCGCCGCGGCGGCGGGCCATCGTCGTCGCGCCCGTCGCGCGCCCGTCGGTAACGATCTGCCCCGCCGGTGACACATACCTGCTGTCCATGTCAGGAACTCCGGTCGGGAGAGCGATCAGATGAAACCCGTGGGTGAGCGGGACGAGGACTGGTTCACCAGCCTCTACGCCACGCACTACCCGGACATCGTCAGATACGGACTGCGGCGGCTTCCGAATGCCGACGCGGCCACCGAACTCGCCCAGGACGTTTTCATCGTCGCCTGGCGGCGGCGGAGCGAGGTCCCCGAGCGCCCTCTTCCGTGGCTCTACGCCGTCGCACGGCACACCGTGGCGAACCGCTGGCGGCACGGGCGCACCGTTCCCACCCTGCTCCCGCTCGCCGAGGCCGATCAGGTGCCGGCGGGGTTCGTCGAGCCCGACGCCATGGCACCCGTGCTCGACCTGCACCGGGCGCTGCGTGAGCTACCCGAAGCCGACCAGGAGATTCTCCGGCTGGTCGGCTGGGAGGACCTCAGCGTCGCGGACGCAGCCGTCGCCATGGGCTGCACCCGCTCCGCCGCTGCGGTACGGCTCTTCCGGGCCCGGCGTCGACTGCGTTCCGCCCTGGCCACACCCGTGCCGCTCAACAACCCCCGATCGGTGTCAGTCCATGTCTGAAAGGAGCACCATGCGCACCCAGCAGCAGGTTCGGAACCTCCTGGGCCCGGCCGATCCGGCGCGTGGCGTGGCCCTGCCGCCGTCATCGCTCTCCGCACACGACGTGATCATGCGGGCGGAGACCAGCGCGCCTCCCGCGCCGGTGCCGGCTCGCCGACGTACGAGCCGCCGCACGGTCCTGGTCGGCGCGGCCGTCGCGGCGGCCGCGGTCGCGTCCGCCGGCGTGGTGCCGCTTCTCCAGGACGGCAGCGCACCCACCGAGCCGACGCGGCCGGTCGACGGGATCGTGCTGCAACCGGTGGGCTACGAGATCGCCTCCGACGCAGAACCGGCCGGGCCGCACCTGCGGGCGCTTGCCGGGCGCATCACCGACGCGTCCTACGACCGGGAAGGCGGTCGCTACGCCTACCACCGGGTCAAGTCCTGGGGCGGCTCGATGCAGCAGTCGCAGGAGGGTTACCTGGTCAGTTACGTGGAGGAACGCCGGAGCTGGGCCACGCCCGACGGCCGCCGGTGGACGGACCGCACGGAGCTGGGCATGGAGTTCCCCGACGCGGCGTCCCGGGACTACTGGACGAGGCAGCTGCCCGCGCCCGCCGTCAGCCAGGCGGCCGCAGGGCCCGTCGAGGAACCACGGGATCAAGCTGACAGGCGCCTGCCTGCCGACCGTGCGGCACTCGCCCGTCTGCTCCGGACCGACCTTCCGGCTCTCGACATGGCCGATGCCGTGTACAACACGTACGTCCGGCACCTGGTGCCGCGGCGGACCCGTGCCGACATCCTGACCATCCTGGCCGACAAGCCCGGTTTCGTGTGGCGTGGCCGGGTCGTCGACCGGGCCGGCCGCCCGGGCCTGGCCGTCACCGCCGACCTCACCCTGGCCGCGGACCGGCCCGAGGACACGCAGCGCTACCAGATGTTGCTGATTTTCGATCCGGGTACCGGTGAACTGCTCGCCCAGGAGTACCTGGAGCAGGCCCCTAAGCAGCGCGTGCTCCACTACGGGCTGCTGCTCCAGGCCAGCCATACCGACACGCTCGGCTGACCGGTACGGGGTCCGGCTGGCGTGGGCGGGGCAGGCGTCCCGCCCACGCCAGCGGTGCCCGCACGCCATCAACGGAGGTTCGCGCGCGGAGCACCGGGGGCGGCGGGTCGGATCAGAGGCCGAGGGTGGTGGCGATCTCGGTGCGGAGGGCCGCCACGGCGTCCGTCGCGCGGGCACGGGCCGCCGGCACGTCGCCGTCCGCGACCGGCTCCACCACCTCCAGGTACGCCTTCAGCTTCGGCTCGGTGCCGGAGGGGCGGATCACCACCCGGGCCGCGTCGGTACGCAGGATCACCACGTCCGCGTCCGGCAACAGGTCGGACGCCTCGGTCACCGGGTGCCCGAGCAGCGAGGCCGGGACGGCCGTCCGGAGTCGCGTCATCATCTGCGTGATCTTCCGCAGGTCGTCCACCCGTACCGAGAGCTGGTCGGTGTGGTGCACGCCGAACTCGGCGGCCAGCTCGTCCAGCCGGTCGGTGAGCGTACGGCCCTCGGCCTTCAGGCCGGCCGCCAGTTCGGCCACGGTCAGCGCGGCGGTGATGCCGTCCTTGTCGCGTACGTGCTCCGGCGCGACGCAGTAGCCGAGCGCCTCCTCGTACCCGAAGACCAGCGGCTGGCTCCCGCCGCCGGCCCGGACGATCCACTTGAACCCGGTCAGCGTCTCGTCGTATGGCAGGCCACGGGCCGCGCACATCGCCCGGAGCAGGGACGACGACACGATGGTGGTGGCGTACAGGCCGGTGACCCCGCGGCGCATCAGGTGGTCGGCGAGCAGTGCGCCGACCTCGTCCCCGCGCAGCATCCGCCACGTTCCCGCGCCGTCCGGGACGGCCACCGCGCAGCGGTCCGCGTCCGGGTCGTTGGCGATGGCGAGGTCCGCGCCCGTCGAGCCGGCCAGCGCGACCAGCTTGTCCACCGCGCCCGGCTCCTCCGGGTTGGGGAAGTTCACCGTCGGGAAGGCCGGGTCCGGTTCGGCCTGATCGGGCACCACGCCGGGGGTCGGGAACCCGGCCCGGGAGAAGGCGGCGGTCAGCACCGCGGCACCCACCCCGTGCAGTGGCGTGTACGCCACCTTCAGGTCGCGCGGTCCGGCCGGGTCGACCACCGCGACGGCCCGCTCCACGTACGCGGCGACCAGATCGTCGCCGAGCACCTCGCCGGCCGGGCCGAGCGGCACCTTCGCCAGCGGGCCGACCGCCCGGATGGCCGCCTCGATGCCGGCGTCGGCCGGCGGCACGATCTGCGCGCCCGCGCCGAGTTCCCCGCCGAGCTGCGCGCCCAGGTAGACCTTGTAGCCGTTGTCCCGCGGCGGGTTGTGGCTGGCGGTGACCATGACCCCGGCCACCGCGCCGAGGTGCCGCACCGCGTACGCCAGCACCGGGGTGGGCAGCGGGCGGGGCAACACCAGGGCCGGGCGACCCGCGCCGGTGGCGACCTGTGCGGTGCGCTCCGCGAAGGCCCGCGACCCGTACCGGGCGTCGTACCCGATGACCAGCGGACCGGTGCCGCCCTGTTCGGCGAGCCAGGCGACCAGCCCGGCGGCGGCCTGGGTGACCACCGCGAGGTTCATTCCGTTCGGGCCGGCGCGCAGCGGGCCGCGCAGCCCGGCGGTGCCGAAGGTCAGTGGTCCGGCGAACCGGTCGGCCAGCTCCGGTGCGCTGCCCGGCAGCTCGTCCAGGACCGCGCGCAGCTCGTCCCGGCTGGCCGGGTCGGGGTCGTCGTCGAGCCACCGGAGGGCCTGCGCGCGAAGTTCGTCAAGGTCAGTGGTATCCGCCGCCATTGCCCCTTGATAGCACGGCGCCGGATCACCACCGTCCGTCGGCCTCGGCTCAGTTGCTCCCGGAGAACTGGAACGACCGGACCATCGCGTCGAAGATCGGCTTGCTCTCGGCGAAGTCGGCGTCGTTCGAGGTCAGGTAGAACGAGTAGACCTTGCCGCCCTGCACCACCCCGCGCCACACGCCGTGCCGCATCGAGTCGCCCTCACCGCAGGTGTACTCGAACTCCGCCGCCGGCTTGCCGGCCAGCTCCTGCTCGGTCACCGACACCTCGGTGTACGGCTCCGAACAGGTCTTGCTGTCGGGGGCCTTCTTCTTGAGATTCCGGGAGGCGGACTTGGCCCAGCTCATCGAGTCGCCCTTCCACGTCTCGGCGAGCACCCGCACCTTCCGGCCCTCCTGCTGCGGGTCGACGAAGTCGACGTAGACGCCGCCGGAGTCCTTCCGCTCCCAGCCCTTCGGCACCTGGACGGTGACGCCCTTGATGGACTGCTCCTGCATCTCCACCGGCGGGGCCTCGGCGCCGGCGGTGGGCAGCGAGTTCACGATCGGCGGTTGGGGCTCGTCGCCGCCGCTGTTGAGCGCGATCACGGTGATCAGCAGCAGTACGGCGACGCCGCCGGCCACCCCGAGCTGCACCTTGCGCGGCCAGCCCTTGACGGTGTCGACGAGCTGGTTGCCGAGGCTGCGGGCCTTGCCGAGCGCGCCCCCGTCGGCGGGTGCCGGCGCCGGGGCGGTGGGCCACGGCTGGCCGGTGCCGGGCACCGACCACTGGGCGCCTGCGTAGACCGGCTGGGTGGCGTCGGCCCCGTGGCCGTAGACCGGCTGGGTGGCGTCGGCCCCGCGGCCGTAGACCGGCTGGGTGGCGTCCGGGTGGGCGCCGCCCGGCTGGATCGCGGCGGCCCCGTGGCCGTAGACCGGCTGGGTGGCGTCGGGGTGGGCGCCACCGAGGCGCTGCGTGGCGTCCGGGTGGCCGGCCGCCAGCCGCTGGGTGGCGTCGGGCGAGATCCGCTGGGTGGCCTCCGGGGCGGCGGTGGGTGCGGGCATCGCGCCGGTGGGCGTGTCCAGCGGGCTGGCCAGGGCGTCGGCGCTGGTCTCGTCGAGCGCCGCGGCGGCCGGGACGGCCGGCGGCTCGGGACGCTCGCCCCGGCGCAGGGCGGCGAGCCGGTCGGTCAGCGACTCGCCGGGGGCGATCATCGCCCGGCCGCCGATCTGGCCGGTCGGCTTCGGCTCGGGCGTGATGATCGCGGGCGGCGTGGCCGGCCGCTGCACCGGCACCACCGCGTACGGGTCGGTGACCGAGTTGACCGCGGTGGCGTTGCTGGTCAGCGGGCCGGCGAGCAGCTCGCGCAGCATGGCCCGAGCGGTGTGCACGTCCATCCGCCGGGCCGGGTCCTTCTCCAGCAGGCCCATCAGCACGCGGGTCAGCGCGCCGCTGCGCTGCGGCGGGGCCGGCGGGTCCTCGACCACCGCGTGCATGGTCTCGATCGGGTCACCCTTGTCGAACGGGGGACGCCCCTCGACGGCGGTGTAGAGCGTCACGCCGAGGGAGAAGAGGTCGCTCGGCGGGCCGAAATCCTGGCCCATCGCCCGCTCGGGCGAGATGAAGTGCGGCGACCCGAGGACCATGCCGGGCGTGGTGAGCTGCACGTCGGTGGGCATCCGGGCGACGCCGAAGTCGGTCAGCACGCAGCGGCCGTCGGTGCAGATGAGCACGTTGGCCGGCTTGACGTCGCGGTGCAGTACGCCGATCGCGTGCGCCACCTCCAGCGCGCCGAGCAGGGCGATGCCGATCTTGGCGACCGCGCGGGGCGCGACCGGCCCGTCCTCGATCACCATGTCGGCGAGGCTGCGCGCGTCCAGCAGCTCCATCACGATCCACGGCCGGCCACCCTCGGTGACCACGTCGTACACCTGGACCACGGCGGGGTGCTGGATCGCGGCGGCGGCGCGGGCCTCACGGAGGGTGCGCTCGTACATCGCGTCACGGTCGCTGGGGGCCAGCCCCGGCGGGAGGACGACCTCCTTCACCGCCACGTCGCGGCGCAGCAGGGTGTCGGTGGCACGCCATACCGTCCCCATGCCGCCGTTGCCCACCGGAGAGCGCAGTGAGTAGCGACCGCCGATGGTCGTGCCGGGTGCCGCGCGTCCAGTGGGGGGACTGACTGGTCCGCCGCTCCACGTCGGGATCTGAGTCACAGAAAAGCCACCGGGGGATATCGAGGGGCTGGGACACAACCCCCCTATCTTGCTGGTTCCGACGCCGGATGCGAAACCCGACGCGGCGGACGTTTACCTACTCGACGGTACGCGGTCAGCTGCTCACCCCCTGCCGAGGCGCGCCGGACCCCTGGTGTGCCCTATCCCTCAGCCATCGACGGCCCGCCGCGTCCTACCATCCGGGCATGAGCGAACGGCGGTCGAGCGAGTCCGGTTTCCCGATCAAGGGCGTCTACACGGCGGACGACCTCCCCGAAGGGTTGCCGGAGCGGCTGGGCGTCCCGGGCGGATACCCGTACACCCGCGGGGTCTACCCGACGATGTACACCTCCCGCCCGTGGACCATGCGGCAGTACGCCGGCTTCGGCACCGCCACCGAGTCCAACGCGCGCTACCACCAACTCCTGCGCGCCGGCACCATGGGCCTGTCGGTCGCCTTCGACCTGCCCACCCAGATGGGGTACGACTCCGACGACCCGATCGCGCACGGCGAGGTGGGCAAGGTCGGCGTCGCCATCGACTCGATCGAGGACATGCGGCTGCTCTTCGACGGCATCCCGCTGGACAAGGTCTCCACCTCGATGACCATCAACGCGCCCGGCTCGGTGCTGCTCCTGCTCTACCAGCTTGTCGCCGAGGAGTCCGGGGTGCCGGGGGCGGCGCTCAACGGCACCATCCAGAACGACATCCTCAAGGAGTACATCGCCCGCGGGACGTACATCTTCCCGCCGAAGCCCTCGCTGCGGCTGGTGGCCGACACCTTCGCGTACTGCCGGGCCGAGGTGCCGAAGTGGAACACCATCTCCATCTCCGGCTACCACATGGCCGAGGCCGGCGCGACGCCCGCGCAGGAGATCGCGTTCACCCTGGCCAACGGCGTGGAGTACGTCCGGGCCGCGCTCGCCGCCGGGCTCGCCGTCGACGACTTCGCGCCCCGGCTGTCGTTCTTCTTCGTCGCCCGGACCACCCTGCTGGAGGAGGTCGCCAAGTTCCGCGCGGCCCGGCGGATCTGGGCCCGACTGATGCGCGACGAGTTCGGGGCGCAGAACCCGAAGTCGATGATGCTGCGGTTCCACACCCAGACCGCGGGGGTGCAGCTCACCGCCCAGCAGCCGGAGGTGAACCTGGTCCGGGTGGCGATCCAGGGGCTCGGCGCGGTGCTCGGCGGCACCCAGTCGCTGCACACCAACAGCTTCGACGAGGCGATCGCGCTGCCCACCGAGAAGGCGGCCCGGCTGGCCCTGCGTACCCAGCAGGTGCTGGCGTACGAGACGGACCTGACCGCGACCGTGGATCCGTTCGCCGGGTCGTACGTGGTGGAGGCGATGACCGCCGAGATCGAGGCGGCCGCCGACGAGCTGATGCAGCGGGTGTTCGACCACGGCTCGGCGGTGGACGCGATCGAGGCCGGTTTCCAGAAGCGGGAGATCGAGCAGTCCGCGTACCGGATCGCGCAGGAGATCGACTCGGGTGACCGGGTGGTGGTCGGGCTCAACCGGTTCCAGATCGACGAGGAGGAGCCGTACGAGCCGCTGCGGGTGGACCCGGCGATCGAGGTCGCGCAGGCGGAGCGGCTGGCGAAGCTGCGGGCCGAGCGGGACCCGGGCGCGGTCGAGCGGGCCCTCGCGGAGCTGCGCGCCGCCGCCGAGGGCACCGGGAACGTGCTCTACCCGATGAGGGAGGCGCTGCGTGCCAGGGCCACCGTCGGCGAGGTGTGCGGGACGCTGCGCGCGGTGTGGGGGACGTACCGGCCGAGCGACCGGTTCTGAACCGATGCGGTCCCGCCGGTGCCCACCCGGGTTGACCGGCGTGGCCGTCGTGCTGTCCGAACCTCGTCTGAGCTGGGAAGACGCGCTGGTTCCGGCGTACAGTCGATGCTCTCCCCGTACATCGGCGGAAGCGGTGGCGGCGTTGCGAAGGTGCCGGCGGGCTCGTGCCGGCCCGCCCGGCGGCACCTTCGGCGCGGACCCTCCGGGCGACGTCGCCCGGCTCGTCCGTCGGGGCCGTGGGGCAGTGGCGCCCGGGCCGTGGCGCGCGTGTGCGGATCGGGAATGCGGGTAACCCGATCGGGTGAACGGGACGGACAGACTGTGCGGTCGCACTTCCGGCCGTCCTGTCACTGTCGGGAGTTGTCCGGCAGCCGGCCGTTGTCACGCAATTGTCGGAGTGCCAGTTAATTGCCGCGACTAATGCGACAATTCGGAACGGCGGCCCATGATTTTGTGACCGCTGAATCGGTTACGCGTTGTAGGAGGTGTGGGGCAGATGACGGCGTTCGACCGCGATCTACCTGCTGTCCCGCAGATGCTTGAGCCCTCTCACCAGGGCATTCGTGACGCTGCGCGGTCCGATCGCTACTCGAAAGAGGTTGCCCAGCGTCACCGGCGGAGGTCTAGGCTGTCTGCTGTTCTGCCCGATGATCCATCCACTTCTAGTGATCGAGAATTCGACGTGACGAGTGCGTTGACGCTGCCTTCCGGCAGCCCGCTGGCGTCGTCCTGGCCGGAGGCGCCATCCGGGTCCCAGCCCCTGCCTTTCGAGCTCGACCATCTGTTGGCGCTACGGGTACCCGGCCTCATCGCCACCCGACGTCATATCCACTCCCACCCGGAGCTTTCCGGCCAGGAGTTCGAGACGGCCGCGCTGATCCACCGGGAGCTCTCCCTCGCCGGGCTGAAACCACGCCTGCTGCCCAAGGGCAACGGCGTCATCTGCGACATCGACGGGCGCCCGGACGGCCCGGTGATCGCCCTCCGCGCCGACATCGACGCCCTCCCGCTGACCGACCCGAAGGACGTGCCGTACCGGTCCACGGTGGACGGCGTCTGCCACGCCTGTGGACACGACGTGCACACCACCGTGATGCTCGGCGTGGGCATGCTGCTCGCCCAGCTCGCCGACCTCGGCCAGCTCGACGGCCGGGTCCGGCTCATCTTCCAACCGGCCGAGGAGATCCTGCCCTGCGGCTCGCTGGAGGTCATCGAGGCCGGCGGCCTGGACGACGTGGTGCAGATCTTCGCGGTGCACTGCGACCCGAACCTGCCGGTCGGCCGGGTCGGCCTGCGGGTCGGCCCGATCACCGCCGCCGCCGACAACGTCACCGTCCGGCTCACCGGCCCGGGCGGGCACACCGCCCGCCCGCACCTCACGGTCGACCTGGTTGACGCGCTCGGTCGGCTGGTCACCGAGGTGCCGGCGCTCGTCAGCCGCCGGGTGCCGGCCAACAGCGGGCTGCTGCTGGTGTTCGGTCACGCCTCCGCCGGCACCCGCTACAACGTCATCCCCTCCGAGGCCTCCGCCGCCGGCACCCTGCGGGTGATGGACCGCGACACCTGGGACCAGGCCCCGAAGATCGTGGCCCAGGTGGTCCGCGACGTCATCGCGCCCACCGGTGCCACCGTCGACCTGGAGTACCTGCGCGGTCGCCCGCCGGTCACCAACGATGCCCGGGCCATCGGCGTGCTCACCGCCGCCACCGCCGCGTCCCTCGGCCCGGAGGGGATCGCGGAGACCCCGCAGAGCATGGGCGGCGAGGACTTCTCCTGGTACCTGGAGCACGTGCCCGGCGCGCTCGCCCGCCTCGGGGTCGGCCGGGACGGGCCCAACGTGGACCTGCACCGGGCCTCGTTCGACGTGGACGAGCGCGCCATTCCGGTCGGCGTACGCCTCATGGTCCAGACCGCGCTGCGGGCACTGGCGGCGGCGCGCTAGGCGGCGGACCACCCACCGGCCCGGCCGGTCCCGGCACCATCGGCGCCGGTCCGGCCGGCGGCGTCCGCCGCCGGGCCAGCCGGATCAGCACCGCCACCGGTACGCCGATCACCAGCGCGAACGGCAGCACCGCGCCCAGCACGGTGAGGGCCACGCTCAGCGTGCTCAGGAACGCCGACCAGCCGCCCCGCAGTCCGACCAGGAAACCCAGCTCGTCGTCGTCCTCCGTGACGGTCACGGCCTGGGGGCCGACGAAGGTCACGGTGATCGTGGAGAGCGCGGTCAGATCGGCGAGCCGGCGCTTCTTCGCCTCCAGCGACGCGAGGTCGGCCTCCCGCCGGCCCACCTCGTTCTCCAGCGTGACCAGGTCGTTGATCGAGGTGGCCCGGGCCAGTAACTTCCGGGCGCTGTCCACCCGGGCGCGCTGGGTGGCGATCCGGGCGTCCAGGTCGACGGTCTCCTCGGTGACGTCCTCGGTGCGGATCTCGCGTCGTTCCTGCTTGCCGAGCCCGGCGAGTCCGTCGATGACCGCGGTGAACCGGTCGGCCGGCACCCGCAGGGTCAGCTCGGCCTTGGCGTCCGCCGACTCGCTGGTCCGCTGGTCGCCACCGACGAATCCGCCCGCCTCGCGGGCTCGGGCGATCGCATCGCGGGCCGCCCGCTCCACGTCGTCCACCCGGACCTGCATCGTTCCGGTGTAGATGATCGACCGCTGGTCCACCCGCAGGTCGGCCGCGCCCGAGCCACCCGCCGCGCCCGTGTCCTGGCCCGCGCCGGCTTCCGCCTTGGCGGCCCCGTCCGCGTCGACCGCCCCACCCACGGCGGGCCTCGCCTGGGAGTCGCTGGCCCCGCTCCCGCCGTCCGCGGAGCAGGCCCCCACGGCCAGCACCGCCACCAGCCCCACCGCCGCCAGCGGCACGGCCCGGCGCAGTCCCTCTCGTTCTCGCATCTCCCCGCTCCGATCCTCAGCGACCCCGCGTCGGGGTCGATACCTCGGACGTGGCGCGCCAACGCCCCGGTTCCGGCAGACTGCGCTGAGGACGTCACGATTCGATAATCGAGGAGTCACGATGCAGCTCACCAAGTACGGCCACTCCTGTGTCCGGCTGGAGCACGACGGGGGAGTGCTCGTGGTGGACCCCGGGGTCTACAGCGAACCCGAGGCGCTGGACGGGGCGGACGCGGTGCTGATCACCCACGAGCACCCCGACCACGTGAACGTCGAGGCGCTGACCCGGGCGCTGGAGCGGCGGCCGTTCACCGTCAACGGGCCGGCGTCGCTCGCCGACATCCTCGGTGACGCCGCCGAGGCGCTGGTCGTGGTCGCGCCCGGTGAGTCGTTCACCGCCGCCGGCGTCCCGGTCCGCGCGTACGGCGGGCAGCACGCGGTCATCCACCCCGACATCCCCGTGATCCAGAACGTGGGCTACCTGTTCAACGACGTCGTCTACCACCCGGGCGACTCGCTGGTCGTACCCGACGACGTTCAGGTGGACACCCTCTTCGCCCCGATCCACGCGCCCTGGTCGAAGTTCTCCGAGGTGGTCGACTTCATCCGGGCGGTGGCCCCGCGCCGGGCGTACGCGCTGCACGACGGGCTGCTCAACGCCAACGGCTTCGGCATCTACGACCGGCAGTACACCGCGCTGTCGAAGACCGACTACCGCCGCCTCGAACCGGGTACCCGGATCGACGCCTGACCGGCGATGGCCGGTCCACCCCCGGAGCTGGTCCAGCGGCTCTACGCGACGCCGCCGGACCGGTTCGTCGCGGCCCGGGACGCCGCGGTCGCCGAGGCGCGCCGGTCCGGCGACCCGAAGGCGGCCCGGGAGATCGCCCGGCTGCGCCGCCCCACCGTTGCCGCCTGGCTGGTCAACCTGCTGGCCATCCACCGGCCGGAACTGGTGGCCGACCTGGCGCAGCTCGCCGAGTCGCTGCGCGTCGCCCAACGCGAACTGCGCGGCGGCAAGCTGCGCGAGCTCTCCGCGCAGCGCCGGGCCGTCGTCGGCGCGCTGGTCGGCGAGGTACGCAAGCTGGCCGCCGCCGAACCGGCCGCCCCGCCGGCCGGCAAGCTGCCGCTCGCCGAGGTGGAGGCGACGCTCAACGCCGCCCTGTCCGACACCGAGGTGGCCGAGCAGATCCGGGCCGGCCGGCTGCTCCGGGCCACCCACTACGCCGGCTTCGGCGAGGTGCCCCGGCCGCAGCTGCGGCTGGTCACCGGTGGTGCGGAGGAACCGCCCGTACCCGAGCGGGCCGGGACCCGGCGGGCCCGCGACGAGCAGGCCGCCGAGCGGGCGGCCCGGGCCGAACGGGCGAAACGCCGCCGCGCGCTGGACCGTGAGCTGGCGAAGGCCCGTGGCGACCAGGACCGGGCCGAGCGGGAGCTGACCGAGGCCGTCCGGTCCGAACGGGACGGCGCCGCGACGCTGGACCGGATCGAGACCGAACTGGCCGAGCTGGAACGCCGCCGGGCCGTCGCCGAGCAGGAGCTGAGCCGAGCCAAGCTGACCCGGCGGGGCGCCGAACGCTCGGTAACCGCCGCCCGCCGGCGCACCGGCGAGGTGGAGGCGGCGCTGGAGGCGCTGGACGCCGAAGAGGGGGATGCCGCGGACGGTGGTCACCGGGCAGACTGAGCGTGATGGATGACCATGGTGGATGGACGGCGCGCCGATGACGCCGGAACAGGTCGCCGCCGCCAGTAAACCGCTGGTGCTGGAGCTCGGGGAGACCTTCTCCCGCCGTCCGGCGACGCTGCGCCGCGCTCGGCTGCTCGGCATCTCGGGCTGGGCGTTCTACATCACCGGCCGGGCCGGCGCGCTCGGTGACGTCCGAGCCGAGACGGTCGCCGCCGCGCTCGGGTTCATCGCCCCCGAGGCGGTCGCCGACGGCTGGGACGCCGCCGCCCGTACGGTCCGGCCGCTGGAGGTGGCCGGCGCGAACCTGGCCGAGTGCTGCCGGTGGGGTGCCGAACAGCTGGGCGACGCGCCCCAGGCGCCCCGCCTGGCCGGCCTGCTGGAACGCGTGGCCGACGCGGCCGACAGCAGCGGGATGCCGCTCTTCGCCGCGTGGCGGTCCATGCCGGTGCCGGATCGCTCGCCGGGCGCGCGGGCGGCCGTCGCGCTGCTGCTGCTCCGCGAGCACTTCGCCGGGGCGTACCTGCTGGCCGTCCGAGCGGCCGGGATGACCCCGCTGGAGGCGGTGCTGGCCGGGCCGGAGGGCGAGGCGGGGGCCGCCGCCTGCGGCTGGGCGCCCCCGTACCCGCCGGTCGGGCCGCTGGTGCGGCGGCGGCTCTGGGCCGAGGCGGTGACCGACCGGTTGGCCTCGACGGCGTTCCGGGCGCTCGCCCCCGGCGAGGGGGCGGAACTGCTCAACCTGCTCACCGCCGCCAGGCTGCACCTGCGCGGCGGATAAATGAGAGGCACGGCCGTCGGAGGGCTGCCAGGATCGGCGCCGTGACGCTTCCCGCCGGCTGGACCGCCCGCCGTCCCACCCTCGACGACGTACCCGCGATCCTGAAGGTGGTGCACGCCGCCGACACCTTCGCCGTGGGCTACCCCGACTTCGACGCCGACGACGTGCGGACCGCGCTGACCGCTCCGTTCGTCGACATGGCTCGGGATTCGTGGCTGGTCACCGAGCCGGACGGTACGGCGGTCGGCTGGACGATCCTGAGCAACCCGACCGGGGTGGGCCGGGAGTTCATCGAGGTCTACGTGGACCCCGACCGGGGAGGCGTCCTGCGCGCGCCGCTGTTGGACCGGCTCCTCGACCGGATCGCCGAGCGGGCCGCCGAGCGCCGCCTGCCCGCGCTGACCGTCCGCACCGCCGTCTTCGCCCCGGAGACGCGCTGGGCGGCCGAGCTGGTCGAGGCGGGCTTCACCCGGGTCAAGCGGTACGTCCGGATGACCCGCTCGCTGACCGACCTGCCCGCCGAGCCCGCCCCGCCGGCCGGGGTGACCATCCGGTCGCTGCGCCCCGACGACGAGGCCGACCTGCGGGAGTTCCACCGGATCTTCGACACCGCGTTCCGGGACACCCCGGACTACGAGCCGCTCGGCTTCGAGGCGTGGCGGGAGCAGCTCCCGTCCTACGGCAAGGTCTGGGACGAGTGGTTCGTCGCCGAGGTCGACGGGGAGCCGGCCGGTGCCCTCCAGTCCTCCGACCAGGCTCTCGACCGGGACATGGGCTGGGTACGCACGCTGTCGGTGCTGCCCGCGTACCGGCGGCGCGGGGTGGGGGCGGCGCTGCTGCGCCGGGCGTTCGCGGTCTACGCCGCGAAGGGCCGGGTTGGCGCCGGGCTGGGCGTCGACCTGGCCAATCCGACCGTCCCGGTGACCCTCTACCGCTCGGTCGGGCTGCGCGAGGTGCGCTGGACCGACATGTACGAGCGGACGGTCGCCGCCACGGAGGTGTGACCCGTTACCCGCGCTCCGGGGTCGCCGCCCGGCCGGGTGATCGGCCGGGGAGACTGGACGCGTGCGATACGCGCTACGCGGAGGCGGTGCCGGTGGGGCGGGAACGCAGCTCGGTGACGTAGTCGTCCGGCGCGCCCGCCTTCTCCGCCGCGTTCGCGATCTCGGAGAGGTACCACGACGTCGGCAGGCCGCCCTCGTACCCGTCGAAGACGTAGACCCACGCGGTCATGTCCCCGTCGAGGGTGGAGATGCGGACGGTGAGTTTCCGGTACGTCCCGGCGGCCACGCCCTCGATCTCGTCGAGCTGCGCGGCGTCGTACGGGTGGATGTCGTAGAGCGCCACGAAGACCCGGTCGCCCGGGGACTCGACGACGGTGCTGACCGAGCCCTCCCAGCCAATGACGCCCTCGCCCGCGAAGGTGAGCCGCCACCCCTCCAGCCAGCCGGTGCCCACCATCGGCGAATGCGGGCAGTAGGCGCGCATGCGGGCGGGGTCCAGGTTTGAGCCATAAGCGGCGTACAGACGCACGGCGATGACGATAGCCCGGCTGACGCGTGGGGGAGAATACGACGGTGCGTGTCGAACGCGACGGGAGAAGAAAGTCACTGTGAGCACTGATGAGGGGCGAGCGCTGTGAGCCAGATCGTGATCATCGGCGGGGGACCGGCCGGGTACGAGGCGGCGCTGGTCGCCGCCCAGCTGGACGCTGATGTCACCGTGGTCGAGGCGGAGGGGGCCGGCGGCGCGTGCGTGCTTTCCGACTGCGTCCCGTCGAAGACCTTCATCGCCAGTTCAGAGGTGGTCACCGGCTACCGGGACACCGAGGAGTTCGGCGTGCACTCGGACGGGCTGGAGGCGGTGACCGTCGACGCCCCGGCGGTGCACGAGCGGGTCAAGCGGCTCGCCCTGGCCCAGTCCGCCGACATCCACGCCAAACTGGTCAAGGCCGGGGTCGAGTTCGTCGCCGGCACCGCGCGGCTCGGCGAGGACACGCTGGGTCACACCCACCGGGTGATCGTCACCCCCGACGGCGGAGGCGAGGCGTACTCGATCGCGGCGTCCACCGTCCTGATCGCCACCGGCGCCACCCCGCGCCAGCTCCCCACCGCCGTCCCGGACGGCGAGCGCATCCTCACCTGGCGTCAGGTGTACGACCTGCCGGAGCTGCCCGAGCACCTGATCGTGGTCGGTTCCGGCGTGACCGGCGCCGAGTTCGCCAGCGCGTACCTGGCGATGGGTGTCCAGGTGACCCTGGTCTCCAGCCGGGACCGGGTGATGCCGCACGAGGACGCCGACGCGGCGATGGCGATCGAGCGGGTGTTCCGCAACCGGGGCATGACCATCCTCAACAACTCCCGCGCCGAGGCGGTCCGCCGGATCGGCGACGGTGTCGAGGTGGTGCTCGCCGACGGCCGGGTGGTGGTCGGCTCGCACGCGCTGATCGCGGTCGGCTCGATCCCCAACACCGCCAACCTGGGCCTCGCCGAGTACGGCGTCGAGCTGGCCCGGGGCGGCTACGTCACCGTCGACCGGGTGTCCCGGACCAATGTCCCCGGCATCTACGCCGCCGGTGACTGCACCGGGGTGCTGCCGCTGGCCAGTGTCGCCGCCATGCAGGGCCGGATCGCGATGTGGCACGCGCTCGGCGAGGCGGTCCGGCCGCTGCGGCTGCGTACCGTCGCCGCGAACGTCTTCACCGACCCGGAACTGGCCACGGTCGGTGTCTCACAGGACGAGGTGGACGCCGGCAAGGTGCCGGCCCGCCAGGTGATGCTGCCGCTGTCCGGCAACGCCCGGGCCAAGATGGACGACCTGGCCGACGGTTTCGTCAAGCTGTTCTGCCGCCCCGCCAGCGGCCAGGTGATCGGCGGTGTGGTGGTGGCGCCGAAGGCCAGCGAGCTGATCCTGCCGATCACCATGGCGGTCGAGAACAACCTCACCGTCAACGAACTCGCCCAGACCATCACCATCTACCCCTCGCTGTCGGGCTCGATCACCGAGGCGGCCCGCCAGCTCATGCTCCACGAACTGGAGTGACCCGCCGCGTCCACCTCCCGACCGGCCGTGCCGGTCGCCCCCGTCACCAGGATCATCTCGGCCTCCTCGTCCGACCGGCCGCCGTCGACCCGTCAGTCGGACGCCAGGAGGTGAAGCCTGCTTGAGGTCAACGGCGCGGACGCGGCTTCCGCCTCCGGGGCGGCCCCGGCGACGGGGCCGGCCGGCCGGCGGGTCAGGCTCACCGCGACCACGCTGAGCAGGGTCACCTCGGTGAGGATGAGCAGGCGTTCGACCAGGCCGAGCAGCATCCGGTCACCGGGGTAGGCGGACCAGACCATCGCCCCGGCCAGCAGCAGGCTGACCATGGTGAGCGCGCGCAGCCAGCCGGCGGCGCGGCCACCCAGGTGCCCGGCGAGCAGCCAGCCGGCGACCGGCAGGGCGAGAAAGGCCACCACCGAGGCGTAGCGGTGCAGATAGGCCGCGGTGTCCATGGGCAGGCCGGGCTCGTTGGTGGGCACCACGGCGGCGGTCAGCAGGCCGGCGGTCCAGGCCGCCATAAACAGCGCCGCGACCCGTTGCCGCCGTCGCGGCCCGCCGGGCTCCGACCCCGATCCGGTACGCCAGAGGGCCGGGATCAGCATTGCCGTCGCGGCGGCGAGCAGCGCCATGGCCACGTCGATCACGCCGCCCCGGTCCGATACGGCGAAGTCGCTGACGGTCAGGGACCAGGGGTCCAGGTCGTCGTTGACGACGACGTGACCAAGCACGGCGAGTACCGCCGCCAGGGCGATCCCGCCGAGAGCGAGCAGGCCGTTTCTCTGGTTTTCGGGCATGCCTCAGCCTGTCGCTGAAACCACCCGAAACGGATCCGGGACGGGCACCCACTTTGGTCCCGGGAATTTCCCCTACCGGCTGCTCCGGGTCCGGCGATCCGTCCACATCGGCATCAAGAGGCTGCCGTCGATTCCTCCACCAGCGCCTTGGCACGGCTGTTGCGGGCGGTGATCGCGGTCACCGCCCAGCCGGCCGCCGCGAACCCGGCCGCCGCAGCCGCGCCGATGAGCGCGAGCCGCCATGCCGACTGGGTCAGCGCCGTGCCGCCCAGGTGGCCGACCAGCGCTCCGTACGCCGACCAGCAGGTCGCCGCCAGCCCCTCGTAGATCAGAAAGAGGCGGTACGGGTAGCGGCTGCGGCCCGCCGAGAAGCAGGCGGCCATCCGCCCGCCGGGCACGAAGCGGCACAGCAGGATCACCAGTGGCCCCGGCTCGCGTAGTCCCCGGGTGACCCGCGCGGCGGCGCGACGGGCCCGGCCGGGCATCGTGGGCCGCGTCGCCCGGCGGTTCGGGGCGCTCCGGCCCAGCAGGTAGCACGCGAGATCGCCGGCGAAGACGCCGAGCGCGCCGACGGCGATGGTGAGCGGCAGACTCAGCCCGCCGTAGACGGTGAGCGCGCCGCTGGTGATCATGACGACCTGGGTCGGTACGACCGGCACGAAGGCGTCGGCGGCCAGCAGCCCCAGCAGCGCCAGGTAGGCCCACGTCGGCGACGCGACGTTAGAGATGAGTTCGAGCACGACCACCTCGCCGGATTCCCCCGTTCGACCGCACTGAGCCTGACGGCGTGTCCCACGTCACTGCGGGCACCCCCGTCCGGTCGTGACCACTGACACCAGCGGGCCACCAGTGGAGAACGATGCCGCGGTGGCCGATGTGACGACGCTTCGACGTGTCGGCGCGCACCGGAGCGGGCGGCGGAAGGGCGATCCCCGGCGTACCGTTGTCGGAACGCGGTCCCGCCCGTCGGACCCCCGTCCCCGACGACCGGGCCGCCGCGGGTCGCCGGCAGGTCCCGTGCCGGCGACCCGCCCCACAGCATCGTTGTCGGACCTCCGACAGCACATCCCCTTCGAGGTAGCCGCCGGATACGATCCCGGGCTCAACCGACAATCCCATTCGGGAGGCTCCTCGATGGTTTCCAGGCTCGTTCGGGGTGTGCTGGCCCTGTCCCTGGCGCTTGGCGGCAGCACCTTCGTCGCCGTCGGCCCGGCGGAGGCGGCGGCAAAGCGATACAAGAACTGCACCGCACTGAACAAGGTCTACAAGCACGGCGTGGGCAAGAAGGGCGCGAAGGACAAGGTCCGCGGCAAGACCAAGCCGGTCACCAACTTCAAGGTGTCCAACGCGATCTACGCGAAGAACACCCACCTGGACCGGGACCGGGACGGCATCGCCTGCGAGAAGCGTTGACCTCGTACGGACGGCGGTGGCGGCCGGAAAACCGCTCGCCCCGGGTGCCGTGCCGGTCGTACGGTCGCCGTATGCGCAGCGCGGTGGTGACCACGACGCCGGGAATCCCCGGCGCGCCGCACTGACGTTTCCGTCGACGAGGCCCCGGGGCGAACCGCCCCGGGGCCTCGCGGCGTTCCGGGCCCGCTCGCCTCCGGGTCGTACCCGATCAAGGAGAGCGACATGATCGACCACCGCAGGCTCGGCCGGGACCTGGAGCTGTTCGCCTCGGACCCGCTCGCGGGCGCCGGCCTGCCCATCTGGCTGCCGGCCGGCGCCGCCGCCCGGCACGCCGTCGAGGAGTACGTACGGGAGCTGGAGCGCCGGGCCGGCTACCGGCACGTCTACTCGCCACCGCTGGGCCGGCGGGAGCTGTTCGAGCTCTCCGGGCACCTGGGCTACTTTGCCGATGACATGTTTCCGCCGATGCGGCTCTCCGCCGACGACGAGTTCGTGCTCCGGCCGGCGCTCTGCCCGCACCACGCGCTGGTGTACCGGGCCCGGGGCCGGTCCTACCGGGAGTTGCCGCTGCGCGTCGGCGAGCTGGGCGGAATGTACCGGGCGGAGCGCTCCGGGGTGCTCGGCGGTCTCGCCCGGGTACGCGCCATCTCCCTCAACGACGCGCACAACTTCTGCGCGCTGGAGCAGGTCGGTGACGAGGTGCACGAGATCCTCCGGTTGATCCGCGAGGCGCACGCCGCGCTCGGCGTACGGCCGGCCGGGTTCCGGCTGTCGCTGCGCGGGCCGGGCGAGAAGTACGTCGGGGACGACCGCTCGTGGGCGCGGGCCGAGGAGCTGCTCCGCGAGGCGCTCGACGGGGTCGACTTCACCGAGGGGCCGGGCGAGGCCGCCTTCTACGGACCGAAGATCGACATCCAGATCGTCGACGCGGCCGGCCGGGAGTCGACCATCTCCACCATCCAGCTCGACTTCGACAAGCCGGAGAAGTTCGACCTGTCGTACACCGCCGCGGACGGGAGCCGGAAGCGGCCGGTGATGGTGCACCGGAGCCTCGTCGGCAGCATGGAACGGCTCTTCGCGTACCTGATCGAGGTGCACGCCGGTGCCTTCCCGGCCTGGTACGCCCCGGTGCAGCTGGTGCTGCTCCCCGTCGACGACGGCCAGGCGGACCCGGCCGTCGACCTGTGCCGCCGGGCCGAGGCGGCGGGGCTGCGGGCCGAGGTCGAACTGGCCGGCTCGCTGGGCGCCCGGATCCGGGACGCGGCCCGCCGGAAGGTTCCGTACGTCGGGGTGGTCGGCCCCCGGGAGGCGGCCGACGGGTCGGTGTCCCTGCGCCTGCGCGACGGCCGTGGGCTCGACCCGATGCCGGTGGCCGACGCGCTGGGATTGATCGGGCGGGTGGTCGCCGCCCGTTCGGCCGGCCTGCTCCCGGCCACCTGACGGCCGCCGGTCCGGGCCACCGCCGGGATCCTGACCGGCTCTCCGGGCACCGGCCGGCGCCGGCTTCCCGCCCTGAGGGTGGGAAGCCGGCGCCAGGCCGGTCACCCGATGCACGTCAGTTCTTGGCCGGCGCGGCCGCCGGGAGCGTCCCGGCCGGCGCGCCCCCGGTCGGCGGTGCCGGGATCTCGTCGGTGATCACCGCGCCGGTGAACTGCGACCGGTACAGCCGGGCGTACGCCCCGTCGGCGGCGAGGAGCTGGTCGTGGCTGCCCTGCTCGACGATCCGGCCCTGCTCCATCATCAGGATCAGGTCGGCGTCGCGGATGGTGGAGAGCCGGTGCGCGATGACGAAGCTGGTCCGATCCGAACGCAGCGCCGCCATCGCCCGCTGGAGCAGAACCTCGGTGCGGGTGTCCACCGAACTTGTCGCCTCGTCGAGGATCAGCAGCGACGGCTCGGCCAGGAACGCCCGGGCGATCGTGATGAGCTGCTTCTCGCCCGCGCTGACGTTGCTGCCCTCCTCGTCGATCACGGTGTCGTACCCGTCGGGCAGGCTGCGTACGAACCGGTCCACGAAGGTGGCCCGGGCCGCCGCCAGAATCTCCTCCTCGGTGGCGCCCGGCCGCCCGTACGCGATGTTGTCGCGGATGGTTCCGCCGAAGAGCCAGGTGTCCTGGAGCACCATGCCGATCCGGCCGCGCAGCTCGTCCCGGCGCATCGTGGTGATGTCCACCCCGTCCAGGGTGATCCGGCCCGCGTCCAGCTCGTAGAACCGCATGATCAGGTTGACCAGCGTGGTCTTGCCGGCACCGGTCGGGCCGACGATGGCCACCGTGTGCCCGGGCTCGGCGACCAGGGACAGGTCGTCGATCAGGGGCTTGTCCGGGGCGTACCGGAAGGAGACGTGCTCGAACTCGACGCGGCCGTGCGGGTCGGCGATCCGGGCCGGTCGCGCCGGCTCCGGGGTCTGCTCCTCGGCGTCGAGGACGGCGAAGACCCGCTCGGCCGAGGCCACCCCGGACTGGAGCAGGTTCGCCATCGAGGCGACCTGGGTGAGCGGCTGGGTGAACTGTCGCGAGTACTGGATGAACGCCTGCACGTCGCCGAGGCTCATCGTGCCCGAGGCCACCCGTAGGCCGCCGACCACGGCGATCGCCACGTAGCTGAGGTTCCCGATGAAGAACATCGCCGGCATGATGATCCCGGAGACGAACTGCGCGCCGAAGCTCGCCTGGAACAGTTGCTCGTTCTTGGCGTGGAAGGCGGCCTCCACCTCCTTCTGCCGGCCGAAGACCTTGACCAGCTCGTGGCCGGTGTACGCCTCCTCGATCTGCCCGTTCAGCTCGCCGGTGTGCGTCCACTGGGCGATGAACTTGCCCTGCGACCGCTTGGCGATCTGGCCGGTGACCACCACCGACAGCGGCACCGCCACCAGGGCCACCAGCGCCAGCAGCGGCGAGATCCAGACCATCATGGCCAGTACGCCGACGACGGTGAGCAGCGAGGTGACCAGCTGGCTCAGCGTCTGCTGGAGGGTCTGCGAGATGTTGTCGATGTCGTTGGTGACCCGGCTGAGCAACTCGCCGCGGGGCTGCCGGTCGAAGTAGGGCAGCGGCAGCCGGTTGAGCTTGTCCTCCACCTCGGCGCGCAGCCGCAGGATCGTCCGCTGCACCACGCCGTTGAGCACCCAGCCCTGCGCCCACATCAGCACGGCGGCCCCGACATAGAGCGCCAGCGCCAGGGCCAGCACCCGGCCCAGCGCGGCGAAGTCGATGCCGACGCCGGGCACCACGTGCATCTTGGCCAGCATGTCGGCGAAGTTGCCGTTGCCGGATGCCCGGGCCGCGGCCACCGCCTGCTCGGTGGTGGTGCCCTCGGGCAGACGCCGGCCGATCACCCCGCTGAAGATCAGGTCGGTGGCGTGGCCGAGCACCTTCGGCCCGATGACGCTGAGCCCGACGCTCGCCACGGCCAGCGCGAGCACGCCGGTCAGTTGCACCCGGTGCGGCCGGAGCCGCCCCAACAGCCGCCGGGCGGACGGCCCGAAATTCATCGCCTTCTCGGCGGGCATGCCCATGCCCATGTGCGGCGGACCGCCGCCGCCGCGCCGCCCGGCCGGTGGCAGCCGCTTCGGCGTCTCCTTCTGCTTGACAGCGCTCATGCCGCCACCTCGCTTCGCTCGGCGTCGCCATGAGGCACCACGGCGCTGCACTGATGATTCGCTCGCTGACGCTCGCTCATGCCGCCACCTCGCTTCGCTCGGCGTCGCCATGAGGCACCACGGCGCTGTGTTGATGATTCGCTCGCTGACGCTCGCTCATGCCGCCACCTCCGCGGTCTGCTGGGACGCCACGATCTCGGCGTACGTGGGGCAGGTCTGGAGCAGGTCCTCGTGTCGGCCCATCCCGACGACGCCTCCGTCCTCGAGCACGAGGATCTGATCGGCGTCGATGATCGTGGAGACCCGCTGGGCCACGATCACCACCGCCGCCTCCGCGGTGACCGGTTTCAGGGCGGCCCGCAGCCGGGCGTCCGTGCCGAGGTCGAGCGCGGAGAAAGAGTCGTCGAACAAGTAGATCTCCGGTTTGCGGACCAGTGCGCGGGCGATCGCCAGTCGCTGCCGCTGACCGCCGGAGACGTTCGTGCCGCCCTGCGCGATCGGCGCGTCCAGGCCGCCCGGCATCTCGGCGACGAACTCCCGGGCCTGGGCGATCTCCAGCGCCGCCCAGAGGTCGGCGTCGGAGGCGTCCGGGTTGCCGTACCGCAGGTTACTGGCGACCGTGCCGCTGAACAGGTACGGTCGCTGCGGCACGAGCCCGATCCGCCGCCACAGCTCGTCCGGGGCCAGTTCGCGGACGTCCACCCCGTCGACGAGGACCATCCCCGTGGTCGGGTCGACCAGCCGCGGGATCAGGGTGAGCAGGGTGGTCTTGCCGGCGCCGGTGGAGCCGATGATCGCCGTCGTCCGCCCGGGCTCGGCGCGGAACGAGATGTCGTGCAGCACCGGGGCGGTCGCCCCCGGGTACTGGAAGCCGACCCCGCGCAGTTCCAGCTCGCCCCGGGCGGACACCTCGGTCACCGGCCGGGCAGCCGGCGCCACCGAGGACTCGGTGTCCAGCACCTCCACGATGCGCTCGGCGCAGACCGACGCGCGGGGCACCATCATCAGCATGAAGGTGGCCATCATGACCGCCATCAGGATCTGCATCAGGTACTGGAGGAACGCGGTCAGCGCGCCGATTTCGATCTGGCCGGAGTCCACCCGGCCGGCGCCGAACCAGAGCACCGCGACGCTGGAGACGTTGAGCACCAGCATCACCAGCGGGAAGATCAGTGCCTGGAGCCGGCCGATCCGCAGCGCGGTCGCGGTCAGGTCGCCGTTCGCGACCCCGAAGCGCTCCGTCTCGTACGGCTCGCGGACGAAGGCGCGGACCACCCGGATGCCGGTGATCTGCTCGCGCAGCACCCGGTTCACCGTGTCGATCCGGGTCTGCATCAGCCGGAAGCCCGGCACCATCCGCCGGATGACCAGGCCCAGGGCGACCGCCAGGACCGGCACGCACACCAGCATCAGCCAGGAGAGCCCGACGTCCTCGCGGAGCGCCATCACCACGCCGCCGATGCTCATGATCGGCGCGGCCACCAGCATGGTGCAGGTCAGCAGGACGAGCATCTGCACCTGCTGAACGTCGTTGGTGTTCCGGGTGATCAGCGAGGGTGCCCCGAACCGGGCCACCTCGCGGGCGGAGAAGCGGTTGACGTGGCTGAAGATGGCGGCCCGGACATCGCGGCCGAACCCCATCGCGGTCTTCGCGCCGAGGTAGACGGCGGCGATCGAGCAGGCGATCTGGAGCAGGCTGACGAGCAGCATCCAGCCGCCCGTACGCATGATCTGGCCGGTGTCGCCGACGGCCACGCCCCGGTCGATGATCTCGGCGTTGAGGCTCGGCAGGTAGAGCGAGGCCATCGTGCCGACGAACTGGAACGCCACCACGGCGGCCAGCGGCCTCCGGTACGGGCGTAAGTGGTTACGGAGTAGGCGGATCAGCACAGCCGGGGCCCCCGTGTCATGTCGGTGGATTCCTTGTCTGGGTTCAACCGGCCGATGGCCCCGTCGGACATCGTCGTGATGAGTTCGGCGAGGAACTCACGGATCACTGCCCGTTTGGCCGGGTCGGCGTCGACGGAGGTGAGCGGCCGGTCACTGTGGATCATTTCAATGAGGGCCTGGGCGTGCTCCCGGCCCTTGTCGGTCAGCGTGAGTTGGACGCTACGTCGGTCGTTGACGTCCCGGCGGCGTTCGACGAACCCGTCCCGTTCGAGGGTGTCGACGATCCCGGTGAGGGTTGCCGGGCGGACGAAGCACCGCTCGGCGACCTCCCGGTGGGTGCTCTCGCCGGTGCCCGCCAGGATGAACAGCACCCGCATGCCGGCCGAGGTGAGCCCGTGGTGCTCGGCCAGGTAACGCCCCCAGTGCTGCTCGACCAGATGCCCGGCGATCGCGATCAGCCGACCGAGCGGCGCGTGGTGCAGGGCGTCGGGGAAGCGGACGAGCGGTTCCATCTTCACGCGGCCACGTTAGACCCCTGATCGTCAGGCTCCAAACGAAATTGGGAGGGCGGCGGCGACGAAAACGATCTGCAACACCGTGCGTACGCCGAGCGGGGTCACCGGGCGGCCGGCCAGGGTGAGCTTCCGGCGGGCCGCGGAGACGTTCGCCGGGAACATGGCGATCATGAGCAGGGCCAGCCCGGCCGCCGCCGGACGGGCGGCGGCCGGGACGAGCAATGCCACCGCCCCCGTCAGTTCCAGCACGCCGGTCGCGGTGACGAGGAGCGCGGGTCGAGGGAGTCGGGGCGGCACCATCGCGATCAGGTCGGCCCGACGGCGGGAGCCGAAGTGGGCGCCGCCGGTCACCAGGAACATCAGGGCGAGCCCCACCCGCAGGGCGGGGTGCCAGCCGTCGAGCGCGTCCACTCCGGCCAGGCCGGCGAGCCGCGCGAGCGTGGTGCCGAGGAGCAGGGCGATCAGGGGTGCCATGCCGGCATCTCCTTGGGATCGGGAATCTTGTCGTTGTAAAGATTCCCGCCGACGGGAGATCTTGTCAATGACAAGATAGGATTGCGGCATGACGGAGACTCGCGGCTACCATCACGGCGACCTGCGTCGTGTTCTGCTCGCGGCCGCGATCGAGGTGATCGAGGAGTCGGGGCCGGGGGCGGTCAGCCTGCGCGACCTGGCCCGCCGTACCGGCGTGTCACACGCCGCCCCCGCCCACCACTTCGGCGACAAGGCCGGTCTGCTCACCGCGCTCGCCGTCGAGGGCTTCGGCCTGCTGGCCGAGGCGCTGGAGGGGGCCGGCGACGACCTGCTGGCGGCCGGCGTGGCGTACGTCGACTTCGCGGTCCGGCACCGGGCGCACTTCGAGGTGATGTTCCGCCGCGACCTCTACCACTGGGACGCGCCCGAGGCGCGGGCGGCCCGGGATCGCTCCGGCGCGGCGCTGCACTCGGGGGTGGCCCGGCTGCCGGCGGGACGCGCGACCGCGGCGGACCCGCAGGGAGACGCCATGGCCGCCTGGTCCATCGTGCACGGGTTCGCCACGCTCTGGCTCGCCGGCGTGCTGCCGCCCCGGGTGGGCGACGACCCGCGCGCCGCCGCCGGGGCGGTCATCCACCGTCTCTTCGCCGTGTGAGCTCACCAACTCGTCGGCAGCGGCATGCCCTCCGTGTAGCCGGCGGCGCTCTGCACGCCGACCAGAGCCCGCTCGTGGAACTCCTCCAGGTTGCGCGCACCGGCGTAGGTGCAGGCGCTGCGTACCCCGGAGACGATCTCGTCGATCAGGTCCTCCACACCCGGCCGGGTCGGGTCCAGGTACATCCGGGCCGAGGAGATCCCCTCCTCGAAGATCGCCTTCCGGGCCCGTTCGAACGCGCTGTCCTCGGCCGTACGCGCGCTGACCGCCCGGGACGACGCCATGCCGAAGCTCTCCTTGTAGCGCCGGCCGTCCGCGTCGGTGTAAAGGTCGCCGGGGGACTCGTAGGTGCCGGCGAACCAGGAGCCGATCATCACGTTCGAGGCGCCCGCCGCCAGGGCCAGCGCCACGTCCCGGGGGTGCCGTACGCCGCCGTCGGCCCAGACGTGCCGGCCCAGCGACCGGGCCGCCGCGGCGCAGTCGAGCACCGCCGAGAACTGCGGCCGGCCCACGCCGGTCATCATCCGGGTGGTGCACATCGCGCCCGGCCCGACACCGACCTTGACGATGTCGGCACCGGCCTCGACCAGGTCGCGTACGCCGTCGGCGGTGACCACGTTGCCGGCCGCGATCGGAACGGCCGGGTCGAGCTTGCGGACCGCCCGCAGCGCGGAGAGCATCCGCTCCTGGTGGCCGTGCGCGGTGTCCACGACCAGGGTGTCCACCCCGGCCTCCAGCAGTGCCCTGGCCTTGCCGGTCACGTCGCCGTTGATGCCCACCGCGGCGGCGATCCGCAGCCGGCCCCGGTCGTCCACCGCCGGCTTGTAGAGCGTGGCGCGCAGCGCGCCCGGCCGGGTCAGCACGCCGACCAGCCGCCCCTCGGCGTCCACCACGGGGGCGAGCCGCCGCCGCCCGGCGGAGAGCCGGTCGAAGCCGGTACGCGGGTCCGCGTCCGCCGGCACGGTGTGCAGCTCGGTCGACATCACGTGCCGGAGCTGGGCGAAGCGGTCCACGCCCACGGTGTCCGCGTCGGTGACCACGCCGAGCGGCCGGCCCGCCTCGTCCACCACGATCACCGCGCCGTGCGCGCGCTTCGGCAGCAGGTGGATCGCGTCGCCGACGGTGTCGGTCGGGCCGAGGGTGATCGCCGTGTCGTGCACCAGGTGCCGCTGCTTGACCCAGGCGACGACGTTGGCCACCACCTCGATCGGGATGTCCTGGGGGATCACCGCGACGGCACCCCGGCGGGCCACGGTCTCGGCCATCCGCCGGCCGGCGACGGCCGTCATGTTCGCCACCACCAGCGGGATGGTCGTGCCGGTGCCGTCTCCGGAGGCCAGGTCGACGTCGAGCCGGGAGCCCACCTCGGAGCGGTTGGGGGCCATGAAGACGTCGTTGTAGGTCAGGTCGTGCGCGGGAACCGCGCCATGAAGGAACCGCACCGGAACATCATTCCCGGCCGTCACCCGTCCCGGCCCGCGATGGTCACGGAAAACACCCTCCGGTCGCGTTCAACCGAGCAGCAGCGCCGCGGCGGTCCCGGTCATCACGACGGCGACCGCGCCGTCGAGCACCCGCCAGGCGGCGGTACGGGCGAGCAACGGCGCCAGCCGGTGTGCTCCGACGCCGAGTGCGGTGAACCAGACCGCGCTGGCCGCGGCCGCGCCGACGCCGAACGCCCAACGCTGCTCGTACTGCTGCGCCACGCCGCCGAGCAGCAGCACGGTGTCGAGGTAGACGTGCGGGTTGAGGTAGGTGAAGGCCAGGCAGGCCAGCAGGGCCGCCCGAAGGGTGGTCGGGGGACGGTCGGTGGGGGTGAGGGTGCCCGGACGCAGCGCCCGGCGGGCGGCGAGCACGGCGTACCCGAGCAGGAACGCGGCCCCGGCCCAGCGGATGGCGGAGAGCAGCCCCGGCCGGTCCGCCACGGCGGTGCCCAGGCCGGTGATGCCCGCGGTGATGAGCAGGGCGTCCGAGGCGGCGCAGACGACCACCACGGGCAGCACGTGCTCACGGCGGAGCCCCTGACGGAGCACGAAGGCGTTCTGCGCGCCGATGGCGACGATCAACGCGAGCGATACGGAGAACCCGGCGACGGCCGAGGGGAGTGGGTCGGGCACGGGTCAGAAGCTAGGGACCGGCGCCAGGTGCAGTCCAACTAATCTTTCTGAAGCTCCATAAGATGTGCTGATGGAAGGGCTCGACACGACCCAGCTACGCACCCTGGCCGCCGTGGTCGGCGAGGGCAGCTTCGAGGGTGCGGCGCGCGTGCTGCATGTCACCCCGTCGGCGGTGAGCCAGCGGATCCGCGCGCTGGAGGAGGTCGTCGGCCAGGTGCTGGTCCGGCGCAGCCGCCCCTGCCAGGCGACCGACGCGGGGCAGCCGCTGCTCCGCCTGGCGGTCCAGTTGACGCTGCTGGAGCGGGAGGCGGTCGCCGAGGCGCGCGGCGTGGTGGACGGGGCGGCCGGGCCCACCCGGGTGCCCGTGGTGGTCAACGCCGACTCGTTGGCCACCTGGTTCGTGCCCGCGTTGGCCCGGGTCCCGGCGGACTTGGCGGTCTGCTTCGACGTACGCCAGGACGACCAGGACCACACCGCCGAGCTGCTGCGCGACGGCGCGGTGCTGGCGGCGGTGACCGCCCAGCGGGAGCCGGTGCAGGGCTGCCGGGTACGCCCGCTCGGTGCGATGCGCTACCGGGCGCTCGCCGCCCCGGCGTTGGTCGCCCGCTGGTTTCCCGACGGGCTGGCGGTCGAGGCGCTGGCCAGGGCGCCGGTGCTCGTCTTCGACCGCAAGGACCGGGTCCAGCACCGTTTCCTGCGGGCGGTGACCGGCCGGGAACTCGACCCGCCGGTGCACCACGTGCCGTCGGTGCCGGCGTTCAGCGAGGCGATCCGGTGCGGCCTCGCCTGGGGGCTGGTCCCGGAGCGGCTGGCCGAGCCGGATCTGGCCGACGGCTCCTGCCTCGATCTCGATCCGGGGCGGCACGTCGACGTGCCGCTCTACTGGCAGCACTGGCGCCTGGAGTCCCGGCTCCTCGACGCCCTCACCGACGCCGTCCGCGCCGAGGCGGCCGTCGCGCTCCGCTGACGTCGCGCTCCGCTGAGTCCGGGCTGCGCTGTTAGGAGGGGGCCCTTCCTATGCCGGAGACGTTAAGAAGGGGCCCCTCCTTACCGCTCAGGCGATGGTGCAGATCGGGGCGCCGGCGGTGATGACCGCACCGACCTCGGCGGCCAGGCCGCTGACGGTGCCCGCCTTGTGGGCGTGCAGCGGCTGCTCCATCTTCATCGCCTCCAGGACGACGACCAGGTCGCCCTCGGCGACGGTGTCCCCGTCCCCGACGGCGATCTTGACGATGGTGCCCTGCATGGGGGAGGTGAGCGTGTCGCCGCTGGCCGCCGCGCCGGCCTTCGCGCCGCCACCCCGGCGGGCCGGCTTCTTCGCGGCGGGCGCGGCGGAGGCCGTACCCGCGCCGAGGCCGGCGGGCAGTACCACCTCCAGCCGCTTGCCACCGACCTCGACCACGACGGTCTCGCGCTCGGCCGGGCCCTCGACCGCGCCGGCCGGGGCGGTGAACGCCGGGACGGTGTTGTCGAACTCGGTCTCGATCCACCGGGTGTGCACGGTGAACGGCTCGGCGGTGAACGCCTCGTCCCGGACCACCAGGCGGTGGAACGGGAGCGCGGTGGCCATGCCCTCGACGACCATCTCGTCCAGCGCCCGGCGGGCCCGCTCCAGCGCCTCCGTACGCGTCTCCCCGGTGATGATCACCTTGGCCAGTAGCGAGTCGAAGTTGCCGCCGATCACGTCGCCCGCCGAGATGCCGGTGTCCACCCGGACGCCCGGCCCACTCGGCAGCCGCAGCGCGGTGATCGTGCCCGGGGCGGGCAGGAAGTTGCGGCCCGGGTCCTCGCCGTTGATCCGGAACTCGATGGCGTGCCCGCGCGGGGTCGGGTCCTCGGTGAAGCGCAGCTTCTCGCCGTCGGCGATGCGGAACTGCTCGCGGACCAGGTCGATGCCGGCGGTCTCCTCGGTGACCGGGTGCTCGACCTGGAGCCGGGTGTTGACCTCCAGGAAGGAGATGGTGCCGTCGACACCGACCAGGTATTCCACCGTGCCGGCGCCGTGGTAGCCAGCCTCCCGGCAGATCGCCTTGGCGCTGTTGTGGATCTGGGCGCGCTGGGCGTCGGTGAGGAACGGTGCGGGGGCCTCCTCGACCAGCTTCTGGTGCCGCCGCTGGAGTGAGCAGTCCCGGGTGCCGACCACGATCACGTTGCCGTGCTGGTCGGCGAGGACCTGCGCCTCGACGTGCCGGGGCCGGTCCAGGTAACGCTCGACGAAGCACTCGCCCCGGCCGAACGCGGCGACCGCCTCGCGGGTGGCCGACTCGAACAGCTGCGGGATCTCCTCCATGGTGCGGGCCACCTTGAGGCCGCGCCCGCCGCCGCCGAAGGCCGCCTTGATGGCGACCGGCAGGCCGTGGTCGATCGCGAAGGCCATCACCTCGTCGGCGTTGCCGACCGGGTCCGGGGTGCCGGGGACCAGGGGTGCACCGGCGCGCTGGGCGATGTGCCGGGCGGTCACCTTGTCGCCGAGGTCGCGGATCGCCTGCGGGGTCGGGCCGATCCAGGTCAGCCCGGCGTCGATGACGGCCTGGGCGAAGTCGGCGTTCTCGGAGAGGAAGCCGTAGCCGGGGTGCACCGCGTCGGCGCCCGACCGGGCGGCGATGTCGATCAGCTTGTCGATGCGCAGGTAGCTGTCGGCGGCGGTGTCGCCGCCCAGGGCGTACGCCTCGTCGGCCAGGGTGGCGTGCAGGGCGTCCCGGTCGGAGTCCGCGTAGACGGCGACGCTCGCCAGGCCGGCGTCGCGGCAGGCGCGGATGACGCGTACGGCGATCTCGCCGCGGTTTGCGATGAGTACCTTGCGCATCTTGGTGGCTCCTCCCCGGAGGTCGATGCCGGGAGTTTATCGGCCGGCCCTCGGCCCCTAACGATCGCTCAGTGTGGGATAGGGCACCCCCCAATCGCGCTTTAGTCAAATTTGCTTATTACGCTTGTCCGGTGTCGGCAACACGGATGATGATTCTCGGCCTGGCCAGGTGGATGCAGCCGGTGCACGGCTACGACGTACGCCGTGAGCTGCTGAGTTGGGGCGCGGACAAGTGGGCCAACGTGCAACCCGGGTCGATCTATCACGCGCTGCGCAAGCTCACCGACGAGGGGCTGCTCCGGGCGGTGTCGACGGAGCAGGTCGGCTCCCGTCCCGCCCGCACCACCTATGAGGTGACCGCCAAGGGTGACGAGGAGTTCGAGGCCCTGCTACGGGCGCAGTGGTGGCAGTTGCACGAGCCGCCGGACCCCTTCGCGGCGGCGTTCTCCTTCCTGCCCGCGATGCCGCGCGACGAGGCGGCGGCGGCCCTGCGTAACCGGGCCAACCTGATCCGGGCCGGGATCGAGTCGATGCGTGCCTCGCTGGAGTCGGACTGGGTGCGCAACCGCAAGCCCGTGCACGTCGGTTGGATGTTCGAGCTGTGGCTGGCCCGGGGCGAGGCGGAGATGGCCTGGTGTGACCGGATCGCCGAGCGGATCGAGTCGGGAGTGTCGTACCTGCCCTCTGCAATGGAGGGAGCCGAGGGCTGGTCCGGCTGGACGGGCGGGGCGCCCGACGGCCACAACGCGGAATAATCAACGTTGACCACAAGAGCTATATCGCGTTAGTCTCGGCGCCACCGCAGGGGAGCCGCGTGCCCTCTGTGTGGACGATCGGCGGCCGGTCACGCCCGGCCCGGACGACCAGGAGCAGACATGATCGAGACCAGGGGGCTGCGGAAGTCGTTCCGCTCCCGCGCGGGTCGCGAGACGAAGACCGTGGACGCGGTCCGGGGCGTCAACCTCGACGTCGCCGAGGGGGAGATCTTCGGCTTCCTCGGCCCCAACGGGGCCGGCAAGACCACCACCCTGCGGATGCTCGCCACCCTGATCGAGCCCGACGGCGGCGAGGCCACCATCGCCGGAGCCGACCTGCGCAAGGATCCGGCCGAGGTGCGCCGCCGGATCGGTTACGTGGCCCAGGGCGGCAGCACGTGGGACGAGTCCACCGCCCGGGAGGAGCTGGTGCTCCACGCCCGGCTCTACGGCATCTCCAAGGCCGAGGCCCACCGGCGTGCCACCCGGGCCCTGGACGCCTTCCAGCTCACCGAGTACGCCGACCGCAAGTGCAAGACGTACTCCGGCGGCCAGCGCCGCCGGGTGGAGATCGCGCTCGGCATCATCCACGAGCCGAAGATCGTCTTCCTCGACGAGCCGACCACCGGCCTCGACCCGCAGAGCCGCGCCCACATGTGGGACGAGATCCGCCGGCTGCGCAGCGAGGGGATGACCGTCTTCATCACCACGCACTACCTGGACGAGGCGGACGCGCTCTGCGACCGGATCGCGATCATGGACCACGGCGAGGTGGTCGCGGAGGGCACCCCGGCCGAGCTGAAGCGGGAGATCTCCGGCGAGGTGGTGCAGGTCGGTCTCGACGCCGCCATCACCCCGCGCGCCGCCGAGCTGCTCGACAGCGAGGCGTACGTCAACAAGCTGGAGACCGTCGACGAAGGCGGCCTGCGGCTCTATGTGGACGAGGGCGCCACCGCCATCCCGCAGGTGCTGCGCCGTCTCGACGGCGCCGGGCTGGACCTGCGCTCCATCGAGCTGCACCGCCCCAGCCTCGACGACGTCTTCCTCACCAAGACCGGCCGCTCGCTGCGCGAGTCCTGACCTCCGGAGAAGCTGTCATGAAATTCGCCCGCGACACCTGGCTGATCTTCCAGCGCCAGACCCAGCTCCTGCTGCGCAACCCGGTCTGGGTCTTCGTCGGAGTCTTCCAGCCGGTGATGTACCTGCTGCTCTTCGCCCCGCTGCTCAAGGCGGCGCTGAACGCGCCGACCCAGGCCGCGGCGTACAAGATCTTCGTTCCCGGCCTGCTGGTGCTGCTGGCCATCTTCGGCGGCCTGTTCCAGGGCTTCGGCCTGATCGCCGAGCTGCGCGCCGGGGTGATCGAACGGTCCCGGGTCACCCCGGTCAGCCGGCTCGCCCTGCTGCTCGGCCGCTCGCTGCGGGACGTGGTCTCGCTGATCGCGCAGGCGATCATCATCACGCTCCTGGCGCTCCTGTTCGACCTGCGCGTCTTCATCGGCTACCTGCTGCTGGCGTACCTGATGCTGGCCCTGATCGCGCTGATGACCTCGGCCGTCTCGTACGGCGTCGCGCTCAAGGTCAAGAGCGAGGACGCGCTCGCCCCGCTGATGAACACCGTCGCCCAGCCGGTGCTGCTGCTCTCCGGCATCCTGCTGCCGCTCGCTCTGGCCCCCGGCTGGCTCCAGGGCATCGCCAACTGGAACCCGTTCTCCTGGGCGGTCGACGGGGTCCGGGCGCTCTTCGCCGGTGACCTCAGCAACGACAAGGTCTGGCAGGGGCTGACGATCATCGCGGTGCTCGCCGTCGCCGGCGTGGTCTGGGCCGCCCGGCAGTTCGCCCGCAGCGTCCGCTGAGCTGAAAGGAAGGGCCCCCTATTAACGCCAGCGGTAGAGAAGGGCTCCCCTCTCACCACCGTTGAGCGGACGAGAGCTGCCTCTCAGCAGCGGCGGGGCACCGGGGTTGCGCGCGTAGCGTGTACCGGTGCCCCGCCTCACCCGTGACAGGACGACCTGGTTCGCCTACGCCCAGCTCGGGCTCTGGGGCTTCTTCCTCTACGGGTTCGGCCCAGTCGTACCCCTGCTCCGCGACGAACAGGGCACCAGCGCCGCCGTCGCCGGCCTGCACAGCACGGGCATCGCGGTCGGCGCGCTGATCGGCGGGGCCCTCTTCGCGCCGGCCGCCCGCCGCCTCGGCCGTGGCCCAGCCATCTGGCTCGGCCTCACCGGCGTGGCCGGCGGCGTCGCCGCCCTCGGGCTGCTCCGCCCGCTGCCCGCCACCCTGGCCGCGGTCGCGGTGATCGCCACCTTCGGCATGATGGTGATCAGCGGGGTCAACGTAGTGCTCACCGCCCACCACGGACCCGCCGCGCCCGCCGCGCTCACCGAGGCCAACGCCGCCTGCGCCGGCATGGGCATCCTCGCGCCGCTCGTCATCGGCACCGCCGTGGACGCCGGCCACGGCTGGCGGCCGGCGATGGCCGTCGAGGTCGGGCTGATCGCGCTGGTCGCCCTCGCCGCCCTGACCTTCCGGGTACGCCTGCCGAAGGCCGCCCCCGCTGCCGCGGCTGCCGCCGCCCCGGCCGTGGTGAGCGCCTCGACTACCGTCGATGCCGTCGATGCCGTCGATGCCGTCGATGCCGTCGGGGTGTCCGCGTCGTCTGCCGCCCGGGCGACCGCCTCGGCGGGGGCGGAGCCGGCCGACGGGGCACCCGCCGGCCCGCCCGCCCCTGTGCGCGCCCGACTGGCCGGCATCGGCGCACCCGCCGATGGCGCGGCCGGGACCGGTGTATCCGCCGCCGGCACCCGCGCGGCCGGCCGGCTGTCGGCGGCGTACTGGATCGCCTGGGTGCTGATGTCGGCCACCGGCTCGATCGAGGTGTGCCTGTCACTCTGGACCGCCGACGTGCTCCGTACCCACGCCGGGCTCGACACCGGCAGCGCCTCGGCGGCCGTCGCCGCGATCGTCTGCGGCATGTTCGTCGGCCGGCTGGCCGGCGGCCGGTTCGCGCTGCGCTGGCCGCCGGTGCCGCTGCTGCTCGGCGCGCTGGCCGTCTCCCTGGCCGGGTTCGCCCTGTTCTGGTCCGCCTCGATCGGCTGGCTCGCGGTCACCGGGCTGGTCGTGCTCGGCCTGGGCAACGCCCTGCACTACCCCCTCGCAATCTCCATCGCGCTCGCCGTCGCCGGGCCGGCCGCCGACAAGGCGGCCGGTTGGTCGTCGTACTCCATGGGGGTGGGTTTCGGGATCGCGCCGGTCGCGCTCGGTTGGGTGGCCGACGGGGTCGGACCGCACCTCGCCTTCCTGCTGCTGCCCGGCTTCATCGCGGCGTCCGTGCTGCTCACCGTGCGGCTCGGCCGCGTCCTACGCGCCCCGCGCCCGGCCTGACCGCCCAACCCGCTCGCTCTTTGCTTGATCGACTCGCTGTGCGGCAACCTGTGGTCTCCCCAGCGCCTGACACCGCAGGATGCCGCAACCCGAGTCGATCAGCGCACTCTGGCGAGCGTCACCCCGTCGGCGATGGGCAGCATGACCACGTCAACCCGGACGTCGGAGAGGATCTCGTCGTTGAACGCGGCGATGGCCCGGTCGTCGGCGTTCTGCGGGGCGAGTACCCGGCCACCACGCAGCGTGTTGTCCACCGCGACGACCGCGCCCGGCCGCATCCGGGGCACCAACTCGTCCCAGTAGACCGGGTAGCCGACCTTGTCGGCGTCGATGAAGGCAAAGTCCAGGTAGCGCTCCTGCGGCAACTGGCGCAGCGTCTCCGCGGCCGGGCCGATCCGCAGGTCGATCCGGTCCTGCACGCCGGCCCGGGTCCAGTAGCGGCGGGCGATCCCGGTGTACTCCTCGGAGATGTCGAAGCAGGTCAGCCGGCCACCCTCGGCGAGGCCCCGGGCGATCGCCAACGAGGAGAGCCCGGTGAACGTGCCCACCTCCACCGCCTGCCGTACACCCAGCAGCCGGGTGAGGAAGGTCAGGAACGCGGCCTGCTCCGGTGCGACCTGCATGTCAGCCTGCGCGGGAAGGGCGGCCAAGGTCTCCTCGGCCAACTCCCGGACGATCTCGTCGGGCGTGGAACCGTGCGCCACAAGATAGGCGTGCAGTTCCGGAGTCAGCGGCAACGGTTTCGTGCTCATGGTCGGACGTTAGCCGAGATGTTCGATCTCCTGGCCGCCGGGCGCGACCTTCGTCCACAGGTCGGTGACGCTCAGCCCAAGCTCGCCGAGAAGCGTACGCAGCAGCGGCAGGCTCAACCCCACCACCGTGCCCGGGTCACCCTCGATGCCAGTCAGGAACGCCCCGCCCAGCCCGTCGATGGTGAACGCCCCAGCCACCGCCAGCGGCTCGCCCGTCGCCACGTACGCGGCGATCTCCTCGTCGCTGATGTCCGCGAAGTGCACCGTCGTCGAGGCGACCCCCTCCGCCCGCGATTCGTGGACCGCGTCGATCAGGCAATGCCCGGTGTGCAGCACTCCGCTACGCCCACGCATCCGCTGCCACCGTCGGGTGGCGTCCGCCGCGTCCGCCGGCTTGCCCAGGATCTCGCCGTCGAAAGCCAGCACCGAGTCGCAGCCGAGCACCAACGTCTGCTCGTCCGGCGTGGCGCGCAGCCGGCCCAGCACCGCCTGCGCCTTCAGCCGGGCCAGCTCCAGGCACAACTCCTTTGCCCGGTCGCTGACCACCTGCGACTCGTCGACGCCGCTCACCAACACGTCCGGTTCGATCCCGGCGGCCTGGAGCAGCTTGCGGCGGGCAGGGCTCTGCGAGGCGAGCACGAGGCGCAGCGGTAGGGAACTCAACACCCCACCGACGCTACCGGCTGATCCGTGGCGGCGGGTCGTCGGCACGGCGACGACGACGCCACACCAGATAGCCGCCACCCGCCGCCACCAGTACGCCCAACGTCGCCAGCCCGCGCGCCGTCGCGCCGTCGCCTGCGTTGTCGCCCGGTGCCGTCGCCTGCGCCGAGGCGGGTGGGGTGGCCGCCACCGACTCGAAGCCGAGTGGAGGCACGTCCGCGGTGAGCGCGGCGACCAGATCGATGACGCCGTAGCCGTACTCGTCGTCACGGCCGGGCGGTCCCTTGTCGATAGCGGTGGCAGTCAGCCGATGCGCAACCTCCCGAGCAGGCAGGTTGGGGAACTTCGAGCGGACGAGGGCAGCGGCCCCGGCAACGATGGCTGTTGCTGCCGAAGTTCCCGTGCCCTTGGAGTACTTACCGTCATAACTTGTGCTGTAGATGTCGACAGCAGGGGCCGCAACATCGATCTCGGGCCCGGTCACTGACACTGCGGCGTGCCTGCCGAGACGGTCAACGCCGGCAACGGCTATAACGCCATCCTGAGAAGCAGGATAGCCCACACTTGTGTCATCCGGGCGATTTCCAGCTGCCGCGACGATGACAATATTTGCGCGGAGGGCCATTTTCACCGCGTGTTCGAGTCGAGCATTTCTCTGGGTGACGGCAGAGATGCAAATGACGTCCGCTCCCTGTCGTACTGCATATTCTATGCCGGCCGCAAGCTGTTCGGCGTGTCCTCCATCGCTGACTGGCTTTCCGCGAATCGGTAATATTTTCGCCTCTGGGGCTATGCCAAGTGTCCCAGTTCCGTCCCTTTGGCCATGGGCCGCAATGAGGCCAGCCATTGCAGTGCCGTGGCCATCCAGATCCCGTCGTCCGTCGCCGCTCGCCGTCATATCAATTCCAGGCAGCAGGTTATCGGCCAAGTCGGGATGTGGATCCACGCCGGTGTCTGGCACGCCGATCGTAACGCCTGCGCCACGGCTAATTCTGTTGGCGTTCGCTACCCCCAGAAAACCGAGGTGCCACTCATCTGCCCGGACCTGTTCGGCTCCGGACGGCTGAGGTGCGGCCGAGGCTGTTACCGCCGGCATGATTATCTGCATTAAGGCGATGAGAACTCCAAAGGCGGTGGAGATGCGATATTGCATCACCGATCGAGGCCGATGGCAGGCCCAGGGTCGATTGGATCTTGGTCATTCGGTGGGCGAACAACCGGGTTGACCCCAGTGTCGGTTTCCCACGGGTTGTCCGGGTCCCAGCGATGAGTCCTGACCTCGCCTTGCTCGCTCCGGCCCGGCCGGCCGACTGGCCCTCCGGTGTTCGATGTTCGTGGGCCTATTCCCAGCGTGCCTCCCGTTGGGGGCATGCCACTCATCCCGTTCGGAGGGAAGGCGCGGCCAACACCCGGGCGGGAACCCGCAGCACCTGTCGGTGCTGTTCCTGCACCGCCACCCCCAATTACGCCGCCTACTGGGTTGACCCTGCGAGGCGAGACTGCGCCCCCTCCGGATTCGCGGAGTCCTGGTGTGCCGCCGATTAGGCCGCCTGGCGGCATCGGCCGAGGCGAAGTGGTGTGAGTCTCGCCTCCGGAATTTGAGCGGCTGGCTGTATTCGGTTGTCCGTTCTGGGAGCCAAAGTTGGGTACACGACCTACGGCATGGGAAACCGGCGGCAGGCTTGGTGGCACTCCTACGCTGCCGGCCGACGCTGAGGGTGGTGAGGTGCCCGGCAAGTTCGGGCCGCCGTGTGTAGACGCGAGGCCGGTGTCGACCCCACCGAGGACAGGCCCCGGTCCAGATGCCACCCCTGGCTGCGGGGCGGTCGGCAGCGAAACTGGTCTAGTCGTAGTCGATCTGCGGCTTGCTCGTGACTCAGGGCCAGTAGATGCCATTGGTACTGGCACGATCGGTGGGAGAACTGGAGTGACGGCGCTGCCGTAGACGTCGGGGTCGAGGTGCTCTCGTCCAGGCCATGTCTTGGGTGCGGGTGGGGGTTGGCGGAGCATTACTTGGGCTTGTTGGAGTTCTCCGCTCAGTCCCGTCATCAGGCTCCGCGCCCGGATGTTCAGTTGCTCCAGGTCCGCGTCCGTCACCGGCGGCCGTTCGGGCAGGCGGCTGCCGGCCACCGCCTTCGGGTCCGCGAGCGTCGCCTCGTACGCCTGCTTCTGTTGGAGTTTGGCGGCGTACTCGTCGTAGATCGGCTTGAGGTCGGCGCGGGTGCTGGCGATGGCGCGCGTGGCGGCCGCGAGCGCGTCGTGGTTCGTGGCGGCGGCGTCGTGGGTGCGTTGCGCCTTGTCGATGAGCTGGTCCAGCTCGGCGAGGTACGCCCGCGCGGCCGCATTGGTCTCCGGCGGCCAGGCTTCGGCGAGGCCGCGGCGGTATTCCTGGAGCCGGCTGAGGTGCGTCCGGGCGAGTTCGCAGATCTTGCGCCACCCGGCGACCTGCTTCCACTGCCCGGTGGTCTCCTGGTCCTGCAGGCATGCCCACATGCTGGGCACGCTCATCAGCCGCCAGTCGGTGAGGCCCGAGGTGCGGCCGTGGCCCCGCTCGATCATGGCAGCACCACCGGCCCGTCCACCGTCGAGGTCGGATCGGACAGCACGGGGAGCGGTCGTGATCCGGCCATGCCGGAACGGCCCAGGGCCCGCTCGACGTCGGCGACCCGGGCGGCGGAGAACGCGTCGGTGTGCACGTACTGATCGGCGATCCGGCCCGCGGCGTCGGCGAGGTGGCCGGTGGCGGGGCCGAGGTCCCATACGGTGTGGACGGTGGCCTGCTGGGTCTCGTGGTGGGCCTGGAGGAACTGGACCAGCTCGATGAACGCGTCGGCCGGGTTGGGGACCGGCGCCTTCATGTCGTCGGCGATGTACGACAGGTGCGGGGCGTAGTTGCGGGTGACCTCGTCCTGGAGCCGATCGGCGAACTCGCGCATCTGTCGGATGTCGGCCTCGATGCCGCCGTAACCTCGTAGCCAGCCTGCCGGCCGGCCCTCCTCGGGGATCATCGGCCCTCCCTCTGTGTCACCGCATGGTTTCCCAGGGTGAGGTTAACGGCTCGGCGGCGTTCCTGGCAGTCCCGGCCGACGGCCGGGCGCAGCCGTCGTGCCCAGTATCAGCGGGGCAGACCGGAGGCGCGCCACGCGCCGGGACCGGCGACGAGCGCCGCGCCCCCCGGACGGGCGCTGCGCGTCCACCGCGATACGGGGGCCGGCGCGGTGGCCACGGCCGGTCGGGTCCGCGTAACGATCGCGCCGACCAGGGCGGCCAGTTCCTCGGGGGTGGGCACCCCGCGGACGATCCGGAACAGCGGCTCTTCGGCAGACATGAGTTTCAGGGTACGCGTCGAGAACTTGACCTTCCTCGCACAGTGGCGTGCCGGCGATGTGCCCGTTGGAACAGCCGGGTACGGTTTCAGCGATGTCGAACGCGCTGCCCCAACTTATCGCTGGCCGGTACCGGCTCATCTCGCCGCTCGGTCAGGGTGGCATGGGCCGCGTGTGGAAGGCACGTGACGAGGTGCTGCACCGGGACGTGGCCATCAAGGAGCTGGTCCCGCCGCCCAGTCTCACCCCGGAGGAGCGCCGCGAAATGCGGGAACGCTCGCTGCGGGAAGCGCGGGCGATCGCCCGGCTGAACAACGTCAACGTGGTCCGCATCTTCGACGTGCTGCGTACCGACGGCGATCCGTGGATCGTCATGGAGTACGTGCCGTCCAGGTCGTTGCAGGACGTCCTCGCCGAGGATGGGCCGGTGTCGCCGGCCAAGGCGGTTCAGATCGGTTTCGGGGTGCTGGGCGCGCTGAAGGCCGCCCACAAGGCCGGCATCATGCACCGCGACGTGAAGCCGGGCAACGTGCTGATCGGCAACGACGGCCGGGTGGTGCTCACCGACTTCGGCCTGGCCACCATCCCGGGCGACCCGAACGTCACCCGTACCGGCATGGTGCTCGGCTCGCCCGCGTACATCGCGCCGGAGCGGGCCCGGGACGGCACGGCGGGGCCGGAGGCCGACCTGTGGTCGCTGGGCGCGACGCTCTACGCCGCCGTGGAGGGCAAGTCTCCGTACGCCCGGCCGTCGGCGATCGCCACCCTGGCCGCACTCGCCGTCGAGCCGCTGCCGCCACCGAAGAACGCCGGGCCGCTCAAGCCGGTCCTACAGGGCCTGCTGCGTAAGGATCCGGCCGAGCGGATCACGGCCGAGGTGGCGGAGCGCCTGCTCCGTAAGGCCGCTGGGCGGCGTGCGCGGAGCATCTCGCTGCTGGACGGCGTACGCCGGCCGGGGCCGAACGGTCCGCGTGAGCCGCGCCCACCGCTGGTGCCGGCGCCGCGTCCGGCCGACGAACGCGTCGGGCGGCCTCCGGCCACCCCGGCTCCGCGTAAGCCCGACCAGGGCCCGGCCGCCGCCGGCACGGCGGACGACGCGACCGCCAAGGTGCCCGACAGCCTGGACGCGACGCCCACCGCGAAGGTGGCCCCGCCGGCCGTCGACCCGCCGACCACGAAGCTCGCCTCGCCGGCCGCCGAGCCGACCACGAAGCTCGACGCCGCCCCGGTGCTCGACGCGCCGGAGCCCGTCGACGTCGAAACGGCGGTGGACGGATCCGACCCCGCCCTCGACGAGACGCGGATCGACAGCACGCCGGCAGCGGCACCGGTGGAGCCGCCGGCCCCGCCGAGCGCATCCGCCCAGGCGGAGCCGGTGAGTCCGGCACCGCCGTCCGGACGGGCCGCGGCCATTCCGGGTACGAAGCCGGAGCGCAACCGGCGCAACCTGCTGATCATCGCGCTGGCTGCGGTCCTGGTGCTCGGCCTCGCGGTGGCCGTGCCGCTGCTGACCAGCGGCGACGACAACGGCGCCGAGCAGCCGGGCGCTCCGACCCCGGCCGCCTCCGCGTCGCCGTCCGCGACCAGCGCCGCGCCGCCGACGTCGGCCGCCCCGACCAGCGCCGCCCCAAGCCCGACCCCGTCGAAGACCCTGGCATCGGGTGCTGCCCTGCCGGCCGGTTGGGAGCTGTACAAGGACGAGACTGGTTTCTCGGTGCCGGTGCCGCCCGGGTTCAGCCTGGACTATCGCCGCCACTTCGGATCTGGTCCGGAGGACTGGCGGGTGAGATTCAAGGACGGACGAGGCCGCGCCCTGCTGATCGACCAAACCACTCGGCCGCTCAAGGACGCCGAGGCGGACTGGCGCCAGCAGGAAGCGCGCCGGAAAAAGGACTACACCGGATACCAGCACGTCAAGATCGTCTCGGTGGACTACTGGCGTGAGGCGGCTGACTGGGAGTGGATTTACACCGAGGGTGGCCGGCAGCTTCACGTCCGAAACCGGGGTTTCGTGACGGCGCCCGACAAGGGTTACGCGATCCGCTGGGACTGCCCGGAGAAGGACTGGGCGGCGAACGAGCCCATCTTCAAAATCATCGCCGACGGATTCGTGCCGGTGCGGCAGTGATTCGCGTGGCCTGCTGTCGGTGAGCGCCGGAGACGACGGTGGCGGCAGCGGGACCAGCTGTCCCGCTGCCGCCGATCTGTTTTTCGGGATCCGTCAGGCGGTGTTGTTGGCCAGCGCGAGCAGCCGGCTGCGGTCACCGTTCCAGTAGTTCCGGTCCACGTTGCCGCTGATCCCGGAGACGCTGCCGCTGCTGGTGTACTGCCAGAAGCTCCAGACCGGCGCGCCGGCCGGCAGGGTGCCGGCCGAACCGCACCAGCAGGCGATCCACAGCGGGCTGTTGGCCCACGGGCCGGTCCAACTGCCGGTGCACTGGTTCCACCAGCTGGTGGTGGTGTAGATGACCGCGTACCGGCCGGTGCGGGCCTTGTACCGGTTGAGGAAGTCGTTCACCCAGGTACGCATTCCCGAGGTGCTCAGGCCGTAGCAGTAACCACCGCTGTACGGGTTCGCCTCCAAATCGAGCGCGGCGGGCAGGGTGCGGTTGTCCGCCGACCAGGCGCCACCGTTGCTGGCCAGGAAGTCGGCCTGGGCGGCGCCGCCGGACAGGTTCGGCCGGGCGAAGTGGTAGGCGCCACGGATCACCCCGGCGTAGTAGGCGTTGGGGTAGTTGGTGTTGAAGGACGGGTCCTTGTAGGTCGTCCCCTCGGTCGCCTTGATGTACGCGAACTCGATGCCGGCGTTGCGGACACTGGTCCAGTTGATGCTGCCCTGCCAGTTGGAGACGTCGATGCCGGCGACCGTGGCGGCCGAGGCGGGCGTGGCGCCGACGAAGAGGGCCGCCGCTGCCGTGGCGACGACGGTGAGGCCGGCGGTAAGCATCCGGCGCAGGGAGATTCTGGTACGAGCCATTGATGCCTCCTGGGACGGTAGCTAATTGACGACCATCATTGAAGACAAGTGCCCGTTCCGGCAAGAGTGTCTGAAGAATTTTTCATAGACGGGAACCGTTGCCTCGGTGGCTGGCCAGTGCCGGCCGGGGCGGGCCAGCTCGGGCCGGTAGGCTGCCCGCCCATGCCCCTCATCGACGGCCTCACCACCCTCTGGGACAAGCTGCTGAGCGCGCAGCCCGCCCCGCCGCCGCTGCTGGTGCTGATCACCGCCGCAGTCGCGCTGGCCGTGGTCGCCACCCGGGTGCCCTGGCGGGTCGCCCGCAACGCGGTCACCATCGCCCACGAGGGCGGCCACGCACTGGCGGCGTTGCTGACCGGACGGAAGCTGCGCGGCGTCCGGCTGCACTCGGACACCTCCGGGCTCACCCTCTCCGCCGGGCGGCCCACCGGGCCGGGAATGGTCCTCACCCTGCTCGCCGGGTACATCGCCCCATCGCTGATCGGTCTCGCCGGGGGATGGCTGCTCGCCGGCAACCGGATCACCCTGCTGCTCTGGATCGCGGTGGCGCTGCTGCTGGCCATGCTGGTGCTGATCCGCAACGTGTTCGGTGTGCTGTCGCTGCTGGTCACCGGCGGTGTGGTGCTCGCCGTCTCCTGGTACGCGTCGCCGCAGGTGCAGGCGGCGTTCGCCTGGACGTCGGTCTGGTTCCTGCTCTTCGGCGGCGTACGCCCGGTGTTCGAGCTGCAACGGGTACGCAGCCGGGGCCGGATGCCCGAGTCCGACGCCGACCAGCTCGCCCGGCTCACCCCGTTCCCGGCGCTGTTCTGGGTGGCCGTCTTCGCCCTGGTCAACCTGGCCGTCCTGGTCGGCGGCGCGCTGCTGCTCGCCGGCCCGATCCTCAGCGACGCGGGCCTCACCCTCTGACAGCCGGCGCCGGCCCGGCGAACGCGGCGGTCCGGATCGCTGTCCGTCGGCCGGCAGGCGAGCGGATCCCGGCCGACGGGGTTCCCTGGCCGAACTGGAGAAAATGGTCGGCCGACCGGGCAACCGCACCCCCGGCGCCAGGCGTATCCACTGCGACCGCGACGGGGGAGGTAGCAGGGTGTCGGACGCCGACGGGTTCGACGAGTTCTACCGGGGCAGCCGGCAGCGGCTGCTCGGCTTCGTCTACGCGCTCACCGGCAATCTCGCCGAGGCCCAGGACGCCGTGCAGGAGGCGTACATCCGGGCCTGGCAGCGCTGGTCGACGGTGCGCGGGTACGACGACCCGGAGGCCTGGGTGCGGGTGGTGGCGAGCCGGATCGCGGTGAGTCGGTGGCGCAGCCTGCGCAGCCGGGCTCGGGCGTACCTGCGGCACGGGGCGGAGGAGACGACCCCCGCGCCCAACAGCGACACGGTCGAGGTGGTGGCCGCGCTGCGCCGGCTCCCCGAGGAGCAGCGCACCGCCCTCGCGCTCTACTACCTGCTCGGCATGCCGGTCGCCGAGGTGGCCCGGGAGACCGAGGCTCCGGTCGGCACGGTGAAGGCGCGACTCTCCCGGGGGCGCGCCGCGCTCGCCGGACTGCTCGCGGTCGTGGACCTGGAGGAGGCCACCGATGCGTGACGACGACCTGGCGTTCGTCGAACTGATGCAACGGGAGCTGCGGGACGTCCGCTGGCCCGAGCCGGCCGAGATCCGGGCCCGGGCCCGGCGCCGCAGCCGGCGTACGGCGGTGGTGGCGGCCATGGCGGTGCTCGCCGTCACCTCGGCCTCCGCCGTCGCGGTGGCCGCGCGTCCCGGCCTGCCGACGGCCCCGGCGTCCGTGGCGGCCACGGCCGAACCGTCGCCGTCCGAGCGGGTACTGGCCGAGGTGCCGCTGGACGTGCTGCTCGGGCCGGCCGACGTGCGGACGCAGAGCGAGGCGCTGACCCAGGCGGGGCTGGACGAGCCGGTCCGGGTCGACGCCCAACTGCTTCTGTGCCACAAGCGCCAGGGGCACACCGCGAGTTGGGAGTCGTCGCGCTACTCGCGTTCGGTGACCCTGGTGCGGTCGCGTTCCGCCGTTGCCGACAACGCATCCGCCGAGTTCGTGCTCTCCGAGGACGTCTACCGGGTCGCGCCGGAGGTGGGCAGACGGTTCTTCGCCGGGATCGACAAGATGCTGGCGCCCTGCGAGAACTGGCGGTCCCGCGGGCCGACCCAGTGGCAGGGCGAGGTGGTCGACGCCGAGGTGATCCACCGCTGGCAGGTGGTGGACCGGAACTTCGCCGGCACCGAGTCGGTGCTGCTGCGGCACACGGTCGGCCAGGCCCGGAACCTGAAGACCGGTCAGGCGTTCGGGTCGCCGTCGCCGCCCGCGAGCACGGCGGTCGTCCGGGCCGGCGACCTGGTCTCGGTGATCAAGCTCGGTCGAGACGGCACCGAGCCCGAGCTGCGCCGCCTGGCCACCGTCGCGGCGGAACGCATGTGCCCCGCCGCGAACTCCCGCTGCTGACCGCCCTCGGCCCTCAGGCGCCACGCAACCTCAGGGAAGCCGCCGCCTCCCGGCGTCGGGAGGGGCCAGCTTCCCCGGGGTTACGCGGATCAGGCGGACGAACCGTCAGAGCGGGATGTTGCCGTGCTTCTTGGGGGGCAGGGTTTCGCGTTTGGTGCGGAGTACGCGTAGGGCGCGGGTGATGTGGGTGCGGGTTTGGTGGGGTGGGATGACGGCGTCGATGTAGCCGCGTTCGGCGGCGATGTAGGGGTTGGCGAGGGTGTCTTCGTATTCGGCGATCTTTTCGGCGCGGGTGGCGGTGGGGTCTTCGGCGTTGGCGAGTTCCTGGCGGTAGAGGATGTTGACCGCGCCTTGCGCGCCCATGACGGCGATCTGTGCGGTGGGCCAGGCGAAGTTGAGGTCGGCGCCGAGGTGTTTGGAGCCCATGACGTCGTAGGCGCCACCGTAGGCCTTGCGGGTGATGACGGTGACCTTGGCGACGGTGGCTTCGGCGTAGGCGTAGAGGAGTTTGGCGCCGCGGCGGATGATGCCGTCCCATTCCTGACCGGTGCCGGGTAGGAAGCCGGGCACGTCGACGAAGGTGAGCACCGGGATGTTGAAGGCGTCGCAGGTGCGGACGAAGCGGGCGGCTTTCTCGGAGGCGGCGATGTCGAGGGTGCCGGCGAACTGCATCGGCTGGTTGGCGACCACGCCGACGGGGCGTCCTTCGACACGGCCGAGACCGACGATGATGTTCTGTGCGTAGAGGGGTTGGACCTCAAGGAAGTCACCGTCGTCGAGGACGTGTTCGATGACCTGGTGCATGTCGTAGGGCTGGTTGGCCGAGTCGGGGATCAGGGTGTCCAGTTCCCGGTCGGTGTCGCTGATGTCCAGGCTGGCCGGGGTGTCGTGCACGGGGGGTTCGTCGAGGTTGTTCGACGGTAGGTAGGACAGCAGGGTCTTGACGTAGTCGATGGCGTCCTGCTCGTCGCTGGCGAGGTAGTGGGCGTTGCCGCTACGGGTGTTGTGGGTACGGGCACCACCGAGTTCCTCCATACCGACGTCTTCACCGGTGACGGTTTTGATCACGTCGGGGCCGGTGATGAACATGTGGGAGGTCTGGTCGACCATCACGGTGAAATCGGTGACCGCCGGGGAGTAGACAGCGCCGCCGGCGCACGGGCCCATGATCAGCGAGATCTGGGGGATGACGCCGCTGGCCCGTACATTGCGGAAGAAGATCTCGCCGTAGAGGCCGAGGGAGGCCACGCCTTCCTGGATCCGGGCGCCGCCGGAGTCGTTGATGCCGACGACCGGACAGCCGATCTTCATGGCCAGGTCCATCACCTTGACGATCTTCTCGCCGAACACCTCACCGAGAGATCCGCCGAAGACCGTGAAGTCCTGCGCGAAGACACACACCTGCCGGCCGTCGACCGTGCCGTAGCCGGTGACCACACCATCACCGTACGGGCGGGTCCGCTCCAGGCCGAAGTTCGTGGACCGGTGCCGGGCGAACTCGTCCAACTCGACGAACGAACCCTCGTCGAGCAGCATCTCGATCCGCTCCCGCGCGGTCTTCTTCCCCCGGGCGTGCTGCTTCTCGACCGCACGCGCCGACCCGGCGTGCACCGCCTCGTCGACCCGGCGTTCCAGGTCCGCCAACTTCCCGACGGTCGTGTGGATGTTGATCCCGGTCTCGGTAGTCACCCAGGGAATATAACGACGGTTCAGCCGGACCCCGTTGTGCAGTGCGCCTCACGGGCTTCCCGGCGACCCGACCCGACCGGGCCGTAGGCTGGCGGGATGCCCGGCTCCCCGTACACCGATCTGGACCGCCCGCCGCTGTCAGCGGCCCGGCTGCGGCGCGCGCTGGTCGCCCCGCACGGGCCGTGGCGCCGCCTGGAACTGCTCGCGGAGACCGGCTCGACCAACGCCGACGTGGTCGAGGCCGCCGCGGCCGGCGAGCCGGAGGGCCTGGTGGTGGTCGCCGAGCGGCAGACCACCGGCCGGGGCCGGCGCGGCCGGGTCTGGCAGTCGCCGCCGCGGGCCGGCATCGCGACCAGTGTCCTGCTCCGGCCCGGCGAGGCCGTCGCGGAGCGCGGCTGGTCGCCCGTGCCACCCGCGGGGTACGGCTGGCTGCCGCTGCTCGCCGGGGTCGCGCTGGTAGAGGTGGTGGCCCGGCTGGCCGAGCTGGACGCCCGCCTGAAGTGGCCCAACGACCTGCTGATCGACGGTGCCAAGTGCGCCGGGGTGCTGGCCGAGGCGGTGCCGGGCGGCACGCCGGCCGGGCCGCCCGCGATCGTGCTCGGCATCGGCCTCAACGTCACGCTGCGCGCCGACGAACTTCCAGCGAACCCGACCGGGCTGCCCGCCACCTCGCTCCAGCTCGCTGGGGCCGCCGCCACCGACCGGGACCCGCTGCTGCGTGCCCTGCTCCGCTCGCTCGCCGACTGGTACGACCGCTGGCGCGTGGCCGGCGGCGACGCGGTGGCCAGCGGCCTGCGGGAGGCGTACGTGTCCGCCTGTGCCACCGTCGGCCGGGATGTCCGGGTTCTGCTCCCCGACGGCCGCGAGGTACGCGGCACCGCCACCGGCGTCGACCCGGACGGTCAGCTCCTGGTCGACGGCCCAACCGGCGTACTCCGCCTCGCCGCCGGCGACGTCCTCCACCTGCGGTGAAAGGAGGGGCCCCTGATTAACGCCTGCGGTAGAGCAGGGGACCCCTGTTAACAACGCGGCAGCCCCCTCCGTGCGGCCGATCCCCGCTACGAGCGTCGACCGGTTACGGTCAGCGCGTCCTGTTCTGCGAGGAGGTTTCCGTGGCGTTCCCCGAAGACGTGCTCACCGAGGACGAGCACGTCGTGCTGCACCTGCACCCGCACTGGAAGGCGCTGATCCGGCCGATCCTGGTGCTGGTGCTCGCCGTCGCGGCGGTGGTCGCGGGCTGGATCCTGCTGCCCGAGGGCAGCGGCGGCACGATCGCGCTCTACGTGATCGCCGCGCTCTGCCTGGCGCTGGTGCTCTGGCTGACCCTGTGGCCGTACCTGGTCTGGCGTACCACGCACTATCTCTTCACCAACGAGCGGGTGCTGCTCCAGCAGGGGGTCTTCTCCCGTGACCGGCGGGACCTGCCGCTGACCCGGATCAACGACCACTCCATGCACCAGCGTTTCATCGAGCGGCTGCTCGGTTGCGGCACGCTCACCATCGAGTCGGCCGGTGAGCGGGGGCAGTCGGTGCTCCACGACGTCCCGCACGTCGACAAGGTGCAGACCCGGCTCTACGAGCTGGTCGAGGCCCACCACGACAAGCACAGCCTGGGCGACGGCGAGATGCGTGAGATCCTCGCCGACATGCGCGACGGCAAGCCGCTGCGCGATCCCTCGGCCTGAACCCTCGGGCTCCGATCAATGAGGTTTGTCGCCACCCGTAGGCGGCGACAAACCTCATTGATCAGGGATGTCGGGCGGACCGACGCGCCGCGGGGCGCGCGGTCAGGAGCGGGGTAGGCGGCGGGTGCCGCCCTGGAACTCGGTGGCCAGCTCCGGGTTCAGGCCGGCGCCGAGGGTACGACCCAGGCCGGTGTCCGCCTGGGCGGGACGCCCCTGCTGTGGGGCGTAGTCGGCCGGTACGTCCGGCCGGGGCTCGGTCTCCTCCAGCTCGCTGACCGACTCGGCCAACTCCGCCACCGGGTCCATCTCGGCCACGTTGTCCCATTCGTCGCGCGGGATGGCGTGCCAGGCCTCGTCGACCTGCTCGGGCGGTGGCTGGAAGACGAACGTCCGGTACGACCAGAAGCGGAACACGGTGGCCAGCAGGACGCCGCCGGTCTTCGCCCCGTTCAGTGCCAGCAGGCTGGTGATGCCGAAGCCGTACTTCGCCGCGGCCAGGACACCCACCTCGATGGCCAGGCCGGTGGCGTTGAACAGGAAGAACAGGGTGTATTCCCGACGAAGTGCCGACTTCGGTCGATCGCGGTACGTCCAGTGGCGATTCATGAGGTACGACGTGATCGTCGCCACGATGGTCGCGATCACGGTCGCCTTGAGCTGGCCGTCTCGAAAGAGGGTGAGTGCCAGCGCATTGAACACCGCGTAATTGATGACGGTGTTGACGCCACCGACGACGCCGAATTTCAGCGCCTCATGGATGAACTTCTGCCAGCGTTCGGGCAGACGGACTCCAGGCATGCGAAGCACCTTAGGCAGCGGGCAGGGCCGGCTCGGCCCGGCGGGGACGGGATGGGTGGAGGCTCACGCCTCGGACTCTCGCTCGTGGCTCGTTCCCGGAGCGGGAGGAGTTCCCGCTTCCACGAAAACGAACCGCCGGTACGACCAGAAGCGGAACAGCGTCCCGAGGCCGGTGCCGACGACGAAGCTGGCCACGTTGTCGGCGAGGGCTGTCTGGAACACGCGGGGCCAGATGGCGCCCAGCCCGTAGCGGCTCAGCGCGAGGCAGCCCACGGCGATGCCCAGGCCAACCCCGTTGAAGAAGAAGAACAGCGCGTACTCGCGGGCCGGGTGCGAGCGCTGGCGGTGCCGCCAGGTCCAGAACCGGTTACCGAGGAAGGCGAGGGTGGCCGCGACCACCGTGGAGATGGTCTTCGCCAGTAGCGGCGACGCGTGCTGCACGCTGGCCAGGTAGTTGAAGAGCGCCAGGTCGAGGAGGAACGCGAGCCCGCCCACCGTAGCGAACTTGCTCAGCTCACGGACGAGGTGACCGAAACGGTCGAGCAGACCCCTGATCAGACCCCGGCGGGTCTGCGGAGCCCCCGGTTGGTCTCCGGTCATCGTCGCGGCCACCCGCAGAGAGTACCGGTTGGACGTATCCCGGGGCGGTAGCAACCGCGAGCGGGGCCGGCGCGGGGGTCGTCTCGGCCCCTGGACGGCCCGCCGTGCGGCGTATCGATGACGGCGTCTCCTCCGGTGCGCGCCGTCCGTTCCGGACGGCGGTGTGGCCGTTCCGGAGCCGGTGAGCGCAGCGTAACCGGCCGGGTCGAAATTGTGGACGGGATCACGGAATCGCGGTTCGCGACATCCGGGTGGCCTTCCGTGCATGGCGCATCCGGTCCGGGTGGCGCCGCCGACGGGGGCTGAAGGTTTCCCACAGGATTTGCGTGAAACTGCGCGCGAAAGCGGGTATCAGATCGTGATGCCGCAGCGTGGCCGTACCTTGTGCAGTTCTTCACAACCAGTCCCACTGACTCGCGAGGCAGCCCGGTTTACGCTGAGCCCAATCCCAGGTTTCCACGAAGGCGACGCCATGGCTCGCCAGAACTCGTGCATCCCATACATCGGTCAGCGTCGACCACAAGGAGATGTGACATGGTTGCTCCGGCTACTGTTCGGGGTATCGATCAGGCCCCGACGTCCCACCCCAAACTACTCGCCTGGGTACGTGAGGTCGCGGAACTGACCACCCCCGACCGGGTGGTCTGGGTGGACGGGTCCGATGAGGAGTGGCGCCGCCTCACCGACGAACTCGTCGAGAACGGCACCCTGATTCGGCTGAACCCCGAGAAGAAGCCCAACTCGTTCTACTCGCGGACGGACCCGACGGACGTCGCGCGGGTCGAGGAGCGCACCTTCATCTGTTCCGTGGACGAGGCGGACGCCGGCCCCACCAACAACTGGATGGCCCCGGCCGAGATGAAGCGCGTCATGACGGACCTCTACCGGGGTTCGATGCGGGGCCGCACCATGTACGTCATTCCGTTCTGCATGGGCCCGGTCGAGGCGAAGAACCCCATGTTCGGCGTCGAGATCACCGACAGCCCGTACGTGGTCGCCTCGATGCGGATCATGACCCGGATGGGGTCGAAGATCCTGGCAGCGATGGGTGACGACGCCGACTTCGTGCACGCGCTGCACTCGATCGGCGCCCCGCTCGCCCCCGGGCAGCAGGACGTGGCCTGGCCGTGCAACGACACGAAGTACATCTCGCACTTCCCGGAGACCCGGGAGATCTGGTCCTTCGGCTCCGGTTACGGCGGCAACTCGCTGCTCGGCAAGAAGTGCTACTCGCTGCGGATCGCCAGCGTGATGGGGCGCGACGAGGGCTGGCTCGCCGAGCACATGCTGATCCTCAAGATCACCTCGCCGGAGGGCCGGGTCTACCACATCGCTGGCGCGTTCCCGTCGGCCTGCGGCAAGACGAACCTCGCCATGCTGGAGCCGACCATCCCGGGCTGGAAGGTCGAGACCATCGGTGACGACATCGCCTGGATGCGGTTCGGCCCGGACGGCCGCCTCTACGCGATCAACCCCGAGTACGGTCTCTTCGGCGTCGCGCCGGGCACCGACTGGAAGACCAACGCGAACGCGATGCGGACGCTGGACCGGGGCAACTCCATCTTCACCAACGTGGCCCTCACCGACGACGGCGACATCTGGTGGGAGGGCATGGGCGAGCCGCCGGCCCACCTGATCGACTGGAAGGGCAACGACTGGACGCCGGAGAGCGACCAGCTCTCGTCGCACGCGAACAGCCGGTTCTGCACCCCGATCACGCAGTGCCCGATCCTGGCCGACGACTACTACGACCCGAACGGGGTCCCGATCGACGCGATCCTGTTCGGCGGCCGGCGCCGGGACACCGTCCCGCTGGTCACCGAGGCCCGCGACTGGGTGCACGGGGTCTACCTGGGCGCCACGCTCTCCTCGGAGACCACCGCCGCCGCGTCCGGTGCGGTCGGTGTGGTCCGCCGTGACCCGATGGCCATGCTGCCGTTCATCGGATACCACGGCGGCGACTACTTCCGGCACTGGATCGAGATGGGCAAGGGCGCCGACGGCGACGAGTCCAAGCTGCCGAAGATCTACTACGTCAACTGGTTCCGCAAGGACCCGGACGGCAGCTTCCTCTGGCCGGGCTTCGGCGAGAACTCCCGGGTACTCAAGTGGATCATCGAGCGGATCGAGGGCCGTGCCGAGGCCGTCGAGACCCCGATCGGCATGGTCCCGGCCCAGGACGCGCTGGACGTCGACGGCCTGGACATGACCCCGGAGGACGTCCGGATCGCCCTCAAGGTCGACCCGGAGGAGTGGCGCAAGGAGCTGCCGCTGGTCACCGAGTGGTTCGAGAAGTTCGGGGACAAGCTCCCCGGCGTTCTCTGGGCCGAGCTGGACGCCCTCCGCGCCCGCCTCGACGTGGAGCCGCAGAAGTAGCTCCAGCCTTCACCCGTTCCCACCCTGTTGATCAAGGAGTTTGCGTCAATTTCCCGCCGGATTGCGACGCAAACTTCTTGATCAACCCTGCCCGCCGTTGGGTGGGTGGGGGAGGATGGGGCGGGGGTGGGGGGCGTGTGGGATGTGGTTGTGGTGGGGGCCGGGCCGGCAGGGTCGGCCGCGGCGCTGGCCGCCCGGCGCGGCGGGGCCCGGGTGCTGCTGCTGGACCGGTACGACTTCCCCCGGGACAAGCCCTGCGGCGACGGGATCGCCGCGCACGCGCTGGACGTCCTCGCCGAGCTCGGCGTGACCGGCGCGGTCGACGGTTACGCTCCGCTGCCCGCGCTGCGCCTCTCCGGCCCCGGCGGCGGCACGGTGGCGCGGGCGCTGCCCCGGCCCGCGTACACGGTGCCCCGGACGGTGTTCGACGCCCGGCTGGTGGCGGCGGCGGTCGCGGCCGGCGCGGAGCTGCGCCGGCACACCGTACGCCGGGTGGAGGTGCGCGCCGACCGGGTGGTATTGGACGGGGAACTGGCCGCCCGGGCGGTGGTGGGGGCGGACGGCGCGGGCTCGGTGCTCCGCCGGGCGCTGGGCCACCCGGTCAACCCGGACCGTCACCTCGCGCTCGCCATCCGCGGTTACGCCCCGGCCCCGCCCGGCCCGCCCGAACAGGTCATCGTCACCTCGTCGCCGCGCTGGCCGGCGTACGCCTGGTCGTTCCCGATCGGTGACGGCCGGGCGAACGTCGGGTACGGGGAGGTGCTGCGGGGCGAGCCGCTGACCCGGGCGCACCTGCTGGACCGGCTGGCCGCCCTGCTGCCCGGCACCGACCCGGCCGGGGTCACCGAACTGCGCGCCCACCACCTGCCGCTGTCCACGCACCGGCCGGCGCCGGGGCGGGGGCGGGTGGTGCTGGCCGGTGACGCGCTCTCGTTGATCAATCCGTTCACCGGCGAGGGCATCTTCTACGCCCTGCGATCGGGAGCGCTGGCGGGCGCGGCGGCGGCCGGTGCCCCGGAGCAGGCGGCCCGGCGGTACGCCGACACCCTCCGCCGGCGGCTCGGCACGCACCTGCGGCACAGCTCCGTCGCCGCGTGGCTGGCCCGGCGGCGGGCGGTGGTGGACGCGGCGGTCCGCGCGGCCCGGCGGGACGACCGGGTCTACCGGACCGTGGTTGAGCTGGGGCTGGGCGACGGACGCCTGGACGCCCGTACCCTCGGCATGATCGGCTACGGTCTCGCCGGCCGGGATCAGCCACCTCGACACTGATCTTCAAGGCGGGTCGCTACCCTGCAAGGTGATGACTCTGCGGAAAATCCTCTACTCCGTGTACGAGCGCCGGCTGACGGCGACGCTCGCCGGCAAGCCGGTGCCCCGGCACGTCGGCGTGATGTGCGACGGCAACCGCAGATGGGCCCGGGACATGGGCTTCGTCGATCCCAACGACGGCCACCGGATGGGCGCCGAGCGGATCAAGGAGCTGCTGCGCTGGTGCGACGCCGCCGGTGTCGGGCACGTGACCCTCTGGCTGCTCTCCACCGACAACCTCTCCCGTCCGGCCGCCGAGCTGGACCCGCTGCTCCAGATCATCGAGGACCTCACCACCGAGCTGGCCGAGGCGGGCAACCCGTGGCGGCTGCGGATGGTCGGTGCCCTCGACGTGCTGCCCGCGCACCATGCCGTCGCGCTCAAGGCCGCCGAGGAGCGCACCCGCGACCGCAGCGGCGGCGCCCAGGTCAACATCGCCGTCGGGTACGGGGGCCGGCGCGAGATCGCCGACGCGGTCCGCTCGCTGCTGCTGGAGCACGCCGCGAACGGCGGCACCATCGAGGAGCTGGCCAACACGATCGATGTCGACCACATCTCCGAGCACCTCTACACGAAGGGTCTGCCCGATCCGGATCTGATCATCCGGACCAGCGGCGAGCAGCGCCTCTCCGGCTTCATGCTCTGGCAGAGCGCCCACTCCGAGTTCTACTTCTGTGAGCTCAACTGGCCCGATTTCCGCCGGGTCGACTTCCTCCGCGCCCTCCGCTCCTACGCCACCCGCCAGCGGCGTTTCGGCACCTGACCCCGTCGCCCCGCCGAGCGAGGAGGGTCAGCGGAGGTGGGGGAGGGCGGTGGTCAGGAAGTCGGCCAGGGCGGCGGGGGAGTCGAGGGTGAGGTCGGCGGCGTCGGCGACCTCGTGACCGGTCTCCGGGTTGGCGACGGCGACACAGACGCCGACGAAGTCCGGGTCGGCGGCCCCCCGGGCGCGCACCGCGGCGAAGGCCTTGATGTCGGAGACGTCGTCGCCGAAGTACCAGGCGCCGCCGGCGTCCCGTACCACCTCGTCGATGACCATGCCCTTGTCCCGGTCGACCGGGGGCTTCAGCTCCAGCACCATCCGCCCGGCCTGGCAGCGCAGGCCCAGCCGCTCCGCGCGGGCCCGGCCCCACTCCTGGACCAGGTCGCCGAGCTGCGGGGCGGTCCGCCAGTGCAGGGCGACGGAGAGGCGCTTGAACTCCACCAGCGCGCCGGGCGGCAGCTCGGCCCGGGCCTGCTCGGCCAGCTCGGACATGGTGGGCACCCAGGGCAGCGCGGCCGGCTCGGTGACGGTCTCGCCGCCGGAGTGGCTGTGCTCCAGGCCGTAGAGCCCGTACAGGTCGATGCCGGCGAGGCCGCCGAGGCGGTCGCGGAGGAACTCCACCGGGCGCGCGGAGACGATGGCGATCCGGCGTACGTGTGGGGCGAGCGCCTCCAGCGCGGTGAGCACCTTCGGGGCGGGCCGGACCGCGGTGGGGTCGTCGCCGACCGGCGCCAGGGTGCCGTCGAAGTCGAAGAAGAGCACCACGTCGGCGGCGCGGGCTGCGGTGGCACGCCAGGCGCGCTCGGCGTCCAACGGGGTCTTCGGCTGCTGCTTGCCCAGATTCAACGGCGGCACGCGCGTCAGCGTACCCCGGACACGAGGGCGTATTCGTGTTCGAGACGTGACGTGCGGGCGCGGCGCGGGTTCAGCGTTCGGCGGCTCCCCGGCCCCGCCGACCGAACGGCACCACGGCCGCCTCCGGACCGTGGCTGAGCAGGTAACCCTCTACGAAGCCGGCGTTCCGGTCGCCGGTGTGCGCCTCGATCTCGTTGAGCCGCGCCACCAGGAACTCGGTGAGCGCGCTGACCCGGTCGTTGAGCCGGTCGTGCAGTTCGGCGACGACGGCGAGGACCACCGCGGTGCCGGCCGTGGTGAGGCTGAAGAGGTTGACGACCAGGGGAAGCTCCCCGCCGTTCAGCACGCCGACCACCACGTTGCCGGTCACGCACGATGTCCCCGACACCACCGCGACCACGACTGCCCACCATTTCAGGGTCATGGACAGACCCCTCCTTCTGTCCCGCAGGGCCGGGTTCGGCTTGTTCCGTCCCCCCGCCGACGACGAGCCCGAGCAGTACGAATACGGACGCTAGCGTGCCCGTTCCGCCCCCGGAGCGAAACGATCGGGTCTTCCCTTCCGTTCTTTCGCCATCTGAGGAACTAGCCGGCCTCTTTACCGCTATTTCCGATATCTCCTGGAAGAGTCGGTCGATAAGCGAGATATCGGATGGTCTCCCGGATGTGGAACTTCTCCGCGTCCGAGACGCTCGGATCCACCAGTCGACGCAGCAACGCCTCGACGTCCGGGTCCATCGGCGGGGTGGGCGCGGCGGTACGCGGGGCGGTGGCCCGGTCCCAGCCCAGGGCGGTGAACGCCGCGGCCGGGTTGAGGCCCAGGCCCTCGCAGAAGGCGACCACCCGCTCCGCCTCGGGATCGCTGGCCCAGTCGCCGCGTACCCAGCGGTTGATGGTCTGGCGGGAGACGCCGGTGCGTCGGGAGACCTCGGTGCCGCTCCAGGCCCGCATGGTGCGGGCGTCGGCCAGCGCGCGGCGGACGAAGGTGGCGAAGGCGATCTTCCGTGCGTTGGCGGTCTCGGTCACCCCGTGACCGTACGGGCGGCCGGCCGTACCGGGGTGCCCCGGCACGCTGCTGTCACGCTGACGTGACGGATTCCTCGGATTTCCGGTAAACGATTCGGTGCTGTTCCTGAGGGGTGTCACCCGGTCAGGATAGATGGACGCGAGGACGGCGGTAAGCGGACGAAAAGCTGATACTGTCACGCGCATGAGACAACTTACGGTGTGTCACGTGCATGAGACGACTGGTGCTCACATGCGTCACTCCGCGGGTGACGAGGGGGTCTCGTGACCGAGCTCGCGACCCGCGCCCAGGCTTTTGGCCTGATCGCGGACGGGGTGGCCGCCGGGTTGAGCGCCCCGTGGCGCCTCTACCTGGCTCGGGGCTGTCGCTACCTCTCGCTGAGCGTGGGTGACCGGGCCGAGTGGACCGCCTGGCGCACCCACCTCGGCTGCCCGGAGCTGAGCGTGCGGGTCTACGACGTCGGTGGCGAGATCCGGCGTTCCTCGGTCGCGGAGGTGATCCTGGACGGCTGCCGGATCAGCGTCGAACTGGTGGAGGAGATCAGCACCGCCGACCTGGACGAGTTGCTGGTCGTCGACCCGCTGGTCGAGCCGGAGGAACGATGACCCGGCAGGACGCGACGCCGACGGGGGTGGCCGGATGAGTCCGTTCCTCGCCGTCGTGCTCGTACTGGTACTCGGCTCCAGCTCCTACGCGGCGGGCCGGCTGCACGGTCAGCTCAGCTACCGGATCGGTTACCGGTTCGGCTACCGACAGGGATACTTCGACGGCGACCGGGGCGCCTGGAACCGGCGGCGACGCGACGCGCAGGCTGTGATCGCCTCCGCGCTGACCCGCCCCGCGTCGGCGACGCGCGCCACGGTCCCGGTCGCCAGCACCGTCGCTCCCGTCGCGGTCGCCGCCCGGCCGGTGTCCGGCCCGCCGGGGCGGACCACCGCGACCGCACAACTCGGCGGGCTCGCCACCCGGCAGGGCACCACCTACACCGGGTCCTCGTTCAGCGCCTCTCCCGGCACAGCGGGCGGGCGGCAGACCGGGACCCTGGTCCGGCGACAGGGCTGAGGCCCACCCAGGACACGGTGCCGTCCGCGGCGGACGCGCACCGTCGGAGCCGACGTCAGACCGGTGACGGTGGCTCCGCCGGCCGGGATGCGCGCAGGGGGCATGCATCCCGGCCGGTACCGCCGGGCGTCGTTCGTCTCCCTGTCGAGTGGGATCAACTTTTCGTACTGGCCGAAGGGCCTTCGGGGCACTAGCGTCTAGGTATGGCACGGGGTTTTCCCGAGCCAGCCGGAGAGCCCGGACCTGCGACCTCGCGCACGGGGCCCGCATCCGACCCCGTGTCCACCGGGCACCGGACGAGGCGGAACACGGGCGGCCGGGTGCCCGCCCGCGGAGCAGGCCTGTGACGACTCGCCGTACCCGAGCCGGTGCCGACCAGAACCCGGCCGCGACTGCCACGACCCGCCGGACCACCCGCAGCCGCCGCGCCGCGTCCGCCGGCACCGAGGAGCCTCGACCATCCGGCCCGGCCTACGTGCTGGACACCTCGGTCCTCCTCTCCGACCCCGCGGCGTTCCACCGCTTCGCCGAGCACGAGGTGGTACTGCCGCTGGTGGTCATCTCCGAGCTGGAGGGCAAGCGGCACCACCCCGAGCTGGGCTGGTTCGCCCGTCAGTCACTGCGCATCCTGGACGAGCTGCGGGTGAAGCACGGCCGACTGGACCGCCCGGTGCCCGCCAACGACCAGGGCGGCACCCTGCGGGTGGAGCTGAACCACACCGACGACGGGGTGCTGCCGCCCGGCTTCCGCACCGACTCGAACGACGCCCGGATCCTCTCCGTGGCGCTCAACCTGGCTGCCGACGGGCGCGAGGTCACCCTGGTCAGCAAGGACATGCCGCTGCGGGTGAAGGCGGCGTCGGTCGGCCTGCGGGCCGACGAGTACCGGCACGGCCAGGCCAGCGACCCGACCTGGACCGGCATGGCCGAGCTGCAACTGGCCGAGGAGGACATCGCCCGGCTGTACGCGGGGGAGACGCTGGACGTCGACGAGGCCGCCGGCCTGCCCTGCCACACCGGGCTGGTGCTGCACTCGACGCGCGGCTCGGCGCTCGGCCGGGTGCTGCCCGACAAGACCGTACGGCTGGTCCGCGGCGACCGGGAGGCGTTCGGCGTGCACGGCCGGTCGGCGGAGCAGCGGATCGCGCTGGACCTGCTGCTGGACGAGTCGATCGGCATCGTCTCGCTGGGCGGCCGGGCCGGCACCGGCAAGTCCGCGCTGGCGCTCTGTGCCGGCCTGGAGGCGGTGATGGAGCGCCGCCGGCACAAGAAGGTGATCGTCTTCCGCCCGCTCTACGCCGTCGGCGGCCAGGAACTCGGCTACCTGCCCGGCTCGGAGTCGGAGAAGATGTCGCCGTGGGCCCAGGCGGTCTTCGACACCCTCGGCGCGGTGGTGCACGAGAACGTGCTGGAGGAGGTCACCTCCCGTGGCCTGCTGGAGGTCCTGCCGCTGACCCACATCCGTGGCCGCAGCCTGCACGACGCCTTCGTCATCGTCGACGAGGCGCAGTCGCTGGAGCGGGGCGTCCTGCTCACCGTCCTGTCCCGGATCGGGCAGGGGTCACGGGTGGTGCTGACCCACGACGTCGCCCAGCGGGACAACCTGCGGGTGGGTCGGCATGACGGGGTGACCGCGGTGATCGAGGCGCTGAAGGGCCATCCCCTCTTCGCGCACGTCACCCTCACCCGTTCGGAGCGTTCTCCGATCGCCGCCATGGTCACTGATTTGTTGGAGGACACCCCGCTCTGACGTCGGATTCACCCCTCTTTGGGGGCTATTTCATGTGTGGTGCAGATCACAATTGGCTCCCTTGGTTTCCCATCCGCCTCACTGTGCGCAATGGTGTCCATCGAGCGTCTCAAACAACTCCAGTTTCGGCGCGGCTGACGCCGCGCAGCTACGACGGCTTCAGTTCGGCGCGTCCGACGCCCGGCCAGAAGGCCGTCACTGGAGCCGTCGCATGCACCGGGAAGATCGTCGAGCATCGTCCGCCACGGAGGCGGAGAGCCACGGACACCGGTGCGGCGGCTGCGACCGCGAGGGTCGGGGCGCTCACGGCGCCGGCGCGGCCACCGACGGCCACGCGTCGCGTCGTGTCCTTGCACCCGACGAAGGGACCACTTCGTGAGTCGGCTGTGGAGCCGGTTCGGCGCCCGCACGGCCGCTGTCGCGCTGCTCTCCGTGGGCGTTGCCGGCGGCTACTACCTGGGCGAAGACCGACAGACCCAGCAACAGGGCCTGACCGCGCAGGTCGGCCTGCAGGTCGACCAGGCGGAGTACGCGTACCAGCGTGACCTGCAGGCCGGCCAGCGCGTGGAGTCGGCCCGGCAGCGGGCCGCCGAGTACCAGGCGAAGCTGCGCGCCGCGGCGGCGGCAAAGGATGCCGCTGAGCGGGCCCGCAAGGCCGAGGAGGCGGCCGCCACGCGCAAGCGGGATCGGTTGGCGGCCGAGGCCGCGGCCAAGGCGGCCAAGCCGTACGACGGCCCGATCCCGAGCTCCTGCAACGAGTACAGCGGCAACCGGCAGATCGGCTGCGCGATCATGCTGGGCGAGGGCTTCGGTATCGACCAGTTCCCGTGCCTGGACAAGCTCTGGACCAAGGAGAGCGGCTGGAACCACAAGGCCCTCAACTCGGGGTCCGGGGCGTACGGGATCCCGCAGGCCAGGCCCGGCAGCAAGATGGGCACGGTCGCGGACGACTGGAAGACCAACCCGGCCACCCAGATCAAGTGGGGCCTCGGCTACATCAAGGGCCGGTACGACACCCCGTGCGGCGCCTGGCAGCACTCGCAGAACAGCGGCTGGTACTGACCGGACGGGCCCGACGGCGGGGTGGCTGGAACCGTACACCCCGCCGTCGTGCTGGCGGCGCGGCCCGGGACGCGAGTGGCGGTTGGCCCCGTTTACTGATAGCTGTTGACAGGTGACCTGGCGCGGTGGCCCGATGGGCGGCGATCCCCACCGGTTCGGCAGTGAGGCGTTCTACGCCGCACTGGGCCGGGCCTTCGTCGCGATGTGCGCCGTCGTACCGGTGCTGTTCCTCGTCGAGGCGCTCGACGCCGGCCTGCGCCTCGACCTGGACGTGGCCGCCGGGATCATCCCGCACCGGATCCAGGGGCTCGACGGGGTGTTCTTCTCGCCCTTCCTGCACGCCGACTTCAACCACCTCTACAGCAACAGCATCCCGCTGATCCTGCTCGGCACCTTCGTCCTGGCCGCCGGCACCCGCCGCTTCCTCTGGTCGACCATGGTGATCATCCTCGTCAGCGGGCTGGGGGTGTGGTTCACCGGCTCGCCCAACTCGGTGGTGGTCGGCGCGAGCGGGGTCATCTTCGGCTACCTCGGCATCCTGCTCACCCGGGGCATCGTCGAACGGAGCTGGTGGAACTTCGCCGTGGTGCTGCTGGTCGGCCTGCTCTACGGGTGGCAGCTGATCGGCATCCTGCCCACCGACGAGCGCATCTCCTGGCAGGGGCACCTCTTCGGGCTGCTCGGCGGGATCGTGGCGGCGATCCTGTTCCGCCGCCGGCCGGAGCTGTCGGCGTCGGAGCGGCCCGGGTCGCCGACCGCCACCCTGGGCTGACCGGCTGTCGGCGCGTCCGCGGGACGTGCTTGCCCCGGGGGCCTCGACCCGCCTACCGTCGGCATCAGCACGCGTAGATCCGTGACCCGAAAGTGACGGTACGCCATGCGCGAGGTCGATGTCGCCGTGATCGGCGCCGGTCCGTCCGGGCTCTTCGCCGCCTACTACGCCGGGTTTCGCGGGCTCTCGGTGGCGGTGATCGACGCGCTGCCCGAACCGGGCGGCCAGGTGACCGCCATGTACCCGGAGAAGCTCATCCTCGACGTCGCCGGATTTCCCGCGATCAAGGGCCGGGAGCTGGTGGCGAACCTGGTCGCGCAGGCCGCCCCGTTCCACCCCGAGTACCTGCTCGGCACCCGGGCCGAGAAGCTCGCCTACCTCGACGGGCGGCCGGTGCTCGGGCTCGCCGGGGGCGAGCAGCTGCACTGCGGGGCGGTGCTGGTGACCGGCGGGCTGGGCAGCTTCACGCCCCGGCCGCTGCCGGTGGCCGATGGTTTCCTGGGCGCCGGGATCGTCTACTTCGTGCCGCAGCCGGCCGAGCTGGCCGGCCAGGACGTGCTCATCGTGGGCGGCGGGGACTCGGCCTTCGACTGGGCGGTCACGCTCCAGCCGATCGCCCGGTCGGTGACCCTGGTGCACCGGCGGGAGAAGTTCCGCGCCCACGCCTCGACCGTCGCCCGGGTGCGGTCGCTGCCCGTGCGCGTGGTGGTCAACGCCGAGGTGACCCGGCTGTACGGCGAGGACCAGGTCACCGGCGCCGAGCTGACCGTACGCGGCTGCGCGGTGGAGAAGGTGCCGGCGAGCAGCGTGGTCGCCGCACTCGGCTTCACCGCCGACCTCGGGCCGCTCGCCGAGTGGGGGCTGACCCTGGACCGGCGGCACATCGTGGTGGACAGCACCATGGCCACCAACCTGCCCCGGGTCTTCGCCGCCGGGGACATCACCGAGTACCCGGGCAAGGTCCGGCTGATCGCCACCGGCTTCGGCGAGGCCGCCACGGCGGTGAACAACGCGGCCGTCGCGATCGACCCGACCGCCCACCTCTTCCCCGGGCACTCCTCCGACGGCGGCTGAGGCCGGATCCTGCCGAGACGTGGCCTGATTCTCGCCGGGGGCATGGCCTGATCGAGACCGGGCGTGGCACGCCCGTTGCGGCCGAGGGTGCCGGACGAACCGGCCCGCTGAGGCTCAGGGGAGGCCGATCAGGTCAGCCATCAGGGCGGTCTGGTGGTCGAAGTACTCGTCGCGATGCGGGACGAGCGGCTTCAGCCGGCCGAACAGCTCGAAGCTGATCAGCCCGAAGAGCTGGGTCCAGCCGGCCATCCCCCGGGCCAGCAGCGCCTCGGGCAGCCCGGGGACGAATCCGGCGGCCAGCTCCGCGAGGTCGGCGCGGACCGGCTCGGGCAGGTTTTCGTCGGGCGGGCTGAGCCGGCCGTCGGCGAGACCGTCGCGCAGGATGCCGACCAGGATCAGCGGGGGCCGCGACGCCGGCGCGACGGTGTCCTCCGGGGCCGCGTACCCGGGGACGGGGCTGCCGTAGAGCAGCGCGTACTCGGCGGGGTGGGCCAGTGCCCAGTCTCGGGCGGCCCGGCACACCGCGTGCCAGCGCCCGCGCAGGTCGGCCCGGTCGGCGCCGGTGTCGGCCGCCTCCACCGCGTCGCCGAGCGCGTCGTACGCCTCCAGGATCAGCGCGGTGAGCAGGTCGTCCCGGCTGGGGAAGTAACGGTAGATCGCGGAGGAGACCATGCCCATGTCGCGGGCGACCGCGCGCAGCGAGAGGTTCGCGCCGTCGGTGGCGAGGTGGCGGCGGGCCACCGCCTTGATCTCGTCGATCATCCCGGCGCGGACCCGGGCGCGGAGCGAGGGAGCGACCATGCCTCCACTCTGCCACGGGAGAGGGCGCTGATTCAAACAGAGAGCACTGCTCTTGACGGTGGGCGGTAATAGGGTTCATGATGAGTGCATCGCTGCGAGAGCACTGCTCTCACCGCGGATCCCTGCTTCGAAAGGTGACTCCCATGGCCCTGCACGTGATCGTCGGCGCCGGACCCGTCGGCACCGCCACCGCCCGCCTGCTCGCCGAGCGCGGCGACCGGGTGCGGGTGGTGACCCGCCGTGGCACCGGACCCGAGCACCCGGCCGTCGAGCGGGTCGCCGCCGACGCCGCCGACTCCGCCCGGCTCACCACGTTGACCGAGGGTGCGGTGGCCCTGTACAACTGCGCCAACCCGGCGTACCACCGGTGGCCGGTCGACTGGCCGCCGCTGGCCGCCGCGCTGCTCACCGCCGCCGAGCGGACCGGCGCGGTGCTCGCGACCGTCGCCAACCTCTACGGGTACGGGCCGGTCGACGCCCCGATGACCGAGGCGACCCCGCTCGCCGCGACCGGCACCAAGGGGCGGGTACGGAACCGGATGTGGGCCGACACGCTCGCCGCGCACCAGGCCGGCCGGATCCGCATGACCGAGGTACGCGGCTCCGACTACCTCGGCGTCGGCGGCACCGGGCTGGCGATGATGGTGCTTCCCCGGGTGCTCGCCGGGCGGCGGGTGTTCCTGCCGGTCGACTGGGACGCCCCGCACACCTGGACGTACATCCCGGATGTCGCCCGTACCCTGGTCGCCGCCGCGACCGACGAGCGGGCCTGGGGACGGGCCTGGCACGTGCCCAGCGCGCCCGCCGTGCCGATGCGGGACCTGGCCGCCCGCGCGGCGGCCCTGGTCGGCGCGCCGGCGCCGAAGCTGACCCGGATGCCCTACCCGGTGCTCTGGCTCGGCGGACTCGCCGACCCGATGGCCCGTGAGCTGCGGGAAACCGCCCACCAGTTCGCCCGGCCGTTCGTGATGGACTCGACCGCCGCCACCGCCACCCTCGGCATCGAGCCGACGCCGCTGGACCAGGCGATCAAGGAGATCGTGGCGGGGCTGCGCCGTTGAGCGGTCGGGACGGCGTTAGCAGGGGGCCCCTGCTATACCGCAGGCGTTAACAGGGGACCCCTCCTTACGAGCGGAGCGCCGCGATGAGGACCGCGACCAGGGTCAGCGCCGCGCCGAGCAGGGTGGCCGGCCCGGGGTGCGAGGCAGCGGTCGGCAGCACCGTGTCCAGCAGGACGGCCCCGACGATCTGCCCGGCGATGGTGGCCAGACCGAGCAGCAGCACCCCGGTGAAGCGGACGATCGCGGCGGCCAGCGCGATGAACACGATGCCGATCGGGCCGCCCAGATAGAGCCATGGCTCGCTCGGGAAGCCACCGGCCGGGCGGCCCCGGACCGCCACCTCCACGGCGAGGGTGGCGAGCAGTGCCACCGTGCCGACGGCGAAGTTGACCAGGGTGGCGGTCATCGCGCTGCCAGCCGCGCCCCGTACCCGACCGTTCACCGCCTGCTGCCAGGCGATGCCCACCCCGGCCGCCATCGGCAGCAGGGCCAGCGCCAGGGCCCTCGGGTCGCCGAGCCGGCCGCTCACCGCCAGCAGCACGGCCAGCACCGTCAGCACCGCGCCGACCAGGCGGTTCGGGGTGACCGGTTGCCGCCCGGTCGGGCCGATGCCGGCCCGGTCGACCAGCAGGCTGCTGCCGGACTGCCCGGCCACCACGGCGACGGTGAACACGGCCACGCCCAACGTGCCGATGGTCAGCCCCTGGGTGGCGACCAGGAAGGCGCCGCACAACCCGCCGAGGCACTGCCACGGCCGCAGCGAGCCCTCGCGCAGCGCCGCCCGGAGGGCGGCCAGGCCACGCCGGCCGCCCGGGGTGGCGGGGACCAGCACCAGCAGCACCAGCAGGCCCAGGCCGAACGAGACCACCGCGGCGGCGATCCCGTCGGCCAGTCGTACGCCCAACTCGCCGTTGATCCGGGACTGGACGGCCACCGCGACCCCTGAGGCGGTGGCCAGCCCGACGCCGGCGACCCGCCGCCCCGTCGGCAGCGTGGGGGGTGTCGCCGTCGCGGTCGCGGTCACTCCTGCTCGGCCAGGGGCCGGCCGTCGAAGTCGACCGCCGAGTAGAGGGCGAGCTTCTCCAACCGGTGGTACGAGTCGATCACCCGGATCGTGCCGCTCTTGGAGCGCATCACGATCGACTGGGTGTACGCCCCGCCGGCCCGGTAGCGCACGCCGCGCAGCAGGTCGCCGGAGGTGACCCCGGTGGCCACGAAGAAGCAGTTGTCCCCGGTGACCAGGTCGTCGGTGAACAGCACCCGGTCCAGGTCATGTCCGGCCGCCAGCGCCTTCTCCCGCTCCTCGGCGTCCCTCGGCCAGAGCTTGGCCTGCATCATCCCGCCCATGCACTTGAGGGCGCAGGCGGCCGTGATGCCCTCCGGGGTGCCGCCGATGCCCATCAGCACGTCGACGTCGGACTCGCCGCGGGCCGCCGCGATGGCGCCGGCGATGTCGCCGTCCGAGATGAACCGAATGCCCGCCCCGGTACGCCGGATCTGCTTCACCAGGTCGTCGTGCCGGGACCGGTCCAGCACGCAGACCGTCACCTCGGCGACATCGGTTCCCTTGATCTTGGCGATCCGGCGGAGGTTCTCGGCCACCCCGGCGTTGATGTCGACCGCGTCGGCGTACATCGGGCCGACGGCGAGCTTCTCCATGTAGAAGACGGCGCTCGGGTCGAACATCGCGCCGCGCTCGGCCACCGCGAGCACCGCGAGAGCGTTCGGCATGCCCTTGCTCATCAGCGTGGTGCCGTCGATCGGGTCGACCGCCACGTCCACCTCGGGACCGCTCCCGTCACCGACCTCCTCGCCGTTGAAGAGCATCGGGGCGTTGTCCTTCTCGCCCTCGCCGATCACCACGACACCGCGCATCGGGATCGAGTTGATCAGCTTGCGCATGGCGTCGACAGCTGCCCCGTCGCCGCCCTCCTTGTCGCCCCGACCGACCCAGCGGCCGGCGGCCATCGCTGCGGCCTCGGTGACCCGGACCAGGTCGAGGGCGAGGTTACGGTCGAGATTCTGTGGCGTCCGCGTCCCGGTGGTTGTCATGACGGCTTCCTCCTCGCGACGTTGCGGGGTGGACCGGCGGGATGCGGCCGTCGCCGCCGCCGGCTCTGTGGTTGATCCTCACACGGCGGCAGGTCCCGCGCCGGGGCGGGGCGGAGGAGGCCCGACCGGCGTCACCCGGACGGCTGCGACAATGGGCAGGTGGAAGCCGCACAGCCTGCCGACCGCGTACCCGCCGACGCCACCTCGCCGGATGGCCGGCCGCCCGTCCGGGCGACCGCCGGGCCGGCACTGGAGGCCGGGAAACCGGCGCCGGTCGAATCGGCGGCCGCCCCCGCGCCGGTGGCCGGTTCGGGCGAGCCGGCCGTGATCGAGCCGGCCGACGTGCCGGCCCGGGGCGAGGCGGGCCGCCACCCGGCGTCGCCCGTCGGCGGGGGCCGGTCGCGCTCCGAGCGGTCGCCGAAGGACATGGCGCTCTCGCTGCTGGTGCTGCTGGTCCCGATCGCGCTGCTGCTCGCCTTCTACCGGGGGTTCCTCGGTGGCGAGCAGCCGACCACCGTTGACCCGACGACCGCCATCGAGCAGGCCCGGGAGGAGGCCGCCTTCCCGGTCAGCCAGCCCACGGGGCTGGGCTCGGACTGGCGTACGGTGAGCGCCCGTTACCGGGCCGAGCCGGGCGGGGCGACGCTGCGGATCGGCTACCTGACCCCGGCGGGACGCGGAGCGCAGCTCGTGGAGAGCAACGTGCCCGCAGACAAGCTGCTCCCGGCCGAGCTGAGCGGCGGCCAGCCGCAGGGCCCGGCCGCCCTGCCCGGCGGAAGCTGGCAGCGTTACACCGCCCGCAGCAACGAGCAGGCTCTCGTCCTGCTGGAGCCGACCCGCACAGTGATCGTGATCGGTGACGCCGGGGAGAACGAGCTGCGTGCGCTGGCTACCGCGCTGCGCTGACCGTTCACTTGCCCGGCCGCGGAATGTCGGGTCGGTCCGTTAGGCTGCCCCGGTCCGACAACCGGCACGACCGATGTGTCGGGAAAGCAACCGGAAAGAGAACGACGTGAACATTCGACGGTGGAGCGCCGGCGTCCTCGCCGCTGCCCTGTTCGTCCCCGGTCTGGCCGCCTGCAAGTCTGAGGACGGCTCGCCCACCGCCGGCAGCACCTCCGCCGCCAAGCCGGCGGACCCGAAGGAGGCGCTGCTGGCTTCCACCAAGGAGCTCCAGAAGGGCAACTTCACCTTCACCATCAAGGGCGGTGAGCTCAACGGCGAGGGCACCGTGCACCTGCCGTCCAAGAGCGCCGAGATGAAGATGGAGACCAGCTCCGAGGAGCTGTCGATGAACATGCACCTGGTCTTCATCGACAACGACAGCTGGGTCAAGCTGGAGCTCGGTGGCGCGATGGCCGACGCCGTGCCGGCCTTCAAGGCGATGAAGGGCAAGTACCAGCACCTCGACCGGAGCAAGCTGGACGGGGTCAAGGAGCTGAGCTTCGACTTCGCCGACGTCGACCCGGCTGGCGCCGAGAAGATGATCAATGCGATCACCGACGTCAAGCAGACCGGTGACGGCGCGTACGAGGGCACGATCGACGCCACCAAGGCGGCCGACTCCGACCTGCTCGACGAAGACACCATCAAGACCCTGGGCGCCCAGGCCAGCGCCCTGCCGTTCACCGCGAAGGTCGACGGGCAGGGGCGGCTGAGCGAGCTGACCGTCCAGGTGCCCGCCGTCGGCAGCGCCAAGGCGCAGACCCTGACCGTCACGTACGCCAACTACGGCTCCGCCACCGCCCCCAAGGCGCCGGCCGCCAGCCAGGTCGTCGAGGCGTCCGACCAGCTCTACGAGATGTTCAAGGGCTGAGCCCGAGGGCCGGTCGGGGAGGCTGTTCCAGCAGCCCCGACCGGCGCCGGTGAGAAGGGTCGCCCGCGGACCGGACAGGGATTGCGGAACGCCACTTCAGGGAACAGAGGAGGGCACGAGCCCGCCGGGGCCGTCAGGCCGGCCGGACGCGGCTCGTGCGCCGCAGTCGCGGGTGAGAGCTGCGGCGTCCCACCTCCGGCGCCCTCGTGGGCCGGACGACCCACCTGGAGTGGTTCACGTGAAGATTCGACGCTTCAGCGCGGCGGCCTTCGCCGTGGCGCTGCTCAGCCCCGGCCTCGCCGCCTGTAACGACAACGCGACCGGCGAGGCGGCGTCCTCCGGATCGCCGGCCGTCTCCGGCAGCATCGCCCCGAGCGGCACGCCCGGCACCGGCGACGCCAAGCAGGCCCTGCTCGACTCCACCAACGCGATCCGCGACGGGAACTTCCGGTTCACCGTGTCCGGCGCGGGCTCGACCGCCGAGGGGCAGGTGCACGAGCCGAGCCAGAGCGCGGAGATGCGGCTGACGATGGGCGACCCGTCATCCGACCTGACCATGAAGCTGGACCTGATCCACTACAGGCCGGACAGTTGGGTGAAGCTGGAGCTGGGTGGCAGGGCCGCCGCCGGCGTGCCCGGCCTGCGACAGCTCAACCTCGGCAGGTACCAGCACCTCGACCAGACCCGGATCAGGGGTAACCGGGCGCTGGGCTTCGACTTCGACCGCCTCGACCCGGCCGGCAGCGCCGTACTGACCCGGGGCGTCACCGAGGTCCGCCGCACCGGCGACGGCACGTACGCGGGCACGCTCGACGTGTCGCAGGCGGCCGAGGCCGGCTCGGTCGACCCGGCGCTGATCACCGCGCTCGGGGCGCAGGCCAAGGCGGTGCCGTTCACCGCCAGGGTCGACTCGCAGGGGCGGCTCAGCGAGCTGGTGATGCAGGTGCCGGCCGCCGGCCAGAGCGCTGCCCAGGAGATCAAAATCACGTACGCCGACTACGGCAACGCCACCGCCGCCCAGAAGCCCCCGGCGGACCAGGTCGTCGAGGCGCCGCCGGAGTTCTACAACCTCTTCAACTGAGGACGACGACCCCGACGGGGCGGCCGCGACCGTCCCGTCACGGCTCGGCGCCGTCCCCGGGCCGGTGGACCTCGGTCAGGCGTCGGCGCGCTGGCGGGCGGCGTCGATGCGCGCCCGCGCGCCGTCCAGCCAGCGCTGGCAGGTCTCGGCGAGCCGCTCGCCGCGCTCCCAGAGCGCCAACGACTCCTCCAGCGAGGTGCCGCCGGCCTCCAGCCGCTCGACCACGGTGGCCAACTCGGCGCGGGCCTGCTCGTAGCTGAGCCGCTCGTCCTTCTTCTCGTCAGTCATCGCACCCATCCTCGTGCAGAGTCGTCAGCCGTCGACCGTCGCGGTCAGCTCGCCCTCGGCGAGGCGTACCCGCAGCGGGTCGCCCTTGGTCACCTCGCCGGCGGCCCGGACCACCTGGCCGTCGGCGCGTTGGACGATCGCGTACCCCCGGTCGAGGGTGGCCGCCGGGGAGAGGGCGCGCAGCCGGGCCAGGGTGTGCCGCAGGTCGTCGGCGGCGGCGTCGAGCCGGTGGTCCAGGCAGCGGCCCGCCCGGTCGCGCAGCGCGGCGACGTCGGCGGCCCGCTGGTCGACCATCACCTGCGGGCGGGCCAGCACCGGCCGGGAGCGGAGCAGGTCGAGGCGGTGCTGCTCCCGGTCGACCAGGTTGCGGACCGCCCGCTCCAACCGGGACCGGGCCTGGCCGATGAGGCGTACCTCCTCGGCGAGGTCGGGGACGATCCGCTTCGCCGCGTCGGTCGGCGTCGACGCGCGGAGGTCGGCGACGTAGTCCAGCAGCGGCGCGTCCGTCTCGTGGCCGATCGCGCTGACCACCGGCGTCCGGCAGGCGAAGACCGCCCGACAGAGCGCCTCGTCGGAGAAGGGCAGCAGGTCCTCGATGCTGCCGCCGCCCCGGGCGATGACGATCACGTCGACCGTCGGGTCGGCGTCGAGCACCTTCAGCGCGTCCACGATCTGCGGCACCGCACCCGGCCCCTGCACCGCGACGTTGACCGTGCGGAACTCCACCGCCGGCCAGCGCCGCCGGGCGTTGGTCAGCACGTCCCGCTCGGCGGCCGAGGCACGGCCGGTGATCAGGCCGATCCGCCCGGGCAGGAACGGCAGGCGGCGCTTGCGGGCCCGGTCGAAGAGCCCCTCGGCGGCGAGCAGTTTCTTGAGCTTTTCCAGCCGGGCCAGCAGCTCGCCCAGCCCGACCTGGCGGATCTCGTCGGCCCGCAGGCTGAGCGTGCCCCGTGCGGCGTAGAACTCGGGTTTGGCGTGCAGCACCACCCGCGCGCCCTCGCGCAGCTCCGGCGCGCCCGCGTCGAGTACGTCCCGGTTGGTGGTGACGGTCAGGCTGAGATCGGCCGACGGGTCACGCAGGGTGAGGAAGACCGTGGTCGCGCCGGGCCGGCGGCTGATCTGCGCGACCTGCCCGTCCACCCACACCCAGCCCAGCCGGGCGATCCAGGCGCCGATCTTCTGGCTGACCACCCGGACCGGCCACGGCTCCTCCGACGTGCTCTGTCCCCCGTCACTCACCCGCCCACCCTACGGCCCACCCCTGACGATCAAGAGGTTCGCGTCCGGAGGCCGGGCGTTTCCAGACGTAAACCTCTTGATCGACGCGATCTGGGGTGGGGTGGGGGCGGCCCTGGCGGGTCGCAGCCGCTGTCGGGGAAAGATCGGGCACGTACGATGGTCGGGTGACTGAGGCTGAGACGACTCCCCAGACCGGCAAGCGCGTGCTCCTGGCCAAGCCCCGCGGCTACTGCGCGGGCGTGGACCGGGCGGTGCAGACCGTCGAGGAGGCGTTGAAGCTGTACGGCGCCCCGATCTACGTCCGCAAGCAGATCGTGCACAACAAGCACGTGGTGCGGACCCTGGAGGCCAAGGGCGCGATCTTCGTGGAGGAGAACGAGGAGGTGCCCGAGGGCGCCACCGTCATCTTCTCCGCGCACGGCGTCGCTCCCGAGGTGTACGAGCAGGCGAAGGCGCGCTCGCTCAAGGCGATCGACGCGACCTGCCCGCTGGTCACCAAGGTGCACCAGGAGGCCCGGCGGTTCGCGGCCGAGGACTACGACATCCTGCTGATCGGTCACGAGGGGCACGAGGAGGTCATCGGCACCGCCGGCGAGGCCCCCGCGCACATCCAGCTCGTGGACGGCCCGGACGGCGTCGACAAGGTCACCGTGCGTGACCCGAACAAGGTCGTCTGGCTCTCCCAGACCACCCTCTCCGTGGACGAGACCATGGAGACCGTGGCCCGGCTCAAGCAGAAGCTGCCGCTGCTCCAGTCGCCGCCGAGCGACGACATCTGCTACGCCACCTCCAACCGTCAGCACGTGGTGAAGGAGATCGCCGCGGACTGCGACGTGGTGATCGTGGTCGGCTCGCGCAACTCGTCCAACTCGGTACGCCTGGTCGAGGTGGCCGTGGACGCGGGTGCCCGCGCGGGGCACCTGGTCGACTTCGCCCACGAGATCGACGAAGCCTGGCTGGCCGACGCCCGTACGGTCGGCGTCACCTCCGGTGCCAGCGTGCCGGACGAACTCGTCCAGCAGGTGCTCGCGTATCTGGCCGAGCGGGGCTTCACCGACGTCGAGGAGATCACCACCGCCAACGAGCGGCTGACCTTCTCGCTGCCGCAGGAGCTCAAGCGGGACCTGAAGGCCGCCGCGGCCGCACGCGGCTGACGGGCCGGAACGAATCGCCCGCCGGATACGTCCAACCGCTCATGAAGACTCCTCGGACGGCGTTCGTCGCCCTGCTCGCCTGGGCGGCGCTGAGCGCCTGCGCCGGCCCGGGCACCGAGCCCGCCAGCTCCGGCCCGACAGGAGGCCCGGTGACCAGCGCACCCAGCTCCGAGCCCAGCGCCACCCCGAGTGACCCGACGGCACCGACCGGTCCGGCGCCGACCTCGCCCGGCGTCACCACCCTCAGCGGCACCGTGCAGGCCGGCGTGGAGCCGAACTGCCTGCTGCTGGACGGCAACCTGCTGGTCGGCGGCCCGCGTGACGTGCTGAAGGCGGGCGCTCGGGTGACCGTCACCGGCCATCCACAGCCGGACCTGATGACCACCTGCCAGCAGGGCATTCCCTTCGTCGTCGAGTCGGCCAAGACCGCCTGACCGCCCACGGGCCCGCCGCCCGCCGTTGGCCCGCCTGGTTGATCATGAGGTTGCTGGTCGCCGCCTCGGCGGTCGCGACAACAACTTCCTGATCACCGGCGGGGTGGCTCGGCGGGGTCGGTCGGGAGGAGTTCGGGGGCCTGCGGCTGGCGGGGGGCCAGCTCCAGTTGGGGCGGGGTGGGCAGCTCCTGGTCGGAGACGCCCAGCTCGGCGAGCTTGCGGGCGCTGACCAGCACCCGCGCCTCCAGCGAACCGACCGCCCGGTTGTACGCGGTCACCGCCCCGCCCAACGACGCGCCCAGCTTGCCGACGTGGTCGCCGAGGGTGGACAGCCGCCCGTACAGCTCGCGGGCCAGGGTGTGCACGGTGGCGGCGTTGCGGGCCAGCGCCTCCTGCCGCCACGAGTAGGCCACCGTACGCAGCAGCGCCACCAGGGTCGCCGGTGTGGCCAGCACCACGTTGCGGGCGAAGGCGTGCTCCAGCAGCGTCGGGTCGCGCTGCAACGCCACGTCGAGGAACGGATCGGCTGGTACGAAGAGCACCACGAACTCGGGGGACGGGTCGAACGCGGCCCAGTAGGACTTGGCGGCCAGCGAGTCCACGTGCGCCCGCAGGTGCCGCGCGTGCGCGTCGAGGTGGGTGTCCCGCCCCCGCTCGTCGCGCGCCTCCATCGCGGTCAGGTACGCGTCGAAGGGCGCCTTGGCGTCGACCACCACCGTCCGGCCACCGTGCAGCCGGACCACCAGGTCGGGGCGTACCCCCTGGTGGTCGGTGGCGGCGGTGACCTGCTCGTTGAAGTCGCAGTGCTCCAGCATGCCGGCCGCCTCCACGATCCGGCGCAGCTGGTGCTCGCCCCAGCGCCCCCGGACCTGCGGGGCGCGCAGCGCCGCGACGAGCTGCTTGGTCTCGGTGCGCAGTTCACCGGAGACCGTGCCCATCGCCCGCACCTGTTCGCGCAGCTCGGCGTACGCGTCGACCCGGTCGCGTTCCAGCTCGGTGACGCGCTGCTCGTAACGCCGGAGGGTGTCGTGGAGCGGGGCCACCGCCCGCGCGACGGCCTCCTGGGACTGCGCGGTCGCCTCGTAGCTGAGCGCCCGCATCGACTGCTCCAGCCGGCCCTCACCCGCCCGGGCGGCGGCGAGGGTCGCCTCCAGCCGGGCCACCTCGGCCGCCGACCGGGCTCGGGCGGCCAGCCAGCCCACCGCGCCACCCGCAGCGAGACAGACGATCACCATGGCCAGCGTTGCGAAGCTCGTCACCCTCTGAAGCTTGCCAAACGGGTACGACGTGACTCGGGTGGGTACCGTCGAGTGATGAGAGCTGTGCTGTGCCTTGTCCTGGTGCTGATGCTCGGAGGTGCGCTGGTGTTCTGGCGGTCGGGAAGCAGGTCGCGGCGAGACACCGAGTTGGCCGACGCCCGAGCCGAGGCGCAGCGCTGGTACGAACGGCTCGGTGGGCAGTTGATGAACCTGCACGGCGACGCCCCGGCGGTACGCCAGGCGCTGGCCGACGCGGGGGAGCGGTACAACGCGGCCGGCTCCCAGCTGGAGCAGGCGCGTACCCCGCACCAGTTCGCGTTGGCCCGGGAGACCGCGCTCGAGGGGCTGGCGTACATCCGGGCGGCGCGGACCGCGATGGGCATCGACCCGGGGCCGGAGCTGCCGTCGCTGGCCGCCGCTCGGGGCGCCGGGATGCTGACCAGGGAGCGCGAGGTCAACGTGCAGGGGCAGACCTACCGGGCCGGGCCGACACCGGGCAACCAGACGCCGTACTACTACCCTGGCGGCACGTGGCAGGGGCGGCGGGTGCCGGCCGGCTGGTACTCGACGCCGTGGTGGAAGACCGCGCTCGGTGCCGGTGCCGGCGTGCTCGGCGGCATGCTCATCGCCGACGCACTCTTCTCGCCCGCCTTCGGCGACCCCGGCCACGGCTACGAGGCCGGCTACCAGGAGGGGTTCCAGGACGGCTTCGGTGACGGCCAGGGCTACGGCGACCAGGCCGGTGGCGACTTCGGCGGCGACCAGCTCGGCGGTGGCGACTTCGCCGGCGGCCAGGGCGGCGGCGACTTCTCCGGCGGCGATTTCGGTGGCTTCGGCGGCGGGGACTTCGGCGGTTTCGGTGGGGGCGACTTCGGCGGGGACTTCGGCGGCGGCGACTGGTGACGCCCGGCCCACGCGCGGCGCAGTTGTGTTAAGAGGGGCCCCCTGCTCTGCGGAATCCGTTAACAGGGGGCCCCTCCTTGCACCTCAGCCGGTGTTGCGCATGCCGGCGGCGATGCCGTTGACCGTGGTCAGCAGCGCCCGCTCCAGCGCCGTACCGTCGTTCGGGGCGCGGCGGCCCCCGGGCGCGGTCGCCACCGCTCGGCCGGCGGCACCGGAGTCGCGGTACTGGCGCAGCAGCGCCACCTGGAGGTGGTGTAGCGGCTCCAGGTAGGTGTCCCGCACGGCCAGGGTGCGCTGGAGCACGGGCGAGTTCTCCAGCAGCGCCGGTGAGGCGGTGACCGCCAGCACCTCCTGCTTGGTCAGCTCGTACTCCTCCTGGATCTTGTCGAAGATCGGGTGCAGCTTCTTCGGGACCAGCGTCTCCACGTACCGGCGGGCGATGCTCAGGTCGGTCTTGGTCAGCATCATCTCCACGTTCGACAGGAACGTGCGGAAGAAGTGCCAGTTGCGGTGCATCTCGGCGAGCACGTCCTGCAGGCCGGTGGCCCGCGCGGCGGCCAGGCCGGAGCCCACGCCGAACCAGCCGGGCACGATCTGCCGGGTCTGGGTCCAGCCGAACACCCACGGGATGGCCCGCAGGCCGGCCAGGCCGGCGCCGGTGTTCGGCCGCTTCGCCGGCCGGGAGCCGATGTTGAGCGCCCCCAGCAGCTCCGTCGGGGTGGAGGCCCAGAAGTACGCGGCCAGGTCCGGATTCTCGACCAGCGACCGGTACGACCGGAACGCCGCCTCGGAGACCACGTCCATGGTGGCGTCCCAGCGTTCCAGCATCTCGGCCGGCTGCCGGGGCGCGGTGTGCAGCAGCGTCGCCTGGAGCACCGCGGCGACGGTCAGCTCCAGGTTCTCCCGGGCCAGCGCGGGCAGCGTGTACTTGTCGGAGATGACCTCACCCTGCTCGGTCACCTTGATCGCGCCGTCCAGGGTGCCGTACGGCTGGGCCAGGATCGCGTCGTGGGTGGGGCCGCCGCCCCGGCCCACCGTGCCGCCGCGGCCGTGGAACAGCCGCAGGTGCACGCCGTGCCGGGCGGCCACGTCGCGCAGCGCGCGCTGGGCCCGGTGGATCGACCACTGGCTGGTGGTGATGCCGGCCTCCTTGTTGGAGTCGGAGTAGCCCAGCATCACCTCCTGCACGTCGCCCCGGGCCGCGACCAGCGCCCGGTAGGCGGGAAGCGACAGCAGCTCGTCCAGCAGTTCGCCGCCACTGTTCAGCTCGGACGGGGTCTCCAGCAGCGGGACGAAGCCGATCCGGGCCCGGCCGCTGTGCACGTCGACCAGGCCGGCCTCGCGGGCCAGCACCACCGCGGCGAGCACGTCGTCCACGCCCAGGGTCATCGAGATGATGTACGACTCGATCACCTCGGTGCCGAACCGGTCCTGCGCCTCCCGGATCGCCGCGAAGACGTCGAACGTCTTCTGCGCGTTCTCGGTGAGCGGGCTGTCCAGGGTGGAGAGCGGCCGGCGGCCGGCCAGCTCGTCGGCGAGCAGCTTGGTGCGCTCCAGCCGGGTCAGCGACGGGTAGTCGGACACCTCCCCGACCGCACCGTAGAACTGGGCGAGGACCGCGTGGTGCGCCTCGGCGTGCTCGCGGACGTCCATGGTCGCCAGGTGCAGCCCGAACGCGGACACCGTACGGATCGTCGAGGCGAGCCGGCCCACGGCGGTGAGCTGCCCGGAGTTGCGGGCCAGCGAGGCGCGCAGCAGCTCCAGGTCGGCGATCAGCTCGGCCGAGCCGCGGTAGTCCCGCCCCGGGACGTGCGGGGTGCCGTTGCGCAGCCGCTCCCGGGTGTTGGCCAGCTTCGCCTTCACGCAACGCGCCTTGAGCCGGTACGGCTCCTCGGCGTTGACCCGGCGGAACCGGGGCGCCACCTCGGGCAGCGCGTCCAGGTCGGCGGCGAGGCTGGCGGAGAGGTCCAGCGAGACCGCGCGCAGCCGGCGGGAGACGGAGACCTCGCTGATGAGCGCGTCCATCGCCTTCTCGGTGGCCTCGATGCCGTGCTCGTGTTGGATGCGCAGCACCTCGCGGGTGACCGTGGGGGTGACGAAGGGGTTGCCGTCCCGGTCGCCGCCGATCCAGGTGCCGAAGGTCAGCGGGCGGGCGGTCGGCGAGGTCTCCACCCCCAGGGTGCGCAGCGTGTCGGCGAGGTCGTCGAGGACCTGCGGGGCGGCCTCGGCGTAGAGGTCGCGCAGGTAGTAGATGGCGTTGCGGGCCTCGTCGGTCGGGTCCGGTCGGTCCAGCCGCAGCTCGTCGGTCTGCCACATCAGGTCCAGCAGCTCGGCCAGCCGCCGGTTGGCCGGGCCCTCGTCGCTGGCCCCGTAGAGGATGGCCTTGGCGGTCTCGGCGTCCAGCTCGTCGGCCACGGCGCGCAGCTTGGACAGGATCGACCGGCGGGCCGCCTCGGTCGGGTGGGCGGTGAAGACCGGGCGTACCGCGAGCCGGCGGGCCACCGCGGCGATCTCCTCGGCCGGCACCCCCCGCTCGGCGATCATCCGGGCCGCCTGGTCCAGCCAGCCGCCGTGCACGGCTCGGCGCCGGCGCAGGTCACGGGCCCGGTGCACCTGCTCGGTGATGTTGGCCAGGTGGAAGTAGGTGGAGAAGGCGCGGGCCAGCTTGGTGCCGGTGGTGACGTCGAGTCCGGCGAGGCGCTGGGCGGCGGCGGGGGCGTCGGATCGGACCTGGGCGCGGATCTCCTCGACCAGGTCGAGCAGCGGTCGGCCCTCCTGTCGGGCGAGGGTCTGCCCGAGCAGCGTGCCGAGGCGGCGGATGTCGGCCCGCAGTGCGGCGTCCGGGCCGTCGTGGTCGTGCTGGTCGGTCACGGGTGCGCTCCTTACGCGAGTACGAAGGACAGCGCTGTCCGACTCCCTGGATCGTATCCGCGTCGGGCCGTCCGGCAGGAGGGGGACGGCGTGATGATCTGCACTCTGGGACAGGCACGCCGGTTCAGCCATCGGCCATCGGCCTGCCGGGCGTGGTCAGGCGGGCCTTCCTGGCCCGGGCCGCGCGTCGGCGCGCCCGGAAGGCCGTCGCGCCGAGCAGCCCGACGATCCCGAGCGCGACCCAGACCAGCAGCCCGACCAGCGGCCAGCGTGCGGGCCGCCAGTCGAAGTAGACGGCCGCCTTGAGCAGGTCGGTGGCCAGTCCGGGGACGTTCCACCGGTGCATCCCGCGTAGGAAGGCGGGCAGGAACTCCGGGGCGTAGATGCCGCCCGAGCCGGGATTGCCGAGCACCACCAGCAGCAGGATCACCAGCCCGGTCCCGAGCAGTCCCAGCCAGCCCTGCACCGCCGCCGCGACCATGCCGGCGGCGAACACGGTGAGCGCGCCCACCAGGGCGACCGCGGGGACGTTGTGGTCCCAGATGTCCATCACCGGCCCGACCAGCACCGCACCGATGATCCCGAGCAGCACCGCGTGTACGGCGAGGGTGCCGATCCGCAGGCCGGCCCGGCGCAGGTCGCGGGGCGCGGTGCCGAGCGAGACGCCCAGGGCGGTGGACGCCAGGTAGCCGCCGAGCACCAGGCCGACGGCCAGGTAGAACGGCACCAGCCCGCGCGGGTCGTTGGCGGAGACCGGCACCTCGTCGGTGACCTGGAGTGGCAGGTTGGCCTGCCGGGCGGCCTGGCCGAGCACCTGCGTGACGAGGTCGGTGGCGGCGGGCGCGGCGGCGCTGGCCGTCGCGAGGGTCAGGCCACCGGCCGGGTCGGAGTGCAGCACCGCATAGACCTCGCGGTCGGTGAGGGCCTGCACGGCGCGGTCCTGGTTGTCGTACCGGATGGGTTTGATCGCGTCGGTGCGCGCCCGGACCGCGGTCAGCACGGCCTCGGCGCGTTGGTCGCCGCGGGCCACCCCGACCGGCACGTCCTGCGGGGTCGGCTTGTGCAGCGCCCCGACGTAGGCCGCGATGAACGCGGTGGCCAGGGCCAGCGTGCCGACCACCAGCCCCACCGTGCGCGGCAGCCAGTCGCGCATTGGCAGGTCCCGCTCCGCCTCGTCCATCGGCTCAGCCTATTAACCCGCAATGCCCGGGATGGGAGCTTTCCCTGGCGTAAATCGCTGGCCCGACCGGATAGCGTCCGATCATGAGCCTCCCCAGCTACCCGCCCAAGCCCCGGCCGGGCGACCGGGTCGCGGTCGTCTCGCCCTCCGCCGGCCTGCCCGGCCTCTTCCCGCACGTGTACGAACTGGGGCTGCGCCGGCTCCGCGAGGAGTTCGGGCTGGAACCGGTGGAGTATCCGACCACCCGGCGGATGGGAGCCGACCCGCGGGACCGGGCGCGGGACCTGACCGCCGCCTTCGCCGACCCGACGATCACCGCCGTGCTGGCCACGGTCGGCGGGGACGACCTGATCACGGTCACTCCGCACCTCGACGACGAGGTGCTGCGGGCCAACCCGAAGCCGTACTACGGCTACTCGGACAACACCAACATCCTCAACCACCTGTACCGGCTGGGCATGGTGGCGTACCACGGCGGCTCGGTGCTGGTGCATCTCGGCCGGCCCGGCAAGCCGCACCCGCTCACCTTCGACTCGTTGCGCGCCGCCCTGTTCACCTCCGGCTGGTACGAGCTGACCCCGGCGACGGAATGGGGTGACCAGCCCAACGACTGGCGGGATCCGTCCACGCTGGCGTACGAGCCGGCGATGCTCCCCGGCGAGAGCTGGCGCTGGCAGGGGTCGGCGACCGTGGTGCAGGGCCGTACCTGGGGCGGCTGCCTGGAGATCCTGCACTGGCTGATGGCGACCGACCGGGTGCCGTCGGCGGCGGAGCTGGCCGGGTCGGTGCTGGTCGTCGAGACCTCGAACGAGCTACCCACCGCCCAGGAGGTTTTCCGCATCGTGCGCAACATGGGGGAGCGTGGCCTGCTGGCCGCCTTCCCGGCGATCGTGGTCGGCCGCCCGAAGGCGTGGGACTTCGACCGGCCGCACACGCCGGAGCAGCGGCGGGAGTGGGGCGAGGCGCAGCGGGAGGCGGTCACCCGGGCGCTCGCGGACTACGCCGACGACCCGGTGGTGGTCTTCGACGTCGACCTCGGCCACACCGACCCGCAGTTGATCATCCCGTACGGCGGGGAGATCCGGGTCGACGCCGTCGAGCGCCGCATCTCGGTGCGCTACTGATCCCCTGGCCCAGCCGAATACGCCGGCGCCCGGTGCACCGAGTCGCAACATCGACTCCAGTTGCGCGGTGTAGCGGTCTCGACGGCCGTGGATGCCGCTACGTCACGTATCTGGAGTGGATCTTGACCCCGGCCGGGCGGCCGAGGCGCGGGGCCGGGCGGCCGAGGCGGGGTCAGGTGTCGATCGCGGCGAAGGCGCGGACCGGGAAGGTGCCCATGCCGGCCACCATCGGTGGCGCGGCGGTGAACCGGAACCCCTCCGAAGGCAGGCCGCCCAGGCCGGTCAGGTGCTCCACGATCGGGATGCCGGCGGCGAGCAGGGTGCTGTGCGCCGGGCGCTTGCCGGCGGCGGCCGGGGTCATGTCGTCGATGTTGATCGAGTCGATGCCGACCAGGGCGGCCCCGACCTCGACCAGCCAGTCGGCACCGTCCCCCGTCAAATAGGGCGCGTCAGGGGCGGCGTACCGGTCGGTGCCGAAGTGGGCGTCCCAACCGGTGTGCAGCAGCACCGCCCGCCCCGAGACGTCGTACGGCGCCAGCAGCGAGCGGTCCACCGCCCGGGTGTCGGCCGGCACCCGGACCACGATCCCGGGCAGGTCGACGAGCCGGTCCAGCGGGATTCCGGTGAGATCCGGGCCGTCGGCCCACCGGTGCGCCGGCGTGTCCAGGTACGTGCCGGTGTTCGCGATCATGTCGATCCGGGCGACATGGAACTCGACCCCCGGCGCGTACCTCGCTCGGGACTGCTCGCGGGTGAGCCAGTCGCTGATCCGGGGCGGCTGCCAGCCGGGCAGGGTGATCATCCCGTCGGTGATCACATGGCTCAACTCGACGAACCGCGCCCGTTGCTGCCCTGTCACGCCCTCAGCGCAGCACGCCGGCGTCCGACGGTCAAGATCCCGGCAACGGGCGGGCCGAGGCCGGCGAGGAGGGCGCGGCGCGGCGCGTGCGGTGAGGTGCCGCACTGGGGGGAGTGCGGCACCTCGGCGGGGCACGCCGGGGGCGAGCCGCCAGGAGGCCCGGTTCGGGGCTCGGACCTCCCCGAACAGGTCCGCGATCCCCTGCTCGGCGCGCTTCCCTCCCCGGCGGCCAGAGCCCGGACTGACGAGATCCATCCTCGGGGCGTGGCCGGGCCGGTTCTTGAAGAATTTTGCGCGGTTCGGGTGACCGCGCTGCTCAGGCGGGGCCCGCGTCGTGGGCGGCGAACAGCCGGCGCAGCCGGGCCGGCGGGTGACCGACCTGCTCCCGGACCACCCGGGTCAGGTGGGCCTGGTCGGCGAAGCCGTGCGCGACGGCGACCTCGCCCAGCGGCGGCCCGTCCCCGTCGGCCAGCACGGTCAGCACCGACCGCACCCGCAGCCGGTTCCGGTACGCGGTCAGGCTGTCGCCGGTCACCCGCTGGAACACCCGGCTCAGGTGGTGCGGCGAGCACCCGACCTGCTCGGCGACCTCGGTCAGCCCGATCCGGAAGTCGGAGGCGACCAGCACCTCGCGGGCCCGGTCGGCCAGCCGCCGGTGGGCGGCCAGGGTGGCCGGCCTGCGGCCGATGGCCCGTTCGATCTCCGCGCCCGGCTCGCCCACGCCCAGCGGCGTCCGGCTCAGTAACCGGCCCAGGAACCGGTGCAGCCGTTCGGCCACCTCGAACTGGTCGATGCCGCGCTGGCAGTGGGCCACGAGCATCCGGTGTTCGAGGTCCAGCCGCCCGTCGACGCTGCCCCACCAGCCGCGCCGGTGCAGCCACTCTTCGGTGTCGGGGCGTTCGGCGAGGACCTGCGGGGCGAGTTCCAGGCAGCTGTAGACGTCGCCGTCGCCGTGCGGGTGGCTGCTGGCCAGCTCGTCGCCGGGCCGGGTCAGCCAGATGGTGGTGGCGTCGGTGAGGAAGACCCGGCCGTTGAGCCGAACCTGGGCGGCACCCGCGCGGCCGAGGAACAGGCGGTGGCCGCCCTCGAACGTCGGCCCGTGCCAGCCCGGGTCCTCGACGATGCACTTGACCTGGTAGAACAACATGCCCTGCGGGACGCCCAGCACCTTCCACCGTCCGGGGCTGGTCCGTCTCCTGGGATCACTGCCGACCCCTTCCGGCATCGTTCCTCCCCTGTGCGACGTACGCGGCGCCACCCGGATTGTCCCCGCCGGGGGATAGTCTCGACAGGTGCACCCCCCGTCTGGCCGGACGAGGGGTCATCGCCGTGCGTCGACCTTTCGCTGGAAGTGATCACAGATGCTCACCGGACTCTTCTCCGCCGCCCTGGCCGACCCCGGGCTGGCCCGGGCGCGTGACCTGGCGCGCTCCGGTGCCGCCCAGGTCGACGGCCTCGACATCACCGCCCCGGCCGCGCTGCGCCCGTTCGCCGTCGCCGCCGTCGCGGCCGACGAGCCGGCCGGCGGCGCGGGACGCCCGGTGCTGGCGGTGACGGCGACCACCCGCGAGGCGGACGACCTCGCCTCCGCGCTGGGCAGCCTGCTGGAGCCCGCACAGGTGGCCGTCTTCCCCTCCTGGGAGACGCTGCCGCACGAGCGGCTGTCGCCGCGTTCCGACACGGTCGGCCGGCGACTGGCCGTGCTGCGCCGGCTGGCTCACCCCGAAGCGGCGGACGCCCAGGGCCGTACCGGGCCGCTGCGGGTGGTCGTGGCACCCGTCCGGTCGCTGCTCCAGCCGCAGCTCAAGGGGCTCGGTGACCTGGAGCCGGTGCAGCTCGCGGCCGGCGACGAGGCGGACCTGGAGGAGGTCGCCCGGCGGCTCACCGACATGGCGTACGCCCGGATGGACCTGGTCACCAAGCGGGGCGAGTTCGCCGTGCGCGGCGGCATCCTCGACGTCTTCCCGCCCACCGACGAGCACCCGTCGCGGGTCGAGTTCTGGGGCGACGAGGTGGAGGAGATCCGCACCTTCGCCGTCGCCGACCAGCGCACCATCGAGCAGGTCGCTCAGCTCTGGGCGCCGCCCTGCCGCGAGCTGCTGCTCACCCCGGCGGTGCGGAAGCGGGCCGCCGCGCTCGCCGGGGAGCACCCGGAGCTGGCCGAGATCCTCGACAAGCTCGCCGAGGGCATCCCGGTCGAGGGCATGGAGTCGCTCGCCCCGGCGCTGATCGGCGCTGACTCGATGGAGCTGCTGCTGGACTGCATGCCGGCCGGCACCCACGTCGTGCTCTGCGACCCGGAGCGGATCCGCACCCGGGCGCACGACCTGGTGCGTACCTCGGAGGAGTTCCTCCAGGCGAGCTGGGCCGCGGCCGCCGTCGGGGGCCAGGCCCCGGTCGACCTCGGCGCCGCCGCCTTCCGCACCCTGGCCGACGTACGCGCGGCGGCCCGCGCCCTGCGCCAGCCCTGGTGGACCCTCGCGCCGTTCGGTTTGGTCGAGGCGGAGGCCGCCCCGGCCCGGCAGCCGTGGGAGGACGAGCCGACCGAGGTCGACGTCACCCCGGACGACGCGATCGCGGTGACGCTGGCCGCCCAGCCCGCCCCGCTCTACCACGGCGAGACCGCCCGGGTGGTCGACGACCTCAAGCGCTGGGCCGGCGAGGGCTGGTCGGTCGCGCTGGTCTTCGAGGGGCATGGTCCCGCCCAGCGGGCCGTCGAGGTGCTCCGCGACGCCGGTCTCGGCGCCCGGCTCACCGAGGAGGTGCCGGCCGCACCCGCCCCCGGCGAGCTGCTGGTCTCCTGCGGACGCCTGACCGCCGGCTTCGTCGACGAGGTGTCCCGGTTCGTGCTGCTCACCGGCGACGACGTGACCGGTGGCCGGGGCACCTCCACCCGGGACATGCGCCGGATGCCCAGCCGGCGGCGCAACACCATCGACCCGCTGGAGCTGAAGGCGGGCGACCACGTGGTGCACGAGCAGCACGGCATCGGCCGGTACGTCGAGCTGGTGCAGCGCACCGTCAACGGCGCGAGCCGGGAATACCTGGTCATCGAGTACGCGCCGAGCAAGCGCGGCCAGCCCGGCGACCGGCTCTTCGTCCCCACCGACCAACTCGACCAGCTCTCCCGGTACGTCGGCGGGGAGCAGCCCACGCTGCACAAGATGGGCGGCTCGGACTGGCAGAAGTCCAAGGCCCGGGCCCGGAAGGCGGTCCGCGAGATCGCCGCGCAGCTCATCCAGCTCTACGCCGCCCGCAAGGCGTCCAAGGGGCACAACTTCGGCCCGGACACCCCGTGGCAGCGGGAGCTGGAGGACGCCTTCCCCTGGCAGGAGACGCCGGACCAGCTCGCCGCGATCGAAGAGGTCAAGCGGGACATGGAGCAGACCGTCCCGATGGACCGGCTGATCTGCGGCGACGTCGGGTACGGCAAGACCGAGATCGCGGTCCGCGCGGCGTTCAAGGCGGTGCAGGACGGCAAGCAGGTGGCCGTGCTGGTGCCCACCACCCTGCTGGTGCAGCAGCACTACAACACCTTCGCCGAGCGGATGAGCCAGTTCCCGGTCACCATCCGGCAACTTTCCCGGTTCCAGACGCCGAAGGAGACCGAGCAGACCCTGACGATGGTCGCCGACGGCACCGTCGACATCGTCATCGGCACCCACCGGCTGCTCCAGGCGTCCACCCGGTTCAAGCAGCTCGGTCTGGTCATCATCGACGAGGAGCAGCGCTTCGGCGTCGAGCACAAGGAGCACCTGAAGACCCTGCGCGCCTCGGTCGACGTGCTGGCCATGTCGGCTACCCCGATCCCGCGCACCCTGGAGATGGCGATCACCGGCATCCGGGAGATGTCGACCATCGCCACCCCGCCGGAGGAGCGGCACCCGGTGCTCACCTTCGTCGGGGCGTACGACGACAAGCAGGTGGCCGCCTCCATCCATCGTGAGCTGCTTCGCGACGGGCAGGTCTTCTACCTGCACAACCGGGTGGAGTCGATCGAGAAGGCGGCCCGCCGGATCCGGGAGCTGGTGCCCGAGGCCCGGGTCGCGGTGGCGCACGGCCAGATGAGCGAGGAATCGCTCGAGAAGGTGATGGTCGGCTTCTGGGAGAAGGAGTTCGACGTCCTGGTCTGCACCACGATCGTGGAGTCCGGCATCGACATCCCGAACGCCAACACCCTGATCGTGGAGCGGGCCGACCTGCTCGGCCTGGCCCAGCTGCACCAGATCCGGGGCCGGGTCGGCCGGGGCCGGGAGCGGGCGTACGCGTACTTCCTCTATCCGGCCGACAAGCCGCTGACCGAGAACGCGCACGAGCGGCTGGCCACCATCGCGCAGCACACCGAGCTGGGTGCCGGCATGTACGTGGCGATGAAGGACCTGGAGATCCGGGGCGCCGGCAACCTGCTCGGCGGCGAGCAGTCCGGCCACATCGAGGGCGTCGGTTTCGACCTGTACGTGCGGATGGTCGGCGAGGCGGTCTCCGCGTTCAAGGGCGAGCAGGCGGAGGAGGAAACCGAGGTCAAGGTGGATCTCCCGGTCGACGCGCACCTGCCGCACGACTACGTCGGGGTCGAGCGGCTGCGGCTGGAGATGTACCGCAAGCTCGCCGAGGCCCGCGACGAGGAGCGGCTGCGCGAGGTGGTCGCCGAGATGACCGACCGGTACGGCGAGCCGCCCGCGCCGGTGCAGAACCTGGTCGCGGTGGCCCGGTTCCGGTTGCTGGCCCGCCGGTACGGCCTCACCGACGTCTCGATGCAGGGCAAGCACCTCCGGTTCAGCCCGCTGCCGCTGCCCGACTCGAAGCAGCTGCGGCTCAAGCGCTACCACCCGGACTCGGTTTACAAGCAGGCGCTCGACCAGGTCAGCGTGCCCCGGCCGAGCACCCGCCGGGTCGGTGGCGAGCCGCTGCGCGACCAGGCGCTGCTGGAGTGGTGCGCCCAGCTGCTCAAGGACGTGCTCGGCGAACCGGCGGTGGCGCAGCCGGCCGGGGCCGGTGCGCGGTGAGCCCGGGCGGCGGCGCGGTGAGCCCGGGCGGCGGCGCGGTGAGCCCGACGGCGGGTTAGCCGCTCCGGTGCGGTGGGCGGCGTCACAACAGCTTGTCGGGCATGAGAGAGTGGCCGTCATGCGTGCTCGCCGTCTCATCGCCGCCGCCAGCGTCGCGGCCCTCGCTGTCCTCTCCCTCGCCGCCTGCGGCCGGTCCGCCCCGAGCGTCGCCGCCTACGTGGGGGACCGGACGTTCACCGTCGACCGGGTCAACGAGATCTACGACGATGCCCAGGCGCAGTACGCCGACGCCGTCCGCAGCCAGCGGGAGCAGATGGGTGCCACGCCGGCGCCCGAGGAGCTGCGCTCCTCGGTCACCCGCCAGGACGTGCTGAACCTGCTGGTCAGCGTCGAACTGGGCAAGCGCCTGGCGGACGAGAAGGGGATCCAGGTCCGCGACCAGCTCTCCCCGGAGCAGCTCCAGCAGCAGCTCCAGATGCCGGCCACCACCGAGTACGTGAAGCTGTGGGGCGAGTGGGTGGATCTCTCCGACGCGCTCCAGCAGAATCTGCCGCCCGCCGACCTGAGCGACGACGCGGTGATGGCCGTCTACGAGGCGCTCGTGAAGACCGGCGCGATCCGCTCCGGAATGTCGGTCGCCGACGTCCGGCGGTCGTTCGGCGAGGGCGGCTTCGTCCGCAGCGCCACCGCGCTCAGCTCGGCCCTGCGTGAGGAGGCCGAGAAGTCCGGCGCCTCGATCAACCCGAAGTACGGGCAGATCGGCGTGCCGTCGGTGGTCAGCACCGGCCAGTCGCTGGTCTTCTACTCGCTGCCCTTCATCAACCACGACGGCCCGGTCACCGACATCTCGACCCCCGAGGCAGCGGAGACCAGCGACCCGACCGCCCACTGAGCATGACCGCACGGATCGTCCTGCTGGTCACCTCGCCGCGGCTGCCGGCCGGCCTGCTGACCGCGCCCGCCTGGGACGTCGTACGTTCCGCTCAGGTGCTGACCGGCGCGGAGAGCGAGCTGGCCAGGGCGGTCCGGTCGGCGGGCGCCGAGGTCACGGTGCTGGCCGAGGGTGCCACCCAGGCGTTGCTCGACGCGGCGGCGGCGCACGGCACGGCGGTCTGGCTGGCCGGGCCGACCGGTGACGAGGCCCTGGCCCGGGAGCTGGGGTTGCGGCTGGCCCGCGAGCCGGGCCTGGCCGAGCTGGAGCTGATGTACGGCTCGTGGGACCCGCCGGGGGCCCGGCTGCTCGACGCGGTCGAGGTGATGGACCGGCTCGCCTCTCCCGGCGGTGACCCGTGGAAGCGGGCGCAGACGCACCGCAGCCTCGCCGGATTTCTGCTGGAGGAGTGCTACGAGGCGTACGACGCGATCAGCGCCGACGACACCGACGCGCTCCGCGAGGAGCTGGGGGATGTGCTGCTCCAGGTGCTGCTGCACGCCCGGCTCGCGGAGGAGCTGCCGGAGGGTGAGCGGTGGACCGTCGACGACGTGGCCGGTGGCCTGGTCGACAAGATGGTCCGGCGCAACCCGCACGTCTTCGCCGGGACCGAGGCCGGCTCGATCGAGGAGATCGAGGCGAACTGGGAGCGGATCAAGCGGGCCGAGAAGACCCGCGAGTCGGTGCTGGACGGCATCGCGATGAGCCAGCCCGCGCTGGCCCTGGCCGCGAAGATCCTGGACCGGGCCGGCCGGATCGGCCTGGCGGTGCCGCCACCGCTGGCCGAGTCCCAGGTGGACCCCGAGGCCAGACTCGGCGCCAGCCTCCTGGCCACCGTAGCTGCCGCGAGGCAGGCCGGGATCGACCCGGAGGCCGCCCTCCGCCGCACCACCCTCGCCTACGCGGAGGCCGTCCGCAGCGCCGAACGCGCCGCCCCCGACCAATCCACTTGATCATGACGGTGTTGTCGCGATCCGCCGTGCCGGACGACAACACCTTCATGATCACCGGTGCGGCGGCCGGGAGGCGGGGAGGTCGGTAGGGTCGTCGGCATGGAGGCGTTTGTGCCGCTGGCTGAGCGGATCGTGGAGGCGTTGCTGGAGAGTCGGCCGGGGTTGGCCACCGCCGCCGGGGACCATCGGTACGACGACCGGCTGCCAGACCTGTCCGCCGACGCCCTCGCCGACGACCAGGCGATGCTGCGGGACGCCGCCGACGCCCTCTCCGAGATCGACCCGGACTCGCTCGACGTCGAGGAACGCGTCGACCACGCGCTGCTCAGCAGCATGGTCGACCAGGGGCTGTTCGAGTTGGCCGAGATCCGCGCCCACGAGTGGGACCCGCTGCGGCACAACCCGGGTCCGCTGCTGCACGCCCTGCTGGCCCGCCCGTACGCGCCCGTCGAGGAGCGGCTGACGCAGCTCGCCGGGCGGCTGGCGGCCGTACCCGACGCCCTGGCGACCGCGCGCGCGACGCTGCGCGACATGCCGCGGATCCACGCGGAGACGGCGGTCGGGCAGTTCACCGGCACGGCGGCGCTGATCCGCGACGAGGTGCCGGCGCTGCTCGCCCAGGCGCCGGCGCTGCATGGCCGGGTGGAGCCGGCGGTGACCGCCGCGATCGCCGCGCTAGAGGAGTTCGTGGCCTGGCTGCGGATCGGGCTGACCGCCGACGCCGGCCCGGGGCGCGACCCCCGGCTGGGCCGGCGGCGCTGGGAGGCGCGACTCTGGCACACCCTGGACACCGAGCTGAGCGCCGCCGAGATCCAGCGCCGGGCCTGGGCCAACCTTGAGCGGGTGACCGCGGAGATCCGCGAGGCGGCCGTCGAGCTGGTCGGCGGCCCGGCCGACGACGCGACGGTACGCCGGGCGCTGGACCTGCTCGCCGCCGAGCACCCCGACGACGCCACGATCGTGGACCTCGCCTCGGTGACCCTCGACGAGGCGACCGATTTCGTCCGCGCACACGACGTGGTCAGCCTGGTCGACGACCCGTGCGTGATCCAGGAGATGCCGGAGTTCGCCCGGGGCGTGGCGGTGGCCTACTGCGACTCGCCCGGCCCGCTGGAGACGGCGAACGTCCCGACCTTCTACTGCATCGCGCCCACCCCGGCGGACTGGCCCGCCCAGCGGGTCGAGTCGTTCTACCGGGAGTACAACGACCACATGATCCGGAACCTGACCGTGCACGAGGCGATGCCCGGTCACTTCCTCCAGCTCGCCCACGCCCGCCGGTACGCCGGCCCGACCCGGGTCCGGGCGCTCACCGAGTCCGGGGTGTTCGTCGAGGGCTGGGCGGTGTACGCCGAGGAGGTGATGGCCGGCCTCGGCTTCGGCGGCCTGCCGGTCCGGCTCCAGCAGCTCAAGATGCAGCTCCGGATGACCATCAACGCGCTGCTCGACCAGCTCGTGCACTGCGAGGGGATGCCCGAGGCGGAGGCGATGGCGCTGATGACCGGGCGCGGCTTCCAGGAGGAGGGCGAGGCGGCCGGCAAGTGGCGGCGGGCGCTGCTCACCTCCACCCAGCTTTCCACGTACTTCGTCGGGTACAGCGAGATGGCCGACATCGCCCGCGCCCGCCCCGCCGGGGTGTCGGTGCGCGACTGGCACGACGCGATGCTGGCGCACGACTGCCCGCCGCCCCGCCACCTGCGCACCCTGCTGCGGGTGTAAGGAAGGGCCCCTTCTTAACGCCTCCGGTAGAGAAGGGTGCCCTTCTCACGCCGGTCGCCGGAGCGCGGCGGCGTGCGGGGAGTGGGGAGTGGCGTGCGGGGAGCGGGCTGTGGGGAGCGGGGTCAGCGGCGGGTGCGGGCGGCGACGCCGTCGATGAGCCAGCGGGAGAGGGAGTACGCCGGAGGCAGCTCCGCCGGCAGCGCGTCCACCGGGAACCAGCGCGCCTCGGTGATCTCCCGCGCGTCCACCACCGGCTCGGCGCCCGGGTCCGACACGGTGGCGGTGAAGCCGGCGAGCAGGGTGCCCGGCCCGGAGATCGCCCAGGGCTGGCTGTCGACGTACGCGGGTCGCCCGATGGTCAGCCCGACCTCCTCGCCGACCTCCCGGTGCGCGGCCGCCTCCAGCGACTCGCCCGCCTCGACGAACCCGGCCACCAGCGCCCACAGCTCCGTCGGCCCGTACGCGTGCCGGACCAGGAGCAGCTCGTCGGGACCACCGCTCCGGCCGGGGCGGGTGATCGCCACCAGTACGGCGACGGAGAGCGGCACGAACACGGTCAGGCCGCAGTCGGGGCAGCGCCGGGCGGTCTCGCCCGGTACGTCGGCCAGCTCGGTCCGGCACGCCCCGCACCAGCGGTGCGTACGCCGCCAGGTGACCACCGAGAGCGCCCGCCCGGCGAGGGTGGCCATCGGTTCCGGCAGCTCGACGGCGATCCGCCGCCAGCCCTGCCAGCGTCCGGGCAGCGCCTCGGCGTCGGTGGGTTCGGCCGTCCAGGCCGGCGTCCCGTCCAGCGTCCCGAGCGGCACCCAGTCGAGGCCGGCGGGCAGCTCGCCGATCCGGTGCAACCGCCCGTCCGTTCCGGTCAGCAGCCGGCGCCCGGCCACCGGCACGGCCAGGTCGCCGGGCGCGGGCGGTCGGCTCCGGTCGGCGCCCGGAACGAACCCGGCCGGCACGGTGGGGGTCACGAGGTCGCCGTGCGGTGGTCCACCACCTCGGCCGCGGTCGGCACGTCGAAGGCGGTCGGCTCGACCGTGTCGGTGTACCGGCTCAGCGCGATCTCCGTCGGCCGGCCGTCCAGGGTCCCGGTGAAGCTGGCCAGCACGCCCTCGGTGGTGACGCAGGCGGTGAAGCGTTCCCCGGCGTGGGTGACGTCGACGCAGGTGGCGTGGTGCCCGGCCAGGGTGGTGTCGCTCTGCTCGATGGTCGCCTCGCGGTCGATCGCGGCCTCGGTCAGCAGCCGGATCACCGCCGGCGGGGTGACCAGATGGTGCTTGCGGGCCTCGGTGTAGACCACCACCGACGGTCGGCCGGCGGTCAGCACCGGCGGCGACACGACGCAGGAGGAGTGGCCGCCGTTGGTGTCGCAGCGCGTCACGGCCTGCTGGGTCACCGTGATCTTGCCCGCCGGCCAGGTGTACGCGGAGCGGAGCGGTTCCATCGTCTGGGCGATCGAGGCGGTCTGACCGCCCGGCAGTTGGTAGTCGGCGGCCCAGGTCTGCTCCAGTGCCCGGTCCATTCGGGCGGCGAGGTCGTTGACCAGGTCGGCCCGCCCGAGTGCGGCCCCGGCGTCGTCGAGGGCCTGACAGCCGGTGACCGTGAGCGACGCGATGACCGAGGCGGTGAACACGCGGAGAGTCGTCGAGGCGGCGGGCATGCCGCCCAGCCTTGTCGATCGGGTCAACGTATCGCAAACCCGATGCCGGTTGACCCCCGATAAACCGGGAATGTCCGTCCAACTCTCCGTAGGGTACGGGCCCGGGGTCCGAGTCCGTACCCCTGCTTGGCGCCGGGTGGAGGCGTGCGACCGGGCGTCGCCCGATACGCTGCGTTCAACACCTGCCTCAGCCGCACCGTCGCGGCCCATCCGGACCGGAACACACAATCGAGGAGCGACTCAGTGGCAACCATCGAGGGAATCGTCGCCCGGGAGATCCTGGACTCGCGGGGCAACCCGACGGTCGAGGTCGAGGTCGGGCTCGACGACGGCACGATCGCCCGCGCCGCGGTGCCGTCCGGCGCCTCCACCGGCGCGTTCGAGGCGATCGAGCTGCGCGACGGTGACAAGGACCGCTACCTGGGCAAGGGTGTCGAGAAGGCGGTCGCCAACATCGAGGACAAGATCGTCGACCAGCTCATCGGCTACGAGGCCAGCGAGCAGCGACTGATCGACCAGAAGATGCTCGACCTCGACGGCACCGACAACAAGGCCGAGCTGGGCGCCAACGCGATCCTCGGCGTCTCGCTGGCGGTGGCGAAGGCCGCCGCGGGCAGCGCCGAGCTGAGCCTCTTCCGCTACCTCGGCGGCCCGAACGCGCACCTGCTGCCGGTGCCGATGATGAACATCCTCAACGGTGGCGCGCACGCCGACTCCAACGTCGACATCCAGGAGTTCATGATCGCGCCGATCGGCGCGCCCACCTTCCGGGACGCGGTGCGCTCCGGCGCCGAGGTCTACCACGCGCTGAAGTCGGTGCTGAAGAAGAAGGACCTGTCGACCGGTCTCGGCGACGAGGGCGGCTTCGCCCCGAACCTGCCGACCAACGCCGCCGCGCTGGACCTGATCGCCGAGGCCGTCGAGAAGGCCGGCTACCGGCTCGGCACCGACATCGTCTTCGCCCTCGACGTGGCCGCCACCGAGTTCTTCGAGAACGGCACCTACACCTTCGAGGGCAGCACGAAGACCGCCGAGGAGATGAGCAACTACTACGCCAAGCTCGTCGGCGACTACCCGATCGTGTCCATCGAGGACCCGCTGTCGGAGGACGACTGGAGCGGTTGGGCCACCCTGACCGCGGCGCTGGGCGACCGGATCCAGATCGTCGGCGACGACCTGTTCGTCACCAACCCGCAGCGGATCGCCCGCGGCATCACCGAGAAGGCCGCCAACGCGGTGCTGGTGAAGGTCAACCAGATCGGCTCGCTCACCGAGACCCTGGACGCGGTGGACCTGGCCCACCGGGCCGGCTTCAAGTGCATGATGAGTCACCGCTCCGGCGAGACCGAGGACACCACCATCGCCGACCTGGCGGTCGCCCTCGGCTGCGGCCAGATCAAGACCGGCGCCCCGGCCCGGTCCGACCGGGTCGCCAAGTACAACCAGCTCCTGCGGATCGAGGAGGAGCTGGCCGACGCGGCGCGGTACGCCGGCGTGGGCGCGTTCCCGCGCTACCGTTCGGCCTGAGCCGCAAGCTCCGGGGGAGGGGTGTGACGATGCAGCAGCGCCGCACACCGGGTGGTCAGCGCCCCGCCCGTCGGCCGGGTCAGGCCGGCCGGCCGGGCGGGGCCCGGGTCCGATCGTCGGTCCGCGACGGCGGCGTCCGCGCCGAGCCGCGCACCGCCGGCCGGTCGCCCGGCGGCACCCGCGCCGACGCCGTACGCTCCGCGAGCCGTCCCGCGGCCGCCCGGCGTACGGCGGCCGGCGGGGCGGTCAAGCGGCTCACCGCACCCCACCCCCGGCGCTTCACCGGGCGGGCCACCGTGCTCTTCGCGGTGCTGATCGCGCTCGCCCTGGCCTACACCTACCCGGTGCGGGTCTATCTGGACCAGCAGGCGGACATCGCGCGGATGGAGGCGTCCCAGGCCGATCAGCGCGAGGTGATCGAGGGCCTCTCGGCCGAGGCGGCCAAGTGGCAGGACCCGGCGTACATCGAGACGCAGGCCCGGGAGCGGTTCTTCATGGTCCGGACGGGAGAGACCCCGCTGGTGGTGCTCTCCGACCCGGAGGGGGCCGCGCAGGACGCCGGCAAGGGCACGCAGCCGGGGCCGTCGAAGCAGCCTGACCGCTGGTACGACACCCTGTGGTCGAGCGTGCAGGCGGCGAACGCCGAGCGCCCCGCCAAGTGACCACCATCTGAACATCACCCGACGAGAGACAGGGACCAGTGAGCGCGAGGAGTGAGCCGGGTTTGCGAGCCCCGCAGTCGGGAACGAAGACCGGCCCAGTGAGCGCGAGGAGTGAGCCGGGTTTGCGAGCCCCGCAGTCGGGAACGAAGACCGGCCCAGTGAGCGCGAGGAGTGAGCCGGGTTTGCGAGCCCCGCAGTCGCGAACGAAGGCTGACCGGTGAGCGTCGTACCACCGCAGGATCCGGCGGCGGATTCCGTACCCCCGCCGGAGCGGCAACCGGCCACCGAGGCCGACCTGGCCGCGGTGGCCGCGCAGCTCGGACGTCCGCCCCGCGGCACCCGGGCGGTGGCGCACCGTTGCCCGTGCGGCCTGCCGGACGTGGTGGAGACGACGCCCCGGCTGGCCGACGGCACGCCCTTCCCGACGCTGTTCTACCTGACCTGCCCGCGTGCGACGGCGGCGTGCAGCCGGCTGGAGTCAGCTGGCCTGATGAAGGAGATGGCCGAACGGCTCGCCGAGGATCCTGAGCTGGCCGCCCGGTACCGGGCCGCGCACGAGGACTACCTGGCCCGCCGGGAGGCGATCGGCCAGGTGCCGGAGATCGCCGGTATCTCGGCCGGCGGCATGCCCGGGCGGGTGAAGTGCCTGCACGTGCACCTCGGGCACGCGCTCGCCGCCGGGCCGGGCGTCAACCCGTTCGGCGACGAGACCCTCGCCCTGGTGGAGAAGTGGTGGGCCGCCGGCCCGTGCGTGGACGTCCCGGCGGCGGAGTGAGATGACGGTCGGCGAGATCGTGGTCCGTCGGGCCCGCACCGGGGATGTGCGCGGCATCCGGCGGCTGGTCGACACCTACACCGACGACCGGCGGCTGTTGAGCAAGGCCACCGTCACGCTCTACGAGGACGTCCAGGAGTTCCGGGTGGCGGTGGCGCCGGACGGCGCCGTGGTCGGCTGCGGGGCGCTGCACGTGATGTGGGAGGACCTGGCCGAGATCCGTACGGTGGCGGTCGACCCGGCCTGCCGGGGGCACCGCATCGGGCACCGGATCGTCGGCGAACTGATCGACGCGGCCCGCGAACTCGGTGTGGCCCGGATCTTCGTGCTCACCTTCGAGACCAGGTTCTTCGGCTCGTTCGGTTTCCGGGAGATCGACGGCGCGCCGGTGCCGCAGCCGGTCTACGAGCAGCTGCTCCGCTCGTACGACGAGGGTGTGGCCGAGTTCCTCGACCTGGAACGGGTCAAGCCGAACACCCTCGGCAACACCCGGATGCTGCTGCGCCTCTGAACCGGCTGCCGGCCTCGCGGGTTATCGGCCTGTTCCGGTTCGCGGACACCCTGACCTGCCGTACATCGAGTCGATCACTGCGGCGCGGCGGGGCGGGCTGCCGTAGGGTTGCTGCCGTGACGACGCGCGTGGCCGCCATCGACTGCGGGACCAACTCGATCCGACTGCTGGTCGCCGACCTGCCCGACCCGGAGGCCGGGCCGCAGGCGCCGCTGGTGGACCTGTGCCGCCGGATGGAAATCGTCCGGCTGGGCCAGGGCGTCGACCGGACCGGCCGGCTCGCACCGGAGGCGATCGAGCGGACCCGGGTGGCGCTCGCCGACTACGCGGCCGAGATCGAGAAGTTCGGTGCGGAGCGGATCCGGATGTGCGCCACGTCGGCGAGCCGGGACGCCAGCAACGCCGCCGACTTCCGGGCGATGGTCGAGCAGACCCTCGGCGTGCCGCCCGAGGTGGTCACCGGCGACGAGGAGGCCCGGCTCTCGTTCACCGGCGCGGTGCGCGGGCTGCCCGCCGACGCCCGGTCGCCGTATCTGGTCGTCGACATCGGCGGCGGCTCGACGGAGTTCGTGGTCGGCACCCGCGAGGGCGGGGTCCAGGCGGCCGTGTCGATGGACATCGGCTGCGTCCGGATGACCGAGCGGCACCTGCACGGCGACCCGCCCGGCCTCGACCAGATCGCCGCCGCGCAGGCCGACATCGCCGTGGCGGTGGACCGGGCGCTGGCGGTGGTGCCGGGGCGCGAGGCGGCCACGCTGGTCGGGCTCGCCGGGTCGGTCACCACCGTGGTCGCCATCGCGCAGGGGCTCCAGGCGTACGACCCGGAGCGCATCCACCACGCCCGGGTGTCGTACGAGCAGGTCGCGGAGGTCACCGCGGACCTGCTGGCGAAGACTCGCGAGCAGCGGCTGGCCATCCCGGTGATGCACCCCGGCCGGGCCGACGTGATCGGCGCGGGTGCGCTGGTGCTGCGGGTCATCATGGAACGCGCCGGGATGCCGTCCGTCGTCGCCTCCGAACACGACATCCTCGACGGCATCGCCTGGAGCCTCGGGTAGGCAAACGGGTGCCTGGGTGCCGGGGGTGCCCGGCGGGGAGACCGAGCACCCCTTCGACCCTGAGCCGTCAGCGGATCACCTCGACGGCTGGCGCGGCCAGTTCGAGGGTCGTGCGGTCCGGTCCCCGGCGCCGCCCGACAGCAGGCCGGCCCAGTCCGAGCGGCCGGCCCCGTCGGTGGTGTTGGTGGCGTCCGAGCGACCGGCCCGGTCCGAAGCGCCGGTCCGGACCAGTTCCGGCTCGGGTGTCCGGTGGGGCGTCAGGCCGAGGCCGTCCGCGCCCAGTGGTTGGTCGCGTCGCGTCTCGGACGGGAGGATCTCGTCCGGCAGCAGCGCGGTGGATGCTTCGGCCCCGGGCTGCGGCCACCGCTGCCAACGGCGGACGCTCGCGACCGCGACGAGCATCAGCGAGCCCACCAGCAGTGTCGTACCGGTCCGGAGGGGAGCCGCCAGGTCGATCCGGTAGCCGTTCAGGGGCAGTTCGTGGTCGAGCAGCCCCAGCACCGCGGTCGGGCTGACCAGCAGGCCCAGGTAGCTGGCCGAGTAGAACAATCCGGTCAGCGCCGCGCCCAGCGGGGAGAACCGAAGCGTGGCGATGAGTCCGAGCAGGATTCCGGCTGCCGCCAGCACCAGGGCGGGGCGGACGAAGTCGCCGCTGTCCAGGGTGCCGCCGTTCTGTGCTTCCGCGAACGCGTGCGCTGAGCGATCCTGACCGAGGGCGAAGAGGATCCAGGCCAGCGGACCCACGATGGCCGCGGCGATCACGGTTCCGATGTGTCGCATTCGGGCAACGTACCGATCGTCTTGGTGGATCAGCGGGTCCCATAAGCGAAACTTAAGTGCCGGCACAGAATGGATCTCCCGGTGGCGGGAGTGCCGTCACGCTGTCGGCTCCGCGTTGTCACGCATCGCGGTCGATTCGCACCGGGTGGCCGTCAACCGCGTGGCTCAGGCGCTCTCGGCGGCGAGTCGGGCGCCGAAGCCGAGCAGGGCCACCCCGGTCAGGCCGTCCAGCCAGCGCCGTACCCGCCGTCGGGACAGCACCGAGCGGATCCGGTTCAGCGCCGTGACCAGCACCATCAGGTACGCCAGGCTCAGCACCGCGTGGCTGAGCGCGAAGGCGAGCAGCACGTCCGGTGGCGCTGACGGGCCGACGAACTGTGGCAGTACGGCCAGATAGAACGCCAGCACCTTGGGGTTGGTGATGTTCGACAGGAAGCCCTGTCGGAAGCCGGTGAACGCCTGCCCGGAGGCGCCGGCGGGGCTGCCCGCCAACGGCGGGTAGCTGCCGTGCCAGGCCGAGCGCCACGCCTGCACCCCGAGGTACAGCAGGTACGCCACCCCGGCCCAGCGGATCGTCTCGAACAGCGGCTGGGAGCGGACGACGAGCGCACCCAGCCCGGCTGCCGCGGTGCCGCCCTGTATTGCGTTCGAGCTGGCCACCCCGATCGCGCTCCACCTGCCGCGGCGGCGGCCGGCGGCCAGGGTGTTGCGGGTGACCACGGCGAAGTCCGGACCCGGGATCAGGACCAGCACCAGGGCGAAGAGCAGGAACGAGGCGTAGGCGCTCCACGACATGCCCTCAACCTACGGCCGGTCCGGCGGGTAGCTACTGTTTTCTTGACGGTACTGCGCAATCCACAGTACCGTGCGAAGCGTGGATACGACGCAGCTCCTCAAGGGCGTGCTCGACCTGGCCGTTCTCGCCGTGCTCAGGGACGAGGACGGCTACGGTTACGACATCCTCCGCCGGCTGCGTGAGGCCGGCCTGGAGGAGGTCGGTGACGCCTCGGTCTACGGCACCCTGCGCCGGCTCTTCGCCGCCGGCCTGCTCACCACCTACGTGGTGCCGAGCGAGTCCGGCCCGCACCGCAAGTACTACGCGCTCAACGCCGCCGGCCGGGACCAACTCGCCCGCTCCGGCAAGACCTGGCGCTCGTTCGCCACCACCATGGACGCACTGCTCGATGATCGGGGGATGGCGGCATGACCGTCACTGGGCAGGAGATCGCGGACTACGTTGACCGGGTGCGGGCCGCCCTCGCCGACCTGCCACCCGTCATCCGCGACGAGTTGACTGAGGACCTGCCGGAGCACCTGGCCGAGGTGGCCGCCGAGGGCGACGGCGCGCTGGTCGACCGGCTGGGCACCCCGGAGGGGTACGCGGCCGAACTGCGGGCCGCCGCCGGCGTGGACGGCGACCGTGCAGGATCGTCGCTCAACCGGCGGTACGGCGCCCTCCGGGCCCGGCTCGCCGCCCTGTCGCAACGCCTGGACGCCCGGCTCGGCCCGCTGCTCGGGTACGCCACGGCGAGCGAGTTCCTCCGGCCGCTGCGCCCGGCGTGGTGGCTGGTCCGCGGCTGGCTGGCCGCGCTGCTGATCTCCGCCATGCTCGGCGAGCCGTCCGGGCTGCTGCCCCGGCTCAGCGGCAACCCGCTGGCCGGCCTGTTCCTGCTCGCCGGCACGGTCCTCGCCTCGGTCTGGTTGGGGCACCGCTCCGCCGGCCTGCGGGGCTGGCCGCGGCGGCTGCTGCGGGTCGGCACGGCCAGCCTGCTGCTCTTCGCCGTCGCCGTGTTGCTGAACGTGGACCGGCACGCCAGCTCGGACGAGTTCGCCAGCTACGACAACGTCTCGGTGGGCAACCCGTACGACTCGATCCAGGACGTCTTCGTCTATGACGAGCAGGGGCGGCTGGTCCGCAACGCCCGGCTGTTCGACCAGAACGGTGTGCCGATCCGGCTTGGGTATCCGACCTGCGACGACCTGGGCAGGCTGACGGCACCGCCACGGAACGTCTATCCGTACTGCCCGGAGCAGGCGCCCTTCGCGCCGGCCATGCCGACCGAAAGCGCGTCGCCCACGCCGCCGGAGAGCGCGTCGCCCACGAGCGCGTCGCCCACGGCCACGCCGACCGCCGGCACGCCGGCCCCGCCGACCGCCAGCGCGACGGCCCCGCCCCCGCCGCCGACCGGAGCGCCGGCCCCGCCGGATCCGACCGCGACCCGCTGAACCGCCCGAGGGGTGCCCGCCGACCGGCGGGCGCCCCTCACGGCGTCCATCGTGGACAAAAGCGGTGGGGTGGTGCGGCGGTGCCCGGAGTCGGTCGCTACGGTGTCGTCTGCTCATCGACTCCCACGAAGGGAACGCCCGTGCCTGAGCAGGTTGCCCTCGCGTCCGCAGCGCCGGAGATCGACGACGCGCCCGCCCCGCCCCGGCCGTCCCGTCTCGGCGCCGTCTTCGGGGTGCTCGTGCTCCTCCTCGGCGTCGCGGCCGCCCTGCTGGTGGGGCTGCTGATCCGGGTCGGGCCCGGTGGCGACCTGCGCGACCTGTTCGCCGGCGGCGACGGCACGGCCGAGGCGAAGGCCGGCGACTGCGTCGCGGAGCTGCCCCGGGTGGCCGGCGTGGAGGCGAAACCGGCCGACGACGCCCGCGTGGTCGGGTGTGGGTCCGGCGACGCCGCGTACACGGTGGTCGGCCGGGTGCAGGACCCGACGGCGGCGCGGAACCGTTCGGCGGTCGCGTGCGAGCCGTACTTCCACGCGGGTGACGACGGTTACGTCCTCTACCGGGTCGGCGACGACGGCGACGGTTACCTGCTCTGCCTCGTTCGCAAGCCGAACGGGAGGTGAATGCCACTCTTCGCGCGTCTTCCGTGCGCCGGTCAGCGCGTGGCAGGCTACCCGCACGTAACACCCACTGTGCGACCAGCCAACGATGACTGACCGCTAGGAGGACGGGTCGATGGGCGAGATGGTGAGCTTCACCGGCAACGGAGGGACGAGCGAGGGGTATCTCGCGATACCCTCCGACGGTGCGGCCAGCCCGGCGGTCATCGTCATCCAGGACTGGTGGGGCCTGGTGCCCCACGTCCGGGCGGTGGTGGACCGTTTCGCGGAGGCCGGCTTCGTCGCCCTCGCGCCGGACTTCCGTCACGGCGGCCCGGCCAGCCGGCCGAGTGAGCCCCGGCAGATGTTGAACAGCACGCAGATGGACGAGGCGGCGACGGACATCGCCGCCGCCGCGGAATATCTCGCCGGTCGGCCCGAGGTCGCCGGTCGGATCGGGTGCGCCGGGTTCTGTGCCGGCGCCAGCCTGGCCCTCTGGTCCGGCGTGTTCTCGAAGCGGATCGCCGCGACCGCCGGCTTCTACCCCCGCCTGCCCTGGGAGGGCATGCGGACGGACTGGGCCGACTACGCGGGCAAAGCCGCCCTCATCCACTGCTCGGAGGCGGACGGCACCTCCGCCGCCGACGGGGTGCAGAGCGTACGCCGGGCCATCGAGACCGCCGGCGGCGCCTGCCAGACGTACGACTACCCGGGCACCGCGCACGCGTTCTTCAACGAGGACCGCCCGGAGCACTTCGACCAGCGGGCCGCCGCCACCGCGTGGGCCCGCACGCTGGAACTCTTCCGGGCCAGGCTTGGCTGAGCCGCGTACCCCGCAGGATGTGGTCGCCCGCGCCGCGCGGGCGACCGACCTGACCGACCTCGACGGTGCGGTCGGCAACTGCTTCGCCTGCCCGCGCCTGGTCTCCTGGCGGGAAGAGGTCGCCCGGACGAAGCGGGCGGCCTTCCGCGACCAGGAGTACTGGGGGCGGCCGGTGCCGGGCTTCGGCGCGCCGGACGCGCGGATCGCGATCCTCGGCCTGGCGCCGGCCGCGCACGGCGGCAACCGCACCGGCCGGATCTTCACCGGTGACCGCTCCGGCGACGTGCTCTTCGCCGCGCTGCACCGCGCCGGGCTCGCCAACCAGCCGACCAGCGTCGCCGTCGACGACGGCCTCACCCTGCGCGAGACCCGCATCTTCTCCGCCGTGCGCTGCGCGCCGCCGGACAACAAGCCCACCCCGGTCGAGCGCGACACCTGCGCGCCCTGGCTGCACCGCGAGGTCGCGTTGATCCAGCCCACCCTGCGGGTCGTGGTCGCGCTGGGCGCGTTCGCGTGGGCGGCGTGGTGGCCGCTTCTGCGAGGTGTCTACGATCAGCGCCCGCCCACACCTCGCCCGGCCTTCGGCCATGGGGCACACTGGTCCGGCACGTCCGCACCGGCGCTGCTCGGCTGCTACCACGTCAGCCAGCAGAACACCTTCACCGGGCGGCTGACACCAGCGATGTTGGACGACGTGTTCGCCCGGGCGAAACAGTTGGCCGGGGTGGACTGAGGAACGCGTGGGCGGTGGGATGGACCTCGGCGTACTGCGCAGGTGGTGGCCGGTCGCGGTGGTGACCCTGCTGCTGGCCGGCGTCGCCCTGGCCGCCGGGCACTCCACGATCGGGGCGAGCCGGATCCCGCCCGTCGCGGACCACCTCCCGTACGTGCCGGAGTACCCCACCGCCGAGCCGACGCCCTCGATCCCGGTCGAACCACGGGACGCGGCAGAGCCCGCCTCCGCCGGAATTCCCCAGTGGATCCTCACCGCCGCGCTGGTCGTGCTAGGTCTGGCCGCCCTGGTCGCCATGGGGTACGCGATCTGGACGGTGGTCAGCGGGGCGCTGCGGCGTACCACCCGGGCCATCCCGACACAGCGGGTCCGGCGAACCGCCGAGGGCACCGCCCGGGAGGTGGTGGCCGCCCTCGACGCCGGCCTGGTGGAGCTGGACGACCGGTCCACCGACCCCCGGACCGCCGTGATCGCCTGCTGGGTCCGGCTGGAGGAGGCCGCCGAGGAGGCCGGCGTGCCCCGGCTCGCCGAGGACACCTCCACGGATCTGGTCAGCCGGCTGTTGCGCGGCGACCCGGCGGCCGGCGTCCCGGCGATCGCCAGCACCGACGTGCTGGACGGTTTCGCGCACGTCTACCGCGAGGCCCGGTATGCCACCCACACCGTCGACGAGCGGATGCGCGACCAGGCCCGGGCCGCGCTGCGCCGGCTGCGCGGGGAGCTGACCAGCCTGGCCGGCGTCGGCGAGGGGCCACGATGAGCGAGACGGCATGAGCACCAGCATCGACGACCTGCTGTCGTCCGAGACGTACGCCGAGGAGCCGGCCCCCGAGCGGCGCGGCCGGCTGCGCTGGCTGGCGCGTACGCTCGCCAGCACCGCGGCGATCGTGGTGGTGGTCGTGGTCGGCCTGCGCACGGTGGGCCTGCAGGTCTCGCTCTGGATCCTCGTGGCGGGCGTGCTCGCCCTGCTCGCCGTACGCCGGGTCACCGCCGCGCTGGCGCCCCCGCCGCCGCCCCGGGCCGGCGGCCGGGCGCCCGGCGGCGAGGAGCCGGGCAGCTGGAACTGGGCCGCCCAGGACGCGCTGCGCGCCGCGATCAACGGGTGGGAACGCCCGCTGGACTGGTGTGCCGGCGACCGGGAGCGGTTCACCACCCGGATCCTGCCCCGGCTCGGTGAGCTGGCCGACGAACGGCTGCGCCAGAAGCACGGCGTCACCCGCGAGTCCGACCCGGCCCGCGCCCGTGCCCTGCTGGGAGAGCCGCTGTGGACGTTCCTCAACACGCCCCCCCACCGCCCCCCGTCGCCGCGCGTGCTCGCGGCGATCGTCGTCGAACTGGAGAAGCTGTGATGAACGACGTGGACCGGAGCATGCCCGCCGCCGAGGTGGGTCGACTGGCCCAGGCGGTGCTGGACGCGGTCGGCACGGTCGTGGTCGGCAAGCGGGACGCGCTGGAGCTGGTCCTCGCCGGCATCCTGGCCGGCGGGCACGTGCTGTTGGAGGACCTGCCCGGTCTGGGCAAGACGCTGACCGCGCGCTCGTTCGCACAGGCCCTCGGGCTGGACTTCCGCCGCCTCCAGTTCACCCCGGACCTGCTGCCCGCCGACGTCACCGGTTCCTTCCTCTACGACCAGCGCAGCGGCGACTTCTCGTTCCGCGCCGGGCCGGTCTTCACCAACCTGCTGCTCGCCGACGAGATCAACCGGACCCCGCCGAAGACCCAGTCGGCGCTGCTGGAGGCGATGCAGGAGAAACAGGTCTCGGTCGAGGGCGTGACGTACCGGCTGGACGAGCCGTTCCACGTGCTCGCCACCGCCAACCCCATCGAGTACGAGGGGACGTACCCGCTGCCCGAGGCGCAGCTCGACCGGTTCCTGCTCCGGGTGTCGTTCGGCTATCCCGACCACGAGGAGGAGTGGGACGTGCTGCGCCGGCGGATCGCCCGCCGCCGGGAGGAGGCCGAGATCAAGCCGGTGGTGGACGCCAAGACGCTGCGCGCCATGCAGGCCGCGCTGGAGGACGTGGTCGTCGAGGACTCCATCGGCCGGTACATCGTGGCGCTGACCGCCGCCACCCGGGAACACCCCTCCGCGCTGGTCGGCGCCTCGCCGCGCGGCTCGCTGGCGCTGCTGCTGCTCTCCCGGGTCCGGGCGGTCCTCGCCAACCGTGACTACGTGGTGCCGGAGGACGTCAAGGCGGTGGCGGTGCCCGCGCTGGCCCACCGGATCACGCTCCGTCCGGAGATGTGGCTGCGCCGGGTCGACCCGTCCTTCGTCGTCGGCGAGGTGCTGACCTCCACGCCCGCCCCGGCCAGCGGCGCGCTGCCCAGTTACGCGGCCGGGTCCGTCGGGCGCTGATGGCCGACCGTCACGAGCCGGTGAGCGGCTGGGCGCCCACCCGGGCGCTCGGCCGGGCCGTGCTGCTCACCGGGCTGCTGCTGGTCGCGGCCGTGCTGCTCGGCCGGGTCGAGCTGGTCGTGCTGGCCACACCGTTCGCCCTGGGCACCGCGTACGGGTTGCGCCGCCGCCCCACCGCGCTGCCCGAGCTGGAGATCGCCACCGGGGAGGCGCACCTGGTCGAAGGCACGCCGATGGCCGCCGCGGTCGCCGTCGCCAACCCGGACACCGTGTCGTACGACCTGGCGGTGGTCCGGACCCGGATGTCGCGCTGGCTGCGGGTGGAGAAGGCCAGCTTCGGCGGGGCCGGGGTGGACGTGAGCCGGTCCGGCGGGGCCGACCGACCCTTCGCCACCTCGCTGCCCTCCGGCAGGGCGATCGACCTGGAGCTGACCGGGACGGCGCTGCGCTGGGGCCGGCACCCGGTCGGGCCGGCCGGGGTGCGGGTCGCCGCCGCCGACGGACTGCTGGTCTCGCGGGCTGTGATCACCGATCCGGTCCGGACGCGGGTCTATCCGATGACGGAGCCGTTCGAGGCGGTGGAGGCGATGCCCCGGGCCGCCGGACTGGTCGGGGCCCACCACTCCCGTCGGCCCGGGGAGGGCGGCGAGCTGGCCGGCGTACGGGTCTTCGCTCCCGGCGACCGGCTGCGCCGGATCGACTGGCGGGTGTCGCTGCGGGCCCGGCAGTTGCACGTGGCGGCCACCCTCTCGGACCGGGACGCCGAGGTGGTGGTGCTGCTCGACGTGCTGGCCGAGGCGGGTCGCTCCGGCGGCATCGGCGGCCCGGCCTCCGTGCTGGACACCACGGTGCGGGCCGCCGCCGCGATCGCCGAGCACTACCTGCACCGGGGCGACCGGGTGGCGCTGCTGGAGTACGGCCCGGCCGCCCGGAGGCTGCGTCCGGCGACCGGCCGCCGGCAGTATCTGACCGTGCTGGAATGGCTGCTCGACGTGCGGGCCGAGTCGTCCCCGCACGAGCTGTACGAGCAGGTCTTCGGGCTCCAGTTGCCCTCCTCGGACGCGCTGGTGGTGGTGCTCACTCCGCTGCTGGACGAGCGATCCGCCCAGATGCTGGCCCGGATGGCGCGGGGTGGGCGGTTCGTGGTGGCGGTGGACACCCTGCCGGCCGACCTGCCGGTGCCCAGGGAGCGGGGTTGGGCCGAGGTGGCGTACCGGCTGTGGCGGCTGGACCGGGACACGATGATCGGGCAGCTCCGCGAGCACGGCGTACCGGTGGTGCGCTGGGCCGGCGCCGGCAGCCTCGACCAGGTGCTGCGGGATGTGGCCCGGCTGGCGACCGCGCCGCGGGTCGGTGGCCGGTGAGCGCGGGCGAAGGCGGGTACGCATGAACGACCTGGTCGAGGGGCTGCACGAGCGGGTGCGGGCCGTGCGGTACAAGGTCCGCCGGATCAGCCTCACCCCGCTGCTGGTGCGTGCCGGCATCGTCCTGGCCGTGTTGGTCGGTCTCCTGGTCGCGTACCCGGTGCAGGTGTTCAACCCGCGGTCGCTGGCGGCCCTCGCGGTGGTGGCGGTGCTGCCGGCGATCGGGCCGCGCCGGGTCTGGCCGACCTTCGCGGCGCTGGTCACGGTCGCCGGCTGGTTGCTCGCCACGCTGGGGTTCGACCGGCCGCCGGCGCTGTGGCGGCTGCTCGCCGTGGCGGCCCTGCTCTATCTGGCGCACACGCTCTGCGCGCTGGCCGCGCTGCTGCCGTTCGACGCGGTGGTCGACCCGGAACTGGTGGTCCGGTGGCTGGTCCGGGCCGGCGTGGTGGTGTTGGCCAGTGCGGTGATCGGCGTCGTGCTGGCCTGGCTCGGCGGGGTCGGCGGGGAGCGCGGCTTCCAGGCGGTGACCCTGGCCGGCCTGCTCGTCGCGGTGGCGCTCAGCGCGCTGTTGGGCTGGCTCCTGCGTCGCAGATAGCGGGACGTCTCGGTACGTTGTGCAGGTCACAAGGGTTGTGCTCTGTCACAGAACGGGGTCTCGAAAGGGATTAGCCGAGCCGCCCGGGGAAAGATGGATAGCGTGAATCCGAAGCGGATCCTTGTCGTGGGCGCCGGGCACGTCGGCCTGTACGCCGCGTTGCGCCTGTCCAAGAAGCTGAGCTCTCGTGAGGCTGAGGTCATCGTCGTCGACCCGCAGCCGCACATGACCTACCAGCCGTTCCTCCCCGAGGCGTCCGCGGGCAACATCTCGCCGCGGCACGCGGTGGTGCCACTGCGGCGGGAGTTGCGTAAGTGCAAGGTTCTGGCCGGCACGGTCACCCGGATCGACCACGACCGGAAGACCGCCACCGTGCAGCCGATCAGTGGCCCGACCCGGGAGATCCGGTACGACCACGTGGTGGTCGCCCCGGGCTCGGTCTCCCGGACGCTGCCGATTCCCGGCCTGCATGAGCACGGTATCGGGTTCAAGACGATCGGCGAGGCGATTTTCCTCCGAAACCACGTGCTGGACCGGCTCGACGTGGCGGCGGCCACGACCGACCCGGAGGTCCGCCGGCGCGCGCTGACCTTCGTCTTCGTCGGTGGCGGCTACGCCGGCATCGAGGCGCTCGCCGAGATGGAGGACATGGCCCGGGACGCGCTTCGCTACTACCCGGAGCTCAAGCAGGACGAGCTGCGCTGGGTGCTGGTCGAGGCCACCCAGCGGGTGCTGCCCGAGGTCGATCGGGACATGGGCGCCTACACGGTGCAGCAGCTGCTCAAGCGGAACATGGACATCCGGCTGGACACCCGGCTCGAATCCTGCGTCGACGGGATCGTGCGGCTCTCCGACGGCGACAGCTTCCCCACCGACACCATCGTCTGGACGGCCGGGGTCAAGCCGTCGCCGATGCTGGACGCGACGAATTTCCCACGCGACGAGCGTCGCCGGGTCACCTGCCTGCCCACCCTCCAGATCGTGGACGGCGACCGGGTGCTCGAGGGCGCCTGGAGCGCGGGCGACTGTGCCGCGGTGCCGGACCTGACCAAGGAGCCGGGCAACTACTGCTCGCCGAGCGCGCAGCACGCGGTGCGCCAGGCCATGCGGATGGCCGACAACATCGCGAACGTGGTGCGGGGCCGGGAGCCGGTCAACTACAAGCACAAGCACGCCGGCAGCGTGGCCAGCCTCGGCCTGCACAAGGGCGTGGCGCAGGTCTACGGCGTGAAGATGACCGGCTGGCCGGCCTGGTTCATGCACCGCACGTACCACATGTCGCGGATCCCGTCGCTCAACCGCAAGGTCCGGGTCGTGGTCGACTGGACGCTGGCGTTCTTCCTCAAGCGTGAGGTGGTCGCGCTCGGCCAGCTGCACGACCCGCGCGAGGAGTTCGCCGAGGCCTCCGCCCCCGTCCGCTGAGGTCGGGCGGGCTCGGGCCAGGTCAGAAGCGCCAGGTCCAGGCGTCGGCGACGCGGGCGCCCGGGCCGAAGAGCGCCTCCAGCGTCCGGCGCAGGGCCCCCGCGTGCGGTGCGTCGTCGGTCAGCGCCAGGCAGGAGGCACCCCAGAAGCGGACGTCCCGGGCGGCCTGCCGGCGCTGCTCGTCGCCGATCGTCGGGGGCACCCCCCGCGCGGCGACGTCGGCCAGCAGAGCCGAGGTGGGCTGCGGGTAGGTGCCGACGGAGGGTGCCCCGTCGTGGCCGTACGGGCCGATGAAGAAGCCCTCCGGTACGCCGAACGCGGCGTTCGCGGCGGTGGCCCAGCGCATCGGCCCGGGGTCGGTCGGGGTGGCCGCCGGCACCGGGACCAGCACCCCGCCGGGGCGTACGCACTGCCGCCAGTGGCCGGCGGTGACGAACTCGGGCAGCGGCGGCCGGGGTGTGGTCGGCAGCGGCGTGGGAAAGACGCTGAGCAGACCCACGCCGACGGCCACCGGCACCAGCCGCCGGACCCGGCCGCGTCCCGCCAGGGCCCGGTCCAGGGCGAGGGTCAGGATCGTTCCGGCCAGTGGCAGCACCGCCAGGCCGAACCGCGTCGGCAGCGCGGTCTCCGTCACGGGCAGCCCGACCAGCAGCGCGTACGGGGCGCGCAACCCGCTCCGTACGCCGGAGACCAGCACCTCGGGGCCGAGCGACAGGACGCCCATCACCACGGCCCCGGCCGCGCAGGCGACCGCCGGTGGCCGGCGGCCGAGCCAGGCGGCGCAGCCGACGGTGACCAGCAGCAGGGGCCAGCCGAGGAAGGTGTTGTACTCGGCCGGGCCGGTGGCCAGCCGGGACGCGGCGTCGTCACCCAGCACGGTGAGCGGGGAGAGGGTCACCCAGCCGGTCAGGTCGGCGGCATAGTGGTACGGGTCGAACAGCGCCCCGGAGACGGCCTGCGGACCGGCGAACTGATACCACACCGGGTAACCGAGCGCGAAACCCGCCAGAACGGCGGCCATCGCCAGCCCGCCGCCGAACGCGGGCAGCGCCCGGCGCAGCCGTGCCCGATCGGCCAGCCCGTACGCCGGCACCATCACCAGCAGGGTGACCGCAGCCAGGAAGAGCACCTCCTCGCCCACGAAGAACTGGGCGGTGACCGCCGCGGCCAGCCCGACGGCCGAGGTGGCCACCCGGCGGCGGTCCGCGCCGCCCGTCCGGCCAGCGGGGTCGGCGGCCCGAAGCATCCGGATCACCAGCCAGACGAGCAGCGGGACCAGCCACTGGGCGGTCATGTGCAGGTGCGCGTTGCTCTGCGAGACCATGCCGGGGCCGAAGCCGCAGAGCGCCGCGCCGAGGGCCGCGGCGAGCGGGTGTGCGCGCAGCGCCCGGGTGAACAGCAGGTACCAGGCGATCGCCGTGCCGGCCAGGTTGCCGGCGGCCAGCAGCGCGAAGGTGACCGGCGCGCCGAACGCGAACGTGACCGGGGCGAGCAGCACGCCGAGCGCGATCACCGTGGTGTTGGTCAGCAGGTTGACCCCGTCCGGCGCGTTGAGCCGGTCGGTGAGCAGGCCGAAGTCGCCCAGCAGGGCGCGCGCGTCGACGGCCAGGAACCATTCGTAGAGGGTCTGGTCCGCCGGGTTGAGCGCGAGTACCCGCTGTCCCGGTGCCGGCCACAGGCCGTGGGTGAGCCATCCGGCGAGCAGGGCGAAGGACAGTCCCGCGAACAGGCCCGCGCGGTGCCGGGCCACGGCGGCCAGCAGGCGGGCCGTACGCGGACGGGTGACCGCCGGGTCGAGGCGTCCCGCCGGGCCGAGGGCCGTACGGGCGGCGCTGGTCACGGCTTCGACCATAACGGCGGCTCCCCGCCGGGTACGCCGGCTCGCCGCGCAACGGTTACGGTGAGACCTGCACCGCCGCGCGTCGACGCGCGGGTGTCACCCGCCCGGGTGGTGGAACGGCAGACACGGCCGCCTTAAAAGCGGCTGCCGCGAGGCGTGCGGGTTCGAGCCCCGCCCCGGGCACCGAGACTCTCAGGTTTCCCACAGCTTCACTCCGGGCGCGGCGGTGCACGTCCCGTTTACCCTGGAGAGGCACGTTCACGTGCATCGACCCCCTGAGGGAGGCCTGAAAGTGAAGACCTCGAACCCGGTGCTCTCGCGGTTCGGCCAGGCGGCCGAACGCGAGCGGGCGGCCGGGTACGCCCAGCCCGGGCCGTACGGTCAGCCCGGATATCCGCAGCAGTACCAGCCGTACCCGCAGCAGCCGCAGTACGCGGCCGGTCCCGCCTACCCGGTGACGCCGGTCACCGAGACCCCGATGACCCTCGACGACGTCGTCGTCAAGACGGTCACCATGCTGGCGATCCTCGGCGGTGCCGCGGCGGCCACCTGGGTCCTCGTCCCGGACCAGTTGCTCGGGGCGGCCTGGCTCGGCGGCGCGGTGGTCGGCCTGGTGCTCGGCCTGATCATCTCGTTCTCCCGGATGGCGAACCCGGCCCTGGTGGTGGCGTACTCCATCATCGAGGGTGTCTTCGTCGGTGCGGTGAGCAAGACCTTCGAGTCTTTCTACGACGGCATCGTGCTCCAGGCCGTGGTGGCGACCTTCGGCGTCTTCTTCGTGATGACGATGCTCTACAAGGCGCGCGTCATCCGGGCCACCCCGAAATTCACCAAGATCATGGTCGCGATCATGGGTGGCCTCTTCGCCACCATGATGATCAACCTGGTGCTCTCGCTCTTCGGGGTCAACACCCACCTGCGCGACGGCAGCGGGCTGGCCATCGTCTTCAGCCTGGTCTGCATCGTGGTCGCCTCGCTGAGCTTCGTGCTCAACTTCGCGAACATCGAAGAGGGCGTCCGGATGGGCCTCCCGCAGCGCTACGCCTGGACCGCCGCCTTCGGTATCGTCGTCGGCCTGGTCTGGCTCTACCTCGAGGTGCTGCGCCTGCTCAGCTACCTCCAGGGCGACGACTGACCGCCGTCCGACCACCGACGCCCGCCTGCCGCGACCGCGGCGGCGGGCGTCGTCGTTTTCCCGCCACCACCGGCCCGTCCGGGGCAGAGTGAGGGCGGGTACGTCGGCGAGGAGGTCACGGTGCGGAGTACCAACCCCGTGCTGACCCGATTGGACGACGTCCGCCGGGCCGAGCGTCAGGTGCTCGGCGCGGCCGACACGATGACCGTGACCGACGTGGTCAGCCGTACGGTCGGCCTGCTGTTGCTCGCCGGCGTCACCGCGGCGGTCGCCTGGGTGGTCGTGCCGCAGGCGGTGTGGATCCCGGCGGCCCTGGCCGGCAGCTCCCTGGCCAGCCTGGCGCTGGTGCTGGTCATCTCCCTGAGGCAGGTCACCAACCCGCCGCTCATCGTCGGGTACGCGGTGCTCCAAGGGCTGTTGCTCGGGGTGGCCAGCCGGGCCTTCGAGCAGGTGTATCCGGGCATCGTGGTGCAGGCGGTGATCGGCACCTTCGGCGTCTTCCTCGGCATGGCGCTGCTCTACCGGGCCCGGGTGGTCCGCGCCACCCCGCGGATGGCCCGGCTGGTCGCGGGCACGCTGCTCGGGATCCTGGTGCTCAGCCTGGTCAACCTGGTCGCGTACCTGTTCACCGGGCGGCAGGGGGTGGCGGTCTACAGCCTGACCGCGCCGGTGGGCTGGCTGCCGTACGTCTTCTCGGTGGTGGCGATCATCGCCGGCGCGTTCAGCTTCATCCTCGACTTCGACCTGGTCGAGCGGTCGACCCGGGCCGGACTGCCCCGCCGGTACGCCTGGTACTGCGCGTTCGGGCTGCTGGTCGGCTTGGTCTTCCTGTACTGGCAGATCCTCCGCCTGCTCGGCTACGTCCGGCGCTGACTTCGACGGCTCCAGCTCGGCGCGTCTGCCGCGAGTTGGAGCCGTCGTAGACTCGGCCGCGATGAGCGCAGCGGAACTGGACCGGGCGGTGGAGCTGCTGGTCCGTCAGGTCGGGCACTGGCAGCAGCCGCGCTGGTCGGCGGCGGCCGAGGGCGGCAACGTCTCCCGGGCCGACCTGGTGCACAAGCTGGTGCAGGAGATCGCCAACCTGGCGGCGGACGCGGAGGGCGGCCCGCGCCGGGAGGTGCCCCGGCTCGACGGCGACCTGGCGCTGCCCGACCAGCTCCGGGTGGTCGCCGCCGATCTGGCGGCGGCCGGCCCGTCGGAGTCGGTGCTGGCCGAGGCCGCCGCCGCCGTCGCCCGGACCCGCTCCGCCCTCTAACTCAGTCGTTCGAGCACCATGGCCATGCCCTGGCCGCCGCCGACACACATGGTCTCCAGACCGATGGTGCGGTCGTGCCACTCCAGGGCGTTGAGCAGGGTGCCGGTGATCCGGGCTCCGGTCATGCCGAACGGGTGCCCGACGGCGATCGCGCCGCCCATCACGTTCAGCTTCTCCTCGGGGATGCCGAGCTGCCGGTACGACGGGATCACCTGGGCGGCGAACGCCTCGTTGATCTCGACCAGGTCGACGTCGTCGATGGTCATGCCGGCGCGCCGGAGAGCCTGCTTCGACGCCTCCACCGGGCCGAGGCCCATGATCTCCGGGGACAGCGCGGTCACGCCGGTGGAGACGATCCGGGCCAGCGGGGTGACGCCGAGGTCCTTCGCCCGCTGGGCGCTCATGATGATCACGGCGGCGGCGCCGTCGTTGAGCGGGCAGCAGTTGCCGGCGGTGATCCGGCCGTCCGGGCGGAAGACCGGCTTCAGGCCGGCCACGCCCGCCAGGGTCACCCCCGGACGCGGGCCGTCGTCGGCGCTGACCACGGTGCCGTCGGGCGTGGTCACCGGGGTGATCTCGCGGGCCCAGAAGCCGTCGGCGATCGCCTTCTCGGCCAGGTTCTGGCTGCGTACGCCGAAGGCGTCCATCTCCTCGCGGGTGATGTCGTACGCCTGGGCGAGGTTCTCCGCGGTCTGCCCCATGGCCAGGTAGATGTCGGGGAGCTGGCCGGCCTCGCGCGGGTCGGTCCACACCTCGGCGCCGCCCTGGGCGCGAGCCGCCGAGCGCGCCCGCGCCGCCGCGAAGCGGGGATTCTCCCAGCCGCCGCCGACCAGCGCCTGCGCCTCCGGCGGCAGGGCGTCCGAGTTGCCGCGGGCGTACCGCGAGACGGTCTCGACGCCGGCGGAGACGAAGACGTCGCCCTCGCCCGCCCGGATCGCGTGCATGGCCATCCGGGTGGTCTGTAGCGACGAGGCGCAGTACCGGGTCAGCGTGGCGCCGGGCAGGCCGTCCAGGCCCAGCAGGGTGGCGACCACCCGGGCCAGGTTGAAGCCCTGCTCGCCGCCGGGCAGCCCGCAGCCCAGATAGAGATCGTCGATCGTGGTGGGGTCGAGCGCCGGCACCTTGTCGAGGGCGGCCTGGACGACGGTGGCGGCGAGGTCGTCCGGGCGGACGTCCTTCAGGGATCCCTTGACCGCGCGACCGATGGGAGACCGGGCGGTGGCGACGATGACGGCGTCGCGGGGCGACTCAATCGGCATGAACCAACGTTAACTCGCCGGTAACTTGCGGCGGAAGTCGGCTGCCGGGCGGGAAATGTCACGCCCGGCGTCGGGTCAGTGGTGTCGGGAGGCGACCGTCGCCGCCGCCGCGACCGCCGGCAGCAGGGCGTGCGCCCAGACCCGGTAGCCGTCGGCGGAGGGGTGGTAGCCGTCGTGGCAGAGCGTCCCCGCGTCCGCCCGGAACACCGGGCCGGTCTCGGCGGCCAGGTCGACCACGCTGCCGCCGGCCTCCAGGACGGCCGCGTTCTGGGCCCGGGCGACCCGCCGGCCGGACCAGGCGAGCAGCTGCCGCAGCGGGGACGCGACCGCGCGTACCGCGCCGAGGTCGGGGCAGGTGCCCACGACCACCTCGACGTGGGCCTCGCGCAGCCGGTGCACCGCCGAGGCGAGGTACGCCGCGGCGTCCGCAGGCCGGGCCAGCGCGGTGGCGTCGTTGGCGCCGATCAGGATCACCGCCACGTCGGGGCGCTCACCGAGCAGCGCTCGGGCCACCTGGGTGGCCAGGTCGGTGGTACGGGAGCCGGACACCCCCACGCTGGACAGCTGCACCTGCCTGCCGGCCGGCCCGTCGGTGAGCAGGTGGGCCAACTGGCCACCGATGGTCTCCTCGAAACGCTCCACGCCGACGCCGAGCGCCGACGAGTCGCCGAGCAGCACCAGGCGCAGCGGCGGGGCACCGGCCCGGCCGACCGTGGCACGCAGCGCGAGGCCCAGCTCGGGCTTGGCGTACTGGCGGCTGCGGGCGGCGATGGCTTGGCCGGCGAGGATGGCGGCCCCGCCCACCGTGCCGGCGACCAGGGAGAGGGCCGCGGCCCGACCCAGCCGGACCACGAGTTCGTTACGCCCCGTCATGGCGACACCTCCCCATGGCCGGCGCAGGGGCCGGCCAGCTTGCGAGGCGTGCTCATGTCACGCCTGCGTTGTGCCTGATGATGCCCCTGACAGGCCCGCTCATGCCAGCCCCTTGAGGGTGGGAGAATCGGCGGCGGTCCTCGGTTGCGGCTCCGCGCCGACACCGAAGTGGGCGCGCCGCCGGAGCTGCGCCCAGCGACCGCCCGGACCCCGGTCGCGCCCCTGGACCTGGGTGCCGCTGACCTCGGTGCCGGCGTGCCGGGCCGCCTCCTGGGCCGCCTCCGGCAGCGACCGCACGCCGTCCCGGCCGGCGAGTGGAGCCGGGCGCTCCGGGCCGGCGCCCAGCGCGGAGAGCAGGGTGGGCAGCAGGGCCGCCGCGGCGACCGCGTAACCCTCGGCGGACGGGTGGAACCGGTCCCAGGCGAACATCCGGGCCGGCTCCGCGGCGAACCGGGGACCGAGCAGGTCACCGAGGGAGACCGTCCGGCCGCCCGCCTCGACCACGGCCACCGTCTGGGCGGCGGCGAGCTGACGGCTCCAGCGGCGGGCCAGCCAGCGCAGCGGCGGCTGGATCGGCTGGATCGCCCCCAGGTCGGGGCAGGTGCCGACGACCACCTCACAACCGTTGTCGCGCAGCGTGCGTACGGCGTCGACCAGATAGCGCACCGCCACCGACGGTGATGTGCGGTTGGTGACGTCGTTGCCGCCGATCAGGATGACCGCGATGTCCGGCTCGACCTCCAGGGCCGACTCGACCTGTGGCTTCAGCCCGGCGGACAGGGCACCCACCACGGCGAAACGGTGCAGCCGCACCGGCCGATGCAACCGGCGGGACAGCCCGGTGGCCAGCAACGCGCCCGGTGTCTCGCGGCGGCGGTGCACGCCGTAGCCGGCCGCGGAGGAGTCGCCGAGGATGACCATGGTGATCGGCGGGCCGGGGAGCTTCGCGCCATAGACCCCGTCGCAGCGCGGCGGGGGCGCCTCGGCCATCGGAATGGTGCGTCGGGCCTGCCGGGCCTGGCCGAGCAACACGCCGCCGGTCGCGACGGTGGCCGCCACGGTGGCGCCCGTGCCGATCGCCGCCAGGCGGGCGATCCGCCGGACATCGCGCCAACCGGCCGGTGCGACGGAACCAGCGTCCCCCATGAACCGACATTATCGCGCCGCACCGACACCCCGCTCTCCTGAGATTGCGCGGCTGGGCGGCGACGGTTCCGGGTACCTGAGCCGACAGTGGCGAAACTTGCGCCGGGAACGCACGCTGGTGGCGGAAAGGGGCGACGATCATGGCGAAGACGTTGAAGCGGAGCGCGGCGTTCGCCGCGCTGGGCCGGGCGCTGATGGCGGGGGCGCGGAGCGGTCCGCCGGTGGGTAGGCGGCTGGCGGCCCTGCCGCGGATGATCTGGGCCACGGCGAAGGGGGAGTACGACGGCGGCCTGCGGCTGGCCCTGATGACCGCGGCGACGGCGTACATCGTCTCGCCGATCGACCTGATTCCGGAGTTCCCGCTGGGGCTTCTCGGCCTGGCCGACGATGCCGTGATGGTCAGCTGGCTGGCCGGCAGCGTGCTCGCCGAGACCGAACGGTTCCTGGAGTGGGAGGCGCGTCGCAGCTCGGTCGTCCCGGGACATGTGGTGCCCTGACGACACGTACCCTTGGGCGACGAACTGATGTCCGCCCGGCCGCCGGCGCCGGTGCCGTAACGAAGGGCACAACGAGGTGCAGTACTACGACAACGTCGTCGAGCTGATCGGCAACACCCCGCTGGTACGCCTGCGCAACGTCACTGAGGGCATCCAGGCGACCGTGCTGGCGAAGGTGGAGTACGTCAACCCGGGCGGTTCGGTGAAGGACCGGATCGCGCTGCGGATGGTGGAGGACGCCGAGAAGGCGGGGATCCTCAAGCCGGGCGGCACCATCGTCGAGCCGACCAGCGGCAACACCGGCATCGGGCTGGCCCTGGTGGCCCAGCTCAAGGGCTACAAGTGCGTCTTCGTCTGCCCCGACAAGGTCAGCCAGGACAAGCAGGACGTACTGCGCGCGTACGGCGCCGAGGTGGTGGTCTGCCCGACCGCGGTCGCGCCGGAGGACCCGCGTTCCTACTACAACGTCTCCGACCGGCTGGCCCGGGAGATCCCCGGCGCCTGGAAGCCCGACCAGTACAGCAACCCGGCCAACCCCCGCTCGCACTACGAGAGCACCGGCCCCGAGCTGTGGAAGCAGACCGAGGGGCAGATGACGCACTTCGTCGCGGGCGTCGGCACCGGGGGCACCATCTCCGGCATCGGCCGCTACCTCAAGGAGGCGTCCGACGGTCGGGTCAAGGTCATCGGCGCGGACCCGGAGGGCTCGGTCTATTCCGGTGGCACCGGTCGGCCCTACCTGGTCGAGGGGGTCGGCGAGGACTTCTGGCCGGAGACGTACGACCGGACCGTGGCCGACGAGATCGTCGAGGTGTCCGACAAGCAGTCCTTCGAGATGACCCGGCGACTGGCTCGCGAGGAGGGGCTGCTGGTCGGCGGCTCGTGCGGCATGGCCGTGGTCGCCGCCCTGGAGGTGGCCCGCAAGGCCGGCCCGGACGACGTGGTCGTGGTGCTGCTGCCGGACGGTGGCCGGGGCTACCTGTCGAAGATCTTCAACGACCGGTGGATGGCCCGGTACGGCTTCCTGGACAACTCGGGCACCGAGCCGACCGTGGCCGACGCGCTCGCCGGCAAGCCGGGCGGCCTGCCCGAGCTGGTGCACGTCCACCCGACCGAGACGGTGCGCGACGCCATCGACTACATGCGCGAGTACGGCGTCTCCCAGCTTCCGGTGCTCAAGGCCGAGCCGCCGGTGGTCACCGGTGAGGTGGCCGGCTCGATCGCCGAGAAGGATCTGCTCGACGCGCTCTTCACCGGGCAGGCCCACCTGCACGACACCATCGAGCGGCACATGGCCGAGCCGCTGCCGATGATCGGCGGCGGGCAGCCGGTCAGCGAGGCGGTCGCCCTGCTGGAGAAGGCCGACGCCGCGCTGGTGCTGGTCGACGGCAAGCCCAAGGGTGTGCTGACCCGACAGGACCTGCTCGCCCACCTCGGCGCGCGCTGAGATGTAAGGAAGGGCCCCTTCTTAACACCCCGTGCGCAGGAGAACGCCGGGCGACGCTGTTAAGAAGGGGCCCTTCCTCTACCGCAGGCGTTAATAGGGGGCCCCTCCTTACAGCCGTCGGGCGTAGCGGAGCTGGGGGACGAGCGCAGCGCCGACGTGTTCGTCCCGCTGCTCGCCGGTGGCGGTCCACCCGCCGCGCTCGTAGAAGCGGCGGGCGGAGGCGTTCTCCCCGAGCACCCACAGCGCCGCACGGGACCAGCCACGCGCCCGCATCGCGGCCAGGGCGTCGACCATGAGCGCCCGGCCGGTGCCGCGCCCCCGCTCGTCGGGCGCCAGGTGGATGGCGTTGAGCAGGCCCGTGGCCGGGTCGCCGGCGTCGTCCGGACCGAGGTAGCTGAAGCCGACCAGTCGGCCGTCGCGTACGGCCACGGTCATCCGGTGGTCCGCGCCCTCCCAGGTCAGCCGCTCCACCCAGTACCGGCCCATCTCCTCCGGCGTCGGCCGGGCCAGCGCCCCCGCCGGCAGGAACGACGAGTACGCCGCCATCCGGGACCGTTGGTGCAGCGCGCCGACCGCCATCAGGTCGGCCGCGGTGGCGGGGCGTAGCGTGACGGTCACCGGGCCGAGACTACCCGCCGGGGCGGCACCGGCACGATCATCAGGTCCTCGGCGATCACCAACTCGCCGGCGAAGTGCTGCCGGGCCTCGTCGGCGAAGCGGCGCGGGTCGGCGTACCGCTGGGAGAAGTGGGTGAGCACCAGGGTGCGTACCGCCGACTCGGCCGCCACCCGCGCGGCCTGCGCGGCGGTGAGGTGGCCGACCTCGGCGGCGAGCGCGGCCTCCGACTCCAGGAACGTCGACTCGATGACCAGCAGGTCGGCGTGCTCGGCCAGGGCCCACACCGCGTCGCAGAGCCCGGTGTCCATCACGAACGCGAACCGCTGCCCCGGCCGGGTCACGCTCACCTCGTCCCGGGTGATCCGGCGTCCGTCCAGGTCGAGGTGGCCGTCGCGGAGCAGCTTGCCGACCGCCGGGCCGGCGATGCCGTACGCGGCCAGCTTCTCCGGCAGCATCCGGCAGCCGTCCGGCTCGACGAGGCGATAGCCGTACGTCTCGATCGGGTGCCGCAGCCGGCGGGCCTCCAGCGTGCCGATGCCCAGTGCGATCCGCTGCCCGTCGGCGCCGATCGGCTCGACGGCCAACTCGGCGGTCTCGTGGAAGCTCGCCGCGTGGCGCAGCCGGGCGAAGTAGTCCGCGTCGCCGGCGGGGAAGTGCACCGCCACCGGGTGCGGCACCCGGTCGAGCGAGAGCCGCTGGATCACGCCGGGCAGGCCGAGGCAGTGGTCCCCGTGGAAGTGGGTGACGCAGATCCGGGTGAGGTCGGTGGCGGAGATCCCGGTGTGCAGCATCTGCCGCTGGCTGCCCTCGCCCGGGTCGAAGAGGAGTACCTCGTCGTCCCAGCGCAGCAGGTACCCGTTGTGGTTGCGCTGTCGGGTGGGGGCCTGGCTGGCCGTCCCGAGCACCACCAGCTCGCGCATGGACACGGCGCCTCCTGCCGCTGACATGAAGCGACCCCCGGGGCTTCCGCGCTCGCGCGGGCCGGCTGGACTGGGCCGGCACCCCGGGGGTCGGGTGGCTGTCGTGGATTCGCCGCACCGCTGCCACACGGTCTCGACGATGGTGCCTGTGCCCGCCTCGCGGCGGACGGGATTACTGTCGAGGACAGCGGCTAGCGGACAGCCACCTCACGAGTCCGATTGCTATACAAAGCTGGACCACCTCCTTTCCCGTGTACCGCCACGCTATCCACTTCCCGGGGACCGCGGCAACGGATTTCGATCACAGGCCCGGCCCGGCCGGCGTCCAGAGCCGCTGTGGCGCCCGGGTGCCGGGGAAGAGCAGGTCGACGAAACGTTCGGCGGTCGGCTGCGGTTCGTGGTTGGCCAGGCCGGGGCGCTCGTTCGCCTCGACGAAGACGTGCTCGGGCCGGTCGGGGGCGGGCACCAGCAGGTCCAGCCCGGTGACCGGGATGTCCAGCGCCCGGCTGGCCGTCACACACGCCTCCGCGATCGCCGGGTGCAGCTCGGCGGTCACGTCGTGGATGGTGCCCCCGGTGTGCAGGTTGGCGGTCCGGCGTACGGCGAGCACCTGGCCCTCGGGGAGCACGTCGTGCATCCGGTACCCGGCCTCGGCCACCACCTCGCGGGTCATGTCGTCGACCGGGATCCGCGACTCGCCCTCGGTGGCGGCGGCCCGCCGCCGGCTCTGCCGCTCGATCAGCTCGGTGACGTCGTGCACCCCGTCCCCGGTGATCTGCGCCGGCCGGCGTACGGCCGCGGCCACCACCTCGTGGTCGATGACGATCACCCGCAGGTCCTCGCCCGCGCACCGCTGTTCGATCAGCACGTCCGGGCAGAACCGCCGGGCCAGCTCGACCGCGACGGTCAGCGCCGCGGGCGTACGCACCCCGACGGTGATGCCGCGGCCCTGCTCGCCCCGCGCCGGCTTGACCACCACCGGGCCGACGTCGGCCAGGAAGGCCAGGTCGTCGGCGTCGCCGGTGGCGGTCCGGCCACGCGGTACGGGAAGCCCCGCCTCGGTGAGGATCCGCCGGGTCACCCGCTTGTCGTCGCAGCGGCTCATCGCCACCGCCGAGGTCAGCTCCGACAGCGACTCCCGGGTGTGGACGGTCCGGCCGCCGATGGCCAGTCGCAGCTCACCCCAGTCCGGGTCGGTGACCTCCACCCGGATGCCGCGGCGCATCGCCTCGTCGGCGACGATCCTCGCGTACGGGTTCAGCTCGTCGTAGCCGGGCGGGGTGGCGGGGAGGAAGAGCCGCTCGTTGATCGGGTTCTTCCGCTTCACGCACAGCGCGCCGGTGCGGTGGAAGCCCAGCCGCTCGTAGAGTCGGATCGCGCCGGAGTTCTCGGCCAGCACCGACAGGTCCACGTACGCGCGGCCCCGCGCGTCGAGCCGGTCGGCCAGCGCGGTGAGCAGGGCCTGGCCGGTGCCGGGCGGCGCGGTGTTGAAATCCACGGTCAGGCACCAGAGGCTGGCCCCGTTCTCCGGGTCGGCGAAGACCTCGACGTGGTCCACCCCGGTGATGGTGCCGACCACCTCGCCGGTGGCGGCCTCGGCGACCAGGTGCAGGAACTTGTCGCCGACGGCGTTGTCGACCAGCACCCGCACCGGGGCGGTGACCATGCCGTTGCGGGCGTAGATCCGGTTCACCGCGTCGGCGTCGTCGGCGTCGTACAGCGGGCGGATGGTCAGTCCGGGGACGTCACCGCCCTCGGCGGCGGCCGGCCGGCGCTCGCCCAGCGGCAGCCGGTACGTCAGCGACGGGTCGATGAACAGCTCGTCCGGCAGCCGGGAGACCAGCACGTGCGGGTCGCGCAGGTAGACGCAGATGTCCCGGGCGCCGGCCGCCTCCGAGCGCAGCACGTCGGCGACGGCGGTCTGCTCGGTGAAGGTCTGCCCGAAGACCAGCCGGCCCCAGCCGCAGTCCAGCACCACCCCGGGTTCGTCGGACGGCTGGCGTCGCGGCTCGGGAGTGCCGGGCGCGATCGGGTCACCGCCCGGGCCGACGCGTTCCCGGCGGCTGCCCAGCAGCCGTTCCCGGTCGAGTCGAGCCGTGCCGGTGGCGAGGGTGCCGGTCACGGTCAGTCGATTCCGTGGCTCTGGAGCCACATTTCCAGGAGTCCGAGTTGCCACAGCTTGTTTCCGTTCAACGGGGTCAGTTCGGCGTTCGGGTCGGCGAGCAGCGCGTCGACGTACTCGGCGCGGAACAGGTCGCGGCGGCGGGCCTCGGGTGCGGTGAGGGCGTCGCGTACCCGGTCGAGGAGCTTGCCCTCCAGGTGGGTGAGGCCCGGCACCGGGAAGTAGCCCTTCGGCCGGTCGATCACCTCGTGCGGCAGGACCCGGCGGCCGATCTCCTTGAGCACACCCTTGCCGCCCTGGGCCAGCTTCAGCCCCGGTGGGCAGCTCGCGGCCAACTCCACGAACTCGTGGTCGAGGAACGGCACCCGGGCCTCCAGCCCGTGCGCCATGGTCATGTTGTCCACCCGCTTGACCGGGTCGTCGGTCAGCATCACCTGGGTGTCGATCCGCAGGCCGGCGTCGACCGCGGTCTGCGCCCCGGGCCGGGCCAGGTGCGCGGCCACGAACTCCCGGGCCGGGTCGCCGTCGGCCAGCCACGCCGGGTTGAGCACCCGGGCCAGGCCGGCCGCGTCGCGGTCGAGGAAGGCCTTCGCGTACGTCTCCAGCGCCCGATCCCGGTCGACGGCGGCGAGCGGCGGGTACCAGTGGTAGCCGCCCAGGATCTCGTCCGCGCCCTGGCCGGACTGGACCACCTTGACGTGCCGGACGACCTCCTGGCTGAGCAGCCAGAACGCGACGCAGTCGTGGCTGACCATCGGTTCGCTCATCGCCGCGACGGCGGCCTCCAGCGGCGGCAGCAGGTCGCCGGTGGGCACCCTGATCCGGTGGTGGTCGGTGGCGAAGGTCTGCGCGACCAGGTCGGACCAGCGGAACTCGTCGCCCGCCCGGCCGCCGACCGCGTCGAAGCCGATGGAGAACGTGGCCAGCCCAGACTGCCCCTGCGCGGCCAGCAGCGCGACGACGAGGCTGGAGTCCAGGCCGCCGGAGAGCAGCACGCCGACCGGCACGTCGGCCACCGTCCGCCGGCGTACGGCGGTGGTCAGCGATTCCAGCAGCGCGTCCTGCCAGTCCCGCTCGGTCCAGCCGGCCCGCTCGGCGGCCCGGCCGAAGGACGGTTCCCAGTAGACCCGTTCGCGGCTCGAACCGTCCGGCTCGTACACCCGGATCGTGGCCGGGGGGAGCTTGGCGACGCCGCGCAGGATGGTCCGCGGCGGCGGCACGATGCTGTGGAAGCTCAGGTAGTGGGCGAGCGCCACCGGGTCGATCGAGGTGTCGACCCCGCCGCCGGCCAGCAGCGCCGGCAGGGTGCTGGCGAAGCGGACCAGGCCCGGCGTCTCGGCGAGGTAGAGTGGCTTGATGCCGAGGCGGTCGCGGGCCAGCACCAGCCGGCCGGTGTCCCGCTCGCTGATCGCCACCGCGAACATGCCGACCAGGTGGTCGACGAAGTCCAGCCCCCACTCGGCGTACGCCTTGACGACGACCTCGCTGTCGCCGGACGAGAAGAAGCGGTGGCCCTTGGCCTGCAACTCCGCGCGCAGCTCTCGATAGTTGTAGACGCAGCCGTTGAAGACGCCGGTGAGGCCGGCGGCGGCGTCGACGATCGGCTGGCCGCTCGCCGCGGTGCAGTCGATGATCTTCAGGCGGCGGTGCCCCAGGGCGATCGGGCCCTGTGACCACACCCCGCTGTCGTCTGGTCCTCGGTCCTTCATGGTGGCCGCCATCCGCTCCACCGCCGCCACATCGGCGCGTGAACCGTCATGGCGGAACTCCCCAGCCAGTCCGCACATGCCGGCCCATGCTGCCAGAGGCCGTCAGGGCTCGCCTGTTGAGCCGATGACGACCGGTGGCGAGGTTGCTAAGATGCGCGCCACGTTCGGCGGTGGTTGATCGGGTGCCGGCCGTTCCGGCTCAGGCGGGACGAATGTCGGAAATATGCCCGGCCCGCAGTGTGAAGAACGCCGCAAAGTGAGGAAAGCGGACACCCGGCCTTGATCGACTCCAGGTCGCGCAAACGGCGGTCTCCGGGCCTGCCGAGACCACCACATGCCGCACCCGGAGTCGATCAAGGACTCGCCGTACGCCGACTTTCCACTCACTCATCACCGGGTTGCGGGAGGCGGCCGAACCGTCGGACCTCCTGGGGCCAGCCGCATGCTTCCGCGATCTTGCCGGCCCACATCCGGGCCGTTTCCTCGTCGGCCACGTCCACCACGGTCAGCCCGCCCAGCCACTCCTTGGTCTCGACGTATGGCCCGTCGGTGAACATCAACGTGCCGCTCGTGGCGTCGGCACTGAAGACGGGGCCGTCTTCCTCCAGTCCCCCGGCGAACACGTACGCCCCGGCTGCCTTGATCTCGTCCACGACCGCGCTGGCGAGTGGCCCGCGCCCGCGAAACCACTCCTCGGTGTGGTCACCCACCCACTGCTGGTTGAAGTAGATGAGGTACTCGGCCATGTCTGCTCCTCGTCTCGGGCGGACCTGTGTCTGCCTCCATCCTCGCTACGAACGGCGCCGGGCCGATACGACACCTCAGGCCGGAAATTTCCACGTCGATGTTGGCGGGAGAGCGGTGCGGGTCCGTCACTGGTCCACGTGGGCGAGCGACGCGCACGGTTGCTGTTCCGTTTCGGGGTGGCGGCCGGCTCGGTCGAAGCGCCTAGTGACGGTCGGACGGCACCCGGGCCACCCCGACCGGGCAGCTCAATCCGTTCGGGCCGTGGTTGCAGTAACCGTTCGGGTTCTTGGACCCTGGCGGACAGTGCGCTACTACGTCCGACGATGGATGCCGCTCCGCATTCTGGCCGGCCCGAGGGGCCCGGACTATCTTTGGCGGATGGCAGGCGAGACGCGCGCAGAGCGGTTGACGCTCATTTCCGAGGTGCGCCCGGGCGGCGGTGCCCCGCTGGTCTTGCGGCGGCCCTTGCTTGTCCAGCCGGGGCAGCGCTACTGGCTTGACGCGGACAACTCGGCGCTCACCGTGGAAGACGCGGCCGGTGACAGATGCTCGTTTCCGTGCGCGTACGAGACCGGGCCCGACGCACCACGCTGACGAGCGTTCGGAGCCAGCCGGAACAGCCGCCGGCGGCACAGCGTCGTTGCTGACGCCCATGCGACCGAACCGACCCCGACACCGAACAAGGCCGCCGGGTCGGAACCCAGTGGCCTTGCCAGTTACCGCAATGGGTGGTCAGTGAGCGGCGTTGGACGTGCGGGCCACCCCGACCGGGCAGCTCAATCCGTTCGGGCCGTGGTTGCAGTAACCGTTCGGATTCTTGGTCGGCGCCAGGTACTGCTGGTGATAGTCCTCCGCGAAGAAATAGTCACCGACCCGGGCGATCTCCGTGGTGATGTCGCCCTTGCCGGCCCGCGCCACGATCGGCGCGAACGCGTCCCGGGACGCCTGCGCGGTGGCGAGCTGCTCGTCGGTGGTGGCGTAGATCGCCGAGCGGTACTGCGTACCGACATCGTTGCCCTGGCGCATGCCCTGGGTCGGGTCGTGGTTCTCCCAGAAGACCTTGAGCAGGTCCTCGTAGCTGATCCGGGTGGGGTCGTAGACCACCTGGACCACCTCGGCGTGCCCGGTCATCCCGGAGCAGACCTCCTCGTACGTCGGGTTCGGGGTGATGCCACCCGCGTAGCCGGCCGAGGTGGTGATCACGCCGGGGAGGGTCCAGAACAGGCGCTCGGCGCCCCAGAAGCAGCCCATCCCGAAGACGGCGACCTGCGAGCCCGCCGGGAACGGGCCCTTCAGCGAGGAGGGCAGCACCTCGTGCCGGTCGGAGATCGGCATCGCGATCGACCGGCCCGGCAGGGCCTGGTCGGGGGTGGGCAGTTCGGCCTTCATGCGGCGAAGGAACACGGTGGGACTCCTCTCTTGCCTCTCCCAGCGTGCAACACCGCCGGTTCCCGCTTTCTTACCCGCCCGTGACGCGCTCAGGCCAGCGCGGCGGCGATCCGGCGGGCGACGCCCTCGGCCTCGGCGTCGTCGGCGTAACGGGTACGCGGCCAGAAGAAGCCACGCAGCCCGTCGCCCTTCGTGCGGGGCACCACGTGGGTGTGCAGGTGCGGCACCGACTGGGACACCTTGTTGTTCACCGCCACGAACGTCCCACCAGACCCCAGGCCGGTCTCCACCGCCACGATGATCCGCTGCACCAGCCGGAAGTAGCCGGGCAGCACCTCGGCCGGCAGTGTGTCGAGGGTGACCAGGTGGGCCCGTGGCACCACCAGCACGTGCCCCTTGAAGACCGGCCGGGTGTCCAGGAAGGCCATTCCGTCCGGCTCGTCGGCGACGACGAACGCGGGCACCTCGCCCGCCACGATCCCGCAGAACACGCACCCGCTCACCCGGGCAGCGTAGTCCGGGATCCCGACCACCCCTAGAACCCCGAGGGCGGAGCGGTCGGGCGGGTTACCCACGCCCGGGTTCCAAGCACTGGGACGGGCGGGCCGACTAACGTCTCGGGCATGAGTCACGGCTTCGAGACGCTCGCCATCCACGCCGGCCAGGACCCCGAGGCCCGCACCGGCGCGGTGATCCCACCGATTTACCAGACCAGCACCTACGCCCAGGACGCGGTCGGCGCGCCCCGGCAGGGCTACGAGTACAGCCGTTCCGGCAACCCCACCCGGGACGCGCTCCAGGAGTGCCTGGCCGCCCTGGAGGGCGGGCCGTTGGCGCTCGCCTTCGCCAGCGGCCTGGCCGCCGAGGACACCCTGCTGCGTACGGTCTGCAAGCCGGGCGACCACGTGGTCATCCCGGACGACGCGTACGGCGGCACCTACCGGTTGTTCGCCAAGGTCGCCGAGCGGTGGGGCCTGAACTACACCCCGGCGAAGGTCTCCGACCCGGACGCCGTACGGGCCGCCATCCGGCCCGGCGCCACGCGGATCGTCTGGGTGGAGACGCCGACCAACCCGCTGCTCGGCATCGCCGACATCGCGGCCCTGGCCGCCGTTGCGCACGACGCCGGGGCGCTGCTGGTGGTCGACAACACCTTCGCCTCGCCGTACCTCCAGCAGCCGATCGCGTTCGGCGCGGACGTGGTGGTCCACTCCACCACCAAGTACATCGGCGGACACTCCGACGTGGTCGGTGGCGCCCTGATCGCCGCGGACCGGGCGCTCGGCGAGGAGCTGCGCTACCACCAGAACGCGATGGGCGCGGTCAACGGTCCGTTCGACGCCTGGCTCACCCTGCGTGGCATCAAGACCCTCGGCGTACGCATGGACCGGCACTGCGACAACGCCGAGCGGATCGCGGCCTACCTGGACGGTCACGCCAAGGTCGGCCAGGTGCTCTACCCGGGCCTGCCGTCGCACCCCGGGCACGAGGTGGCCGCCAAGCAGATGCGCCGGTTCGGCGGCATGATCTCCTTCCGTGCCGCGGGCGGTGAGGAGCACGCCGTGGAGATCTGCAACCGGGCCAAGCTTTTCGTGCTCGCCGAGTCCCTCGGCGGCGTCGAATCCCTGATCGAGCACCCGGGACGGATGACACACGCAAGTGCGGCCGGCTCGCCGCTTGAAGTTCCCGGCGATCTCGTGCGACTGTCTGTCGGCATCGAGACGGTCGACGACCTGCTCGCCGATCTGGAGCAGGCGCTGGGCTGACCGCTGGCTGGGGAGGGTGGCCGTGCCGGACATCATGCCGACGACCTGGGTGGGGGCGACCGCCAAACAGATCGCCCGGGGCGTACGCCGGGGTGACGTCTCGGCCACCCAGGTCGTGGCCGACCACCTGGACCACGTCGCGCACGCCGACGCCGACCTCGCCGCGTTCCGCACGATCCGCGGCGGGGCGGCGATCACCGAGGCGGAGAAGGTCGACGAGCAGGAGGACCTGGCCAACCTCCCCCTCGCGGGGGTGCCGGTCGCGGTCAAGGAGAACACCCCGGTCGCCGGGCTGCCCACCTGGAACGGCTCGGCCGCCGTGCGTACCCCGGTGGCGGAGGCCGACCACGAGGTGGTCCGCCGGCTGCGCGGCGCGGGCGCGGTGATCCTCGGGGTGACCCGGATGCCGGAGCTCGGCCTCTGGGCCCTCACCGACGACGAGACCGGGGTCACCCGCAACCCCTGGGACCTGTCGCGTACCCCCGGCGGCTCCTCGGGCGGCGCGGCCGCCGCGGTGGCCGCCGGGCTGGTGCCGATGGCGCACGGCAACGACGGGCTCGGCTCGATCCGTATCCCGGCCGCGTGCTGCGGGCTGGTCGGGCTCAAGCCCGGCCGGGGCGTGATCCCCTATCAGCTCGGTGCGGACGACTGGTTCGGCCTCGCCGAGCACGGCGTGCTCACCGGCACGGTGGCCGACGCGGTGGTCGGCTTCTCGGTGCTGGCCGGTCGCCGCCCCGACAGGCTGGAGCAGCCGTCGCGGCTGCGGGTCGGCGTCTCGCTGCGCTCCCCGGTGCGCGGCGTCGCGCCGGACGCGCCCAACCGGGACGCGGTGGCCGCCGCCGGGCGGCTGCTCGCCGCCGCCGGCCACGACACCGTTCCCGCCGACCCGGTCTACCCGACCCGGCTGGGGTTGCAGGGGATCGCCACCTGGTTCGCCGCGGCCGCCGCCGACGTGCGGGCCGCCGGGGTCCAGCGGCGCGGCCTCCAGCGGCGCAGCCGCCGGCACGTCGCGCTCGGCGAGTGGGCGCAGCGCCGGGGGTACGTCCGCGAGGCCGACCGGCGCGCCTGGCGCGAGCAGTCGGTGGCCTTCTTCACCGACCACTCGATCGACCTGTTGCTCACCCCGGCGTTGGCCGGGCCGCCGCCGGAGGCCGCCGGCTGGTCCGGCCGGTCCTGGCTGTCGAACATGAAGGCCAACATCCGGTACGCCCCGTACGCCGCGCCGTGGAACATCGCCGGGCTGCCGGCGATCGTGGTGCCGGTCGGCCGCCGCCCGGACGGCCTGCCGGTCGCCGTGCAGTTCGTCGGACCGCCCGGCTCCGAGCTGCTGCTGCTCGGCGTCGCCGGCCAGTTCGAGTTGCAGGCCCCGTGGCAGCGGCACGCTCCCGGCTATCCCCGGGTCGCGACGGGGTCGCCAGCCACCGCATGATCGTTTAGCGTGTGCGCACCGACACACCTTGGACGGTCATCCATGCGCTGCCACACCTGCGGGGACGAGACGTTCCCGAGCGACAACGAGTGCCAGAAGTGCAACACCCCGCACGGCCAGCCGGCGGTCACCCCGGGCGTGCCGACCTACTCGGTACGCGGAATCGGGCTGGCCGCCTCGATCGCGGTCGGCGCGACCGCGCTGCTCTACGTCGTGCTGGCGCTCTTCCCGCTGGTCGGTGCCGTGCTGGCGCGGCGCGCGGCGGACCGCCACGACCCCGACGTGCTGCTCGGCGCGGTGTTGGTGGAGGTGGTGCTCGCACTGCCGTTCCTGCTGGCCTACGTGACCGCCGCCGTACTGGTGATCATCTGGACGTGGCGGGCCCGGAAGAACCTGGACGCCTTCCCGGGCGCGCTGCCCCACCTCGGCGCAGGGTGGGCGATCGCCGGCTGGCTGGTGCCGTTCGCCAACTTCGTGGTGCCCTGCCGGGTGGTCGCCAACGTCGCTCGGGACAGCCTGTGGAAGCGGTTCACCCCGGACCTGGTCCTCGTCTGGTGGGTGGCGTGGCTGGGCTTCAGCCTGGGGGAGCGCTTCGTCAGCAGGCGCGACGATCAGGCGTACGCCCGCCTGTCCGAGGAGCCCGTCTCCGCCGCCGACTTCGAGGAGTACGTGGACTTCTACCAGGGTGTGCTCGGGTGGCACCTGGTCCCGCTGATCGCCTGCCTGGTCGCCGCGGTGTCGCTGATCGTGCTGATCCGGCGGATCTCTACCGCCCAGCAGGAGCGGATCGCGCTCGGCGCGCCGGCCTGGCCTGCTCACCCCGGCGGACCGGCGGCCGGCGTGCCGCTCGGGTACGGCTATCCGACGCAGCCCGTCATCGAGCCGTCGCCGCAGGTGGCGACCGATCTGACGGGGACGTCGCCGCAGGTTCCGCCGGGGGCGGGTGGCACGATCGGGGCATGACGGAACTGGTCGGCCTCGCTGACGTACGGGCCGCGCGGGAGCTGCTCGCCGGCGTCACCCGCACCACCCCGCTGGAACCCTCCCGGCCGCTCAGCGCGATCCTCGGTGGGCCGGCGTGGCTGAAATGCGAGAACGTGCAACGCGCGGGGTCGTACAAGGTGCGCGGGGCGTACGTGCGGATCGCCCGGCTGTCGGCCGAGGAGCGGGAACGCGGCGTGGTCGCGGCGAGCGCCGGCAACCACGCGCAGGGGGTGGCGCTCGCCGCCGGCCTGGTCGGCGCCCACGCCACCGTCTTCATGCCGGTCAACGCCCCGCTGCCGAAGGTGGCTGCGACCAAGGGGTACGGCGCGACCGTCGAGCTGGTCGGCAACACGGTGGACGAGTCGCTGGTCGCGGCGCAGACCTTCGCCGAGCGGACCGGCGCGGTGTTCATCCACCCGTTCGACCACCGGGACGTCATCGCCGGCCAGGGCACCGTCGCGCTGGAGATTCTCGAACAGTGCCCGGAGGTGAGGACCATCGTCACCGGGGTGGGTGGCGGTGGCCTGATCTCCGGCATGGCGGTGGCGGCCAAGGCCCTGCGTCCCGACGTACGGGTGGTCGGGGTACAGGCGGCGACCGCGGCCGCCTTCCCACCCTCGCTCAAGGCCGGTGCCCCGGTACGCCTGCCGTCGTTCTCGACGATCGCCGACGGCATCGCGGTGGGCTGTCCCGGCGAGCTGACCTTCACCCACGTCCGTGAGCTGGTCGACGAGATCGTCACCGTGTCGGAGGAGGACATCTCCCGGGCGCTGCTGATGCTGCTCGAACGCGGCAAGCAGGTGGTGGAGCCGGCCGGCGCGGTCGGGGTGGCCGCGCTGCTGGCCGGGGCGGTCGAGGTAGCGGCGCCGGTGGTGGCGGTGCTCTCCGGCGGGAACATCGACCCGCTGCTCATGCTCCGGGTGATCGAGCACGGCCTCGCGGCTGCCGGCCGCTATCTGCGGGTCACCGTGCGGTGCTCGGATCGGCCGGGCCAGCTCGCCTCGCTGCTCAGCGAGATCGCCGAGCACCGGGCCAACGTGGTCGACGTGGAGCACCAGCGGGCCAACCCGCACCTGCGCCTCGGTGAGGTGGAGGTGGCGCTGTCGGTGGAGACCCGCGGCGTGGAGCACTCGGACACGCTGATCAGCGCCCTGCGGGCCAGCGGCTACCAGGTGGTGTTCGCCGGCGAGGCGTGATCCGGGTCCGGGCCGAAACGCCGCGACCGCCCTGGCCGGCGGGCCGGGGCGGTCGCGGGTGGCTCGGGTCCGACCGGCCTGTCAGCCCCGGTCGGGTGGTCGAACCCGGCCGGTGGTCGGGCGCGGAGCCCGATTCTGGGCTCAGCCGGTGAACGGCTCGAACTTGACGATGGTCACCTTGATGTCGGCGCCGCTGGGCGCCGTGTAGGTGCAGTTCTGGCCCGCCTTGCCGCCCAGGATCGCCTTGCCGAGCGCGGACTCGGGGCTGTAGACGGTCAGGTCGGTGGTGGAGGCGATCTCCCGGGAGCCGAGCAGGAAGGTGTCGGTGTCGTCGGTGTCGTCGTCGAAGTAGATCGTGACGACCATGCCGGGCGCCACCGCGTCGGCCGACGGAGCCTCGCCGACCTTGGCCGTGCGCAGCAACTCCTTCAGGTAGAGGATGCGGCCCTCCGCCTTGCCCTGCTCCTCGCGGGCGGCGTGGTATCCGCCGTTCTCCCGCAGGTCGCCCTCCTCGCGCCGGGCGTTGATCTCGGCGGCGATGACTGGCCGGTTGGCGATCAGCTCGTCGAGCTCGGCCTGCAGGCGGTCGTGCGCGTCCTGGGACAGCCAGGTGGCGGGCGCCTCGTTGTCATTGGTGGACACAGGCGATCTCCTTGGTCGTGCGGTACCGGCTGACAGGTGAACCACCAAGCTACCAGTGCCGGACCTTTCCGGGCGCCGTAGATCACCCGGGGTACCGGCGACGGGACCCCGGGTAGACGTTCCGGCAGGTGGCCGTGGCCGCGTTCGAACGAACCGCCGGCGAGCGCGGTGGCCGGGCTCAGTCGGCCGGGCTCAGCCGGCCGGTCGACAGCGCAGCACCTCGCCGATGAACGGCCGGGCGCTGGTCGGCACCTCGTGCCGGACGGTCGCGTGCCGAGCGCCGGGCTCGGCGTTCACCACGACCTCGGTGTGGCCCACCTCGGCGCCGTCATGGGCGCGGGCGCGCAGCAGACAGGTCGCCGAGCCGCCCGGGGGCAGGGTGACCCGGAAGTCGACCACCACCCGGGAGTCGGTGATCCCGGTGTAGGTGATCACTTCGGCGCGGTACTCGGGGTCTCCGTACTGGTTGTAGAGCTTCGCGGCGACCAGTCCCATGGCGGCCAGCAGGACGGCCACCAGCAGCGCCCGCAGGACAGGACGACGGCGCCCCGGGTTCCGGCGTCGGCCGTAACGGCCGGGCGGGAAGACCGGCGCACCCGGTGCGATTGTGGCGTGCGTCTCGCTCACCGGCGGGTATCTCCTGGCGTTGTTGTCAGCGGCATCGGCAAGAATGGCAGAGTCCATCTTCCCAGCCCGGCGCTGAGTCAAGGATGGCAGGTCGGCTCGCCGTCGACCGGCCAGCACGGGGGCTTTCACGGGCGCGGGGGAGGATTCCGGCAGGTCAGCCGGCTGGTCCCGGGTGGGCCCGGCCGGCGGGCAGACACGAGGAGTGCCGAAGGTGGCAGAGCAACTGCGTCTCATGGCCGTGCACGCCCATCCCGACGACGAGTCGAGCAAGGGTGCCGCGACCACGGCGAAATACGTCGCCGAGGGGGTGGATGTCCTGGTCGTCACCTGCACCGGCGGCGAGCGGGGCAGCGTGCTCAACCCGAAGATGGACCGTCCGGACGTCTGGGCCAACATGGGCGACATCCGCCGTGCCGAGATGGACGCGGCTCGGGCGATCCTCGGCATCGAGCAGGCCTGGCTGGGCTTCGTCGACTCCGGGCTGCCCGAGGGCGACCCGCTGCCGCCGCTGCCCGAGGGCTGCTTCGCTCTCCAGGATGTGGCGGTCGCCGCCCTCCCGCTGGTGCGGCTGATGCGGCAGTTCCGTCCACACGTCGTCACCACCTACGACGAGGAGGGCGGCTACCCGCACCCGGACCACATCATGACCCACAAGGTGACCGTCGCCGCCTTCGAGGCCGCCGGTGACCCGGAGCTCCATCCGGAGCTGGGCGAGCCGTGGCAGCCGCTGAAGCTCTACTACGACGTCGGCTTCTCCAAGGGCAAGATCATGGCCCTGCACGAGGCCATGCTCGCCGCCGGTCTCGAATCGCCCTACGAGGACTGGCTCAAGCGCTGGGACGAGCGCCCCGACAAGGGCTCGCGGATCACCACCCGGGTCGAGTGCGCGGAATACTTCCCGGTCCGCGACGACGCCCTGCGCGCCCACGCCACGCAGATCGACCCGGACGGCTTCTGGTTCCACGTGCCGATGGAGCTGCAGCAGCGCGCCTGGCCGACCGAGGACTTCCAGCTCGCCCGCTCGCTGGTGGACAGCCCGCTGCCGGAGTCCGACCTCTTCGCCGGGGTCCGCGAGACGTGCCATGCCGGCTGACATCCCGGCGGGCTACGCTGGTCGGCAACCGCACATCGGAGGAACACCATGCTGACCACCGTCCAGGTGCTCGCGCAGAACAACTTCGGTGACACCCGCACGGGTGGTCTGGCCGGACCGATGGGCCTCTTCCTCATCCTGCTGCTGGGCACCGCCACCGTTCTGCTGATCCGCAACATGAACGCCCGGCTGCGCCGGTTGCCGGACCGCTTCGCGCAGCAGGCCGGCCCGGCTGACCAAAATCTGGCCGAGAAGGCGGTCGTCGATCCGACAGGCGGGATCGTGCAGCAGGAATCACGCACAAACGCTCCCAACGGCTCCCAGCAGCACCGCAACGGGTAGTCGGCACGTGAATCACGCCGAAGCCGGTGGTCGCCCCCTGTTGCGACCACCGGCTTTGGCTTAGCCTTCCGCCGGGGGACCACTAGTCCTCGAGCCGTGCGCGGGAGGGGGCGCCGATGTCCGTGGCAGCAGTGGCCGCCCGCCGTGCCCGCGGACCGTCGGCGGGCAGGGTGAGCCCGTGACGCCCGGCAGGAGCGGCCACCCTCCCGATCGGCTGGGCCTACGTGGCGCGCCGACCGGGGTGCTTCTGCTGACCTGCGCCGTCGCGGTCACCGCGCTGGTGGCCGCCGTGCTCGGCCTCACCGTCACGGCGTCCCTCCCGCCGGACGACCCGCTGCCGGCGCCCGCCCGGTTCGGCATCGCGGTCGCCGCGTTCGCCGTGGCCCAACTCGCCCGCCTACGCTTCCGGACCGCGTCCGGGATGGTCAGCATCACCTGGGGCGAGGCCGCCCTCATCGTCTGCCTCTATCTCGTACCGGCCGGCTGGCTGCCGGGCGCGGCCTTGCTCGGCGTCGGGGCCGCCTGGACGGCGATGTCCCTGCTCGCCGACCGGCAGCCCGTGCTGGAGCTGGTCCGGATCACCGGGTCACTGACCGCCGCGACCGCGCTCGCCGCGGCGGTCGCCAGCGCGCTCGGCCGGCCGATGCTCGCCGCGCCGACCCCCGAACTCGCCCTCGCGCTGGTCGCGGGCTCGGTGGCCTATCTGCTCACCACCGCCTGGCTCGGTGGTGCCAGCCTTGCCCTGCGGCACGGGATTCCGATCGGGCCGCCGCTGCTCGCCGCGCTGCGTGGCAAGCTGCTGATGTTCGTCGGCAACGTGGCCGTCGGCCTGGTGGTGGTCGCGCTGCTGGAGCTCGACGTCCGCTGGCTGCTGCTCCTCCCGCCGCCGCTCTGGCTGCTCCAACAGACCTACCGGCACCGGCTCCGGGCCGACCAGGAGCGGCGCACCTGGCGGGCGTTCGCCGAGGCCACCGCCGCGCTCAACCAGCTCGACGAGCGGGGCGTGGCGACCGCCGCGGTGACCGGGGCGGTCGCCCTCTTCGGCGCCGAGCTGGTCGAGGTGGACGTCGCCCGGGGGGACGGCCGGTGGCGGCGCTACCGGGGCGACAAGAGCGGCCAGGTACGCGACCGCGAGGTGAAGTCGCCGACGCGTACCGAGCCGGGTGAGCAGGAGCTGGTCCGGCCGCTGACCGTCGGCAGCTCGGAGGTGGGCCAGTTGCGGGTCCACTTTCCCCGGTCCGCCCCGCCGACCGCTCGCGAACGGGACGCCGTGGCCGCCTTCGGCGACGCCCTGGCCGCTGCCCTGCACGACGCGGCGACCCACCGCGAGCTGCGGCTGGTCACCGCCCGTTCGTCGTACGATGCGGTGCACGACCAGCTCACCGGGCTGCTCAACCGGGCCGCGATGCTCAGCAAGGGTGACCAGGCGCTGCGGCAGCTCGCCCATGACCATCCGGTGGCGCTGCTGCTGCTCGACGTCAACCAGTTCAAAGAGGTCAACGACACGCTGGGGCACGCGGCCGGCGACCAGCTGCTACTGCTGACCGGGAACCGGCTGGAGAGCCTGGTCCGCCCGGGCGACCTACTCGGGCGGCTCGGCGGCGACGAGTTCGCCCTGCTGTTGACCGCGGTGCCGGTGGTCGACGACCGGGCCGCCCCGCTGGCGTACGCGCTGCGCCAGGCCCGGGAGATCGCCGAGCGGCTCGCCGCACCGACGGAGGTGGCCGGCGTACGGATGTCCGTCGAGGTGGCGGTCGGGGTGGTGGTTGCCGACGCGGGCACCGCCGACCTGACCGAGCTGCTGCGCCGCGCCGACATCGCCATGTACCAGGCGAAGGAGGGCGGCGGCAGCGTCGCCGCGTACGACAGCTCTCGGGACGCGGCGAGCACCGACCACCTGGCGCTGCTCGCCGAGCTGCGGGAGGCCCTGGCGGCCGACGACCAGCTGGTCCTGGCGTTGCAGCCGGCGGTGGATCTGGCCACCGGCGCCCCGACCGGGGTGGAGGCGCTGATCCGCTGGCGGCACCCGCGGCGGGGCTGGCTCGGGCCGGCCGACTTCATCCGCCCGGTGGAGAACAGCGAGCAGCTCGGCAGCTTCACCCGGTACGTGCTGGACAAGGCCCTCGCCGTGGCGGCCGGGTGGACCCGCGAGGGGTTGGACCTGCCGATCTCGGTGAACCTGTCGGCGCGCAGCCTACTCGACCCGAGGCTGCCAACGGAGATCGACGAGGCGTTGCGTCGGCACCAGGTGCCGGCGCACCGGCTGGTCCTGGAGATCACCGAGACGGTGGTGATGAGCGAGCTGGAGGTCATCGACGAGGTGCTCGCCACCCTGCGGTCGATGGGGGTGCAGCTCGCCGTCGACGACTTCGGGACCGGCTTCTCGTCGTTGACCTTCCTGACCCGGATCGCCGTGGACGAGCTGAAGGTCGACCGCTCCTTCGTGATCCGGATGGCCGACTCGCCGGAGGCGGCGGCGATCGTCCGGACCACCGTCGGGCTCGCCCACGAGCTGGGGCTGCGGGTGGTGGCCGAGGGGGTGGAGACCGCCGAGCAGCGGACCGCCCTGGCCGAGCTGGGCTGCACCGCCGCCCAGGGTTATCACTTCTTCAAGCCGATGCCGGCGGACAAGCTCGGGGCGGTGCTGGGGTCGCTGGTGGACACCGCCCGCGGCAACGTCTTCCCGCTGCGCGCCGACGGCGCCTCCTGACGGCCGCACGGGCGAAGGGCGGTCTGCCCCGGCCTGACCGGTCCGCTCCGCAGCGCCGCCGCGGCCCGCTGGATATGGTCGTCGGGTGAACCGACTCGCCAACGCCACGTCGCCCTACCTGCTTCAGCACGCCGACAACCCGGTCGACTGGTGGCCCTGGTGCGAGGAGGCGTTCGCCGAGGCGAAACGGCGCGACGTCCCGGTGATCATCTCGGTCGGGTACGCGGCCTGCCACTGGTGCCACGTGATGGCGCACGAGTCGTTCGAGAACGAGGCCGTCGCCCGGCTGATGAACGAGGACTTCGTCCCGATCAAGGTGGACCGGGAGGAGCGGCCGGACGTCGACGCCGTCTACATGACCGCCACCCAGGCGATGACCGGCCAGGGCGGCTGGCCGATGACCGTCTTCGCCGCCCCGGACGGCACCCCCTTCTTCTGCGGCACGTACTTCCCCCGGCCGAACTTCATCCGTCTGCTCGGGTCGGTCGCCACCGCCTGGCGGGACCAGCGGGAGGCCGTGCTGCGCCAGGGCGCCGCCGTGGTCGAGGCGATCGGCGGCGCGCAGGCCGTGGGCGGCCCGGGCGCACCGCTCACCGCGGAGCTGCTCGACGCCGCCGCGGATCAGCTCGCCCGGGAGTACGACGAGACGAACGGTGGCTTCGGCGGGGCGCCGAAGTTCCCGCCACACATGAACCTGCTCTTCCTGCTGCGGCACCACCAGCGCACCGGCTCGGCGCGGAGCCTGGAGATCGTCCGGCACACCTGTGAGGCGATGGCCCGGGGTGGCCTCTACGACCAGCTCGCCGGCGGGTTCGCCCGCTATTCCGTGGACGGCCACTGGACCGTGCCGCACTTCGAGAAGATGCTCTACGACAACGCGCTGCTGCTGCGGGTCTACACCCAGCTCTGGCGGCTCACCGGCGACCCGCTGGCCCGCCGGGTGGCCCGGGACACCGCCCGGTTCCTCGCCGACGAGCTGCACCGGCCCGGCGAGGGCTTCGCCTCCGCGCTGGACGCGGACACCCAGGGCGTCGAGGGCCTCACCTACGTCTGGACGCCCGCGCAACTGGTCGAGGCGCTGGGGGACGAGGACGGCCGTTGGGCCGCCGACCTGTTCGGGGTGACCGAGCAGGGCACCTTCGAACACGGCACCAGCGTGCTCAAGTTGGCGCGGGACGTCGACGACGCCGATCCGGAGATCCGGGCCCGCTGGCAGGGCGTGGTGGCGCGGCTGCTGGCTGCCCGGGACGCCCGCCCCCAGCCGGCCCGGGACGACAAGGTGGTGGCCGCCTGGAACGGGCTGGCGATCACCGCGATCGCCGAGTTCCAGCAGGTCGCCGCGCTCTACGCGTCCCCCGACGACGAGGACGCGAACCTGATGGAGGGCGTCACCATCGTGGCCGACGGGGCGATGCGGGACGCCGCCGAGCACCTGGCGAGTGGGCACGTCGTGGACGGCCGGCTGCGCCGGGTCTCCCGCGACCGGGTGGTCGGCGAGCCGGCCGGCGTGCTGGAGGACTACGGCTGCGTGGCCGAGGCGTTCTGCGCGATGCACCAGCTCACCGGCGAGGGGCGGTGGCTGGCGTTGGCCGGTCAGCTCCTGGACGTGGCGCTGGCCCGGTTCGCCGCCCCGGACGGCGGCTTCTACGACACCGCCGACGACGCCGAGCGGCTGGTCACCCGGCCCGCCGACCCGACCGACAACGCCACCCCGTCCGGCCGGTCGGCGATCGTCGCGGCGCTGGTCGCGTACGCGGCGTTGAGCGGGGAGACCCGGTACCGGGAGGCGGCCGAGACCACCCTGTCGACCGTCGCGCCGATCGTCGGGCGGCACGCCCGGTTCACCGGGTACGCGGCCACCGTCGGCGAGGCGCTGCTCTCCGGCCCGTACGAGATCGCGGTGGTGACTGACGACCCGGCGGGCGACCCGCTGGTGGCGGCCGCCCACCGGCACGCCCCGCCCGGTGCCGTGGTGGTGGCGGGCCGCGCCGACCAGCCGGGCGTGCCGCTGCTGGCCGAACGGCCGGCGCTGGACGGGCGCTCCACCGCGTACGTCTGTCGGGGGTTCGTCTGTGACCGGCCGGTCACCTCGGTCGACGACCTGGCCGCCCGGCTCGGCCGCTGACCCGCGCCGGATCGCTCGGGCCGCCGCCCGCGGGCCGACCCCGGCGCGCGGGCGGATAGGCTGGCGGCGTTATGGATTCCCGTACCGGACTTCCTGTCGTCGGCATGGTGGGCGGAGGGCAGCTGGCCCGGATGACCCACCAGTCCGCCATCGCCCTCGGCCAGTCGCTGCGCGTGCTGGCGCTCGCCCCGGACGACGGCGCGGCCCTGGTCGCGGCCGACGTCCAGTACGGCGACCACACCGACCTCGCCGCCCTGCGCACCTTCGCCAAGGGCTGCGACGTGGTCACCTTCGATCACGAGCATGTGCCCACGGCGCACATCCGCACCCTCGCCGACGAGGGCGTGAAGCTCTACCCGCCGGCCGAGGCGCTGCTGCACGCGCAGGACAAGCGGGTGATGCGCGAGCGGCTCGCCGAGCTGGGTGCGCCGAACCCGGCCTGGCGGCCCGTCGAGGCACCCGCCGACCTGGTCGCCTTCGGCGAGGAGGTCGGCTGGCCCGTGGTGCTGAAGGCGGCCCGGGGCGGCTACGACGGCCGGGGCGTCTGGCTGGTGGACGACGCCACCGGGGCCGGCGAACTGGCCGCGACCCTGCTGGCCGGGGGCACCCCGCTGATCGTCGAGGAGCGGGTCGCGCTGCGCCGGGAGCTGGCCGTGCAGGTGGCCCGCTCGCCATTCGGGCAGGTCGCCGCGTACCCGGTGGTGGAGACGGTGCAGCGGGACGGCATCTGCGTCGAGGTGCTCGCCCCGGCGCCGGGCCTGCCGGAGGAGCTGGCGGTCGCTGCCCAGCAGCTCGCCATCGACCTGGCCACCGCGCTCGGCGTGGTCGGCCTGCTCGCCGTGGAACTCTTCGAGACCGACGCCGGCCTGGTGGTCAACGAGCTGGCCATGCGGCCCCACAACTCCGGCCACTGGACCATCGAAGGTGCGCGTACCTCCCAGTTCGAGCAGCACCTGCGGGCGGTGCTCGACTATCCGATGGGGGACACCTCGCTCGCCGCGCCGGTCGTCGTGATGGCCAACGTGCTGGGCGGCGAGCCGGGCGGGATGCCCATCGACGAGCGGCTGCACCACCTGTTCGCCGCCGAGCCGGGGGCCAAGGTCCATCTGTACGGCAAGCAGGTGCGCCCCGGCCGCAAGATCGGGCACGTCACGGTGCTCGGAAACGACCTGGATGAGCTACGGGCCAGGGCGGCGCGTGCCGTCCGGTGGCTGCGGGAGGGACGCGGGTGAGCACCGTCGGGCTGATCATGGGCAGCGACTCGGACTGGCCGACCATGCGGGCGGCCGGCGAGGCGCTCGACGAGTTCGGGGTGGCGTACGAGGTCGGCGTGGTGTCGGCGCACCGCACCCCGGTCAAGATGATCGAGTACGGTCGGGCCGCCGCCGATCGCGGGGTCAAGGTGATCATCGCGGGTGCGGGCGGGGCGGCTCACCTGCCCGGCATGGTCGCCGCCGTCACCCCGTTGCCGGTGATCGGCGTGCCGGTGCCGCTCAAGTACCTCGACGGGATGGACTCGCTGCTCTCCATCGTGCAGATGCCGGCCGGCGTGCCGGTGGCCACCGTGTCGATCGGCAACGCCCGCAACGCCGGCCTGCTCGCCGTCCGGATCCTGGCCGCCTCGGACGAGGTCCTGCGGCAGCGGATGGTCGACTTCCAGCAGAGCCTGGAGAACCTGGTGGCCGAGAAGGACGCCGCCCTCCGCGCCTCCCTCCCCTGACCGTCGCCGCCCGCTCGGGCCGGCTCGCCCGACCGGCCGCCGCCGGGTCCGCGCCCGACCTCTGATGGGCCGCCGGGTCCGCTCCCGGCCTTGATCGACTCGCTTTGCGGTAGCTGGCGGCATCCGCTGCGCCGGAGACCACGATGTGCCGCAACTGGTGTTGATCAACCCCGGAACCCCAGCCGCTCGCACCAGCACCCGCTGCCGCAGCCTCCGCACGAACCGGCACCCCTCCCCGCACCCTCCGTACGGGCCATCACCCCCTGCCGCAGCCTCCGCACGAACCGGCACCCCCACCCGCACCCTCCGTACGGGCCATCACCCCTCTGCCGGCCCCCGACGGTGGACGCCAGCCCCTCCGATCTCATCTCATGCCGCGTAGGGCGGTCTGTAGCCGTTCCTGGGCGCGGCGGCGGCGCTCGTTGCTGGCGCCGAGCGCCAGCAGGATGATGCCGACCGGGATCAGCACCAGCCACGGGCCGAGGCTGATCAACGCGTGCACCGCGGTCACCGCGGTGACCGCGGCTCCCACGATCACCGGCGCCTGCTGCCGGCTCGTCGAGCCGAAGATCAGCACCGCCACGGCGCCGAGCAGCAGCAGCACCTGCCGCAGCATGCTGGTGTCGGTGGCCAGCACGATCGCCAACGTCGGCAGGAACGCGGCGACCAGCGCCGGCCCGTACGCCACCCAGCTCGACTGGTCCGGCCGGTGCCGCAGCTCCAGCACCCCGACGAGCAGGGCGAGCGCCGCGAACGGCAGGGTGTACGCCTCGGGCAGCGCCACGTCGGCCGCCCGCATCAGGATCCACCAGGCGGTGATCTCGCAGCCCACCACCGACCAGAACAGGATCCGCCGCTCCACCGGCCGTCGGCCTGGCCGGCCGGCCGCCACCCCGAGAACGGCACCCCAGGCGGCCAGCAGCGCGGCGATGTGCCGGGGCGAGTCGTACGCCAGGGCCAGCGCGATGAGGGCGGCGGCGTAACCGCTCCACTCCACGGTGGCCGCCTCCCGGTACGCCTCGGGGCGACGCAGCCGGGGGAGGGTGGCGGCGAAGACCTGGAGCGCCGCCCCGACCGCCAGCACCCCGAACGCCGACCAGACCGCGGCCAGCCCGACGACCAGGCCGAGGGTGAGCACGAAGAGTTCGGCCATCAGCGAGGCGAACAGCCAGCCGAGGATGCGGGCCCGTTGGGTGGTGCCGAAGAGCGCGGCGACCACGCCCACGCCGACCGCGCCGCCCAGGGTGAACAGGGTCAGTTGCCGGGTGGCGAGGCTGCCGGCCAGCCCGGCGCCCCCGGCTGCCAGCCCGATCGCGAACACCAGCACCCGGGCGACGCGCAGCGAACGAGCCGGCTCGGCCAGCGACGGGGGTGGGGTCAGCGCCAGCCCGAGCATGGCGATGGTGAAGACCGCCAACCCGGCCAGCGCGGTCTGCGGCCACCCGTGGCCGAGCGCCACCGGCGTGATCAGCAGGGTGACCGCCGCGCCGGGCAGCACCACCGGGACGGCCCGGGAGCGCCGCCCCCCGCTGAACCCGGTGGCGGCGAGCGCCGCCGTCGCGGTGAGCATCAGCGCGGTCAGCACATGGGTCGGATCGACGGCCCCGGCGGGCGGGGTGAGCAGTTCAGGCGGCGCATCCCGCCAGATCCGCGGCAGCACCCGGAACGGTTCGACCAGGGCCACCAGCAGCGGGGGCGTCAGGCTGATCAGGGCCAGCGCGGTCGGCACCACGGCCGCCGCGAGCGCCCCGGCGGCCGGGCTGACCCGCCAGCGCGGCTCGGTGCCGTCGTCCGGCAGCCGCCGCAGCGCCCCGTCGAGCAGCACCGACCAGCGGCGTACCGGTCGGGCCGAGTTGGCTGGCGGGATGGTGGCGGCCCGGACCAGCTCCGCGAGTACGCCGAGCAGCGCCGCCGCGGCGGCGTACACCCCGGAGGGCAGGTGGGTGAGGACCGCGGCGACCGCACTGATGGTCGCGCCGCCCACCACGGCCACGCTCGCGTACGGGAGGTATTCCGGCACCTGCCGGCGGACCGCCGCCATCGCGGCGAGGCCGATGCTGGACGCGGCCAGCGCGGCGGTGAGCACCACCTGCGGTGAGCGGCCGAACTCGGCGGCCAGCGCGGCGACCGCCCCGGGCAGGGCGAGCAGGGCGGCACCCGCCGCGGCCCCACCCACCTGCACCAGGTGCGGTGGCATCCCCTCGGTACGGACGTCCTCGACGAGCGTGGGCGCGAGCCCCCGGGCCAGGGCGGCCACCGTCACGCCGATCAGCGCGATGCCGCCCAGCGCCAGCGCGGTGGTCCAGGGGCGGACCAGCCCGGCGCCGGCGGCGTGCAGGGCGACCACCCCGGCCACCACGGCCCGGGACACTGAGGCCCGGGGGTCCACCGTGGCCACCGCCGCCATCCCGAAGATCGTGGCGACCGTGGCACCCACCAGCACCGGCGACCACCAGGGCAGGTCGAAGGCGGCCGGGGCGCCGATGGTGGCGAGCACGGCGGCGGCACCGGCGACGTCGTACTTCCAGGGTGGCGGCAGCAGGATGCCGGCGGCGCCCGCCAGCAGCGCCAGCGCGACGGGTGCCTGCCAGGCCGATCCGCCGGTCGGCGCGGCCGGCCAGCCGCTCAGGTCGCCGGCCCAGATCGGGCCGGGCGTGGCCACCACGCCGACCCCGCCGCGCAGCGCGCTCCAGGCGGCGATCAGGCCGACCAGTGTGCCGCCGACCGCGAGGCCGAGGATCGGTCCGCGCCGCCATTCCTCGGGCAGCGCCCGGGCGGCGACGGCGACCAGCAGGATCAGCCCGGCCGCCACCACGAGCTGGCCGCCGGGCACGAGCACGGCGGCGATGCGGACCAGGGTGGCGATCAGCGCCGCCGTGGTGGCGGCGAGCGCGAGGTCCGACCCGTCCAGGGACAGGTCGGCGCGGCGGCCCGCGTCCACCCGTGGCGCCAGCGCCAGCAGCGCGGCGGCGAGCAGCAGTAGCCCACCCACCCAGGCGTCGGCGGCGGTGGCGCCGGGTGCGCCGAACCCGGCGGCGGCGACCGCCACCGCGCCGAGCACGGTGCCGACCGCGTGCGGCGCGCTGAGATGCCGCTGCGCGACCTGGACGATGGCGGCGTAGCCGAGGGTGACGCAGACGCCGAGGAAGCTCGCCGCGAGGATCGGGACGGTGACCTCGCGCAGGCTCGCCGGCGTCGGGGTCGGGTCGGTCGGCACGGTCGCCGCGACGAACGCGGCCACCGCTCCGGACAGCGCGAACGCCGCGCCGCCGGCCGCCCAGCCGCAGACCGTGTCGGCCGCCACCGTCGCGATCCGGATCCGGGGCGCCAGCGACACCAGCGCGCCGGCCAGGAAGAGGGTGGTCAGCGCGGCGGCGGTGAGCGCCGGTCGGGCCAGCGAGGCTCCGGCGCCGATCAGGCCCAGCCCGGCGGCGGTGACCGCGTGGACCACGGCGGACCGTCCGGTGCCCGCGGTGAGGCCGAGTATGCCGATCCCCACCGCGGTGAGCAGCATCGGCCAGCAGGCCGCCGCCCAGCCCAGCCCGAGGGAGGCCGGCACGGCGAGCGCGGTCAGCGCCGCCGCGACCACCGCGAAGTCGCGCCGGATCTCCGCGGGCAGGGCGACCACCGCGGCGATCGTGAGCAGCAGCGCGCTGGCCGCGAGCTGCCAGCCGCTCGGCCCGACCGCCGCGGCCAGTTCGGCCGGCCACCGGCTCAGGTCGGCCGACCAGGCGGGCAGCGCCGCGCGGACCGGTGCCAGCCCGGCCCGCAGCGCGCCGCCGGCGACCACCAGGCCGCTGACCGTCAGGGCCACCGCCGAGGCGAGCTGCGGCCCGCGCCGGGCCGCCTCGGGTACGGTCCGGACGGCGAACCCGGTCAGCGCGATGACCGCGGCGATGAGCAGCAGTGACCGGCCGGGGAAAGCGACCGAGGCGACCCGGCCCAGCGCGCCGATCACCGCGAGGGTGACGATGCCGGCGCCCACGTCCGGCAGCGGCGGCCGGCGCAGCGCCAGCGCCCCGGCCAGCCCGACCAGTGCGGCGAGCAGCAGCACCGCGCCCGCGCCGGCAGCGGCGGGTACGGTCGCGGCGTGCAGCAGCGCGGTGACCGCGTACGCCAGGGCGACGGCGACCGCGCCGCCGTGCAGTGCCCAGGTCAGTTCCGGCAGCCAGGGCACCGGACGGGCGGGCGGGGCGGCTGGAGCGTCTCCGGGCGCGGCGAGCACCTCGGCGGACTCCTCGGGGTCCGTCTCGGGTCGGCCGTCGGCGGCGCGCTGCTCGGGTGGGGTGGGTGCCGGCGGCGGGGCGGGCAGGTCGCGCCGGACCGGCCGTTCGAGGAGCACCGCCGAGCGGGCCAGGGCGAGGTCGACGACGGCCACCACGGCCAGCACCAGCGCCCAGCCGGCTGACCCGGTGATCCGCTCGTACGCCAGCAGCGGCAGCACCGGTTGGGCGGCCAGCACGGTGGCGAAGCGCGGGGCCCGCAGCCCGGTCCAGTACGCGTACCCGACGGCGACGACGGTGGTGACCAGGAAGATCGACCCGGCGAAGGCCGAGCCGGAGGCGCCGCCGATCCGGTCCACGGCCCAGAGCGCGTACCCGGCCAGCGGCACCAGCAGCAGGCCCACCGCGGCGATCGTCTCGGCGGTCGAGGTGAGCCCCCGGCGGGCCAGCACCGGCGGGGCGAGCAGCAGCAGCACCGTCGCCACCAGCAGGACGGCGAGTCGGGCCAGGGCGTCCATCGAGCTGGTGGCGACCGCGGCGAAGACCACCGCGGCGACGCCGAGCAGCAGCGCGCCGAGCCCGAGGGGGATGTTCTGCACCTCACGGGAGGAGGCCTCCGGGGGGTGTTGCGGATCATCCACGTCGAGCCAGTGCGGCCTGGCCCGGGGCGGGGGACCGTCGGGGCCGGGCGACGGGGTGCCCTGACGGGGCACCCGCGGCGGCGCGCCGGTGGTGGCCGTCGGCGGGCGGCGGCCCGGCTGCCGGCGAAGCACCCGACGCGGCCGGCTGGCCTGCTTCTGTCGCTGCTCACCGGCGTGCGCGAGGATGTCCCGCTGGAAGAGCGCGGCCTGCATCTTGGCGGCGATCTGCCGCTGTTCGCGGGCGATCTCGGCGTCGCGTGCCTTCATCTCCGCGATCGAGCGCTCGATCTCCGTGAGGTGGTCCGCCCACTGTGGCTGGTCGGCCCCGCAGCGCGGGCAGACGACGGCCGGCTTGATCTCCCGCCCGCACGAGGCGCACCTGAAGTCCTGCACGACACCCCTCCGTCCGGCCGGCCCGCACTGTGGACCTTCACTGTCGCAGCATGCCTTGACCGGGCGTGGATTTCGACCGTTGCCGGCGCGTTCCGGGGCGACAAAAAACCGGCCGGCCGTGGAGCGGATCCACGGCCGACCGGATGGGTCGGTCGACTGTCGCGGTGTCAGGCGCGCCGAGCCGGACTTGTCGTCAAGATCAGGGGCGGCCCATGCCGCGGTACGCCCAGCCCGCCTGCGTCCACAGTGTGGAATCCAGGCAGTTGCGCCCGTCGACCACCTTGCGCCCGTTGACCAGTTCGCCGAGGGCGACCGGGTCGGCGTTGCGGAACTCGGCCCACTCGGTGAGGACACAGACCAGGTCGGCTCCGCGTACGGCGTCGTTCATGCTCGCCTCGTACGTCAGCTCGGGAACCGCCCGGCGCGCGTTCTCCATGCCCTGCGGGTCGAACACGTGCACGTCGGCGCCGGCCTTGCCGAGCAGCGCGGCGACCGCGAGCGCCGGGGCGTCCCGTACATCGTCGGTGTTCGGCTTGAAGGTGGCACCGAGCACGGCGATCCGGGTGCCGGAGAGGTCCGGCCCGGCGGGCCCGGACCGGCGGCCGAGCAGGTCGGCGGCGACCTGGAGCACCCGGGTACGCCGACGCTGGTTGATCAGGTCGACCTCGTGCAGGAAGCGCAGCGCCTCGCCGGCGCCGAGCTCCTGGGCGCGGGCCTGGAACGCCCGGATGTCCTTGGGCAGGCAGGCGCCGCCGAAGCCGAGGCCGGCCTGGAGGAAGCGGTTGCCGATCCGGGGGTCGTACCCGATGGACCGGGCCAGCTGGGTGACGTCGCCGCCGGCGGCCTCGCAGACCTCGGCCATCGCGTTGATGAAGGAGATCTTGGTGGCCAGGAACGCGTTCGCGGCGACCTTGACCAGCTCGGCGGTGGCGAAGTCGGTGACCACCAGCGGCACCTCGCGGTCCTCGGTGGCGGCTAGGTCGAAGACGCCTTTGTGGGCGGCGTAGAGCATGCCGTTGGCCCACTCGCTCTTGACCCCGACCACGATCCGGTTGGGCCGCAGCACGTCGTCGACGGCGAAGCCCTCCTGAAGGAACTCCGGGCTCCACGCCACCTCGATGCCGAGGTCGGCCGGGGTGTGCTTGCCGACCAGTTGCTCCACCCACTCGGCGGTGCCCACGGGGACGGTGGACTTGCCGACGATCAGCGCCTTGCGGGTCAGGTGCTGGGCGAGGCTGGTCACCGACGCCTCGACGTACGACAGGTCGGCGCCCATGCCGTCGGCCCGCTGCGGGGTGCCGACGCAGATGAAGTGCACGTCGCCGAAGTCGGCGGTTTCCTTGATGTCGGTGCTGAACCGCAGCCGGCCGGCGGCCAGGTTGCGCCGGAGCAGCTCGTCCAGGCCGGGTTCGTGGATCGGGACCTCGCCGGCGTTCAGCTTGGCGATCTTGTCCGCGTCGACGTCGAAGCCGAGTACCTCATAGCCCAGCTCGGCGTAGCAGATGGCGTACGTCGCGCCGAGGTAGCCGGTGCCGAGGAAGGTCACCCGGGGCCGGGCCGCGCCCGAGGGCGGGGTCACCGCGGCGATGGCTGGCATCGGCTGGGTGTTCGGATACGGGATGGTCACGCCTGTTTTCTCCGCTCGCACTGGCGGCGCTTCCTTGCGTCGCATTCGGCTGCGGCGCCTGGCCGGGCACCGGTGGGGGATGTTTCGCTGTGATTCTGTGGCCGCCGGTCGGCGTCGACGCCCATCGTGCACGAGCCTACGCGGCGGTAAGGAGCACCAGTTCCTAGGTCGCTATCCTTCACCTTGCGCGGTCGTGGTGGTAAGGCGCTCGGACTGCGCATTTTAGCGGTGAAGGGGAGGGGCCGACATGGCCGCAGAGCAGTCGTTCGACGTCTACCGGTTGCCGGAGGAGCACGAGGCGGTCCGGGAAGCGGTTCGTGAGGTCTGTACGGCGAAGGTGGCCCCACACGCCGCCGAGGCGGACGAGACCGGTGAGTTCCCCAAGTCGTCGTACGACGCGCTGCGCGCGGCCGACTTCCACGCCCCGCACATCCCCGTCGAGTACGGCGGCGCCGGCGCGGACGCCCTGGCGACGGCCATCGTGATCGAGGAGGTCGCTCGCGCCTGCGCCGCGTCCTCGCTGATCCCGGCGGTGAACAAGCTGGGCACCATGCCGCTGATCCTGGCCGGCTCGGAGGAGCTGAAGCGGAAGTACCTCCCCGCGGTCGCCACCGGTGACGCGATGTTCTCGTACTGCCTCTCGGAGCCGGAGGCGGGCAGTGACGCCGCCTCGATGACCACGAAGGCGGTCCGGGACGGCGACCACTGGGTGCTCAACGGCGTGAAGCGGTGGATCACCAACGCGGGCGTCTCCGAGTACTACACCGTCTTCGCTGTGACCGATCCCACTGCCCGATCGAAGGGCATCTCGGCCTTCGTGGTGGAGAAGTCCGACCCCGGGGTCAGCTTCGGCGCGCCGGAGAAGAAGCTCGGCATCAAGGGCTCGCCCACCCGCGAGGTTTACTTCGACAATGTCCGGATCCCGGCGGACCGCATGATCGGCGCCGAGGGCACCGGCTTCGCCACCGCGATGCGCACCCTGGACCACACCCGGGTCACCATCGCCGCCCAGGCGCTCGGCATCGCGCAGGGCGCGCTGGACTACGCCAAGGGGTACGTCCAGGAGCGCAAGCAGTTCGGCAAGCCCGTGGCCGACTTCCAGGGTGTCCAGTTCATGCTCGCCGACATGGGCATGAAGCTGGAGGCGGCCCGGCAGCTCACGTACGCCGCCGCGGCCAAGTCCGAGCGGGGCGACGCCGACCTGACCTACTTCGGCGCCGCCGCCAAGTGCTTCGCCTCGGACGCCGCCATGGAGATCACCACCGACGCCGTCCAGTTGCTCGGCGGTTACGGCTACACCCGCGACTACCCGGTCGAGCGGATGATGCGGGATGCCAAGATCACCCAGATCTACGAGGGCACCAACCAGGTGCAGCGCATCGTCATGGCGCGCCAGCTCCTCAAGGGCTGACCGGCCGAGCTGCCACGATCAGGCGGGCGGGCCGGGATCTCCGGCCCGCCCGCGGTCGTCATCGGGTTTCGGCGGTGCTGTCCGGCCGAGACGCCGTACGCGGGGGCGCGGACCACGGCGACTCGCCGCCGACGCGGCGGGGCAGGGGTTCGGTGGGGGTGCTGTCGGGGTAGCCCAGCGTGAGCGGGGCGGTGTCCGTGTCCTTCAGGTCGGCCGGCGGCCAGTCGCCGAGCGACCGGGTGTCCTCGGCCGGCTTGTCGGCCGGGGGCAACTCCGTACCGGCCACCGGCCGCCCGGGCTGCTTCCGCCACCGCTGTCCGCTGAACACGGCCATCAGCAGCAGCATGCCGATCAGGAACAGCGTGCCGTTCTCCAGCGGCTCGCGCAGCGGCAGCGGGTCCCCGAGCAGCTTCCAGCCGGCAGGGATCTGGTCACGGACGGTGAATGGCGCGACGAACAGGCCGAGGTAGGGCACGACCAGCAGCAGCCCGGCCACGAGCGGACCGAGCGGCGAGAAGCGCAGCGTGCCGAGCAGGCCGAGCAGGATTCCGGCGACGCCGAGGTAAACGGCCGGCTCGATCAGGTTCGGCGTGCTGTACGTACCGATCTCCACCCAGCGGTGCACGGTGCGTCCAGACCCGTCCTGACCGAGGGTGACGAGCACCCAGGTGACGGGCGCCACCACCAACCCGGCGAGGAAGCTCCAGAGATGTCGCATCCGCGCACCGTACCGTTTTCGGCATGACAGATCACCCCTCCACCGGGTCGGCCGGCAAGCCGACCTCGTACTCCCGGGTCACGTTGAGTCGGATCATGACCGCGGTCGATGTCAATCTGTACGGGACCGTGCACGGTGGGGTACTGATGAAGTTCGTCGACGACGTCGCCGGGGCGGCCGCGGCCCGGCACAGCGGCGGCACCGCGGTCACCGCCTCGATCGATGAGATCGTCTTCTCCGAGCCGGTCCGGGTGGGCGACCTGGTGCACGCCCACGCCCAGGTCAACTGGACCGGGCACACCTCGATGGAGGTGGGCGTGCGGGTGGTCGCCGAGCGCTGGGACTCGGCCGAGGACGAGCCGGTCCGGGTCGTCACGGCGTACCTGGTCTTCGTGGGTGTGGACGTCGGCGGCACGCCGCGCCCGGTCCGTCCGGTGCTGCCGGAGACCGCGGAGGACGAGCGGCGCTACCGGGAGGCGGAGATCCGCCGCGCCCACCGGCTGGCCCGCCGCCGTGCCATCCAGGCCCACCGCGCCGGCTGAGATGCAAGGAGGGGCCCCCTGTTAACGCCTCCGGTGGAGGAGGGGCCCCCTGTTAACACCACGAGCCAGGCGGCCGGTCACCGCGTGGAGTTGTTAAGAAGGGGCCCTTCACCCGCACCAGGCGTTAACAGGGGGCCCCTCCTTCCACCGCACCCACATTGTTGGGGGGTGCGGGGTGTGGGGTGGGCACGCCCCGTCGGCGGCACCCGGTGCGGACAATGGCCTGGCGAGGTAGGGCAAGATGGCGCCACGGCCCATGCACAGTGTCGTGACCGGGGCCTGAGGAGGGTGGAGCAGTGGGTGACGTGCTGTGGACGCCGCCGGCCGACGTGCGCGAGCGGTCCCGGATCGGCGACTACCTGCGCTGGCTGGCCGAGCACCGGGGATTGGAGTTCGCCGACTACGACGCGCTGTGGCGCTGGTCGGTGACCGACCTCGACGCCTTCTGGCGCTCGATCTGGGACTACTTCGAGGTGGTCGCGCACACCCCACCGGCCGGCACACTGGGTGAGCGGACCATGCCCGGCACCAGCTGGTTCCCCGGCGCGACGCTCAACTACGCGGAGAACGTGCTGCGGATGCCCGGCCGGGCCGACGACGACCCGGTGGTGATCGCGCACGGGCAGACCCGGGCGCCGGAGACGCTCACCGCGGCGGAGCTGCGCGAGCGGGTACGCCGGGTGGCGGCCGGGCTGCGCCGGCTCGGCGTCGGCCCGGGCGACCGGGTGGCGGCGTACGCGCCGAACATCCCGGAGACGTTCGTGCTGCTGCTCGCCACCGCCAGCCTCGGCGCGATCTTCTCCTCCTGCGCGCCCGAGTTCGGCACCCGCAGCGTCACCGACCGGTGGCAGCAGATCGAGCCCAAGGTCCTGGTGGCCGTCGACGGCTACCGGTACGGCGACAAGCCGATCGACCGGAGCGGCGAGGTGGCCGCCATCCGGGCCGCCCTGCCGTCGGTGCGGCACACGGTCAGCATCGCCTACCTCGACCCGGCGGGGCCGGCCCCCACGGGCGCGATCTCCTGGGGAGAGCTGGCGGCGGAGACCGGCGAGCCGTTGACCTTCGCCCCGGTGCCGTTCGACCATCCGCTCTACGTGCTCTACTCCTCGGGCACCACCGGCCTGCCCAAGCCGATCGTGCACGGCCACGGCGGCATCCTGCTGGAGCACCTCAAGATGCTGGCCCTGCACCACGACCTGGGCCCGGCGGACCGGTTCTTCTGGTTCACCACCACCGGCTGGATGATGTGGAACTTCCTGGTCTCCGGGCCGGCGGTGGGCGCGACCATCGTGCTCTTCGATGGCAACCCGGGCCACCCGGACCTGGGCGCGCTCTGGCGGCTGGCGGAGGAGACCGGCACCACGTACTTCGGCACCTCCGCGCCGTTCCTGCTGGCCTGCCGCAAGGCCGGCCTGGTCCCGAAGGAGATCGCCGACCTGTCCGCGCTGCGCGGCCTCGGCTCGACCGGCGCGCCGCTGCCCACCGAGGGCTTCGCCTGGGTGTACGAGAACGTCAGCGACCGCCTCCAGCTTCAGTCGCTCTCCGGCGGCACGGATGTCTGCACCGGCTTCGTCGGCGGGGTGGCGCTGTTGCCGGTGCACGCCGGGGAGATCGCCTGCCGGGCGCTCGGCGCGAAGGTGGAGGCCCGTTCCGCCGACGGCACCCCGGTCATCGGGCAGCTCGGCGAGCTGGTCATCACCGAGCCGATGCCGAGCATGCCGGTGGGCTTCTGGAACGACCCGGACGGCGCGCGCTACCGCGAGGCGTACTTCGAGGTCTATCCCGGCGTGTGGCGGCACGGCGACTGGATCACGATCAACGAGCGGGGCGGCTGCGTGATCACCGGGCGGTCGGACGCCACCCTGAACCGCGGCGGCGTACGCCTCGGCACCGCCGAGTTCTACTCGGTGGTTGAGGGGCTGGACGAGGTGGTCGACTCGGTGGTGGTGCATCTGGAGGACGACCAGGGCGGCGCGGGTGAACTGCTGCTCTTCGTGGTCCTCGCCGAGGGGCTGGAGCTGGACGACGAGCTGCGGAAGAAGATCTGCCGCGAGCTGCGCAACGCCCTGTCGCCCCGGCACATCCCCGACGAGATCCATCAGGTCCGCGCGGTCCCGCGTACCCTTTCGGCGAAGAAGCTGGAGGTGCCGGTCAAGAAGATCCTGACCGGCACCCCCGTCGACACCGCCGCCGCCAAGGGCGCCCTGGCCAACCCCGAATCCCTGTCGGCCTTCGCCGCCCTGGCCCAACGCCGCGCCAACACCGACCAGTCCACCCCCGCCTGACCGATCCACCCCCACCGCTCAGGTGAGGGCGCGGGTGGCCTTTTCTGTTGCGGTGCGGGAGTCGAGGCGCGACTGGTCCAGGTTGGCGCAGAGGATCAGGGTGGTGCGGGCGGCCAGGGGGGCCAGGAGCCAGTCGATCGGGTCGGGGTGCCGGCCGGTGTCGACCAGCAGCCGGTCGCCGGGGGTGAGGCAGAGCTCCGCGGCCCGGGCCTCCGCGCGGGCCAGCAGCTCCACGTCCGCCTCGCCCGCCTCCGGGTACGGCGTGAAGTGGTCGCCGTGGCCGCGTACCTCGACCACGTAGTCGGCGAAGCCGGGCGGCACCTGTCGCATCGGCAGGGCGAACGGGTCGAGCGCGAGCGCGTACCGTTCCCCTGCCGACCAGGCCGCTGCCGCGTCGGTCCGGTCGGCGGCGGCGAAGAGCACGTCCACCGGGCCCGGGGCGTCGACCACGGTCAGCTTCGCCGACCAGCAGCCGAGCAGCACGGCGGCGGTCTGCCAGTGCGGCGGCAGCAGCGCGGCGGCGGTGTCGCCGGGGCCGAGGGCGGCCTCGTCGACGAGCAGGTTGGCCGTTTTGGCCACCCAGTTCGCGAGCGTCGCGCCGGACAGTTCGGTGCGCTCGCCGGTCGCGTCGTCGTACCAGGTCAGCAGGGGGCGGGTGGGGTCGGTCGCGATTGCGTCGGCGAAGACCCGGGCAATGTTGTCGGCCATCGGTGCGAACGATACGCGTCCCGGTAGGGACTCGATGACAACGACAAGTCGGCGTACCGTCGGGTCGCAGTCAACGCCGGGACCCGCGTCCGGCGTAGGCTTGCCGACAGTGTCGTTCGCCACATCCGTCTGACTGAGGAGTCGCCCCGTGACCGCCGGTCGCCCGCCCCGCGTGCTCATCGACGCCACGAGTGTCCCCGCCGACCGTGGCGGCGTCGGTAGATACGTCGACGGCCTGCTCGGCGCCCTGGGCCGGGTCTGTGGCTCCGGCGTGGACCTGGTCGTGGTGAGCCTCCGCACCGACCTGGAGCGTTACACCCGGATGCTGCCCGAGGCCGAGGTGATCCCCGCCCCGGCGGCGGTCGCGCACCGCCCGGCCCGGCTCGCCTGGGAGCAGACCGGCCTGCCGCTGCTGGCGCAGCAGGTGAGCGCGGAGGTGCTGCACTCGCCCTTCTACACCTGCCCGCTGCGGGCCGGCTGCCCGGTCACGGTCACCGTGCACGACGCGACCTTCTTCACCGAGCCGGAGCACTACGACAAGTCCCGCCGGACGTTCTTCCGCAGCGCGATCAAGACGTCGCTGCGCCGCGCCGACCGGGTGATCGTGCCGAGCAAGGCCACCCGGGACGAGCTGATCCGCCTCCTGGACGCCGACCCGACCCGGATCGACGTGGCGTACCACGGGGTCGACCAGGCCGCCTTCCACGCTCCCAGCGAGGAGGAGAAGGCCCGGGTCCGCGCCCGCCTCGGGCTGGGCAGCAGCAGCTACATCGCGTTCCTCGGGGCCAAGGAGCCGCGCAAGAACGTACCCAATCTGATCCGCGGCTGGGCCCGGGCGGTGGCCGATCGGGAGAACCCGCCCGCGCTGGTCATCGCCGGCGGCCAGGGGCACGACGACGACATTGACCGCGCGGTGGCCGAGGTCCCGGCGCACCTGCGGCTGCTCCGCCCGGGTTACCTGCGCTACGCCGACCTGCCCGGCTTCCTCGGTGGCGCGCTGGTCGCCGCCTACCCGTCGTACGGCGAGGGGTTCGGGCTGCCGATCCTGGAGGCGATGGCGTGCGCGGCGCCGGTGCTGACCACGCCACGGCTCTCGCTGCCCGAGGTCGGCGGCGACGCGGTGGCGTACACCAGCGAGGCCCCGGAAGAGATCGCCACCGACCTGGCCGCGTTGCTGGACGACGAGCAGCGCCGGCTCTCGCTGGCCAAGGCCGGTTTCGACCGGGCCAAGGAGTTCACCTGGGAGTCCAGCGCGGAGGTGCACCTCGCCGCGTGGGGCCGGGCCCGTTCCTGAGTGGGCCGCCGCGGGTACCGCCGACCGTCGGTCCGAAGGGGTGCGGCTCGGGCATGATGTGCTGATGTTCTACGCCGTCATTCCGGCAGGGGGCAGTGGCACAAGGTTGTGGCCGCTGTCCCGGGCCAACCATCCCAAGTTCCTCCACCCGTTGACCGGCACCCCTGCCTCGCTGCTCCAGGCGACGGTGGACCGGCTCGCGCCGCTGACCACTCCCGAGCGAACGCTGGTGGTCACCGGTGCCGCGCACGTCGCGGCGGTGGCTCGGCAACTGGCTGGCCTGCCGGAGGAGAACATCCTGGTCGAGCCGTCGCCGCGCGACTCGTGCGCGGCGATCGCGCTGGCCGCGGCGGTGATCGCGGAACGCGACCCGGCGGCGGTGATGGGCTCGTTCGCCGCCGACCATCTGATCGGTGATCCGGCGCGCTGGGCCGAGACCGTACGCCAGGCGGTCCGCGGCGCGGAGCAGGGGTCGCTGATGACGGTGGGCATCACCCCGACCCGGCCGGAGACCGGCTACGGCTATCTGGAGACCGGCGAGCCGGTGGGCGACGGCCCGCTGCGCCCGGTGGTCGAGTTCAAGGAGAAGCCGGCCGCCGAGGTGGCCGAGGGCTACGTGCGCTCCGGGCGGCACCTCTGGAACGCCAGCATGTTCGTCTGGCGGGTGGACGTCTTCCTGGCCGAGCTGGCCCGGCAGCAGCCGGCCCTGCACGCCGGGATCACCGCGATCGCGGCGGCGTGGGGCACCCCGGAGCAGGATGACGTCCTCGGCACGGTCTGGCCGACCCTGCCGAAGATCTCGGTGGACTACGCGGTGATGGAGGGGGCGGCGACCGCCGGCCGGGTGGCGACCGTGCCGGGCGACTTCGGCTGGAACGACGTCGGCGATTTCCACACCCTGGGCGAGGTGCTTCCCGCCGACGAGGCCGGCAACGTGGTGCTGGGCCCGGACGCCAAGCCGGGTGTGCTGCTGCGGGACAGCAGCGGCCTGGTGGTGGTGCCGCACTCGGGCCGGCTGGTGGCGGCTCTCGGCGTACGCGACCTGATCGTGGTGGACACCCCGGACGCGCTGCTGGTCTGCCCGCGCGAGCGGGCCCAGGACGTCAAGAAGCTGGTCGACGAGCTCAAGGAGCGCGGCGAGGAGGGTCTGGTCTGACTGCTGCCTCTCGCGCCGTCGGCTCAGCCGGCGGCGCGGCGGGCGAAGGCGGCGAGAGCTGGTGCGACGAGTTGTTCGGTGGCGTGTGCCAGTGGCTCGGGCAGCCGGTCCGGCGGGAACCAGCCCAGCGCCTCGGACTCGGCGCTGACCCGTTCGGCGGCCCCGGCCGGGGCGAGCACGGCGAACCGTATGTCGTAGTGCAGCGAGCCGCCCTGGCAGGCGACCTGGTGGATGTCCACGTCGATCGGCACCGGGTCGACGACCAGCCCGGCGATCCCGGACTCCTCGGTGGCCTCGCGCAGCGCGGCGGCGGCCAGGGACCGGTCGCCGGGCTCGCAGTGCCCGCCGAGCTGCACCCACTTGCGGAACTTGCCGTGCAGGCAGAGCAGCACCCGCTGGCCGGTCGCGTCGAGCACCAGCGCGCTCGCGGTGACGTGACCGGCGCGGTGACCGCGACCCAGCGCCACCGGCCCGGCGGTCAGCAGCTCCAGGGTCCGGTCCCGGGCCGCGGCGGCGGCCGGGCTGGTCGGCGACCAGCGGCTCAGCAGCGCGGTGGCGTCGGCGTGCAGATCGGCGTACGCCGGCAGATCGGTGCGGGTGTGGGGCACTCCGACACTCTACGAGCACGGTGGGACGACCGGCCGGCACCTCTACGGCGAGTGCCGCAGACCCTCGTTGGTGTCGCCCGGTCGTCCGCGTCCCTGCGGGACCCCGCCTGCCCCGGCCCGGGTGGATGGCACTCCGGACCCGGCAGGTAAGGAAAGTCTGCCGAACGGCCCGTCCGCCGTCGAGGCTTTTCAGCCCACGCTAAAAGATGGAGGTTATTGCCGGCGGGTACAGTGCCAACGGTGGTGGGCGTTCCTGCTGCCCGCCCCGGGAGCCGCGCCATGCTGAAGATCATTTTCACGAGCGAGGATGTCCTGCGGACCAGGGTGGCCCCGGCCGCGGATCCGATCTGGGAGCTGGTCCTCAGCCTGCACCTGCTCCAGGGGCGCCGGCGTGACCCGCTGCTGTCCGAGTGGCGGCGCGGCATGAGCCGCAACCTGCGCAACGCGCGTGCCGCCGAGCGGTTCCGCCTCCTCCTCGCCCTCAACCCGCCGCGCGGCTACTTCCCCGACTTCCTCACCCCGTACGCCAGCCGGGACGGCTTCCAGGCGGGGCTGGAGGCCGTCCGGGGCACCCCCGTCGACCTGATGCGCCGGGACCTGATCCGGCTCGCCGAGGAGAATCCGCTGCCCGCCCCGGCCGCCGCGCTGGCCCGGGGTGAGCCCGAGGTGCTGCACCACCTCACCGACTCGATGGCCCGTTACCACTCGCTCGCGGTCACCCCGTACTGGCCGCGGATCCAGGCCGCGGTGGAGGCCGACCGGGCGCGGCGGGCGCGGGCGATGCTCGACGGCGGCACCGAGGGCCTGCTGGCGAGCCTCCGGCCCGGCATGCGGTACGCGGACGGGGTGCTCGAGGTCCTCGACTACCCGGACAGCCGGGAGCTGCACCTGGAGGGCCGGGGCCTGCTGCTGGTCCCGTCGTTCTTCTGCGCGCCGACCCCGGTCGCCCTGCTCGACCCGACGCTGCCGCCGGTGCTGGTCTATCCCGTCGACCGGCTTGGCGGTCTCGGCACGACGACGGGGCCGGGCGCCGGGGGGAACCCGGACGGCACCCGGGAGGCGCTCGCCGCCCTGCTCGGCCGCACCCGCGCGGCCGTTCTGGAAGCCGCCGACGACGGCTGCACCACCGGGGAGGTGGCCCGCCGGCTGAGCATCTCCGCCGCCTCGGCGAGCCAGCACACCACCGTGCTGCGTAACGCCGGTCTGCTGGTCAGCCACCGGGACCGCAACACCGTGCTGCACACCCTCACCCCCCTCGGCCGCGCGGTCCTCGACGCCTGACCCTCGACCGCTGGAAGGTGGCAGGGTCAGACGGCCAGGGCGGCGCTCGCGGTGCTGCCGGCCGGCGGTGGGAGCAGCGCCGAGGAGATGCCCTCGGCGGCCAGGGCGGTACGCAGGCGTTGCAGGTCGGCGCCGAAGCGCACCAGATCCACCGCGTCGACCGGAGCCGGCGGGGCCCCGAGGACGAGCCCGCCGGCCGGCGCGGGCCAGCCGGGCACGCTGGCGATCAGGCCGGCGCGTACCTCGTCGTCGGTGACGTGGGTGAAGACCGTGCCGGGCGCCACCACCTCGGCGACCGCGGCGATCGCCCGGTCCACGGCGGCCGGGTCGGCCGGCGCCGGACCCGGGCCGTCGGGCAGGACGGCGGCCTCCCGCAGCCCGGCCGCCCTCGCCTCGGCGGTGCCCAGCGAGAAGAGGTCGAGTTCGGCGTCGCGGATCAGCGCACTGGCCCCCGCGCCGTCGGCGGCCCGCGCCACGCCCAGGTAACCGCGGACGACCGCGACCGGCACCTGGTCGCACTTGCCCTTGATCAGCTCGGCGGCGCCGGCCAGCTCGTCCACCACCGCCATCTGGGTGAGCTGGAGCTCGTTGCCGTACGGGTCGATCTCGCCCCGGTGGTCGCGGATCGCCGGCATCCCGGCGACCCCGAGCGCCACGTCGGTGAGTCCGTTGCGCCACGGCCGGCCCATGGTGTCGCTGACGATGACCGCGACGTCGAGCTGGTAGTGGTCGCGCAGCGCCGCTCGCAGCGCCCGGGCAGACCCGTCCGGGTCCTTCGGCAGCAGCACCAGCCGGGTCTTGTCGACGTTCGACGCGTCAATGCCGGCGGAGGCCATCACGAAGCCGTGGTGGGTCTGCACGATCCGGGTCGCCCCGCGGGTGGCCACCACCCGGGCGGTCTCCGCGGCGAGCACCTCGTCCCGGGCGGCGAGCCGCTCGGGCCCGTCGGCCGGCACGTCGACCAGCCGGCCCTCCGCCTTCGACACGATCTTGCTGGTCACCACCAGCACGTCGCCGTCGCGCAGCCACGGTGCCGCGGTGGCGATCAGCGTCGCCAGGTCGTCGCCCTCGGTCACGTCGCCGATGCCCAGCACCGGCAGGATCTCCAGCTTCACACCAGCTCCAGAGCGGCCCGGACCATCGTGGCCGTCGCCGCCTCGTCGATCATCCGCAGCGGCGCCGACCGCACGGTCACCTCCGGCACCAGCGTCCCCTCGTCCTCGGGCGCGACCAGCCAGCCGTCGAGCAGGCCACCGGCCGACCGGCCACCGTAGAGGCCGCCGACCCCGGCCGCGCTGCACTCCACGCCGAGCACGGCGAGGCAGCGGTCGGCCATGCCGCGTACCGGGGCGCCGCCGATGATCGGGGACACGCCCACCACCGGGGCCGGGCCGTCGGTGACCGCGTCCCGCAGCCCCGGCACGGCCAGGATCGGCGCGATGCTCACCACCGGGTTGCTCGGCGCGACCAGCACCACGTCGGCCGAGCCGATCGCCTCCAGCACGCCCGGCGCCGGTTTCGCCGACTCCGCGCCGACGAAGACGAACCGGTGCGTCGGGAGATCCGCCCGGTACCGCACCCACCATTCCTGGAAGTGGATCGCCCGCTGGCCGCCGTCGAGGTCGACCACCACGTGGGTCTCCAGACGGTCGTCGGTGGCCGGCAGCAGGCGTACGCCGGGCTGCCACCGGGTGGCGAGCGCCTCGGTCACCTGGGACAGCGGGTAGCCGGCGTTGAGCATGGTCGTCCGGACCAGGTGGGTGGCGAGGTCCTTGTCGCCCAGCCCGAACCAGGTGGGCTCGGCGCCGTACGCGGCCAGCTCCGACCTGACCGTCCAGGTCTCGCCCACCCGTCCCCAGCCCCGCTCCGGGTCGGCGCCGCCGCCCAGCGTGTACAGCACGCTGTCCAGGTCCGGGCACACCTTGAGTCCGTGCAGCAACAGATCGTCGCCGACGTTGACCACGGCGGTCACCTCGGCCCCCACCTCCCGGGCGTAGGCCCGGACGCCGAGCAGGAACCGGGCACCCCCGATTCCGCCGGTCAGAACCACGATGCGCATGGTGTCCATCCTTCCGCACGCGCCGCCGCCGATCGGTCGGTGGCCGGGGAGACTAGGCTCACGTGGGCAACTGTCCGTTTTCGTCCCCAAGGGGGAGTCCGTGACCAGCCCCGCCGAGCCCGCGTCCGGCGACACCACGCAGGCCAGCCAGGTGACCAAGCCACTGCGCGAACTGGCCGCGCTCGTCCTGCTCGGTGCGAACGCCGTGCTGCTCTTCGTCGGCCTGCTGCGCCTGCTGGTGCCGATGGGCGCCTACAGCACCATCGGTGGCCGGGCGGGCAGCACGTTCTTCGCGTTCGTCGGCGTCGAGTCGACCGTGCTGCCGGTGCTGGCCGTCCTGCTCGCCACCCACGTACGGCCGGCGCTGCCCAAGGCCAAGCTGATCACCCAGGCGGCCCTCGGCGAGTACGCCTTCGCCGCGCTGTTCGGCGCGCTGACCTTCCTGATCTGGTTGGTCGGCCGGCTCGCCGAGGCCGAGGTGCTGGACGCCTTCCTCGGCATGCTGGCCCGGGTGGCCTGGCTGGCGATCTTCGGGGTGGCCGCGTTCGTCGTGTTCCGGATCTGGCGCGCCCTCTTCTACGTACCCAAGCCGAAGCCGCAGCCGGGCGTCTACGGGCAGCCCCAGCCGGGCTGGCCGCAGCAGGCGGGTGGCTACCCCGCGCCGGGCCAGCCGGGTGGCTACCCCGCCCAGGGCGGGTACCCGACCCCGGGCCAGTACGGCCAGCCGCCGGCCGCGCCGTTCAACGCCGCCCCGCCGCACGCCCCGCAGTCCGCGCCCCCGTTCGGTGCCCCGCAGGCCGCGCCGCAGTTCGGTGCCCCGCAGGCCGCGCCGCAGTCCGCGCCGCCGTTCGGCGCTCCGCACCAGGCGCCGCCCTTCGGTCAGCCCCCGTCGGCCGACCCGACGCAGGCCATCCCGCGGCCGCAGGCCGACCCGACTCAGGCGATCCCGCGGCCGCAGGCCGAGCCGACGCAGGCCATCCCGCGGCAGTCGGTCGAGCCCGGCCAGCCGGCCACCGACGACAGCGACCGCACCCAGCGCCTCGACCGGAACGACCCGAACCACCCGCGCTGAGCGCCCCGGGCCACCTTTGTCGACTGGATGATGTAGAGCAGCCCGCCTCGCCGATCCGGACGGCGGCCCGCTCGCCTGACGAGTGACAGTTACCGGAAGGAGTGGCTTCCCCGTCCAGGGAGGCCACTCCTTCGGTGCGTCTGCCGTCCCGGCCCGGAGGACGCTGTGCCCGCTCGGCGCGGGGTCGGGCGGTGGCGGGCCGCGCAGCGCCTAGGCTGAACGGATGGTTGATCGCAGCGATTCCGCGCCGACCGAGGCGACCGTGCGGCGGGCCCTGCGTCGGGCCGCGACCGGCCGGGCGCTGGACGTCGCCGAGGCCGGCGCCCTGTTGACCGCACGCGGGACCGCGCTCGACGAACTGCTCCGGATCGCCGGCGAGGTACGCGACGCCGGGCTGCGGGAGGCCGGCCGCCCGGGGGTGGTCACCTTCTCCAAGAAGGTCTTCATCCCGTTGACCCGGCTCTGCCGGGACCGCTGCCACTACTGCACGTTCGCCACCGTGCCGCACCGGGTCCCGGCCGCCTACCTGGAGAAGGACGAGGTCCTGGCGATCGCCCGGGAGGGCGCGGCGCAGGGCTGCAAGGAGGCGTTGTTCACCCTCGGCGACCGGCCGGAGGAGCGCTGGCCGGCGGCCCGCCGGTGGCTGGACGAGCGCGGCTACGACTCCACCCTGGACTACCTGCGGGCCTGTGCGGTGGCTGTGCTGGAGGAGACCGGCCTGCTGCCGCACCTCAACCCGGGCGTGCTGTCCTGGTCGGAGTTGCACCGGCTCAAGCCGGTCGCGCCGAGCATGGGCATGATGCTGGAGACCACGGCGACCCGGCTCTGGTCGGAGCCGGGCGGCCCGCACTACGGCTCGCCGGACAAGGAGCCGGCCGTCCGGCTGCGGGTGCTCGACGACGCCGGCCGGGTCGGGGTGCCGTTCACCACCGGTCTCCTGATCGGCATCGGGGAGACCCTGGCCGAACGGGTCGACGCGCTCTTCGCGATCCGGCGGGCCCAGCGGGAGTACGGCCACCTCCAGGAGGTGATCGTGCAGAACTTCCGCGCCAAGCCGGACACCGCGATGCGTGGCATGCCGGACGCGGAGCTGCACGATCTGGCCGCCACGGTGGCGGTGGCCCGGGTGCTGCTCGGCCCGAGGTTCCGCATCCAGGCCCCGCCGAACCTCATCGAGGGCGAGTACGACCTGTTGCTGCGCGCCGGCATCGACGACTGGGGCGGGGTGTCACCGGTCACCCCGGACCATGTCAACCCGGAACGCCCCTGGCCGCAACTCGACGAGCTGGCCCGGCACACCGCCCGGGCCGGCTTCACCCTGCGCGAGCGGCTGACCGTCTACCCCGAGTACGTCCGGGCGGGCGACCCGTGGCTGGATCCGCGCCTGCTGCCGCACGTCACCGCCCTCGCCGATCCGGAGTCGGGCCTGGCGGTCGAGGCGGCCCGCCCGGTGGGCCGGCCCTGGCAGGAGCCGGAGGAGGTGTTCGGCGGTCGTACCGACCTGCACGCCACGATCGACACCACCGGGCGGACGGGGGACCGCCGAGGCGACTTCGACAGCGTCTACGGCGACTGGTCCGAGGTCGCGGGCAAGGTGACCGCCGGGGGCGTACCGGTCGGGGCCGGTGACCTGGCGACGGGCCTGCGGCTGGCCGCGGACGACCCGGCGGCGCTGCTGGAGCCCCGGCACACCGATGCTGCGCTGGCGCTGTTCGCCGCCGACGGGCCGGCGCTGGAGGAGTTGTGCCGGATCGCCGACGACGTCCGCCGGGACACGGTCGGCGACGACGTCACGTACGTGGTCAACCGGAACATCAACTTCAGCAACGTCTGCTACGTCGGCTGCCGCTTCTGCGCCTTCGCCCAGCGGGAGAGTGACGCCGACGCGTACCGCCTCTCGGTGGGGCAGGTCGCCGACCGGGCCGAGGAGGCGTGGGCGGCCGGGGCGAGCGAGGTCTGCCTCCAGGGTGGCATCGACCCGAAGCTGCCGGTCACCGGTTACGTCGACATCGTGCGGGCGATCAAGGCACGGGTGCCGGGCATGCACGTGCACGCCTTCTCGCCGATGGAGATCGTCACCGCCGCGGCCAAGGCCGGGGTGCCGGTGAAGGAGTGGCTGCTCCAGCTCCGCGACGCCGGCCTGGACACCATCCCGGGCACCGCCGCGGAGATCCTCGACGACGAGGTGCGCTGGGTGCTCACCAAGGGCAAGCTGCCGGCCGCCGCCTGGGTCGAGGTGGTGAGCACGGCCCACGAGCTGGGCATCCGGTCCAGCTCCACGATGATGTACGGCCACGTCGACCATCCCGGCCAGTGGCTGGCCCATTTCCGGGTGCTGGCCGGCGTGCAGGACCGGACCGGCGGCTTCACCGAGTTCGTCGCCCTGCCGTTCGTGCACACCAACGCGCCGATCTACCTGGCCGGGATCGCCCGCCCCGGGCCGACCTGGCGGGAGAACCAGGCGGTCCACGCGATGGCCCGGCTGCTGCTGCACGGCCGGATCAACAACATCCAGTGCTCCTGGGTGAAGCTCGGTGACGAGGGCGCCGCGGCGGTGCTCCGGGGCGGCTGCAACGACCTGGGCGGCACGCTGATGGAGGAGACCATCTCCCGGATGGCCGGCTCGGGCAACGGCTCGGCCCGGACCGAGGAACAGCTCAGGGCGATCGCGGCGGCGGCGGGCCGGCCGGCCCGCAGGCGGACGACCGCGTACGGCCATGCCGGGGCGTAGCGCCGAACCTTCGCGATTCACGGCGACGGCCATCGGCTTGTCACCAATCGTTTCGAATTCACCAACTGCGGTCAAGAATCCGAACAGTTTCCTGCGTAACCACCGGTCGGCTCCAAACTGGCCGGGCGGCGGAAACTGGAACCGGCGGAGCGTCCGATCTGGAGGCCGGCCGATATACCGTCTGGTGGGACGGGCGGACGTTGCCGCAGCGGTTTCGGTCGCCGGCGAGCGGGTCGCGGAACTCGTCTGGCCGACCAGGCTGACGCCGGGCGCGAGCTGATCGTCCGGGCGATGCTCCGCCGTCGCGACCGTCCATCATGTGGACGGGACGCGGTCGCCGTTCCCGGCTCGACGGGCGGCGTCGCGCCGGGCGGGTTAACCTTTCCTCCACCACAGTGCTGATCTTGGAGGGGGTCGCGACGGTCGCCGGGTACGGCCCACCGGAGCCTCCGCCGGGGGTGCCGGGGGTGCCCGCGCCGGGTGCGCCACGGCAGAAAACTCGGGCAACTCGCCGAGAGGGCGTTACCCGTCCGGGGTCTGAATCGATAGGGCAGGTTGCGAGGCTCGGGCGGTGGAGACGGCCGTCCGGAACGTGTCGGGAGGGCGACTCCATTAGCAGGATTGGCTTGACGCCGCACGCATTACACGCGTGTAATTTGAATGGGGTTGTTCGCTCGGAACGCAACAAATTGTGACCGGACGGACAAGCACGCCTTTCGCGTGGGGGGTTGCAGCGGCGATGACGCCGGTGCGCGACAAGGAGGCAATGATGGACGGCCAGCTCGAGGTGGCCGACCTGCTCGGAAACGCGCCGGAGTGGCAGGAGCGGGCGCTCTGCTCGCAGACCGACCCGGAGGCGTTCTTTCCCGAGAAGGGCGGCTCGACCCGCGAGGCGAAGCGGATCTGCTCGCGGTGTGAGGTCAAGACGGAGTGCCTGGAATATGCCCTCGGGCACGACGAGCGCTTCGGAATCTGGGGCGGGCTCTCCGAGCGGGAGCGGCGGAAGCTCAAGCGGCGGGTCGCCGCCTGAAGCGGGACCGGGCCGGGGCGGTGGGGGCCGCCCGGCTCGGGCCGACCGCCCGGCCGGTGGGGGCCGACGGGCGGCGACGGGCCGCCGGCTCAGGCCAGCTCGTCGGGATCGACCCCGAGCAGGTTCGCCACCTGCTCGATGATCACGTCGTGTACGAGATCCGCGAGGTCCTCGCGGTCCATGGCGCGAAACTCCAACGGACGCCGGTAGAGCACGATCCGCGGTGGCACCTCCTGCCGGCCCGGGCGCCCCGGCAGCAGCCGGGCGAGCGGCACCTCGCCGTCCTCCAGCACGTCCGAGTCATAGACGTTCAGATCCGGCGGGACGTCCTCGACGGCGAACTCCACGCCCGCCAGCTCCTTGGCGAAGCGGCGTTCCAGCGTCTCGACCGTGTCCAGCACCAGGTCGTCGAAGACCTCGGCCTTGGTCCGAGCCAGCGGTACGGTGGCCGGCACCAGCCGCCCCCGCAGCCCCCGCCCGTGCCGGTCGCGGTGGGTGCGCCGGCCGGAGCCGGGGCGGCGGTGTTCCGGGCTCGTCATGACGCACAGGGTAGCCCCCGCCAGCGGACCGCCCGCCGTTGCGCCGCGGATACGGCGTGCCGATGATCCGATCGGACGAATTGTGATCACCATGACGGGCGTGTCGTAACGCGAAGCGGTGCGCCGGACCCGGTAATGGAGATACCCTGCCGCCGTGAGGTCACCACGGCGCTGCTCCCGTAACGGCTGCCCCCGGCAAGCGGTCGCCACATTGACCTATGTCTACAACGAGTCGACAGCGGTGGTGGGACCGCTGGCAGCCTTCGCCGAGCCCCACACGTACGACCTCTGCGAGCCGCACGCCCGCAGCCTGACCGCGCCGCGCGGCTGGGACGTGGTCCGGCACGAGGGCGAGTTCGAGCCCCCGCCGCCCACCGCCGACGACCTGGTCGCCCTGGCCGAGGCGGTCCGCGAGGCCGCCCGCCCGGCGCCGCCGCGCCCCCCTGAGGACGACAAGGCGACCCCCCAGCACCACCCCCACCAGACCGGCCGCCGCGGCCACCTCCGCGTCATCCCCCCCAACCACTGACCGCCCGCCACCCACCCTGGGGTTGATCGCGAGGTTGTCGCCCTCCGCATCGGCGTGTCGGTGACAACAACCTCCGGATCAACGGCACGGCACCGGGGGTCAGTGGCCGAGGAGGCGGGAGAAGGCGGCGGCGCGGCGGGAGGGGCGGGCGGTGCGTAGCTCGGCCCGGTCGGCGGAGAACATGATCCGCAGGCCGGCGTTGACGGCCAGCCAGCGCAGCGGCTCCGGTTCCCACCTCGGGGAGCGGTGGTTGACCCAGGGCAGCGCGGTCAGGTCGCTCTCCTTCCCCCGGATCAGGTCGGCCAGGGTACGGCCGGCCAGGTTGCTGGTGCCGACGCCGTCGCCGACGTAGCCGCCGGCCCAGGCCAGGCCGGTGCTCCGGTCCAGCCCGACGGAGGCGGCCCAGTCCCGGGCCACGCCGAGCGGCCCGCCCCAGGTGTGGCTCACCGGCACCTCGGGTCCGAGCGCCGGGAAGAGTTCACCGAGCGCCCGGCGCAGCGCGGCGAACACCCGGGGTTCCCGGTCGTAGTCGGGGTGGACCCGGGAGCCGAAGTGGTAGGGCGCGCCCCGGCCACCGAAGGCGAGCCGGCCGTCGGCGGTGCGCTGGCCGTAGATGATGACGTGCCGGTAGTCGGAGAAGGTCTCCCGGTCGGCCAGCCCGATCTCCGCCCAGGTCGCCTCGGGCAGCGGCTCGGTGGCGACCATGAGCGAGTACACCGGTGCGACGGTGCGGCGCTGCCCCGGCAGCGTGGGCGTGAAGCCCTCGGTCGCCCGGACCACCACCGGGGCGCGGACCACCCCGGCCGGAGTCACCGCGGCGCCGCCGCGTACGGCCGTGACCGGGGTCCGCTCGAAGATCCGTACGCCCCGGCGTTCCGCCGCCCCGGCCAGGCCGCGGACCAGCTTCGCCGGGTGTACGGCGGCGCAGTGCGGGGTGTACGTGCCCCCGCGTACCCCGTCGGCCTGGCAGCGGACGGCGGCCTCGGCGGCGTCCAGCAGCACCAGGTCCTCGTCGGCCAGGCCGTACTCCCGGGCCTCGGCCACGGCGGCCCGGGCCCGGCCGAGCTGGACGTCGCTGCGGGCCAGCACCACCGTCCCGCCGGCCCGCCAGTCGCAGTCGATCCCCTCGGCGGCGACCACACGTCCGACCTCGCGGACGGTCTCGTGCATGGCCCGCTGCATGTCCAGCGCCCGGTCCCGGCCGTGCCGGCGGGCCAGCGCGGGCAGCGAGGTGGGCAGCAGTGCGGAGCACCAGCCGCCGTTCCGGCCGGATGCGCCGTACCCGGCGATCTGCTTCTCCAGTACGACGATCCGCAGCGACGGATCCGCCACCGCCAGGTAGTACGCCGTCCACAGGCCGGTGTAGCCGGCGCCCACGATCGCCACGTCCGCGTCGGTGTCGCCGGGCAGCCCGGGGCGCGGAGCCAGCGGCTCGTCCACGCTGGACAGCCAGTACGACAGGTCCCGATAGCGCATCGCCGGTCCTGAGTCGCCGCTCAGAGCAGCGCCCACGCCTCGGTCAGCACGGCACGCAGGATCTGCTCGATCTCGTCGAACTGCTGCTGCTCGGCGATCAGCGGCGGGGCGAGCTGCACCACCGGGTCGCCCCGGTCGTCGGCGCGGCAGTAGAGCCCGGCCTGGAAGAGCGCGGTGGAGAGGAAGCCGCGTAGCAGCCGCTCCGACTCGGCCTCGTCGAAGGTCTCCCGGGTCGTCTTGTCCTTGACCAGCTCGATGCCGTAGAAGTAGCCGTCGCCCCGGACGTCGCCGACGATCGGCAGGTCGTTGAGCTTCTCCAGGGTGGATCGGAACGCGCCCTCGTTGGCTCGTACGTGGCCGACCAGGTCCTCGCGGGCGAAGACCTCCAGGTTGGCCAGGGCCACCGCACAGGAGACCGGGTGGCCGCCGAAGGTCACGCCGTGGGCGAACATGCCGGTCTCGGTGAGGAACGGCTCCATCAGCCGGTCGCTGGCGATCATCGCGCCGAGCGGCGCATAGCCGGAGGTGATGCCCTTGGCGGTGGTGATGATGTCGGGCTGGTAGCCGTACCGGACGGCGCCGAAGTATTCACCCAGCCGGCCCCACGAGCAGATCACCTCGTCGGAGACGAGCAGCACGTCGTACGCGTCGCAGATCTCCCGGACCCGCTGGAAGTAACCGGGCGGCGGCGGGAAGCAGCCGCCGGAGTTCTGCACCGGCTCCAGGAAGACCGCGGCCACCGTGTCCGGCCCTTCCCGCTCGATGGCGCGGCCGATCTCCTCGGCGGCCCAGCGGCCGAACGCCTCGGCGTCGTCGCCGTGCTCGGGAGCCCGGTAGAAGTTGGTGTTCGGCACCTTGATGCCGCCCGGCACCAGCGGCTCGAAGTCGCTCTTGATGCCGGGTAGGCCGGTGATCGACAGCGCGCCCATCGAGGTGCCGTGGTAGGCGATGTAGCGGCTGACCACCTTGTACTTGTTCGGCTTGCCGGTGCGCTTGAAGTAGGCCCGGGCCAGCTTCCACGCCGCCTCGACGGCCTCCGAGCCGCCAGTGGTGAAGAAGACCCGGTTGAGGTCGCCGGGGGTCAGCGAGGCGACCTTCTCGGCGAGCTCGACGGCCTTCGGGTGGGCGTACGACCACAGCGGGAAGTAGGCCAGCTCGCCGGCCTGCTTGGCGGCCGCCTCGGCGAGTTCGGTCCGGCCGTGGCCGGCGTTGACGACGAAGAGCCCGGCGAGCCCGTCCAGGTAGCGGCGGCCCTGCGAGTCCCAGATGTACGCGCCTTCGCCGCGCACGATCGTCGGGACCTCGCCGGCGGAGTAGCTGGCCATCCGGGTGAAGTGCATCCAGAGGTGGTCGGTGGCGTTGGCCATGTCAGCCCCATCGGGTCAAGGGCCGGTCAGGAGGGGTGACACCGGCCGCTCTGCCCACCGTTATGCCACATTCGGTGCCGATAACGCAAGCGTCAGCGGGCAAACGCAACGGATTCAGCGAGTGACGTTTGCAACCGCAACGGATTCCGCAGGCCCCGGGGCTTGGGGTGGCTGGGCGGTTGCCGTGCGCGGGTTGCGGCAAGTTGTGGTCTTCGGCGCGATGGAGACCGCAGGTTGCCGTACATGGAGTTGATCAAGGTCTGCCACAGGGGTGCGGTGGCCTGGCCGGACGGGTCCAGGGCCTTTGCCGGGCACTCTGCGCCCGCGCGAGATGTTGCCGAGAGGTCCGGCGCGACACGCCGATTCGGTGAGGACATCGACACGGAGCGTCGTTAGCGTGCCGCGCAGACGTGACCGGATGGGAGGCTCGGATGGCGAACGAGGTGCTGCGGGTGGCGATGGCGGAGAAGGGGGAGACGGCCGAGTCGCTCGCCGAGAAGGTCGGGGTCGACCCGAAGACGGCGGCGCGCTGGGTGGTGGCCGGGCGCATCCCGCATCCGCGTACCCGGGCTGCCGTCGCCAAGGTGCTTGAGCGAGAGGCCGCGGAACTCTGGCCGGAGCCGTACCGCCGCCGCGACCTGCCCTGGTTCCGGCCGTGGACCGAGGTGGAGCAGGATACCGTCTCGCTGCGCTCGTGTGAGCCGCTGCTGGTGCCGGGGCTGCTCCAGACCGAGGCGTACGCCCGCGCGGTGCTGGCGACCGGCGGCCTGGTGCCGCCGGCCGAGGTGGAGCGGATCGTGGCCAGCCGGCTCCAGCGGCAGTCGATCCTGACCGCCGAGGCCCCGCCGCAGTTCATCGCGGTCATCGACGAGATGGTGCTGCGCCGGCTGGTCGGCGACCGGGCCGTGATGGCGGGCCAGCTCACCCACCTGGCGGCGATGGCCGAGCTGGAGCACGTCCAGGTCCGGGTGATCCCGGCCGACGGCCCGTGGCACACCGGGCTGGCCGGCACATTCATGCTCGCCCGGCTGCCCGACGGCACCGAGGTGGCCTACCTGGACAACCAGCTTCGCGGTGAGATCGTGAGCGATCCATTGGATGTTGCTAGCCTGGGTCGCAGGTGGGAGAGCGTCACCGGTGAGGCTTTTCCCCACCGCCGGTCGATCGAGCTGATCAGGGAAGTGGCGAAGACATGGAGCTGACCAACGCCCGCTGGCGCACCGCCACCCGCAGCAGCAACAACGGCGGCGCGTGCGTCGAGGTGGCCGACAATCTGCCCGGCCGGGTGCTGGTGCGGGACAGCAAGGACCGTGACGGCGGCACCCTCACCTTCGCCCCGGCCGCCTGGCGCGCCTTCGTCGCCCAGACCAAGCACCCCGCCTGACCGGGCCGCACCCCGCCTGACCGGGCCGCGCACTGCCTGACCGGGCCGCGCACTGCCTGACCCGGCCGCGCCCCGCTGGCCAGGGTCAAAGCGCTGCTCCGGTCAGGCCGTGCCCCAGCTGTAGGTCTGCTTGCGCAGCTTGAGGTAGACGAACGCCTCGGTGGAGACCACGCCGGGCACGGTGCGCAGCTTCTGGAGGATCTCCAGCAGGTGCTCGTCGTTGCGGCAGACCACCTCGGCCAGCAGATCGAACGAGCCGGCCGTGATCACCACGTAGTCGATCTCCTCGAACTCGGCGAGCCGGTCGGCCACGGATTCCAGGTCCCCGTCGGTACGCAGGCCGATCATGGCCTGGCGGGGGAAGCCGAGCTGGAGCGGATCGGTCACCGCGACGATCTGCATGACTCCGGCGTCGAGCAGTCGCTGCACCCGTTGCCGGACGGCCGCCTCGGAGAGGCCGACCGCCTTGCCGATGGTCGCGTACGGGCGCCGGCCGTCCTCCTGGAGCTGCTCGATGATCTGCTTGGCCACGTCATCGAGCAGCGCGTGGCTGGCGCCATCACGCACGGTTACGCGTCGTGCCCCGTTGCCGTTCTCCAGTTGCCGGTTGGCCATCGTCCGCTCCCCATGTCCGAATTCCCCGCGCTGAGCGTAGTGCCCGCCGCAGTCTGGCGTATTTCGTGGCCCATTGCTATTCCTGCAACGGAATCCCTTGTAAGGGAGGTCACACCATGTCAGGATCAGTCGTCCATCGCCTTTGACCCTCCCGTTGGCGAGCGCCCCCTCCGCCGCCGACGTCGCCCCCATAGGAGTCGTCACATGCGTAGTCCCCTCCGGCCCTCACCCGGCGTGGTCTGCTCACCGGCACCCTCGGCTCGGCCGCGCTGCTCGCGACGGCGGGCACCCTGGCCGGCTGCGGCACCAAGGGCGCTCAGCAGACCGAGGCCGGCTGCAAGAGCGAGGACCTCTCCGCGACGGAGAAGAAGCTGGCGTTCTCGAACTGGCCGCAATATATCGACGTCGACGAAAAGGATGCGGCCAAACGGCCCACCCTGGACGCGTTCGTCGCCAGGTCCGGCATCCAGGTCACCTACACCGAGGACGTCAACGACAACAACGAGTTCTTCGGCAAGGTGCAGAACCAGCTCGCCGGCTGCCAGTCGACCGGGCGCGACCTCATGGTCCTCACCGACTGGATGGCCTCCCGGATGATCCGGCTCGGCTGGCTCCAGAAGCTGGACCGGTCGAAGCTGCCGAACGTCGAGGCCAACCTGCTGCCGTCGCTGCGTAACGTGTCGTTCGACCCGGACCGCGAGTTTTCCGTCCCGTGGCAGTCCGGCCTCGCGGGGCTCGCGTACAACGCCAAGGTGACCAAGGAGATCCGTACCGTCGACGAGCTGCTCACCCGCCCGGACCTCAAGGGGAAGGTGACCGCGCTGTCGGAGATGCGGGACACCATGGGCCTGTTGCTCCAGTCCAACGGCCACGATCCGGCGAACTTCACCGCCGCGCAGTTCGACGACGCGCTGGCCAAGCTGAAGCGGGCCGTCGACTCCGGGCAGATCCGCAAGTTCACCGGCAACGACTACTCCCAGGATCTCAACAAGGGTGACATCGCCGCCTGCATCTGCTGGTCCGGGGACGTGATCCAGCTCGGCTTCGAAAACGACAAGATCAAGTTCGTGGCGCCGGAATCCGGCGTGATGCTCTGGTCGGACAACATGCTGGTGCCGAACAAGGCCAGCCACAAAGCGAACGCCGAACAGCTGATCAACTACTACTACGAGCCGGCGGTGGCCGCGAAGATGGCCGCCTACGTCAACTACATCTGCCCGGTCAAGGGTGCGCAGGCCGAGATGGAGAAGATCGATCCGGAGCTGGCCAGCAACCCGCTCATCTTCCCCGACGAGCCGATGCTGGCCAGGGCCAGGAGCTTCATGGCCCTGGACGAGAAACAGGAGCGGGACTTCGAGGCCAAGTACCAGAAGGTCATCGGGGCGTGAGAACGATGGGACACGACACACCGGCCGGCGACCTGCGCCTGGCCAGCCTGACCAAGCGGTTCGGCGTGTTCACCGCGGTGGACGACCTCAGCCTGACCATCCCGCAGGGCTCGTTCTTCGCCCTGCTCGGGGCGTCCGGCTGCGGCAAGACCACCACCCTGCGGATGATCGCCGGGCTGGAGGAGCCGACCAGCGGGCAGGTGCTGCTCGGCGACCGGGACATCGCCGGGCTGCGACCGTACAAGCGGCCGGTGAACACCGTGTTCCAGAGCTACGCGCTCTTCCCGCACCTCGACATCCACGAGAACGTGGCCTTCGGGCTGCGTCGGCGTGGCATCCGCAAGGTGACCGAGCAGGTCGAGCAGATGCTCGCGCTGGTGCAACTCGAAGGGTACGGCCGCCGCAAGCCCGCCCAGCTCTCCGGCGGCCAGCAGCAGCGGGTCGCGCTGGCCCGCGCGCTGATCAACCACCCGCAGGTGCTGCTGCTGGACGAGCCGCTCGGCGCGCTCGACCTGAAGCTGCGCCGGCAGATGCAGATCGAGCTGAAACGGATCCAGACCGAGGTCGGGATCACCTTCGTGCACGTCACCCACGACCAGGAGGAGGCCATGACCATGGCCGACACCGTCGCGGTGATGAACGCGGGCCGGATCGAGCAGCTCGGCGCCCCCGCCGACATCTACGAGTACCCGGCCACCGCGTTCGTGGCGAACTTCCTCGGCCAGTCCAACCTGCTCGCCGGCGAGGCTGCCGGGCAGGGCGGTGACGACGTCCTGGTCACCGCGCACGGCACACGCTTCTCGGTGCCCGCCGACCGGTCCCGCGTCACGCACGGGCCGGCCTTCCTCGGCGTACGTCCCGAGAAACTGCACCTGGTCGAGCACTCCAGTGCGGTGCCGGTCAACCACCAGCACGTCGCCGGCGTCATCACCGACGCCTCCTACGTCGGCGTGAGCACCCAGTACCTGGTGAAGACGGCGTGGGGCAGCGAGCTGTCCGCGTTCGCCGCGAACAGCGGGGTCGGCGGGCGGCTGCCGGTCGGCGTACCGGTGGTCGCGCACTGGGACCCGCGGCACGCCTTCCTGCTGCCCCGGGAGTCCGGCGAGGACGACCAGACCACCCCGCTGCTCGACGAGCCGCCGGTGGGGGCGACGCCATGAGCGAGCGCGGCCGAGGTGACGCCATGAGCGAGCGGGTCATCGGGCGCGGCGAGGTGGCGGCATGAGCGCCCTGGCTCACGTGCCGACCGGGTCGGGGCAGCCGGTGACGCCGCCGGCGACCCGGCGGGGCCGCTCGCGGCTGCTGCCGTACCTGCTGCTGCTGCCGGGTGCCGCCTGGCTGTTCGTCTTCTTCGCCCTGCCGCTGCTGCAACTCGCCGCGGCCAGCCTGTACGACCCGAGCGGATCACTGTCCACCGGGTACGCGATGACCTGGGCCTTCGGCAACTATCCGGAGGCGTTGCAGGCGTACTGGCCGCAGTTCGTCCGGTCGTTCGTCTACTCGGGGATCGCGCTGGTGCTCGCCCTGCTGATGGGCTACCCGCTGGCGTACGCGATCGCGCAGAAAGCCGGCCGCTGGAAGAACCTGCTGCTGGTGGCGGTGGTCGCGCCGATGTTCACCAGTTTCCTGGTCCGTACGCTGGCCTGGAAGACCATCCTGTCGGACAACGGCTGGGTGGTCGGGCTGCTGCGCGACGTACACCTGCTCGGGCCGGACGGCCGGCTGCTGGCCACCCCGATCGCGGTGGTGCTCGGCCTGACGTACAACTTCCTGCCCTTCCTGGTGCTGCCGCTGTACGCGAACCTGGAGCGGCTGGATCCCCGGCTGCTGGAGGCGGCGAGCGACCTGTACGCGAGCCCGCTGCGGGCGTTCCAGAAGGTCACGTTGCCGCTGTCCATGCCCGGGCTGATCGCCGGCACGCTGCTCTTCTTCATCCCGGCCACCGGCGACTACATCAACGCCGAACTGCTCGGCACGCCGAACGAATACATGATCGGCAACGTCATCGACTCGGCGTTCCTGGTCCGGTTGGACTACCCGCAGGGCGCGGCCCTGTCGTTCCTGCTGATGGCGGCGATCCTCGCGATCGTCTTCGCCTATCTGCGCAGGTCCGGCACGGAGGAGGTGCTGTGAAACGTTGGCTGGCCGACCGCTGGGTGATGGGCGTCGCCCTGCTGGTCCTCGGCTACCTGTCGCTGCCGATCCTGGTGGTCGCCGGGCTCTCCTTCAACCGGCCGGCGAGCCGGCTGTCCTACGACTTCAACGAGTTCACCCTGGACAACTGGAAGCAGCCCTGCGCCACCGCCGACATGTGCGACGCGGTGGGCCGGAGCATGCTCATCGGCCTGATCGCCACGGCGGTCGCCACCATCCTCGGCACGCTGATGGCGTTCGCCCTGGTCCGGCACGGCTTCAAGGGCCGCGCCGGGATCAACGGACTGATCTTCCTGCCGATGGCGACCCCGGAGTTGGTGATGGGCACCTCGCTGCTCGCCCTCTTCGTCGCCGCCGGGGTGCCGCAGGGCTTCTGGACCATCGTCATCGCGCACGTGATGTTCTGCGTGTCGTTCGTGGTGGTCACCGTGAAGGCCCGGCTCGCCGGTATGGACCGGCGGCTGGAGGAGGCCGCCATGGACCTGTACGCCAGCGAGTGGCAGACCTTCCGCCGGATCACCCTGCCTCTGGTGCTGCCCGGCATCCTGGCCGCCGCGCTGCTCTCCTTCTCGCTCAGCTTCGACGACTTCATCATCACGAACTTCAACGCCGGCACGACCGTCACCTTCCCGATGTACGTCTGGGGTGCCGCCCAGCGGGGCATCCCGCCGCAGGTCAACGTCGTCGGCACGGCGATGTTCGCGATCGCGTTGCTGCTGGTGGGGGCCAGCTCGCTGCAGGGTCGACGGGCCCGACGCGCCGCCCTGGCGGCCACCGTCGCAGCCAATCAGACGGCGAAGAGCCGATCATGAAACTCCCAGACGCCGGCCGGGCGCTGGCCGCCGCCGCGCCCGTCCCGTACTGGCTGGACCGGCCGGAACGGCCCGACCCGCTGCCGCCGCTGACCGGTACGCACGAAGCCGACCTGCTGGTGGTCGGCGGCGGCTATTCCGGGCTGTGGACCGCGCTGCTGGCCAAGGAGGCCGAGCCCGACCGGGACGTGCTGCTGGTCGAGGCGGGCACCTGCGGCTGGGCGGCGTCCGGGCGTAACGGCGGGTTCTGCGCCGCCTCGCTCACGCACGGCCTGGCCAACGGCGTCGACCGGTTTCCCGGCGAGATCGACGAACTGGAACGGCTCGGCCGGGAGAACCTGGCCGCCATCGCCGCCACGATCGACCGGTACGGCATCGACTGCGACTTCGAGCGCACCGGCGAACTGGCGGTGGCCGTCGAGCCGTACCAGCTCACCGGGCTCGCGTCCGACGCCGAACTGGCCCACCGGTACGGCCACGACGTGCGGCTGCTCGACCGGGACGAGGTACGCGCCGAGGTCGACTCGCCGACGTACCTCGGCGGGATGTGGGACCGGGACCGGGTGGCCATGCTCGACCCGGCGCGGCTCGCCTGGGGACTGCGTCGCGCCGCCCTCGACCGGGGCGTACGCCTGCACGAGCACACCCGCGTCACCGGCCTGCACCGCGACGGCCCGGCGCTGCGCGCGGTGACCGCCGGCGGTCCGGGCGCGGCACCCGGCGTGGTCCGGGCCCGGCAGGTGGTGCTCGGCACCAACGCCTTCCCGCCGCTGCTGCGGCGGCTGCGCGCCTGGCTGGTGCCCGTCTACGACTACGCGCTGATGACCGAGCCGCTGTCGGAGGCGCAGCGGAAGGCGGTCGGCTGGGCGAACCGGCAGGGGCTGGCCGATGTTGGCAACCAGTTCCACTACTACCGGGTCACCGCCGACAACCGGATTCTCTTCGGCGGCTACGACGCGGTCTACCACTACGGCAACCGGATGGCTCCCGACCTGGCGCAGCGGCAGGCCACCTTCACCGCGCTGGCGTCCCACTTCTTCACCACGTTCCCCCAGCTCTCGGAGGTCCGGTTCAGCCATCGCTGGGGCGGGGTGATCGACACCTGCACCCGGTTCTGCCCGTTCTTCGGCACCGCCTACGAGGGACGGTTGGCGTACGCGGCCGGGTTCACCGGGCTCGGCGTCGGGGCGACCCGGTTCGGTGCCCGGGTCATGCTCGACCTGCTCGCCGGTGAGCAGACCCCGCTGACCCGGCTCGACCTGGTGCGCAGCAAACCGCTGCCGTTCCCGCCGGAGCCGTTCCGGGCCGCCGGCATCAATCTCACCCGCTGGTCGCTGGCCCGCGCCGACGCGCGGCAGGGGCGGCGCAATCTGTGGCTGCGTACGCTCGATCGTCTTGGTCTGGGGTTTGATTCCTGATGCGTATCCTGCTCGTCGGCGCCGGCGGAGTGGGCTCCGCCGCCGTCGCCATCGCCGCCCGCCGTTCCTTCTTCGAGACCATGGTGGTCGCCGACCGCGACCTGGGCCGGGCCAGTCGGGCCATCGCGGAACACGACGCCCGGTTCGTCGCCGCACCGCTCGACGCCTCCTCGGCGGAGGCGGTCGCCGCGCTCTGCCGGGACCACCGGATCACCCACGTGCTCAACGCGGTCGACCCGCGCTTCGTCATGCCGATCTTCGACGGCGCCTTCGCCGCCGGGGCCGACTACCTGGACATGGCGATGTCGCTGTCCCACCCGCACCCGACCGCGCCCTACGCGGAGACCGGCGTGAAGCTCGGCGACGACCAGTTCGCTCTCGCTGAGCGCTGGTCCGCGGCCGGCCGTCTCGCACTCTGCGGCATCGGCGTCGAACCGGGCCTCTCCGACGTTTTCGCCCGCTACGCCGCCGACGAGCTCTTCGCCGAGATCGACGAGATCGGGGTACGCGACGGAGCCAACCTGACCGTCGACGGCTACGACTTCGCCCCGTCGTTCTCCATCTGGACCACCATCGAGGAGTGCCTGAACCCGCCGGTGATCTGGGAGGCGGACCGGGGCTGGTACACCACCCCGCCCTTCTCCGAACCGGAGGTCTTCGAGTTCCCGGCGGGGATCGGCCCGGTCGAGTGCGTCAACGTGGAGCACGAGGAGGTGCTGCTGATCCCGCGCTGGGTGAAGGCGAAGCGGGTCACCTTCAAGTACGGCCTCGGCGACGAGTTCATCGAGGTGCTCAAGACCCTGCACAAGCTGGGCCTCGACGCCGCATCTCCGGTGCGGGTACGCGACGTCGCGGTCGCCCCACGCGACGTGGTGGCCGCCTGTCTGCCCGACCCGGCCACCCTCGGCGGCCGGATGCGCGGCAAGACCTGCGCCGGCACGTACGTCACCGGCACCGGCGTCGACGGCCGGCCGCGCCGGGTCTACCTCTACCACGTGGTCGACAACGAGTGGTCGATGCGGGAGTACGGCCACCAGGCGGTGGTCTGGCAGACCGCGGTCAACCCGGTCGTCGCGCTGGAACTGCTGGCCACCGGTGTCTGGTCCGGCACCGGGGTGCTCGGCCCGGAGGCGCTGCCGCCGCGGCCCTTCCTCGACCTGCTGACCGGCTACGGCTCGCCGTGGGGAATGGAGGAGCGGTGACCCGCTACGGCCCGATGTTCGGCCCCGACGTGACGTTCCTCGGGGTGCCACCGTGCACCCTCCAGGAGCCGGAAACCTACGCGGACGCGGACGTGGTGATCGTCGGGGCACCCTTCGACGGCGGCACCTCGCACCGGCCGGGCACCCGGTTCGGCCCGTCCGCCATCCGCCAGGCGTGCTACCTGCCGCACGACGGCTCCCGCCCGTCCCTGGCCCTGCGCGTGGACGCCCTGCGGGACCTGCGCGTCTACGACGCGGGCGACGTGGAGATGTTCTCCGGCGACATCGACCGGTCGCTGGCCGCCCTGGAGACCGCCGTGTACGCGGTCGCCGCGGCCGGGGCGATCCCGGTCGTGCTCGGCGGGGACCACTCCATCGCCCTGCCCGACGCCACCGGGGTGGCCCGCCACCACGGCCTCGGCCGGGTGTCGCTGGTGCACTTCGACGCGCACGCCGACACCGGGGACATCGAGTTCGGCTCGCTGCACGGGCACGGCCAGCCGATGCGCCGGCTCATCGAGTCCGGCGCGGTACGCGGCGACCGCTTCCTCCAGATCGGCCTGCGCGGCTACTGGCCCGGCCCGGAGACGCTGGCGTGGATGGCCGAGCAGCGGATGCGCTCGTACGAGATGACCGAGGTGGTGGCGCGCGGACTGGATTCCTGTCTCTCGGAGGCGTTCGGGATCGCGACGGACGGGTGTGAGGGCGTCTTCCTCTCCGTCGACGTGGACGTGGTCGACCCGGGCATGGCCCCCGGCACCGGCACTCCCGAGCCGGGCGGGCTCACCTCGCGGCAGCTCCTCGACGCCGTCCGCCGCTGCTGCTACGAGCTGCCTGTCGTCGGGGTGGACGTGCTCGAGGTCGCCCCGCCGTACGACCACGCCGACATCACCGCCTACCTCGGCAACCGCGTGGTCCTGGAGGCCCTGTCGGCAATCGCCCGCCGCCGCCACGACGCCACCACCGGCACCCCCTGGAACCCCCGCCAACCCCTCCTCGACGCCCGCTGACCTACTACCCCCACTCCCCGGCGATCTTGCAGTTTCTGCCCCGGCATTTCGGCTGAAAGGCGCAAATTACAGTCCCCAAGTGCAAGATCGCGGGGGCGGGGGCGGGGCGGGGGCGGGGGCGGGGGTGGGGGTGGGGTAGCACGGGGGTGGGGTGGGGTGGGGTTGTGCACAGGGGAGGGTGTTGTCCACAGGGTGCGAGGGGGGTGTGGCGGGGGGTGGTGGGGGCGGCGGATGCTGCGAGCATGTCGACCCAGATGTGGCGTACCAGGCAGCTGCTGCGGACCCTGACCATCAGGCGGATCAGGACTCAGGTCGGTAGGCAGGAACTGCTGCGCGTGCGCCGGGGCATCTACGCCCGCCAGGTGTTCGACGACGAGGACGAACTGCGAGCCCTCATGCTCTGCCTGCCCGAGGGAGCCATGCTTGCCATGCAGAGCGCTGCTCGACGTCATGGCTTCGGCGTGCTTCGCGAGGACGCCGTACACGTTCAGCTGCCGCCAGAGGTGGCCAGGCCGCGGCTTCCCGGCTTGGTCGTCCACCATTCGGTTCTTCCACCGCGGCCGGTGATGGTCGACGGGCTCCCCTGTGTCCCGGCCGCGCAGTGCGCGGTAGATCTCGCGCGCACCGTGCGACGGATGGACGCGTTGCCGGTGCTCGACGCCGCTCTTCGTTCCGGAACGGTCGGTCCGGAGGCGCTCGCGAGCGAGTTGGTCGCGCATCGGGCGCTGCGCGGGGTCCGCCAGGCGCGTGAACTGGTCGCGGTGGCGGATGGCCGGGCGGAGTGCCGGCAGGAGAGCCAGCTCAGGCTGCTCCTCGTTGACGGCGGGTTGCCGGTTCCTGAGCCGCAGCTCTGGGTGCACGACGAGGACGGCCTGCCACGCTTCAGGATCGATCTCGGATATCGCGACCGCCGGGTGGGTGTCGAGTACGACGGACTTTCCCATATGGATCGAGACCGGCTGCGGTACGACCGCGACAGAGTCAACTGGCTGGACGCCAGCGGCTGGAGAATGCGCTACTTCACCGACCGCGACCTCTACCGCCGCCCCTCCTACATCATCGCCACCGTCCGCACAGCCCTCACGTGACCCCGTTACCTCCCCCCGGCCGCGCGATCTTGCACCTACTGCCTCAACAAAAGGGGCGAAGCGGGCAGGTCTGCGACACTAAGTGCAAGATCGCGCGGGCGGGAGGGGGTTAGGCGAAGGCTGCCGCCAGGATGTCGAGGCCGCGGGTCAGCTCGTCGTCGGAGATGACGAGCGGGGGCAGGAAACGCAGCACGTTGCCGTAGGTGCCACAGGTCAGGGTGAGCAGGCCGGCGGCGTGGCAGGCCGCCGAGATCGCCGCCGCGGCGGCCGGGTCCGGGGTGAGGGTGCCCGGCTGCACTAGCTCCACGGCGAGCATCGCGCCCCGGCCGCGTACCTCGGCGACGCGCGGGTCGCCGGCGGCGATGGCGCGCAGCCGGTCGCCCATGGTCGCCCCGATCCGTCGGGCGGCGGCGGCCAGGTCCAGCTCGTGCATCGTCTCGATGGCCGCCAGCGCGGCGGCGCAGGCGATCGGGTTGCCACCGTACGTGCCGCCGAGGCCACCCACGTGCACCGCGTCCATCAGCTCCGCCCGGCCGGTCACCGCGGCCAGCGGCAGCCCACCGGCGATGCCCTTGGCCAGGGTGATCAGGTCCGGCTCGACGCCCTCGTGCTGGCAGGCGAACCAGTCCCCGGTCCGGCAGAAACCGGTCTGGATCTCGTCGGCGACGAAGACCACCCCGGCCGCCGTCGCCCACTCGCGCAGCGCCGGCAGAAACCCCTCCGCGGGTACGACGAAACCGCCCTCGCCCTGGATCGGCTCGATCAGCAGCGCGGCCACGTTCTCCGCGCCGACCTGCTTCTCCACCATCTCGATCGCCCGGGCCGCGGCGGTCGCCCCGTCCAGCCCACCGTCGCGCAGCGGGTACGACATCGGCACCCGGTAGACCTCACCCGCGAACGGCCCGAAGCGGTGCTTGTACGGCATGTTCTTCGCGGTCAGCGCCATGGTCAGGTTGGTCCGGCCGTGGTACGCGTGGTCGAAGACCACCACCGCCGGCCGCCCGGTGGCGTGCCGGGCGATCTTGACGGCGTTCTCCACCGCCTCGGCACCCGAGTTGAGCAGCGCCGAGCGCTTCTCGAAGCTGCCCGGGGTCAGCGCGTTGAGCTGCTCACAGACCGCCACGTACGACTCGTACGGGGCGACCATGAAGCAGGTGTGGGTGAAGCGTTCGACCTGCGCCCGGACCGCCTCGACCACCTTCGGGGCGGAGTTGCCCACGTTGGTGACCGCGATGCCGGCCGCGAAGTCGATCCACTCCCGACCGTCGACGTCGGTGATGGTGCCGCCACCCGCGCGGTCCACGTACGAGGTGATCGTGCTGCCGACGCCGCGAGCGACCGCCGCGCCCCGCCGCTTGTGCAGCTCGTCGGAGGAAGTCATTGGTGTCAGCCCTCGATGTTGTGCATGACGTGCTTGATCCGGGTGTAGTCCTCCAGGCTGTAGACCGAGAGGTCCTTGCCGTGGCCGGAGTGCTTGAAGCCACCGTGCGGCATCTCCGAGATGAACGGGATGTGGGTGTTCACCCAGACACAGCCGAAGTCGAGTCGGCGGGTCATCCGCATCGCCCGGCCGTGATCGCGGGTCCAGACCGAGGCGGACAGGCCGTACTCCACACCGTTGGCCCAGCGCACCGCCTCGTCCTCGTCCGCGAAGCGCTGCACGGTGATGACCGGCCCGAACACCTCCTGCTGGATGACCTCGTCGGCCTGCCGCACCCCGGAGACCACGGTCGGGGCGTAGAAGTAGCCGCGCTCACCGACCTGCGATCCGCCGGTCTCGACGTTCGCGTGATCCGGCAGCCGGTCCACGAAGCCGCGTACCCGGGAGAGCTGGTTGGCGTTGTTCAGCGGGCCGTAGAGCACGTCCTCGTCGTCCGGTGCGCCGGTCTTCGTGTTGCGGGCCTGCTCGGTGAGGGCGGCGACGAAGTCGTCGTAGACGCCGGGACCGGCGAGCACCCGGGTGGCGGCGGTGCAGTCCTGGCCGGCGTTGAAGTAGCCGCCCACCGCGATCGCCTCGGCCGCCGCCGCGATGTCCGCGTCGTCGAAGATCACCACCGGGGCCTTGCCGCCCAGCTCCAGGTGGGTCCGCTTCAGGTCCGGTGCCGCCGCCGCGGCGACCTCCATACCGGCCCGGGTCGAGCCGGTGATCGACACGAGCTGCGGAGTGGGGTGGGAGACGAGGGCGCGCCCGGTGTCCCGGTCGCCGCAGAGCACGTTGAACACGCCCGGCGGGAAGAACTCGGCCGCGATCTCGGCCAGCAGCAGCGTCGACACCGGGGTGGTGTCGGACGGCTTGAGCACCACCGTGTTGCCGGCCGCCAGCGCCGGGGCGATCTTCCAGACCGCCATCATCAGCGGGTAGTTCCACGGGGTGACCTGGGCGCAGACGCCGATCGGTTCCCGTCGCACGTACGAGGTGTGACCCGCCAGGTACTCGCCCGCCGAGCGGCCCTCCAGCAGGCGGGCGGCACCGGCGAAGAAGCGGAACTCGTCGACGGCCGGTGGCAGCTCCTCGTCGGCGGTGAGCTGGCGGGGCTTGCCGGTGTTGCGTACCTCGGCGTCGACCAACTCGGCGGCCCGGGACTCCACCGCGTCCGCGAGCTTGAGCAGGGCCTTCTGCCGTTCGGCGGGGGTGGTGTCGCGCCACGTCTCGAACGCCGTGGCGGCGGCCCGCATCGCCGCGTCCACGTCCGCCGCGCCGGAGACCGGCGCCTGGGCGAAGACCTCCCCGGTGCACGGGTCGACCAGGTCGGCGTAGCCGCCGTCCACCGGGGCGACGTACTCGCCGTTGACGAAGTTGCGCAGCTGCTGCTGATCGCTCATCACAAGTCTCCGAGGGTGGCCGAGGGAAGGTCAGCGGAGGTTATCGCAATCTGACTGCCATCTTGGCCACTGAATTCGCGGCAGACAAGGGTAAAGGCAACTGTTTCCGCGCGGTCCTGGGTCGACTACGCTGCCGAACGTGGAGCCGAGAGCCTTCTTTGTCGCCGGCCGCCCCGTCCACGGCGAGGGCGAGCTGACCGTCATCCACCCGTACGACGGCCGCACGGTGGGGCGTACCACGATCGCCACGCCCGACCAGGTCGAAGCCGCCGTCGCGGCAGCCGCCGGCGTGGCCGCGACGGCCGCGGCCCTGCCCGCGCACGCCCGCGCGGCGGCCCTGGACCACGTCTCCCGGCGGCTCGCCGAACGCGCCGACGAGGTGGCGGCCCTGATCACCGCCGAGAACGGCAAGCCGGTCAAGTGGGCGAAGGCCGAGGTGGGCCGAGCGGTCTCCACGTTCCGGTGGGCGGCCGAGGAGGCCCGGCGCTTCTCCGGCGAACTGCAACGCCTGGACACCGACCCGGCGGCCACCGGACGGATCGCGCTGGTCCGGCGGGTGCCTCGCGGCCCCGTCCTCGGCATCACGCCGTTCAACTTCCCGCTCAACCTGGTCGCGCACAAGGTCGCCCCGGCCATCGCGGCCGGTGCGCCCATCATCGTCAAGCCGGCCCCCGCCACCCCGCTGTCCGCGCTGCTGCTCGGCGAGATCCTCGCCGAGACCGAGCTGCCCGAGGGGATGTTCTCGGTGCTGCCGCTGCCCAACGAGCGCGCCGCCGAGCTGGTCGCCGACCCCCGGCTGCCGGTGGTGTCGTTCACCGGCTCCGGACCGGTCGGCGCGGCCATCCGGCGGGCCGCCCCGGAAAAACACGTCACCCTGGAACTGGGCGGCAACGCGGCGGCCGTGATCTGCGAAGACTGGGCGTCGGACGAGGACCTCACCTTCGCGGCGCACCGGATCGCCACCTTCTCCAACTACCAGGCCGGCCAGTCGTGCATCGCCGTGCAGCGGGTGTACGTGCACGAATGGCTCTACGACGGCTTCCTGCCCCGGCTCGTCGCCGCCGTTCAGGAGCTGCGGACCGGGGATCCGACCTCGGAGCTGACCGACGTCGGGCCGCTGGTCTCCGTCGAGGCGGCCGAGCGGGTCGAGGCGTGGGTCGACGAGGCGGTCGCCGCCGGGGCCACCATCGAGGTCGGCGGACGCCGGGAGGGCGCCACCTACCCGCCGACGGTGCTGTCCGGCGTACCGCCCACCGCCAAGGTCTGCCGGGAGGAGGTGTTCGGGCCGGTGCTCGTGGTCAGCCCGGTCACGGACGACCAGGCCGCGTTCGCCACGGTCAACGACTCGGCGTACGGACTGCAGGCGGGCGTGTTCACGCATCGCCTGGACGTCGCGTTCGCCGCCGCGCGGACGCTGGAGGTCGGCGGGGTGATCGTCGGGGACGTGCCGTCGTACCGGGCCGACCAGATGCCGTACGGCGGGGTGAAGGGGTCCGGCGTCGGCCGGGAAGGGCTGCGCAGCGCGATGGACGACTACACCGAACCACGCGTCATGGTGCTGACCGGCCTGCCCCTGTAGGGCACACCTGCGCTGCGCGCCCCGCGCCCTGGGGGCACTTTCGGGGATGTTGCTGTCTCCTCGTATCGGGAGGCAGCAACATCCCCGAAGTTGCGGGGGGCCTTCTACGCCGGATGCCCGGTCACCAGGTGCCGTCGTCGTGGACTCGGGCGGGGGCGCGGCCGAGCAGGAGGGTGGTCAGGGCGGCGTCGATGTCCGGGCCGAGGAACCACTCGCCGGCCTGGTCGAGCGCGAAGATCCGCCCGTGCTCGTCCACCGCGATGATGCTCTCGCCACGTTCCGTGCCCAGCGGAAAAAGCCGTACGCCGAGCACCGCCCCGAAGTCAGCGAGCGTGTCGGCAGTGTGAGCCACACGGTGCGGACGCAAACTGAACCGCGATATCCAGACATTCTCACCGGGTCCTTTGCGCCCCGTTACAAGCCCTGGAAACGCGGTGAGGGCCGACATTGCGGCCGGAAACGCCGCATGTGACCGGGTCCTGCTGGCTACGGCGGTCACCTCGCGAATGGAGGCGGCGGCCAACGCGTCGTCCCCGAAGTGGGGGCGCCAACCAGCAATCACCAACGCGTCGGCGACCTCGCGGGGAAAGCGTCCTGGGTCCGGGTCGGTCTGTGGCGCTGAAAGCCGAGGGTGCGTGTAGCCGAGGTCGGACCACGGAAGCGCGTTGAAGTGCACCAGGAAGTTGATGCAGGAATCGCAGGGTAGCTCCGCCGGCCCGCCCGCGGGATCGCCGGATTCGCGGATCCGGAAGAACTCGGTCCGACTGTTGCCCACGATCTGCCTTGCCTCCGCCATGGTCAATGGCGGAAGGCCGTCGCTCGCTCGGCGATGGTCGTGTTCGTGCAGGACGTCGGAGACGACGATCATCTCGGCGTGCCGCTCGCCGCCCCGGACCAGATGGCCCCGCGGTAGCTCGTCCAGATAAGACTGAACCAGCGGATGATGGTGCAGTTCGACGTCGCCCTTCGCCCCGTGGGCCACGTGGACGCGGCCGTCGAGGGTGAGATGCGCCACGCCTCCAGGCGTGGGCAGCCGGGTGATCTCGCGAAGCAACTGACCGGCCGGGTCTACCGTGCGCGGTGCGCGCGGCTCCGGCGGGCGGCGCTGCCGGAACATCTGCGCGACGGCGGCGAGCGGCAGCCGTGGCCAGGTCGACACCTCGCCGGTCTCCTTGTCGACCACTGTGGTCGGCAAATCGCCGGGGAGGGCGCGGGCCTCGGGCGACACCGTGGATGTGATCAGGTAGCCCAGGTCGAACTCTTCGATCAGCGGCGTGCACGGGAATCCCAAGCGCTCGGAATCTCGCTGCGCCCAGACGGCGGCGAGTTGCTCAGCCTGCTGTCGCTCGATCACAGCCCGAAACTACCGGACCCCACGGATTCCGTGGCGCCCGGTATGGTCGGCCCTACTGACCGTGACGGGGAGGGTGACGGTGGGCGAAAGTGCGGATCGGGACGCCAACCGTGCGCTGCGCGCGCGCTTCGACGAGGTGTATGGCCAGTACCAGCGATTTCGGTCCGGATTGGACGAACTTCAGGGCAAGCTCGCCGAGCTGCGGGTGACCGAGCGCTCTGATGACGGCCAGGTCACCGTCGTGGCCGGGGCCCGGGGCGAGCTGGTCAGCGTGGAGGTCACGCCCTCGGTCTTCCACGACCGGGACGCCAAGGCGTTGAGCAAGAAGATCACCACAACCGTGCTGCGGGCGTCCGCTGCCGCGGTCGCCGCGACCCAGGAACTGGTCGCCGGATATCTGCCGCCCGGCTCTGCGTCGGTGGAGTTCCTGCGTACGAATGACTTCGGCGCGCTGCTCGGCCGGGCGGACGCCGTCCTCTCCCGCGGCGAATGACCGCGATGGACGACGGGCAGATCTGGCTCGCCCCGGACCGGGCCCGCCGTGGCGGTGCGGACCTGACCCTGGCAGGGGAGGCGGTCGGTGCCTCCCGGCGCGGGGTCGGCGGTGAGATCGCAGCGGCGAGCGCGCAGCGGCCGTGGGGCCGGGACGACATCGGTGCCGCGTTCGACAAGCAGTATCGCGGCTACGAAGAGACGCTGCTGCGGGTCTGGGAAGCCCTGGGTCGTTCACTCGAAGGGCTGGGCTCCGATGTGGTTCGGTCCGTGGCCGCGACCGTCGAGACCGACGAGATCAACGGCCGCCAGCTCGGCGAGATTCCGCACCAGCATCACACCTCACACCGGTACTTGCGCTGACCTCCGGAGGATCCGCGCGTGACCATGCTGCCCAGCCCGATCCCGCACCCGCTCGACTACTGCCCCTGGGATGTGCCCGCCTGGATCTACGAGGCGCTTGACTGGGTTGTCGGCGTCGAATGGCCGGACGGGAACGAGCGGGCCGTCTGGGATCTCGCCGACCTCTGGTACGGCGTCGCCGACGTCATCGCCGGTTCGGCTACCGACGCGGCTGAGGCAGCCGGCGAGGTACGCAGCGGCTACGGCGGGGTCGGACTGGTGGCCGAGGCGTTCGACGCCGCCTGGCACAAGGTGGCCGAGGGTCCGGACGCCCCGCTGCCCGTCCTGCTCGCGGTCACCGGCGAGCTGGGCAAACTGGTCGACTCCTGTGGCTGCGACATCGAGGGTGCCAAGCTGGAGGCCTGGATCGAGCTGGGCCTACTGGTCGTCGAGCTGCTCTCGTTGGCGGTGGCGACCGTGCTCACCGCCGGTGCCGCCTCACCGGCCGCCGGGGCGGCAATCGCCACCACCCGGATGGCCGTGCAGCAGATCTTCAAGCGGCTTGTGGCGCAGTTGGCCCGCAAGGCCCTCAAGGAAGGGCTGAAGGAGGCCGGGGAACGGGCCGCGAAGGAGCTCGGCAAGAGCGGCATTCGGAAGCTCGGTCGCCGGGCCGTGCTCGGCGGTCTCGTCGAGGCCGGGCAGGAGTCGGGAACCAGCCTGGCGACCCAGGCATACCAGAACTCCACCGGCCGCCGGGACGGCCTGGACCTGACCGATGTGGGCATGTCAGGGCTGGCCGGCTTCGCCGGCGGTGCCGTGGTCCCGCTCGCCGGGCTGGGGCGGCACGCCGACGGGCGTTTCGCGCAGATCGGAGAGCACCTCGGGCGGAACATGGTCGGCGAGACCCTGGCCGAGAGTGCCGCAGGGCTGGCCACCGGACAGAACCTCTCCCTGGAGGACGTGGCCCGGGCGGCGGTCTCCGGTGTCAGCGGCTCCACCACCAGTCAGGCCGACGCGGCCCTGCACCACCGGCTCGACGGGAAGCTGGCCGGCCTGTCATCGGCACCGATGGACCTGACCCTTCCGCTGCCCGGGACAGTCGACGGGGGCGGTTCCATCCCGGCCCAGCGTGCCCCCGACCCGGTTGGGTCGATGCCCGCCCCACACCCCGAGACCGTCGCGCCCGTAGCTGGCGCGGGCGCTGTCCACCACGCTGGCTCGACGGACCCGGGTGCCGCGGAAGTGGCTGGAACCCGACGGCTGGATGCTGAGGTTTCAGCAGCTCACCTCTCCCCAGCCGCGCATTTGGAGCAGTCGACGGATTCCGTCGTGCGATCGGTGCAGCCGGTTGACGAGTCCGGCCCTCACCGGCCCCACCCTGAGGTGGTGGCCAGCCCCACGCTCTCCTCGGTGGCCGTTGAGTCGCCGGTCGCGGGCACCCATCCGGTCGCGGGCACCCATCCGGTCGCCGCCGACCCGGGGCCCCGGCCGATCACGGGAGGCGATGCCGGCACGTCGAGCCAGGTGACGCCAGCGCAGACGGGCGCGGCACCTACGATGGCGAGCGGGTCGCCCTCCGTCGGGCCGAACACCCCGTCACCGCTTCCCGCCGACCGTGTCTCGGCCGGCACCGTGGCCCCACACCCCGGGCCATCGAACACGCCACCGCCCCACCGGCCCGGCGCAGACTCGATGGCTGGGCCAACCGTCCACGCTCCGGACTCCCGGCCGACGCCGAACCCCCGTTTCCCGCTGCTCGAGGCGTTGGCTCCAGCACCGCGCCAGCCCGCCGACGGACCGCCGCCGGTCCTGCCAGGTCCCTCCGGCCCGCTTCCACCCCGCCGGAGCACGCCCGAGGAGTGGGCAGCATGGTGGGCCGCAGATCGGGAAGCGCTCGACCGACGCCGCTACCAGAGGTATCTCCGGGACCAGCGAGAATGGTATGAGGACAGGCGGCGCACTGAGGAAGCCAGCTGGCTCCACGAGCGGGCTGAGATCCATGAACAGCGGGCAAACGAGTGGAATGCTCAAGCCGACGAAGCCGAGCGCGCTGGCCGTGAGCTGTTGGCTCAGCGATGGCGCCACGAGGCATACGACGCCGCCGTCGAGGCCCACACGTTGCGCGAAGAGGCCCGTGAGGTCCGAGCCGGATCGCTGGTGCCGGCCGAGGTGATGATCGAGTACGACGCCGACTTCTACCGGATCAACGATGATGTCGCCGATCTCGCACCCGGTGCCGTGGAGACGCCGGATCGCTCCGCCCTCACTGGTGACGGTCATCCGCCGCCGATCGACCGCTCCCGCTGCTACGGCGTACGGGGTGGGCTGCGTCCGCCGCTCGCGCTGCACCAGACCGACCTGGAGCGGCAGATGCCCCGCAACCCGGACGGCACCGTGGTGCGTACCGCCGATCCCCGGTACGGCGGCTGGTTCCGGCTCGCCAACGACGGCGGCCCGGAGGCGGATGCCACCCGAGGAATCAACTGTCTCGACTGCACCCTGTCGCTCTACGAGACCTGGATGCACGGCCGACCGCGGGTCTCCGCGCCGCGTACCTTCGACGGCTATCTCAAGGGGGACGTCCGCAGGCCCGTAGACGGTGAGGCGGACGGGCCACGCCGGGTCGAGGAGGTCACCGGAGGGCGGTTCCAGAAGCTGTGTGCCGACGTCGCACCGACGACCGAACTCGGCGTACGGCAGATGGTGGAACGCGGCTACCAGGACCTGCACGGGCAACTGCTGGCCGGTGGCCACGGCAGCTACGCCTTTCTCATCACCAGTTGGCAGGGTGGAGGGTCGCACGCCTGGGTGGCGCTGAACCAGAACGGCACCGTGCTGTACCTCGACCCGCAGTCGGGCTTCGTCTGGGACCGTCCGCTCTACACCCACAGCGGCGTGTGGCACGAGAGCAATGCGGTCGCGATCGATGCCCTGGTGCTCGGACCGGACGGCCGGCCGATGCCGCTCGCCGGGCGGCCGCCTGGCGACTTCAACGTTCTGCCCGACCAGTCGGAACGACCCGCCCCGCCACGGCCGCCCGATCCGCCAACACCGCCTGATCCGCCAACACCGCATTACGGCGTCGACGACGACCCGCCGGACTTCAACCGTGTCTACCTGCTCGGGGAGTCGACCACGTTCCACCGAGCGGCGGACACCTCGTTTCCCGGCAGCATGTCGGGGCCGGATCTGGACGCCGTGCGGCGGGCCCACCTCGACGCCCACGCCGAGCGGATCTCGGCCGGCCTGTTCGTCCGGGACGCGATCGCCGCGAGTACGAGCCTTGACGAGGTCTTCGCCGCCGGGGTCACCCCGGTCGAACTGGCGCAGCACCTAGACGGGCCGACGCTGCGGCGGCTGACGCCGGGGCTGGACGAGGCAGCGGCCGGCGATGTGGCGCGGCTGCTCGATGATGCACGGGTCCGGCAGATGCTCGACCAGACCTGGGAGGCACCGCCACGCGGTGAACCGCTGCTGGGCGAGCGGCTGCTACAGCAGTTGACTCAGCGGCCCGACCTGGTCCGGGTGATCCTGGCGACGCCGGAACTGGCCAACTCGCTGACCGCGAGGCCGCTCACGCTGCACCACCTCGCCAGCCACCAGCAGGCGATCGATGTGCTCGGCGACGTCCTGAACGACATCGCCGAGCGCGGTGCTGCTGCTGTCGCTGCGGCACCGGACCCGCCCGTACTCCCCACCCCACTGACCGTTGAACAGTTGGAGGTGAGTTCTTACTTCGACGTAGGCCGCCCGCCGGCGCTTCAACCCGGCTTTGACCCGGGACGGCAGGGAGACGTTTCCTACCAGCGGCAGTACCTGGACCAGTTGTACTCTGCTGCGGCCGCTGCTCAGGTCGAGGTCGATGCTCTGGGGCGGAGACTGGCAGAGGCGTCACACGGGGCGGAGTACTGGCCGCGGCCGGGACCCAAGGACAGGAAACGGGCCGAGGACAAGGTGGCGAAGTACGGCGGACAGGCGTCGCGGCTGCTGGACCTGGCGGCCGGTCGGGTCTCCTATCGGCGGCTCGGCGATCTCTACGCCGGTCTGGCGACGTTGCAGGGTGACGAGCAGGTGCGAATTGTTCGGTTCGAGGACAGATTCCGTACTCCCCAGAAGAGCGGCTACCGGGATGTGCAGATGATTCTGCGCACTTCATCCGGACACGTCGCCGAGTTTCGACTGCAGCTCGCTGCGCTCGATGAGGTTGCCGAGTGGGAGCATTCTCTGTTCGAGGTGGGGCGCGACCTGGAGGCAGTTGCCAAGGAGCAGGGCCGTAAAATGTCCCAGACGGAACTGGCCATTTGCAGGGGCGTTGTCCAGCGCCAGCGTGAGCACTTCTGGGCTGCTCTTCAATCGACGCTGGACGGGGGGCTGGAGTGACGGGCGAGGTGCACGGATCGGATCTGTTCGGGTACTACGACTACTATGAGACGCCAGTAAAGATCGTGCCTACGCCTGAAGGTGGACTCATCGCCTGGCGGCTGGATCGAGGGACGGGTGGTTGGCGGCCAGCCAACGACATCGTGGACGAAATCCTCTTTGCCATGGGCGGTGACATTTTTGTGCGAACGCCGGAGCAGTTCGTGCAGCGGACCGAGGCCGAGCGGGGCCGCTACCTCAAGGGCGAGGGTCCGATCTTCGCGCTCTATGAGACGGTCAACGCCATCGAGGACATCGCGAGGGCCGAGGATCGTGCCTTCACGCCAGAGGAGGCGGCGCTGATCGCGGGTATCCGGCAGCGGACGTTCGTGATGTTCGAGGAGCAGTTGCAGCAGTCCGGCGACCCGGGCGCCGACCCGACCATCGCGACCTCCTGACGGCGGGACGGTGTGATGCGGTACGAGCCGCCGGCTGACGTGGCGGAGGCGCTGCGCGTACAGGAGGAACTGCGGTCGCGGGTGGACCTGGTCGGGCCGGGCCCGGCCGCGCCGGCGACGGTGGCCGGCCTCGATGTCGCGTACGCGGAGAGCGGTGACCGGCTCGCGGCGGCCGTCACGGTGCTGGACGCCGCCACCCTGGCGGTGGTCGACGAGGCGGTCAGCGTGGGCCGGCCCGCCTTCGAGTACGTGCCGGGGTTGTTCGCGTTCCGCGAACTGCCGGCGCTGCTGGCGGCCCTGGATCGGCTGACCGTGCGTCCCGAACTGCTGGTCTGCGACGGGCACGGGTTGGCGCACCCGCGCCGGTTCGGGCTGGCCTGCCATCTCGGCCTGGTCACCGGTGTGCCCGCGATCGGGGTGGGGAAGACGCCGCTGGTCGGCGAGTGGGTGGAGCCGGGGCCGGAGCGGGGTGCCTGGACGCCGCTGTGCGACGGCGGTGAGGTGGTCGGCCGGGTGCTGCGTACCCGGGACGGGGTGAAGCCGGTGTTCGTCAGCGTCGGCCACCGGATGAGTCTGGCCAACGCCGCCGACCGGGTGCTGGCGTTGACACCCCGGTACCGGCTGCCGGAGACCACGCGGACGGCCGACCGGCTGTGCCGGCGGGCACTGGCCGCCGCGCTCGCCTGACCGTGAGGGCCCGCCGGCCCGGCGTGTCGCGGCGCACATACCGGGCGCTCGATCGGCAGGTGGCACCCCGGGCCGGTAGTAGCCTGACCCGCGGCGTACCCCGGGGCGGGGTGGAGACGGTGAGGTGGAGATGTCGGTGGGGCGGCACGCGGCGCGGCTGGCCGCGGTCGGCGTGGTGCTCGGCGGCCTGGTGGCCGTCGGGGCGTCCCCGGCGCTGGCCGACGACGACCGGGTGAAGGTTCGCTCTGCCGGCAGCTTCACGGTCGCCGGATCACCGGGAACGGTCACGGTCGAGGTGCGCAAGCGCACCGACGGGTGCGTGATGCTGCGTACCGCCGTGGGGCTGCGGCTCGCCGGTGTCCGGCCCGATCAGGTCCGGGTGGAGGACAACACCGGTGAACGGTGGCAGCCCGTCGGGGTGTCCGGCGGGGACGGCGGCGTGGCGACGGCCCCCGTCGCGCCGGAGAAGCCGGAGCTCTGCAAGGGGAAGGGAAAGACGGTCCGGTATCGGGTCGCCTTCCTGGCCGGCGCGCCCGGCGGCCAGTTGACCGTGGTCGGCGTGGCGAGCACCGCCGCCGGTCGGCTGCTCGGCCAGGCCGACACCTCGGCCCGGGTGGTGGGTGCGCCGAAGGCGGCGAGCCTGTCGCCGACGCGAAAGCCGTCGCCGACTCCGAGCGCCGACACCCCGTCGCCGAGTGACACCGAGCCGTCGTCCGTGGCCGCCGCGGTCGACCCGACCGTCGGGTCTCGCGCCGCAGCCGACTCGTCCTCAGGAGGTTCTCCCATCATGTGGTTCGGTATCGGCCTGGTGGCCGTCGGCGCCGCCCTGATCGCGCTGCTGGTCCGGCGTAACCGCGCCGACAAGGTCGAGGAGTCCGGCGCCTACCCGCAGGTTCCGCTGCCGCGCCCCGCGGGTGGCACCACGTACCGCTCCGGGGCCGTGGCGGGACAGGTGTACGGGCAGCAGCCGGCCACCCCGACCGTCTACGGCGGGTTCTCGTCGCCCCGTCCGACCGGCAACGTGTACGGCGCTGCCGTGGCCAACCGGCCGGGCGGTGAGCCGCCGGTGGCCCCGGGCGGTGACGCGACCAGCGTGCTGCCGGGCGGGCCCCGCTGAGCCGGAGCCCGGCCGCCCGTCGAGGGTTACGGTGACGGTGTGTGGTGGCGACCTGACCGAGGTCGGCGCCGCGGCGGCCGGTGGGCATCGACAGGCCGAGATGATCTTACTCGGTGGCGCGGTGTCCGTACCGGTTCGCCGATAAGATCGCGCGTGCGCCGGACGGCACCGCCGACCGGTGAGACCGCATACGTGGAAGGAGCCGCGCCGTGGCCCTGGACCCGCAGTTGCTCGAGATCCTCGCCTGCCCGGACACACACCACGCCCCGCTCGACTACGATCCGCAGGCCCAGACGCTGACCTGCACCGAATGCGGTCGGATCTTCGAGGTCCGGGACGACGTGCCGGTGCTGCTGCTGGACGAGGCGCGCGGTGGACCCGCGGCGGAGGACGCGCGCGGCGACTCGGCGGTGCAGCGGTGATCGAAGGTACGGCCGGGGTCAGCGGGCACCGGCACGCCGACGAGTCGCTGCTCGACGACGCCGATCTGCTGGCCGAGCGGGATCCGGGCGGGATGCTCCGGTTCACCGCCTCCGCCGGCGCCCAGGTACGCGAGTCGGCGGCGTTGGCGGCCGAGGCGAACCTGAGCGTGCTCGCCGACGAGGGTCGACCGCGCGCGGTGGTCATCGCCGGCATCGGCACCGCCGGGCGTACCGGGGACGTGTTGGCCACGGTCGCTGGGCCGCGCTGCCCGGTGCCGGTGATCCCGCACCGCAGCGCCGGCGTGCCGGGCTGGGTGGGCGCGGCCGACGTGGTGATCGCGGTCAGCGCCTCCGGCCGCAGCCCCGAGGCGCTGGGCGCCGCCGAGGCCGCGCATCGCCGGGGTGCCCGCCTGGTCGCCGTCGGTGCGCCGGACTCGCAGCTCCAGTCGGTGGCCGAGCGGGCCCGGGCGCCGTTCATCCCGGTGCCCCGGCGGGCTCCGGCCCGGGCGAGTCTCTGGGCGGTCACCGTGCCGGTGCTGCTCGCCGCCCGTACGCTCGGGCTGGTGAAGGTCAACGAGGCGGACCTGGCCGAGACCGCGGCCCGGCTGGACGCGGACGCCGACCGCTGCCGCCCCACCGCCGAGTCTTTCGTCAACCCGGCCAAGTCGCTGGCCCTGGGGCTGGCCGGGTCGATCCCGATCGTCTGGGGTTCGTCGCCGCTGGCCACCGTGGCCGCCCGTCGGTTCGGTGACACGCTCTCGGCCAACGCCCGCTACCCGGTGGTGACCGGGGCGCTGGGCGAGGCGGGGCGGGGCCGGGTCGGGCTGCTCGACGGGGTGTTCGGCGGGCTGGCCGAGGGGGAGCGGGACATCTTCGCCGATCCGGACGAGACGGCTGTGGACGCCACCCGGCTGCGGCTGGTGCTGCTGCGCGACGGTGGGCTCAACGCCGAGGACGACACCGACGAGCCGCTCGCGGTGGAGGAGCGGCGGGCCGACGCGGTGCAGACCCTGGCCGAGCGGCGTGGGGTGCGCTGTGACGTGGTGACCGCCGAGGGTGGTTCCGCGCTGGAACGACTCGCCTCGCTGATGGCGGTCCCGGACTTCGCCTCGGTCTATCTCGCCCTGGCGCACGGGTTGGACCCGATGGCCGTTCCGGCCATCACGGAGATGAAGGAGCTGGCGAACCAGTGAGCACCTGCCGCATCGAGCGAGTAGAAGCGTGAGCGCGGGCGGTGGGACGAGGGCGATCGTCGCCGCCCTCGCGGCCAACATCGGCATCGCCGTCACCAAGTTCGTCGCGTACCTGCTGACCGGCTCCTCGTCGATGCTGGCCGAGGCGATCCACTCAGTCGCCGACTCGGGCAACCAGGGTTTGCTGCTGCTCGGCGGCCGGCGGGCCAAGCGGGAGGCGACCGCGCAGCACCCGTTCGGCTACGGCCGGGAGCGCTACATCTACGCGTTCATCGTGTCGATCGTGCTGTTCAGCCTGGGCGGCCTGTTCGCGCTCTACGAGGCGTACCACAAGTGGTCGCACCCGGTGCCGATCACGAGCTGGCGGGTGGTGCCGGTGGCCGTGCTGGTGATCGCGATCGTGATGGAGGGCTTCTCGTTCCGTACCGCGATCAAGGAAGCCAACGTGACCCGGGGCAGCCAGTCGTGGGTGCGGTACGTCCGGCGGGCGAAGGCGCCCGAGCTGCCGGTGGTGCTGCTGGAGGACTTCGGCGCGCTGATCGGTCTGGTGTTCGCGCTGTTCGGCGTGGGGATGACGCTGGCCACCGGCAACGGCAGGTGGGACGCGCTCGGCACCGCGATGATCGGCGTGCTGCTGGTGATCATCGCGATCATTCTCGCCATCGAGACCAAGAGTCTGCTGCTCGGGGAGGGCGCCGAGCCGACGGACCTGGCCGCGATCGAGCGGGCGGTCGTCGGTGGCCCGGAGGTCGAGCGGATCATCCACATGAAGACCCTCTACCTGGGCCCGGAGGAGCTCATGGTGGCCGCGAAGATCGCGGTGTCGCCGTGCGAGACGGCCGATGATCTGGCCCGGGACATCAACGCGGTCGAGGCGCGGATCCGCGATGCCGTGCCGATCGCCCGGGTGATCTACCTGGAGCCGGACATCTATCACGCGTCGGGCGCGGGCACCGCGTCGGGCGCGGCGGTGCAGTCGGAGGGCGGACCCGACGAGGTGGCCGGGCGGCCCGGGAGCTGACCGTGGAGCTGTTGCAGGGCCGGATCCGCGACTACGCCTGGGGCTCCCGTACCGCGATCGCGCGGTTGCAGGGGCGCCCGGTGCCGAGTGACGGGCCGGAGGCGGAGCTGTGGCTGGGTGCCCATCCGGGCGCCCCGGCCACGGTGGACCGGGACGGATCCCCGGTCAGCCTCACCGAGCTGCTGATCGCCGAGCCGGACCACTGGTTGGGCGAGCGGTTGGTGGGTCGGTTCGGTATCCGGTTGCCGTTCCTGCTGAAGGTGCTGGCCGCGGACGCCCCGTTGAGTCTGCAGGCCCACCCGGACGCCGAGCAGGCGCGGGCGGGGCACGCGGCCGACGCCGAGCGGGTCAACTACGTGGACCCGTACCACAAGCCGGAGCTGCTGGTCGCGCTGTCGGACTTCGACGCGCTCTGCGGATTCCGTGACCCGGCCGAGTCGGCGGCGGCGATCGCCGCGTTCGGCGTACCGGCGCTGGAGCCGGTGGTGGCGGCGCTGCGTGGCGGGCCGGCGGGGCTGCGGGAGGCCGTACGCCTGCTGTTGAGCTGGCCGGCGGCGGAGCGGTCCGGGCTGGTGGCGGACGTGCTGGCGGCGGAGGTCGCCGGGCCGGACGCGGCGCTGGCCCGTGGCCTGGCGGTGGACTACCCGGCCGACCCGGGGGTGCTGGTGGCGTTGCTGCTGCATCACGTGCGGCTGACGCCGGGCGAGGCGATCTGGATGCCGGCCGGCAACCTGCACGCCTACCTGCGGGGCACCGGCGTGGAGATCATGGCGGCCAGTGACAACGTGCTGCGCGGTGGCCTCACGCCCAAGCGGGTCGACGTGGACGAGCTGCTGCGGGTACTGCGGTTCGAGGTGCTCGACGAGCCGGTGGTCACGCCGGTGCCGGTGGGGCCCGGGGTGGTGACCTGGCCGGTGCCGGTCGAGGACTTCGCGCTGCACCGGGTGGAGTTGGCGGCCGGCGATCCGGCGGTGCGGCTGGCGCTGCCGGGGCCGCGGGTGGTGCTCTGCCCGACCGGCGGGCTCACCGTCGACGACGGGGTGGGCACGGTCGTGCTCGCGCCGGGGCAGGCGGCGGTGGGCAGCGCGTCCGCCGGCCCGCTGGTCATCCTCGGCGAGGGCCAGGCCTACGTCGCCAGCTGCGCCCTCTCCTGACCCCACCCCACCTCGCCAGAAGGTGTGAGTCCGACTTTTCCGGAATCGGTTGACGCCTGGGCTGCCCGGTGTGAGTCTGTGGATGCGCAGCGTTGTCGCGACGAAGGTCTCGGTAACGCGCGGGGAACCAAACCGGGGGGATGCACGGGGCGGCCGGGCCGTGGGCGGAGAGTCCGTTCACGACCGACCGCCCCGTGCGCTTTCCGGCGATCGGTTCGGACATCCTCGGACAACCGGGCACGGGTGAAGGCGGCCACGCGCGTAAGGTGAAAGGCTGCGCAGTACTTCGTTCGACAGGAGCTTCCATGACCAGCACCCTCCCGGCGGCCCCCAGCGGCGCGTCATCCGGAGCCCGGCCGAGCACCCTCGCCGAGGGCGACTACAAGGTGGCGGATCTGTCGCTCGCCGAGTTCGGGCGCAAGGAGATCCGGCTCGCCGAGCACGAGATGCCCGGACTGATGGCGATCCGACGCGAGTTCGCCGACGCCCAGCCGCTCGCCGGCGCCCGCATCACCGGCTCGCTGCACATGACCATCCAGACCGCGGTCCTCATCGAGACCCTGGTGGCGCTCGGCGCGCAGGTCCGTTGGGCGTCCTGCAACATCTTCTCCACCCAGGACCACGCCGCCGCCGCGATCGTCGTCGGCCCGGACGGCACCCCCGAGGCCCCGGCCGGCGTCCCGGTCTACGCCTGGAAGGGCGAAAGCCTCCCGGAGTACTGGTGGTGCACCGAGCAGGTGCTCACCTGGCCGGACGGGCAGGGCCCGAACATGATCCTCGACGACGGCGGTGACGCCACCCTGCTGGTCCACAAGGGCGCCGAGTTCGAGAAGGCCGGCGTCGTGCCGCCGGTCGAGTCCGCCGACTCCGAGGAATACGCCGTCATCCTCGAGCTGCTGCACCGCTCGCTCGCCGAGGACGGCCAGCGCTGGACCCGGATCGCCGCCGGCATCAAGGGCGTCACCGAGGAGACCACCACCGGCGTGCACCGGCTCTACGAGATGCACCGCAACGGCACCCTGCTCTTCCCGGCCATCAACGTCAACGACTCGGTGACCAAGAGCAAGTTCGACAACAAGTACGGCTGCCGCCACTCGCTCATCGACGGCATCAACCGGGCCACGGACGTGCTGATCGGCGGCAAGATGGCCGTCGTGCTCGGCTACGGCGACGTGGGCAAGGGCTGCGCCGAGTCGCTGCGCGGCCAGGGTGCCCGGGTCGTGGTGACCGAGGTCGACCCGATCTGCGCGCTCCAGGCGGCGATGGACGGCTACCAGGTCGCCACCCTGGACGACGTGGTCGAGCAGGCGGACATCTTCGTCACCGCCACCGGCTGCTTCAACGTCATCACCAACGAGCACATGGCCCGGATGAAGCACCAGGCCATCGTCGGCAACATCGGCCACTTCGACAACGAGATCGACATGGCCGGCCTGGCGAAGCGCTCGGACGTCACCCGGGAGAACATCAAGCCGCAGGTCGACCTCTGGAAGTTCGACGACGGGCACGCCATCATCGTGCTCTCCGAGGGCCGCCTGCTGAACCTGGGCAACGCCACCGGCCACCCGAGCTTCGTGATGTCCAACTCGTTCGCCAACCAGACCATCGCCCAGATCGAGCTCTACACCAAGACCGACGAGTACCCGGTCGGCGTGTACGTGCTCCCCAAGCACCTGGACGAGAAGGTCGCCCGGCTGCACCTGGACGCCCTCGGCGCCAAGCTGAGCACCCTCAGCAAGGAGCAGGCCGCCTACCTCGGCGTGCCGCAGGAGGGCCCGTTCAAGCCGGAGCACTACCGGTACTGAGCCACGCCCGGAGGGGACCGGGGTTGGCCGCCGCGCGGCCGTCCCGGTCCCCTTCGCGTACGCGGACACCCGCCTCCTCCGGCGCTGCGCGCCGGCTCCCGTGATCGGGTCGGGCCGAACGGCCCTGGTGCCCCCGCCACCTGCGGGAGAGGCTGACGCGCGGACCGGGTGACGTTGTCGTGAACGACTTGACGCGATCCCCGATCAGGAGGAAGGTATGGCTGCCCTAAGTTAACTGAGGCGTGCCTAACCGACGACGGAGTACCGATGTTCGCCACGTACCTGATCGGCCTGCGGGAGGGCCTGGAAGCGACCCTGGTGGTCAGCATCCTGGTCGCGTTCCTGGTCAAGTCGGATCGCCGCAACCGGCTGCCGCACGTGTGGCTCGGGGTCGGTCTGGCCGTGGCGCTGTCGGTGTTCTTCGGCTGGCTGATCGAGTACACCTCGACCACGCTGCTCAACACCTCGAAGCAGCGTGAACTCTTCGACGCCGTCACCTCCGTCGCCGCCGTGGTGTTCGTCACCTTCATGATTTTCTGGATGCGCAAGGCCGCCCGGAGCATCGCCGGTGAGCTGCGGGGCAAGCTCAGCGAGGCGCTCGCCGTCGGCGCGTTCGCGGTGACCGGGATGGCCTTCCTCGCGGTCATCCGGGAAGGCCTTGAGACCGCGCTGATCTTCTACTCCGCCGCCGAGAGCGCGGCCGGTGGCACGGGCCGTGGACCGCTGCTCGCGCTGATCGGCGGCATCGCCACCTCCGTGGTGATCGGCTTCCTGCTCTACCGCAGCGCCCTCCGGCTCAACCTGGGCAAGTTCTTCACCTGGACCGGCGCGCTGCTGATCCTGGTCGCCGCCGGCATCTTCAAGTACGGCGTGCACGACTTCCAGGAGGCCGATGTGGTGCCCGGCCTGAACACCCACGCCTTCGACATCTCCTCGGTGCTCGACCCGAACACCTGGTACGCGACCCTGCTGAGCGGCATGTTCAACATCACCCCCACGCCGAGCGTGCTCGAGATGGTCGCCTGGGTGGCGTACGCGGTGCCGGTGATGGTGCTCTTCCTGCGCAAGCCGGGCCGGCCGGCTGCCCCGGCCAAGCCGGCCGCGACCGACGTTCCCGCACCCACCCCCCAGCGCGCCTGACCGCCCCGCTCACCTGCCCAGAGGAGACACAGCACCGATGCGTACCAGTCGACTCGTCGCGCCCGCCGCAGCCGGGGTGCTCGCCGTCGCCGGCCTGGCCGGCTGCAGCGGCGACAAGAAGGACGCGAAGGCCGGCGGGCCGATCGTGGTCAAGGCCACCGACACCGCCTGCGAGGTCGGCACGACCGAGGTGGAGGCCGGTCAGGTGACCTTCTCGATCACCAACTCCGGGTCCAAGGTCAACGAGTTCTACGTCTACGCCGCCGGTGACCGGGTGATGGGCGAGGTGGAGAACATCGCCCCCGGGCTGAGCCGCGAGCTGCGCGTCGAACTGGCCGCCGGCACGTACGAGACGGCCTGCAAGCCCGGGATGAGTGGCCGGGGCATCCGGGGTGCGCTGAAGGTCAGCGGCACCGCCGCCTCCGTCGCGCCCGACGCCGCGTTGAGCCAGGCCACCGCCGACTACCAGCGGTACGTGCAGAGCCAGACCACCGCGCTGCTGGCCAAGACCGAGGAGTTCGCGGCCGCGGTCAAGGCCGGCGACGTGGCGAAGGCCAAGGCGCTGTACCCGGTGGCCCGCACCTACTTCGAGCGGATCGAGCCGGTGGCGGAGAGCTTCGGCGACCTCGACCCGAAGATCGACGGCCGGGAAGAGGTCATCGAGGAGGGCATGGAGTGGACCGGCTACCACCGGCTTGAGAAGGACCTCTGGACGACCGGCGACATCAGCAAGGACGGCCCGATCGCCGATCAGCTGGTCACCGACGTCAAGGCCCTGGTGGAGAAGGCCAACGCGGAGAAGCTCACCCCGCTCCAGCTCGCCAACGGCGCCAAGGGGCTCCTCGACGAGGTCGCCAGCGGCAAGATCACCGGCGAGGAGGAGCGTTACTCGCACACCGACCTCTGGGATTTCAGCGCCAACCTGGAGGGCGCCAAGGCGGCCATCGCCGCGCTGCGCCCGGCGCTGGAGCAGCGCTCGCCCGAGCTGATCTCCCAGCTCGACACCGAGTTCGCCAACGTCGAGAAGGCCCTCGGCAAGCACCGGGTCGGCGACGGCTGGAAGCTGCACACCCAGCTCAGCGCGGCCGAGCTGAAGGAACTCTCGGACAGCATCAACGCGCTGGCCGAACCGGTCAGCAAGGTGGCCGCGGTCGTCGCCCGGTGACGGCCGGTGGAGGTGGCGGCGTGAGCGAGCGCAGCGAGCGAACCATCAGAGCCGTTGTGGCTCGTGGCGACGCCGACCGTAGGGAGGAGGCGGCATGAGCGAGCGCAGCGAGCAGCACACCCAGGCGGCACCCGCCGAGGCGCCGCGAGGGGCCACCCTGTCCCGGCGGCGGGCGATCACCCTGGCCGGGGTCGGAGTGGCCGGTGTGGCCGGGGTGGCGGGTGGCGCGGGCGCGCTGGCCCGTGGCGGTGACCACGCGGCGGCCAGCGACACGGCCGCCGGGGCGGTGCCGTTCCACGGTGAGCACCAGGCCGGCATCACCACTGCGGCCCAGGACCGGCTGCACTTCGTCGCGTTCGACGTGATCACCAAGGACCGGGCGAAGCTGGTCGCGCTGTTGCAGGAGTGGACCGCCGCGGCGGCCCGGATGACCGCCGGCAAGGACGCCGGGCTGATCGGCGCGGTCGGCGGCATGCCGGAGGCCCCGCCGGACGACACCGGCGAGGCGCTCGGGCTGCCCCCGTCGCAGCTCACCATCACCGTCGGCTTCGGCCCGACGCTGTTCCGCGACGCCCAGGGCGCGGACCGGTTCGGCATCGCCGACCGGCGTCCCGCCGCGCTGGCCGACCTGCCGCACTTCGCCGGCGACGCGCTCAAGCCGGAGATCTCCGGCGGCGACATCTGCATCCAGGCCTGCGCCAACGACCCGCAGGTGGCGGTGCACGCCATCCGTAACCTGGCCCGCATCGGCATGGGCGTGGTCAGCGTCCGCTGGTCGCAGCTCGGCTTCGGGCGTACGTCGTCGACGTCGCGGGACCAGGCCACGCCGCGTAACCTGTTCGGCTTCAAGGACGGCACCGCCAACCTGAAGGCCGAGGACGCCAGCCTGCTCCGGGAACAGCTCTGGGCCCAGCCCGGGGACGGGCCGGACTGGATGACCGGCGGGTCGTACCTGGTCACCCGCAAGATCCGGATGCAGATCGAGACCTGGGACCGCAGTTCCCTCGCCGAGCAGGAGCAGATCGTCGGCCGGACCAAGGGCAGCGGCGCACCGCTCGGCAAGACCCGCGAGTTCGACGAGCCGGACTTCGCCGCCAAGGGCGACGACGGCCAGCCGGTCATCGCCGAGGCCGCGCACGTTCGGCTCGCCCACCCCAACCAGAACGGCGGCGCGCACCTGCTACGTCGCGGCTACAACTTCGTCGACGGCTCGGACGGGCTGGGGCGGCTCGACGCCGGGCTCTTCTTCATCGCCTACCAGCGTGACCCGCGTAAGCAGTTCGTGCCGATCCAGACCCGGCTCGCCCGGCACGACGCGATGAACGAGTACCTGCGGCACGTCTCCAGCGGGCTGTTCGCCTGCCCGCCGGGCGTCCGCGACGCTGCCGACTGGTGGGGCCGCGCGCTCTTCTCCTGATCAGCTCAGCCCTGGTTCGGCCACCACTCGCAAGATCACATTCGATCCTGGATCGAGTGGTCTCGCGGTCGCTGTGAACGCGCCCCTACTTGCCGGAGCGAGCAGGGTCCTGGCGGGCTTCCGGTCCGCGTACCGGCTCGGGCTGGGTGGGCACGGCGGGCCGCAACGCGGCCGCGGCCGGTGCGGCGAGCGGTGCCGGCCGAGCGAGCGGCACCGGGGCGAGCGGCGGCGGGACCACGACGGGCGGTGGGACCAGCTCCGGCCAGAGCGTCGCGGTGGCCGCCCGGCTGCGTCCCAGCCGGTACGCCGCCCGCCGGCCCCGCTCGGCCAGTACGGCGGCCAGGTACGCCGACTCCGGCGCGGCCCAGGGCGGTGGCGGCGAGGTGACCGCCGCGACCTCGGCCCACAGCTCCCGGGCCAGCCGGGTCCGGTCCGGCTCGGCGAGCTGGTGCACCCGGCCGAGGTACTGCCGGACGGCCAGCGCCAACCCGTCGTCCAGTCGGGTCAGGTCGAGCGTCCCCGCCCAGCCGAACAGCGGTGGTACGGGCGACGGGGCGGGTCGCCAGGTCCCCGCGCCCCGGGTGTGCACCACAAGGGTGCCCGCCACCAGGTCGCCCAGTCGCCGCCCGCGCGGGTCGGTCAGCATCACCGTCACGCTCGCCGCCCAGCTCAGCAGCGGCAGCACCAGCCCCGGCCACTCCACCGCGACGCCCACCAGGGCCCGGGTGAGCGACTGGCCGACCCCGACCGGCCCGCCGTCGGCTCGGACCACCCGCAGCCCCACGGCCAGCTTGCCCAGCGTCCGGCCCCCGGCGAACCGTTCCATCAGCACCGGGTAGCCGATCAGCACGACGATCACCAGCACGGTCTGCGACGCGCCGAACAGGGCGCCGTCCACGACATCGCCGAGGCTGAGCAGCGCCAGCGACAACCCGATCCCGAGCAGCACCGCCGCCACCAGCTGGGCCACCAGGTCGATCAGCAGGGCGAGCACCCGGGAGCCCAGGCGGGCGGCGCGGACGTCCAGCTCGACCGCCTCGCCGCTGACCAGACCGGCGTCGGCCCATCCGGAGGGTGGGGGAGGTTGCGCGCGCACTCGGACAGTGAACACTATTGGCGCCGGACGGGGGAGGCGGAGTGGATCTCGACGCGTACGTGGCGGCGCACGGCGCCGAGTGGCGGCGGCTGGAGCAGTTGACCGGCCGACGCCGGCTCGACGCGGCCGAGGTCGACGAGCTGGTGGCCCTCTATCAGCGGGCCGCCACCCACCTCAGCGCGCTGCGTAGCCGCTCACCCGATCCGGTGCTGGTCAACCGCCTGTCCCAACTGGTGCTCGCGGCTCGGGCCCGGATCACCGGACGGCCCCGGCCGTCCTGGGCCGCGGTGGGTCGCTTCCTCCTCGCCGACCTGCCGGCCGCGCTCTACCGGGCGTGGCCCTGGTGGTGCGCGGTGGCCACCGGATTCACCGCGCTGAGCTTCTTTCTCATGTGGTTCGTCGCCGGCCACCCGGACACCGCCGCCGCGTTCGTCGGCGAGGACACCGCCAAGGAACTCGTGGACTCGGGCTTCGCCGGCTACTACACTGAGTTCTCCGCGCCGACCTTCGCCTTCCACCTGTGGACGCACAACGCCTGGCTCGCCGCGCAGTGCCTGGCGTCCGGGGTGCTGGTGGTGCCGGTGTTCTGGCTGCTGTGGCAGAACGCGCTGAACGTCGGCGTGGTCGGCGGCGTGATGATCTCGTACGGCCGGGGCGATGTCTTCTTCGGCCTGATCACTCCGCACGGGCTGCTCGAACTGACCGGGATCTTCGTGGCGGCCGGGGTCGGGCTGCGTACCGCGTGGGCGTGGATCGCGCCGCCGGCCCAGCTCAGCCGGGGGCGGGCGGTCGCCGAGGCGGGCCGGTCGGCGATCGTGGTCGCCGCCGGACTGGTCGGGCTGTTCGCGGTCTCCGCGCTGCTGGAGGCGTTCGTTACCCCGGCGCCGGTGCCGGTCGCCGTCCGCGTCGCCGTCGGCGCCACGGTCTGGCTGGCTTTCCTGTCGTACGCCCTGCTCCTCGGCCGCCGCGCCGCCCGTCCCGCCCCCGCGCCGCCCGCCGCGGACTCCCCTCCAGGCCGGGTCAGAGTTGGCCGAGGGACTTGAGGCGCAGGTAGGTGTCGGCGATCGCCGGGGCGAGGCGGTCGGCGGGAGCGTCCACCACGGTCACGCCGTGCCGGGACAGGGCGGCCCGGACCCGGTCCCGCTCGGCCAGCGCCCGCCAGGCCGACGCGGCGGCGTACGCGTCGTCCGGTCCGGCCGGTTTGGCGGCGGTGAGCCCGGTGAGCACCGGGTCGTGGGTCGCCGCGATCACCACCCGGTGCCGGGCGGCCAGTCGGGGCAGCACCGGGAGCAGGCCCTCACCGAGCGGGCCCGCCTCCAGGGCGGTGAAGAGCACCACCAGGCTGCGCCGCCGCTCTCGGCGCAGCACCTCACCGGCGATCAGCTCGAAGTCGGTCTCCACCAGCGCCGGCTGGAGCGGGGCGAGCGCGTCCACCAGGCGGGTGAGCAGGGCGGGCCGGCCGCTGCCGGTCACCGCCGCTCGCACCGTGCTGTCGGCGGCGAGCAGGTCGACCCGGTCGCCGGCCCGGGCGGCGAGCGCGGTGAGCAGCAGCGCCGCGTCGATCGCGGTGTCCAGCCGGGGCTCGTCGCCGACGCGTACGGCGGAGGTGCGGCCGGTGTCCAGCACGCAGACCAGCCGCCGGTCCCGTTCCGGCCGCCAGGTGCGTACCAGCACGTCCGAGTGGCGGGCGCTGGCCCGCCAGTCGATCGAGCGCACGTCGTCGCCGATCACGTACTCGCGCAGGGTGTCGAACTCGGTGCCCTGACCGCGTCCCCGGGTCACCTGGACGCCGTCGATGATCCGCAGTTTCGCCAGCTTCTCGGGCAGGTGCCGCCGGGAGTCGAAGCGGGGCAGCACGCGCAGCGTCCACGGTGGCGTGCCGGGTCGGCCGGCGCGTTGCCGGAACGCCAGCCGCAGCGGGCCGAGGGAACGTACGGTGAGCGCCGCCGCGGGCCGGTCGCCGCGCCGGGCCGGGGTGAGGCGGACCGGCAGCTCGGCCGTGCCGCCGGGCTCGACCGTCAGCAGCTGTCCCGGGGGTACGTCCGGCCGGGCCCCCGCCGAGGGCACCCAGGCGTCGCGTACCTGGGCGTGCAGCGTACGGCCGGAGGCGTTGGCCAGGTGCAGGGTGACCGTGGCGGTGCCGCCGAGCCGGACCGTCCGGTCGCCGGTGCGGGTGGCGGTGAGCGCGTGCAGTGGCGCCGCGAGGGCCCAGTCGAGGGCGACGAGGAGCAGCACCGCACCGGTCATCACGGCGACGCCGAGAAACGGCGCCGGCCAGGCCGGCAGGGTGGCCGCGCCCGCGGCGAGCAGCAGCGCCGCCCGCCAGGTCATCGCGGCGTCGGCACGGTGGCCAGCACCGCGTCCAGTACCGAGTCGACGCTCACGCCCTCCAGTTCGACCTCGGGGCGCAGCCGGAGCCGGTGCCGCAGGGTGGGCCGGGCCACCGCCTTCACGTCGTCCGGCGTGACATGGTCCCGTCCGGCCAGCCAGGACCACGCCTTGGCGGCGCTGAGCAGCGCGGTGGCGCCGCGCGGCGAGGCACCCAGTTCCAGGGCCGGGGCGGCCCGGGTGGCCCGGCACAGGTCCACGATGTAGCCGAGCAGCGGCTCGGCGACGTGCACCCCGTGGACGGCCTCCCGGGCCGCGGCCAGGTCGGCGGCGGTGGCCACCGGGCGTACGCCGGCGGCGTGCAGGTCGCGCGGGTCGAAGCCGGCGTGGTGCGCGCGGAGCACGCCCAGTTCCTCGTCGCGGTTGGGCAGCGGTACGGTCAGCTTGAGCAGGAACCGGTCGAGTTGCGCCTCGGGCAGCGGGTACGTGCCCTCGTACTCGACCGGGTTCTGGGTGGCGGCGACGATGAACGGCTCGGGCAGCGGGCGGCGCTCGCCGTCGACGGAGACCTGCCGCTCCTCCATCACCTCCAGCAGCGCCGACTGGGTCTTGGGGGGCGTCCGGTTGATCTCGTCGGCGAGGAGCAGGTTGGTGAAGACCGGCCCTTCCCGGAAGGTGAACGCGGCGGTGCGCGGGTCGAAGATCAGTGACCCGGTGACGTCGCCGGGCATCAGGTCGGGGGTGAACTGGACCCGCTTGGATCGCAGGTCGAGCGCGGTGGCCACGGTCCGGATCAGCAGGGTCTTGGCCACCCCGGGCACGCCCTCCAGCAGCACGTGCCCGCGGCAGAGCAGCGCGATCACCAGGCCGGTGACGACGGCGTCCTGCCCGACGACGGCCTTGGCCACCTCGGCCCGCAGCCGGTGCAGGGCGGCGCGGGCGTCGGGCTGCGCGACGGCCGGCGCGGCGGCGAAGACGGGTCCGGTCACCGGGGATCTCCTTCGGTCGGGTGGACGAGGGTACGGGTCAGGGCGTCCAGGCCGTGGGCCAGTTCCAGCAGTTCCTGGTCGGTGGTCGGCGGGGCGCCGTGCAGCAGCTCCGCCACCCGCTCGACGTCGTCGCCGGCGTACTCGGCGACCCGGACGGCCACCTCGGCGGGCGGTGTGTCGGGCGGCAGGTTGAGCCGGGGCCGTAGCCGGGCCAGCGCGGCGGCGCGCAGGGTCTCGGCGGCGGGCCCTCGGGCGCCGGCCCGCCGGTAGAGGCGGGCCCGACCGAGCACCGTCTCGGCGGAGCGGACGGTCACCGGCAGCGGCTCCGGCACGGGCGGGCCGAGCCGGCGGGCCCGCCAGAGCACCACCAGCAGCCCGGCCAGCGCGAGCTGGGCCAGCAGGGCCCAGAACCAGGTCGGGAAGGCGTCCCAGAGCGGGTTGTCCTGCTGCTGCGGGCGCTCCGCCCGGTCGTCCGGGCGCTGGGACGGACGGGTCGGCCGGCCGTCGCCCTCCTGGCCGGATGCCCGGCCCGGCCCGTCGGGTGCGGGGTCCGGGCCGGGCAGGTCGAGCCAGACCAACCGGCGATCGCCGCCGAGCAGGCCGGTGGCGAGGGCGCGGTTGCCCCACTCGTCGATCCGGTCGTTGCGGAACGGGTCGCTGGCCCCGATCACCACCACTTCGACAGCCCGGGGCAGCCGGACCAGCCCTCCGGAGTAGCAGCGGTCGACGGTCGCGCTGCCCTGGGCCGCGTAGCGCTGCCGGTCGGCGGCGGCGGTGCCGGCGCGGTCGGCTTCCGCGAGGGGGCAGCGGCGGCCGTCGGCGTCCGGGGTGGTGGCCCGGGTGGCCCACCGGCGTTCGGTCGACGCCAGCGGCACGTCCAGCCCCGCGAGCGCCCACCGGGACGGGTCGACCAGCACCAGCCGGCTGCCGGTCGGCAGGTCGGCCAGGGCGGCGACGGTGCTCGGGTGCACCAGCTCCGGGGCCGGTACGAAGAACGTCGTCGGGCCGGCCTGGGCGGCGCGCAGCGCCTGCCGGGTGTCGGTCTCGCGGCGTACGGTCACGCCCTGTTCGCGTAGCGCCTCGGCCAGTTTGCTGCCGCCGTCGTCGCCGGTGGCGGCCGGAGAGAGGAAGCCCCGGTCGGTGGCGTCGGGCTGGTCGATGGCGTGGAAGACCAGGGTGGCCACGATCAGCACCACGGCCAGCCCGAGCGGGACCAGCAGCCGGTGCCGACGGCGTCGGGCGGAGGTCGGAGCCACCGGGCGGGGCGGGTCGAGGGTGGCGGTCACCTGTGCTCACCCTCCCCGGTCAGCTCGCGGTGCAGGTCGGTGGCGAGGTCGCGCATCCGGTGGTCGTGCTCCCGGGTGGCCGGTCGTTGGGCGTACCAGAGGTCGGAGAAGATCGTGGCGGCGGCGTGCAGGGTGGGGTGCACCCGGGGTCGGGCGTGGGCCGCCGCCGCGGTCAGTTCGGTGACGGTCATTCCGGGCCGGATCTCGACGACCCGCCGGTCGACCAGTTCGCGGACCATGCCGCGGAGCCGTTCCCGGACCGCCTCGGCGTACCGGCCCTCGGCGGCGAGCCGGTCGGCGTGGCTGCCGGACGCGGTGGCCACCGGCTCGGCCGCGCGGGGCGCGGGCACCGGCGGCGCGTCGTCCGCCGACCGGGGCGCCGGCCGGCGTCGCCGCAGTCGGGGCAGCCGCAGCCTCGGCAGCCGCAGCCGGGGGAGCCGGAGCCGAGGGAGGCGCAGCCGGGGCAGGTGTGGCCGGGGCAGCCGGGTGGGCACCCAGGCCGGGAAGAAATACCAGGCCAGGGCGGCCAGCAGCGCGGCGAGTAGGACGAGCAGGGCAGCCAGCGGCAGCGGTACGACGTCCCCGATCGCGGCGACCGCCTCGGTCCACCAACGGCTCACCGCCGCACCGCCAGCAGGGCGGGCTCCGGGATCCCGGCCGGGGCCCGGGAGAGCCGGATGTCCAGCCCCTCGGTGCGCATCCGGGTCTCCAGGTGCAGCACCGCGTCGAGGCAGGCCAGCGCCGGGTACGCGAGCGCGTTCACCCCGGCCCAGGTGACCGTGGCGACCGGCAGCGCCCAGGCGGAGACGTCGAAAAGGCCGAGCAGCGCGAGACCGTAGTAGGCGCCGAGGCCGATGCCGAGCCGGATCAGCCACCAGCCGAGATAGCCGAGGAGCCGGATGCCGGCGAACCGCCCACCGGCGCGTACCGCGAGCGTGAGCGCGCGCCAGGGTGCCCGGTACGCCGGGACCCGGTCCACCACCAGCACCGGGACGACGGCGCCGAGCAGCCCGTACGCGGCGAACCAGGCCGGCCCGGCCACCCCGGCGAGACACACGGTGAGCCCGACCGCGACCGCGATCAGCAGGGTGGCGCCCCACCGGGCCCCGGCCGGGCGCAGCAGCTCGCCCGGCTCGGCCCGGCGGCCGAGCAGCGCCGCCGCCGCGCCCCGGGCGGCCGGGTTGCCCAGCAGGGCGATGATCAGCGCCTCGGTGCCGGCGCCGACCGCCAGCAGCAGCCAGTACCAGCCGATCTTGTCGGGGTCGAGCCACCACGCGGGCGCTCGGGCGTCGGCCAGCAGCCGCAGCGGGTGCAGCAGCAGCTGCTCGCCGAGGGACAGCAGGACCGCGAGCGGGATCAGCAGCCGGGCCTGGCCGCGAAGCAGCAGGACGGCCGAGTCCAGCAGCTCGCCCACCGTCAGCGGGCGGCGCGGGAGCACTGCGGTCGGGCCGACGTCGGGCACGCGTACTCCTGGCGGACGAGCGGTGGTGGCGGGCACGAGGTGCCCGAGGGATCATGGTTGCACGGCCGGTCCTGCTCCGGTGGACCTGTCCGCCGTGGCACGCCACGCGGAAGGTCCTGGCCTGTCAGCTGTGGTGCGTGGCCGCGGGTCGCAGTACCGTGCCGTGATGATGCCGAACCCTTCGAACCGAACGGGGATGGAACGATAAACCCCATGAGAGCTCGGGTACTGGTGGTCGACGACGACCCTGCCCTCGCCGAGATGCTCGGCATCGTGCTGCGCAGCGAGGGCTTCGTGCCCTCCTTCGTCGCGGACGGGGAACGGGCGCTGGCCGCGTTCCGCGAGAGCCGGCCCGACATCGTCCTGCTCGACCTGATGCTGCCCGGTATGAGTGGAATCGACGTGGCCCGGGCGATCCGGGGCGAGTCCGGCGTGCCGATCGTCATGCTGACCGCCAAGAGCGACACCGTCGACGTGGTGCTCGGGTTGGAGTCCGGGGCCGACGACTACGTGGTGAAGCCGTTCAAGCCCAAGGAGCTGGTGGCCCGGATGCGGGCCCGGCTGCGCCGGGGCGAGGACGTGGCACCCGAGCTGCTCACCATCGGCCCGCCCGGCAACCAGATCTCGATCGACGTGCCGGCGCACACGGTCAGCCGGGACGGCGAGGAGGTGAAGCTGACCCCGCTGGAGTTCGACCTGCTGGTCGCGCTCGCCCGCAAGCCGCGTCAGGTCTTCACCCGCGAGGTGCTGCTGGAGCAGGTCTGGGGCTACCGGCACGCCGCCGACACCCGCCTGGTGAACGTGCACGTGCAGCGGCTGCGCGCCAAGATCGAGCCGGATCCGGAGCGACCCGAAATCATCCTCACCGTGCGCGGCGTGGGCTACAAGGCGGGCACCGGATAGCCTGGTGGTCACTGTGGTGACCTCCCCGCCCCCCGACTCGCCGACCACCGCGTCGCGCTGGCTGCGCATGGCGCGGGCGTTGTGGCGTGCCCTCACCGGTTGGGCGGCCGGGCTGGTCTCCGGCCTGCACGGGGCCTGGCGGCGGTCGCTCCAGCTTCGTGTGGTGACCATCACGCTGGTGGCGTCCAGCCTGCTGGTGGGCGGCTTCGCCTACCTGATCGCCGACAAGATCACCGGCATCCTGTTGGAGAACGCCGAGACCGACGTCCTGCAGCGGCTGCAGAACGGCAGTGACTACGCCTCGAAGCAGTTCAACCTCTACAGCCGGGCCGAGGACGCCCAGCTCCGGGACACCATCGACGGCACGGTGAACTACCTGGCCGGCGGTGACCCGACGCAGAGCAGCGGCGTGGTGGTCGCGATCATCGGGGACAACACCAACGGGGTCATCTCGCCGCGTACCTCCCCGGAGGTCGAGCTGCGCCCGCTGATCGGACCGGAGCTGCGGGCCTCCGTCGCCGCCGGCAACGTGGCCCACCAGATCCGTACCGGGGTCCTCGGCGACCAACGCACCAAGTACCTCGTCTACGGCTCGCCGGTGCCGACCCAGTTCGGGCAGCTGGAGCTCTACTACCTCGTACCGCTGGCCCGGCAGGACGCCACCGCAGCCGACGCCCGGGCCACCGTGGTCGCCACCGGCACCGCCCTGGTCCTCCTGCTCGGCCTGCTCGCCGCCCTGGTCACCCGGCTGGTGGTGACCCCGGTACGGGTGGCCGCCCGGACCGCCCAGCGGCTCTCCGCCGGGTTGCTCGACCAGCGGATGGTGGTCAACGGCGAGGACGATCTGGCCCTGTTGGCCGCCTCGTTCAACCAGATGGCGACCAACCTGCAACGGCAGATCCTCCGGCTGGAGGAGATGTCGCGGTTGCAGCGCCGGTTTACCTCGGACGTCTCGCACGAGCTGCGTACGCCGCTGACCACGGTCCGGATGGCCGCCGACCTGATCTTCGCCGAGCGCGACGGCTTCGACCCGGCGGTGGCCCGCAGCGCCGAGCTGCTCCAGGCCGAGCTGGACCGGTTCGAGGAGCTGCTCACCGACCTGCTGGAGATCAGCCGCTTCGACGCCGGCTTCGCGATGCTGGACGCCGAGCCGACCGACCTGGTGCCGGTGGTGCACCGGGTGACCGAGCGGCTGGCCGGGCTGGCCGAGCGGGTGGGGGTGGCCATCGAGCTGGACGTACCGGACACGCCGGTGATCGCCGAGGTGGACCCGCGCCGGGTCGAGCGGGTGCTGCGCAACCTGGTCGGCAACGCGGTCGAGCACGGCGAGGGCAAACCGGTGCGGATCACGCTGGGGATGGACCAGAACGCGGTGGCGATCACCGTCCGGGACCACGGTGTGGGACTCAAGCCGGGCGAGGAGAAGCTGGTGTTCAACCGGTTCTGGCGGGCCGACCCGTCCCGCGCCCGGCAGACCGGCGGCACGGGCCTCGGCCTCTCGATCAGCGTGGAGGACGCCCGGCTGCACGGCGGGTGGCTGGAGGCGTGGGGCGCTCCCGGGCAGGGTGCCCAGTTCCGGCTGACGCTGCCGGCGCGGGCCGGCGACCGGCTGACGACCTCGCCGTTGCGGCTGGTGCCGTCCGACGCCCCGCTGCCGTTCGGTGGCCCTCGGGACGGGGGGCTGTTGGCCATCGGGCCGGGCACCGCGGGGGCGTTGGCCATCGGGCCGAGCACGGCGGGGGCGCTGGCCATCGGGCCGGCCGAGGACGCCGGCCGGAAGGAGGTGGCACCGTGAGCGCGAGGAGTGAGCCGGGTTTGCGAGCCCCGCGGTCGCGAGCATGGGTGGGCACCGTGAGCGCGAGGAGTGAGCCGGGTTTGCGAGCCCCGCAGTCGCGAGCATGGGTGGGCACCGTGAGCGCGAGGAGTGAGCCGGGCTTGCGAGCCCCGCAGTCGCGAGCATGGGTGGGCACCGTGAGCGCGAGGAGTGAGCCGGGTTTGCGAGCCCCGCGGTCGCGAGGAGAGGTGGCGCGGTGAGGCGTGGGGTGCTGGCGGCGCTGTTGGCCGGTGCGATCCTGCCCGCCGGGCTGGCCGGCTGCGGCATTCCCAGCGAGACCGAGGTGCAGGTGGACGGCCGCCCGAAGCCGGCGGCCGAGGCCGGCGTGCGCAACGGCTACAGCGCCGAGCCGCCCTCCCAGGCGGCCAGCAGCGATCCCGCCCAGTTCATCCGCAACTACCTCTCCGCCGCTGCCGGCGAGCGCGAGCAGGCGTACGCCCGGGCCAAGAAGTTCATCGCGCCGGAGTCGCAGAACCAGCTGCGGGAGAAACAGCAGAGCAGCGAGGTCGAGCTGACCGTGGTCCGGTTGCGGGATGAGCCGGTGGTCAGCCCGGAGAGCAACGACCCCATCAGCGTGGTCACGGTGTCGGTGCAGCAGGTCGGGGTGCTGCGCCCCGACGGCACCCTGGCACCGCCGACGCTGAGCGATACCAAGTACGTGTTCCGGCTCCGCCCGGCCGACGCCGGCAGCACCGGGCTCTACATCACCGACCTGCCGAACGTGTTGCTGCTCAGCGACACCGCCCTGCGCAACTACTACGGCACGCACACCGTCTACTTCTGGAACTCCGACCAGAGCCGGCTGGTGCCCGACCAGCGCTACCTGCCGTCCACGGTGCCCGACGAGCGCCGGGTGACCGAGGTGGTCAAGTGGCTCGCTGGCGGCCCACCCGACTGGCTCGCGTCGGGGGTGTCCCGGCTGCCCGCCCGCACCGCGCTGATCAACAACGCCACCGGCGCGGACAACCACTGGGAGGTCAACCTGACCATGCCCAATGCGACCGACTTCCGGCTGTCCCGGCTCGCCACCCAGCTCGCGTGGTCGTTGCAGGAGTTCACCGGCGAGCTCCAGCTCAAAATCCAGAACCAGAACCGGCACACCGTCGACCTCAAGCAGGCGCGGGACACCTTTCCGCTGTACCCGCCCTCGGGCGCTCCCGAGCGGTTCTGCGTCTACGACGGCGTGATCCACCCGATCTCCGTCGCCGGCGAGTCGTCCGGCCCGGTCCCGCTGTCGGAGGAGGCCAACAAGGGCGTGGTGTCGGCGGCGCTCAACCGCGCCGGCGACGAGGTGCTCGCGGCGCTGGTGGTCACCCGGCCGGACCGGCGGCAGCGGCTCATGGTCGGCACCAACCCGGCTCCGGTCACCCTGTTCAACGGCAGCGAGAGGTGGTTCGGCTCGATCGACCGCCCGACCTGGCTCCGTTCCCTGGACCAGGATCATCCGACCGGTCTGGTGGTGGCGGACGGCAAGCTCTACCGGTTCGACGGCATGGCCGGGATGACCCAGACCCCGCTCCCGGTCCCGGGCAGGGTCACCGCGGTCGCCAGCTCGTTCGACGGGCACCGGATCGCGCTGATCATCGATGGCAGCCTCTACGTGGCGGCGGTGAGCGTCGACGGGAACGCGGTCGAGGTGAACCAGCCCCGTCGGCTGGTGACCCGGCTCACCGGGATCACCGCCGTCGACTGGTCCGCCGCGAACGAGCTGGTCTTCGCCGGCAACGAGGCGGGCCGCCCGGCGATCTACCAGACCACCGTGGACGGGGGGCTGGAGACCGCGCTGAAGCGGCAGATCGGCGCCGAGGTGACCCAGCTGGCCGCGTACGCGGGCGGCTCGACCGGCGCGCTGCCCCCCTTCATGTACGAGACGAACAAGGCGGCCTTCCGGAACAACCCGTTCGAGATCATCAAGCGGGAGCAGGTGCTGGACCTGCCGGCGTCCTCGGCGTCGCCGGGCGCCCGGGCACCCAACCCCACCGCCCCGTTCTTCCTCTACTGAGGTGCCGATGCGGGGCCTGGACGGACTCTGGTCCGATCTGACGGATCTGGTGCTGCCGGCCGGGTGCGCCGGTTGCGCCGACCGGGTCCCGGGCCTGACCCGGGGCTTCTGTCCACGCTGCGTCGGTGAGTTGGCGGCGCTGCATCCCGCGCCGACCCGCCCCGATCCGGCCCCGCCCGACCTGCCGCCCTGCGTCGCGCTCGGCCCGTACGCGGGCGCGCTGCGGGAGGGGCTGCTGGCGTACAAGGAGCGGGGTCGGCACGGGCTGGCCCGGCCGCTGGGTGCGCTGCTCGCCGAGGTGGTGGCCGCGGCGGTGGGACCGGCGCGGCCGGTGACCCTGGTGCCGGTGCCGGACACCGCGCGGGCGGCGCGGGCCCGCTACGGCGACCATCTGGGCCGGTTGACCCGCCACGCGGCGGCCCGGTTGCGGGCGGCGGGCTGGCCGGTACGCGTGCTCCAGCCGCTGCGGGCGCTGCCCCGGCCGGACTCGGTCGTGTTGGACAGCGCCGGGCGGGCCGCCGCGGCCGAGGCGGCGTTCCGGCTGCGCCGGTCCGGTGGTGCGCCGGTGGCCGGTCCGGTGGTGCTGCTCGACGACATCGTCACCACCGGGGCGACGCTCGCGGCGGTGAGCCGGATCTTGCGCTCAGTGGGAATGACGCCAAAGGCCGCGGCGCTGCTCGCCGCAACGCAAAAGCGGCCCTTTCGGTGACGCTTCGTGTTTCCGTTTCACCCCTTGGTGTACGAGCTGAGGGAATTCGAGGGCAGTCTCGACAACGAGGGGTGACTACTGGGGGAACAGGAGTTAGCGTTCTCATGTCGGGGGTAGGAGCCTCTCCAGCCACTCCCGGCGTGGGAAGGAGGCGTAGCCGCACCAACCGGTCGACGCCGAGCGGGATGCTCCCAGTGGCGGGTCGGCCGGACCGGATCAACGACCGTCCGAACAAGGGAGGTCACGTGGACATCGTGGTCAAGGGCCGTAACGTCGAGGTGCCGGACCATTACCGGGTGCACGTCGCAGACAAGCTCGCGAAGATCGAACGCTACGACCATAAGCTCATTCGCGTGGACGTCGAGTTGTTCCACGAGCGCAATCCGCGCCAGGCCGATCACTGCCAGCGGGTGGAGATCACCTGCGTGTCACGGGGCCCGGTGATCCGGGCCGAGGCCTGCACGAGTGATTTCTACAGCGCGCTGGACGCGGCCATCGCCAAGCTGGACACCCGGTTCCGCCGGGCGGCCGACCGGCGTCGGGTGCACCGGGGGCGGCACGCGCCGCTCTCCGTCGCCGCCGCCACCGCGGGCCTGCCGGTCGTCGACCTCGACGGTCCGGGGCTGGCCACGCTGAACGGCGCGCGGACGGCCACCGCGGTCGCCGACCGGCCCGACGAGCCCACCATCGCCGCCGACCGACCGGACGAGGACGGCCACGAGGCGTACGACGACGACCAGCCGTGGCACATCGCACGGGAGAAGGTGCACCCGGCGGAGCCGATGACCGTCGACGACGCGCTGTTCCAGATGGAGCTGGTCGGCCACGACTTCTATCTGTTCCAGGACAAGGAGTCCGGCCGCCCGAGCGTGGTCTACCGCCGCCACGCCTACGACTACGGGATCATCTCGCTCGACACCACTTTCTGACCACGAGCAGCAGGGGCCCCGCGTAAGCGGGGCCCCTTTCCTATTCCCGCAGGTCGGAGGCGAGCAGGCCGAAGAGGACGGAGTCGGTGCGGGTGCCGTCCGGGCCGGGGAGCCGGCCGCGCAGCAGCCCTTCACACCGAAAGCCGATCCGCTCCAGCACCCGTTGGGCGGCGACGTTCTCGGCGCGGGTGCCGGCCCAGAGCCGGGCCAGGCCGATGCCGAACGCCCAGTCGGCGACGAGCCGCACCGCCCGGGTGGTCAACCCCCGGCCACGCGCCTCGGGCAGCATGCTGCAGCCGAGCATGGCCTGGCCGGTGGCCGGCTCGTCGTACACCAGTGCACAGCCCCCGGCCGTCGTGCCGGACGACGCGTCCAGGATCACGAGGTCGGCCGAGCGGCCGGCCAGCCAGTGGCTCTCGGCCAGACGGCAGCGCCGCTCGATCGACTCCGGGCTCGGTGGCACCGGCGGCACCCGGTTCGCCACCACCTCGGGCAGCGTGTGCAGCCGGTGCAGCGCGTCCGCGTCGCCGGGGGCGATCCGGCGCAGGGCCACCACGCCGTCGGTGAGCCGACCGTCCGGCAGGTCGGGCAGCGGCCGGGCGGCCGGACCGGGCGGGTCGACGGCGAGGCGTACCCAGGCGCGCAGCCGCACCCCGTACGCCTCGATCGTCTCCGGCGTCACGCCAGGTCCTGCGGGAGCAGCGCGGCCACCCACACGTCCGGCCGCTCGCTCCGCTGTTGGATGCCACTTCGGGCGGTGCCTTCGAAGGTGAAGCCCGCCTTCTCGGCGACCCGGCGGGAGGCCGTGTTGCCCACGTTGGCCCGCCACTCGATCCGGGCCAGGCCGAGCGTGGTGAACCCCCAGGCGCAGAGCGCGGCCAGCGCGGCCGGCAGGTAGCCCCGGCCTCGGGCGTACGGGGCGGCCATGAAGCCGACGTCGGCGACGAGCGGGTCGGCGGGGGAGATCCGCAGGTCGATGGAGCCCGCGTACTGGTCCTCAGCGTCGGCGATGGCGTAGTTGGCGCCGGTGCCCCGGGCCCAGGTCGCCTCGGCGACGTCGTGCAGGTAGCCGTCGGCGTGCTCTCGCTGGTAGGGGTGCGGGACGCTGGTCCAGCGCACGGTCTGCTCGTCCTGACAGGTGGCCACGACCGCGTCCAGGTCGCGTTCCTCCAGCGGGCGTAGCCGTAGCTCGGTGGCGCCGGCGGTGGCGAACAGGAGGGGCTGCGGGCGGCCGAACACGGCGGCCCGACGGGCCGCCAGGGTGTCCGGGCCGGCGGGACCGGGTGCGCCGGGTTCGGGCACCTCGCCGGGGAGCAGTGAGCCGAGCCAGCCCTCCCGGCGCCCGCCGGCCGCCGGCTGGGCGAGCCGCAGCTCGCCCTCGATCCGGAAGCCGGCGCGGAGCGCGACCAGCCGGGAGGCGTGGTTGCCGATCTCGGCCTGCCAGATCACGCGACGCAACTTGGCAACGTCGAAGGCCCAGCGGGCGACCGCCCGGGTGGCCCGGACCGCGACGCCCCGCCCCCGTGCCCACGGCGCGGTCCAGTAGCCGACCTCCGCGCTGCCCAGGCTCCGGTCGATCGAGACCAGGCCGCAGGAGGCCAACAGCTCGCCGGTCGCGGCGTCGCAGACCGCGAACTCCGCCCCGCTCCCGTCGGCCCAGGCCGTGGGGCTGCTCACGGCGACGAAGTCGCGGGCGTGCTCGGGCAGGTATGGGCGGGGTACGGTGGTCCAGCGCTGGATGTCCGGGTCCTGGCAGGCGCGGTGAACCGCGTCGGCGTCCTCCGCCCGCCAGGGGCGCAGCAGCAGACCGTCCTCGAGGATCTCTACGGGCTCCACCCGAGTCATCGTGCCGGATCGTTCGCGCTGGGCGTAACCCGATTTACCGTCCGCCGGTGCGCCAGCGGGGCGTTATGTCGGGTTCATCGGTCCGGACCGCCGCCACCACTGACCAACACCGCGATGGAGCGCCTACGATGGTTCGAGACCGTCTAGGGGAGCGTTGATCCGTGTCGATTCTGGAAAAGGTCCTTCGCGCCGGCGAGGGTCGCATGGTGCGTCGGCTGAAGGCCATCGCCGCCGCCGTCAACTCGATCGAGGACGACTACGTCAACCTCACCGACGACGAGCTGCGCGGCATGACCGACCAGTTCAAGGAGCGGCTCGCCGACGGGGAGACCCTCGACGACCTGCTGCCCGAGGCGTTCGCGGTGTGCCGGGAGGCCGCCTCGCGGGTGCTCGGCCAGCGGCCCTACGACGTCCAGGTGATGGGCGGCGCGGCGCTGCACTTCGGCAACATCGCCGAGATGAAGACCGGTGAGGGCAAGACCCTGACCTCGGTCATGCCGGTCTACCTCAACGCGCTCGCCGGCAAGGGCGTGCACGTGGTCACGGTGAACGACTACCTGGCCGAGCGCGACGCCGCCTGGATGGGCCGGGTGCACGAGTTCCTCGGCCTCACCGTGGGCGTGGTGCTGCCCAACCGGCCGGCCAGCGAGCACCGGGCCGCGTACGAGTGCGACATCACCTACGGCACCAACAACGAGTTCGGCTTCGACTACCTGCGCGACAACATGGCCTGGTCGCGGGACGAGCTGGTCCAGCGCGGGCACTTCTTCGCCGTGGTCGACGAGGTGGACTCGATCCTCATCGACGAGGCCCGGACCCCGCTGATCATCTCCGGCCCGGCCGAGCACTCCGCCCGCTGGTACCAGGAGTTCGCGGCCGTGGTGGCCCGCCTCCAGCCCGGCACCGACGGCGAGGGCGACTACGAGGTCGACCACTCCAAGCGCACCATCGCCATCACCGAGCGCGGCGTGGCCAAGGTCGAGGACCGGCTCGGCATCGACAACCTCTACGAGTCGGTCAACACCCCACTGGTCGGCTACCTCAACAACGCGATCAAGGCCAAGGAGCTCTACAAGCGCGACAAGGACTACATCGTCAACGAGGGCGAGGTCCTGATCGTCGACGAGTTCACCGGTCGCATCCTGCACGGCCGCCGCTACAACGAGGGCATGCACCAGGCGATCGAGGCCAAGGAGGGGGTGGAGATCAAGCAGGAGAACCAGACCCTGGCCACCATCACCCTCCAGAACTACTTCCGCCTCTACGACAAGCTGTCCGGCATGACCGGTACCGCCCAGACCGAGGCGGGCGAGTTCAACAAGGTCTACAAGGTCGGCGTGGTGACCATCCCGACGCACCGGCCGATGGTCCGCCTCGACCGTCCGGACGTCATCTACAAGACCGAGAAGGCCAAGTTCAACGCCGTGGTCGAGGACATCGCCGAGCGGCACGAGCAGGGCCAGCCGGTGCTGGTCGGCACCGTCTCGGTGGAGAATTCCGAGATCCTCTCCCAGTTGCTGCGCCGCCGCGGCATCCCGCACTCCGTGCTGAACGCGAAGTTCCACGCCAAGGAGGCGGAGATCGTCGCCCAGGCCGGGCGCAAGGGCGCGGTCACCGTCGCCACCAACATGGCCGGCCGTGGTACGGACATCCTGCTCGGCGGCAACGCCGAGTTCCTCGCCGCCAACGAGCTGCGCCAGCGCGGCCTCGACCCGGTCGAGCAGCCGGAGGAGTACGCCAAGGCGATGGAGGAGGTCCTGCCCACGTGGAAGCAGGCCTGCGACGCCGAGGCCGAGGAGGTGGCCGCCGCCGGTGGCCTCTACGTGCTGGGCACCGAGCGGCACGAGTCCCGCCGGATCGACAACCAGCTCCGCGGTCGTGCCGGCCGGCAGGGTGACCCGGGCGAGTCCCGCTTCTACCTCTCGCTCCAGGACGAGCTGATGCGGCGCTTCCGGGCCGGTGCGGTCGAGGCCGTGATGGAGCGCTTCAACATCCCCGAGGACGTGCCCATCGAGTCGAAGATGGTCACCCGCCAGATCAAGAGCGCGCAGGCCCAGATCGAGGGCCAGAACGCCGAGATCCGGAAGAACGTCCTCAAGTACGACGAGGTGATGAACAAGCAGCGCCAGGTGATCTACGCCGAGCGCCTCCGGGTGCTCAACGGCGAGGACCTCTCCGAGCAGGTCCGCAACATGATCGACGACGTGGTTACCGCGTACGTCATCGGTGCCACCAGCGAGGGCTACGCCGAGGACTGGGACCTCGACCAGCTCTGGTCCAGCCTCAAGCAGCTCTACCCGGTGGGCATCACCGTCGAGGAGCTGGAGGAGGAGGTGGGCTCCCGGGCCGGCATCGACCAGGACTTCCTGCTCTCCCGCCTCAAGGAGAACGCGCACGCCGCGTACGATCGGCGCGAGGAGCAGCTCGGCGAGGAAGCGGTACGCCAGCTTGAGCGGATGGTCCTGCTCCAGGTGATCGACCGCAAGTGGCGCGAGCACCTCTACGAGATGGACTACCTCCAGGAGGGCATCAGCCTGCGGGCGTACGCCCAGCGCGACCCGGTCATCGAGTACCAGCGCGAGGGCTTCGACATGTTCGCCACCATGATGGACGGCATCAAGGAGGAGACGGTCGGCTTCCTCTACAACCTGGAGGTGCAGGTCGAGGAGCCCGCGCCGGAGGCCGAGGAGGTGCAGCTGCTGGAGAAGCCGGTGGAGATCCGCGCCAAGGGCCTCAACCGCGCGCCGCAGCAGCAGGGCCTGCAATACTCCGCGCCGGCCATCGACGGCGAGGCCGGGCGGGGCGCTCCCACCATCGAGCGGGCCGACGCCCAGGCACCCGCCCTGGGCATCGGCAACCCGGACAGCACGGCCCGCCCCGCCGCCCCGTCGCCGTCGGGCAAGCCCCGGCGCCCGGCGGCTGCCGGGATGAACGGCCAGGCGGTCGCGGCCAGCACTGCCCGCCGGGCCGCGCCCGGCCAGGTGAACGCCGGTGAGGGCCCGTCCCGCAACGCGCCCTGCCCGTGCGGCTCCGGCCGCAAGTACAAGCGGTGCCACGGCGCACCCAACGGGGGCAACTGACCCCGCCGCACCCAGCGACGACGGGCCCCGGCCGACGGCCGGGGCCCGTTCGCGTACCGGCCCTTTGATCCACTCGCTTTGCGGCGAACGGCGCTATCCGGGCGGCCGGATGCCGCAGTGTGCGGCACGTGGAGTTGATCAGCTGGTTCAGGCGCGTTGGTCGAGCGGATCACGCGGGGATCGGGGGCGGGGTCGCGGCCGGCGGTGTTCTGGCGCCACCCGGGGCCGGTCAGAGGACGTCGAGGGTGGTGCAGAGCCAGGCGGCGCGGCGGTGTTCCAGGCGCAGGGCGATGGCCCAACTGGCGCCGCCCGCCCCGGCAAGTACGGCGGCGGCCTCGACCGCGCCCGCGCGGGGCTCGCACACGCGCAGCCGGCGGAGCTGGAGGACCGGGCGGCCGGATCGGCGGCGTACCGGGCCGACCCGGCGGGCGGCACGGGCCAGCTCGGCGGCTACCTTGGCCCCGGCGTCGGGCACGCAGAGCGGTCGGAGCTGCCCGGGCGGACGGTAGCCGTTGACGATCTCCAGGAAGGTGCGGACGAAGCGGAAGGCGGCCCGGGTGGCCTCGGGGGTCGCGGTGACCAGGGCGGGCGCCGGTGGGCCACCGGTACGCCGCCCCGGCCCGGTCGACGCCGGTCGGATGTCCACGGGTCGGCCGGCGGGTCGGCCGGAGTCGTGGCGGCGAGAGTCGAACAGGTCGAGGGTGAGCTGATCGACGTTGCCCCAGGGTGATCCCTCGTCGACGCAGGGCGGGTCGATCGGTGGGGCGGGGCGGAGACGGACCGGGGGACGCGGTGCCAGCGGCCGGCGGGTGTCGGTCATCCTCAACCCCTGTTCGTTGCGTTTGCCTTCGTTTGCCTCCGAATGTGTTTCATTCTCAGCCAGGGTAACGCCGGTCGTCAATGCCGTAGCGGCACCGGATGATTACTCCGGGTCGCGGTCGGCGAGCGGGTTGTCGCGTACCCACTCGGCGGTCTCCGCGTACTTTCGCTGGATGTACTCCTCCAGGCGGGCGCGTTCCACCCGCCACTGCCCGCGGCCGCCGATCTTGATCGCGGGCAGCTCGCCGCTGCGCACCATGTGGTAGACCTGCGAGTCCGAGACGTTGAGCTCGGCGGCCACGTCGGACAGCAGCAGGAACCTGGGCTCCATGGTGACTCCCCCGGTCGGCTTCGTTTGCCTAAGTTTGCCATCGCTCGCCGCCATGCCCCAGCCTGCTCCGTGGTGATCCGGAAGGGGACACACCGGCGGGGAACTTCTCCCGGGCGGGTGCGGGGTGTATGACGGTCACGGCGTACGGCATGATCGGCGCCCGGAGCCGGCATCCGCCGGCCGGGCCTGAGCAGGGGAGAGACCGGTGGCCGACGAGCTTGTCCGGGTGTACGTGCCGGCGATCGTCCCGATGCTGGCGCGGCTGCGCGAGCAGGGGCTCGCGGTCGACGAGGCGCACGCGGTCACCCCGGAGCTGCGCGAGTGGTACGCCGAGGGTGACGAGGAGGAGTTGGAGTACGTCGCCTTCACCCGGGCCGCCCAGGACGCGTTGCTGTTGCTGCGCGCCGACCCGGCCGCACCCCGGCGCCGGCTGGTCGTCTCGGCGGACCTGCCGGCGTCCTCGGTCGGCCGGGCCGACGGAGAACTGGGCTCCAGTATCGTCCGGTTGACCGGACCGGTGCCGGTCGGCGCGGTCGCCGCGATCCACGTGGACGGCGCGGAGGCGGTCGACGACGTGGCGGCGGCCGCCGAGGTGGTCGCCGACGCCCGGGCCGGCGACCCGGACGCCCAGTTCACCGTCGACGGGGCCGAGGACCACGAACTGGAGTGGTACGACCCGACCGAGCTCGACCTGCTGCTGCACGAGGTCTCCTGACCCGCCGTATTCGTGCCGGCGCGCACCAGCGCGGCGAGCCGGTCGGCAGCGGCCACCACGGATGGCACCCGGGTCAGGCGACGGCGTCCTCGGCCGGCTCGTCCTCTTCCAGAACGGGACGTGGGCCGAGCGTGCGGCCGAAGGCGACGAGCGCGGTGAGCGCTCCGACGAAGAGCACCCAGATTCCGTTGTCGATCCGGGAGGTGCCCAATGCCGTCTGCGCCACCTGGTCCGCCTCGCTGAGGGCGGCGGCCAGGTCCAGCAGGCCACGTCCGCCCACTCGGATGATCACTTCGGTGAGCAGCAGGAGCAGGCCCGGCCCGGCCCCGGCGACCAGGTACGCCGGCCAGCGCAGCTCCGCCGCGTCCCGGCAGGCGGCGCGGCGGCGGGCCCAGCGCAGGTAGCCGAAGGCCAGCAGGCCGGCGATCAGCCCGGCGAGCAACGACTCCGTCCGGGACACCCACTTGGCGGCGTCGAGCATCGACTGCTGGGTGTCTCCGGCCCCGAACAGGTCGGACAGCGGGTCCCGGGCGCGGCTGAACAGCACCACGAAGACCTGGGCGGCCAGCGTGGCGGCGGCCAGGCCGCCCACCACCCGGGCGTTGCGGGCGCCGGCCAGCGCGCCGCCGATGATGGCCGCCGCGGCGGTGGTGCCGGCAATGGTGTTGGTGGTCGCGTTGTCGGCGTACGTCAGATTGGTGGCCACGGCGGCGGCGAGCCCGACCAACAGGCCGGTGCCGACGGCGGCGAGGAAGCGCAGGGTGGGTCGGCCGAGCGGGTTGGTCGCCGCCAGGGCGACCGCGGCCCCGGCGACCAGCGCGGCGGTGATGACGCCGGGGAGCGCGTACGCGGAGAGGCTGATCGCGGTGACGCCGGCCGCGGCGCTGTTGATCGCCGCCCGGGTGGACCAGAGCATCGCGGCGAGCCAGCCGACCGCCAGCAGCGCCAGCACCACCGCGCCCGGGACGTACGCCGGCCGCCCGGCCTCCTCCGGCGCGCCTTCCTCGACGGGTGCCGGCTGTTCCCCCGCCTCGGAGGAGGTGGCTTCCGGCTGGTCCGGCGTGCCGGGGGCGGGCTGGTCCGGCTCCGCGGCCGTGGAGCTGCCGGGCTGCTTGCTCATCGTCTTCCCTTCGACGGAGGCCGGACGGCCGCGACGGGCCGGGGGAGGTCACCGGCCACCCAGGGTACGCGCCACCCGAGGCTTCCCTGAGGTCCGCTGTCACGCCGGCTCAGGGCAAGGCTTGATCGACTCAACGTGCGGCACGTGGGGGTCAAATCCGATGGTGAGACCACCTCCTACCGCACATCGAGTTGATCATGAGGTGGGCAGGCCGAGGGGATGGCGCGGGCAGGCCGAGGGAGAGGAGCGGGGTGACGGATCGGAGGCAGAGGGGGAGTCTGGCTGAGGGTTCGTCGGGTCGACGTGGGGTCCGGCCTACGGTCCGGTGTGTGCGGGTGTGTCCCGGTCCTCGCTGCGGCAGCGAGATCGAAGCCGCTCATGCGAGGGGCGGCAGGGGTGAGCCGGCGGTGGCGCATGAAAGAATCGGCCCAGGTCCCGCCGCCGCGACCGGTCCGCCACGCGGTGCCCGGCACCCGGCCGCCCGGTCGGTGCCCGCGGGTCCGGTTTCGCCACCGTTGTCGAGATCGCACAGGAGCCGTGATGGACGCCGTGTTCTCCGTACCCGAGCCGCGCAACGAGCCGGTCCACACCTACGAGCCCGGCAGCGCCGACCGGGAGCGGCTCCAGCGGCGGCTGGTTGAACTGGCCGCGGAGCAGATCGAGCTGCCGATGACGATCGCCGGCGAGCAGCGGATGGCCGGCGGCGAGCCGATCAAGGTGGTCCAGCCGCACAAGCACGCCCACGTGCTCGGCGTCACCGGGCACGCCAACCACGACGACGCCCGCGCCGCGGTGCAGGCGGCCAAGGATGCCGCGCCGATGTGGCGGGCGCTGCCGTTCGAGGAGCGGGCCGCGATCTTCCTGCGCGCCGCCGACCTGCTCTCCGGCCCCTGGCGGGACACGCTCAACGCGGCCACCATGCTCGGCCAGTCCAAAACGGCCGTCCAGGCCGAGATCGACTCGGCCTGCGAGCTGATCGACTTCCTGCGGTTCAACGTGCACTTCGCCCGGAAGCTGCTGGCCGAGCAGCCGATCTCCTCGCCGGGCGTGTGGAACCGCCTCGACCACCGCCCCCTCGAAGGCTTCGTCTACGCGATCACCCCGTTCAACTTCACCGCCATCGCCGGCAACCTGCCCTCGGCGCCTGCCCTGCTCGGCAACACCGTGGTCTGGAAGCCGGGCCCGACCCAGCAGTTCGCCGCGCACTTCACGATGCGGCTGTTCGAGGCCGCCGGCCTGCCGCCCGGCGTGATCAACATGGTCACCGGACGCGGCGAGGAGGTCTCCGACGTCGTGCTCGCCGACCCGGACCTGGCCGGCATCCACTTCACCGGTTCGACCAAGGTGTTCCAGCACCTGTGGCGGACCGTCGGCGAGAACATCGGCCGCTACCGGGGCTACCCGCGCCTGGTCGGGGAGACCGGCGGCAAGGACTTCGTGGTCGCGCACGCCAGCGCCGACGTGGACGCCCTGCACACCGCGCTGATCCGCGGCGCGTACGAGTACCAGGGGCAGAAGTGCTCGGCGGCGTCCCGGGCGTACATCCCGCGGTCGATCTGGGAGGGCGGGCTGCGCGACCGGCTGGCCGCCACCGCCGACTCGCTGACCTACGGCGACGTGACCGACTTCAGCAACTTCGGCGGCGCGGTCATCGACGACAAGGCGTTCGGCCGGCACACCGCCGCGCTGGAACTGATCAGGGGGGACGACAGCTGCCAGGTCCTGGCCGGCGGCACCGCCGACGACTCGGTCGGCTACTTCGTCCGGCCGACCCTGTTCGAGTGCTCCGACGCCGCGCACGAGACCTTCACCACCGAGTACTTCGGTCCGATCCTCGGCGTGCACGTCTTCGACGACGCCCGCTTCGACGAGGCGGTCGCGCAGGCCGAGTCGATCGCCCCGTACGCGCTGACCGGGTCGATCTTCGCGACCGACCGCCGGGTGGTCGACCAGGTGGCCGAGAAGATGCGGTACGCGGCCGGCAACTTCTACATCAACGACAAGCCGACCGGCGCGGTGGTCGGGCAGCAGCCGTTCGGCGGGGCCCGGGCCAGCGGCACCAACGACAAGGCGGGTTCCTGGCACAACCTGATCCGCTGGATGTCGCCGCGGACGATCAAGGAGACGTTCGTCCCGCCGACCGACCACGCGTACCCCCACATGGGCTGAACCGGCGGCGGTCGCCGGTGGCGCGCGGAGCGTCACCGGCGACCTGGCCGGGCTCCTTCGGCACGCCGGGCGGTCACCGTCGGTGGCTTTCCAGCGACGATGTCGCCGTCCCCGGCGGACTGTCGTCCACCGACAGTGCACATCGGACGACCCAACCGGCGCCGAAAATGGCAAATCCTGGACGCCGGGTCGGGCAAAGTGGCAGCTTAGAGGGCATGGCGGAAACCGGAGTCAACCCGACAGCGGCGGCCCTGCTCGGGCTGCTGCACGAGGGCCCGATGACAGGCGGCCAGCTCATGGCCGCCGCTGAGCGCCGTCTGGCGCCGTACTGGTCGATGACCCGCAGCCAGGTCTACCGGGAGCTTCCGGTGCTGGCCGAGAAGGGTCTGGTGCGGCTGGGCAAGCCCGGGCCGCGGATGAGCCAGCCGTACGCGATCACGGCGGCCGGAAAACGGACATTTTCCCGCTGGTTGGCCGAGAATCCGGGCAAGGACACCATCCGTAACCCGGTCGCGTTGCGGATCGCGTTCGGCAGCCTGCACTCGCCGAATCAGCTCAAGAACCTGTACACCACCGCGAACGAATACCACACCGAGGCCCTCGCGGCGGCGCGCGAGCAGGTCAAGAACGCCAAGAAGGAAGGCGACAACTACGACGCCAGCGCGTTGGAGTTCGCCGTCGCCTACCATCGGGCGGCCCTGTCCTGGCTCAAGGCCGCGCCAGTCGGCGGGTGACCCCGAAGCGGGTCGGACCGGAGCGGTGAACAGCCTCCCGGGCGGTGCCGCGCCGTCTTTCGCATGGGGCCTGCGGGGCTTGTAGGCGCGCTCGTCGCCCGTGCCGTGCCGTCTTTCGCGCGGGACCTGCGGGGCTTGTAGGCGCGCTCGTCGCCCGCGCTGTTTCGTCTTTCGCGCGGGACCTGCGGGGCTCGCAAGCTCACCCCTTGCCCGCGCAGTACGCTTGTCTGTCGTGACCGCTGCCGATTATGCCGAACAGCTCAAGGAACTCGACGCCACGCTGCGCAACATCGAGGCCGTGCTCGACCTCGACAAGCTGCGCGAGCAGAAGGCCCGCCTGGAGCAGGAGGCCTCCGCGCCCGACCTCTGGGACGACCAGGCGAAGGCACAGCAGGTGACGTCGCAGCTGTCGTACGTCAACGGCGAGATCACCAAGCTCGGTAACCTCCGCTCCCGGCTCGACGACGCCGGGGTGCTGCTGGAACTCGCCCAGGCCGAGGGCGACCCCGGCACGCTCGCCGAGGTCGAGTCGGAGATCACCGGGCTGACCAAGGCCATCCAGGAGATGGAGGTCCGCACCCTGCTCTCCGGCGAGTACGACTCCCGGGAGGCGCTGGTCGCCATCCGGGCCGGTGCGGGCGGTGTGGACGCGGCGGACTTCGCCGAGATGCTGCTGCGGATGTACCTGCGCTGGGCCGAGCGGCACGGCTACCCGACCGAGGTCTACGAGACCTCGTACGCCGAGGAGGCGGGCCTCAAGTCGGCCACCTTCACGGTGAAGGTGCCCTACGCGTACGGCACGCTCAGCGTCGAGTCCGGCACCCACCGCCTGGTGCGGATCAGCCCGTTCGACAACCAGGGCCGGCGGCAGACCAGCTTCGCCGGCGTCGAGGTGCTGCCGGTCGTCGAGCAGACCGACCACATCGAGATCCCCGAGAACGAGATGCGGATCGACGTCTACCGCTCCTCGGGCCCCGGTGGGCAGAGCGTCAACACCACCGACTCGGCGGTCCGGATCACCCACATCCCGACCGGCATCGTGGTCACCTGCCAGAACGAGAAGTCGCAGCTACAGAACAAGGCCTCCGCGCTGCGGGTGCTCCAGGCCCGGCTGCTGGAGCGTAAGCGCCAGGAGGAGCAGGCCAAGCTCCAGGGCCTGAAGACCGAGGCCGCCGGCTCCTGGGGCGACCAGATGCGCTCGTACGTCCTGCACCCGTATCAGATGGTGAAGGATCTGCGGACCGAGCAGGAGACGGGCAATCCCTCCGCGGTCTTCGACGGTGAGCTGGACGGCTTCATCGAGGCAGGTATTCGCTGGCGAAAGCAGCAGCAGCTCACCGCTGACGGTGCGTGATCGCTCTTGGACGCACCGCGTCATCGATCTCTGCCTGACCGGCTGAATCGATGACGCGATGCGTATCCCGGGGGCGGGGGGCTTGGCTCTTCGGTTACACCGCGTAGACTCACGACCCGTGATTCAGCTTGAGCAAGTGACGAAGACGTACCCGAAGGCGTCCCGGCCTTCGCTCGACAACGTGTCCGTCTCGATCGAGAAGGGCGAGTTCGTCTTCTTCATCGGTCCCTCTGGCTCCGGCAAGTCCACGATCATCAAGCTGCTGCTGCACGAGGTCCACCCCAACAAGGGGCGGGTCGTCGTCAACGGCAAGGACGTCACGTCGATGCGGTCCTGGAAGCGACCCCACTTCCGGCGTTCCATCGGCTGTGTCTTCCAGGACTTCCGCCTGCTGCCGAACCGCACGGCCTACGAGAACGTGGCGTTCGCCCTGGAGGTGATCGGCAAGACCAAGGCGGTCGCCCGCCGGGTCGTGCCGGAGGTGCTGGAGCTGGTCGGCCTCGGTGGGAAGGAGCACCGTTACCCCCACGAGCTCTCCGGTGGTGAGCAGCAGCGGGTGGCGGTGGCCCGGGCGTTCGTGAACCGGCCGCTGATCCTGCTGGCGGACGAGCCCACCGGAAACCTGGACCCGGACACGTCGATCGAGATCATGCGCCTGCTGGATCGGATCAACCGCACCGGCACGACCGTCGTGATGGTCACGCACGACTCCAACATCGTGAACCAGATGCGCCGTCGGGTCATCGAGATCGAGAGCGGTCGCATCGTGCGCGACCAGGCCCGTGGCGTCTACGGCTGAGCCGTCCTCCTGACGATCCGTAGATCCTGACGACGAACATCTCACGCCGGAGAGCCGGAGGAATTTCCCGATGCGGATGAAGTACGTCCTGTCCGAGGTACTGGTCGGACTGTGGCGCAACGTCACCATGACGATCGCGATGATCATCACGATGACGGTGTCGCTGTTCCTGCTGGGCTTCAGTGGCCTTCTGTACCAGAAGGTCGGCGACATGAAGGAGCTCTACTACGAGAACGTCGAGGTCTCGATCTTCCTCAAGACCGACGTCGACGAGCAGCAGCGCACCGACCTCCAGGCCAAACTGGACGCGGACCCGCTGATCAAGGGCGTCACGTACGTCGACAAGCAGCAGGCGTACGAGCGCTTCCAGAAGATGTACGCCGACGCCCCCGATCTGGTGAACGCCATCAAGCCGGACCAGCTGCCCGAGTCGTTCCGGCTCAAGCTGGTCGACCCGGAGCAGTACAAGAACATCTACGACCAGTACAAGACCACCGAGGGGGTCGACGAGATCGTCGACCAGAGCAAGCTGCTCGACAAGGTCTTCGGCGTGCTCACCGGCATCCAGAACTTCACGCTGTTCATCTCGGTCGTGATGGCCGCCGCCGCGTTGCTGCTGGTGGCGAACACCATCCAGGTCGCCGCGTACAGCAAGCGGCGCGAGGTCGCGGTGATGAAGCTGGTCGGTGCCTCCAACTGGTTCATCCAGGCGCCGTTCGTGCTGGAAGCCGTGGTCGCCGGCCTGATCGGTGCCGTCCTCGCCCTGGGTGGGTTGATCGCCGGGAAGTTCGTCGTCGGAAACGGGTCGCTCTCGGCGCTGGAGGGCCTGATCACCCCGGTCTCCTGGTCCGAGATCCTGCTGAGCTTCCCGCTGATGGCCGGCATCGGTGGCCTGGTCACCGCGATCACCGCCTGGGTCACGCTCCGCTTCTACCTGCGGGTCTAGTTACCGCGGACGGCTCTCCCGAGGGCCCTCCCGCGCCCGGAATAAACGGCGCGGGAGGGCCCTTGTAGTTCCGGTAGCATGATCCCGCTCCGTGGCCGCCGGTCGCGGACCGATCGGAAGGGAGGTGGCACCGATGCCACGGGAAAAGGGCCGCAAGGTGGTCGCCTCCAACAAGAAGGCACGCCACGACTACGCCATCCTCGACACGTACGAGGCGGGCATGGCGCTGACCGGCACCGAGGTCAAGTCGCTGCGGGCCGGGCGGGCGTCGCTGGTCGACGCGTTCGCTCAGGAACGTGACGGCGAGCTCTACCTGCACGGCATGCACATCCCGGAGTACACGCAGGGCACCTGGACCAACCACGAGCCCCGGCGGACCCGGAAGCTGCTGCTCAAGCGGCTGGAGATCGACCGGTTGGTCGGCAAGACCCGGGAGAGTGGTCTCACCCTGGTGCCGTTGCAGGTCTACTTCCACGACGGCTGGGCGAAGGTGGAGATCGGCCTGGCCCGGGGTAAGAAGGCGTACGACAAGCGTCAGGACCTCGCCAAGCGGGACGCCGAGCGGGAGATGACCCGTGCGGTGGGCCGGCGCGGTAAGGGGATGGCTGAGTGAAATGACCGGTTTGTCCCAGTGTTGGGCTCCGGCCGACCTCGGGATGAATCCGGTTGCGCCAGGCGTTAGGCTTGGTGGTGCTGCCGACAGGGGCAGCCGTCGAGGGGGTGACTGGTTTCGACTTCGTACGTTGCGGCAGGGGAAGCGAGCCGAGGAAGCCGACGTCGTCTCGTGAATCGTTCGTCGGAAAACAATAAGCGCCAAGCAGAATCGCGCTGACTTCGCTCTCGCCGCCTGAGGCGAGTAGCAAGTCTGTCGGCCTGGGAGTGCCTTCGACCCAGTTAGCCGGCATCAGCTAGGAGGCTGGCCAATCGGACCCGGTCGCGGGGTCCGTGCGGCGAGATCAATCAGCGACTGGGCCCGTCACACCGACTCGCTCGCGTGATCGGAGGGGCCGAGTAGAGGCACAGCGAGCTGCGCTCGGAGAAGCCCTGACAAGGCGGCGAAGGACCCGGGTTCGATTCCCGGCACCTCCACCGTTGAAGGCCCTGAGAGTGTCCGACACTCTCGGGGCCTTTTTCTGTGCCCGCCCGGCCGGTCACATCCCGGCGGCGAGGGCGGGCGCGGGTCCAGGCCACCGCCTAGGCTGCCGCCTGTGACGAACGAGAGGATCCCACTCTCCGTGGGAGCCGGACCCGGCCAGCGGGCCTTCGCCGCGGTGGTGGGCGTCGTGTTCACCGGTTTCGGAGCGATCTTCGTGCTCCTGCCGTTGATGGCCGACGGCCTGCTGACCAGGCTGACCGGCCACAGCGACCCCTTCCCGTCGTACGACGACGCCCGGGACCTGCCGCCCGGCATGCTCCCGCCGAGCCTGCACGGTGACGCCACCCTGCCGGGGCCGGTCCGGTTTGTCGGGCTGTGCGGACTGCCGTTCGTCCTGCTCGGGCTCTATCTGCTGCTGCGGATGCTGCGTACCGCCGCCTGGCTGGACGGCACCCGGGCCTCCGTACGCGGCGCGTTCGGCACCCGCACGGTGGACCTGGCCACCGCCGAGGTCCACGGCGGGGTGATCGCCCACCCGGCCGGCCGGGAAGCGCCGGTGCCAGCGCCGGCGATCGTCGCCCGCGACCCGGACACCGGCCGCCGGGTCACCATCCCGTTGCGGGGGATGGGGCTGGCCACCCTGCCGCCGTACCAGCTGCGGGCGCTCGCCGACGCGATCACCGCGGGCCGGCCGAGCAGCGACCGGAACGCCGACGCGCACCTCCTCGCCGGCCAACTGCGCACCATGGCGGACCAGCCGCTGGGCCGGTAGGGGCTGGTGGGCCCGATGGGGCGCATGGGGCGAATGAGGCGCTCGGGGGGCCTGGACAGCCGCCCGCGTACGGGTTCACCATCTCCGTACGCGGTAGCGCAGCAGCGCGGGAGGTGCCCATGGTCACCGGTCCGATCCAGCAGCCGTCCACGGTCGCCGCGGCGGCCCGACCGCCCGCCGCACGTCAGCCCCGGCCCAGTTTCCTCGGCGACGTGCACGCCCTCGCCCGGGCGCTCGCCGTGCCGGCCGGGGAACCGCGCTGGCGGGAGCGACTGATCCTCCACCTCAGCCCGGTCCGGCAGGGCTTCGCCGAACACGTCCGGGTCACCGAGGGGCCCACCGGCCTCTACGCCGCGCTGGTCCACGAGGCGCCCCGGCTGGATCGCGGGGTGCGACTGCTGACCGGCGAACACACCGCCATCACCGCGGCGATCATCGCCCTGCAACAGGCGGTCGCGCTGCCGGCCGTATCGGCCGAGGAGTTGCGGGACCGGGTCGGGCGGCTGCTGGAGGCCCTTGACCAGCACCGCCAGCGCGGTGCCGACCTGCTCTGGGAGGCGTACCACGCCGACCTGGGCGGGGAGGACTGACGCCGGGAACCGGCGCGGCGGGAGCGACGTCAGAACAAACATGCGTCGCTCGGTTGCCCTGCTCTGCCTGCCCCTCCTGGTCGTCACCGGCTGCGCCCGGGCCGGATCGGATCCGACCCGGGTGGGTCCCGCGGTCACGCCGCTGCCCTCCGGGGTGGACCATCGCTGGGAGGCGTTCTACCAGCGGGCCGTGGAGATCGCCGACGCGTGGCGACCCGGCGAGGCGTGGCGCGGCGGTTACGTGCCGCTCCAGGACGCCACCGTGCTGAGCGGCGACCCGGGCTTCACCGACGAGACCAAGCTGGCCTTCAGCTCCGGCTGGTACCGGGCGCGGATCGGGCTGCCGACCGCCACCCCGGCCGACGGGACCATCCGGTTCCCCGACGGCACGCTGCGGGTGCCGCTGGTCAGCGCCGCCGAGGCGTACGCCCAGCTCGATCAGGGGGACCCGCCGCCGTGTCCGGACCGGCCGAAGGCGCCCCCGGCGACATCCGCGCCGGGGCGGCCCAAGCCTGGCGGGCCGACGATCGAGCCGGGGCCGGACGGACTGGTGCCCACCCGCCCCGGGCCGGAGACTCCGGTCTCCACCGAACTGGCGACCCCCTGCGTGCCGTTGACGGTCAGCGGGGTGAAGCTGGGCAGCGCCTCCGTGCGGACCAGCCGGGGCGTCGCCGAGGTGCCGGCCTGGCTCTTCACCGTGGCGGAGCTACGGGTGCCGGTGGCCCGGCTCGCGGTCGCGTCAGGCGCGGTGGGCGCCGTACCGGAGGGCGTGGCACCGACGCGGTCGGTGCCGGACGGGGTGGTCTCCGTGGTGAGCCTCGACGCCGTGGACGGCGCCCGACTCGACTACCGGCTCGGGTTGGGCGCGTGCGACAGCGGCCTGACCCCGCTGGTGCTGGAACGGGACGACGTGGTGGTACTCGGGGGCGGGGTGACCCGGTCCACCGGCCCGTGCACCCTGCAACTGGTGATGAAGCCGACGAGTGTCACGCTGCGGGCCCCGCTCGGCGACCGGGTGGTGCTGGACGTGGGCGGCGGCGGCCCGGTCACGCTGGAACAGCGCCAGGGCACTACAGGATGCCCGGCACCTCCGTGCTGATCGGCACCGGCAGCACGGTCGGCCGGTCGGCGGCCAGCGCGGTGTCGAGCGCGACGCCGAGGCCGTCCAGCGACTCCACCACCTCCGCCGCGCAGCCGTAGCCGCGCGCGACCGCGGCCACGTCCAGGCCGGGCAGGTCCAGCGCGGGCACCCCGGGCGTGTGCTTCAGTTCGGCGAACGCCTTGAGGATCGCGTACTGCTGGTTGGCCGGCACCACGACGGCGAGCGGCAGGCGCAGCTGGGCGGCGGTCCACAGCGCCTGCACCGAGTAGTGCAGCGAGCCGTCGCCGACCACCGCCACCACCGGCCGGCCGCGCCCGGTGTCCCGCTCGGCCAGGGCGATCCCGACCGCCGCCGGCAGGCCGAAGCCGAGACCGCCGCTGGCCATGGTGAAGTACGACCGCGGCCGGCTCATCCGCAGCCGGCGGCGCAGCGCGGCCAGGTTGGACGGTGACTCCTGCACCAGTACCCCGTCGGCCGGCCAGTGCCGGGCCAGCGCGGCGAAGAGCGCGTCGGCGCTCGGCGGGGTGGTCGCCGCGGGCGGCTCCGGGGCCGGTCGGGCGGGTGGCGCCGGCCGGTCCGCCGGCGGCAGCAGCTCCAGCAGGCCGGCCAGTGCCAGCCCCGGGTCGCCGAGCAGACTCTCCCCGACCGGGGCGCGGGCCGCCTCGTCCGGATCGTCGGTGACGTGCAGGAGCCGCGCCTCGGGCGGCAGGTAGTCGCCCGGCACGTGCGGGTAGTAGCGGAAGACCGGGGCGCCGACCACCAGCACCGTGTCGTGCCCGCGCAGCGCCTCCGCCAGCGGGCCGATCGCGTACGGCAGGACGCCCCGGAAGTGCGGATGGTCCTCGGGGAAGACGGACCGCTCCGGTGCCGGCGCGGACCAGACCGGGGCGGCCAGCCGCTCCGCCAGCGCCACGGCGGCCGGCCAGGCGTCGGCCCGGTCCACCGCCGCACCGAGCACCAGCGCCGGGGTGCGGCCGCTGGCCAGCGTGGCGGCGAAGTCGCGCAGCCGGTCCGGGTCGGGGGCGAACCGGGTGGCCACCGTGCGTACCTGCGGGGGCGGGTCGGCGGGCTGGTCCCAGTCGTCCATCGGCAGGGAGAGGAAGACCGGCCCGGCCGGGGGTTGCACCGCTGTGGCGTACGCCCGCATGAAGGCGGCCGGGATGTCCTGGGCGCGGGCCGGCTCGTAGGCCCACTTGACGTACGGCTGGGTCAGCTCGACCGCCCGGCGGCTGGCCAGCCGGGGCTCCAGCAGCAGCATCTGCCGGGTCTGCTGGCCGGCGGTGACGATCAGCGGGGTTTTGTTGTGCCAGGCGGTGACCAGGTTTCCCATGCCGTTGCCGGTGCCCGGGGCGGTGTGCAGGTTGACGTGTGCGGGGTGACCGGTGGCCTGGGCGTACCCGTCGGCCATGCTCATCGCCGACGCCTCGTGCAACGCGTGCACGTAGCGGAAGTCGGCCGGGAAGTCCCGCAGGAAGGGCTCCTCGGTGGAGCCGGGGTTGCCGAAGACGGTGGTCAGGCCCAGGTCGCGGAGCAGGTCGTACGTGGTGTCGCGAACGGTTGCCATCGCCGAGCTGCCTCCGGTGTCGCCGAGACCGGAGACGGTGCTTGGTGATCAGCTCTCCGGCAAGCCGAATGTATCGGGCATCAGCTGACTTTTCGGGTGCTTGCCGGGTTCGTGATAGTAGGTGGTACCACGGAAGTGGGCGGCGGTCAGGGCAGCGGGAAGGGCAGCTTGATCCCGTCGAGCGCGTGCGGGCACGGGCAGGCCCGCTCGGCCGGCAGCGCGGCCACCGCGTCCAGCAGCACCCCGCGCAGCCGGTCGGTGTTCTCCGCGAAGACCCGGAAGACCTCCTCCTGGGTGACCGTGTCGCCGGCCTCGACGCCCGCGTCCAGATCGGTGACCAGCGCGATCGAGGTGTAGCAGAGGGCCAGCTCCCGGGCGAGCACCGCCTCCGGGTGGCCGGTCATGTTGACCACCGTGCCGCCGATCGAGGCGAACCAGCGCGACTCGGCGCGGGTGGAGAAGCGAGGGCCCTCGATCACCACCACCGTCCCGCCGTCCACCGCCGGCACGTCGCGCCCGGTCGCCGCGTCGAGCAGCGTCCGCCGCCCCGTCGGGCAGTACGGGTCGGCGAACGGGGCGTGCACGGCACCCCGGTCGTAGTAGGTCTGGGCCCGCCCGCTGGTGCGGTCGATGAGCTGGTCCGGCACCACGAACGTGCCCGGGCCGAACTCGGGCCGCAGCCCGCCCACCGCGCAGGGGGCGAGCACCTGGCGTACGCCGAGGGAGCGCAGCGCCCACAGGTTCGCCCGGTACGGGATCAGGTGCGGCGGGTAGCGGTGGTCGCGTCCGTGCCGGGGCAGGAACGCCACCCGCCGGCCGCCCACCTCGGCGATCGTCACCGCGTCCGACGGTGGCCCGTACGGCGTTTCCAGCTCGTGCTCGGTGGCGCCGTCGAGCAGGGCGTACAGCCCCGACCCGCCGATCACTGCCAGTTCCGCCGTGGGACCCATCCCGGCCCTCCCTCGTTCCGGTCGCGATCACCTGCCGCTCAGACCTTAGCCAGCGAGCCGGCCGCAGGCTATCGTGCGTGGCATGGCGTTGACAGCGCGGCTGATCGACGGCGTCGAATCCGCCGCACCGGTGTACGGCTGACGGGTGTCGGACATGCAGGGTGAGGGACAGGCGATCGGTGGCCGAGCCATGGAGTCGATGACCGGGCGGCTGCTGGTGGCGACTCCGGCGTTGAAGGACCCGAACTTCGACCGTACGGTCGTGCTGCTGGTCGCCCACGAGCCCGGCGGCGCGCTCGGCGTGGTGCTGAACCGGGCCACCGAGGTGGCGGTCGCGGACGTCCTCGGCGACTGGAGCGAACTGGCCCGCGACCCCGCCGTGCTCTTCGAGGGCGGCCCCGTGCAACCCGACGCGGCCATCTGCCTGGCCCGGATGCGCCACCCGGTCAAGCCGGTGAAGGGCTTCCACCGGGTAGCCGGCGCGGTGGGCACCGTCGACCTCTCCGTCGACCCGGAGCGGCTGCGCGACGCCATCGGCGGGATCCGGGTCTTCGCCGGCTACTCCGGCTGGGGTGCCGGGCAGTTGGAGCAGGAGATCGAGGAGGGGTCCTGGTTCGTCCTCGACGCCCTTCCCGGGGACGCCTTCGTCGACCGGCCGGACGACCTCTGGCCGATGGTGCTGCGCCGGCAGGGCGGCATGATGGCGGCGGTGGCCCACTTCCCGCCGGACGTGGCGCTGAACTGATCCGGCGACGGGGGGACCCCCGCGAGATGACCATGCCGGCCGGCGTGTGTATAGTTCTCTGCGTGCCCGGGCGACCGGGGACGACAGCAAGGGGCCGTGGCGCAGCTGGTAGCGCACCACACTGGCAGTGTGGGGGTCAGGGGTTCGAGTCCCCTCGGCTCCACTTGCGGTTACGCAAGTAAACCGACATCAGTCATCGACTGATGTCGGTTTTTTGCGATCTCTGGTCACAATCACGGTCACGCGACCGCCCCACACCGGCCTTCTCAAAATGCCGAGGAGCTACGGCCGGAAACGGCCCTCTGCCGTCGTCGATCCGGAACGAGCCGAGCAGACCGCCGCCCGGCACGCCAGCGTCCGAACCTGTGTCCAGGTCCGTTTGACGTGGCGTGCCGGGCGGTGGCGTCGGCACGGTGGCGGAGGACTTCACGATCAGGGTGAGCCGGGATCAGGCGTTGGTGCTCTCAGGGCGGGTAGCCGGGAGGGGTCTACCCTCCGACCTTCACAGCTCTGGACGTAACAGGCTCGCCGCGAACGCTCTTGGTCAGGTGAGCATCGACGGCCGGGCTTGCGCCGTCTGCCACGGCGTGACTCATGGACTGCCCAGGCGAACGGTGCAGACCATGCCGTCGGGTGCTCAGGCGCACCGTCGCAGCGCCCAGCAGGGTCGTGGCGGCCAGCGGCAGCCACAGCGCCGCCGCGCCCAGGCTGAGCAGGCCGGTGATGATGACGGGATCGACGGCCCGGGCCAGGCCGTAGCTGAGCTGCCAGCGGGCGAGCGCGCGCCCCATCAGATGTGGTGGCGCTGACTCGATCACCAGCGGCACGCTGCTGCTGGTGTAGAGAATTTCACCCAGCGTGTAAGGCGCGATGACCAGCGCGACGAGCACCGTGCCGGGGCCGCCGCCGGTCGCCCCGCCGAGCCAGAAGGCGAGGTAGGAGGCCGCGAGCAACAGGCCGGACCAGAAGAGCACGGTGCGGTGCGGCCACTTCGCAAGGCGCACCACGACGACCAGTTGCAGCGCAATCACCATGACGGTGTTGGCGGCGAAGATGCCCGAGGGCCACGCCAGGGACGCGTGCAGGCTCTGCAGCAGCAGCAGCGGCAGGGCGATCTCGAGGATGTCGGCGTAAAACGCGTACGGAATGCCGGCCAGGGCCAGGATGGTAACGGCGCGTAGGTCGGCACCGCGCGCTTCCTTCGTTGCCGCAGCCGGGGCGGGGGCCGGAACATCGTGATGGGGCAGCGGCACCCGGGCGATCACCGCCGCGCCGAACGCGCACCCGAGCGCCGTCGCCAGCGCGAGCCAGCGGAGCACCTCCGGCCCGCCCGCGACCAGAACCGTGCCGAGCAGGGCGCCGGCGCCCAGGCCGGCGTTGCGCAGCGAGCGGCCCGCGGCCAGCGCCGCCGTACGCCGGGCCGGGCCGGCCAGCGCGGCGACCAGCGCGGAATTGGTGGGTGGAGCGATCTGCGTGCCGACGCCGATGAGCACCGCGCCGATCGCGAATCCGGCGATGCCGGGCACCAAGGCAAGCAGTATCGACCCCACCGCTCGCACCAGTAGCGCGGCGACGGCGGGGGCCCGCCGCGCTCCGCGGTCGATCCACCATCCGGCAAGTGGGACGGCGCCGAGGCCGGCCAGCATGCCGATGGCCAGCGTCATACCGGCCTGCCGCGCGCTGAGCCCGATCAGCACGGCGTAGATGACGATGAACGGGCGCAGCATCCCGGAGGTCGCTGCCTCGACTGTGGCGCTGAGCGCGTAGCGGCCGCCGCCCGGGATACGGGCCAGCTCACGAAGCGTCGTACGGGTGGTCGTCACGGCTCCGATCGTCCGGCCGTACGGGTGCGAGGGATCCAGGTTGGCCAGCGTCGTCAATCCATGCCTCGTCGATTGACAAACGACGTCAATCGGTCTGCCCGGGCGTGGGCCCCTGTCATGATCGGTACTGTGGTTACCGCGGTCGACATCGCCGGCGTACCAGCCGATCGGATCCGGATAACGCCGTCGCCGCTCGCGGAGCTCGGCGCGGTGCTGCACGTGCTCGCGGAGCCGCAGCATCATCCGGACACTGCCGCGGCGGTTGCGATGATGGCGGCTGCTCTTCCCGCGGAGCTGGCTCCAAATCTCGAGGAGTTTGGTCTGCTCTGGCACTCCGGCCGGGCCGACTTTCTGTTCCCGTCCGATCCACGGCCGAGCCTGCGCGAGGAACTGGACGACGTCGACCGCCTGGACGACGAGCGCTGGGTCGCTGCGGCGCTCGCCGCCCATCGGGCCGTCTCACCGGCGCCGCGAACGTGGTCGCCGCTGCGTGACCCGATCGTGCGGCAGCGGGCGCTGGCCGCTGCCCGCGCCAGAGGGCCGCGGCAGGCGGCGTGGGCCGAGCGGGTGCTCGCCGATCCGGCCGCCGAGCGCGAGCGGGTACGAAGCTTTCTGCTCGCCTGCGAGTCCGCCTTCTTCGACACGGTCTGGAAACGTGTCCGCCCAGCGCTCGCCGAGGAAGCCGACCGTCGACGCTTCGACCTGGCCCGCGAGGGTATCGGCGCCCTCGGCCGGATCTCGCACGCGATCGGGGTCGACACCGACCGTGGCGTTCTGACGATCGACAAGCTGCAGGACCAGACCGCAAACGGTCGCGGCGGCGGGATGACGCTCATCCCGAGCGCGTACGGCGCACCGCATCTGACCGTCGTGTACGCGCCCGGCTGGCTGCCTGTGCTGCAGTACCCGGCACCGGGCTGGGATCCGCGGCCGGTGTTGCGGGTGGACGAGCTGGATGCTCGGCTGACCGCGCTTGCGCACCCGCTGCGGCTGCGTTTCTGCCGCACGCTCGCCCGAGGCCCGCACACGACCGGCGAGCTGGCCGACTTTTGGCGGGTGACGGCGCCGGAGGTGTCCAGGCACCTCGCGGTGCTGAAGGCGGCCGGGTTGCTGATCTCGGCGCGCCGCGGCCGCTACGTGACGTACCGCCTGGACATGGCGGCCTGCACCGGCCTGGGGCAGCAACTGGTGGACGTCCTCGGGCGCTGAACAGCCAGGACCCGTACGTGGGCAGGCCGGCAGCAACGCGGCGCCGACAAGCTGATCCAGAACTCACCCCTGCGTAGGTGACACGAAGTCCTTCGCGCGGATCAGGACGAAGGACGCGACCCCGGCGGCGAGGGTGACGATCGCCGCGATCCACAGGATCTCGTCCAGGGCGCTGCGAAGCTGCCGCGCGCGATCTCGATGAGCAGGCCGCGCTCCTGCGGTGGGACGGCCGCGAAGAGCCGGCTCACGTTGCCGTTGCGCAGTGCTGTCGAGATCTCGGCGCTGTGCGGGGCGAGCGGGGTGCCGGCCGCCCGGGACTGCACCACGGAGGCCAGCCGGTTGGCGAACAGGGTGCCTAACAGCGCGACGCCGGTGGCCAGGCCGACCTGCCGGAACGTCAGGTTGATGCCCGAGGCCATCCCCGACCGTCGTGGCTCCACGACGCCGACCGCGGTGGAGGCCAGCGGTGGGTTGACGAACCCGACGCCCACGCCGGCCACGATCAGCCCCGGGATCAGGTGGGTCCACGACGAGGTCGCGGTCAGGTCGCGCATGAGCAGCAACCCGACGCCGACCAGGACGAGCCCGGGACCGATGAGGGCGCGGACCGGCACCTTCGCGCTCAGCCGTCCCGCCACGCCGCTGGCGACCAGGACACCGACGGAGAGGACGAGCAGCCGCAGGCCGGTCTGCAGCGCGCTGTATTCGAGCACGTTCTGTAGATAGAGGACCACGTAGAGCAGCATCGAGAAGATGCTGAAGGAGAGGCCGAACGCGGCGATGTCGCCGCCGACGAAGGTGGGCACCCGGAACAGGCGTAGGTCGAACATCGGGTGCCGACTTCGGGTCTCGACCAGCAGGAAGGCGATGAGCAGCACCGCGGCGGTGGCGAAGCAGGCGATCACTGGTGCGGCCGTGAAGCTGCTGCGCCCGGATTCGATGAGCGCGTAGATCAGGCTGGCCAGGGCCCCGGATAACAGCACGAAACCCGGCCAGTCCGGGCGCGTGGCCTGCTCGTCGCGGGACTCGACGACCCGCAGCATGGTCAGGGCCAACGCGATGACGCCGATGGGCACGTTGACGAAGAAGATCCATCGCCAGGACAGGCCCGAGACCAGTACGCCGCCGATGATGGGTCCGACGGCTGCGGCGAGCCCGGCCAGGGCGCCCCAGACGCCGAAGGCCAACCCGCGTTCGGCGCCGCGGAACGCGTTGGCCAGCAGAGCCAGCGAGACGGAGAACATGATCGCCCCGCCGATGCCCTGGAGGCCACGGGACAGTTCGAGCATGAGCGGAGACTGGGCGATGCCGCACAGCGCTGATGCCCCGGTGAAGACGCCCAGGCCGACCACGTAGAGGCGGCGGCGGCCGTAGAGGTCGGCGAGCGATCCCGCGGTCAGCAGGAGGGCGGCGAGGGTCAGCGCGTAGGCGTCGACGACCCACTGGATGTCGGGGAGGGAGGCGCCCAGCGACGCCTGGATGTCCGGCAGTGCGACGTTCACGATCGTCAGGTCGATCAGGAGCATGAAGGTGCCCAGGCTGACGGCCGTGAGGGTCCACCATTTCGGGTCGACGCCGGACCGTGACGGCCGGTGCGGACCTGCGTCGGAGGCGCCGGTCCGGCTCGGCTCGGTCATAGCGGGATGCTGCCGAGGTAGGCACCCTTCCATGTATTTTTAGCTGGATTGTCCGGTTCGGCTTCCCGCCCAGGCGGAACGCCCTGGTGGGGGATCGGCCCCACCAGGGCGTCGGTGGTTCAGGCGTCAGCAGCCGCAGGTGTAGTAGAGGATGTCCCAGTGGTTGCCCTCGTCGGTGTAGAGGTTGCCCGACGGCGCTCGCCACTGGTAACCCCAGCCGGAGATATAGCCCACGTAGGTGTACGCGCTGTTGATCCAGTTGTAGACACAGGTTGTCTTGGCGATGTCGAGCTTGTAGCCGTTCCAGTGGCTGTACGTCCCGCCGGCGTGCCCGGTCTCGGTGCCGCCGGTGATGGTGATGGCGCAACCGCTGGCCCGCTTGAAGGTGATGATGCCGTCGATCGTCGACTGTCGGATGCCCTCGAACGAGGTGCACGTCGGGTTGTTGCGGTCGCTGCAGTTGCCGCTGGAGACCCAGCTGATGCCGGCGTTGCGCAACTGGGTGGTGGCGCTGGCGTGGGTGATCGCGAAGGCGGGGGTGCTGAAGCCGAGGGCGGTGACGACCGCTGCGACGCCCGCGAGGAGCAGGGTGAGCATGCGGCGGCGCAGGGTGCTACGGGTCGTTGACATGGCGTCTCCTGATTCGCGTCCTGGTCGAATATTTGCGAAGCGGAGGCCGGCCTTGGCAATTTCTACCATGCATTGATGTCTGTGACTAGATGATCGCGCCCGTCACATGCGTCGTGACCGCTTTGATGCCTTCTGGCCAGCGAAGATGGCCCGGCAAATGCCGCGTGTCGGAATCCTTCCCAGCCTGACCGGGTGGGCCGTATGGGGTGCGTTTGAGTTGATTGAGTCATCGATGGGTGACAATGTGAATTAGCGGATCGGGGGGCGTGGGACCGGTCGGTTCCGCCGTGCCGCGCGGCCGGGTCGGGGCTGCGCGGCACGGCGGCGGTTTACCGGGTGCCTCGGGTCTTGGGCAGGTCGAACTGGTCGGCCTTGCGGCAGTCCTTCGGCCCGCCGATCGCGTCCGGGCCGAGCCGGTCGAGTTCCTGCCGGGCCCGGTACCGGCCCAGGTTCCAGGCGTACCAGGGATCGGACTCGTCGAGGTCGTCGGCGATCCAGCTCAGCGTGCAGCGGCGTACCGGATCGGGCAGCTTCGCCAGGGCGGGGGTGGCGTCCGCGGAGAGGGCCCGCAGATACCACGCGTCGATCTTGCCGGTCTGCTCGTACCGGAGGATGTTGCGCCGCGCGGCGTAGTCCTCGGGATTGAGCACCGCCAGGCCGAGCAGCATCGCCACGGCCAGGGCGACCGTCGTGCCGGGAATCCAGCCGCCGCGCCACCGGACGCCCGCCGCCAGGATCATCAGGAAGATCGCCCCGAGCAGCAGCTCGAACGCCATCACGAAGATCCGCTCGCCGGTGAAGCTGTACACCTTCTGGTACGTCCACATTCGGGACAGCGCCGACACCACGATCACCACGCTCAGCGCGCTGAGCAGGCCGAGCAGGATCCGCAGCACGGTACGCTCCACCGGCTGTTCCCGGCTGGCCAGGCGGCTCACTCCGCCGAGCACGGCCAGGGTGAGCAGGGTGACGAAGAGCAGCTCCCAGAAGCCGCTGCGGGCGTACTCGGAGTAGCTGAGTCCGGCGACCTTCTGGACGTGCTGTTCGCCGCCGAAGAGCACGGTGAACTGCACCACGACGAAGCCGGCGAAGAGCAGCGTCAGCGCCCCGATGGCGGGGGCCCACTCCAGCAGACCGAGGCGACGGCTGCTCGGCTTGTCCACGGTCGACAGGTCGGGCGGGGCGGCCAGGGTGTAGACCGCCGCGACGGCGATCAGCCCGCCGACAGCGGCCAGGAAGATCCAGCGGAACACGGCGCCGATGCTGATCTCGGGGATGATCGCGGCGAGCGCCTCGGAGAAGGCCGCGTCGGCCGAGGCGAGCAGGGGGCCGAAGACCACGAGCACCAGCACGGTGGCGATCACCGAGCCGGCGACCCGGCGGACGATACCGGCGTCGGGGGAGGCGGTGATGTGCCGGCGTACCCAGGGCAGGCCGCGGAACGCCGCGAACGGCGTCGCGACCAGGCCGAACAGGATCGAGCGGATCAGCCTGCCGCCGACGATGGCCAGGGTCGCGCAGCCCAGTGCGCCGAGCACGCAGAACGTGACCAGCCACCACGCGTTACGGAAGGCGAGGACGGCGAGCAGGGCCAGGGCCGCAGCCGCCCAGCCGCTGCGGATCAAGCGCTCGGTGCGGGGCAGTTCGGCGGTGCGCCGCCGTACCGCCAGCAGCACGCCGAGGGTCAGGGTGAGCCAGCCGAGGAACCAGCCGATGCCGACCCGGCTCAGCGGTACGAAGAACGCGGTGCCCAATGCGCCGGCCAGCACCGCGAGCGGCACAGCGGGTCCGGTGCCCTGCTTCGGGCCGGGCCAGCGGGCGCTGAGGAACGACGTGCGGGGCGTCGGCGGGCGGGGCGCCCAGCCGCCTCCGGGGTGCAGCACGGGCTGCGTCACGACGTACGGCGGCGGATAGCCCGGGGGCGGGGCCGCCGGCGGCCTGGCAGTGGTCTGCGGGGCGGTGGGCGGGATGGTGGGGGGCGGAGACGGCGTCGTGCCAGCCGTCGGGCTGCCCTGGGGTGCTGGTTCGTCGGCTGCGTTCTCGTCGGCCGCGTCCCGGCCGTCCGCCGTCTCGCCGTCCGCGGTTGTGCTGGCCGCCGTCTCGCCGTCCGCCGTTTCGCCGTCTGCCTCGGCGCCGGGTGCCGTGGCGGCCGGGGCCGGGCCTGCGGGTGGGGCGTCCGCAGCGCGTTCGTCGGTTGACGGCGCGGCAGGGACGGCCTCGGCCGAGGCGCTCGGGTTCGACGCCGGTGCGGTGCCGGTAGCGCTCGACGCCGGCGCGGGGTCGGAGTCGGTGTCGGCCGGTGCCGGCGCGCCACTCGCGCCCTCGACGGCCGGCGGGGCCGCCTGAGCGGGAACGCCCGGCGTGGGCACCATGATCCGGGAGCCGACAGGCTGCCCCGGGACGGCGACCGGCTGGTCCTCGCCGGCAGGCAGCAGCGGCACGAACACCGCGTAGCCGCGGGTGCCGGGTGGCACGGCCACCGGGATCGCCCAGGCGGGCTGGCCTTCCTGGCCGGGCCACACCACCCCGGGCGGCGCTCCGTCGAGTGTGGGCATGACGAGCAGGTACGGCGTGACGTCCGCCGGGACGTCACGCCCCGGGGGCCCGGACGCCGGGGGGTGCCGGGGAGAATCAGGCGCCGATGACGTTTCGGACACTTTGCGCTCCTTGATCACTGGGTGCCGTCACTCTAGGCGCACGTTCCGCCCACGGCTGCCCCGTGGCCGAGGCAGGAGGAGATGCCGGATCGACAGCGATCGACCCCGGACGCTTCGTGGTCGGACCGCACCGCACTGCCGTCTGGCGGCGAAATCAGGCGGCGCGGCCCGACCAGGAGAGATCAGCCCAGGTGGCGGTCGATCTCGGCCAGTTCCTCGGTGGTGAAGTCGAGGTGGTCCAGGGCGGCCACGTTCGCCTCCAACTGGCTCACGCTGCTCGCCCCGATGATCAGGCTGGTCAGCCGCGGGTCGCGCAGCGCCCAGGCCAGCGCGAGCTGGGCCAGCGACTGGCCACGCCGCTCGGCGATCGCGCCGAGGCCCCGGATCGTGGCCATCCGCTCCTCGGCGAGGTCGCTCTCGTTGAGGAACACGCTGGTGCGCACCCGGGAGTCCGCCGGGATCCCGTTCAGGTAACGGTCGGTGAGCAGGCCCTGGGCCAGCGGGCTGTACGCGATGCAGCCGGCGCCGACCTGCTCCAGCGTGTCCAGCAGCCCGTCGGTCTCGGTCCAGCGGTTCAACATCGAGTACGACGGCTGGTTGATCAGCAGCGGCGTACCCAGGTCGCGCAGGATCGCCGCGGCCCGGGCGGTCTGCTCGGAGTTGTAGTTGGAGATACCGACGTACAGCGCCTTGCCGGAGCGGACGATGGCGTCGAGCGCGCCCATCGTCTCCTCCAACGGAGTGTCCGGGTCGAACCGGTGCGAGTAGAAGATGTCGACGTAGTCGAGCCCCATCCGGCGCAGCGACTGGTCCAGTGACGAGATCAGGTACTTGCGCGAACCCCACTCGCCGTACGGGCCGGGCCACATGAGGTAGCCGGCCTTGCTGGAGATGACCAGCTCGTCCCGGTAGGGCTTCAGGTCGGTGGCGAGCAGCCGACCGAAGTTCTCCTCGGCCGTGCCGGGTGGCGGTCCGTAGTTGTTGGCCAGGTCGAAGTGGGTGATCCCGAGGTCGAAGGCACGCCGGACGATGTCCCGCTGCCGCTCGTAGGGCCGGTCCGGCCCGAAGTTGTGCCACAGCCCGAGTGAGATGGCGGGCAGGCGCAGGCCGCTCCGCCCGCTGCGCCGGTAGGTCATCGAGTCGTAACGCTCATCAGCGGCGAGGTAGGTCACGGCCCCCGACCCTAGTCCGGGCCGATGCGAGGTCGTCGTGGAGGCGGGGCAGGGTCCGGCCGGTGGACGGCGAGACGGAGGTGCCGGCGGGGACGCCGGAACGGGCGTGCCCGGCCGTCACGACGGGTAGCTTCGAGGCCATGCGCGTCGTGCGGCTCGGCACTCCCAAACCCATCTCCAAGATCGGCCTTGGTACCTGGCAGTTCGGGTCGAAGGAGTGGGGTTACGGCTCCGACTACGAGCGCCGGGCGGTGGACATCGTCCGGCGGGCGATCGACCTGGGCGTCACCCTCTTCGACACCGCCGAGGTGTACGGCTTCGGCCGCAGTGAGCGCATCCTCGGCGCGGCGCTGGGCGACGACCGGGCCAGGGTCGTGGTGGCCACGAAGATCCTTCCGGTGCTGCCGGTCGCCCCGGTGGTGCACCAGCGCGCGGTCGCCTCCGCCGCCCGGCTCGGCGTCACCAGCATCGACCTCTACCAGGTGCACCAGCCCAACCCGGTGGTCGCCGACACCACCACCATGCGGGGCATGCGCGCCCTGCAGGACGTCGGTCTGGTCGGCGAGGTCGGGGTCAGCAACTACAGCCTGCGCCGCTGGCAGTCGGCCGAGGCGGCGCTGGGTCGCCGGGTGCTGAGCAACCAGGTCCGTTACAGCATGATCGACCGCGGCCCCGAGGAGGACCTGATCCCGTACGCGGAGCGGGCCGGGCGCATCGTCATCGCGTACAGCCCGCTCGCGCAGGGGTTCCTCTCCGGCCGGTACGACGCGAAGCACCCGCCGAGTGGGGCGGTGCGCCGGGCCAATCCGTACTTCCTGCCGGAGAACCTGGATCGCGGCGCGGCCCTGATCGCCACGCTGCGTGAGGTGGCCGCCGCGCATGACGTCACCCCCAGCCAGATCGCGCTGGCGTACCTGCTGCGCCACCCGAACGTGGTGGCCATCCCCGGCGCGTCCGGCGTGGAGCAGGTGGAGCGCAACGCCGCCGCCGCCGAGATCGACCTGACCGACGGCGAGTACGCCGCGCTGGCCACCGCCGCCAGCCAGTTCCGGCCGGTCACCGGGCTGGCCGCCGTACCCAAGCTGGTCCGCGCCCGGACCCGGAGGTGATCCGGCCATGGACGACATCACCGCGCTGATCCTCGACGACCACGCCGCCTTCCGGCGGGGCTTCGCCCGGCTCGACGACGCCCACGATCCGGCCGAGATGCTGGCCATCTGGGAGGCGCTCGCCCTGCACCTGAACATCCACGCGGAGGCGGAGGAGGCGATCCTCTACCCGCACCTGGTGCGGCACGGCGACGACGGCACGGAGGAGACCGAGGACGCCATCGGCGACCACAACAAGATCCGCGACGCGATCGCCGAGTCGAGGCGCCACGAGGTCGGCTCGGACGGGTGGTGGGCGGCGGTGTGGCGGGCCCGCCGGGAGAACAGCGAGCACCTGACCGAGGAGGAGGACGAGGCGCTGCCGGACTTCCGCCGGCACGCCGACGTCGAGCTGCGCGCCGAGCTGGGGGCGCGCTGGCTGAAGTTCTACGGCGAGCACAAGAACGGGCGCAACCTGCCGTTCCTCGACAAGGACCCGTCCCGGTACGTGGCTGATCACCGCTGATCTCCCCACTGTGGGGGAGCCGGCGGGGGTGGACGGGGCGGAACAATGGGCGGGTGACGGTACGTGGGGTGCTGGCGCCGCTGGTGCGGGGAAGCACCTGGCGGCGCGGCGTGTTTCTGCTGCTCGGCGGGGTGCTCGCGTTGCCGTACGCGCTGCTCGCGGCGGCCTTCGTCCAACTGCTCGGCAACGAGCGGGTGCCCCGTCCGCTGGGGTTCGGGCTGCTGCTGGTGGGCATGATGATCGCGGCGGTGCCGGTGTTCCTCGCCGGGAGCCGTGCGTTGGAGATCGCCGCCGCCCGGGCGCTGCTCGCGGTCGACCTGCCGGAACCGGCGGTGGGCCACCGGATCGACCGGGAGACCCGACTGCGCGCCGCGCTCTGGATCGCCCTGCACCTGGTCAGCGGCGGACTGGTGCTCTTCGCGGCGCTCAGTGCGTTCCCGATAGCGCTGGTGTTCCTCGCCGCCCAGCTCGGGCTCGACACCGGCGCGACCACGGATGACGGCTTCGGCCCGCTCATCATCGACAATCCGGTCGGCGCGACGCTGGCCGGGGTGGCGATCCTGGTCGGGCTCGGGTACGCGGTGGCCGGTCTCGGCGCGCTCGCCGCGTCGATGGCCCCGGTGCTGCTCGGCCCCTCGCAGGGCGAGCGGATCGCCGCCCTGGAGGCCCGGGCCGCCCGGCTGGCCCAGCGGAACCAGCTGGCCCGGGAACTGCACGACTCGGTCGGGCACGCGCTGACCGTGGCCACCCTCCAGGCCGGCGCCGCCCGGGAGCTGCTCGACGTCGACCCGGAGTTCACCCGGGGGGCGCTGCGGGCCATCGAGGAGACCAGCCGACACGCGATGGACGATCTGGACCACGTGCTCGGGCTGCTCCGGGAGACCGCCGGGGAGCCGGCACCCATCGCGCCACAGCGTACGCTCGGCCAGCTCGATCGGCTGGTGGCCGACACCCGCGCCGCCGGACTGGAGGTGGACGCGCAGGTCAGCGGGGCGGTCGGGGAGCTGCCCGCGGCGGTGTCCCGGGAGGGGTACCGGATCGTGCAGGAGGGGCTGACCAACGCGGCCCGGCACGGCCGTGGCCGGGTGACCGTGCGGGTCGACGTACCCGGGGAAGCATTGGAGATCGAGCTGGTCAACGGGCTGCGGGGTGGGACCGGGCCGCGCGGCGGCGGGCGCGGCCTGGACGGCATGCGGGAGCGGGTGCTGCTGCTCGGCGGCCGGCTCGACGCCGGCCCGGCCGGCGACCGCTGGCGGGTACGGGCCTCGCTGCCGGTGCCCAGGGGGGAGAGCGGGTGACCATCGACGTGCTGATCGTCGACGACGACGAGCTGATCCGGGTCGGGCTGCGGGCGATCATCGACGCCCAGCCCGACCTGCGGGTGGTCGGCGAGGCGGCGGACGGCGCGGAGGTGCCGCCGCTGGTGGCGAAGCTGCGCCCCCGGGTGGTGCTGATGGACGTGCGGATGCCGGCCATCGACGGCATCCAGGCCACCCGGCGGCTGCTCGCCACCTCCGCGGACCCGCCCCGGGTCCTGGTCGTCACCACGTTCGCCAATGACGAGTACGTCTACGACGCGCTCCGGGCCGGAGCCAGTGGCTTCCTGCTCAAGCGGGCCCGCCCCACCGACGTGGTCGAGGCGATCCGGGTGGTGGCGGCCGGCGAGTCGCTGCTCTTCCCGGCGGCGATCCGCCAGCTCGTCGGGGCGTACGGGGGCCGGGGCGGGGACGGGCTGCGCGCGGCGCGGCTCACCGACCGGGAGGCCGAGGTGCTGCGCCTGATGACCGCCGGACTGTCCAACACCGAGATCGCCGAGCGGCTCGTGCTCGGGGTGGAGACGGTGAAGACGCACGTTGGCAACGTGCTGGCCAAGCTGGGCGTCCGGGACCGGACGCAGGCGGTGATCGCCGCGTACGAGTCGGGTTTCGTGGTGCCGACGGGCTGAGGCGGTCACCCCAGCGGGGGAGGCGGTCCATCCCGGCGCGGGAGGGGTGGTGGGCCGGTCCGGTCGAGGGTGGAGTCATGACGACGACATCGACAACCCGGCCGGGCCGGGCCGCCCCGCTGGCCGCCGGCTGGCTCGGTCTGTGGGGCGTACTCGCCATGGTCGGCACGCTCACCGGTCACGGCTATCCGCTCGGGGCCAACGACGCGTACGGCGAGGCGAGCCTGCTGCGGCTGCTGCCGGTCCGGTACGGCCCGCCGGTCTTCGCCGTGGTGCTGCTCGGCGCCGCGGTGGCCGCCCTCGCCATGGTGGGCACCGCCCGCCCGTCCCGGCCGCTGCGCGGTCTGCTGCTGGCGTACGGCTGGGCGGTGGCGGTCCTGCTGGCCGTGGTAGTGCCGGACGTGCGGGTGCTGATGATCCTGGCCTACCTGCCCATGCTGATCATCGGCGCGCCGTTCGGCTGGCCGCCCGTCGACTACGCGGAGATCTTCAACTGGACGCTGGCCGCGAAGTTCTCCGGGCTCGTCGCCGGGGTGCTGCTCGCCGCCGCCGTGCTGGCCTGGCAGCGGCGTACCGCGGGGTCCTGCGTGGCGTGTGGCCGGGACGGCGACGAGGCGGGCTGGACCACTCCGGCGGCCGCCGCCCGTTGGGGACGCTGGGCGGCGTGGTCGGCCGCCGCCATCCCGCTCGTGTACGCGGCCACCCGGTTCGCCTGGGTGCTGGGCATCCCCCTCGGCCTCTCCCGGGAGTTCCTCACCGAGATGCACGACAACGGACTGGTCTGGGCCGGCGCCGGCCTCGGCGCGTTCGCCACGGTCGGGGCGGTGCTCACCATCGGGCTGGTGCGGCGCTGGGGCGAGGTCTTCCCGCGCTGGCTGCCCCGGCTGGGCGGCCGGCGGGTGCCGCCGCTGCTCGCCGTCGTTCCCGGCACTCTGGTGGCGATCGCGGTGACCGCCGGCAGCCTCGGCGAGCTGGCCAACTCCGATTTCTGGCAGATGGCGGGCGGGTTCAGCTCGGCCAACGCCCCGATGCTGCTCTGGCCGCTGTGGGGGCCGGCGCTCGGCGCCGCCACCCTGGCGTACCACCTGCGCCGCCGCGGGGCCTGCGCGAGCTGCCGGCGGCCCTGGCCGGGGCCGGTCGCCCGGGCGTGATCCGGGACTGGGCGTGCGGTCACCCGGTCGAGGCGGCGCTGGCCGGGTGACCGCTCCCCGCCGCCGTGGTGCCTTCCTTCGCGCGCTCTCGACCTGATGTCGCAAACGATTCACGGCCTCCTGCCCTGCCGGTCCTCGTCCGGGTGAACCGGGTGCGGTAGCCGGGGCGTCGCCGCCCGGGAGCGGGGTTGGATGCGGGTCATGGACGGCGTGGACGCCGGGGAGTTGCGGCGGGCGTACGAGGCGGTGCTCGCGGAGGTGGACGCGGGCGGGTTCGGCCCGCCCGGGGACGGCGAGCTGAGCGCCGAGCAGATCGTCGCGCACCTGGCGGCCAACGACGAGTTGATGAGCGAGGCGACGGAGGCGGTGCTGGCCGGTTCGCCGTTCGCGTACTACGACCTGGAGACCATCCACCGGCCGCAGCTCGACGCGCTGGTCTCCGAGTGCGGCGGGCTGGACGGGCTGGCCGCGCTGCTGCGCGCCACCAGCCAGAAGCTGTGCTTGCTCGCCGAACGGCTCGGCCCGGCCGCGGAGACCCCGGTCGACACCGTGCTGCGGGAGGGCTTCGACCTGGACGTGGACGAGTCACTGCCCTGGGGCCGGGCCCTGGACCTGCACACCCGCGTCCACCTGCCGATGCACCTGGCCCAACTGCGCGCCCTGCGCCGACAGCCCCACCTCGCCTGACGGCCCGGCGCCGGGCGGCGGCTCAGCGGGGCGGCGGAAGGTGTGGCGGTAGGCGGTGGGGGCGACGCCGACCCGGTGGTGGAAGTGCTGCCGCAGGGCGGCGGCGGTGCCGAAGCCGGCGTGGCGGGCGACCTGGTCGATGGTCAGGTCGGTGGTCTCCAGCAGCAGCCGGGCGTGATCGGTGCGCTGCTGGAGCAGCCACTGCGCCGGGCTGAGCCCGGTCTCGGAGCGGAAGTGCCGGGTGAAGGTGCGTACGCTCATCCGGGCGTGCGCGGCCAGGTCGCGCAGGGCGACCGGCTCGTGCAGCCGCTGCCGGGCCCACTCCCGGGTGGCCGCGGTGCCGGTGCCGGTCGCGCGGGGGACCGGGCGTTCGATGTACTGGGCCTGGCCGCCGTCCCGCCAGGGTGGCATGACGCAGCGCCGGGCGGACCGGTTGGCGACCGCGCTGCCGTGGTCGGTGCGGATGACGTGCAGGCAGAGGTCGATGCCGGCGGCCACCCCGGCCGAGGTGAGCACGCCGTCGTCGATGAAGAGCACGTCCGGGTCCAGTTCGACGCCGGGATGCAGCCGCCGGAACAGGTTCGCGAACGCCCAGTGGGTGGTGGCTCGGCGGCCGTCGAGCAGGCCGGCGGCGGCCAGTACGAAGGCGCCGGTGCAGATCGACATGATCCGGGCGCCCCGCTCGTGGGCGGCCCGCAGCGCGGCCGTGACGGCGGGGTCCACGGTTCCGTCGACCATCGGTGGGCCGTCGTGGATGCCGGGGACGATCACGGTGTCGGCGGTGCGGGTCAGCTCCAGGCCGTGCTCGGGCAGCACCTGGAAGCCGGCGGTGCTGCGTACCGGCCGCCGGCCCGGGGTGCACACGTCGACGGCGTACAGCGGCGTGAGGTCCTCGGTGCGGGCGGTGCCGAAGACCTGGGACGGGGTGCCGAGGTCGAGACCGACCACGTGGTCGGTGGCGAGGACCGCGATCCGGTGCGGGACGACAGCCATGGCCCGATTATTGCGTACGATGGCTTTCCGGCCACTCGTCGTGCCGCACGCCGCCTCCGAGACTCGGTGGGTGACTCGACACCGTCTCCACCCGGCCTGGATCGTCGCCGCCGTCGCCTTCGTCGCGCTGGTCGGCGCCGCCGGTTTCCGCGCCACGCCCAGCGTCCTGCTGCACCCCCTGCACGCCGAGTTCGGCTGGCCGCTCGCGACCATCTCCGCCGCCGTCTCGGTCAACCTGATGCTCTACGGGCTGACCGCACCGTTCGCCGCCGCGCTGATGGACCGGTTCGGCATCCGCCGGGTGGTGGCCGGCGCGCTGGTGCTGGTCGCCCTCGGCAGCGGGCTGACCGTCGCGATGACCGCGAGCTGGCAGCTGATCCTCTGCTGGGGCGTCCTGGTCGGGCTGGGCACCGGCTCGATGGCCCTCGCGTTCGTGGCGACCGTGACCGGGCGCTGGTTCGTCCGCCGCCGGGGCCTGGTCACCGGCGTGCTCACCGCGGGCGGGGCGGCCGGCCAGCTCGTCTTCCTTCCGCTGCTCGCCGTGCTGGTGCGCGACCACGGCTGGCGGATGGCGGCGCTGGTCGTTGCCGGGGCCGCGCTGGCGGTCGTACCCCTGGTGGTCTGGCTGCTGCGCGAGCACCCGGCGGATCTCGGTCTGCCGGCCTACGGCGCGACCGAGGTGGCGCCCCCGGCGCCGGCGGCGGGCGGGGCGGCGGCCCGGGCGGTCGGCGCGCTCACCGCCGCCGCGCGGACCCGGCCGTTCTGGCTGCTCGCCGGTGGCTTCGCGATCTGTGGCGCGACCACCAACGGTCTGGTCGGCACCCACTTCGTGCCGGCCGCCCACGACCACGGCATGCCGGAGACCACCGCCGCGGGGCTGCTCGCCCTGGTCGGCGTCTTCGACATCGTCGGTACGGTGGCCTCCGGCTGGCTCACCGACCGGATGGACAGCCGGCTGCTGCTCGGCGCCTACTACGCGCTGCGCGGCGCGTCACTGCTGGTGCTGCCCAGCCTCTTCGCCGGCACCACCGGGCCCAGCATGCTGGTCTTCATCGTCTTCTACGGCCTGGACTGGGTGGCCACCGTGCCGCCGACCGTGGCCCTGTGCCGGGAGCACTTCGGTGCGTCCGGTGCGGTGGTGTTCGGCTGGGTGTTCGCCGCCCACCAGGTCGGGGCGGCGGTGGCGGCGACCGGCGCCGGGCTGGTCCGCGATCAGCTCGGCGAGTACACCCTGGCCTGGTACGCGGCGGGCGTGTTGTCGATCGGCGCCGCCGGGCTCTCCCTGTTGCTGCTGCGCCGCCGCGACGGCGAGCCGCCGGTCGCGCTGCCCGTCGCGGTCGGCCGCCGGGCCTGGAGCTACCGGGGCTGAGCCGCCCGCCCGGCGGGCCGGGGTTGGCGGGTCAGCCGAGCGCCCACTGCTGTTCGGGTGCGCCGGTGCAGGGTGCCTGTTCGAGTGGGGCGCCGGGGTCGGTGCCGGCGCCGGCGACCTGCGCGCACTTGCCGCTGTGCACGGCGACCAGCAGCACCGGGCCGGTGCCGGCCGGGGCGAGCCGCCACTGCTGGTTGGGCTGCCCGTGGCAGGACCACTGCTGCACGGCCATGCCGTCGTCGGCGCTCTGCCCGTAGACGTCCAGGCACTTGCCGTTGGCCGCGTTGGTCAGGGTGAACGCGTCGCCGTCGACCGGGGTGGCCACCCACTGCTGCTCCGGGCCGCCGGTGCAGTCGGCCAGCACCGCCCGCGCGCCGTCGGGATTGTCGCCGGCCACCCCGACGCAGCGTCCGGACGGCACCCCACGGAGGACCGCGGGGCCACCCGCGGGGGGCGCGGCCGGGGGCGCGGTCGTCGGCGTCGCCTCGGTGGTGGGCGTCGCCTCCGAGCTGGGCGTCGCCTCGGTGGTGGGCGTCGCCTCCGAGCTGGGCTCGGCCGTGCTCGACTCGCTCGCCACGCTCGTCCCGGCCGCCGCCGGCTGGTCGCCGCCGCCGACGCGGAGCACGCCGCTGGCGAAGAACACCCCGAGGAGTACGCCGAACACGGCGACGCCCAGCGCGATCCGCATCAGCGGGTCCTGCGGCAGGCGCAGACGGAACCCACGGGTGGTGCCGTAGACGGTGCCGGGCGGGTCGGTGCGTGGCTCGGACATGGGGGCATCCTGACCCACAGCCACCGCCGATGGCCAGCCGCCGCGAGGGGACCGTGATTCAGGCGACGACCCGGACGTCCTTCCAGAACGCCACCCGGTCGCGGACCAGCTCCGCCTCGGGCTTCGGGTCCGGGTAGTACCAGACGGCGTCCGGGCTGGTCCGGCCCGCGTGTTCGAGCGTGTAGTACGACGCGGTGCCCTTCCACGGGCAGAACGTGTGCGTGGCCGAGTCCCGGATCAGGTCCTCGCGCAACGCGGTGCGGGGGAAGTAGTGGTTGCCCTCGACCACCACCGTGTCGTCGCTCTCCGCGACGATCAGGTCGTTCCAGACGGCTTTCGGCATGCCTCCACGCTATGCCCTCTCGCGACCGGCCGGGAGTGCCGGCAGCGCGCTCGCCGCCGGTCGGCTTCCGGTGGTCGTCGTGCCGCCGGGCCGTCGGGCGCCGAGTGGTGGGACCCGCGCCGAGGGTGAGGTGGCCGCGGTCACCGGTCGGCCGACCGGAGGACTCGAAATGGCCATGGTGGACAACGCGCCAAGGTGGCCGAGCAGGCGTAATGTGATCTCATGCGTGCACAGCGTGTGGATCATCGGGATGACCATGATCGGGCGGTGGACACGCTGCGGCGGTCGTACGCCGCGGTGCCCGCCGGTGAGCCGGTGCGGCTGGCCAAACGCACCTCGAACCTGTTCCGTCCGAGATCGACGTTGCGGGCCCCGGGGCTGGACGTGAGCGGCCTGACCGGCGTGCTCGACGTCGACCCGGCCGCCCGCACCGCCGACGTGCAGGGCATGTGCACCTATGAGGACCTGGTCGACGCCACCCTGCCGTACGGGCTGATGCCGCTGGTCGTGCCGCAGTTGCGCACGATCACCCTGGGTGGCGCGGTGACCGGGTTGGGCATCGAGTCCACCTCGTTCCGCAACGGGTTGCCGCACGAATCGGTGCGGGAGATGGACATCCTCACCGGGGCCGGCGAAATCGTCACCGCCCGACCCGAGGGGGAGCACGCCGACCTGTTCCGCGCCTTCCCCAACTCGCTGGGCAGCCTCGGCTACGCCACCCGGCTGCGCATCGAGCTCCAGCCGGTCCGCCGGCACATGGCCCTGCGCAACATCCGGTTCACCCGGTTGTCGGAGTTGACCGACGCGATCGGGGAGGTGGTCGCCAAGGGTTCCTGGGAGGGCGAGCCGGTCGACGCCATGGACGGGGTGATGTTCAGCCCCGGCGAGGCGTACCTGGTGCTCGGCACCTTCACCGACGAGGTCGCCGCGGCGCGGCCGAGCGACTACACCGGCCAGGACATCTACTACCGCTCGGTGCAGCGGCGCACCCGGGACGTGCTCACCACGTACGACTACCTGTGGCGGTGGGACACCGACTGGTTCTGGTGCTCGGCGGCGTTCGGCGTGCAGCACCCGGTGGTCCGCCGGCTCTGGCCGCAGCGCTACCGCCGCAGCGACTTCTACCACCGGATCGTCCGCTTCGAGCACCGGCACCAGGTGGCCGCCCGGGTCGACCGGTGGCGGGGCCGCCCGGCCCGGGAGCGGGTGGTGCAGGACGTCGAGATCCCGCTCGACGGCATGGCCGATTTCCTGCACTGGTTCGCCCGGGCGGTCCGGATGGCGCCGGTCTGGCTCTGCCCGCTGCGGCTGCGCGAGCCGGCCGGCCCCGGCTCCGCCCACGCCTGGCCGCTCTATCCGCTCGAACCAGGCGAGACGTATGTGAACATCGGCTTCTGGGGGACCGTGCCGATCGCGGAGGGCGCCGCCGACGGCGACGTCAACCGGGAGATCGAGCGCGCGGTGTCGGAGGCGGGCGGGCACAAGTCGCTCTATTCCGACGCGTACTACGACCGGGAGGCGTTCGACCGGCTCTACGGCGGGGAGACCTGGCGTGCCGTGAAGGACCGCTACGACCCGGACCACCGACTCACCGGACTTTACGAGAAGGCGGTAGCGCGAGCATGAGTCTGATCGACCGAGAACAGGGGGCGGCGAGCGTCCCGGCCGGCCCGCCGACGGGCGGCCGGCGTACCGGACCGACCGTGGCGGACGTGGTCCGAGCGGTCACCACCGGCGCTCTCCCCATCCGGATCACCGGGTACGACGGCAGCGCCGTCGGCCCGGCCGACGCCGGCATCACCCTGGACATCCGCACCGAGCGGGGGCTGTCCTACCTGCTCACCGCCCCCGGCGACCTGGGCATGGCCCGCGCCTACGTGAGCGGTGACCTGGGCCTGGACGGGGTGCACCCGGGCGACCCGTACGAGGCGTTCAAGGTGCTCAAGGACGAGCTGCACCTGCGGCTACCGTCGGTGGGAGAGGCGCTGGCCCTGGTGAGGGGGCTGGGCTGGGAGCGGCTGATGCCCCCGCCGCCGCCGCGGCAGGAGGCGGCGCCGCGCTGGCGGCGGGTGATGGACGGGCTGCGGCACTCCCGGTTGCGGGACAGCAACGCGATCTCCCACCACTACGACGTCTCGAACGCCTTCTACGAGAAGGTGCTCGGCCCGTCGATGACGTACACCTGCGCGGTGTTCCACAGCCCGGACGACACGTTGGAGCAGGCGCAGCGGGCCAAGTACGACCTGGTGGCCGGGAAACTGGCGCTCAAGCCGGGGATGCGGCTGCTCGACGTGGGCTGCGGCTGGGGCGGGATGGTCCGGCACGCGGCCCGGGAATACGGCGTCAAGGCGCTCGGCGTGACGCTGTCGCGGGCGCAGGCGGAGTGGGCGCAGGCGGCCATCGAGCGGGAGGGGCTGGGCGACCTGGCCGAGGTGCGCCACCTGGACTACCGGGACGCCCCTCGGGAGCAGTTCGACGCGGTCTCCTCGATCGGGCTGACCGAGCACATCGGGGTGCGCAACTATCCCGCGTACTTCGGGGCGCTGCGCAGCCGGCTCAAGCCGGGCGGTCGGCTGCTCAACCACTGCATCACCCGCGCGGACAACCGCGCCCCGCACCGCTCCGGCGCGTTCATCGATCGGTACGTCTTCCCCGACGGGGAGTTGGCCGGGCCGGGCCGGCTGATCAGCGAGATCCACGACGCCGGGCTGGAGGTGCACCACGAGGAGAACCTGCGCCAGCACTACGCGCTGACGCTGGCCGGCTGGTGCCGCAACCTGGTCGAGCACTGGGACTTCTGCGTCGGCGAGGTGGGCCTGGGCACCGCCCGGGTGTGGGGGCTCTACATGGCCGGCTCCCGGTTGGCGTTCGAACGCAACGACATCCAGTTGCACCAGGTCGTGGCCACCCAGAACGGCCCACAGGGCGTCAACGGTTACCCGCTGCGCCCTGACTGGACGCCCTGACCTCTCTTCGATCGACGAGAAGGCCGCGCGGTTCGCGCGGCCTTTTCGTCGTCCGGGCCGTTCCGGAAATTGCTCGGGTCGGCCGGTCAACCTTCCGGGCCCACCCGTCGTCCTTGGTGGCGACGAAAGGAGAGCCGGTGTGGCGGAAGCAACGCTTCGAGGGGTTGGACGTCCTCGTCGCGGAACGCGGCAGGGCCCTACTCGCGGCGGCGGTGCTGCTGACCGGTAGTCGGGCCGCCGGGGAGGACCTGGTGCAGGCGGCGCTGGAGCGGCTGATGCGGAACTGGAGCCGGGTGCACGGCGACAAGGAGGGATACCTGCGTCGCACGCTGTACCACCTGGCGGTCGACCGGTGGCGGCTGCGCCGGCGCCGGCCGGAGGTGCTGACCGAGGTCGAGCCGCTGGATCAGTCGGACGGCACCGAGGCGCTGCACCTGCGGCAGGCGCTCATCCAGGCGCTGGCCCTGCTGCCGCCCCGGCAGCGGGCCGTGCTGGTGCTGCGGTACTGGGAGCAGCGCAGCGAGGCGGAAGCCGCCGAGTTGCTCGGCTGCTCGGTCGGCACCGTCAAGTCGACCGCATCCCGGGGGCTGACCCGGCTACGCGAACTCACCGCCGACTGGGCGCTGGAAGGCGCAGGCATGAACGGAGCAGGAAGATGACCATTGACGTTGAGGATCAGTTGACGGCCGGGATGCGCGACGAGGTCGCCGGCCTGGCGTACACCCGGGACGTGCTGGGGGAGGCCACGCGCCGCCATCGGCGGCGCATCGTCCTACACCGCAGCGCGTACGCGGCCGGCGTGGTCGGGGTGGCCGGGGCGTTGGCCGCGGCATTGACCGTCGGTGCGGGCGCCCCCGGCTCACCCGGCTCGGTCGCCGAGCGGCCCGCGACCGCGACCAGCCCGGAGTCGCCGCAGATGCGGCTGGCCGCCGCCGCGGCGGCCAGCGAGAGCATCAGTTACCGGGTGAGGGTCACCACCACCAGCAAGGACAAGCTCCCACCGAAGGGCGGCCTGCCCGAGCCGGTGGCCAGGAGCTGGGTGACGAAGGGCGCGTTCGATCCGGTGACGGCCACCGGCTACCTGGAGTCGCCGAACACCGGGCTACGTCCGCCCATGTCGAATTTCTTCCTGGAGGAGCGCCTGGTTGATGGCGTTCGGTACCACGGCGGCCTGGACGGCACCGACCCCGACAGCGGAAGGATCGTGTGGTCCCGGACTCGGGAGGGCAGGCAGACGAGCTTGACCTTCGACGACGCGCTGGGCGGCACGCTGGGCGCCTCGACGGATCCGCAGCAGCTGTTCCGGATGTTGCGGTTGGCGGGCGCCGAGGTGACCCAGAACCCCGGCGGTGGCTACCACTTCGAGGTCACGGTGCAGGATTCCTCCCAGGGAGTTGCCGCCGACAGGCTGGTCGGTGACGTGACGATCGATGCGGACGGCCGGATCAAGACGGTGGCGTTCGACCGTACGGCGCGGTGGAACGCCAGGGGTCCGGAGTACACCTACCACCTGCACGTGCTGGTGGAGCTCTCCGACTACGGGCTGCCGGTGAAGGTTGAGGCGCCGGGCAACGCCGTCGTCATCGGCAAGTAGGGGGAAGGCCGCGCGAACCTGCGCGGCCTTTCGTCGAATCCATTGACAAAGAAACTTTGTACGTACAAACTGATTTTGTCATGAGAGACGTCCTGTACCTGGAAGAGCGCGAGCAGGCCGAGGTCCTGCTCAAGCCGCAGCGCATCGAGGTGCTGCGGCAACTCGCCGAGCCCCGCACCTGCACCGAGGTCGCGGCCCGGCTGGAGCAGACGCCGCAGCGCGTCTACTACCACGTCAAGCAACTGGTCGCGGCCGGGCTGGCCGAGCAGGTGTCCGAGCGGCGGGTGCGCGGCATCACCGAGGGCATCTACCAGGCCGTCGCCCGGTCGTACTGGCTCTCGCCCCGCCTCGTCGGGCGGATCGGCGGGGGACGCCGGGTGCGCGACGAGCTGAGCCTGGGCTACCTGCTCGACCTGATGGAGGAGGTGCAGGCCGACATCGCCGCGCTCGACCGGGCCGCGCCGGAGCTGCCCTCGATCGGGGTGTCCGGCGAGATCCGGGTGCCGGCCGAGCGCCGGCAGGAGTTCCTGCACGACCTGCAGTCGACGCTGCGGGACCTGTTCACGCGCTACGGGGGCGCCGAGGGGGACGCCTTCAAACTCGCCGTGGCGTGCTACCCGAAAGGTGATGACCATGAGTGACCTGTTGACCATCCGGGTCCGGCTGGCCGCCCCAGCGGAACGGGTGTGGCGCGCGTTGACCGACCCCGCCGAGCTGCGAATCTGGTTCGCCGAGCACGCCGAGGTCGAGCTGCCGCACCGGTACGCGTTCTGGGGCCGTTACACGCCGGAGGGCGACGCCCCGCACCAGCGGTTGCTGCACGCCGACGAGCGGAGCCTGCGCTTCGCCTGGATGCTCGGCGGCGTGGAGACCACCAGCGAGATCGAGGTGACGCCGGCCGGGGAGCACGCGGAGCTGACCCTGCGGCAGAGCCACTTCGTCTTCGCCGAGGCCCTCGACGGCAGCACCATCCGGGGCGTGCTCCAGACCTGGTGGAGCCTGGCGCTGGCCAACCTCAACGCCCACCTGGAGGGACGCCCGCTGCTGCCCCGCACCGACTTCACCTCCGCCGACCTGCGTGGCGAGTTGACCATCGACGCGCCGATGGAGCGGGTGTGGACCTCGCTGACCGACTCCGAGCAGGCCAGCGCCTGGTTCGGCTACCCGATCGGCATCGAGCCCTGGGCCGGTGGCCGATACGCCATGGGCGGCTTCGACGCCGGGTACGCGGCCAAGGTGATCGACCTGGAGCCGGGCCGCAAGATGTCCGTCGACTGGGGACCGACCGGCGTCACCACCTGGGAGCTGGCCGAGTCCGCCGGGAAGACCCGGCTGACCTTCGTGCAGAGCGGCTTCGACGAGACCAACCCGCCGTACGCGGCGTGGAGCGGGTCGGTCGCGGGTCTGTCCGAGCTGCGCCGCTTCCACGAGGTGCCGGACTGGCAGCCGATCTGGCTGGCCGAGGAGCTGCCGACCGTTAGTTAGGTCCCGCCGCGATGGGCGGAGCGGGATCAGGCGCGCTCAGCTCGGCGTCCCGGCGCAGTAGTGCGGGGTGCTGTGCTCCGGGTGTGGACGCGGGACCCACCGGCGGGCGACGGCTATCGTGGCGTGTCGTGACGGACACCGCGCAGCGCCTGGCCGAGATCCGGGGTGGCGTGCCGCCCCGGCGGCACAACGCCCGCACGATCGCCGCGTTGACCGGCAACCCGGGCTGCACCCGTCGGGCGGTGCTGGACAGCGCCGGGGTGGACAAGCCGAAGCTGGCCGAGCGGATCGGTTTCCCGGCCCGGTTCGGCCAGTCCCGCTTCGCCATCACCCGCGGCAACGCCTTCGAGGCACAGGTGAAGGCGGACGGCGGGGTGGAGCTGCTGCGGCTGGTCGCGGAGCGGCTGGGCGTACCGGTGCCGGCGGGGGCGACCTGGACGGACCTGGGCGGCGCGGAGGACCTGCCGGACCGGCAGGAGCGCTCCCGGGCCGCGTTGACCGGTGTCGGCGACGGGCCGGCGCTGTTCGACCATCCGCTGCTCGGCCTGGCGGTGGCCGGCCAGCGCGTGCACCTGGAACCGGACCTGGTCGCCGCCCGGCTCGGCGGCCGGTTCCACGTGGTGGAGATCAAGTCGTTCCCGGTGATCGACGGGCAGGCCGACCCGGCGAAGGTGTCCGCCGCCGCCATCCAGTCCGCCGTCTACGTGCTGGCGCTGCGCGAACTGCTGGCCGCCGAGGGGCACGACCCGGAACTGGTGTCGCACGAGGTGGTGCTGGTCTGCCCGCGTGACTTCGCCAACCAGCCGGTGGCCAGCCTGCTCGACGTACGCAAGCAGTTGCTGGTGCTGCGCCGTCAGCTCGACCGGATGGCCCGGATCGACGACCTGCTCGCCGACCTGCCGGCCGGCTTCACCGTCGACCCGACCGCCGAATCGGCGACCCTGACCGCCGCGCTGTCCACCGTGCCGGCCCGCTACGCCCCGGAGTGCCTGGCGGCCTGCGAGTTGGCGTACTTCTGCCGGCACGAGGCGCGCGGCCACACCGCCGCGCTGGGCCGACCGGTGCGGGAGGCGCTGGGCGGTATCGCCGAGATCGGGGAGGCGCTGGCGCTGGCCGACGGCGTCCGCGCCCCGGACCCGGAGCAGGCGGAGGCCGCCGCGCTGCTGCGCGCCGCCGCCCGGTTGCGCGCCGACGCCCTCGCCGGCAACCCCGCATGAGTACGCCCCGCCGGCCCGGCCGGCCCGTCCCGCCCCGGAGGTCCCGGTGAGCACGCTGCGCGCACTGGCCAAGGCACGGGCCGTCGCCGCCGGGGTGGCCCAGCCGGTGGCCACCGTACGGCACCTGCACCTGTCGGACCGGCCGCTGGTGCTGGTGCCCCTGGCGATGGCGGGCGAGGCGAACGCTCCGCTCGCCGCCATGGTCGGCGCCGCGCCCGACGAGGGGCGGCTGCTGTTCGTGCCGCAGCCCCGCAACCGCGACCAGCGGTTCGCGTTCGCCGCCGAGCTGGCCGAGATCGTGCTGCCCCACCTGGACTCCTTCCGTGGGGTCAGCGAGGCGGTGCCGGTCGATCGGGGCAGGGACGTGCGGTACCGGTACGTCGACGCGCCGCAACTGCTGGTGCCGAACCCGGCCGGGGTCACGTTCCTGCGGCTCTTCGGCCGATCCATCCGGTTCCGTCGCCCGGACGGCGAATATCCGGTGCACCCGTCGGTGCCGTTGCTCGGGCGGTGGCTGACCTTCTTTGCCGAGCGCGCCGAGTATCCGGGCTCGGCGGCGCTGGTGGCGATGACCGAGGCGTTGACCCTGCACTGGGCGACCGGGCAGAGCGCGGTGGAGGATCTGCACCTGCCGGCGCTGCTCGGCTGGATCGACCCGCCAGCCGGCTCGACCGGCGCGGAGGCGGCCGGCCGGGCCGAGGATCCGCGGCTCTGCCCGCCCGCCGGACCGGCCACCGACCCGGAGTTCGACAACCGCCGGCTGGCCGCGGCGATCGAGGCGTACGCGGGGACCGAGGACGACCCGGTCGCCCGCGCGGGCGCGTACGCGGAGTTGGAGCGGTTGCTGCGCGACCAGCTCGCGCCCACCTGGGAGCTGATGTGGCGCGGCGTGGGGTTGCTGCGCGCGCTGCCGCCCGGCGCCCGGGTGGCCGGCCGGTGGGACGGCGACAAGGACGCCTTCACCGGGTACGCCGAGCACGTCGACGCCGGGGGTGGACCGCAGCCACGCCGCGACGGTGCGGTGGCGGCGGCGGTACGGCTGCACCGGCTGGAGCGGGCCCTCACCTCGTACGCGGTGCAGCGCGCCTACGACGACCCGCTGGTGATGGCCGAGCACCGGCTGACCGGGGAGGCGTTCGTCGGCGACGTGACACTGGCCGACCCGAAGCGGGTGGACGACACCGGCAAACGGCCGGTGCTGCGCCCGCGGATCCAGGTGGTCACCACCGAGCCGGTGGCGGTGCCGGTCGGCGCGACCCTGTACTCACCGGCCCGGCCGGGGCAGAAGGCGAAGGTGGTCTTCCTGGTCCCGGGCTCGGACGGCAAGACCGAGGTGGTGCTGGAACTCTCCGGCGGGATGGGGCGCGGACTGACCGCGCCGCCGGGCACCGTGCCGGAGGTGGGCGAGCGGCTCTGCCTCACCACCCTGTCGGACGCGTACCTGCCGGCCGGGAACTTTCCCGCCGCCGAGGAGACCCCGTGGACCCACGGCGGTCCGCCGACCGCCGCCGCAGAGGCGCTCGCGGTCCCGGACGGTGACCTGGCGGACACCGGTGATCCGGCCGAGGAATGGTCCTGACCGGCGCGGCGTCCATGGTGGACACGGGACGCCTTGGACGGCGGGCGGCCATCGGCTCTGGCGGTGGTACCAGGCGGTAGTTAGGCTTGCGCCGTTCGCCGTCCGCAACCGGTCCTCATCGTCGAGGTGCGCGTCTGGGAGAGAGCCGGAGCAGATCGTTGTACCTCAGCAGATCGTGAGCCGCGCCGTGACGGTGGTGGCCCGTCGCCCGCTCTCCGGCCGCGTCGGGCTCGTCGCGGCCGCGCTCGTCGTACTCGGGGAAGCGTCCTGGCTGGTCGCCGGCCTGCCGGGCGCGGCCCTGGCCAGCGACGTCGGCGCGGTGACGGTGTCGAGCTGGGCGGCGCTGGTGTGCGGCCGGGCGGCCCGACGGCATCCGCTGTCGCGACGACGGTTCTGGGCGCTGCTGACGGTGACCATGGCGCTCGCCGCAGTTGGCCGGATCGTGTGGACGGTCGAGCGGCTGGGCGGGCACGAGCTGCCGCACACGCCGCTGGTTGGTGTGCTGTTCGCGGCCGGGATCATCACCGGCACGGCGGCGTTGCTCTGCTCGCTGGCCGCCCCGCGCAGCCTGGTCGGGCAGGCCCGGGCCCTGCTCGACGGAGTGATCGTCGGGTTGGCCCTGATCCCGATCGGCTGGGTGGTGGTGTTCCGCGACCTCGCCTCGGCCGACCTCGCCGATCCGCTGCGCACCTTCGGGCTGCTCTACCCGATGTTCGACCTGATGCAGCTCACCATCCTGGTGGCGGTGGCCGGGCCGGCGCGTCCGATGTGGCGGGCGCTCGCCCTGATCGGGGTCAGCCTCGGCATCCGGGCCACCGCCGACGCGGTCTACGTCTCGCTCGTCGCGCACCACAGCTATGCCCCCGGGCACCCGATCGACGTCTGGTGGCCGCTGAGCTACCTGCTGGTCGGTGCCGCCACCGGGTACTCGGCGCCGTCCGGCTGGAACGACGGTGAGGAGAGCAGCGAGTCACCACTGCCGCCGTGGTGGCGGGTCGCGCTGCCGTACCTGCCGGTGGGCGGGGCGATCGTCGCCGTGGTGCTCGCCCGGCAGCCCACCGGGCAGACCCCACAGCTGATCTTCGTCGGCATGATGGCGCTGCTCGGGGTGCTGGCGCTGCGGCAGGGCCTGGCCGCCAACGAGAACCTGCGGCTGGTCGCCCGGCTGCGCCGGCTGGCATACTCCGACCAGCTCACCGGCCTGGCCAACCGGCTCACGTTCAACCGGCGGCTGCGGCGGGCGCTGCTCGACGGCGGGCCGGTCGCCGTGCTGCTGCTCGACCTGGACGGCTTCAAGCAGGTCAACGACCGCTTCGGGCACGCCGCCGGGGACCGGCTGCTGGCCAGCATCGCGGATCGGATGCGGGACGCCGTCGGCGGCGACGGGATCATCGCCCGGCTCGGCGGTGACGAGTTCGCGGTGCTGGTCAGCGGTGACCGTCCGGTGGCGCCGGAGCGGCTCGCCGATCGGCTGCTCGCCGCCCTCGAACCGTTGCCCGGCGAGGAGGATCTCGGTGTGCACCCGTCGGCGAGCATCGGCATCGCCGAGTACGGCCCGCAGCACACCTCCTACACCGACCTGCTCCGCGACGCCGACATCGCCATGTACGCGGCGAAGGCGGCCGGCAAGTCGGCGTACCGGACCTGCACGCCGGGGCTGCGCGAGTCGGCGGTGAGCCGGGCCGAGCTGATCGCCGAGCTGCGCCGCGCGGTCGACGAGGACCAACTGCTGATGGAGTTCCAGCCGATCGTGGACCTGGCCACCGGCACGGTACGCAGCGCCGAGGCGCTGGTGCGCTGGCGGCATCCCCGGCTCGGGGTGCTTCCCCCGGCGAGGTTCCTGCCGCTGGCCGAGGAGACCGGGCTGATCCTGGCCATCGACCGGTGGGTGATCCACCAGGCGTGCCGGGCCGCGGCGACCTGGCGGGCGTACGCGCCCGAGGTGACCGTCGCGGTCAACATCGCCGCCGCCCACGTGCGCCGCCCCGACCTGATCGCCACGGTCACCGGGGCGACCGCGGCGGCCGGTCTGGCGCCCCGCGCGCTCACCCTCGAACTGACCGAGTCGGCGTTGATCGAGGGCAGCGAGGCGGTGCTGGAGCGGTTGCACCAGCTACGCGAACTGGGCGTACGAATCGCCATCGACGACTTCGGCACCGGCTACTCGTCGTTGAGCTACCTGCACCGCATCCCGGCCACCGAGTTGAAGATCGACCGGTCCTTCGTGTCCCGGTTGGACGCCGGCGACCCGCGGGCGTACGCCACGGTGGAGATGGTCAACCGGCTGGCCCGCGCGTTCGACCTGGCGGTGGTGGCCGAGGGGGTGGAGACCGGCACCCAGCACGCGGCGGTCGCCGCGATCGGCTGCGTGCACGGCCAGGGTTGGCGGTACGGCCGCCCGGCCGGCCTGTCCGAACTGCTCACCACGCTGACCCCGATCGACGCGCCCGCTGACCGGCCCGGCGGGCATGGGTCGAAGGTCCTGGACAGGACAGGGGGTTCGACCCTGCCCTACGGTGGTGCGAACAGCGACGATGAAACTGTCACCGAGAAGAGATCACCTTCCACCCAGGAGCAGTCATGAAGCGTCGGACCTTGGATCTGCTGTTCAGCATCGGCGGGTTGGGCCTCGCGGTCCTGCTGCTTGTCGTGGGCATCGTACTGACCACGAACGCCAACTTCGCCAACGACTACGTGCACGACCAGCTCGCTGAGCAGCACATCACCTTCAAGCCGGCCGACAAGTTGACCGACGAGGAGAAGAAGTCGGACTGCCTGCGCGAGTACGCCGGCAAGGCGATGACCACCGGCAAGCAGGCCGAGTGCTACGCCAACGACTTCATCGGGCTGCACCTGAAGGGGATGTCCGGCGGCAAGACGTACGCGGAGCTGGGTGAGCCGGAGACGGCGCTGAAGGCGCAGATCGCCGAGGCCGAGAAGAACAACGCCGCGAACGTGGAGGACCTGAAGCAGCAGCTCGCCCAGGCCAGCGCTCTGCGGGAGACCGTGTTCAAGGGTGAGTCGCTGCGCGGCATGCTGCTGACCTCGTACGGCTTCAGCGAGTTCGGCCGCAAGGCCGAGCAGGGCGCGATGGCCATGTACGCCGGTTCGGCGCTGCTCCTGCTGCTCTCGATCGCCGGTCTGATTCACGCCTTCCGCACCCCGGCCAGCGAGGTGTTCGCCGCGCCGGAGAAGACCCGGGCGCCGATCAACGCCTGACCTGACCGTCCCGGGCCCGATCGCCCCCGGTCTCCGCCGCCCCCCGAGGCGGAGACCGGGGGCGATCACGTTTCCGGGCACGCCGTTCGGGGGCGGATCGCAGAATCGGGCTTGACCCTCACGTCGCGGGAGGCGGGAGCCTTGGTCGCGGAAGGGAGGGAACATGGCGTACACGGTGGGTCAGGTGGCGCGGGCGGCCCGGGTGACGGTCCGGACGCTGCACCACTACGACGAGATCGGGCTGCTGTCGCCCAGCGGGCGTACCCCGGCCGGCTACCGCCGCTACTCGGACGCGGACCTGGAGCGGTTGCAGCTCATCCGGGCCTACCGTGAGCTGGGGTTCCCGCTGGAGGAGATCGCCGCGATCCTGGACGACCCGCAGGCGGACCCGGTGGCGCACCTGCGCCGGCAGCACGAGCTGCTCACCGGCCGGATCGGCAAGCTGCGCGAGATGGTGGCGGCGATCGAGCTCGCGATGGAGGCGAGACGGATGAACATCGGGCTCACGCCGGAGGAACGCTTCGAGGTGTTCGGGGACTTCGACCCGGACGCGCACGCCGAGGAGGCGGAACGGCGGTGGGGCGGCACGGAGGCGTACCGGCAGTCCGCTGAGCGGGTCGGCCGCTACGGCAAGGACGACTGGCTGCGGAACCGGGCGGAGAACGAGGACTGGGGCCGGCGGCTCGCCGAGCTGATGGCCTCGGGTGCCCCGGCGGACAGTCCGGAGGCGATGGCGCTGGCCGAGGAGCACCGGCAGTTGATCAGCCAGTGGTTCTACGACTGCTCGTACGAGATCCACACCGGGCTGGCGGACATGTACGTCGCCGACCCGCGCTTCACCGCGTACTACGAGCGGATCCGGCCGGGGATGGCCGCGTACCTGAACGAGGCGATCCACGCCAACGCGATCACCCGGGCCTGACCGGGCCGGGGATGCCCGGATGGGCCGATGGATCACCCACGGGAGGCCAACGATCTGATCCTTGGGTGGCCGAAGCCGCCGGAAGAATCATTGCAGAGCCGCCTACGAACTTGATGACGCAGACGATTCACCACGGGCCGGTTCGAGGCACGCGCCGCCCGGTTCGAGGCACGCGCCGCCCGGTTCGAGGCACGCGCCGCCCGGCGTGAGTCGTTCACGTCATCAAGTTCGTAGCGTCTCAGCAGAACATCCGACCCCGCTGTGCTGGCCCATCTGCCGGGCGATGCTCACCTGGCAGCGGTGGTGGGTGGTGGTTCCGGTGGCAGGCTCGGCGCCAGCCGCCGCAGCGACGCGTACGTCGGCACGAGCGCCTCGTACAGCTCGGAGAAGAGCGGCAGCAGGGCGGCGTAGGTGGCGGCGGAGGCGGGGTCGGGGCGTACCGTCTCGTCGATCTTCACCAGGTCGGCGGCGACGTCGATCGACTCGATCAGACCGAGGGCCTGCATGCCGAGCAGGGCGGCGCCGAAGCTGGATCCCTGGTGGCCAGCGGGGAACCGGACCGGCATGCCGAGCACGTCGGCGAGGATCTGCCGCCACACCCGGCCGCGGGCGAAGCCGCCGCTGGCGCGGATCTCGCGTACCTCGTTGCCGGCGGCCCGCACCGAGGCGAGGACCAGGGCGAGCTGCTGGCAGACGCCCTCCAGCGCGGCCCGGACCAGGTGCTCGCGCCGGTGGCCACGGCTGAGCCCGACGTACGCGCCGCGGGGCACCGCGCTCCAGTGCGGTGCCCGCTCGCTGAGCAGGTACGGCAGCATGATCAGCCCACCGGAGCCGACGGGCGCGTGGGCGGCCAGGTCGAGCAGCTGCTCCTCGGCGTGTTCGCCGAGTTCGGGGGCGAGCGCCTCGCCGGCCCACTCCAGGACGATGCCGCCGTTGTTGATCGCCCCGCCGACGACCCAGCGGTTCTCGGTGAGGGCGTAGCAGAAGACGCCGCCGAGCGGGTCGACGCCGGGGCGTTCCACCACCACCCGCATCGCGCCGCTGGTGCCGATGGAGCAGGCCACCTCGCCGGGGTGCACCGCGCCGAGGCCGAGGTTGGCCAGCGGTCCGTCGCCGGCGCCGACCACGATCGGGGTGTCGGCGGGCAGGCCGGTGGCTCGGGCCGCGTCGGCGGTCAGCCCGGGCAGGACGTGGGTGGTGGGCACGAGCCGCGGCAGGTGTTCCGCGGTGATCCCGGCGATGCCGAGCGCCTCGGCGTCCCAGGCCAGCCGGTGGATGTTCATGAGCCCGGTGGCGGAGGCGACCGAGTGGTCGGTGACCAGGGCGCCGGTGAGCCGCAACAGCACGTAGTCCCTGATGCCCGCCCAGTGGGTGACCCGTTCGTGCAGCCTCGGCTGCTGCTCGGCGAACCAGACGAGCTTCGGCAGGGGCGCCATGGGGTGTACGGGTGTGCCGGTGCGCCGGTGCAGGGCCAGCCCCGACGGTAGGGCGCGCAGCCGCTCGGCCTGTGCGCTGGCCCGGGAGTCGGCCCAGATGACCGAGGGGGTGAGCGGGCTGCCGTCGGCGTCGAGCCCGATCAGGCTGTGCAGGGCGCTGCTGAACGACAGCCCGGCGACCGGCACGGCCAGTTCGTCGACCACCGCGCGGACCGCGGCCACCACCGCGTCGAAGATCAGCCGAGGGTCCTGTTCGACGTATCCGGGGTGTGGTTCGTCGATGGGGTAGCCGATCGAGTGGGTGGCGAGCTGCCGTCCGTCGGTGTCGAACGCGATGGCCTTGCTGCTGGTGGTGCCGATGTCCACGCCCACCACGACGGCCGGTTCGCCCACCGGTGCACCTCCTCGGAGCCGTCGGACCACGCTACGTGCCCGACGACGACGCCGTTGGGAGGTTCGACCTAACGCGTCGGTCAATCACCCGATCGGTCAGATTAGCTACTTTCGCGTGTCTTGCCGGCCCCCTCCCGCAGTTGACAGAAATGACACCCAGTGGACTCTGCGAGGCAGAGGAGTCGGTATGGCGATGACTGATTCGACGGGTTCCACATGGCGGTACCGGTGGGCGCACCGGCAGAACGACCGGCGACAGCGGGCCTTCCGCACCGCCGACGAGGCGTGGCGGCGACGCGACGACGAACTGCGTCGGCTGCGTACCCTCGCCGGGTCCTTCCACGGCTCGGCCGAGGCCGCCGCGGGACTGCCGATGGAACTCGGCCCCGGCGAGGTGGTCTTCTGGACGCTACCGGCCGCGCAACTGGTCGAGGTGCGGCACACCGCCGTGCTGCCGGCCCCCGAGCTGACCGTCGAGGTCGACCCGCCGGTGCTGCGCCCGCGCCGCCCCGAGGGGGTACGGACCGTCGACGCCGGGCTGGCCGTGCTCACCAACCGGCGGCTCGTGCTGCTCGGCGGGCGGGGCCGGCGCGACTGGACGTACGGGCGGATGACCGGGCTGTCCCACGACCCGGGGGCGCCGGTGACGCTGATCCAGGTCCTGGACCGGCGGCGTACCTCCGGTCTGCTGCTGCCGACCGGCGCGGTCGCCGACTTCCGGTTCAAGCTGACCCTGGCCTTCGCCGACGCGATCGAACAGCGGGCGGCGGTCGTCGCCCAACTCGACGAGCTGATCGAGGAACACACCGCGGACCGGCCGGTCCGGCCGGCCGTCCTCACCCCGGCCCAGGCCCGGATCTCCGCGCGGGTACCGGGCGGGCGGCGCACCGTCGCGGTCGGTGCGGCCGTCGCGCTGATCGTGCCGGCGCTCCTCTTCGAGTCCGACCCCCCGGTACGGCCCGGCGTCGAGCGGGCCGCCGCCGCCACCCCGGCGGCCGCCACCACGCCCCCACCCTCGCCGCTCGCCCCCGCGGTGGGGGCCGCCGCGTCCACGTCGCCGAAACCGCGCCGCACCCGCACCACCCCCACGGTCGAGCCGTCGCGGACCGCGCGGCCGGTCGCCGACCGGCGCTGCGGCGCCCCGCCCAACCCCTTCGGGTACGACTACTGCGGTGGCCAGCGGATCCGCCGGCCGGCCCGGGGAGTCTGCGACTGGTTCGACTGCGTCCACGGGTTCTGGTCCGGCAAGGGCTGGCTGGTGCAGTGCCGGGATGGGACGGTCAGCCTCACCGGCGGGCAGCGCGACGCGTGCACGGGCCACCGGGGCTTCCGCCGTACCGTGTGGACCTGACCGTCAGGCGGTGAAGTCCGGGACGGTCAGCGAGCCGTCCTCGGCCAGTGGGAAACCCGGGTTCCAGGCGATCTCCCACAGGTGACCGTCCGGGTCGGTGAAGCAGCCCGCGTATCCGCCGTAGAAGGTCTCCCGGGCCGGGCGGGTGATCGTTGCCCCGGCCTCGGCCGCCACCCGCAGCAGCTCGTCGACCTCCTCGCGGGTCCGCACGTTCTGCGCCAGGCTGAGCCCGCCGAAGCCGTCGGTGCCCCGGTCGGTCAGGCCGGCGTCATCGGCGAGCTTGTCCCGCCCCCACAGCACCATCGCCAAGCCGCCGGCCTGAAAGAAGACGGTTTCCTCGACCTCCTGGCCGCGCCAGCCCAGGCGCTCGTAGAAGGCGCGGGACCGGGCCAGATCGGCCACGCCGAGGGTGATCAGGCTGACGCGCTGCTCCATGCTCGGACCGTACCCGGTCAGCGTCGGCCGAGGGGGAGCAGGCCGGCGAGGACCAGGGCGGCGCCGACCGGCAGCAGGTCCAGGTTCACCGCGAACGACCCGAAGCCGACCAGCACCAGCACCGGCGCCCACGCTGGCAGCAGTCGCGCGACAGCCGCGCGGACCAGCAGCGTGAGCAGGCCCAGCTCGAACAGCGCCGGCCCGCCCAGCAGTACCAGGTCCGGCGTGGCCACCGCGTCGGCGAAGCGCGGGAACAGGTCACCGAGGATCACCCACACGAAGCCGGCCGCGCCGACCAGGCCGGCCAACGCCGCCACGTCGTCGACCGCCCCCAGCCGGGGCGAGGTGGCCCGTAGCAGACCGTGCAGGCCCACGATCAGCGCCCCGAACGCGACGATGCCGAACAGGAACAGGGTGTGTCCGACCATCCAGGGCCACGCCGTCTTGTCGCGGGGCCCGTTCAGGCCGCCGATCAGGCGCAGCACCCCGTAGCCGAGCAGCAGCAGGGACGCCGTCACGGCCACCGGCCGCATCCAGGCGTACGGGGAACGGGTCGTCAGGTGATCGGTCGTCGTCATTGCCTTAGCGTGTCAGCGGGGCCGGGCCGGGGCATCGGGGGCGAACCCGTAGTGGCCCCGGAGGTGTGCGCCTGACCCGGCTCGGGGATGCCCCTTCGCGTGCCGGTCGCCCCGGACCCGCCCCGGCCGGCTGCGGCCGTCGATAACCGCTCGCGGTACGGCGGCGGCGAGGTTAGCGTCGCGGCCGTGTCCCGCACCGTGACCCTCGTCCTCGTCGACGGCGCCGGCGTGCCGCTCGGTGCCCTGCCCCCGTACGAGGTGCCCGAGCCCTGGTGGCAGGAGGTCGGCGCGATCGTCGACGAGGCCCGCCGCCGGTACGGCGTCGACGTGGCCGTGCTGCGGCTGCTCGCCGCCGACCGTCCCGAGCCGCCCGGCGGCCACCTCACCTACCTCGGCCAGGTCACCACGCCCCCGGCCGTACCCCTGGAACCGGTGGCGGTGGACCTGTCGCCGCACCCGTCGCGCGCCCCCTGGGCGCAGCCCGGCGGACCGGCCCACAGCCTCGCCTGGGCCACCGGCGAACTGCACCGCCTCGGCCGGCCGGTGACCGGTGTCGCCCAGCGCCGCACCTGGAACCTGTCGGCGATCTGGCGGCTCGACGGCCCGCACGGCAGCGCCTGGCTCAAGCAGGTACCCGCGTTCTTCCGGCACGAGGCCGGCGTGCTGCGCTGGCTCGCCGCCGCCGCGCCCGGCACCGGACCGGCCCTGCTCGCCGCCGACGACACCGGCCGGATCCTGCTCGACCACGTACCCGGCGAGGACCGCTACGCCGCCGACCACACCGAACGCGCCGCCATCGCCGCCGACCACCACGCCGTGCAACTGCGGGCCGTCGGCGACGTCACCGCGCTGGTCACGGTCGGCGTACCCGACCTGCGCGGGCCGGGCCTCGCCGGGTGGATCCGCGACCGGCTCGCCCCGCACGACACCGCGGTGGTGGCCGACCTGCTCGCCGGCCTCGACGAGCGGCTCGACCGGGTACGCGACTGCGGCCTGCCCGACACCCTCGTCCACGGCGACCTGCATCCCGGCAACGTACGCGGCGACGGCCAGCGGCGGGCGGTCATCGACTGGGGTGACTCGTTCGTCGGGCACCCCGCCTTCGACATCCTCCGGCTCACCGAAACCCTCGACCGGGCCGCCGCCGCGCCGCTGCTCGACGCGTGGGCCGCCCGGTGGCGGGCCGACGTGCCCGGCAGCGACCCGGAACGCGCCGTCGACCTGCTCCGCCCGGTCGCGCCGTTGCGGCTGGCCGCCGGGTACGCGATGTTCCTCGCCGGCATCGAGCCGAGCGAACACCCGTACCATGCGGGCGACGTGCCGGCCTGCCTCGACCAGGCCGCCGCCGAAGCGCAGCGGATGCCCCTGCCCGGCTGAGTCCGGCCCGACGCCTTGCGGCACCGGCGCCACCCGCGGCGGTGGCGCCGGTGCCGCATCATGGCGTCGTGTTCGATCTGAGGCGCAAGCGGCAGCGCAAGAAGAAGAACCGCGGCTCCGACGGCGGCGGCTGCGACGCCTGCGACTGCGACGGCCCGGACTGCTGCGACTTCGGCCTGTTCTCGTTCCTGCTGACCCTCGGCTCGGTCGCCGCCACCGTCACCCGTACGCCCGTCGTGGACCGGGCCGGCCGGGCCGCCATCGTCGGTTACCGGCGTTGGCTGTCGCACCGCTGGCCCGGCCGCTGCCGCTACTCGCCGACGTGCAGCGCGTACGGGCTCGCGGCGGTGGAGAAACACGGTCTCGCGGTGGGCGGGCGGATGGCCGCCGACCGGGTACGCCGGTGCAGGCCGCACGTGCCGCGCGGCACGTACGACCCGCTGCGCTGACCGCCCGCCTCGTCGATCACTCGGGCCGGTGGCAGACGGCCTCGACGTTGTTGCCGTCCGGATCCCGGACGAACGCGCCGAAGTACGTCGGGTGGTATTCCGGCCAGACCCGGGGCGCGTGCAACACCTCCGCGCCGGCCGCGACCGCGGCGTCGTGGAACGCCTGCACGGCGGCCCGGTCGGGGGCGGTGAAGGCGATGTGCGCCTCCAGCGGATCGCCGGCTCCGGCCGGTGCGGGCACCAGCCAGAAGTCGGGGCTGTCGACGCCGTAGCCGATCGGGCCGGGCTCCATGATGCGCCGGGCGCCCAGCGGGGCGAGCACCTTGTCGTAGAAGGCGGCGCTGGCCGGCAGATCGCGGACCATGACGGAGAAGTGGTCGAGCACGTCGTCTCCCCTGCGGTTGTCGTGACCGGGGGAGGCTATGCGCCCCCTGCGACATTCCGCTGGACGCTGGTCCTGCGCGGCCCAGCCCCGACCGTCGCACTTGACACTCGACGTCAAGTGCTTGACGATGCTTGTCAAGCAACGAGGGGGGCGCCATGCCATCCGGCGACGAGGACCTGGTCGAACAGCTCGCCAGGCTGATCGACATCCGCCTGCTCGACCCGATCGAGATCCTGGTTGACGGCCACGACGCCGTCGACTCGCTGCGGGCCGTCGCCCACCAGCGGTCGAGATCCCTGGCCGCCACGATGGTCAGCGGCGACGACCGGGCCGCCTACGCGGCGATCGCCCGGGTGATCTCGACGCTCTGGCCCGGGGACGGCCCGTTCGACCCACCCCTTGACTGGTGGCGGAGCCCGCTCGGTCAAATCGTCGCGCGACGGGTGGGTCACCCCACCGCCGAGTCGGTGTCGTACGCGGTGGCCGGCGCCATGCTCGGCATCACCCGCCAGGGTGTCCACGACCTGGCCGTGCGCGGCAAGCTGGCCCGCCACCCCGAGGGTGGCGTGCGGTCCGCCTCCGTCCGTGACCGACTCCTCCAGGAGGGAACCAGACGTGCCTGAGACCTTTGTCAACTCCGGGGCGGTGCCGATCGCCTACCGCGACTTCGGCGGAGCCGGACGTCCGCTGCTGCTCCTGCACGGTGCCGGCGGCAATCTCGCCCAGATGACCGCGTTGGCCGAGCGGTTGCGGCCGGCGCACCGGGTGGTCACCGTCGACCTGCGCGGGCACGGGCGCTCCGGAGACGGCCCGTGGCGCTGGGACGACGCGCTGGCCGACCTGGCGGCCGTCGCCGACGGCCTCCGCCTCACCCGCCCCGCGGTGGTCGGTGCCTCCCTCGGCGGAATGCTGGCCGCGCTCTGGGCGCAGCGGCACCCGGAGTGCCCCGGCGCCGTCAGCCTGGACGGGAACCCGACGCTGGGCCGCCCGGAGCAGCTCACCGGGATGGACCCGGAGCAGGCGGCGGCCGGCCTCGCCAAGCTGCGGGCCGCCTTCGACGGGATGGCCGCGATGCTGGCGGCGCCGCTCAGCCCCGAACACCTCGCCGCGGCACTGGACGGGCAGCGGGCGATGGCCCAGCGGTACGGCGGAGCGCCGGAGGACTGGGTGGCGGCCTTCGAACGTAACCTCCTGCCGTGCGGCGACGGCCGGAGCCGGCTTCGCCCCGGCCCGGAGCTGACCGAGCAGCTACGGGAAGCGATGGAGTCGCTCGACCTGATTCCCGCCTACCAGGACACCCGGTGCCCCCTGCTGCTCGTACTCGCCACCGAGGACCTTCCCGAACAACAGGCCTTCGGCGAGTTGTACGCCGCCTACCGCCGGGCCACGACCGAGCGGATCGCCGCCGTGGACAACCCGTCGTTGCGGGTGGTGCACCTCGACGGCGCCAGCCACGCCATGGTCGCCGAGCGCCCACAGGAACTTGCCGACCTCATCACCCACTTCCTGGGCACGACAGGTCGCCACTGATCCGAACCGGACGGCCGGGGCGGGGATGCGGTCCGACCGAAAGGCCGCGCCCGCGTCCCCGCCCGGTCCGCTCGCGGTGCGGCGCCTGGTGAGCGCCGCTGCCCGGCACCGGTTGTTAGGGTCCTGAGCCATGGGGCAGTCCGAGGTGCGGGGCACCGTCGAGACGGTGTGGCGGATGGAGGCCGGGCGGGTCGTCGCCGGCATCGCCGCGGTCGTCCGCGACGTCGGGCTGGCCGAGGAACTGGCCCAGGACGCCCTGGTCGCCGCGCTCGAACAGTGGCCGCGCGACGGCGTACCGGCCAACCCGGGCGCGTGGCTGACGACCGTCGGCAAGCGCCGGGCCGTCGACACCGTGCGCCGCCGGCAGACCCAGGAACGTACGCTCGCCAAACTCGGCCGGGACCTTGACGAGCAGGTCACCCCCGATTTCGACGCCCGGCTCGACGAGCCGATCGAGGACGACCTGCTGCGGCTGATCTTCGTGGCCTGCCACCCGGTGCTGTCCCCGATCGCCCGGGCGGCGCTCACCCTGCGGCTGCTCGGCGGCCTGACCGTCGGCGAGATCGCCCGTGCCTTCCTCACCTCCGAGCCCACGGTCGGGCAGCGGATCACCCGCGCCAAGCAGGCCCTCGCCGCCGCCCGGGTGCCGTTCGAGGTGCCCGGGCGGGCCGAGCGTGCCGAACGGCTCGACTCGGTGCTGGAGGTCGTCTATCTGATCTTCAACGAGGGGTACGCGGCCACCGCCGGCGACGACTGGATGCGGCCCGCCCTGTGCCAGGAGGCGTTGCGGCTGGCCCGGCTGCTCCAGGGGCTGATGCCCGACGAACCGGAGGTGCACGGGCTGGCGGCGCTGCTGGAGATCCAGGCGTCGCGTACCCACGCGCGCACCGGCCCGGACGGCGCGCCGGTTCTGCTCAACGATCAGGATCGCAGCCGCTGGGACCGACTGCTCATCCGCCGGGGTCTCGCCGCCCTCGACCTGGCCCGCGCCGGCCAGCCCGGCCCGTACGTGCTCCAGGCCGAGATCGCGGCCTGCCACGCGCGGGCGCGTACCCCCGAGGAGACCGACTGGGCGCGGATCGCCGGCCTGTACGCGGAGCTGGCCCGGCTGGTGCCCTCACCCGTGGTGGAGCTGAACCGGGCCGTCGCCGTCGCCTACGCCGAAGGGCCGGCCGCCGGCCTGGAGCTGGCCCGCGCGCTGGCCGACGACCCGGCGCTGGAGTCCTATCACCCGCTGCCCAGCGTGCTCGGTGACCTGCTCGCGAAGCTCGGCCGGCAGGACGAGGCGCGGGTCGAGTTCGAGCGGGCGGCGTCGCTCACCGGCAACGCCCGCGAGCGGGCGCTGCTGCTCGACCGGGCCGCCGCCTGCCGCTCGTAAAAAATCTTGAAACGGGATGTCGGATCCCGGTCGCCCCGATCGACGCGTCAGCGAGAGCCGATGACTGAAGGAGATCGAGATGACCAGTGCGACGCTGACGCGGGCCGGTACGACCCGGGGTGTTCCGACGGCGACCCTGCTCGCCGGGGGGATGGCCGTCGGGCCGCTGTTCCTGGGGTTGTCCTTCGCGCAGGTGTTCACCCGGGACGGTTTCGACCTGAGCCGGCAACCACTGAGCCTGCTCTCCCTGGGTGACTACGGTTGGATCCAGGTCGCCAACTTCGTCGTATCCGGGCTGCTGGCCCTGGCCGGCGCCGCCGGGCTGCGGCGGGCGCTGCGCGGCGGCCCGGCCGGGACGTGGGGGCCGGCGCTGGTGGCGGTCTTCGGTGTCGGCATGGTCGCCGCCGGGGTGATGCGGGCCGACCCGAGCATGGGTTGGCCGGCCGGCGCGCCCGAGGGCAACCCCGAGACGATGAGCTGGCACTCGGCCGGCCACGGGGCCGCGGCGATGCTGGCGTTCGGGGCGCTCACCGTCGCCGGCCTGGTGTTCGCCCGCCGTTTCCGGCGGATCGGTGAGCGGGGTTGGTCGCTCTTCTCGGTGCTGTGCGCGCTGGCGACCATCGTCGTCATGGCGTGGCCCGACCAGGACAGCATGAGCGTCCGGCTGGTCGTCGCTTCGGTTGTCATTTTCGGCTGGCTCTCCGCGGTGTCCGTCCGGGTCCGCGGCAACCTCTCCTGAAAGGATTCTCCAGATGCAGTACATGCTGATGCACAAGCTGGACGAAAACGTCCCCGGCACGTTCGAGCCGAGCCCCGAGTTCATCAAGCAGATGGGCGCCTTCATGGGGGAGGTGGTCAAGTCCGGGGTGCTGCTCGCCGCCGCGGGGCTGCACAAGAGCAGCAAGGAGGACGCCGCGCGGATCACCGCCACCAAGGGCAAGACGACCATCACCGACGGTCCGTTCACCGAGACCAAGGAACTCATCGCCGGATTCGCGCTGATGGAGGTGCGGTCGAAGGAGGAGGCGCTGGAGTGGGCCAGGCGCTTCACCCAGGTCTTCATCGACCACGGGGTTGACGTCGAGGTCGACGTCCGCCGGGTCAACGAGGGCCCCGGCCAGGGCTGATCGCGGGGGCGGGCGGTACCGGTGGTGCACCGGTACCGCCCGCCGTGTCGTTCACGCCACGTCACACCGCCGGCCGCCGGGCCGTCTCCCGACCATGAGAGCACTGGTACGTGGAGTGGCCGCGCTGCTCGGCGTGGCTGGGTGGTCGGGTACGTGGATCCCGCCCCGGCCTCCGCGTGGGCGCCGCTGGCGCGGCAGAAGACGGTCGTGCTGACGACCCTCAAGCGGGACGGGACGGCCGTGCCGACGGCGGTGAGCGTCGCGGTGGTGGGGGAGCGGGCGTACGTGCGTAGCTTCGAGAAGGCGTGGAAGACGAAGCGGATCCGCAACAACCCGCGGGTGACCGTGGCGCCGTCGACGGCGCTGGGGAAGCCGACCGGGACGCCGGTGGAGGCGGTGGCGCGGCGGCTGAGCGGGGCGGAGGACCGGGCAGCCAGCCGAGCGCTGGTACGTAAGCACCCGTTGCTGCACGGGCTGCTGGTGCCGTTGACGCATCGGCTGGGGCGGCGCAGGACCGGCCGTACCGTTCATTTCGCGCTGACCGCGGTGGCACCACGGGTTGGGGATGCGGCGGCGGGAGGATCACCGGCCGGGAAGTCCGGGGTCGGTTCGTCTGTTCGGGTGACGACATCGCGGCGCTCGCCGGGCCACAGTGGTTTTGAGTAGGCGGTGGGTGTCCTACCCGCCTTCGGCCCACGGGGGTGCGGGCGATGCGTACGGTTCGACGACTGGTTGGTGCGTTTGCCGCGCTGACGATGGTGTTGGGCGTGCTGACCGCCACTTCCACGCCGGTGGCCGCCGCCGAGGTGATCTGGCTCGACTCACCTGCCGCGGGCGCCCGGATAAACCCGGGCTCTGTGTTGGTGGCTGGCCGGCTCCAGGGTGTGGACCCGGGTGACACGGTGTCGGTGTCCTTCACCGGCAGCCCCGACCAGGAATGGATCGCGTCTCCCGGCCCGGACGGGCGCTGGTCGGTCAGCGTCGACATCGCTCGCGTGCCCGATGGCGTCTACCAGTTCTCCGCCACGGTGCCGAGCAGCTTCGGCGGCACCGGCACGGCCAGTCGGCTGGTTTACGTCGACGAGGTGGCCGACGACATCGTCATCGACACCCCGGCCGCAGGCGCGACCATCAGCACCTCCGGTGAGGAGGGGATCTGGTTCACCGGCCACGTCCCGGACGTCGGCCGGACGCTGGAGCCCGGCACCTACCTCGCGGCCCATCTCGACGCCGACCGCATCCGGACGACCGGGCCCATCGCCCGGCTGGGCGAGGACGGCACCTTCCGCTTCGCCGTTCCCCCGCGGTACCTGTCCAACGGCCCGCACCGGATCGGCGTCGGCGCGGACTGCCTGATCATCTACCCCAACTGCCCCCCGGGGATCGCGACGGTGGACGTCGTGGTCGCCCTGGTCCCCTCGGTTCGGGTGACCAACCCGACTGCGGGGGAGGTCTTCGACTCCCCTTCCCGCACGCCGGTCGGCATCACCGTGGACAATCCCGGCCCGGCCGACGCCGTGACGGCCACCATCGACAACCGGATACCGGTGCGCTTCGGCAGCCCGATGACGGTCAACGCAACCAGGACACTGTGGTGGGGCAGCCCTGACGTCGACAGCCTGCAGTTGCCGGAGGGGTTGCACACGCTGCAGGCCACCGCCTCGGTCCGGGGCCGGACGGTCGTGTTGCCCGACGTGCGCTTCGTGGTCGACTTCGCCGCACCCACCTCGGCGTCCGTGTCCGTGCCCGCCGTCGTGCAACTGTCGAAGTCGGTCGCTGTCTCCTGGACCGGGGTCGACAACGTCGCTGTGGCCAACTTCGACGTGCGCTACCGCACCAGCTCCGCCAGCAGCGGACTGAGCGGTTACGTCTACCCGGCGGCACTTCAGCGCACGTCGGCGAGGAAGACCACGCTCGCTGCCACGGCCGGCGTCCTCTACTGCTTCTCGGTCCGGGCCCGTGACCACGCCAACCGGACCACCGCCTGGTCGGCTGAGAAATGCACCGCGACCCCGTACGACGACCGGTGGCTCGCGGTGTCCGCCGGCAGTGCACGGCGCACCAGCGGCTCCTACTACCGCGGCACGTACACGAAGCTGGCGGCCAAGGGCAAGGCCTCGCACGCGGTGACCGGCAGGCGGTTCGGCATCGTCGCCTACACCTGTCCCACCTGCGGTCAGGTCACCGTGTCGATCGGCAACGCGACCATCGGGAAGCTGAACCTGAAGCGTGCCACCAGCGGCCGGGTCCTGCTCTGGCTTCCCACTCAGGCGCAGCTGCGGGGCACCATGGTCATCAAGTCGACCAGCAGCCGCACGGTCATCATCGACGGGGTCGTCGTGCTGCGATAGCCGGGCGCGGCACGGCGGGTTTCGAGGCCGACCGCGGTCAGCGGCCTAGCCGGCGGCTTCGTGCTCGTGGACCACCCGGTCGATACGGCGGTCCGGTACGACCCACATGATCGCCACGGCGACGAAACACGCCAGGGCGAGCGCGACTCCGACGTGTCCGCGCCGGTCGATCAGCAGGGCGCTGAGGATTCCCGCGACGTAGAACACGGGCGAGATCTTGCCCTTGATGTCGGCGCCGACGGCCCGCCTCAGCAGTGACGCCGGTCCCTGCTGCCGGATGATCACCGTCTGGAGTACGAAGTACGCGATCGCGGCGCCGAGCAGGTTGACACCGTAGATGACGACGGGGGTCGGTTCGAACCTCGAGTCGTCGACCCAGGCCGTCGTCAACGGGAACAGCGACAGGCAGAACAGCAGCCCCAGGTTCGCCCACAGCACTCCGCCGCTGACCTGTCGTACGAGGTGAAACATGTGGTGGTGGTTGTTCCAGTAGATGCCGACATAGACGAAGGTGAGGAGATAGGTCAGTAGCCCGACGCCGGTCGTGCGGACCAGGTCGGAGAAGCCGTGACCTGCGGGAACCTTGAGCTCCAGCACGATGATCGTGATGATGATGGCAAGGACGCCGTCGCTGAACGCCTCCAGTCGGTTGGTCGGCACCGAGTCATCATCCCTCTCCCTCCGCCGTGCGGCAGCGTAACCGCGACCCGTGTCGATATACGCCGGGGATATATACGCGAGGTATACGCCCAGGGTATGGTGTCGCCATGAGCGTTCCCATGACCCTGCTCGGCCTGCTCGAACGCGAGCCCAGCCACGGCTACGACCTAAAGCGCGACTACGACTCCTTCTTCAGCCGTGGCAAGCCCCTGCCGTTCGGCCAGGTCTACGCGACCCTGGGCCGGCTCACCCGGGACGGCAAGATCGTGGTCGGCGAGGTCGAGCCGGGCGTCGGCCCCGAGCGCAAGCGCTACGTCATCACCGACCGGGGCGCGACCGAGTTCGAGTCGTGGCTGACCGAGCCGGTCGACGCCGAGCCCAACCTGCAGAGCGTGCTGTTCACCAAGGTCGTGCTGGCCCTCATGCTCGGCCGCCCCGCCGAGGAATATCTCGACACGCAGCGCGCCACCCACCTGCGGCGGATGAAGGAGCTCACCGAGCTGCGGCGCAGCGGCGACCTGGTCGACGCCATGCTGGCCGACCACGGCCTGTTCCACCTGGACGCCGACCTGCACTGGATCGACACCACGGTCGCCCGGCTGGACGCCCTGCGCAAGGTGGTGCGGGGATGAAGGCGATCGAGGCGCGCGACGTCGTGCTGTCCTTCGGCGAGACCCCGGCGCTGCGCGGCGCCAGCATCGCGGTGGCCCCGGGCGAGATCGTGGCCATCATGGGCCCGAGCGGCTCCGGGAAGTCGACGCTGCTGCACTGCCTGGCCGGCATCCTGGTCCCCGACGCGGGGGAGATCCATTTCGACGGCCGCCGGATCGACACCCTGAGCGAGCAGGAGCGCAGCATCCTGCGCCGGGACCAGTTCGGGTTCGTGTTCCAGTTCGGGCAGCTCGTGCCGGAGCTGACCGCGGCGGAGAACGTCGCGCTGCCGCTGCTGCTCGGCGGCGTCAAGCGGGCCGCGGCGCTCAAGGCGGCGCGGCCGTGGTTCGAGCGGCTCGGCCTGGCCGGGCTGGAGCACCGCCGCTCCGGTGAGCTGTCCGGCGGCCAGGCGCAGCGGGTCGCGCTGGCCCGGGGCCTGGTCGCCCGGCCCGGGGCGCTGTTCGCCGACGAGCCGACCGGGGCGCTCGACACGCTGACCGGCGAGCAGGTCATGGACCTGCTGGTCGCCTCGGCCCGCGAGCAGGGCACGACCGTCGTGCTGGTCACCCACGAGGCCCGCGTGGCCGCGTACGCCGACCGGCAGGTCATCGTGCGCGACGGCAAGGTGAACGCGCTGGTGCACTCATGATCCGGTTCGGTCTGCGGCTGTCCCTGGCCGGTGGCCGGGAGGCCGCCACCCGGCTGCTCATCATCGCCGTCGCGGTGGCGCTCGGTGTCGGCATGCTCCTGTCGACGCTGGCCGGCATCAACGCGGTCGGCGCGCAGAACCAGCGGTACGGATGGCTCAACACCGCCGTCGCCCCGTCCTCCTCCGACACGTCGGCCGATCCCCTGTGGTGGCTGCTCCGGGAGGACTACCATCACGGCCGCTCGATCGGTCGGGTCGAGGTCGCGGCGACAGGTCCCGACGCGCCCGTCCCGCCGGGCATCCCGCGCCTGCCCGGCCCCGGCGAGTACTACGTCTCGCCCGCCCTCGGTGAGCTGCTGCGGGACACGCCGGCCGCAGAACTCGGCGACCGCTTCCCCGGCCACGAGATCGGCACGATCGGCCGGGCGGCGCTGCCCTCCCCCGAATCGCTGCTGATCGTCATCGGCCGTGACCCGGGCGACCTGGAGCAGCTCGGGGCGACCCGGATCACCCAGATCATGACCACCTCACCGAGCGATTGCAGCGGCTGCTACGTCGGGATCAACCACGACGGTCTCACCCTGGTGCTCTCCGTCGTCGCCGCCGCGCTGCTCTTCCCGGTGCTCATCTTCATCGGTACGGCGACCCGGCTGGCCGCGACCCGCCGGGAGCAGCGGTTCGCCGCGATGCGGCTGGTCGGTGCCACCCCACGGCAGATCTCCCTCATCTCGGCCGTGGAGTCGACGCTCGCCGCCTCGGTGGGCACCGCCGTCGGGTTCGGCCTGTTCCTCGCGCTCCGGCCGGCCCTCGCCGCGATCCCGTTCACCGGCGAAGCGTTCTTCACCGCCGATCTGTCGCTCACCGTCGTCGACGTCCTGGCGGTCGCGCTCGGCGTGCCGCTCGGCGCGGTCGTGGCCGCCTGGCTGGCACTGCGCCGGGTGCAGATCTCGCCGCTGGGCGTGACCCGGCGGGTCACCCCGAAACCGCCGCGCATCTGGCGGCTGATCCCGCTGGCCGCCGGCCTCGCCGAGCTGACGTACTTCATCGACCGGCGTCCCCCCACCACCAACGCCCAGATCACCGCGTACCTCTCCGGGTTTCTGCTGATCCTGGTCGGGCTGGTGCTGGCCGGGCCGTGGCTGACCATGATCGGCGCCCGGGTGCTGGCCGGGCGGGCGAGCCGGCCCGCCACCCTCATCGCCGGGCGCCGCCTCGCCGACAACCCGCAGGCCGGCTTCCGGTCGGTGAGCGGGCTGATCGTGGCGCTGTTCGTGACCAGCGTGGCCACCGGCACGATCACCACCTTCGTCGCCAACCGCGGCGAACCACGCACCGACTCGGTGGCCGCCACCTCACTGGCCAAGCAGTTCTGGCCCGAGGAGGGCCCCGCGCCGACCGTGGACCAGATCCCGGCCGGGCTCAGCACGATCCCCGGGGTGCGCGGCGTGGCTGTGGTCCGTGCCAATCCGATCGACCGCCCACCGGTCGACCCCCGGGGGTCGACGGATTCCGACGACGCCTCCTATCGGGAGTGGTGGCCGGGCGTCATCACCTGCGCCGAGCTGGACCGGATGGCCGCGTTCGGCAGCTGCCCGGCCAGGGCACAGGTCGCGGTCGTGGCCTACGACCTCATCGGCATGCGCGCGTTCGACCTGACCAGTGACACCTACGTCTGGGCCGCCGCCGACATCGACCCCGCGGAGGTCGACCGGCAGCCGATCCGGTCGGTGGTCGTCAACACGACCAGCCGCTCCGCGTTCGAGCAGGCCCGGACGATGCTGATCAACGCGTTTCCGCAGGGGCGCTTCCCGGCGAGCGTCGGCGAATGGGAGTCGAACTCCGCGCGACAGCTGAACCAGTTCCAGCAACTGGCCAACGTGATCATGCTGACCAGCCTGCCGATCGCGGGTTGCAGCCTGGCGGTCAGCGTGGCCGGTGGGCTCAGCGACCGGAAGCGGCCGTTCAGCATGCTGCGCCTCACCGGGATGCAGCTGCGTACGCTGCGCCGGGTGGTCGCGCTGGAGACCGTCGTACCGCTGCTGGTCGTCGCCGTGGTGGCGATCGGGATGGGGTTCCTGGCCGCGCACCTGTTCCTGCGGGCGCAGCTCGGCTACACGCTGCTGGCGCCGGACGGCTCGTTCTACCTCATGGTCGCTGGCGGACTGGCCGTGTCGTTGGGCATCGTCGCCCTGACGCTGCCGCTGCTGCGCCGGGTCACCGGCCCGGAGACGGCCCGCAACGAGTAGGCGCCCCGGGTGGGCCTGGTGATGTCGCCGGGCCCACCCCGGCCCGGGTCACCCGAGCGGCACCTGGACGGCGACGTCGCGCTTGGGGTAATACGCCTCCACCTTGTTCGCGCCGTACTTGTCGCGGAACATCTGCACGATGTGCCGGACCCGGTCGGAGTCGGTGATCGGGGTGGCGCTCGAACTCAACGCCGTACCGTTCGCGGCCACCTGGATCATCGGGGTGCGCCGCACGTTCTTGTACCAGTCGCTGTTCGAACCGGTCACCGGGACCAGGAACACGCTGTCTTCCTCCTGCACGAACCACACCGGATGCGAGATCTGCCGCCCGGTCTTCCTCCCGGTCACGGTGATCTCGACCTCGTTGACGCCCTCGAGAGCGTCCCTGATCGCGTTGGCCACGATGCCCTCCCGACCGTTTCCCGACCTGCTCCCACCTGCCAGGCTATGAAGCTTCGCGTCCGTCGGTCGCCGGTTCCGCCGGACCGGCGGCACCAATCGCCACAAGGACCCGGGAAACGCGGGGCCGGGGACCGGTGCGGGCCTCGAATGACGTACGTCGGGCATAACGCTGCTTTTGTGTGGTCTGTGCGCCTTTACGCTGGGCGCGGACACGGACAAGATCCGAGGAGGAGGCGGCGGTGGCCCAGTCGTACCCCCCACCGCCTGTTTCGACGACGGTCCGGCGGCCGTGGCTGCGGATCTTCTGGGTGGGCCTGGTGCTGTGGCTGGCCACCGTGGTGGTCATCTTCGCGACCGGCAACCCCACCCTCGTGCCGACCCTGGTGCTGCTGGGCAGCTTCCTGGTGCCCGTGACGTTCGTGATCTGGGCCTTCCAGCGCCGGGAGACCGGTGAACTCACGCCCGGCCTCATCCTGAACACGTTCCTGGCCGGCGGTGTGCTCGGCGTGCTGGCCGCCTCGCTGCTCGAGTCCTACCTGCTGCGCCCGTCGTGGTGGCTGTTCCTCGGGGTGGGACTCATCGAGGAGGCCGTGAAGCTCGGGGTGCTGGCGTTCCTGACCCGGCACCTGCACCACAAGGCGGTACGCGACGGGCTCATCCTCGGTGCGTCGGTCGGGTTCGGCTTCGCGGCCCTGGAAACCGCCGGCTACGCCTTCACCGCGCTGTTCACCACGCACGGGCTCTCGGTGACCCAACTCGTGGAGACCGAGCTGCTGCGCAGCGTGATCGCCCCCTTCGGGCACGGCCTGTGGACGGCGATCCTCGGCGGGGTGCTCTTCTCGTCCAGCACCCGGGAGCATTTCGTGGTCACCGGGCGGCTGATCCTCGCCTACCTCGGCGTGTCCCTGCTGCACGCGTTCTGGGACGGCATGCGGGTGATCGCGTTGATCCTTACCGTGCTGTTCACCGGGGGAGAGGTGTCCAACGGCAGGCTCGTCCGGCCCAGCAGCGGCCAGGTGGCGCTGTTCAACGCGCTGCAGTGGATCGGGCTCGCGGTCGTGGCGCTCATCGGGCTGCTCTGGCTGTGGGCGCTGGTGCGGAAGGCGCGCCGCGCCCCGCAGGCGCCCCCGCCGGAGCGTGGCGGCTGGCGGGTGCCGATCCGCCCGCCGGGCGGCTGAGGTCGTTCTCGCCGTTCGGCTCGTCTGAAGTGGCCCGCATTCGTGTGCCAGTGGCCCCCACTTGCGAGGGCCGGCGGGATCCTTATGTGATCCCTGTGTCCGGCATCCGACAGTTGTACGCCTCAATTGCGGGGCAGGTGTGGGCATTTCGCTACGCAAAGCCCCACTGTCTGATGGTCGCGCGGATACCTCACTCCTTGCTGCTGGCCTAGTGTTTGGCTCTGCACCCATCTACCTCTTAGGACAACCGTGGGAATCCTTAAGGAGATGCAGCGGGCGCACGCACGCCAGATGCGCACTCAGAGGCAGGCCCAGGCTGCGGCGTACCGGCATCACCAGCAATTGCTCCGTGAGGCGGAGCGAGCCATGAAGGCTGCGGAACGCGCCGCGGCGGCAGACGAACGGGAGCGCAAGCGGCTCTACGCCGAGGCGCGGAGCGCCGAGGCGAGGGCTGCCAACTCGGACCTCCAGGTCCGCCTTGAGGAGTTGGAACAACTGCTGGTTGCGACACTCGATGTCGACGACCACATCGACTTCCGTCGGCTGAGAAAATCAGTCACCCACGCACCCTTCAACGCCGGAATGTTGGGCAGCCCCCTGCCCCCGCCGGACTGGCGCCGATTCGAGCCACCCGCGCCAACCGGGCTGGCCAAGGTGCTCGGCGGCCAGACGAAGTACCAGCAACAGTTGGCCGCAGCTCAGCAGGCGTTCGCGCAGGCGCAGGCGCAGTACGCGGCCGCCGAGGCCGATCGCCAGCGGCGACTGGCCGCCGCCTACCAGAGCTATCAGAAGCAGTGCGCCGAGATTGACGCGGAAGCCGCCGCGTACAACGCCGAGATTGAACGGTTTGCCGCGGCTTTCGCCGCTGCGGACCCGGCGGCGGTTGTCGAGTACTTCAGCATGGTGCTTGGTAATTCGGTCTACCCTGACGACTTTCCCCAGCAGTACCGGTTGGCATACGTCCCGGAATCACGACAGTTGGTGGTGGAGTACCACCTGCCGACGCTGGACGCGATCCCCAAGGTCCGGGAGTATCGCTACGTCAAAGCCCGTGACGAGATCACCTCGGCATCCCGGCCGATGAAGGAGGTCAAGGATCGGTACACCAATCTTGTCGCCCAGTTGACGCTACGAACGGTTCATGAACTGTTCGAGGCCGACCGTGCTTCGTTGGTGGAGACGATCATCTTCAACGGCATCGTCGACACTATTGATCCACGTATCGGAGCCGCCGTTCAGCCGTGCCTGGTGACGCTTCGAACCACCCGCGAGGTGTTCGGCGAAATCAACCTTCGCATGGTCGAGCCCGGTGCCTGCCTGCAGCATCTCAATGCGTCGTTGTCGAAGCGTCCCGCCGAGCTCGCGCCGGTCCGTCCCGTGCTGGAGTTCGACATGGTCGACAAGCGGTTCGTCGACGAGGTTGACGTGCTCGCCGACCTCGACCAGCGGCCGAACCTGCTCAAGCTCACCCCGACGGAGTTCGAGAGCCTGATCCAGAACCTCTTCGCCAAGATGGGACTGGAGACAAAGCAGACCCGCCCGTCTCGCGACGGTGGTGTGGACTGTGTCGCCTTCGACCCCCGACCGATTTTCGGTGGCAAGGTCGTCATCCAGGCAAAGCGTTACCGCAACACGGTCGACGTCTCCTCTGTGCGGGACCTCTACGGCACCCTCCAGAACGAAGGTGCGTCCAAGGGCATCCTCGTGACCACCAGCGGCTATGGAGCTGCCTCGTACGAATTCGCTTCCGGCAAGCCTCTGGAGTTGATCGACGGCTCTAACCTGCTCTACCTGCTCGCCGAGCATGCGGAGGTGGAGGCCCGGATCGACCCGAGCGAGCTGGACTGATCCATGGCGGAGACATTCGGCCAACCGAAGCCGACCCTGATCTTGCATTTCACGCACATCGACAACCTGCCGGGCATCTTGAAGGCGGACAGGTTGTTCTCGGACAGCAGCGTCGGGCCGCAGTTGGCCACGAATGTGGGTGCCGTGGAGATCAAGGCGCGTCGACGGGAGCGGCGGGTGCCATGCCCTCCTGGTGGGTTCGTCGCTGACTATGTGCCCTTCTACTTCGCCCCACGCTCACCGATGATGTACCGGATCATGTGTGACCATCGGGACGGGAAGCCGGGGCGCTATCCAGGCGGGGAGGACCCGCTCGTCTACCTCGTGAGCTCGGTGGAGCGGGTGCATGCAGCCGGGCTGCGCTGGGTGGCAAGCGACGGCAACTGCGCCGTCGGGCTGACCACCTTCTCGACCGAGCTCGATGAGCTTTCGGCCCTCGTCGACTGGCCTTTGCTGCGAGCGGAGGTCTGGAAGGACATTCCCGATGATATGGACCGCGTGCGTCGCCGCGCGGCCGAATTCCTGGTACATCGTGAGTTTCCTCTGGACCTGCTTCTCGGTTACGTCGTACGGACAACGGAACGGCAGGAACAGGTGAGGCGGGTCTTCCGCGATGCTGGCATGATCGAGCCGTACGGTCGTGTCAGACCTGGCTGGTACTACGGAAACCCGCGGGGGGAGGTGCGCAGATGATCGTCATCGGTCACGGCAACCTGTTGACCGCTGACGCCGACGCGTTGGTCAACACGGTCAACACGGTCGGAGTGATGGGTAAGGGGATCGCTCTCCAGTTCAAGCGTGCCTACCCGGCCAACTACGCGGCTTACCGGGCTGCCTGCGCCGCCGACGAGGTCAAGCTGGGCCGGATGCTCGTTTTCGACTCGGCACGCCTCGGTCCGCGTAGATATGTGATCAACTTTCCTACCAAGGGTCACTGGCGGGCGAACTCAAAGTTGTCCGACATCCAGGACGGCCTTGCTGATCTCGTCCGTATAGTGCGCGAACGGCAGATTTCGTCGCTGGCTGTGCCGGCGCTGGGGTGCGGCAACGGTGGACTCCGCTGGGACGAGGTCCGACCCGTCATCGAGCGCGCCTTCGCCGAGATCCCCCACGTGCGAGTGCTGCTGTTCCCGCCCGAGGGCGCACCGGACCCCGCCGACATGCCGGTGGCCACGGAGAAGCCCCAACTGACCTCGGGGCGGGCAATCCTGTTGCGGGCGATTGAGCGCTATTTGCAACGGGCGCGAACCCTCGAACCACGCGACGGAGTCACCGTTCTGGAAATCCAGAAGATCGCCTACTTCCTGCAGGTGTTGGGTCAGCCACTACGCCTGCAGTTCGGCCGCGGCCGATATGGCCCGTACGCCGAGAACCTCAACCACGTCCTCGACCGGCTGGAAGGGCACTACCTGACCGGCTTCGGTGACCGGTCGGCGCGGGTCGAGGAGCTTCAACCGATCCGGCTGACTGACGGCACTGTCGAGGCCGTCGCGGACTGGTTCGGAACTCACGGTTCGGCGTCGTGCGACGTGCTGGACCGGCTGGCCCACCTGACCGACGGGTTCGAGGCGCCCTACAGCCTTGAGTTGCTGGCGACCGTGCATTACGCAGCCGCGTCACATCCAGCGACCAGCGATCTCGACGAGTTGACCGAGCGGGTTCGTAACTGGAGTGGCCGCAAGGCCCGCCTCTTCACGGCTGCGCACATCCGGCTGGCTTACGGTCGGCTGAAGTCAGCTGGCCTGCTGCCTGCCTTGAGCCTCGCGTGAGTCGCCTGCCGCGTAAGACGCGGCCCGGGCGTACCGCGGTCTCCCCGCAAACGGGGCCTGCGCACCCGGCACGCGCCGTGCATCAGGGCGCGCAGCCGGTCGCCGGTGTCCAGCCGGGCGACTGAGGTTGGGAGGACGTAGAGGAGGGCGTCCTACTTCCCGTTTGTCCGCATGTAACGTCGCCTGCCGTGTCCGCCGGGCAGACTCACCCTGTGTCGTCGCGACGGCTGCATATGGATCGGCGTCGTGACCTTGCCGGGTGGCCGCTGACGCCGCTGTGCACGCTGGTGGGGGGCTGCGGTGCTGGCCGGCTGCGTCGAGATGGTCACGGTGCTCGGGGCCAGCCAACCACCGGAGTTCTGCGCGGAGGCCAGGCTCGACAACAGGTGCGAGACCACCCTCGCCATGTTGGCCGGGCATGTGGTGCTCTTCGTCGTGCTGTGGCTGGTGCCGTGGTGGCGCGGCCTCCGCACCCTGCGCATTCTGCTCGCGATCCTCGCTGCCGTCGTGCTCGTACTCGCCCCGATCCGGATGGCCTAGGCGGCGTCCGGGGGCGCCGGCCAGTTGCGCAGCAGGGCGTCGAGGGCGTCCAGGATCCGTGCCCAGGTCTGCGTGGTGTCCGGGGCGCTGTGTTCGAACCCGCCGCCCAGTTCCAGGCTGACGTAGCCGTGGAAGACGCTGCCCAGCAGCCGGACGGCGTGCGTCTGGTCCGGCTCCGTCAGGTCGTAGCCACGCAGGATGGCCCGGGTCAGCTGAGCGTGCCGGCCGCCGGCACTGGCGGCGGCCGTCTCCGGGTCGAGCCGGAGCTGGGCGGCGGCGTAGCGGCCGGGGTGCTCCCGGGCGTAGTCCCGGTAGACGTTGGCGAGGGCGGTCAGGGCGTCCCGGCCGGCCCGACCGGCCAGCGCGTCGGCGGCGAGGGCGGCCATCTCGTCCAGGGCGAGCAGGGCGATCCTGGTCCGGAGGTCCTGCGAGTTCCGCACGTGCGAGTACAGGCTCGCGACCGTGACATCGAAACGCCGGGCGAGCGCCGAGACGGTCACCTGGTCGAAGCCGACCTCGTCGGCGAGCTCGGCGCCCGCCCGGGTCAGGCGTTCCGCGGTCAGCCCTGCACGTGCCATGCCTCTCCCATCTGCCTAAGTCATTATCCGTTTGCCTAAAGCCTTTAGGCAAACTAGCTTAGCCGCTCATGACACCCCTCACCGAGCAGGACATCCGTGCCGCCTTCGTGAACTGCAGCAAGGGCGAGGCCAAGCGCCTGACCGTCCCGCGCGACCTGGCCGACCGGCCCTGGGACGACCTGGACTACCTCGGCTGGCGAGATCTGCAGGCGCCGGACCGCGCCTACCTGGTCGCCGTCCTGGACGGCCGGCCGACGGCCCTCGCGCTGCGCTGCCCCACCCCCACCACCCGGCAGCCACGGCGCACCATGTGCGCGATGTGCCTCACCACGCCCGTCGGCGGGGTCTCGCTGATGGTCGCCCGCAAGGCCGGGAAGGCCGGGCAGCAGGGCAACTCCGTGGGCACCTACCTCTGCAGCGACCTGGCCTGCTCCCTCTACCTGCGAGGCAAGAAGGACGCCGGTGCCGGCGCGCGGCTGCCCGAGTCGCTCACCCTGGAGGAGAAGATCCAGCGGACCGTGGCGAACCTCGTCGGATTCATCGCCACGGTGACCGCGTGACCCCGAGCCATGTCGGCGTGCCGACCGGTCCGGGCACCGGCCGTACCTCCGTGGGCACGGCCGGCGCCCGGGGGACGCCTACGACGCCGCCGGGACCCGTTCGGCCGGCGGGGCCGCGACCGGCCGGAACACCGGCCGGGCCAGGGTGCTCGGCCACCAGGTACGGCGGCCGACGTGCAGCGCCAGCGCGGGGACGAGCAGACTGCGGACCAGGAACGTGTCGAGCAGCACCCCGACGCCGATGATCACGGCCGTCTGCACGGACGGCACCAACGGCAGCACGTTGAGCGCGCCGAAGGTGGCCGCGAGGACCACGCCCGCGCTGGTGATCACCCCGCCGGTCACGGTCAGCGCGTGCAGCACACCCCGCCGGTGACCGAGCCGCGCCGTCTCCTCCCGCGCCCGGGTGCTGAGGAAGATGGTGTAGTCCACGCCGAGAGCGACGAGGAACAGGAACGTCTGCAACGGGATCCCGACGAACAGGTTCGGGTAGCCCATCGCGTCGAGGATCAACCCGGCCGCGCCCAGCGCGGCGGCGTAGGACAGGACCACGCTGGCCAGCAACAGCAGCGGTGCGACCAGTGCGCGCAACAACACCACCAGGATGAACAGGACGACCGCGAGCACCAGCGGCGCCACCGTCCAGTTGTCCCGGCTGACCGTCCGCTGCTCGTCGATCAGATATGCGGTGTCCCCGCCCACGAGGGCCTGCGCGCCCGGCACCGCGTGCACCGCGGCGCGCAGCCGCTCGACCGTGTCCAGCGCCGCGTCGCTGTCCGGCGTGTCGGCCAGGACCACCGCGACGCGTACCCAGCGGCCGTCCGCCGAGGGTTCCGGCTCGCCCACCTCGGCCACCCCCGGCACGGTACGCGCGGCGGCCACCACCTGCCCGGCCTGGCCGGCGGCGGCCAGGATCTCGGCGGGCGAGGCGGAACCGCTCGGGTAGTGCGCCTCGATCATCCGCTGGCCGGTGACCGAGCCGACCTCCTTGGTGAACGACTCGTCGTGCGGCATGCCGATGCTCAGGTTGAGCATGCCGAAGCTCAGCGCGACCAGCACCGCCGCCGTACCCAGCCACACCGCGCGGGGCCGACCGCCGACGAACCCGGCGATCCGCCGCCACACCCCGTGCTCGGCCGCCACGTCGACCCCGACCGCGTCCGGCGAGTAGCGCGGCACGAACGGCCAGAACAGCCACCGCCCGAAGAGGACCAGTACGGCCGGCAGCAGCGTGGTCATGGCGAGCAGCGCCGCGACGATCCCGACCGCCCCGACCGGCCCCAGCCCCCGGGTGGACGGCAGCTGCGCGGCGAGCAGACAGAGCAGGCCGAGCGCGACGGTCGCCGCCGAGGCGCCGATCGCGCCGATCGAGCGACGCAGCGCGACGGCCATCGCCGCGTGCCGGTCGACGTGCCGGCGCAGCTCCTCCCGGTAGCGGGCGATGAGCAGCAGGGCGTAGTCCACGCCGACGCCGAAGACCAGCACGGTCAGGATGCTCTGGCTCTGGAAGTCCACGGCCAGCCCGGCGTGCTCGGCCAGCAGGTACACTACCGCGCTGGCGAGCTGGTTGGCCAGCGCCACCGTGACGAGCGGGATCAGCCACAGCACCGGACTCCGGTATGTGACGAGCAGCAGCAACGCGACCGTGCCGGCGGTCGCCAGCAGCAGCGTGGTGTCCATGCCGGCGAACGCGTCGAAGACGTCGTCCTCACCGCCGGCCGGACCGGTCAGCGCCGTCCGCAAACCCCCGGGTACGTCACCGGCGAGCCGCTTCTTGATGTCCGCCACCGCGTCGGCGCGCTGGCCGGCGTCCCCGGCGACGGGAAAGGAGAGCAGCAGCGCCTGCCCGTCGTCGCTGGGCATCGGCGGCGACACCTGGCCGCCGTCGGCGTACCGGGAGAAAACCGCCCGGTCGGCGTCGACCTTGGCCCGGTCGGTGGCGGTGAGCCCGGCCTCGCGGACGTAGACGGCGACGGCCAGGGGCTTCTGCGAATCCGGGAACGCCTCCTGCGCCCGCTGCACGGCCCGGCTGGTCTCGGCGGTGGCGGGCAGCGCGCCGAGGGCGTCGTTGTCCTGCACCTCGGTCAACTTGAGCGCCAGCGGCCCGGCCACCGCGACGAGGACGAGCCAGAAGACGAGCATCGCGTATTTGCCGCGGCGACCGGACGGCAGGCCGGCCAGTCGATCCTTGCGCCTGATCGTGGTCATGGCGTCGATCCTTCGGCCGGCGGAGGGTGAGGTCAGGAGTGCCAGATCCCGAAGGCGGGTGGTGGTAGCACCACCGATCAGGGGTCCAGTCTGGAGCGTGGACGGCGACCGGGGCCGGATCGAGCGGCGCGTCATCCAGATCTGACGATGTTGTACGCCGCTGGTGCGACCGGTAACGTTCGGACGAATTCGGCCACCCCATCGCCCCTAGGGACTGCCATGCCTCCAGGCGACGACCCCGCTCGCGGGCAGAGCGCGCACGATCTGCTGACCCGGTGGTACGAGGACTACTACTCCACGACGGCCGCGACGGCGGACGGGTCGTTCTTCGAGCGTTACCTGCACCGGTCGATGGAGGCGCCGTACGGTCCGGATGTCCGGTACGCCCGGGTGCTGGAGGTGGGCGGCAACTGCGGCGAGCACGTGCCGTACGTGCGGCACCAGTTCGACGAGTACCTGCTGACCGACCTGCGTGAGCCCCGCCCGACCGAGCGGGTGGCGGCGGATCCCCGCGTACGGGTGGCGGCCTGTGACGTGTCCGATCTGCCGTACCCGGACGGCGGGTTCGACCGCGTGATCGCGACCTGCCTGCTGCACCACCTGACCGACCCGTACGCGGCACTGCGCGAGATGCGCCGGGTCGCCGCGCCCGGCGGCACCGTCACGATCCTGCTGCCGACCGACCCGGGGATCGTGTACCGGTTGGGCAAGGCGCTCACCTCCGGTCGTGCCGCCCGCCGGCAGGGCATCGCCGACCTTTACCAGGTGGTCACCGCGCTCGACCACCGCAACCACTTCCCGTCCCTGCTGGCCCAGGTGCGACACGTCTTCCGCGCCGACGATGTCGCGGTGAACTGGCGGCCGTTCCGGGTGCCCGGCTGGCACCTGAACGCGTTCAGCGTGGTGCACGCCCGGGTATCGGACGACGCCGGCGTCTGACCTAGCATCGACTGCTATGGAATCCGCAGCGCCCCCGATCGCGCCCGAGACCGCCGACGAGCCGGAAGGCGGGCCGCGACGCGCGCTCGTCTGGCGGGTGCTGCGGCACGAGTGGACGCTCGCGGTGCTCGGCGGCCTGCTGCTCGCGGTGGTGCTGACCTGGCCGACGCTGAAACACCCGGCGTCCACGATCCCCGGTGACATCGGCGACCCGACCGTGCAGTCGTGGCAGATCGCGTGGGGTGGGCACGCGCTGCTGACCGATCCGCTGTCGCTGTGGCACTCGAACACGTTCTATCCCGAGCGGTACACGTACGCGTACACGGACTCGCTGCTCGGCTACGCCCCGGCCGGGTTCATCGGCTCCGGCCTCGACGCGACGATCGTCCGCTACAACATCATGTACGTGCTGCTGTACGCGCTGGCGTTCATCGGCGCGTACGCGCTGGTCCGCCAACTCGGCGCGGGCCGGCTGGGCGCGGCGGTGGCCGGGGTGGCGTGGGCGTTCTCGCCGTGGCGGCTGGCGCACGGCGGCCACATGAACATCCTCTCCACCGGTGGCATCGCGCTCTCGCTCGCGATGCTGGCCCGCGGCCACGGCTGGTCGCTGACCGGCGGCTACCAGCCGGACAAGCGCCGGCCCGGCTGGGTGGTGGCCGGCTGGCTGACCGCGGCGTGGCAGGTCAGCCTCGGCTTCGCCATCGGGCTGCCGTTCGTGTACTTCCTGGCCGGCGCCTGCCTGGTGGCCGCCGGCACGTACGCGTTCTCGTGGTGGCGCAAGAAGGCCCGGCCGCCGTTCGGGCGCAGGCTGCTCGTCGCCAACCTCGTGGGCGGCTCGCTGTTCGGCCTGGTCACGATCTCGATCGCGATGGCGTACCTGAAGGTCACCGAGCTCAACCCGGGCAGCAAGCGCGGCCTGGAGTGGACGATCATGTTCTCCCCGCCGGTGAAGGCGTTCCTCACCGCGCCCGCCGAGTCGTGGTTGTGGGGCGAGCGGCATGCCGCCGCCCGCGAGCAGCTCACGTGGCCGCCGGAGATGGCGCTGCTGCCGGGCGTCTGCCTGATCGTGCTGGCCGCGGCCGGGCTGTTCTTCTCGGTCTTCTCACTGCGGCACCGGATCGTGCTGGCCGTGGCCACCGTGGGCACCGCACTGCTCGCACTGGGCGCGACGCTCGGCGGGGACGGCGACCCCGGATACATCACGCTCTCCAAGCACCTGCCCGGCTGGGACGCGCTGCGTACGCCGGGCCGGCTGATGATCTGGACCAGCCTCCTGCTGGCCATCCTCGCCGCCGGCGCGATCACCGAGGCGGTCCGCAACGCGGGCAGGCTCAAGGGCGTCGGCCGCGCCGTGGCACGGGTCGCGCTGGTCATCCCGTTGCTACTCGTGATCGGCGAGGGCGTGAACAAGACCGCCCACCCGGCCGTGCCGCAGCCGCCGGCCGCGTTCGCGCAGGCACGTGAGCCGCTGCTGGTGCTGCCCGCGACCGGGCTGATCGAGCTGCACTACATGATGTGGACGGTCGACGGCTGGCCACGGATCGCCAACGGCCTGGCCGGATTCGAGCCGGCCACCCAGGCGCAGACCCGGGCGGCCACCGTCACGTTCCCGGACCAGGCCTCGATCGCGTACCTGCGCGGCCTCGGCGTCAAGGACGTGCTCGTGCTACCGGACTACCTGCCCGGCACCCCCTGGGACGGCGTGCCCAGCCGGCCGGTCGACGGCCTCGGCATCACCCGGGAGGACATCGGCGGCGCGGTGCTCTATCGCCTCTGAGGCCTCGGCGACGGCGCACCAGCCAGTCCGGTCCTGCTGGTGCCTGCCCAGGCGACGGGTGGTGGTAGCACCACCGATTCCGGTGGCCGCGCGGCGGAGAATGACGACGTGGACAGCTCCGTACGTGCCTCCTTCTGGCAGCAGATCCGACCCGGCGCGGTCGCCGCCGTGCAGGGCCTGGCCGTGGCGTTGCTCAGCCTGACCACCAACGTGGCGCTGTTCGTGCTGTCGGTGGTCGCGCTGGCGCTGATACCCGCGCTCGGCATCGGGTTCGCGCTCTTTCCGGCGGTGACCGTGCTGGTGCGGGCGTCGCTGACGCTGCAACGCCGGCTGAGCCGGTGGGGCACGGCGCCGATCGCCTCCCCGTACGCCCCCGTGCCCGCCGGTGCCGCGCTCGGCACCTGGCGGCGGTTCCGGTGGGTGGTCACGGACCCGGCGACCTGGCGGGACCTGGCCTGGCTGATCCCCGGCACGATCACCGGCGCCGCCTGCCTGCTCGCGTTCGCCCTTCCCGTGTACGGCCTCGAAGGCGCTCTGTTCGTGCCGGTCGTGTGCTACCTGACCATCGGCTGGTACGGCTACGGCGTGTTCTGGCCGACGGACAACTTCGTCAAGGTGTGGCTCTCCGTGCCACAGGGCTGGCTGCTCCTGGCCGGCGGGCTGGCCGTCGCACCCTGGCTGCTGTGGCTGCACTTCCGCTTCGCCGGCTTCTTCCTCGCCCCCACCCGGGCGCAGGAGTTGGCCCTACGGGTGCGGCACCTCGCCGCCACCCGCGCCGACACCATCGACACCCAGGCCGCCGAGCTGCGCAGGATCGAACGCGACCTGCACGACGGGGCGCAGGCCCGGCTGGTCGCGCTGCGGATGAGCATCGGTCTGGCCGAGCAGCTGCTGGCCGACGATCCGGCGGCGGCGCAACGGCTGCTCAGCGAGGCGCAGGAGTCCAGCGGCCACGCCCTCGCCGAGCTGCGCGACCTCGTTCGCGGCATCTACCCGCCGGTGCTGGCCGAGCGGGGCCTGGCCGGCGCGGTGCAGGCCCTCGCCCTGGCCGTGCCGCTGCCCGTGGAACTCGACGTGCGGCTGCCCGGCAGCCCGCCCGCGGCGGTCGAGTCCGCGGCGTACTTCGCGGTCGCCGAGGCGCTGGCCAACGTCACCAAACACAGCACCGCCACCCGCGTCTGGATCCAGGTTCATCACCAGGACGGTCTGTTGAAAATGGTGGTCGGTGACGACGGCCGTGGCGGGGCCACCATGGACGCGGGGACCGGCCTGTCCGGGGTACGCCGCCGGCTGGCATCCTTCGATGGCACGATGACCGTGACGAGTCCGGCAGGCGGACCCACCGTCGTCACCATGGAGCTGCCGTGCGAGTTGTCATCGCCGAGGATCTCGCCCTCCTCCGGGACGGGCTGACCCGCATCCTCGACGCGTACGGGTTCAAGGTGGTCGAGGCTGTCGCCGACGGGCCGTCGGTGCTGCCGGCGCTCACCCGGCACCGCCCCGACGTCGCCGTCCTCGACGTACGCCTGCCACCCACCTTCACCGACGAGGGCCTGCAAGCGGCGCTCGCGGCCCGCGCCCAGATCCCCGGGCTGCCGATCCTCGTGCTGTCCCAGCACGTCGAGCAGCTGTACGCGCGGGAACTCCTCGCCGACAAGGCCGGGGGAGTCGGCTACCTGCTCAAGGACCGGGTCTCCAACGTCGCCCAGTTCATCGACGCGGTGCAGCGGGTGGCCGGCGGCGGCATGGTGATGGACCCGGAGGTGGTGTCGCAGCTCCTGGCGCGCAACAGCGGGGCGGAACGGCTGCTCGATCTCACCGCCCGCGAGCGGGAGGTGTTGGGGCTGATGGCGGAGGGGCGGTCGAACGCTGCCATCGCGGGGCGGCTGTTCGTGACCGAGAAGGCGGTCAGCAAGCACATCAACAACATCTTCAGCAAGCTGGGGATGCCGCCGTCGGAGGACGACAACCGCCGGGTGCTGGCGGTGTTGGCGTATCTGAACGGCTGACCGAGTTTCCGCGAGCCGTCCGAAAAGGGGTGCCGAGCGGCACTACTATTCACGCGGGGTAGTCAAGACCGTCGTCACGGTGACGGGTGGGCGCCGGCGGGCGCGCGGCACCCCGGACGTCGATTCTGCCGAACACGCGGGGGAGACCATGTTCGAGCGGCTGGGCACATTCGTCGTACGCAGGGCGTGGTGGGTGATCGCGGGCTGGGTGCTCGCGGCCATCGCCATCATCGTCACCACACCGTCGCTGAGCGACATCACCTCCGCCGACCAGGAGAGTTTCCTGCCGCGCTCGTACGAGTCGGTGCAGGCCACCGAGCTCGGCAAGAAGGCGTTCCCGCAGCAGGCCACCGCCACGGCGATGATCGTTGTCAAACGCGCCGACGGGCAGGCGCTCACGCCGGGCGACGAGGCGAGGGTGGGCCAGCTCGCCCAGTCGCTCAAGGCCAGGAACATCCCGCACACGTCCGGCTACCTGACCGGCCCGCAGGCGGTGGCGCCGGACAAGTCGGTGCAGGTGATCAACGTCGGGCTCGACGCGCCCACCCCGGACGACCCGGCGCTGCTCGACGCCGTACGCGATCTGCGGTCGGCCATCGGCCCGGAGCTGGCGGGCAGCGGCCTGACCGCGGGCGTGGCCGGCGACGTGGCGAGTTTTGTCGACAACGAGGACACCTTCAACCGGGCCTTCGCCGTGGTCGGCCTCGCCACGATCATCCTGATCTTCGGACTGATCCTGATCATCTTCCGCAGCCCGGTCGCCGCGCTGCTGCCCGTACCGATCATCTTCATCGTCATGTCGGTCACCACCGGGCTCGTCGCCGCGGCGGGCAAGGCGTTCGACCTCAACGTCAGCCAGGACCTGCAGACGGTGCTGCTGATCGTGCTGTTCGGCATCGGCACCGACTACATGCTGTTCCTGCTCTTCCGCTACCGCGAGCGGCTGCGCGCCGGTGACGACAAGCGCACCGCCATGGCGGTCTCCGTCGCCCGGGTCGGCGAGGTCATCACCTCGGCCGCCGGAGCGGTCATCGTCGCGTTCCTGGTGCTGCTCCTCGCCTCCCTCGGCTTCTTCGGCTCGCTCGGCCCGGCGCTCGCGATCGCCGTCGGCGTCATGCTGGTCACCTCGCTCACCCTCATCCCGGCCATCGTCTCGCTGCTCGGCCGCTACGTCTTCTGGCCGTCCAAGGCGTGGCAGCGTCCCCCCAAAGCCACCATGTCGCACCGCCTCGGCACCGCCATCGGACGCCGGCCGGCGCTCGTCGCGGCGGCCTCCGGTGCCGTGCTGGTCGCGCTCGCCGCCGGAGTGCTCAACTACAAGGCCGACTACGACTTCAGTGCCGGCTTCCCGCAGGACACCGAGTCGGCGAAGGCCGCCGCCGAGCTGCAGCGCGGATTCGCCGCCGGCGCGCTCGCCCCCACCGAGGTCTACCTGACCACCGGCAACGGCACAGCCCTGACCGAGCAGCAGATCAACGACTTCGCGGCCGCCGTGGCGAAGGCCCCGGGAGTCGGCCGGGTGCAGCCCGCCGAACGCAGCAGCGACCCGAGCGTCGCCCGGGTCAACCTGCTGCTCAACGAGAACCCCGTCTCCAACGAGGCGATCACCCTCGTACGCGACAAACTGCGCGACGCCCTGCACAAGGCGGCCCCGCCCGGCACGCGGGCACTGGTCGGCGGACCCACCGCGATCTTCGCGGACATCAACTCGGCGAACAACCGCGACCTGTCGGTCATCCTGCCGGTCGCGGCCGGCCTGATCGCGCTCATCCTCGCGCTGCTGCTGCGCAGCCTCGTCGCGCCGATCTACCTCGTGGTGGCGGTGCTGCTCAACTTCGCCGCCACGCTGGGTGCCACCGTCTATCTCTTCCAAGGACTACAGGGCAAGCCCGGCGTCACCTTCCAACTGCCGATCATCCTCTATCTCTTCGTCGTCGCGATCGGGACCGACTACAACATCCTGATGATCGCCCGACTACGCGAGGAAGCGCGGGAGGGCAACGAGCCGCACCAGGCGGCCGCCATCGGGGTGGAACACGCCGGCCCGACGGTCGCGGCCGCGGGCCTCATCCTCGCCGGGACGTTCGGGGTGCTGATGCTCGCGCCGATCTCGTTCCTGCAACAGATGGGCTTCGCGGTGGCGATCGGCATCGTGCTGTCGGCCTTCGTCATGTCGATGTTCTTCGTGCCGTCGCTGACCGCGCTGATCGGGCACGCGGCATGGTGGCCGGGGCATGGGGACGTACGGCCGGTCAAGGGTCACGCTGCTCCCGAGCCGGCCGGCGTGGCGGAGGCGTAGCGGGCGCCGGAACGGGAGGCGGGGCGGTTCCAGAACCCTCCTGGCGGGTGCTCATGCGGCGATGGCCCGGGCGGCGGCGTACATGTCGGCGGGGAGTGGGTGCCTCAGCTCCCAGAGGATCCGCATGGGCCGGTCGCCGGTGTGCTCCTGGTACGTCATCGGGCCGGCGTACAGGTAGGCCGGCACGCCCAGGTCGCGGTCGGCGACCTTGGTTTCCCGGACGAACAGGTGCACCGTCGACCCGAGCTTCTCGTGGTTGATGTAGCGCTGCCCGGTCGCCGACGCCGACGCCGTGGTGCTCTGCGACTCCCACTGAAACAGGGTCTCGGTGATGGCCCGGTCGGCGTACATGGTGGTCGGGGAGTAGTGGTGTTCGGACTTGACCAGGGTGACGAAGAAGAGGTCGGCTTGCTCGTTCGGCAGCCACTTCACTCCTTCCCGCAGCGATCCCGGGTTCGGCATCCCGAAGGCGGCGCACGCCTCGTTGCGGCTGTACCGGGCGTGCACTCGTAGCGGCACCTGGCCCAGCCCGACCGGCTCGGTGACCCGGTGGATCCGCTCCCGCAGCACCTCGGCGAGCTGGCGTAGCTCAACGCAGCGGGCCGGCTCGGCCCACAGCCGCGCCAGCCGCTCGTCCCGCTGCGACAGCGGCACGTTCGGCCCCCACAGGCTGAAGTGCAGCATGTCCAGCAGCCGCCCATCGGGCACCGGCCCGCCGGCAGCCACCTGTTGCCACAACGCCAGGCGATCGAGGTCATCGGTGTGCAGCATCCGGCCGATCGCCCGGCCCAACTCGCGGTCATCCGCTCCCGGCGTCGACGTCTCCATCCCGGCGAGCCGCCGTAGACCGGTCCAGCCACCCAACGCCGCCGATCGGTACACGTCCTCGACCTCCAGGCCGGTGTCCCGCAGAAACTCGGCCAGGGTTACGTCCCCAAGCTGCCGCAGCTCGGCCACCATGCTGTTCTTCGTGGATGGGACCGCTCGTTCCAGGTTACGAAGGACGACCTCCTTGGTGACTCGGTCCAGCTCGATGTGGCACCCGCTCGGCAGAGTCGGGAAGTCCTGCGCAACCGCGTCGCGTACCTCTCGGTGGCTGACTCCGGTCAGCGCCCGCCAACGGAGGTCGAACCGGAAGTTGGCGTGCTGACCGCCGATGAAGTCGAGCACGGTCAGGCAGGGCTTGTCGTCGTCCAAGCGCAGGCCACGGCCGAGCTGCTGAAGGAAGATGGTGGCGCTCTCGGTGGGCCGCAGCAGGAAGATCGTGTCGACCATTGGCAGGTCGACGCCCTCGTTGAACAGGTCGACGGTGAAGAGAACACGCAGCTTGCCGGCCTTGAAGTCCTGGATCAGGCAGTGCTGCTCCGGCCGGCCGACCTCCGAGGTCACCGCCGCCGACGGTACGCCGTGCTCGGTAAACCAGTCCGCCATGAACTTGGCGTGCCCGATGCTCACGCAGAACCCGAGTGCCCGCATCCGCCCCACGTCGACAAGCCGCTGGGCGGCCCGCAGCACCAACCGCGCCCGCGCCTGGTTGCCGGTGTATAGGCCCTCCAACTCCGACCGGTCGTAGCCCTGCCCGCGCTTCCACGCGACGTGCGACAGGTCCACGTCGTCGTGCAGCCCGAAGTAGTGGAATGGCGCCAACAACTGCCGGTCCAGCGCCTCCCGTAGGTGCAGCTCCACGGCCGCGTGTCCGTCGAACCACCGCCGCACGTCGCGGCCGTCGGCCCGGTCGGGGGTCGCCGTCAGTCCCAGGAGTACGCGCGGTTGCAGCCGCTCAAGCAGTTGGGCGTACGTCTTCGCCTCGGCGTGGTGGAACTCGTCCACGATCACCATGTCGAACTGCTCGGGGTCGATCTCCTGCCGGTGCAATGACTGGATCGAGGCGAAGACATGTCGCCACTGCCTCGGCTTGTCCCCGGCGACCAGCGTCTCGCCGAAGCTGCCATCCCCCATCACCTGCCGGAACGTCGACCGGCTCTGCCGCAGGATCTGCTCCTGATGCGCGACGAACAGCAGCGAGTCGACATCCCCCGCCTTGTGTAGCCGGCGGTAGTCCATGGCCGCGACCACCGTCTTGCCGGTGCCCGTGGCCATCACCACGAGATTCCGCCAGCAGCCGTGTACGCGGCGCTCGGCATCCAGGTCAGCCAGGATCTCCGCCTGATACGGGTACGGCCGCACGTCCAGGTTGGCGATCTCGGTCGGTGCATCGTCGGCGCGCTCGCCCCGCAGGGCGTACCCCAGGCGCTCACCATCCTTTGCCGGGTCGTACGCCTCGAACGCCGGGTCGTTCCAGTAGTCCTCGAACGTGGCGGTGAACGTGTCGATGACGTGCGGCTGCTCGACGTTCGATATTCGTACGTTCCACTCCACCCCGTCAACCAGGGCGGTCTTCGACAGGTTCGAGGACCCGACATACGCGGTGGTCATGCCGTTGTTGCGGCGAAACAGCCACGCCTTGGCGTGCAGGCGAGTGGTCCTGGTCTCGTAGGACACCTTGATCTCGGCACCCAACTCGGCGAGCCGGTCAAGGGCTCGCTGGTCGGTGGCGCCCATGTACGTGGTGGTGATGACCCGTAGGCGGCCACCGCGGTCGAACAGCTCCCGGATGGCGGGCTCGATGAGGCGCAAACCGTGCCACTTGATGAATGCGCACAGCAGCTCGACGGAGCCTGCCGAGGCCATCTCGTAAGCGACCTCGTGGCCGATACGCGGCTGGTGGCGACCGTTAACCAGCAGTGCGCCGGTGGAGAGCGGAGTAGAAGGACGGTGTGGGAACGCAGGAGCGGCGGGCGCAGTCGGCGGAGCGGCGATGGCATGTAGCAGACGTTGGCTATCAACGATTTCGTCGCCTGACGCCGTCGTGCCTGGTGCGATGGTCTCAATGGCTTTAGCGATGTGATTGACGATCGCCACCTGGCGAGCGAGCTTGTCGTCGCTTCCGGGTACGGCAGCCAGCGCTCGGCGAGCAATGGCGGCCAGGTACTGTGCGAGCACGTCGGGTGCGTCGGCGGAATCGAGTCTGGCGTGCTGGATCAGAGCGGGATCGAGCCGGCGCATGCCCTCGGCAACCTGCTGAGTGATCAGGTGCTCATAGATTCCGCGCTCAAGATCCGTCACGCGAACGAGCTAACCATCCGCCGACGCATGCTGCTGCCCCTGAAAGAGTGGTGTCGGCATCCGAATGTCGACGGACATTATCCATCCGCTTGACGGGACTGGTACGGACGGTGGTCGGAAAGACCACTGTCATATCTCCGACAGGGCCTTCCGGTTAGTGGCGGGGTGGCACTCCTGACTCCCCTTATTGAATCTCTGCAGGCGCCGGTGGCGACCTGCATACGGTCTACTAGCAGGAAGAATCGGCGGAGCGTTCCATCGAACGAGGCGTGGCTGAAGGCCGGCATTTGGCCGACTTCGATCAGCACGAACGAGCCCTACGCCGGTCGCTCTAGGTTCCGCTGGCAGGACTCGTTCCTGTACTGTCCGAGGACGCCTTGTGGGGAGGTGGGTCGATGCTTGCGGGGTTATGGTCGCTAGCGACGGCAGCAACAGCCCGAGCGGTTGATGACGTCGGGGTTCCTGTCGCGTGCCGAGGAGTCGAGCCTTGCTCCCTACCTGAGACGAGTCCTGCCCCTGTGCTGCCGGTTGCCCTCAAATCCTGGTTGCAAGTCGGCATGGGTGGGCGGTGCGCTTGTTAGGAACTCGGCGTCGAAGTCGGCGGCGTCGTAGAGGAAGCCGCCCGTCCGCGCAAGAGACAGATGCTCGTTACGGTGGGCCGGCCCTTGATGGGTCGTTTTCTGCGCCGCAAATGCACTCGTCTGCGCTAATTGGTGGTGGCTCCGTTGTGGTGTCGGATTGGGAGTGAACATGGAATTGCCGCCGGAAGTAATCGCGCTGTGTGTCAGCGCTGGAACGCTTGTCGCGAACAGTATGGCCAGCGACTTATATCACCTAGCCCGAGCCGGGTTGCAGCGTCTTGGCCGAGTGGGCCCGGCGCATATGCGGCAGATAGAACGCCTGGACCGTGATCGCGCGGAAGTGATTGCGGCTCCAGAGAATCAACAGCAAGCGGTGATTCTCGACGTTTCAAATGACTGGAAAACCAGATTGAGGGATCTTCTGGAGGAGTACCCGGAGCTGGTGCCTGAGCTGGAAGCACTCGTGAAGCAGCTGGAGGCAGCTGGTGGGAGTAGTGACTCGAAAAACCTGACCGTGATCAACCAGAGGGCCGGCAAAGGTGGCCAGAATATTTACTCCGGACGTGATACGAACGTTGGCCGAAAGAGATAGCCCATGGTTGCAGTATCTAGCCCGCCCCCTTCCCAAGATAACCGCGGCCTCAATCCGCTCCTGCCGGCCCGGAGGATGCTAGTCGCTCAACACGCTGTCGGCGGCGATAACATCTACTCCGAAGGCGACACCAATTACACGAGGATCGACGCTAGCAAGCTGAGGGCTCGACGCGTTAGTGATGTGGCCGTGGCAGAAGCGGTTGCCAGCTCTATTGTGGAGCCGGAAGATTTCGAGGAATGGAAGCAGACCCTGTGGAGGCGAGGCCTATTGGTGCTCCGAGGCCCTGACGGAATCGGCAAATCTACTCTCGCCGTGCGGTTGCTGAGCTATTGCCAGAAGAAGTTGGATGAGGAGGGCAAGCCTGCCGGCGGATCGTGGCTCTTACGAACGGGCTGGGAAGAGATCGCAGCTCGCGAGATTCCAAGTGCCCCTGGAGCCTCGTATCTCTTGGATGTCAGTCAGAGTGACGATATCCCGAAGGCGGAGTTCGGCGAAGATCTTATCCGTGATTCGGACTTCAATCGATACGACGGCGTCTTCCTGGTAGTTATCACCACACCAGAGGTGTGGCAGGAATGCCACGGAGTTACAGCTATTGTTACTCGCGATGTGCCGGTACCTGATCCATACGCCGTTACGATGGAGAGGCTTCAGACGATCACCGACGATAATCGGTACGAGAGCTGGCTCGCTGACTTAAGCTTCCAGGCCCTAGTTACGCGCCTGAAGCAGCCCTCCGAAGCAGTGGCCCTGGCAAAGTCTATTTCCAGTGCTCTCCAGCGAGAAGACGCAGAGGAAGCCAAGCAATCAGTACTCGACGAATTCCAGAGCTGGCGGAGCTATCTCACGACCTGGTTCAAAAAGCATGATTCGGTGCCGGAACGTGCTGCTCTTGTGGCGGCTGCAGTCCTTGATCCCGCGCCGCCGGCTCGGATGCTAGATGCAAGAAATGAGCTGCTTAGGGAGATTGGTGAACCAGAGGAGAGCGTGGGACCTCTGTCTGGGCCCGGCCGTAGCGGCTACCTTGTCCTGCTTGAGGCTGGTAGCGTGGACAAAGGATTTTCTATATCCGCTACGCGACATGGCTTAGATGAGGCAGTCATCATCTTTGTCTGGAACGAATTTCCGCAAATGCATAGAGTTCTGCAAAACTGGCTTATTGGATTGGCCGAAGGTGCGCCTTCGCACGTAGTTGAGCGAGTTGCCCACATTACGGTGAAAACCGCGATTCGTGCAAGGAGTAACATTTTCCTTGAGTTGGTAAAGAAGATCGTGCTTGAACGCCAATCCTCCTATGCTCTGGCGATAAAGATAATAGACGGGATTGTTCTAGATTCGGGCGTCGGGGCTTTCGTGCGTCACCGCCTTCTGCAATGGGCAAGAGGGGCTAATGAGTTCCTGGCGTCCTTTGCGGTAGACGCCTGTAGTCATACTCTCCTCCAGGAGAGGCCCCGCATCGCTCTTAAGCGCATCTTCGAAGGACTCAATCGGGAATCGCCTGATTCCGGATTCCGAAATGCACAAAAGGTGCTGCTGGAGGTTTCGAAAGACGGATCCGCTGCATTGATTGTCTGCGATGTTGTTGCCGAATGGCTTAGCCAAGATGGTGGTAATGCCGGAGTTAAAGCCTTCCTGGTGATCAACTACAACGTGCCCGCTGTTCTGTTGGCGAATCTGGCTGACGCGTCCAATGCCTCGACTGAGGAGTTCTTTAGAAAGGGCTGGAGTGCAGCTATCGGGTCTGATGTTGACCGTTCAGAACTGATTGGTGCAATGCGCTCCTTGATCGATGTGTGCAACAAATGCATGATCCCTCCGTCGGTGGTGATGAGGATCGTTGGCCCCGTGCTGGCCGAGTCAATAAATAGCGACGTCGCAATGGCGGCACTAAGGGCCAAAGATGATGGGGTAGCGGATCCTATCCGCGATCACCTTATGCGAGAGCTGATTTACGGCGATCTGGCCAGCGCGTTTGGTATTGGAGTGGAGGAGGTGGTGGCGGATGCCTGACCGAGTACCCCTAACTCGAAAATGGTGGTCGCTGGCGCCCGCGCCGGAGGATCGCAGGGGATGGGTGAGGTTGAGGCTTCAGGCAAGCTTGCCTAGCTCCGTGCATGGAGCTCCATTCAAGTCGAAAATCTATGGATGGTGGCGGTTAACAACCGTGGACTCTAGTGTCGGGATGGCTGAGGTTGATGCGGTTCGAGATAGTGTTTGGCGTGAGGCGTATAAAGTGACCCGAGAGTGGGAAGTTGTGCAGGGCAGGCTGGCGCAGGCTGCTATGAATGCACGTCTCGGCTCGGTCCATCAAGTCGCAGGCCTTCCAATCGAATGGGTTGGGGCTGGGCGACTGAAAGGCTCCATGGCGAGCCGAGAACTAACCAGAAGTGTAAATCGTATCCGGCGTGATGAACTCGCAAAGCGCCTCGTTCTTGCAGACGAGGTGGCGTTCCTTCGTCAAATGGCTAGAACTCCCGGTGATATTGCCCTCTGGTGGGCCGCCGTCCACCCAGAAAAGCTTTCATCTTTGTTGGATGGCTCAATAGCAAAAGTGATCGAGCTTCAACCAGGCGAGGGTCACCTCGGTCTAGATGAATCGAACGATCCCTCCGCGAAGGTTATTAGGGCCTTCCTTGAATCTGTATCGGACCCGAGCGCTCGCCCGGTTATTGCTAGGTATCTGGAGGTCGTCAACAAGTGGGTTGCTCGCGAGGCGCATCGAGGGGGCGGCCTTGCCACACCTCCTGAGAAGTAGGCGTTGGGGGATCGCGCAGCCCATTACGGCCGGCTCCTCGACTCCGCGACGACGGCAAGAGTTCCCAGCCTGAGCCTGTCGAAGCCGAGCAGCGATCAGTCGTCCAGCGGGGTTGGGATACCAGAAGCGCGCTGCGCATGGGCATGGAGCCCGTCCGTGACCAACAGCCAGTCCATCTCTTTAGCCAAGGGCGCCACCGTGACGCCAGCGTCCTGGAGTAGCTGCAGGTGCCGGTCGTAGCTTGGGTGCATGGCAAGCTGCCGCTTGACGTTCGGGAACGCGTAGATCGGGAGTTCGGCGCCGAGAGCCTCATTGAGGATGCCGAGCGCGGGGGTGTCGTTGATTCCCTGAGCCCACTTGTTGATCACGTTGAAAGTGGCAGGCACTACCGCAACAGCGCACGCCGGAGGATGAGGCTCCGGCTCACCCGGCTTTCGCCAGTCGACCCGAACCGGATACCCCGTCTGCCGCGCCAGCGCCTCCCGGTCGATCCAGGTCGCAGCGGTCGGCGTAGCGGTGAGGCAGACGGTCCAGCCGTCTTCCTGCAAGAGCTCAATCAGTTCGCCGATTCGCAGCACTGGAGGCGCGGCGCAGACGACCAGAGCCAGCACGCCTCGCCGAGTCATGCCAGCAGCCCGGCCCGCTCTGCCAATGGCCGCAGCCCCGGTGTCGCCGCACGTCGCTCCTTTGCCAGTAGGTCCAGCAGAATCGCGCGTGCCTGCACGTTGGCGTGGACAGCCTCGGCGGCTACCCGTTCGGCTTCGAGCAGGTGCAGCACCGAGACGGATCTATCCCCGCCGGACATCATCGCCGCTGCCGCCAGGTCGACATGCACCTGCGCCCTCCGGCCAACCAGCACCGCCGGCAACCGAGAGGTGTCAAGGCGGGTTCCGATTTCCAGGGCTTGTTCGGCGTTGCCCGCCCGAACGGCGGCGGAGACCGCGTGAATGACAACGTTCGTCGGACCGAAGCCTGTCCACAACCGATTACGGTCAGCGCCCAGCATCGCCGCCAGCCCTTCTGCCTGCGCCAGGAACTGGGCCGCCTCCTTGAGATTGCCCTGTCCGGCCGTCATTACTGCGGCAAGGAGCAGCAGAGCGCCGTGAGCGGAAAGCTGGTCTGGGTCGCCCGTGGGCCTCGAAGAAGACATGCGCTCGATGCTGTTTCGCGCGACCCGCTCGGCTTCGGTAGCTCTACTGGGCAGCCGCATGAGCCCGCAGACCGCTTGGTACGCCGCGACGGCCGCCAACGCCTGGTCGTCACCGAGCCGAGCGGCGGTGGCAGCCCGGTCGGCGGTCAGCAGGGCGGTGTCGCCATCGCCGATCTTGGCGGCGAGTTTCGACGCCGCGATGTAGGCGGCGGCGAGCAGCCGAAACGCGTTGCTGCGATGCAGCCCGGTCGACTGGCTGGATAGGTACGTTGCCTGGCTAAGCACGTCTGGCAGCAGCCGAGCAGCGGACGTGTAGCTCGCCCGCTGGTAGAGGTTGTGCACCCGGCCCACGGATCGCCGTACCTCGACAAGCGGCTGAGCTGGCCCAGCCGGGGCCGCCAGGTAGCTGGTGAGGAACGCCCAAAGGCCGCTCAGCAAGTCCAGCCGAGCAGCAGCCGAAGCGGGATTCCGAGCGTCGTCTTCCATGGCCTGCCCTCGATGTGCTGCCACTGACACGTCGACGAGCATGTCGTCGAGCTGTTCGAGCGTAACCCCCAGCGCGGAGGCGATCCGGGTGCGGTGCCACGGCTGCGGATCAGTCTCGGCGTTCTCCCAGCGGACCACGGTCGACCGCTCCACGCAGAGGATGTCGGCCAGGCGCTCTTGGCTGTACCCGAGGGCCTTGCGCCGTTGACAGAGCCGGTGTCGTTTCAGGGCCACGCCCGATCTCCCTCCGTTCTGTCGTCACTGTAGTAACAATGCGTTGATCGGGCGGGGGCGCAGACGCCTCATTTCTGCGTCAAACAGGCTCCGTCGACGCTGTAGTTCCTGGTCAGCTCCAGGCCGAGGCTGGGCACATGGCCCGGGGCGGGTGCTGGGCTCCGGCGGCACCGTCCTCCCCCGAAAGCGGATGCTGCTGTCCCCGCCCGCCCCGGTGCCGCCGCACCTGTTAAGAGGGGCCCCTTCCTATACCGGATCCGTTAACAGGGTGCCCCTCCTTACATCTCGGAGGCGCCCACCGATGTCCGCCGTACTCGACGACTTTCCCGTGCTCATGCCGGTTACCGACGAGGACCTGGCCCTCGCCGCGCGGGCGGTCCGCGTACACACGCCAGAAAGTTGGCCGCAGGGCCCGTTGTGTCGCAGCGAACGGGTTCCTTACCCGTGCAGGCTGGCCCGCTGGGGTCAGGCCACTCTCGAAGCCGCCGGCTTCAGTGAGGTGCAGGCCGGGGCGATGGTGGACGCGGCGCGATGACCGGGCCGGAGGCACGCGAGGTGGCCGCCCACTGGCTGAGTCTGGTGGCGGCGGATGTGGAGTTGTCGGCGTACCTGATCGGGGTGGACTGGGATCGGTTGAAGGCGCACCTGGCACGCTCGCTGACCACAGGGACCGGCGGTGAGCCGGAGATTCCGTGCCTGGGCTGGTCGGAGGCGCAGCACCGGCGGGCGGTCGACTACCTGATGGGAACCCTTAGATCGCGCAGGGAGTCCGGCTTTTGGGAGGCGGTGGAGGACCGCTGCCCGGGTCTGCTGCCGGAGCGGGAGGCACCGCTGCTGCACGCCGCGCTGCACCAGCTCGCGAGCAGAACCGACGATCGCCCGAACAGGTTGGCGCTGCTGGCGGTGCTCGGCCGCGCGTACCGTCGCTTCGGCCTGCGCCCGGACCACGCCGCCGTCATCGACGATGTCCTGCAAACCGCGGTGCCCTGGCGGAAGGTCGAGCGGGCCGCCGCGCTGATGGGCGACGGTCCGGCCTGGTGGCCGGCCGAGGTGGTCGGCCACGACCGGGCCTGCGACCAGGTGGCCATCGTGACGGTACGGCCGTGGCGGCGGCTGCCCTATCGGCCGGGTCAGGCGGTGCCGGTGTGCACGCCACGCCATCCTGGCCGGTGGCGGTGGCTGTGCCCGGCGAACGCGCCCCGGCCGGACGGCACCGTCGAGTTGCACGTCCGCGCGGTCCCCGCCGGCACCGTCTCCACCAGCCTGGTCCACGAGGTACGCCCCGGCGAGCTGCTGCACCTCGGCCCACCGATGGACACCGGCCTCAAACTCGGCGAACACAGCGACCTGCTGCTGGTCGCCGGCGGGACCGGGCTGGCCCCGCTGCGCGCTCTAATCGAGCAGGTCGCCAAGGCTCCGGACGGCCGACGGGTGACCCTGGTTGTCGGAGCCCGCGCGGTGGAGAGCCTGTACGACGCGGTCACCCTCGACAAGCTGCGCCACGACTGGCTGACGATCGTGCCGGCGTTCTCCCACGATGCGCTGGCCGAGCCGGGGGAGCGGGGCGACGCGCTCACCGTCGCCCTCCACCATCTGCGTCCCGACCAGGCGGTGTACGTGTGCGGGCCGCCGGCGATGCTGGCCGGGTCGAGGCTGCGGCTGCACGTCGCCGGGGTGCCCGCCGAGCGTATCCACCTGCCGGAACGGATCCCGTGGCGGTGACCGTCTACCGCAGCCGCAACACCCTGCACGGCCCGCTCACCCCGGCGCGGATCGCCGCCCTGTCGCTGCCGACAACATGGCGCGGCTACCGGACCGACGACGTCGACGCCCTGCTGCACCGGCTCGTCTACGAGTTGGGCGAGCGGTCCCGCCAGCTCGCCGAGGTACGCGCCGAGAACCGGCGGATCAAGAACGCCCTGCGGAGGTGGCAGTCGGCCGAGGCAGCACGAAGACTCGGTTACTAACCATGGATTCGCCGTTGGCCTGGGCCGCGTCCTCGACGGCATCGCCCCACTCGTCGGCCGGCGTACGTGCAGGTCAGCGGGCAACCGCAGCGGGATCGTCCCCGCCATGGCCCCCCGTGACGTGCGCCGGCGCTGGAACGCCTGCTGCGGATCGGGCGGTGCGCGGACGTGCGTCAAGGGCGAGAACCGCCAGCGCGGCCAGCGTCAGCAGCCCGCCGACCAGCGCGAGCGGCTGCGGTCCCGGGCCGGGCAGCAGGGCGCTGCCGAGCAACGAGCCGCCGCCGATGCCGACGTTGAAGGCGGTGCTGACACCGGCCGACGCGAGGTCGGTGCTGCCGGGGGCGAGCTGGAGCATCCGGCTCTGCACGGCGGCGCCGAACGCCGCGTAGGCGATGCCGATGCCGGCGAGCAGGACTGCCGTGGCGGGCTGGAGGGAGCCGAGCGCGTACAGGCCGAGCAGGCTGGCCGTGCCGACACCCAGCGGCGCCAGCAGCGAGGTGACCGGATGGGCGTCCAGGGTACGGGCGACGGCGATCGTGCCGGCGATGCCGGCCACGCCGGAGACGAACAGCAGCGGCGCCAGCGCGGCGGCGGTGAACCCGCTGACGTCGAGCAGGAACGGCGTGACGTAGGTCTGCAGGGTCTGGAAGCCGGCGATGCCGAGGGCGGTGGCGACCAGGAGAATGACGAAGCGCCGTGCGTGCGGTGTGGTGCCCCGGGCGGCACCCCCGGCGTCCGGTGGGTAGGACGGGATCAGCACGACCACCGCGACGGCGATCGCCAGGCCGACCCCGGCCAGCACCGCGAACGGTGTCCGCCAGCCGGCCTGCTGACCGAGCCAGGTGCCCAGCGGGACGCCGAGCACCGGGGCGAGCGCCGCCCCGATCGCGAACAGCGCCACCACCCGGCCGCGCACGGCCGCCGGGAAGGGGCCGGTCACGGTCGCCGAGGCGACGGACCAGAACAGGGCCTGGGCCAGCGCGGTGACCAGGCGGGTGCCGGCCAGCACGGCGAACGTCGGCGCGAGCGCCGCCGCGACGTTCGCCACCGCGAAGAGGATCATGGTGGCGCCGAGCAGTTGGCGGCGCGGGATCCGGTGGGTCAACCGGGTCAGCGGCACCGACGCCAGCACGACCACGACGGCGTACCCGCTGACCAGCAGGCCCACCTGCGAGCGCGACCGGTCGAGGTCGGGTGCGATGACGGTGAGCAGGCCGACCGGCAGCAGCTCGGTCGTGATGAACGCGAACGCCGCGAGGGCGAGTACGACGAGCGCGGCCTTGGCCCTGCCCGGCGAAACCTCCGGTGCCACCGCCCCACCCTCCGGCCGCCGTCGAATCGCCGTACGGAGCGCTGGCGGCCACGGTGATCCTAGATCTTCGACCGGCGGTGGCCATCCTGCTGTGACAGAACCCGCACACCTAGGTCAGGCGGTCGTCCAGGGCCGGAGTTTCTCCGGGTTGCGGACCGCCCAGATGTGTGTGATCCGGCCGTTCAGGACGTGGAACGCCATCACCGCCACCGTGACGCCGTCCTGCTGGGCGACCAGACCGGGCCGGCCGTTGACCGTGCGTTCCACCATCGTCAGCTCGGGTGCCCGGCCGGCGAGGTCGATGGTGTAGCGGGCGACCTGCTCGCGGCCTTCGACGGGGTGGGTCAGGGCGCTCACGAGGCCGCCCCCGTCGGCGACCGCCGTGACATTCGGATCGAGCAGGCCGACGAGGGCGTTGATGTCCTGGGCTTCCCAAGCCCTTTTGAAGTCCCTGATGATGCCGGCCTGCGGGGCTGCCGGGGCCGCGAGGGCCTGTGACGCGCGGATCCGGCGGCGGGCTGACGAGGCCAGTTGGCGGCAGGCCGCCGGGGTGCGGCCGACGACCTCGGCCACCTCGGCGAAGGAGTAGCGGAAGACGTCGTGCAGGACGAACGCGACGCGCTCGGCCGGGGTCATCGATTCGAGTACGACGAGGAAGGCCATGCTGATCGACTCGTCGAGCGTGACCCGCTCGGCCGGGTCGGTGGTCGCGTCGCCCTGCGGCCCGCTGAACCACTCCGCACCACCTGGCAGCGGCTCGGGGACCCAGTCGCCGACGTAGCGTTCCCGTCGGGCGCGTGCCGACCCGAGCAGGTCCAGGCAGACGCGGCTGGCGACCGTGGTCAGCCAGGCGCCGGGAGCTTCGATGATTTCCTGCTGCCGCGGGGTCATCGCGTACCAGCGGGCGTAGGTCTCCTGGACGGCGTCCTCGGCCTCGGCCAGGGAACCGAGGAGCCGGTACGCCAGATTGATCAGCCGGCGTCGCTCGCTCATGATCGCGCTCAGGCCCGGATCGGCGTGGCCGTCTACTGGCCCGGACTGGATGGTCATGGTGTCGCCGGCTCCCCTCGGTCGCGGCTGCCCTCACCGGATACGACGAGACACCGTGGCGAAGTGTGAGGTTGACGCGCCACCTGACATTCTCGGCGACCGCATCGTCGGACCAGTGAGGCGGGCCAGCAGGCCACCGCCGAGATTCTGGGAGGGAAAACCCATGACCACGACCGCGACGACCGTGCAGGACGACCTCCGGTCGCGTCTGCCCAACCCCATGCCGCTCTTTCCCGAGATGGGAGCGATCGCCGGCGGCATGTCCAAGGCCGTCCAGAACGGTTCGGTGCCGCAGACCACCATCAGCCTGGTGCACCTGCGCGCCGGGCAGATCGTCGCCAGCACGTACCACACCGTCCGGGCGACCGGCGATCTCCGCGAGGCCGGTGAGGCGGAGGAGCGCATCACCGCCGTGGCGTCCTGGCGGGACGCCCCCTATTTCACCGACGCCGAACGGGTCGCGCTGGAGCTGGTGGAGGCCGTCCTGACCCCGAACCCGTCCGGAGAGCGGGTCGCCGACGAGTTGTACGCCAGGGCGTCCGCCCACTACGACGACAAGGCGCTGTGGACGCTCACTCTGGCGATCGGCCAGATGTGCTTCTTCATCCCGGTCGCCCTCATCGCCAGGCCGATCCCCGGCCGGGCCATCGGGCAGAACTACAGCAGGTGATGCCCTGACCGGCAGCGTCGACGCCCGGCACGCCCCGCACCCGGGACGGGCCGGGCGCGTTGGTCAGAATATGGGGATGACCGGTGAATACGAACCGAGCGCGTCGGCGTGGGTCCGCGAGCACGTCGAGCAGATCATGCGTACCGGCACCACCGAGGGGGTCACGATCGGTGGCCGGCCCATCGTGCTGATGACCTACCGGGGCGCCAAGACCGGCAAGGTCCGCAAGACCCCGGTGATGCGGGTCGAGCACGAGGGCCACTACGCGGCTGTCGCCTCCATGGGCGGCGCGCCGACCAACCCGAAGTGGTACGCCAGCCTGGTCGCCGAGCCGGTCGTCGAACTCCAGGACGGCACGGTGACCGGGGAATACCGGGCCCGTGAGGTGTCCGGGGACGAGAAGGCCCGCTGGTGGCAGCGGGCGGTCGACGCGTACCCGGACTATGCCGACTACCAGCGCAAGACCGAGCGGCAGATCCCCGTTTTCGTGCTCGAACCGGTTTCCGCGAAACCCTGAGCTGCCGGCGAGCGTCCAGAGTCGACCCTGGGGTGACCCCCAGGGTCGACTCGGTGGTCTTCCCCGATGCCCGGGCGAGCGGGTGTCGCTAGCGTCGGTCGGCAATGGACAGCCGACACACGGGGAGGACGTCCGATGTTTCCGCACCATCCGCAGGGGGCCGCCCGATGAGGGCGCGCCGCCTGGCCGCCGCGACCACCGCACTCGGCCTGGTCGTGGCCGGCCTCACCGCCACCACCGGCCCCGCCGCCGCCAGCTCCGGCGGCTACTCGGCCCTCATCCAGCGCGCCTCGTACGGCGTACCGCACATCACCGCGCAGGACTTCGCCAGCCTCGGCTACGGCGTCGGGTACGTCCAGGCCGAGGACAACATCTGCCTGATCGCCGAGACGATCGTCACCGTCCGCGCCCAACGGTCCCGGTTCTTCGGTACGACCGGCGAGGCCGCGGCCAACGTCACCAGCGACCTGTTCCAGCAGAAGGTGATCGACGACCGGATCGTCGAGCGGCTGCTCACCGGCCCCCGCGACGGCGTGCACTCGCCCTCCGACGAGGTACGCGACCAGATCCGTGGCTTCGCCGCCGGCTACAACGCCTACCTGCGCCGCACCGGGGCGGCGAACCTGACCGACCCGGCGTGCGCCGGCAGGCCCTGGGTGCGACCGATCACCGAGCTGGACCTGTGGCGGGCCCACTGGACGAGCATGGTCCGGGCCGGCTCCGCCGCGCTCGCCGACGGCATCGTCGCCGCCGCCCCGCCCGCCGGCAGCGCCCCGAGTCGCCCCGGCGAGATCACCGGCCAGCTCCCGGCACCCGAGGCGGCCGCCCTGGTCGCCGCCCGCGACGGCGCACCGGCCGGGGTGGGCAGCAACGCGTACGGGCTCGGGGGCGACGCCACCGCCAGCGGGGCGGGCATGGTGCTGGCCAACCCACACTTCCCGTGGGACGGCCCGGACCGGTTCTACCGCATGCACCTGAAGGTCCCCGGCCGCTACGACGTCGAGGGCGCGGCCCTGGTCGGCGACCCGCTCATCGAGATCGGCCACAACGGCCGGGTGGCCTGGAGCCACACCGTCTCCACCGCCCGCCGCTTCGCCTGGCACCGGCTGACCCTGGCCCCCGGTGACCCGACCTCCTACCTCTACGACGGCAAGCCCCGGAAGATGACCGCCCGCACGGTCACCGTCCAGACCCCGAACGGGCCGGCCAGCCGTACCCTCTACGACACCCACTTCGGCCCCGTCGTCGTGGTCCCCGGCGTCTTCGACTGGACCGCCGACACCGCGTACGCGATCAGCGACCCCAACGCGGCCAACAACCGCGCGCTCGACGGCTGGCTGGCCATGGGCCGGGCGCGGTCGGTGGCCGACCTGCGGACGGTGCTGGACCGGCGGCAGTTCCTGCCCTGGGTCAACGTCATCGCCGCCGACAGCGACGGCAAGGCCCTCTACGCCGACCACTCCGTCGTGCCCCGGGTCACCGATGGCCTTGCCGCCACCTGCATCCCCGCCGCCTGGCGCGACCTGTACGCCGGCAGTGGCCAGGCCGTCCTCGACGGCTCCCGCTCCGCCTGCGAGCCGGGCCGGGATCCGGATGCTGCGGTGCCGGGCATCCTCGGCCCGGCGCACCTGCCCACCCTGGTCCGCGATGACTACGTGACCAACTCCAACGACAGCTACTGGCTGGCCAACCCGGCCCAGCCCCTGGAAGGCTTCCCCCGGATCATCGGCGACGAGCGCACCGAGCGGAGCCTGCGTACCCGGCTCGGCGTCCACCAGGTGCGGCAGCGCCTCGCCGGCACCGACAGGCTCCCGGGCACCCGGTTCACCCCGGCCAACCTGTGGGCGGTCACCCTCGGCAACCGCGCCTACGGCGGCGAACTGGTCCGCGACGACCTGGTCAGAACGTGTACGGCCCACCCGGTCGCCACCGCCTCCGACGGCACCCGGGTCGACCTGACCGCCGCCTGCGCCGCCCTGCGCGGCTGGGACCTGCGGGTCGACCTGGACAGCCGGGGCGCGCACCTGTTCACCGAGTTCGCCCTCGCCGGCGGGATGCGCTTCGCCGACCCGTTCGACCCGGCCGCCCCGCTCACCACGCCGAGCCGGCTCGCCGTCAACGACCCCCGGATCCGGACCGCGCTGGCCGACGCCGTTCGCGCGCTCGACGGGATCCCGCTCGACGCCCGTCTCGGCGACATCCAGACCGAACCGCGCGGCACCGAACGCATCCCGATCCACGGCGGGCGCCCCGCGGCCGGCGTGTTCAACATGACCATCAGCCCGCTGGCACCCGGCGTCGGCTACCCGAAGGTGGTGCACGGCACGTCGTTCCTGATGGCCGTCGAGCTGGGCCGGAGCGGGCCGTCCGGCCGGCAGATCCTCACCTACTCGCAGTCGGCCAACCCGAACTCGCCCTGGTACGCCGACCAGACCCGGCTGTACTCGGGTAAGGGCTGGGACACCATCAAGTTCACCGAGAAGCAGCTCAAGGCCGACCCGAACCTGGTGACCTACCGGGTGGGGGAGCGCCCCTGATCGACAGAACGTGGCCCGTGCCGGCCTGCGGATTGCCGCAGGCCGGCACGCCACTGTTGCTGAACCGGATTTCGTGGCTACGGATGCTGGCCGGCCCGGTCCACGACCGCGAGCCGCAGCACCGCGCTGGCAGACCGGACAGTCCCCTTGGGCTGGTTGTCGAATCGGCTCACGACAACGCTTCGCTCGCCGAGGAACCGGTAGGTCTTCGCGTCGAAGATCAGCTCCTGTCGGATGCCGTCGTCCTCGCGGGCCACCGCGACACCGGATCGGCCAGCGGCGTCGACCACGTGCGGTACGACCGCCACGCCGGGAATACCCGCGGCTGCCTGGAACGCCGCCGCCAGAACTCGCGGTGGCAGGTACGACTCCCTGATCAGGTCCCCGACGGTGATGAACGCCTGCTGGTGGCGCGGGTTCGCGCCGTGAGAGTTGCGATACAGGTACTCGCGCATGCCGGCCACATCTTCGGGCAGGCCGGCGGGAGCAGCCGGCGCCGCCTGAGGCGCGGGCAAGGGCAGGTCTTCCCACGCTCCGTCCGAGCCTCGAGGACGGAGCCGGACCAGCCCGTCTTGCGTGCCGTCCGCCGACAACCACACCTGCCGCTCATGAGACTCCTGATGCTGCCCGGTCGGCCAGAGTCTGCCCCGCAGGCCGCCGGTGTACTCCTGCACCGCCCCCGAGTCGACCGATTCGACGTAGACGAACTGGTCGGGTCGGGGGGCCAGGTCAGGGCCGTCCAGCGCGGTCTCCGCCGCTGCGAGGAGCAGGCGGGGTGCGTCAGCGGAGGCGTCGACGGGCTCGACCGGCCCGCCCCGGCCGTAGACCACCAGCGTGGCCGCGAGCACGGCTGCCGCGAATGCCGCCACGGGCACCAGGCCGCGCTGTCCCAGCCGCCGGGACCGCCCTACCGTGGCCGCTCCCGACCCGGCCGACGTCAGCACGCGATGCCGCAGGCCGCTGGGGGAGTGAGGCACAGGAGCGAGGGCCTCACCAAGATCCTTGATCATTGTCATCTCGTCCACCGTCAGCTACCTCTCGTCCCGAACGTTCTTGCCGGTGCCCTCAGCCAGTCGCCGGCGTACCTTCTGCCGGGCTCGGCTCAGCCGCGACCGGACGGTGCCGATCGGCAGGCCGAGCACCTCGGCGGCCTCCTCGTAGCTCAGCTCGCTCCAGGCGATGAGCAGCAACAGTTCGCGTTCGCGGGCCGACAGGGCCAGCAGGGCGGCGGCAACTCCGGCTCGACTCGCCCAGGCCACAACCTCGTCGACCACCCGCTCCGCCGGCCCGTCCACCACCTCGCGCGGAGCGTTCACCACCGCCCTCAGATAGGCGCGTTCCTTTCGGCGGTGCCGGGCGATCTCCTTGACGAGGATGCCGAAGAGCCACGGCCGAGCCAGCGGTCTTCCGCCGTCATAGCGGGCGCGATGGCGGAAGGCTGCCAGGAACGTCTCGGCCACCACGTCCTGCGCCGCATCGGGTCCGAGCCGACGTTGGGCGTACTGGAAGAGCTGCTCGGCATAGCGGTCGTAGAGGACCGCGAAGAGTTCGGGGTTCTCCCCGGAGGCACGCAGGACCGAGGCGTCATCGAGCGCTCCGTCGGAGACCACGGGCGTCAGGTTGCCGGCCATGTCAGGCCTGTTCGCATCATGAATAGCCTTTCCCTCGGGCGGGTATTCCACCTCCTCTCTCCACCGAGCGCTGATCCGGTTCCCGATTCACGCGAAGTAGCCCGCGAATGATCGCGGGCTACTGGTGTGGGCCTGGCCGCCGGGACCGGTCCGGCGGCCAGGGCCGCGATCGTCAGCCGTTCTCGACGGCGGTGAGCCGCACCGTGGCCGTGTTGTCGGACGGGTCGGCGTCGGTCAGTTCCTGCAGCGGGAAGTACATCGCGCCGACCTGGAACGTGGCGGCACCGAGGTCACCCGCCGGCATCTCCGCCGGGGCGACGACGAGCAGGTCGAAGTCGCGCTCCTCGCCCGGCACGAACCGCTGACCCGGGACGTACAGCCGGGTCTCCGTGGTCGCCGGGCCGCTGTCCGGCTCGGTGGCCCACACCCGCACCCCGTTGGGCAGGCTGACGCCCTCGACCCAGAGCTTGTCGTGCGCCGCGTCACCCGCGTAGCGGGCCGTCATCGGCACCCGGCCGAACCAGTGGCCGTCCGCCACCCGGGTCAGGGTGGCGTCGCCCGCCGTGAGCGACGCCCTGATCTTGCTGTCCTGCACGTACGGCCGCGCCGGGCTCAGCCGCCCGTCCGCCGAGCGGAACAGCGTCCCGAAGTCGTCCCGACCCGCCGGCTCGCTCTGGTAGAAGACGGTCGCCGTGACCGTGCCGCTGCCGGCGCGCATCGCGTATGCCCGAACCGTCGTCAGCACCTCGAACGACAGGACGGCCTGCCGGCTCTCGCCCGGCTGGAGGTAGAGCGACGGCGAGCAGTCCCAGGTGCGCCGGCCGTCGCGCAGGTCGTCGAGGCTCAGGCATGGCGCGTCCGGGCCGGCGGTGCGGAACGAGCCGGCGACCGGCTCCAGGATCTCCAGGTCGAAGCTGTCCGCGGTGCTGCCGAGGTTGGTCACGGTCATCTGCCGGACGCCGGGCGGGAACCGATCCTTCCTCCCCACGCGTATGGTGGCGGCACCGCCGCCGGTCGGAGCGGCGGCCGATTCAGGAAGGTGATCAATGGTCGCTGGGCTCGCGGTGCCGCCCGCGATCGAGGCGGAGCGGGTCATCACCGCCGTGCTGACCGACCTGCGTTCCGGCGCGCACCGGGGCGTCGTGGTCGACTCCCCGCCCGGCGCGGGCAAGTCCACCCTGGTGGTGCGGGCCGCCGTCGAACTGGCCGCCGCCGGCGAGCCGCTGATCATCGTGGCGCAGACCAACGAGCAGGTCGACGACCTCATCGACCGCCTCGCCCGCAAGGCCCCCGAGCTGCGTATCGGGCGGCTCTCCGCCACCGACTACCGGCCGTCCGAGCGGGTCGAGGGCCACGAGACGGTCCGGGTCGCCGCGAAGGTCGCCGACCTGGCCGCATCGGCCGTCGTCATCGGTACGGCCGCCAAATGGGCCACCGTCGCCGAGGGCGTCTGGCCGTGGGCGATCGTGGACGAGGCGTACCAGATGCGCTCGGACGCCCTGCTGCGCGTGGCCGGCCGGTTCGAGCGGGCGCTGTTCGTCGGCGACCCCGGGCAGCTCGACCCGTTCTCCACCGTCGAGACCGCGCGCTGGACCGGCCTGACCTGGGATCCCATGCAGTCGGCGGTGGTCACGCTGCTGCGGCACAACCCGGAGCTGCCGGTGCACCGGCTGCCGGTGTCCTGGCGGCTGCCGGCCACCGCGGCACCGGTGGTGGCGGAGGCGTTCTATCCGTTCACCGGCTTCCGGGCCGGCACCCGCCTCGCCGACCGGGCGCTGTCGTTCACCGAACCCGGGCCCGGCGACGGGTACGACGCGACCGTGGAGGTGGCCGCCGCCACCGGCTGGGGGCTGTACGAGCTGCCGGCCGGGCACACGCCGCGTACCGATGGCGAGGCCGCGGCGGCCTGCGCGGGTCTCGCCCTGCGGATGCTGCGGCGCGGCGCGGTCGCGGTCTCCGAGCAGGCACCCGGCGGCGCGCCCGTCACGGCCGACCGGATCGCCGTCGGCGCCGCCCACCGCGACCAGGCGGCGGCGATCCGGGCCCGGCTCGGCGAGGCCGGCGCGGGCATCACCGTCGACACCGCCAACCGGCTCCAGGGCCGGGAGTACGACGTGACGATCGTGCTGCACCCGCTGTCCGGCCGGCGCGACGCGACCGCGTTCCACCTGGAGTCGGGGCGGTTGTGCGTGCTCGCCTCCCGGCACCGGCACGCGTGCGTCGTGGTGGCGCGGGCCGGGATCACCGAGCTGCTCGACGCGCACCCGTCGACCGAGCGGGTGCACCTGGACGTGCCGGTCAAGTTCCCGGACGGCTGGGCGGCCAACCAGGCGATGCTCACCCACCTCGCCGCACACCGCTGACCAGCGGTCTCGACAGTGGAAGGTCTGTGATGCTCGACGACATGCGCGTGCTGCGTGACGCGGTGGCGGGCTACCGGGCGGCGGCGACGGCCGCCGGAGTCCCCTGGCCCGAGGGCGGCGACCGGCACGACGGGCTGCCGGCAGATGTGCTCTGCCGGGCCTTCGACGTCGACCGCATCCCCGAACAAGTGCTCTGGCTCCACTCCGAGGGCCTGCCGTACGAACGGGTCCTGCCCGACGGCGCGTACCCGCTGGAGTGGAAGGACGCCGGCGAACTGCTCGAATACCTGTCGTTCTCGGTCGCGATCCCGTTCCACTGGCGGCACCAACTGCCGCTGTTCTTCGTCGACCACCTCGTCTTCACGTTCGTGCTCGCCGAGAACCACGAGGGGGAAATCTGGCGCTACCAGATCGACGCCGACGACCGGAATCCGCTACGCGCCGCCCCCAGCCTGGCCGCGCTGTTCACCGAGTGGACCGACGGCTTCCCGGCGGGGGTCTACTCCCGTTCGCCGTACGACGGCTGCCTCCAGATCGGTGACGGCGGCCGCGACCCGGTCGACCTGCTCCTGGACCGGGGACTCAACCCCTTCGCCTACCCCGTGTACGTCTCGTTGGCCTCGCACGAGGATCTGATCCGCGCCCGGCAACAGGAGTGCGGTGTCGACACCGACCGTGCCGACGAGTTCGAGAGCCTCGAAGAACTGCGCGACGCCGTCGACGCGGCCCGCGCCTCGCTGCGGAGGCTGAGCTGACCGATGCCCGTCGACCCGGACCAGGCCAGGGCGCTGACGTTCGCGCCGATCACCGTCACCGTGGAGCGCGGCCGGCTGCGGTTCTTCGCCAAGGCCGTCGGCGAGACCAATCCGGTGTACGTCGACCTGGACGCCGCCCGGCAGGCGGGCCACCGCGACCTGCCCGTACCACCCACGTTCTTCTTCAGCCTCGAAATGGAGGGGCCGGACTCGTGGGCGTACCTCGCCGAGCTGGGCGTCGACCTGCGCCGGGTCCTGCACGGCGAGCAGTCGTTCACCTACCACTCGATGGTGTACGCCGGCGACACCGTCGCGCTGCGCACCCGGATCGTCGACGTGTACGCCAAGAAGGGCGGCGCGCTGGAGTTCCTGGTCCGCCGGACCGACATCACGCGCGGCGGTGACCTGGTGGCCGAGGCGACCTCTGTCATCGTCGTACGCAACCCGGAGGCAGCCCGATGACCACAGCAGGCATCCAGGTCGGCACCGAGCTGCCGCCGCTGCGGCTCCCGCCGGTGTCCCGGGCCACGCTGGCGCTCTTCGCCGGCGCCTCCGGCGACCACAACCCGATCCACATCGACCTCGACGTGGCCCGCTCCGCCGGGCTCGACGACGTGTTCGCCCACGGCATGCTCTCCATGGCGTACCTGGGTCGGCTGCTGACCAACTGGGTGCCGCAGGACCGGATCCGTTCGTACCGGGTGCGCTTCACCGCTATCACCCCGGTGCACGGCACGCCGACCTGCACCGGCCGGGTCGTCGCCGTCGCGGACGGGCTGGCCACCGTCGAACTCGCCGTCACCCTCGCCGACGGCACCACGACGCTGACCGGCGAGGCGGTCATCGACCTGACCTGACAACCGGTGGCCGTAGCGCACGTGGAACTTGCACTGTCAGCCTATTGATCGATTAATTTACAAGTAGTCGTGGGATGTTTGAGCATGTTCGCATGCATCCGAGCGCAGATGGACACCCTGGACCTGTTCACTTACCGGGCCGTTTCCGGCGGCGCGGCGGGATCGCGCGGCTCGCGCTGGTCGTACCGCTGACGCTGGCCCTGCTCGTCTCGCCGGCGACCGTCGCCCGGGCCGCCCCGCCCCCCGGCGGCATGTCAGCGGCACAGCTCACCGCGGCCTTCGCCGGATACGGCGACACCAGTGGCCGGTGGAACGGCGGTGACAGCACCGCCTCGGTCGAGCTTCCCGACGGCCGGGTGGCCTGGCTCTTCTCGGACACCTTCGTGGGGCCGGTCAACGCCGACGGCTCCCGCCCGCCCTTCCAGCCGATGATCCACAACTCGATGGTGGTCCAGGACGGCGACGCGCTCACCGAAACGCTCACCGGCGGTACGGCGGAGGAGCCGAGGTCGCTGGTCGGCGGGGAACACGACGGCGACCCGGCCGAGGCCGGGCACTGGGTGGCCGACGGCACGGTCGAGGGCACCACGCTACGGGTGCTCTACAACCACTACCGACGGACCGGGACACACCCGCTCGACGTGAAGCTGAGCGGCACCTCGCTCGCCTCCTTCGACCTGCCGGACCTGACCCTGCGCTCGCTGACGCCGCTGCCACTGTCGGACCGGATCGCCTGGGGCTCGGCGATCCTGGAGGACGGCGACACCACGTACGTCTACGGCACGAGCCTGCTCAACGACGCCGGCCCGGTGAAGTCCGTCTACCTGGCGAAGGTCGCGGCCGGCCAGCTCGCCGGTGCCTGGCAGTTCTGGACCGGCGCCGGCTGGTCGGAGCGGGAGTCCGACGCCGCGCGGCTGATGGGCGGGGTGACCACGGCGTTCGGCGTGCAGAAGGTCGGCGGCCAGTACGTCCTGGTCACCGTCGACGGCAACCTGGTGTTCAACTCGGAGGTCGTGGCCTACACGGCCACCTCGCCCACCGGCCCGTTCACCGGCCCGATCCACCTGTTCCGGGCGCCCGAGCCGCAGCCCGGCCGGGAGGTCATCGTCTACGACGCCCGCCTCCACCCCGGGCTGGCCCGGTCCGGGAAACTCCTGGTCTCGTACAACGTCAACAGCCTCGCCGACGGCGACAACCAGACCGACGCCCGCCTCTACCGGCCCCGGTTCACGGAAGTGGACTGGCCCCGGCCGGCCCCCGATCCGGCGACCCTGCCGCCGGTCCCGGCCGGGCTGACCGTCGCCGCCGACCAGCAGCGCAACGCCCGGCTCACCTGGACCGCCTCGCCCGGCGCCACCGGATACCGGATCTACCGGCGCGACGTCTCGTACGGCCAGAGCCACCCGGTGCGGCTGCCGAACGACCTGCCGGCGTCGCCCTTCACCGACGCCGGCCTGGCCGACGGCCACCTGTACGAGTATTCGGTCGCCTCGGTCAACGCCAACGGCGAGAGCGCCCGGTCGGCCCCGGTGGCGGTCACCGCCCGGGGCGGCCCGACCCAGGAAGGCACCTTCCAGACCGCGCCGGAGGGCAGCGCCGTCACCGGGTCGTACCTCGTGGATCTACGCGACAGCGCCGCCGCCGGTGAGTACGGCATCAAGGAGATCGCCGACCGGCTGGTCGCCCGCTACGGCGGAAGCCTGAAGTACGTCTACTCCGCCGGCCTCGGCGGCTTCTCGGTCAGCGGAATGACGGACGCCCAGGCACGGCAACTGGCTACCGACCCGGCGGTCGAGGTGGTCGAGGAGGACCGACAGGGAAGCGTGGCGGGGGCCGGCGGGGTCCAGGCTGACCCGCCCTCATGGGGTCTCGATCGCATCGACGGCAAGGTTGACCAGCGCTATGTCTACCCGTCGACGGGTGCCGGGGTGACCGCGTACGTGATCGACTCCGGCATCATGACCACCCATGCCGATTTCGGCGCACAGCGGGCGGAGTTCGGCTACAGCGTCTTCCAGAACGCCCCCCTCGGCTGCAAGGCCCACGGCACCCACGTCGCCGGAATCATCGGCGGATCGACATACGGGGTGGCCAAGGACGTTCGCCTCGTCGATGTTCAGGTTTCGTGCGACGGGCTCCTGGCGAGCGATCTCGTCAAGGGCGTGGACTGGGTGACCGAGCACGCCAAGCTGCCCGCGGTGGCGAACATGAGTGTCGTTGTGCCGGCCGTCGAGGAAGCCAACGGCGTCGTCAAGGCGGTGCAGGGCATGATCGACAAGGGTGTCACGGTTGTCGCGGCAGCCGGTAACGACAACGGCGACGCCCGGTCGAGGATGCCTGCGGCGATGCCGGAGGTGATCACTGTCGGGGCCACCAACAGCGGAGACGAACGCTGGGACGAGCAATCGAGGGGCAGCAACTACGGACCTGTCCTCGACCTCTTCGCACCAGGCGCCGACATCACGTCGGCCTGGATCGGGTACGACCACGACGAAGAGGTCGGCAGTGGCACGTCCCAGGCGGCACCGCACGTCGCCGGTGCGGCGGCGCTGGTGCTGCAGGCGCACAAGAACTACACGCCCGAGCAGGTGACCGCCGCGCTCCTGGGGCAGGCCGAAGCGGACGTGGTCCGCAATCCCGGCAACGGCTCCCCCAACCTGCTGCTGCGGGTCGCGCCGCCGCTGAACGAGGCGCCGACCGGCCTCACCGCCACCCCCGCCGACGACGGCACCATCAACCTCGCCTGGCAGCCGGTCAACGCCGACGGGGTCAGCTACCAGGTCTCCCAGCGGGATGTGACCGCCGGGCAGCCGACTGCCACGCCGTGGGACACCAACGTCTGGAGCGGCACCACGGCGGTCGCTCGGGCCCTTGTGCCCGACCACACCTACGAGTTCACCGTGGCCGCGGTGAACACCATGGCGGTCAGCCCGCAGTCGAACGTGGCCACCGCGAAGTCGACCATCGCCCCGCCGCCCGCGCCGAGCGGGCTGACCGCGACCGCCCAGGGCAACGGCACCATCAAGCTCACCTGGACCGAACCGCAACCGGACGTCTGGTACTGGGTGTACCAGCGCGACGTGACCGCCGACGAGCAGGAGTTCACCAAGCTGCCGCTGCCACTCACCGAGTGCTGCTCCCTGGAGGCCGGGTTCCTCGTCCACGGCCACCGGTACGAGTTCAAGGTCTCCGCGACCAACCGGGGCGGGGAGGGGCCGGCGTCGGAGCCGGCGAGCGCGACCGCCTACTTCGACGCGCCGGCGCCTCCGACGAATCTGCGAGCCACCCCGGGGGACGGGCGGGCCACCCTGACCTGGGATCCGTCACCTACCGACGACGTCTGGTACTGGGTCTACCAGCGAGACGTCACGGAGAACGAGGGGTGGGAGCAACTTCCGCTGCCGCTCAGCGACTGCTGCACGCTGACCGCGCAGTTCCTGGCCAACGGGCACGAGTACGAGTTCAAGGTGACCGCCACCCGGGGCTCGGAGAGCGTCGCGAGCAACGTCGTCCGGGTCAAGCCCATGCCCGCGAAACCGGGCAAGCCGACCAACCTGCGTCTGCAACCGCTAGGGACCGGGGAGATCACCCTGACCTGGGACGCCCCCGGCCCCGATCTCTACTACCGCGTCTACTGGCGGGACGTGACCGCCGGGGAGACCACCTTCCGCCGCAGCGACCTGCCGACCGACAAGACGACCGCGACCTGGGGCCTCCTCACCCACCTGCACGTGTACGAGTTCAAGGTCACCGGCGAGAACCTGTCCGGCGAGGGGCCGGCGTCCGACCCGGTGCAGGCCAAGAGCCAGGTCGCGCTGCCCAAGGCACCCACCAACCTGCGGGCCACCACCGCGGGGAGCCTGGAGATCGACCTGTCCTGGGACGCCCCCGGGCCGAACGTGCTCTACTGGGTGTACTGGCGGGACGTTACGGCGGGCGAGACCACCTTCCGCAAGTCGCAGTATCCGACCGACCAGACCGAGGCGACCTGGCAGTACCTGACCGACAAGCATGTGTACGAGTTCAAGGTCAGCGCCACCACCGCCGCGGGTGAGGGACCGGCGTCGGCGACGGCACGGGCCACCGCGGTCGGCATCGCGCCGCAGCCACCGACGAACCTGAAGGCGACACCCGGCGACGGCGTCGTCCGGCTCACCTGGACCGCCAGCACCACCGCCGGCGTCAACTACGTCGTCTACCTGCGGGACACCTCCAAGGGGCAGTCCTGGCAGAAGTTGCCGTACCCGGTCGGCTCCTGCTGCACCTTCACGGCGGAGTACCTGACCAACGGCGACACCTACGAGTTCAAGGTGGCCGCGACGAACGCGGGTGGGGAGAGCAAGCCGTCGAACGTGGTGACGGCGAAGCCCATGCCGCCGTTCCCGCAACCGCCGACGAACCTGCGGGCCACCGCGGGCAACGGCGAGGTGAAGCTCGCCTGGTCGGCGAGCCCCACCCCGCAGGTCTACTACTGGATCGAGTACCGCAAGGCGGGTGGCTCCTGGACCCGGTTGAAGTACCCGCTGAGCACCTGCTGCACGTTCACGGTGGACTACCTGAACAACGGCACCACCTACGAGTTCCGGGTCCGCGCCACCAATGTCGCGGGCGACAGCAACCCGTCGAACGTGGACAGCGCCCGCCCGATGCCGCCCTTCCCGCAGCCGCCGTCCAACCTGTCGGCGACCGCGGCGGGCGACGGAAAGGTCAAGCTGACCTGGTCGGCGAGCCCCACGTCGCAGGTCTACTACTGGATCGAGTACCGCAAGGCCGGCGGCTCCTGGATCCGCATGGAGTATCCGGTCACCACCTGCTGCTCGTTCACCGCCAAGTACCTCACCAACGGCGTCACCTACGAGTTCCGGGTCCGGGCCACCAACCTCGCCGGCACCAGCGCCGCCTCGAACGCCGACAGCGCCCGCCCGATGCCGCCCTTCCCGCAGCCGCCGTCGAACCTGCGGGCGACCCCGGGCGACAGCCAGGTCAAACTGACCTGGTCGGCCAGCTCGACCCCGAACGTGCTGTACAACGTGTACCAGCGCGACGCGAGCCTGAACGGCTGGTGGGAAAAGCTGCCGTACCCGATCAGCAAGACCTCGCTCACCGCCCAGTACCTGGCCAACGGACACCGATACGACTTCAAGATCACCGCGATCAACGTGGCCGGGGAGAGCAAGGCGTCGAACATCGTGACCGTCATGCCCCGCTGGGCGGACGGGACGACCACCCCTCCGGCGAGGGTGACCAGCAGCTGGATTCTCAACGACTATCAGGGCATCGAAGCGATCCAGCGCGACGACGTCACCGCCTCGGTGCAGGGCACCCGGTCCGGCGACTACATCCGGCTGAACGGGGACTGGAACACCAGAAACGGCAAGACGCTACTCTCCGGCATCTTCTGGTACAACATCATCGACTGCGTGGAGGGCTACAGCGTCGCGCACGACAACCTGGTCTATGAGGTCGGTCCGGAAACCCACGGCGGCATCAGTTTCCAGTACCGGATGAATCCGCAGCGGACATACAAGGTGGAGGTGCACGGCCAGGGCGACCTGACCTACAGCGGCGGCATCCACGGCAAGTTCGCGCTGCACCCACCGGGACGGATCATCCCGTTCATCGCGGAGACCGCCTGCTTCTGAGCGGTGCCTGACCCTGGCGGGTTGTGGCCGGCGACCGACCACAACCCGCCAGGGTCCCTCCCGAGTCAGCCGGCCCGGTAGGCCCGGATGATCGTCTGGTCGATCCCGCTGCCGCCGTCGGCGGTCACCTTGACGCGCAGCGACACCGCCTGCCCGTCACCCGGAGTCGGCAACGCGGCGGTGAAGCCACCGTCGCCGCCGGCCCTCACGGTGACCGGCTGCCAGGTGCCGCCGTCGTCGGTGGAGGTCCACAGCTCGAACCCCGTCACCCGCTGCTTCGCCACGCCGTGCGACTGGTGCACGGTGAAGCCGGCGGTGCCGCCGGTCGGGTGGTTGGCGGCGTCCAACGGCAGCGCGTAGTCGACCGACAGCAGTGGCACCGGGACACTGCGGTGGTCGGACGGCCCAGTCGACCGGAACGTCCAGGCGGTGCTCACCCTGGTCGACACGGGCAGCAGCCCGCCCATGTCCAAGTCGTAGCTGAGCCGGTAGTCACCCGCCTGCTGCGGAATGGTGAAGTCACCGGACGACCCCGCGTACTCGCCGACCAGGCGCCCGTCGCGGTGCAGGGTCAGCTTCCGCTTCGCCACCTCCTCGAACTCGTCCCAGCCGAGGCAGTCGAAACGCTGGTGCTCGTCGGCCAGCTCGACCAGGTCGACGTGCAGATTGCCCCGGGTACGACGGATCGGCTGCGGCATGCAGTCGCTGTACGACGTCGCGGGATCGTCGTACCAGTCCGGGCGCAGCGGTTGGCGCACCCAGGTCTTGGTGTGCCGGCTGCCGGGCGCGTACTGCCGATGCGCCTCCTGCGTCACCGCCTCGTAGTCGCTGTTCGGACCGGAGAAGAACGCCTCGTCGTCGTAGAAGAAGCCCGGCGAGAGGTAGTCCACCCGGTTGGTCGGCACGTTCTCGGTGTAGGCGTCGAGGAGGTTGAGCCCGGCGGCGGTCCAGGCGTACCGCTTGTGGCCGGTGGTCGAGCCCGGCTTGTCCAGCCGGTGGAAACGCTGGTCGATCCGGGCGTACGTGGCCAGCTCGCTCGCGGTCACCCGGTGCGTCAGATTCGCGGGAATGCCGTTGGGCAGCGCCCGGATCACCTCGTAGACGAACGGGCTGGGCTGCTCACCGGGCGCCCGCAGGCTGAACGTCGTGTACGCCTCGAACCTACCGACCGTCGGCTCGGCCATCGGCACCGCGTACACGCCCCAGTCGCGGGCCTCGTCGCCCCAGGCGTACGCGAAGTCCTCGCTGACCAGGGTGCCGTTCGGCGCGTACTGCTGGTAGGTGATGCCCGCCTGGCTGGCCTCGGTCGACACCCCGTCGACGCTCACCCGCAGTTGCTCGGCCCGACCGGCGTCGGCGACCAGCGCGGTGTCCCGGTCGACCAGCACCTCCGGGGCACCGACCAGCGCCATCCGGCTCGCCCAGGTATCCCAGTCGGTTTCCATCTGGTAGCCCGCGACGGTGTACCGGCCGGCCGGCACCCGTACGGTCTCCGGCTCGCCCGGCGCCACGTTGGCGAACTCGGCGAAGATCGTCGGGTCGTCGAGGTTCACCACCCGTACTCCGCCGAACTGGTCGACACCGGCAGCCGCGTTGGGCAGCCGCGTCGCGCTCAGCGTCAGGTCATAGCTGCGCGGTTCCACGTAGAACGTGACCGGGGTGACGGCCACGAACCCGCCGGCGGCCCGGGCGGTGACGACCGCGGTGTACAGCCCCGGCTTCGCGGCGAACCGGGCCCGGTCGATCCGCAGGGTGACCCGCGCGGTGCCGCGCGGGGAGACCGCCACCTGGTTGGCCGAGAGTGCCCCGGCGGCGGCCGGCGCGGTCGTGCCGTCGCGGTGCCGGATGGTCAGGCCCAGGTCCAGGCGCAGCGCCCGCGACTCGGTGTTGCGCCAGGCCAGTGCCGTCGACGCGGTACCGGACTGCGGGTAGTCGAAGGTGCCGAGGTTGATCAGGTCCTGCCCGGCGACCACCCCGGTCAGCGCCCGCGCGGCGTTGAGCCGACCGGCGCCCACCGCGTAGCTGTCCGCGCCGGCCAGCGGGTCGGCCGCACCGACCAGGGCCGCCTTGAGCTGGTCGGGCCGCCAGTCCGGGTGCCGTTGCGCGAGCAGCGCCGCCGCCCCGGCGACGTGCGGAGTGGCCATCGAGGTGCCCGAGGCCATGGTGTACCGGGCGTCGAGCGCGTTGCCCATCAGGGTGCCCGTGGCCCGTGCGGCCACGATGCCCACACCCGGAGCCACCAGTTCCGGCTTGGCCGCACGGGTGTTGACCAGCGGACCGCGGCTGGAGAAGTCGGCCAGCGCGTCGTTGGGGTCCACCGCGCCGACGGTGAGGGCCGTGCTCGCCGCGGCGGGCGCGGCGATCCAGCCGTCGGTCGGGCCGTCGTTGCCGGCGGCCACGACGAAGAGCGTGCCGTGCTGCCGGGTCAACTCGTCGACGGTGAGGGACATCGGGTCGCTGCCGTCGCTCGGCGCGTCGCCGCCCAGGCTCAGGTTCACCACGTCGGCCCGCGCCGCCGCCCATTCCATCCCGGCGATGACCTGGGACTCGGTGCCGAATCCGTCGTCGTCGAGGACCTTGCCGACCAGCAGCTTCGCACCGGGAGCGACACCGCGACGCTCGCCGCCGGCCGCCGCGCCCGTGCCGGCGATCGTCGCCGCGACATGCGTGCCGTGTCCCATGCGGTCCACGGCGTCACCGTCCGGCGTGCTGAAGTCCGCCCGTTCCACCACCTGGCCCACCAGATCCGGATGGGTGAAGTCGGCGCCGGTGTCCAGCACGGCCACCCGGGTGCCCGCCCCGGTCACCCCGCTCCGCCACGCCGTCGGGGCCGCGATCTGGGTCAGGTTGCGGTCCAGGCCACCGGTGGTCTGCTCACGCCGGGTCGGCGCCGGCGCCGCTGTCGCGCGTACCCGCCGGTCCAGCCACACCTTGGGGCCGGCCTGCGCGGCCCGCGCGGCGGGCCGGCCCGCCGTCCGCGACGTCAGGGTACGGATGAACGCCGCCCCGCTCCGCTTCGACTGCCGCCCGGCCACCGCGCCGATGGACGGCAGCGCCCGACGCCGGCCCAGGCCGGTGGTCAACGGATCCGCGGCGAGCGTGCCCGCCCCCGCGTCACCCGGGCGCACGATCAGCGGCAGGTCCTGGCTGCGCGCGTCGTCGTAGCCGTTCATGATCAACGCCGTCACGTCGAACAGCGACTCGTCGAGCACCGAACCGAGCAGCCCGGCGACCTCCGCGGGCACGACCCGCAGGTGGCCGTCGGGCCCGCAGCCGCGATGCTGCACCCCGTGCGGCTTCGCCGGCCGTACGGTGACCGCCGGGCAGGCGGAGCCCCGCCCGGAGACGGTCACCACGTCACCGGTCAGCAACGTCAGCGTGTACGTCCTGCCGACCGGCAGCACCGGGCCACCGCCCTGGTCGGTGCCGGCCTGCTGCCGCGTCGGCGGCTGCGTCGGGGGCCGCGCCACCGCGCCGCCACCGTCGATACCGAGACTCAGCGCGACCGCTCCCGCGATCACCCCGAGTCGTCTTGAGAACATGCGTCTACGTCCTGTCAGCACAGCTTCCTCCACACCGGGTCGTTGCCGTCTCGGCCGACAGCCACGAGGCTGCGGCCGTGCGGTACTCGACGTGTTCCTCCACATAGGAGACGGAGGCCAGGCTTGATCGGTTGTACGACGGCACAGGCGTCTGGTGACCGAGGGCAGCCGGCACGGACCGGGCAGCGGCGTACAACCGTTTCCGAGCGGCGGCCGTCTGTAGGGGGGAACCGATGGAGGTAACCGGATGCCCGACGCATCGGAACAGGAATACATCGAGTACGTCAGTGCACGGCTACCGATGCTGCACCGGCTGGCGTACTCGCTGTGCGGAGACAGTGACCAGGCCGACGATCTGGTGCAGGAGACGGCGGTACGGCTCTTCGAGCGCTGGTCGCGGGCGTCTCGGGCCGAGCAGCTCGACGCGTACGTCAGAACGATCCTGGTGCGGCTCTTCCTGGACAGCCAACGCAAGGGCTGGTGGCGGATCCGGCTCTTCGCCGCGCCGCCGGACGTCCGCCGGACCGAGGACCGGGGCACCGAGGAGCGGACGGTGCTGCGGGACGCGCTGGCGAAGGTGCCGCCGCGTCAGCGGGCCGTCCTGGTCCTGCGGTTCCTGCACGACCTGCCGGTGGACGAGGCGGCGCGGATCCTGGGCTGCTCGGCCGGCACCGTCAAGGATCGTTAGATACTAGGGTCGATGTTGCCAACCACGAACGTCGATCTAGGGGAATGGTCTGATGGTACGGCGTAAGGCCCGGTCGGGGAATCGGGGCCGGTTCGACAGCAAGGACGCGTTGTCGGCTGGTGGCGCGGATGTGCGGGCGCTGCGGTATCAGCGCGCCAGCCAGGACAAGAAGGAGCAGGGCAAGAGCGTCCACGACCAGGGCGTACTCAACCTGGCGGAGATCACGAAGCGGTCCTGGACGGACGCGGGGTCCTTCACCGACAACCACCGCTCGGCCAGCCGCCGTGCCACGAAGGAGCGCGAGCAGTTCGAGTTGCTGATCGAGCAGATCCGCGCGGGCAAGGGCGACGTGCTCGTGGTCTGGGAAATCTCCCGCAAGGAACGCGACCTCGCGGTGTTCGTAAAGATCCGCGACATGTGCCACGAGGTCGGTCTCAACTTCTGGCTCGTCGGCGGCGTGCTGTATGACCTGCGGGACAAGAACGACCGGATGATGCTCGGCTTCCAGGCCGTGCAGGCCGAGTGGATGGCCGACTCGATCCGCGACAACGTGCTGCGCGGCATCGTCGGCGCCGCCGAAGCGGGCCGCCCGCACGGGAAGGTCACCTACGGGTACCGGCGGATTTACGACCAGCGCACCCGTGCCCTGCTTCGTCAGGAGCCGGACACCGAGATCCGCACGGCCGTGGCGACCGACGGGACGGTGACGCAGTACTCGCGGGCCCAGGTGGTGCGAGACAACTTCCGCAAGGTCTCCGAAGGCATGCCGCTGATCGCGGTCGAGGCCGAACTCAACCGACTCGGCATCCCCGCCTCCGAGGGCGGACTCTGGCGGCGCGGCATCCTGCGCAAGCAGGTGATGAACCCGGCCTACATCGGCAAGCGGGTGCTCCGAGGCGAGATCGTCGGCGACGGCATCTGGCCCGCCCTGGTAGAGGAGGAGACGTACTGGTCGGTGGTGCGGATGCTGGGCGACCCGTCCCGGACGACGACCCGGCCCGCTCGTGCGGTGCATTTGCTGTCGTACCTGGTGCGCTGTGGCGTGTGTGACGGGCCGTTGTCGTCGCAGAAGGTGAACCGGCACGGCTGGACCGGGCAGGTGTACTCCTGTCTGCACAAGCGGTGCGCCGCCGTGAAGGCCGAGTACTTGGACGAGTACGTGCAGCGCACGGTGGTGGCGTGGCTGTCGCGCCCCGACGTGTACGACATCCTCACCGCCGCCAGCGCCACCGACGAGGAAGTCGCCCACGCCCGCGCCGAAGCCCAACGGCTGCGCGGGGAGTTGGAGGACTGGCGCAAGCTCGGGGAGGAGGGCGAGGTTACCGCGATTGCCTACGCACGCGCCGAGAAGGGCCTCCTCGCCCAGATCGCCGAGCACGAGCAACGCGCGGCCGACGCCGGGATCCCGGCCGTGCTGCGCGGGCGCATCGGTGACGAGGCGGTGCAGGCGTGGCAGGAACTCGGCGATGACATCGCGGTCAAGCGGGAGATCATTCGACTCGTCGCCGACATCAAACTCCTGCGCGCCGGGTTCAAGGGTGAACGCCGCACCTTCGGCCGCCACCGCCTGGACTGGCGGTGGAAGTTCGGCCCGCAGGACCAGCAAGCGGCCTGAACTCGGCGAATGCTGAGCTAGGGGCCGTGGAGGGCGACTTGACCTGCGGGATGAGTCGAGCGTCGATGGTGTCCGCCGCCCGCCACGGGTCGGGCGGCGTGATCCGTCGACGGAAGGTGTTCGGCTGTGCCCCGTGAACGACTCAGCACCCTGGCCATGCTGCCCAACGATGTCACCGATGCGCTGCTGTGGCGGCTGGCCTTTGACGTCGCCTCCGCCCACCAGCCCAACGAGCGCGGCGACTGCCGCAACCTCCAATGTCACGGGCAGCGCGGCATGTGCGCCGCCGCTCGCGCCGCCCGCCGCGCGATGACCGCCGCGCGCGCACCGCGAGCGACAGCGCCGCCCCCGCTACCTCATCGGGGCCGCACCGCCGTGGCCGGCCCATCCAAGCGCAGTTTCGCCGGCTGGTTCACCGCACGCTCGCCGATCGGGGTGACACGTCCGACCAGCCGTCCGGAGGCGCTGCCGCGCCGGTCGGATTCAGGGCGCGCGGTGGCGTGACAGGCCCAGGTCTCCGTTGACGGAAAACGCCGCCGCGGCACATCCGGTGTGGCATCGTTGGCGAGATCCGGCCAGCGTGACCAGGTCATCAGCTAAGCGAGCCCTCCTCGATCATCCGACCTGCTGGACCTGTCGCCCTGGGCCTAGCCACTATCGCTCGGTGGATGACAACGCGTGACGTGACGAAAAGTTTGGGCTTCGGTACCTTCGGTAGGTGACCCAGCCGGAGATGGACCGAGATCCGAGCCTTGGCTCGTCGGATCGGGGAACTACGGCCCCACTCCCTCGATCCGCGCACCAGTTCCGCAGCAAGCGGGCTAGACATGCCGCGGCAGCCCTGGGGCCGCTGCTTCGTGAGGTGGGCGCGTTCGACTCCTCCGATGAGGATATTGACGCCGCGGTCGAGTTGTGCCGGTCCCTCATCGACCTGGATCCGGATGGACGTGGTGTTCCGACTCGACGTGTGTTCGAGCACCTGGCCGATCGGTTCCCGCGTGACCTCTTGGCTCGTCGCCTCAACGCCTTGATGCTGGGTGGAGCGGTCGCGAAGAAGAGCGACCGGCTCCATGAGCAGGATGTGCGTCTGGGTCTGTCGGGCTGGCTGGCCATCGCGTTGATCCCGTGGATCTCGACGATGTCTCGGCACAGGGCGCTGTTGGAGATGATGAACCGGACGGAGACCCGGGCTTCGGCACCCGGCGCAACCGCTGCGGATGTTCGGGCTGATCTGAACGATCTCAGCCGCATGCTGTCGGCCTATGCGAACGGGCTACGGCAGATCATTGAAGAGCGGGACGTCAAGGCAATGATGGAGCACGCCATTGACGTCGATGACGAACAAATCCGGGCGCGCGTCAGGCAGACCAGCAAGGCCGTCAACCGAGGATTCGAGTCGCAGCTCAATGATGCGCTCAAGCAGCTTCAGGCGGCAGCCAGCCGGTATGTGCGGCAGCAAGTGCGGCTGCTTCAGGCGTTGAAAGTGGTTCGAGGCTCTGTCCGGCTCTGGATCCGCAGCGACGAGGTACATGAAGTCCTCAAGAAAGCCTCGTTGGGCGACCTCGCCGTCCTTTGGGATGGCATCGCCTTCGACGAGTCTCCGTACTGGATCGATCCCGCGAGAGTCATGAAGGCGGTCAGCGATCTGACGTTCGTCGAAGACGACGAACGCGTGCCAGAGGCATCGGACGATGCCGTCGAAGTCGGCGAGCCGTTCTTCGAGGACAACCTCCGTGATCTCGCTGAACAGCTACTCGACGGGCGTGACGAGATGGATCTGACGGAGTTTCTTCTGAGCCGCCCTTGGCCGGTTCCGGCCGTGGCCATCACGCAACTGTCCGCCTTGGCTGGCCTAGAGCTGGGCTACGACCTCGAATACGATCATATGATCGCCACTCTTGACGATGGCCCGTCGACGCGCCTCGCAACCAAGATCATCCTACGCCGCGTGGCCGTTGTATCCCCGGCGCCGGGTGGCGGAGGGTGAGCAGTGAACAATACGTTGCCCGTGCAACTACAACTGGCGCTGCTGCGGCAGCGCGGCGTACGCGACGCCGAAGGCCAGCCCGTAGCGGAGATGGAGCGAGCCGCAGAAGCTGCAGGTCGACGGGTGCATGCGGTCGAGAGTCCCCATGGCGGTGCGCTCTTGGTCCTCGGCTGGGCTGGCCACGATCCGGGAGTCGGAAGCCAACCCCGGATCGCGCGACGACAGCTCACCATGGGAACTACCAAGGTTCTTATTGTCGGCCTGGCATTGCTGTCCGACGGCCGCCGTGGGCAGGCCACCACGTCCCTCGCGGAGATTGCAGCCGTACTCGAATGGCTGACGGGAAAGTCGTCGGCGGGGGTCGTGGGCACAGCGATAGAGGTGCTGACACGTGCTGGCCTGCTGCACCTGTCTGGTGACGAGCTGACCCTGGGACCGGTCGCCCTTACCTGGGATACCCAGACCCGCGACACCGTGGGCGCAGCCGTCCAGAAACTGCATGAGTACCCGGGCTGGGAGGAACGGACCGCATGACGGTGGATACATCGGTGGATGACCCGATCGTCCTGGAGACGGTCCGAGCGTTGGAAGCAGCCAGCGCACCCCTTCGGCCGCAGGAGTGGTACGCGCTCGCCGACAGCCACTTGCGAACGATGGTCGAGCATCGCCTGCGGGCGATCGGACGTGAGCTCGTTGATGTGAGCGAGCACGACGGCAAGCCCGGCGGGTACCTCAGCGGCTGGTCGGACGAGGTGGCCCCGACCGTCGCCGCCCATCGCGGGGAACTGCAGACGAAGGATCTCGCTGTCCTCAGCATGATCTACCTACACAGCCACATACTCGGCACACTACTCGGTGAACAGACCATCCCGTTGAGTGCCCAACTCGACGCCCACGAAGGGCCAGATGGCCGGGATATCGTCACAGCGGCGGAGCTCGGCGACTGTCTACGCACACTTCAATCGCACGAACTCATCGACCACGCCAAACGTCCCGGGCTCGCCCTGCGTCGGCTGTCTGTCTCGCAACGACGTCGACTGGATGAAAACCTGGTACTGCTGTGCCGGCCCAACAGTCTTTGGGCTCGGCAGATACGGCAGGACAGAGCACAGCAGCCGCAATCGGAGGCTGACGACTAGTGTTCACTCCCAAGTTGCCCATCGAGACCGCAGATCTCGGCCTCATCGGCAACCGCAGCCTGCGCGCCTTTCAGATGATCCGAGTCGGCCGCCATCCCAGCTCTGTGTTCCTACTTCCTTACGGTGGCATTTGGTTGATTACTGGCCGGGGCCCTGGGTCCGGGTCCAACGGCGTCGGCAAGACCGTGCTGCTGGCAGCGTTGACGCTGCTCAACGGAGATCCACAGTGGCGAGGCGAGGCGGGTGTTGGGCCATACGCGGCGCGCCTGCTGTTCGATCGCAAACGCGCGAAGGTCAGCGACACCAGTTATCCCGATGCCCTCCGCGGATATCTGATCGGTGTTTACCTACACGGCCGCCGCCCATCTGATGCGATCACCGTTATGATGCGTATCCAGCGTCACGACTCGCGATATGTGCAGGTGCGATGGGGCGACGGCGTGCTCCTGGCAGAAGGGCAGACCGAGTCCGATCGCGTGCTGGCCGCCGACGCGATCTGGGAAAACATGCGCGGTGGCGAACAACTAGGCCCAAAGAACTACGCAGACGTCCTATTCGGGTCCTCGCCGCGATGCCTGGCCTACATTCGTGCACGCGGCAGCGAAGACAACCAAGACACTGGAATACTGGCACTCGGCCAGCAGCAGTTCCGCCCAGCCGATCTGGCCAACCACATCATCGCCCTGTCCGGACACCAACAAGCCGTCATCGAGGAGCGCAAGTCCCGCCAAGAAGTCGCCGCCGAAGAGCTGTTTCTGACGAGGATGAAGCGTGACGACGCCGACCTCAAGGTCAAGGAGCGCCAGCAGCTCGCAGACATCGAATCACGAAAGCGGGCGCGTGCCCACATGGACGTAGCGGCAACGCACTGGCAGGAATTCCTCGGCATCGGCAGCGTCCTGGAGCGTAGGCGAGAGGCCGACCTGCGCGCGGCCGTGGGCCAACTTGAATCGGCGATTCTCCAGATGGAGGCCGAGGTCGAAGTCAAGGAGCGCGAACTACGGGAACTGCCGTCCATCGACCAGCTCGCCCGACAACACGCCCACGACCGCGGTCTCCGCGAGCGCGCCCACGCTCAGCTGGAGAAACTGACGAAGGAGCAGGGCGAGAAGGAACTGCGGCAGCGACAATTGGCCACTGAGCATGGCGAGCTGGAGGCGAAGGCGGCGCACGCTTTGGGTCTCACGGTCGCCGAGGCCGACCAGCAGCTGCAGGACGCCAAGGAGCGTGAAACCAAGGCCGTCGCCGGCGCGGTCCTGCAGGAGCAACAGCTGAAAGCTGCCCGGCAGGAGCTCGATCAGATCCGGGCAGGCAGACACGGTGAGTCCGGCATGGTTCTGGCCGCTCTCGAAGACGAAGGCATTGACGCCCGGCGCCTCGTCGATCTCATCACATTGGACGACACTCGGCGGGCGGTGTGGGAGGCGCGGCTGAGTCCGTTCGCACACGCGGTGGTCATCTCCGCCACCTGCACGGAAACCGCGGACCGAGCTCGCCAGGTACTTGAACAGCATCCGGGTATCCCTGCGCTCATGCTGGAGCAGGATCTCGATGGTTTCCAGATGGTGTCGCCGGGTGACGGTGGCCCGCTCGACGCGCTGCTGGGCACGCTCGCCGCGCGTATGCAGGAGAAGACGTCGGTTGCCGTGTTCGACGAGCGGCTCGGCTTGCATATTTGGGGCGGGTTCGAGATTCCCCTGACAGATCGTCGTGCTGCCATCCGGGCGGCGGAGGACCGTGTCGACGAACGTCGCAAGGAGTGGGAAGCCGCCACAAAGGAGGGGCAGGCGGCCACCAAACGCAGGCAGACAGCCGAACGCGTCGTTGAGGGCGCCCGTGCAGTGGTGCGGCTCACCGCAGTCATGGAGGAAAAAGACCAAGTCGACGAAAGGCTGTTGCAGCTCACCAAAGCGATCCCGGTGGCGGAGAAGGACGAGAACGACGCACGTCAAGTGGAAGCCGAGTCGAAACGAGCTCATGACGAACATGCCGAACGTAGGGCCGGTCTCGTCACCGCCATCACGAAACTGAAGACCGACGGCGACGACAATCTCGCCTTAAGGAGGCTGGGCCTGGCCGCGGCGCGTGACCGGGCCAGCAAGCAAGCCGAGACCGCCCGCCAATGGCGGCAGCATGCCGGAATCGTCGACGCCGCAGCGGCCGCTGAAGGCTTCGATACCACGGGCGTCGAGGCAGACGAGCGCACTCGCGACGCCAGGCTGCACGACGCATGCTCCTCGTTGCGGCGAGCTATCGAATGCGTTGTGACGCATCCGGCCGCCAGCCGACAGCAAGAACCGCCAGCGGAGGAGGCGCCGGACTTCGGCTCGTACGACGGACATGTCGCAGAGTTGAACGCGGAAATCAACCGCATGCACGCGTGGTGCGCGGAGCACAAGACTGCCGCAGAGGCCAGTAGGCCGTTCGACGCCGTAACGACGCCGTTGAGGGAGTGGCTGAACTGGTACGGAGAAAACGACACCGCCGACGAGCAGGACATCCGAGTTCGGCAGAGGGACCGCGAGAAGAGCATCGAGGCTCGCGAGAAACTAACCGAAGAAACCCGCCTGTGGCTGGTCAGCCAACGAGAACTTCAAATTCGATTGATCACAGATGCGTTCAAGAGCGCGGAAGAGCAGCTCAACCTGCTACTCAGCGTCGCCGGACGTGATCGTGTGGCCCTCCGCTTCACGTACGTCGATCTCGGGAACCCCGATCTGCCGCTCAAGTGGGAAGTTCGTCCGGAATGGGTTCTACCAGCCGGGGAGACGGTCGACTACAGCGCGTCACCAAACACGGCAGAACTCATCATCCTGCACACCCTGCTCGCCGTCTCATCCATGGTCTCCGCGACCCAACCCCAGGGCCGGATGGTCGTCGTCGACGAGTCAGGCAACAACCTGGACGGCAGCAACCTGCGCCGCTTGGCTGGAATCCTTGAACATGTCGCCGCCCGGTACGGCCTCACCGTCGTCTTGGCCTGCCAGGATGTCTACGCCCACCTCGTCGCCCCGCATACGGCTAGCCTCGTCAAGCTCCTGCGGCTAGGTAGCAACGACGTGCTCAACGCCCGTCCCGCCGTCGTGCACGGGCCCGACGAGCCAGAACTGGTAAAGCACTTCGCCCCATATCTGAAGTGAGCGATGCGGAGCATGAGTCAGACCACGGTAATCGCGACGCAGCCACAAGAGATCGCCGGCCTACCCCGACAGCTTGCAGCCTTCCCGGTCTACCGAATCACCGAACGCGCCGGCGGTGCGACGAAGCACACGCTCATCCGTGTCCATATCCGCCCAGCCGTCGAGCCGGCCATCGAACAGTGGCAGGCAGCACTCAACAAGATCCCCGACCCGACGCGCGTATGGCTGCTCCGAGAGCGGTCGCGCAAGGCGACCAGCATCGTCAACCGTCTCAAGGACCAGACGATGCAGCTGACCTACCAGTGGTGTTTGGACGGCTTGATCTCCTTCGAGGCCGAACCTCCGGCCCGCCTCGGCGCGGAACACGGACGTCTTGTCCAATGGAAACTGGCCGACGACGTCTCCGCCTACGTCGAACGTGACAAACAAGACAGAACTCTGCAACGAAAAACGATGCACGATGAGGCGCGTCAACTGACAGCCACCTTGGCCGCCCACCCGATCACCGATCTGCTGGCAGACCCGGACAGTCACGACCTGTCCACCCTCGGACACCTCCTCACCGTTGGTCGCTCGCTTCTGAATCCTGACAGCACCATCCGCCAAATGACGAACAGCGGACCGCTGCATCGGCTCACCAGAGGGCACCAGTTGGTTCACCTGCTCGCACGAGGCGAACAGCGGGACTACCGCCCCGACAGCGAGCTTGCACGCGGCGGCCAGGCGGTCGTGGTCAGGGCCACCCACAAAGTCACGAAGGTCCCCGTCGCCATCAAGAGGCTTAAAGCCCGAAACGACGACTCCGTTGCCCGTATGCGCCGAGAAATCGAAGCCACCACACGATTCGGCGCCCATCGCAACATCGTCCCGGTGCTAGACGCTAGCCGCGACGGTGACTGGTTCGTCATGCCGATCGCGGAGGCAACGGCCAAGGACCACGCGACACAGCTGAGGAATCCAGACCACCTACGCCTGCTGATTCGGGCGATCATCGACGGACTTCGCGAGCCGCATGAGGCGGGGTGGATCCACCGAGATCTCAAGCCCGAGAACCTTCTCATGGTCAACGGCCACTGGGCGATCGCAGACTGGGGAATCGGCAGACGCCCGCGCGGCCTGACAAGCACACCGGGACGCACACATACGGGCAGTCTGTACGGCACGGAAGGCTACGCGGCCCCGGAGTCTTCGCACGATGCCCACGACGTCGGGCCTCAAACGGACATTTACAGCATCGGCCAGATCATCGGAGCGGTCATCACCGGACGACAGCCGCTGCCTAACATCCCACTACTTCCCGACGACACACGATGGAGAGAAATCGTGCAGGCAGCCACGCAGTTCCACGCCGCGCGCAGACCTGCAACAGTCGACGAACTCCTACACCTAGTGGAGCGTGTCTGGTGAGCGCCGAAAGCCCGCAGTCGGCGGCAACCCGCGTTGCGCTGGAGCCGTTCTTCCTCCACCGCGAACAAGTCATGGGAATCCTGGGCTCACAGCGTATATTCGATCACCGCCAACGATCAACCGATGACTGGTCGACACCTCATTCCTTAGCGACAGCACTAGGCGAGGCTCTGCCACAGCTCGGAATCGGGGAACTACAAAATGCCATCCACGCCGATGGCGTGCAGCTGGGCCAGGTCGTGGGTATCGAGCAAGAATTCGACTTCCGCCGGGCCAAGGAGCGAGACTGCCCGGGCGACATGCCGATCGATTTCACAGCAAGACTCAACACCGATGCCGAGACCACGATCCGTGGAACATTCAACGCGGCCCGGCTGGCGGCTGATTCATCAGCGGGAAACGTAACCGGCCGCAAGCACGCGTACATCATCGGAACCGTGACCGCGCGCGACAGAACCATGGTGCATCTGAGGCCGGTGTTCGTCGGCATCCGCTCCTACGTCGAGGACGACGAGTCCGCTCTATTCGGAATCAGTTCTCCGCGCCGTGTCTACCCAAGTGAAGTAGACCAGTTTCGGCACATCAACTTCGCGGAGCCCTGTACGTCATCCGATCTGCAGAAACTCGAACAAACGCCAGAAGAAGTTGTCAAGAACTCCATAGCGGTACTTCTTGGTGAACCGTACGTTCCCAAAGATTGGGGCGGCGAGAGATCCGACCTCTACACTAGTACGATGTTCGTTCGAGGTGTCCAGGTATCTACTGCATGGCTGTTTAAGGGGCCAGGGTCTCGAGGACCGATGACCGTCAGAACTCTGGGCAGCCGCGGAGACCAGATTGTTCGACTATTCAGTGAGCCGGCCGACGTGCTTGTGCTCCAACATTATCGGGAGATAACCACTGCGGTGATTAGCATGATGGAGGCTCATGCTCATGATTCGCGCCGTCCGCGCCGGTTCATGATTCTCGACGGCGCAGACACCGCAAGAATTCTGCGAGGCTGAGCGGACCCTGGACCCGGAGCGCCGACGTCTTCGCATTCTGCGGATGCAATCCTCACGGCTCGGTCGAACGTCCTCGGTAGTATCCGCGGCGTTCTGGATCGCCTAAGCCATAGGTGACAGGCGGCGCTCGTCGTGAGGACCATGAGGTGTCCCGGCACACCCTTGGTCGGCAAGCGCGGGTACGACACGCGTCCACGGCAGCCGCACCACACTCCCAGCGGCTAGCCTCCCAGCGTCCGGTGTCCTTAACTCTGCGAGCCACAAATTGATCGACTTTAGCCAACAGGGGAGGCCGTGGACGCGAGACTGGCGTCCGTCGGTCACGCCAGCAGACCCGAGCGTGGTCGGCCGTCAGATCCTGGCCGGCTTCGAGGCCGGCGCCGTCCGGGCGTTGCTGCACGCTGCCTGCTCGTCGCCCACCGCGGTCCATCACCTTCCTGTCCTTGCCGAGTTGCTGGCGCAGTCGTACGCGTTCCCACCGCGCGGAGAGCGGCCTTGTACTCCGGCGAATCTTTCTCGGTGGATTAACACGCTTCGCGCTGAGGTACCCGGGGTGACGGTCGGGGATGACTGGATTCCGTGTGACCCCCGCTTGATCGTCCGGACGAGGATTGGCGGACGTCGCCGCCCAGTACATCCCGGCCTGCTCAGCCGTCCGCAGGACCTGATTCCCACCGTGCTTGAGTACGCCGAATGCATCGATCCGCTGCTGGTCGGCGCACTCGGGTTCGGCTTGGCCGACGTGGCCGAGCTGGCAATGCGGATCATGGAGGTGGAGCGGCTGGCGCTTGGGCCGCACTGGACCGGTCAGCGCCCCACCGATCCCGCCGACCCCGCGCGGGTGAGCAGAGCGGAGGCGCAGGCCGCCCAGCAGCTACTCGCTGAATGGGCAGACCACGCCAACGACACAGGCTCGCCGGTGCCGCTGCAGATTGCCGGTGACGAGTCGCTGGAATCCGGTCGCCGTCAGCGCCTGGTCGCCGCCTTTGCATGGTGCACGCGTGAGGCAGCCGACATCGCGGCTCAACATGGCTGGCTGCTGCGCGGGGCCTTGTTCGTCCGGCACAACGGCCAGGTCGCGCCCGCTCCCGGCGCAGTGGTCATGGACAGCTTGGCCGCTTCGACCATGGCGCTGGTCAAACAGGCAACGGCGAGCCTCAAGCCGACCAGCCGCCGTCGCACATCTCCGAAGGTCGACGGTGCGTCTGATCCAGCGAGCCACCTTCTTGCGATCGCCACCGAAAAGGTCGTGATGAGCCTGCGCGGCCTCCCGGCGCATGTCTTCACCGGCGCGGTCACGGACGCCGGCTCGGAGATCACGGCAGTCGTCGCGCCGGGTGGCCGGCACCTAGTCGCCGTTCAGGTCGTTGCCGACATCGACCCGAAGGCGCTGTCGCGTGCGGTCGACCGCGGGCAGAAGCAACTTCGTCGGCTGCGGCCGAGCAGCATCCTGCGGCTTCCTCCCTTCGCTGCCGGCGACGATCCCAGGATGGCGCCGCCAAACGCTCTGCCGTTCGCCGCCGGGGCCACGACGCCAGCGGGAACCTGCGCGATTCGCTCCGACGTCGAGATACGGCGGGTCACGCTCATCGCGGGACCGTGGGCGCAGCCGCGGTTGCGTCGCCGGGGCGTCGTCACGATGACGGTGGATGAGTGGTGCGATCTCGTGGCGCAGTCCGGTGAGGACCCGGAAGAGTTCTGGGCCTTTCTCGATGAGCTGGCCGAGCTGCCCGGCGTACGTGTGGTCGAAGCGTTCGAGCTGCGGGACCTGTGGACTGCGTTCGGCGAGATGGGGCTGTTGTACCCGGGCGGCAACGAGGTGGGCGGCCTGGTGGTAGCACCGCGGGACTGCACGCTCGAATGGCACGACGCCGCGCAGGCCGACGGCGTCAACGACGTACTCGAGCGGCTGAACCTACCGGCGTTGAACGAGTGGCCGCTACGCTCGCCGGTTCGAGACGGTGTTGCCACCGTGAGCTGCCTCCAGCCCACCCAACATGTTCTGATCAACGCCGCACCCGCCCTCGCGATCGACACGGATCCCGGCACCGGCGAGGACTTCGACCCAGGACTGGCCTTCACGGTCGCCGAGGCGATCCGCGACGGCGTCACGCAGCTGTCCGACCGGGCGGCCGAGCCCGGCAGCCCCGCGGCGACTCAGGCCGGATGGGCCGCGTGGCAGACCGCCACCAGCGACGACGACGCCACGCTCGTCGAGCTGGTGACCACGCGGAAGTCACAGACCAAGGAGCCGGTCTGGTTCGCCGGGATCGCGCCACACGCCTTCTTGATCGCCTACGACCGGACACGGTTCGCGCCGCTGAGCACACAGGACGTCCAAAACCTCGTCGGAAGCGCCCTCGCTGACGCAATCGCGGCCCGGATCGCGATCACCGCGTCGGCCATGGAGGTCGAGCCGGGCGTCGTCGACGGGCAAGCCCTGCTCGCCGGCGCACCGCAGGCGATCGAAGCAGCCCAAGCATTCACTCACGCGTGGCGAGAACTGTCCCCGACGATCCGAGTCGGTCACCGCCACGACGTCGTCTTCGCCCCGCCTGGGGGCCCAGGCTCGCGGGTGAGCGTCCGGGCCCGACACCGTGCCGAACGGCGTCTGGCCCAGGCCCTCGTGACGGCCGCCGTGCCCGCTCAGCGGGTCACCGGCGCCGAGGCGAGCCAGCTCCTCATGACGACCGTGTGTCCCACCGCGTTGGAGGTGCTGCTCGACGACCTCGCTCAGTTCGAGCCCACCGCAGCACTCGCCGTCGTCGCTCGGGAAGTTGAACGGGTTTGGGCCGAGCGGTCACGGCTGCAGGCCCAGCGCACCGCACGAGAGGTCGCCGGTTGGGACCCGACCGACGCCGACGGCGACCCGATTGAGGACACCATCACCTGCCGAGCCGCCGACCTCGTCATCGAGGCGATGCTGCACGCGCCACCACGCGGTACCGCGCTGCTGGACCACCGCGACTGGGAGCGGCTGCTCCTGGAAGCGGCCCTGTGCCTGGAACTGTCCGGCCGCGCCACGGCCAACACCGTCGGCCTCGACCGGATTGCGGTGGACCTAGCCGACACCGGTGTCTGCCGCACCAGCGTAATCTCCTCTCGAATCGACACACTTGCCTACCACGAGGCGCGGTTGGCCATTCACCAGCACCGTGACGCGAAGCAGCTTCACTACGCCGCCCACTTGGGCGCCGATGCCTGCCTCGCCTTCGATGCTGATGAGGGTGCCCCGCGGACGTGGGCCACTGTCCTCGGCGCCGTACTGGCCGATCCGCAACGTCCTTGGTACGAGCGGCCCGTGGTCGAAGCCGCTCTGGCGGCCGACCAAGCCATGCGCGAGCACCTGCACACCGGCATCGACGAAATCAAGGCCGTCATGATGGTCGCCGCATCCTGGTCCGTCACCACGGTGACCGGTGAGGTCATCGACATAAATCGTGACGAGCTGATCCATGAAGTAAAAGACTGGGCTGGACTCGATGCTGCCGCAGTGGCCGCCGCCGTCGATCTGCTCACCTTGACGCCCGCGCGGCTGGCGGAGGAGGGGCTGTCGTACTGGGAACTGGAACGGCGCAGCGGCCGACTCGCAACCCGGCCGCTGCTCGCGTCGCCATCAAAAGCCGGTCACGGCCAGATCCTGCTGCTGCCCCGCCGGATCGCCGCAACGCAGCAGATCTTCGCCAACTACGCAACTGATGGCCGGCTGCCCTGGCCACCTCACAGCCTCCCGCCAGCTGTCACGGCGGCCTATGAAGCCTGGCAACAAGCCGGACAGGATGCGTTCGAGATCTACCTTGAAGAAGTCGTGCGCGATCACGGGTTCACCCACTGCAGGCGCGGGCTGAAGGAGAAGCCGGCGGCGAGAATGGGCATACGCCTCTCCGGAGAGATTGATTTGCTTCTGGCCGATCCGCATCGTGCCCGGCTGTGGGTCATCGAGGCCAAGCACGCGCAGGTGCCGTTCGGCCTTAACCAGATCCTCTACGAGATCACCGACTATCACGGCGTGACCCCGGAGACGGCACCTCCTGGGCGGTTCCGCTTCAAGACGCCCGAACGCTCGTACATCGGCAAGCTGCTGACGAAGACCCACGACGTCCGCCAGCAGCTCGGCCCGGTGCTAGGCATGCTCGGCATCAACGACGACTCCAGACCTTGGCAGGTCATACCCCTGATCGTGACGCCGAGCCCGGTGGCCGCTGCCTTCGCCGCCGAACCGAAGGTGGCGTTCACCTGCCCGGAGCCGCTACCAGGCGTCCTGTCGGCTATGAGTCTGCCCCGCACTGGCTACCACGGCTAAGCTAAGCCGAGTGCGCTCCCAGGCACCGCTGGGACAAGTTGGACTGCGTCAGTTGGGCCGCCGCCACCGACCTGGAACAGCGCCGGACCCGACACCGCCCGGCCTTCTCCGGCGCACTCCCCAAGGGTCACTGGACGCGCTCGGCTGGCTGGGCGGCTTTGTCGCCGACCTCAGCACCCAACACGGCGCCACCACACCGGTCCTGCTCACCGTCCCCGCTCCTGGCAAGCCAAGGCCTCCGCAACGCGGCCAGACGCTGACATTTCCCCGGCAAGCGCCGCTTACCCCACCGACCACGCCCACACTCGGAGTCGCCCGTCTCAGTATGTGAACGACTTGGAAAGAATCTTCTGCCCGCGCGGAGTGGACGTGCAGGCACATCGAGGGACGCAGGCGGACCTTTAGCACTTGGCCGGACGGTTGGCAAGACTCGGTGGCTGATCCGTTGCAGATCGGGGGTTGACTCCATCGGGTTTCCGGGGCGTAATGGAAACACGTTCCCGCAGCGCCGACCGGCGCGGTCGGCCACACATGCAGCGGGCAGGCACCCCACAGCGGGGTGCCTGCCGTTGTTCGTACCAACGCTGTAAGGGGCGTGCAGAGATGGGAGGCACCCACATGAAGGACCGTTCGTCGGCGAGTTGAGCCGCCGCACCACCTGAGCGCTCCTGTGGCGCTGCCGGTGGTGAGTCTTGATCCTCTGTGGCTCGGCTAGGCCGTCTGCCCTGTGTCCGTGCGTGTTGACCACAGCCCGCTGTGCGGGTTGTGGCGACGCCTGCTGGCCTGCTGCCTGCCCCTGCGCGGGTCTGGCGTGCTCGTTGACTTGACCATAGTGATGTCTGTCGTTCCCTGTACCTGCGAGGGATCCGCCCGGCCGGGCGTCACCCGGCTGGGTCGCGCCTGCCCGGGAACTGACCGGAAGCCGGGCAGGCGCGGCCCGGGATGGACCCCTAACCACCTGAAAGCACACCCTTCAACCACTTCTTTCGGGAGCAGAACGTGACCTCACACAACAACTACACGGAGGCGGCTGCCGCTGCGGTCCGCCTCCAGACGACAACGCCGAACGCGGCCGTACACGCCCCGCCTGTACCCAGGTGGTGGGCCGTTGGCGACTGACCGGCGAACCGCCCGCTCACTTGCCCGTCCGGCCTCGGGGCGGGAGCGGTGGGAGGACCGCGTCCAGGTGGCGATCATGTTGTTAATCGGCGGGGCGGCCGGCGCGGCGTCGTTCACGCACGTGCACGATGTCGCCGCCGGACACGGGCAGCCGGGCTGGCTGGCCTGGGCCGACGCCGTCGTCCTGGAGTTGATGTCGATCGCTGCCGGTCTGGAGCTGCGCCGCAAGCGACGCCTGGGCAAGAGCGTCGTCTTCCCCGCGGCGGTGCTAGTGGTGGCGGTGTCGCTGTCGCTGGCCGCGCAGGTCGTGGAGGCGGAAGCCTCGGTGATCGGCTGGATCGCCGCCGCCCTGCCGGCGCTGGGCTTCCTGGCGATGGTGAAGATCGCACTCGGCCGCGCCGAAGCCCATCCGCCCAACCAGACCGCTCACGCCGAACGGACGAAGCCCGGACCGCCGCCCGCCGTCGACGCGTCGGTCCCGGACACCACAGCACCGGTCCCCGCCGCCGCCACCGCGGTCCCGGACTCGCCGACGGCGGTCCCCGCCGTCACGGACCAACCTCCGGCGGTCCCGGACCGCCCGGACCACGAGGCGTCGACCGACGAGGGCGGTCCGGAGGTCGCCGCGCTGGTCCCGGCCGCCCGGACCGCCGCCCACACCCTCACCACCGAAGGGACACCGCTGTCCCGCAAGGCCCTCGCCCACCAGCTACGCGCGGACGGGCACCAGCTGTCCAACGCCACCGCCTCCGCGCTCGTGCGCGTCCTGCGCGCCGAGACCACACCGCCCGAACGGGATCTGTCACCGCGGGAGGCCGCGTGACAGAGCTTCGACCCACGGCTTGTGTCAGGTCGAGCCGCCGCTGTCAGACCCGCATCCACGTCTGCCAGGAGACTCGGCAGCTGACACCACCTGACCAGACCTGTCAGTGCGTTCCCACTCGCCGCAGCGGGCGGACACGCACCACAAACCCACCTACATCCTCGACCTCGGAGCAGCAACGATGACGACCCCAACCGACGACCTCCGCCGGTATCGCCGGCCGGACTCACACCAGCTTGCACGAACCCGTCGCCCGGCAGCCGTTGTGCCCGGCGGTTCAGCAGTCAGTGCCGACCTCCGTTCTACCGTCCGTCTTGATACAGACCCCCAACCCGACCCCTCACGGCCGCTCACAGCCCAGGTCAGCGCCGCTGTCCGCAGCCTGGGACCGCTCCAGACAGACCCTCCAGTCTCGGGTCTCCCCCCAGGGGCTGCCCGTGGGTAAACACCTACCGGCAGCGGATCCGCTGCTTCGCCTGCAGGCCAGCATCACCGCCCGCGATGACCGGCTCCTCGGTTGGCTCTACGACCACGGCGTGCTCACCACCGACCAGATCGCCGCCGCCCTGTTCCCATCCCTGGACTTCACCCAACGCCGGCTGCGCCGCCTCACCGCCCTGCGGGCGGTCGACCGGTTCCGACCCAACAAGGCCGACGGCGGCTCTCACCCCTACCACTACGTCCTGGACCAGCTCGGCTACGACCACGTCCACGCCCAACGCGGACTCCCACGAGGCCGCCGCGACCAGGCCCGCCGCCGCAAACAGTCATTGACGTCCCGGCCGGACCTGCCGCACCTGCTCGGTGCCAACCAGGTCTTCATCGACCTCGCCGCCCACGCCCGCACCCACCCCGACACCGAGCTGGTCCGCTGGCAGCCCGCGTCGGCCTACCACGAACCCGGCTCCCTGTACCGCTCCGGCGGCGATCCGCAGATCATCATCGCCGGAGCGACCGGCTTCCCCCGTCCGGACGGCGCCGGGGTGTGGACCGAGGACAGACGGTCCGTGCCGTTCTTCCTCGAGTACGACACCAGCGGCGAAAACCTGCGGGTCCTCATCGACAAGGTCATCAAGTACGAGCGGCTGTACATGATGAGCACCTGGGCATGGCCGGTGCTGTTCCATCTCCCCTCGGCCCGCCGTGAGGCGAACCTGCATCACCGCCTCGCCGCCGTCTCCGACCCGACAACGGTCATCGCCACCACCAGCGCCGAGCTACGCACCGCCCTCGCCGCCAGCCCCGCCCGCCAGATCTGGCAGGTGCCCGGCCGCGCGGGCCGGCACCGCCTCATCGACCTGCCCTACACCGACACCCACCACGACGACGAATACCCCGCCCACGAGCAGCCCCCCGCCAAATGAGCGGGCCGTCTCATGAGGTCAGGCGGGACAGGCGGCGCGTACGGCCGCCCTGAACGCCCCACACACCGCCGGACCTACCCACACCCGCCAACCCCGCCGGGGCGGGAGACGTTCTTTGCGTGTGGGCGCGCACCGAGGGCGACGAGAGCGGACCGCCCGCGTCGGACGAGACCCGTCAGAGTCTGTCAGCAGCGCAGTTCGGCGACAGACCCACGCCCGTCCGAGTACCCACACCCGACGGCACGCCGCTGTGAGTCGCTATGAGTGGCGAACGCCTTCACTTCCGTGGCCACCGGAGGTACCGTCCGCGGCCCTCCACCCGCTGTTCGCCGCAGCCGAAGCCACCCGACCGGCGACCGCGTCGAACCGCCGCGCGCCTCCGGCTGACGAGTTCCGGCAATCGATCTTCTGTGCTGCCTGCCAACCGAGAGAGGAGATGCCATGGCCCCACACCTCACCCTCACGCCACGAGCCGTCCTGGGAGGGACATGGCCACACGCCGTGACCAGCGATCACGCGCGAACACACCACACCCGTCGCCGCCGACCGCGCCCACGCGGACAACCGGCGGCGAGGCCCCGACCGCACCCCCCGACACCGAGTGCTCCGTCCTGCCGGGGACGCTGTCGATGGCCCGCTACCTGACCGACCCCGCCACTGAGACCGAGATCCAAGCCCTGGCCGCCGAAGCCGGCCTCCCCACCGTCGACCAAGCCGCCACGCTCGCTCGCCTGCTCCGCCTGCACAAGCCCGCACCGCCACGCGCCGCGTGACCTGCGCCTGCTCCTCATTGGAGCGGGCGCGGCCCGCTTCATCCGTACGCTAACGATCGGGTGCGTACTGCATCGCTACGGCGTTCGCTGCTGCACTGCCCACCGTCTGTCGCCCTCTTCCGATGGTGGGATACGGCGATGTTCCGCGATCTCCTACGTCTGGGGCAAGGAGGCACCCCGGGTTCGGCACCTGGGCGGCCCCTGTCGCTAGCCGTTGATCTGGCGCTCGTATACGGCGCGGTGCTTTCCTGGCCCCTTGTAGTCGTGGATTACGGCCACGCCAGCCTCGGTCGTGTCACCGGCAACGTTGCTGAAGCCCAGAGCGAGCCACGTTCTGTGGGCGGCGTAGTTGTCGGGTTCGGAGGTGAGGAAGAGGCGGCGGCATCCCCAAACAAAGCCCTGCCGGTGGATTTCGTCTACGAGCGCCCGAGTGATCCCCTCACGGCGGTGGCCGGGGTGCGTCATCACGTCTTGAAGGTAGATCTCCGAGGGGTCGACCTGGCTTCGAAAGGCGATCACGCTTCCGGCGACATGTCCGTCGATGATGGCGAGTGGGCAGGTGTCGGCGAACAGCGTGGCGTACAGCCAGTAGTCCGATGAGCCCCGCAGCCTGATGTACGGCTCTCCCAACCCCAGGAGCTTTTCGAGGTCGGGAATCCGGTCAACCGTGAGCGGGGTAATGATCACTGGTGGTGTCCTTCGGTGAGTTCGATTGAGGCGGCGAGGTCCCGCGCGGCGACGGCAGGGTCCAGGGAGTCGGTAACTCCGCGACCGACGACGAGGATGTCCCAGGAGCGTCGTCGGCTGGCTTCGACGTCGGCGGGTTCGAAGCCGCCGGAGACCGCGACCGGCAGCTTCGTCCAAGACCTGATGAGCTGCGCCTGGTCGAGGGGGTGAAAGCCGGCCACGCCCAAGTCGATGTTCGTGGTGATGGCGAAGCCGTCGACTCCCGCGCGTTCCATGTCCTGGACCCAGCCCTGGACCAGTCGGCCCTCGGGCACGTCGATCATGATGGGGATGCCCAAGCGCCTGCTCGCTTCGGCTGCCGCGGACACGCTGGCGATGCTGGCGGGTCCGATGAGCAGTACGACGTCGGCTCCGGCCTCGGCGGCGAGGACCACCTGGTCGCGTCCCCAGTCGGCGGACATCATCTCGGCCACGACCCACGCATCGGGAGTTCGCTGCTTGACCGCGCTGATGGCCTGGACGCCGACGCTCTTGATGAGCGGGTCGCCGATCTCGATGAATTGCACACCCGCGCTGGCTGCGGCTTGGGCGACGGCGATCGAGTGGTCGACGTCGCGGACGTCGAGTGCAACCTGAAGTGCCCGTCTGTCTCGGAGGCGCCGGAAGGCTTCTTTACTGATGCCTCCGGCTGCGCTTGTGGCGGTGCCACGGTGGTCAAGCAGGTTGGCTTCGGCGCGTACGAGCCAGTCGGCCGAGGCGAGGCCCTGGCAGATCAGCGCCGACTGGACGTTCGTGGGCAGCCGCAGAGCACCGGTACGGATCTCTCGGAGCAGGCCGAACAGGGCACTGCGGGAGGAGTCCTCGTCCTGCAGGGGTTTTCTTCCGCACTTCAGCAGGAGTCGCTGGGCGGCGACTCGCACGTTTCGAGGGCCGTTGCGCCATGCGTCCTGGCTCCGGATGACAAGGTCGGCGGCCGAGTCTTCGTCCCCAACTCTGAGGGACAGTCCTCGGAGGAGACGTTCGCGGACATGCCAGTTGCGGTCGTCGAGGAGCGTGGCCAGGAGGTGTTCCAGACCAGGTGCGGTCGACTGGCCCGCGGTTTCGGCGGCGGCGGCGCGGACTTTGTAGTCGCGGTCCGCCGTCAACGCCTCCATGATCGAGACCACCGTCTGCTGGGGGATCGCGTGGCCCGCGCGGATCCCCTCGGCGAGAGCGGCGCGGGCTCGCCAGTCGGGATGGGCCAGGAGAGTCTTCAGCTCCTGGGAAGTGCCGTCGTCGGCGGTGAGGAAGACGTAGAAGTGTCGGGCGAGGAACACCGCGTCCTCTACGGTGTCGAGCTGCGCAAGGCGGACGAAGTCGTGAACGGCCGCGAGGGGCAGCTGCGTCTCGACGCACGCCACGATGTCAGACCAGACTGCCGGGCCGAAGCGGCGCAGCACCCGCAGCATCCATCGCGGGTACTCCGCACCCAGTGCCGTCGCGGCTGCGTTGGTGTGCAGGAGGGCTCTGGCCAGCGGTAGGCCATTGTCGTGCAGGCACCGGGAGGCGCACACGCGCAGCACCTCGGCGGTGGTGAACGCCGGGCTCTCACCGGTGAGTTCGAGCATCAGGGGCAGCGTTTCGGTGATGCTGATCGACGGTGACTGGGCGACGGCGGCCAGCAGCTCCGGCGACGTCGCGTCCAAGCCCTGCAACAGGAATTCCAGGACGCCCCGTAGGTCGCCCGATGCGCTCGTGCGAGCAGCGAGGTCGTTGAGCAACTCGATGGTGACGGTCGAGCGTCCGTGTGCCTCGATGACCTGGGCGAGCCACCGGGCGAAGAGAAACTCACGGATGACGTCGTGATGGAACGTCAGACCCCCGGACCGGCCGGACCGCACGAGTCTCGTGATCGGAGACGCGGTGAGTTCACCGACATCGCCCGGTGGGTTGGCTTCGATCGCAGGAAGCAGCGGGTGCGGCCACGCCGCAGCGAGCTGCCTGCGGGCGAGTGCTGTCAGGTCCGCCGTCGCGCGGTCGACGTCCAGGCTCGCCGCCTTCAAGATCGAGGCGACGCAGAATTCCACAAGCCGGTAGGCGTTGGGTTGCCCGAGCGGCTCGGTCGACTTGGCCGCTCGGATGAGGCTCATGTACAGCGGCAGGCGGGCCAGGTTGCGAATCTTCGGAGGCAGGGCATCGAACGGCGGTTCATCGACATGCCGCTGCGCGTTCCACACCTCTCGGGCGGTGGGGGCGTCCCAGCGGTCCAGCCGCAGCGAGGGCTCGGCAGTCTGCGCCTGGCCCTGACCGGGCATGACCGCTGCCGACAGGACGGGGTAGGGCGCCAGCTCGATCTCCGGCGGTGTGCGCAGTACGAGCAGAAATCTCAGGTTGCCCGAGAGCACCTGCCGCAGCGTGGCATCGAGCTGACGGCAGACCTTGTCCACCACGGCGTGCGACTGGGGGCTGTCGATGACGACGAGCAGCGGCCGGGACAGGTCCCGGCTCTCCACTTCCAGAGTCAGCAGGGAATCCTCGCCGGCCGGTTGGGATCCGTAGCGGAGGATCTCGCGCGCCAGGTCGGTGTCCTCGGTCCACGAGTCCGCGGTCAGCAACTGAACATCCACACCGGGCGCCCGCGACGCCAGGTGGCGGGTGAAGCTGGTCTTGCCGCAGCCAGGGGGGCCGCTGATCAGATAGACGCGCGCGGTCGAGGCGAGGAAGTCCGCCACCAGGCGCTGAATGTCGGCCGGGGGCGTGTACGCGAGATCCTCGGGTTGTTGGCCACCGAGCGCGGCGAGGACGGCGGCCGTCCGTTCTTGGGAACGGGCACCGAGATCTTGCCTGGTGGGCCGGCTGCCGCCGGCAGGCACGGTTGAGGCGCTCGGCTCCGCAGTCGCCGACGCCTTGAGGGTCTGGGCGAACCGCTGCTTGACCTCGGTTGGTGACCGTGCCAGATCGACATCGAGCATCTGCTGGGTCTCGTAGCGCATGCGGGTGGCGGACCCGCGCTTCTCCCAGTTGGAGATGGCCGCCGGATTGACCCCCAGGTGCTCGGCGAAGCCGCGCACGCTCATCCGTAGAGCCAGCCGTAATGCTTTCGCCTCGCGGCCGGTCCACCGTCGTACCGTATCCACGGGCTATCCCCCAGGCCGTGCACTCAGCGTCCTCGTCGCAGTCGGCAGCGTAGTAGACGACGGCGTGCGTAGACGAGCTGAAACTAGGACAACACTAGAACGTCCACGCGTCGTCACGCAGCAGGCCGGACCCGCAGGCTGGTCGCACAGACAACCACGGCGCTGGATCGGGTGATCGGGAGTTTCGCCAAGTCTCTACCGCCGTGGACAGCCCTCGCGTTTTGCGAGCAGTGGTGTTGGTGGAGGTGCCCCGTGGCCATTGACGTACGAAGCGGCATGGTGCACGACCCCGTTCGCCGTGCCGGATCCAACCCTAGCGGTGGACGGCCAGCGCAGCCGGAACCGCCTGTCTCGAAGGTCTTCACCCTTGAGGGGCTGCTGCTGTGCCGCGGTTGCGGCACGTCGTTGCAGCCCGTGCGGATGCTCGGTCAGCGTGCCTACCGAGGGCCCTGCGGCTGTCGGCTGACCCTGTGGATGCCGAGGCCATCGAACAGTTCGTCCTGAAGTCGGTGGTGGCGCCAGCGCCGGGGTTGGTGGCGGACGCGGCACCTGAGGAACTCGGCAGCATCTTCCGCCGCTTGTTCGTCGCCGTACGGGTTGGTGGCTGCGCCCAGGACTTCTCCATCGTCTGGCGCCTCTAGCAGCTGATCCAGCAGTTCCTGGCTGTGCGTCTGCCGGCTGAGCCGGTGACGTCGCTTGGCCAGCCCTCACGGCCGTGAGGGCGCCGACATCGATGACCAACAGGGAGGAAATCCATGTACACGAGGCAGACAGCGCCGCCACCGGAGATCGGGGTGGCGCAGGTGTCGCCGGACTCGTCGCGGTTCGGGTACCGACCAGAGCTGCGCCGCTCACTCGGCTTCGCTGACCTGCTCTTCTACGGGTTGGTGTTCATGGTGCCGATCGCGCCGATGGGCATCTTCGGATCCGTCTACGCGGGTGCCGGGGGGATGGTCGCGCTGGCCTACGTCGTCGGCATGGTGGCGCTGGTGTTCACCGCCGCCTCGTACGCCCAGATGGTCAAGGCGTTCCCGCTGGCAGGCAGCGTCTACAACTACGCGGGGCGAGGGATCGGCGCACCCGTCGGCTTCCTCGCGGGCTGGGCCATCCTGCTGGACTACGTGCTGGTGCCGAGCCTGCTCTACCTGATCGCGGCGGTGGCGATGCACTCCACCGTACCGGTGGTCCCCGTCTGGGCTTGGCTGGTCGGCTTCGTGCTGCTCAACACGCTGGTCAACTACCGGGGAATCCGGATGACCGCCCTGATCACCCGCGTGCTGCTCATCGGCGAGGTCATCGTGCTGGTGGTCTTCCTTGCCGCAGCCGGTCGTGCTCTCGCGCAGGGCAAAGGACAGGGCCTTTCGTGGACGCCGCTCTACAACCCTGACACCTTCACCTGGGCGCTGGTGTTCGGCGCGGTATCGATCGCCGTGCTCAGCTTCCTCGGCTTCGACGGCATCTCCATGCTCGCCGAGGAGAACAAGGGCGGCGCGGGACAGATCGGCCGGGCCATGGCCGCCGCGCTGGGCGTAGCCGGACTGCTGTTCATCACCCAGACCTGGATGGCCGCGTTGCTGGTGCCCGACCCGGGCGGCCTCCTGGCGAACGGCGACCCGGACGGGACGGCGTTCTACGACGCGGCGCGGCTCGCCGGTGGACCCTGGCTCGCCACCCTGTGCGCGGTCGCCACCGCCGTCGCCTGGGGCGTGGCGAACTCCCTCGTCGCGCAGGTCGCCACCTCGCGGCTGCTGTACGCCATGGCCCGCGACCGGCAACTGCCGAAGTTCCTGGCCACGGTCTCGGTGCGCCACAGCGTGCCCACCCACGCCATCACCCTCACCGCGCTGGTGTCACTGGCGATCGGCCTCTACATGAACTGGCGCGCCGACGGCATCACGCTGCTGTCCAGCCTGATCAACTTCGGCGCGATGACCGCGTTCCTCGTCCTGCACCTCGCCGTCGTCTGGCACTACCTGGTCCGCCGCCGCAGCCGCAACTACATCGCCCACCTGATCCTTCCGGGCCTCGGGTTCACGATCCTCGCCTACGTCGTGGTCAACGCCAACGTGGCCGCCCAACGCCTCGGCTTCGTCTGGCTCACCCTCGGCCTGCTGACCCTGGCCGGTCTGTACGCCGCCGGCCGCCGTCCCAAGCTGTCCGGCCTCTCGAGCGGACGGGGGTCGGTATGACCAGCACGGTCACCTACCCGCCGAGCGAGAACGAGCTGCGTTACACCTTCGGCGCCCACCCGGCGGTCGCCGAGATCAAGCCCGGCGGCCTGCTGGTCACCAGCACCGAGGACTGCTTCGGCGGCGCTGTCCGCACCGTCGACGACCTGCCCTCGAAGGTGTGCCAGGCGTTCAACCCCGTCACCGGCCCCTTCTACGTGGCCGGCGCGGAACCTGGCGACACCCTCGCCTTGCACTTCGCGACCATCACCCCCGCCCGCGACTGGGGCATGTCCGCCACCTTCCCGCACTTCGGAGCGCTGACCGGCACCCACACCACGGCGATGCTGCACCCGCCGATCGAGGAGCGGGTGTGGCGTTACACCATCGATGCCGCCGCCGACACCGTCACCTACCGCGCCCGCCGCTCCGACCACGTGGTCCTCATGCCCCTGGAGCCGATGCTCGGCACCGTGGGAGTCGCTCCGGCCAATGGGGAAGCACGCTCCACGATCGTGCCCGACGCTCACGGCGGCAACCTGGACACCCCGGAGATCCGCCCAGGAGTCACCGTCTACCTCGGCGTCAACGTCCCCGGTGCGTTGTTCGCCATCGGCGACGGCCACGCCCGCCAAGGCCAGGGCGAGGTGTGCGGCGTGGCGGTGGAGACGGCCATGAACGTCACCATCGCCGTCGACCTGATCAAAGGCGTGTCCACACCATGGCCGCGCATCGAGACCGACCACCGGGTCATCTCGATCGGCGCCGCCCGGCCCTTGGAGGACGCGTACCGGATCAGCCAGCACGACCTGGTCACCTGGACGGCGCAACTGACCGGGCTGGAGTTGCTCGACGCCTACCAGCTCGTCTCCCAGGCCGGCCGCGCCGCACCCGGCAACGTCTGCGATCCGCTCTACACCATGCACGCCGCCCTCACCAAAGCCGTCCTGGCGGGCGCGAGCCCTTACGGCGGGGTGCACCAGCGGCTGCGCCACATCGCCGAGCCGACCCGGTGACCCGCCATGAGCCACGCCGCCTTCGACACACCACCGGTCCGCCTCCCGCTGCGCGTCGAGCTGTTCGTGCTGACCCACAACGACAGCGGCGCTCCGCTGGCTCACCTGCCATCCCTGTCGCTCGCGCTGGCCGGGGCTATCCTCACCAGCCTGGTTGCGCCGATCGAGCGGGTCCGCGTCGTCGGCGACGCTGCCATCGCCGTGCACCGGCAACCCACCGGCGACCCGGTCGCCGACTGGGCGCTGACATTCCTGGCCCGCCACCACCGTTCGCTGTCCGTCCGTGAGGCCGTGCGGCTGCTCGGCGAGCACGCCTACGACAAGGTCACTGCGGGACTCATCGCCGGCGGCCTTGTCGAACAGGTCACCAGACGCCGCATGCTCGGCCGGGTCACCGCGTACCCGCCGACAGACCCTGCGGTCATTCACCGCGTCCGTGGGCGGCTGCGATACGGCGTCCTCGGTTACGACGACCCCGACCTGCAGACCGACGCTCTCGCCGGTCTACTACGGGCCCTGCGACTCGAATCCGAGCTGTACCTCGACGGCTTCGACACCGACCTACGCGACCGGCTCCGCCAGATGCTAACCCGCGCCGGACACCACACACCCGCCACCGAAAAGATCATCTGCGCCGTCGAAGACCTCATCGGCGAGACCGCCGTATCGGTGTACCGATGAGCACCCACGACACCGCCACAAGCAGCGGGCAGCCACCACCACCGAGGGCGATCACGAGCGCCCCAGTCGGCACCAGGGGAACGACCATGGGAACTGAGGCGATGAGCTGGGCGCCCGCCGAGCTTGATCTGAGCCGCCCGAACGCCGCGCGGATGTACGACTACTTCCTCGGCGGCAGCCACAACTTCGCAGCCGACCGTCAAGCAGCCGACGCGGTCCTCGCCGTCGCACCCCACGTCGCTGACGCTGCCCGCGCCAACCGAGCGTTCCTGCGCCGCTCCGTCCGATACGCGCTGCAGCAGGGCATACGCCAGTTCATCGACCTCGGCTCAGGCATACCGACCGTCGGCAACGTCCACGACATCGCCCACTCCGTCAACGCCGACGCGCGGGTCCTCTACGTCGACGTCGAGCCGGTGGCCGTGGCGCATGCCAGGGCCCTGCTGGGCGTCGACCCGCGAGTCGATGTCATCCAAGCCGACATCTGCTTCCCGGACTTCATTCTCGACAACCCCGCCACCCAGCGGCTGATCGACCTTGCCCGCCCGGTGGCCATCCTGTTCGTCTCGGTCCTGCACTTCATCCCCGGCGACGTCAACGCCATCGTGGAACCCTTCCGCGCCGCGGCGAGTCCCGGCAGCGCCCTCGTCATCTCCCACGCGACCTCCGGCACGGCCACCAGCCAGACCGAGGAGGTCCAGCGGCTGTACCAGCGCACCCCCACTCCACTGCAACTCCGCCACCTCGCCGATGTCCAGGCGCTGTTCGGTGACTTCGCCATGGTCGCGCCCCAACCTGGCGCAGCGTCGCGCCCAGGCGGCGCCGTACTCGTCCCGGTGTCTCACTGGCGCCCCGACCCCGGGGACCACCTCCCGGCGGAAGGGTCGTCGGCGAGCCCCTTCCTCGCCGGAGTTGGCATGAAAGGACCCGCTGTCATGACGGAACAGCCAAGGTCAGAACCGGCCGGGCAAAGGGCATCCCGGCCATCGGGCAGGCGCTGATGTTCATCGGACTCGCCGGGCCGACGGGTGCCGGCAAGACGACCCTCGCACAGCGACTCGCCGAGCGTCTCGGAGCGCGTCTGATGCGCGACCCGTTCGTCAACAACCCCGCTCTACCGAAGCTCTACGCCTCCGGGAAGACCTGCCCAGTGGCCCTGGCTCTCCAGGTCGAGTTCACCTTCCTGGCGCTGCGCGTCGCGCAACTTCGCGAGATCCACGACCTGCTCGCGCACGGCACCCCCGTCGTGGCGGACTGGTCCATGGCGCAGCAGGTCATCTTCGCCCACACCACCCTGCCGCCCGAGGACGCCAGTCGGGTGAGGAAGACCTGCGCCACCTGGAGCGACGCCGCCGCACGACCCGACCTTCTCATCGCCCTGACCGCACCGGCGTCGGTCCTGGCACGCCGGATCGCGCAACGCGGCAGACCCATGGAATCCGCGCTGTCCACCGCCTACCTCGAACACCTCACCCGAGCCTTCGACACACCGCTCGGTGACTACGCCAGCCGAATCATCCGACTCGACACCAGCGAATTCGACGCCTTCAACGACGAAGACGTCGACGCGCTCCTTGCCCGCCTACCAGCCCTGGAGAGGTCATGACCGAAACCGACGTCGCACAACCCCGCACGGCCCACGCGCCTCCCTGCAGCAGGATCATGATCACCGGTCCGGGCCAGGTGGAGATCGTCCGTGAGCACCTGCCCGCACTCGGCCTCGACGACGTCTACGCCGAATCGGTCGTTTCCGGCATCAGCCACGGCACCGAGATGGCTTGGGTAGCCGGAGACGCCGCCGCGCTGCACCGGTCGTGGGACCCGCAGCGACGCATCTTCCTCGACGGTGCCGGCAGGGACTTTCCGGTAGCGCCCGGCTACGAGACCATCGCGCGGGTCACCGCCGTCGGTGAGGCCGCTGTCGGCAAAGTCAACATCGGCGACCTCGTCACTCTCGACCGCCCGCACGGCACCGCGCACATCATCCCCGCAGACGCCGCCGCATCGAGCCGGTTACCGACTGGCATCGACGCCGAACGCGCGGTCTTCTTCATCCTGGCGCGCGTCGCCCTCGGCGGCGTCCACGACGCCGAGGTACGCCTCGGCGACACCGTCGTCGTGGTCGGGCTCGGCACCGTCGGCCTTCTCGCCGGCCAGCTCGCGCGGCTCGCCGGAGCCGCCAAGGTCATCGGGGTGGACCGTTACCCGCTGCGTCTGGACACCGCCGACTCCCTCGGCATCACACCCGTACACGCCGCTACCGCTGACGATGTCGCCGTACAGGTCCGCAAGCTCTGCGGCCCCCAGGGCGCGGACGTCGCCATCGAAGCCTCCGGCTCCTACCGCGGCCTGCACGAGGCGATCCGCTGCGTCCGGGTGGGCGGCCGGGTCGCGACGGTCGCCTCCTACCATGGCGACCAGGACGGCCTACGGCTCGGCGAGGAGTACCACCGCAACCGCATCACCCTGGTCTCCTCCATGACCGTCAACGGCTGTCCACAGCGCGCCTACCCCGCCTGGGACCTGCCCCGACTCAGCGCCTCAGCCCGAGACCTGGTCATCAGTGGGCACGTTCATGTCGACAGCCTGGTGACCCACCGCTTTCCCTTCAGCGAGGCGGCCAAGGCGTACCGCCTGATCGCCCAGCGTCCCGAGGAGACCATCAAGGTGGTGCTCACCTATGGCAAGTAGCGGCCACGACGTCCTCAACCCCGTTGACGACCGGTACACCCCTGCGCCCTGCGGTGAACTCGACGAAATCCGGGCCACGCTCGACGACGGCCGTCTCTCCGGCGGCGCCCCCGTACTCGCCATCTACGAACAGGCGCTCGCCAAGCGCTTCGGCGCCCGCCGCGCCATCGCCGTCAATTCGGGAACCTCCGCGCTGCACGCCGCGCTCATCGCCCTCGGCGCCCGCCCCGGCACCGAGGTCCTCGTTCCGGCCACCGCGCCTCTGCCGACCGCCATGCCGGTACTCACCTGCGGGGCCACACCCGTCCCCGTCGATACCCTGCCCGAATCCCTCGCCCTCGACCCCGCCGACATCCAGCGCAAGCTCACCGGACGCACCCGCGCCGCCATCACGCTGCCGCTCTGGGGCTACCCCAACGACGAGCGAGCCAGCACAGACATCCTCGCCCAGGCGGGAGTGCCGGTCATCGAGGACGCATGCCAAGCCCACGGCACCCGAGTCGGCAACCAGTTCGCCGGCACCCACGGCGCAGTCGGCTGCTTCTCCACCCACGACCGCAAGCTCCTATCCACCGGGGAGGGGGGCTTCATCCTCACCGACGACGAGGAACTCGGCGAGTGCATCGACTGGTACACCCACCTCGGCCACCTGCGCGGCACCACCCACGGCGTCAACTACAAGCTCGCCGGCCCCCTGGCCGCCATCGGCCTGCGCCGTCTCAAGCTCCTCGACGGTCAACTCGACCGACGCCGCCGCAACGCCCAACGCATCCTCGCCGCGCTGCCTCCCGGCGGCCTGCTGCGGGAACTGCCGTACGGCGTCCAGGACAAGCCGAACTACTACAACCTCGTCCTCACCATCAAGGACCGCATCCCCCAAGTCGCCGCCGCGTTCGAAGCCGCCGGACTCCCACCCGACTCGATCCGGTGGCGCTACCGGCCGCTGTACCACCAGCCCATCTTCCAGCCCTACGCCAACCAGTGCCCCAACGCCGAACACCTCGCCACGACCACCGTGCAGCTCCCCGTTCACCCCGGAATGACGGACGCGACCGTAGCGTGGATGGCCGACCGCGTAGCCCAGATCGCCCAGGGAGAAACCCGAGCATGATCCGCCATTTCACCAGCTCAGCCATCGTCTTCAACGACGAGGGCCACGTCCTGCTCGTGCACCACAACAAGATCGACCTGTGGCTGTACCCCGGCGGACACGTCGACCCCAACGAAGACCCCGCCGAAGCGGCACTCCGCGAAGTCCACGAGGAGACCGGGATCATTGCCGACATCCTCGGTCCGCAGCCGTTCCGGCACCCCGCCGTACGAAGCATTCCGAGCCCGTTCGCCATCATCGAGATGGACATCGAAGACCGCAAGGTCGGACCGCATCGACACATTGACTTCGTCTACGTCTGCCAGGCAGCCGGCGGCGACCTGGTGGCGCAGGTCGAAGAGGTTGGCGGCGCACGGTGGGTACCCGTGGAGAACATCGCGGCTCTGCGCACGCCCGCCGAACTCCCCGCGCTCGTCTCTGAAGCCGCCCGGCTGATTCCCCAGCCAGCTTGAGGAACCCCAAGGGGCAATGAAGCGGAGGACGCCGCAGGATACCGGGCGTCCTCCGCAGTCTCGCCCGGCGCGGCGCACAGATTCATGCGGGCCCATCCCAGGCACCAAGCCGCCGCCGGTAAGGGTTGAGGGTGTCGGGGGCTGCCCGGTCAGGGCGGTGGCTAACGGGAGCCGTTCGATGAGGCGGGGTCGCCGAGCAGGTCAAGGTCAGATCCCAGCCCGCCCGAAGATGTCGGAATTGATAGACTTTGATGTCGGTGGGAGCCGTCATACTGGGGCCGTGAACTCCGAGTACGGACGGGTGGAGGTCGTAGGCAGCGGCGTGACGGGTAGCCTCACCCGAGCCGCGGCCTATATCCGCCAGTTGTCCCAGAACGCGTCCAATGTTGACGATCTCCTCACTCGTCTCGGGGAGGCGATCGCGTCCGCTCGCCTTGCGCTTGAGAAGTGCCTGCATGGGTACGACTCGTTCGACACGCTCGCGTTCCTTCGTTTCGCGGTGGGGCCGTGGGACTTCAGCGAAATGCGCGAAAGCCAGAGCCAGGTCGAAAACTCTCAAGCAGCTCAGGACGTCATCGCACTCACGCTCCTAGGCATGGGGTTGCCCCGGCAGCCGCTCACTGGGGAGAACTCGGGGCAGCCCAACCCCGGGAAGGCACTAGGTCTGGCGGCCGACATCGTGAGGGCCGCCCAGACGCGCGCCGTCTTGCAGGGTCAGCGTGTAGATCAGCCGCTCGGCGCTCTCGCGGGCGAGTTCATGGGGTACGAGCTCTCGGTCCGCGGACGGCAGTACGAGTCGATCGCGAAGGAACTGAACACCGGGCTCTTGGGTGACCCAACCGTTGCCACCGTCATGGCGAACACCCTCGGGTTCACCCTCGACGACATCCGGGCCGTACGCGAGGCGTCGGTGGCCCTGCTAAACGAGCGGTTCTTCGGGGCGCGCGACCGCGTCGGGGACGCCGTTCAGTCCGGTGCCGGCATCGAGGACATCGACGCCGACGCGTTCGGGCGCGACATGAATCTCATGATGAACGAGTGCCGGCTGTTCGGGGCTGTGTCGGCCGTCGAGGCCGCAGGCCGTGCCGGAGTCGAGGAGTCGACGGCGAAGGCAGTCCTGGAGTATTTCAGCACCTCCCGGCCAGCGGATAGTGAGGCTAACCCGGTCATCAGGTTCGCGCAGGGGGAGCGTGTGGTGCCGTGGGGGTGCATCGCGGACGACGGCGAGTACCTCATCCTCAACGGGTTTCTGGGTGAAGACGAACTGCGCCGCAACATCGAGCGTGGGCTCGCCGCGGCCGCCGCCGGAAAGCGCGGAAGTGCAGGCAAGGCGTGGTCGAAGTACGACGGGCGGCGGGCCGCGTACTCCGAGTCGAAGGCGGCTGCCGCGCTGAGCAAGCTGCTTGCCGGAGTCGAGCCCCGCTGGGAGGGGCAGAAGTACATCGGCCCGGTCTCCACTGACCACACGGCAAGCCTGGGCAAAGACGCCGACCGGACGGGCGTCCAGACCCGGGAGTTCGAGTCGGACTTGCTGTTCGTCGTCGACGGTGTCGCCTTGTGCGTCGAGGTGAAGGCGGGGTCCGTCACAGAGAAGGCCCGCGGCGGCAACGCCAAGCGGTTGGCCTCAGACTTGCAGAAGACCCTCAAGGAGGGCAACGAGCAGGCGGACCGGTTGACCAACCTGATCCGCACCAACCAGGGGGTGTGGAGCGTCGACGGTGAGTGGATTGACCTGGCGTCGGTCAGGGAGGTCCACTCGATTATTGTGATGCTCGACGATATGGGCCCGCTGTCGCTGTCGATGAACGAGCTCGCGCACAAGGGCATCATCGACACCGACGAGGTGCCGTGGATCGTGAGCATGCACGACCTGATCGTCATAAGCCGCACGATCGACCACTCCGCTCAGTTCCTCGAGTACCTGCGGCGTCGCCGCGGCCGGAAGCTCGCAACAATGGTGAACGGCGTCGACGAACTCGACATGTTCATGTGGTTCCTCACCGGAGGTATGTACTTCGAGCCCGACCCGCGGGACGTCGCGGCCCAACTCCCAATCGACAGGCCCATCAAGGCGTCCGACATGCGCCGCTACGAGGAGCAGTCCCGCGTACGGCTCGGCACTCTTACTGACCCGCTGGATGCGTGGTTCTACAGCCGCGAAGGCCTCTCACACGCTCATGCTCCCAAGCCGATCCGACAGGAGGAGCCGTGGGTCGAGCAGTACCTGGCGGCGAGCGAGTCGGCCAAATCACCCGGATGGCTTCGGTTCGGCGCCGACCTGGTCGGTCTGAGCGACAGCGCGCAACGCGACATCGGGAAGAAACTGAAGGAGCAGTGCCACCAGGCGCGTGGCGGCCACATCGAGCGCAGCCTGACCACTCACGGCACCACCAGTGCCGGGCCCTGGCTGCTTACTGCAGCGGCCGTGCCTGAAGGGGCAAGCATCGACCACCTCCCCGAGTACATAGACGCGAAGCAGTACCAGACCCGGTCGAGCCGGTCAATGCTGCTGCTGTACGAGACCGACGGGTCGCTGAGTGGGTCTCGCTACCGCAGTGAGCCCCAACCTCGGACTGCCGACCGAGACGCCGCGATCAAGGTCACCCCGCTGCGAAGCCTCGCGGCCACCTTCAACAAGGTTCCTCCGAGTGCACGACGCACCACCAGGCAGTTGCGCGGCAAGCGGGGAAAGAAGAACCGCCGGCGCCGCTGAACATGTTGCACATAGGTCAACCAGCGCGGTGACATTACCCTGTCATGCGACCGCTCTTGGTTCATCCGGACCTGCCGCGGATAGAGCGCGCGAAGCAGCCGATGAGAGCACGTCATCTGACGGTAAATCTGCCCAGCCGATGCCCCAAGTGCTTGACCAACGCCTACGCATGGCCGTTGACCGCATTGCGGCGATTAGGTGCTGTACGCAGCGAGACCTGAATTCCCGGCGACCACGAGAGCATCGATCAAGGCCTGCCATTGTGCGAGTGTGTCGTGCTCCTCGGCTGTTGCACGGACCGCGGTCAACCATTCGTTAGACGACGTCGATCGGTTGATCGTGACTCGGCCATCTTGAATGCACAGGCCGGCAACCCAGGCGAGCCCCCGGGTGGCTTGCTCTGCGGCCGGCAGCTTACGGACGAGCCGGATGAGCGCATCGAGACAACGCGCTTCTCCCATACCGACCGGCAGCCACCGATTCACCAGGTCCGTCAGCGAAGGGGGAGCGACCCAGTCGATGGGTGGGCCAGACAATTCGTTGTACAGCCCCTGCGTCCACGACAGCGGGTAGGGCAGCAGAGCGGCGGCAGCCCAGGCTCCCCAGGTCCGCTCACGGTAGACGTTAGGCTGGCCCTCGGCGTATGTGAGGGCATGGACCAGCAGGCCCGGCCATATCTCTTTCGCCGCCCTGGCCAGAGCGGCGTTCTCGGCGCCGGCCGCCGCGAATCCATGGAGCGCGTGCATCAACAGCCAGGCGTCGTGGCGCAGAACGTCGAGGTGATCGATGATCGGGCTCGGATTGGCGTCGGCCGCATAGGACTGCAGGAGGGCGCGTGCCGCGACGAGCGCGTGCGTCCCCCGATGGTCGACATTCCAGCCTTTCTCCTTATGCCGAACCATGGCGCGCCGCTGGACGGCTAGCAGACCGGCGAGAAGCTGCTGGGCGTCGTTGGTGACGCAGTGGCTGGTCGTTGCCGCGACACCCAGGGCGCGGATCGCAGGGTCGAGGACGGGGATGTCGATCGATTCGCCGTCGAGTTCCTTCAGGCGCGCGGTAACATCGCCCTCGATCGTCACCCGAGCGCAACACTGGGTGTCGACATTCCAGGGCCCGATCTCGGCACGCCGTGCTGTTTCAAGGACCCACGCGAGCGCAGTCGTGTGAATGCACTCACCGTCGGTACAGGGTGATGCCCACACTATGTCGCAGCCGCGGGCGAGAAAGAGACGGGTTTCGAGCGGCGCTTTACCGGCCAGGGCCAGCCCGACCTTGGTTACGTCGGCGACTGCCACGTTCGCCTCGGTCAGCGCGGGCGCGAGTGCCGGCGTGAGTAGGGCGGGGAGTGCGCGGGCGGCGGACCGGTCGGCGCCGAGGTCGAAGTACTGGCCTTCGTCGCGTAGGTCTGCGGAGTCGAGGAATGTGGCGGCAACTGCCATCACTACCCCGACGGCGAACGCGCCCTTGTCGCCGAGGGCTTCAGGTTCCCCGTTGGCGGCGTGCTCGATGGCTGTTCGCACGACCTGCGCGACGGCGTCGTGCGGGCGCATGTGGTGTTGGGGGGCTTCGAGTAGGGCTTGCGCAGCGGTCAGGTCGTCTGCGATCTCTGCGGCGGTGGGTGGCTCGTAGCCGTCACCGGACCTGGCTGACGCCCAGTAGCGGTTTTGGAGGCGCAGTACTACGTGGTTCTGTTCTTGTTGGGCGATGATGTCGGCCTGGGCCGCGATGACTTCGGGCGGTGGAACGACCTCGAGGTATAGCTGATCGCCGTCCCGGGTTAGCCGGTACCGGGTTTCGTCGAAGTTGGCCGCCCAGTGCATGGTCTCATCTGGTCTGAAACCTTGCCGGCTGCCGTTGGCGACGAGCTGTTCACCGATGCCACCCAGTTCCGCGCGGCGTGCCTCATGGGCATGGGTCATGAGCCAGACGGCCACTTGCTGCGGGGTCCAGCGGCGGCGCTCCGGGTGTGCGAGGTCGTCGGAGGGGGACGCCCGGAACCCGACATGTTCGTTGATTGTCCGGCTGAATTCAAGCAACCAGATGGAGGGCTCGGCGAGGAATCGGTCGAGTTGGTTGTCCGCCTTTTCGATGTTGCGGGCGAACAGCCCGTACAGCATTCCCGGAACCGCGAGGTTCTCGCAGCCGTCGAGGAGACGCTGGATGATGACGTCTGGGCCGGCTCCCGAGTCGAGTAGTTGCTCGGCGAGGCGTTCCATGGCTTGCAGCGCGCTCATGCAGGGGTACGGGCCGCTGGATGTTCCTCGATACCACGCCCATACCTGTCCATCGCCGACGTACCGGCGGGGCTGGCCGGTCAGGTTCAGTGTGACACCCAAGGACTCATCGTCCGTCTCTGCGGTGGTGTCCAGCTCCTCCCCGGGCGCAGACATGCCGCGACCGCGGTTCAGTTGTGAGGTGATTTTCACGCGGACTCGGGCGGCGTGGTTCAGCACGTTGTTCAGCACTCGGATGGAAGTGGTCAGTGATGCGTTCCTGAGCAACTGCAGAAACCCTCCGAACCAGTACGCGGCGAATGGCGGAGGGAAGTCCTTCCAGCGCCCTTGATGATCGCGGATACCTTCGCCGTGGTCGCCCCACCGGTCGTCGGTGTCCTCGTCGATGTAGTAGGCCTCCATAAGCCTGGCGAGCAGCTCGGGGTCATGCCGGGCAATGCTCAGCGCGCTGACGGGTGCGTCGACCGCTGGAGCAAGGTAAGCGGGTGCATCTTCGGCCAGCGTCTGCAGGCAGGCTTCGACGTCGCTGTTTATGTCGGGCCCGAGCAGTGCCAACGTCTCGACAAACTCGTCGTCGGTGACCCGGTAGTCCAGGTTCTTCCGCTGTCGCCGGGGCCTTGCCCGGGTTGTCCAGCCCAGTACGTCGTCGTCGGTCGATTCTTCCGGCGGGAACCGCTCCCAGAAGGTCAACAATCGTATACGGAGCGCTTCGCGAAGAGCGTGGCCCGCCGGCTCACCTACGACGATGAGGGCTTGGAGCCAGCTCGTGAGGACCTCGAACGCCTGCGTGGAGATGTTCCAGGGCTCATCGTGGTCGATTAGAAGTCGTGCGACCGGTGCCCCGATTGACGGATCGATGGCCCCGTTGAAGGTGAACCGCTGCGTGATCACACGCAGCACGTCAGCCAGCTCGAGATTAGCGGGTGCGGTGCCGGTTGCGGTCTTGAGGCACTCATACGCGGCCGAGGTTTCCAGGACCGCCTCGATCGGAACATCCGCCCACCGGGAGCCATGTGCGCGGGCGAGATCCTTGAAGCCCGAGATCAGGGACTCGAAGGTCTGCTCGGGCTGGCGTGCGGGGTCGACCAGGTGACCCTTACACGCGAGGGCGACGGCAGACAGCGCCCATCGCGGCACCCCGGCGGCGTTGAGCGTGCCGACAATCTGTTCGGAGCGAACGAGGCAGATGGCGGTCGCGTAGCGGCGTACTTCGTCGTGTGCGAACTGTGGCTGCCGGCGGTAGACGTTGTGGGGTGCCAGGAGGTGGTCGGCGCGTAGAGCATCGACCGCTGAGGATTCGAAGATGCTCGGGCCGACCATCCTGTCGGGACCAGCGAGTGTGGCTGCTGCGAGCGTGAGCAAGACTTCTTCCCGTGCCTGTGGTGACCCGTGGCCGGGGCGTCCGTCGCCGCGGACAACCTTGCTCCAAATGACCTGGAGGCAGTCCCATTCGCTCATTGGCCCATCGAGGGCGACGCCGGTTCGCGCGAGCAGGTCGAGCACGACCAGGCGCCTGAGCAAGGAGGCGCCGGGCAGGTTTCGCAGCAGTCCGCGTAGCAAGGGGAACCGTTGCGCAACTTTGGCGAGGTCGGTGTCGTCCAGGGGTGCGACGTGGAAGGTCTGAGCGGAACCTTGCCGTGCGATGGTCAACTGCTCGCGGACGAACTCTGCAGCAGGGTCGGCGGCGACTGCGACGATTCCCATTCCGGCCGTCGAGGCGGCGGTGACCAGATGGTGCAGCAGCCCGGCAGATCGTTCGTTCGCTGCGTCGGCGGCGTCGATGACGAGGACCCTGCGTGGCGCCGAGAGTTCGGCTATCACCTGGCCGAGCGGTGTACCGAGCAGGTGTTGGAGTTCGACGCTGGTGTTCGGCAGCTCGCGGAAGTTGACGACGACTGCTTCGAAGCCGCCGGGCTCGGCAGTCTCGAGTTCGGCGACGGTGGACAGGACCAGGGCACTCTTGCCGGTTCCCGAGGAACCGGTGACGACCAGCGCGCCGTGGTCGGAGGCGACGCGCCGCAGTTCGGCGGCAAGATTCGCGCGTCTTTCGGCGAACGGCAGCGCAAGTTCCGTCGCGCCATCGGTGCCGGCGCCGAGGCTGCCGCGTACGGCGCCGAACGCCATGATGCGATACTGGTGCAGGATGTTCCAGGCCTGCTTGGTGCGGGTGGCTGGGGCGTCGATGAGCAGGTGGGTGTCGGATCGCAGCAGGTTGAGGTCGACCACGGCCCCGAGAACGTCGTAATCGCCAGCTTTTACCTCGAGACGGTCACGCAGGCTGACGCCGTCGGCATCGTCGGCGGCAATGCCGTCCAAGGAGCTGGCCACAGCGGTCCAGTCGGACTCATCTGGGCTTTGTACCTTGAAACCGAGGATGTGCAGCCGGGTGAGGAGAGCCCAGGTCCGCTCTCTCACCTCGGTGTCATCGGGCTCCTTCCCGAGGGGCATCGCGACCATCCGACGCAGGTGGAGGTAGCGGGCGCGTGTGGGTTGCGACCAACGGCCATCTGTCTCCAGGGCGGTGTGGAAGGTGTGGGCGTCGCCGTTCGCCCGGGCGAGGTCGCACAGCTTGGCAACCTGTTCCCATTCGGGCTTCCACCCGGCGACCGCGACGGCGACGCGTCCGTCGGGGTGGGCGGCCACCTCGTCGAGCAGCGACCCGACCAGTTTGACGGTCTCTTCGTGACTGGGGACGAAGTTGGGCGTCGCCCGGCAAGCGACGGCGAGTTCGATGTCGTGATCGCCCGCAACGACGAGCAGGTCGTCGGCCGGATGTGCGGGCCCGGTCTGAAACGCGAGCGACCGGACTGGGAGCTCGCCCGTTTCTCTCCGGCGGCTGCCGGTGAGCATGCTCGCGAGGTAGGTGGCGGCCACGCGGCGGGCGAAGGAAACCCCTCCTCCGCCGGTGGAGTACGTGTTGACGCCAGTCCGCGTCGACGCCTCTGCGTCCGCGGGACCCTCATTCGAGCTACTCATCACATCTCCAGCGTTGCGCTGCCGCGGCCGGTCACCGGACCGCGTCGCACCACTCTAGGGCTGCTGACCGACCGCACCGGTGACGCTCAGCCGGGTCGGCGACGCGCTCGACCTGCTCGACCCGGACGGACGACCTCAGATTGATAGCGCATCGAACATTTCCTACATTCAGCGAATAGAGGGCTAATCGGAAGATGTCAGCACGATCGCCCGAACCTGACCCGCTCGCTGAGTTGATGTGGCGAGATCAGGCAGCACTCGTTCCATACCCACCGAGCGCCTGACGACGTGCTGTTCTCCGTCGGCGTTCACCGCTTCACCGGCACCCCCCAGCCGCTGGAGAGCGGCAAGACATTCCAGGATCGGAGGCTTCGAACGCGCCGGCAACATCGCCGCACGCCTCCGCCATCGCGCAGGAATAACACCCTCCAAAACTGCCCCTACCCCTACCGCGCGGCCGTGACACCGACTTCGACCCTGCCCGAGACGAAACGGCACCGGTCATCCGCATGAGCTGAGGGGCTGGATCGGCAGTAGGTTGGCGACGGGCGAGCGGCTGACCCGCTGCTGTGGACGGCTCCCGACAGGCGAGTGAGGATACCGGAACCAATTGGCTTTTATAGACGCTTGACTACGGTGAAAAGCCAGACCGCGCACGGCCTCGCCGCGATGCGCCGACTGCTCGGCAACCGGCAGTTGATGGAGACGGGAGCGATGTCTTGACGCCAGATGAGAAGAAGTTCGCCGAACTACTGCGCGAACTCGACGACGGACCCGACCGCCCGGCCCGGGTGGACCTGGCCACCGCGATCCGCGAGGCACGCCGCCGCCGGCGTAACCGCCGTACGCTCACCGCCTCCGTCGCCGGGGTGGCGGCGCTCGCGATGGTGGCGGTGCCGCTGGCCGTACAGGCCGGTCGCCCGGCCGAGTCGGGGCTGGCGATGACGCCGGGGGCGTCGACCGGTGCCAACCCTCCGCCGTCGGCGGGGGGATCGGACAACGCCAGCCGTCGGCCGACCCCCGCGGCACCGAGCACCTGCAAGGTCGAGTTGCTGCCCGTCCCGCACGGGTACCGCAAGAGTCTGGTCACCGGCGGCGACTCGACCGGCCGGTACCTGCTCGGCCGGTCGTACCCGAACGACAGCGGGTCGCACCCGGTGATCATCTGGGACGGCGACCGGGCCAGCGAGGTGCAGATGCCCGGCAACGACCAGCGGTTGGCCGACATCAGTCCCTCCGGCGTCGCGGTCGGTGTGGCGTATGCCGGCGACCGGCCGCAGCCGTACGTGGTGCGGTCCGGCAAGGTCACCCGGCTGCGCGGAGTGACGGCGGGCGAGGCGACAGCGATCAGCGACGACGGCCGGATCGTCGGGGCCCGGCAGGTCGGCGAGCGGCAGCTGCCGGTGCTGTGGTCCGGGCCGGACGAGACGGCTGTCGACCTGCCGCTGCCCGGCCCGACGTGGGAGGGGATCGCCATCGGCGTCGACTCCGACGGCACGATCGTCGGCAAGGTCCAGAACGGCGCGGGACGCGTGTTCCAGACGGCCGTCTGGCGGTCCGGCGGGAAACCCGAGCTGCTGCCGCTACCGCAGGTGACCGGCGGTACGGCGGACGGCGTCATACCCGCTTCCTTCCACGGCGGTTGGATCACCGGCAAGGCGTTCCGGGACAAGGGCAGCGAACGGCAGGTGTATGCGGTCCGCTACCACCTGGCCCGCGGCGAGTACGTGCCGATGCCGGCCGAGATCATGATGTACGCCGGAAACGGCGAGGGCTGGATGGTCGGCTCGATCGACCACATCGACGTCGGACTCCTGACCGACGCGGGGCTCGTGCGGCTGCCGGACCTCGACGAGCGCACCGGCCGGTACGGCGCGATCGCGACGAGCGTGAGCGCTGGCGGGCGGGTGATCGGCGGCCAGCTCGACACGAAGCCGAACCTGCAGGACGTCGAGATGCGGGCGGTCCGCTGGCGCTGCCACTGACCAGCCCTCCGGCGTCCGGCCCGGAATGGCGCGTGCGGCAGTGATCGTCTCCGGGTGCGGCATGTGGTGGTCTCGGTGGGCTTGGAGACCACCACATGCGCGACAGGGAGTGGATCATCCACAGCGGCGGGTTGTGGCCGGTGATCGGCCACAACCCGCCAGTTCGCCGAGCGCCTGGTCAGGGCGTGGCGAGCGCCTCGGTCGGAGCGAGGCGGGCGGCCCGGATCGCCGGGTACAACCCGGCGAGGGCACCGATCAGCAGGGTCGCACCGACCCCGCCGCCCACCGCCCACGGCGGCACCACCGTCGGCCACGACTGGGAAAGCGCGTAGCCCGCCGTCACCCCGCTGCCCAGCAGCACCCCGCCGAGCCCGCCGAGGGCGGACAGCAGCAGCGACTCGGCCAGGAACTGGGTGCGTACCTGGCCGCGGGTGGCGCCGAGCGAACGGCGCAGGCCGATCTCCGGGCGGCGTTCCAACACCGAGATGACCATCGTGTTCGCCACGCCGACGCCACCGACCAGCAGGGCCACCGCGCCGAGCCCGAGCAGCAGCCCGGTGAACGCCGCGTCGGTGGCCTGCTTCGCGGCGAGCGCGTCGGAGGGCCGGGACACCTTCACCTCGTTCGGCGCCTCCGGGTTCGCCGTGGCGCCGAGCACCGCCCGGACCGCCTCGACCGCGGTGTCCGCCGTGCGGGCGTACACCGTGGTCGGATGCCCGTCGAAGCCGAGGTACGACGTCGCCGCGTCCCAGCCCACCAGCGCGGACAGGTCAAGCTCCGGAGCCAGCGGCGCGGAAGCCAGGATCCCCACCACGGTGAACCAGCGCCCGCCGAGCTGCACCTGCACGTCCGGCCCGGCGGCACCGATCCCGAGCCGTCGGGCCGCGGTGGCGCCGAGCACCACCGCCGGGTAGCGGGCGGTCGCAGCGTTCAGCCAGGTGCCGCTGACCACCTCCAGCCCCACGGTGTCCCGCAGCTCCAGGCTGGCCGCCCGGGCGGCGATCCCACCGCTCTCACTACGGGAGATCAGATCCGACCGGTACACCCTCGAACCGGAGAGCAGCCCGGTGGCGGCAACGGTCCGCACCGGCCCGATCCGCCCGATCATCGCCACCGACTCGGTCGGCAGTTGGGCGTCGCCGCCGAAGAGCCCGCTGCCCGGAGCGACGGTGAGCAGGTTGGTGCCCAGCTCGGCGAGCGTGCGGTCCAGCTCCGCCCGCGACGACGCGGAGATCCCGACGACCGAGACCATGGCGGCGATCCCGATCGCGATGCCCAGCGCGGACAGCACGGCCCGCAGCGGCCGGGTCCGCAACCCGACCCCGCCGACCCGCACGATGTCCCGCGGCCGCATCCGGGCCGGCACCAGCCGTACCGGCTTCCGCTCGGTCATGCCGGCACCCCCAGGGAGCGCTGGTCGGCCACGATCCGGCCGTCCCGCATCTGCACCCGCCGGGGCAGCTCGGCCGCGATCTCCAGGTCGTGGGTGATCACCACGATGGTGGTCCCGGCCTCGTGCAGCTCGTGCAACAACGCCAGCACCCCGGCACCGGACGCGGAGTCCAGGTTGCCGGTCGGCTCGTCGGCCAGCAGCAGCGCGGGCGCACCCACCACCGCGCGGGCGATCGCCACCCGCTGCCGCTCGCCGCCGGACAGCTCGTGCGGCCGGTGGTCGAGGCGGTGCCCCAGGCCGACCCGGACCAGCGTGGCCTCCGCGCGCCGCCGCCGCTCCCGCAGGGGTACGCCCGAATAGAGCAGCCCGTCGGCCACGTTGTCCCGCACCGGCACGTTCGCGGCCAGGTGGAACTGCTGGAAGACGAAGCCGATCCGGGACGACCGGAGCGCGGAGAGCTGACGGTCACCGAGCCCCGCCACGTCGTACCCGTCGATGCGTACCCGGCCGGAGGAGGGGCGGTCCAGGGTGCCGATCAGGTGCAGCATGGTCGACTTGCCCGACCCGGAAGGGCCGACGATGGCGACCAGCTCGCCGTATCGGATGGTCAGCGAGACCCCGTCGACGGCTCGTACCCCGCCCGGGTAGACCTTGCTCACCTCGGCCAGCTCGACAACCGCGTCGGCGGTCACGTCGGCATCCCCACCGTCGCTCCCTCGGCCAGCTCGGCACCGGAGACCTCCACCCGGCCGGACGCGAACAGCCCGGTCTCGACGGCGACGATCCGGGTGGCGGAACCCTCGACCAGTTGTACGCCGTACCCGCCCTCGGCCAGCGCCAGCAGCGCCGCGACCGGCACGGTGAGCACGTCCCGGCGCTCGGCGGCGGTGAACGCCACCTTGGCCGAGGCCTGCTCGAAGCCCGTCAGGGCCTTCGGGTCGGCCACCGTCACGGTGACCTCGATCTTGGTCTCGGGGTCGCTGGCGCCGCCCGCCCCGCTGCTGCCGGCCTCGATGACCGTCTCGGTGTTGGTGATCGTCCCGGTGACGTCCTTGCCGTTGGGCAGCGAGACGTTCACCTTGGCGCCCCGCTTCGCCAGCCGCTCGTCGTCGACGGCGAGGGAGACCGTCACCACCCGGGCGGTGCCCGTGTAGGTGAGCACCGCCTGGCCGGGCTGCGCCGGGTCGCCGACGTCCGCCTTGTGGCTGTCCACCCGGACCGCCCCGTCGGCGTAGACCACCTGGCCCAGCTCGACCCGGCCGGTCTCGGGTAGACCCAGGTCCTCCTGCCAGCGCCGTACCGCGTCCGCGGTGGCCGAGGTGTACTCGTCGTCGGCGGTGAACCCGGTGTAGCCCAGCGCCTTCAGGTTCTTCTCGAACTGCCGTACGTCGGCGCCGGACATGCCGGGCCCCAGCGTCCGGTACGCCGGCAGCGAGCCGTACAGCAGCACCACCTTGGCGTTGTCGACCGCGAACAGCGGCTTGCCCCGGGTCACCTGGCTGCCGGTGGCGGCCAGCGAGGTGAGGGTGCCGGCGGTGCGCAGCGTCGCGCTGCGCGTGGCGCCGTAGCCGAGTTCCCCGTCGAAGCTCTCCGAGTCGACCAGGGTCTGCCGGGTGACCTGGGCGGTCGCCGGCGGCAGCCCGCCGTTGGCCGCCGTACCCCCGGTGCGCCCGTCGGCCCCGACCGCGACCGCGGCCCCCGCGGCGGCGGCGACCACCACCGCGGAGACGATCACCAACGGGGTACGCGCACGGCGACGTCGCTTCCGCCCGCCGCCCGCCGGTGCGGCTCCGGCCGGCGCGGTCGCGTCGACACTCAGCGATCCCACCTCCACTCGCGACTGCGGGTCTCGCAGATCCGGCTCGCTCGTCGTGCTCACTGGGTCCTCTTCATGATCATCGGTGCGCCGCCGTCCTTCCGGCACTTCTCCATCGCGGCCTGCACCGACGGGCTCTCCGGGTCGAAGCCGGCGTCGCCGGTGAGTTCGAGGGCGCCGTCCGGGCCCGGGTCCGGGAAGTTCGGCACCCCGTTCTCCCGCATGCACTTGGCGAGCTGGCGCACCATCTCCACCTGCTCCGGGTCGAGCTTGACCGGCTTGCCCCCGTTGGGCATCAGGCTGCGGCACTTCTCCATGGCCGCCTGCGCCTTCTCCCGGTCCTGTCCGGCCGGGATCTTGACGCGGAATTTGCCGCCCTCGCCGGGCTCCGGATCCGGGAAGTCGGGCATCCCGTTCTCCCGCATGCACTTGGCGAACTCGCGCTGCCGGTCCTCGTCGCTGACCTGCGCCACGGTGGCGCTGGGCGAGGCGGCGGCACCGCCACCGGCCGTGGCCACCTGCTCCCCGTCCTGGTCGGTACCCGCGCAGCCGGTGACCGCGAGCCCGAGCAGCATCGGCAGGACGAGCAGTGATCTCGACGCCCGTAGGCGCATGGCACAACTCCTTCCTCTCCGGCCGGCGCGGATCGCCGGCCGACAGGGACGAGTCGACCGCAACGGCGGTATCCGGGGCGTAACCGTCGGCGTTAACGGCGGCGTTACCCGAGGCGGGGGCACCATGGGACGGTGCGAGTGCTTGTGGTCGAGGACGAGACGCTGCTGGCCGACTCCATCGCCGAGTGGCTGCGCCGGGAGTCGTTCGCGGTGGACGTCGCGTACGACGGTGACGCCGCGCTGGAACGGCTGGGCGTCACCGACTACGACGTCGTGGTGCTCGACCGGGACCTGCCGGTGGTGCACGGCGACGACGTCTGCCGGGCGGTGGTGGACAGCGGCGGCGAGACGCGGGTGCTGATGCTGACCGCCGCCGCCGCGGTACGCGACCGGGTGGCCGGCCTGGCCCTGGGCGCCGACGACTACCTGGTCAAACCGTTCGCGCTGGTCGAACTGTCGGCCCGGGTGCACGCGCTGGGCCGGCGGGCCCGGCCGGCCGTCCCGCCGAAGCTGAGCCGGGCCGGCATCGTGGTCGACCCGGCCCGGCGGGAGGTCCACCGCGACGGCCGGTACGTCGCGCTGTCCCGCAAGGAGTTCGCGGTGCTGGCGGAACTGGTACGCGCGGGCGGGGCGGTGGTCTCCGCCGAGGAGCTGCTGGAGCGGGCCTGGGACGAGCACATCGACCCGTTCACCAACGTGGTACGGGTGACCGTGATGAAGCTGCGCCGCAAACTCGGCGACCCGCAGGTGGTCGAGACGGTGCCCGGAGTGGGGTATCAGATCCGGTGAAGCGACTGACCATCCGCGCGCGTCTGACCCTGGTCCACGGCGGCCTCCTGCTGCTCGCCGGCCTGGTCCTGCTCGGCGTGACCTACGTGCTCGTGGACCAGCGGATGCGGGAGCCGCTGAACGGTGTCTTCGCCCGGGCCCAGGTCGTCACGCCGGGCCCGGTCGGCAGGTTCACCAACCCGGGCGGCGCGACCGAACAGGTGCGGATCCTGCTCCAGGAAGCCCAGGACGAGGCCAAACGGACCGCCCTGGAGTCGCTGCTCACCCAGGGCGGCCTCGCGTTGCTGCTGATCTCGGCGGTCGCCCTCGGCTTCGGCTGGTTGATCGCCGGGCGGGCACTGCAACCGCTGCACCAGATCACCGGCACCGCCCGGCGGATCGCCGCCGCCGGCGCGGCCGGACGGGGCCTGCACGAGCGGATCGCGCTGCACGGGCCCCGGGACGAGGTGAAGGAGCTGGCCGACACGTTCGACCTGATGCTGGAGCGGCTCGACCGGTCCTTCGACGGTCAGCGGCGGTTCGTGGCGAACGCGTCGCACGAGCTGCGTACCCCGCTCGCGCTCAACCGGTCGCTGTTGGAGGTGGCGACGTCCCGGCCGGGTGCCTCGGCCGAGCTGCGGCAGCTCGGCGAGACCCTGCTGGCGATCAACGAACGCCACGAACGGCTCATCGACGGGCTGCTCACCCTCGCCGACTCGGAGCAGCAGGTGGTCGACCGTACGCCGGTGGACCTCGCCGAGATCGCCGGCCACGTGCTCGACCAGGCGGCGGCCGGTGCGTCGGAGCTGACCGTACGCCGGCAGCTCGCGCCCGCGTCCACGGCCGGTGAGCCGGTGCTGCTGGAGCGGCTGACGCAGAACCTGGTGGAGAACGCGGTCCGGCACAACCTGCCGGCCGGCGGCGAGATCGAGGTCAGCACCCGCATCGTCGAGGGCCGCGCCACCCTGGTGGTCGCCAACACCGGCCCCGTGGTGCCCAGCTACGACATCGAGACGATCTTCCAACCGTTCCGGCGGTTACGCCACGAGCGTGTGGCCGGCCCCCGGCCGAACGGCGATCGCAGCCGCGCCGAGGACCGGGCCGGTGTCGGGCGTGGTTTCGGGCTCGGCCTGTCGATCGTGCGGGCGGTGGCCCAGGCGCACGGCGGCACCGTGCACGCCTACCCCCGGGACGGCGGCGGACTCGTCGTGACGGTGGTCCTGCCATCCCGGAACGCGAGCGTTCCGGCGCAGTCGGCGCGGCCACTGCCCGCGGTGGCGCCCGGCTGACGTGCGCCGTCGCACCACACGGCACCCGTGCCGCACCGACCGGTGCCCCGTCCTGAGCCGGCGTGGTGGCCTGCCGGCCGCGCTGCCACAGGAGCAGGGATTCACGCCGCCGTCGATCATCGACATTTCTGTCAATCTCCCGTCACAGAGCGCATTCAGCTGATCAATATCGGTCGATAGCGTCGAGGCACTGCCGTCGACGAAAGGCCGACGATGAAACACAACGAACCCCCGTTCTCGCGTCGGCGGCTCCTCGCCGGCGCGGCGGCGGCCTCGGCGGTCACCGCGACCGGCCTGGCCGCCACCTCGACCGCCGCCGCGGCGAGTCCCACCCACGCCCCCACCCCACTGGTCACCCGGGACCGGATCGGCTCGGCCCTGCTCCACGCGCCGGGCGGCGGCCCGGCACCGGCCCGTCTCCAGGCCGACTTCCACGACCGGCTCGTCGCCTGGCTCGCCTTCTGGTCGGCGAACTCACCCGCCGCCTGGAGCGCACCCGTCCGGATCGAAGGCCGCGTGGACCGGTCCGGCGAGGTGTTCACCCTGCACGCCATCCGCTACCGGCGCGACGACGAGCCGCACGACGGGTTCGCCGCCGCCCGCCTGGACGGCAGCCACTGGGCGACCCTGGCGAGCCTGCACCACCACTTCCCGGTGGTGACCCCGCTGGCCGGCGGCGCGATCCAGGTCGGCGACGGGGTCGCCGGCTTCACCGGCTCGCCCGCGCAGGTGGCCTTCGCGGTCGCCGCGTGCCGGGAACTGTGGGGCGAACGCTCGGCCACCGCGTCCCGCTGGCAGGAGCACGCCGGCCGCGCGCTGACCCGCGCCGGCCAGCGCGTCGACGTCGCCACCCGCGCCGGCTGGGCGACCTTCACCCGGACCAGCCTGCGCCGTGGGCTGGGCACCGAATCGTACGAGTGACCGGAGGTAACACATGTCCCGCAGCGAGTTCCGGTTCGTGGTCGACGGCGTCGACCTGACCCCCGAGCAGGAGAGCCTCATCTCCCGAGAGATCCAGAAGGCCGGCCTGGCCGCCCTCGCCGCCGCCAACGCGAAGCTGGCCAACCCGCTGACCGTCGGGCACGGCAACATCAGGCTCCGCCCCGAGTGGCGTGGCCTCTGGGTGCTGGACGGCATCTCCGCCGACGAACTCGGTCAGAAGATCAACGACATCGGGTTCTGGATCCAGAAGTGACCGACGTCGCCCGACGGGCCGACCCGCCGGAGCGGATGTGTCCGAGTACACCCGCGGCCAACGCCACGGTCTTCCTCGGCATGATCACTCCGGCGGGCCGGGTCGCCTACGTCACGCCGGCGATGCCGGCCGAGGTCGCCCTCGCCGAGGCGGCGGCCTCGGACGCCCCGGTCGAGTCCCGCTACCGGCTCGCCGGGCCCTGCGTCACCTCGTCCTGCGGGTTCTGGACCGGTGACCACTGTGGGCTGGGCGCCCGGCTGGCCGACTCGTACCAGGAGGTCGTGGCTCCGGCCGAGGTGGAGCTGCCGAAGTGCGCGATCCGGCGTACCTGCCGATGGTTCGCCGAGCAGGGCGCGGCGGCCTGTCCCGCCTGCTCGCACGTGGTCACCGACTCCCGCTGACCAGGGATCGGCCGGGGTGCCGCGGCTCCGCCGCCTTCCACAGCGCTTCCACAGCTTGCCGGCACAGTTGCGTCCGTCGCTCTCAAATCCCGGCTGGGGGAAGGACGGATGTTCAACGTCATCACCGTGCGCCAGGGCACCCGGTCGACTCTCACCGGCAGCCACAACCTCGCCTACCGGGCGCTGCACCAGCACGACGACAGCGTCCTGGCGCGACGCGAGCATCCGCTCAGCGGGCCGTTCCAGCGGCGGTTCCGGGCGGGCGCGGGCACGCGGACAGGCGTCACCGCGACAGCCGACGAGGCCGACGAGGAGGTCACGGACTGAGCGCTCCCTGACGACCTCGTCCGCCCCGACGGTGCCGCACCTGTAGGACGGGGGGGTGCGGCACCTCACGGGCGGGCCGTCACAACTCCTCGCTGAGCAGCGCGCGGACCCGTGCGGCGTCCGGATGCTCGATCTCGGTGAGGATCTCCAACGACCGCTGCCAGGAACGCCGGGCGGCAGCACTGTCACCGGACGCGTGCTGGGTCTCACCCAGGTAGCGGAGGGTGATGGCCTCGTTGGGGCGGTCGCCGAGCCGCTCGTACAGCGCGAGCGCCTCCCGGTAGCAGGAGATCGCCTGCTCGATGTCGAGGTGACGGTAGGCGTACCCGAGGCTGTCCCACGCGCCGGCCATGCCGACCGGGTCGCCGATGCGCTCCAGCAGGACCAGCGACCGCCGGCAGTGCGCGATCGCCTGTTCGTGCTCGCCCAGCAGCGCGTGACACCAACCCACCGAGTTGAGCGTGCTCGCCACGCCCCGCTCGTGGCCGGCGTGCTGGAACAGCTCCAGGGCCCGCTGGTCGTGGCGCAACGCCTCGCCGATGTCGCCCCGCTGCTCGCACAGCCAGCCCAGGCTGCGGTTGGTGAACCCCTGCCCGACCAGGTCGTCGAGCCGCGCGAACAACTCCAGCGCCTGCCGGTAGTGCTTCCGCGCGGCGTCGAACCGGCGCAACCGGACGTACGCGCCGCCCAGGGTCCGGTGCGCCTCCGCCTCGGCGGCACGGTCACCCTGCCGCCGCGCGGCGGCCACCCCGGCCTGCCCGGCCCGCACCCAGTCCGGCCAGTGTCCCCGGCGGGCGAAGAAGTTGGTGGTCGCCCACGCCAGCGGCCACACGTACCGGTCGAGCCCGCAACGCGCCGCCAGCTCCAGCACGGCGAGCAGCACCGCGTGCTCGGCGTCGAACCAGGCGAGCGCCGCCGGCTGGTCCGTGAACCCCTCGACGGCCACACCGGCGGCCGCCGGCGGCACCGCCAGCGGGTCGCGGTGCGACCAGAGCAACCGGTCGGCCGCGAGCGCGGCGTGCAGGTGGTGCTCCACCACCCGCTGCCGCGCCGCCGGCAACTCGGGGTCGTCGCGGCCCAGCTCGCCGGCGTACCTGCGGAGCAGGTCGTGCAGGAGCAGCCGGCCCGGAACGTGCTCCACCACCAGATGCGCCGCCGCCAGCTCCCGCAGCGTCGGCCGTACCTCGTCGGCGGGCTGACCGGCGAGGCTGGTCACGGCGGCGACCGCGATGTCCGGGCCGGGGTGTGCGGCCAGCAACCGGAACAGTCGGGCCGCGGCCAGGGTGAGGCCGTGGTACGACCAGGAGAAGACGGCCCGTACGTCGGTGCCGGTGCCGGTGTCGCCCACGGTGAAGGCATCGAGTCCGCCGCCGGGCGGCAGCTCCGCGGCGAGCGCCGCGAGCGTGAACTCGGGGTGGGCGGCGGCCCGGGCGGCCACGATCGCCAGGGCCAGCGGCAGCCGCCCGCACGCGTCGATGATCGCCTCCACCGCCGCCGGCTCGCCGGCCAGCCGCGCCGCCCCCAACCGGCGGGCGATCAGCTCCCGGCACTCGTTCCTGGGCAGCGGCGCCAGGCGCAGCGGCCGGGCGCCCTCGGCGACCACCAGCCCGGAGAGCTGGTTGCGGCTGACGACCACCGTGGCGCAGCCGGCCGCGCCGGGCAGCAACGGGCGGACCTGCTCGGCGTCGCGGACGTTGTCCAGCACCACCAGCACCCGCCGATCGGCCAGCAGGCTGCGGTAGAGCCCGGCCTGCGCCTCGATCGTGGCCGGCACCCGATCGGGCGGCACGCCGAGCGCGTCGAGGAAGCCGCGCAGCGCCTCCCCGGCCGTGACCGGCGTCCCCGTCGGGTCGAACCCACGCATCGTGACGAACAACTGCCCGTCCGGAAAGTCGTCCAGCAGGGTGTGCGCCAGCCGTACCGCGAAGAGGGTCTTGCCGACGCCGGCCGGTCCTCCGACGAGCACCAGCGGGGAGCCGCCCGGAGCGGAGCGCAGCAGCCTCCGGGCCTGGTCGAGGTCGTCGGCGCGACCCACGAACTGCGGCGGGTCGGGCGGCAGCAGGCAGGGCCGCAGCGCCTTGTCACGGTCGGCCGACAGCGCTCGCGGCGGCAGCCGCCGGTGCAGGATGTCCCGCTGGAGTTCGTGCAGCTCGGGCGCGTCGAGTCCGCGCTCCCGCAGCAGCACCACGCCCTCGCGGCAGACCTCGGCCGCCTCGTCCACCCGCTGTTCGGCATAGAGCGCCAGGGCGAGCAGCCGCCGCACGGCCTCGTCGTAGGGGTCGTCGACCAGGGCGCCGGACAACTGCGCGATCGCCTCGGCGTGCCGGCCGAGCGCGTTGAGTGCCTCCGCGTACCCCCGCCGCGCGGCCCGGCGGGTCGCGTCGAGTCGGGCGACCTCCGGCAGCACGAACGAGCGGTCCGCCACGTCGGCGAAGGCCGGGCCACGCCACAACGCCAGCGCGCGATCGAGCAGCGCCGCGGCGCGTTCGGTCAGATCGGGCTCGCCCGTGTCGAGCAGCCGGCGGCCCTCCGCGCACCAGCGCTCGAACCGGCGGTGGTCGACCGCGTCCGCCGGCAGGTCGAGCCGGTACGCCGCACTGCTGCCCGAGCCGACCGTCACCACCACCGGCCCGTCCGGGTCGCCCAGCGCCCGGCGCAGGTGCGACACGTGGCTACGCAGCGTGGCCCGCGCGCCGGGTGGTGGCTCGGCACCCCACATCAGCTCGACGACCCGGGACGCCGGCACCGCCGAGCCCGCCTCGACCAGCAGGATCGCCAGCAGCTCCACCAGTTTCGGGCCGAGCCGGACGGGCCGCCGGCCGAGTGTCACGCGTACGGGACCGAGCACGCCGATGCGCAACACCCAGGCTCACTCTCCCCACTCGGCCAGCTGTCCGGACCACCGTAGTGGACGATGAGATGACCATGAGTGGGTCGAGCGTGGCCGTCTCGGATGGCGGGTCCGGACTACCGGCTCACTTGCCCGGGGCCTGGTAGGTCAACTTCATCCGGGTCGCCTCGTCGACCTCCTCCGGTGTCAGCACCGGCGTGATCCGGGTGTGCACCCCGCCCGCCGCCCGGATGGCGATGGTCAGCGCGGCTGCCGTCTTGTGGTCCGGCAGGTCGCACACCACATAGGTGTCGTACTTGCCGAACGAGAAGTGCACGGACTCCGTCCGCCCGCCGATGGCCGCGACCGCTTCCCGGATCACCTCGGCGCGCTTGGAACCACCGTCGTTGACCAGCCCTCTGACCCCGTCGATGGTGAAGGTCGACTCCAACAGGAACTTCGGCACCTCGTCATCACCCCCCGGATGTACTGGCGGTCAGCGGTTTCCCTGGCGTTGGACGCGCTCGCCGCCCTCGACCCTGGCCCGGCCGTGGTCACGCTCGGTGCCCGAGGTCCCGGTCGCGGCCCGCAGGTGTCGCCGCTCCGGGGAGCGTTCGACCTCGGAGCCCTGCCGGCCCCGGGCCCCGCTGCCGGAATTCCGTCCCGCGCGTGCCGACTCACCGCCCGGGTCGTGCTTGTTCGGCTTGTGACTACCCATGCGCCCGGCGTACCCGCTGCCCCGGCGGCTAGTCGTCGCAGGAGAGGGTCGCCACGTCCGGACTTGTCGGACCGGTCGGCTACGGTCGGGAGGTCATGGAGCCGCGGTTCGGCGAGGCGATCATCGGGCGGGAGCACCCCGCAGCCCTGCTGCGCGCCGAAGTTGATCGGGTGACCATGAGCCACGGCGGCCTCGTCCTGGTCACCGGCGAGGCCGGCATCGGCAAGACCACCCTGGTGACCGTCGCGGCGGAGGAAGCCCGGCAGCGCGACGCGCTCGTGCTCGGGGCCGCCTGCTGGGACTCCGACAACGCGCCCGGCTACTGGCCCTGGGTGCAGGTGCTACGCCGCCTGCGCCGCTCCGCCGACGACTGGGACCTGGCACGGGAGGCCGCCGAGCCCGGGCTCGCCACGCTGCTCGGCGAGGCCGCCGGCACCGAACCCGTCGCCGACGACGATGGCGGCCAGGCGGAGTTCGCGCTCCACGACGCGGTGACCAGCGCCCTGGTCGCGGTGGCCCAGCGTCGGCCGGTCGTGGTGGTCCTCGACGACCTGCACTGGGCCGACCCCGCCTCGATGCGGCTGCTGCAGTTCGCCACCCAGCACACCTGGTTCGAACGGCTGCTGCTGATCGGCACCTACCGCGACGCGGAGGTCGAGCCCGGCGACCACCGGCTGCGCCCGCTGCTGCTCCCACTGACCGCCAAGGCCACCACCGTCACCCTCACCGGCCTGTCCCGTGACGAGGTCGCCGCGCTGATGACCCGTACGGCGAACCGGCAGCCCGACGCCGGTCTCGTCGACGAGGTGCACCGGCGCACCGGCGGCAACCCGTTCTTCGTCGAGCAGACCGCCCGCTTGTGGAGCGTCGACGGTCTGGTCACCACCATCGCGCCCGGCGTACGGGAAGCCGTGCGCCGCCGCCTGGACCACCTGCCCGCCCCGGTGGTCGAAGCGCTCACCGTGGCCGCCGTGCTCGGCCGGGTCTTCCACCGCGGCCTCCTCGCCGCCTGCGTACCCAGTCCCGTGGCACAGGTCGACCGGCTCCTCGACCGCGCGGTGTCCGCCCGGCTCGTGGTGGCCCGCGGCGGCGGCCGGTTCGCGTTCGCCCACGACCTGGTCCGGGAAACTATCTACGACGGGATGCCCGACGCCGACCGGCGTGCCCGCCACGCCGCCGTGGTCCGTGCCGTCGACCGGTCGGCGACTCTGGCCGATCAACTGATTCCGGCCGACCTGGCGCGCCACGCCTGGCTCGCCGGCCCTGACCTCGACCCGCCCCGGGCCGCTGACCTGCTGATCAGCGCCGCCCGGGATGCCGGCGGCCGGCTGGCCCTGGAGGAGTCGTCGCTGCACTTTCGGCGTGCGCTGGAGGTGGCCGGCGAGCCGGCACGACGAGTCAAGGTCATGGTGGAACTCGCCCAGTTGCTGCACCACACCGGCGGCCGCGAAGAGGCCGAGCGGCTGCTCGCCGACGCCGCGGCGCTGGCGCGCGGGCTCGACGAGCCAGCACTGCTGGCCCGCGTCGCGCTCACCGTCCACCGGCAGCGGGCCACCATCCGACGCCTCGCCGAGCCAGAGGAGCTGGTACGCGAGGCGTACCGGCGGCTCATCGGCGAGCCTGACCGCGGCATCCCGCTGAGCACCCTGGCCGCCGACCTCATCACCGCCACCGAGGCGCTCGCCCGCCACGGCCAGGACGACGAAGCGCTCGCCTTCAGCCTGTGGGCCCGCCACGACGCGACGTGGGGGCTCGGCACCGCCGCCGACCGGGCCGCGGTGACCACCGAGATCCGTGACCTGGGCCGCCGGACCGGCGACCGGGAGACCGAGCTGTGGGCGACGTCGCTGCGCTGGGTCGCGCTGCTCGAACTCGGCGACCCGCGCTACCACCGGGAACTCACCGCGTTCGTCACTGCCTGCCGGGAGGGCGACGTCGCCCGGCACCGGATGGCGGCGGCCATCGACGCCGGCATCATCGCCGGCTTCCGGGGCGACTTCGCCGAGGCCGACACCCACTTCGCCGAGATGGACGGGTTCGGCGAGTGGGAACACGCCGACCACGCGTTCATGGGCCACCACCTGCGCTGGTCACGGCTGCTGCTGCAGGGGCGGTTCGCCGAGCTCGACCCGCTGCTCGACGGGCTCGACGCGGCCGGGCATCCGCACCCGGAGCTGCTCCGGGCGATCACCGCCGCCGAACGCGGTGACACCGGGACGGCCGTCCGGCTGGCCACCGCGATCGAGGCCGCCGGCACCACGTACCCCCGCGCGGTGTCACCGTTGTGGCTGCGGCTGTGCGCACAGGTCGCCGCCGCGACCGGCGACCCACGTCGCTGCGCCGAGGCGCGTGCCGCACTGACCCCGCACCGCAGCCGGTGGATGGCCGCGCTGTTCGGCTGCGACATCGGCGGCCCGGTCGACCACTGGCTGGCCGGCGTCGACGCCGCGCAGCAGCGCTGGGACGACGCAGTCGCCGGGTTCGAGGCGGCGCGGGACGCGGCCGACCGGATGGGCGCTCGGCCCTGGTCACTGATCAGCCGTGCCGCGCTGGTGGACGCGCTGACCGCGCGCGGCCGCCCGGGCGACGCGGCCAGGGCGGCGCGATTGCGTGCCAGCGCGGCGGACGAGGCGCGGGCGCTCGGCATGGCGCAGGTGCTGCACCGACTCGGCGTCGGGGCACCGGAACCGACTGTCCCGTCCGCCGGGCCGGACCCTGCCGGCTCCGGCCCGGCATCAAGGGGACCGGGACAGGAGGCGGTCGACCACGAGTTCCGCCGCGACGGCGCGGTGTGGCGGCTCGCGTACGGCGGCGACGTGGTGCACCTGCCCGACGCCAAGGGCCTGCACGACCTGCACCTGCTGCTGAGCCGTCCCGGCGTCGACGTCCCGGCCGTCGAGCTGCTCGACCCGGCCGCCGGCCCGGAACTCGTCGCCGCCCGCCGGCTCGGCGGCGATCCGGTGCTCGACGACGAGGCGAAGGCACACTACCGGCGCCACCTGCGACGGCTCGACGACGAGATCGACCGGGCCGTCGTACGCGGCGACGAGGAGAAGGAGGCCGCGCTCGACGCGGAGCGCACCGCGCTGCTGGCCGAGCTGCGCGCCGCGGCCGGGCTGGCCGGCCGCACCCGCCGGCTCGGCGACGAGGCCGAGCGTGCCCGCAAGGCCGTCACCGCCCGGATCCGCGACACCCTGCGCCGGCTCGACGATCGCCATCCGGCGCTCGCCGGCCACCTGCGCGACACCGTCTCCACCGGGAGCACCTGCCGCTACCTCCCCGCCGAGCCCGTGCCCTGGCGCCTCTAGACCGGCGTTCCGGCGGACCGGTCGGACGGGGGCACCGCCACGTCCCGGGCGGTACCCCCGTCGAGGTCACCGGCGGTTGTACCGGTACATGGTCAGCGTCCCGAAGACCACCACGAAACCGGCGCTCCAGAGCAGCAGCCACAGCGTGTTCGTCGCGTCGAATGATCCGGCCGTCGTCGCGCGTACCGCCGCCACCAGATGGGTGATCGGGTTGACCTTGACGAAGGCCTGCAGCCAACCCGGCATGGTGCTCGGGCTGACGAAGACGTTGCTCAGGAAGGTCAACGGGAACAGCACCATCATGCTGACCCCCATCACCGACTTCTCGCTGCGCAGGACCAGGCCGAAGAACGTCCAGACCCAGGAGAACGCGAACGAGAAGACCACCAGCAGGCCGATGCCGGCCAGTACCCCGAGCGGCCCGCCGTCGGGCCGGAACCCGAGCGCCAGCCCGACGCCGAGGATGACCACGGCGGCGAGGACGTAGCGCAGCACGTCACCGAAAATCATCCCGACCAGCGCGGCCGGCCGCCAGATCGGCAGCGTCCTGATCCGGTCGAAGACGCCCTTCTCGATGTCGTTGTTGAGACCGACACCGGTGTACATGGTGATCATCACGACGCTGGTCACCATGATGCCGGGCAGGAAGAACTGCAGGTAGTCCCGCGGACTGTCGGCGAGCGCACCGCCGAACAGGTACGTGAACATCAGCACCATGATGATCGGGAACGCCGTCACGTCGAACAGCTGCTCCGGCACGTGCTTGATCTTCAACATCGCCCGCCAACCGAACGTCAGCGACGCCGACAACGCGCTCGGCCGTGGCGGCCGGGCGCCCGGCGCGAGGACGGTCGCCAACGCCTCGGCGGACGGCACGTAGACCGACGGTGCCCGCCCGGTCGTGGTCGCGGTGTCGCTCATCGGGCCGCCTCCAGCTCGTCGTCCCGCTCGTCGGCCGTGCCGGCGGGGTGATCGGTCAGGGCCAGGAACACCTCGTCCAGGGTCGGCTGGCCGAGGGAGAAGTCGTCGACGACGATGCCGGCGCGGGCCAGCTCACCGAGCGCCCGCGCCGCCTGCTCGCCGGCCTCCAGGTCGGTGCCGTCCTCGCCGACCCGGGCTGTCATCGCCACCGGATCCGGCTCCAGCTGCACCGGCACGCCCAGCGCCACCCGCAGCAGCTGCTCGGCCGCAGTGCGCTGCCCCGGGTCACGCAGCCGTACGTGGATGGTGCCCGAGCCGACCGACGACTTCAGCTCGCCCGGGGTGCCCTCCGCGATCACCCGGCCGTGGTCGACCACCGCGATCCGGCCGGCCAGCTGGTCGGCCTCGTCCAGGTACTGGGTGGTCAGCAGCACCGTGGTGCCGTGCGCCACCACCGCCCGGACGATCTCCCACACCTGGTTGCGGCTGCGCGGGTCCAGGCCGGTGGTCGGCTCGTCCAGGAAGAGCAGGTCCGGGGTGTTGAGGATGCTCGCCGCGATGTCGATCCGCCGCCGCATCCCACCCGAGTACTTCTTCACCTGGCGGCCCGCCGCCTCGCGCAGACCAAACGCGTCGAGCAGGTTCTCGGCGCGGGTCCGGGCCGCCGGCTTGCCCAGCCCGAGCAGCCGGCCGAGCAGGACCAGGTTCTCCATCCCGGTCAGGTCCTCGTCGAGCGAGGCGTACTGCCCGGTCAGGCTGACCCGGGCGCGCACCGCGTCCGCCTCGACCACGACGTCGTGGCCGAAGACCCGGGCCCGTCCGCCGTCCGGGCGCAACAGCGTGGCCAGCACCCGGACCGCGGTGGTCTTGCCAGCCCCGTTCGGCCCGAGCAGCCCGTAGACGGTGCCGGCGGGGACCCGCAGGTCCAGGCCGTCGAGCGCGCGGGTCGCGCCGAACGACCGGACCAGACCGTCGGCCTCGACGGCCAGGCCGGTGTTCCGGTTGCCCATGATTCCTACCTTTCATCTCGACATCTTCAGGAGACGTACGGGCGCGCGGCACGGCCTTCCCGCAGCGCCAGACCCCACCAGCAGAGCTCGTCGAGGAGCACCCGCGCGCCCTGCCGCAGCTGCTCCGCGACCTGCCCGGTCAGCTCGCCGTCGAGCAGGTCGACGCCGACGACGTCCCGCACCGTCACCGCGTGCAGCGCGGTGAAGACGGTCCGGAGCTGGTCGACCGCGTGCATGCCGACCGAACCGCACCCGTACGACACGAAGCCGACCGGCTTGGCCTGCCACTCGTCGTACGCGTAGTCGATCGCCTGCTTCAACGAGGCCGGGAAGCTGTGGTTGTACTCCGGGGTGACCACGGCGAACGCCTCCGCACGGCTCACCTGCCGCACGAACGAGCGCATGGCCGGGGTGGGCTCGGCGGGAAAACGCGCGGGGAAGTCGTACCCGGCGAGGTCGACGACCGTGACCGCCAGCTCGTCGTGCCGCCGCGCCTGTTCGACGAACCAGTCGGCGATCCGGTCGGCCATCCGGCCCGCCCGGGTGCTGCCGATGATCACAGCCAGTTGTAGCGGCGCCATGCTCCCTCCCGCCCTCGTCGTCTCTCAGCTGTCAGGCGCGAGACGGCGGCCAGTCCGCCGCCAGATGAAATCTGGCGGGACCCCGGTGTCGGTGGCGGCTGCTCTACTGCGCGCGACGCCGGATGAGGGAGATGGCATGACCGAGGTGCGCATCGCGCGATGGAGCGGCGATGACCTGGACCTGCTGCGGCAGCTCAACACCCACGAGGTGCGCGAGCACACCGGCGGGCCGGAGACCGACGAGCAGGTGGTCGCCCGCCACGAGCGGTACGTGCGCGGCCCCGGCCCGCGTAGCGGATACCTGTACACCGTGGTGCTCCCCGGTGGGGAGAAGGCGGGCAGCGTCGGCTACTGGGCACGGGAGTGGCACGGCGAGCAGGTTTACGAGATGGGCTGGGCGATCCTGCCCGCGTACCAGGGGCGGGGGCTGGCCACTGCGGCGGTGCGCGCGGCGATCGCGGAGGCCGCGGCGTGCGGCGATCGGCGCGCCGCGCACGCCTACCCGTCGGTCGACAATCCGGCCTCCAACGCCGTCTGCCGCAAGGCGGGCTTCACCCTGCTCGGTGAGACCGAGTTCGACTACCCGCCGGGGCAGCTGATGCGCTCCAACGACTGGCGGGTGGGCCTGACCGGGTGACGGTCCCGGCGCGGCGACCCCGGAGGCCGCCGCGCCGGGACCGGCGGGTCAGCGGGCCGCGTCGAGCCGGGCCCGCTGCTCCGGGGTCAGCTCCAGGTCGACGGCCGCCAGGCTCTCGTCGAGCTGCGCCACCGAGGACGCGCCGACCAGGGCGATCGCCGGGATGTCCCCGCCCATCAGCCAGGCCAGCACCACCTGGTTGACCGTCGCACCGGTCTCCGCCGCGACCGACCGCAGCGCGGCCAGCCGGGCCGGGGTGCTCGGCAGGTCGTACTCGACGCCCAGCCGCTCGGGCCGGGCGTACGCGCCCTTCAACAGCGGCGAGTACGCGACCAGGGCGAGCTGCGGCTCGGCCCGCAGGTAGCTGGCCAGGTCCGGGCCGACCCAGCCTACGTCGCCGTCCGGGTCCAGCTCGATCGGCAGGTCGACCCGGCTGGGCAGGTAACTGCGGTGGTACTGGAGCACCTCGTACCCGGGCAGCCCGGCCGCGGCGGCGAGCGCCCGGGCCCGCTCCACCCGCCAGGCGCGGTGGTTGCTCGCGCCCAGCAGCCCGACCGAGCCCTCGCCGACCAGCTCCGCGAACCCCTCCACGGTCTCCCGCAGCGGCACGGTCCGGTCCTCGATGTGCGCGTACAGCAGATCCAGCCGCTCCACGCCGAGCCGTTCCCGGCTGCGCTCGGCCGACTCGCGGATCACCTTCGCCGACAGACCTTCCGGATTGTCCACGTAGCTGGTACCCGGGGCGAGGGGCCGCGCGCCGAGCTTGGTGGCGACGACCACCTCCGCGCCCACGCCGCGGCTGCGCCGCCAGCGACCGAGCAGCTCCTCGCTCTCCCCGCCCTGGCCCCCGTTCTGCCAGAACGCGTAGTTGTCCGAGGTGTCGATGAAGGTGCCGCCGGCCTCGACGTAGCGGTCGAGAATGGCGTACGAGGTGGCCTCGTCGGTGGCGGTGCCGAAGAGCATCGCGCCGAGGCTGAGCACGCTGACCTCGCGGCGGGTCGCCGGATCGGTGCCGATGGTGCGGTATCTCATGGGTCCTCCCCGTGGGACGAGAGCCGACGCCGACCACCCTCGACCTTCGAGCGCGCTGGAAGTCAAGCCCTCACCACGGCAGCGTCCCGTAGCCGCCGCCGGCGTCCATCTGGTAGCCCCACAGCAGCCCGCTCGGCCCGTCCGCCGGCAGTGTCGCCAGGTGCACGCTGACCTCCGCGCCCTCCTCGGCCGTCCGGAACCCCGCGTGCCCGTTGAAGTCGGTCGCGCAGTAGCCGGGGTTGGCCGCGTTCACCTTGATCGGGGTGTCCCGCAGCTCCTTGGCGTACATCGCGGTGACCATGTTCAGCGCCGTCTTCGACGACGGGTACGGCACCGACGCCAGCGGGAACAGGGCACCTCTCGGGTCGGTCATCGCCGCGATCGAGCCGACCTCGCTGGAGACGTTCACGATCCGGGCGGCCGGGGCCTTGCGCAGCAACGGCAGGAAGGCGTTGGTCACCGCGACCACGCCGAAGACGTTCGTCTCGAACACCTCCCGCAGCGTGCCGAGCGTGGTCTCGCTGGGCAGCGCCGACCCGTCCACCCGGATGATGCCGGCGTTGTTGACCAGCACGTCCAGGTGCCCGTACGCCCGCTCGACCAGCTCGGCGGCGGCGGCGACCGACGCGGCGTCGGTGACGTCCAGCGGCACGAACCGGGCGTCCGCCCCCTCGGCGCGCAGCGCGCGTTCCGCCTCCCGGCCCCGCGCGGCGTCCCGCGCGCCGACCAGCACCGTCCACCCGCGTGCGCCGAACTGCCGGGCGGTGGCCAGCCCGATTCCCCTGTTGGCCCCGGTGACCAGGGCGATCGTCGTCGTCATGGCACCGAGGTTGCCGCCGGGACCGGGCGACCGGGAGAGCCCCGCCGAGCCTGGTACCGGCGGTACCACGCTGGGCGGGCGGGGTTGCGGCAGGCTGGACTCCATGACCGTGCTGCGCCGCGACGAACTGGCCGGCTTCCTGCGCACCCGCCGCGCCCGCTTGCGCCCCGCCGAGGTCGGCCTTCCCGAGGGGGTACGCCGACGCACGCCGGGCCTGCGCCGGCAGGAGGTCGCCCAGCTCGCCGGCATGTCCATCGACTACTACATCCGGCTGGAACAGGGGCGGGGCCCGCACCCGTCCCGTCAGGTGCTCGCCGCGCTGGCCCGGGCACTGCTGCTTGGCCGCGACGAGCGGGCGTACCTGTTCCGGATCGCCGGAGCGAGCCCGCCGGAGCCGATCGGACCGAGCCGGGAGGTGCCGCCGGGGCTGCGACACCTGCTGGACGCGATGACGGAGACACCGGCCTACCTGGTCGACGCCGCGTACGAGGTGCTGGCGTGGAACCGGCTGGCCACCTGGTTCGTCGGCGAGCTGTCGGCGGTGCCCGCCGAGGAACGCAACATGATCCGGGCGATGTTCGGGCGGGCGGTTCCGGAGTCGCACTGGAACGATCCGGAGGCGCTGCGGTTCGCCCGTACGGCGGTGGCCGACCTGCGGGCCGCGTACGGCCGGTATCCGGCCGACCCGGCGATCGCCGGCCTGGTCACCGAGTTGCTCGGGGTGTCGCCGCGGTTCGCCGCGCTGTGGGCCGAGCACGAGGTGGGGGAGCGCCGGCCCACCGTCAAGCGGGTGCCCCACCCGGAGCTGGGCCCGCTGGAGTTCGAGTGCCGGGTGCTGCACGTGCCGGAGACCGACCAACGGCTGATCGTCTACGTCCCCGCGCCGGGCTCGCCGACCGCGGCGGCCTTCCGCCGGGCTGGCGAGCGCGTCCGGGTGGGCCCCGACGCCGAGAGCTGAGTTCAGCCGGGCAGGTAGTCGAAGGTGTCCGGGTTCGGGCCCTGCCGGCCGTCCTCGCCCCGGTCCAGGGCGCCGATCCGGTCCATCGCGGCGTCGTCCAGCTCGAAGTCGAAGATCTGGAAGTTCTCCTCGATCCGCTTCCGGGTGGTCGACTTCGGGAAGACGATGTCGCCGCGCTGCACGTGCCAGCGCAGCACGACCTGGGCCGGGGTACGACCGACCTCTTCGGCGATGTCGACGACTGTCGGGTCGCCGAGCACCTTGCCCTGCGCGATCGGCGACCACGCCTGGGTGAGGATGTTGTGTGCCGCGCCGTACCCGCGCACCTCCTCGTTGCGGAAGTACGGGTGCGCCTCCACCTGGTTCACCGCCGGCGTCAACTCAGCCTCGGCGGCCAGCCGCTTCAGGTGCGGCACCTGGAAGTTCGACACGCCGATCGACCTCGCCCGGCCGTCGCGCTGGAGTTCCTCCAGCACCTTCCAGGTGGAGACGTAGTCGCCGTCGTACCGGGTGGGCAGCGGCCAGTGGATCAGGAACAGGTCGAGGTAGTCGAACTTCAGCGCCCGCAACGTCGCCTCGAACGCCCGGCGGGCGTCGTCGGGGCGGTGGCAGTCGTTGCTCAGCTTGCTGGTGACGAAGACCTCGCCGCGGTCCAGCCCGGCGGCCCGGATCGCCTGCCCCACCCCGGCCTCGTTGCCGTACATCTCGGCGGTGTCGACGTGCCGGTAGCCGACATCGAGGGCCGCGCCGACCGCCCGGGCGGTGTCCTTCGGCTCGACCTGGAACACGCCGAAGCCGAGCTGCGGGATCATGTTGCCGTCGTTGAAGGCGATGTTGGGAACGGTGTTCACGGCCATCGAGCCTCATCTCCCGTCGTCGGGGCCGGGAACGCTTCCACGCCGTCGCCCCGGACCTGCCACCGGATGCTCCTACCCGATCCGGCCGCATCCTCACCGGCGCCGACGGGCGATCCGCGACAATTCGGCCACTACCCGCCCGCCCCGCGTCGACCCGTCACCGCCGCATCCCGGCCGGTCAACCGGCCGGGGTGTGGTCGGCCTCGAACAGCACCGGCCACGGCCGGGCGGCCGGTGCGACAGCCACGGCCGGTGCCGGCTCGGCGACGGCCAGCACCTCGGCCGCGAGCTGCCCGAACATCGGCGCGGCCGGGTGGGGCGCGCGGTCCGGCCAGGCCGCCGACGTCCGCTTCACCAGCGGCGTGTCCACGACCGGCCGCCAGGCGATCCGGGGCTCCCGGCGGGCCACCGCCTCCGGCTCGACGGCCACCGCCCCGCCGGCGAGCAGCAGGCCGAGGAGGAACTCGGGGTTGCGCGCGTGCCGGACCCGGGCCGGTGAGAAGCCGTGCCGGCGGCAGACCGCCAGCAGGTGTTCGTGCCAGCCGGGCGCGGTGGCCGGGGGAGCGGTGACCAGGTCCAGGCCGGCCAGCTCCGCCAGGTCGACCTCGCGCGCCCGCACCAGCGGCGACGTGCGGGGCAGCAGCACCCCCAGGGGTACGTCCACCGGTGGTCCCGTCCGCAGCCCGGCGGTCTCGACCGGGTGGTGCAGCAGCCCGACGTCGAGCCGCCCCTCGGCTAGCATCCGATGCTGCTCGGCGCTGGTCAGCTCGTGCAGGTCGACGTCGAGTCCGGGTGCCCGGGCGGCGAGCCCGTCGAGCAGCGCCCGCAGGGTCACCGCCGGGGTCTCCGGCGGCACTCCGGCCCGCAGCACGCCCAGCGCTCCCCGGCGTACCTGGGCCATCAGGTTGCGCAGCCGCTGCTCCCCGGCGAGCAGGTCGTCCGCCTCGCCGAGCAGGAGCTGACCGGCGGTGGTGAGCCGGACCCGCCGCTGCGACCGGTCGAACAGCGCGAGGTCCAGCTCCCGTTCCAGGCGCCGGATCGACTGGCTCAGCGGCGGCTGCGCCATTCCCAGTGTCTCGGCCGCCCGCCCGAAGTGCAGCTCCCGGGCCACCACCACGAAGTGTCGTAGCTGCCGCAGGAGATCCACGATCCCGCACCCTACGTACCCTCCGCGATCCGGCCGGGGCTGCCCCGCCGGGCCGGGACCGTGGGTGGGGCTAGCGTGTGGGGGTGGCGATCGGGGGGCAGGTCCGCGAGGTGCTGGAGCGGCCCGGGGTCAGCGGGTGTGTGCACGTGGTCGACGTGGACGATCCGGGGCGGGAGGTCGCCGTCCGGGCGGACGAGCAGGTGGTGATCGCCTCCGTCTTCAAGATCCTGCTGGTGCTGGAGTTCGCCCGGCAGGTCGCCGCCGGGCAGCTCGACCCGACCGAACGAGTGCTCGTGCGGGCCCGGGACCGGCTCGGCGGGTGGGGCATCGCCGGCTGCGCCGACGACGTCGAGGTGTCCCTGCGTGACCTCGCCTACTTCGCCATGTCGGTCAGCGACAACACCGCCGCCGACCTGTTGTTGCACCGGGTCGGGCCGGACGTGCTGCCGATGCTCGCCGCCGAGCTGGGGCTGCCGCGTACCCGGATCGTGGGCGGTCCCCGGGAGCTGGTCGAGGTGATGCTCGCGGACGTCGGCGCCCGCACCGAGGCCGACTTCGCCCGGATCTTCCCCACCCTGGGCGCCGAGCAGGTCCGGTCCATGCGGGTCTTCGACCCGCGACACACCACGTCGAGCACGGCCCGGGAGATCACCCGGCTGCTCGGCCTGATCTGGCGCGACGAGGCCGGGCCGCCGGTTGCCTGCGCGGCGGTCCGCGAGCTGATGAGCCGCCAGCTCTTCTGGACCCGGCTCGCCGCCGGCTTTCCGCCCGGCGTCCGGGTCGCCGGCAAGACCGGCACCCTGCCCGGCCTGCACCTGGAGGCCGGCGTCGCCGAGTACCCCGACGGCGGCCGGTACGCCATCGCGGTCTACGCCCGCACCGAGCGGCTGAGCACCCGGAGCATCGACGTGGACCTGGCGATGGGCGCGGCGGCCCGTACCGCCGTCGAGGCGTTGCGGGCAGGCGCGAATCCGCCGCCGGCCGAGGGTCGTGGCGGCCCCCCTGAGCTGCACTGATATCCCGTCGCATATCGGCGGTGCCGGTGGTCGATCTTGGACAGGGCGGGCCGGTCGGTGCTGGGGTGGACGCACCGACCACCCGACCGACGGGGGAGAAGACACCATGCTCGACAACCACTCGTACGACCGCCGGCGCTTCCTGCGCGACGCCGCGATCGGCGCCGCCGCCGTCTCGGCCGGCGGGCTCGCCGCCGGTGCGCCGGCCCAGGCCGCCCCGGCGACCGCCGCCCCGGTCGCCGCCGCCCCGGTCGCCGCCGCCACCGGCCGGCGCTCCGGCGCGGTCAGCTTCCGCTGGTGGGGTACGTCCGGCTGGCGCATCGACATCGGCGACCGGACCGTGCTGGTCGACCCGTACCTCAGCCGCTACGACACCGGCCTGTTCAAGGGCGCGTTCCGGGAGGACACCCCGCTGGAGGTGGCCACCGACGTCATCGACCCGCTGGTGGACCGGGCCGAGAACATCCTGGTCACGCACACCCACTGGGACCACTTCAACGACGTGCCGTACCTCGCCGGCCGGACCGGCGCCCGGGTTTTCGGCACGCTGACCGCGCACCACCTCGGGCTGGCGTACGGGCTGCCGGCGGGGCAGCTCGTCCCGGTCAAGGGCGGCGAGGTGCTGGACTTCGGCACCTACACCGTCGAGGTGGTCAGCTCCCTGCACAGCCGCAACAAGTCATGGTCGGTGGCCTTCCCCGGCGTACGGCACAGCCAGCCGCCGAAGCCGGTGACCATCGCCGACCTTCCCGAGGGGGACACCCTGGCGTACCAGATCCGGGTGGCCGGCGGCCCGGCGGTGTTCTTCATGGGCGCGAGCGACCTCAACGAGCGCAACCTGGCCGGGCTCGCCCCCGACGTGGCGATGGTGGCCTCCGCGGCGACCACCTCGACCGCCGACTACGTGCCCCGGCTGATGGCGGCGCTGGATTATCCGAAGGTCGTGGTGCCGGTGCACTGGGACAACTTCGAGACCCCGCTGACCAACCCGCCGGTGGTGGAGAAGACCGACCGTGAGCGCCTCGAAGACCTGATCACCGCCGTGCAGCGGGTGTCACCGCGTAGCCGGGTCCTGGTGCCCGAATACCACACGGCATACCACTTCTGACATAAGGGGTGGCCCGCCACCGCGTCCGGTCGCGGGCCACCCGGCCGGGGGAGCCGCCGACCACCGTGGCCAGCGGCAGATTGTCGGGCACCCGGCGCCCGCCACGCTCAGGTATCTTGAGCCGGAGTGCGCCTCGACCGTCCTGTTTGGATCTCGAACGGGATCGACGACGCCTCCGCTCCGATCCGGCACGGCCGCGACCGGGAAGACCGGTCAGGGAGCGAAGATCCTCGTACGGCCGTCAGGAGGATGAGACCGACGTGCTGGGGTTGGACCAGGTAACAGCCGCCTCGAACGAGAGTGACGGCACATCCGCAGGGCCGGACACCGCGGTTCCGGCGGACCCGACGCGGGCACCCAGCGCCGGCACGCCGGCCGAGCTGGTCACCGCGATGCGCGCGCTCAAGGAGTGGACGGGCCTGACCTACCGGCAGTTGCAGCGCCGGGCCGCCGCTTCGGGCGCCGTGCTGCCGCACAGCACGATCGCTGCCGTGCTGACCCGCACCACACTGCCCCGTGAGGACCTGCTCGCCACGTTTGTCCGAGCCTGCGGCGGCGATGACGCCGCGGTCGAGAGCTGGCTGACCACCCGTCGCCGCATCGCCGTCGCCGCCACCCGGTCCGGTCCGGACAACACCGGCACGCCGTCCCAGCCGGCGGCACCCGAGCCGGACGCGGCCACGAGCGCCCAATCGGCCGACCCGGTCCCGCCGGCGGTCGAACCGGATCGGAATTCGGCCGTCCCGGATCGGGAGCCGACCGTGCCGGATCGGGATTCGGCTGTGCCGGATCGAGAGCCGGTCGTCTCGGATCGGGAGCCGACCGCGCCGGATCGGGAGCCGGTCGTCTCGGATCGGAATTCGGCCGCGCCGGATCGGGATTCGACCGTGCCGGATCGGGAGCCTGCGGCGTTGCCGGCGGGTGCCGGTGCGGCCGGGCTCCTGAACGATCCGCCGACGGACCCCGAGCCTGACGCGCCCGCCGCCGCCCGTGCCGTACCCGACGTGGACAGTTCGGGGCCGGCCACCGCTCCCACCGATGCCGCCTGGGAAGCGGCAATAGGCACCGGCACCGGCTCCGACCCGAGCGCGCTGACCTCAGCGACCGCCGAACAGCGGCAGTGGCGCTGGAAGGGCATCCACCGCCACGACCCGGCGGACGAGGTCCCCCGCCCCAAGGGGCTGCGGTGGCTGGTGCCTCCCATCATGTACCGCACCGGTTGGGCGGCCCGGGTTCTGTCGGGCGTGCTGGTGCTCCTGCTCGTCCTGATCGCCGTGGCGTTCACCGTCCGCCTGATGCGCGACCGGGGCGGCTCCCCGGCTGTCGACCCCAACAGAAGCGACGTGGTGGTCGAGACCGAGGACGCCGATCCGCAACAGCCCCCGTCTCAGTCGCCGCCCACCACCCGGCCCAAACCGCCCCGGACCAGCACGCCAGGGAAGGGACAACCGTCCGCCGGTGTCGTTCCGCCGCTGGCGCCTGCCGCGCCCGCTGCGTCCACCGGGTCCGCTGGGCAGGCTGGACCCACTGCGCCACCCACCGCGCCCGCTGCGCCCACCAGCGCACCCAGATCGAGTCGCCACCCCGACCCGGGGTCCGGGAGCACGACATATAGCTGCGACACCAACGGCTGCAACCCGTTCCTCGGAACGTCGGATCCGTGGGGACAGCCCGCACCGGGCAATACGAGCGACTGCCAGTATCCGTGTGTCGTGATCACCAAGTTGGACTAGGCGCATTTCGCCTGGCGGCGGGCCTGCCGGCCCTCGTGGTCAGCCCGCCGTCAGGTCCCGCAGGGCACCCACCGACTTCCAGTTGCGGGTGGTGGCCACCACACCGAGCTTCTTCTCCAGGTAGGTGTTGGTGAACTTCGACCGGCCGTACCCGCCGTCGGGGTAGTGCAGGAAGACCTCCCGCCCGGTCACCGCGTACTCCAGGTTCTCCCCGCCGGGGACGGTCAGCGCCGTCACCTTCGCCTTCGCCGGCGCGGTGGACAGGAAAGCCACCAGTAGCCGGGTCGGGTCATCCTGCCGGTCGGCGTACGGGTTGCCGTCGACCACGGCCGCCAGTTCGCCGCCGCTGCGTACCAGCACCGGCACGGTCAGCCCCAACTCGGACGTGATCGCCCGCTCGATGCCCTCGGCCAGGATCTCGGCCCTCGTCGGCGGGCTGGTGAAGACCACGTTGCCGCTCTGCAGGTAGGTCTTCACGTCCTCGTGCCCGAGGCCCGTGACCAGGCGACGCAGGTCCGCCATCGCGATCCGGGTGGTGCCGACGTTGACGCCCCGCAGCAGGGCGGCGTAGCGGGTCATCCGGGCCTCCTCGCCTCGACGTCGCTGGTGCCCAGCCTATGGCGCGTGGTGGGGGCCGGCTGGCCGGGCCGCCCGCTCGGCGGCGGGTGGCCGGGGCTGCCGGCGTAGGCCGTCGGGCCGCCGACGCGCGCCGAGAGGGCGTCGCGGATCAGCGTTGGCGGATGGCGGTGGAGTCGAGACGGAAACCGACGGTGCGGTCGACGATCCGTTCGACCAGCTCCGCCTTCCGCAGCCCGGCCACCCCGCGCAGCCCGGCCCGGGCGGCGAGGGCGCGCAACGCCCGGGTCGTCCAGGACGCCAGGTACGCCGTAGCGTCGTCGCGCCGCGACATGGCGGTGAGCGCGGCGTGCGCCCGCTCGACGTCCACCCCGGAGGGCGTGGGTGAGGCGGCGCGGGTGGCCGGCGACTCGCCGCCCGTGGCGCGGGAAGCCGGCAGCAGGGCCAGCCGGGCGCGTCCCTCGGCCAGGGCGGCCACGTCCGCGGCCGAGAGACCGGTCAGGAACTCGGCCACCCGGGCCAGCACGGTACGGGTCGGGTCGGTCATGCGCCCGCCCCCACCGGCTGGAGGTTGGCCAGGAACTCGGTGGTGATCTGCCGCAGTTCCTCGCGTACCGCCGGGGCGGTGACCCGGTCCCGCAGCACCACCGGCACCCCGCGCGGGGTGTTCGTGGCGAACAGCGTCACGTTCTCCCGCAGCGCGGTCGGGAAGACCGGTACGCCCAGCGCGCTGACCTGATCCATGTAGCCCTGCTGCGCGGCGATCGGCCGCTGCGCCATCAGCTGGATCATCGTGAACACCACGCCGGCGATGCCCGGGGCCACCTTGTGGTGGCGGCGGATCTTGGCGAACCGGCGGGAGTCCGCGTTGTACCGGTCGACCAGTTCCCGCACGTTGCCGTGCAGGTAGTCGATGCCCAGGGTGGACAGATAGTCGGCCCGGGCCGGGATGAGCAGGTGGTCGCTGGCGATGATCGCCGACTGGGTGACCACGTTGAAGTTCGGCGGGCAGTCGATGAGCACCAGGTCGTACGGGTCCAGTGCCGGGTCGTGCAGCCCCTGGTCGAGCGAGCCGCGGACCCGGAACAGCTCGGCGTCGTACTCGTCGCCGTCGGCCACCCCACGCGCCAACGCCAGGTCGATGTCGACGAGTTGCAGGTGGGACGCGATCAGGTCGAGCCGCCCCGTGCCCTTGAGCTGGGCGTTGGCGGGGCCGGGGGTGACCACCAGCTCGCCGAGGGTGGCCGCCGGATCGTTCCCGCGCAGGCCGTCGTACCAGCGCTTGACGGTTCGGCCGTCGCGCAGCCGGTCCCGCCAGTCGTCGGGTTCGTAGAAGCTGAACGTCAGGCTGGCCTGCGGATCGAGGTCGATCAGCAGCACCTTCAGCCCCCGGTTGGCCAGCTCGGCCCCGATGTTGGCGGTCATCGTGGTCTTGCCGACCCCGCCCTTGTAGTTGATCACCGATACGACGTACACCGGCACCTCCCCGACCGGGAACGGTAACGGGCGGCGGCGTCCGGCGACAGGGCAGCACCCAGGAGCCCCGGTGTTACAGTGCCGGCTCGGCGGGCCGCTCAAGGGGAGGCGTCAGCATGGCCGGTTTCCGCGACACACTGTCGAAGCTGCTGAAGGCACGTGTCCCGGTGCTGCTCGTCGAGTCGTACGAGGAGCAGCGGGTGCTCGCCGAGATCGCCGCGGTGGCGCAGGACGCGCTCCAGGTGCGTACCCCCCGCGGGCTGTGGACCTGGTCGGCCACCCGTGGGCTGGTCTCCCCGGACGGCGGCGGCCGGCAGGGCACCACCGGGGCCGAGGCCGCCCTGGATGCCGCGCAGCGGATCGAGGAGCCCGCCGTCGTCGTCTTCACCGACCTGCACCCCGCCCTCGGCGCGGGTGGCCGGCCGGCGGAACCGGGTGTGGTACGCCGGCTGCGGGACCTCGCCGCCGCCTTCCGCTCGGGGCCGGTGCCGCGCACCCTCGTCCTGGTCTCCCCGGTGCCGCACCTGCCGGTGGAACTGGCCAAGGAGGTGACCGTGGTGGACTTCCCGCTGCCCGCCGAGGCGGAGATTCGCGCGGTGCTGGACGCCATGATCAGCGCGAACACGGCCAGCGGCCGGATCCGGATCGACGTGGACGAGCGCGGCCGGGAGCGGCTGGCCAAGGCGGCCCTCGGGCTGACCCTGCACGAGGCGGAAAATGCCTTCGCACGAGCCATGGTGGACGACGGGGTGCTCGACGCCCACGACCTCAGCGTGGTGCACGAGGAGAAGCGGCAGGCGGTACGCCGATCCGGGCTGCTGGAGTTCGTCGACGACAGCGTGCCGCTCGGCGACATCGGCGGGCTGGAGAACCTGAAGCGCTGGCTGGCCAAGCGGGACGGATCGTGGCTGGCCGAGGCCGCCGCGTACGGGCTGCCCGCGCCCCGGGGGGTGCTCATCACCGGCGTGCCGGGCTGCGGCAAGTCGCTGACCGCGAAGGCGGTCGCCGCCGCCTGGGGGCTGCCGCTGCTGCGGCTGGACATCGGCAAGGTCTTCGCCGGGCTGGTCGGCTCCAGCGAGCAGAACATGCGCGGCGCGATCCGTACGGCGGAGGCCGTGTCGCCGTGCGTGCTCTGGCTGGACGAGATCGAGAAGGGCTTCGCGGGCGGCAGCGGGGATTCCGGCACCTCCGCGCGGGTGTTCGGCTCCTTCCTCACCTGGATGCAGGAGAAGACCCGGCCGGTGTTCGTCATCGCCACCGCCAACGACTTCGCCGGGCTGCCCCCGGAACTGCTGCGCAAGGGCCGGTTCGACGAGATCTTCTTCGTGGACCTGCCGACCCGGGCGGAACGCGCCGCCATCTGGCAGGTGCACATCGCCCGCCGGCTGCGTCACCCGGCCGTGGCGGGCGACCTCGCCCTCGACCACGCCCTGCTCACCGAGCTGTCCGAACTCAGCGAGGGCTACTCCGGCGCCGAGATCGAGCAGGCCGTCGTCGGCGGACTCGTCGACGCGTACGCCGAGCGCCGCCCGCTGCGCCGCGACGACCTGCTGCGGGCACTGATGAACATGGTCCCGTTGAGCGTCACCCAGGCCGAGCGGCTGGATGCCGTCCGGGCCTGGGCGGAGAACCGCGCGGTGGCGGCGACCGCCGCGGAGGACTGGGACCTGGACAACCGGGCCGCCGGATCGGCCCACGCGGGCGGACCGCAGGGCGGCCGGCGCGTGGAATTCTGAGCCGTCCACCCATCCGAGGGAGCCTTGGTGAGCATCTCGTTGTTACTGCTACCCCTGGCGGTGGCCTCGGTGGCCGCCGTGCACGCCGCCACCGACCGAGACGACCAGGGGCGCACGATCTGCCAGGTGCGGACCCGGATGCGCGACGAGACGCTGCTGGCCGCCGCGCTGCGGGACACCGGCGCGGTGGTCGGCGTCGAGGGCCAGACGCTCGCCGCGGCCTGGGCCGGGGTACGCGCGGACTTCGAGCGTGACGCGGACGGCATCTGGACGGCGCACCTGCGCGGCGACGTGGACGAGGAGCGCGCGACGGCCATCGTGCGGGCGGTCGACGCCGCGTACGGGCACCAGGTGCAGCGGGCGGTGCTCGACCGGTTGCGCGCGCAGGCCCCCGCCGCCGGGCTGCGCCTGGAGTCCGAGGAGGTCACCGAGGACGCCTCGGTACGCCTGGTCTTCGCCGTCGAGGGGCGGACGGCGTGACCGGCCGGCCCCGGGTCGAGGTGACCGTGCACCCGGACGGTTCGGTGACCGCGCAGACCCACGACGTCCTCGGCGAGCGCTGCCTGGACTACGTGGCCGTGCTGGAGGACCTGCTCGCCGCGCGGTCGGTCGACAGCGCGTACACCGCCGACCTCACCCGTGCCGAGGTGAGCGCCCGACAGGAGGACCGCGATGTCGACCGCGCCTGACGGCGGCTGGCCCGCGTACCCGGCGGGCTCGCCGCCCGCGGCCTACGGCCCGGGGTTGCCGGCGACGCCGGTCACGGGTGGGCCGCCCAATCCCGGGGTCGACGGGAAGTGGCGGCTGCTGCACAGCTGGTGGCTGCTCCTGCCGATCCTCGGCTGCGGCTGCCTTGGCGGATTCGGCTTCATCTATGTCGGTCTACGGACGCGTCGACCCGCCTGGTGGATCTCCGGCATCGGCTACGCGCTGCTCGGCTGGGCCGCTTTCGCGACTGTCGGAGAGGCCGACAAAGAGTCCGTGCTGAGCAACGTGGCGACCGCGGTCATGCTCATGATCTGGATCGGGGGCATCGTGCACGCGCTCCTGATCAACTCGGCCTGGCTGCGTTGGCAGGCCACCCACCGGCCCTGGTACCAGCAGCCGACCGGCTGGTCCGCCACCGGCTACCCGCCGGGCCCGCTCGCCCCACCGCCGGTCCCCGCCCCGACCCCGGCGACGTGGCCGTCCGGCAGCCCCACGACGGGCGGGTTCGCGCCGGCTCCGCCGGGTGCTCCCGACGGCTTCGCGCCGCCTGGCAGTCCGGTGGCCGGTGGCTTCGCCTCGCCCGGCGGTCCGATGGCCGGCGGCTTCGCGTCGCCGGTTCCGCCGGGAGTCGGCGTACCGGCGCAAGCCTCCCCGCCGGCCGCGTCCTGGGACGTGCCGCAGTCCGGGTCCACGGTGGACGTGAACACCGTGGACGCCGCCCAGCTCACCACCCTGCCCGGCTTCGACGCGACCCGGGTGCACCGGGTGCTCGTCGAACGGGAGCGCCGCCGGGGGTTCGGCAGCGTCGCCGAGTTCGTCGCCGCCGCCGAACTGGCCCCGCACGAGTACGCCCGGCTGCGGGACGTCCTGGTCTGCGTACCGCCGGCCGGTCCCGCCACGCCCGGCCAGCCGCATGGACGCGTACTCGATTTCTGAGGCCGGCCCGGGACGGGGGCCGGCGGGCCGGGCCGACCTGGTGCGGGTCGCCCGGTTCCTGGCCGCCACCCGCGCCGAGGGGCCGGGGGAACGCACCGCCGTCTGGGTGCAGGGCTGCGCCGTGCGCTGCCCCGGGTGCTTCAACCCACAGATGTGGGCTTTCCGGGGCGGTGACCCGGTCGCCCCGGCGGACCTGGTCCGGCGGGTGCTCGACACCGCCACCGACGGGCTCACCCTGCTCGGCGGCGAGCCGTTCGACCAGGCCGCCGCGCTGGCCGAGGTGGCCGCCGGGGTACGCCGGGCCGGTCGCTCGGTGATGACGTTCACCGGCTACACCCGGGCCGGCCTCGAACGCGCGATCGAGGCCGGCCGCGACGACGTGGCGCGCCTGCTGGCCGAGACGGACCTACTGGTCGCCGGGCCGTTCCGGGCCGACCTGATCGACACCGTACGACCCTGGGTGGGCTCCACGAACCAGGAGTTCGTGCTGCTCGGCGACCGGTTCCCCGACCTGCTCGACCAACTGCCCCGAACCCCCGACCGGGTGGAGATCGTGGTCGACCCCGCCGGGCGGGTCGCGGTCAACGGCTGGGCGGAGCTGGACGCGCTGGACGACCTGCTCGCCGGTACGGACCTGCGTCCGGCCCGGGGCGGGCGCGGGTAGCGCGCGGGGCTTCATCGCCCCTGGTGGTCCCGGTCGGGCTGGCCCGGGACCGGCCGCCAGTACTGCCGCTTCTTCTCGTCCCGGACCACCACTCCGAGCCGCGCCAGCTCGCCGCGCAACTCCCGGGCCTCCCCGCCCCGGTTTTCGTCGAGCGCCCGCTGCCGCGCCCGCAGCACCGCCTCCGCCCCCGTCGGCAGCCCCGGCAGCCCCTCCACCCACCGCCGGTACGCCGCCTCGTGCGGGTCGCGATCCCGCCACGGCCAGCCCTGACCGGTGAACGCGGCACGCAGCTTCCCGTGGTCCAGGTCCGACTGCTCCCGGGCCAGCTCCGCGCCGTCGGCGTCGAGCAGCACCAGCGCCTTGCCGTCGAGGAAGACTCCCGTCACCCCGGCCCGCGCGATGTCCCGGCCGTGGCCGTCGCGGTGCAGCCGTACCTCGGTCCGGCCCACCGTCACGGTCATCCGCTCCCGGGTGCCGAGGAACGCGAGCACCAGGCCGGCCAGCGCCGCCACCCCCGCGCCGCCCGGGTACGCCCGCTCGGCCGGCAGCCCGGCCAGTAGCTCGAACCAGCCCTGGAACGGCACCCAGGGCAGGTCGGCCAGCCAGCCCGACGCGGCGGTGAGCGCCGCGCCCAGCCCGGCCCCGAGCAGCGGGAAGCCGACCCACATCACCACCAGATCCCCGGCGCCTCCGCGGACCACCGTGGCGCTGCCGTACCCCCGCGTCGACACGGTCAGGAGACCTCCCGCCGCAGTGTCCGGACCAGCCCGGCGGCCAGCGGTACGACCACCCAGACCAGCAGTGACACCGCCAGCCGCCCCCACTGCCCCGCGGTCACGTCGGGCCCGAGCAGCGGCTCCATCGTCCTCCCGGTGTCCAGCCAGCCGGCCGGTCCGCGCAGCGCCGAGATCATCTCGCTGAGGATCGACCAGAGGTTGGGCAGCAGCAGGAAGATGACGACCGCCAGCGGTGTGCTGAGCAGCAGCAGCCCGAACGCCGCGCCCATCAACGCGTTGGCGACCTGGAGGACGGCCGCGTGCAGGAGCAGGGACGCCTCGAACGACCAGCCGCCCGCGCCGCCGGTGGCCCGTGCGAGCAGGGTGGCGACGGCGGCCACGGCGAGGCTGACCAGCACCGAGGCCAGCGCGGCCAGCACGATCGCGGCGAGCTTCGCGAGGACCACCCGGCCCCGCCTCGGTACCAGGGTGAACGTGGTCAGCGCGGTCCGCTGCGACCACTCGGCGGTGATGGAGAGGATGCTCAGCACCGGCAGCAGCAGCCCGGTCGGCAGCAGCGAGAGGACGAAGAAGGCGGTGAAGTTCTGCCGCTCGTCGTCGAGGACGAAGAGCTGCACGGTGACGATGGCGGCGGCGAGCAGGGCGATGGTGATCAGCAGCCAGTAGCCGGCCCGGGTGTCGGCGAGCTTGCGCAGCTCCACCCCGGTCAGCCGGAGCAGGGACGGCCGGTGCGGTTCGGCCCGGCGGGCGACGGCGGGCGCGGCGGGTGCGGGTGCGGTCGTGGTCATCGGAGATCCTTGCCGGTCGACGCGTCGGAGGTGAGGGTGAGGAAGAGCTGTTCGAGGCCGGCGCTGCTGGCCGGCCGCAACTCGGTCAGGGCGACACCGGCGTCGGCGGCGGCCTGACCGACCGCCTCGGCCTCGGCCCGGACCAGCAGGCCGTCGGTGGACCGGGTGGCGTCGAGCCCGGCCCGGTCCAGGGCGACGCGTAGGGCGCCCTGGTCACGGGCGCGGACCAGGGTGCCGGCGCCGGCGAGCAGCTCGTCCTTGCCGCCCTGGGCCACCACCCGGCCGTTGCCGATCACCACCAGCCGGTCGGCGACCGCCTCCACCTCGCGGAGCAGGTGGGAGGAGAGCAGCACCGTGCCGCCCCGGTCGGCGAAGTCGCGCAGCAGGCCGCGCATCCAGAAGATGCCCTCCGGGTCGAGGCCGTTGGCCGGCTCGTCGAGGATCAGCACCCGGGGGTCACCGAGCAGGGCCAGCGCCAGGCCGAGCCGCTGCCGCATCCCCAGCGAGTACGCCCGGATCCGGCGCTTCGCCGCGGCCGCGTTCAACCCGACCAGGTCGAGCTTCGCGGTGACCTCCCGACGGTCGACCCCCATGGTCGCGGCGGCGACGGCCAGCACCTCCCGGCCGGTGCGGCCGGCGTGCTGGGCGGAGGCGTCGAGCAGAACGCCGATCTCCCGGCCGGGGTTGGCGAGCTGCCGGTAGGGCCGCCCGGCGACCGTGGCGCTGCCCGACGTCGGCGGGGTCAGGCCACAGACCATCCGCATGGTGGTGGACTTGCCGGCGCCGTTCGGGCCGAGGAAGCCGGTCACCGTGCCCGGTTCGCAGCGGAACGAGACGTCGTCGACGGCGCGGTGTGAGCCGTACCGCTTGGTCAGGTGTTCGATGGTGATCATGCCAGTCAGCCTGCCGGCGCCACCCGGCCGTCCGCTGCGGCCGGCGGTCGACGGCAGCGCTACCTCGGTCTACCCGTAGGTCTCGACTTTGGTAGCTGGCCGGGCCCGGGGGCGGTTCCTAGGATGGTGGAATGACCAGCGCCGCCGTACCGGAATACCCCTGGCTGTTGCCGGGGGCCCTCGCCTCACCGGCGAAGGCGGCGCGGCGGACGACCCGGGACTGGCTGGTCGACACCCTGTGCTTCCTGCTCGCCGTCGGCTGGCTGCTGCTCGCCGTCGACGACGCCCGCTCGCCACAGCCCGACATCGCGCTGAACGCCGGCCCGGCCTGGCTCGTCCCGGCCGACCTGGTGGTGGGCGTGCTGGCCTGCGGGGCGCTCTGGTTCCGCCGGCGCTGGCCGGTCGGCCTCGCCGTGGCCATGTTGCCGCTGACCCTCGGCTCGGTCACCGCGGCCCTGGCTGTGCTGATCATCCTGTTCACCGTCGTGGTGCACCGGCCGTTCCCGGTCGCGGCGGCGCTGGCGGGCGCGAACCTGGTCACCAGCATGGTCATCAACCAGCTGCGCCCGGACCCGAGCATGTCGTTCTGGCTGGCGATGATCTGGACCGCGGTGATCTTCGGTCTGGTCATGGCGTGGGGGATGTTCGTCCGGGCGCGCCGGCAGCTGGTGCTGTCCCTGCACGACCGCGCCGAACGGGCCGAGGCCGAGCAGCAGTTGCGGGTGGCGCAGGCCCGGCAACTGGAACGCACCCGCATCGCCCGGGAGATGCACGACGTCCTCGCCCACCGGATCTCGCTGCTCAGCCTGCACGCCGGGGCGCTGGAGTTCCGGCCGGACGCGCCGCCGGAGGAGATCGCCCGGGCGGCCGGGGTGATCCGCGGCAGCGCACACAGCGTCCTGCAGGATCTGCGCGAGGTGATCGGGGTGCTGCGTACGGACGGCGACGGCGCGGAGTCGCGGGTCCCCGACCGCCCGCAGCCGACCCTGGCCGACGTGCCGGCCCTGATCGAGGAGTGCCGGGCTGCCGGGATGCGGGTCACTCTCAGTGATGAGGTCGCCGTGCCGGAGACGGTGCCCGCGGCGGTCGGGCGCAGCGCGTACCGGATCGTGCAGGAGGGGTTGACCAACGCCCGTAAGCACGCGGCGGGCACCACGGTCGCCGTCGGGCTGGCCGGCGGACCGGGCGACGGCCTCACCGTCGAGGTCCGCAACCGGTGGCCGGTCAGCGACGTCCCCGGGCCGGCGATTCCCGGCACCGGCACCGGCCTGATCGGCATCGCTGAGCGGGTCAACCTGGCCGGCGGCCGGCTGGAGCACGGGCGCGACGACTCGGGCGACTTCCGGCTCGCCGCCTGGCTGCCGTGGCCGGCGTGACGGCCGGCGCCGGGGCCGACGCGGCACCGGTGCGGGTGCTGATCGTCGACGACGACGCGCTGGTCCGGGCCGGCCTGTCGATGATCCTCGGCGGGGCACCGGACGTGCGGGTCGTCGGTGAGGCCAGCGACGGCGCCGAAGTGCCGGCCGCTGTCGAGGCGTACGCGCCGGACGTCGTGCTGATGGACATCCGGATGCCCCGGGTGGACGGGCTGACCGCCACCGAGGCGTTGCGGGCGGCACCCCGGTCGCCCGAGGTGCTGGTGCTGACCACGTTCGACGCCGACGAACAGGTGCTGCGGGCCCTGCGGGCCGGAGCCGCCGGCTTCCTGCTCAAGGACACGCCACCTGCCGAGATCGTCCAGGCGATCCGCCGGGTCGCGGCAGGGGAGGCGGCCCTGTCGCCGGCGGTGACCCGCAAGCTCATCACGCACGTGACCGCCACCGCCCCCGCGGGGGTCGGGCAGGACCCCCGCCGGGAGCGGGCGCTGCGGCTGCTGGACGGGCTCAGCGAGCGGGAGCGGGAGGTCGCGGTCGCGCTGGGGCAGGGCCGGAGCAATGCCGAGATCGCCGCGGAACTGTTCATGAGCGTGGCGACGGTGAAGGCGTACGTGTCGCGCCTGCTGGCCAAGCTCGACCTGAACAACCGGGTGCAGGTGGCCCTGCTCGTCCACGACGCCGGCCTGGTCTGACCGGTCGACCCGGCCGGCTCAGATCCCGCAGCGCGAGGCGGACCAGGTGATCGTGTTCGCGCTCTTGTCGGCGTTGTTCTCCCGACGCGCGTCCACGTGGACGTGGGTGCTGTGGCCGGGGTAGCCGGGGCCGAAGATCCCGCTGAAGCCGTGGCTGCGGGCCTCCTGGGCCAGCCGGCACAGCGACGAGGTACGCGAGGTCAGGTCGGCCGCGTTGCCGTAGAGGTGCTGGCTGTCCGACGCGCCGCCGACCTGCCGGTTGCAGGTGGAGCTGCGGAAGCCGCCGTTCACGTAGACGGGCTTGTCGCCGAGGCTGTGGCGCAGCGCCTCCAACTTCCACATCAGGCGCAGCGCGTTCGTCCGGGTTGCGCTCGCCGAGAGCGGGCCGCCGGTCCAGCCGCCCGTGCCGCAGCCGTTGTCCAGTTCGGCGTAGCTGAAGTGGCTCGGGGTGCAGTCGTTGTCCTGTAGCTCGTAGATCTTGGCGAAGGTCTGCGGGCCGGCGATGCCGTCGGCGTGCAGCCCGTACGCCGACTGGAACCGGCGGACCGCGGCCACCGTCTCGGCGCCGTACCTGCCGTCGACGTGAACGATCTTCCGGTACCCGGCCCAGCCGGCCACCCTGATCTGCAACTGGCGGACGTCGTCTCCGGAACTGCCCGGGGCCAGGGTCCGCTTCCAGGTGTAGCAGCCGTCGGCGTGGGCCGCCGGCGCGGCGACGACCGAGGCGACGGCGGCTCCGGGTATGGCCAGTGCCAACGTGACGACCAGCCGTTTCAGCAAATTGACGCGCACAGGATCCCTCCTGACAGGAGTGAGGATTGGGGTGCGATCCGGGCATCGGACGGACGCCCTCGCTCACCCACCCTGGCACTGTTTCGCCCAGACAGCAGGCTTTCATCCGAATTAGTCTCATAACGGCACTTCAACGAGGGTTCGTGCAAATTGCACCAGAATTTGGGAACTTCCCGTGCGGGGTTATCCCGCCCAGAATCGCCCAAAGGTGACGAAAGCGCCGCTACGACGCCACCACGGGTGATGTCGCGGGGCGGCCCATGGCCGGTAACGTCTGCGCCGGGGCCGGGCGACGGCTACCCAGGGCGACCTTCGCGGGCGGGGAGGTGGGCGTTGGCGCGAGGTGGCGTCTTCTGCGTCGAAGGGCAGTGGCACCGGGACCTCAACGAGCGTGGTTCCGTCCTGCCCACCCTGGAACTACTCGAACGGCTGGGCCGGATCCGCTTCATCCACAAGGACGCCGCCACCCGCGACGAGCTCTTCTACTTCATCGATCGCTGGCTGCTCAAGCAGTACGCCGACTACCGGGTCGGCTTCTTCGCCATGCACGGCGAACCCAGCCGGCTCTGCCTCACCGACTGGGATTCCGTGGAGCTGGCCGACGTCGCCGAGCGGATGGCCGGCCGCTGCGAGGGCCGACGGCTCTACTTCGGCAGCTGCTCGGTGCTGCGCGCCTCCGACGCCGCGTTGCGGGACTTCCTCGACGTGACCGGGGCGGCGCTGGTCTGCGGCTTCACCCGGGAGGTGGACTGGGTCGAGTCGGCCGCGTTCGAGACCGTGCTGCTCGACGTGCTGGCCAACGGGCAGCGGCACAACGCTGCCGAACTGCGGATGGGCTCCGCGCACTGGGCGCCCCTCGCCTCGTACCTCGGTTTTCGGGTGATCTACGCCAACGGCCGCGCCTGGCGGGCGGCGGCCCGGCCCCGGGTGCCCGCCCAGCCGGCCCCGGGCCGGGCGTCCGCCCGCCCCCGCTGACGCCCGCCGTCGAGGCGGGCCTGGTAGAACCGACGCATGGCACGCACGATCGCGACCAACACCCGGGTCGACCGGGACGCCCTGATCGAGTTCCTCCGCCCCCGGCACCGGGTCGTCCTGATGACGACCCGCGCCGACGGTCGGCCGCAGTCCTCCCCGGTCTCCGGTGGAATCGACGCCGACGGTCGGTTGGTCATCTCCACCTACCCGGAGCGGGCCAAGGTGGCCAACATCCGCCGCGACCCCCGGGTCTCCGCTTGCGTGCTCTCCGACGAGTGGAACGGGCCCTGGGTGCAGGTCGACGGCACCGCCGAGGTGCTCGACCTGCCGGAGGCCCTGGAGCCGCTGGTGGAATACTTCCGCAGCATCTCGGGTGAGCACCCCGACTGGGACGAGTACCGCCAGGCCATGGTGCGGCAGGGCAAGTCGCTGATCCGGATCACCATCGATGCCTGGGGCCCGATCGCCACCGGCGGCTTCCCCGCCCGGCTGGCCGACTGATCCCGGCTCAGTAGGCCGCGGTGAAGCGCGCGTTGCTGAACCGCGGCCGCTCGATCTCGTCGACGATCGCCACCGCCAGGTCCTCGTAGGTGAGCACCGACCGGCCCTGGTCATCGGTCACCGGTTGGTCCGTGCCGGTGCGGTAGTGGCCGGTCCGCTCACCGGGGTGGAACTCCAGCGGCGGCGGGGAGACGTACGTCCAGGTCACCCCGTCAGCCGAGGAACGGTAGACGGCCAAAGCGTCGGCCTGGCCCAACGCCGCGTCCCGGTACTCCTCGGGGAAGTCCGGCTCGTCCAGGTACGGGGTGCCCTTCGGCGTCAGCAGCGTCGCCCCGCCGCCGACGTGGATCACCCGAGGCGGGTCGGGTAGTTCCCGCAGCGTGTCGACCAGGGTCCGAGCGGCATCGCGCCACAGCTCCCGCTCGCCGCCGCCGATCGCCACCACGAACACGTCGGCGTCCTCGGCCAGCTCGCGGATGCTGCGCGCGGACGTCGCGTCGCCCGTCACCGTACGCACCCCGGCCGGAAGGTAGCTGGTCGCCTCCGGGCGGCGTACCGCCGCAGTGACCCGGTGACCCCGCCCGACCGCCTCGGCGGCGATCCGCGAGCCCGCGGTCCCGCCGGCGCCGAACACGACGATGCTGCCCATGGCCGACCACCCTTCCGCCCGACGTCCTCGCCCCTCATCAGGCTAGGGAGCCGAACACCCGGCCGGTGCCGGATCGGCCATCCCGCCGTTCCCCGGACCGAGGGCTGTGCCGTGGAACTTGCGAACGGCGCGTACGGTTCGGTTAGCAAGATCGTCAATGCCGAAGGGGACAGCATGAACTCTCCGACCCGCCGCTTGCTCGCCTGGACGGCGCCCGCCGCGCTCGCCCTGACCGCCCTCGTCCCGGCCCTGGCGGCCCCGGCCACGGCGAAGCCGAAGCCCACGCCGACCGTCACCACCAGCCCGGTCGACAAGGACCTCGACGGCGACGGCGTGCCGGACCTGATCGCCGTCGGCGGGCCCGGCACCGGCCTTCCCTCCGGCGTCTGGTCCGCGCTCGGCGTCAAGTCCCCCAAGACCGGCGTCGGCACCGGCCAGGTGCAGACCCCGGCCATCAACATCGGCCTGCGGGGCAACGGCGTCAGCGGCACCTCCTCGCCAGCCGACTTCGACGGCGCCCAGGTTCTCACCGGGCACTTCTCCGGCCTGGATCGCCAGGACTTCCTGTACTACTACGCGACCGGTGACCCGGCAGGCGGCGGTAGCGTGATCCTGGGTGCCGGTGACGGCACCATGCAGGATCCCTACCGGGGCGCCCAGTTCACAATCGTGCGGGAGCAGCTGCTCGACTCCAACGGCAACAGCCCGCTGCAGCTGGCGAACGCGTTCACCGCGGACGGCAACGACAACGGCTTCCCGGACATGGTCGGCACCGCTGGCGATGCCATGAACGGTTACCGGCTCAACTACTATCCCTGCGCGTTCGCCGTAACCGGGGGTTATTACGGGGACAACACCGCACTGACCAACCCCACGCCGACCGGCGGGGCCGACTGGCAGAACTGGCGTATCGCCAGCACCGAGGTCGGCTCCGGTGTCGCGCTGTTCCTGCACAACCCCACCACCGGCGACCTCTACCTCTGGACCGGGGTCACCATGGTCGACAACGGTGACGGCACCGGCTCGCTGACCCGCACCCAGTACAAGGTGGCGGCGAACTGGAACACCGGCGTGGCGGTCAGCACGCTCTGGGCCGCCGACATCAACGCCGACGGCACCCCGGACCTGTGGACCGTGCTGCCGGACGGCACCTACCGGGCGTACCTGATCTCGGGGCTCTCCGGCAAGGGCAAGGTGAAGGTGACCGCGACCGGCGCCCAGCCGCTGGTCTGACCGCGGCCGGGGCGCGCTGCCATCGGGCAGTGCGCCCCGCGTCGGGTCAGTCGATCAGCGCGGAATAGACCAGCTGGCGCAGCTGCGAGCGCAGCGGGTACGTGCTGGACGGCATGAGCTGGGTGAACAGCAGCGCGGTGACCTCCTCCACCGGGTCCACCCAGAACGCGGTGCTGGCCAGCCCGCCCCAGTAGTACTCGCCGACGCTGCTCGGCACCCGGGCCGGCACCGGGTCCAGCACCACCGCGAAGCCGAGGCCGAAGCCGATACCGTCGAGCACCGTCTCGGCGGAGCCCTGCGGCTCGAACGAGGCCAGGTCCCGCCCGCCGGGCAGGTGGTTGCGGGTCATGAAGCGCACCGTGCGGGGCGCCAGCAGGCGTACGCCGTCCAGCTCGCCGCCGCGCAGCAGGAACTGGGTGAACCGGTGGTAGTCGGCGGCCGTGGAGATCAGCCCGCCACCGCCGGAGAACCAGCCCGGCTCGGCCAGCGCGGCGTGGCCGATGCCGTCCTGGCGCAGCGTCTGCCCGGTACTCGGATGCGGTGCGTAGAGCGCGGCCAGCCGCTTGGCGTCTGGCTCGTCGACCCACCAGCGGGTGTCGGTCATGCCCAGGGGCCGCAGGATCCGCTCGGCGAAGAACTCGTCCAGGCGCTGCCCGGAGACCACCTCGACCAGCCGGCCCAGCACGTCGGTGGAGACGCCGTAGTTCCAGCTCGTGCCCGGCTGGAAGAGCAGCGGCAACCGGGCCAGAGCGGCGGAGGCCGCCGCCAGATCCATGCCGGGCGGCGCGCTCAGGTCGAAGCCCGCAGCCCGGTACAGGCCGTCGACCACGGTGCTCTGCGCGAAGCCGTACGTCAGGCCGGCGGTGTGGGTGAGCAGGTGCCAGACCCGGATCGGCTCGACCGCCGGCACCGTGTACGGCTTGAGCACCGAGCCCTTGTCATAGACGCCGACGTCGGCGAACTCCGGCAGCCAGCGGCTGATCGGATCGTTCAGCTCGAACCGGCCCTCCTCCCACAGCATCATCGCCGCGACGGAGGTGATCGGCTTGGTCATCGAGTAGATGCGCCACAGGGTGTCCGGCTCGACCGGCGCACCGGCCTCCCGGTCGCGCAGCCCGTAGGTCGAGGAGTGGGCGATCTCGCCCCGGCGGGTCACCACGATCTGCCAGCCGGCGAGCCGGCCGTCGTCGACATACCTGCCGAAGTGCTCGTCGATCCGCTCCAGTCGGGCGGGGTCGAAACCGATACGGGCCGGGTCGGTGCTCACTGCGACGCTCACGACGCCGAACCTATCGGCCGGTACGTCCGCCGGGAAGTGTCGGCGGGCCACTCTAATCTGGCCTGATGTCGCAGCTCACCGAGGACGTCACCTACCGTGACGAGGACTGGTACGCCGAGGAACTCGTCGAGCGGCACTTCGTCCGCTGCTCCTTCTTCCACGTCGACCTCACCGAGGCGGTCAGTCAGGGGGCGGTCTTCACCGAGTGCGTCTTCGGCAACGTCGCCCTCAACGCCTCCCGGCACACCGACTCGGCCTTCACCCGCTGCACCTTCAAGCGGTGCAACCTCTTCGAGGCCGAGTTCACCGGCTGCAAGCTGGTCGGCAGCAGCTTCGAGCAGTGCGACCTGCGCCCGTTGCGGGTCAGCGGTGGCGACTGGTCCTTCGTCGCCATGCCCCGGGCCGACCTGCGCGGGGTGCGCCTCGCCGACGTACGCATGCGCGAGGTCGACCTCACCGGCGCGGACCTGACCGGCGCCACCGTCACCGGGGTCGACCTCTCCGGCGCGCAGTTGCACGCCGCCAAGCTGCTCCGCGCCGACCTGCGCGGCAGCGACCTGACCGCGCTGGACCCGACGACGGTCGAGCGGGCCGGGGCGGTCATCGACGCCGGCCAGGCGATCGTGCTGGCCCAGGCGCTGGGCTTCGAGATCCGCTGACGGCGGCCCGTCCCCCTTCCGGGGGAGGCCGGTCCACTCCCACTCGGGAGGGGCCGCATGACCGGGGGCGGCAGGGTGGGGCCATGACGCTCACCATGCCGCCGCCGGTCGCCGGCCATCCCACCGGGAACCGTTTCGCCTGGCTGCCGTACGCCGCTGCGGCCTGGGCGATCGGCTACGGCGCGCTGCGCGCGACATGGCTGGTGGCCGGGGGGCCGTCCTTCGGGCCGCTCGGCACCGATCTGGTGGCGGTGACCGGCTGGTGGGCGGTCGCGCTCCACGTCGCTGCGGCGATGGTCGGTGTCACGCTCGGCCGCGCCCGCACCTGGCGGCCGGCGCTGCTCGGGGCGGCGTGGTTGACCTGCGCCGCCATCATGGCCTCCTGCGCGCTGCTCCTGCTCGACGTCGTCGGTTTCCTGATCCTCGACCTCAGCCCGGCGTTCACCCTGGCCGGCTTCCTCAGCCGGGCCGGTGCGTTCACCGGCGCGGTGCTGCTGCACGCGGCGGCGCTCGCCCACCTCCGCCGTTTCCGCGGGGACTGCGGCCGGTGCGGCCGGACTCGCGCATCCGGCGGCCCGGTGCCGCGCTGGGCCCGGATCGCTGCCTGGTCAGCGGTCGCCGGGTGCCTGGTGCGGCTGGCCGCCCAGGTGGCGGTGGGCTTCGAGGGCCTGCCGCTGGCCCAGGGCCTCTCGGTGCTGATCTTCGAGGGGGGCTTCCTGCTCGCCGGAATGCTGCTGCCGCTGGCCCTGGTCCACCAGTGGGGGACGGTCTGGCCCGGCTGGGTGCCGCTGTTGGCCGGTCGGCGGGTCCCGCGCCTGGTGCTGCTGGTGCCGGCGGCGGTATTCGCGATCGGCCTGGTCGGCTACTTCGGCGTCGGGATCGCCGAGCTCGCCGTCGAGACGGTCACCGGCACGTTCGAATCGGACGGGCGCTACACGCTGGCGTTCTTCTGGACCGCCGAGCTTGGTTACTGGGTCTGGGGCTGGGGTCTGGGCCTCGCCGCGGTGAGCCACCACCTGCGCACCCGCCGCCCTTGCCCGCACTGCGGCCGGTGAACTCGGGACAGTTTGTCAATCGGGGGGGTCCTGAGCCCGGCTGGCCGCGGCCCCTGCCCGGTGGGCCGGGCAGGGGCCGCGGGCCTTCAGCACACGATGGGCTTCACCCAGGAGCACTCCAGTCCCTCGGGCACCCGGAGGCTTTCCGGCGCCGCCGGCACCGTCAGCCGCGTCGTGGTCGCCCCCTTCTCGGTGTACGACGCCAGCGCGATCGCGATCTGGTCCTCCAGCCCCTTGACCGACGAGGTCAGGTAGTTGTTCAGCACGATGGAGAAGGCCAGCAGGTGGCCGTCGGCGTCGGTGACGTAGCCGGAGAGGCTGGACGCGCCGGTCAGGCTGCCGGTCTTGGCGTGCACGTTGTTCGCCGCGGGTGTGTCACGCATCCGGCTGCGCAGCGTCCCGCCCACGAAACGTTCGGCGTTGCCGGCCAGCGGCAGGGCCGCGTACCAGGTGTCGAACCACGGCTCGGCGCGGGCCGCCACGAGCAGCGACACGAACTGGGCCGGCGGGACCAGGTTGCGCCGGGACAGGCCGGAGCCGTCGCGCTGGCGCAGCGTACCGGTGTCCACGCCGGAGCCGCCGGCGTAGTTGCCGATCGCGGCGAGCCCGGCCGACCAGGTGCCGGAGCCGGAGAGGACCCGCCCCAGCTCCTTGGTCAGCACCTCCGCGTGGCCGTTGTTGGAGAGCTTGAGGAACGGCACCATCAGCTCGGCCAGCGGCATCGAGTCGTGCCGGGCGATGGTCGCCGCGTCGCCCGGGGTGGCCCGGCCGAGCACGGTCCGGCCGAGGACGCGTACCCCGTGCCGGCGCAGGGCCGACCGGAAGATGTCGGCGGCGTACCCGGTCGGCTCCCAGACCGTCATCCATTCGCTGGTCGGCTCCTCGGCGACGGCGATCTGCCCGGTCACCACGATGGTGTTGCCGCCGTGTTCGCGTTCGAACGAGAGGGTGGTCTGGCCGGTGGCGACCGTCTCGGCCCGGTTGTCGACGCGCAGCCAGCCGTTGGGCGGGGTCATCGTGACCGCCGGTGGCACGCCGGCCCTGGCGGCCGGGGTGGCCTGCACGATCACGGTGCCGGCGTCGTAGTCGGTGTCCGGGGCGACGGTCAGCGCGGAAACCTGCGCGGCGTAGTAGTAGGACTCGTCGTCCCAGGTCCAGTCCGGGCCCAGCCGGGTCCGGTCGTAGCGGGTGTCGTCGGCGACCAGGTTGCCGGTCACCACCCGTACGCCCTCGGCCGCGACCTGCGCGGCCAGCCGGTCGTAGTCCCGGGCCAGCAGGGTCGGGTCGCCGCCGCCGCGCAGGTACAGGTCCCCGGAGAGCACTCCGCCCCGGCGTACGCCGTCGCTGGCCACGTCGGTGGTGAAGCGGTGTCCCGGCCCGAGCAGTTGCATCGCCGCCGTGGAGGTGAGCAGCTTGGTGTTGGAGGCGGGGATCAGCCGCCGGTCCCCGTTGCGGTCGTAGAGGGTCTGCCCGGTGGCGGTGTCCACCACGACCACGCCCGCCTGCGCGCCGTCGAGCCGGGAGTCGGCGAGGACCGCGTCGATGGTGGCGGCCAGCCGGACCTGCGCGGGGCTGGGTGAATCGGCGGTGGCGGTGGGGGCGCCGGCGGTGGCCGCGGTGGCGACCAGGGCCAGCACCGCGAGTGCCTGCGGAAAACGACGACGATGCATCCGTTGATGCTCGCATGGCGCTTTCCTCCGGAGAAGGCCGGAGTTCGAAACTTATTGCCAAGATGTGCCCAGATCTCCCGGGTGACGGCTGGAGCGGTGCCGAACCCGTCCGCATACCCGGCGGCGGGGTTCGGGAAACACCGGTCCGGTGCCCGCGTCACCCGTTCGGGTCAGGTGCCGGCGGCCCCGGTGTCGACTGACTTCGCTCTATTTGACGGATGCCTGTACAGGGGGCACCGTAGGCGATGAGGGGCGCTCGACCTGCCCCGTTTCGTGTGGCGAGGACTGATTTGCCATTCCGGGTCCGGACCCGGCCGCATGGGCCGCGTCGACCCGTCCGCGATCCCGAAGCAGCCACGAGGAGTTCCGCGATGCTGACCATGACCGACAACGCCGTCCTGGTGATCCGCGACCTGACCGAGCAGCAGGACGTCGCCGACGGTGGCGGGCTGCGTATCGCCGCCGACACCGAGGCCGGTTCGCTCTCCATCGAGCTGGTGCCGCAGCCGGTGCAGGGCGACCAGGTGGTCGACAACCAGGGGGCCCGGATCTTCCTCGACGCCGACGCCGCCCAACTGCTCAACGACACCTCCGTCGACGCGGTGGTCGACGAGGAGGGGATCGTGCAGTTCGGCTTCACCTCGAAGGAGTGACCAAGGGCCCGGCTGGCCGCACCGTCCGCTGACGAGGAAGGGTCAGGGCGGAGCGGTCCGCCCTGACCCCGGACCCGGCGCGGATCCGCTCAGTCGTCGGAGCCGCCGTGGTCGTCGTCGTGGGTGTCGTCGCTGCGGCCGCGGGTGCCCCCGTGGTCGTCGTACCGGTCGTCGGAGCCGCCGTGGACCCTGCCGTGGTCGTCGGTCCGGGTCCGTGCGCCGCCGTGGTCGTCGGTCCGCTCCCGTTCGGCCTCCACCACGGCACCGTTGCCCCGGTCGACCTTGACCTCGTGCCGGATACCGCCGTCGACCACCTTGACACTCCACACCGGACGGCCGTGCTCCGTCTCGGCCTCGATCTCCACGATGCGGCCGCCACCGGCACGGGCGAGCGCGATCTCGCCGGCCCGCGTCCGGCTGACCGCGCCGCCAGCGGTCCCGGCGGCGGCGCTCGGCGTGGCACCGCCGGGGGTCGGGTCGTCGTCCGGCTTCGGATTGTCGTCGCCCGTCGGGCCGGCCGTCACCGCGCTGAGCGCGGTGCCGGGAGCCGGCCGGTCGGCCGTGGTCACGCCGAGCGCCGCACCGGCCACCGCAAGCACCGCGGCCCCGCCGGCCACCGCCAGGACCAGGGAAGTTCGTCGCATCTTCGCCACCTCTCCTCGGTTGTGCCATCGAGGATCGGCGCGGCGGGGATAGCGGCGCGCTGCCCGGCGGATAAGCCCAGGTTAAGGTCGCGGCGGCCCGAGCCGGAGCAGCACGACGGCACCCCCGTCGGACCCGCCGCGCAGCTCCAACCGGCCGCCACTGGCCCGGGCGGCCCGGTCGGCGATGTCCAGGCCCAGCCCGGTCGAACCGGTCCGGCTGGCGCCCCTCCGCACCGCTCCGGCCGGCATCCCCGGGCCGGAGTCGGCCACCGTCAACGCGACCTGCCCCGCTTCGTGGGTGAGCCGGACGGTGAACGGTGTGCCGTCCGGTGTGTGCGCGAAGACGTTGCCCAGCAGCGCGTCCACCGCCGCGGCCAGTTCGTCGTCGGTCACTCCCACCGGCAGCGGGCCGGGCGCGAGATCGAGGGCCACCCTGCGGCCGGTGTCCTCGGCGAGGACGGACCAGAACGCCACCCGCTCGCCGACCACCGCCGCCGCGTCGCAGCCGGCCCGGCCGTCCCGTGTCGAGCTGCGCCAGCGGGCCTGCTGGATCAGACCGGTGACCGCCCGTTCCAGGCCGTCCACCGCCGTGGTCAGCCGGGCCGCGTCGTCCGGGTCGCGCAGCGACTCGGCCTCCAGCCGCAGCGCGGTCAGCGGGGTACGCAGCCGGTGCGACAGGTCGGCCACCTGCTCCCGCTCCTCGCGCAGCAGCACCTGGATCCGTCCGGCCAGGTGGTTCAGCGCCCCGGCGACCTCCCGCAGCTCGGCGGGCCCGGCCGGGGTGACCCGGGCGTCGAGTTCGGCGTTGGCGAGCCGGTGGGAGACCGCGGAGAGTTCGGTGATCGGCCGCACCAGGGTCCGGGCCAGCCGGTCGGCGACGACCAGCCCGACCAGCACCAGCAGCACCCCGAGCAGGGCGAGCACCAGCCAGGCCCGGGCCACCCCGGCGGTGAGCTGCGACCGGGGGACCACCGTACGGATCACCGCCGTCCCGTCCGGGCGGCCCTGGACTGCGATCACCACCTCCCGTCCGTCGGCCGACTCGGCGGTCAGGCTCTGCCCCCGCGCGGCGAGCGCCACCGCCGGCGTACGCGGCACGGAGGCGCCGAGCACGGTGCCGTCGGGCAGGAACACGCTGACCGGCCGGCCCGAGTCCGCGGCGAGCTGCTCGACGGTCAGCCGGACGGTGGCCGGGTCGGCCGTGCCGACCAACGGCACCAGGCTCTGCGCGTCAGCGGTGGCCCGTACGGTCGCCCGGTCCGCGGCGACGGTGCGGACCAGCAGCGCCAACGGCACCAGGAAGGCGGTCAGGACGAGCACGCTGACCGCGGCGGCGAGCAACGCCAGCCGGCCCCTCACCGGGCGGCTCCCGGCGCCTCCAGCCGCACCCCCACACCCCGTACGGTGTGCAGGTAGCGCGGTTCCTGGGCGCTCTCGCCCAGCTTGCGCCGCAGCCAGGACAGGTGCACGTCGACGGTCTTGTCGGCGCCGCCGTACGGGATCCGCCAGACCTCGGTGAGCAGCTCCCGCTTGGTGACCACCTGCCCCGGCCGCCCGGCGAGGTGGTGCAGCAGGTCGAACTCGCGCGGGGTCAGCTCGACCGGGACCCCGTCCAGGCGCACCTGCCGGGAGCGCGGGTCGATCCGCAGGCCGCCGACCACGAGCGTGGGGTCCCCGGTCGAGGCGTCCCCGGCCGACCGGCGCAGCACGGCCCGGACCCGGGCGTCCAGTTGCGCGGCCGTGAACGGTTTCACCAGGTAGTCGTCGGCCCCGGCGTCGAGCATCCGGACGATCTCGGCCTCGTCATCCCGCGCGGTGGCCACGACGATCGGCACCGAGCTGACCGCGCGCAGCATCCGCAGCACCTCCCGACCGTCCAGATCGGGCAGTCCCAGGTCGAGCACGACGAGGTCGGGCCGGTCGTCGAGGGCGTCGCGCAACCCTGTCATCGCGGTGGAGGCCGCGGCGACCGCGTGGCCGCGCTCCCGCAGGGCCCGGATCAACGGGGTACGGATCGTCAGGTCGTCCTCGATGAGCAGCAGCCGCGCCACAGGTTGCACCGTAGCCGCCGCCGTGCTCCGGGTCACACCTCGTCCGGTTCGCGCAGGCGCTCCGGTCTGCGGCGCGAGGGCCGGATCGGGTCCGCGGACATAACGGCTAGACCGTTTTCGGGCGAAGTTCCCGCAGGTGCACGTGCTGTCGCTCCCGGTAGGCCATCCCGTTATGGTACCTAGCTGCGATATAGTACCTTCGTGGAAGAAGATAATCCGCGGATGGCGGCGCTCAGGAGAGGGATGCTTGAGCCGCTCGTGTTGGCCTCCCTGGAAGCCGCGCAGCGGTACCCCGCCGAGGTTGTCGTTGTGCTGAGGGGCGCAGGCTTTCCTGTTCAGGAGGGCACCCTCTATCCGCTCCTGGCAAAGCTGCGCCGCGAAGAGCTGGTGAGCCACGAATGGAGAGAGTCACCGACGGGACCGCCACGCAAGTACTTCAACCTCACGAGCGCCGGGGAAGAGCAGCTAGCCGCGTTCAGGGAGTACTGGACCGCTCTGACCCAAATGATCGAACGGATAGGACGACAGCCATGACTGCTACTCGGCACATGAGACTTGCTGGGCACGCTCAGCTGTTCACGCTCACTGATGATGCGCATTCTGACCTGGTCTCGTACCTCTCGCGCTCCCGTGCTGCGCTGGAGAACGAACCTGATGGTGACGAAACCCTGCGGGACGTCGAGGCGGCCCTTGGTGACCAGCTTGCGCCGCTGTGCGAAGGCGGTTCGGTTGTGGACGCCGTGCAGATGCAGAACCTTCTCGATCGCACGGGGTCCATCGAGTCGAGCCGTACGATGCAGAATGGGAGTGCCCCGCAGCGCCTGCCGTCCTGGGTTCGTGTCACCGAGGGCAAGTGGCTGGCGGGGGTGTGCCTCGGGGTGGCAGCGCGTGCGAACCTCGATCCTGCGTGGGTTCGAGGTGTTGCGGCGGTCGCCGTGTTCCTCGTTGCAGGCATCCTGGCTCCACTCGGAGAGGGCATCCCCATGCTCTTGTTTCTGGCCGCAGCTGCGCTCGGCTACATCGTCCTCATCGTGGCGCTGCCACCGGTTCGCTCCGTCGCTGAGTATCGACGCCTCCACCGCCTGGGCCGCAACTACCCGTAGACCGTTTGAACTGCCGTGGAAGGTCGTCCCCGACGCTGAGCAAGCTCCTCCACCTACCCCTCACATCGGCCGCCACCGAACGGACGGGCCGCCGCGGTCGGCCGGCTGAAGATCAGTCCTTAACGTTGCTTGGGCTGGAAACTACGGGGGGGCCGGTGAGGCGGCGGGAGACCGTCGAGCAACTGGCCGCCCGCGTGGACGCCGGGCAGACTTCTTGCTCGGGCGAATGGCACGCCGGGCACGCGGCCCGTACCGCCGTGACCGGTGGCATGTACGCCGCCGCCCGCCGCCAGCGCTCTCGGGGTACCGGTGACGGTGACGTGGCGGGACCGCCGCGACACGGCCGTGTGGCCCACGCACCGCAAGGCCGACGGGCAGACCCATCCGGTCGGCACCGCTTCACGGTTGGCGCGGCCCGGCAGCGGAGACGACCGGCCGCTGCCGGCTGGCTCTCAGCGCCCGGCGCCGCGCCCGCTCATCGCGACCTCCAGCATGAACGCGCACCAGGCGATCGCTGAACGGGCCGCCAACCGGCCGACCGCAGCGTCGACCGCCGGCACGCCGGTCATGCCGTGCCCGTCACCGACCTTGTTCCGCAGCTCGGCCACGTTTTGAGTGAGCGGGTGGAGACGGCTGAGGATGCGCTTCACCTGGTCCAGCTGCGGGCCAGCGGCCTGGGTGACGTGCACCCCGAGGGCCTGGCTGGCCTTCGCCACCAGCGCGGGCACCTCGTCCTTGTCGCTTACCGGTTCCCCGCGCAGCGCGAGCACCGCCTTGGCGGTGGCCTCGATCAGGTTCTTCGCCCGGCCGATCAGCGCGCCCGTGTCGTCGGGCAGGGCGCGTTCCAGCCGCGTCAGTTCCTGACGGATCGCCGCGGCGTCGGCGAGCGCGGCGGTGGCGGTGGCCGCTAGGCCGGCGATCGCCGCGAGCGGGTCACCGGGGGCGTCGAGGGCATACCCGTCGTCGTGCAAGCAGTTCCGCAGCCGGACCACCATGTCGCGGTGTGCCCCTGCCCCCGCCTCGTGCAGTTCGGCGATCCGGGAGGCGAAACGCAGCACCCGCGCCACGTTCTCCGGGTCCGTCAAGTCCGCGGCGACGATCGTGTTGTAGGCAGCTCCGGCAGCGCGCAGTGAGGGGATTTGCTCTTGCGTGTTGCGCCGGTCGGGCACGAACCGCAGGCCGACGGCCCTAGCGGCGGAGGCGACATCCATCGTGTTCACGGCCCCTGTGGCGAGATCGGCTACCGCGACGATGGTCTGCGTTGACAGGAGCTGCTGCACGACCGTGGATCGTGTCACGGGCCGAAGGCCGGACGCTAACCGGTTCGCCGGGTCACCATGCCGGGCAGACGCTGCCCGCCCGCCTGGAGGCACGGCGCAGGCGGTGCGGACAGCCGGACCGGGATGATCGTTCGATTCGGTAGGGACCAACGCCCGCCCTTGATGACATCGATCTTGACAGCTTGTGAGAGTCGGATCACACTTCCGGCCAACTGTGGCTGCCGAGGTCGTGCCGGGACCCCCACCGGGTCGCCCTCGGGACCTCCCTGCCAGGAAGGACTCTCATGAGGAGCACAAGGAGACCGATCAGACGGGGCCGATTGCTGGCCCTGCTGGCGCTGCCGCTGGCGCTCGCCGTCAGCGCACCCGGCCTCGCGAACCCGACGTCGGACAGCGCGGTGGCCCCCGACAGGTCGTCGAGCGGCGATCAGAACGGCGTCGGGCTGATGCGTATCGTGGTCGCCGACAAGTCGGGCATCGACCGGCTCAACGAGCTGGGCGTCGACCTCGCCGAGTACGTCAAGCCGGTCGACAACGGCATCGAGGTGCACGCGATCCTCAGCCCGGAGGAGAGCCAGGCGCTGCGGGACCAGGGCTTCGACGTGCAGGACGCGATCTCCGACCAGAGCGACTACGCGGAGAACGTGGCCGAGCGGTCCGCCGCGGTCCGGGCCGTGCAGTCCCTGGCCGCCAGCACCGACACCCTGACGGTGCTGCGGTCCGAGTGGTTCACCAGCCTCGACGACCAGCTCTTCCTCAACGTCGAGGTGAAGTCGAGCGCCGGCGCCGACTCGACCACGGTGCTCACGGTGAGCTGGGACCGCGGGGCGGGCACCGAGATCGGCTCCGGCGGCACCACCACCCTGTCCCGGTTCACCGACGCCGGCCAGTACATGTACCACCGGTTCAGCAACCCGCTGGCCATCGACGTCGCGCCGTCCAGGGCCACCATCACCAGCAACAAGGGTGGCTCGGTCACGGTCGACGTGGGCAGGTGGCTGGGTAGCCCGCGCAAGGTCACCGGCGACCACCCGTACGTGTCGGACTTCGTCGACCACTACATGGACCCGACCGAGGTCACCGCCCGGTTCACCTCGCTGGCCGCGGAGTTCCCGAAGCTCACCCAGCTGATCGACCTGCCGTACAAGACGAACGGCTACCGGCGCCAGGCGCAGGCGCAGTTCGGCACCGCCACGGCGAGCATCCTCTACGTCACCTCGAAGGCGTACGGCTCCGAGGGCGGCAACGACATCACCATGTCGCTGGTCAACCCGGGCGCGGCCAACGCCCCGCTGACCGTCGGCGTCTCCGGCAAGGCCGTCACGGTGAACCTGGCGACCAACGGTTCCGGCGCGGTCACCAGCACCGCGGCGCAGGTCGTCGCCGCGGTCAACGGCCACGCCGACGCCGCCAAGCTGCTCACGGCCAGCACCTACCGGGGCAACGCCGGCACCGGCGTGGTGGCCGCGACCGGCGTCACCCAGCTGACCGACAACCTGAAGGCGCCGGCGAGCGTGTCCCGCGACCCGTTCCAGATGAAGGTGCTGCGGATCGGCAAGCACCGGGACGGCTCGAAGGTCGGCGTCTTCCTCTACTGCCAGGAGCACGCCCGGGAGTGGGTGACCCCGCTGGTCTGCGTGGAGTCGGCCGAGCGGCTGCTGCGCAACTACGCGCAGGACCCGAACACCCGCAAGATCGTCGATGACCTGGACATCTTCATCCTGCCGGTGGTCAACCCGGACGGCGCGCACTACAGCATGTACGACTACAACATGCAGCGGAAGAACATGACCAACTACTGCCCGGCGGCGTCGGCGGACCCGGCCAACCGCAACGCCTGGGGCGTGGACGTCAACCGCAACTTCTCGGTCGGCTCCGTCTTCGACGGCTACAACGGGGCATCGGCGACCAGCTGCACGAGTGAGACCTTCGCCGGCCCGAGCGAGCTGTCCGAGCCGGAGGCGCGCAACGAGGTCTGGCTGGTCGACAACTTCCCGAACATCAAGCTCTCGATGAACACCCACTCCTACGGCGGCTACTTCATGTGGCCGCCGGGGGCGTACAAGACCGCCGGGCGGGAGGTGCTGCCGCGGGTGGACCAGGGCACCGAGGCCTTCTTCTGGACCTCCTCCGACTACATCCTCTCCCGGGTGCAGGAATACCGGGGCACCGCGATCTGGCCGGGCCGTACCGGGCCGGTGACCGACGTGCTCTACTCGGCGGCCGGCAACAGCGCGGACGAGCACTGGTACAACCGGGGCATCATCGGCTGGGACTTCGAGGTCGGCGCGGACGTCTACAACCCGGCGACCAAGCGGTTCACCGCGGTCGGTTTCCAGCCGCCGTTCGCCGAGGGCCACGAGGAGGCGATGGAGTTCGCCAACGGCAACATCGGCATCCTTGAGGTCGCCCGGGCGTACGCGACCGACAAGATCCAGCCGAAGAGCACGGTGAAGATCGTCAAGCAGGAGCCGGGCGAAACCACCTTCACCTTCAGTGTCAGTGAGCCGGCGAACGTGTACTACACGCTCGACGGCAGCCGGCCGACGTTCGACTCGCCCAAGCTGGCCCTCGCCGGCATGCGGGAGGGTGTCCAGAACATCACGGTGAAGAGCAACACGACCGTCAACTGGTTCTCCGTGGACATCGCCGGCAACGTGGAGAGCAACTACAAGCCGGACGGCAACGGCAAGAACCACAACAAGCAGACCGTATCTGTCAAATAGTCGATCTCGATCGAACAGCGGTGGCCGCCGGCCCGAGGTCGGCGGCCACCGGCCTTTCCGCGTACGCCGACTCGGCGTCGTTCCTGCCGCGAGCCACGTCGACGCTCTTAACCTTCCCCGGTGCCGGTCTTAACCCTTCCTCGGGGACACTCGGGGCATGGGCCGTCGACCGATCCTCGCCGCCGTCGGATGGTTGGCCACCACCGTCGCCGCCACGCTCGTCGGGCTGGGCGCGATCCGGCTGGTCGGAGACGGCATCACCGGCACCCCGGGCGGCGTACTCGACCAGCGGGAGGTCGCCCGCGCGCTCGCGTCACCGGAGCCGGCGCCCGGCGTGCCGAGCGGCGGTCCGACCCCGACCGCCGCCGCGGCGAGCCCGCCGCCGACCCGCGGCCCGACCGCCACCGCGGCTCGGCGGAGTTTCGTCACCCCCGGCGGTACGGCGGTGGCGGAATGCGGGCCGGCCGGGGTACGCCTGGTCACCTGGTCGCCCGCCCAGGGCTACCGGGCCAAGGACACTCCCGACCGGGGGCCGGACGATCACGTCGAGGTCCGCTTCGAAGGCTCGGCGGGCGAGTACGAGCTGAAGCTGCGCTGCGTCGGCGGGCGACCGGTGGCGGAGACCCACGACTGAGTCCAGCCGCGACGGTCCGGCCGTCCGGCACCGGCGGCGACGGCGATGCGCGGCGCACGGCGTCGCGGCCGGACGGCGCTCGACGGCGCCCTGTGGCAACATCGCGCCGTGCGTCCCCACCGCCTGCTCGCCGCGCTCGCGGCCGGGCTCGCCCTCGCCCACCTGATCGGACGCTGGTACGCCGTACCGCTGCTGCCCGCCGCGCACACCCTCGCCTGGATCGCCGCCGCCGGAGTCGCGCTGACCACGCCCGACTTGGCCCGGCGCACCCGGTACGGGCTCGGCCTCGCCGGGGTGGCGGTCGGTGTGCTGTCGCTGCCGTCGGGTGGCGACGCACCAGGGTTGCAGTTCCTGTCGCCGCTGCCGCCGTCCGACCCCGGGCTCACCGGCCAGCAACTCCGGTGGTGGGCCCTGCTGGCCGTGGCCGGGGTCGCGCTCACTCTCGCGGTGTCCGCGCTGCCTCGACTCGCCGCCGATCGGGGGCGCACTGCCGTGGCCGTCGTGCTGGCCGTGGCGGCCGGCGGGCTCGCGCTGGCGCTCGGGCCGGTCGACGCGTTGCCCGCGTACGCGGTGCTGGTCGCCCTGGCCGTGCTGGCCCTGGCCCGGTCCGGCGCGGTGGCGGTGGCCCTCGGCCTGGGCCTGGTGGCGGTGCTCCTCCTCGACGACCCCGCGCAGGGCTGGTTCTCCTGGCTGCGCCCGACGAACCAGCAGGCCACACTGGAGTTCCTGAGCGAGGCGGAGTACCGGCGGCGGTTCGCGGGGAACGCGTGGCCGGCCAGCGAACTGACCGAGGCGTTGCGGTTCGTGGCCGGGGCGCTGGTGCTCGTCGGCTGTCGACGGGCGGGGCGGGCGCGGGCACGAGCGCACGGCGCCGTCCGACCGGGGTCGTAACGTCGCCGCGCTCTGGCCGTCTCCCACCACCGCAGCCGTACGGCGGTACGACAGCGGGGACTTGGCTCGACCGGCCCAGCACGAACCGGTCCTGGCCACCAGATCCCCGCTGAACAGGGATCCAAACCACGGAGAGGTGGCGAACTCCACGATCTGCGCGTCCCGGCGTGACGGGCGCGCGGACCGGGTATGTGCGCGCCATGGAGCATTTCACGATCGAGACCGTCGCCGAGAAGAGCCCGGACTTCCGCCGGGTGCTGTGGACCGGTGGGCAAACCCAGTTGGTGATCATGACGATTCCGCCGGGCGGGGAGATCGGCGAGGAGGTCCACGAGGGCATCGACCAGATCCTCACCTTCGTCAGCGGCACCGGCGAGGCCCGGGTGGCCGGTGAGAAGAAGGAGGTGGTCTCCGGTGATCTGGTGGTCGTACCGGCCGGCACGAAACACAACTTCGTCAACACCGGGCCCAACCCGCTCGTCCTCTACACCGTCTACGGCCCACCCGACCACGCCGACGGGGCCGTGCACCGGACCAAGGAGGAGGCGGAGGCGGCCGAGGCGGCCGGCCAGGACGAGCCGCCCACCGCCTGATCCTGTCCTTGTTAACAGGGGGCCCCTGCTCTACCGGAGGCGTTAGTAAGGGGCCCTTCCTTACACCAGCGGGACGGTGGAGACGTCCACCGTCTCCGGGTATTTCAGCCCCGCGCCGGTGTTCAACACCACCACCCGCTCGCCGGCCCGGATCCAGCCCCCGGCGCGCAGCTGTCGGGCGGCGGTCAGGCAGGCGGCCCCCTCCGGGCAGAGCAGCAGGCCCTCCCGGGCGGCGAAGTCGCGCAGGTCGGCGAGGATCGCGGCGTCGTCGACGGCGACCGCGGTCCCGCCGCTGTCCCGCAGCGCGGTCAGGATCAGCTCGTCGCCGAGCGGGGACGGCACGGTGATGCCGAACGCCAGCGTGTGCGCGTCCGCCCACGGGGTGGCCCGGGGCTCGCCGGCCGCGAACGCCCGGACGATCGGCGCGCAGCCGGTGGACTGCACCGCGACGAGGCGGGGCAGCCGGTCCTCCACCCAGCCCAGCTCGCGCAACTCGTGCAGCGCCTTGTGGATGCCGATCAGCCCGACCCCGCCGCCGGTCGGATAGATGATCACATCAGGCACCTGCCAGCCGAGCTGCTCGACGATCTCGTACCCCATGGTCTTCTTGCCTTCCAGGCGGTACGGCTCGCGCAGCGTGCCGGCGTCGAAGATCCGCCCGCCCGACTCGGCGACCAGCCCCGCCACCCACCGGCCGGCGTCGCTGATCAGGCCGTCCACCAGGCGCAGGTCGGCTCTGGCCGCGACGCACTCCCGGCGGCAGACGGTGGGCGCGTCGAGCGGCATGGCGATGGTCGCGCCCAGCCCGGCCCGGGTCGCGTACGTCGCCCAGGCCGCCCCGGCGTTGCCGTTGGTGGGCATGGCGATCCGCTCGACGCCCAGCTCCCGGGCCCGGCTCACGCCCACCGCCGCGCCCCGGGCCTTGAACGATCCGGTCGGGGCCAGCCCCTCGTCCTTCACGATCAGTTCCGGGATCCCGATCTCGGCGCCGTACGCGGGGGCGCGCAGCAGCGGCGTCCAGCCCTCGCCGAGCGTGGTCACGAAGCGAGGGTCGACCACCGGCAGCAGCTCCCGGTAGCGCCACAGATCGGCCGGCCGGAGGCCGAACTGCTCGGGGGTCACCGACGCGGCCACCGCGGCCAGGTCGTAGCGGGCCAGCAGCGGAGAGCCACAGTCGCACAGGTTTCGCGGCTCGTCCGCGGGGCGTTCCCGGCCACAGCGCGGGCACTCCAGGTGCGTCAGGTGCACGATGGTCCCTCAGCTCGTGTCGATGCTCAGCCAGTGCCGGCTGCGCCGACCCGGCTCGTACGGGGAGTCGAGGCGCTTGGCCACCACGCCCGGGAGCCCCTGCTCGCCGGCGGTCCGCAGGGCGTCCGCGCCGACACCCGGGAACCACGGCGGAGTCTGCCAGTGCCGGCCGGTGATCGCCAGACCGTCGAGCAGCTCGCGGCGCTGGTCGTACGGCAGGTCGAGGGTGGTCACGCCCTCCAGCCAGAGCAGGTCGACGGCGAGGAACTGGCCGTCCCGCTTCGTGGGCGCCCGGACCCGCCCGGCCGGGTCGATGCGGACCAGCACGCCGTCCAGCACCGCCTCGGTGGGCGCCAACTCCTCGGCCAGCACGCGCAGCCACGGGTACGCCCCGGTGATCTCCTCGTCGGTCTCGTCCAGCAGCCGCAGCCGGCCGCCCGAGACGTACGCCAGCGCCCGTACGCCGTCCCAGCGCAGCTCGTAGCCCCACGCGGCCTCGTCCCTCGGCAGCCGGGCGGCCGGGGTGGAGTGCATCGGGCGGATCAGGTCGGGCATCGGCGTCCAGCCCTCCGGGGCCGGGTCGGTGCGCCGGACCATCCAGTCCCGGCCCCGGCCCCCGGTGGCGAACAGCACGTAACGGCCGCTCGTCCGTTCCCCGTCGAGCACCACGATCACCTCGTCGTCGCGCCACTTCTCGGCGCGGTACGTCCCGGTGTCATGGATGGTCATCCGCCCGCCGCCGTACTCGCCGGCCGGGATCTCACCGTGGAACGTGAGGTACTCCATCGGGTGGTCCTCGGTGTGCACGGCGAGATGGTTGCGGCCGGGGTCGCGGGGCAGGCCGCGGGGCACCGCCCAGGACGCCAGCACGCCGTCGTGCTCCAGCCGCAGGTCCCAGTGCAGGCTCCGGGCGTGGTGCTGCTGGATGACGAAACGCGGCTTGCGGCGGGAGGGCCGCCTCCGCCGGGGGGCCGGTTCCGGCACCGGCTCGGGGGTACGCGCCGCGTCCCGCTTCCGCCGGTACTCCTCCAGCCGGTCAGCCACCCCCGCATTGTCCGGCACGTCGGGTACGTCGGCACGGCGGACCGTCCGGTTCCTGCCACCTCGTAACGGTCCGCGGCCCTGCCGGTGACCGGCGGCATGGTGGGGGCGATCACGGGTAGAACAGGCGCCATGACCAGCCCTGAACAGCCCACCGCCGTGCTCCCGGGCGAGGTACGGATGCCGCTGCTCGGCTTCGGCACCTGGCAGGCCACCGGCGAGGCCGGGTACGACGCGGTGCTCGCCGCCCTCGACGCCGGCTACCGGCACATCGACACCGCCACCATGTACGGCAACGAGCGGGAGGTCGGCCGGGCGGTCAAGGAGAGCGGACTACGCCGGGAGGACGTCTTCATCACCACGAAGCTGCCGCCCGAGGCGGTGGGCCGGGAGCGGGAGACCATCGAGGCGAGCCTGGCCGCCCTGGACACCGACTACGTCGACCTCTGGCTCATCCACTGGCCGCCGACCTCGCCGGGCGAGGGCATCCCGGTCTGGCGGGAACTGCTCGCCGCCCGCGACGAGAACATGGCCCGGGCCGTCGGGGTGAGCAACCACAGCATCGACCAGATCGACGAGCTGATCCAGGCCACCGAGGAGAATCCGGCGGTCAACCAGATCCGGTGGAACCCGACGCTGTACGACCGGCACGTGCTCGCCGCGCACCGGGACCGCGGCGTGGTGCTGGAGGGCTACAGCCCGCTCAGGGACACCGACCTGTCCGATCCGGTGCTGGTCCGGATCGCCGCGGCGCACAACGCCTCGCCCGCGCAGGTGGTGCTCCGCTGGCACATCGACCACGAGATCGTGGTGATCCCGAAGTCGGTCCACCCGGATCGGATCCGGGCCAACGCCGACGTCTTCCGCTTCTCGCTCAGTGCCGAGGAGATGCGCGACATCGACGCCCTCGGCACCTGACCCGCCCGGACGACCGGGCCGGTTCTGGTTGGGGCGCGGAAACGGGTGCGGTCGATTGACCACGCCCGTTCCGTTCGTCCGGCGTCAGGCCCGGGAGCAGGCCGTTCCGTTGAGCGAGAAGCTGGTCGGTGACGAGTACGTGCCGCTCAGCGTGCCCTGGTAGCCGAAGGCCGTCGAGGCGCCTGGCGTGAGGGTGCCGTTGTGGCTGACGTTCTTGGCGGTCACCGCGGAGCCGCTCTGGGTGACGGTGGCGTTCCACGAGCTGGTGATCTGCTGTCCGCTCGGCAGGTTGTAGGTGAGCGTCCAGCCGTTGATCGTGGACGAGCCGTTGTTGGTGATCTGCACGTCGGCGGTGAAGCCGTTGTTCCAGGAGTTCGGGGTGTACTTCACCGTGCAGCCGCCGGTCGGCGGGGGCGTGGTCGGGGGCGCGGTGGTCGGCGGGGCCGTCGTCGGCGGGGTGCCACCGGTGTTGACGCTCTGCGAGAAGGAGGTCACCGCCAGGCCCACGCCGCCCTGCCACGGCTCGAAGCCGGCCTGGATGCTGGTCAGGTACCAGTCGGTGGTGATCGCGCCGCGGCTACGGGTGTCGTTGATGAACGTCATGGCGTCGAAGCTCAGGCTGGGGATCGCCGACGACGACACGTACGAGATGACGTTGTTGGAGCCGTTGCTGCCGCGCCAGACCTCCCAGCTGCGTCCGGCGAGGTTGGCGGTGCCCACCACGGAGCCGATCGGCTGGATCGGGCCCTGCCGGTTGAACCAGATCATGATCTCCATCTGGTTCACCCCGTCCTTCTTGGGGCTGGGGTCGAGCCAGATGTCGTACGCGGCGTCGTAGACGGCGCCGCTGACGTAGTTGTAGTTGATGCTGGCCGGGGCGCTGCTGATGTTCTTCACCTGGGCCGGCAGGTTGGTGCCGGGCGAGCAGTTCGTGTAGTGGCAGCCCACGTAGATGGACGGGTAGGAGACCGGGGCGCCGCTGGTGTTCCCCGTGCCGTCCTGCCGGGTGATGGAGAAACCGGTGGAGGTGACGTTGATGCACTGCTGTGCGCTGGTGCCCCAGCGGTTGTTCTGCACGACGTACTTGCCGCCGATGGTGGTGGACCCGTACTGGTCACAGATCTGGGTGTCGGCGGAGGCGGTGCCGCCGAGAGCGACGGCGACGAGCGTGCCGGCGGCCATCAGGCCGGCGGCCGCGAGGGCCCTCAGGGGACGCTTCATGATGCTCCTTGGCTTCGGCGCGCGGCGCCGGTGTTCGGGACGGGACAGGGGCCGGGAGCGCTCCCAAGCCCAGCCAACACATTTACATGCTTGAAACTGCCGCGCAACGGGGTGAGGTGCCGGAAGCAGCGGTCCGTTCACCCTTCCGAACGGGGTTCTAAAAGTCCTCGCCGAGCAGGGCCCGCGCCGCGCGCGCCTGGGCCGCCGCCGCGCGCAACGCCACCGCCACCCGTCGTTGCGTCGCCGGCCCCAGCCGGTTGACCGGCGCCACCACCGCGAGCGCGTCCAGCGCGGGGTCCCGCAGGGGCAGCGCCACCGCCACCCCGACCAACCCCGGCCCGCTCTCCTCCTCCACCACCGCCCAGCCCCGCCGGCGGACGGCGGCGAGCTGGGCGCGCAGCTCCTCGGGGCGGGTGGTGGTCCGCTCGGTGAGCGCCGGCAGCGGCCAGCTGAGCAGCCGGTCCACCGCGTCGTCCGACAGTTGGGCGAGCAGCGCCCGGCCGGCCGCGGTGGCGTGTGCCGGCAACCGGGCGCCGAGCGGCACGTGTGGTCGCAGCGTGTGGGCCGACTCCCGCTTGGCCAGCACCACCACCGCGTCGCCGGCGCGCCGGCACAGCAGCACGGTCTCGCCGAACCGGGCGGCGAGCTGGTCCAGCAGCACCCCGAGCGACCCACCCGCGTCCGTGCCGGCCAGATACGCCGCCCCGACCTGGAGCGACCGCAGGCCCAGGCCGAACCGGGTCCCGGTGGGGTCGGCCGCGATCCAGCCGCGGGCGAGCAGGGTGTGCAGGATGCCGTGCAGGCTGCTCTTGGGGATGCCCAGGCTCCGGCTCAGCTCCACCAGCGACCGGGGCCCGGCCGGGTCGGCGAGGGCCTCCAGCACGTCGAGGGCGCGACCCGCCGACTTCACCGGGTGTCGTGCCTCGCCTGCCGCCACGGCGGCCACTCTAGTGACCATCAATACGTCGGGGGAGCCTCCGGCGCCGACGGAACGACGTTCAGCAGGCCGGTCAGGGTTTCCGGAAGGCGGGAGAGGCGGTCGAGCCGGGCTGATCAGCCCTGGTGTGTACCGATTGCGACGAGTAATGTCTTGCCTCCAACGCGTGCCGAACCCCTCCCGGAGGCGTACCCAACGATGGGTGGTTCCCCTCTGCGCATCCTCGTCGTCGGCGCGGGCATCGCCGGTCTCGCCGTGGCCCGAGCCCTGCGCCTGGCGGGATTCCGGCCCGACGTCACCGAGAAGCTGCCCCCCACCGAGCGGGGCGACACCGGCCTGTACCTGCCGGGCAACGCGGCGCGGGCGCTGCGCCGACTCGACCTGGACGGCCCGGTGCGACCGCTCGGCCACGTCATCCACCGCCAGCGCTTCCTCGACGCCGCCGGCGCGCCGCTCTGCGAGGTCGACCTCGACGCCCTCTGGGCCGGGGTGGGGGAGTGCCGCGCCCTGCCCCGCGCCGAACTGCACCGGGTGCTGCTCACCGGGGCCGGCGGCGCAGTCCGGCACGGTGCCGAGATCAGCACCGTCGAGCCGCTGCCCGGCGGCGTCGCGGTCGGCTTCACCGACGGCACATCCGGGGAGTACGACCTGGTCATCGGTGCCGACGGGCCGCGCTCGACGGTACGCACCCTGGCCGCGCTCGGCGGCCCGCCGCGCCCCGTCGGGCAGGTGGTCTACCGGGCGGTGGTCCGGGGTGGCCCGCCGGTCGCGGACTGGACCGCACTACTCGGCGAGCGCGCCGGCTTCCTGGTGGTGCCGATCGGCGCCGGCGCGCTGCACTGCTACGCCGACGAGGCCGGCACCGCGCTGCCGGCCGACCCCCCGGCCCGGCTGCGCGAGCTGTTCGGCGGCTACGGCGGCCCGGTGCCCGACGTCCTCGACGTGCTGGAGACGGTGCACGTCGAGCTGACCGAGGAGGTCGAGCTGGGGCGCTGGTTCCACGGCCGGGTGCTGCTCGTCGGTGACGCCGCGCACGCCACCGCGCCGACCCTGTCCCAGGGGGCCGCGATGGCGCTGGAGGACGCGGTGGTGCTCGCCGAGTCGCTGCGGGCCGCCGGCAGCGTGGAGGCCGCGCTGATCGCGTACGAGAGCCGGCGACGGCCGCGTACCCGATGGGTGCGGGACCGGACCCGGGACCGCAACCGGACCCGCGACGTGCCGCCCGCGCTGCGCGACCCGTTGCTACGCGGACGTGGCCGGCGCATCTTCCAGGAGCACTACCGACTTCTCGTGGACCCGCTCTGAGGCACTGTGCCAGGCGGCGGGGATCGTAGCCGCCCACCCCCGGCGGCGCTGCCACCTGCCGGGGACTATCCTCCTTGCGGATGACGGCTGCGCAGATGAACAGCGTTTGCCGAGCGGGACAACCCAGAACCGGAGGCCACTCGTGACCACCGTCGCACCCAAGCCGGTCGTGACCCGGCCCTGGCCGGTCCGCGAGCCGGTCAAGGGGTCGGCCCTCGCGCGGCTGCTGCGGACCACGGACGCGAAGCAGATCGGGATCATGTACATGGTCACCGCGTTCGCGTTCTTCCTTATCGGCGGCCTGATGGCCCTGATCATGCGCGCCGAGCTGGCGCAGCCGGGCCTGCAGTTCCTGTCGCCCGAGCAGTACAACCAGCTCTTCACCATGCACGGCACGATCATGCTGCTGTTCTTCGCGACGCCGATCGTGTTCGCCTTCGCGAACTACGTGGTGCCGCTGCAGATCGGCGCGCCCGACGTGGCGTTCCCCCGGCTGAACTCGTTCGCCTACTGGCTGTACCTGTTCGGCGGCACCATGGCCACCGCCGGGTTCATCGCGCCGGGCGGTGCGGCCGACTTCGGCTGGACGGCGTACGCGCCGCTGAGCACCGCGGAGCACTCGCCGGGCGTCGGCGCCAACCTGTGGGTGATCGGTCTGGTCATCTCCGGCCTGGGCACCATCCTCGGCTCGGTCAACCTGATCACCACGATCCTGACCCTGCGCGCCCCCGGCATGACCATGTTCCGGATGCCGATCTTCACCTGGAACATGCTGGTCACCAGCCTGCTGGCCATCCTGATCTTCCCGCTGCTGGCCGCCGCGCTGCTGGCGGTCGCCTCGGACCGCCTGATCGGCACCCACGTGTACGACCCGGCCACCGGTGGCCCGATGCTGTACCAGCACCTGTTCTGGTTCTTCGGGCACCCCGAGGTCTACATCATCGCGCTGCCGTTCTTCGGCATCATCTCCGAGATCATCCCGGTCTTCTCCCGGAAGCCGATCTTCGGTTACAAGGGTCTCGTCGCCGCGACCGTCGCCATCGCCGCCCTGTCGATGAGCGTCTGGGCGCACCACATGTTCTCCACCGGCCAGGTGCTGCTGCCGTTCTTCAGCTTCCTCAGCTACCTGATCGCCGTGCCGACCGGTATGAAGTTCTTCAACTGGATCGGCACCATGTGGCGGGGCCAGATCACCTTCGAGACGCCGATGCTCTTCGCCATCGGCTTCCTGGTCACCTTCCTCTTCGGTGGTCTCACCGGCGTGCTGCTCGCCAGCCCGCCGCTGGACTTCCACATCCACGACTCGTACTTCGTGGTGGCGCACTTCCACTACGTGCTCTTCGGCACGATCGTGTTCGCCGTCTTCGGCGGCATCTACTTCTGGTTCCCGAAGATGTTCGGCCGGATGCTCGACGAGCGGCTCGGCAAGATCCACTTCTGGCTCACCATGGTCGGCTTCCACACCACGTTCCTGGTGCAACACTGGCTGGGCAACGAGGGCATGCCCCGCCGGTACGCCGACTACCTGCCGGGCGACGGCTTCACCACGCTGAACACGATCTCCACCATCGGCGCGTTCATCACCGGTATCTCGACCCTGCCGTTCATCTACAACTGCTGGAAGTCCTACAAGGCCGGTCCGGTGGTCGAGGTCGACGACCCGTGGGGCTACGGCAACTCGCTCGAGTGGGCCACCAGCTCGCCGCCGCCGCTGCGTAACTTCGACCGGATGCCGCGGATCCGCTCCGAGCGGCCGGCGTTCGACCTCAAGTTCCCGGAGCTGGCCGCCGGGGTGCCCGCCCTGGCCGGCCCGCCCGAGGGTGGCGCCAAGCCGCTGACCAGCGAGGCCGACGGCGGTGCCAGCTACGTGGAGGACACCAGCGGCAACCGCGACCAGCGCTGACGATCGCAGGGCAGAGGCCCCTTCGCACCGGAAACGGTGGGAAGGGGCCTCTCTCGTCTGCCGGCCGCCCCGGTCGTGGCCGGCCGAGCGCGTCAGGGTGCCCCGAAGGCTGATCCACTCCGTGTACGGCATGTGGCGGTCTCCGGGCGACGGGGGACCGCTACATGCCGCACACCGAGACGATCACGCCGGAGCGTGCCCGGCGGGCGCGGGGTGGCGAGCCGGTCAGGCCGGCGGCGCGTAGGTGTCGAGGAACTTTGTCACCCGGTCGCGGATCTCGACGCTGCCACCTTCGCCGAGCAGATTCACCCCGTGCGCGCTGGTCGGCACCAGCACCAACTGCCGCTGCGTGCTCTGCGGGGTGGCGGCATACATCTGCCGGGCCGACTCCGAGAAGCTCGGCTCCAGCTCACCCGCGCCGTACAGGACCGGGGCGGTGATCTTCGGAGCTGCCGCGGCGGCGTCCGCGTCCTGGTAGCTGGACGGTGACGAGAGGGCGATGACGGCGACCGGCGGCGGGCTGAGGGTCGGCGTGGCGGCCAGCACCGCGGCACCACCCATGGACCCGCCGGCCAGCACGATCCGGCTGGCACCGTCAGCCCGCAACGCGCTGGCCGCCGCCTCCACCTGCCGGGCCAACGGCACCCCGTGACCCCGCGAGACGCCGTTCCCGGCGAAGTCGAAGGCGAGCACCCGGTAGCCCCGGTCGGCCAGCGTGCGCCCGAAGGGCAGCCACTGGCAGACGTCGCCGGCCGCCATGTGCGCCAGCACCACCCCGGTGGCCCCGGAGCCGAGAACGATCCCGCCCAGTTCGGCGTCGATCTCCTTGCCGAACTCGACCTGCCGGCCGTCCCCGACGAACTCGGGGCAGCCGCTGCCCGCGTTGAGTCCGGTCGGCTGCGTCGGCGGCGGAGGGTCGGCGCTACAGGCGACCATCCCCACGGAGAGGGCAACGGCGATCAGGCGGAGGGCGGCGAGCTTCATGACGGCTCCTCGGGACGTGATGGAAGCGCTCCCATTCTTCCCGTCCGAGGGCTTCGCGGGTGATCCCGCTCGCGACTACCGTGTCGAAGCCGTTACCGCCGGGCCGAGCGGATCCGGCCCGGCCGCCCGGTCCGCGGGCACCGGCGCGTCCTCCGGCCGGTCGGCCACCGCCCGCCGCTCGCGCAGCTCGACGAGCAGCACGACGAGTGCGACGAGCAGCCCGATCGTGCCGGTCGCCGCGAAGCCCCAGAGCGGCGCCGAGGCGTCGATCACCGCGCCGGCGAGCGGGGCACCCACCGCGATCCCGACCGTCACGGCGGAGCCGTGCAGGCCCATCGCCTCACCGCGTACGGCCGCCGGGGCGAGCCGGCTGACCGCGTCGGAGGTCGAGGCGATCGTCGGCGCGCAGAGCGCCCCGGCCGGGATCAGCGCCAGGCAGAGCAGCCACCAGTGCGCCCCACCCAGCCCGACCGGGATCGTGGTGAGGCTGAGCATCGCCATCAGCACCAGCGGGGAGAACGTACGGCTGACCGCGCCGTACGCGAAGCCGCCGACCAGCGACACCATCGCCCACACGGTCAGTACGGCCCCGGTCCACCCGACCTCGCCGCCGGCGCGCAGCATGGCGACCACCGCCACGTCCGTGCCGCCGAGCACCAGGGTGGCGGCCGTACTCACCGCCAGCACGGCGAGCAGGCGGGGCGTCAGCCACTCGCGGCGGGGCACCTTCCGGTACGGGCCGGCCGGCTCGTCGGCGCCCCGGGTGGGCGGGTTGAGCAGCCAGAAACAGATCCCGGAGGAGACGATCCCGGCACCGACCGCCCACATGGTGACGCGCGGGGAGATGGCGGTCGCCAGCGCCACGGCCAGCGCCGGGCCGACCATGAACGACAGCTCCACCGACATCGAGTCCAGCGCGTACGCCGGGCGACGCCGGTCAGCCGGCACCAGCGCGGCGACCGACTGGCGGACCACCGAGAAGACCGGCAGCGCGACCAGCCCGGCCAGGAACGCGGCCGGCAGCAGCACCAGGTACGACAGCGTCGGCGCGGTGGCCCAGAAGACGCCTTCGGCGACCGTGGTCAGCACGAGCACCGGGCGCAGCCCGCGCCGGTCGACCAGCCGACCGAGCAGCGGGGAACCGAGCGCGGAGCCGACGGTCGACGCGGCGCCGACCAGCCCGGCGGCGCCGTACCCCCGGTCGAGGTCGAGCAGGACGTGGAAGGTGAGCGCCACCGCGGTCGCGGTGAGCGGGATGCGGGCCAGCACCGACACCAGCAGCAACGACCGGAGACCGGGCAGGGCGAGCGCCTCCCGGTAAGGCTTCAAGTTCACGACGGTGCGTACCTCCGGCGGCCATCCTCGGGCCGGGGTACGACAGCCGCAAGCGATTAGCCGGTCAAGCGGTCCTGATCACAGGTGTGCCGACCAGGGTGACCCCGACGCCGTCCATGCTCCGCAGCGCCACGTCGAGCGTGTCGGGCGCGACGGCGGCGGTGAGATCCAGCAGCACGGTGGTCCGGAACCCCTCCAGGGCGGCGTCCACGGCGGTCGCCCGTACGCAGTGATCGGTCGCGATCCCGACCACGTCCACCCGGTCGACGTCGTGCCGGCGCAGCCAGTCGGCCAGGCACTCGCCGCCCTCCGCGTGCCCCTCGAAGCCGGAGTACGCGGCGGCGTGCTCGCCCTTGTGGAAGATCGCCTCGACCCGCCCGGTGTCCAGGTCGGGGTGGAACTCCGACCCGGCGGTGCCGACCACGCAGTGCCGCGGCCAGGAGTCGACGTAGTTCGGCGGGTCGCCGAAGTGCGCGCCCGGGTCGATGTGGAAGTCCTTCGTCGCCACCACGTGGTCCCAGCGGCCCGGCTCGGCGGCGAGCAGCCGGGAGATGCCGGCGGCCACGCCGGCCCCGCCGGCCACCGCGAGGGAACCGCCCTCGCAGAAGTCGTTCTGCACGTCCACGACGATCAAGGCGTTGCTCACCACGGCCTCCTCAACCTGCTGGTACGACGGTCACCGGGACGGCCGGATCGCCGCCGGACAGCTTCAGACCCTCCCACGGGATGGAGATCAGGCACTGCCGCAGGTGCTCCCGCGACTCGTCGAGGGTGGGTCGCGCGACGGGCTCGCCCTCGACGATGAACGGGTGCTGGAGCGGCCGGTCGTTGGGCTGCCGGTCCGGCACCCCCTGCGGCACGACGATCTCCTCGGTGGCGGTGCCGCTCGGCCGGTGCCGGCGTACGGCCACCTTCCGGCCGCCGATGGTGGCCTTGTGCTCCGAGCGCTTGACCACCGCGCGCCCCTCCACCTCGACCAGCTTGTAGACCAGCCCGGCGGTCGGCGCGCCGGAGCCGGTCACCACGGCGGTGCCGGCGCCGTACATGTCGACCGGCTCGGCGGCGAGCGCGGCGATGGCGTACTCGTCGAGGTCGCCCGAGACGATGATCTTCGTCTCGGTGGCGCCGAGCGAGTCCAGCAGTTCCCGGCACTGTTGGGCGATCACCGCCAGGTCGCCCGAGTCGATCCGGACCGCCCGCAGCTCCGGCCCGGCCACCGCGATCGCGTTGCGGATGCCCTCGGCGATGTCGTACGTGTCGACCAGCAGCGTGGTGTCCTTGCCCAGCGTGGCGACCTGCGAGGCGAACGCCGTCCGCTCGTCGTCGTGCAGCAGGGTGAACGCGTGCGCGGCGGTGCCGGCGGTCGGGATGCCGTACCGCTGGCCGGCGGCCAGGTTGGAGGTGAACCGGAACCCGGCCAGGTACGCGGCCCGGGCCGCGGCTACCGCCGCCTCCTCGTGCGCCCGGCGGGAGCCCATTTCGATCAGCGTCCGGCCCCGGGCGGCGGTGACCATCCGGGCGGCCGCCGCGGCGACCGCGCAGTCGTGGTTGAGCACCGAGAGCACCAGCGTCTCCAGCACCACACACTCGGCGAAACCGCCGGAGACGGTGAGCAGCGGGGAGTTGGGGAAGAACAGCTCACCCTCGGCGTACCCGTCGACGTCGCCGGTGAAGCGGTAGTTGGCCAGCCACTCGGCGGCCCGGTCGTCCACCACCCCGGCATGGCGCAGGAAGTCGACCTCCTCGGCGTCGAACCGGAACTCCCGGATCAGGTCGATCAGCCGGCCGGTCCCGGCCACCACGCCGTAGCGTCGGCCCGCCGGCAGTCGCCGGGTGAACACCTCGAAGACGCAGCGGCGGTCGGCGGTGCCGTCCCGCAGCGCGGCGCTGACCATGGTCAGCTCGTAGTGGTCGGTCAGCAGTGCGGGGCGAACGGTGCTCACGGCACCCAGCCTAGGGTTCACGCCGGATCGATGCCGTCCTGGCCCGGCAATGACCACAGCGCGGTCCGCAACTCGCCCCGACCGGCCACCCCCAGCTTGGCGTAGACCCGCTGGAGGTGGTTCTCCACCGTACGCGTCGACAGGTAGAGCCGTTCGGCGATGGCCCGGCTGGTCTCCCCGTCGGCGGCGAGCCGGGCGATCTCCCACTCGCGTTCGCTCAGCGTCGGCCGGAGCAGCCGCAGCGCCGGCGTGTCAACCTGGTCACAGCGGCACAGCAGGGCGGCGAGCCGTTCCCGGGCCGGCCCGGTCGCGCCGGCCCGTCCGCGCATCCGGTGCAGGGCCATCGCGGTGGCCTCGGCGGCGTACACGGTCAGGTCCCGGGCGGCGAGGTCGTCGGCGACGGCGAGCAGGTCGGCGGGGGAGTCCTCGACCGCGGCCCGGGCGTACCGGGCGACCAGCGGCGGCAGCGGACCGTCGACCCGCTCGGAGAGCTCGGCGAGCCGCTGCGCCACGGTGCGCCGGCCGCCGTCACTGCACGTCGGACCGACCGGGGCGGTGGCCCGGTCGAGGCGGACCAAGTCGAGCAGAACCAGCAACTCGTGACCGGCGAGGCCGTCGTCGCGCAGCCGGTCGGCCAGCGCGCAGAGGTGCTTGGTGGCTGTCGCCAGGTCACCGGCGACGGCGTGCACCGCGCCCCGGGCCTGCTCCAGCCACGGATACAGCACCGCCATGCCCGGCGCGTGGATGCGGTCCGCCTCGGCCATCGCCTCCGCCGCGTGCCTCGCGTCACCGCGCAGGGCCGCCGCCTGGGCGCGCTCGGCGTGCGCCAGCCCGGCGTAGACCCGGCTGGTGGCCAGCACCGCGCACGCCCCGAGGCTGGTCCTGAGCGCCTCGTCGCCGCGCCCGCGCAGCCGCGCCGCGTACGCCTGGAGGATGGCCAGATAGCCGGTGCCGAGTCGGAAGTCGCCCGCGCCGGCCAGGTCGGCGAACTCGTCGGCCACGATCGCGTCGATGCCGGCCAGGTCGCCGGAGAGCGCCAGCCGGGTGCCCCGGGCCAGCTCCATCGCGAGCTGGAGGTACGGCATCGCGCCGCGCCAGCGTGCCGCCTCCGCCTGCACCCGGGCGATCGCGTTGGCGCTGCGCCGGTATCGACCCTGCGCGGCGTGCAGGTGGGCGATCGTGCACCGGGCCAGCTCCCGGGCGGCGGTCGGCGCGGCCGGCCGATCCAGCACCGCCTGGGCGAGCCGCAGCGCGGCGCCGGTGTCCAGCCGGTGCAACCGCATGATCGCCTCGAAGGCGCGGACCCGGGCCTGGTCGGCCGGATCGGTCAACTCGTCGCCGCGCGCGGCGATCTCCTCCACGGTGGACTCCCGGCAGAGCCCCCAGTAGCTGACCATGCCGCGGACGGTCAGCCAGCGGCTGTGTCGCGGGCCGTCGCGGACCTCGCCGGCGACCGAGTCGAGCACCTGCATCGCCTCCTCGGGCCGGTCGCCGAACATCAGGATGGTGGCGAGCAGTTCGGCCGCGCCGGGACCGCCGTCGGCCGCCAGCGCCGCCCGGGCCAGCCGGGTCGCCAGCGGTACGTCGTACCGGCCGAAGGCCTGGGCCGCCGCGCCGAGCAGCAGCGCCGCATCCTGTGCCGTACCCGAGTCGAGCCGCCACACCGCGACCCGGAGCAGGTCGTCCCGGCGGCGGGCGCCGACCTGCTCCAGCAGCCCGGCCAGTGCGGCCTTGAGCCGCCGGGTGCGGCTGACCGGGCACTGCCGGCGTATCACCTCGCCGTAGAGCGGGTGGGCCAGCCTTACGTTCCACCGTCGGTCGTCGTGCACCAGGCTGATCAGGGCACGTTCCTCGGCGGCCTCCACGTCGGCCGGGTCGACCGCCTTCTCCAGCAGTTGCAGGCCCAGCGGCTCGCCGAAGGCGACCAGCTCGACCACCGACCGTACGCCGGGGGTGAGCTGGCCGATCCGGGTGTCGATCAGGTCGGTGAGACTGGGCGCCAACTCCAGCCGGCCGGTCCACTTCCAGACCCCGTACGTGTCGCTCAGCTCGTCGCCGCCGGAGGCGGCCAGCACCAGTTCGCGCAGCAGCAACGGGTTGCCCGCGGAGAGCCGGAACAGCCGCTCGGCGGACATCGCGTCGACCGGCCCGCCCACGATCGCGGCGAGCAGCCCGGTGGTCTCGGCCGAACTCAGCGGGCCCAGCTCGACCAGGTTCATCAGGTCGTCGGTCCACAGGGCGCGGATCGGCAGCGGGATCTGCTCGCCGTCGCGCAGGGTCCCGATCACGGTGGCGTTCTCCGCGCGGGCGATCAGGTGGACCAGCGCCGCCGAGGGCGGGTCGAGCAGGTGCACGTCGTCGATGGCGAGCACGATCGGCCGGCCGGCGGCCTGTTCCTGCAGCACCTCCACGGCCCAGCGGAGGATGCCGGCGGGGGAGAGCCCCGGCGGCTGCTCGGCCGGGAGCATCTGGACCAGCCCGCCGAAGGGCAGCGCCGCGGTCGTGGCGCTGGCCGAGACGGACCAGACCGCGTACCGGTCGGTGGGGAGGTTGGCCAGTCCCTCGCGCAGCAGGCGGCTCTTGCCGACCCCGGCCTGGCCGCTGAACAGCAGCCCGCGTACCTCGGGGTCGCCGACCGCCGACAACAGACGGTCGAGTTCATCCGTTCGGCCGACGAATTCCCACCGACTCATCTATGCAGCATATCGACGGTGATCCGTCCGCGTGCGGACCGTCACGCAGCGAGATTGAGTAACCTGTTCATCACGCATGAGTATGCGCGATGTTCGGTGTCGGGTGTACGGCAGTCGTACTCTTCCGGCATCCGGGCCGATGGCCGGATTTCCCATGCGACCGGCTCGCAGTCCGGTCGCCCGATCGGGAGGCCGCGTGATGAAGCCGGGTCCTCTCCCCTCGGTTGGCGTGCCCCGTCCGGGCGGACCGGCCGAGTCGTCGCCCTGCGCGCCACTGCCCGGCCGGCGCGGGTCGGCCGGCCCCGGCCCCGACGACCCGCTGACCGTCGTCGTCGCGGGTCCGGCCGGCGCCGGCCGCCGCGAACTGCTCGCCGGCCTGCTCGGGCTGGTGCCCGGGATGCTGGCCGTGCCGGCGGGGAGCTACCTGCTCGTCAACCACGCCAAGGCGCCGACCCGCGCCGCGTACGTGCCGGGCTACCGCCAGCCCCACTCGTACGGCCCGGATCCGCTCGCCGCCGGTCCGGCGCTCGCCCGCCCGCCCCGTCGGGTGGAGCTGGGCCTGCCGGACCCGCTGCTGCGCCACTTCGCGTTGCTCGACACGCCGGACACCGGCCCGCTCGGCGTCGCCGCCACCCGGGTGCTGCTCGACGCGGTGAGCCGGGCGGGTGCCCTGCTGTTCGTGATCTCCGCCGACCAGGCGTTCACCGCCGCCGAGCTGGACCTGCTGGCCGAGGTGGCCCGCGCCCGGGTCGAGGTGTTCTTCGCGGTCACCCTGGGGGCCGCCGGCTGGGCGACGGTGGCGGAGAGCCCGACGGCGACGGACGACACGGGGGCGTCCGTCCCGCCGGCACCATGGGCGGCGGAGCATCCGGTCGACCCGGTGCAGGTCTCGGTCGGGGCGCACCGCGCCGCCCTGCTCGCCGCGGTGCCCGCCCTCGCCACGGCCGGCTGGTACCCGGTGTCGCAGGCCGACCACCAGGCCCTGCGCTTCGCCCTGGTCGGCTGGGCGGCGGACGAGGTGCTACGCCGGGGCAGCGCCCACCCGCCGGAGCCGCCCGGCGCGCACGATCGGGTGCCCGTCGTGCCGGGGACCGACTCCGGTGACGTCGTCGAGCGCCTGGACCGGCAGGCCCGCGCCGGTGCCCAGCGGATCCGCCAGCACATCGCGCTGGAGCTGGCCAGTATCCACCTCCGCGTGGTTCAGGAGATCGTCTTCGGGGTCGGCTGCGCCGGTCTGCCGCAGCTCTTCGACCAGGAGATGGCGGCGCTGTCGCAGCTCGCCACCGCGCGGTGCGACGAGGCGGTCCGCGAGATCGTCGACGACGCGACAGCCCGCGTCTTCGGGGCGCCCGTGGCCGAGGGGGTGCGCCGCCGGATCATCCACGCCGTCCGATGGGGCCTCGCCGACCACCCGGCCGGCCGGGAGCTGGACCGGGTGCTCCTGGTCACCAGCACCGCCGGGGTGGCCGGGCTGGCCGGCGACGGCGCGCTCGACGCGTTGGCCGCCTTTCCCGGCGCGGTGCGCGACGAGGCGTTACCCCCGGCCGGGGTGGCCCTCTCCGGCGGCTGCTGGCAGCAGTGGCGCGTGCCCGGTGGCAACGACCCGAACGCCGCGCGCTCCTGGGCGCAGCGGGCGTTGCGCGAGGTCGAACTGGAGCTGACCCGCGTGGTGTCGCGACGCTTCGAGGCGGTCCGGCACTCGCTGGGCGCGGTGCTCACCGATGCTGTCGACCACGGCATCCTGCTCGCCTGAGGGCGGCCCCGCCGCCCGGTCGCCGGGGTCGCCGTACGCGGCCCGGGCGGGTGAACCGGGCCGACCCGGCGTTCCGATTCATCGGTCGCCCGGATCCGGTGGCACGATGGGGGGCATGGCGGCTCCGCAGGTTGCGCCGGTCGAGACGCCGGACACCGATGAGGTGCCGGTTTCCGACCGGCCGTGGGTGACGATTGTCTGGGACGATCCGGTCAACCTCATGACCTACGTCACCTGGGTTTTCCAGAAGCTCTTCGGATACAGCCGGGAGAGGGCCGAGCAGCTCATGCTGGACGTGCACCACAAGGGCAAGGCGGTGGTCTCCAGCGGGGCCCGCGAGCGGATGGAGCACGACGCGTCGCAGCTGCACGCGTACGGGCTCTGGGCGACGGTGGACCGGTCGTGAGCGGGCGAACCATCAGGCTCGGCGCGGTGACGGCGCACGCCGGCGTCGGCCGCAGGGAGGCGGTGGCGTGAGCATGTTCCGCCGCTACGGTGACCGTTACGTGGCCGCCCTGGGTGTGGACGAGGTGCGCGTGCTGCGCAAGGTCGCCTCGGAGGTGGTCGGCCTGCTCACCGACGGCTTCGACCACGGCGATCCGGTGGTCGGCCGGCTCTTTCCCGAGGTCTACCCGGAGGACGCGGCGAGCACCGCCGAGTTCCGTCGCTACACGGAGGGGGATCTCAAGACCGCCAAGATCGATCAGGCCGGCGCGATCCTCGCCGCGCTGCCCGACGGGGAGGTCGGCGGCGAGGTGCGCCTGGACGCCGAGGCGGCCGAGGCGTGGCTGCGCGCGCTCAACGACGCCCGGCTGGCGATGGGGGTCCGGCTGGAGATCAAGGACGGCACCGACGTGGGGGAGGAACTCGACGAAGCGGTGGCCGTGGATCCGACCTCGTCAAGGGTGTTCCAACTGTCGGTATACGCGTACCTGGGATATTTGCAGGAATCCCTGCTCAACGCCCTGATCGACTGAGTCGTGACGGTCACCACCTCGCCGCCCACGACCGACAGACGCTAGGCTGGTCGGCGTGCTGAGCATCGACCGGTCGATCATCGACGCGATCGTGGCCCACGCGCGCCGGGACCACCCGGACGAGGCGTGCGGCGTGGTCGCCGGTCCCGCCGGCAGCGACACCCCGACCCGGCACATTCCGATGGAGAACTCCGCCCGCTCCATGACGTTCTACGAGTTCGACTCGATGGAGCAGTTGCGGGTGTGGCGGGAGATGGACGACCGCGACGAGGAGCCGGTCGTCATCTACCACTCGCACACCGCGACGGAGGCCTATCCGTCCCGCACGGACATCTCCTTCGCCGGTGAGCCGGGAGCGCACTACCTGCTCGTCTCGACCCGTGAGCCCGACACGGAGGAGATCCGCTCCTTCCGCATCGTCGACGGCGTGGTCACCGAGGAGCCGGTCCGGATCGTGGATGCCGCCGTGGACCCGCACGCCGTCCAGTCCTACATGTTCGGGCAGAGCCCGGCGACGGTCGATTACGAGTGTTCCGGCAGCTGATTTCTCCAGCGCCGGCATCTCTTCTCTCTTCCCGTCACCTGGCACGACCCGAACAAGGAGCACACGATGGCCATCGAGGTCCGTATCCCCACCATCCTGCGTAGCTACACCGGCGGTGCCAAGGCCGTCGAGGGTGCCGGCGACACGCTGGGCGACCTGCTCGTCGACCTGGACTCCCGGCACGCCGGCCTGAAGGGTCGGCTGGTCACCGACACCGGCGCGCTGCACCGGTTCGTCAACGTCTACGTCAACGACGAGGACGTCCGCTTCCTGGGCGCGCTCGACGCCAAGCTCAACGACGGCGACAGCGTCACCATCCTGCCGGCCGTGGCCGGTGGCGCGTTCGGCTTCGCCGCGGCGGCGGCGATCGCCCGGCATCCCGTCGCAGCGCGCACCCGCTGAGGGCGGCGCGTCATGGCGCGTTACGACAGCCTGCTCGACGCGTGTGGCGGCACACCCCTGGTCGGGCTGCCCCGGCTCTCGCCCACCGTGCCCGACGGGGCGCCCCCGGTGCGGCTCTGGGTGAAGCTGGAGGACCGGAACCCGACCGGCAGCATCAAGGACCGGGCGGCCCTGTACATGGTCCGCGCGGCCGAGGCGGCGGGCCGGCTCCGCCCGGGTGACACCATCCTGGAGCCGACCAGCGGCAACACCGGCATCTCGCTGGCCATGGTGGCGAAGCTGCGCGGCTACCGCCTGGTCTGCGTGATGCCGGAGAACGTCTCCACCGAGCGGGTGCAGCTGCTGCGGATGTACGGTGCGGAGATCATCTTCTCGCCGGCCGCCGGTGGCTCGAACCAGGCTGTGGCCACGGCGAAGCAGATCGCGGCCGAGCACCCCGACTGGGTGATGCTCTACCAGTACGGCAACGAGGCGAACGCCCGGGCGCACTACGAGACGACCGGGCCGGAGCTGCTGCACGACCTGCCCACGATCACCCACTTCGTGGCCGGTCTGGGCACCACCGGGACGCTGATGGGCACCGGGCGCTACCTGCGGGAAAAGGTGGACGGCATTCAGATCGTCGCCGCCGAGCCCCGCTACGGCGAACTGGTCTACGGCCTGCGCAACATCGACGAGGGCTACGTGCCCGAGCTATACGACGCCGGGGTCCTCTCCCGGCGTTTCTCGGTCGGGACGCGGGACGCGGTGCTGCGGACCCGGCAGCTCGTCGAGGTGGAGGGGATCTTCGCCGGCTTCTCCACCGGCGCGATCCTGCACGCCGCCCTCGCGGTGGCGCACGAGGCGGTGCGGGACGGCCGCGGCGCGGACGTCGCGTTCGTGGTCGCCGACGGCGGCTGGAAATACCTCTCCACCGGGGCGTACGGCGGCACTCTCGCGGACGCCGAGGAGGCCCTGGAGGGGCAGCTCTGGGCCTGATGGCTCGCGGGTCGGGTCGGTCGGCGGCATCCGTCGGCCGGCCCGATCCTTTCGTCTGGGCGAGACGCGTATCGGTGTCACGTTGATGACAACTTCCGGTAGACGATTCTTGCCGACCGGGCCGACGCGTAGGCTGCGCACCGTGGCGCACGCGTCGGTAGAGATCATCGGCGGGGTGACTGCCGGCGCGTCGGCTACGAAGCGTGACATCGAGGCAACCGGATGCGACTGACCGTCCTCGGCTGCGCGGGCAGCTTCCCCGGCCCCGAGTCCCCCTGCTCGGCATACCTCCTGGAGGCGGAGGGCTTCCGGCTCCTGATCGACTTCGGTTCGGGGGCGCTCTCCACCCTCCAGCGCTACGTCGGGCTGCACGCCCCCGACGCGATCCTCCTCACCCACCTGCACTGCGACCACATGCTCGACGCGGTGTCGTACGTGGTGGTGCGCCGATACGCCCCGGACGGCCCGTACCCGCCCCTGCCGATGTACGCGCCCCCCGGTGCGCCGGACCGGCTGGCCACCGCCTACGGCCAGGAGGACGGCACCGTCGAGGACGTCTACCAGTTCTACGGACTCCAGCCGGGCACCTTCCCGATCGGCCCGTTCACCGCCACCGTCGACCGGATGAACCACCCGGTCGAGACGTACGGTGTGCGACTGGAGCACGGCGGCCGGGTCTTCTGCTACTCGGCGGACACCGCGCCCTGCGACGCGCTGCTGCGCCTGGCGCAGTCGGCCGACGTGTTCCTCTGCGAGGCCAGCTACCTCGACGGCGTGGAGAACCCACCGGACCTGCACCTGACCGGCCGGGAGGCCGGCGAGGCGGCGACCAAGGCCGGGGTCGGCCGGCTGCTGCTCACCCACCTGGTCCCGGCCTGGGGCAGCGAGGCGCTCACCATCGAGGCGGCGGCCGCCGCGTACGCCGGACCGCTGGAAGTGGTCCGTGCCGGCGCCTGCTACGACGTCTGACCCTGCCGGCAGCGCCTCGCGTGGCGGTAGCGTCCGGCGACCGGTCGCCTGGCGCGTTCGTCCGGGCCGCGCCCTCGGGCCATGCGGATCGCCAGCGTGACCGAGCCGTTCCCGCCGGGCTGGTGCTCGGCGCCGACTCCACCCGGCCCACCCCGCAACGAACCTGGCCGGGCACCACATAGGGTGCAGGCATGGCGCGACCTGACGGGCGGCAGCCCGACCAACTCCGACCGGTGACCCTGACCCGGGGCTGGAGCACCCACCCGGAGGGCTCGGTCCTCGTCGAGTTCGGGGCGACCCGGGTGCTGTGCACGGCCAGCGTGACCGAGGGGGTGCCCCGCTGGCGCAAGGGTTCCGGGCTCGGCTGGGTCACCGCCGAGTACGCGATGCTGCCCCGGGCCACGAACACCCGCTCGGACCGGGAGAGCGTCAAGGGGAAGATCGGCGGGCGTACCCACGAGATCTCCCGGCTGATCGGCCGCAGCCTGCGCGCCTGCGTGGACCTGAAGGCCCTCGGCGAGAACTCCATCGTGCTCGACTGCGACGTGCTCCAGGCCGACGGCGGCACCCGGACCGCCGCGATCACCGGCGCGTACGTGGCGCTGCACGACGCGGTGACCTGGCTGGCCGAGCGCAAGGCCCTGACCGCCAAGGTGGAGAAGGTGATGCACCGTTCGGTGGCCGCGGTCAGCGTCGGCATCGTCGCCGGTGAGCCGAGGCTGGACCTCTGCTACGCCGAGGACGTGACCGCCGAGGTCGACATGAACGTGGTCTGCACCGGCACCGGCGACTTCGTCGAGGTGCAGGGGACGGGCGAGGCCGGTGTCTTCGCCCGTGAACAGCTCGACGCCCTGCTGGATCTGGGCGTCATGGGCTGTCTGGAACTGGCCGACGCGCAGCGGAAGGCGCTCAACTGATGAACAAGGTGCTTCTCGCCACCCGAAACCGTAAGAAGCTCGTCGAGCTGCAGCGGATCCTCGACGGCGCGCTCGGCGCGCACCGGATCGCCCTGCTCGGCCTCGACGACGTCGAGGCGTATCCGGAGCTGCCGGAGACCGGCCTGACCTTCGGCGAGAACGCGCTGATCAAGGCCCGGGAGGGGTGCCGGCGTACCGGCTTGCCGACCATCGCTGACGACTCCGGCCTGGCCGTGGACGCGCTCAACGGCATGCCGGGCGTGTTCAGCGCCCGCTGGGCCGGCCGGCACGGCGACGACCAGGCCAACCTTCAGCTCGTCCTGGACCAGATCGCCGACCTGCCGGACGAGCACCGCGCCGCGTCGTTCGTCTGCACCGTGGCGCTGGTGCTGCCGGGCGGCAAGGAGCACCTGGTCGACGGTCGCCAGGCCGGCCGGCTGTTGCGCGCGCCGCGCGGCGACGGTGGCTTCGGGTACGACCCGATCTTCCTCGGCGAGGGGCAGGAGCGGACCAACGCGGAGCTGACCCCGGAGGAGAAGGACGCGGTCAGCCACCGGGGCAAGGCGCTGCGCGAGCTGGCCAAGCTGGCGGCCAAGGTACTCCCGCCGGCGGTCTGACCGGGTGTCCGCCGCCACGTGCCGGTGGTGCTCGGCGCCACCGTCCAGCGGTGTAGAGCCGACCGGCAGCGCGCAGAGCCCGAGGCCCAGCCCTCGCCGGCCTTGCGTCGCCACAGCGATCGCGGCGAGGCCGAGCAACAGCCCGGCAACGCTCGCGTTCATGGTCAGCTCGCTCGGCAGTTCCGCCAGCCGCTCCGGGGTCGGTGTCTTCACCCAGTTGAGCTGCTCGGCCGTGCTGGCCTCGGCCGAGCAGCTGTGCGAACAGTCAGCTGAGTGGGCCGAGCTCCCGTTCGATCGCGGCGCGCAGCTCGGGGCCGCGTACCGCCTCCCGGGCGGCCTCCATCAGCGGTGCGAGGAACACGTCCGGTCCGGGCTCGCCCACCACGTCGGCGAGGGCGGCCAGCGCGGCCCGGCCGGCCGGCGACGGGGTCAGCGGCGCCCGGAGCTGGAGCCCGCGTACGGCGGCCAGCAGCTCCACCGCCAGCAGGCTGGTCAGGTTGTCCAGCACGGTACGCAGCTTCTTGGCCGCCGCCCAGCCCATCGAGACGTGGTCCTCCTGCATGCCGCTGGTGGGCAGCGAGTCCACCGACGCGGGCGCGGCGAGCCGCCGGTTCTCCGCGACGATCCCGGCCGCCGTGTACTGGGCGATCATCAGCCCGGAGTTGACCCCGGCGTCGGGGGAGAGGAACGCGGGCAGGTCCCGGGAGCGGGTGACGTCGAGCAGCCGGTCCACCCGGCGTTCGGCGATGGCGCCCACCTCGGCGGCGGCGATGGCCAGGTAGTCGGCGGCGAAGCCGAGCGGCGCGCCGTGGAAGTTGCCGGTCGACTCGACCCGCCCGTCCGGCAGCACCACCGGGTTGTCCACCACGGACCGTAGCTCCCGCCCGGCCACCGTCGCGACGAAGTCGAGGGTGTCCCGGGCCGCGCCGGCCACCTGCGGGGCACAGCGCATCGAGTACGCGTCCTGCACCGCGTGCGCCAGGTCGTGGCGGTGCGAGTCCATCACCGCCGAGTCCTGCAACAGCTTGTGGATGTTGGCCGCCGAGGCCGCCTGGCCGGGGTGCGGCCGGATGGCGTGCAGCTCGGGCAGGAACGGCCGTTCCGAGCCGAGCATCGCCTCGATCGCCAGCGCGGCGGTCACGTCGGCCATGGCGAACAGGTGCCCGGCGTCGTGGATGGCCAGCAGCAGCATGCCGAGCATGCCGTCGGTGCCGTTGATCAGGGCCAGCCCCTCCTTGGCGGCCAGCTCGATCGGCGTGAGGCCGGCCCGGCGCAGCGCCTCGTCGCCGGGGATCCGCTCCCCGGCCGGGCCGAGCACCCAGCCCTCGCCGAGCAGCACCAGCGCGCAGTGGGCGAGGGGCGCCAGGTCGCCGGAGGCGCCGAGCGAGCCGTGCTCCGGCACCCACGGGGTGACCTCGTGGTTGAGCAGGTCCACCAGGGCCTCGGCGACCAGCGGCCGGACCCCGGAGCGCCCCAGGGCGAGCGAGCGTACCCGCAGCAGCATCATCGCGCGGACCACCTCGCGGGGCATCGGCGCGCCCACCCCGGCGGCGTGCGAGCGGATCAGCGCGTGTTGCAGCTCGGCCCGCCGCTCGGGCGCCACGAAGGTGTTCGCGAGGGCCCCGAACCCGGTGGAGACACCGTAGACGGGCCGCCCGGCCGCCTCGATCCCGTCCACGATGGACCGGCTGGTCGCCATGGCCGCCACGGCGGCCGGGTCGAGGACGACCTTGGTGGTGCCGCGGGCGACGGCGAGCACGTCGGCGGGGGAGATCCCGGTGGGCTGGATGGTGACGGTCATTGGGGCACTCCGTTGTGCAGAACCTGGCGGATCAAGGGCACACCGGGCCGGTAGGCCAGGTGCAGGTGGGAGGGGGCGTCGAGGATCATCAGGTCGGCCCGGGCGCCGGGCCGCAGCACCCCGACGTCGTCGCGGCGCAGCGCCGCCGCCCCGCCGGCGGTCGCGGCCCAGACCGCCTCCGCCGGGGTCATCCGCATCTCGCGTACGGCGAGGGCGATGCAGAACGGCATCGACGAGGTGTACGACGACCCGGGGTTGCAGTCGGTGGCCAGGGCCACCTTGACGCCCGCGTCGAGCAGCCGCCGCGCGTCCGGGTACGGCGACCGGGTGGAGAACTCCGCCCCGGGCAGCAGGGTGGCGACCGTCTCCGAACCAGCCAGCGCGTCGACGTCGGCGTCGGACAGGTGGGTGCAGTGGTCGACGCTGGCCGCGCCGAGTTCCACCCCGAGCCGTACGCCCGGGCCGGGCCCGAGCTGGTTGGCGTGCAGCCGCACGCCCAGTCCGACCGCCTGCCCGCAGGCGAGGATCGCCCGGGCGTGGTCGGCGTCGAAGGCGCCCCGCTCGCAGAACACGTCGATCCAACGGGCGTACGGGGCGGCGGCGGCCAGCATCGGCCCGCACACCATGCCGACGTAGTCGTCGGGGCGGTCGGCGTACTCGGCGGGGACCACGTGTGCCCCGAGGAACGTGGTGTCCCCGGTGAACTCGGCGGCGATCCGTAGCGAGCGGGCCTCGTCGGCGACGGTGAGGCCGTACCCGCTCTTGATCTCGATGGTGGTGGTGCCCTGCCGCATCGCCTCGCCACGCAGCCGGCGCACGGTGGCCCGCAACTCGTCGTCGGAGGCGGCGCGGGTGGCGCCGACGGTGGTGCGGATGCCGCCCCCGGTGTACGGCTCGCCGGCCATCCGGGCGGCGAACTCGGCGGCCCGGTCCCCGGCGAAGACCAGGTGGGCGTGGCTGTCCACGAAGCCGGGCAGCACCGCCGCGCCCTCGGCGTCGATCCGCCGGTCGGCGGCCGGGGCGTCCGTGGCCGGCCCGACCCAGGCGACGAGGCCGTCCTCGACCAGCAGGGCGGCGTCCCGGCGCAGCCCCAGCGGCCCGCCCGCGCCGCCCGTGGAGTTGGTGACCAGCTCCCCGATGTTGTCCACCAGCAGGCTGCCGGTGCTGCGCATGGTCCGTCGCGTCGGGCCGTCCGGGCGCATCGGGAAGCCGGTCACGAGGTCACCGCCTCGATGGCGGCGTGCAGCTCGGTGGGCACGTCGACGGTGAGGTGCCGGCCGTCGGCGACCACGGTCCGCCCATCGACCACCACGTGCGTGACGTCGGCCGCGGTGGCCGCGAAGAACGCGCCGACCGGCGGCACCCCGGCCGTCCGGGCGCTGTCCAGCCGAACGGTGACCAGGTCGGCCCGGTCGCCGACCGACAGCCGGCCGGCGTCGCCCCAGCCCAGCGCGGCGTGCCCGTCGATGGTGGCGGCGGTGACCAGCTCGACGGCGGTGAAGTGCCCCCGCCTGCGGGTACGCAGCCGCTCGTCCAGCTCCACCGCGCGGGCCTCCTCGAAGAGGTCGATCACCGCGTGGCTGTCGCTGCCGAGGCTGAGCGGGCTGCCCGCCTCGGCCATCCGGCGGGCCGGCCCGATCCCGTCGGCGAGGTCCCGTTCCGTGGTGGGGCAGAGGCAGACGCCGGTCCGGTTCTCCCCGAGCAGGGCGACGTCGGCGCCGGTCGGGTGGGTGGCGTGCACCGCGGTGGTGTGCCGGCCGAGCACCCCGTGGTCGGCCAACAGCCGGGTCGGGGTGCAGCCGTGCACGGCCCGGCAGGCGTCGTTCTCGGCGGGCTGCTCGGACAGGTGGACATGCAGTGGCACACCGGCGCGGTCGGCCAGATTGGCAACGGTGGCGAGCTGCTCCGCCGGCACGGCGCGGACCGAGTGGATGGCCGCGCCGACGCGGGCGTGGTCGTCCTCCGGACGGAAGGCGGCCACCCGGTCCGCCCAGCGCAGCGCGTTCCCGTCGCCGAACCGGCGCTGCGGTCCGGTCAGCGGCTCGCCGTCCACTGTCGAGGTCAGGTAGCAGGCGTCCAGCAGGGTGAGCCGGATCCCGGCGTGCGCGGCCGCCTCGACCAGCGCCGCCGACATCGCGTTCGGGTCGTCGTACGGCTGCCCGTCCGGGCCGTGGTGCAGGTAGTGGAACTCGCCGACGCAGGTGATTCCGGCGAGCGCCATCTCCGCGTACGCGGCCCGGGCCAGGGCCAGGTACGAGTCGGGGTCGAGCCGGGCGGCCACGGTGTACATGACGTCCCGCCAGCTCCAGAAGTCGCCCCGCCCGCCGTGGGTACGCCCGCGCAGCGCCCGGTGGAAGGCGTGCGAGTGGGCGTTGGCCAGGCCGGGCAGGGTGAGTCCGGGCAGGCGTACCGCATCGCCCAGCACCTCCACGCCGGCGGCCGGCGGACCCGCGCCGACCAGCGGGGTGACCGAGGTGATCCGGCCGTTCTCGGCCTCGATCAGCACGTCGGGCGTGGGTTCGGCGTGTTCGGGCAGCCAGGCGTACTCGGCCAGCCAACGGGTCAGCGGCATGCCAGCTCCTCCAGCACCCGGGCCAGGGCGACCACCCCGGCCGCGCAGTCGGCATCGGTGGCGGACTCGGCGGGGGAGTGCGACACCCCGCTCGGGTTGCGCACGAACAGCATCGCGGTGGGCAGGTGCGCGGCGAGCACCCCGGCGTCGTGTCCCGCCCCGGTGGGCAGCACCGGCGCGTCCAGCAGCGCCGCCAGCCGGTCGGCCAGCCCGTTGTCGAACGCCACGAGCGGGGTCGCCGACTCCTGCGTGCAGGTCAGCTCGGTGCCGTCCCGTCGCGCCCGCTCGGCCGCCTTGGCCCGTACCGACTCGACCAGGCCGTGCAGCGTCTCCGGCTCGGCCGCCCGGGCGTCCAGCCAGCCGGTCACCCGCGCCGGGATCGCGTTGGTGGCGTTCGGCTCGACCGACACCCGGCCCACGGTGGCGTGCGCGTCGCGTAGCCGGGCCTCCTTGTTCGCCGCGAGCACCGTGAACGCGTAGGTGAGCATCGGGTCGCGGCGGTCGGTCATCCGGGTCGTACCCGCGTGGTTGGCCTCGCCGTGGAAGTCGAACCGCCACCGGCCGTGCGGCCAGATCGCGCTGGCCACGGCGACCGGCGCGGCCAGGTCGACCAGCGCCCGGCCCTGTTCGACGTGCAGCTCCACGAAGGCCGCGAAGCGGCCGAGCAGCCCCGGATCGGCGCCCGCCGGCCGGTCGCCCAGCGCCTCGGCGAAGCTCACCCCGGCGGCGTCGCGCAGCCCGGCCGCGCGGTCCACCGCGATCTCCCCGGTGAGCAGCCGCGACCCCAGGCAGGGTACGCCGAACCGGGCCCCCTCCTCCTCCACGAACGCGGCCACCGCCACCGGCCGGACCGGGGCGACCCCGGCGGCCCGCAGCTCGTCCACGGCGAGGAACGCGCTGACGATGCCGAGCGGCCCGTCGTACGCCCCGCCGTGCGGCACCGAGTCGAAGTGGCTGCCGGTGAGCACCGCGTCGCCGGCGTCCGGGTCCCCCCACCAGGCGAACAGGTTCCCGTTGCCGTCCTCGGCCACCGGCATGCCCCGCCGCCCGGCCTGCTCCCGGAACCAGTCCCGCAGCCACAGCTCCGGCTCGGTGAACGCGTACCGCAGGTAGCCGCCGCTGCCCGCGTCCCGCCCCACCGGGGCGATCTCGTCCCACAACTCCCGAAACCTGTTAGGAAGGGTCCCTTCCTCTACCGAATGCGTTAACAAGGTGCCCTTCCTTATTCCATAGGAATGCGGACGCCGGTGCGCTCGGCGACCTCGCGGGCATCGTCGTACCCGGCGTCGACGTGCCGGATGACGCCCATCGCCGGGTCGTTGGTGAGCACCCGCTCGATCTTCTGCCCGGCGAGGGCGCTGCCGTCGGCGACGCAGACCTGGCCGGCGTGGATCGAGCGGCCGATGCCCACCCCGCCGCCGTGGTGGATGGACACCCAGGACGCGCCGCTGGCCGTGTTGACCAGCGCGTTCAGTAGCGGCCAGTCGGCGATCGCGTCGGAGCCGTCGGCCATCGCCTCGGTCTCCCGGTAGGGGCTGGCCACGCTGCCGCAGTCCAGGTGGTCCCGACCGATCACCACCGGCGCGCTCAGCTCGCCCGAGGCGACCATCTCGTTGAACCGCACCCCGGCCCTGTCCCGCTCGCCGTAGCCGAGCCAGCAGATCCGGGCCGGCAGGCCCTGGAAGGCGACCCGCTCGCCGGCCATCCGGATCCACCGGGCCAGGGACTCGTTCTCCGGGAAGAGGTCGAGGATGGCCCGGTCGGTGGCCGCGATGTCGGCCGGGTCGCCGGAGAGCGCCGCCCAGCGGAACGGGCCCTTGCCCTCGCAGAACAGCGGCCGGATGTACGCCGGCACGAAGCCGGGGAAGTCGAAGGCCCGCTCGTACCCGCCGAGCTTCGCCTCGCCGCGGATCGAGTTGCCGTAGTCGAAGACCTCCGCGCCCGCGTCGAGGAAGCCGACCATCGCCTCGACGTGCTTCGCCATCGACGCCCGCGCCCGGTCGGTGAACTCGGCCGGTTTCGCCGCCGCGTAGTCCCGGGCGTCGGCCAGCTCCACCCCCTCCGGCAGGTACGACAGCGGGTCGTGCGCGCTGGTCTGGTCGGTGACGATGTCGATCGCGACGCCCCGGCGCAGCAACTCCGGGAAGACCGTGGCGGCGTTGCCGACCACGCCGACGCTCAGCGCCCGCCGGTCCCGCTTCGCGGCGAGCACCCGCTCCACCGCGTCGTCCAGCGAATTGGCGATCTCGTCCAGATAGCGGTCGTGCGCGCGGCGCTCCAGCCGGCTGCGGTCCACGTCGACGATCAGGCAGGCGCCGCCGTTCATGGTGACCGCGAGGGGCTGCGCCCCGCCCATCCCGCCGCAGCCGCCGGTCAGCGTCAGCGTGCCGGCGAGGCTGCCACCGAAACGCTTGGCCGCGACGGCGGCGAAGGTCTCGTAGGTGCCCTGGAGGATGCCCTGGGTGCCGATGTAGATCCAGGAGCCGGCGGTCATCTGCCCGTACATGGTCAGCCCGAGCTGTTCCAGCCGGCGGAACTCCGGCCAGGTGGCCCAGTCGCCGACCAGGTTCGAGTTGGCCAGCAGCACCCGGGGCGCCCACTCGTGGGTCCGCATGACGCCGACCGGGCGGCCGGACTGCACCAGCATGGTCTCGTCGTCACGCAGCTCGGTCAGCGTCCGGACCAGCGCGTGGTACGACGGCCAGTCCCGTGCGGCCTTCCCGGTGCCGCCGTAGACCACCAGGTCCTCGGGGCGCTCGGCCACCTCGGGGTCGAGGTTGTTCATCAGCATCCGCAGCGCGGCCTCCTGCGGCCACCCCTTCGCGGTACGTGCGCTGCCGCGGGCGGCGCGGACGGGCTGGTGCATCTCGTACTCCTCTCAGCTGAGGAACAACTGACGTCGGGCGGCGGACGACTCGAACGCCTCGAGCCGGGCCTGGGTCTCGGCCGGGGCGGCGTCGCAGATCGCCTGGAGCACCACCATGGCCAGGGCCATCGGGGCGGTGTGCAGGTCGAAGACCAGGTCGGTGCCGACGGCGGCGGGCAGCACCACCTCGGCGTACTCGGTGGCCGGGCTCACCGGGGAGTCGGTGATCGCCACGACGGTCAGCCCGGCGTCGCGGGCCTCGCGCAGCGCGTCCAGGGTCTCCCGGGGGTAGCGGGGCAGCACGAAGGCCAGCAGCGCGGTCGCCCCGGCGGCGGCGGCCTGTTCGAGCCGGTCGGCGAGGAGGCTGCCCCCGTCGTCGAGCACCCGCACGTCCGGGTGCACCTTCGCCGCGAAGTACGCGAAATACGCCGCGAGGGGCGCGGCGGCGCGCAGCCCGAGCACCGGCAGTGGACGGCTGGCCGCGAGCAGCTTCCCGACCCCGGCGATCCGGTCGGCGTCGGCGAGCTGCCCGGCGAGCCGGTCGAGGTTGCCCATTTCCGCGCGGACCGCCCGCTGGAGGGTGTTGCCGGCATCGGCCGGCCCGGCGCCGTCGGCGGCGGTCAGGCCCCGTAGCCGGCGGCGCAGCGCGGGGTAGCCGTCGTGGCCGAGGGCCATCGCGAACCGGGTCACCGACGGCTGGCTGACCCCGGCCAGCTCGGCGACCTCCGCCGCCGACAGGTACGCCGCCGCGCCCGCGTGCTGCACCAGGCAGTGCGCGATCCGGCGTTGGGTGGGGGTGAGCCGTACGCCGTGGAACAGGTCGAGCAGGCGGTCGGCCGACTCCGCACCGCTTTCATTCATGTCACGACTCTATGCATGAAAACTTTCAGAGCGCAACACCCTGCCGGTCCCGTCCGCCGACGGGGCTCACGAGACGTGAGCATTTCTCTGTACTATCCGCACGGCGGGTGAGCAGAGGAGTTGGGCCATGCAGTCGGTGACAGCAGGCCGCCCGGTTTCGCCGCCGCCAGCCGTCCGCGACGGCGCTGACGCCCGGCCGCGACGCGGCTTCCGAACGGACATCGAGGGCCTGCGTGCCCTCGCCGTCCTGCTGGTCGTGCTCTGGCACGCGGGCGTCCCGTTCGTCTCCGGCGGATTCGTCGGGGTCGACGTCTTCTTCGTCATCTCCGGATACCTGATCACCAGCGGAATGGTGGCGGAGGTGGCGGCCCGAGGGCGCCTGTCGCTCGGCGGATTCTGGGCGAGACGGGCAAAGCGGCTACTGCCCAGTTCCGCGCTCGTCCTGCTCGCCTCCCTGCTCCTCACGTACCTGTTCCTGCCGGACATCCGGTGGAGGGACACGGCGTGGGACGCCGTGAGCAGCGCCGTCTACGTGATCAACTGGCGGCTCGCCGACCAGTCCGTCGACTATCTCGCCGCCGAGCAGGCCCCGAGCATCGTTCAGCACTTCTGGTCCCTCGCGGTCGAGGAGCAGTTCTACCTGCTGTGGCCGGTGCTGCTGGTGGCCGTCGCCTGGGTGGCGCGGCGACGCGGCGCGGCGCAGCCGTGGTTCGGCCGGCTCGCCCTGGCCGTGGTGGGTGTTCTCGGGCTGGCCTCCTTCGCCTGGTCGGTGCTGTTGGTCCAGGCCGAACCCGGCCGGGCGTACTTCGTCACCACCACCCGGATCTGGGAGCTCGCTGTCGGTGCGCTGCTCGCCCTGTCGCCGTTCCGGCGGCTGACCGGTGCCGCGGCGTCGGCGTCGGGGTGGATCGGCATCGCGGCCATCGCGGGCTCGGCGGTGGTGCTCGACAACTCGATGCCCTTCCCGGGCCCGCTGGCGCTGCCCGCGACCATCGGCACCGCCCTCGTCATCGCGGCCGGCCCGGACATCCGGTACGGACCGGTGGCGGTCCTGCGCGTGCCACCGATGCAGTTCCTCGGCGGCATCTCGTACACCCTGTATCTCTGGCACTGGCCGCTGATCGTGGCGTTCACCGCGCGGACGGACGATCCGGGCATCGTGTTACCGGCCGCTGCGGTGGCGCTCTCGGTCCTCCTGGCGTACCTGACGAGCCGGTTCGTGGAACGGCCGGTCTGGCACTCGCGGAAGCTCTCGGTGCGGCCGCGGGTCGCGCTCGCCGTCGGGTTGGCCTGCACCGCGCTGTCGGTCTGCGCGGGCGTGGTGTTCCACCTCGTCACCGCGGTGAGCCCCACCGGCGCGGCCCTGCTGAACGCCCGCGGCGCCGCCGTGTTGACGCCGGGGGACACGGGCGCGGGCGTGCCCGTCAACCACGTGCCGTCGATCGTGCCCGAGCCCGCAGCGGCCCGTGCCGACATCGCCTCGGTCTACGCCGACGGCTGCCACGGTGCGGCGGACGAGACCAAGGCCCTGCGCTGCACGTACGGCAGGTCCGACGCCCCGTTCACCGTCGCCCTGATCGGTGATTCCCACGCCGCCCAGTGGGTGCCCGCCCTTCAGTCCATCGCGGAACGGCGGAACTGGAAGCTGGTGACGTACACGAAATCGGGCTGCCCCGCCATGGACGCCCTGGTGGCCACGGGTGCCGACGAGCGCCCGTACGAGACGTGCGTGACCTGGAACCGGTCGCTGCGGAGCGCGATCGCCGAGGACCGCCCCAATCTGATCGTCACCACCAGCTACACCTACTCCGTCTATTCCAACGGCAGGGTGCTGCACGGGATGCAGAACCGGACGGCACTTGTGGAGGCGATGCGCCGGGCCTGGCAGGGGTTCGCGGAGGTTGCGCCGGTGGTGGTCGTGCGGGACACCCCGGCGCCGGGGCGGGACATCGCCGAATGCGTCTCCACCCACCGTGAGCAACTGACCAGGTGTGCCGTGCCCCGGGACAAGGCCCTGGCCGGCATCGGCCCGATCCAGGTCGATGCCGCCGAGGGGCTGGCCGGCGTACGTGTGCTCGACCTGAACGACGCCATCTGCCCGGCCGACCGGTGCGCGCCGGTCATCGGTGGCGTGCTCGTCTACCGCGACGCCAACCACCTGACCGCGACGTACGCGCGGACCCTCGCCGACCGGCTCGACGAGCAGCTACGGGTGGCGACGGGATAGCGCGCCGGGCCCTTCCTCAAGCCCTGCAGCGGCGGCGGTTCCCTGGGCCGATCTCGACTGCCGATCGGGTGCCGGGTGCCGACCGGACCGGCCGGTAGTGGCTGGTCGGTGCGCTTCCAGCCGGTGAACCAGAGGCGACGCCGTGAGCGTCGCCTCTGTACTATCCGCAGGGCGGATGAGCAGAGGAGTCGTGGCATGCAGCCGGTCGGTCCATACAGGTTCACCGAGGCACTCGGCGTGTGTCAGGTGGGCACGGCGTGGTGGGCCGTCGACGGGCAGGACCGGCTGGTGACGGTGGCGGTGCTCGACGGCGCCGCCGCCACCGACCAGCCCTGGCGGGAGGCCTTCGCCAACGCCGCCAACGCGTTGGCGCTGACCGCGGGCGGCCAGCGTTACGTCAACGCCGACTTCGCCGCCCCGAAGCCCTGGGCGGCGTACCCGTCGGAGGAGGGGATGGGGGCGCAGCGGCTGTTCCAGACCCTCGGCATGGATCTGCAGCCGGCGGAGACCGAGGCCGAGGTCCTGATTCCGGAGACCGGCACCGTCGCCGAGCCGCCGGAGCCGGTCTCCGGCGTGCCGACCTCCGGCACGCCCAGTCCCACCTCCGGCGCACCGCTGCCGTGGGCGATGCACGCCGCCGTGCCCCAGCAGGTCTCGTCCCCGCCGCAACCGGTTTCCCCCGCACCCCAGCAGGTGTCCCCGGCCCCGCTGTCCGAGCACGCGCAGCCGATCAGTGTCCCGCCGCAGGACCCGTTCACCTCGCCGGTCCCCCGGATCACGCCCTCCGAGCCGCCCCGCCGACGCATCGCCCTGGTCGACGGGCCGCCGCGGCGTTCGCGGGTCTGGCTCCAGGCGGTCGTCGCGCTGGTGCTGCTGCTCGCCGGTGGCGCCATCGGTTTCGGTTGGGGGAACACCCGCGGGGCTACGGCGAAGCCGTCCCCCACCCCCTCCCTGGCGGTCTACGAGGCGACCCAGTTCTCCATCAACAAGTCCAAGTTCGACGGAGCCCTCGCGCAACTGGCCGAGCCGTGGCTCACCCGGATGGGCGGCTGTGCCGCCGACACCGACACCGGTGGGCCCGACCTGCCCCCCGACGAGCAGCGGCACGTCTTCTGCCGGTACGGCGGCGTCTCGGTGCACTTCGCGCTCTACGACTCGCCCGCCAAGGAGGACGCCGCCCGCGCCTACCGTGGACAGCTCAGCCTCACCGGTACCGCGCTCGCCCCGGGCCTGCGCGAGGCGACCCGTACCAAGGGCGGCGTCACCGGCGCGGCCGGCAGCTACGTCGAGTACGCCTTCAAGAGCGGCGACGATCGTCCGATGTGCGGTATCTGGTGGGACCGGGACGACAGCGTCGGCGCGTTCTACATCGAGACGCTCTGCGAGGCGGGCATCGCCGGGAACTGGGACGCGCTGCGTGACCTCTGGCGCCGTAGCAGCTGAACTCCGCCCGAACGTACGTTGACAAGCGTTTCCACAAGCGAATGAATGAGCGGGCACTGCCGTCCACTCGGAAGCATTGGTCAAGCGGGGGATCATGACTTTTGTGGAGGACCTGCGTCCTGCCGTTGATCGGTCCGTTCGTCCACCTCTGCTGGCAGGCCGGTCGGTCGCCATGGTCCACGAGTGGTTCGGGGCCACGGGCGGGGCGGAGAGCACTTTCCTCACCATGGCCGATCTGGTCCCGCACGCGCAACGCTTCGTGCTCTGGGCGGACCGGGACGTCCCGGTGGACCGGCTCCGGTTGCGACAGTCCTGGATGGCCAGAACGCCGTTGACCCGTAGCAAGGCGCTCGCCCTGCCGTTCATGCCGTTGGTCTGGCGCAGGTGGGACGGCGGCCCCGTCGACGTCGTCATCTCCTCCAGCCACGCGTTCGCGCACACCGCCAGGTTCGGTCCGCCGGAACGGACGCGACACCTCAGCTACGTCCACTCGCCCGCCCGCTACGTCTGGAGCCCGGGCCTGGACTCGCGGGGCAAGAACCCGCTGCTCGCCCTCCCCCGACGAGCGCTCCAGGCCGTCGACGTCAGGCTGAGCCGGCACGTGCACGCCTACGCGGCAAACTCGCGCGAGGTCCAGCAGCGGATCCGACGGTTCTGGAACCGCGACGCCGTGGTCATCCACCCGCCGGTGGACGTGGACTTCTTCGCCGCGGCACCGCCCCCCGAGCGCGCCCAGCCGCGCGAGTATCTGCTGGGCGTCGGGCGGTGGGTGCCCTACAAGAACTTCGACCTGATGATGGAGACCGCCGCCGAGGCCGGGCTTCCGCTGATCATCGCGGGCTCCGGGCCGGAGGAGAGCCGGCTGCGGCGGGCCGCCGAGCGGGTCTCGGCACAGGTGACGTTCGAACGGCGGCCGACCCGGGAGCGACTGCGCGAGCTCTACTGGGGTGCACAGGCATTGCTGTTCCCCACCCACGAGGACTTCGGCATCGTGCCCGTCGAGGCCCAGGCCTGCGGCACCCCGGTGATCGGCCTGCGCGGCGGTGGCCTCCTCGAGACCGTCCGCGACGGCGAGACCGGTCACCTGGTCGAGTCGATGCAGCCCAGGGCGTACGCCGCCGCCGTACGGCGCGTCGCGGACCTCCGGGCCGACCGGATCCAGCACCACGCCGAGGAATTTTCCCGGGCCAGGTTCGCGGCACGCATGTCGGAGTGGATCGCGCATGAGTCGAGCTAGCCGGCCACCGGCGAGTGTCGTCGTCGACTGCAGCGGAGTCGGCGCCGGTGGGATCACCCGGGTGCTCACCGAACTGGTCCGGCACTGGCCGGCCGCCTGGCGGCTGCGGATCGTCGCGGCCCCGTCCTCCTGGGACGTCCCGTCCGAACACGCCGCTGCCCTCGAGATCGTCAGCCGACAGCAGGGCGGCCGGGCCGGGACGATCGCCTCCGCCGCGGCAGCGCTGTGGCGAGCCACCGGGCGTGCCCCGGACGGGGCAGGCGTGGTGCTGTCGCTGAGCCCCTCCGCCGCGATGCTGGGCAGCCGGCTCCCGGTCGTCACCGTGCTGCACGACCTCGCGTTCAAACTCTGGCCCCACGACCTGCCCAGCACCGTACGCCAGTACCGGCGGGCCAGCTACGCCGCCGCGATCCGCCGGTCCGAGCGCCTGCTCTGCGTGAGCGCGCGTACCCAGCACGACCTGCTGGGGCTGTACGGCGTGCCACCTGAGCGCGCGCGGATCTGGCACCCGGGCAGCGACCTGACCGTCCTCCCCGGCGGGCTGCCCGAGCCGCTCGCCCGGATCAGGCAGCGCGGCGAGCGGTACCTCCTCGTCGCCGGCCACGCGGCGCACAAGGGCGTCGAACTGGCGGTGGATGCGCTACCCGAGCTGCCCGAGTACGCACTGGTGGTGCTGACCGGCGGGCAGCCGGTCGACCGGTTCCGGGAGGTGGCGGAGAGATCGACGGCGAGAGACCGGATCCTCATGCTGGAGCGGCTCCCGGACGCCGGGTACGCCGCCGCGCTGGCCGACGCCGCCGTCTTCCTCATGCCCAGTCACTTCGAGGGCTACGGTCTGCCGGCGGCGGAGGCGTTGCGGGTGGGCACGCCGACGGTCGTCTCGCCCGACCCCGCGCTGCACGAGGCCACCGGTGGCCGGGCCGTGCGGATGACCTCCTGGTCGGCCCGGTCCCTCGTGGCGGCCGTACGCGCGGCCGAGCAGGCACCGCGTCCGGCCGTCGGCCAGGGAGGCCGGTCCTGGCAGGAGGCGACGGCCGATCTGGTCGCGCTGCTCGACGGAGCGTCGTCCGACGACCGGCGGCCCGTGCCGGCCGGCGCCGGAGGATAGGAATACTCCCGTGCGTATCGCCATGGTGCACTCCTCCTTCGCCGTTCGGGGCGGTGCGGAACAGTACGTTCGCGACCTGTCCCGGGCGCTGGCCGCCCGGGGGCACGAGGTCCGGATCTTCAGCCGGGCGTCCGCCAACGGGCAGCCGGACGACCAGCCGGTCGGGACCCGACTCTCCGATCGGCTGGGACGACGTCCGCGGCTGCTGCGGAAGGTGTTCGGCCACCTGGGCGACCTGATCGACCCCACCGGTCTGCGGGTCCGTGACCTGCGCTCCTTCGCCCCCGACGTGGTGCACGTGCACAACTGGCAGGGGATCGGGGTGCTACCCGTCGCACGCCTGGCCCGCGCGTATCCGACCTGCCACACCGTCCACGACTATGCGATGTGCGACCCGAACAACGCCCTGGCCAACCGTGGCCGGACCTATCTCGGGGACCGGTTGCTGCGGGTCCGCTCGGCCTGGCTGGTGCGGCGGCTGCGACGGGTCACCCTGCTCTGGCCCGCGCAGCGCACCCGGGACATCGTGCGGAACCACGTGCCCGGCGAGGCCCGGCTCATCGGCCGGATCGTGCCACTGGCCGTTTACACCGCCGGCGAGCGGCCGGTGGAGTGGCCGCCTGGAGATCCGAAGGTCTTCCTGTTCCTCGGCGCGCTCACCGAGCACAAGGGCATCGACCTGCTGCTCGACGCCTGGCGGGACGTCGCGGCCACGACCGATGCCACCTTGCTGATCGCCGGGGACGGCGCGTGCCGCGCCGCCGTCGAGGAGGCGGCCGATACCCTGCCGGGCCTGCGTTACCTCGGCTACCTCGACGGGCCGGGGAAGGAGGCGGCCCTGCGGCGTGCCGGCTGGCTCGTCCTGCCCAGCCAGTGGGCGGAGAACTACCCGATCTCATGCTGCGAGGCGCTGATGGCCGGGCGCCCGATCATCTCCAGCCGGATGGCCCGGCCACCGATGGCGTCCGACGGGTCCGTCCGCACGTTCGACGACCGGGCGGGGCTGACCAGCGTGCTGCGTCGGGCTGCGACACTGCCGGACCACGAGTACCGCGCCGCGGCTTCCTCCTCCGCCTACGACGGTCGCCAGCTCGACTGGGACCGCCACGTCGATGCGATCCTTGACAGCTATGAGGCGATCCGGACCCGCACCGACCTGCCCGGCCTTCTCCACGGCGAGGTGACCACCCGATGACATCCGAGACCGACACCCGGCCCGCCGGTGCCCCGGCCCCGGACGGCCCCGAGGAGCCCGCGGCGGTGCGGGAGCACGGCGGCACGGTCGTCTCCTGGCAGCGCCACTGGTGGCCGTCGATCGCCGCCGCGGTGGCCTCCCCGCAGCGCCGCCGTTGGCTGCTGATCGCCGCCGCGGTGCTTCTGGCCGCCACGGTCGCCGGGCCGTTCGTCGGCTTCTCTCCGGTTCTGCCTCTCGTGCTGGTCGTCCTGGTCGTCCTCGCGGTCCGCACCGTGCCCGGGCTGGCCTTCGTGATGGTCGTCCTCACCGCGCCGTTGGGGCTCTGGTTTCTCGGCGTCGAGGGGCTGGTGGGCAACGCCTTCGGCGGCCGCGAGTACGCACTGAGCCTCGCCGCGACCCTGGTCGTCGGCGTGCTCTTCGTCGAGACGGTGCTACGGCAGGGCTGGTGGAACCGCCGCCGCCACCTCCTCGCCGCCGGGGTGGCGCTGCTACTCCTCGCGGCGTGGAGCCTGATCGGGATCGCCCACCACGGGGCGGCGCAGACGGCCGTGGGCGTGCGACTCCTGGTCGTGCCACTGATGATCGTCCTGGTGCTCGTCGCGCTGCCGCTGCCCCGGATCACCACCCTCGTCACCGTCATGTCCTGGCTGCTCGTGGCCAACGCGGTCGCGGCGGTCGCCGAGCTGGCGGTGGGACCGGCCCGTCTCGTGGAGTGGGGCTTCGAGGAGGGCCGGGCGGTCCGCTACATCGGGGAGACGTTCCGGGTGCCCGGCCTCACCGAGTTCAACGCCGAGCTGGGCATCCTGGCCGGCGCGTACCTGCTGGGCTACGTGACGCTCTGGTTGACCAGGGGAGCACGCCCCACGCTGCGGTCCTGGCACGCCGGCGCCGGCGCCGCCGTCCTCTGCCTCGCCCTCAGCACGAGCCGCTCGGGGGCGCTGCTGGTGGCGGCCGGCGTGCTGGGCGCCGTGGTGTCGAACCGGTCGGGGGGCGCTGCCGCCCGACGTGCCCGGCTGGTGGCCCTGGGGGTGGTCGGGGCCCTGGCCGCCGCCTTCGGCGCGCTGGGCGCCACCGGGGCGACGAGCATGTTCGACCGGTTCAGCAACTGGTCGCAGCTACTCGGCGACGACCTCACGCTCTGGGGCCAGGGCATCGGCGGCGTCGGCGCCGCGACGAGCTCCCGGATCGCCTCCGGAGACCAGATCTTCGTCGACAACTACTACGTCAGCCTGGCGTTGCAGTTCGGCCCGGTGGTGGCGGTCGCCGTCGTGGTGGCCCTCGGATACGCGCTGGTACGCCTCTGGCGACGAGCGGCGGACGAGCCGACCGCGGGCCTTCACCTCGCGATCCTGACCGGGTTGGCCTGCGCCTGCCTCGTGGTGGAGGCGTGGGAGTACCCGGGCGCGATGATGTGCCTGGCGCTCTTCGTCGCGTACGGCTGGCGGCTGCAGACCGGACCCACGCCCGCCGGGTCGCTGGCTCAGCTGCCCGGGCACCGGTGAGCTGTGCGGTCCCTCGCCGCCCAGGTGATGCGCCTGCAACGCACCCAGTTGTCGGTCCAGGCGCTGACCCGTCTCTGCAGTATCGTCGTCTTCCTGCTGGCGTCCCGATGGGACAGCGACCACCTCGCGCTCGTCGCGCTCCAGGGCATCCTGCTGGCGATCCCGTACACGCTGATCGAGGCGCTGGTCGGCCGGCCGCTTGCCACGGACATCGTGCCGCGCGACTGGAACCTGGGCCGGTGGGCGGGCCAGGTGGGGCTGGCCGTCGCCCTGCCCGTCGGTGTCGTCGGCTACGTGTCCGCGTCGGTCGCCCTGCCGCAGACCACCGCCGCCGACCGCATGCTCATGCTCGCGCCGGTGATCCTGCAACTGTCGATCGAGGCGGTGTTCTGGGCCACCACCCGGACCCGCTCGCCGCAGCACGCCAACCTCATCCCGCAGCTCACCGCGGTCGGCACCATTCTCGGCGCGGTCACGTGCGTGGCCGTGGACCTGCCGGTGTACGTCGCCGCCGTGCCGGCACAGACCGCCGTGCTGCTCTGGTGCCTGCTACGCCGGCCGCCCGCCGACGCCGGCCGGGTACGCCCGCCCGTGCGGCGCAGCCTGTCGCTCGGCGCGATGTACTGCTACGCCGGGGCGGTGGACCTGTCGTACTCCATCGCGCTGCCGTCCGTGGCCGGCTCGGTGGCCGGGCCCGCGTCGGTGGCGGTGCTGCGGGCGATGGATCTGGCCTTCGGGCCGTTCCACGTGGCCCTCTCGGCCAGTACCCGGGAGGATGTCGTGGCGGGGCGGAAGAGCCGTTGGCTGACGGGTACCCGAGCCATGACCGTGGCCACCCTGGTCGCGGTCTGCGTGATCGTCCTCGGCAGCCGGCAGGTCCGGGGAGTGCTGGCCGAGGACTTCGCCAGCCTGGGCACAGCCGTGCTGGCCGCCTACTGCGGTTACAAGGCGCTCGTCATGGTCTCCGCCTGGCTCTCCACCCGGCACATGATCTGGGCGCCACCGCGCCGCTACCTGGGCTCGGCCATCGGTTCGCGCACAATCGCGTTCGCCGGGGTGGCCGCCGCGGTCGTCTGGGCCGGTGGACTCTCCGACCTGATCCTGCTGCTGCTGGTCGCCGAGGCGCTGATCGTCGGCTGGTTCCTCGTGCGCATGCGGCTCGGCGGGACCGGTCGGGACAGCGATCCCGCCGCGGTCGCCGTCCTGCCGGCCGGCGGCGTGCCGGTCGGGCGGTAGCCGAGCCGCGACCGCCCCCGACGCTCACGGCTCGGCGCTGATCACCCGTACCGCGCCGTTCGGGAACAGGGCGCACAGCTGCGTCTTGCCGTTCGCCTCGCGGGCGAACACCCGAACGCTCCCGTCGTCCGGTGGCGACGGGGTGGCCTGCGTGCGCAGGTCGAAGGCGGGGCTGACGACGAGGTTCTTCTCCGGATTCCCCAACTCCTGGATGATCTCGACCTGGGTCGTACGGGCGGGCTTGCCCATCCAGCCGCGACCGGATCCGGGGATGTGCCGTCCTTGTTCGTCCGCCGCGCCGGGCTGCCAGACGCTGGCCCGGACGATGGAGGCGCCACGGTCGCCGCCGAAGTCGACGGCCGCGGTGCCGCAGTTCACGATCCGGGTGTCCACGACACAGCCGGCCGGCTCGTCGGCCTGGGTAGCGGGGGAGAACTGCACCCCGATTTCCTGCGGGTGGTTGTAACCCAGCACGAAGCCGGACATCCAGCGGCAGTCGTTGCGGGAGATGCGCACCCCGACGCCGCCGTTGAGGTCGGCGTAGCAGTTGACGCAACCGAGGGCCGGGGCGGCGAGGTCGAACGAGAGGTCCTGGCGGAGTCCCCAGGCGTGGCAGTTCACCAGGAACGTCCCGTGGGACTCCCCGGCGAGCCGGAACCCGGCTCCGCCGTTCTGCGAGGCCAGGCAGTTGAGGAACAGGGAGTCGTGCGGACCGGTGAAGTGAAAACCGTGCCCGTCGTTCTCGCGTGAGCGCACCGCCGACAGGCGTGACTCCATCTGCTGGCCGGTCGGCAGCGCGGCGGTCGGTCCCCATTCGCTGACGACCCCGTCATTGCGACAGTTGAAGACGATCACCTCGGTCAGCTCGTAGCCGTAGCCGTAGATCCGGAGGCCGTACCCGCCGTGCGGGTTCTGCTGCTTGTTCCCGTCCACGGCGAGGTCACGCACACTGAACAGGGTGATGCCGTCGTCCGAGCGGGTGCCGGCCAGCTTGGCGTAGCCGTCCGATTCGATGACCGCCGAGTTCGCGCCCGCGCGCAGCTTGAGCGTCGTCGCGTCCCCGCCGGAACCTCTGAGGTGGACCCGCGAGTAGAGGGTCAGCGTGCGGGTGACGTACGTGCCCGGTGGGAAGAAGACGATGCCGCCGGTCCCGCGCGCGGCGTCGATGGCCTTCTGGAGGGACCTGGTGTCGTCGGTCTTGCCGTCCCCGACCGCGCCGTGTTCCTTGACGTCGATGACGGATCCGCCGCCTCCGTCCGAGAAAAGGTTTCTGGCGGCCGCACCGACCAGGACCGTGGAGCCCACTCCGGCGGTGATGGCCCCACCGCGCAGCAGCGCCGCCCGCCGCGAGACTCCCCCGAATCTCCGTTCGTCGGCGGCATCCTCGTGGGCCATGTGCTTTCCTCCCCGACAGCGGGTGCCACTGCCCACGGCACCCGCACCCCGTCACCGCAGTGGACGCCCAGCTACGGCCGCGACCGATGATTCCATGCCCGCGACGTGCTGCGGTAGGCGGCCGTGCCGGGGCTGGCGCCCCGGCGATCTGTCGGCCGGCCGAACCAGTCCAGCGTGAAGGCGTCCCCTTACTGGCCGGCCTGAAGCACGTCGGCGACCGAGTCGCGGCGTACGGCGTCGAAGAGTACCTTCGCCTTGGCCTTGTCGGCGAAGACGACACTCTGGTCGCCGACCCGGCCGGTGCCCTTCGTCGGGCAGGTGAAGAAGCTCAGGTTGCCGCTGCGTAGGTGCCGCAGTTCGGTGGCGAAGTCCAGGATGGACAGCGACTTGTCCACGGACACCGCGTTGCTGGTCGCCTTGACGAAGGCGTTGAGCTTCGCCGGGTTCGACAGCGTGCCACCGGATGCGGCCTTGTCGAGGATCGCCTTGATCACCTGCTGCTGGTGCCGGATCCGGGCGAAGTCCCCGTCGGCGAAGGCGTACCGCTCCCGGGCGTAGTCCAGCGCGGCGGCCCCGTCGAGGGTCTGCCGCCCCTGACGGAAGGTCCGCCTGCTGTCCGGGTTGAGCGAGTGGGTCGAGGTGAAGCTCTTTTCGACGTCGATCTCGATACCGCCGAGGGCCTCGACGATCTCCTTGAAGCCGGCGAAGTCCACCATCGCCACGTGGTCGATCCGGACCCCGGTGAAGCTCTCCACTGTCTGCACCATCAGCGGCACGCCGCCCCACGCGAACGCCGCATTGATCTTGGCGTCCCGGTTGCCGTGCTGGCCGTTCTTCGAGCGCGGCACGTGTAGCCAGGTGTCGCGCGGAATCGAGATCAGCTGCGCGCTCGACCGGTCCTGCGGCAGATGGGCCAGGATGATCGTGTCACTGCGGGAACCCCCGGTGTTCTCCGGGTCACGGGAGTCGCTGCCCAGGATCATGATGTTCAGCGCGTCCTTGACCACCACCGGCGGACGGGCCTGCTCGGGCACGTCCGTGAAGGCGTCCACCCGCTCGATGTTGGACTCCACCGAGCGCAGGTAGAAGGCCGCCGCGCCGGCGCCACCGACACCGATCAGGGCAAGCACCAGCAGCACGATCAGGGCGATCCGGCGCCCCCGGCGACGGCGCCGTGGCACCGGGGCGACGTCGTCCACGGTGGACGACAAGGGCTCTGTCCGCTCTGCTCCCGGCTCGGCGATCTGCTGGCGATCCGACATGGGACGATGCTACTGAGTGCCGCACGGTCGCGTGGGGCCGCCGCCGTCGCGACGAGGCTGACCCGGTCGCCCGGTACGACAGCAAGCTGCTGGGCGCCTCGGCCCGTTGCGCGGTCAGGCCGCGGCGCGGCCCTTCAGGTCGAGCCACATGAAGACCTCGTCCCGGTCGTCGCCGGAAGGCAGGCGCAGCGCGGCGGGCAGCCGCCCGACCTCCCGGTAGCCGAGCCGGCCGTAGAACGCGCCCAGGCCCTGGCCGTCCCGGACCGTCACCTGCAACGCCTCCAGGCCCAGCTCGCGGCCGATCCGCTCGGCCTCGCGCATCAGCGCCGCCCCGTAGCCGCGGCCCTGGGTGTCCGGCTGGACCATCACCCGCTTGAGCACCCGCCAGTGTGCCTGCAGGTTGAACCGGTTGTCGGCGATGACCAGGAAGGCTACGAGGCGGTCCCCCTCGTAGCCCGCCAGCAGCCGGTCCGGTCCGTCGACGACGCCCGCGAAGGTCTCCTCGGCGACGGGCCGGACCTCGGCCGAGGTGACCGGGGCGACGAAGCCGACCGCGCCGCCGGCGTTGGTGACGTCCACCCACAGGGAGACGATCTGTTCGCGCAGCTCAGAGCTGAGCACGGGGTCGAGTACGAAGCGCAGGTTCACGCCGGCCATCCTGCGGGACCGGCGCGACGTGAACCCACCTTCGTGACCTTCACGACAGTGCCGCTGGTGCGGGAGAGGGGAGTCGAACCCCCACGTCCTCTCGGACACGGGCTCCTAAGGCCCGCGCGCCTGCCTATTACGCCACTCCCGCAGACCTGCTGAGTGTAGAGCGTCGGGCGTCCGGGGTGGCGAGCCCAGCCCCCTCAGACGAGCTGTCGCGACCCGGGTACGGCGGGCTCAGTCCAGGCCGAGGTCGCGGCGCAGCTTGGCGACGTGCCCGGTGGCCCGGACGTTGTAGAGCGCCCGTTCGATCTTCCCGTCCTCGTCGATGACGAAGGTGGAGCGGATCACCCCGGTCACCGTCCGGCCGTACATCTGCTTCTCGCCGTACGCGCCGTACGCGGTCAGCACCGTCTTGTCGGTGTCGGCGACCAGCGGGAAGGTGATGCCGTCCCGGTCGCGGAACTTGGCCAGCTTGGCGGGCTTGTCGGGGGAGATGCCCACCACCTCGTACCCGGCGGCCTGGAGCGAGGCGAGCGAGTCGCGGAAGTCGCAGGCCTGCTTGGTGCAGCCGGGCGTCATGGCGGCCGGGTACGCGTACAGGATGACCTTGCGGCCGCGCAGGTCGGCCAGGGAGATCGTCCCGTCGCTGTCGGTCGGGAGGGTGAACTCGGGGGCGGGGTCACCGGGGCTGAGGCGGTCGGTCATGGCGGAGACGATACCGCCGGTGTGCCGCCCGGGCGCGGCGATGACGCGCCGCCGCGTGATGATCACCATGGCTTGTTGCAAGGGATTGGCAACAACGCTCTGCCGCAAATAGGCTCACCGGTGACGGCGTGGACCGCCCCGCCGCGCCTCGGGAGGTGGAGTGGAAACCCTGGCGATGCACATCTCGAACGGGATCATCGACGGTCCCGTGGCCGCGATCTTCGCGGTGCTCGCGCTCGCCGTGCTCACCTTCTGTGTGCTGCGCGGGCGCCGGGACCTCGACGACCGGCTGGCACCGATGGCCGGTCTGGTGGCCGCGTTCATCTTCGCCGTGCAGATGCTCAACTTCCCGATCGTCACCGCCGGCGTCAGCGGCCACCTGCTCGGTGGCGCCCTCGCCGCGCTGCTGGTCGGCCCGTGGGTCGGCGCGCTCTGTGTCGCCGTGGTCCTGGTCGTGCAGGCCCTGGTCTTCGGCGACGGCGGGGTGGCCATGCTCGGCCTCAACATCACCAACATGGCCGTGCTCGGCACCGCCGTCGGCTATCTGCTGGTCGCGCTGCTGCTGCGGGTGCTGCCGCGTACCTCGGGCGGCCTCGCCGTGACCGCCTTCGTCTCCGCGCTGGTCAGCGTGCTGGTCGCCAGCCAGGGCTTCGTCCTGGAGTACTGGCTGGGCGGCACCACCAACCTGGGTGGCAACCTGACCGGGCTGGCCGGCACGGTGGCCGGGTTCCACCTGCTGATCGGCATCGGCGAGGGCCTGATCACCGCGACCACCGTGGTCACCGTCGCCAAGGTCCGCCCCGACCTGGTTTACGCGCTGCGCGCCCTGAAGCCGGCCACGCCGGCTCCCGCCGTACCGGTCGCCGGAGGTGCCCGATGAGCAAGCGTCCCTGGCCCTTCGTCCTCGGCGGCCTGCTGATCGCCCTGCTGCTCGCCGGCGTGGTCAGCAACTACGCCTCGCCGCACCCCGACGGGCTGGACTCGTCCCTGCTGAAGGGCTGCACGGTGAACGCCGATGACGAGATCACCGGCGGCAGCTGCCCGGCGCAGCAGGCCAAGGAGCACGAGTTGGGTGACAGCCCCCTGGCCGACTACGGCGTCCGCGGGGTGACGAACGACTTTCTCTCCACCGGCCTCTCCGGCGTGATCGGCGTGCTGCTCACCTTCGCCCTGGGCGGTGGCCTGTTCTGGCTGGCCCGCCGCCGCGGCACCGGGCCGGCCGCCGCCGACGGCGCGACGGTCCCTGCCGGCGAGGCGCCCGGCACCGCCCGCGCCAACTCGGCCGGCTGAGGGTACGCGGCCATGGGTGCCGGGCACGCGCACGTGCTCTACCGCGAGTCCACCTCCCCGGTGCACCGCCTCGCGCCCGAGGTGAAGATCGCCGCGATGGTGCTCTTCACCGTCGCGGTGGTCGCCACGCCCCGGGAGGCGTACTGGGCCTTCGCCGGGTACGCCCTGCTGGTCGCCGCCGTGGCGGCGCTGGCCCGGGTCGGACCCGGCTGGCTGCTCAGCCGGGCGCTGATCGAGCTGCCGTTCGTGCTCTTCGCGTTCGTGCTGCCGTTCCTCGGCACCGGGGAGCGGGTCGAGGTGGCCGGGTTGAGCCTGTCCGTGGACGGCCTGCACGGTGCGTGGAACATCCTGGCCAAGGGCACCCTCGGCGTACTGGCGTCGCTCCTGCTGGCGGCGACCACGACGACGCGGGACCTGATCGTCGGCCTGGACCGGCTGCGCTGCCCACAGGTGCTCACCCAGATCGCCACCTTCATGCTGCGCTACCTGGAGGTGCTGGTGGGCGAGGCCCGGCGGATGCGGGTGGCCCGGGTGTCCCGGGGCGACGACCCCCGTTTCCTGTGGCAGTTGCGCGGCTTCGCCGAGGGCGTGGGCGCGCTCTTCCTGCGCGCCTTCGAGCGTGGCGAGCGGGTCTACCTGGCGATGGTCTCCCGCGGCTACACCGGGCGGATGCCGGCGGTCTGGCAGGGCGCGGGCGCGGCCACCGCCGGGCAGTGGGCGGCCGCCGCGACCGTGCCGTTGGCCGCGGCCGCCATCGCCGCCGTCGCGGTCGTCCTGACATGATCGGGGATGTGCCCACACCTGCCTCCCTGGACGTACGCGGCGTCCGGTACGCGTACCCGGACGGTCACGTCGCCCTGCACGGGGTGGACCTGAGCGTGCCGCGCGGCGACCGGGTCGCCCTGCTCGGGCCGAACGGCGCGGGCAAGACCACCCTGGTGCTGCACCTCAACGGCATCCTCACCCCGACCGAGGGCACGGTCAGCGTCGGCGGCCTGACGGTCAGCCGGGACCGGACCACCCTCGCCGAGATCCGGCGCCGGGTGGGCATCGTCTTCCAGGACCCGGACGACCAGCTCTTCCTGCCCACCGTGGCCGAGGACGTCGCGTTCGGGCCGGCCAACCTGGGGCTGCGCGGGGCGGAGCTGGCCGCCCGGGTCGACGAGGCCCTGGCCGCCGTGGGGATGAGCGAGCACCGGGACCGGGCGCCCCACCATCTCTCCTTCGGCCAGCGCCGCCGGGTGGCGGTGGCCACCGTGCTCGCCATGCACCCGGAGATCCTGGTCCTGGACGAGCCGTCGTCCAACCTCGACCCGGCGGCCCGGCGGGAGCTGGCCGAGATCCTGCGCGCCCTGCCGGTGACCCTGCTGATGGTCACCCACGACCTGCCGTACGCGGCGGAGCTCTGCGACCGGTCGGTGATCCTGGACGCCGGCCGGGTGGTCGCCGACGCACCCACCGTGGACATCCTCACCGACCAGGAACTGCTGGCGACGCACCGCCTGGAACTCCCCTACGCCTTCGATCCCCGCACCGCCGCCCGCCTCTCCTGACCCACCTCAAGTTCTCCTGAGCGTGGTGGGGGAGCCGGGCGCTCGTCAGCGGGGGGCGGACGGCGCGGGGACGGTGCGTGGGTGGCGGGCCGGCGGGCGGGCGAGGCGGGCGGCGGCGTGCAGGCGCAGGACGCCGGCGGCGACCGCACCGGTCCCGGTGGCCAGCACCGACGCCACGATGATCCGGGCCAGGACGGCCGGCCCGGCCATCGGGACCACCGAGCGGGACAGCACGGCCAGGTTCGCCAGCCCGGCGAAGAGGACCAGGCAGGCCCCGGCCAGGGCGAGCGCGAAGTCGGCGCCCCCGCGGCGGGCCAGCGCGTAGCCGCCGGCGGCGATCGCGCCGAGCCCGGTGAGCAGCGTCCACAGCTGCGCGCCGAGCAGCCCGAGCAGCACCCCGCCGACCCCCTCGGCACCGGCGTCCAGCACCCGGCCGACCGTGAACGCCACCGCGGCCACACCGCCGAGGGCGAGCAGGGCGCCGACCGCGCGCAGCGCGCGTACCCCGGGCGCCGTGCCGCCCGGGACCAGCCCGGCCGCGCCGATGACCAGGAAGCCGAGCGTGGCGGCCACCCACCAGGGGTACGCGTCCGGCGGCGGCAGCCAGTCCAGGGTGCCGCGTACCTCGATCGTCTCGTCGCCGGCGCGCAGCGGCACCACCCAGTCGCGGATCCGCTGCTGCCGGGTCGGGTCGGCGCTCACCTGCGGCGGTGGCGTCGACTCCAGCCAGAGCGTCCGCTGGTCGTGCCAGCGGGCTGACGGCCCGTCGGCGACCCGCCGCCAGACCGGCGGGGCCGCCGGATCGGCCTCCGGCGGCAGTTGGGTGTCGCCGGCGATGGTCCGGTTCAGGTACGTGGCGGGGGAGCGGCTGTTCTCGTACACCCCGCCGGGGCCGATCCGCAGGTACGGCTCCCCGGAGTAGCCCATCACCTCGACGTCCCGCCCGGTGCGGTTGGTCAGCTCCAGCCGGGCCCCCGCCTCGACGATCCGGGCGGTGAGCCCGGGCCGGTCGGGGCTGGTCGCGGTGACCTCGGCCCGGTAGTCGGTGCCGTCGGGGGCGTCCGCGCCGTGCGCGGCGGCCGGCGTGGCGAGGGCGAGGAGGGCGGCGAGCGCGGCGGTGACCACCAGCCCCGCCCGCCGCAGTGGTGCCGGGATCACTTGCCGGCCGCCTCCACCGCCGCCTTGAGTCCTTCGGGGCTGCGGTCCTCGATTTCCTTGCCGTTGACCTTGATGGTCGGGGTGCCGGTGACCCCCGACCGGCTGGCCTCGTCGGTGACGTGCGAGGTCCACGACTTGTACTTGCCGTCCTTGACGCAGGAGCTGAAGGAGTCCCGGTCCACCCCGACGCTCGCCCCGATGTCGATCAGCTCGGCGTCGCTCAGCCCGGGGCTGTTCTCCGGCGGCTGCTTCGCGAAGAGCGCGTCGGTGAACTCCTTGAACCGGGCGCCGTCGGCGGCGCAGCCGGAGGCGGCGGAGGAACGGGTGGAGTACTCGGTGCTGGAGAAGCGGTTGAGGAAGGCGACCGGGTGGAAGACCACCCGCACCTTGTTCTGGTTGATCAGCTCAGTGACGGTCGAGCCGCTGGTGTCCTGGAAGTGCTTGCAGGCGGGGCAGAGGTAGTCCTCGTAGATGTCGACGGTGACCGGGCCGTTGCCGAGGACGATGCCGGTGCCCTCGTGGTTGGCGTTGGGCGGGGCGGTGTAGGTCTTCGACTGCTGGCTGGAGAAGACCGCCCAGCCGATCAGCCCGGCGATCACCAGCACCGCCGCCGCGCCGATCGAGGTCCAGATCGTCCGGGTCCGCCGCTTCTCCCGCGCGATCTGCTCCCGGACCACCTGGGCCGCCCTCTTCTGGCCCTTGCGACTACTCATCCTCGCCCTCCTCGGGTGCCTTGCCCGCCAGCCAGCCGTCCAGTGCGAACGGGGTGCGGGGCCAGATCAGCAGGAACCCGGCCAGTACCAGGAATCCCAGGTCCCGGAGGATCTCCGGGAGGTAGCTCGGGGCCTGGCCGGCGGCGAGCTGTCCGCCGCTGCCGAAGCACCCGCAGTCGATGGACAGGCCACGGGCCCAGGCGGAGGCGATCCCGGCGACGAAGACCACCAGCAGCGCCGCGGAGACGCCGGCGATCAGCCGGGTGGCCAGCCCGACGATCAGGAGTACGCCGAGCGCCAGTTCCACGAAGGGCAGCGCGGCGCCGATCGCGGTCGCCAGGTCGTACGGCATCACCTGGTAGGCGTTGACCGCCCGACCGGAGGCGGCCAGGTCGCCGACCTTGCTGGCGCCGGCGAACAACCAGACGGCGGCCAGGCCGAGCCGGGCGGCGGCGCCGAGCCAGGGACGGAGGACGGCCCAACGGGCAGCCCGGACACTCGGTGCAGTCACGGTCATTGGTCGCCCCGGATCCGAGAGAAGTTCCACTGTCATCCGGCCAGCGCGTCGTCGACGGCGTTGATCAGCTCGTCGCGGGCCCGGGCGACCCGGGAGCGGATGGTGCCCACCGGCACCCCCTCCACCGCGGCGGCCTCCGCGTACGACAGCCCGAGCAGTTGGGTGAGCACGAACGCGCCGCGCCGCTCGGCGGGGAGCCGGCGGACCAGGTCGTTGGCGCCGAGCTGCCCGGCCGGATCGGGGTACGGACGGTCGGTGGCCGCCTGCGCGGCGAGCCGCTCGCCGAGCCGCCGTCGGCGTACCACCGTCCGCAGGTGGTCGGCGCAGGCCCGCCGGGCGATGCCGAGCAGCCAGGTACGCGCGCTGGAGCGCCCCTCGAACCCGGGCAGCGCCCGGAACGCCCGCAGGTACGTCTCCTGGGTCAGGTCGTCGGCGCTGTCCGGGTCGATCAGGGCCGCGACGAAACGCCACACCTCGACCTGGGTGGCCCGGACGAAGGCGGCCTGTGCCGCCGGGTCGCCTTCGCGGGCGGCCAGCGCCCAACGGGTCGCCGGATCCCGCGCAGCGTCGTCCGTCGCCGGACCGGGGCCGGTGGAGACGTCGCGTGGGGTGGGGATCACGACTGACGAGGTTACGCGGCGTACCAGGGCAGGGCAGGGTCCTTCGGCCCTTTCTATGGTCCCGCCCACGCCGGGAACTTTTCCCGTCCACCCCCCGACTAATCGCTCATGACGTGGGACGACGTGTGCGAGGCGCGGCCGGCCGCTGGGCGCCCGCCGGCCCCGGCCGTGGCCCTGGCGGCGCCTGGCCGCGGGCGAACCGGGCTCGCCGATCCGTCGGCGCGTCGGGAAGCATGATGGCCATGACTGCTGCCGTACGCCGCCGGCCCGTGGCCGCCGCCGACCGTCGCTGGGCCGCCCGCTGGGGGACCGTCGCCGGCCTGCTGGTCACCCTCGTCGCCCTGCTGCTCGCCCCGGCCACCCCGGCCAGCGCCCACGCGGTGCTGGCGAGCACCAGTCCGACCGCCTCCGCCGTGGTGCCCAACGCGCCCGCCGAGGTGGTGCTGACCTTCAGCGAGGGGGTACGCAAGGTCCCCGACAAGATCCGGGTGATCGCTCCCGACGGGTCCCGGGCCGACCGGGGCGAGCCGACGTTCAACGGCACCGTGGTGACCATCCCGGTCGACTCTTCCGGGGCGCGCGGCACCTACCTGGTGAGCTACCGGGTGATCTCCGCCGACAGCCACCCGGTCTCCGGCGCGTTCACCTACTCGGTCGGTGCGCCCTCGACGCCGCCGACCGACTCCGGTACGGACAACCGCGCGAACCCGGTGGTGGAGAACGCGGTGAAGGTGGTCAAGTACGCCGGCTACCTGGGCTTGCTGCTGCTGGTCGGCCCGGCCCTGGTGCTGGCCGCGCTCTGGCCGCGCCGGCTGTCCCGGCGCGGGCCGGCCCGGCTGGCCTGGTCGGGGCTGGGCCTGCTGGTCTTCGCCACCCTCGCCGAGCTGTGGTTGCAGGTGCCGTACACCGCCGGGGGCAGCCTGTTCGACGTGACCGGCTCCGGCCTCGGTGACGTGTTGGGCAGCGCGTACGGCACCGCGCACCTGGTCCGGCTCGGCCTGCTCGCCGCTTCGGCGTTCCTGCTCCGGCCGCTCCTCGCCGGGCCGATCGGCCGCACCGACGGGATCATCCTGGCCGTCCTCGGCGGGGCGGCGCTGTTCACCTGGCCGCTGGCCGGCCACCCGGCCGCCTCGCCCGCCCCTGCGGTCTCGGTGGTGGTGGACGCGGTGCACCTGGGCAGCATGGCCGTCTGGCTGGGCGGCCTGGTGATGCTCGCGGCCTTCCTGCTGCGCCGGGCCGACGAGCGGGAGCTGGACGCGATCCTGCCGATCTGGTCCCGCTGGGCGACCCTGGCGGTCGCCGCGCTGCTGCTCGCCGGCACCGTGCAGGCGCTGATCGAGGTGGCCACCCCGGCGGCCCTGGTCGACACCACGTACGGGCGGCTGCTGCTCGCCAAGATCGGGATGTTCGCGCTGGTCATCGGGGTGGCGGCGTATTCTAGGGCGCTGGTGCGGCGGCGGACCGCCGCCGGCCGTCCGGGGTCGATGCGTCGGGCGGTGGTGGCCGAGCTGGCGATCACCGCGGTGGTGCTCGGCGTCACGGCGAACCTGGTGCAGACCACCCCGGCGCGCACCGCTGTCGCCAATGTCGCCGGTGAGTCGGCCGGCTACTTCTCCAGCACGTTGACCAGCCCGCTCTACTCGCTCCAGGTGGAGCTGGATCCGGCCGCGCGTGGTAACAACTCGATCCACCTCTACGCGTACACCCCGGACAACCGGCCGCAGCCGGTGAAGGAGTGGAAGGCCACGGCGGCGCTGCCGTCGGCCGGGATCGAGCCGATCCAGATCCCACTGCTCGGGCTGACCGACAACCACGCCTACGGGGAGATCAGCCTCCCCGCGTCGGGTGAGTGGCAGCTCCGCTTCACCCTCCGCACGTCCGACATCGACCAGGCCACGGTGACCGCCACCGTGCCGATCAAGTAACGGAAGGCTGCTCACCATGATCCGTCTCCGGCGTTCCGCCGCCGTCGCCACGCTCACGCTGGCCGCCGTCGCCACGGCCGTGCTCGGCCTGCCCGGCCCGGCCTCGGCGCACGTCACGATCAACCCGAAGGAGGCCAGCCAGGGCGGCTACGGCCGCTTCGCCTTCCGGGTGCCGAACGAGAGCGACACGGCGTCCACGGTCAAGGTCGAGGTGGTGCTGCCGGAGAACGCGCCGGTCGGCTCGGTCTCGACCATGCCGGTGCCGGGGTGGACGGTGCAGGTGGAGAAGCGCAAGGTCGACCCGCCGATCGAGGTGCACGGCAGCCAGCTCACCGAGGCGGTGGCCAAGCTGACCTGGACCGCGCCCGCGAACGCCGGGGTCAAGCCGGGCGAGTTCCAGGAGTTCCCGGTGTCGATGGGGCCGCTGCCGCAGGTCGACCAGATGGTGTTCAAGGTGCTTCAGACGTACTCGGACGGCGACGTGTCCCGGTGGATCGAGGCGCCGACGCCGGGCGGCGAGGAGCCGGAGAACCCGGCCCCGGTGCTCGCCCTGACCGCCGCGTCGGCGTCCGCGGCGCCGGCCGCGAACGCCCCGGCCTCCCCGGTCGCCGAGGCCGGTGGTGACGACGACTCCGACTCCGGCACCGTCCTCGGGGTGGCCGGTCTGGTCGCCGGCCTGGCGGGTCTGATCCTCGGCGGTCTGGCCTTCCTGCGTACCCGTCGGGAGCCCACGCCGAAGCCCTGACCAGCGCCGCTGCCCGCCGGCCCGACGGATCTTCCGGCGGGCCGGCGGGCTTTCTGCGGTCCTTTGGGCGCTTGCCGTGGATATCCGGCGATTGCGTGGTTCACGTCGGTAAGGTCGGCCGGGTAATTGGCTACCGAGGGGGACTACGCGAATGCGGTTCGTGCGCACGATCGCCGGAATGCTGTTGTTGGCGGCGGGGATTCCGGCACTGCTGGTGGGGGCCGTGCTCTGGACCGCCGCCCGGCACGCCGACCCGAACGGCGGCTTCGGCGCCCGCGTCGAGCCGATCCGCAACCCGGGCCAGGCCGTCGTGGTCACCGACGTCGACGACCTGCTCCGTGCGGAGGCGCCGTTCGCCCGCACCGGGCTGGCCCGCCTGCGGCTGGCCGCGCGTACCCCCGACGGCCCGGCCTTCCTCGGCCTGGCCCCGACCGACCAGGTCGACCGCTGGCTCCGGGACGTCCCGCACGCCGCGGTGAGCCGGGTCGTGCTGGCCCGCGGCCCGCTGCCGGTCCGCCTGGAACCGGCCGGCCCGGCCGCCGCCGAGGCCACCGCCGTCGCCCCGCACGACCAGAGGTTCTGGGTACGCGAGGGGACCGGCGCGCTGGAGTGGGCTCCGGCCGAGCTGGCCGACCGGCCGTTGAGCCTGGTGGTGATGCGCCCGGACGGCCGGGCCGACCTGACCCTGGACCTGCGCGCCGAGGTGCGGGCCGGCTGGCTCCCCGGGATGGCGTGGGCGCTGCCCGCCGGCGGGGTGCTGCTGGTGGTCCTCGCCGTGGTGCTGCTGCTGCGTCCGGTCCGCCCGCGCGAGGTGGTCTTCGTGGTCGAACCCGACCAGGTCCCGGTGCTCGCCGGGCGGCTCGGGGTCACCTCGCTCAGCGGCCTGGGCGCCCGCGTGGAGCCGTGCGGCCTGCCCGAGCGGCAATTGGTCTCGGTCGGCGCGGCGTCACCCGCCGAGCGGCCCCGGCCGGCGCTCGGACCGGTGCCGAGCCGGCGTCCGGAGACCCTCGCGGATCTGCCGGCCGGCCGCGACTGGTCCTGGCCGCTCGCCTCGGCTCCCGAGACACCCGGGCCGGTGGAGGGTTCCGTCGACGCCTGACGGTCCCCGGCCCCGGACACGGCGGGTGGCCCTCCGCGCTGCCGACGCGGAGGGCCACCGTCACCGGGGGAATTCGGTGCTACCTGGGAGAAAATTGAGGTAGTTGGGAGCAGATTAGCGCTGAACCGGCATCAGTCGCGAGATCTGTCCATTTGGTGCAACTTTCAGGGCGTGGCGCGGTGCTCCGCCCGCTCCGGTCGGCGGGCCGGCAACGCCACCAGCAACAGCAGGCTGAGCAGCACGTACGCGTTGCGGACGACGAACTCGCCGACGTTGTCGGTACGCGTCGGGGCGGCCCCCCAGTCCAGGAAGGTGACCACCCCGTAGATGCTGACGATGCCGGTGCCGGCCGCCAGGGCGAACAGCCAGCGGCGCTGCCGGGCACCCGTCACCGGGTCCCGCCGCTCGTCGAGCGCGGCGTCGACCAGCACCACCGCCGCCGGGATGAACCAGTACAGGTGGTGGGTCCAGGTGATCGGGCTGACCAGCCCGCCGACCAGGCCGGTCAGGGTGAGCCCGGCGAGCGCGTCGCCGGCCCGGGCGACCCGGGCGGCCCGCCACAGCCCGTACCCGACGACCACCCCGACCAGCAGCAGCCAGGGCAGCTGACTCGGCTTCTCCGGCGCGGTGAACCGGCTGAGCAGGCCGAACAGCGACTGGTTGCCGGTGTAGTCGGTGCGACCCACCCGGTCGGTCGCCCACAGCTCCTGGGTCCAGAACCGCCATGAGTCGCGGGGCGCGAGGGCCGCGGCCAGCAGGGTGGCCAGCGCCGCGGTCGCCGAGGCGACCAGGGCCGCCCGCCAGCGCCGGGTGGCCAGCAGATAGATGATGAAGATGCCGGGAAAGAGCTTGAGCGCCGTCGCCAGCCCCACGCCCACCCCGCCCCAGCCCCGCTCCCCGGGTACGGCGAAGAGCAGGTCGGCCAGGACCAGCACCACCAGCAGCATGTTGATCTGGCCGAAGGTGATCGTCTCGCGGGTGCTCTCCGCGGCGAAGACCAGCAGGACGGCCACCGCGAGGGCGAACAGCCGGGGCAGCTGGTGCCGCCGCGTCATCGGCGTCACCAGCCACCGCGTCGTCACCACCACGCCGACCACGGTCAGCACCGTGAAGATCGTCACCGTGGCGCCGAGCGGCAGCAGGGCGAACGGCCGTAGCAGCAGCGCGGCGAACGGCGGATAGGTGAAGTAGAGGGCCCCCTGCACCCGGTCCGGCTGGACGTAGTCGTAGAGCGGGTTGCCGGCCGCCCACCAGTCCATCGCCCGCATGTAGATCTTCAGGTCGAAGAAGTCGTGGCCCAGGCCCGGCTGGTACAGCACGGGCAGCACCGCCACGAGCGCCACCACCGTGACCAGGCGACGAACCGTACGGCCGCCCGGATCGTCCTCGGTGACGGCGGGTGGCGCGACGGGTTCGGCGGGCACGCAAGAACACTAGCGGTCCACCTCCGTCGGGTGCTCCAGGCGCGGGCGGTTCGGCGACGCGTAGTCTGGTCCGGTGGCTGATCTTCTCGTCTGGATCGACTGTGAGATGACCGGGTTGGACCTCCGCCGGGATGCCCTGATCGAGGTCGCCGCGCTCGTCACCGACCCCGACCTGAACGTGCTCGGGGAGGGCGTGGACGTGGTCATCCACGCCGACGAGGCGGCGCTGGAGGGGATGCCGGAGATCGTCCGCACCATGCACGGCAAGTCCGGCCTCACCGAGGAGGTACGCCGCTCCACGGTCACCCTCGCCGAGGCCGAGGACATGGTGCTCCAATACGTCACCTCGTACGTCAAGGACGCCCGCAGCGCGCCGCTCTGTGGCAACTCGATCGCCACCGACCGGGGCTTCATCGCCCGGGACATGCCGCGCCTCGACGCGCACCTGCACTACCGGATGATCGACGTCTCCTCGATCAAGGAACTCTGCCGGCGCTGGTATCCGCGGGTGTATTTCGGGCAGCCGCAGAAGGGGCTGGCCCACCGGGCCCTTGCCGACATCCGGGAGAGCATCCGCGAGCTGGAGTACTACCGGCGCACCATCTTCGTTCCGCTCCCCGGCCCGGATGTGGAGAGCGCCAAGGCCATCGCGGCCCAGCTCTGAGCCGTCGGCGCGGTCGGCCGGAACCCGCTGGACGGGAGTGGCAGGGGTATGGCTATTATTAGTCCGCACCCCGCCCGGGCCGACCGGCGCGGAGCGCATGGTGGCTGTAGCTCAGTTGGCAGAGCACCGGGTTGTGGTCCCGGTTGTCGTGGGTTCAATTCCCATCAGTCACCCGGCTAGTGGATGTCCTCCACCGCAGGTCAGGCCCCCTCCTCGGAGGGGGCCTGACGCGTATCGGGGGACCGGCAGGGGAGAACGACACACGGGCGATCGCCGCCCAACCGCCCCCGAACAGACGACAGCGCCCGCCCTCCCGAACTGGGAGAGCGGGCGCAGGTCTGCCCACCGGTCAGGCGGTGGGGGTGGGCTCGCCCGTGGTGTCCGGGTCCGTGCTCGGGCTGGGCTCCTCGTCCGGCTGCGCCGGCGGCTCGTACGGCAGGGCGCTGCCCTTGACGTACTCGTCCCAGCTCATGTTCCAGTCGGTCCAACCGTTGCCGTTCTGGAGCTTGCGCTCGGTGCCCTTCACCGTGATCGGGTCGCCCAGCCGGGTGTTGGCGAAGAGCCAGGCGCCGTCCTTCATCGAGACGTTCACGCAGCCGTGCGAGACGTTCTGCCGGCCCTGCACCCCCTCGGACCAGGGGGCCGCGTGGATGAACTCGCCGCCCCAGGTGAGCCGCTGCGCGTAGTCGATCTCGGTGCGGTAGCCGTCCGCCGGGCCCAGTTCCTCGAAGGTGTCGAAGACCGTGTGCCTCTTCTTTTCGATCACCACCATGGTGCCGCTGGACGACGGGGTGCTCTTCTTGCCGAGGCTCACCGGGATCGTCTTGACCACCTTGCCGTTCTTGGTGACCGTCATCCGCTTGGTGCTGTTCTCGACGGTCATGACGAACGACGGGCCGATCTTGATGTCGACGGTCAGGTCGGAGCGGCCGTACCAGCCGTCACCGAGCGGCAGCCCGCCCGCCTGCACCCGGTACGTCACGGTGCTGTTGGCCTGCCAGAACTCCTTCGGCCGGTAGTGCACCTCGGTGGGGCTGATCCAGCGCCAGATGCCCTCCTGGACCGGGCTCGCGGTGACCGTCATCCTGCGCTGCACGTCGTCCCGGTAGTCCTGCGGAATGGCCCGGCTGAACTTGACGATCAGCGGCATGCCCACGCCGACGACCTGGTTGTCGCCGAGGAAGCTGCTGACCCTGATCTGCTTGGCGGGCTTGGCCATGGTGGTGAAGGTGCTGGTCGCCGTCGCCGGCTTCCCGTCGTCGCCGGTCGCGGTCACCGTCGCGGTGTACGTCTGGCCGTACTCCAGGGCGCCGGCCGGCAGCCAGCTCTTCCCGTCGGCCGCGAGCTGGCCCGGCACGGACTTGCCGGCGGCGTCCGTCAGCTCGACCGTGGTCTGCTCCGCCTGTTCGGTGGTGAAGGAGATGGCGGTGGCGGCCGGGACGTCCTTGGCATCGGCCTTGGGCTCGGCGATGGTGGCGCTCGCCTTCGGGGCGCTCTCGCCGCTCTGCCAGCTGGACGGCTTGTCGCCGCCCTTGCTGCCGCTGGTGCAGGCGGAGGTGAGCGCCACGGCGGCGGCGAGCACCGCGGCCACGAACATCCGGCGTCGACCCCTCCGCCGGGCGACGCCGGGCCGGATCAGCTCGTCCTGGCTAGCTCGCATGATTCCCCCCACACAGTTGTGATCCCCGAACCCATCGTCCCCTACAGACGCGCGGATACAGATACCCGTTGCTTGGAGTGAACCGAAACACCCCAATCGCCAGGTAACGATTTCGTGCGCTGCGACGCTCCGTGACCGGGGCCCGCGTCCACCCCGGCCACCGACGTGCGCCGAAACGGCCCGGCCAGGCCGGGGCGGCCCGTCCGGACCACGGTACGCCGGCCTAGAAGGCCGGCTCGGCGCCGCCGTCCGGGACCGGCAGCGCGCTGCCGGCGACGAACTGCGACCAGCTCATGTTCCACGCCGTCCAGCCGTTGCCCGGTGCCAGCTTCCGCTCGGTGCCGCTGACCGTGATCGGGTCGCCGACCAGGGTCTTGCCGAACAGCCACCGCCCGTTCGCCATCGAGACGTTCACGCAGCCGTGCGAGACGTTCTGCCGGCCCTGCACCCCCTCGGACCAGGGCGCGGCGTGGATGTACTCGCCACCCCAGGTGATCCGCTGGGCGAAGTCGATCTTCGTGACGTACCGGTTCCGAGGGTCCGGCTCGTCCCGGGTGTCGAAGACCGTCGACTCCTTCTTCTCCATCACCACCAGCGTGCCGCTGGAGGACGGGGTGCTCTTCTTGCCGAGGCTCACCGGCAGGGTGCGGACCAGCGCGCCGTTCTCGTACACGCTCATCTTCTTGGTCGCGTTGTCGACCTTCATCTCGAACGCGCGGCCGATCTCCGCGGTCGCGCTCCGGTCGACGTTGCCGTATCGGCCGTTGCTCAGCGGAATCCCGGCCAACGCCAGCCGTACGGTGAGCGTGGTGCCCGGCTTCCAGTACTCCGGCGCCCGGTAGTACGCCTGGGTGCCGTTGTCGACCCAGTGCCAGGCGCCCGGCTGCGGCGGGTCGGTCTGCACGAACATCCGCTTCTGCACCGCGGCCCGGTCCTTCTTCGGGATGCCCGGCGAGAACTCGGCCACCACCGGCATCGCCACGCCGTACGTCTTGCCGGTGAACAGGTACAGCCCGGAACCGATCATCGACTTCGGTTTGGCCATCGTGGTGAAGGTGCTGGTGCCCTCATGGGTCTGGCCGTCCGTGCCGGTGCCGCTGACCGTGGCGGTGTAGCGGGTGGCGTACTTCAGCGGGGCGGACGGCACCCAGGACGAGCCGTCGCGACGCATCCGGCCCGGCACCGCCTTGCCGTTCGCGGCGGTGAGAACGACCTTCGACACCGTCCCGCCGCCGGGAATCGTCGCGCTGATCTCGGTGCTGACCGGCCGCCCGGCAGAGCCGTCGGCCGGGCTCACCCGCAGCGGCTGGACGTCCGGCTGCGCCGGCTCGCCCGGGACGGCGGTGGTGGTCTCCGTGGCGGGCGTGCTGGCGGTCGGATCGGCCTGCTGCCCGCCGGCCACGAACGCCGGCTTCTTCTGGTCGTCCCCGCACCCGGTCAGTGCCAGCGACGCCGTGAGGACCAGGACGCCCATCATCGCCCCGGCCCGCGCGAACCTACCCATCCCCACCCCGTTCTCGCATGCTTGGCGCACATCGTGCCGCATTACCGCCATGGCTCCGGGCCCTTCACTCCGTCAGCAGGGAGATTTGGGGGATTTTGCCGGTTAAGCTTGACCGAAGAGGGGAGCCGGGGATCGGATTGGAACCCGGGTCAGGGGCCGTGCTAGTGTTCTCTCCGTTGCCGGTGAGCGCCGCTAGCTCAACTGGCAGAGCAGCGGACTCTTAATCCGCGGGTTCGGGGTTCGAGTCCCTGGCGGCGCACAGGTGAAAAGGCTCTGGTTCGGTCACACCGAACCAGAGCCTTTTTGTATGCCGGATCGGATGCCTGCGCTCGTGGAGCGCCGCGACGATCCGCCTCGCGACGTCACGCTCACGCTCGCGATTGACGAGAGCTCGTACCGCGCGCAGCCATAGCTCACGCGGCCTGGGCGACCCCGAACCCACCGACGGCCGGGCGGGGTGGATCCTGTTCTGATCCGTCGAAGGAGGCCGTCGTGTCCACATCCCAGAGTGTGCTCACCCCGGCCGCGTCGGCCAGTCCAGCCAATCTGCGCCTCCGCGTCTGGCTTGCCCTGGTCGTTCTCGGACTTGTCGGGCAGATGGCCTGGACCGTCGAGAACATCTACCTGAACCTGTTCGTGTACGACACGATCACCGACGATCCGAACGCGATCGCCACGATGGTCGCCGCCAGCGCTGTGACCGCCACGGTCGCCACTCTGCTCCTGGGCGCCCTCTCCGACCGGACCGGCCGGCGCAGGTCGTTCATCGCGGGCGGATACCTGCTGTGGGGCGTCTCCACCGCCGCGTTCGGCTTCCTGACCGTGGGCCTCGTGCGGGACATCGCGCCCGTCGCGAACGTCGTGCTCGTCACGGCGATCGCGGTGATCACACTCGACTGCCTGATGTCCTTCCTCGGCTCCGGGGCCAACGACGCGGCGTTCCAGGCGTGGGTCACCGACGTGACCGAACCGGCCAACCGCGGTCGGGTCGAGTCGGTGCTCGCGATCATGCCGCTGGTCTCGATGCTGGTGATCTTCGGCGGATTCGACGGGCTGGCCCGCACCGGGAACTGGCAGCTGTTCTTCGTGATCATCGGCGCGATCATGGCCGTGGCCGGGGCGCTGGCCTGGTTCCTGGTCGAGGACAGCCCGTCACTCGTCCGGCACGAGGGCGGCTACCTACGTGCGGTCGTCTACGGTCTGCGCCCGGCCGCGATGCGGGCCAACCCGGGGCTCTACCTCGCCTTGGCGGCCTGGTCGATCTGGGGGATCTCCACACAGGTGTTCCTGCCGTACCTGATCATCTACCTGCAGCGGTACCTGAGGATCGAGGGGTACGCCATCGTCCTCGCCATCGTCCTGATCACGGCGTCGGCGATCAGCGTGCTCAGCGGGCGGCTCATCGACCGCGTCGGCAAGGTGCGCTTCCTGCTGCCGGCGGTCGTGGTCTACGGTGCCGGCCTGGCGCTGATGTTCTTCGCCCGCGGCATGGTTCCCGTGATCGCCGCCGGGATCGTGATGATGTCGGGCTTCATGCTCGTCCTCGCCCCGATCGGCGCGATCGTGCGTGACCACTCGCCACCGGACCGGGCCGGCCATGTCCAGGGGCTGCGGATGGTCTTCGCCATCCTCATTCCTATGCTCATCGGCCCCTACCTCGGTGCCGCCGTGATCACCAACGCCGGCGAGGTCTACGAGGACCTCGGTGTGGTCAAGCAGGTCCCGACGCCGGCCGTCTTCCTCATGGCGCTGGCCGTGCTGGTCCTCATCGCGGTGCCGGCCGTGGCGCTGCGGCGGCGGGAGCGGGGGGCCCAGGCGTGACGCTGCTGACCCCGTGGGGTGCCACGCTCGACACGGAGCGTGTCCTGCCCGAGTACCCGCGCCCGCAGTTCGCCCGGGACAGCTATCTCAACCTCAACGGCCGGTGGGAGTACGCGATCACCGGTTCCGCCGCGGAGCCTGAGCGCTACGACGGTGAGATCCTCGTGCCGTTCTCACCGGAGTCCACGCTCTCCGGCGTCGGGCGCCAGCTGCGGCCCGGCGAGACGCTGTGGTACCGCCGCCCGCTGGCGCTGCCGGCGGGCTTCCACGCGGCCGGCTCGCGGCTGTTGCTGCACTTCGGCGCGGTCGACCAGACCTGCCAGGTGTACCTGAACGGAGTCCGGGTCGGCGGCCACACCGGTGGGTATCTGCCGTTCACCTGCGACGTCACCGACGCGCTCCGTGAGGATGCCAACGTCCTGGTCGTGTCGGTCCAGGACGACAGCGACACCGGCCACCACTCCCGGGGCAAGCAGCGGCTGCGCCGCGGCGGCATCTGGTACACCGCCCAATCCGGGATCTGGCAGACGGTGTGGGCCGAGAGCGTGCCCGCCGTCCACATGCAGCACCTCACCCTGACTCCGCTCCTCGACGAGGGCTGCGTCGAGGTGACCGTGCACGCGACGGCGACCTCCGGCGACGCCGGCATCCGGATCCTGGCCGACGGGGTCTCGGTGGCCGAGGCCGCCGCGCCCGTCGGCGTAGCCGTGCGTATCCCGATCCCGGGGGTACGGGTATGGAGCCCCGAGGATCCGTTCCTGTACGACGTGACCGCCGAGCTGGGCGCGGACCGGGTCCGCAGCTACTTCGGCATGCGCTCGTTCGGGGTCGGACCGGACGGGGACGGCGTGCCCCGGCTGCTGCTCAACGGCCAGCCGTACTTCCACGCCGGGATTCTCGACCAGGGCTACTGGTCGGACGGCATGTACACCGCGCCCTCCGACGAGGCGATGGTCGCCGACATCGCGACCATGAAACGACTCGGGTTCACCATGCTGCGCAAGCACATCAAGGTCGAGCCGCTGCGCTGGTACTACCACTGCGACCGGCTGGGAATGCTGGTCTGGCAGGACATGGTCAACGGCGGCGGCAGCTACCACCCGCTGGTCGTCACCGCGCCGGCGGTGACGCCGCTACGGCTGCCCGATCGGGGCCGGTGGCGGCGCTGGTTCAGCCGCGCCAACGCGGGCGGGCGGGCCCAGTTCCGGGCGGAGCTGCGCGACACCGTCGAGCACCTGCGCAACGTGGTGAGTCTCGCCGTATGGGTGCCCTTCAACGAGGGCTGGGGGCAGTTCGACGCGGCCCGGATCGCCCGCGAGGTCGCCGAGCTCGACCCCACCCGTACGGTCGACCACGCCAGCGGGTGGCACGACCAGCGCGGCGGCGACCTCAGGAGCCTGCACGTCTACTTCCGCCGGTTCCGGGTGCCGCGGCGACGCGGCGACCGGCGGGTGCTGGTGCTGTCGGAGTACGGCGGCTACAACCTGCGCGTCGACGGGCATGCCTTCAGCCGCAAGGATTTCGGCTACCGGCGGTGCCGGACCGCCGAGGAGCTGGGCGAGGCCTTCGTACGGCTGCACACCGAGCAGATCGAACCCGCGATCCCGGCTGGTCTGAGCGCGACCGTCTACACGCAGCTATCCGATGTGGAGGACGAGCTGAACGGTCTGCTCACCTACGACCGCCGCGTGGTCAAACTCCCCGAGGAGGCCGTCCGGCAGGTCAACGCCCGGCTGCGCTACCAGCGGTTGTGAGCCTCCTCCGCCCATCCGACCAGGCCGTCCACGGTCACCCGTTCGCCATCGTCCGCCTGGACCCAGCCGGAGAAGTGCCCGAAGCACTGGTGGGTCTCGTTGGCCACGATGCCGAGGTTGGTGCGCGCGATCTTCTCGTGGAACGGGTGGAACTCCACCTCCACCCGGTCACCGCTGATCCGCCACGGCCGCAGCCAGTCGCGGCGGTCGTAGCTCCAGCGCAGTTCGGCGCCGAGCTTGTGCAGCCGCCCGTCGACGAAAAGGGCGTTCTCGGTCGAGCCGGTGCCGTCGGTCCATTTGCCACCGAGCTGGATCGACACGCCCGGCCCGCTGCCGGCCGCCCAGTTCCACCGGATCGCGTATGGCCACTTGCCCCGGCCGTGGTCGAGTACGGCGAACGAGTCCTCCTCGGCCACGGCGTGCGCCGCGCCGTTCACCCGGAGCGAGCCGCGCACCGGGCGTCCGACGTCCTTGACCGTGTACTGGAACCGGCGCGCGCTCCACGGGACCACGACGCCGAGCGACTCGTGGCCGGGCGGCAGCGGCACGACGAGGTCGATCTCGACGCCCGGTGCGGTGGCGCGGATCGTGCTCCCCTCGGAGTTCTGGTCGATGTCGATCGACAGGCCGGCGCCGCGCACGCTCGCGGTGCCCGCGCCGCTGACGGGCGGCAGTACGGCGCCACGGGCGAAGGGGACCACCACGTCCTTGCTGACCTCGACCTTCGTGGCGCGGTCGAGCACGTAGACGCCGTGCACGCCGGCGTAGTCCAGCGACGACGCGACGAGGCCGACGATGTGGGTGGGCGTGACGATCCCCCAATACTCCCAGCGCTTGGCCCTACCCCAGCCGCGCAGGTTCGCCCGGTGCAGCGGTCGGCGGGTCCAGCCGACCGCCGCGGGGTTGAGCCGCCCGTTCGGCAGGCACAGGTCGACCGGCTCGACGATCTCCTTCTCGTGCGTCACGGGGGAAGCGTAACGACGCCTGGTGACGGCGGTTCCGATCCCCGTCGGGTACGGCGGCCGGCAGGGCAGCGCCGCCGGGCGGGCCGTGGTGTCGGTGGACGGGCTCTCCCGGCTGCGCCAGGCCACGTGATCTCTCATGCCACCGCCGGGCCGAGCTGGCCGAGGCGCATCGGATGATCGAGCAGGGGAGCTGTGCGGGCTCCAAATGGTGATCATCCCGTAGCGGGCGGCCGCCCGTTGAGCCCCGTCGGGCCCGTGTTAATGTCTCTCCCCGTTGCCAGCGAGCGCCGCTAGCTCAACTGGCAGAGCAGCGGACTCTTAATCCGCGGGTTCGGGGTTCGAGTCCCTGGCGGCGCACCAGCAATCAAGGCCCTGACCTGGCGTTTCGCGCCGGGTCAGGGCCTCTTTCGTGTCCCTGCCGATGGTCGGCTGCTCGCCGTGTGCTCGGCAGCGGTTGGACGTGTGGCGGGTGCCTGGCGAGGATGGCTCCCGCCGACTAATCGGCCTTGCACCCGAGTCGAATGCCCATCTTGGCGTCGATCCGGTTTAAGCATTCGTCAGGCCCCCGACTGCCTTTTGAGCGGCCCGCGGGAAGTCTTCATGCGAAGCCTCACCGGTTGGCGGGGAGCTACCTGGCCGTGTCGGCGCAGGCGCCCGAGGCGGTGACGGTCGCTGGTTAACCTCGTCGGCGTGAGTTTCAGCGCCTACGCCCGCCAGGTACGCGATCCGGCTTTGCCGTACCAGCGCCGGGTGTCGGCGCTGCGCTCCTGCGTACAGCTGTACCGGCCGATCGGCTTTCACGCCACACTGAGTTTCCTCGAAGAACTGGCCGGGCCGTTCCAGCGTGAAGAGGAGGCACTCCTCCGCGCGCTCGACGCCCTCTCGGCGAGCAGGGCAGCCCGTCGCGTCGAAGTTCGCCGTTATGCCGAGGCCCGGGTCGCAGCCAAGCGGCGTGGCCAGCGACAGCCGCGTCCCGACGACCCTAATCCACACCAATTACGCGGCTACTGGTACGGCGCTCCTAAGCGGGCCGCGCTCCGCGCACTGACGTTTTGGCAGCGCGATCGCCTCGCCGCGTTGCTGGCATCAGACGATCCGATCGCGGCGCAGCTCGGCTGCTGCATGAGGGCATGCGTGGCGGCTGCGGGAGCACTGACGCCGCAGCACCGGCAACTCCTGACCGCCGCCATCGAAACGCTCCGCGAGCGCGTTCAGCCCAACCTTTGGCGAGACGACCAGGCAGCCTACTTCCGAGCGTGGGACCTGCTGCAGATCGCCCGGTACATCGAAGTCGCAGCCGATCCTGAGGATCACGCTGGGTGACTTGCGGGCTGGTGCCACCTGATAGGCGCAGCGCAGTGCGCTCAGGCCATGCTCGTAGCGGCCCCACTGCCGGACTCCTACCGAGTCGCCACCGCCGAGGCCATTTGGAGCGAAGGGACCTCGACGTGAGCGGCATCGGCGTCATCAGGACGGCTGCTATTCGCGCTCCGGGCTTGGTTGGGCGGTGCCGGTCGAGGTGGTTTCGGGTTTGGTGTGGAGGACTTCGCGGGCCTGATCGGCGGCACGGGTGATGCTTTCGCTGACGAAGTCGAGGAAGCGGGCGATGTTCTCCAGGCGGGCGGCGGCGGGGGTGTGGGGGCCGAGGACGGCGACGCCCTGGCGGGCGGTCTCGACGAGTTGGTCGTTGGATCGCGCGCTGGCGATTGTCGCCTGGTAGAAGAGTTCGTCGTCGACGACGTAGCGGTCGCGGCGGCGTTCGTCGCGTTCTCGGCGGACCAGGCTCTGGCTCTCCAGGTAGGAGATGGCCTTGGAGATGGACGCCGGGCTGACCTGGAGGTGCTGGGCGAGTTGGGACGCGGTGAGGCTGCCCGCGTCGGTGGTGAACAGGCAGGTCAGCACCCGGGCCATCATTTTGGGCAGGCCGGAGGCCATGAGGACGGTGGTGAGCGTCTCCTCGTACTCGGCCACGGCCTCGGCGTCGCGTCCGTGTGGCTGGGGGACTGACTCCGGCCCTCGGGAGGAGACGGGTCTGCGCCGCTGGGCGCGGCGCTCGGTAGCGCGATGGGCCAGGTCGGCGCGGTAGGCGGTGGGGCCGCCGTTGCGCATCACCTCACGCGTGACCGTCGAGGTCGGACGGTCGAGGCGTCGGGCGATCTCGGCGTAGGGAAGGCTGTCGGCCAGCCCCAGCGCGATCTGCTGGCGTTCCTGCTGGGTGAGCCTGCCTCCTGGCATCGCGATCTCCCTGGTGGTTCTCCGTGGGCGGTCCCTGATGCCCCACTGTAGCGTTCACCGTTCGTCCATTGCAATGCGCGGGTTGGCTTCCGTTGCGTTAAAGGCAAGGCGGTTGCAACGATTTCAGGCATGTGGCCTGCGGAAATGCATGTTCCGTGCAACAAGCTCGTTGCCTTTATTTGGAAAGCAACGTAGCGTTTCCAACGTTGGAAACAGTGAATGAGTACGGAGAGCATGATGCAGAAGTTCGACACCCCCACCCCGATCTCCGCCGTCCTGGACATCCCCGCCGGACGCATCCAGTTCATCGCCGCCGACCGCGTCGACACCACCGTCGAGGTCCTGCCCGCCAACCCCGGCAAGAGCCGCGACCTCCAGGCCGCCGAGCAGACCACCGTCGCCTACGTCGACGGCGTTCTGCGAATCCATGCCCCCGAGCCCCGGAACCAGCTCTTCGGTTCCTCCGGATCCCTGGAGGTCACCGTTCAGCTGCCCGCCGGCTCGCGGATCGAGGCCAGGGCCGCAAGCACCGAGCTCCGCGGTGTCGGCCGCCTTGGCGACGTCGCCTTCGAGGGCGCGTACCGCCAGATCAAGATCGACGAGGCGGCGAGCGTCCGGCTCACCGCGACCGACGGTGACGTCGAGGTTGGTCGGCTCAACGGCCCTGCGGAGATCAGCACCGCACGGGGCGACATCCGGATCGCCGAGGCCGTGCGCGGCACGGTCGTGCTTCGCACCCAGTCCGGCGACATCTCGGTCGTCGCCGCCGCCGGCGTCTCGGCCGCCCTGGACGCCGACACCGGCTACGGCCGCATCAGCAACGCCCTCAAGAACGATGGCACCGCCGAACTCGACATCCGCGCCACCACCGCCCACGGCGACATCACCGCCCGCAGCCTCTGACGAGACGGAACCGGACGGTCCGGCCGTGCCCACCGCGACCGAGATCCTGTCGGTCGTCGCCGACCGCACGGCCGGCCGTCTGCCGCGAGCCACCCGCCATCCACGTAACGCGACCAGGGGGAACCCCATGACGAAGAACAGCAGCAATTCGAAGTGGACCGGCATGGTGCCGATTGACGATACGGCTCTGGCGGTCACCGACACCGGCGGTCCCGGTATCCCCGTGGTCTACCTCAACGGCCAGTTTGCCACTCAGGGGTACTGGCGTCGGGTCATCGCGGAACTCGGCCCCGACTATCGGCACCTCACCTACGACGAGCGGGCTCGCGGCAGATCGAAGCGTTCAGCGGACTATTCCTTCGAGGTCGCCGTCCGGGATGTGGATGCCGTTCTCGCGGCCAGGGGGGTGGACCGGGCGCTGCTGGTGGGCTGGTCCTACGGGGCGGTCGTCGGAGCGCACTGGGTCGGCCGGAATCCGGACCGTGCCCTGGGCGCGGTCCTGGTTGACGGCGCTTTCCCGCACGACTGGCTCGACGAGGCCATGGAGCAGCGGATCCGGAAGCTGTTCCGGCGGATGGGCTGGTTCCTGCCGCTGCTGCGCCTGACGGGCCTGGCCCCGCGGATGACCGCCGAGCAGCAGGCCGACAGCAACATCGAGCTGGGCAGGCTCTCCCGCGAGCGCGAGCTGGGCCCGGTGCTGGACGGCATCACCGTCCCGACGCGGTACGTGGTCGCTTCGGGGACGTCCTTCGGAAGCCGCGGTGATGAGCAGGAACGGATACGCGCCAGCCTCGACGCGGTGACCGCCCGCAACCCGAACATCAAGGTGAGCGCGAAGGTCGCGAGCAACCACGGCGCCCTCCTGCGCAAGGACTTCCGTGCCATCGCCGAGGCCGTACGCGAGGTCGCCGCCCTCGGCCACGGGATGCGCTGAAGACGCGACCAGCGTCCTGAGCGAGGGGCTCTGCCGTGAGCGGCAGCCCGTGGCCGGTTGGGACGCTCGTTGGGCGGCGACGGCGGGTGATGGTGCGGGCCTACGGGCCGAGGGTCGGGGATCGATAACGGTGCGTCATGGCGTCGGCCCCTGCGCGGGCTTCTGCCCGTTCCGTCCTCACAAGTTGTAGTCGCCCTTTACATCGACTGATCTACATCCCTAGTGTCTCGGCCAATCGTCTGACATGATCACGGGGGTTGTCGATGGCTGGTTGGCGTTCGCCTGCGCGCGTTCTGCGGGCTCGGTCCGGCTCTTTACGGCGTTGGTTGGCTGTCACATTGGCCGCCACCACTACCGCCACGACGCTCGGGGTGGTGGCCGCCACCCCGGCCGCGGCCAGCGCGCCGAACAACAACACCTGCGTGGACGAGCAGCCGGACGCGGCGGCGGCTCGCCGGATGCTGGCGCTCTGTGGCCGGCGGGTGGAGGATCTCTCCGCGCGTACGGAGTGGTCACAGACGTTCCTGAACGTCGACGGGTCACAGACGTTGGAGCAGAGTATCGAGCCGACCCGGGTGCGTAAGGGCGGTTCGTGGGTTCCGGTGGACACGACGCTGAAGCTGACCGCCGACGGGATCGTCCCGCGGGCCACCGTCCTGCCGCTGGTCTTCTCCGCCAAGGGAAACGGGCCGTTCGCGCGGGTGCGGGACGGTTCCCGCGAGTTGGCCGTCTCCTGGCCCGGGACGCTGCCGGCACCGGTGTTGAACGGCTCCACGGCGACCTACCGGGATGTCCTGCCGGGGGTGGACCTCCAGGTCACCGCCCGACCGCTCGGGTTCTCCGAGGTGCTGGTCGTCCGGACGCGTGAGGCGGCGGCCAACCCGAAGCTGCAGTCGCTGCGCTTCGGGATCCAGACGAAGGGTGTGACGGTCGGCACGTCCGCCGGAGGCGGACTCGCCGCCCGCGACAGCAAGGGTGGCGCGGTCTTCGCCGCGCCGGCGCCGCTGATGTGGGATTCCTCGGCCTCCGAGGAGAAGGCGGGTGGGCCGGCCGAGCAGGACAAGCGGGAGCGGCCGGTCGCCCCGAAGCGTAAGCCGGCGGTGGCGGAGACACCCGCTGCCGCGGGTCGGGCCGATGGCGTCGCCCCCGGCAAGGAAGCGGCGCCGGAGCACGCTCGGCGCGCCGTGATGCCGGTGCGGGTCGACGGCGACACGATGACGCTGCTTCCGGACAAGGCGATGCTGGCCGACCAGGGCGCGAAGCTGCCGATCTACATCGATCCGTCCTGGACCGGCGGCATCTCGGGCAACGCGTGGACGTCGGTGTGGAGCAAGTACAAGTCGAGTTCGTTCTGGCAGGACTCGTCGGCGTTGACGAACGGCTCGACGAAGGGCTCGGCGGGTTCGGGGCGTACCGAGGACTGCTCGGGTTGCGCGGACCACATCATCCGTTCGCTGTTCCGGATGAACACCTCGACCGTGGCGGGCAAGCACATCCTGAGCGCGCAGTTCCGGGTGGAGCAGAAGTGGTCGTGGACGTGCAGCCCGAAGTCGAACGCGAAGTTGTGGATGACCGGCGCGATCTCGACGAGCACGACGTGGAACAACCAGCCGACCTGGTACAGCAGCTACACCTCGCAGACGCTCGGCAACCGCAAGTACGGGGCTGTGCACGGTTGTCTGGGTACCGGCACCATCGAGTTCAACGTCACGTCGATGGTGGCGCACGCGGCGGCGAACAAGTGGTCGACCCTGACGGTCGGGCTGCGGGCGGTCGACGAGGGCACGAAGGACCAGTGGAAGCGGTTCAACCACGCCTCGCCGAAGCTGGCGATCACGTACAACACCGACCCGAACGCGCCCGGCGACCGTAAGTCGGACGGCAAGGCGTGCGCGACGGGGACGTCGCGCCCGTACGTGCTGACCACCACGCCGATTCTGGCCGCGAAGCAGTCCGACCCGGACACCGCGCAGCAGTCGTTGACCACGTACTTCTACTGGTGGCCGGTGGGCGGTTCGCGTAACGAGACGGACAAGGTGTCGCAGGCGGCGGGCAACCCGTCGACGGTGTCGAAGGCGATCCCCTCCGGGAAGTTGACCGACGGTACGAGCTACGTGTGGCAGGCCCGGACGTGGGACGGTTCGCACTACGGCCCCTGGTCGGGCACGTGCGAGTTCACCGTCGACGCCACACCGCCGCCACCGCCGGCGAGTGTCACCTCCACCAACTACACCAGTGACGGCGTACCGCGGGGTGGGGTCGGCCTGTCCGGCACGTTCAACATCGCGCCGCCGACCGTTCGGCCGTACGAGGTCAAGGAGTACGCCTACAGCCTCGACTCGGGTGTGCTGCTCGACGCCCCGACCGTCCCGGCCCGCAGCACGGACTACGGTGCCTCGCTCACCCTGGCCCCGCTGCACGACGGGGTGAACAAGCTCTACGTGTGGTCGAAGGACCACGCGGGCCGCTTCTCCACTTCGGTGGTCTACACGTTCAGCGTCCGCGCCGGCTCGGGTCCGGCGGCGGAGTGGACGTTCGAGGAGACCGGCACCACCGCCACCGACGTCTCCGGTCACGGCAACACCCTGAGCACCGGCTCGGCGAGCCGGGTCGCCGGCCGCTCCGGTGTGGGCACCGCGCTGTCGCTGCCCGGCACCACCGCGGCGACCATGAGCGGAACGATCAACACCCCGCACCCTGACACTGGCGTGTCCACCCCGGTGCGGACGGACTCGAGTTTCACGGCGGCCGCCTGGGTGAAGATCAACTCGACCGAAGGAACCGCCTTCCAGACCGTGCTCAGCGCAAGCGGATCTCGGACGTCCGCCTACCAGCTCGGCTACGCCGGTAGCAACCAGCGCTGGCGATTCACCATGCCAGCGGCTGACACCGACAACCCGGCGCTCTACAGCGTGCTGTCTGACGCGGCTCCGACGGCGGGTAAGTGGACGCACCTCGCCGGTGTGTACGACGCGTCAACGAAGAAGATGACGTTGTATGTCAACGGTGTGGCGCAGACCGCCACGACGACCCTGTCCGGTGGCTTCAACGCCACCTCCGAGGTGGCGGTCGGCCGGCGCAGGTGGAATGGCGGCGCGGACAGTTTCTTCACCGGAACCGTCGACGACGTGCGGTTCTACAACTTCATCGAGACCCCGGCGAACTTGGCGAAGCTGGCGGTGCCGCTGCCGCCGAAGATCACCTTCCCGAACGGGACCAGCGTCACGGCCGGCGGGCAACTGACCGTGAAGTTCGACGCGGGTGGGGACACGAACGTCACGAAGTTCAAGTACAGCGTCGACGGCACCGGCCTGGGCACCACGGTGAACGCGAGCAGCCCGGGCGGCACGGCAACAGTCACGATCAACGTAGGCAGCACGACCGGTGAGCACCTGGTGTACGCGGCCGCGGTGGACGACGGCAACCGGGTCAGCCTGATGCGGCAGAACCCCTTCACCGTGACACCCGCGGCCAGCCTGTCCGGCACCGTGTGGGACCCGTACTGGATGCCGCAGGCCGGGGCCGTCGTCCGTCTGCAACCGGGCGGATACCAGGCGACCAGCGGCGCTGACGGCAGCTACGCGCTGGCCAACTTCCCGCCCGGCAACTACACGATCACCGCCACCGTCGGCGGCCGCTGTGGCCCGGCGTTCAGCGGGCCGCTCGAGATCGACGGCCAGGGGCTCACGTTCGACATCTTCCTCGGTCTGTTCAGCGACGACCTGGGCCACACCTGCACGGAGCAGACCACGGCCTTCACCACGGCGAGCACCGCGCTGGCGCTGACCGGTGACGACGCCGTCACCACCGTGTCGTTGCCGTTCGCCTTCCCGTTCTACGGCGGCGCGTACCGCAGCGCCTGGGTCGACACCAACGGCCTGCTGTCGTTCACCGACCCGGGTGGCTCGCACCCGTACACCGGGGGTGGGCAGCTGCCACCGCCGGCGGCCTCGAACGCCGTGGTGGCCCCGTTCTGGGACGACCTGGTGGTCGACGCGTCGGCGAGCGTGCGGACCGCCACCACCGGCACCGGCACCGGCCAGCGGTTCGTCGTCGAGTGGCGCAACGTGCACCGTAAGGGCAACACCAGCCAGCGCCTGTCGTTCGAGGCGATCCTCGCGCCGGACGGTACGGTGACCACCAACTACGACCAGCTCGACAACGACGCCGAGAAGGGCGCCAACGCCATCGTCGGCATCGAGGCGCCGGCCGGCCAGGACCGCCTGTTCTACTCGGTCGACGAGCCGGTGCTCGCCAACACCCGGGCGGTCACCTTCGTCCGCCCGGACGTGGCCGGCGGGCTGGAGACCCACAACCTGACCGGCACGCTCACCGACGCGGCCGGCGCCCCGGTGGTCGGTGCCACGGTCACGCTGGACCCGAGCGGTCTGAGCGCCACCACCGGCGCCGGCGGGGCGTACAGCTTCACCGGCCTGGTGGCCGACAGCTACACCGTGTCGGTCAAGCTCGCCGGTCGGTGCGGTGCGGTCGTGCGCAGCCAGGTGGAACTCTCCGCCGACACCGTCCGCGACCTGCGGCTCGGCCCGGACTACGGCGGCCTCGGATACGCCTGCACCACCGGTCCGTCCGGGTTCGTCGCGGCCTCGAACGTGCTCGCCCTGACCGGTGACGACGCCGCCACCTCGGTCACCCTGCCGTTCCCGGTGCAGTTCCACGGCCAGTCGTACACGTCGGGTTGGGTGCACACCAACGGCCTGGTGAACTTCGGCAGCGTGCACGGTGCGGTGGACGCGTGGGCGAACCCGACGATGCCGACCGCGGCCGCACCGAACGCCGTGGTGGCCCCGTTCTGGGACGACTTCGAGGTCGACGGGTCGGCGAGTGTCCGGACCCAGACGTTCGGCACCGCACCGAACCGGTACTTCGTCGTCGAGTGGCGCAACGTGGGCTTCCGCCCGTACAACACGGAGCGGGTGACCTTCGAGGTGATCTTCCACGAGGACGGGCGGATCGCCTTCCACTACGGCGCGATGTCCACGCCGACGCAGACCGGCGCCGGGGCGACCGTCGGGTTGGAGAACGCCTCCGGAACGGTGGCGGCCCTGTACTCCTTCCAGGAGGCGGTGCTGACCGCGAGCAGCTCCATCACCTACACGCCGGCGCCGGTCGGCACGGTCAAGGGGGTGCTCACCACCGCCGTGACCGGCGGCCCGTACGCCGGAGCCACCGTCACGCTGAACCCGGGTAACCGCAGCACCACCACCGGCGCCGACGGCAGCTACCAGTTCACCGGCGTACCCGTCGGCGAATACACCGTGGCGGCGTCGACCGGGGACAACCGGTGCGTCGGCCAGTCCGCCAAGGAGGTCATCAACCACCCCGGCGGGACCTCGGACGTGGACCTGTCGGTGATGGTCGACGGTGACGAGTTCGGCTACAAGTGCACCACCGGCGCGCAGACCTACATCCCCGGCGACATCGTCGAGGGCTGGAGCGGCGACGACACCGTCTGGCAGAAGAACCCGCCCTTCCCGGTCAAGCTCTACGGCGAGTCGTACACGTCGGCCTGGATCAGCGCCAACGGCCTGATCAGCTTCAAGGACCCGGCGTACTTCGGCTGGATCGCCGCGCAGCCGGGCACCATCCCGTCGCCGGCGAAGGAGGGCTCGCCCAACGCCGCCGTCTATGTCCACTGGAACGACTGGGTCGTCGACTCCGAGGCCCGCATCGCCACGAAGATCAGCGGCACCGCACCCAACCGGCAGTGGATCGTGGAATGGCGCAACGTCCACTACTGGGGCGACACCAACACCCGGACCAGCTTCGAGGCGATCTTCAACGAAGGCGGTGACATCACCCTCGCCTACACCAACATCGACCCCGCCAAACCCGTCCTGCGCGGTAGCGGAGCCACCATCGGCATCGAGAACGCCGACGGATCCATCGCCTTCCAGTACCTGCACAAGGAGTCGTTGCTGGCCACCGGACAGGCCATCACCTTCAAGCCCAACCCGCCCGGCCAGGGCAGCGTCACCGGCACCGTCACCTGCCAGGGCACCCCGGTCGCCGGGGCGACCGTGACGGTCGCCGACCGGACCGCCACCACCGCGGCCAACGGCACCTACCAGATCACCAACGTGCCGGCCGGGTCCTGGGCCGTGATCGCCACCGTGACCAGCGGCGCCTGCAAGGGCTCCGACGTACGGCAGGTCGTCGTGGGCACCAACACCCAGGTCACCGCCGACTACAGCCTGGGAGCCACGCCCACCGGGGGCGGATACACACTGGCGGAGCAGCCGGTGCCGTACACCCCCGCCAACAGCACGGTGCTACCGCTGACCGGCGACGACGCCTACACGTCGGTGGCCCTGCCCTTCCCGGTGACGCTGTACGGGCAGACGTACAACACGGGCTGGGTCGACATCAACGGGGTCGTCAGCTTCATCGACCCCCGGGTGCCGTCACCCGACGCGTGGCCCATCCCCTCGCCCGCCAGCCCGGAGGAGCCCAACGCCGCGCTCTACCCGTTCTGGCACGACTGGGTGGTGGACAGCAGCGCCAGCGTCCGTACCACCGTCCGGGGCAGCGCACCCAACCGGCAGTTCGTCATCGAGTGGCGCAACGTCCACTCCTACGAGGACCCGCTCACCCGGGTGACCTTCCAGGCCATCCTCGACGAGGCCGGCGGCTACAGCTTCGCCTACACCGACAACGACGGCACGTTCCTGGAGCGCGGTGGCGGCGCCACCATCGGCATCGAGAACGCCGACGGCACCTCCGCAATCCAGTACGCGTACCGCCAGCCGGTCCTCCGGCCCGGCCTGGGGCTGCGGTTCAACCCGCCCACCCCCTGACACCACCGTCCGGAACGTGAGTGGGCGGGGCGTCTCGTGCGAGATTCCCCGCCCACCCTCTCGGCCTGTCGCCTCGTGCTGAGCCACGAAACTCTCGGAGCCCCCATGAAGACTTCTGCACTCTCCCGATATTCACTGTCAGTAGCTTTTCCGTCGCGCAGAGGTAAGGACTGGGGTCGCGGCCCGCTCGCAGCGGCCGTCGCCGCCGTCCTGGTGGCCGGACTGCTGCAGGCTGGACCGGCGCGGGCGACGCCCGCCGGCTACCAGCGATCGTCTCCCAAGCCGGCGCCCATGGTGCCGGTCAGGACGGTCCAGCCGGCCGGTGTGCCGGCGGCGAAGCAGCTGCCGCTGGCCTCTGCCAAGCCGGCCCCGGTCTGGCCGGAGGCGGGCGCGGCGGTGGTCGACCTGACCGCCGGCCGGCTCGGCGCCGACCCCGTTCGCGCCGGCACACTGCCGATACGGGTCAACCGATCTGCCGCGACCGCACGCACCGGCGGGGCAGCCGCGAGTCGGGTACGCGTCGAGGTGTTCGACCGCGTGGCCACCACGCGCGCCGGGGTGCGGGGCCTGCTGATGCGAGTCGGCCGTACGGACGGCGTCGCCGCGCCTGGGCAGGCGGACGTGTCCGTCGACTACGGCTCGTTCGCCACCGCGTACGGCGCCGACTGGGCCAGCCGGCTCCGCCTCGTCTCGCTGCCCGAGTGCGCCTTGACCACACCGGAGCGCAAGGAGTGCCTCCGCACGCCCCTGAAGTCCCACAACGACCTGGGCTCCCGCACGGTGACCGCGAGCGTCGCCGTCGGCGGGGCGCAGACCCTGCTGGCGCTGGAGGCGGCCGATTCCGGCCCGGCCGGTGACTACAAGGCCACTCCGCTGCAGCCTTCCGCGACCTGGAGCGCCGGCGGCAGCGCCGGCGCCTTCACCTGGTCGTACCCGATGCGGGTGCCGCCCGGTGCCGGTGGCCCTGAGCCACAGGTGGAGCTCAGCTACTCGTCGCAGTCGGTCGACGGCCGGCACGCCGCGTCCAACAACCAGCCTTCCTGGATCGGTGAGGGCTTCGAGGGCTGGCCCGGCGGCTACATCGAGCGCACCTACCGGAACTGCTCGGACGACATGGGCGGCTCGGCGAACAACACCGAAAAGGCCACCGACCTCTGTTGGGAGACGGACAACGCGACGCTGTCCCTCGCCGGTCACGCCGGTGAACTGATCTACAACTCCACCGAGGGTCGGTGGCATCTGCGCAACGACGACGGCTCCCGGATCGAGCGCCGGACCGGTGCGAGCAACGGGGACAACAACGGCGAGTACTGGGTCCTCACCACCACCGCCGGCGTGCAGTACTGGTTCGGGCTCAACCGGCTCCCTGGCTGGGCCTCGGGAAACCCGGAGACGAACTCGACCTGGACGGTGCCGGTCTTCGGCAACGAGCCCGGGGAGCCGTGCCACGCCACCACCTTCGCCGCCTCGCACTGCACGCAGGCCTGGCGGTGGAACCTCGACTACGTCCTGGACCTCAACGCCAACTCCGTTTCCTACTGGTACGGCAAAGAGACCAACAAGTACGCCCGCAACCTCGACCAGAAGAACGCCACCACCTACGACCGCGGAGGCTGGCTGGACCGGATCGACTACGGCACGCGGCAGACGAGCGGCGTCGACTCGGTGTTCGCCACCCCGGCACCCTTCCGGGTCGAGCTGACCGAGGCCGACCGCTGCCTGAGCGGCTGTGCCACGCACGACGAGGCGCACTGGCCGGACACCCCCTGGGACTCCGAGTGCACCGGCACGTCCTGCACCGACACCTTCGCGCCGACGTTCTGGACCACGAAGCGGCTGGCGTCGGTCACCACCCAGGTGCGCAGCGGCTCGGCGTACAGCGATGTCGAAAGGTGGACCTTCACCCACAGCTTCCCCGACCCTGGTGACGGCACCCGGGCCGGCCTCTGGCTCTCCAAGATTTCCCATGTCGGTCTGGTCGGGGGCAGCGCCAGCCTTCCGGACATCGAGTTCACCCCGGTGCAGTTGTCCAATCGGGTCGACACCATCGATTTCGCCGCGGCGATGAACTGGATGCGGATCGCGAAGATCCGCAACGAGGCCGGTGGTACGACCAGCGTCAACTACTCCGCCCAGGACTGCAAGGCGGGGCAGACCATGCCCACCCCGCAGACCAACACCCGACGTTGCTACCCGGTGATCTGGGAGCCGGAGGGCTACTCGAATCCGGTGACGGACTGGTTCCACAAGTATGTGGTCACGACCATCTACGAGAATGACAACACCGGTGGTGTGCCGCCGCAGGGCAGTCCGCGGGTGGTCTATTCGTACAGCTACTACGACGGTGCGGCGTGGCACTACAACGACGACGACGGGATCATTGATCCGAAGCGCAAGACGTGGTCGGACTATCGGGGTTACGGGCGGGTCGGGGTTACCGTCGGTGATCCGGGTGAGCAGGCGTACACGGAGACCCGGTACTTCCGGGGGATGAACGGGGATCGGGCCACCCCGACGGGCGGTACCAGGCCGGTGACGATCGACGGGATCGCCGACGAGGACTGGTACGCCGGAATGACCAGGGAAAGCACGGTCTACAACGGCCCGAACGGCCCGGTGGTCTCACGGGAACGGAACGTACCCTGGGCATCGGCCGCCACCGCGACGCGGACGATCAACGGGGACACCGTTACCGCGCGGTTCATCGGGGTCGGCACGACCACCAGGCACACCGCGCTGGACGCCGGCCGTGGCGAGCGGGTCACCAAGACGGTCACCACCTACGACAGCTACGGCATGGCGGTTGTGGTCGACGATCTCGGCCAGGACGGCGTCGAGGGTGACGAGCGATGCACCAAAACCGACTACGCACCGCGCAACACGACCGCCTGGATCATGGACCGCGCGCACCGGGTCCAGTCGTACGCGGTGAAGTGCGCGGACACCGCCGCGCCCACGTCGTTGACGGAGAACGACGTGATCGGAGAGGTCCGAACCTCGTACGACGGCAACGCCTTCGGGGTCGCGCCGACGCGCGGTATGGCCACCCGGAACGAGGAGATGTCGGCGTGGAACGCCGGTGCTCCGACCTTCACCACCGTCTCTCGTTCGGCCTACGACAGCCAGGGTCGTGTCACCTCGGTCTGGGACGCGAACAACTACGAGACCAAGACCGCCTACACGCCCGCCACGGGCGGCCCGGTGACCGCCGTCACGGTCACCAACGCGGCCCAGCACGTGACCACGACGACTGTCTCGCCCGGATACGGCATCGAGACCTCGGTGGTGGACCCGAACGGCAAGCGGACCGACCTGGCCTACGACGGACTCGGCCGGCTGAAGTCGGTCTGGCTGCCCGGCCGCGACAAGGCCACCCAGAGCGCCAACTCGACCTTCAGCTACACCGTCCGCAACGACGCGGCCACGGTGGTCGCGGCGTCGAAGCTCACCCCCTCGGAGACGTACTCCACCTCGTACGCCCTGTACGACGGCTTGATGCGGGAGCGGCAGACGCAGGCACCGTCGATCTCGGGCGGGCGCCTCCTGACCGAAACGTTCTACGACACCGCTGGCCGCAAGTCGAAGAGCTTCGGCTCCTACCACGCGTCCGGTACGGCCGGCGGCACGCTGGTCACCACCACCGAGCGGGCATTCGTGCCGAACCAGACCCGGACGGTGTACGACGGCGCGGGCCGGGCGATGGCGGAGGTCTTCCAGCCCTACGACGCCGAGCGCTGGCGTACCTCCACCTACTACGCGGGTGACCGCACCGACTTCACTCCGGCCGCCGGTGGCACCGCCACCTCCAGCGTCGCTGACGCCCGTGGGCAGTTGGTGGAGCTGCGGTACTACCACGGAGCCATCCCGACGCCGGCTACGGCGGGCAGTTGGGACGCCACGAAGTACACCTTCAACAGGAAGGGGCAGAAGACCGCCGTCACCGACGCCCGCGGCAACAAGTGGACCTACACCTTCGACATCCGGGGCCGGCAGACCGAGGTCGTCGACCCGGACAAGGGCAAGGCGATCTCGACGTACGACAACGGCGGCCGGGTCGCCACGCTCGCCGATGCCCGAGGCAAGAAGCTGGCCTACCAGTACGACTCCCTCAACCGGAAGCGGGCGGTCTACGAGAATCAGGTCGGCGGCACCATGCGTGCCCAGTGGATGTACGACACCGTGGCGAAGGGGCAGCTGACCCAGTCCACCCGGTTCGTCGGCGCGGCGTCGTACCAGGTGAAGATCACCGGCTACAGCGACGCCTACCAGCCGACCGGCCAGCAGATCATCATTCCGACCTCGGAGACCGGCCTGGCCGGCACGTACAACTTCGGCACCACCTACAACGCCGACAACTCGGTGGCCTCGCAGAGCATGCCGTCCACGAACGGTGACCTGCCGGCGGAGACCCTGCTCTTCGACTACAACACCTTCGGTCTGCCGAGCGGCCTCCGGACCCTGTACGGCAGTGCCAACCTCTCGTACGTGGCGGACACCGACTACAACGCCCTGGGCCAGGTCGACCAGGTGGAGCTCTACACCGGTAGCGGTGGACGGGTCTTCCAGAGTTTCACCCGGGAGCTGGAAACGGGGCGGCTCACCGGTATCCGGACCGACCGGGACTCGGCGGCGCCGAACATCCTCGCCGACGTTCGATACAGCTACGACAACACCGGCAACATCACCAAGATCACCGATGTCACGCCCGACCCGGTCGACGACACCCAGTGCTTCGCCTACGACCAGATGCGCCGGCTCACCGAGGCGTGGACGCCGTCCTCGGGCGACTGCACGGCGACCCGATCGGCGGGCGCGCTGGGCGGCCCCGCGCCGTACTGGCGGTCGTGGACCTTCGACAGCGTGGGCAACCGCCGCACGGAGGTCGTGCACACCTCTGTCGGGGACACCACGACCACCTACAACTACCCGCCCGACGGCTCGCCGAAGGCGCACAGCCTGACCTCCACCACCGGGGGGCAGGTGGGCAGCTACACCTACGACGAGACCGGCAACACCCTGACCCGCCCCACCGGCTCCGCCGGCACCCAGAACCTCACCTGGGACTTCGAGGGCCACCTGGACACCGCGAGCGACTCGACCGGGCAGACCAGCTTCGTGTACGACGCAGACGGCAACCGGCTGATCCGCCGGGACCCGACCGGCAAGACGCTCTACCTGCCGGGGCAGGAGATCCGCTACAACTCCAGCACGCAGAACACCACCTGCACCCGCTACTACTCCCACGCGGGCTCCACCATCGCGTCACGGACCGCCGCCGGCCTGGACTGGCTGACGGGTGACCATCACGGCACCGCCGGGGTGACGGTCAACGCGGCGACCCAGCAGGCGGCGATCCGGCGCGAGACGCCGTACGGGACGCCGCGCGGTGCCCAACCGGCGTGGCCCAACGACAAGGGCTTCGTCGGCGGCACCAAGGACAACACCGGCCTGACCCACCTCGGGGCGCGGGAGTACGACCCGGCCATCGGTCGCTTCATCAGCGTCGACCCGGTGCTGGACCTGGCCGACCCGCAGCAGATGAACGGCTACAACTACAGCAACAACAGCCCGGTCACCGCCAGCGACCCGACTGGGCTGAAGCAGTGTGGCGACGACCGGTGCACCATGTACACCACGCCGACGCCGGATGGCGAGATCGTGCACGAGCCGGGCGGCAAGAAGACAAAGATCAAGAAGCCGAAGGTCTGCTCCGAGCGTTACTGCATCGGCTCTCCCCGGAACCCGACCAACCACGGCCCGTGGGACGATCAGTTCGTCTACGACCCGAACGCCAAGTGGACGCCGGAGGACGTGGCGAGCTGGTCGAAGTGGCAAGGGTACCGCTACGGCTGCATCGCCTCCGAGAAGGCCAACATGGGCCGGTGCGCGGGTTGGGCCGACGCGCCGTACATGTACGATCACTACCTGAACGGCACCGGCGACCCCTACGTCTTCACGTTCTCGCCCGCCTATTACGAGGACGCGATGCTCAGACGCCACATCGACCTGGAGATCGCGGCCGCGCAGCGGGCAGCGGAAGACCTGATGGGCAAGTCCGGCAGCAACTCGTTCCAGATGACGGGTGGCAACCGGCACTTCCCAGGGCAGCCATCAACCGAAAAGTGGCAGAAGATCGTCGGGTCCTTCGACATGTGGGCCAGCGCCGAGGTCACCGTCACCGGTGACACGGTCGCCATGCGAATCACGATCCACGCCGAGGACCGGTGGAATTTCAACAGGGGCGCGCACGACCTCGGGTCCGGAATCAAGGACGACGAAAACGGCCGCTTCGCCGTGCTGGGCAAGGCGAAGGGTTTCAACTCCTCAGGTTCCATGGTGAAGGAAGTGACGTGGACGATCGGCTCGCCACGCAGCGCGACCGTGAGCGACCCGAAAGCGATTATTGATGAACCGCATCGTTGGTAGGCAGTTGTCCGCCCTGGCCGCCGTGATGGGGATCCTCCTCACCTCGGCCTGTGGGTCGAACAGCGGAATCTCCCCGACGGGTGGCCGGGAGCGGCCGGCCACCCTGTCGGCCGGCCCGTACAGCACCGACCCGGCGAAGACCGGCGTGCAGCCGCTCTATGATCTGAGCCGCGAACTCGACGATCAGGTCGGGAGAGCGCTGATCGGGCCGGCCCTGGACATCGACGGCGTCACGGAGGTGCCACTCCAGTCGCCGTACATGGACGACCTCCTCTCCGGGGTGTGCGGGACCCAGCCGGGCAACGGCGTATACCTGAGTGCTTTCGGGCAGCGCCGTGAGTGGAAGGCGCCGCACCTTCGGATCCAGCAGTTCGCTGGCGGCTGGGGCGTCAGCCCGGCCGCCGAGGCTGTCGCCCGGGTTCGTGGTCAGCTCGGCTGTGGCACCTATCGTGATCGTGAAGGGCTACATCGGATTCTCGGCGAGCGGGAGCTTTCCCGTCTGAGCGGGCTGGATGACCAGTTGATGTTCTGCGAGGTGATCAACGAGAAGGGGCCCGATCGGCCGACCTACCTCTGCACCGTGCTGGTGGCCCGGGGCGAGGTCGCCTCCCGGATCCAGACCTGGGCCGCCACCGCCGAGCGGGCCGAGCAGGTGACCCGGGAGCTGGCCGCTCCCGCGGCCCAGCGCCTCGCGGCCGTCTCGTGAGGTAGATCCGGCCGGGAGAAACAAGGGCCGGTGGCCGGTTCCACGGAGCAGCCTGCCCGTCCGGGCCCCACTCGGGCCGGGACGGGCAGGCTGCCAGCTGCATGGCGCCCAACCTCTATCCCTGACCGGCCCCGCCGCGTGCTCGGACGGTCGACCTCTCGAACGTCGTGGCGGTCCGTCGGCGGGGCCGGTCACGCTTCTGGCGCGACGCCAGTTGGTGCTCGTCGTCAAGGCAATAGGCTCATCCCGAGTGACCCGGGCGGCGGAGGTGCACCAGCACCGCGAGCACCCGCCGGTGGTCTTCGTCGGAGGAGGCCAGACCGAGCTTGGCCATGATCGAGCTGACGTGCGCCTCGACGGTCCGCTCGGTGAGCCACAGGCGGCGGGCGATCCCGACGTTCGTGCGCCCCTCGGCCATCAGGGCGAGGACCTCCCGCTCCCGGGCGGTGAGGCTGCTGAGCGGGTCGTCCGGCGGCCGGTGGCCGATGAGCCGGGTGACCACCTCCGGGTCGAGCGCCGACCCGCCCGCCGCGACCCGTCGCAGCGCGTCGAGGAAGTCGTCGACGTCGAGAACCCGGTCCTTGAGCAGATAGCCGAACCGCCCGCCGGCGACCAGATCCACCGAGTGCCGGGTCTCGATGTGCTGGGAGAGCAGCACGATGCCGAGGTTTGGTTGACGTGCTCGGATCTGGCGTGCGGCGCGGGCGCCGTCGTCGGTGAGGTCGGGCGGCATCCGTACGTCGATGATGGCCAGGTCCGGCGCGGTGTCCTCGGCGGCAGCCAGCAGGGTCGGGGCGTCGATCGCCTTGCCGACCACCTCGTGCCCGGCGTCGGCGAGCAACCGGGCCAGACCCTCCCGGAACAGCGCCGAGTCCTCGCCGATCACGATCCGCACGGCAGCACCGCCTCGACCAGGGTTCCGGCACCGGGCTGGCCGGCCACCGTGAGCGCACCCCCGGCGGCGGCCACCCGGTCGCCGATGCCCGCCAGCCCGCCGCCGGGCCGTACCTGGGCCCCACCGACGCCGTCGTCGCGGACCGTCACGGTCAGATCGCCGTCGGCCCGGGACACCCGCAGGTGTACGGCGCTGGCGCCGGAGTGCTTGACCACGTTCGTCAGCGCCTCGCTGGCCACGTAGTAGGCGGTGGTGGCGAGGTCCTCGGGGACCGGCTCGGGGCAGACGTCGAGGGTGACCGCCAGCGGTACGCCGCGGACCAGCATCGTCAGCGCGTTCGCCAGCCCCTCGTCGAGGCTGGACGGGCGCAGCCCGTGCGCGATCTGCCGCAGCTCCGCGACCGCGGTGCCCAGTTCGGCGACCGCCTGGTCGAGCAGGCCGGAGACGTCGGTTTCGGGCAGGTGCCGCTGGGCGAGCCGCAGTGCCATCCCGAGGGAGACCAACCGTTGCTGGGCGCCGTCGTGCAGGTCACGCTCCAGCCGCAGGCGTTCGGCGTACCCGGCGCGCAGCAGCCGCGCCCGGCTGGCCTCCACGTCGAGCAGGGCCCGGCGTAGCTGCAACCGCAGCCGGACCACCTCGACGAGCAGCGCGCAGGCGTCGGCGAGTTCGCGCGTCAGCTCGCGGGTCGTGTTCCCGCCGCGTACGAGGACGCCGATCGGCTGGCCACCGAGGCGGATCACGGTCGCGTCCTCGGGCGCCTCGAAACTTTCCCCGGTCGCGGTGACCAGCTCGTTCGTGCCCGGCATCCGGTAGCCGACGCGTACCTCCGGATCGCGCAGCGCCTGGCGCAGCGCCTCCTCCAGCCCCTCCGGCGCGGCCTCACCGGCGTGCATCCGGTCACGGAGGTCCTCGATGGTCGCGAGCGCGGCCTGGCGGGCGGGATAGAACCGGCGGTCCACCTCGCGCTGCAACCGGACGCGCAGCGGGGACAGGGCGAGCGCGCAGACCGCGGTGGCGCCGGCCGCGGCCACCGGCGAAGAACGGCCCGCCGCGACGCCGGCGACGAACATGGCGACCGTGTAGAAGGCCAGCAGCGCGGCGGTGACCAGGCCGTAGGTGACCGTGGCGCTCAGCGCCTTGTTCACGTCGTACAGGTCGTGGCGGAGGATGCCGATCGCGGTCGCCGTCGGGACCGCGACCAGCGTCGCGGCGAGCCCGACCACGACCAGGTCCGGCCCGTCGAGCAGCAGGTAGCTCAGCCAGCACAGCAGCAGCGTCGCGGGCAGGAAGAACGCGCCGAGCGCGAACCACTTCACCTGCGCCCGGCGTACCGGGTCGGTGGCCCGCCGGTATCGCACCACCATCGCCACCGTGGACGCGACGAGCAGGGCGAGCAGCCCGGGCAGCAGGGCGACCGCGATTGGTCCCAGCACCCGCGCCAGCGCCGGCGACGCGGTGCCGAACGCGTGCTCGGCGGCCGCGAACGGCGGCGGGAACGGGGCGGGATCGAGACCGGCGAGCACGATGAACGCCGCCGGCACCACCACGAGGCCGGTCGCCACCACCTGCCAGCGCCGCCCGGGCAGCAGCCGCCCGTCGGGGAAGAGCAGCATGAGCAGCGCCGCCGGCACGTAGTTGAGCATCCAGGAGCCCTGCCTGACGGTGGCCAGGAGCGACGAGACCGGCAGCCGCCCGGGGCGGTGCGCCACGACGTACGTGTAGACATCGGTCAGGGCGACCCAGATGGCGAGCAGCCCGAAGAAGGTGAGCAGGGCGCCGATCACGTTGGTCGGGCGCCTCGTCACGATCAGCATGCCCAGGACCACGGAGGCGGCGGCGAGCAGGCAGGCGGTCACGAAGTAGAGCGTCTGGCCGGCGTCGCGGCCGAGGGTCAGCAGCCAACCGCCCGCGCCGACGAGCGCGACGGCGATCGCCGCCATCGCGTACGCGACCAGCCGCGGCATCGTCATGGCCCTCACGGTAAGCCCATCGTGCCGTCGACGGATACGTGCCAGCACGGAGGTCGCCTCCGTACCTGCCCGCACGCCGGGTCCCGAGTCCGCCCCGATGCGCTCCCGGTGCCTCGGGCCAAGACTGCTGGCCAGGACATCCGTTCAAGGGAGGCAAACGTGGAACGCACGCGCAGCTTGACCGTCGGTCTCGTACTCGCCGGCGTGCTCGGCATCGGCGACCTGGCCACCGGATTTTCCGGCGCGGGCGGGGAGGGCCAGCCGCCGGTCGCCGCCGCCGTGGTGATCACCCTGCTCGGCGCCATCACCCTCGCCGGTGCCTGGTTCGCCTGGCGCGGACGGCGCGGCGGCCTGGTCGCGGTGATCATCGCCCGGATCCTGTCCGGACTCGCCGTGCTGCCGGCGTTCGGTGACGACGGCATCTCCACCGCGAACGAGGTGGTCATCGGGATCGGTCTCGGGGCCACCGTCGCCGCCCTCATCCTGATCTGGCCGGCCCTGCGTCGTCCGGCGGTGGCCGCGTCATGACCGCCACCCTCGACCGCGAGGTCACGCTCGCACCGGCCGACGCGCCGCGCCGGATCGGCACCGTCCTCGCGATGGTGCTCGCCCCCTGGGGGTTCCTGGTCGCCAACGCCTGCTACGCCTGGGCCACCCGCGACGGCGGCAGCGACGAGACCGGCGCGGAGAGCCTCGCGCTCGCCGCCGCGCATCCGGCGCTGCTGCGGGCGTCGACCATCGCGGCCCTGCTCGGCTGCCTGCTCGTCGTCCCGGCCGCGCTCGGCGCCATCCGGTTCACCCGGAACCGGGCGAACCGGCTCGGCCTCGTCGGCGGATCACTCATGATCGGCGGGTACGTCGCGTACTTCGGCGCCACGATGCGGGGTTTCGTCGACCTGGCCATGGCCGATCGTGGCGGCCCCACCGGCGACTACGCCGCGGTGCTGGACGCCGCGAGCGAGTCCGCGATCCCGTTCCTGCTGCTCTTCGTGGTCGGGAACATCCTCGGCACCCTGCTGCTCGGTATCGCCATGTTGCGCGCCCGGACCGCGCCGGCCTGGGCCGCGGTCGCCATCTGCTGCTGGCCGGTGCTGCACGTGACCGGTCTGATCGCCGGCACCGAATGGTTCGAGGTCGCCGGTGCCACGCTCCAGGCCGTCGGCTTCGCCGCCCTGGCGCTCCGGCTGGCCCGCACCGGCTGACCCGGTGGCCGGCATCCCGGATGCGGGGTGCCGGCCAGCGGCGTGGGCGGCGGGCGCCGGTCGTGTTGAATGTAGACAGTCGTGTTGCCGGAGGTGGGTCGTGACCAAACTCTCACTGCTGATCGAGCCGGCGGCGCCGCTGCCCGCCGAGCGTGTCGACGGGCTGGCCGCCGGGCTCGCCGACGACCTGCGGGCGGTACGCGGGCTGCGGGTCGCGTACGCCCAGGCGCCGGCCGTCGGCCCCGGCAAGTCGGCGCAGGCGTGGGAGCTAGGCATGCTCGTCGTCGGCGGCCTCTTCTCCGCCAGCACCATGCGGGCCCTGGCCCAGATCGTCGTGGCGTACGCCGACCGGGTGAAGGCCCGGTCGATCCGGGTCCGCAACGGCGACCGGGAGGTCGTGGTCACCGGCGACACCCGGATCGACCCGGCCGTGCTGGAGCGGTTGACGCAGCTTCTCGGCGCACCGCCCGGCCCGGCGCTGCCCGATTCGTCGGCGGGCGGCGGGAGCACCGACGCCGGGAGCTGAACGTGGGACAGCGACGCGCGCTCCTGATCGCCAACGACCGCTACCTCGACGAGTCCCTGGCCGACCTGTATGCGCCCCGGGAGGAGGCGCGCGACCTGCTCAGCCTGCTGGCCGACGCCGATGTCGGCGCGTTCGACCAGACGGTGCTGCTGGAGAACGAGTCCAAGAGCTCGATCGAGCGGGCGATCGAGTCGATGCTGCGGGCGGCCGGCCCGGAGGACCTCGTCCTGCTCTACTTCTCCGGCCACGGGGTGCGCAGCAGCAAGCGGGGGCGGCTGCACCTGGCGGTGGCGAACACCGAACTCGACCACCTCTCGTCGACCGCGATCTCCGCCTCGTTCGTCCGGGAACTCCTCGACGAGTCGGACGCGGCCAGCTCGGTGATCCTGCTCGACTGCTGCTACAGCGGCGCGTTCGAGGGCCACGGCCTGAAGACGACGGACGACCTCGCGATCGACGGCGAGCTGAAGACCGGGTACGGCCGGTACGTCATCACCGCGACCAACGCGGTGGAACGGGCCGACGACGGGCGGCCCGCGTCCGGGGCCGGGCCGCGCCTGCGGTCGGCGTTCACCGAGACGGTCATCCAGGGGTTGAGCACCGGCGCGGCGGACATCACCGGCCAGGGCCGGATCACCCCCGACGACCTGTGGCGGTACGTCCACCTCGAACTGCCCAAGCGGTCGGCGCAGACGCCGTGCCAGTTCGGCAGCGCCAGCGACGAGATACACATCGCCCTGTCCCGGGAGGGCCACCACCGGCAGCGCCGGCGGCGCGACCAGCGGGGGCCGCGGCTCGGCGACCTTCTCGGGCCGCTCGAACCGGCCGACGACGTGAAGCTCTGCGCGACCGACTGGCGGCGACGCGGACTGCTCAAGGTGCCCGTCGGGCAGGCGCAGCGGATCGACCAGCCGGCCGGCGAGCCGGTCTGGCTCGACCTGGCCTCCGCCGAGGGGCACCTGCTGGTGGTCGGGCGGGCGGGCACCGGCAAGACCAGCCTGCTACGCACCATCATCGCCGGGCTGGCGCTGACCCATTCCGCCGACGAGGTGGCGTTCAACTGCCTGGAGTCGGGTGGGAACTGGCTCGGGCCGATGCTGCGCCTGCCGCACGTACGGGCCGTCGTCGGCGACGACGAGGTGGGCGACGTGGGCGAGTTGCTCGACCGGCTGGAAAGGGACGTCCTCGACCGGAAGCGGCTGTTCCGCGACCACAACCTGGAGTCGCCCACCAGCCTGCGGGCCCGCCGTGCCACCCTCGACGCCGGACCGTGGCCGGACGTGTTCCTGGTCGTCGACCGCTGGCACGACTTCACCACGCTGCTGCCGGACTTCGCCACCCGGGTCGTCGACCTGGCCAACAAGGGCCTCGGCTACGGGGTCCACGTGGTCATCGCCGACCGGAGCTGGCGGAGCATTCCGGAGGACCTGCGGGAGTTGCCCCAGATCCGGATCGAGACCCGGCTGTCGCAGCCGCAGGAGTCGCTGGTCAGCCCGGACCAGGCGATGCGGCTGCCGGCCAACATGCCGGGCTGGGCCATCCACGGCCGGCGTACGTTCCGCATTGCGCTGCCCGACCTGACCTCCGCCGAGCGGGACGTCGAGCTGGACTCCGAGGCCGGGGCGGCGGACGGCAGCGGGACGCTGGTGTCGGTGATCGCCGAGGCGTGGGACACGGCCGGCGACGGGTCGAGTCTGCCGTCGCCGGTCACCGCGCAGGCGGACGAGGCGCTGTTCGTTCTCGGCGTGCCGGATCGGGCGGCGCTCTGGCGGTTCGAGGGACGGCACACCCCACTGGGCCCCGACCACCTGCGGGTGCCGCTGGGTTTCGACGAGCGGGGCGAACCGGTGTTGCTCGACCTGAAGGAGCCGGCCCGGAACGGCATGGGCCCGCACGGCCTGCTGGTCGGGGCGCCCGGTTCCGGCAAGAGCGAGCTGCTGCGTACCCTCGTGGCCGCGCTGGTGGCCCGGCACTCCTCGGCGGAGCTGAACCTCGTCCTCGTCGACTTCAAGGGTGGGGTGGCCTTCGCGCCGTTCGCCGCGCTGCCGCACGTGAGCGCGGTGATCACCAACCTTGCCGACGAGCTCACGCTGATCGACCGGCTGGCGGACGCGCTGACCAGCGAACTGCTCCGGCGGCAGCAACTGCTGAGCGGTTCCGGCAACTACGCCAACCGGTGGGACTACGAGCAGGCGCGGGCGGCCGGCGCCGACCTGCCGCCGCTGCCCACCCTGCTGGTCGTCTGCGACGAGTTCTCCGAGCTGCTCGCCGCGCGGCCCGAGTTCAGCGACGTCTTCGTGCAGGCGGCCCGGATGGGCCGCGCCCTCGGCGTGCACCTGCTGCTGGCCAGCCAGCGGCTGGAGGGCCGGCTGCGCGGGCTGGAGAGCCACCTGTCGTACCGGATCGGGCTGCGTACCTTCTCGGTGGCGGAGAGTCGGGCGGTGCTCGGCGTGCCCGACGCGTACGCGCTGCCCACCGCCCCCGGGCACGGCTACCTGAAGGCGGGGGTGACGATGACGCCGTTCCGCGCCGCGTACGTCTCCGGCCCGGCGGCGACGGGCGACGCCGAGGCCGACGTACCCCTGGAGCTGGCCGGACGCAGCGCGCTCGACGTGCTGGTCGCGCGGCTGCACGGTCGGGGCGCCCCCGCCCACCAGATCTGGCTGCCGCCCCTGGGCGAGGCGCCCGCGCTCGACGAACTCCTGCCGCCGTTGCAGGTCGACCCGGCCCGGGGCCTCACCGCCGGCCCGCCGCAGTCCGCGCTGGCGGTGCCGATCGGCCTGGTGGACGTGCCCCGTGAGCAGCGCCGGGCGCCGCTGGTGCTGGAGCTCGGGGGCAGCAGCGGGAACGTCGGTGTGGTGGGCGCGCCGCTGTCGGGCAAGAGCAGCACCGTGCGAACCCTGGTGGCGTCGCTGGCGTTGAGTCACACCCCGCGCGAGGTGCAGTTCTTCTGCCTCGACCTGGGCGGCGGCGGGCTGCGCGGCCTGGGGCGGCTGCCCCATGTCTGCGGGGTGGCCGGGCGGCGCGACGCCGAGGCGGTCCGGCGATCCGTCGCCGAGGTGGCCGCGTTGCTCGACGAGCGGGAGCGGCGCTTCACCGAGCACGGCGTGGGCTCGATGGCCGCCTACCGGGCGTTGCGCGACTCCGGGAAGGTCACCGACGACCCGTACGGGGACGTCTTCCTCGTGGTGGACGGCTGGGGCACCCTGCGCCAGGAGTACGAGGAGCTGGAGGAGGTCGTCAACCACATCGCCCAGCGCGGGCTCGCGTACGGCGTGCACGTCGTGCTCACCGCGGTGCGTTGGTTCGAGTTCCGATCCAGCCTCCGGGACCTGCTCGGCGCCAAGCTGGAGTTGCGGCTCGGTGACCCGACGGAATCGGAGTTCGACCGGCGGGCGGCGGCGACCGTACCCCGGTCCGCGCCGGGGCGGGGGCTGGCGTCCGGCCGGCTGCACTTCCTGACCGCCCTGGCCCGGATCGACGGCCGCAGCGACGTCGAGGACCTGACGGAGGCGGCCGCCGCGCTGGCGGAACGGGTCGCGGCGGCCTGGCCGGGCGACCCGGCCCCACCGGTACGGCTGCTGCCGCGCCAGCTCTCGGCCGCGGAGCTGGACGAGCTGCGCGACCCGACGGCGACCGGGCTGCCGATCGGGCTGGACGAGGCGGACCTGGCCCCGGTCCACCTCGACTTCGACCGCGAACCGCACCTGATCGTGTTCGGTGACGCGGAGTGCGGGAAGTCCAACCTGTTGCGGTTGATCGCCCGGCAGATCGTCGGCCGGTACTCGCCGGAGCAGGCCCGGCTGATGGTCGCGGACTACCGTCGTAGCCTGCTGCACGCCGTCGAGGGGGAGCACCTGCTGCACTACGCCGCGGCGCGGCCGGCCCTCGTCGAGGGGCTGGACCAGGTCCGGCAGGCGATGGAGCGGCGGCTGCCCGGTCCGGACGTCTCGTACGACCAGTTCCGGGGGCGTTCCTGGTGGCAGGGGCCGGAGCTCTATCTCCTGGTGGACGACTACGACCTGGTCGCCAGCGGTGGGACCAACCCGCTGAGCGTGCTGCACGAGCTGCTGCCGCACGCCCGGGACATCGGGCTGCACCTGATCGTCGCCCGCCGGGTCGGCGGGGCCGCCCGGGCGCTGTACGAGCCGTTGCTGCAACGCCTGCGCGAACTGGATTCGCCGGGTCTGCTGATGTCGGGCAGCCGGGAGGAGGGGCCGCTGCTGGGCGGGCTGCGACCGCAGTCGATGCCGGCGGGACGCGGCACGCTGGTCCGCCGCCGGGACGGCAACCGGGTGGTCCAGACCGCTTGGTCGCCGCCGGAGCCGGAGTGACGGGCCGGTCTGGTGGACGGCAGTTGAGGTTGTAGTTCCGCGAGAGGCATCGTCAACTCAAGGTTGACGCAGGAGGGCCGTCAACCTACGGTTGACATATGACGGACCCATTGAAGATGACCCACTCCGTACGCCTCGACGACCTGATCGAGGCCATCAAGAAGGCGCACAGCGACGCGCTGGACCAACTCGCCGACGCCGTACTGGCCGCCGACCACCTGGGCGACATCGCCGACCACCTGATCGGGCACTTCGTCGACCAGGCCCGGCGCTCGGGCGCCTCGTGGACGGAGATCGGCCGCAGCATGGGGGTCAGCAAGCAGGCGGCCCAGAAGCGGTCGGCCGCCAAGGCCGAGACGGCGGCTGCCCTGGACCCGAACGCCGGGTTCGGCCGGTTCACCACCCGAGCCCGCAACGTGGTGATGGCCTCGCAGGAGGAGGCGCGCTCCGCCGGTAACGCCGAGATCGGCCCCGGGCACCTCGCCCTCGGACTCTTCGTCGACCCGGACGCGCTCGCGCCCCGCCTGATCGAGGCCGCTGGCGTGTCCGCGGAGCGGTTCCGGGAGGCGGTGGCCGCGACCCTGCCGGCGAAGGCCGAGCGGGTCCCGGATCTGGTCCCCTACGACGCGCGCGGCAAGAAGGTGCTGGAGCTGACGTTCCGGGAGGCGCTGCGGCTCGGCCACAACTACATCGGCACCGAGCACATGCTGCTCGCCCTGATCGAGGAGGAGGGCGGCGACGGCGTACTCGCCGGCCTCGGGCTGAAGAAGGACACGATGGAGGCCGCGATCGCCGGCGCGCTGGCCGAGATCGCCCGGAAGATGGCCTGACCACGCCCGGCCGGGCGCGCGCCGCGGGGGCGCGTGCCCGGCCGGGACCTCAGTCGACGGTGGGGAAGCCGTAGCGCGCGGCGTGCTCCGGGTCGGCCGGGTCGACCTGGCGGATCCCGGCGTCGGCGAGGCGCTTGTTCACCTCGTCGAGCTGCTCGCGCACCAGCCGTGCCTCCTCCTCGGTGACCCGGCCGCGGTGCGGCTTCCCGGCGTGTTCGATGGTGCCGTAGTCGACCTTCTCCGCGCTCCGCCGCGTCTTCGGCGGCCGGACCCGCTCCGCCGTACGCAGCAACTGCGCCATCGGCACGTCGGTGGCCATCGAATCGAACTCGCTGGCGGTCAGCACCACCCGGCGCGGCTCGTCCCCGCCGTGCCGGTCGTGGATCTCCACCACGGCCACGTCCAGCGCCGCGTCGTCGATGCTCTCCACCTCGACGGGTGTGGCATCCAGTTGCACGGGCCCGGCGACGAGGTCAGGGTGCTCCAGCACGACGACCTTGACCACCTCGTCGTCGGGGCCGAGCAGCTGGCCGGTGAAGTCGGAGACGTGAATCGTCTTCTTGCCCATGCGCGGAGCTTCTCCTGTCGTTGGCCGGGATTTCGGACCAGACGACGCTACCCGACACCTGTGCGAAAGACTGCGGTGGAGCGACCCGGGTGTGTCGCCGCCGCCGGCCGGCGGCGGCGCGTCAGCGGGTGTTGAGGCCGTGCTGGGCCGAGGCGCTGGCGGGCAGCGCGTTCAGCGCGGCCCAGGAGAGCGGCCCGGTCCGGGCTTCCCGGTACCGGGACTGCGCCGGGCACCGCTCGGCGTGCCCGGTGGTCGGCCAGTTGCGCTCGGCGTCCTGCTGATACCGGTCGGCTGGCTGTTTCGGCATGACAATTACCGTCCCACGAAAAGTTGTACATGTATGGAAATGAATATGACGTGGGATCGGTGCGTCAGGTTCCCGACGGTGGGGCGGACTGTGGATCCCGGGCCGGATCCACAGTCCGCCGCTCCCTCCCAGGCCCGTCATCGGTAACGCTAAGTGTCGACGATAGGTCAGACAAGGGATGCGGCGGGGGATGTCGGTGTCCGGTAATGGACTTGACCTGGGGTTCTGCGCGCCCGGGGCTGCCGGCCGTCAGTGACGTAGCGTGCGGATGAGCGCCTCAGGCGAGGGATGACGTGGTGCCCGGCGGCGGTTGTTCCTGTCGGGCGCTGTGGAGCTGATGCCGCAAACGATTCATCCAAGATGGCCGGGAGTGAATCGTTCACGACATCAGCTTGAAAGGGAATGAGGAGCGGCCGGTCCGCCGGCCACCAACGCTCACCGGCCGGCGATGCGGGGCGGCGGCTCAGCCGGCCAGGCCGAGCACCTGCGCCGCCGCGCGCCCGTTGGCGTGGCTGGCGCCGTACGTGGTGACGAAGGCGCGGGCCCCGACGGGGCGCCAGGCGGCCGGCCAGCCCATCTCGACCACCGTCACCGGATGCGCGGCGGCCAGCGCCTCGACCAACTCCCGCGCCCCGGGCAGCCGGTGCAGGTGGCGGCCGACCAGCACGATCGGCCGGTCACCGGCCCGCCCCCGCAGCTCGTCCGGGTCGGTCTCACCGGCGACGGCGCGCACCTCCTCGGCCCCGACGAGGTGCGGCCCCAGCCCCCACGGCACTCGCCCCTCGGCGATGGTGGAGGCGGCGTGGACCTGCACCACCAGCGGCGCGGTCAGGCCGGTGATGTCGCCCTCGACGCGTACCGCGCGCAGCGCCGCGGCGTAGCCGAGGCCGTCGGGGGTGGCGGCCGGGGTGCCGGCGGCGCCCGTCCAGGCGGCCAACTCGGCGGCGCGCCCGGCCGCCTCCTCGACCCGGCTCCGGTCCAGCCGGCCGTCGCCGAGCGCGCCGACGACCTCCTCGACCACTGTTTCCACCAGGTCGGCGTCGACCTTCGCGCCGATGCAGAGCAGGTCCGCCCCGGCGGCCAGGGCGCGTACGGCGGCCGGACCGACCCCGCCCGCGGCCAGCGCGGCCCCCTTCATCTCCAGCGCGTCGGTGATCACGGTGCCGGTGAAGCCGTACTCGCCCCGCAGCAGGTCGACCAGGACCGGCCGGCTGAACGTGGCCGGAGCGTCGCCGGTCAGCGCCGGCACCCGGATGTGCGCGGTCATGATTGCGCGTACCCCGGCGTCGATGACCGCGGCGAACGGCGGCAGGTCGCGCTCGCGGAGCACCGCCGGAGGCGCGTCGATGGTGGGCAGCTCGTAGTGGGAGTCGGCGACGGTCGCGCCGTGCCCGGGGAAGTGCTTGGCGCAGCCGGCCACCCCGGACGACTGGAGGCCGGTGACCGCGGCGGCCGAGTGGGCGGCCACCCGGGCGGGGTCGGCGCCGAACGAGCGGGTGCCGATCACCGGGTTCTCGTCGGCGGTGTTCACGTCGACGGTGGGGGCCAGGTCGAGCGTGATGCCGAGCGCCGCGAGTTCCGCCCCGATCGCCGCGTACACCTGGCGGGTCAGCGGCAGGTCGTCCACCGCGCCGAGCGCGGCGTTGCCCGGGTACGGGCTGCCGGTGGCGTGGGCCAGCCGGGTGACGTCGCCGCCCTCCTCGTCGATCGCGATGATCGCGTCCGGGCGGCCGGCGCGCAGCGCGGCGGTGGTCGCCGCCACCTGGGCCGGGTCGTGGATGTTGGTGCCGAACAGTGTGTGCCCGGCGAGCCCCTCGGCGAGCAGGTCCACCGCCCAGTCGGGCGGGACCGGGCCCGGGTACGCGGCCAGCAGCGTGCCCAGCGCCAGCCGCCGGAGTCCAGGATCCTGCCCCACGTGTCTCCCCTTTCCCTGCCGGGTCGTCCGACGACTCCGGATCGGGGTGGCCGATACGCTAGCGGACACCCCCAGTGCGGGCGTTTTTGATTAGCAAACTTTACTGAAAATAGAGGACGTGGCATGAGTGCGACCCGGCTGCCCGGCACCCCCCGCCTGCTACGCGCGCTCAACGACCGGGCGGCGCTGGAGCTGCTGCTCGAACGCGGGCCGCTCACCCGGGCCCGGCTCGGCGAGCTGACCGGGCTGTCCAAGGTCACCGCGTCGCAGCTCGTGGAGCGGCTGGAGGAACGCGGCCTGGTCACCCGGGTCGGCGAGCAGGCCGGCGGGCGGGGCCCGAACGCCCAGCTCTACGCGGTCCGTCCGAGCAGTGCGTACGTGGTCGGCGTGGACGTCGGCGCCGAACGCGTGGTGGCGGCCTGCGCCGACATCACCGGCGAGGTCGTCGGCCGTGTGGAGCAGTCCACCCGGGACACCGACGACCCGGTCGGTGTGGTGCACAACGCGGTGGTCCAGGCGGCGAGCAGCGCCGGTGCCGAGCTGTCGAGCGTGCGGCGCATCGTGCTGGGCACCCCGGGCCTGGTGGATCCGGGCACCGGCGACATCACCTTCGCGTTCAACCTGCCGCGCTGGCACCGGGGTCTGCTCGCCGCGCTCCGCGACGACCTGCACACCCCGGTGGTCTTCGAGAACGACGTCAACCTGGCCGCCGTCGCCGAGGCCCAGTCCGGCGCGGCCCAGGGCGTGTCGGACTTCGTGCTGGTGTGGGTGGGCGCCGGCGTCGGCCTGGCGATCGTGCTCGGCGGCCGGCTGCACCACGGCAGCAGCGGGGCGGCCGGCGAGATCGGCTATCTGCCGGTGCCGGGCGTACCCATCCCGCGGGACGTCACGAAGCGGGCCAAGCCGGCGTTCCAGCAGCTCGCGGGCGCGGACGCGGTCCGCGCGGTGGCCGTCGAGCACGGGTTCGCCGCGGGCGGCGCCGCCGAGGCGGTGCGCGCCGCGATCGCCGCCGGCACGGCCGGCGGGCCGATGCTGGACGAGCTGGCCCGCCGGCTGGCCCTCGGCGTGGCGAGCACCTGCGTGGTGCTCGACCCGCCGCTGGTGGTGCTCGCCGGCGAGGTGGGCCAGGCGGGCGGGGCGGCGCTGGCCGACCGGGTGCAGCACGAGGTCGCCGCGATCACCCTGGTCCGGCCGCGGGTGGTCGCCACCGGGCTGACCGAGGAGCCGATCCTGCGGGGCGCGCTGCGCACCGCGCTCGACGCGGTCCGCGACGAGGTGTTCGGCTCGACGGTCGGCTGACCGTCCGCCACTCGTCGCCCGCGCCGCCATGTGAAGGAATTCTTCACGAATCGGAGAATCACTGCAAGGAGTTGCCGGTACGGCCCCGCCCGGCCGGGGCCGTACCGGGCCAGATCAGGTCAGATCGCGGCGGCGGAACGCGGTGAAGGCGCCCCCGACCAGCAGAACCGTGAGCCCGAGCAGCACGGTCAGTCCCGTCCCCCAGTCCAGGGTGTAGGAGCCGTCGCAGAAGCCGGTGACCTCACCCTGGCAGGCATGGAGGTCCCAGAACCGGGCCTCAGCGGAGAGCCAGGCGATCAGGTAGCTGGAGAGCATCCACCTGTCCGGCCGGGCCACGTCGACGATCTGCAACACCAGCCGCGCGCCCAGCTCCCACACCACCAGGTACGCGGCCACCGTGCCCAGCGCCGCCGAAGTGTGCCGGCCCAGCGTCGCGATGGCGAAGCCGAGCGCCCCGGCGAGCAGCACCAGCACCAGCCCCCGCCCGTACAGGGCACCCAGCGACTGCCAGAACGCCCCGTCCAGGTGCCCGGGATGCCCTGCCGCCTGCCCGATCAGCCAGAACACCGTCAGGTACGCCGCCGACGCCACTGCGGAGAGCGCCAACAGCGCGCCGAGCAGCGTACCCAGCTTGGCGCCGAGCACCGCCCAGCGGCGGGGCCGCCACAGCAGCAGGTTGACCACCCCGCCCGAGTTCAGGTCGGCGCCGATGTAGGAGGCCCCGACCAGGAACCCGAAGAGCGCCAGGAACGCGATGAGGAAGTAGAGCAGCGGCCGGGCCTCGACGGCGAAGACGAACACCCCGTTGAGGTAGTCGGCCACGATGGGCAGCCGCTCCATCCGGCCCGGGTCCACCTCGGCGCAGTCCGCCGGGATGTAGTCGTTCTCGGCCGGCGTCGCCTGCCCGGCCTTGATCCGCAGACAGCGGTCGTGCGCCATCTCCAGCTCGCGGATCTGGTTGGCGGCCTGCGCCTGGGCCCGGCTCAGCTCATCCGGCGTGGGCTGGTGGGACCCGGCCAGCGTGGTCGCCGCGGTCACCGCGAAGGCGGCCAGCAGCAGCACCACCATCAGTTGCACGAAGCGGCGAGCGGTCAGCCGCTCCAGCTCGGCTCGGACCAGGTTCACGCGTCCACCTCCCGGTTCTCGCGCGCGTCGAGGTCGATCACCACGTCCTCCGGGCCGGCCGGTGGCCCGTCCAACTGCCGGGGCACGGCCGGGTGCGGGGTGGTGCCGGTCAGCTCCAGGAAGACGCTCTCCAGATCCGGCCGGAGCGGGACCAGCTCGCGCACCCAGAGCCCCTGCTCGCCCAGCGTGCGGCTGATCAGCTCCGGCTCGTCGACCCCGGCGACCACCAGGTGGTCGGGATAGGCGGTGACCGACAGGCCGGCCTGCCCCAGCAGCTCCACGGCCCGCTCCGGCTCGGCCACCCGGACCTGCCACTCGTGCTGGTCGAAGCCGGCGAGCACGTCGTCCACCCGGCCGTACGCCACCCGCCGGCCCCGGCTGATGATCGTCACGTGGTCGCAGATGAGCTGGATCTCGGCCAGGATGTGGCTGGAGAGCAGCACGGTCACCCCGGCGGCGGCCAGCGACCGCATCAGGTCGCGCATCTCCCGGATGCCGGCCGGGTCCAGGCCGTTCGCCGGCTCGTCGAGGATCAGCAGCTCCGGCTGCTTCAACAGCGCCGAGGCCACCGCCAGCCGCTGCTTCATACCCAGCGAGTAACCCTTCACCCGCTCATCGCTGCGGTCCAGCAGGCCGACCTGCTCCAGCACCTCGTCGATGCGGCTGGTGGGCACGCCCCCGGCCAGGGCCAGCAGCCGCAGCGTACGGCGGGCGGTGAAGTTGCCGAAGAACTGCGGGCTCTCCACGATCGCGCCGACCCGGCCAGCCACGTCCGGCAGCCGATCGGGGGAGGCGGCCCCGAGCACGTTCATCCGGCCGCCGTCGGCCCGGACCAACCCGAGCAGGGCGCGCAGCGTGGTGGTCTTGCCCGAGCCGTTCGGCCCGAGGAACCCGTGCACCTGGCCGGCCTCGACCAGCAGGTCGAAGCCGTCCACGGCGACCCGGCGCCCCTGGCGCAGGGTGTGGAACGTCTTACGGAGACCGGAGATCTCGATGACCGCGCTCATCAGCGTGGCTCCGGGTGGCAGTCGGGCATGAGCCGTCCTCGGGTTGTGGTGACCAACGACACGGCGCCTCACCATATGGGGGTGACACCGCCCGTGGGGGGCAGCGCGCGGGTTGCGTGGTTGGATGGACCGGTGACTGGTGACCTTGATCTGGTGGTCAGCCTCGACGGGGTCGGCGTCAAGCGCTCCGGCAGCGCGCTGCTGCACGACGTCGACTGGCGGGTCGAGTTGGACGAACGCTGGGTGGTGCTGGGCCCGAACGGCGCCGGCAAGACCACCCTGCTCAACCTGGCCGCCGGGCGGCTGCACCCGACCACCGGCAGCGCGCACGTCCTCGGCGAGCGGATCGGCCGCACCGACGTCAACGAGCTGCGGACGCGGATCGGCCTCTCCACCGCCACGCTGGCCGAGCGGATCCCCTCCGACGAGCGGGTCGCCGACGTCGTGGTCACCGCCGCCTGGTCGGTGATCGGCCGCTTCCGGGAGAGCTACGACCGCACCGACGAGGCGCGCGCCCACGCGCTGCTCGGCCAGCTCGGCGTCGGCCACCTCGCGGAGCGCGTGTACGGCACGCTGTCCGAGGGGGAACGCAAGCGGGTGCAGGTCGCCCGGGCCCTGATGACCGACCCGGAGCTGCTGCTGCTCGACGAGCCGGCCGCCGGGCTCGACCTGGGCGGGCGCGAGGACCTGGTCGCCCGGCTCGCCGAGCTGGCGTACGACCCGGACGCGCCGGCCATGGTGCTGGTCACCCACCACGTCGAGGAGATCCCGCCCGGCTTCACCCACGCGCTGCTGCTGCGCGACGGCGGCGTGATGGCCCAGGGGCTGCTCGCGGACACGCTCACCGCCGACAACCTGTCCAAGACCTTCGGTCTGCCCCTGGTCGTCCAGCGTTCCGGCGACCGGTGGGCCGCCCGCGCCGCCTGACCCGAGGAGAGACCAGCGTGCCGCAGACCCGGGTCGCCGTGGTGGGCAGCGCCAACATGGACGTGGTCGGCACCGCTCCGGCGCTGCCCCGGCCCGGCGAGACCGTGCTCGGCAGCGACTTCGTGATGCTGCCCGGCGGCAAGGGGGCCAACCAGGCCATCGCCGCAGCTCGCGCCGGCGCGTCCTGCGCCTTCCTCGGCGCGATCGGCTCGGACGCGTTCGGGGTCACCCTCAAGGCCCGGATCACCGCCGCCGGGGTCGACACCAGCCAGCTCCGGGTGGTCTACGGGGACTCCGGCGTCGCCCTGGTCATGGTCAACGCGACGGGCGAGAACGCCATCCTGGTGGTCCCCGGAGCCAACGGCGCGTTCACCGGCCTCACCGAGGGCGAGCTGCACGCCGTACGCGAGGCGGACGTGCTGGTCGCGCAGCTGGAGGTGCCGGTCGAGACGGTGACCGAGGCGGCGGCAGCAGCCCGCGGGGCCGGCACCCGGGTGGTGCTCAACGCGGCACCTGCCCGGCCGGTGCCGGCGGAACTGCTCGCCGCGGTCGACCTGTTGGTGGTCAACGAGACCGAGGCCCGCGCGCTCACCGGCCGGGGCCGGGACGAACCGGAGGCCCTGCTCGACCTGGTGCCCCGGGCGGTGCTCACCCTCGGCGCCGAGGGAGCCCGGTACGTCGACCGGGACGGGACCTCGGTGCACGTGCCGGCGGTGAAGGTCGACGTGGTGGACTCCACCGCCGCCGGGGACGCGTTCACCGCCGCCCTCGCGGTGGCCTGGGGCGAGGGTCGGGAGCTGCTCGACGCGGTGCACTGGGCGGCGGCGGCCGGTGCCGCCTGTGCCCGCCGGCTCGGCGCCTCGGTGGCGCTGCCCCGCCGGATCGAGATCGACGAGCTGTACGTCCCGCCGGCCTGACCGGTCAGGCGGCACCGGCGCGGAACGCCCGCCGGTACGCGGACGGTGAGGTCCGCATCGCCCGGCCGAAATGGTGCCGGTAGGTGACCGGGCTGTCGAAGCCCACCGCCGCGGCGATCTCCGCGACCGGCGCGTCGGTCGTTTCCAGCAGGGCGAGGCTGGCGCGTACCCGCTGGTCGATCAGCCACCGGATCGGGCTGGCGCCGGTGGCCCGGGCGAAGTGCCGAAGGTAGCTGCGGCTCGACATGTGTGCCTGCCGGGCCAGTGCCGCCACGGTCAGCGGCTCGGCCAGGTGGCGGACCGCCCAGGCCATGCTCGTGGCGATCCGGTCGTCGTCCGGGTCGGCGCTCACCGGCGCCTCGATGAACTGGGCCTGCCCGCCGTCGCGGTGCGGTGGGATCACCAGCCGGCGGGCGACCGCGTTGGCGACCGTCGCACCGAAGTCGTGCCGGACCACGTGGACGCAGAGGTCCAGCCCGGCGGCGCTGCCGGCGCTGGTGAGGATGGCGCCGTCGTCGAGATAGAGCACGTCCGGGTCGACGGTGACCGCCGGGTGGCGGCGGGCGAGCAGGTCCGCGTACTGCCAGTGGGTGGTGGCCCGACGACCGTCGAGCAGGCCCGCGCCCGCGAGGGCGAACGCGCCGGAGCAGATCGACATCAGCCGGGCGCCCCGGCGGTACGCCTGGCGCAGCGCGGCCACCAGCTCCGGCGACGGGTCAACCGTCACGTCGGGCACCCCGGGGAGGATCACCGTGCCCGCCGAGGCCAGCGCCTCCAGACCGTACGGGGTGTGCAGGGCGGCACCGCCGACGACGGGCACCGGCCCGGGGCGCTCCGCGCAGACGGTGAGTTGGTACCAGTCGACTCCCAGCTCGGGCCGGGGCAGCCCGAACACCTCGGTCACGATCCCGGTCTCGAAGACCGACATCCCCGGGTACGCGAGCACCGCCACGGTCCGGTCGACAGGAGCCATGGCGGAATGTTAGCGGAGAACGGCGATCGCGCCACTGCCGCCGGTGCCCGCACGGGCCGCAGGATTGGAGGCATGTTGTTCTCCGTACCGCCGGCCGACCCGGCGACCGCAACCGCCCACTTCCTCGCCCGGCTGAGCCTCGAAACCGACGTCAGCGACGTGCACGCCGCGCTGGAGGCTGGCCCGCCCGACCTGGTGGTGGTCGACTCACGGGGCGCGGCGGCCTGGCGGCAGGGGCACCTGCCCGGCGCGGTGCACCTGCCCACCGACGAGATCGCCGCCCGCGCCGCCGACGTGGTGCCACCCGGGTCGACGGTGGTCACGTACTGCTGGGGGCCGGGCTGCAACGGCGCCACCCGGGCGGCGCTGGAGTTCGCCCGGCTGGGCCGGCCGGTGAAGGAGATGATCGGCGGCTTCGAGTACTGGGCCCGGGAGGGGCTGCCGGTGGTCACCCCGGCGGGGATCGTCCGCCGCCGGCTCGACGAGCTGACCGCCGTGACCGCGACCGTGACCTGCGACTGCTGAGACCCGGTCAGCGGTGTTCGCTGTGCTGCTCGACGGCGCGTTGCACGGCCCGGTAGATCTGCCCGAACCGGAGCGCGTCGGGGGTGCGCAGCAGCATCACCTCCCGCCCGTGGTGCTGCACCCACAGCTCGTGCACCCGGCTGCCCCGCTCGTAGGAGCGGTCCAGCCAGCCCAGCGGCACCTCAAGGAACGGGGCCAGCGCCAGCCCGACGACCACGAACGCGGCCAGGATCACCAGCGCCAGCTTCCAGTCGCCCCGGTCCTGCGCGGCCCAGGCCAGCGAGAGCACGCAGATCAGCGCCACCAGCGGCGGCAGCGACAGCAGCAGGACCAGCATGCCCCGGCCGAGGACCCGACCCCGGACGGCCAGGGTGGCCGCGCCGCGGGCGTGCCAGACGTACGTCACGTCGGCGAGGGCGACGACGTGCCCGCCGGCGCGGATCGCCTCGGAGGTGACCTGTACCGCGTCGTCCCGGTAATAGAGGGTCATCATTCAGCCTAACCAGCCGCCAGCAAGTCCTGCTTGCTCCAGGCCGCCTCATGGAGGGGTCGAGAGGGCCTATGAACTTGATGACGTAAATGATTCACCGTCCACGCCGGCCGCAGCGTTCATCGGCCTCGGCCGGCTCGGCGCGGCTGAGCCGTTTACGTCATCAAGTTCGTAGGCGACGTAGAGGTGACGGTCGGTGCCGATCCACTGTGGGGCAGTGGGTGCCGGCTCCGGAGCGTAGCGTTGGCCGGCATGGCGGAGACCGAGCAGGAGCGCAACGTCGCGGTGGTCCGGCGGTATCTGCGGACCTTCGTCACCAAGGACCTGGCCGAACTGGCCGAGGTGGTCGCCGAGGACGTGGAGATCTACGGATCCGGCACGGCGGTGCGCGGGCGGCACTATCCGGAGGGGGCCGTTTCCTCGCCCGGGCTCACCGTGCTCGACCAGGAGATCCTGGAGATCTTCGCGGCCGAGGACCGGGTGGTGGTGTCGATGGCGCAGACGTACCGGCGGGACGCGACGGGGGCCACGACGGTGCAGAGCGCCTGCAAGATGTACCGGCTGGCCGGCGGGCGGATCGTGCAGTTCTGGGGCGAGCAGGACACCTACGGCCTGCTGCGCGGCCTCGGTCTGCTGCCGGACGAGCCGATCGTGTTCTGAACCGGCGACGCTGGGACGCCCTCCATCGCCCGCTGCACCGCCCGGTAGATCTGGCCGAACCGCAGCGCGTCGCCCGTACGCAGCAGCCGCACCGGCTGGCCCTGCCAGCGTGCCCACATCTCCAGCTCCCGGCTGCCCCGGGCGTACGACCGGTCCAGTTGCTCGAAGAGCATGTCGGCGAGCGGCCCGACGCCGAGCCCGACCAGGACGGACGCCCCCACGATGGCGATGGTGACCACGGGGGAGCGGTGCAGCCAGAGCGCGAGCCCGACGCCGAGCGCGGCGGCCACCAGTGGCCCGGCCAGGGCCGCGCCGATCGCGCCCCGGCCGGCGAGCACCCGCCACGAGCGACTGCCCCGCCGGTGCCACACCATGCTCAGTTCGGCAAGTGGGTAGGTCCGTCCGTCGATCCGGACGGCCGTGGAGGTGACCTGTGCCGACCGGTCCTCGTAGTAGCTGATCATGGCCTCGCTCCGGGTGTCGCGGCTGCGACGGCTCCAGCTCGGCGCGTCTGACGCCGCGCAGCGACCTGGAGCCGTCGACACCACACTGTCTACCGCAACGATGCGGGTCGTAAGGTTGGCACGCGACTTCGACGAGGAAGTGAGGGCAGCGTGGGCGAGTTCGTCAGGCTGGAAGTGAAGGACGGCATCGGCACCATCCGCCTGGAGCGGCCGCCGATGAACGCGCTCAACACGCAGGTCCAGGAGGAGTTGCGAGCCGCGGCGAGCGCCGCCACCGCCGACGCCGGGGTCCGTGCCGTCATCGTGTACGGCGGGGAGAAGGTCTTCGCCGCCGGCGCGGACATCAAGGAGATGGCCGATATGTCCTACGTGGACATGGCCGAGCGGGCCGCCGACCTCTCCAGCGCGCTCGGCGCCATCGCCCGGATCCCGAAGCCGGTGGTCGCCGCGATCACCGGGTACGCCCTCGGCGGCGGCTGCGAGCTGGCCCTGGCCTGCGACTGGCGAATCGTGGCCGAGGACGCCAAGCTCGGCCAGCCGGAGATCAAGCTGGGCATCATCCCGGGTGCCGGTGGCACCCAGCGGCTGGCCCGCCTGGTCGGCCCGGCCCGCGCCAAGGATCTGATCATGACCGGCCGGATGATCGACGCGCAGGAGGCGCTGCGGATCGGGCTGGCCGACCGGGTGGTTCCCGCCGCCGAGGTCTACGACGCCGCGGTCGCCTACGTGAAGCCGTTCCTGACCGGCCCGGTGCAGGCCCTGCGGGCGGCCAAGGCGGCCGTCGACGGCGGCCTGGACATGGACCTCACCTCGGGCCTGGCCTGGGAGAGCCAGCTCTTCGCGGCGCTGTTCGCCACCGACGACCGGCGCGAGGGCATGGCCGCGTTCGTCGAGAAGCGCAAGCCGAACTTCACCGGCCGCTGATCCGCCGTCTCGGGGCCGGCGGCGCACCCGCCGTCGGCCCCGAGGGCGGTTCCCATTCCGCCTACCGGCCAGTAGCGTGTGACTCCGGTCCTGGGACGATTGGAGTCGCGATGACGGAACGGGTCGAGGGGCACGGCGGGGAGCTGGCGCTGGCGGCGTTGCGCGCGCACGGCGTACGGGAGATGTTCACCCTCTCCGGGGGGCACGTTTTTCCGCTCTACGACGCCGCGCACAAGACCGGCTTCCCGATCTACGACGTGCGGCACGAGCAGACCGCCGTCTTCGCCGCCGAGGCGGTGGCGAAACTCCAGCGTCGCCCCGGTCTGGCCGTGCTCACCGCCGGCCCCGGGGTCACCAACGGCGTCTCCGGCCTGACCAGCGCGTTCTTCAACGCCTCCGCGGTGCTGGTGCTCGGCGGACGGGCCCCGCAGTTCCGCTGGGGCTCCGGCAGCCTCCAGGAGATGGACCACCTGCCGCTGGTCGCCCCGGTCACCAAGCACGCCGAGACGGTGTTCAGCGCCGACGACATTCCGCGCGCGGTCACCGCCGCGCTCACCGCGGCGCTCACCCCGCACCGTGGCCCGGCCTTCCTCGACTTCCCCCTCGAAGCGGTCTTCTCCGCCGGCGACGCCGACCTGCCGGCCGTCACCCCGATCGCCCCGATCGAGGCCGACCCGGACGAGGTCGCGAAGGCGGCCGGCCTGATCGCCGGCGCGTCCCGACCGGTGATCATCGCCGGCTCCGACGTGTACGCGGGCGACGCGGTCGACGCCCTGCGCGCCGCCGCCGAGTCGCTCCAGGTGCCGGTCTTCACCAACGGCATGGGTCGGGGCGCGCTGCCCCCGGCGCATCCGCTCGCCTTCGCCAAGGCCCGCCGGGTCGCGCTCAGGGGCGCCGACGTGGTCGTGGTGGTCGGCACCCCGCTGGACTTCCGGCTCGGCTTCGGCGACTTCGGCGACGCGCGGGTCGTGCACGTCGTCGACGCGCCCAGCCAGCGCGCCGGGCACGTCCAGCCGGCCGCCAGCCCCGCCGGCGATCTGCGGCTCATCCTCAGCGCCTTCGCCGAGCACCCCGGCGACCGGGCCGACCACGCCGACTGGATCGCCCAGCTGCGCACCGCCGAGGACGCCGCGAAGGCCCGCGACGCCGAGGAGATGGCCGCCGAGACCGACCCGATCCGGCCGGCCCGGGTCTACGGCGAGCTGCGGCGGGTGCTCGCCGCCGACGCGATCACCATCGGCGACGGTGGCGACTTCGTCTCGTACGCCGGGAAGTACCTGGAGCCGGCGCAGCCGGGCACCTGGCTCGACCCCGGCCCGTACGGCTGCCTCGGCACCGGCATGGGCTACGCGATGGGGGCCCGGGTGACCCACCCCGACCGGCAGATCTGCGTGCTGATGGGCGACGGCGCGGCCGGCTTCTCGCTGATGGACGTGGAGTCCCTGGTCCGGCAGCAGCTCCCGGTGGTGATCGTGGTCGGCAACAACGGCATCTGGGGCCTGGAGAAGCACCCGATGCGGGCCATGTACGGCTACGACGTGGCCGCCGACCTCCAGCCCGGCCTGCGCTACGACAAGGTGGTCGAGGCGCTCGGCGGGGCGGGCGAGACGGTGGAGAAGGCCACCGACCTCGGTCCGGCCCTGGGGCGCGCTTTCGACGCCGGCGTGCCGTACCTGGTCAACGTGCTCACCGACCCGGCGGACGCGTACCCGCGCTCGTCGAACCTGGCCTGACGGTCACGGCGGCCGGGCCGGTGCCCGGCCGCCGTGCTCAGACCTCCGGCCGGTCCCGATCGCCGTCCTGCCGGCGCAGCTCCTCCTCGCGCCGGCGCAGGTCCTCCTCCCAGCGGCGCAGGCGCTCCTGGTCCTCCCGGCGGGCCCGGTCGGCGAGGGAGGACAGGAACGCGGGGTCGTCGTCCGGTGCCACCGGCCGGGGGCGGTTCCGCTCGGAGAACCCGTTGCCCACCGGCCAGGCGGTGCCCGATCGGCGCGCCGTCGGCTCCCGCCCGGCGGCGAACCATGCGATCGAACCGATCAGCGGGAAGAACAGGATGATCAGCACCCAGGCGATCCGGGGCAACGCCCGGATCTCCCCCTCCTCGGCGGAGAGGCAGCTGATCAGCGCGAAGATCGCGAGTACGACCTGGGCCAGGAAGAGGAGCCCGTAGAGGCGTGCCATGTCGGACATCATGGCTCAGCGGCGCCGGTCAGCGCAGCCCGCGTAGCACCAGCACGACTCCGAGCAGCGCGGAACCGGCGGCGGTCAGCGCCACCAGCGGGAACGACCAGCGGTGTGCCGGCAGCGGTCCGCTGCCGGTGGCCCGCCGCCAGGTGACCGCGAACGCGCCGAGCCAGCCCGCCACGGCGAGCCCGGCCAGCAGGGCGTCGGTGAGACCGCCGGTGAGCGCCAGCCGGATCAGCAGCAGGGTGACCCCGGTGAGCGCCAGCAACGTACGCCGCCAGGCCAGGCGGGTCCGCTCCGGCTGGAGGCCGGGGTCGCGGGTCATCCGACTCCCCGGACGAGGACCGCGATCACCAGCAGCAGCGCGCCCGCGGCCACGGCGAGGGCCAGGATCGCCGGGAAGCGGGACGCCGGCAGTTCCTCGCCCAGCCGGATCGCCCGCTCGGTGCGCGCCCAGTGGTCGACCGCGCGGATCGCGACGGTCGCGCCGAGCACCAGCAGCGCGATGGCGATCGCCTCGCGCAGGTGGGCCAGCGGGAGCGGAGGCAGGAACTGCGCGGCGGCCAACCCGCCGGCGACCAGCGCCAGGCCGGTACGCAGCCAGGCCAGGAAGGTCCGCTCGTTGGCCAGCGAGAAGCGGTAGTCGGGCGTGCTGCCGACGGACCGTAACTCGCGCGGGTCGAACCACCGCCTGATCGCCTGCCACACATCTCCGATTATCCGCTTTGTGCAGTGCCTAGCCTGTCAGCATGACCGATCTTGACGCGCGGACCCTGCGCGACGCGTACGACAACCAGATCCGTCCGGAGATCCCGGACCCGCTGCCGGCCGGGGTGACCGTGGACCGCGACGGCCCGCTGGTCCGCATCCTCGGCCTGGACCATCGCGGCTTCATCACCTACCGGGACCTGGGCGGGCTGGCCGGCGCGGAGCTGGACGCGCTGATCGCCCGGCAGGTCGAGTTCTTCCGCGCCCGGGGCGAGGCGGTCGAGTGGAAGCTCAACGGCCACGACGAGCCGGCCGACCTGGGCGACCGGCTGCGCGCCGCCGGGTTCGTGCCGGAGGAACTGGAGACCGTCGTGGTCGGCCCGGTCGCGGCCCTGGCCGCCGCCGTCCCGGTCCTGCCCGAGGGGGTACGCCTGCGCGAGGTCACCGCCCGGGAGGACCTGGAGCGGATTCGCGCGATGGAGGAGGCGGTCTGGCAGGTCGACCGCAGCCACCTGGTGACCGGGCTGGCGAAGGAGATCGCGGCCGACCCGCAGTCGATCACGGTGGTGGTGGCCGAGGCGGGCGACAGCGTGGTCAGCGCCGGCTGGGTGCGTTACCTGCGCGACACCGGTTTCGCCACCCTCTGGGGCGGTTCCACCTTGCCGCAGTGGCGGCGCAAGGGCATCTACCGGGCGCTGGTGGCGTACCGGGCGCGGTTGGCCGAGCAGCGGGGGAAGGCGTTGGTGCAGGTGGACTGCTCGCCGGACAGCCGGCCGATTCTGGAGCGGCTCGGGCTCGTTGCGGTCACCACGTCCACCCCGTACGTCTACACTCCATGATCATGGAACGGTTGACGGCTGAGGAGCGGCTGACCCTCAAGACCGGGGCGTTCGGCGCCGTCTTCCTGGTCTCCAACGCCGAGCCCGGGATGCTGGCCATGGTGCGGGAGAGCATCGCGGCGTCGGGTGCGTTCGGCGCGGCCAGCGGGGTGGTGAAGGAGGCGCTGACCACCGGCCCGCTGCCGGAGCTGCCCCGGGACTCCGAGCTGGAGATCGAGGCGACCGTGTTGCCCGCGCTGAGCCGGTCGATGGCGATCCTGCGGGCGAAGTCACCGGGGGACGTCGAGATGTACCGGTCGGTGGTGCTGGCCGCGGCCGACCAGGTGGCGCAGGCCCATCGCGGCGTGAGTTCCGGCGAGGCGACGGTGCTCGACCGGATCAGGGCGGCCCTGGCCGAGCCGGCCTGACCGACTGGGCGGACCAGAGGGTCCGGATGCTGGCCCGGACGCAGCGGTCGCGGACCCGGCCGCAGGCGCACCGGTAGGTGTCCGGGACCATCCGACGGCAGGGGCGGCGGGAGGTGGGGCCGCCTTCCGCCGCGTCGCGTACGGTCACCGGAACGGCCTTTTCCGACATATGCGTCACCTCCCGATTTGCGAGCTTACCCGCGCTTCGGTCCCGCGGTGAGCTGTGTCACTCTAAGGCTCCGAAGGGGTGATGCTACTTGCGGGTAACATTGGCCCCGTGGGCAAGTGCACAGCAGCCCGTAGTTGACCGATCGTTAAGTCACGCGGGAGGCTGCGCCCGTGACCGGGCGAGGGATCGCTACACCAAACAGGAGGGTCGTCGAAGCGCGATGAACATCGTCGTACTCGTCAAGCAGGTGCCTGATTCGGGCGCGGACCGCAACCTGCGTGCTGACGACAACACCGTCGACCGCGGTTCGGCGAGCAACGTCATCAATGAGATGGACGAGTATGCCATCGAGGAGGCGTTGAAGATCAAGGAGGCGCACGGCGGTGAGGTCACGATCCTGACCATGGGTCCGGACCAGGCGACCGAGTCGATCCGTAAGGCGCTGTCCATGGGGCCGGACAGGGCCGTGCACGTGGTGGACGACGCGTTGCACGGTTCGTGCGCGGTGGTCACCTCGAAGGTGCTCGCGGCCGCGCTCGGCCAGTTGGGCGCGGACCTGGTGATCTGTGGTGCGGAGTCGACCGACGGTCGGGTCCAGGTGATGCCGCACATGATCGCCGAGCGGCTGGGTGTGGCCGCGCTGACCGGTGCGCGCAAGCTCACCGTCGACGGGTCGACCCTGACGGTGGAGCGGCAGACGGAGGAGGGCTACGAGGTGGTCACCGCCTCGACCCCGGCCGTGGTCTCCGTGTGGGACACGATCAACGAGCCGCGTTACCCGTCGTTCAAGGGCATCATGGCCGCGAAGAAGAAGCCGGTGCAGACGCTCGCCCTGGCTGATTTGGGTGTCGCCGCCTCCGAGGTGGGTTTCGACGGGGCGACCAGCACCGTGCTCGAGCACACCAAGCGCCCGCCGCGCTCCGGCGGCGAGAAGATCACCGACGAGGGCGAGGGCGGCGTGAAGCTGGTCGAGTTCCTCGCCACCGAGAAGTTCGTGTGAGGTCTGGACATGTCTGAGGTTCTCGTCGTCGTCGAAGCCACCCGGGAGTTCGGCGTCAAGAAGGTCACCCTGGAGATGCTCACCCTCGCCCGCGAGCTGGGCACCCCGAGCGCGGTCGTGCTCGGTGGTGCCGGCGCGGCGGCGGCGCTGGGCGCCAAGCTGGGCGAGTACGGCGCGGAGAAGGTCTACGCCGCCGAGGGTGAGGAGATCGACGGCTACCTGGTGGCCCCGAAGGCCACCGTGCTGGCCGACCTCGTCGCTCGGGTGCAGCCGGCGGCGGTGCTGCTCGCCTCGTCCCAGGAGGGCAAGGAGATCGCCGCCCGGCTCGCCGTGAAGCTGGACAACGGCATCCTGACCGACGTGGTCGCCCTCGAAGCGGACGGCACCGCGACCCAGGTCGCCTTCGCCGGCTCCACCATCGTCAAGTCCAAGGTCACCAAGGGCCTGCCGCTGGTCACCGTGCGGCCGAACTCGCTCACCCCGGCCCCGGCCCCGGCCACCCCGGCCGTCGAGCAGCTCACCGTCTCCGTCGGTGACGCCGACAAGTTGGCCCGGGTCGTCGAGCGGGTCGCCGAGCAGAAGGGCTCCCGCCCCGAGCTCACCGAGGCGTCCGTCGTCGTCTCCGGCGGCCGCGGGGTCGGCAACGCCGACAACTTCAAGCTGGTCGAGGAGCTGGCCGACCTGCTCGGCGGCGCGGTCGGCGCGTCTCGCGCGGCGGTCGACTCCGGGTTCTACCCGCACCAGTTCCAGGTGGGCCAGACCGGCAAGACCGTCTCCCCGCAGCTCTACATCGCGCTGGGCATCTCCGGCGCGATCCAGCACCGCGCCGGCATGCAGACCTCGAAGACCATCGTCGCGGTCAACAAGGACGGCGAGGCGCCGATCTTCGAGCTGGCCGACTACGGCGTGGTCGGCGACCTGTTCAAGGTCGTCCCGCAGGCCGCCGAGGAGATCCGCAAGCGCCGGTGAGCGCTCCGCGATAAGGACGAAAGGGAGCTGATCGGCGGGCCGGGGAGCTGAGCCGGCCCGCCGATCAGCCGTCAGGGCGGCCCTCGGTTCAGCCTACCGAGCAAGGACATCCGCATCATGCCGGGAAGGACAAACCGGACCTGGTTCCTGAGGAGCGGTCCGGGGCCCGGCACGCCCCGGCTCGGCCGTTAGGCTGAACCCCGATGGCATACCTGGATCACGCGGCGACGACCCCGATGCTCGACGAGGCACTTGAGGCGTACGTCGCCACCGCCCGCGAGGTGGGCAACGCGTCGTCGCTGCACGCCGCCGGCCGGTGCGCCCGCCGGCGGGTGGAGGAGTCCCGTGAACGGGTCGCCGCCGTGCTCGGTGCCCGCCCCTCCGAGGTGATCTTCACCGGGGGTGGCACGGAGAGCGACAACCTCGCCGTGAAGGGCGTCTTCTGGGCCCGCCGCGCCGCCCGCGCCGACCGCACCCGGGTGGTCGCCAGCGCCGTCGAGCACCACGCGGTGCTGGACACGGTGGACTGGCTGGCCGGACACGAGGGCGCCGAGGTCGGCTGGCTGCCGGTCGACGCCATCGGCCGGCTCGACCCGGAGCGGCTCCGTGCCGAGCTGTCCACGCACGGCGACCGGGTCGCCCTGGTCACCGCGATGTGGGCGAACAACGAGGTGGGCACGGTGCAGCCGGTGGCCGAGCTGGCCGCGGTCGCCGCCGAGCACGGTGTGCCGTTCCACACCGACGCGGTCCAGGCCGTCGGCCAGGTACCGGTCGACTTCGCCGCCAGCGGGGTCTCCGCGCTCACCGTCACCGGGCACAAGCTCGGCGGTCCGGCCGGCGTGGGCGCGCTGCTGCTGGCCCGGGACGTGGCCGCCACCCCGGTGCTGCACGGCGGCGGCCAGGAACGCGACGTCCGCTCCGGCACCCTCGACACCGCCGGCATCGTGGCCTTCGCGGTCGCCGTCGAGGCCGCGGTGAAGGGCCAGCAGGAGTACGCGACCCGGGTCGCGGCGCTCCGCGACGAGCTGGTGGAGCGGGTCCGGCAGGCGGTCCCCGAGGTGGTCTTCAACGGTGACCCGGTCGACCGGCTCCCCGGCAACGCGCACTTCTCGTTCCCGGGTTGCGAGGGGGACGCCCTGCTGCTGCTGCTCGATGCCCAGGGCATCGCCTGCTCCACCGGTTCGGCCTGTTCCGCCGGGGTGGCCCAGCCCTCGCACGTGCTGCTGGCGATGGGCGCCGACGACGACCGGGCCCGGTCGTCGTTGCGGTTCACCCTCGGCTACACCAGCACCCGCGCGGACGTCGACGCCCTCATCGCCGCGCTGCCCGGCACGGTGGAGCGGGCCCGGCGCGCGGCCGCTCTCCGTAGCCCCCGCTGACCCGGATACCCTCGGTGAGGACGAGGGGAGTGGGCCGGTGAGGGTTCTGGCGGCGATGTCGGGCGGGGTGGACTCTGCCGTGGCGGCGGCGCGGGCGGTGGCGGCCGGGCACGACGTGACCGGGGTGCACCTGGCGCTGGCCCGCAATCCGCAGACGTACCGCACCGGAGCCCGGGGCTGCTGCACCCTGGAGGACTCCCGGGACGCCCGGCGGGCCGCCGACGTGATCGGCATCCCGTTCTACGTCTGGGACATGGCCGACCGGTTCCACGAGGACGTGGTGGACGACTTCGTCGCCGAGTACGCGGCCGGCCGTACCCCGAACCCGTGCCTGCGCTGCAACGAGAAGATCAAGTTTGCCGCGGTGCTGGACCGCGCGGTGGCCCTCGGCTTCGACGCCGTGGTCACCGGCCACCATGCCCGGCTCGGCCCGGACGGCCTGCTGCGACGCAGCGTCGACGTGGCCAAGGACCAGTCGTACGTCCTCGCGGTGCTGACCCGCGAGCAGCTCGACCGCTCGATCTTCCCGCTCGGCGACTCCACCAAGGCCGAGGTACGCGCGGAGGCCGCCCGGCGCGGCCTCGCCGTGGCCGACAAGCCCGACTCGCACGACATCTGCTTCATCGCCGACGGCGACACCCGAGGCTTCCTCGCGCAGCGGCTCGGCGAGGCCCCGGGCGACGTGGTCGACGCGCTCACCGGCACGGTGGTCGGCAGCCACAGCGGCGCCTACCAGTACACCGTCGGGCAGCGGCGCGGCCTGCACCTGGATCGACCGGCCCCGGACGGTCGCCCCCGCTACGTGCTCTCCATCACCCCGAAGACCAACACCGTGACCGTGGGCCCGGCCGAGGCGCTGGAGGTCGCCCAGGTCCGGGCCACCCGTCCGGTCTGGACAGGTGGCGAGCGGCCGGTCGCGCCGATCGAGTGCGAGGTGCAGCTACGGGCGCACGGCGACGTGGTGCCGGCCACGGTCGAACTTGCCGCCGACGGCCTCCGTGCCGACCTGCGCCGCCCGGTCCGCGGCGTCGCCGCCGGCCAGGCGATCGTGGCGTACCGGCCGGACCCGGCCGGGGACGTGGTGCTCGGCTCCGCCACCATCACCGGCTGACCCGCCGCTGCCCCGCGCTCCGGGCCCGGTCCGCCCGTGCTCCGCGCCAAGATCGTGCTCGACCCGGGAACGAGTGGTATCGGAAAGGGGACGAGGCCACTACTTCCCGGATCGAGCACGATCTCGCGCAGCAGTCCGGCGTACCCGTGGTTTCCGTCCAACGGCGTCCGCGGCGAGGGCGGGCCCGGCAACGGATAGTCTGCGGCGGTGACTGATCAGCCCTGGCCCTGGCCCGCGGGGGCGGCGACCGGCATCGGTTCGCTGCCCGGCACCGACATCGCCGAGGCGCAGCGCATCGTGCTCGGCGAGCTGCCCGCCCTGCCGCACCTGCCGGAGCTGCCCGCCCGGGGCCCCGGCGCCGACCTGATCGGCCGGACCGGCGGCCTCCTGGTCGAGCTGCCGGTCGAGCTGTACGCGGCCCGCTGGCGGATCGCCCCACGCCCCGGCCGGGACCTGCGCCGCGCCCGCGACCTGATGGAACGCGACCTCGACCAGCTCGCCGAACAGGCCGAGGAGTACGCCGGTCCGGTCAAGATCCAGGCGGCCGGCCCGTACACCCTGGCCACCTCGCTGGAGTTGCCGATCGGCGGCCGGCTGCTCCGCGACCCGGGCGCGGTCCGCGACCTCGCCGGCTCGCTCGCCGAAGGACTGCGCGGGCACGTCGAGGCGGTCGCCCGGCGGCTGCCCCGCGCGTCGGTGCTGCTCCAGCTCGACGAGCCGTCCCTGCCGGCGGCACTGGCCGGCCGGGTGCCCACGGAGAGCGGCTTCGGCACCTACCGGGCGGTGGAGCCGGAGGTCGCCCGGACGCTGCTGCGCGGCGTGATCGAGGCGGCCGGGGTGCCGACCGTGGTGCACTGCTGCGCGCCCGACGTGCCGCTGGAGCTGATCCGGGCCGCCGGGGCGGTCGGCGTCGCCCTCGACCTCGGCCTGGTCACCGACCTGGACCCGCTCGGCGAGGCGATCGACGCCGGGCTCGGGCTGCTGGCCGGCGCCGCGCCCGCGCTGCCCCCGACCGCCGGGCGCGCCCCGACCTCGGCCCAGGTCGCCGACCGGGTACGACAGCTCTGGGACCGGCTCGGCTTCCCCCGCCGCCGGCTCGCCGAACAGGTGGTGGTCACCCCCGCCTGTGGCCTGGCCGGAGCCACCCCGGCGTACGCCCGGGCGGTCCTCACCGCCTGCCGCGACGCCGGGCGCCGGCTGTCCGAGGAATAGTGGTTGTTCACGGTCGTAGCCCGTGGGCAGGATGGCCGGCATGGTTGGACGACTGCGCTCCACAGTGATCGACTGTCCCGATCCGCGTGCCCTGGCCGGCTTCTACGCCGAGTTGCTCGGCCTGCCGCTGATCGAGGACAGCTCCGACGGTGACGAGTGGGTGGTGCTCGGCGGCCCACCTGGGCACCAGCCCCGGATCGCGTTCCAGAAGGCGCTCGGGCTGCGCGCGCCGGACTGGCCCGACCCGGATCGGCCGCAGCAGTTCCACCTCGACGTGACGGTGGACGACATCGAGGCCGCGGAGAAGGCCGTGCTGGCCCTGGGCGCACGCCGGTTGCCCGGCGAAGGCGACGACTGGCGGGTCTACGCCGACCCGGCCGGGCACCCGTTCTGCCTCTGCTGGGACTGACCGGCGGGACCGCGGCCGGCCGGCGAGGCTTGCGCGGGCGGGGCATGATCGCCTGCGTGACCGACTCCGCTCCGCGCCGCGCCTCCGGCTCACTTTTCGGACTCGCCTACGGGGACGCCCTGGGCAAGCCCACCGAGTTCCTCACCGTCGCCGAGATCGTCCGCCGGTACGGCCCGGCCGGCCCCCGCGAGCTGACCGGCGATCCGGCGCTGGTCACCGACGACACCCAGATGGCGCTCGCTGTGGCCTGGGCGCTGCGCGACGCGCCCGCGTACACGCCGGAGGTGGTGGAGCCGCTGCTGCGGCGGCGGTTCCTCGACTGGGCGGTCAGCCCGGACAACAACCGCGCACCCGGGATGACCTGTCTGCGGGCCTGCGCCGAGCTGGACCGGGGCACCCGCTGGCAGGAGGCGACGGTGGCCGGCTCGAAGGGGTGCGGGGCGAACATGCGGGTCACCCCGGTCGGGCTCCTCGACGTCGACCTCGACACCCTCGCCGGGCTGGCTCAGCTCCAGGCCGGGCTGACCCACGGCCATCCGACCGGCCTGGCCGCCAGCGAGCTGACCGCGTACGCGGTCCGGCTGCTGCGCGACGGCGCCGCGCTCGCCGAGCTGCCCGGCCTGCTCGCCGCGCGGGCCCGGCAACAGCGGACGGTCTACCGGGGCGACTGGCTCGGCGACCTGTGGCAGCGCTCCGGCGCGGCGACGCCGCAGGAGTTCATCGCCCGCGGCTGGGACGAGTGCCTGCGTACGCTCGACCGGCTGGACGCGGCGCTGGCCCGCCCGGACGACGGCGACGACCCGTGCCGGCTCACCGGCGAGGGCTGGATCGCCGAGGAGGCCCTGGCCACCGCGCTGCTCTGCGCGCTACGACACGCCGACGACCCGGTCGGCGCGCTGGCCCGGGCCGCCACCACGGCCGGCGACTCCGACTCGATCGCCGCCCTGGCCGGCGCCTTTCTCGGCGCCGCACACGGCATGTCCGCCTGGCCCGCCGCCTGGTCCACCCGCATCGAGTACGCCAACCAGCTCGCCATCCTCGCCGCTCCCCACGACTGACCCAGCCGCTGATCATGAAGTCGTTGCCCCGACACGTCGGTGACGAAGGCAACAACTTCATGATCAACCGCCCCGGTCGGCGGCAGGTATGGGGAGGTTGTCAGGCCTGCCGGCTAGCGTGCGGAGGTAGCACGATTACGGGAGGTCGACAGCGGCATGGTGTCCGAGGATGCGGTTCCACAGGCGGTCAGCCCCGCGCAGGAGGCGGCGGCGGGCGCCGAGCCGACCCCACAGGCGCGGGAGCGGCACGCCACGCTGAGCCAGGAGCTCACCGAGCACCAATACCGCTACTACGTGCTGGACGCGCCGACCATCCCGGACGCGGACTTCGACAAGCTGCTGCGTGAGCTGGAGGCGCTGGAGGCGGAATATCCGGCGCTGCGCACCCCCGACTCGCCGACCCAGCGGGTGGGCGGCACCTTCTCCACCGACTTCGCGTCGGTCACCCACGCCGAGCGGATGCTCTCGCTGGACAACGCCTTCACCGACGAGGAACTGGCCGCCTGGGCCGAACGGGTCGAGCGGGAAGTCGGTGGCCCGGTCCCCTACCTCTGCGAGCTGAAGGTCGACGGCCTGGCCATCAACCTGACCTACGAGAAGGGCCGGCTGGTCCGGGCCGCCACCCGGGGTGACGGGCGCACCGGTGATGACGTCACCGCCAACGTGCGCAGCATCAAGAACGTGCCGTCCCAGCTCACCCCGTCCGACGACTTCCCCGAGGTGCCGGAGTTCCTGGAGGTACGCGGCGAGATCTACTTCCCGGTCGCCGCCTTCGACGACCTCAACGCCGGCCTGGTCGAGCAGGGCAAGCTACCGTTCGCCAACCCGCGCAACGCCGCCGCCGGCAGCACACGCCAGAAGGACCCCCGGATCACCGCCTCCCGCCCGCTGCGCCTGGTGGTGCACGGCATCGGCGCCCGCCGGGGCTTCCAGCCGGCGGCGCAGTCCGAGTCGTACGTGGCGCTGAAGGCGTGGGGCCTTCCCACCAGCGACCGCTGGCGGGTGGTGCCGGACCTGGCCGGCGTGGCCGACTTCATCGCCTACTACGGCAAGCACCGGCACGACGTCGAGCACGAGATCGACGGCGTGGTGGTCAAGGTCGACCCGGTCTCCATCCAGGGGCGGCTCGGCTCCACCAGCCGCGCGCCGCGCTGGGCGATCGCCTTCAAGTACCCGCCGGAGGAGGTCACCACCAAGCTGCTCGACATCGACGTCAGCGTCGGGCGCACCGGGCGGGTCACCCCGTTCGCCGTCCTCGAACCGGTCCGGGTGGCCGGCTCGACGGTCGCGTTGGCCACCCTGCACAACGCCCGCGAGGTGGAGCGCAAGGGCGTGCTGATCGGCGACACGGTGGTGCTGCGCAAGGCCGGCGACGTCATCCCCGAGGTGCTCGGCCCGGTGGTCGATCTGCGCCCCGCCGACGCCCGCCCGTTCGTCATGCCGACCACCTGCCCGGCCTGCGGCACCCCGCTCGCGCCGGCCAAGGAGGCCGACGTCGACATCCGCTGCCCCAACGCGCGCCTGTGCCCCGGCCAGATCCGCGAACGGGTTTCCTACCTGGCCGACCGCAAGGTGCTCGACATCGAGGCGCTCGGCGAGAAGAGCGCCGCCGCGTTGCTGGACGACCAGATCATCACCAACGAGGGCGACCTGTTCCAGCTCGACGCCGAGCAGCTCGCCCGCTCGCCGTTCTTCGTCAACAAGGACGGCACCCTCGGCACCAACGCCAGCAAACTGCTGGACAACCTGGCCGTGGCCAAGGAGCGCGACCTGTGGCGGGTGCTCGTCGCCCTCTCCATCCGGCACGTCGGTCCGAAGGCGGCGCAGGCCCTCGCCCGGCACTTCCGTTCGATCGAGACGATCGAGGCGGCCGGTGAGGAGGAGCTCTCCTCGGTGGAGGGCGTCGGCCCGACCATCGCCGCCAGCATCAGGGAGTGGTTCGCCGTCGACTGGCACCGCGAGGTGGTGCGCAGGTGGGCCGAGGCCGGCGTACGGATGGCCGAGGAGGCCGGCGAGGAAGGGCCGCGTCCCCTCGAAGGGCTGACCGTGGTGGTGACCGGCACCCTGGGCGGGTTCAGCCGCGACCAGGCGTCCGAGGCGATCCAGAGCCGGGGCGGCAAGGTCACCGGTTCGGTCTCCAAGAAGACCAGCTTCGTGGTGGTCGGCGACAGTCCCGGCGCCAAGGCCGACAGGGCCGCCAGCCTGAAAGTGCCGGTCCTCGACGAGGAGGGCTTCCGGGTGCTGCTGGAGTCCGGCCCGGAGGCGGCCCTGGCGGTGGCCCGCGTCGAGTCCTGAGACCGGGCGCAAAGTGAATCTTGGGGTCGCGCCGCGTATACCAACTTAATTACGACTACGACCGATTCGTGACTGTCGTATCGGGAAATCCGGCACCGAGGGCGTTTCATTGGCGTACGGCGTGCGGACGGCGCACGTCAGGGCCGTGCCCGGGAGGTGCGATGGAGACCGGCGACCCGCGAAACTCGGTTCCGCCCGGGCGGGGTGCGCCGTTCTTCGGTTTCGTCGTGGCGGTCGGTGTGCTGGCCGTACTCGTCTCGGCCGGTCCGCTGGCCCGGCTGCCCGATCGGCTGTCCGGGCTGCCGGCCGCGTTCTGGACCATGGCGGCGCTCGCCGTCGCCTGTGACGCCCGACCGTTCGTGCCACCCGGCCGACGGCGCACGTCGGCGGTCTTCCCGTCGACCTGCTTCAGCTTCGCCATCCTGCTCGGCTGGGGGCTCGGTCCGGCGGTCGCCGTGCAGGCCGTGGCGGTGGCCGTCTCCGGCTGGCGGTTGGGGCACGCCCCCTGGCGGACCGCCTTCAACGCCGCCCAGTACGCCTGCGCGCTCGCCGCCGCGTACGCGTTCACTCGGCTCGGCTCCGGCGAGCTGTTCGACGGCGGGCGGCTGCACTGGACGGACGTGGCGGCGGTGGGTGGCGCCACCGCCGCCTGGTTCGTGGTCAGCTACGGCCTGGTCAGCTCCGCGATCCGGCTGCGTTTCGGTGACCGCTGGTGGCCCAACGTCCGGCTCGGCCTGGGCTACGAGCTGCTCTCCACCGGCTCGCTGCTGCTGCTCGCCCCGGTGCTGGTCGCCGCTTCCCGGGCCAGCGCCGCGCTGATCCCACTGGTGCTGGTGCCGTTGTTCGCGGTCTACCGGATGGCCCGGCTCTCCACCGAGCGGGAGCAGTTGGCCGCCCTCGACCCGCTCACCGGGCTGCCCAACCGCAAGGCGCTGCTGGCCGAGGTGGCCGAGCAGGTGCACCTGCACGCCGAGCGGGCCGCCCGGGGTGAGCCGGACGCCCATCTGGCGCTGCTGCTGCTCGACCTGGACCGGTTCAAGCACGTCAACGACGCCCTCGGGCACGCGGTGGGGGACCGGCTGCTGGTCGAGGCGGGCGCCCGGCTGACCGGCGTGGTACGCGAGGGCGATCTGGTGGCCCGCCTCGGTGGTGACGAGTTCGCCATCGTCGTACCCCGGCTCACCGGCACCGACCAGGCCCGCGAGCTGGCCGACCGGGTGGTCGCCGCGCTGGCCGAGCCGGTCCCGCTGGACGGGCTGCCGCTGGATGTGGGCGGATCGATCGGCATCGCGATCTTCCCCGAGCACGGCGAGGACTTCGCCACCCTGATGCGCCACGCCGACGTGGCCATGTACGACGCAAAGCACCGCAACGACACCGTCGCCGTGTACGCGGCCGAGTCCGACCACAACTCGGCGGAACGGCTCAGCCTCCTCGCCGACCTGCGCCGGGTCCTGGAGGCCACGACCGTCGCCGGCACCGGGGAGCCGCCCGGCGTACGCGGGGGCGACGGCGCCGCCCTGGGGTCCGCGCCCGCTCTGACCGGTCCGGCCCGCGTCGGCCGGGGCGACGGCGTATCTCGCCACGGTGGCCGGGCCGGCGGGGCCGCCCGGCCGGGGGGCGGGTCGGGGCGGTGGCGGCTGCGGCGCCGTGAGCGCGCCCAGGTGCCGCCCGACGACGAACTGATCAGCCTGATCGTCGCCAACGCCGATCCGATCCGCCGCCGGGCGGCCCGGACGGTCACCACCGACGGGCCGGGAGCTGCCGGCCAAGGGGAACGCCGGCCGGCGACGTTCGGTGGCCAACCGGAGAGAGCCGCCGGCGGCGCTCCGGACAGCCGGCCGGCCGGCCACGTCGAGAACCTGCCCACCGGGCAGGCCGAGGGCCGGCCCGGGGGCGCGGTGATCGGGAGGACCGGTGGCGCGGACGACCCGGCCGGGGATCCGGGCGAGATCACGATGTACTACCAGCCGCAGATCGAGATCGCCACCGGTGAGGTGGTCGGGGTCGAGGCGCTGCTGCGCTGGTGGCACCCGCGCCGGGGCATGGTCGACCCGGGGGAGCTGATCCAGGTCGCCGAGCAGAGCGCGGTGATGCGGCTGCTCACCCGGCGGGTGGTGGACGACGTGGTGGAGCAACTCGCGAAGTGGTCGGCGGCCGGGATCACGCTGCGCGCCGCGCTCAACGTCAGCGTCCGGGACCTGCACACCGGCGAGATCGCCGACCAGATCGCCGACCGGCTCGCCGGCTACGGGGTACGCCCGGACCGGCTTCAGGTGGAGATCACCGAGGGCGCCCTGATGGCCGACCCCCGCCGGGTGCTGGCCAGCATCTCCCAGCTGCACCGGATCGGCGTCGGCATCGCGCTGGACGACTTCGGCACCGGGTACTCGTCCTTGCAGCACCTGCGCCGGCTGCCGTTGTCCGAGGTGAAGGTGGACCGGTCGTTCGTCCTCGGCATGGCCGAGGACCCGGACGACGCGGCGATCGTACGGTCGATGATCGAGCTGGCCGGGGCGCTCGGGCTGCGCGTGGTGGCCGAGGGCGTGGAGGACGAACGCACCTGGCGGCTGCTGCACACCGCCGGCTGCGACGTGGCCCAGGGCTGGTTCCACGCCCGGCCGATGCCGGCCGGGGAACTGGCCGCCTGGCTGGCCCGGTACCGACCGGTCCGCCCCGTGGTGACCGCCGACGCCGACGGGCCGCGCCGCCATCCGGGGCCGCACGCCAGCGACGACCACGCATAGCCGGTCGCCCTCGCCCGGACGTGGCACGGGCGAAGCCGCCACGCCGCGCCCTCGGGGCGTGGCGGGTGGTGGGCGGCCGGGGAGCCGGAGGCACCGCCGAGGGCCCCGACACATAGACTCGGCACGGTCACCACCTGCGCGGCACGCGGGCAGGTCGGCACGCAGCACACAGCCAGGAAGGGGTCGTCATGGCCGCCATCTCCCGCGAGGAGGTCGCGCACCTCGCGCGACTGTCGCGGCTCGCCGTCACCGAGGAGGAGCTGGACATCTTCGCCGGCCAGCTCGACGTGATCCTCCAGTCGGTCGCCCAGGTCGGCGAGGTCGCCGCGGCGGACATCCCGCCGACCTCCCACTCGGTGCCGCTGACCAACGTCCTCCGCGAGGACGTGGTGGTGCCCGGGCTGACCCCGCAGGAGGCGTTGTCGGGTGCCCCCGACGCCGAGGAGCAGCGGTTCCGCGTCCCGCGGATCCTGGACGAGGATGTGGCCTCATGAGCGAGCGCAGCGAGCGAATCATTGGGCTCAGCGTGGTGGTGCCTCATGGCGGCACGGAGCGAAGCGGAGTGGCGGCATGAGTGAGCGCAGCGAGCGAATCATTGGGCTCAGCGTGGTGGTGCCTCATGGCGGCACGGAGCGAAGCGGAGTGGCGGCATGAGCGAGCGCAGCGAGCGAATCATTGGGCTCAGCGTGGTGGTGCCTCATGGCGGCACGGAGCGAAGCGGAGTGGCGGCATGAGTGACCTGACGAAGCTGAGCGCCGCCGAGATCGCAGCGCTCGTCGCGAGCGGAGAGACCTCCGCGGTCGAGGTGACCCAGGCCCACCTGGACCGGATCACCGCCGTCGACGACCGCGTGAACGCCTTCCTGTACGTCGACACCGAGGGCGCGCTGGCCGCAGCCCGTACCGTCGACGAGCGCCGGGCCGCCGGCGAGGAGCTGGGCCCCCTGGCCGGTGTGCCGGTCGCGGTGAAGGACGTGCTCACCACCAAGGGCGTGCCCACCACCGTCGGCTCGAAGATCCTGGAAGGCTGGCGCCCGCCGTACGACGCGACGATCGTGCAGCGGCTGCGCGACGCGGGCACGGTGATGCTCGGCAAGACCAACATGGACGAGTTCGCCATGGGCTCCTCCACGGAATACTCCGCGTACGGCCCGACCCGGAACCCGTGGGATCTCGACCGCATCCCGGGTGGCTCCGGTGGCGGCAGTTCGGCGGCGCTGGCCGCGTACGAGGCACCGCTCTCGATCGGCTCGGACACCGGCGGCTCGATCCGCCAGCCGGGTGCGGTCACCGGCACGGTCGGCGCGAAGCCCACCTACGGCGGCACCTCCCGCTACGGCCTGGTCGCGTTCTCCTCGTCGCTGGACACCCCCGGCCCGTGCGCCCGTACGGTGCTGGACGCCGCGCTGCTGCACGAGGTGATCGGCGGTTACGACCCGCGCGACTCGACCTCGATCCCGGCCGCGGTGCCGGACGTGGTCGGCGCGGCGAAGCTCGGCGCGACCGGCGACCTGACCGGGGTGAAGCTCGGTGTGGTGACCGAGTTCACCGGCGAGGGTGCCGAGCCGGGCGTGATGGCCGCGTTCCGCGAGTCCGTCGAGGCCCTGGCCAAGCTGGGCGCCGAGATCGTCGAGGTCTCCTGCCCGCACTTCCGGTACGCGCTGCCGGCGTACTACCTGATCGCGCCGAGCGAGTGCTCCTCCAACCTGGCCCGGTTCGACGGCGTCCGGTTCGGCCTGCGGGTCGGCGACGACGGCAACCGGTCGCTGGAGGAGGTCATGTCGCTGACCCGCGAGACCGGCTTCGGTCCCGAGGTGAAGCGGCGCATCATGATCGGCACGTACGCGCTCTCCTCGGGCTACTACGACGCCTACTACGGGCAGGCGCAGAAGGTTCGTACCCTGATCACCCGGGATTTCACCGCCGCGTTCGAGCGGGTCGACGCGCTGATCTCGCCGACCACCCCGTTCGTGGCGTTCCCGATCGGGGCGCGCACCGCCGACCCGTACCAGATGTACCTGGCCGACCTGTTCACCATTCCGACCAACCTGTACGGCGGACCGGCCATCTCGGTCCCGTGCGGTCTCTCCGACGGGCTTCCGGTCGGTTTCCAGGTCATGGCTCCGACCATGGCCGACGACCGGATGTACCGGGTCGCGGCCGCCCTGGAGTCCGCGGTCGGCACCCTCACCCCGCCGGCACTGTGACCCTCTCGCGGGGCGGTCCGACGGGCCGCCCCGCGAATCGGCGGCACGCGCGCACCGTTCGGTCCATTACGCCTTGCCAGTGGTCCTGATTGGATAGAGTGCCTCTCACTGGCGAACGCGAATGGCTTGCCTCATAAATTTCCTGGACGGGCGATGAAGACGCTACGGCCGATCATGATTCTGTCGGCGCTCATGGTGCTCCTTTTCGGCACGGCACAGCCGGCGGCTGCCGCGACGATCACCATCACCTCGGGTGATCCGGCTTCGCCGGTCACCGCCTACGAGACGTATCCGGCGTACACGTTCACGGCGTCGGGTGGTGTCGAGCCGTATACGACGGCGTTGCGGTCGGGTGCGTTGCCGCCGGGGATGGCGTTGTCGTCGTCGGGGCCGCTGTCGGGTACGCCGACCGCGGTGGGGAGTTACACGTTCAGCGTCCGGATGACCGACGCGAACGGGTCCTTCGCCGAGCGGGACGTGACCATCGAGGTGGTCGCGCCGACGATCACCATCACCTCGGGTGATCCGGCCTCGCCGGTCACCGCCCGCGAGAAGTATCCGACGTACACGTTCGCGGCCACCGGTGGTGCCGGGCCGTACACGACGGCGTTGCGGTCGGGTGCGTTGCCGCCGGGGATGGCGTTGTCGTCGTCGGGGCCGCTGTCGGGTACGCCGACCGCGGTGGGGAGTTACACGTTCAGCGTCCGGATGACCGACGCGAACGGCTTCTACGCCGAGCGGGACGTGACCATCGAGGTGGTCGCGCCGACGATCACCATCACCTCGGGCACCCCCACCTCACCCTGGTACACCGGTCAGCCGTACCCGACGTACACGTTCACGGCCGCCGGTGGTGTCGGGCCGTACACGACGGCGTTGCGGTCGGGTGCGTTGCCGCCGGGGATGGCGTTGTCGTCGTCGGGGCCGCTGTCGGGTACGCCGACCGCGGTGGGGAGTTACACGTTCAGCGTCCGGATGACCGACGCGAACGGCTTCTACGCCGAGCGGGACGTCACGGTCGTCATCGCCGACCCGGCCACCACCATCACCTCCGGGGACCCGCATCAGGGCACGGTCGGCGAGGCGTACTCGTTCCGGTTCACCGCCGCCGGTGACTCCGGCATCACGTTCAGTGTGGCCGCCGGCGACCTGCCCGCCGGGCTCACCCTCGCCCCTGACGGACTGCTCAGCGGTGTTCCCGAAGCCGCCGGCAGTGCCAGCTTCACGGTCAAGGCGACCGGCACGGCGTCGAGCGACACGGCCGAGGTGACCCTCACCATCGCCGCCGCGCCCACATCCTCGCCGACGGCGACCGCGACGCCGACCGCGTCGGCGACGGCCACGCCGGCTCCGGCCGCCTCGCCGTCGACCACACCCGGTTCCGGCCTTCCGGTCACCGGTTCGAGCCTGGTCACCACGCTGCTGCTGGGCGTCGCGGCCATCGCCGTCGGTGGGATGATCCTCGTCGTGCTGCGCGCCCGTCGCCAGCGGTTCACGGCGGGTGAGTGACGCCCGACCGGCTGGCGGGCTGTTGAGGCGGGCGTCGCGGGTTCAGGCCAGGCCGCGGCGCCCGGCCTGCAACCCGGCCTGAAATCGGGTACGGGCGCCGAGGGTGGTCAGCAGGGCCGACGAGCGGCGGCCCAGGGTGCGTACGCTCACCCCGAGCTCCCGGGCGATCGCCTCGTCCTTCAGGCCGGTGGCGAGCAGCCCCAGCAGCCGCAGGTCCAGCTCGTCGCCCCCGGGCGCGGGCCGTTCCGGATCCCACACGGGCAGCGGGGTGGCCTGCACCCACAGCATCTCGAAGAGCTTCACCAGCGCCGACACGACCATCGGCGCGCGGATCACCAGCGCCGCGTCCACGGCCCGCTCGCTGGCCAGCGGCAGCAGCGCCACCGAGCGGTCGCTGATCGCCAGTTTCAGCGGTACGTCGGTGTGCACCCGCGCCTGTTCCCCGGCCGCCACGGCGGCCATCGCCTGCTCGAAGGCGCCGGGCAGCTCGAACGCCTCCGGGGCGTAGATCCCGCGCACGCTGGCCTGCCGGCTGAGCAGCTCGTTCTCGGGCAGGTTCGCGGCGGCCACCTCCTGAACGTACGGCGGCCGGTCGAGGACCAGCAGTTCGTTCGTGACACCGTGGCTGAGCTGGACGAACTGGGCCTCGACGGCGGCCCGCCCGGTGACGATCTCCAGCAGTTCGTCCGGGCTGGTCAGCAGTTCCTGCGGGAACTCGGCCGCCATCCGTTCGGCGGCTCGACGGGCTGCGCCGAACTCCGCGGTGCGTCGCACGACCAGGGCGTTCACCGCGACGTCCGGGCGGGTCGCCACCAGCCGGGTGCCGGAGCCGACCCGGCGGCTGACGAAGCCGAGATCCTCCAGGCGTTCGGTCGCCGCGCGCACCACCCGCGGGTTCTCGCCGACCTGCTGGGCGAGTTCCGGCACGGTCGACTGCCGTTTCCGCAGCAGGGCCAGGTAGACCGACTCCTCCACGGGGGTCAGACCCAACGACTCGAACACCCGCGCCCCCCTTCCGCGGGTGTCCGACACAGGCCATGGCCGGGCTCGGACACCCGAAACTTCTGGTGATCGCGCATGCCCACGTCTAGACATGCCTCATGATCTTCTCTCGACTCAGCGGTTCGATCGCGCTGGCCGTCACGGCCGCGAGCGCCGTCAACCTTGCCTCCGCGCTCCCCGCCGCCGCTGCCGACGGCTGGCACCGCCCGCAGTGCGGCACGGTGCGGGGCGACGGTTCGGTGACCTTCACCCGCAACAACGGGACCGTCCTGGTGCCCACCACGACCGCCCCCACCCCGGTGGCCTACCCGAAGGTCGTCGCGTTGACGACACCGAACACCCTGGTGGCGATCTCGAAGAAGACGATCCAGCGGTCCACCGACGCCGGTTGCAGCTGGCAGCTGATCGTCGACACCGCGCCGGACCTGGCGACGTACGATCTGGCCGCCGGGCCGGGGGGCATCGCCTACGCGTACGGCGTCAACGACCAGCCGATCTTCTGGGTGCAGGGCGACCAGGTCGGCAAGGCCCTCGGCCCGGTCCCCGGCGATGGCGTGACCGGGCTGTCGGTGGACCCGGCCGACGCGCGGGTGCTGCGGGCGGTCAGCAAGGCCGGGCAGATCTACGACTCCGGTGACGGCGGCGCCACCTGGTCCGCGGTCGGGGTGCCGGCCGGGCCGGACGAGTTCGTCTACAAGGCGGCGATCGATCCCACCGACCGGGCCCACGTCGTCGTCGGCACGATGAGCCACGGCAGCTACGTGACGTTCGACGGCGGGCAGAGCTGGACCCGGTCGTCCGGGGTCGGCGACACCGCGCGCGTGAACGCCTTCTCCGTGGCTATCTCGCCAGCGGATCCGCGGACGGTCTGGCTGGAGGGCTACGACGAGAGCCGGAACGACAACTCGGCGCGGCGCATCTGGCGCTCGACCGACGGGGGCCGCAGCTTCGTGTCGATGCTCGACGGCTCCGGGCCGACGCTGTTCAACGGCACCCCGCTGTGGCCGAGCCCGGTCGACCCGAACGTGCTGTACTTCGAGTACGGCACGTCGTTCGCCGGCTACGGAACCGACCTCTACCGGTACGACGCGTCGAAGGGCAAGCTGACCGCGCAGCACAACTCCCACCACGGGATCACCAGCGTCGCCTTCAACCCGATCGACCCGCAGGTGATGTACCTCGGCGTGGTCGAGGAGCGCTGACCTCCGGGCCCGCCCGGGGACGGCTTCCCTGGGCGGGCCGGGGCGCGTGCCGGCGTGGAGGCAAACCCGGGCGAGGTGACCGCGCCCATCCCCATTAGGCTGGGGCGGTTCCGTCCGGATCGCGCCTGGAGCTCAGATGACGACGACACTGCCCGCGTACGACGAGGTCGTCGCGCGCTTCGAACCGGTGATCGGCCTGGAGACCCACGTCGAGCTGGGCACGAACACCAAGATGTTCTGCGGCTGCCCGACCGACTTCGGCGGTGAGCCGAACACCCGCGTTTGCCCGGTCTGCCTGGGCCTGCCCGGCTCGCTGCCGGTGGCCAACAAGGCCGCCATCGAGGCGACCATCCGGATCGGCCTCGCGCTGAACTGCTCCATCGCCGAGTGGTGCCGGTTCGCCCGGAAGAACTACTTCTATCCGGACATGCCGAAGAACTTCCAGATCAGCCAGTACGACGAGCCACTCTGCGTCGACGGCTACCTGGACGTCGAGGTCAACGGCGAGCTGGTGCGGATCGGCATCGAGCGGGTGCACCTGGAGGAGGACACCGGCAAGACGCTGCACGTCGGCGGCGCCACCGGCCGGATCCACGGCGCGACCGAGTCGCTGGTCGACTACAACCGGGCCGGCATTCCCCTCGTCGAGATCGTCACCAAGCCGATCCCCGGCACCGGCGCGCTCGCGCCGGAGGTGGCGCGGGCGTACGTCACCGAGCTGCGCGACGTGATCCGGTCGCTGGGTGTCTCCGACGTTCGGATGGAGGAGGGCTCGCTGCGCTGCGACGTCAACACCTCGCTGAACCGGCCGGGTGACGAGTGGGGCACCCGCACCGAGACCAAGAACGTCAACTCGCTGCGCTCGGTCGAGCGGGCGGTCCGCTCGGAGATGCTGCGCCAGGCGTCCGTGCTCGACGCCGGCGGGAAGATCACCCAGGAGACCCGACACTTCCACGAGGACACCGGGGACACCACGCCCGGCCGGTCCAAGGAGACCGCCACCGACTACCGGTACTTCCCGGAGCCGGACCTGGTCCCGCTCGCGCCGGACCCGGCCTGGGTGGCCGAGCTGAAGGCCGCCCTGCCGGAGCTGCCGCGCCTGCGCCGCAAGCGGATCCAGCAGGACTGGGGCCTGTCCGACCTGGACATGCAGTCGGTGGTCAACGCCGGCGCGGTCGAGCTGATCGAGGCCACCGTGGCCGCCGGAGCCACCCCGGCCAGCGCCCGCAAGTGGTGGCTGGGCGAGCTGTCCCGGCGGGCCAACGAGACCGGCGTGGAGCTGGCCGACATCGGCGCCACCCCGGGGCAGGTCGCCGAGCTGCAGAGCCTGGTCGACGCGGGCAAGCTCAACGACAAGCTGGCCCGTACCGTCCTGGAGGGCGTGGTGGCCGGCGAGGGCTCGCCGACCGAGATCATGACCAACCGCAATCTGGAGGTCGTCTCCGACACCGGCGCGCTCACCGCCGCCGTGGACGAGGCGATCGCCGCCAACCCGGCCATCGCTGACAAGATCCGCAGCGGCAAGGTCGCGGCGGCCGGCGCGCTGGTCGGCGCGGTCATGAAGACCACCCGCGGCCAGGCGGACGCCAAGACCGTCCGCGAGCTGATCCTGGAGCGTCTCGGCGTCCAGGGCTGAGTCGCAAGGAGGGGCCCCCTGTTAACGCCTGGTGCATAACAGGGGGCCCCTCCTAACAAGAACCCCCTCGCGAGGGCGTCAACGGCGACGCCCGGATGGAGCCACCGTGAACCAGCACGACCTCGACGTGCTCGACGAGATCCAGCGCCGAGTGCTCTGGCTCGCCACCCGCATCGTGGACGCGGCCAACCACGACCGGAACACCGGCGACGGGGTGAAGGTCGGCGGACACCAGGCCTCCAGCGCCTCCCTGGTCACCGCGATGACCGCGCTCTGGTTCGCCCACCTGGACGCCGAGGACCGGGTCGCGGTCAAGCCGCACGCCTCGCCGGTCTTCCACGCCATCCAGTACCTGCTCGGCAACCTGGACCGGTCGTACCTGCCGAGGTTGCGGGCGCGCGGCGGGTTGCAGTCGTACCCGTCGCGGACCAAGGACCCGGACGAGGTGGACTTCTCCACCGGCTCGGTCGGTCTCGGCGCCGCCGCGCCGCTCTTCGCGGCGGTCACCCGCCGCTACGTCGACGCGCACTTCGGCCAGCGCCCGCACTCCCGGTTCGTCGCCCTGATCGGCGACGCCGAGCTGGACGAGGGGAACATCTGGGAGGCCGTCGCCGACCCGGCCACCACCGGGCTGGGCAACGTGATGTGGCTGGTCGACTTCAACCGCCAGTCGCTGGACCGGATCGTCCCCGGGGTACGCATCAACCAGTGGCGCGGCCAGTTCGAGGCCGCCGGCTGGCACGTCGTCGAGGTCAAGTACGGCCGCCGGCTCGCCGAGGCGTACGCCCGGCCGGGCGGCGAGGCGCTGCGCGACTGGATCGACCTGATGCCGAACGAGCAGTACCAGTCGCTGTTCGGGCTGACCGGGCCGGCTCTGCGCAAGCAGTTCCTCGACGGCGCGCCGGCCGAGGTGTCCGCCTTCGTCGCCGACATCCCCGACGCCGAGTTGGGCCCGCTCGTCACCGACCTCGGTGGGCACGACATCGAGGCCATGCTCGACGCGTACGCCCAGTGCGACGCGGTCACCGACCGGCCCAGCGTGGTCTTCGCCTACACCGTCAAGGGGTGGGGCCTGCCGATCGCCGGCAACCCGCGCAACCACTCGGCGCTGCTCACCACCGAACAGGTCGACGCCCTGCGCGCGGCGCACGGCCTCACCGTCGACGCCGAGTGGGACCGCCTCGACCCGGCGTCCCCGGCCGGCATCCGGGCCGGCGAGCGTCGGGAGGCGCTGTCCCGCGCGCCCCGCGAGCGGGCGCTGGGGGTCACCGTCCCGGAAACCACCCGGGTACGCGCGAACAAGCCCGTCTCCACCCAGGAGGTCTTCGGTCGGGTGCTGGTCGACCTGGCCCGGGACGAGAACGTTGCCCCCTATCTGGTCACCACCGCGCCGGACGTCGCCACCTCGACCAACCTGGCCGGGTTCATCAACAAGACCGGCGTGTTCGCCCCCACGGCGCAGCGTTCCTGGTCGGAGGACCGGATGCTGCGCTGGACGGAGAGCCCGGCGGGCCAGCACATCGAGCTGGGCATCTCCGAGATGAACCTGTTCCTGCTGCTCGGCCAGCTCGGCCTGTCCTGGGACCTGTCCGGGCAGCCGCTGCTGCCGGTCGGCACGGTCTACGACCCGTTCGTGCTGCGTGGCCTGGACGCCTTCCTCTACGGCACCTACTCCGGCTCCCGGTTCGTGGTCGCCGGCACCCCGTCCGGCATCACCCTCGCCCCGGAGGGCGGCGCCCACCAGTCCACCATCACCGCCTCCGTCGGCCTGGAGCTGCCCGGCGTCACGTTCATCGAGCCCGCGTACGCCGGCAGCCTCGACTGGCTGCTCTGCGACGCGCTCGGCCAGATCGCCGGGGGAACGGCGCCGACCGCCACCGCCGCGCCGAGCGAGGACGGGGCGTACTACTTCCGGCTCAGCACCCGCCCGATCGACCAGGCGCCGTTCGAGGCGGCCCGGGCCCGGATCGGCGACGCGGTGCTGCGCCGGCAGGTGGTCGCCGGGGCGTACCGGCTGGTGGACGCGCACGAGGCGTACCCGCAGCTGGCGGACGCCCCGGTCGTGCAGCTCGCCGCCTCCGGCGCGGTGCTGCCCGAGGTCCTGGCGGCCGCCGCGGAGCTGGCGGAGGAGGGTGTCGCCGCCCACGTGGTCGACGTGACGAGCCTGGACCGGCTCTACCGGGCCTGGCAGCGCACCCTGCGTCAGGGCGTACGCACGGCGACCGTGCCGAGTGTGCCCGGCGCGCTGCGGTCGGCGTTCGCCGACCGGGTGCCGGTGGTGACCGTGCACGACGCCGCCTCGCACGCGATGGCCTGGCTCGGCTCCGCGCTCGCCGCCCCGGCGGTGCCGCTCGGGGTGGACGAGTTCGGCCAGTCCGGCAGCGTCCGCGAGCTGTACGAGCTGCACGACCTGCTGCCCGGCAGCATCGTCAACGCCGCGCTGGCCGCGCTCTCGCTGCGCTGACCCGGGTCACCGGCCGCCGGGCGGCTCCTCGCGATGGCGGGAGCGCCCGGCGTCGGTGTCAGCGGGTGGGGGTCGCGGTCGGAGTCCGGGCCGGGGTCTGGGTCGGTGTCGACGACTCCGGCCCGCCGCGGGTGGGCGTCGGGGTGACCGGCACCTGGGCGCCCTTCTCCGGCTCCTTGATCACGTGCCGTTCCAGGTTGACCTGCGACTGCCCGGTGCCGCCCACGGTGATCTCGTCGTACGCCTGGAGCATCTTGTCCTGGTCGAAGTAGAGGACGGTCATCGTCAGCGGGGTGGGCTTCTCGCCCTCCAGGCCGCGCAGCCCGGCGCCGCCGGTGGACCCCTCCACCATCAGCGTGGTCGGGTCCTTGTCCGGCACCTGCGGCAGCTTCGCCACCTGCCGTTCGTGCAGGTGCCCGGAGAGCACCAGCGGGGCCGCGCCGGAGAGCGGCCCGGCCGAGGCCGGGTCGTGCACCAGGGCGATGTTCACCTTGGTCGGCGAGTTCTGCACCGTGGTGGCGAGCTGCTCACCGGCGCCGATCATCTGGTCGGCGACCTGCGCGGTGAGCCCGCTGCCGGCCGGCGAGGTCTCCTTGTCGGGGGTGAACCGCGGGTCGCCGATGCCGGCGATGGTCAGCCCGGCCACCGTGGTCGTCGAGTTGTCCAGCACGATCGCGTTCGGCTGCTGGGCCACCGCCGCGGCGGTGCGCGGCGAGTCGTGGTTGCCGCGGATGTAGACGTACGGCTTCTTGAGCAGGCCGATCGAGCCGACGTAGGACGCCTCCGGCTCGCTGCCCCAGTCGGTGATGTCCCCGGTGTCGATCACCACGTCGATGCCGAACTGCTCGACCACGGTCCGGATCAGCGACCAGCCGGTCGGGTTCAGGTGCATGTCGGAGACGTGCAGCACCCGGGTGGAGCCGGGTGCCGGCTCGTACAGCGGCAGCGTGGAGACGGTCGTGTAGAGCTGGCTGACGTTGCCGACCATCCGCTGGAGCTGCTCGGCGTACCTGGTGTAGTCGTTGGCGATCCGCCGCGCGTCGCCGACTATCGCCGGCGCGTTGACCAGCAGCCCCTCGTAGCGGGGCTCCTCGATCGACTGGGGGCGGACGGTGGCGGCGGCCAGGCCGAGGCTGCTCCCGGTGATCGCCAGCGCCAGGCCGCCGGCCCAGGCCGTGCGGCGCACGTTGCGGAAGACCAGCCCGGCGAGCAACAGGGTGGCCAGCACCGCCGAGGCGAGAGTCTTGAGCCCGAGGCGCATCACGCCGACGCGGACATCCTCGACGGCGGACTGGCTGGCCCGGCTGATGTTCGCCGGGTCGTCGAGCAGCGCCTCGGTACGCCGCTGGTCCAGCGAGCCCAGCTCCACGGTCAGGTAGGCCGGCCCGTTGTGGCTGTCCAGCAGCAGCGCGCCCAGCGGCGGCACGTCGATGGTGGTGCCCCCGCTCAGTGACGGGCTCAGGCTGAGCTGCGCGCGGAACGGTCCGATGTCGGTGCCCTGGTGCCCACCGGCGTACGTGCCGGCGACGATCCCGGTGAGGGTGACCACGAGCACGGCCAGCGCGAGGCCGAGCCGGCGCAGCCCGGCGAACCACCACCCGGCGCCCGGCCAGCGGAACGCCCGGCGGCGGGCCTGCCCGGTCTCCGGGGCCGCCTCGTCCGCGGTGCCGCGTCGCTCGTTCTCCTGGCCGTCCATGTTCAATCCTGACCTGCCCATTGAGGGATCGTGGAAAACCCGGGGAGCCCGGGCCTGCTCGACTGTTAGGCCGTACGGCCGGCTTCAGCTGCGCCCGGCCCCGCCGTCGGCGAAGACCAGGCGCAGTATTCGGTCGTCCTCCGCGGCCGGCTTGCCCCGCCCGTCGTGGTTGGACGTGCTCACCCAGACCGAGCCGTCCGGCGCGACCGCGGCGGCCCGGAGCCGGCCGTACTTGCCGGTCAGCAGCTCGCGCGGCTGGCCGAGAACGCCACCGTTCGCAGTCAGCTCGACCAACCAGAGCCGCTGCCCGCGCAGGCACGCGGTGACCAGGAGGCGGTCCGCCGCGGCCAGCCCGGAGCAGGAGGCGTCGGCGGTGGGCCACTGCGTGATCGGGTCGACGTAGCGCCGGTCGTCGGCGCGTCCCTCGGCCTGCGGCCAGCCGTAGTTGCCGCCCTTGTTGATCTGGTTGATCTCGTCCCAGGTGTTTTGGCCGAACTCCACCGCGTACATCCGTTTGTCCGGCGTCCAGGCGAAGCCCTGGACGTTGCGGTGCCCCAGCGACCAGACGGGGGAGCCGGGGGTGGGGTTGCCCGGCGCGGGCTTGCCGTCCGTGGTGATCCGCAGGATCTTGCCGCCGAGGCTCTTCGGGTCCTGTGCGTTGGCCGTCTTCCCGGCGTCGCCCGTGCTGGCGTAGAGGTAGCCGTCCGGGCCGAAGCCCAGGCCCCCGCCGTCGTGGTTCCCGGCCTTCGGGATGCCGGTGAGGATCGGGGTCGGTGATCCGCCCAGTCGCAGCTTCGCGATCCGGTTGTCCTGCTCCGAGGTGTAGTAGACGAAGACGGTGCGGTCCTTGGCGTACGACGGGGAGACGGCGATGCCGAGCAGCCCGCCCTCGCCGTCGGCCACCACGCCCGGCACGGTCTGCACCACGCCCACGTTCATGCCCCCCGGCCCGGACTCGGGGCCGACCTGGAGAATCCGGCCGCTGTCCCGTTCCGTCACCAGCGCGCCACCGTCGGGCAAAAAGGCGATCGCCCAGGGCACCTCCAGCCCCTTGGCCAACACGGTGACCACCACCTGCTGCCCGGCGCCGCCGGAGCTGGCGGTGGCCGAGGGCGTGGGCAGGTTCGGCGGCGCGCCGGCCGGGTCCGGGTCCGGCTCGCCGAACGCGCAACCGGCGGTGCCCAGCAGCAGCGCCGCGCAGGGCGCCGCCAGCGCCGTCCGGAGGCGGCCGCTGCGGGGGTACGGGGGACGGGCGTTCACCCGCCCCAGGGTAGCCGGGCCGCGGCCGACCGGCTGGTACGGCGGGCGCGACGACTATCGTCGGCAGTCGTGAAGGTATGGATTCCGCACCCGGCCGGCCGCGCCCTCCTCGGTGAGCTGCCGTCGGGCATCACCGTCGAGCTGTTGGAGGACCCGACCCGGCTGCCGTCGTCCCCGGCCGGCGTGCGCTTCTGGGTGCCGCCGTTCCTGTCCGGCGGGGACGCCGCCGCGCTGCTGGCCGACCTGCCCGACCTGGCGGTGGTGCAGCTGCTCTCCGCCGGGGCGGACGCCTGGGTGGGGCGGGTCCCCGACGGGGTGACGCTCTGCGACGCCCGGGGCGTGCACGACTCGGCCACCGCCGAGTGGGTGGTCGCCGCGATCCTGTCCGCGCTGCGCGGTTTCGGCCCGCTGGCCCGGGCCCAGGCCCGCCGCGAGTGGGCGTACGCCGAGGTGGCCCCAACCGACGAGCTGGCCGGCAAGCGGGTGATGATCGTCGGGGCGGGTTCGATCGGCGCGGCGGTCCAGGCCCGGCTGGCCCCGTTCGAGGTGACCTTCACCCTGGTCGCCCGCAGCCCGCGTCCCGCCGAGGGGGTGCACGGGGTGGACGAGCTGCCCGCCCTGCTGCCCGAGGCGGACGTGGTGGTGCTGCTGGTGCCGTTGACCGAGCGGACCCGGGGGCTGGTCGACGAGAAGTTCCTCGCCGCGATGCCGGACGGCGCGTTGCTGGTCAACGCGGCGCGCGGCCCGGTGGCCCGGATGCCGGCGCTGGTGGCCGAGCTGACCTCCGGCCGGCTGCGGGCCGCCCTGGACGTCACCGATCCCGAGCCGCTGCCCGCCGACCACCCGCTGTGGGAGCTGCCGAACGTGTTGCTCACCCCGCACGTCGCCGGCTCGGTACGCGGCCTGCTGCCCCGGGCGTACCGGCTGGTGGGGGAGCAGCTACGCCGGTTCGTGTCCGGAGCGCCGCTGGCGAACCGGGTGGTGGACGGCTACTGACCGGTCCGTTCCGGCCGATCCTCGGGTGCCGTCCCGGTTCGTTCAGTCGGTGTCGCCGGGCAGCTCCTGCCCGGTGGCGGAGACCAGCCGGGGCAGGTCGTCGGCGCGTACCGCGGGGAGCACGAGCAGCTCCCCGTCGTCGAGTCGGGCGATCCCCCGGCCGCGGGCGTCGCCGGCCAGTTCGGCGACCCGATCCCAGGGGATCCGTCGCTGCCCGAGGAGCGCCCGCACGCGCACCTCGCGGGAGTCGGCGTCGGTGCCGGCCCGCCACGCCCAGATCAGGACCGCGAGCGGGATCAGCAGTACCCAGAAGAACCACAGGCTCGCGGTGGCCAGCGGCAGCGCGCCGACGAACGTGACGATCGCGGCAACCAGGATGGCCTGGTTGTGGCGGAAACGGATGGTGTCGGGGCGGCTCACCCCCCGATGATCGCACCCCGGGGCCGGGCCGTTCCCGGCGGGCGCGACGGGGACGACCGGCGGCACACATGTGACCTGTATCACGTCCGGTGTCCCGTCACGGGGGCGCGTCGGGAGTCGTTCATAGCCATGGCCACGCCGGTCCCGGCCCGGTCGTCCGTGCCATCCTCCGCCCCGCCGCTGAGCCCGCACGCCGCTCCGCAACAGCACCGCCCCGTGCCCCCTCACGAAGGCGACCGCACGTGCCCGTCACCCGCCCCGCCGTCGGTCGACGCCACCGGCCATCGCTGCCCGACCTCGTCGTGCCGCTCGCCGGCGCGCTGCTCGTCCTGGCCGGGGCCGTCGACCTCGTCCCACCCCTCGCCGCGGTGGCGCTCGCCGTCGCCACCGGCTGTGCCGTGGCCGGCGTACGGTGCGCCGCGATCCTCGACGGGGCCGTGCTGGCCGCCGGTCTCACCATCGCCGTGCTGCCGCTGGCCGATCCGCCGCGCCGGCCGCCGGTCGCGCTGACCGGCCTCGCCGTCACCGCCGCGCTGTACGCCGTGGCGCTGCACCGGCTCCCCGGCCGGTCCCGGCTCGCCGCCGCCGAACGCCTCCGCCGGAGCGTTGACGTCCTCAGCCTCGGCGTCAGCCTGGTCTTCACGGCCTGGATGCTGCTGCCACCCGGCCCGGTGCCACCGGCGGCGGCGACCGCGACCGTCGCCGGCGTGACCTGCGCGGCGGTGCTGCTGGTGACCGCGCGGGCGGACCGGCACCGCCGGCCGGGCGCGGCGTGCTGCTTCGCCGGAGCGGCGGCCTCCCTCGTCGGGCTGGCCCTGATCGTGGTGCTGCTCACCTACCGCGCTCCGGAGTGGGCCGTCCTGACCGCCGCGCCTCCATTGCTGGCCGGTGCGCTGCTCACCGCCGGCGGCGCCCGGCGTACGGCCGCCGGGGCGCGACCCCGGCCTGGCGGCACGCCAGCGGTCTGGCCCGCGCTGACCGCGCCGGCCGGTATCGCCGCGCTCGCCGCCGGCCACCACCTGTGGACGGTGGGGGAGATCGCCGCACCCGCGATCGCCCTGGGGCTGGCGGTCGTCCCGCCGATGGTGCTCCGCGAGCTGCTCGCCGTCGCCGACCAGCGCCGCCGCGTCGACCGCCCGGCCCGGGCGGCCGGCCGGCCCGCCCTGGCCGACGACCGGCCGGCCATGGCCGACCCGCTCACCGCGCCGGCGGACCGGGGCGAGCTGCTGCGCCGGCTCGGCGGACGGGCGGGCGGCGCGCTGCTCGTCGTCGACCTGGCCCGTGCCGACAACGGCCTGGCCCCGGACCGGCCGGTGCTGGTCGAGGTCGCCCGGCGGCTCCGGGCCGGCTGCGGCCCCGGCGATCTGGTGGCCCGCCTCGCCGACGCCGAGTTCGCCGTGCTCACCGACGTCGGACCGGTGGTCGCGTACGCGCTGGGCGGCCGGCTCCTGGCCGCGGTGACCGGGCCGTACCCGGGGGCCGGCGGGATGACCCGGCTCCGGGTCTGCGTCGGGCTGGCCGAGACGACCGGCGGCGATCCGGAGGACGTGTTGCGCCAGGCCGAACTGGCCCGGCGGCGCGCGGTGCAGCTCGGCCGGGACCGGGTCGAGTGGTACGACGCGTACCTGGAGGAGCAGCTCGTCCGCCGGCTGGACCTGGAGCGGGAGCTGCCGGGGGCGCTCGCCCGGGGCGAGCTGGACCTGGTCTACCAGCCGGTGCTGGCCCTCGCCGACCGGCAGCCGGTGGGCACCGAGGCGCTGCTGCGCTGGCGCAGCCCGGCGCTGGGCACCGTGCTGCCCGACGAGCTGCTGCCGGTCGCGGCGGACCTGGACCTGCTCGGCGAGGTGGGACGGTGGGTGCTCGACCGGGCCTGCCGGCAGCTCGCCGACTGGTCGGACGGGAGCCGGGAACTGTGGATGGCGGTGAACGTCACGCCCCGCGAGCTGGCGGCGGCGGACTTCGTGGCCCGGACAGCGGCCGCCCTGGCCGCGTACGACGTGCCACCGGAGCGCCTGGTGGTGGAGGTCGCCGAGCCGGCCGTCGCCGTGGAGCAGCCCACGGTGGTGGCCCGGCTCGCCGGCCTGCGCTCGCTCGGGGTACGGACGGCGCTGGACGACTTCCGTGCCGAGCACGCCTCGCTGGCCCAGCTCCGCCGGCTGCCCATCGACCTGCTCAAGGTCGGCCCGCACCTGGTCGGGCCGACCTCGGACGGGCGCGGCCCGCTGATCGAGGTGGTGGCCAAGCTGGGCGACCGGCTCGGCCTGGAGGTGGTCGTCGAGGGGCTGGAGTCCGACGTCCAGGTCGCCGGGGCCCGCCGGGCCGGCTGCCGCTACGGCCAGGGCTTCGCCCTCGCCCGCCCGGCCACCCCGGAACGGGTCGAGGCGTGGTTCGAGGAGTTCGGCGCCGCACCCCGCTGAACTGGTCTTTCAGCGTCACGTGACTGGTCTTTCAGCGTCAGGTGCGACGGGCCGCCGGTTGCCCTGAACCGGTTCACCGGCGTCGGGGCGGTGCGGTGCTGCCGCGCGGTGTGAGGTGGGCGGTCTCGTCCTGGAAAACGGTGACCGGCTCGCCCGCGATCACCGCGAGGAGCTGCCGGGCGGCGTGTGCCCCGTACGCGGGGATGTCCCGGCCGACGGCGGTCAGTGGCGGGTGCACCAGCTGGCAGAGCGGGGAGTCGTCCCAGGCCACGATGGACAGGTCGCCGGGGACGGCGAGGCCCATCTCCTGGGCGACCGAAAGCCCGGCGATCGCCATCACGTCGTTGTCGTAGATCATCGCGGTGGGCCGGTTGGCGGAGCTGAGCAGCCGGCGGGTGGCCCGGGTGCCCTCCTCACCGGTGTAGTCCGACCAGACCGTGGTGGCGTCGTCCAGTCCCAGCCGTCGGCACACCGCGTCGAACGCGTTGTTTCGGATCTCGGTGTGCAGCAGGGTGGGCAGGCCACCGACCCGGGCGATCCGCCGGTGTCCGAGCGCGACGAGGTATTCCACGGTCTCCGCCAGGGCCGCCGCGTCGTCGGACCAGACGCTGGCCAGGCGGCCGGTGTGCCCGGGTCCGCCGATCACCACGGCCGGCAGCTGCAGCTCCTCCAGCGCCGGCACCCGCCGGTCGTCGATCCGCAGGTCGCACACGAGCACGCCGTCGACCCGTCGCTCGGCCCACCACCGGCGGTAGACCGCGACCTCCGCCTCGTGGTCGGCCACCACCTGTAGGGTCAGCGCGTACGAGCGGGCCGACAGTTCGGCCTCGACGCCGCTGATCAGCGCCATGAAGAACGGCTCGATGCCGAGCGTCCGGGCCGGCCGGCACAGGGCCAGGCCGACCGCGTTGGCGGTGGCGCCGGAGAGCGCCCGGGCGGCGCTGCTCGGGCTGAACCCGATCTCGGCGGCGATCGCCAGGATGCGTCGGCGGGTCGCCTCGGACACGCCGGGTTGCCCGTTGAGCGCGTACGACACCGCGCCCTTCGAGACCCCTGCCCGCCGGGCGACGTCGGCGATGGTCGGCCGCTTCACCGGCGCGTTCCTCCAGTTTCTCCGGGCCCCGTGGGGGCACACTCCTCAGCCGCCGGGGGACCGGCGGCTGTCACGCTACTGCAACGGGTCGCGCCCGCGGATCGGGCGTGGCGACGGGCCCGGGGCTGGACCGGACGGCTCACTTGCGCGGTTAAGCGTTCGAGCACGCCGAGCGGCGGCCACCATCGGCCCGCTCACGATCCTGCTCTGGAGAGCGCTTCATCACGCATGATCGCGCTGCCGTGCGGCCCGGAAGGTTACCGTACGGTCTCGCTGTTGATCGGCCGTTGACAGTGCATTGGGCCGATCGTACGGTGTGCTCACTTATCCGGTTCAGTCAACGTTTCTCGATCTTGGGAGCGTTCCCATTCGGCGCGGAGGATGACATGAAACGGTCCTGGACGCACTGGGCTCGGGCGGTCACCGTGGGTGCCGTCAGCCTGGTCATGGTCGCGGCGTGCAGCGGGAAGAGCGGTACCGACGACTCGGGTTCGGGCGACGGTCAGATCACTTTGAAAATCAACTTCTGGGGCGACTTCGGCCTCCAGGACCTCAAAGCCAAGTACGAGGCCGAGCACAAGAACATCAAGATCCAGCTGAACTCCGGCGAGTACAACGCCCAGCACGAGGACCTGCAGAAGAAGCTGGTCGCCGGCACCGGAGCACCGGACATCGCGGCGATCGACGAGGGCTTCATAGTCCAGTTCCGCAGCCAGTCCGACAAGTTCGTCAACCTGCTGGACAAGGGCGCCGGCTCGTACGAGAGCAAGTACCTGCCCTGGAAGTGGAAGCAGTCGCTGTCGGCCGACGGCAAGAGCCAGCTCGGCCTCGGCACCGACGTCGGCGGTCTGGCCATGTGCTACCGGACCGACCTGTTCAAGGCCGCCGGCCTGCCGACCGACCGGGACCAGGTCTCCGCGCTCTGGCCCACCTGGGACAAGTTCTTCGAGGTCGGCCAGCAGTACACCGCCAAGTCCAAGAAGAAGTTCGTCGACTCGGCCACCAACCTGTTCAACCCGATCCTCGGCCAGCAGCCGGTCGGCTTCTACAACGAGCAGGAGCAGCTCCAGATGGACGGCGGCCCGAAGGTCGCCTTCGACAACGCCGTCAAGGGCATCGAGGCCGGCCTGTCGGCCAACCTCACCAGCTTCCAGGCGGACTGGGACAAGGGCTTCACCAGCGGCTCCTTCGCCGTGCTCGCCTGCCCCGCGTGGATGCTCGGCCACATCAAGGACACCGCCCCCGGCACCGAGGGCAAGTGGGACATCGCCGCGGTGCCCGGCGGCGGCGGCAACTGGGGTGGCTCGTTCCTGACCATCCCCAAGCAGGGCAAGCACGTCGACGAGGCGTACAAGCTGCTGGAGTGGCTGGTCGCGCCCGAGCAGCAGATCGAGATCTTCAAGAAGGTGGGCAACCTGCCCTCGCAGCCGGCCCTCTACTCCGACCCGGCGATCGCCGACTTCAAGAACCCGTTCTTCAACAACGCGCCGGTCGGGCAGATCTTCCCCAAGATGGCGGCGGGCCTGACCCCGCAGTACCTCGGCAAGAAGAACGGCCCGACCCGGGTCGAGGTGGAGAACGTCATCCGCCGGGTGGAGAGCAAGAGCCTGAAGCCGGACGCCGCCTGGGCGGAGGCGGTCAAGGCGGCGGAGAAGGTGGCCAACTCCTGACGGCGGCCTCGCCGCAGTGACTCAGTCGCAGCACCGGTGACGGAGCGGGGTACCGCCCGCTCCGTCACCGTCCGTCCCGTCACCACTTCGGCCCTGGAGTGATCCGATGTCCACCACCCGTGCCGCAGCCACACCGTCGCCGGGCCGCCGAGCCGCGCCGGAGCGCGGACGCGGGGGCGGCAGACCACGGTTGACCTGGCGTGACCGGCTGTACCGCCTCGACCTGCGCTACCTGCCGTACGTGATGATCGCGCCGTTCTTCCTGCTCTTCATCGTGTTCGGGCTCTTCCCGCTGATCTTCAACGGCGTGGTCGCGCTGCGTAACTACCGGCTCGACGACCCGACGCTGCCGTACTGGGCCGGCTTCGACAACTTCACCAAGCTCTTCGGCGACGAATACTTCTGGAACGCGCTCTACAACACCTTCGGCATCTTCCTGCTCTCCACCGTGCCGCAGCTGCTGCTCGCGCTGATCGTCGCCTCGCTGCTCAACCGCAGGCTGCGGGCGCAGACCTGGTGGCGGGTCGCGGTGCTGCTGCCGTACGTGACGCCGATCGTCGCCTCGACCATGGTGTTCAGCGTCTTCTTCTCCCGCGACTTCGGCATGGCCAACTGGGTGCTCGGCCTGTTTGGCATCGGCGGCGGCGACGACCCCATCGACTGGCGCGCCGACAAACTGCACTCCTGGATCGCCATCGCGACCATGGTCAACTGGAAGTGGATCGGCTACAACGCCCTGCTCTACCTGGCCGCGATGCAGTCCATCCCGCGCGACGTCTACGAGGCGGCGGCGCTCGACGGCGCCAGCCCGTGGAAGCAGCTCTGGCGGATCACCGTGCCGATGATCCGGCCGGTGGTGCTCTTCACCGTCATCCTCTCCACCATCGGCGGGCTGCAACTCTTCACCGAGCCGATGCTCTTCGACCTGAACGCGCAGGCGGCCACGGGCGGTTCCGGCCGGGAGTGGCAGACCATCGCCCAGCTCATCTACAAGGTCGGCTGGAAGGACCTCAACCTCGGCTACGCCGCCGCGATGTCCTGGGCGCTCTTCTTCATCATCCTGATCGTCGCCGGCGTCAACACCCTGCTCACCAACCGACTGTCCGGAGGGCGCAAATGACCGCCGTGACCGCGCCGCCGTCCATTCCGCCGTCCACCCCGCCGGCCCGGCGCAACCGTCCGCGGCTGATGGGACGGGCCCCGCAGGACACCGCGGCCAGCATCTGGACCTATCTGCTGCTGGCCGTGACGTTCCTGTTCGGCGCATTCCCGCTCTACTGGATGTTCGTCATCGCCACCAGCACCGACGAGGCGCTTGCGCAGCTCCCTCCGGCGGTGGTCCCCGGTGACCGGTTCCTGGTCAACCTGGACGAGGTCTTCTCCCTCCAGGACGTCTACTTCGCCGCCTCGCTGGTCAACAGCGTCATCGTGTCGAGCGTGGTGACCGCCTCGGTGCTCTTCTTCTGCTCACTGGCCGGCTTCGCCTTCGCCAAGCTGCGGTTCAAGGGCAGCAAGGCCCTGATGCTCTTCGTGGTGCTCACCCTCACCGTGCCCAACCAGCTCGGGGTGGTCGCCCTCTACATCGTGATGGGCAAACTCGGCTGGAACGGCACCCTGCTCGCGGTCATCGCGCCCGGTCTGGTCAGCGCGTTCGGCGTCTTCTACATGCGGCAGTTCATCGTCAACAGCGTGCCCGACGAGCTGGTCGAGTCGGCGCGGGTGGACGGTGCCACCACCATGCGGATCTACGCCACCATCGTGCTGCCGGCGCTCCGTCCCGCCCTGGCGGTGCTCGGCCTGCTCACCTTCGTGGGCACCTGGAACGAGTTCCAGTGGCCGTTGATCACGCTGGGCGGCAGCGACTACCCGACCTCGATGGTGGCGGTGTCCGACCTGGCCAGCGGCAACTACGTGATCTACCGGCGGGTGCTGGCGGGCGCGTTCGTCGCCACCATCCCCCTGCTGGTGATGTTGTTCGTCGGCGGACGCCAGATCGTCCGGGGAATCATGGAAGGCGCGGTGAAGTCGTGAGCGAGCGAACCAGGCTCGGCAGCGAGGCGGTGGCATGAGCCGGCAGGCGTTGCACGAGGGTTGGGTGCTGCGGGCCGTACCCGGCCCGCAGGTGCCGCCGGAGGTCGCCGGCACGGCGGTTCCGGCCACCGTACCCGGCTGCGTGCACACCGATCTGCTCGCCGCCGGCCTCATCCCCGACCCGTACCTCGACGACAACGAGACGAGGCTCGGCTGGATCGGGCGTACCGACTGGGTCTACGAGACCACCTTCGACTGGCAGTCGGGCGACGTGGACCGGGTGGACCTGGTCTGCGCCGGGCTGGACACGGTCGCCACGGTGACCCTCAACGGCACCATCGTCGGTCGCACCGAGAACCAGCACCGCGGGTACCGGTTCGCCGTCGGCGCCCTGCTGCGGCCGGGCGCGAACGTGCTGGCCGTCCGCTTCGACTCGCCGTACCGCTACGCGGAGGCACACCGGGACCGGCTCGGGGACCGTCCCAACTCGTACCCGGAGCCGTTCAACTTCATCCGCAAGACCGCCTGCAACTTCGGCTGGGACTGGGGGCCGAACCTGGTCACCGCCGGCATCTGGCAGGAGATCGGGCTGCACGCCTGGTCGACCGCCCGGCTGGCCACCGTCCGCCCACTGGTCACCGTCTCCGGTGACACCGGCCGGGTGGAGCTGCACGTCGAGGTCGAGCGGGCGGCGGACGTCCCGCTGGTCGTGCGGGCCGAGGTCGCCGGCGTCGCCACCGAGGTCACCGTCGCGGCGGGGGAGCGCACGGTCGTGGCGACGCTCACCGTCCGCGACCCCGAGCGGTGGTGGCCCGTCGGGTACGGCGAGCAGCCTCGCTACGACCTCGACGTGACCCTGCGCGCCGAGGACGGCCGGGCGCTGGATGCCTGGTCGCGGCGGATCGGCTTCCGCTCGGTACGCCTCGACACCGCCCCCGACGCGCACGGCAGCGCGTTCACGCTGCACGTCAACGACGTGCCGGTCTTCGTCCGGGGCGTCAACTGGATCCCCGACGACGCGTTCCCCGACCGGGTCACCCAGCAGCGGCTGGCCGAACGCCTCACCCAGGCGGTCGGGGCGAACGTCAACCTGCTCCGGGTCTGGGGCGGCGGCCGGTACGAGTCGGACGACTTCTACGACCTGGCCGACTCCCTCGGCCTGCTGGTGCAGCAGGACTTCCTCTTCGCCTGCGCCGCGTATCCGGAGGAGGAGCCGTTCCGCACCGAGGTCGAGGCCGAGGCGCGTGAGCAGGTGTCCCGGCTGGCCGTCCACCCGTCGCTGGTCCTGTGGACCGGCAACAACGAGAACATCTGGGGCTGGCACGACTGGGACTGGCAGCAGCCCCTCGCCGGGCGGACCTGGGGGCGGGGCTACTACCTGGAGCTGCTGCCCCGGATCGTCGGCGAGCTGGACCCGACCCGGCCGTACTGGCCGGGCAGCCCGTGGTCGGGCCGGGAGGACGTGCACCCCAACGACCCGGCGTACGGCACCACACACATCTGGGACGTCTGGAACACCGACGACTACACGAAGTACCGGGAATACCTGCCCCGTTTCGTCGCCGAGTTCGGCTACCAGGCGCCCCCGGCGTACGCGACCCTGCGGCGGTCCATCTCGGACGAGCCCCTCGCCCACGACTCGCCCGGCATGGCCCACCACCAGAAGGCGATCGACGGGGACCTGAAGCTCCAGCGCGGGTTGGACGCCCACCTGCCGGTGCCCGCAGACTTCGACGACTGGCACTACCTCACGCAGCTCAACCAGGCCCGGGCCATCCAGCTCGGGGTCGAGCACTTCCGGTCCCACCGGCCGGTCTGCATGGGCGCCATCGTCTGGCAGCTCAACGACTGCTGGCCGGTCACCTCCTGGTCGGCGGTCGACGGCGACGGCCGGCGCAAGCCACTCTGGTACGCGCTGCGCCGCGCCTACGCCGACCGGCTGCTCACCGTGCAGCCCCGCGACGGTGGCCTGGCCGTGGTGGCGGTCAACGAGACCGGCGCGGCGTGGCAGGGGCCGGTCACGGTCACCCGGTTCACTCTGGCCGGGGAGCCGAGGGCGAAGACCTCGGTGGACCTCGACGTCCCCGCGTACTCGTCGGTGGTGCTGACGCTGCCGGCGGAGCTGGCGCGGCCGGACGAGGCCCGGCGGGAACTGCTGGTCGCGGAGCCCGGCGACGTCGCGGAACGGGCGCTGTGGTTCTTCGCCGAGGACCGGGAGATCGAGTGGCCGGCGGCGGAACTGGAGGCCACGGTCGAGCCGGTCGACGGCGGCCAACTGGTCCGGGTGACCGCCCGGACGGTGCTGCGCGATCTGGCGCTGTTCCCGGACCGGCTGCACCCGTCGGCGGAGGTCGACCAGTCTCTCGTCACCCTGCTGCCGGGGGAGTCGGCCGCGTTCACCGTGCGCGCGGACACCCCGCTCGACCCGGCCGCCCTCACCCGCCGCCCGGTGCTGCGCTGCGTCAACGACACGAAGCGGCCTTCGTGATTCTTGGACAGTTGCCGTTCGCTGTGCACGGCAACTGTCCAGAATCTCGATCGGTCAGCCCTGTAGCGCGCCCAGCCCGGCGAGCAGCTCCCAGCGCTCGTCCTCGTTGAGCACCGCGTACGCGGGTGCGTCGCGGCGGTCGGTCTCGGCCTCGACCGCCTGCCGCTGCGGCCCGTCGGGCAGCGCCTTGATCTGCTCGGCGGTCAGCCCGGCGGCCCGCCACGCCGCCCGGTGCGCGTCGGCCCGGTGGTGCCGCAGCGAGCCGAGCCGGGTGGTGAGCAGCACCGCCGGCGAGGCGTCGTCCGGCTCGTACGCCGGGGCCATGGCGCGGAACGCGGGGCCGCCGGTGGCCAGCCCGTGCGCCAGCACCCGGCCGACCAGCTCGGCCAGCCGGGGCACCGACGCCATGCCGGGCAGCATCGGCGGCCCGGCGGACCAGAGTTCCTCGGCGGCCTCGCCGGTCGCCCGCTGCGCGTACAGTGCCAGCTCCCGGCCCAGCTCGGTCAGGTGCCAGGTGCCCTCGGCGTCCACCTTCAGCACGCCCTGCGCCAGCTCCCGGCTCATGTCACCGTCGGTGTAGGACAGCCCGTCGGCCATCGCGTCGGCCGGCATCGGCCGGGCCAGCAGCCCCGAGTAGAAGCTGTTCTCGGCGCCGAGGCTCGCGCCCCGCTCCGCGTAGAACGCCTCCATCCGGGCCCGGGCCGCCCAGCGGGCACCCACGTACACCCGGTCGATCACCGGTCGGATCAGTCGCGCGTAACTCACCGTCGTCTCCACGACGCGCGACCCTACCGGCGGAAGCGTTAAGAAGGGGCCCCTGCTATGCCGCAGGCGTTAACAGGGGGCCCCTCCTTTCACTCAGGCACGCGGCGGTAGGCGCCGTCGCTGGCCGAGGTGGCCATCGAGGCGTACGCGCGCAGCGCCGCGGAGACCGGCCGCTGCCGATCGGTCGGGGTGTACGGGCGGTCCCGCTTCTCCTCGGCGACCCGGCGGGCCTGGAGCACGTCGTCCGGCACGTTGAGGTGGATCGACCGGGCCGGGATGTCGATGACGATCTCGTCGCCCTCACGTACCAGCGCGATCAGCCCGCCCGAGGCCGCCTCCGGGGAGACATGGCCGATCGACAGCCCGGAGGTGCCGCCGGAGAATCGCCCGTCGGTGAGCAGCGCGCAGGAGCGGCCCAGCCCGCGGCCCTTGAGGAACGAGGTGGGGTAGAGCATCTCCTGCATGCCGGGGCCGCCCTTCGGGCCCTCGTACCGGATCACCACCACGTCCCCGGCGACGATCTCCTTGGCCAGGATCGCCGACACCGCGTCGTCCTGCGACTCGTAGACCTTGGCCGGGCCGCGGAAGGTCAGGCACTCCTCGGGCACCCCGGCGGTCTTCACCACGCAGCCGTCCGGGGCCAGGTTGCCGTGCAGGATGGCCAGCCCGCCGTCGGCGGAGTACGCGTGCTCCCGGTCCCGCACGCAGCCGCCGACCGCGTCGGTGTCCAGCGACGACCAGCGGTTGGTGGTGGAGAACGGCTCGGTGGTGCGCACCCCGCCCGGGGCGGCGTGGAACAGCTCGACCGCCTCCGGCGTGGCCGAGCCGCCCCGCACGTCCCAGTCGGCCAGCCACTGCGCCAGGCTGGGCGAGTGGACCGCGTGCACGTCCCGGTTGAGCAGGCCGGCCCGGTCCAGTTCGCCCATGATGGCCGGGATGCCGCCAGCCCGATGCACGTCCTCCATGTGGTACTGCGGCGAGTTCGGCGCGACCTTCGCCAGGCAGGGCACCCGGCGGGAGATCGCGTCGATGTCGGCCACCCCGAAGTCCAGTTCCGCCTCACGGGCGGCGGCGAGCAGGTGCAGCACGGTGTTGGTCGAGCCGCCCATGGCGACGTCGAGCGCCACGGCGTTCTCGAAGGCGGCCCGGTTGGCGATCGAGCGGGGCAGCACCGAGGCGTCGTCCTCGTCGTACCAGCGCCTGGCGATCGCCACGGCGGTGCGGCCGGCCTCGACGAAGAGCGACCGGCGCGCGGCGTGGGTGGCCAGCGTCGATCCGTTGCCGGGCAGCGCCAGGCCGATCGCCTCGGTGAGGCAGTTCATCGAGTTGGCGGTGAACATGCCGGAGCAGGAGCCGCAGGTCGGGCAGGCCGAGCGCTCGATCTGGCCGAGCTGGTCGTCGGTGACGGCCTCGTTGGACGAGGCGATCATCGCGTCGATCAGGTCGATCTTGGAATGCACGACCCCCTCGATCGCCACCGTCTTGCCGGCCTCCATCGGGCCGCCGGAGACGAAGACGGTCGGGATGTTGAGCCGCAGCGCGGCCAGCAGCATGCCCGGAGTGATCTTGTCGCAGTTGGAGATGCAGACCAGAACGTCCGCGCAGTGCGCGTTGACCATGTATTCGACCGCGTCGGCGATCAGCTCCCGGCTGGGCAGCGAGTAGAGCATGCCGCCGTGGCCCATGGCGATGCCGTCATCCACGGCGATGGTGTTGAACTCCCGGCCCACCCCGCCGGCCTCGGCCACCGCGCCGGCCACCAGGCCGCCAAGGTCCTTGAGGTGTACGTGGCCGGGCACGAACTGGGTGAAACTGTTGGCGATGGCGACGATCGGCTTGCCGAAGTCGTCGTCGGTCATCCCGGTGGCCCGCCACAGGGCCCGGGCGCCCGCCATCGTCCGACCGTGCGTGGAGGTCCTCGACCGCAGCTCAGGCATGGCTACCAGTGTTGCACCGCCAACCCGGCGGCCCCCGGGCGCGCGGGTTGTGTCCCAACAGTTGCACACCCGGTACGTCTCCGGGTGCACGGATCCGGCACAGTTGAGGTCGTGTATTCGACCCCGGGTGTGGTCACCGTCGTGGCGTTGAGCGGGCTTGTCGCCGCCGGCGCCACCGCGTTGCTCGCCGCCTCGGCCCGCCGCCGGGTCGGATCCCACCGGCAGACCCACGTGCTGCTCGCGGTGGCTGCCGGGATCGCGCTGCTCAGCCTCATCGTCGGCGTCATCGCCGTGCTGGCCGCCGACGACTGGACCCACCGGCCGGGGCAACGCACCGGCTGGGCGACGTTCGTCTCGGTGGGCGGCACGCTCAGCGGGCTCGCGCTCGGCGTGGCCCTGCTCCGACTGCCCGGCGCCGCGGCCACCCGGGCCGCCACCGCCCGGTTGCTGCTCGACGGCGTGATCATCGCGAGTGCGCTCTGGTTCGTCGGGTGGGTGGTCCTCAGCGAGCCGACCCGGCTGCTCGGCGCGCTCACCCCGGCGGGCAGCGCACCCGTCGTGCTGGCCACGATGAGCGCGGCGCTCACCGCCGGGCTGACCCTGATCATGGCGCTCCGGTCCGCTCCGCCACGCGGGCGGCTGGTCCTGCTCGGCGCCGGGGCGACCGCGGTGACCGGCGGTGGGCTGGTCCTGTCCGCCGGGCTCGGCCAGGCCGGCCCGGTGATGGCCCTCACCGGCGCCGCGGTGCTGGCCGCGGGCCTGCTCGGCGTCGCCGCGGCGGTGCACCGGGTCGATCTGCCCGGGCAGATCGACGTCGACCTGATCCGCCGCGACGGCGAGTACGCCTTCGCGCCGATGTTCGCCATGGCCGCCTCAGCGATGTACCACCTGAGCCAGGGCGGCGGGTTCGACGCCTTCGGCATCGTCGCCGGCAGCGTCGAGGGATTCGCCCTGGTGGCCCGGCAGTACCTCGCCCTCAACGACGTCCGGGGCTACGCCGACCGGCTGGCCGCCCGGGAGGCCCACTTCCGTGAGCTGGCGCACACCGATCCGCTCACCGGGCTGGCCAACCGGCGCGGGCTGCTGCGCGCGCTGCACCGCTGCGCCGACGCCGGCCTGCCCTGCGTCCTGCTCGGCCTGGACCTGGACGGCTTCAAGAACGTCAACGACATGCGGGGGCACGACGTCGGCGACGCGGTGCTGGCCGAGGTCGGTCGGCGGCTGCGCGGCAACCTGCGCCCGGGTGACCTGGCCGCCCGGCTGGGCGGCGACGAGTTCGCGGTGCTGATGCGCGGCGCGAGCGACGCCGGGCCGGTCGCGGAACGGCTGCTCGGGGTGCTCGGCGACCCCTACGAGGAGGCGGACGGGCCGATCTTCCTGTCGGCCAGCATCGGGGTGGCCGGCAACCGTGGGGAGACCGACGTCGCGCTGCTGCTGCGCAACGCCGACCTGGCCCTGCGCTATGCCAAGCAGCGGGGCAAGAACCGCATCGAGCGCTACGACGCCGCGTACGACCAGCTGCTGCGCCGGCGCACCATGCTGGAGCACGAGCTGCGCGGCGCGATCGAGCGCGACGAGCTGCGGCTGGCGTTCCAGCCGGTGGCCTCGCTGCCGTCGGTGCGTCCGGTCGGCGCCGAGGCGCTGCTCCGCTGGCACCACCCGGAGCTGGGCAACGTCCGCCCGGACGAGTTCATCCCGCTCGCCGAGGAGTGCGGGATGATCTCGAAGCTGGGCGCCTGGGTGCTGCACCAGGCCTGCTACCAGCTCTCCCGGTGGCTGGCCGACGGGCACGACGTCTGGGTGTCGGTGAACGTCTCGCCGCGGGAGCTGCACGCCCCGGAGTACGTGGTCCAGGTCGCCGAGGCGCTGCGCGCCCACCACGTACCGCCGCAGCGGCTGGTGCTGGAGGTCACCGAGCACGCCGTCGCCACCGATCTGGACGAGCTGATCCGCCGGCTGGCCGCGCTGCGGCTCACCGGGGTACGCATCGCGCTGGACGACTTCGGTACGGGCTACTCGTCGCTGGGGCAGCTGCGCCGACTGCCGATCGACATCCTGAAGATCGACCACAGCCTGGTCGCCGAGCACGAGCCGGTCCGGCCGGTGGGCCGGGACGGTCCGGCGTTCGCCCCGATGGTGGACATCGTGATGCGCCTCGGGCACCACTTCGGGCTGGAGGTGATCGCCGAGGGCGTCACCAACCCCGCCGAGCTGGCCGCGGTGGTGGCCGCCGGCTGCCGCTTCGGTCAGGGCGCGCTCTTCGGTTGGGGGGTGCCGGCCGAGCACCTGGAGGCGATGCTGGTGGCGGCGACCTCGCCGGGTGCGCGTCCCAGTCCGGTGCCGCCGGCGTCGTCCATCACGTCGGTGCGCCCCGGCTCGTCGCCGCTGCTGCCCCGGCTGCGGTCGGACGCGTCCGCGCCGGTGCCGGCGGCACGTCCCCCGGACGAAGGATCTTCGCAGGTGGGATCGGTCGCGGAGGGCGTGCCGCAGCGGGACACGCCGACGTCCGTTAACCAGAATGTGGGATCAGTTGACTCATCGCGTGAGATGCGTCAGGCTTAGCCGCATGTCGTCGAACCGGTCGCTGCGAGTACTTACCTGAGCGCACTCTCCTCTGCTCGAGAGTGCGCTGGCCCCGTGCATCTGCACGTGGGCTTTTTTGTTGCCATCGGACCATCGCCGGGACGCCCGCGTTCCATCCTGAGAAGCGCATCACCCACTCCAGCAAAAGGCTTGAACCGCCATGACGAGACCCACGCCAGAGACCCTCGCCCACTCCGCCCGGCGAGCCCGTACGGCCACCGAGCCGGCCGGCGCCGCCGACAACGCCTCCACCCCCGCAACGGTTCCGTCCCGGCCGGCGCGGACGCCACGACCGAACGGCGGCCCGCGTCGGCGCAGGTCTCCGGCGCCGGATCGCTGGTGCGGTCGCTTGAGGCCCTCGGCGTCGACGTCGTCTTCGGCATCCCGGGCGGCGCGATCCTGCCGGCCTACGACCCGCTCTACGACTCCACCGTCCGGCACATCCTGGTCCGCCACGAGCAAGGCGCCGGGCACGCCGCCACCGGGTACGCCCAGGCCACCGGAAAGGTCGGGGTCTGCATGGCCACCTCCGGCCCGGGCGCGACCAACCTGGTCACCCCGATCGCCGACGCGTACATGGACTCGGTGCCGATCGTGGCGATCACCGGTCAGGTCGCCCGGCCGGCGATCGGCACGGACGCCTTCCAGGAGGCGGACATCCAGGGCATCACTCTGCCGATCACGAAGCACAACTTCCTGGTGCAGACGGCCGAGGAGATCCCGCAGGTGCTGGCCGAGGCGTTCCACCTGGCCGCGACCGGCCGTCCGGGCCCGGTCCTGGTGGACATCCCCAAGGACGTCCTGCAGGCACAGACCACCTTCTCCTGGCCGCCCACGCTCGACCTGCCCGGCTACCGGCCGACCCTGCACCCGCACGGCAAGCAGATCCGCGAGGCGGCCCGGCTGATGACCGGCGCCCGCCGTCCGGTGCTCTACGTCGGCGGCGGTGTGCTCAAGGCCGGTGCCACCGAGGGGCTGCGCCGGCTGGCCGAGCTGACCGGCATCCCGGTGGTCACCACGCTGATGGGGCTCGGCGCGTTCCCCGACTCGCACCGGCAGCACCTGGGCATGCCCGGCATGCACGGCACCGTCGCCGCGGTCTACGGCCTGCAGAAGGCCGACCTGATCGTGGCCCTCGGGGCCCGTTTCGACGACCGGGTCACCGGCAAGCTGGACTCGTTCGCGCCGGACGCCACGGTCGTGCACGCGGACATCGACCCCGCCGAGATCGGCAAGAACCGGCACGCGGACGTGCCGATCGTCGGCGACGCCCGGCACGTGATCGACGAGCTGATCGCCGCGGTCACCACCGAGCGGGCGGCCCGGGCGGCCGCCGACCTCGGCGACTGGTGGGCCCAGCTCGACGACCTGCGCCGGCGTTACCCGCTCGGCTACGAGGAGCCGGCCGACGGCACCCTCCCGCCGCAGTACGTGATCAAGCGGCTGGGTGAGATTGCCGGCCCGGACTCGATCTACGTGGCCGGTGTCGGCCAGCACCAGATGTGGGCCAGCCAGTTCATCTCGTACGAGAAGCCGTACACCTGGCTCAACTCCGGCGGCCTCGGCACGATGGGCTACGCCGTTCCGGCGGCGATGGGCGCGAAGGTCGGCAAGCCGGACACCACGGTCTGGGCGGTGGACGGCGACGGCTGCTTCCAGATGACCAACCAGGAGCTGGCCACCTGCGCCCTGGAGGGCATCCCGATCAAGGTCGCCGTGATCAACAACGGCAACCTGGGCATGGTCCGGCAGTGGCAGACCCTGTTCTACGGGGAGCGCTACTCCAACACCGAGTTGGGCACCCACAAGCACCGCATCCCGGACTTCGTCAAGCTCGCCGAGGCGCTCGGCTGCGTCGGCCTGCGCTGCGAGACCGCCGCCGACGTGGACAAGACCATCGCGGCGGCCATGGCGATCAACGACGCTCCGGTGGTCATCGATTTCGTGGTCGGCAAGGACGCCATGGTCTGGCCGATGGTCGCCGCCGGCACCAGCAACGACGAGATCATGTTCGCCCGGGGTGTCCGCCCCGCCTTCGACGAGGACGAGCTCTAATGCGCGAGCGCAGCGTGCGAATCATCAAGTTCAGCGAGGTCGAGGCATGAATCTGCACACCCTGTCCGTGCTGGTGGAGAACAAGCCCGGTGTCCTGGCCCGGGTCTCCGGGCTGTTCTCCCGGCGGGGCTTCAACATCGACAGTCTCGCCGTCGGGGAGACCGAGAACCCGGACGTCTCCCGGATCACCATCGTGGTCAACGCCGAGTCGTCCCCGCTGGAGCAGGTGACCAAGCAGCTCAACAAGCTGGTCAACGTACTCAAGATCGTCGAGCTGGATCCGCAGGTCTCGGTGGCCCGGGAGCTGCTGCTGGTGAAGGTCCGCGCGGACCGCAACGCCCGCGCCCAGGTGCTGGAGACGGTGAACCTGTTCCGCGCCCGGGTGGTCGACGTCGCCCCGGACACCCTGACCATCGAGGCCACCGGCACTCCCGACAAGCTCGACGCGCTGCTGCGTGACCTCGAACCCCTCGGCATCAAGGAGATGGTGCAGTCCGGCACGGTGGCGATCGGGCGCGGCTCGCGCTCGATCACCGCCGGTCCCGCGCTGCGTGCCGCCTGACCCGATCCGACCGGCGCCCGAGCGCCACATCCACCGCACAAGTCCACGACGGGCCGCCGGGCACCGCCGTACGAAAGGGAAGTCACAATGAGCGTTGAGGTGTACTACGACGACGACGCCGACCTGGGTCTCATCCAGGGCCGCAAGGTCGCGGTGATCGGGTACGGCAGCCAGGGCCACGCCCACGCGCTGTCGCTGCGCGACTCCGGCGTCGACGTGGTGATCGGCCTGCCCGTCGGTTCGAAGAGCCGGCCGAAGGCCGAGGAGCAGGGCCTGCGGGTGCTCACGCCGGCCGAGGCGGCGGCCGAGGCCGACGTCATCATGATCCTGGCGCCGGACACCGCCCAGCGCGGCCTGTACGCCGAGGCGATCGCCCCCAACCTGACCGCCGGCAAGGCGCTCTTCTTCGGCCACGGCTTCAACATCCGGTACGGCCTGATCAAGCCGCCGGCCGACGTGGACGTGGCGATGGTCGCCCCGAAGGGCCCGGGTCACCTGGTCCGCCGCCAGTACGTCGACGGCAAGGGCGTGCCCTGCCTGGTCGCCGTCGAGCAGGACGCCAGCGGCAGTGCCTTCGGCCTGGCCCTGGCGTACGCGAAGGCGATCGGTGGCACCCGGGCCGGCGCGATCAAGACCACCTTCACCGAGGAGACGGAGACCGACCTCTTCGGCGAGCAGGCGGTGCTCTGCGGCGGTGCGGCCGCGCTGGTGCAGACCGGTTTCGAGGTGCTCACCGAGGCCGGCTACGCCCCCGAGGTGGCCTACTTCGAGTGCCTGCACGAGCTGAAGCTCATCGTCGACCTGATGTACGAGGGCGGCATCGCCCGGATGCGCTACAGCATCTCGGACACCGCCGAGTACGGCGACCTGTCCCGCGGCCCCCGGATCATCGACTCCCGGGTCAAGGAGGAGATGCGCAAGATTCTCGGCGAGATCCAGTCTGGCGAGTTCGCCCGCGAGTGGGTGGCCGAGGACGAGGCCGGCCGGCCGAACTTCGCCAAGTGGCGGGCCGAGGGCGCGGCGCACCCGATCGAGGAGACCGGGCAGAAGCTGCGCGCCATGATGAGCTGGGTCGACCGGCCCATCACCGAGACCGCCTGACCGGCCCTGGCAAGGCGGGTGGCGCGCCCGGGGCTCTCCCCGGCGCCGGGCGCGCCACCGCCGTCAGTCGGTGCTCTGCTCGATCCCAGCCGGGCCTGCCGGGGCTGTAGACGCAGCCAGGTCCGGCTCTGGAGCTCGCCGCGGACTTCCTCGGCGACGACGAGCGCGTCCTCCCAGCGCTCCACGGCGGCCAGGCTCTCCGCCAGCCCGGCTGCCGCCAACTGGCCCGTCGGCGCCCACCGGGTCTGCTTGAGCAGGGGGAGCGCGCGGTAGAGGTCCACCGCCTCCTGATGGGCGGCGAGCGCCTCGTCCGGCCGGCCCAGCGCGGCCCGGCAGTCGCCGATCACGATCAGCGTCCGGGCCAGCCCCATCCGCTCACCGGCCCCGAGCGGTCGGCAGCTCAACCAGGTCGCCCGGGCGCGGAGCGCCAGTCGCAGCGCCTCCCGTACCGAGCCGGTGGAGTACAGCGACGCGGCGACGAGCCGTCGGGCCTCGGCGAGGACGACCAGCGCCTCGCGGTTGTCGCCGTCCTCGACGTAGCCGATCGCCTCTCGTCCCTGTGCGATCGCGGCGGCGACGGTGTGGTCGTCGGGGACGGCGGCCTGCGCCACCAGGGCCCGGGCGAGGCCGACCCGGTGCCGGCCCGGGTGATCGTTTTCGAGCCGGCGGTAGAGGGCCACCGCCTCCTCGGCGGCGGCGGTGCGCCGGGCGGTGAACCTGTTTCGGATGCTCACCTGTTGGGACCGGGTGACCAACGCCTCGGCCAGCCGCGGGGCGTACCGGAGCGGGGCGTGCCGGGCCAGCCGGCGTAGCAGCGCGACACGGACACCGAGTGGCAAGGCGTTTTCCTTTCCCCGTGTGGGCATCGGCATTCGTTGTACTCCAACGGCGCCAGCGCTGGACCGGGTGAACGGGGGATGACCGACCGACGGCACGAGTGTGTGAGGGCGCTCACCCCGCACTCTGGGACACGCCACCGGAACCGCCCCCTACGATCCTTCATAGGTGTGTAGCCCGCACCTGACGGCCACGGCACGGATCAGCGCAGGGCGCAGCGCGGCGCCCCGGCGTGCCAGGCTGACCGCATACGAGCGTCTACGAGGACCGATGAATCCTGTCGTACTGATCGCCGAAGAACTCGCCCCCGCCGCCATTGAGGTGCTCGCACACGACTTCGACGTGCGTCACGTTGACGGCACCGACCGTCCGGCCCTGCTCTCCGCGCTCTCCGAGGCCGACGCGGTGATCGTACGCAGCGCCACGCAGATCGACGCCGAGGCGATCGCCGCCGCGCCGCGGCTGAAGGTGGTCGCCCGGGCCGGCGTCGGCCTGGACAACGTCGAGGTGCCGGCCGCCACCGCACGGGGCGTCATGGTCGTCAACGCGCCCACCTCCAACATCGTCTCCGCCGCGGAGCAGGCCGTCGCGCTGCTGCTCGCCGTGGCCCGCAACACCGCCAGCGCCAGCGCCGCGCTCAAGGCGGGGGAGTGGAAGCGGTCCAAGTACACCGGCGTGGAGATCCAGGGCAAGACCGTCGGCGTGGTCGGCCTCGGCCGCATCGGGGTGCTGTTCGCGCAGCGCATCGCCGCCTTCGGCACCCGGCTGATCGCGTACGACCCGTACATCCAGCCGGCCCGCGCCGCGCAGCTCGGCGTCCGCCTGGTCGGTCTGGAGGAGCTGCTGCGGGAGAGCGACTTCATCTCGATCCACCTGCCCAAGACGCCGGAGACGGTCGGCCTGATCGGCGAGAAGGAGCTGGCGATCGTCAAGCCGGGCGTCCGGATCGTCAACGCCGCCCGCGGTGGCCTGGTCGACGAGCAGGCCCTGGCCGACGCGATCGCCGAGGGCCGGGTCGCCGGCGCCGGCGTCGACGTGTACGCGAAGGAGCCCTGCACCTCCTCTCCGCTGTTCGCCTTCGACAACGTGGTGGCCACCCCGCACCTGGGCGCCTCCACTCACGAGGCGCAGGACAAGGCCGGCTTGGCCGTGGCCAAGAGCGTCAAGCTGGCGCTCCAGGGCGAGTTCGTGCCGGACGCGGTGAACGTGCAGGCCGGCGGTGTGGTGGCCGAGGACGTCCGGCCGCTGCTGCCGCTGGCCGAGAAGCTCGGCCGGGCCTTCACCGCGGTGGCCGGCGGGGTGGCCGCCAGCGTCACCGTCGAGGTGCGCGGCGAGGTCGTCACGCACGACGTGTCGGTGCTCAAGCTCGCCGCCACCAAGGGCCTGTTCAGCTCCGTCGTTGAGGAGCAGGTCACCTACGTCAACGCCCCGCACCTGGCCGCCGAGCGCGGGGTCGAGGTGGCGCTGACCACGCACGCCGAGACGACCGAGCACCCCAACCTGGTGACGGTGCGCGGCGCGCTGCCGGACGGCCGGACGGTCAGCGTCTCCGGCACGGTGACGCACGCCGGCACCCGTGACGTCATCAAGCTGACCGAGGTGGACGGTTTCGCCGTGGAGATCGGCGCGGAGGGCATCCTGGTCTTCCTGCGCTACGCCGACCGGCCGGGCGTGGTCGGCACCGTCGGCACCCTGCTCGGCGCGGCCGGGGTCAACATCGCGGCCATGCAGGTCGCCCGCCGGGAGGCCGGTGGCGAGACGCTGATGACGCTCACCGTCGACCAGGCGCTCGGCGCGGACCTGCTCAGCTCGGCCGCCGATTCGATCGGCGCGGTCGCGGCCAGCGCGGCCGACCTGCGCGACGAGTAGTCCGCACACGACTGATCAGGGGCCCGGCCGGCAGGCCGGGCCCCTCGTCGTACGGGCCGAGGTCAGGGGGTGACGCGGGTCGGCGGTGGGTAGACCGTGCCGTCCTGGGCGTCGAAGAGCATCAGGTCGTGCTCGGCGGCCAGCCGCTCGATGTCGAGCAGCACCTGGTCCTCGCAGGTCGGGACGAGGTTCATCTCGATGTGGTCGCAGGCCGTGTGCAGCGGGGCGACCTCCCACGGGGTGCCCGGACCGGCTGGGCGGTCCGGATACGCGGCGGTGATCGCCCGGTAGAAGCCGACCAGTCTCGGGTCGGGGTGCTGCTGGACGTGCCGCCCCTCGCGGCACCGCTGCACCGCCGCCCGTACCTGGTCGGGTGTGGCCCCGGCGGGCAGGGCCCACACGCTCAGATCGAAACTCACGGCGGACACTGTGCCATTCCCGGCGGCCGCCCGTCATCCCTGCCCCCGCCAGCGGGTTGTCGCCCGGCCGTGAGACCGGGTAACGGGAAGGTCCGCTGTGGAGACTCTTGCGTCGAGTTGCGTCGATTCGCTAGCGTACCCGTGCGGTCACTGGCTGAGTTGAGACTCCGGCCCGTCTTCGGGTGGCGCGGTCGGGCGTCCGGCCCGCCGGCCCGCACCCCTCGGTTGCGCGAGCCACGCGCACTCGTCGCTGACCGGCCTCCACAGTCGTTGCCGAGACCGTGGGGGCCGATCGCGTCCCGGTCCCCGGCCGGGGCGACGAGGGCAGGTCGCGCCCTACCGTCGGCGGTCGGCGAAGAGCACGCGGTAGTCCGAGCCGCTGCGGAACCAGGCCAGCCCGGCCGGTCCGGCGGCGTAGAGGGCGGTGGCGTAGGCGTCGGCCACCGCGAGGTCCGGGCCCACCACGGTGGCGGCGAGGAGTTGGTCGGCCGACTCGCCGGTGTGCGGGTCCACCACGTGCCCCCGGCGACCGGTCACCCCGGAGGTGCCCACCGCGCCGGCCGTCATCTCCAGCATCAGCGGAGCCCGGCGCGCCTCCGTCGGGTGGTGCACGGCGACTCGCCACGGACCGCCGTGCGGCGCCTGGCCGCGTACGGTCAGGTCGGCGCCGCTGAGCACGGCGTAGTCGTGGACGCCGGCCGCCCGCAGCCGGGCCGCGGCCCGCTCCACCGCCCAGCCGCCGAGCAGCCCGCCCGGGTCGAAGCCGCCCGGCACCGCCCAGGCGTCGAACCACCCGTCGGTCGCGGCCCGCATCGCGGCGCAGCGGTCCACCAGGTCGGCCAGCGGAGGGTACGACTCGGGGCTGATCTCGCCCCGGCGCAACTTCGACACCAGGCTGTCCGGCTGGTTCGGCCCGTACGTGAGGTCGATGGCGCGCAGCTCGGCGACGGCGTCCCGTAGCGCTTCCCCGACGCCCCGCCGGCCCAGCCAGTCGGGCGCGTTGAGCAGCAGGGTGTACTCGGCGGTCGAGGTGCGGACGGTGTGCCGGACGCTGATCCGGTCGAGGGCGCTGCCGCCGGCCCGGTCCAGGCGGTGGCTGCGGGCGCCGAGGCGCAGATCGGGTCGGCTCAGGACGGAGGGCTGGTCGATCCACCGGGTGCGCGGCTGCACGTCACTCCAGTGGGTTCGCCGCTGCGCTTCGATCCGCATCGCACCTGCTCCCTCGCTGACGACGCCGCAGCGCCGCGGCGAAGCCGGTCCCGGGCCCCGTCGACCCCGGTCAGCATCGACCATAGGTAGTGGAGATGATCGCAACATGAATGCCACCTGGGAGCCTCCTGAGCATCTCTAATCCCGAATATTGGAAGGCTCGTACCGGGAGGCGGGACGGCGGCGTACCGTTGCGCTGAACGACGAGGTGAGGAGCACCAGTGGCACGGATCGCGGTGGTGGCCGGGGACGGGATCGGACCCGAGGTGGTCGAGCCGGCCCGCAAGGTCATCGATGCCGTGCTGCCCGGCGTGACGGCCACCGAGTACGACCTCGGCGCGGCACGCTACCACCGTACCGGTGAGGTGCTGCCCGACTCGGTCCTCGACGAGCTGGCCGGCCACGACGCCATCCTGCTCGGCGCGGTCGGCGACCCGACGGTGCCGCCCGGCGTGCTGGAGCGCGGCCTGCTGCTCAAGCTCCGCTTCGCCTTCGACCAGTACGTCAACCTGCGCCCGTCGCGCCTCTGGCCCGGCGTGCCCGGGCCGCTGGCCGCCGTCAAGCCGGGCGAGGTCGACCTGGTCGTGGTCCGCGAGGGGACCGAGGGCCTGTACGCCGGCGCCGGCGGCTCGCTGCACCGGGACACCCCCGCCGAGGTGGCCACCGAGGAGAGCCTGAACACCCGGCACGGCGTCGAGCGGGTGATCCGGGACGCCTTCGCCCGGGCCGGCCGCCGGGAGCGCCGCAAGGTCACCCTGGTGCACAAGACCAACGTGCTGACCCACGCCGGCTCGCTGTGGGCGCGTGCCTTTGAGGCCGTCGCCGCCGAGCACCCGGACGTGGCCACCGAATACCAGCACGTCGACGCCGCCGCGATGTTCCTGGTCACCCAGCCCCAGCGGTACGACGTGGTGGTCACCGACAACCTCTTCGGCGACATCCTCACCGACATCGCCGCCGCGGTGACCGGCGGCATCGGGCTGGCGGCCAGCGGCTGCATCAACCCGGAGGGGCGCTACCCGTCGATGTTCGAGCCGGTGCACGGCTCCGCGCCGGACATCGCCGGCCAGGGCGTCGCCGACCCGGTCGCCGCGGTGCTCTCCGCCGCGCTCCTGCTCGACCAGCTCGGCCACGCCGACGCCGCCGCGCGGGTCACCGCCGCCGTCGCCACCGAGCTGGCCGGCCGTACCCCGGGGGCGCCGGTGCGCACCGAGGAGGTCGGCGACCGGCTCGCCGGGTACGCCGTAGGCTGACCGGGCCGCTCGCGTCGGCCCGGATCCGGGCCGCCAGACCCGTCCGGGCAGCAATGTGTCGGCCACCGCTTCGCCGTTGTGCGCAGCCGGTGTGCCGGGACGTACCTATCCGCTGAACGACCGTTCGGGGTAAGTTTCTGGCACCAGTGACGCCGGCGTGCGATGGCGCATGCCGTGAGGACCCTCAGGGAGGTCAGCGCGATGAGCGGTGGTGACAAGCTCGATTTCGAGATCCGTCCGAATCCCGCGCCGGTATCCGCCGCCGACCGGGCCGCCCTGCTGGCGAACCCCGGGTTCGGCCGGGTGTTCACCGACCACATGGTGACGATCCGGTACGCCGACGGCAAGGGCTGGTACGACGCCCGGGTGGAGGCGCGCGCCCCGATTCCGATGGACCCGGCCGCCGCGGTCCTGCACTACGCGCAGGAGATCTTCGAAGGGCTGAAGGCGTACCGGACCGCGGACGGGGGCGTGACCCTGTTCCGTCCGGAGGCGAACGCGGCCCGTTTCGTCGCGTCCGCCCAGCGGCTGGCCATGCCCGAGCTGCCGCCGGCGACGTTCGTCGAGTCGCTGCGCCGGCTGGTCGAGATCGACAAGGACTGGGTCCCGGAGGACGAGGACAGCACCCTCTACCTGCGGCCGTTCATGTTCGCCAGCGAGGTCTTCCTCGGCGTCCGCCCGGCCAACGAGTATCTCTACGCGGTCATCGCCTCCCCGGCCGGGGCCTACTTCACCGGCGGGGTCAAGCCGATCATGGTCTGGGCCTCCCCGGACTACACGCGAGCGGCGCCGGGTGGCACCGGCGCGGCCAAGTGCGGCGGCAACTACGCCTCCTCGCTGGTCGCCCAGGCCGAGGCGATCGAGGCGGGCTGCGACCAGGTGGTCTTCCTGGACGCGGTGGAGCGGCGCTTCATCGACGAGCTGGGCGGCATGAACGTCTTCTTCGTCTACGACGACAACACCCTGGTCACCCCGCCGCTCACCGGCACCATCCTGCCGGGCATCACCCGGGACGCGGTCCTGACCCTGGCCGCCGAGGCCGGGCACCGGGTGCAGGAACGGCCCGTCAGCATCGCCGACTGGCAGGCGGACGCGGCCAGCGGTCGGCTGCGCGAGGTGTTCGCCTGCGGCACCGCCGCCGTGATCACCCCGATCGGCGGGGTGCGCTTCCCCGACGGGGAGTTCCTCGTCGGCGGCGGCGAGCCGGGACGCTTCACGATGACCCTGCGGCAGCAGTTGGTCGACATCCAGCGCGGCCGGGTCGAGGACCGGCACGGCTGGGTGCATCGGGTGCTCTGACCCGCCACCGCCCATCCCCGGGGGCGTCCCCTGCGGACACCCCGGGGAATGCCGCCTGCCGGGATCGCGCTCGAACGCGGCTGTGGTGGCCTCGCCGCGATGAGAGGCCACCATCCCGGAGCGAGCGCGACCGGGCGCGGCGCGCAGCGGCCCGCGAGGTGGCCGGACGGCGGGTGGGGGTGCGGTCAGTCGAGCAGGTGGTCGCGGAGCGCGGCCAGTTGGGTGTCGGTCACGCCGGCGTGGCGCAGGTAGCCCTCGATCGACCCGTACCCGTCGCGCAACTCGGTGAGGAACAGGATCATCGTCTCGGCGGGGGAGGCGAGGAACGGCGGCGGCAGTTCCTCGGCCGTCGGCATGGTGGCCGCGACCCAGGCGCTGAACCGGGCGGACGCCTCGGTGCTCAGCGCGTAGTCGGCGGCGATGTCGTCGTCGGCGACGCCGAGCGCGGCCAGGGTGAGGCCGCAGACGATCCCGGTGCGGTCCTTGCCGGCGACGCAGTGCACCACCACCGGCAGGTTGGCGCTGTCGGCGATCAGGCCGACCGCCTCGGCCAGCCCGGCGGTGCCGGTCCGCGCGAGGTCGGCGTACCGGTCGGCCAGGTAGCGGGCCAGGCTGGTGCCCGGTGAGTACGGCTGCTCGGCCCAGTCCTGGTGCTCGGGATGGATGTGTCGGTAGGCGAGCCCGTCGTACGCGGGCACCCGGCCGTCGCGGGTCACCTCGGTGGGGCGGCGCAGATCGATCACGGTGCGGATGCCGAGAGCGGTGAACGCCGCCCGGTCGGTCTCGTCGATCCGGTGCAACGAGTCGGAGCGGTAGAGCCGGCGCCGGCGGACGGTCCGTCCGTCCTGGCCGGTCAGCCCGCCGACCTCACGGAAGTTGAACAGGGCGGGAAAGGGGCTCCGATGCGGAGTGTCCGTGGCGTCCACCCCAGACACGGTAACGGCCGGCGGGGCCTCGATGTGCCCCGCCGGCCGTCAGACGCAGGTCACCGGGCGGTATCCGGCGGGATCGACGAGTACGTGTCGTCGTAGTACCCGCCGAGCTTCTCCCGGTACGCCGGATCCGCGTCGGTGGACACGTCGTACTCGGGCGCGGCCTTGATCTGCTCCTTGCTCCGGTCGACGTAGACCTTCCGCTCGTCGTGGTCGACGTGGTTGACGGTGCCGGCCGGCAGCATGACCTTCTTGCCGAAGATCCACGGCCCGGTGTCGACCACGAGGTAGCTGGAGTTCACCTCGTGGCTGGCCCGGTCGACCTTGCCGACAGCGCCGTCACTCGCCTCCACCTTGTAGCCGACCAGGTCGACGCCGGACACCCCGGCGTCGTCCCGGTAGCTCCACGGATCGAAGCGCCCCGCCGGCGTGCCGCCCGCGAGGTCGCCCCGGCCGCCCTGGGTCAGCGGGTCCGGCGTCCCGTGAATCGTTCGAGGGTCGAGCCGCTCCATTGGCGTCCACTCCCTTTCTCGACTTTTTCGGGGGATGTGCCCTGTCGGACCCTTCGTACCCGGTTGCGGAGGTCGCTACACCGGCGGATCAGGCCAGCGCGGCCTCCGCGTCGAGGGCCACCGCGGCGGCGTGCACGACGGCCGCGATACGCAGCCCCTCGTGCACCTGCTCACGGGTGAACCCGGCGGCGCGCAGCGTCTTCTCGTGTGACTCCAGGCAGACGCCGCAGCCGGTGATCGCCGAGACGGCGAGGCACCACAGCTCGAAGTCGCCCTTCTCCACGCCCGGCCGGGCGATGATCTGCATCCGCAGCCGGGCCGGCATCGACGCGTACTGCTCGTCGCCGATGAGGTGCTTGGCCCGGTAGTAGATGTTGTTCATCGCCATGATCGTGGCGGCGCCCTTGGCCGCCTCGACCGCCTCCGGCGTGAGGTGACCGGCCGCCTCGGCGGCGATCTCCTTCAGCACCATCGGGTTGCGGGCCGCCACCGCGCAGGCCAGGGCGGTGCCCCACGCCTGCTCCGGCTTGAGGGTCGAGGTGGCGATGGTGGAGCCGAGGTTGAGCTTGATGTCCTTGGCGTAGTCCGGCAGCGCCGCCTTGACGGCGTCCAGGCTCATCGTCAGGCCCCGGCGCCGGCGAGCAGCGCGGTGGCGTCCAGGGTCGCGCCGCCCTTGTTCCAGTTGCACGGGCAGAGCTCGTCGGTCTGCAGCGCGTCCAGCACCCGCAGCACCTCGGAGACGTTCCGGCCGACCGAGCCGGCGGTCACCATGGCGAACTGGATCTCGTTGTTCGGGTCGACGATGAAGGTGGCCCGCTGGGCGACGCCGTCCTCGCCGAGTACGCCACAGGCCTCGGTCAGCTCGCGCTTGATGTCGCTGAGCATCGGGAAGGGCAGCTCGCGCAGGTCCGGGTGGTCCTTGCGCCACGCGTAGTGGACGAACTCGTTGTCGACGGAGACGCCGAGGACCTGGGCGTCCCGGTCGGCGAACTCGCCGTTGAGGCGGCCGAACTCGGCGATCTCGGTCGGGCAGATGAAGGTGAAGTCCTTCGGCCAGAAGAACACCACCCGCCACTTGCCCTCGTGGGACTTGTGGTTGATCGTCTCGAACGCCTTGTCGGCGTCCAGCGACACGCAGGCGGTGAGTTCGTACTCGGGGAAGCGGTCACCGACAGTGAGCACAGGTCCTCCTTGACAGCGGCTTACCAGCGGCGGGAAGCCGGTAACTGGATCGGTTCCAGATACTTCCCCAGTGCTGTTTTCGCCTGGTGGCGACCGGTTGACTTGTGAAGTCGATCACGAGTGGCGGGTGCTGCTCCGGATCCGTCCCCCGATCGGGTAATGAGCACCCACCGTTACCGTCCCGGCATGTGGATTTTGCCTCCCAGAACCAGCGCCGGGGTGGCAGAGTACCGATCGTGACCAGCCACGTCCTGATTATTGGCAACTAGCGCGCCGGCCTTCCCTCTCGCCGAGCGCGCAGACCTCCCGCATCCGCGGGGGGTCTTTTTGTTGCTCCCCCAAGGCTTCGAGAAGAGGACTCCCATGACCTTCCAGGTGTACGACACGACGCTACGCGACGGCGCCCAGCGCGAGGGGCTCAGCTACTCGGTGGTCGACAAGCTGGCGGTGGCCCGCCTGCTCGACGACCTCGGGGTCGGCTTCATCGAGGGCGGCTGGCCGGGCGCCGTCCCCAAGGACACCGAGTTCTTCCAGCGGGCCCGCACCGAGCTGGACCTCAAGCACGCGACCCTGGTCGCCTTCGGCGCGACCCGCAAGGCCGGGGTGGCGGTCGAGACCGACCCGCAGGTGCGTGGGCTGCTCGACGCCGAGACTCCGGCGGTGGCGCTGGTCGCCAAGGCGGACCTCCGGCACGTCGAGCGGGCGCTGCGCACCACCGCCGCCGAGAACCTCGCCATGATCCAGGACACGGTGCGCCACCTGGTGCGGCAGGGCCGGCGGGTCTTCGTGGACGGCGAGCACTTCTTCGACGGCTACCGGCACGACCCGGCGTACACCGCTTCCGTGCTGGAGGCGGCGCTGGCCGCGGGGGCCGAGCGGTTCGTGCTCTGCGACACCAACGGCGGGATGCTGCCCTCCCAGGTCACCGCCGCCATCACGGACGTCACCGCGCGTACCGGGGTGGCGCCGGAGCTGCTCGGCATGCACGCCCAGAACGACACCGCCTGCGCGGTGGCCAACACCATCGCCGCCGTCGAGGCCGGAGTCCGGCACTTCCAGGGCACCGCCAACGGGTACGGCGAACGCCCCGGTAACGCAGATCTTTTCGCGATCGTCGCCAATCTCCAGCTCAAGCTCGGGCTGCCCGTCCTGCCGGAGGGCTGCCTGGAACAGCTGGTGCGGGTTTCGCATGCCATCGCGGAGATCGCCAACATCGCCCCCGACACCCACCAGGCCTACGTCGGGGCCGCCGCCTTCGCCCACAAGGCGGGGCTGCACGCGAGCGCGATCAAGGTGGACCCGTTGCTCTACAACCACGTGGACCCGTCGGTGGTGGGCAACGACATGCGGATCCTGGTGACCGAGATGGCCGGACGGGCCAGCGTCGAGCTCAAGAGCCGCGAGCTGGGCCTGGACCTGTCCGGCCATCCGGAGGCCCTGACCACGGTCACCAACCGGGTCAAGGAGCTGGAGGCCGACGGCTGGTCGTTCGAGGCCGCCGACGCCTCGTTCGAGCTGCTGGTCCGCTCCGAGCTGCCGGACCGGGCCGCGCCCCGGCCGTTCGCTCTGGAGTCGTACCGGGTGCTGGTCGAGCACCGCGAGGACGGCGCGGTCGTCTCCGAGGCCACCGTCAAGATCCGGGTACGCGGCGAGCGGGTGATCGCCACCGCCGAGGGGAACGGCCCGGTCAACGCCCTGGACGAGGCACTGCGGGTGGCGCTCGTGCGGCACTACCCCGAGCTTCGCGACTTCGAGCTGGCCGACTACAAGGTCCGCATCCTGGAGGGCAGCCACGGCACCGGCGCGGTGACCCGGGTGCTGGTGGAGACCGCCGGGGTGGGCCGGGACTGGACCACCGTCGGCGTGCACCCGAACGTGGTCGAGGCGAGCTGGCGCGCCCTCGTCGACGCCCTCACCTACGGCCTCTCCCGGGCCCGGGTGTAAGGAGGGGTCCCCTGTTATCGCCAGGCGATAACAGGGGACCCCTCCTTACAGCGCGGCGGGGAGGCGTAGTTCGGCGAGGACCGCGCGGTGGTCGCTGCCGGGCACCGGGCGCACTTTGACGGCGCGTACCGCGATGCGCCGGTCGACCAGCACGTGGTCGATGGTGACCGGCGGGATCGGGTCGCCGTCGTACGGGCCCCAGGTGCCGGCGAGCCCGGCGCCGGCCGCGTCGGCGGCGTCGGCGTACCCGGTGTCGATCAGGTTCCGCAGCGGGGCGTGGTCGAGGGTGGCGTTGAAGTCCCCGGCCAGGATGCTCAGCCGTCCCCGTGGCGTGGCCGGCGGCTGCCCGCGCAGGTCGGTCCGCCAGTCCGGCACCACGTTGACGGCGTACGGGGCGGCCGGGTGCGCCGACTCCACCCGTACGGGTGGCGCGCCCGGCACCGCCAGCGTCCCGTACGCCTGGGTGAAGCCGAAGCCCCGGTTGCGCCGGAACCCGCCCTCGTCGAGCGGGAAACGCGCGTACAGCCCGGAGCCGGTGGTGCCGACCTCCGGGTTCAGCACCCGGTGGGGCAGCAGGGCGGCCAGCCCGAGGCGGTCCAGTTCGGCCGCGATCTCCGGGGTGAACTCCTGCACGGTCAGCACGTCCACCCGCTGCGTGCGGACCAGGTCGATCAGCCGGGCCGGGTCGGCGCTGCCCTTGAGCAGGTTGGCGGTGAGCAGCCGCAGCGTCGGCCCGCCGGCCGCCGGCTGTGGGGCGGCGACCGCGCGTGGGGCGACCGCGCCGATGAGCGCCAGCGCCGTGAGCGCCGCGACCACCGCCGCCGCCCACCTTCGCAGGGCGAGCGCCAGCACCAGGGGGAGCAGGGAACCGGCCGCGACGTACGGCGTGAAGGCGACCGCCTGCACCAACGGCCCCCGGTCCGACCCGGCCAGCCGGAGCGCCGCCCAGGCGGCGGCGGGCGCGACGGCGAGCCAGCACGCCGCTGTCGCGATCCGGTGGTTCCGGCCCTTCCGGGCCGCGCTCCGTTCCTCGTCCGTGATCGCGGTCACGGCGTCACCGTACCGTCCGGCGGCCCGTGGCGACGCCCGGCCGGCGGTCCGGTCTGCGTCGGTCTGCGCCGTCGGAACCCCGGTCGTGCGGTTGCGTCCCGACGGGGGGAGTCGTCCCGGTCCGGCCCTGGAACGACCTGGCCGGGGCCGATAATCCCACGTTTGTCCGACCGCCCGTACGGGAAGCAAGCACCGTGACGGACATCTCGGACACCCTGGCCAGCGTGCCCAGCCCGGTCGAAGCCGACGCCGGCGGCGTCGAGCTGGAACAGACCCTATTCGAGGTCAAGCGCGTGATCGTGGGGCAGGACCGTCTCGTCGAGCGCCTGCTCACCGCCCTGGTCGCCGACGGACACTGCCTGCTGGAGGGCGTGCCCGGAGTGGCCAAGACCCTCGCCGCGCAGACCCTCGCCACCGTCGTGGGCGGCACCTTCTCCCGTATCCAGTTCACCCCCGACCTGGTCCCCTCGGACATCGTCGGTACCCGCATCTATCGCGCCTCCACCGAGGCGTTCGACGTCGAGCTGGGACCGATCATGGCGAACCTGGTCCTCGCCGACGAGATCAACCGGGCTCCGGCCAAGGTGCAGTCGGCGCTGCTGGAGGCCATGGCCGAACGGCAGGTCTCCATCGGCGGACGGACCTGGTCGGTCCCCGAGCCGTTCCTGGTGCTCGCGACCCAGAACCCGATCGAGTCGGAGGGCGTCTACCAGCTCCCGGAGGCGCAGCGTGACCGGTTCCTCATGAAGGTCGTGGTCGACTATCCGAGCGACGCCGACGAGCTGGCCATCCTCTACCGCATGAGCAGCGACCGGCCGACGCCCCGGCAGGTGCTCGACCCGGCCCGGCTGCGTGAACTCCAGCGTCGGGCCGGTCAGATCTTCGTCCACCACGCGCTCGCCGAGTACGTCGTCCGGCTCATCCTCGCCACCCGGGACCCGGGCCGGTTCGGGCTGCCCGACATCGCGCCGCTGCTGGCGTACGGGGCGAGTCCCCGGGCCACCCTCGGTCTGGTCGCCGCCGCCCGCGCCCAGGCGCTGATCCGGGGCCGGGAGTACGTGCTCCCGGAGGACGTCCGGGAGCTGGCGGTGGACGTGCTGGCCCACCGGCTGGTGCTCTCCTTCGACGCGGTGGCCGACGGGGTGTCCGCCGAGTCGGTCGTCCGCCGGCTGATCGAGGCGGTGCCACCGCCCCGGGTCGTCGCCGGTCGCCCCGAGACGGCGTCCGACCTGGCGGCGGCATGAGGCGCCGGGCCGCCCCGACCCGACCCGAGCCCGGCCTGGCGGATCTCGCCCCCGACCAGCGGCTGCGCCGGCTCGAACTGACCGTCGCCCGTCGCCTCGACGGGCTGCTGCACGGCCAGTACCGTGGCCTGCTGCCCGGTCCGGGCAGCGAGGTGGCCGGCAGTCGGGAGTACCGCCCCGGCGAGGACGAGGTACGCCGGATGGACTGGGCGGTCACCGCGCGGACCACCGTTCCGCACGTCCGCGAGGTCGACGCCGACCGCGAGCTGACCACCTGGCTGCTGGTCGACGCCAGCCCCAGCATGGAGTACGGCACCGCCACGTTGGACAAACGCGAACTCGCGGTGGCCGCCGTGGCGGCGGTCGGGTTCCTCACCGCGGGCGTCGGCAACCGCCTCGGCGCGCAGGTGCTCACCCCCGACGGGCTGCGCCGGTTCCCGGCCCGCGGCGGGCGGACGCACCTGCTCGGGCTGCTGCGCGCCCTGCTCGGCGCGCCCCGTACCGGCGGATACGAGGAGGCCACGGCACCCACTCCGCCGAGCCTCGCGGACGGGCTGGCCGGCGTCCAGCGGGTGGCCACCCGGCGCGGCCTGGTGGTGGTCGTCTCCGACTTCCTCGACGGGCTGCCCGACGACCCGGACGCCGCCCCGCCCTGGGAGGCGGCGCTGCGCCGGCTCGCCGTCCGGCACCAGGTGCTCGCGGTGGAGGTGACCGACCCGCGCGAGCTGGAACTGCCGGACATCGGCCTGATCACCCTGGTCGACCCGGAGACCGGCCGGCGTCGCGAGGTGTGGACCGGCGACCGGGCCCTGCGGGAACGGTACGCCCAGGCCGCCGCCGCCCAGCGTGACCAGGTACGCGACGTGCTGCGCCGGGCCGGGGCGGCCCACCTGGCGCTGCGTACCGATCGGGACTGGGCGGCCGACATCGTGCGGCACGTGCACCACCAGCGCCGGCTGGCCGCCGCGCCCGCCCCGGCCCGGGGAGGTGGCGCGTGACCTGGCAGTCACCCGCCCGGCTCTGGCTCCTGCTCGGCGTCGCCGCGCTCGTCGTCGGCTACCTGGCGATGCAGCGTCGGCAGAGCCGGTACGCGGTCCGCTTCACCAACCTGCGTCTGCTGGACCGGGTCGCGCCGCGCCGGCCCGCCTGGCGCCGGCACGTGCCGGCGGGGCTCTTCCTCGCCATGCTCGCGCTGCTGGTGGTCGGCTTCGCCCGGCCCAGCGCCGAGGTGCGGGTGCCCCGGGAACGGGCCACCGTGATGGTGGCGGTGGACGTCTCCACCTCGATGCTCGCCACCGACGTCGACCCGGACCGGCTGACCGCCGCCAAACAGGCCGCCCGCCGGTTCGTCGACGGCCTGCCCAAGGAGTTCAACGTCGGGCTGGTCGCCTTCGCCGGCAGCGCGGCGGTGCTGGTCCCGCCGGGCACCGACCGGGACGCCCTGCACGAGGGGATCGGGCGGCTCGCGGAGGGGGTCACCGGCGTGCAGGGCACCGCCATCGGGGAGGCGATCAGCACCTCGCTGGGCGCGGTGAAGAGCCTGGACGCCAAGGCCGCCAAGGACCCGCCGCCGGCCCGGATCATCCTGCTCTCCGACGGCGCGAACACCTCCGGGACGGACCCGATGGAGGCCGCCGCCCAGGCCGTGGCGGCCAAGGTCCCGGTGCACACCATCTCCTTCGGCACCCCGTCCGGTTTCGTCGACCGGGGCGGGCGGCCCATCCAGGTACCGGTCGACGGGCAGACCCTCAAGGCGGTCGCCGAGGAGACGGGAGGCGGCTTCCATGAGGCGACCACCGCCGCCGAGCTGCGTGCCGTGTACGAGGACATCGGCACGTCGGTCGGCTACCGCAAGGAACGGCAGGACGTCTCCGCCCGCTTCATCGGTCTCGGACTGGTCTTCGCCATGGGTGCGGCCGCCGGATCCCTTCGGTGGTTCTCCCGGCTGCCCTGATCCGCACCACCCATCCGGCATGTCGGCACGACACGTGAGGAGCCAGGTATGGCAGTGCAGACCGGACTCGGCGAGCCACGCGGCCCGTGGTTCGTCTCGCCCGAGCTGGATCCGGACGGGCGCGGGCGCTGGGACGTACCCGGATCGGAGCGGGGCCCGGGGCCGCGGGGCTGGCGGGGCCGGCTGCTCAGCGCGGTGGCGGTGGTGGCCGTCTCCACGCTCTCCGGGGCGGCGGCCGGTAGCTGGGTCGCCGACCGTGACGCGTCCGGGCCGGCGGCGGCCTCCGCCGCGCCGGTGCCGGCGGAGCTGGTCACCGCAGCCGAGAAGACCGTGCCGGGGGTGGTCTCGGTGATGGTCGGCGGGGCGTCCGGGTCGTCGGCCAGCGGTTCCGGCTTCGCCCTCGACCACGAGCAGCACATCGTGACCAACGACCACATCCTGGCCAAGGGCGGCTCCGGGCCGGTGACCGTGGAGACGTCCGACGGCCGCCGGTTCACCGCCGAGGTGGTCGGGCGGGAGCCGAACAGCGACCTGGCGGTGCTCAGGGTGCCCGCGTCGGCCGGGCTGCCTCCGCTGCCACTGGCCAAGCCCAACTCCACCCGGGTCGGCGAGCCGGTCCTGGCGGTCGGGTCGCCGCTCGGCCTCTCCGGCACGGTGACGGCCGGTATCGTCAGCGCGCTCAACCGGCAGGTACGCATCGGCAACGGCCGGCACACCGCGGTGCAGACCGATGCCTCGATCAACCCGGGCAACTCGGGTGGCCCGCTGGTCAACGCGCGGGGTGAGGTGGTCGGGGTGAACACCGCCATTGCCACGATCGACGGCAACGGGTCGATCGGCATCGGGTTCGCGATCCCGATCGACCAGGTGCAGCAGACGGCCGACACGATCATCGGACGGGGTGGCTGACCGTCGGTCAGGCCGTGACCTGCGGAGGTGGGCCCAGGCCAGCCGGTCGGATCGGGTGAACTGTCGGATATCAGGCGTGAGACCATCGGACCATGGAAATATCACGCTGAGTATGGATACTGGCGTGGGTGGAGCAAGCTGTCATCGCGGCCCTCCTCCTGGTGGGCCTGGTCATCGGCACCGGCGTCGGCGCGTCGTACGCCCGCGCGAAGCGTGGCTGGAAGGACTACCAGACCGCCCGGAACACCGTGCCCACCACCCGGCGGACCGCCTGGCTGGCGATTCGAGCGGTCCTCACCAAGGTGGGCGTGATCGCCCTGCTGCTCGGTGGCGCGGCCGCGTACGCGGCGGTCGGGTCGGACCACGAGCCGGCGGGTCCGGCACCCACCCCGACCGTGACAACTCCCGCGCCGGGTCACCCGTCCGGGCGATAGCCTCAGGGCGTGGATGACGGACTGCGGGTGACCGAGCGACTTGTGGTCCCCGCCGCCGAGCTGCGCGAGCGTTTCTCCCGCTCGTCCGGGCCGGGCGGGCAGGGGGTCAACACCGCCGACTCCCGGGTGGAGCTCAGTTTCGACCTGGCCGGCTCGCCGAGCGTGCCCGAGCGGCTGCGCGTACGCGCGCTGGAGCGGCTCGCCGGCCGGCTGGTCGACGGCGTACTGACCGTGGCCGCCAGCGAGCACCGGGCGCAACTGGCCAACCGGGAGGCCGCCCGCGACCGGATGGCCGCCCTGTTGCGTGCGGCGGTCGCCCCGCCGCCGAAACCCCGCCGCCCGACCCGACCGTCCCGGGCGGCGAAGGAGCGCCGTCTGGCCGACAAGAAACGCCAGTCCCAGCGCAAGCGCGACCGGCGGGTGGACGGCGACTGACGCCGGGCAGGTCGCCGTGGCGGATCCGACCGGCGACCGGCTCGCGCGAGGCGGCCACGGGCCGAATCCGGGACCCGCCACGCCGCGACCGGCCGCCGCAAAACGGGTTGTCTCCGGTTGCCCTGCCGCCCACAATTCGCCGCATGTCCGCCGACTTCTCCGTCAAGCCCACCCTCACCGGTGACCGGGTCGTGCTGCGTCCGTTCGTCGACGACGACATCGCCACCTTCGAGGTCATCCTGGCCGACCCGGAGGTGGCCCGGCTCACCGGCAGCCCGCCGGAGCCGTTCGACGCGGGTCGGCTCCGCGCCTGGTACGGCACCCGCAACAGCCAGACCGACCGGCTCGACCTGGCGGTGGTGGACAAGGCGACCGGGACCTGCGTCGGCGAGGTGGTCCTCAACGAGTGGGACGGCGACAACCGCAACTGCAACTTCCGCACCCTGATCGGCCCCGCCGGCCGGGACCGGGGGCTCGGCACCGAGGCGGTGCGGCTGGTCGTCGGGTACGGCTTCGAGCAGCTCGGCCTGCACCGGATCTCGTTGGAGGTGTTCGCGTTCAACCCGCGCGCCCGGCGGGTCTACGAGAAGGTCGGCTTCGTCGCCGAGGGCACGCTGCGCCAGGTGCTCCGCGACGGCGAGCAGTGGGTCGACGCCACCGTCATGTCGATCCTCGCGCCGGAGTGGGCGGTCCACCGGGGCCACCCGGCGGGTGCAGCCGTGCCAACGTGAGCTGGAACGGGGCTCTCGCCCCGGCCGCCCAGGCCACCTTCGGTTTCCTGGCCGACGCGCCCGGCGGGAACCGCGTACCGGCGGTGAGCTGCACCGCGAGCTGACCCCGCCCGGGGCCGCTGCAAGGATCAACTCCGTATGCGGTAACCGGTGGTCTCGTAGCCGGTTGTGACCACAAGGTGCCGCACACGGAGTTGACCAAGAGGCATCGTGGTCAGCCGTCCGAGGCGGCGAGGAGCCGGTCGCATTCCGCGATCAGTCGTGCACGCAGGGGCGCGGCCCGTTCCGCGAACGACCGCTGTGCCAGCACATACTCGTGCCGGCCCTCGACGGTCTCGATTCTGACGGGCGGGTAGCCCAGTGCGGTGAGGTCGTACGGAGAGGCCCGCATGTCCAGGGTCCGGATCTCCCTGGCCAGCTCGAAGCAGTCGGCCACGAGTTCCGAGGGAACCAGGGGCGAGAGCTTGTAGGCGTACTTGTAGAGATCCATGTTGGCGTGCAGGCAGCCCGGCTGCTCCAGCGCGTGCTGGGTCTCCCGGGTCGGGGTGAGCACGTTCAGCGGCCGGGCCGGCGCGGTGAAGAACCGGTACGCGTCGAAGTGGCTGCACCGGACGCCACGCTCCTCGACGACGGCGGCGGTCGCCTCCGGGCTGAGCCGCAGCGGCCAGGCGTTGTGCCGCACCTCCTCCTGGGTCTGCCGGTAGACCATCGCCCACTCGTGCATCCCGAAGCAGCCGAGGTGGGCCGGCCGGCCGGCGGTCGCCGCGAGCAGCGTACGGATCCAGGCGAGCGACTCGGCGCGTCGTGCGCGTACCCGATCGGTGTCGAGGGTGAGCCCGGCGGCGGTGGCACGGTAGTCCCGGCCGAACCCGGCCGGGTCCGCGTCCCGCAGCAGCACGCCCGCGCCCGGATGCCAGCGGCGCAGCTGGGCGGGCCGGTGCGAGTAGTAGGTGAAGAGGAAGTCCTCCACCGGGTGCTTCACGCCGCCGCGCCGGCGGGCCAGGTGCGGCGCGAGCCAGGCGTCCACCCGCTGCTCGTGGGCACGCCGTCGGGCCTGCCAGTGGGCCGCGTCGAGCGCGGTGGCGGGGGCGAGGGCGGCGGTCACGGACCCCAGGGTACGACCGCCGCCCGCCCGCCGGTCAGGGCACGTCCACCCGGACGCCGGCGGAGAAGACGCCGCTGCGCAGCTCCAACTGTTTGGGCTGGTCGGTGCCGCGCACGCTGAAGACCAGCGGAAGGAGTACCCGGCTGCCCGCGGCGACCGGCTGGGCGAAGACGTCCCGCCCGAGGTTGGCCACCCGGGTGGCGTCCTCGTCGGTGGCGACCCAGTTGCCGCCCGGCAGGTACGCCCGTTGCAGCTGGCCGTGCCAGGTCTGTTCCTCCGACGTGACGTTGCGCACCCCGACCGTGGCCAGGCACTGCCGGCCACCCGGCGAGGTCGAGGGGAGGGACCCGGTGCCGCAGGCCACCCGGTAGACGGTGAACTCGAACGCGGACTCGCGCAGGGGCACGCCCACCTGCCCGGTCACGCTCTTGCCCATCCACGCGCCGCTGGTCGGCTGCTTGGTGGTGTCGATCGCGGCGACCCGCTGGGTGGCCGTCCACGCGCCCGCCCCGACCAGGCCGGCCAGCACCGCCGCGGCGACCGGGACCATCAGCCACATCGGCGGACGGCGGCGGCGCCGCGTCGGTGCGGGCATCGCCGGGCGTGGGTAGACGGTGCCGCGCTCCGCCCGGCCGGCCGCCGCGCCGGCCAGGGCCGGGGCGCCGCCGCTCGTCGCCGCCGGGCCGGCCGGCGCCACGCCGGTGCGCCGCCGGCGCCGCCACCACCAGGTGAGCGCGCCGGGGGTGAGGACCAGGAGCCCGGCCAGCCCGCCCAACAGCACCGGCGGTCGCCGCCACACCGGTGGCGCCGCCGTCACCTTCGCCGCCGGAGCCGCCGGGGCCGCCCAGGTCGCTGTGGCGCAGTCGTACGGACGGGTGCCGTCGGCACCGTACGCGCAGGTGGGCGCGGTCACCGACTGCCCGGTGGCGGCCGTGCTGAGGGCGGTGTTCAGGGTGGTGGTGCTGTGCGCGGGCAGCTTCAGCCGCCAGGTCACCTCGCCGGCCGTGGACGACCCGGCCGGGCCGGTGGCCCGACCACCGGCGGTCACCGTGGTGGCCTTCGACCCCGCCGGCAGCTCCTGCCGTACGGTCGTCTCGACCACCTTGTTGCCGTCGTTGCGCACCTGGATCTGGTAGCCGGGCGCCGGGGTGTGCGCCGCGGTCATCGCCACGGTGACCGGCGGGGCCGACATCTGCGCCGGCGGCGGCTTCGCGGGCGGCACCGCCGGTGGGGCCGCCGGCGCCCCGGTCGGGATGGGTGTGGCGCGTTCCGCCGGGGCGGCCTGTGCCGCCGCCGGGGCCGGGTCCGCGGGCGCCGCGGCAGCCCGGGGTGCCACGGCGGGCAGGGCTGGTACGGCGGCGATGACCCCGAGGCAGTTCACGATCAGGGCCAGGGACCTGTGGTGTCGTCTCGTTGCAGGCATGTGACCGAACCTCCCGGACCCGAAGCTATGGTCCCCGGCTCGCCGTGTGGGTACGAAGTGGGCATTCCCGCCCCGGTCGGCGTGTGGCGGCGTACGCTGGCGCGTCCCCCTCCGCCTCCGCGTGCCCGGCCGACGTGGCGTGCCCGCGTCCGGCGTGACCGGGGCGGTGGCGGCGATAGATTGGCCGGGTGCGTATCGCTCGTTTCGCTCATGCCAAGGGAATGTCGTTCGGGGTCGTCGAGGGGGAGCCGGGGGCCGGGCCACAGGGCCTGACCATCGCCGAGATCGAGGGACATCCGTTCGGGCAGATCTCGTTCTCCGGTGCCCGCTGGGCGCTCTCCGACGTCCGGTTGCTCTCCCCGATCCTGCCGAGCAAGGTGGTCTGTGTCGGCCGCAACTATGCCGAGCACGCCGCCGAGCACGGCAGCGAGGTGCCCAAGGAGCCGCTGCTCTTCCTCAAACCGTCCACCTCGGTGATCGGCCCGCGGGACGCGATCCGCCTGCCGATCTTCTCCAAGCAGGTCGAGCACGAGGCGGAGCTGGCCGTGGTGATCGGCGCTCCGGGCGCGCGGCGCGCCGACCGGGCCGCCGCCGAACGGGCCATCTTCGGCTACACCTGCGCCAACGACGTCACGGCGCGGGACCTGCAACACTCCGACGGGCAGTGGACCCGGGCCAAGGGCTTCGACTCGTTCTGCCCGATCGGGCCGTGGATCACCACCGGGCTGGACGTCTCCGACCTGGAGGTTCGCTGTGAGGTGGGTCGCAATCCGGAGGAGATGGAGGTACGCCAGCTCGGCCGGACCAAGGACATGGTCTTCGACGTGCCGGCCCTGGTGTCGTACATCTCCCACGTGATGACGCTGCTTCCCGGCGACGTGGTGCTGACCGGCACCCCGGCCGGGGTTAGTCCGCTCACCGACGGGGATACGGTCACCGTGCGGATCGAGGGGATCGGCGAGCTCACCAACCCGGTGGTGCCGGTCGCCTGATGCGTCCGACGTCTCGTTTCCGCTGGTCAGGGGCGGTTCGAGGGGTTGGATTTGGCCTGCCGGCACGGGGAGGGTAAAGTTCATTCCCGGCGCCGCAAGGGGCCAATGGGGTATGGGGTAATTGGCAGCCCGACTGATTCTGGCTCAGTTAGTCTAGGTTCGAGTCCTGGTACCCCAGCGCAACCGCGGATTCGCGAGAATCCCGGACGCTGGATTCTGGTGGAGTTCCACTCCGCCCCTCACCCGAGGGGCGGCAGTTGACCTCCGATAGAGTGCAGCTTCCTCACCTGCCGGTGAGGAAGCAGATAGTTCTGGCCCCGTCGTCTAGCGGCCCAGGACGCCGCCCTCTCAAGGCGGTAGCGCCGGTTCGAATCCGGTCGGGGCTACCATGCGCACAGCCCGTCCCACCCGTGGGGCGGGCTGTTTCGTATCCCTGCCTCGTTTCCGGGACGCTTTCACGTCCGGGCGTTGCGCCTTCTCCGTCGGGTTGCGTACCTCCCCGCTGCCTGGTGGCGTGGCCGGGGTGGGCTGGTCCGACCGAGGTCCCCGCCGCGCCGCCCCCCGTCGTCGGGCGCTCCGAGCGGTGCCGCTAGACTATCCCCCGCACCGCTCGTTCCGGGTGGTGATGCAGGAAAAGTGCCTGGCCCCGTCGTCTAGCGGCCCAGGACGCCGCCCTCTCAAGGCGGTAGCGCCGGTTCGAATCCGGTCGGGGCTACCAAGGAACGGCCCGTCCCACCCCGGGACGGGCCGTTCGCCGTTTCCCCCCACTACCCCCCGGCCCCCCGCCCTCCCTCGCATCCGGTGATCAAGAAGTTTGCGTCACGTTCGCGTTGAAAACGTGACGCAAACTTCTTGATCAACGCGGAGATCGGGGGGTGGGGTTGGGGGGAGGGGGTGGGTGGGGTTAGAGGCCGGAGAGGCGTTGGCCGGCGCGGACGACGGCCATGGCGTGGCGCTCGCCGGGGCGGCGGCCGAGGCGCTCGATCGGACCGGAGATGCTGATCGCCGCGATCACCCGGCCCGTGCGGTCCCGGATCGGGGCCGAGACGCTCGCCACACCGGCCTCCCGCTCGGCGACGCTCTGCGCCCAGCCGCGGCGGCGCACCTCGGCCAGGGTGCGGCCGGTGAACTTCGACCGGGGCAGCAGCGGCATGACCGCCTCCGGCGGCTCCCAGGCGAGCAGGATCTGCGCCGCCGACCCGGCCGTCATGGGTAGCACCGAACCGATCGGCACGGTGTCCCGCAGGCCGCTGGCCCGCTCGGCCGCGGCCACGCAGACGCGCTCGTCGGCGCGGCGCAGGTAGAGCTGGGCGCTTTCGCCGGTGGCGTCCCGCAGCGCGGCGAGCAGCGGCTCGGCCGCGGTCAGCAGCACGTCCGGCGCCGCGTTGGCCAGTTCGCCGAGCCGGGGCCCCGGGCGCCAGCGCCCCTGGGTGTCCCGGACCAGCATCCGATGGATCTCCAGCGCCTGTGCCAGCCGGTGCGCGGTCGCCCGGGGCAGCTTGGTGCGTTCAACGAGCTCGGCCAGGCTGGCGCCGTCGACACAGGCGGCCAGGATGACCACCGCCTTGTCGAGAACGCCGACACCGCTCATACTGTGTCCCACAACCCGAAATTTACCTCCCAGAATTTAGGATGTCCAGATGGTGGGAGACACTCAACCGAGGACCCTGGCCGAGAAGGTCTGGGACGCGCACGTCGTCCGCTCCGCCACCGGCGAGCCGGATCTGCTCTTCATCGACCTGCACCTGCTCCACGAGGTCACCAGCCCGCAGGCGTTCGACGGGCTGCGGCTGGCCGGCCGCGGGGTGCGGCGCACCGACCTGACGATCGCGACCGAGGATCACAACACCCCGACCGGGTACGACGATCCGTCGTTCCGCTCCCGGCGCGGCGACCTGCTGACCATCGCGGACCCCACCTCCCGCACCCAGATCGAGACGCTGCGCCGCAACTGCGCCGAGTTCGGCGTACGGCTGCACCCGCTGGGCGACGAGAACCAGGGCATCGTGCACGTCATCGGCCCGCAGCTCGGCCTCACCCAGCCGGGCATGACGATCGTCTGTGGCGACTCGCACACCGCCACCCACGGCGCGTTCGGCGCGCTGGCCTTCGGCATCGGCACCAGTGAGGTGGAGCACGTGCTGGCCACCCAGACGCTGCCGCAGGCCCGGCCGAAGACCATGGCCGTGAACGTCACCGGCCGGCTCGCCCCGGGCGTCACCGCCAAGGACCTGGTGCTGGCGCTGATCGCGCAGGTGGGCACCGGCGGCGGGCGCGGCCACATCGTGGAGTACCGGGGCGAGGCGATCCGCGAGCTCTCCATGGAGGGCCGGATGACCATCGCCAACATGTCCATCGAGTGGGGCGCCAAGGCCGGCATGATCGCGCCGGACGAGACTACCTTCGCGTACCTGAAGGGGCGGCCGAACGCGCCGCAGGGCGCGGAGTGGGACGCGGCGGTGGCGTACTGGCGGACGCTGCCCACCGAAGAGGGGGCGACCTTCGACGCGGAGGTGACCCTGGACGCCAGCCGGATCACCCCGTTCGTCACCTGGGGCACCAACCCCGGGCAGGGCGCCCCGCTGGGCTCGGCCGTGCCGGACCCGGAGGAGTTCGGCACCGAGCCGGAACGGACCGCCGCCCGCCGGGCCCTCGAATACATGGACCTCGCCCCCGGGACCCCACTGCGTGACCTGGCCGTCGACGTGGTCTTCGTCGGCTCCTGCACCAACGGCCGGCTGGAGGACCTCCGCGCCGCCGCCGACGTGCTGCGCGGCCACCAGGTCGCCGACGGCGTACGCATGCTGGTGGTGCCCGGGTCCGCCGCGGTCCGCGAGGCGGCCGAGGCGGAGGGGCTGGACAAGGTCTTCACCGACGCCGGTGCCGAGTGGCGCTTCGCCGGCTGCTCCATGTGTCTGGGGATGAACCCGGACACCCTCTCGCCGGGCCAGCGCTCGGCCTCGACCTCCAACCGCAACTTCGAGGGCCGCCAGGGCCGGGGCGGGCGTACCCACCTGGTGTCCCCGCCGGTCGCCGCCGCCACCGCCGTGGTCGGCCGGCTGGCCGCCCCCGCCGACCTGTAGAAGGGCAGCCGAGAGATGGACAAGTTCACCACCCACACCGGCACCGCCGTGCCGCTGCGCCGATCCAATGTGGATACCGATCAGATCATCCCCGCCGTGTACCTCAAGCGGGTGACCCGTACCGGTTTCGCCGACGGGCTCTTCAGCGCGTGGCGGGAAGACCCGGCATTCGTTCTCAACGATCCCGCTCATTCGGGAGCGTCGATTCTCATTGCCGGCCCCGAGTTCGGTACGGGTTCCTCGCGGGAGCATGCCGTCTGGGCGTTGCGGGACTGGGGCTTCCGGGTCGTGATCTCGCCCCGCTTCGGTGACATCTTCCGTGGCAACGCGCTGAAGGAAGGGCTCCTTCCGGTGGAGCTGGAATTGCCCGCCGTGGCGGGACTCTGGGATCTGGTGGAGGCGGACCCGACCACCCCGATCACGGTCGACCTCGCCGCCCGTCAGGTTCACGCCGGGGAGGCCACCTGGGCTTTCCCCCTCGACGACCACAGCCGCTGGCGGCTGATGGAGGGCTTGGACGACATTGGACTCACCCTCCGGCACGAGGCCGAGATCGGCGCGTACGAGGCGTCCCGGCCGTCGTTCCTGCCGTCGGTCGCCTGACCGTAGATAGCTATTCGCCCCCGCCGGCCCCGACCGGCGGGGGCGAATCCGTTACGACACAAGGCCTTTTTTCCACCGAATGTTTGTGTCCCGGCAGCGCAGGGCATACCGTGCGCGCAGAATGGCTCGCGTCGAGTCAGTTGCACAATCGGGAGGAAGTCGTGAACAAGGCCGAGCTCATCGAGGCGCTCGCCGTTCGCCTGGGGGACCGGAAGACGGCGACGGCCGCGCTCGACGCGGTCCTCGCTGAGGTCCAGGCGGCGGTCACCAAGGGCGAGAAGGTGGCGATCACCGGATTCGGAGCGTTCGAAAAGCGTATTCGGGGTGCCCGAACAGCGCGCAACCCGCGGACAGGTGAGGCGGTGAAGGTCAAGAAGACCTCCGTTCCGACCTTCCGTCCGGGCGCTGGGTTCAAGGAGATGGTGGCCAGCGGCAAGGTGCCGAAGGCCACGGCCGCAGCCAAGAAGATTGCCGCCGCCGCGAAGACCACGGAAGCGAAGGCGGCCGGGGCCAAGGCGGCCGCGGCGAAGAAGACCGCCGCGGCCGGCGCCGCCAAGAAGACCACGGCGGCGAAGGCCACCAAGACCACCGCCGCCAAGAAGGCCGCGCCGGCGAAGAAGGCCGCCCCGGCCAAGGCCGCGGCGGCGAAGAAGACCGCCGCCGCCAAGAAGACCACGGCGGCGAAGAAGACCACGGCGGCGAAGAAGACCGCCGCCGCCAAGAAGACCACCGCGGCGAAGAAGACCACCGCCGCCAAGAAGGCGCCGGCGAAGAAGGCGCCGGCCAGGAAGACCGCCGCCCGGCGTTGACCGTCGCGGCCTGAGGGCGCCCACCGTTCGCGGTGGGCGCCCTTTTCGTGGCTACGCGTTGACCCTCCAGGGGCCGGGCCCGCAGAATCCTCGTGCCGAACACCCCCTCGGTCACGAGAAGAGGCGTCGTGCGCCACCGCCATCTCCCCACCGTCGTGCTGGCCCTGGGCGTCGTGGTCCTGCTCGACCTGCTGCGGGTGTGGCTGCCCGCAATCATCACCATCTTCGGGCAGGCGGCCGACACCCCGGCTGAACTCCTCGGCGCCTTCGCGCTCGCCTGGTTCCTCGTCGCGTTCGCCGCTCCGCCGGTCGTACGCCGGCTCGGTCCCCGTCCGGTGGGTCTGGTCGCGGCCGGGGCGCTGGCCGCCGCCCGGCTCGCCCTGACCGCTGCGCCCGGCGGCCAGCCGCAGCTCTGGTTGGCCTGCGCCGGGCTGCTCGCCGGCCTGGTCTGGCTCGCCGCCACCGCCGCCCGCACCGACCGGCCGGTCCCCGGACTGGTGCTGGGCCTGGCGGGTAGCGCGGTCGGCCACGCGCTGCTCGGCACGGTGGACCTGGTCTGGCGGGACGGCTGGCTGGCGTGGCCGCTCAGCACGCTGCTGGTCGGGGCGTTTCTGGCCGCCCAGACGCGTTCCGTACCGCCGATCGGGGCGACGGGGGCACCGAGCGGCCGGGGTGGCGTACGAGCCTGGCTGTTGGCCGGTCCGGCGATGCTGCTGGCCGGTCAGGTGGCGCTCTCCCCGGCACTGTGGAGCACCGCCGAGTCCTACGGCCATGTCTCGCGGGGCTTCGGGCCAAGCTCGTCGGACTTCCCCGGGCTCGGCCTGCCGCCGGAACACGTTTCGGCCTTCGCCCCGCTGGCGGCCGGGTTGTTCCTCTGGGCGGCGTTCACCCGGCCACCGCGGGGCCTCGCGCGGGCGCTCTGGCCGGGCGCGTTGCTGGCCGGAGCGGTGCTCTTCGCCGCCGGCTGGGCCGGTTGGCTGCGGCCGGCGTACGTGCTCGTCGCCGCGGGTCTCGCCGGTTGTCTCGCGCTCGCCGACACCCATCCCGTCGGCGCGACCCGCGCGAACATTCCGGCTGGCGGGCACGGTGCGGATGGCGCCGACAACGGGACCGACCCGGGCGTGGATGCCGGGATCCTCCCGGGCCACGGTGGCGGCCGAGGCTCGGCGCGGCCCCTGACCCGCACCGGACGGCCGGCCCCCGGCTGCTCGCGGCGCGGCTACGCCGCCGTCGGCGGGATGCTGCTCTTCGCCGTCTCGTCGATCGTCTACTACGCGGCCTACGACCTCGGCTACCCCAACGGGTGGGTGCCGGTGGGGGTGGCCGTACTCGTCGCCGTGGCCGCCGTCACCGGGCGGCCCGCCGCGCCGCCCGCCCTGTCGGGCGCGGCACTGGCCTGGGCGTTCATCGGGGTCACGCTGCTGACCTTCGTGGCCGGTGAGATCCACCGACCGGTGCCGACGGCTGCGCCGGGCGGCGGATCGCCGGGAAGCGTACGGGTGGTGGCGTACAACATCCGGATGGGTTTCGGGCTGGACGGGCGGCTCGACCTCGACGGACTGGCCCGGGCGGTCAGCGGGGAACGACCCGACGTGGTGCTGCTCAGCGAGGTGGACCGGGGCTGGCTGCTCAACGGCGGCCACGACACGCTCGCGCTGCTGGCCCGACGGCTGCGGATGCCGTACGTCTTCGCACCCGCGGCCGATCCGCTGTGGGGGGACGCGGTGCTGAGCCGTTTCCCGGTGCGGTCCGGCCGGACCCGACCCCTCGCCCCGCACGGCGCGCCGACCGGGGCGCAGGCCCTCGGCGTCACGCTCGACCTCGGCGGGCGGGAACTCGCCGTGGTCGCCACCCACCTGCAACCGCCGCCCGGGCAGGGGCCGGTGGCCCAGGCCCGCGAGGTCGCCGCCTTCGCCACCCGGTACGCGGCCGGTCGTCCGCTGGTGCTGGCCGGCGATCTGAACACCGAGCCCGGCGAGCCGGCGTTCGGCGAGTTCACCCGGGCCGGTCTGGTCGACGCCCTGGCCACGGCCCGCCCGCTGCCGACCAGCCCGGCCGACGACCCGCGCGAGCAGATCGACCACGTTCTCGTCTCGCCCGGCGTCGCCGCCAGCGCGGTGACGGCACCGCGTACCACGGCCAGCGACCACCTGCCGGTCGCGGTGACCCTGGCCCTGCCCTAGCCTCGCCGCCCGAATTCGGTGTTAACAAGGGGACCTGGCTCTACCAGAGGCGTTAACAGGGGGCCCCTCCTTACAGGCGGTCGGCGGCGAGGAGGCGGTCGCCGGTGAAGGCGAGCAGCCAGCCGCCGCCCTTGGCGGTGGTGAAGTCGTCTGCCCGGCCGGTCAGCCGCTCCAGCAGGCCCGGGATCACCTTGCCCTGGCTGCACACGGCGACCGGTTCGCCGGCGACGGCCAGCGTGGTGATGAGCGCCGCGGCGGCGAGGACGCACTCGTCCGGCTGCTGGCCGGGCTTTGGCTCGTCCAGGTCGCCGGTCACCTCGATCGGCAGGTCCAGCAGGGCGGCGGCCGGATCGAGGGTCTGCACGCAGCGGCGGGCCGAGGCGGCGAGCAGGCGTACCGGGCGGACCACGGCCACCAGGTCGGCCAGCGTCCGCGCCTGCGCCCAGCCCTGGGCGTCCAGCGGCCGGCCGTGGTCCGGGCCGGTCCAGGTGCCCCGCTTGCCGGCGTGCCCGTGCCGGACCAGCAGCACGGTGCCGGTCACCGGCGGCAGCGCCGCGAACGCGGCGATCACCTCGGCGTCGTGCGGGTAGCTGACCCGGCGTACCGCCTCGTCGACCCCGAGCCAGCGCACCTCGTCGACCTCGGTGTCGGGCTGGAAGCCGCCGGTCGCGGCGGCCCGCATCGACCAGTAGTCGACCGCCTTCGGCCGCCCCTCGCTGCGGTAGTGGACGGTGGGCAGGCGTACCTGCGGCACGGCCCGGACGTCGGTCTCCTCGGCGACCTCGCGTACGGCGGCCCGCAGCGAGTGCTCTCCGGCGTCCAGCTTGCCCTTGGGCAGCGACCAGTCGTCGTACCGGGGGCGGTGCACCAGGCACACCTCGACGCCGTCCGCCCCCGGGCGCCAGGCCACCCCGCCCGCTGCCCGGATCCGCACCGGCTCCTCGTCCGTCACCCGCTCACCGTAAGCCCGGTCCGAGCCGACCGTGGCCCGCTCACCCCGCCGTCCCGCCCACCCGGTGCAGCAGCAGGTCCTGCAGGTGCGTCAGCGGCTCGTCGGGGGTGCCGGTACGCCGGCTCCAGCTACCGTCCCCGGCCAGCTCGAACGCGTCCACCTCCGGGCTGAACGCGGCGGTCAACACGTAGTCGAGTTCGGCCCGGGCCACCGGGTCGCTCACCTGTACCAGCGCCTCCACCCGGCGGTCCAGGTTGCGGTGCATCAGGTCGGACGAGCCCATCCAGAACTCGCCGTCGCCGTTGTTGCCGAACCGGAAGATGCGCGAGTGCTCCAGGAACCGGCCGAGGATCGAGCGGACCCGGATGTTCTCCGACAGCCCCGGCACCCCTGGCCGCAGCGTGCACATGCCCCGGATCAGCAGGTCGACGTGCACGCCGGCCTGGGAGGCCCGGTACAGCGCGTCGGTGATCTCCTCGTCCACCAGGGCGTTCACCTTGAACTGCACCAGGCCCGGCATGCCGAGCCGGACGTGCGCGATCTCCCGCTCGATCCGCTCGATCAGGCCACTGCGGATGCCCTGCGGTGCCACCAGCAGTCGCCGGTACGCGGTCTGCCGGCTGTAGCCGGTGAGCACGTTGAACAGGTCGGTCAGGTCGGCGCCGATCTCCGGATCGGCGGTGAGCATGCCGAAGTCCTCGTAGGTCCGGGCGGTCTTCGGGTGGTAGTTGCCGGTGCCGATGTGGCAGTAGCGGCGGATCTGGTTGCCCTCCTGGCGTACCACCAGGGCGGTCTTGCAGTGCGTCTTCAAACCGACCAGGCCGTAGACGACGTGGCAGCCGGCGCGTTCCAGGGTGCGGGCCCAGCCGATGTTCGCCACCTCGTCGAAGCGCGCCTTCAACTCGACCAGCACCACCACCTGCTTGCCGGCGGCGGCCGCGTCGACCAGCGCGTCCACGATCGGGGAATCGCCGCTGGTGCGGTAGAGGGTCTGCTTGATGGCCAGCACGCCCGGGTCGGCGGCGGCCTGCTCGATGAAGCGCTGCACGCTGGTGGCGAACGAGTGGTACGGGTGGTGCACCAGCACGTCCCCGTCGCGCAGGGTGGCGAAGACGCTGCGCGGCACCTCGCCCTCGGTGAGCCGGGGGTGGGTGGCCGGCACGAACGGCGGGTCCTTGAGCTCGGGGCGGTCGGCCTCGCCGTACACCTGCCAGAGCGCGGAGAGGTCCAGCAGGCCGGGCACCCGTAGCACCTCCTGGTCGTGCATGTCCAGCTCCCGGACGAGCAGCTCCAGCATCCGGTCGGAGATCGAGGCGGCCACCTCCAGCCGGACCGGCGGGCCGAAGCGCCGCCGGGCCAGCTCCCGTTCGAGCGCCTGGAGCAGGTCCTCGTCGCGGTCCTCGTCCACCTCCACCTCGGCGTTGCGGGTCACCCGGAACAGGTGGCACTCCACCACCTGCATCCCGGAGAAGAGCTGCCCGAGATGCACCGAGATGAGGTCCTCCACCGGGATGAAGCAGACGCCGGGCGCGTCCCGGGCCACCCGGACGAACCGGGGCACGTTGTTGGGCACCTTCACCCGCGCGAACAGCTCCGAACCACCGTCCGGCTCGCGCACCGACACGGCGAGGTTCAACGACCGTCCCGAGATGTACGGGAACGGGTGCGCCGGGTCCACCGCGAGCGGGGTGAGCACCGGGAAGATGTGCTCCCGGAACCAGGTACGCAGCCGCTCCCGTTCCGGGTCGTCCAGCTCGGCCCAGCGCAGGATCCGGATGTCCTCCTCGGCCAGCCTCGGCAGCACGTCGTCGACGAAGCAGTTGGCCTGCCGGGCGACCAGGTCGGCGGCCTTCGCCGCGATCAGCTCCAGCTGGGTACGCAGCGGCAGCCGGTCGCCGCCGCGTACCGGCAGGCCGGCGGAGAGCCGGCGCTTCAGCCCGGCCACCCGCACCATGTAGAACTCGTCCAGGTTGCTGGCGAAGATGGCCAGGAACTTCACCCGCTCCAGCAGCGGGGTACGCGGGTCCTCGGCCAGCGCCAGCACTCGGGCGTTGAAGTCGAGCCAGGAGAGTTCCCGGTTGAGGAACCGGTCCTCGGGCAGCGGCTGCGCCGCCGCCCGCTCGGCGTACGGGCCCGGGCCCTCGACCGGGTCGAGCGCCTCCTCCAGGCCCGCGGAGGCGGCCGCGGCGTCCAGGTCCGCCGGGTCGACGGCGAGGTCCTCCTCCGGCGCGCGGACCCGGCGGAACCGGCCGTCGGCGCCCCGGGCCGGGATGCCGTTGCGGGGCGACTCGGGGTCGGGGATGTGCTGCGTGCTCTCGGGCTGCTCGCGAGGGGTGCTCACCACCTCATGATTCCCCGATTGCGGTGAACGGAAAATGAACTCGGGGCAGGTTGCTCAGGCCATCGTCGGCAACGTCACGCGGACGATCTCGCCCGCCGCGTCCCGTTCGATCCGGACCCGCTGGCCGAGCCGGAGCAGCCGCAGCCCGGAGGCGTCGAAGGCGCGGGCCGGGAAGGGCAGCTCGGTGCCGTCGTCCAGGAGCAGCACGCCGCTGCGGGTCGACGCGTCGTAGGTGGCCACCGTGCCCTGCATGCCAGCACCGTACCCGAGCGGTCCGCCGAGCAGTCCCGCCGTGCGCGGACCGGGGCTCAGCCGCGCGACAGCGGCCAGGTCGGCGGCGGTGTCCACGTCCCGGCGCAGGGTCGGCCAGTCGCCGCGCAGCGGCAGCGCCCCGCTCGCCGCGTGCGCCGCCGCCGAGCCCATCCCGAACCGGGGGTCCAGCGGCACCCCGGCCGGCGCGGCGAGCAGCACGGTGCCGCTGCCCGGGGCGTCGGCCACGAACCCGCGTACCCCGGGCGGGCCGGTCGGGACGGCCCGCAGCGCCGCGGCCAGCTCGGCCGGTCGCAGCGCGGGCAGGTCGGCGGTGAGGCCGGCCACCGCGGCGCGCGGGCCGGCGACCGCCGCGCCCCGCCGGAACGCGGCGTTCAACCCGCCGGCCGGGTCCGGCAGCACCCGCGCGCCGGCCGCCGTCGCCTCCGCGGCCACCCGCGCGTCGTCGCTGACCACCAGGATCTCGCCGACGGCCGGGCAGGTCCGCACCGCGCGGACCGTGTCGGCCACCAGCGCCAACGCCAGCTCCTCATGGGGTACGGCGGGCAGCGCGCCCCGCAGGCGGCTCTTCGCCGCCCCGAGGCGCTTCACCGGCATCACCACGGTCCAGGTCGGCTCGGGCACGTGACCATCCTGCCAGTCGGACGGCGGTACCCTCACTGGCCGGACCCAGGGCGAGCAGGCATGATTTCGTCGCGGGCGTGTGGGTCGGGCGATTCGAGGAGGCAGGGTGGCACCGCGGAGGCTCGGGTTCTGGCAGTGGCTGGCCGTGGTGCTGGTCAAGCCGCCGTTGAACGTCTGGACGCGGCGCACCTGGCGGGGCATGGAGCACCTGCGCCACCCCGGCGGCATCATCATCGTGCCGAACCACGTCGGGCACACCGATCCGCTGGTCGCCGCGCACTTCGTCCACGACGCCGGGCGCTGGCCGCAGTTTCTGGGCAAGGCCAGCCTGTTCCGGATACCGGTGATCGGCTGGATCCTGTACCGGTGCAAGCAGATCCCGGTGGAGCGCGGCACCGTCGAGGCGGCCAAGTCGCTGGACAAACTGGTCGCCGCGGTGCAGGCGGGCGGCGCGGTGGTGATCTACCCGGAGGGGACGATCACCCGCGAACCGGACCTCTGGCCGATGCGGGGCAAGACCGGGGCGGCCCGGCTGGCGCTGGCCACCGGCGCGCCGGTGATCCCGGTCGCCATGTGGGGGCCGGAGAGGATGTTCGAGCCGCGTACCGGCCGGCTCAGCCTGCGCCCGCGGATCCCGGTGACCGTGGTGGCCGGGCCGCCGGTCGACCTGAGCCGCTGGGCGGACGCCACCCCGTCCCGGGCGGTGCTGGAGGAGATGACCGACACGATCATGCTGCGGATCCGGGACATGGTCGCCGAGATCCGTGGCGGCACCCCGCCGCCGCTGTGGGAGCGTCCCGCCCGGACCCGTACCCCCGGCAAGGGCGAGGCGACGGAATGAGCGAGCGGGGCGAGCGAATCGGCCGGCTCGGTGCGGTGGTGCCGCATGGCGTCGCCGACCGTAGGGAGGCGACGGCATGAGTGGGCATGTCGCGGTGCTGGGGGCGGGGTCGTGGGGTACGGCGTTCGCCAAGATCCTCGCGGACGCCGGCCGGGACGTGACGATCCTGGCCCGGCGGCAGTCGGTGGCCGAGGTGATCCGGACCGAGCGCCGCAATCCGGACTACCTGCCGGGCGTGCGGCTGCCCGACCGGGTCACCGCGACCGGCGACGCCGAGGAGGCGATCGTCGGGGCGGAGGTGGTGGTGCTCTCGGTGCCGTCGCAGACGCTGCGCGGCAACCTCGCCGGGTGGACCCCGTACCTGGCCCCCGACGCCACGCTGGTCTCCCTGATGAAGGGCATCGAGCTGGGCACCACCAAGCGGATGAGCCAGGTGATCATGGAGACCGCCGGGGTGCCGGCCGACCGGGTGGTGGTCGTCTCCGGGCCCAACCTGGCCCCGGAGATCGCCGCCGAGCAGCCCGCCGCGACCGTGGTCGCCGGCACCGACAGCCGGCGGGCCGCCCTCGTCCAGTCGTCGATCCGGACGCCGTACTTCCGCCCGTACACCAACGACGACGTGATCGGCTGCGAGCTGGGCGGAGCGGTGAAGAACGTGATCGCCCTGGCGTACGGGATCGCCACCGCGATGGGCTTCGGCGACAACACCCGGGCCATGCTGATGACCCGGGGTCTGGCCGAGACCGCCCGGCTGGGCGTGGCGCTCGGCGCCGACCCGATCACCTTCGCCGGGCTGGCCGGCATGGGCGACCTGGTCGCCTCCTGTTCCTCCCCGCTGGCCCGGAACCGGACCTTCGGCGAGCACCTGGGCCGGGGGGAGACCCTGGAACAGGCGCAGGCGGCCACCCGGCAGACCGCCGAGGGCGTGAAGAGCTGCCTGTCCATCCGGGACCTGGCCCGGGCGAACGGCGTGGAGATGCCGATCACCGAGCAGATCGAGCGGATCTGCCACGAGGGGATGGACCCACGGCTCGCCGTGGACGCCCTGATGAGCCGGACCGCGAAGCCCGAGTCCTACGAGTGAGGCGGGAATCATGAGCGACTGGGGTGACGGCACCCGTAGCGTGCACGCCGGGCTGCCCGCGCCGACGCCGGGGGAGCCGTTCCTGCCCGGCCCGGTCTTCGCCGCGCCGTACCACCTGGACCCGTGGCAGGGGCCGGCGGCGGCACCCAACGGGTACGGCCGGCCGGACAACCCGACCCGGCGGCTGCTGGAGGCGGCCATCGGCGAGCTGGAGGGCGGCGACTGCCGGGTCTTCGCCAGCGGCCAGGCGGCCATCACCGGGCTGCTGCTGGCCCTGCTGCGCCCCGGCGACACCGTGCTGCTCCCCGCCGACGGGTACTACACCGTGCGGGCCTTCGCCGCCGGCACGCTGGAGTCGTTCGGCGTACGGACGCTCCTCGCCCCGACCGCCGGGCCGTACCCGTCATTCGACGGTGTCCGGCTCGTGCTGCTGGAGACCCCGGCGAATCCGGGCCTGGATGTCGTCGACGTGGCGGACGTGGCCGACCGGGCGCACGCGGCCGGCGCGCTGGTGGCGGTGGACAACACCACCGCCACCCCGCTCGGTCAGCGCCCGCTGGACCTCGGCGCCGACGTGGTGGTGGCCTCCGGCACCAAGGCGTTGACCGGCCACTCCGACCTGGTGCTCGGGTACGTGGCGACCCGCTCCGCCGAGCTGCTCGACCCGGTGACCACCTGGCGCATGACGACCGGCGGGGTGCCCGGGGCGTTCGACTGCTGGCTGGCCCACCGCTCGCTGGCGACCGTCGACCTGCGGCTGGCCCGGCAGACCGCCAACGCGGAGGCGCTCGCCCGGCTGCTCGCCGGCCGTGCCGACGTGACCGGTCTGCGCTGGCCCGGGCTGCCGGGGGATCCGGCCTATCCGGTCGCCTCGGTCCAGATGCGACGGATGCCCGGGGTGCTCTCGTTCGACCTGGGCGACGCCGACCGGGTGGCCCGGTTCCTCGACGCGTCGCGCCTGGTCGCCGCCGCCACCTCGTTCGGCGGGGTGCACACCACGGCCGACCGGCGGGCCCAGTGGGGCGACGACACCGCCCCCGGCTTCGTCCGGCTCTCCTGCGGCATCGAGGACACCGCCGACCTGGTGGCCGACCTGACCGCCGCACTGGATGCCAGCGCGGCCTGACCCCGCAGGGTGGACCGTACGCCGGGGCGGCGCGGCGCCGCCGGCTCGGCTATCGTGACGGGCAGCCACGGCCCACCCGGGCCTCGACCGAAGGGGGTGAGTCCGATCCACCAGCGAAGGACCGGCGCTCCCTCCGAGTCCGCGTCGCCTCGGGAGTAGGCGACGCCGGGAGCGCCGACGAGTGTTCCCGAAGGGCATCCCCATGGCACCGTTCCATCCCGACCGTCCCGCCCTCGTCAGCCGGCTGCGCGCCGCCGGCTGCGTCTACGCCGAGGACGAGGCGGACCTGCTGATCGCCGCCGCCGACTCGGCCGAGGCACTGATCGATCTCGTCGACCGCCGGGTCGCCGGCCGGCCGCTGGAGCATCTGCTCGGCTGGGCCGAGTTCTGCGGCCTGCGGGTCGCCGTCGACCCCGGGGTGTTCGTGCCCCGCGGGCGTACCACGCTGCTGGTGTCCGCCGCCGCGGCGGCGGCCGGGCCGGCCCCCGCCGTGCTCGACCTCTGCTGCGGGTCGGGTGCCGCCGCGCTGGTGCTGCACGGCCGGCTCGGTCCGCGCTGGCTGGCCGCCGCCGACATCGACCCGGCCGCGGTGGCCTGCGCCCGACGCAACCTCGCCCCGCTCGGCGTGCCCGTCTACCAGGGCGACCTGTTCGCGCCGGTCCCGTCCGAGTGGCGGGGCCGGCTCGACCTGGTGGTGGCGAACGCCCCGTACGTGCCGAGCGGCGCGGTGGCGCTGATGCCGGCGGAGGCGCGGCTGCACGAGGCGCCGGTGGCCCTGGACGGCGGCGCGGACGGGCTGGCCGTGCTGCGCCGGGTGGCGGCCGGCGCGGCCGAGTGGCTGGCCCCGGGCGGGCACCTGGCGGTCGAGGTGAGCGTCGCGCAGTCCGAGGCGCTCTGCGCGGTGCTGACCGGAGCGGGCCTGGTGCCGACGGTGGTGCACGACGAGGACCTGGACGCCACGGCCGTCACCGCCCGGCGGCCCGCCTGAGCCACGGCGCGTCGGCGGGAGGGACGCCGGTCGGCCCGGGGCGCATGCGGGTGCCCTCGCCGCCCGCATCCGTCGTTCACGCCTGCGCGGGTGGGTCAGCCGAGCGGCGGTGCGGTGGTGAAGGCCGCCCAGGCGGCCGGGGAGAAGACCAGCACCGGGCCGGCCGGGTCCTTGGAGTCGCGCACCGCGACCGCCTCGGGCAGCGACGCCATCTCGACGCACGCGCCCGCGTCGCCGCTGTGGCTGCTCTTGCGCCAGCCGGTGACCGGCTGGCGGCTGTTCGTGCCGTTCATCGTGGTTCTACCTCTCGTCCAGTAAGCGGAGGAGCTGTTCCCGGCTGGCCGCCGGGCTCAGCGCCACGGTCCGCAGGTGCTCCATGATCTTGGTGCAGGTACGCAGGTCCTCCGGCCGGTCCAGGACCATCTGCCCGGCGACCGTCTCCACGGAGGCGATGATCGGGTCCTCCGGGTCGGCGAACTCCAGGATGTGCAGGGAGCCGCGGGTTCCCCGGTGATAACCGGCGGCGAGGGGGATCACCTGCACGGTGATGTTGGGCAGCTCGCCCATCTTCAGCAGGTGCCGTAGCTGCCCCTCCATCACGGACCGGTCGCCGACCGGGCGCAGCAACGCGCCCTCGTCGATGATGGCGTCCAGGATCGGCGGATCGTCACCCGTGAGCCGCTGCTGCCGGTCGAGTCGCAGGTGGACCCGTTGCTCCACCTGCTCGTCGCTGAGGGTGTGCGGGCCGCCGCGCATCACGCCGCGGATGTAGTCGGCGGTCTGGAGCAGGCCGGGCACCACGGAGGGCTCGAAGTTGGCGATCCCGGTCGCCTCCGCCTCCAGCGCGATGAAGTCGATGGTCCGCCGGTCCAGCAGGTACGAGTAGGAGACCCACCAGCCGGGCTTGCGGGCGTCCTTGGCCAGTTGCACCGCTGCGGCGATCTCGTCCGGGCTCACCTCGTAGAGGGTGAGCAGGGCGCGCACGGTGGCCGGACTGATCAGCGTCTGGGCGTTCTCGTACCGGGACAGGGTGCTCCGGGTGCTGTTGATCTCGTCGGCCGCGACTTCCAGGGTCAGGCCGGCGGCTTCCCGGTGGGTACGCAGAGCGATGCCGAGCCGTCGGGCCCGGGCGGTCTTCGGCGCCATGTATCGATGGTCGCACATTCGATGGGAAAGTGGGCATGAGAGAAGATCGATGAGAGTTGCATTCATGTGTACCAACATGTCAGTCTGTGATCACGTCCTCACCGCCGGTTGTCGTGGCGACGGTGGTGGTGAGCGACCGGAGGGACGGGGTGCGCGGTAGTCGGGTTGTTCTCCCCCCATGGTCCGACCGCCGCGTGCCCCTTGCCCCGGAGCGGGCGGGAGGGGGCGCGCAATGACGGCGACGGCCTGCCGCCCCGGACCGGCGGTGCGCCGGTGACCCGTTTCCTCGTGGTCCTCACCGACGTCCGGCCGCTCGACGGCGGGGCGCGCAACGAGCGGACGAGCCCGGAGCGCCGCCGGCAGGTGGTCGGGGTGGACGGCCGGGAGGCGGCGGACCGGATCGCCGGCGCCTTCATGGCGCTCGGCATGGTCCGCGCAGGGCGGCAGCGGGTCAAGGTCCTTGCAGTCGGGCGCCGTCCAGACGGGCTCCGGAGCGTCTGAGCCGCATCCCGCCCGGTCGCGGCCCGATTACTCACCGTATAAGATTCGTTGCCCGGATCGGTTCACCCACCCGTCTCCCCGGGTATCGACCACCCGCGCTCGCCACGCACAGTAAGGTCAACCGGGTGAGCGCCACGGGCGAGCACGGCCAGCCGCAGTCGCGACCGAAGAGGTGACCACCAGTGACCACGCCAGGCAAGACCCGTGTGGCGATCGTCTTCGGCGGCCGTAGCCCCGAGCACGGCATCTCCTGCGTCAGCGCGGGCAGTGTGCTGGACGCGCTGGACCCGGACGAGTTCGAGGTGGTGCCGGTCGGCATCACCCGGCGGGGCCAGTGGGTGCTGGCCAGCGGCGACCCGAGCCAGCTCGCGATCCAGGACCGCAAGCTGCCGGAGATCACCTCCAGTTCCGGGGCGGAACTGGTGCTGCGCGCGGACCCGGCGGCGGGCGGCCTGATGGTGCTCGACCCGACCCAGGGCCCCCGGGCGCTGGCTGACGTGGACGTGGTCTTCCCGGTGCTGCACGGCGCGTACGGCGAGGACGGCACCATCCAGGGCATGTTGGAGATGGCCGACATCCCGTACGTCGGGGCGAACGTCTTCGCCTCCGCGGCCGCCATGGACAAGGAGTTCACCAAGAAGCTCTGCGTCGCCGAGGGCATCCCGGTCGGCCCGTACGTGGTGCTCCGCAACGGGATGACCATGACCGAGGAGGACAAGGAGCGGCTGGGCCTGCCGGTGTTCGTCAAGCCCTCCCGGGCCGGCTCCTCCTTCGGCATCACCAAGGTCGACGACTGGTCGCAGCTCGACGCGGCGGTCGCCACCGCCCGCGAGATCGACACCAAGGTGCTGGTCGAGGGCGCGGTCGTCGGCCGCGAGATCGAATGCGGCGTGCTGGAGGGGGAGGCCGGCGGTGCCCCGGAGGCGTCGGTGCTGGCCGAGGTGCGGATGATCGGCGGCCACGACTGGTACGACTTCGAGGCCAAGTACATCTACGCCGACGAGGTCTGCGAGTACGACGTCCCGGCGAACCTGCCCGAGCGGGTCACCCGCCAGGTGCAGGAGTACGCCGCCCGCGCGTTCACCGCCCTGGACTGCTCCGGACTGGCCCGGGTCGACTTCTTCGTCACCCCCGAGCTGGACGTCTATCTCAACGAGATCAACACCATGCCCGGCTTCACGCCGACCTCGATGTTCCCCCGGATGTGGGCGGCCAGCGGCCTGGAGTATCCCAAGCTCGTCAACCGCCTCATCCGTACCGCCCTGCGCCGCGCGGGCCGCTGACCGGGGCGACCCGCACGGCGGGTGGTCAGGAGGAGCAGCCGGAGGGCGCGGTCTTGGCCGACGGGACCGTGGCGACGATCGTGTCGGAGATCGGGGCCACCCACTGGAGCGGCTGCTCGTACGCCTTGGGCAGCCGGACCCGGACGGGAACCTCCCGGTCGACGGTGGTCAGCACCGCGCCGTCGGCCTCCTCCACCGGGTGCCAGCAGACCCCGTTGACCCGCCACACATCGCCGGTCGCGGGGAGGCAGCCGTCGGTCGGCTGGTCGGTCGACGTGGCGGCGGGCGCGGGGCACACCTTGAGCGGCGGGATGCCGCCGCAGGCGACCGTCAGCGCCGGGTCGCCGTACGCGGCGTTCTGCTCGGCGCCGGCGGTGACCGGGCGCTGGTTCAGGTCGCGGACGCTCGCCGGAAGCTGTGACATCAGGGCGCGGCACACTGTCGCCGGCCGTTCCGCCAGGGCCGGCGCCGGCATCTCGACCGGTGCGGTCGACTGCGGCCGGACGGCGGTCGGCGACGCGCTCGGCGTGGCGGCTGGCTCATCGGGGGAGAACTTGGCGAAGGTGAACCCGGCCACCGCCGCGGTGACCGGCACGGCGACCAGGGTTGCCCAGAGGGCGGCGCTGCGGGTGCTCCGGTCCCGGCGCGGAGTTTCGTCGGGAGCGGGGGAGGAAGTGATCTCGTCCACTTACAGGCGCACCACCGAACACGTGAGGGTGCGGGTGATGCCGGGCACCATCTGCACCTTGCTGACGATGAGTTTGCCAAGCTCGTCGACGGTGTTCGCCTCGGTGAGCACGACCACGTCGTACGGCCCGGTGACGGCGTCGACCCGTACCACGCCGGCAAGGTCCGCGATCTGACCGGCCACGTCACGCGCCCGACCGACCTCGGTCTGGATGAGGATGTACGCCTGTACCACGACTCGACCTCCGTCCGTCGCCGACTGGGGCGACCCGAAGGGTGAAACTACCTTACGGAGCAGGCCAGATCCCTATCGGTGGCCGGCTGGACGCGGTGAGCGAGGACACGCCGGGGCGTGGTGCGGGAATGTGAAGACGGAAGAGCGCGACGAGGGGACGGCATGACAGTCGCGGGTGTCGGGGAGTTCGGGCTGATCGACCGGGTGACGGCCCGGCTGGCGTACGGGGAGAGCTGTCTGCTCGGCCCGGGTGACGACGCGGCGGTGGTCGCGGCCCCGGACCGGCGGGTGGTGGCCTCCACCGACGTGCTGGTGGAGGGGCGGCACTTCCGCCGGGACTGGTCCGGGGCGCGGGACATCGGGCACCGGGCGGCGGCGGCCAACCTGGCCGACATCGCGGCCATGGGCGCCACCGCGACCGCGCTGCTGGTCGCCCTCTGCATCCCGGCCGAGCTGGAGCCGAGCTGGGCGGAGGAACTGGCCGACGGGCTGGGCGCCGAGGCGGCTCTGGTGGGGGCGGGTGTGGTCGGCGGGGACATGTCGTCCAGCCCCATCATCACGATCGCGGTGACCGCCCTGGGCGACCTGGCGGGCCGGCCGCCGGTGGTCCGTTCCGGGGCCCGCCCGGGCGATGTGGTGGCGTTGGCCGGGCGGACCGGCTGGGCGGCGGCCGGCTACACCGTGCTCTCCCGGGGCTTCCGGACGCCCCGGCTGCTGGTCGAGGCGTACCGCCGCCCCGAGGTGCCGTATCGAGCCGGCCCGGAGGCGGCCGGGCACGGCGCCACCGCCATGATCGATGTCTCGGACGGGCTGCTGGCCGACCTGGGGCACGTGGCCAAGGCCAGTGGGGTGGCGATCGACGTGACCCGGGACGCGTTCGAGGTGCCCCGGCAGATGCGCGACGCGGCCCAGGCGTTGGGCGTCGACCCGTACTCGTGGATCCTGGCCGGCGGCGAGGACCACGCCCTGGCGGCGACCTTCCCGGCCACGGCGGCGCTGCCGACCGGGTGGCGGCCGATCGGGCGGGTGGCCGAGGGCGCCGGGGTCACCGTGGACGGCGCGGCGTACGACGGCCCCACCGGATGGGACCACTTCCGCCGTACGGAGTGATCTGCGACCGACGTGTGCCGGGCGGGTCGGGGTGGAGCGGTCTCCGGTCGTAGCCTTCATCACGTGAGCGAGATCGAGATCCGGCCGCGGCGCTTCGACGCGCCCGAGTCGCAGGCGTTGATCCGGGCGGCCCTGGCCGACCTCGGCGAGCGGTACGGCGGCAGCGGCGACGAGACCCCGGTCGACGCGGCGGAGTTCGCGCCCCCGGCCGGTGCCTTCCTGGTCGCCTACCTCGACGGGCAGCCGGTGGGCTGCGGCGGCTGGCGCAGCCACGGCGACGACGGCGCGACGGCCGAACTGAAGCGGATGTACACCGCGCCGGCGGTCCGGGGGCGGGGCGTCGCCCGGTCGGTGCTCGCCGCAGTCGAACGGTCCGCGCGGGAGCAGGGCCGCAAGCGGATCATCCTGGAGTGCGGTGACCGGCAGCCCGAGGCGATCGCGATGTACACCTCGGCCGGCTACGAGCGGATCCCGAACTTCGGCTTCTACAAGGACGAGCCGGGCTGCCTCTCCTTCGGCCGCACCCTCTGACCCCGCCCCGCTCCGCCCCGCCCGCTTGATCGGCTCCATGTGCGGCATGTGGTGGTCTCCGGCGTCCGGAAGACCACCACATGCCGCATCCTGCGTGACCCCCAACGGACTGCGGCACCCCGCCCGCGCCGAATGTCCGGTCTGGGTGGGATGGGTGGGTTCGCGGGGTGGGGTGTCCCGTGGTCGGGGCCACCCGTGGGCCGGAATCATGCGGGGGGTCGGGGCGTTGTACATGGCTGACCGTGCCGCACCCCCCGCGCCGGTCACCCCGCCCGACGAAATCGGGCCGCCGGCCCGGCGGAATGACCCGCCACCGCCGGTCGTTACACCACCCGGGCCACCCGAGCAGGCCACGCCGCCGGACCCCCGAAGACTTCCCCCCTCCTGCGTGACACCCGCACCCCCCTGTCGCGGGCCTGTCGCGAACCCCCAACGAAAGGCTTTTGTCATGCGTACCGACATCCTGCGCAAGACCACCCTGACCGTCGCCGGTATCGCCGCCACCGCCGGTGGGATCGCCGGCCCTGCCATCGCCGCGCACGCCGCCGACAAGCCCGCCCCCAAGCCGGCCGCCGAGCGGGAACTCCACGTCCGCTACCAGGCCCAGCCCAACTTCTACTACTGCGGCCCCGCCGCCGCCCGTAACGCCCTCTCCGTCCAGGACAAGAACATCGACGTCGACACCATGGCCAAGGAGATGGGCACCACCGAGAACGGCACCAACAGCATCAACGACATCACCCCGGTCCTGAACAAGGAGACCGGCAAGACCGACGCCTACCACTCGGTCGAGATCCGTGACAGCAAGGCCGACGACAAGCAGACCGACAAGCTGCGCACCGACATCGTCCGCACCGTCGACGACGGCCGCGCCGTGGTCGCCAACATCGCCGGCACCGCCACCGACACCGACGGCAACACCCACTCCTTCGAAGGCGGCCACTACATCAGCGTCGTCGGCTACCACGACAACGGCAAGACCGTCACCATCGCCGACTCCGCCAACCCGAACACCGCCTCCTACCGGATGAGCGTCGACAACCTCGCCGACTGGATCGCCACCCGCGGCTACAGCACCTCCTGACCGGCAACCGCTGACAGGAGCGAACACGAAGGGCCCGACCCCCACAAGGGGTCGGGCCCTTCGTCGTACGCCTCGCGGGCACGACAGAAGCCGGCGGACCGATCGGGTCCGCCGGCAACCGACGAGTGTTGGGTGGCGCTACCGCGTCAGGCGCGGGTGACCTTGCCGGCCTTGATGCACGACGTGCAGACCTGCATCTTCTTGGTGGTGCCGCCACCGGCCGGGGTACGCACCGACTGGATGTTCGGGTTCCAGCGGCGGTTGGTCCGCCGGTGCGAGTGGGACACGTTGTGGCCGAAGCCCGGCCCCTTGCCACAGACGTCGCACACGCTAGCCACGGGATACTCCTGGGTTTGAAACGTTCATGAGGTCGCCGCCAGGCGCTGCCCGGGCAACCTGGTCAGGTTACCCGATGACATGCCGGTACGCCCAACCGGACCCGGCTGGAAGCGATGGAGACCTGCCCAGCGTACCGGTGGGGCAGGGCGGCCGGTCAGCGGCCCCGGCCCGGCGGACACGCCGACGCGGACCGGGCGACCCCGGCGCGTGTCGGTGCGCGCCAGTAGGCTTCCGGTCGTGCTGGACTCCCTCGACGCCGCCGCGGTACGCCGCTGGTGCGCGAGCGGGCTGGCCGCCCTCCAGCGGCACCAGGGCGAGGTCGACGACCTCAACGTCTACCCGGTCCCGGACGGCGACACCGGCACCAACCTGGTGCTCACCCTCACCTCCGCGCAGCAGGCCCTCGCCATGGACCTGGACACCCTGCCCGACGACGGGCACACCCCGCACGGGCACGCGCTGCGGCTGATGGCCCAGGGCGCGCTGCTGGGCGCGCGGGGCAACTCCGGGGTGATCCTGTCGCAGATCCTGCGTGGTCTCGCCGACGCGCTGGCCGCCGCCCCGGCGGTCCGCGGCCGGCAGTTCGCCGCCGGGTTGGCCGCCGCCACCACTGCCGCCTACGCCGCCGTCGCCCACCCGGTCGAGGGCACCCTGCTCACCGTGGTCGCCGCCGCCGCACGCGCCGCCGAGCAGGCGGACAGCGACGACCTGCGCAGCGTGGTGCGGGCCGCCGCGGCCGGTGCCGCCCGCTCGCTCGCGCGTACCCCGGAGCAGTTGCCCGCGCTGGCCCGCGCCGGTGTGGTGGACGCCGGCGGGCGCGGCCTCTGCCTGCTGCTGGACGCGCTGGTCGAGGTGGTCACCGGGGAGAGCCCCGAGCAGCCGCCGCCCGCGCGGCCCACGGTCCGCCCGCCCGCCACCGCCGTCCGGGAGACCGGCTCCCCGGCGTACGCCTACGAGGTGCAGTACCTGCTCGACGCCACCGACGAGGCGGTGGCCCGGCTGCGCGCCGAGCTGGACCCGCTCGGCGACTCGCTCGTCATCGTCGGCGACGGCAGCCCCGGCGGCGGCACCTGGAACGTGCACGTGCACGTCAACGACGTCGGCGCGGCGATCGAGGCGGGGGTCGTCGCCGGCCGCCCGCACCGGATCACGGTGACCCGGTTCGCCGACCAGGTCGCGCTGCCCGCGCCGGTCCCGCTGCCCGACGGCCGGGCGGCCGTGGTGGTGGCCACCGGCGCCGGCATCGCCGAGCTGTTCGCCGCCGAGGGGGCCACCGTGGTGCCGGCCAACCCGTCCACCGGCGAACTGCTCGACGCGATCCGGGCCACCGGGGCGGCCCGGGTGGTGGTGCTGCCCAACGACCCCAACACGCAGGCGGTGGCGAGCACCGCCGCGCGCGAGGCGCACGGGATCGGGGTGAAGGTGAGCGTGGTGCCCACTCGCTCCCCGGTGCAGGCCCTCGCCGCGCTCGCCGTGCGCGACCCGTCCCGGCGATTCGAGGACGACGTCATCGCGATGGCCGAGGCCGCGGGCGCCTGCCGGTACGCCGAGGTCTGCCATGCCGGCCGGGAGGCGCTCACCGTGGCCGGCCCGTGCCGGCCGGGCGACGTGCTGGCACTGGTCGAGGGGGAGGTGCACCTCATCGGCGCCGACCTGGTGGCCACCTGCACCGCCGTGGTCGACCGGATGCTCGGCGGCGGTGGTGAGCTGGTCACCCTGCTCCGCGGGGCGGACGCCCCGGCCGGGCTGACCGACCGGGTACGCGAGCACGTCGAGCGTTCCTGGCCGTTCGTGGAGGTCCAGGCGTACGAGGGCGGGCAGCCGCACTATCCGCTACTGGTGGGGGTCGAATGACGAGCGAACCGGCCACGGTCGACACGCCACTGAAGAAGCTGGTCGGGGAGAAGACCGCCAAGGCCCTGGCCGGCCACCTCGACCTGCACACCGCCGGCGACCTGATCTACCACTTTCCCCGCCGCTACGACGAGCGCGGCGAGCACACCGACATCCGCTCGCTGGACGTGGGGGAGCAGGTCACCGTGCTGGCCCAGGTGCAGCGCACCGCCGTACGACCGATGCGCCAGCGCCGGGGCAGCCTGCTGGAGGTGACCGTCGGGGACGGCTCCGGCGGCGTACTCACCCTCACCTTCTTCGGCAACCAGGCGTGGCGGGAGCGGGAGCTGCGCCCCGGCCGGTGGGGGCTGTTCGCCGGCAAGGTCACCGAGTTCCGGGGCAAGCGACAGCTCAACGGCCCGGAGTACGTCCTGCTCGGCGAGGGCGGCGACGGCGAGGCGGCGGCCAACGAGGAGGTCGAGGAGTTCGCCGGGGCGCTGATTCCGGTCTACCCGGCCGCCGCGGCGGTGCCGACCTGGGTGATCGCCCGCTGCGTGCGGGTCGTGCTGGACACCTTCACCCCGCCGGAGGACCCGCTGCCGGCCACCGTCCGGGCCACCCGGAACCTGGTCGGCATCGGGTCGGCGCTGCGTGAGATCCATCGACCGTCCACCAAGGAGGAGCTGTATCGGGCCCGGCGCCGGCTCAAGTGGGACGAGGCGTTCGCCGTGCAGCTCACCCTGGTGCAGCGCAAGCACCGGGCGGCGGCCTGGCCGGCGCGGGCCCGGCCCGCCAAACCGGGCGGCCTGCTGGACGCGTTCGACGCCCGGCTGCCGTACGAGCTGACCGCCGGCCAGCAGGCCGTGGGCCGGGAGATCGCCGCCGACCTGGCCACCGCGCACCCGATGCACCGGCTGCTCCAGGGCGAGGTGGGCTCCGGCAAGACCGTGGTCGCGTTGCGGGCCATGCTCCAGGTGGTCGACGCCGGTGGGCAGGCGGCGCTGCTTGCCCCGACCGAGGTGCTCGCCGCCCAGCACCACCGGGGCATGCTCGACCTGCTCGGCCCGCTTGCGCAGGCCGGCGAGCTGGGCGCGGCCGACAACGCCACCCGGGTGGAGCTGGTCACCGGATCGCTCGGCGCGGCGGCCCGGCGGCGGGCGCTCGCCGAGGTGGCCGAGGGGCGGGCCGGCATCGTGCTGGGCACCCACGCCCTGCTCTACGAGGGGGTCGACTTCCACGACCTGGGCCTGGTGGTCGTCGACGAGCAGCACCGGTTCGGTGTGGAGCAGCGGGACGCGCTGCGCGCCAAGGCCGACCAGCCGCCGCACGTGCTGGTCATGACCGCCACCCCGATCCCGCGTACGGTCGCGATGACCGTCTACGGCGACCTGGAGGTCTCCACCCTCTCCCAGTTGCCGCAGGGGCGTTCGCCGATCGCCTCGCACGTGGTGCCGGCCGCCGAGAAGCCAGCCTTCCTCGACCGGGCCTGGCGCCGGTTGCGCGAGGAGGTCGCCGCCGGCCACCAGGCGTACGTGGTCTGCCCGCGTATCGGTGAGGGACCGCAGAGCGACGAGGAGGCTCCACGCGAGGACGACAACGGCCGCCGGCCGCCCCTCGCGGTGACCGAGGTGGCGCCGCTGCTCGCCGAGGGCCCGCTGCACGGGCTGCGGATCGGCGTACTGCACGGGCGGCTGCCGGCCGACGAGAAGGACGCGGTGATGCGCTCCTTCGCCGCCGGCGATCTGGACGTGCTGGTGGCGACGACGGTGGTCGAGGTGGGCGTGAACGTGCCCAACGCCACCGTGATGATCGTGCTGGACGCCGACCGGTTCGGCGTATCCCAACTGCACCAGTTGCGCGGGCGGGTCGGTCGGGGCTCGGCCGCCGGCCTCTGTCTGCTGGTGACGGAGGCGGTGGAGGGCTCGTCGGCCCGGGAGCGGTTGGACGCGGTCGCTTCGACCACGGACGGCTTCAAGCTCGCCGAGCTGGACCTGGAGCAGCGCCGCGAGGGCGACGTGCTGGGCGCGACCCAGTCCGGCCGCCGGTCCCACCTGCGATTGTTGTCGCTGCTGCGGGACACCGACCTGATCCGCGACGCCCGCGCCGAGGCGATCGCCCTGGTCGAGGAGGACCCGGAGCTGGCCCGGCATCCCGCCCTGGCCGCCTCGGTCGCCGCCCTGGTCGACGAGGAACGCGCCGAGTACCTGGAAAAGGGCTGACGGCGCTCTCGCCGCCTGGCGTGATCGCCTTCATGCGCGGCCGTCGCGCTGGCGTGATCGGCTCCACTTGCGGCATCCGTCGCGCCCGCGTGATCGACTCCACTTGCGGCATCCGGTGGTCTTCCGCGGCCTAGAGGCACCGATATGCCGCATGTGGAGTCGATCATCCCTCCGTTCGGCAGAGCGGCCCGGGAAGAGCGGCTGACTAGCGGACCGGATACGCCGAGGGCGCGCCGACCTGGTGGTCGACGCGCCCTCGGTTCAGTTCAGCGCGAGTGGTTCAGCGCGGATCAGGCGGTGAAGCGGATCCGACGACGGCGAGCCATCACGAAGAACACCGCACCAGCGGCGAGCAGCACGGCGGCAACACCGGTGATCACGCCGGCGGCCGGGCCGGTGACCGGCAGACCGCCACCGTCGCACTCGGCCGGCTTCTCCCAGGTGACGGCGTCCTCGGGGTCGCCCTTCTCGCCCTCGAAGCTCGGGATGATGGTCAGACCCTTGTGGGCCTTGAAGGTCACCTCGGTCTTCTTGCCCGGGATCAGCTCCAGCTTCTTCGTCTCACCCTTCTCCGAGGTGAAGACGATGGTGGCCTCGACGCCGTCAGCCGGGTTGTCGGCGGTCACGGTCAGCTCGTCACAGGTGAAGATGATCTCGAAGACCGGCGCGTTGGGCTCCTCCGGCACCAGCGGGCCGGACGGCTCGCTCGGCTGGGGGGTCGGCTCGGCCGACTCGGAGGGCTGGACGGACTCGGACGGCTCGACCGTCGGCTCGACGGACTCGGAGGGCTCGACCGACGGCTCGGGAGACTGGGACGGCTCCGGCGACTGGGACGGCTCGGGAGACTGGGACGGCTCCGGCGAGGCCGGCGGCTGCGACTCGCAGTTCTTCGTCGCCTTCGCGGTGCCGGTCGCGGTGTTCTTGTGCAGGTTCTTGCCGCGTACCCACTCGGCGCTGACCTTGAGCTGGGCCGCCTGGCCCTTGGGGACGATCTGCTCGCCTTCGAGCTTGCCGTACTTGGTCTTGCCGTTCTCCCTGCTGCCAGCAGGGAGAACGGCATCGGTGTGGATGTTGGTGACCTCGGTGCCGGACGGGGTCCACACCGACGTGATCTTGCCTGCCAGGTCCCACTCGCTGTTTTCTACGGTCCAGTTGACACGCAGGTCACCGTTGGGCAGCTTGCATGCCTTGCCGCTGATGGTGGTGTGGTGGGCCAAGGCCGGGCTGGCGACGACCGCCACGCCCGTGAGGCCGATCAGCGCGCCGGCAGCGACCGCCGCGACACGCCGGAGGTTCAGACGGTTCACGTCTACTCCTGTTTGGGGGAAGCAGAGACTGTGACAGGTGGGGGGGAAAACCACACGCCGCACCCGCACCGGCAGACCTTATCGATATGCGCGTGCCCAGGGCGGCCTTCAGCGCTCACTAAGGATCTCGTTGTAAATCTGTGACCTTATGTGGCCGCAGAGTAGTTGCGTAATCGCGTATGGCTTGGGGTTCCAGGTGCCCGGATGGCGACCCTGGCGTCGCGTAGCGTCATGGACATGTGCGGGAGCAATCGGTGACCCGGATCGTGGCCGGGACGCTCGGCGGGCGGCGGATCGCCGCGCCGCCCGGCGCCGGCACCCGGCCCACCTCCGACCGGGTCCGGGAGGCGTTGTTCAGCGCGGTGCAGGCCGATCTCGACCTCGACGGGGCGCGCTTCGCCGACCTGTACGCCGGCTCCGGCGCGGTCGGGCTGGAGGCGCTGTCCCGGGGCGCGGAGCACGTGCTGCTGGTCGAGTCCGACGCCCGGGCGGCCCGGGTGATCCGGGAGAACATCGCCGTGCTGCGGGCCGCCCCGGCCGCCCGCCTGGTCACCGGCAAGGTGTCCACCGTGCTCGCGGCCGGACCCGACGGCGGGCCGTACGACGTGGTCTTCGCCGACCCGCCGTACGCCGTACCCGACCAGGAGATCACCGCGATGCTGGCCGCGCTGGTCGACGGCGGCTGGCTGGCCCCGGACGCCCTGGTGATTCTGGAGCGGTCCAGTCGCACCGGCCAGGTCACCTGGGTGGAGGGCATCACGCCCGAGCGCAGCCGTCGTTACGGCGAGACCACTCTTTGGTACGGTCGCCGATCATGAGACGTGCGGTCTGCCCGGGCTCCTTCGACCCGGTCACCAACGGACACCTCGACATCATCGGCCGGGCCAGCCGGCTCTTTGACGAGGTGATCGTCGGCGTGCTGGTCAACCAGTCCAAGCAGGGGCTGTTCAGCGTCGATGAGCGTATCGCCATGCTCCGCAAGGTGACCGTGTCGTACGACAACGTGCGGGTGGAGTCGTTCCGCGGACTGCTGGTGGACTTCTGCCGCGCCCAGCAGGCGAGTGTGCTGATCAAGGGCCTGCGCGCGGTGAGCGACTTCGACTACGAACTCCAGATGGCCCAGATGAACATCGGCCTGGCCGGCGTGGAGACGCTCTTCATGCCGACCAACCCGCTCTACTCGTTCCTCTCCTCCAGCCTGGTCAAGGACGTGGCCAAGTGGGGTGGCGACGTCTCGGCGCACGTCCCCGACGTGGTCCGCGAGCAGCTCGTCGCCCGCCTCCACCCGGACGCCCGGGCCTGATCCGGGCGCCGCCCGGCACCGGACGGGCGGCACACGACGCGCCGGGAGGGGTGCGTCGGCGCGGGGTGGTACGGGCGCGACATGATGTGTGCAGCGCCGAACCCGGGCGCAGGCCGCATCATGTAGGTCGGCCGACGAACGACAGGAGTGAGGTACCGGTGGACCCGCTCGATCGCATCGACGAACTGATCGCCATGGTGGAGCAGGCCCGCTCCGTCCCGATGTCGCGCAACAACTGCATGGTCGACCGGGGCGAGATGATCGCTGCTCTCGACGAGCTGCGCGCGGAGCTTCCCGCCGACCTGCGCCGGGCCGCCGCGCTGCTGGAGGAGCGGGACAAGATCATGGAGGCCGGCAAGCGCGAGGCCGACCGGATCATCAGCGAGGGTGAGGCGGAACACGCCCGCCTGGTCTCGGTGAACGAGATCACGGTCTCCGCCGAGCACGAGGGCGCCCGGATCATCGCCGAGGCCCGCAGCGAGGCGCAGCGCCTCCGCGACGAGGTGGACGACTACGTCGACACCGCGCTGGCCAACTTCGAGCAGTTCCTCACCCGGGCGCTCGCCTCGATCGAGCGCGGCCGGGACAAGATGCACGCGCTGCGCGAGATCGGCACCTTCGCCGGTGACGAGGCCGACCGCCCGCTACCCTTCTGAGCGGCCCCTGGCCGGCGGCCGACAGCCGGCCACCGACGGGCCGGGGCGAGCGACGCCCCGGTTCGACGGTCCGGCCATCGCCCAGGTAACCTTCTTTGTCGGCCTCTCACCGGCCGGAGTCTGACTATGCCCAAACACACGCCATCCCCACTCAACCCCAGGTCGCCGCTGGTCCTCGACACGAGGGAGCTGCCGCGTCGGCCTGGCGCGTTGCGTACGGTCAAGCGGGTCGTGCCGGCACCGGAGGACCTCGGCGTGGAGTTGATCGGCGTGCCGGCGGGCGCGGACCTCGACCTCGACCTGAGGTTGGAGTCGGTGTCCGAGGGCGTGCTCGTCTCCGGGACCGTCACCGGCCCCGTCAAGGGCGAGTGCGGTCGCTGCCTGCGCCAGATCGACGACTCGGTGGCCGTGCGGATCCAGGAGCTGTACGCGTACGAGAACAGCACCACGGACGACACGACCGACGAGGACGAGGTAGGCCGGATGCAGGGCGATCTGATCGACCTGGAGCCGGCGCTGCGGGACGCGGTGGTGCTCGCGCTGCCGACCAACCCGCTCTGCCGGGAGGACTGCCCAGGCTTGTGCCCCGACTGCGGGGTGCACTGGGACGATCTGCCGGCCGACCACAGCCATCAGCAGATCGACCCGCGTTGGGCGGGCCTGTCGCAACTGACCCGTACAGAGGAGTAAGAACCGTGGCCGTCCCCAAGCGCAAGATGTCGCGCAGCAACACCCGGGCCCGTCGGGCGCAGTGGAAGACCGCGGCGGTCGCGACCGTGGCCTGCCCGCAGTGCAAGTCGCCCAAGCTGCCGCACGCCGCCTGCTCGGTCTGCGGCACCTACAACGGCCGTCAGGTCCTCGACGTCTGATCTGGGCGCCGAGTGACGTCCCCGACCACCGGTCGGGTGGCGCGCACCCCCTGGCTCTCGCCCGGTGCCCCGGCTCCCTCCACCGTCGGCCGATCCCCGGCCGTCGCCCCGATGGAGCCGGGCACCGCGCGGATCGCCGTCGACCTCCTCGGCGGGGACGATGCTCCCGCCGTCGTGGTTGACGGCGCTCTGCGGGCGGTGCGAACCGACCCTGACCTGCACCTGCTGCTCGTCGGACCGACCGAGGTCGCCGGCGGGCTGATCGGTGCGCTCGATCCGGAGCAACGTGCCCGGGTCACCGTCCGCCCGGTGCGGACCGCTGTCGGCATGGCCGACCATCCCACCGCCGCGCGTGCGGAGAGCACCGTCCGCGCGGCGGTCAGCGCCGTTCGCGACGGGCTCGCCGACGCGCTCGTCTCCGCCGGCTCGACCGGCGCCACCGTCACCGCCGCCGCGCTCGGCCTCGGCCGGTGGGCCGGCATCCGCCGCCCGGCCCTGGTGGCCACCCTGCCCGCCGTCGCCGGCCCGGTGGTCCTGCTCGACGTCGGTGGCACGTTGGAGTCCGGCCCCGCCACCCTCACCCGGCACGCGGTGCTCGGCGCCGCGTACGCCGCCGTGGCGCACACCGTCGCCGCGCCCCGGGTCGGGCTGCTCTCCGTCGGCACCGAGGCGGGCAAGGGCGACCGGCTGCGCCGGGCCGCCGACCCCGCCCTCGCCGCCGTACCGCTGCCCTGCGACGGTCGCTACGTGGGCCTGGTCGAGGGATTCGACATCTCCCTCGGCGCGCGCGCCGACGTCGTGGTGACCGACGGGTTCACCGGTAACGTGCTGCTCAAGGCCATCGAGGGCGCGTACGCGATGGCCGGCGGACCACCGGCGAGCGGTGGTGCCCCGCGCGCCGCGGCCCTGCTCGGCGTCTCCGGCACGGTGGTCGTCTGCCACGGGGCGGCCCGGCCCGACGACGTCGCGTCCGGCATCGCCCTCGCCGCCCACCTGTGGCGGCGTGGCGCCACCGACACCGTCTCCACCCTGCTCGACGGTTTTTCGCACGATCCCGCACCTGACCGTAACGACACCGAGGTAGCACCATGACCAACGACAAGCGGCGGCGTGCTCCCGTCGGCCACCTGGAGGCGGCCTTCGGGGTGTCGCTCGACCCGGAACTGCTGGAACGCGCGCTCACCCACCGTTCCTACGCGTACGAGAACGGTGGCCTGCCCACCAACGAGCGGCTGGAGTTCCTGGGCGACTCGGTCCTCGGCGTGGTGATCACCACGGCGCTGTTCCACAACCACCCGGACCTGGCCGAGGGGCAGCTCGCCAAGCTGCGCGCCAGCGTGGTCAACATGCGCGCCCTCGCCGAGGTGGCGCGCGGCCTCGGTCCGCACGGGCTGGGCGCGTACCTGCTGCTCGGCAAGGGGGAGGAGACCACCGGCGGCCGGGACAAGGCCAGCATCCTGGCCGACACCCTGGAGGCGCTGCTCGGCGCGATCTACCTCCAGTACGGCCTGGACACGGTGGCCGGCGTGATCCACCGCCTCTTCGACCCGCTGATGGCCGAGTCGGCCGGCCGGGGCGCCGCGCTGGACTGGAAGACGAGCCTCCAGGAGCTGACCGCCGCGCTCGGGCTGGGCGTGCCGGAATACCGCATCGAGGGCACTGGCCCGGATCACCTCAAGACCTTCACCGCCTGGGTGGTGGTGGCCGGCAACCGCTACGGCGGCGCCGAGGGGCGCAGCAAGAAGGAGGCCGAGCAGCGGGCCGCCGAGTCGGCCTGGCGGATGCTGACCGAGCAGGCCGAGCAGGAGCAGGGCGCGTTGACGGGGGACGCCGCCGAGGCGGCAGCGGGCGACGCCGGCAGCGGATCCACGGCCGACCCGGCCGGTGCGGGCGCCGGCCGTGCCTGAGCTGCCCGAGGTCGAGACGGTCCGGCAGGGCCTGGCCCAGTGGGTCATCGGCCGGACGATCAGCTCCGTGGAGGTGCGCCACCCCCGGCCGTACGCCGGCACCAGCCGGGCGGGGAGCACTTCGCTGACGTGCTGGCCGGGCGGACCGTCACCGACGTGCGGCGCCGGGGGAAATACCTGTGGCTGCCGCTGGACAGCGGGGACGCCCTCGTCGGGCATCTCGGCATGTCCGGCCAGCTGCTGCTCCAGCCGGTCGGAGCGGCCGACGAACTGCACCTGCGGGTCCGGTTCCGGTTCACCGACGACGGCCCGGAGCTGCGCTTCGTCGACCAGCGCACGTTCGGCGGGCTGGCGGTGTCCGAAGGCGGGGCGGAGCTGCCGCACGAGATCGCGCACATCGCCCGGGACCCGATGGACCCGGAGTTCTCCGACGCCGGCTTCGTGGCCGCGTTGCGCCGGCGGCGTACCGAGGTGAAGCGGGCGTTGCTGGATCAGACCCTGGTCTCCGGGATCGGCAACATCTACGCCGACGAGGCGCTGTGGCGGGCGAAGCTGCACGGTGCCCGGCCGACCGACGCGCTCACCGGCCCGGCGGTCGGGCGGCTGCTCGGGCACGTCCGGGACGTGCTCGGCGAGGCGATCAAACAGGGCGGCACCAGCTTCGACGAGCTGTACGTCGACGTCAACGGCGAGAGCGGCTACTTCGACCGGTCGCTCAACGCGTACGGCCGGGAGGGGGAACCCTGCCCGCGGTGTGGTGCGCCGATCCGTCGCGAGGCGTTCATGAACCGTTCGTCGTACAGTTGCCCGCGCTGCCAACCCCGCCCCCGGGGTGCTCTCCGGGGATGACCCGGAGCCGTCTCGGGGTTGCGCCGGTGTGCTGCATCGGGCGGCTTGGGGCGCGTCCCCCGGTCGTACCCTGAAAGTCCCCTTCTGTCCGGTTGGTTGAGCCGGTCCGGGCCGACCGGGCGGGACCGGTCGGCTCGGGGACGAGCCGGGGCCGTCCCCGGATGTGCGGGCGTCGCCCGCTCCCTAGCGTCAGCACCGTCGGCACGGGGCCGACGTGTGGAGGGGGAACCCGGGTATGGGCAGGCGACCGGTGACGGTGCGACTGGCACGGTGGAGTGCGGAGCATCCGTGGCGGGCCATCGCGCTGTGGGTGGTGTTCGTGGCGGTGTGCTTCGTCGGCGGCAACGCCGCGGGGCTGAACGAGGCGAGCTCCGCCGACCAGTCGATCGGCGAGGTGGGGCGGTCCGAAGCGATCGTCGACAGTGGCGGCTTCCACGAGCCGGCGACGGAGAACGTGTTGATCACGTCCCGTTCGGGAGCGCTCGACCAGGCCGCGGCGAAGGTCGCGGCCGACGACGCGGCGGCCCGGCTGCGGCAGGTCGACGGGGTCGCCTCGGTGGGTGCCCCGCTGCCGTCCCGGGACGGCAGCGCGTTGCTGCTGTCGGTCACCATGTCCGGCGACCCGGAGACCGCGTCGGACCGGGTGCAGCCGCTGCGGGACACCACCGCCAAGGTGCAGGAGGCGCATCCGGCGCTACGGATCGAGGAGGTCGGCGGGCCCTCGATCAACAAGGCGCTCGACGACACGCTCGGGAAGGACTTCCAGCGGGCGGAGCTGCTCAGCCTGCCGGTCACCCTGGCCATCCTGATCATCGCGTTCGGCGCGTTGATCGCGGCCGGCGTGCCGGTGCTGCTCGCGCTCTCCTCGGTGGCCGCGGCCATGGGGCTCTCCACCCTGGCCTCGCACCTGGTGCCGGCCAACGACACCACGGCCAGCGTGATCCTGCTGATCGGCATGGCGGTCGGCGTCGACTACTCACTGTTCTACGTCCGTCGGGAGCGTGAGGAACGGGCGAAGGGGCGGTCCGGGCTCGACGCGGTGGAGATCGCGGCGGAGACCTCCGGGCACGCCGTGGTGGTCTCCGGCACCGCCGTGATCATCTCGATGGCCGGGCTGCTGCTCGCCCAGGACGCCATCTTCTCCTCGCTCGCCGTGGGCTCGATCCTGGTGGTCGCGGTCGCGGTGATCGGCTCGCTGACCGTGCTGCCGGCGCTGCTCGCCAAGCTCGGCCGCTGGGTCGACCGGCCCCGGGTGCCGCTGCTGTGGCGGCTCACCGCCCCGCGTACCGGCCGGCACGGCCAGCCGGCCCGGCCCCGGTTCTGGCCGGCCGTGCTGCGGCCCGCGCTGCGGGCGCCGCGGACCACCCTGATCGTCTCGGTCGGGCTGCTGCTCGCCCTGGCCGCCCCGGCGCTGGGCATGAAGATGAAGTTCCCCGGCATGGAGGACGTGCCGCGCACCACGCCGGCCATGCAGGCGTACGACCGGCTCACCGCGGCCTTCCCGAGCAACGGCACCAACCACGTTGTGGCGGTGCGGGCGCCGGCCGGGCAGGCCGACCGGGTGCACGCGGCGTTGACCGACCTGGCCGGGCGGGCCGCCGCCGAACCGCTCTTCGCGCCGGCCGAGGGGGACGGCGCGAAGATCGAGGTGTCGGCCGACCACCGGGTGTCGGTGCTGGAGGTGGCCACCCCGTACGCCAGCCGCACCGACGAGGCCACCCGGTCCCTGCACAAGCTGCGCGAGGATCTGGCTCCGGCCGCGCTGCGCGGCATCCCCGGGATCGAGTACGCGGTCGGCGGCGCCGTGGCCGCCAACGAGGACTACGCCCAGCACATCCGGGAGAAGCTGCCGATCGTGGTCGCCTTCGTGCTGGCGCTGACCTTCCTGGTGATGGCCTGGACGTTCCGATCGGTGGTGGTCGCGCTCACCTCGATCCTGTTGAACCTGCTCTCCGCCGGGGCCGCGTACGGCCTGCTGGTGCTGGTCTTCCAGGGTGACTGGGCGGCCGGACCACTCGGCTTCACCTCGATGGGCGCGATCGTCACCTGGCTGCCGCTGTTCCTCTTCGTGGTGCTCTTCGGGCTCTCCATGGACTACCACGTCTTCGTGGTCAGCCGGATCCGTGAGGGCGTCCTCGGCGGCCTGTCCAACCGGGACGCGGTGGCGTACGGGATCACCTCGTCGGCGGGCGTGGTGACCAGCGCGGCGATCGTCATGGTCGGGGTCTTCTCGATCTTCGCGACGCTGAGCACCATCGACATGAAGCAGCTCGGCATCGGGCTGGCCGCAGCGATCCTGCTGGACGCCACGATCATTCGGGCCGTGGTCCTGCCGTCCCTGATGACCCTGCTGGGCGACGCCAACTGGTGGGCCCCCCGCTTCCTGCGCGCCCGACCGGCCACCCCGCCCGCCGAGCCGGCCGTCCCCACCCCGGAACTCGTCGGCGCCCACTAACCGCCCGCCGCCCAGCTGATCATGAAGTTGTTGCCCTCCGCTCCGTGCCGGGGGCAACAACTTCATGATCAATGCCGAGGGGAGGGGAGGGAGCCGGTCAGGGGCGGGGGCAGGGGGTGCGCCAGGCGTCCAGGGTGCGGGCCTTGAGCATGGAGGCGAAGCCGTAGCCGACGGTGGTGACGCAGAAGGCGGCCGGGTCACCCGTGTACTCCACGTGGAAGACCGGCTTGTGCGCGTCGGCGAAAGGCAGCAGTTTGGCGCACTCCCGCCGGCGTACGCACTCCTGGTTGACGGCGAAGTCGAAGTCGGGCGCGAGCGCGGCCACCTGCGGCACGTCGTCGACCAGCCCGGGCGAGAGGTCGAGCCGGCGGGCCAGGGCGGCCAGCCGACGGTTGAACAGCAGTTGGTCGTCGAAGTCGAGCGAGAATCCGGTGCGGTGCCGGTAGCCGTCGGCGTCGTCGACCGCCACCGCGCCGAAGCCCTTGCCCCGGCACAGTCGGAACCGGTCGGCGAGTATCGGCTCCAGCGCGCCCCATCGGCGTACATCCAGCCACTGGCTGCCCGGCCGGCCCGGCACCGCCGCGCCGCGTACCTCCGCCGGGAAGCGGCTCGCGTCCGGGTCGGTGGAGGCGTACGTCCCGACCCGTACCTGGCAGACGAGGCGGCGGTTGCGGTCCCGTAGCGCGGCGGTCTCGGTGGAGGTGGTGCCGACCGGATCGAGCAGGAACACGTCGGCGTCGACCGTGACGTCCAGCGGGCCGGCGAGCTGCCACTGCCACTGCCATCGGTTGGCCCGGTCGGCCGGCCACCGGGTGGGCGCCCCGGGTGCCACGATCGGGGTCTGGCAGCCGGACACCGGGGCGAGCAGCAGCACCGTCACCAGTGCCGCCGCGCTGCGGCGCAGTCCGCGTGGCAGGACGCGGACCGACCGACCGCGCGGTACGGGCCAGGCCGGCCGCATCCGCATCGACAGCTCCCGGGTCGCGGGCGGCATGCCGCCGCCCCTGCCGGTACGCCGAGCCGACCCGGGGCGTGCCAGCCGTGCGGCACGGCGTACCTCACCCGGTCAAACGAGCGCGGACCCGGTCACGACGCGGCAGCGGACCGCGCCGGGGTGCCCGCTCAGCGTGGGGTGCCGAAGTCCTGCGTCCAGTACGGCCCGTTGCTCCGCGCCACGCCCACCCCGATCTGGGTGAACGAGCAGTTCAGGATGTTGGCGCGGTGGCCCGAGCTGTTCATCCAGGCGTCCATGACGGCGGCCGGGCTCTGCTGGTTCCAGGCCACGTTCTCCCCGTACGCCCGCCAGGCGTAGCCGACCCGGTCGAGCCGCTCGCCGGCGTCGCTGCCGTCGCTGCCGTCGTGCGTCATCGTCTTGTGATCGGCCTGGTCCTGGCTGTGCCGCTGGGCGGCCAGCGTCAGCTTGTCGTTGACGGTCACCGCCTTGCAGCCGGCCTTGGCCCGTTCCGCGTTGACCAGGTCGACGACCTGCTGTAGCTCGGCGCTCAGCCCGTTGGTCGAGGTGGCCCGGGTGGCGGCGGGGCTCGGCGCGGTGGTGCGCTGGAGTTGGCGGGAGGGGGCGGTGGTCCGGCTCGACTGCGGCGTGGCCGTCCGGGTCGGGCTCGGCCGGGCGCTGGTCGGGGCGGCACTGGGCGAGCCGGTCGGCGAGGCGGGGGCGAGGGCGTCGCCGGGGACGGCGGCGCCGGTGTCCGGCGCGACCGGAGCGGCGGCCACCGCGTCGTCGGCCACGGTCGACTCGGTCTGCTGGCCGTCGCCGGGCAGCGCCAGGGCGGCCACGCCCAGGGTGGCCACCAGCGTCGCCGCGGCGGCGGCCGCGCCGGCCAGCAGGGGACGCGGGAAGCGGCGCGGCTGCCGGTGCCGCCCCGGCTCGCCGGACGGGCCGTCGGCGGCCGGACGCCGGGCGACGGTGAACTGCTCCTCCGCCGGCCAGCCGCTGTCTGCGGGGTCGGTCCGCCAGGTGCCGTCCGGGGCGTCGGTCCGCCAGGCTTCGGTCGGGGTGTCGACCCAGCCCGCGGTCGCCTGCTCCGGCTCGTCCCCGAAGAGGTACGTCGACCGCGGCTCCGGCCGGTCGGTGAGCCAGGCCGGCCCGTCGGCGGCCGGCGGCTGCGGGTGCCGGGCAGAGCCATCCGGTTCGATCGGGTCGGTCCAGCGGTACACGCCTGTCCCCTCCACGGGTCGGTTGTCGGCCGGCCTGACGCTAGGTGGCGCCGCGAGCTGCGGCAACGTGGCTAAGAAAGAGTTAAGGGGAAGTCGACGGAGAGGGCGGGGTGTTCACGTATTCCGGGGCGTACAGTTATCTGGTCCGGACAGAGCGTGTCCGCGCCTCACGGCAGCCCCCGACAAGTGGACAGGTCGACGTGGAGATGATCTACGGCCTGCGGGAACTTGACGAAGGAGGGGTTTGCGGCTCAATATATAGGTGTCGCCAGTCGCGCCCAGTCATGCCCGCATTCTGCTGGGATGGCAGCCGCGAACATGATGGGCGCGCGTTGGCCGGCCTTTCCGGCAGCGCATATCAAGGAGTCAGCATGGCGAAGGCCCTCTACGGCCACGTTGGTGCAGCGCCCGACCGGCGCCTGCTCGACGAGGTCACCCGGCTGCGTGCCAGGGTTCAGGCACTGGAGTTCGAGATCACGCGTCTGCGCGCCGACAATGATCGGCTGGCGGCGGCAGCGGCGGAGGCTGACGACCTCCTCCGGCTGGCCGAGCCCGCGTTGACCTGATCTTCGGTTGTCGGAAAACTGAATCGCACCACACGAAAAAGCGCGCCGACACCCACGTGCCGGCGCGCCGCTTTGTGCGTACGCCTATTGTTTTCGCGCCGTATCTTCCGATCGGGTGAGCCCGGAATTGCGCGGCGGCGACCGGGCCGCGAATAAGATCTTGTGGTTTTCGGCACTCTCTCCCGGGCGCGCCGAAACCGGACACGACGGCCCCCACGGTGGGTCGCTTGCCGTAGTCTCCCCGGCCCCGGGTTAGTCTGCGGGTCAACCAGGTCCGCGCAGCCGGCGACGGTACGGCGGCCACCGGACGAGGATCGAGAAGGTGCATCTCAAGAGCCTGACGGTGAAGGGCTTCAAGTCCTTCGCCTCCGCGACGACGCTCAAGCTGGAGCCGGGGATCACCTGCGTGGTCGGCCCGAACGGCTCCGGCAAGTCCAACGTCGTCGACGCCATCGCCTGGGTGCTCGGCGAGCAGGGGGCCAAGGCGCTACGCGGCGGCAAGATGGAGGACGTCATCTTCGCCGGCACCGCCGGGCGGGCGCCGCTGGGCCGGGCCGAGGTCACCCTCACCATCGACAACACCGACGGCGCGCTGCCGATCGAGTACACCGAGGTCTCCATCACCCGCCGGATGTTCCGCTCCGGCGAGAGCGAGTACGAGATCAACGGCGACTCCTGCCGGCTGCTGGACATCCAGGAGTTGCTGTCGGACTCCGGCATCGGCCGGGAGATGCACATCATCGTCGGCCAGGGCCGGCTCGACGGCATGCTGCACGCCAAGCCGGAGGACCGGCGGGCGTTCATCGAGGAGGCGGCCGGCGTCCTCAAGCACCGCAAGCGCAAGGAGAAGGCGCTGCGGAAGCTCGACGCGATGCAGACCAACCTCAACCGGCTCACCGACCTCACCGCCGAGCTGCGCCGCCAGCTCAAGCCGCTGGGCCGGCAGGCCGAGGTGGCCCGCCGCGCCGCCGCCATCCAGGCCAACCTGCGCGACGCCCGGCTGCGGCTGCTCGCCGACGATCTGCACACCCTGCGGACCACGCTGGACAAGGAGATCGCCGACGAGACCGCGCTGCGCGAGCGGCGGGAACAGATCGAGGCGGAACACACCGAGGTGCAGGCCCGCCTCGGCGAGCTGGAGGCCGCGCTCGCCGAGGACGCCCCGCTGCTCGCCGCCGCCCAGGACACCTGGTACAAGCTCTCCGCGCTCCAGGAGCGCTTCCGGTCCATCGAGCAGCTCGCCCGGGAACGGTTGCGCCACCTCAGCGCCACGCCCGACGACGAGCGCCCCGGCCGCGACCCCGACCAGCTGGAGGCCGAGTCGCGGCGGGTCCGCGAGCAGGAGGAGGAGCTGCGCGCGGCGCTCACCGAGGACCAGATCCGGCTGGCCGAGGCGGTCGAGCACCGGCAGGAGCTGGAGCGGCAGCTCGCCGCCGCCGAGCGGGAACTGGTCGCCGCCGCCAAGGCCATCGCCGACCGGCGGGAGGGGTTGGCCCGGCTGACCGGCCAGGTCAACTCGGCCCGGGCCCGGACCACCAGCGCCGGCGAGGAGATCGACCGGCTCGCCACCGCACACGCCGACGCGCTGGCCCGGGCCGAGAAGGCGCAGGCCGAGCTGGACGCGGTCGCCGAGCAGTCCACCGAGGCGGACCGGGACAACGCCGACCTGGACGCCCGGCACGCCGAGGCGGTCGCCGTCCACGAGCAGGCGCAGGCGGCCGTCCGTAGCCTCGCCGACGCCGAGCGCGCCGCCGAGAAGGACGCGGCCACCTGGAAGGCCCGCGAGGAGGCGCTGGCCCTCGGCCTGCGCCGCAAGGACGGCGCCGGGGCGCTGCTGGCCCGCGCCGACCAGGTGCCCGGCCTGCTCGGCAGCCTCGCCGGGCTGCTCACCGTCGCGCCCGGCCACGAGGCGGCGCTCGCCGCCGCGCTCGGCGGGCTCGCCGACGCGGTCGCGGTCAGCGGCGTGGACGAGGCCGTCGAGGCGATGCGCCTGCTCAAGATCTCCGACGCCGGCCGGGCCGGCCTGCTGGTCGGCAGCCCCGCCGGCCCGGGCATGGACGGCCCGGCCGACGCGCTGCGCCCGAAGCTGCCCGACGGCGCCCGCTGGGCGCCCGACCTGGTGGAGTGCTCGGCCGAGATCCGGCCGGCGGTGTACCGGGCGCTGCGCGACGTGGCGCTGGTCGACGACCTCGCCGCCGCGGCCGAACTGGTCGCCGGCAACCCGGAGCTGCGCGCGGTCACGCCGGAGGGTGACATCGTCGGGGCGTACGCGGCGGCCGGCGGGTCGGCCAAGGCACCCAGCTTCATCGAGGTGCAGGCGGCCGTCGAGGAGGCCCGGGCCAACCGGTCCGCCGCCGAGCGGAGCAGCGCCGAACTGCGCGAGCAACTGGTCGAGGCGCGCGCCGAGGTGGCCGCGGCGAAGGAGGCCGTACAGCACGCCGCCGCCGCCAAGCGTGAGGCGGAGAGCCACCGTAACGCCGCCGCCCGCCGGCTGGCCGAACTGGGCGCGGCGGCCCGGTCGGCCAGGGCGGAGACCGACCGGCTCGGCGAGTCCCGGGCCCGCGCCGAGGCGGCCCGGGAACGTGACCTTCAGGCGCTCGCCGAGCTGGAGGAGCGGCTGCGGCTGGCCGAGGCCACCCCGGTCGACGCGGAACCGTCCACCGAGGAGCGCGACCAACTCGCCGCGATGGTGCCGCAGGCCCGGCAGAACGAGATGGAGGTCCGGCTCGCGGTGCGTACCGCCGAGGAGCGGGTCTCCTCGATCGCCGGCCGGGCCGACTCCCTGGCCCGGCAGGCGAACGCCGAGCGGGCCGCGCGGGAACGCGCGGCGGCCCGCCGGGCGGCCCGCACCCGCGGCGCGGAGATCGCCCGGGCCGTGGTGGGCGGCGCCCGCGAGGCGCTGACCCGGCTCACCGTCTCCATCGCCCGCGCCGAGGAGCACCGCGACGCCGTGGCCCGCGAGCGCGCCGCCCGTGAGGCCGAGCTGTCCGAGGTACGCGGCGCGGCCAAGCGGCTCGGCGCCGAGCTGGACCGGCTGACCAGCCAGGTGCACCGGGACGAGGTGGCCCGTGCCGAGCAGCGACTGCGCATCGAGCAGTTGGAGGCCAAGGCCGCCGAGGACTTCGGCCTCGACGTGGCGACGTTGATCGCCGAGTACGGCCCGGACCAGCTCGTCCCGCCCACCGACGCGGACGTGGCGGCGGCCGAGAAGGAGAACAGCCCGGTGCCCGAGCCGGTCCGCTACGAGCGGCCGGTGCAGGAGAAGCGGGCCGCCAAGGCGGAACGGGAGCTGGCCCTGCTCGGCAAGGTCAACCCGCTCGCGCTGGAGGAGTTCGCCGCGCTGGAGGAGCGTTACAAGTTCCTCTCCGAGCAGCTGGAGGACCTGAAGGCCACCCGCCGGGACCTGCTCACCGTGGTCAAGGACGTCGACGACCGGATCCTGGAGGTCTTCGCCAGCGCGTTCGAGGACACGGCGCGGGAGTTCGAGCAGGTCTTCACCGTGCTCTTCCCCGGTGGCGAGGGCCGTCTGGTGCTCACCGACCCAGAGGACCTGCTCACCACCGGCGTGGAGGTGGAGGCCCGGCCGCCCGGCAAGAAGATCAAGCGGCTGTCGCTGCTCTCCGGTGGGGAGCGGTCGCTGACCGCGGTGGCCATGCTGGTGGCGATCTTCCGGGCCCGGCCCAGCCCGTTCTACATCATGGACGAGGTGGAGGCGGCCCTCGACGACGTGAACCTGGGCCGGCTGATCACACTCCTGGCGCAGTTGCGGGAGAAGAGCCAGCTCATCGTGATCACCCACCAGAAGCGGACCATGGAGATCGCCGACGCGCTGTACGGCGTGACCATGCGCAGCGGGGTCACCCAAGTGATCAGCCAACGGCTCAACCGGGCCGACGACGACGGGCAGGAGAAGAACGAGTGAGTCGGGAACGCGCGACCGCGCTGCTGGTGGACTTCGACGGCGTGCTGCGCCGCTGGGATCCGGCGGTGGCCGCCGCCGTCGAGCGGGAGTACGGGCTCACCGAGGGCGTACTGGGCGAGATAGCCATGTCGTGGGGTCTGCTCCAGCCGGTGCTCACCGGCCAGGTCAGCCACGCGCAGTGGATGAGCAGCGTGGCCGACGCACTCACCCCCTCGCTGGGCGACCCGGTCCGGGCCCGCGCGGCGGTGGAGGAGTGGCAGCGTTACCGGGGCGAGGTCGACCCGGACGTGCTCGCTTTCATCCGTGCGGTGCGGGCGGCCGGCGTACGGGTGGGGCTGGGCACCAACGCCACCGACCTGCTCGACGTCGACCTGGCGACGCTCGGTCTGACCGACGAGTTCGACGCGGTGGTGAACTCCTCGGCCGTCGGGGTGAACAAGCCGGCCAAGGAGTACTTCCAGGCAGCCTGCGCGGCGCTGGAGACCCCGCCGGCGCGGGTGCTCTTCGTCGACGACGAGGATCGGAATGTCTCCGGCGCCCGCGTGGCCGGCCTGTCGGCGCACCGCTGGACCGGCCCGGGGGACCTGCGCTACCTGCGCGCCGCGCTGGAATCCTGAACCGCCTCGCCGAGGTGGCGGGCTCCGGTCCGCCTGGAACGCCGCCACCTCGCCGAGCCGGGGCAGGTCAGTCGCCGGTTACGCCGTCGATCCGTTCGCGGATCAGGTCGGCGTGGCCGTTGTGCCGGGCGTACTCCTCGATCATGTGCACGTACACCCAGCGCAGGTTGAAGGTGCGCTTCTTCGGGCCGACCTCGATGAAGGTCTCGTCCAGGGAACGGCCGGCTGCGGCGGCGCGGGCCAGCTCGACCTCGCGCTGGTACGTGGCGAAGTCGGCCTCGGCGTCGGCGTTGCTGACGTCGTGGTCGGCGTCCGGATTATCCGGGATGTAGTACGGGTAGTCGACCGACTGTCTGGCGAAGTTCTCCCGGAACCACCAGGCCTCCACCTCGGCCAGGTGCCGGACCAGGCCGAGCAGGGTCAGCGCCGAGGGCTCGACGCTCGCCGTGCGCAACTGCTCGGCGGTCAGCCCGGCACACTTGAGTAGCAGGGTGTCGCGGTGGTATTCGAGCCAGCCTTCCAGCATGGTGCGCTCGTCGCCGACGTAGGGCTCGTTCTTCCGGGTGATTTCCGGCGCTCTCCAGGTCATCCGGCGATGTTAGGAGGGGCCCCCTATACAACGCGAGGCGTTAACAGGGGGCCCCTCCTTGCATTTCAGGGCACCACGACGACGGGCCAGCGGCCGGTGCGGACCAGGCGGGTGGCGACCGAGCCGACCAGACGGTGCCCGGCTTGCTCGGACGCCCCGACCACCACCAGGTCCGCGCGGAACTCGTCGGCCGCCGCACACAGCTCGGTGTACGCGTCGCCCCGCCGGCACAGGAACGTGACCGGCAGGCCCAGCTCCTCCGCGCCGCGCCGGCACTCGTCGCGCAACTCGGCGGCCAACTCGTCGTGGGTCTGCTGGACCGCCCCGGCCACCACGCCCGACATCATCGCGGCGTACGGGGCCGGGGAGCTGACGAAGACCACCACCAGGCCGGAGCGCTGCCGGCGGGCCAGCCCGGCCGCGTACGAGGCGGCCCGCAGCGAGGTGCGGCTGCCGTCCACGCCGACCAGCACCACCCGAGGCCCGTCCGTGCCACGTTCGAACGGCAGCGGCCGGGACTCCGGGCCGTACTCCTCACGCTCGACCGGCGTGCTCATGCCGCCGCCTCCCTGCGGTCGGCGACGGCATGAGGCACCGACGCGCTGAGCTGGCCGATTCGCTCGCTCCGCTCGCTCATGCCGCCGCCTCCCTGCGGTCGGGGACCTGGCCGATTCGCTCGCTCATGGGTCACTCCTGGCCGCCGGTGCGTACCACCGGGGCGTTGTTCCCGGCCGCGACGGTCGCCTCCCGCCCGGCCTCGGTGGAGGTCGTGTGCTGGCGCAGCGGCACCTCCTTGATGAGGGCGACCGCGATCAGGGCGATCAGCCCGAACGGGGCGGCGGCCAGGAAGATGTCCCCGGCGCCGTGCCCGTACGCGGACTCGACCACCGCGCGGATCGGGGCGGGCAGGGTGTGTACGTCGGGCAGGGTGCCGCCGCTGCCGGAGCCGGAGGCCCGCATGCCGAGCCCGGCCAGCCCGTCGGCCAGGTAGTCCTTGACCTTGTGGGCGAGCACCGCGCCGAGGGCGCTCACGCCGATCGCGCCGCCGAGGCTGCGGAAGAACGCGACCGTCGAGCTGGCCACGCCGAGCTCGTGCGTGCCGACGGTGTTCTGCACGGCGAGGACCAGGTTCTGCATGGTCATGCCCAGCCCGAGACCGATCAGCGCCATGAAGATGGCGAGCCGCCAGTACGGTGTGTCCGCGCGCACCGTGCCCATCAGGACGAAGCCGACCGTGAGCAGGGCCGAGCCGGCGACCAGGTAACGCTTCCAGCGGCCGGTGTTGGTGATGATCCGGCCGACCACGGTGGAGGCGACCAGCAGGCCGCCGATCATCGGCAGGGTCATCAGGCCGGACATGGTCGGGCTCTCGCCGCGGCTGATCTGGAAGTACTGGCCGAGGAAGACCGAGGCGCCGAACATGCCCACGCCGACCGCGACGCTGGCGACCACGGCGAGGGTGATGGTGCGGTTGCGGAACAGGCGCGGCGGGATCATCGGCTCGTCGGCCCGCTGCTCCACCCGGATGGCGAGCGCGCCGAGCAGCATCGCACCGGCCACCATGACCGCGCTCTGCCAGGAGATCCACTCGTACCGGTCGCCGGCCAGGGTGACCCAGATCAGCAGCAGCGACACGGCTGCGGTGATCAGCGTCGCGCCCCACCAGTCGATCTTCGCCGGGCGCTTCACGACCGGCAGGTGCAGGGTCTTCTGAAGCACGATCAGGGCGAGGACCGCGAACGGCACGCCGACGTAGAAGCACCAGCGCCAGCCGAGCCAGGCGGTGTCGACGATCACGCCACCGATCAGCGGGCCGCCGATGGTGCCGACGGCCATCACCGCGCCGAGGTAGCCGCTGTACCGGCCACGCTCACGCGGGGCGATCATCGTGGCCATGATCACCTGGGCGAGGGCGGTCAGGCCGCCCGCGCCGACGCCCTGGAGCACTCGGCAGGCGATCAGTTCGCCGGTGGACTGGGACTGACCGGCCAGCACCGAGCCCAGCACGAAGATCCCGAGGGCGAGCTGGACCAGGAGCTTTTTGCTGATCAGGTCGGCGAGCTTGCCCCAGATCGGAGTGGTCGCGGTGGTCGCCAGCAGCGTCGAGGTGACCACCCAGGTGTACGCGGACTGGCCGCCGTGCAACTCGGTGATGATCCGCGGCAGCGCGTTGGAGACGACCGTGGAGGAGAGGATCGCGACGAACATGCCCAGCAGCAGGCCGGAGAGCGCCTCCAGGATCTGCCGGTGGGTCATGCCGACGGCGGTCGCCCGGGTGGGCGCTGTCGCCTGCGTCATCGTGGGATGCCTCCGGAGGGAGAGTGGGGGGATCGAGGGTTCGGCTTGGTTGCCTCAAGCAACAACTTGGGATGGCGCCGGCCTTATTCCCGCCCTCTCGGGCCTCAGAAGGTCTCGTTGAACCGGTGCAGCAGTCGGGCGAAGTTCTCGACGTCCCGTTCCGGCCAGTTCCGCAGCGTACGGCGGATCTGTTCGAATCGGGCCGCCCGTGCCGCGTCGAACCGGCGGCTGCCCTCCTCGGTGAGGCTGAGCTGCGCCGCCCGTCGATCGCTCGGGTCCGGGTCGCGGCGGACCAGCCCCAGCCCTTCGAGCCCGGCGATCTGCCGGCTGAGCGTGCCCTTGCCGATGCCCAGCCGGGCGGCCAGGTCGGTCAGCCGGATCGAGCCCGACCGGCGCAGCCAGAGCAGCAGACCGTACGTGTTCGGCTCCAGGTTGGGGTGCACCTCCCGGGCGACCTCCCAGGACAGCGCCCGCCCGCGGCGCAGCAGCGCGGTCAGCTCGTCCTCCACCGCGCGCAGGGTCTCCGGAAGGTGATCGTCCACGGGCTGAGCGTACTCACGCCTGATCGCTGAGCGCCTGCCGTGCCACCTCGTGGAGCTGCCCGTCGGCGGTGGTGCCCTCGATCACCACCTCGGCCGACCGCCCCCGGTGGGTCAGCGTGGCCACCGCGTTGCCGAAGTACGGCCCGGCCAGCCTCCGCCACCGGACGCTCGGCCGGCCCACTCCGGCGGCGCGCGCGAGAGCCCGGGTGGCGGCGGCCGGCCCCGGGTTCCAGCCCAGCCGCATCAGCGGCCGCATCGCCGCCGGCACCTGGTTGTGGATCGGCGAGCAGGTGAGCTGGTGCACCGGTGTGTGGACGGTTCGGTCGGCGAACCGCGCCCGGGCCACATACGAGTGGTGCACGTCACCGGAGAGCACACTGATCGAGGCGGGTGGCGCGTACGCCGGCCCGGCGCCGACCCGCGCCCCGCTGCCGCCCGGGGTGCCGCTGCCCAGCCGGGCGAAGAGCTCGCCGAGGGCGTCGAACGAGCGCCGGAACGACGCCCAGTGTTCCAGGTCCAGGGCCCGGCGCAGCCACTCGGAGGCCTTCGCCACCCAGGGTCGGCGGGAGTCGGCGAGCTTCTCGTTCCACGCCTCGACGTGGTGGATGCCGGGCGGCAGCAGCCAGGGCAGCGAGGCGCCGACCACCAGGTGGTCGTAGACGCCGTGCGCGCGGTCGAGGAACCACGACCACTCGCCCGGCGGCAGCATCGCCCGGTTGCCGGACTCCAGCACCCGGCTGGACCGGTTGTCCAGCATCACCAGCCGGGTACGTCCCAGATTTAGGGCGTAGCTCCACTGGTACTGCACCGCTCTCCACCGCTCGGTGTCGTGCGCGACGTCTGCCTCCCGGTCGACCCGCTCGCCGAACTCGTGCAGCACACCGGTGGCGTCCTCGGTGGCGATGACCTTGGCGTACAGCGGGTCGGCGGCGATCTCGTCCGGCGAGAGGTTGCCCAGGTGCTGGTAGACCCAGTACGAGGCGAGGCCGCTGCGGATCCGCTCGGCCCACCACGGCTGGCCGCGCATGTCCGCCCGCCACGACGCCGAGGTGTTCCAGTCGTCGATCACCTCGTGGTCGTCGAAAATCATCACGCTGGGCACCGTGGAGAGCAGCCAACGGATCTCCGGGTCGCGCCAGGACTCCAGATAGAGCTTGGTGTACTCGTCGAAGCTGACCACCTGGGTGGCCGGGGCGCCCGCGGGCCGGCGCCGACGCCGCCTGAGCAGCTTGCGCACGGTCGGCGAGGTGACGTCGGCGTAGACCTGGTCGCCGAGCAGCACCAGCAGGTCGGGCAGGCCGGCGGGATCCGGGTCGGCGATCAACCGTCGGGCGTACGCGTCGAGCGCGTCCGGCGGCAGCCTCCGGGCGGTCGCGTGCTGGGTGGTCTCCCGGCACGAGCCGAAGAGCAGGTTCACCGGCTGGTCCCGGTCGTCGGCCGCCCGGGTCCGGATCACGCTGGGCGGGAAGCCGCTCTCCGGCACCGGCCAGGCGACCTCGTCGTCGATCAGCACCTGGTAGGTCGTGGCGCTGTCCGGGGTGAGCCCCGTCACCACCACGATCGCGTAGTGGTGGTCGTACGCCGAGAAGGTCGGCGCGGTGCCGGTGGCGCCGCCGGCCGTGCGGACGGTGACCGACGCGGGCGCGCTGGTCTCCACCCAGACGGTCGCCCGCGTGCCGACGACCCGTCTCAACAGCGGGCCGATGAGCAGGCGAGAGCTGGGCACGGAGCACCTCCGAGGGAGAATGTTTCACCGTTTCTACCCGGACGGCGGGTTCGGCACGCCTGGCTGCGGCGAGCGTATCGGCAGCTCGCTCGCGGGGACGGAGGCGGTGAGTGGGACGCCGTCGCCGGCATCTGACAGGATTTCGGGCATGAAGGAATACCTCCTCATCGCACTCGCCCTGCTCGGCGTGCTGATCCTCGGCGGCCTCAGCCTCGTGGTGCCCCGGCTGCGCCGGCGTGCCGAGGAAGTGGAGGCCGAGACCCGCGCCGAGGAGGAGCTGGCCGCTCCGCCGGTCGAAGAGGCGCCGGAGGTCTCCACCGGCGTGCTGGTCGAGCCGCCGGTGGTCGAGGCACCGGCGATCACCATCGAGGTGCCCGAGCCCACCGCCGGCCGGCTGGTCCGGCTGCGCTCCCGGCTGTCCCGCTCGCAGAACGTCTTCGGTCGGGGCCTGCTCGGCCTGCTCACCCGCGAACACCTGGACGAGGACGCCTGGGAGGAGATCGAGGACAGCCTGATCACCGCCGACGTCGGCATCGACGCCACCCGGGAGATCGTCGACCGGCTCCGCGAACGGACCCGGGTGCTCGGCACCCGCTCCACCACCGAGCTGCGTGCCCTGCTCGCCGCCGAGCTGGTCAACGCCCTCGACCCGGCCCTGGACCGGTCGCTGAGGACCGCCCCCAAGGTGGACGTGCCGGCCGTGGTGCTGGTCGTCGGGGTCAACGGCGCCGGCAAGACCACCACCTGCGGCAAGATCGCCCGGGTGCTGATCGCCGACGGCCGCACCGTGCTGCTCGGCGCGGCCGACACGTTCCGGGCCGCCGCCGCCGACCAGCTGGAGACCTGGGGCAGTCGGGTCGGCGCGGAGACGGTGCGCGGGCCGGAGGCCGCGGATCCGGCCAGCGTCGCCTTCGACGCGGTCCGGCGCGGCATCGACACCAGGGTCGACACCGTGCTGGTGGACACCGCCGGCCGCCTGCAGAACAAGATCGGCCTGATGGACGAGCTGGGCAAGGTCAAGCGGGTGGTGGAGAAGCACGGCCCGATCGACGAGACCCTGCTGGTGCTCGACGCCACCACCGGGCAGAACGGCCTGGAGCAGGCCCGGGTCTTCACCGAGGTGGTGAACGTGACCGGCGTGGTGTTGACCAAGCTCGACGGGACCGCCAAGGGCGGCATCGTGATCGCCGTGCAGCGCAAGCTCGGCATCCCGGTCAAGCTGGTCGGCCTCGGCGAGGGCCCGGACGACCTGGCCCCGTTCGACCCGGCGCAGTTCGTCGACGCGTTGCTCGGCACCGAGCCGCTCGCCCGGGACGCGTAGCCTCGACGTGACGAGTGACGATCGCGCCTACGCGGGGTGGCGCGACCCCAGCCACCACCTGGCGCCGCGCCTCGGGAGGCCGTACGTGACCTCGCAGGAGATCCCGCTGCACGGCGGGAACGTCAGCACCGTGGTCCGGGTGGGCGACACGGTCCGGCGCAACGCCGGCCCCTGGACCCCCTCGGTGCACGCGCTGCTGCGGCACCTGGAGTACGTCGGCTTCACCGGCGCCCCCCGCGCCCTCGGCATGGACGAGCGCAACCGGGAGGTCCTGTCGTACCTGGAGGGGGAGTGCGGGGAATACCCGCTGGCTCCGCACTGGGTCACCGACGAGGCGCTGGTGACCGTGGCCACCATGCTGCGGATGTTCCACGACGCCCAGTACGGCTTCACCCCGCCGCCGGGTGCCGTCTGGCGTTCGTTCGGCCCACCCCCGCCGGACACCGAGGTGATCTGCCACCACGACGCCGCCCCGCACAACGTGATCTGGCGGCCGGACGGCACGCTCGGCCTGATCGACTTCGACCTGGCATCGCCGGGCGCGCGGATCTACGACGTGGCGTACGCGGCCTGGACCTGGGTGCCGATCTTCTCCGACCGGGACTCGATCACGCTGGGCTGGAAGCGGCCGGACCGGCCGCGCCGGCTGCGGCTCTTCGCCGACGCGTACGGGCTGATCCCGCGTGACCGGCACCGCCTGGTCCGGACCATCCGGAAGCGGGTCGTGGATCACGTCGAGGGCATCCGGCGGATGGCCGCGGCCGGGGAACCGGCGTTCGTCCGGATCGTGCACAAGGGTCACCTGCGTCGCCCGATGCGTGACCTGCGGCTGATCGACTACGAGCGGCACGCCCTGGAGTACGCGCTGCGCTGACCGAGCGGGAAAAGTGGCCGGCTCCTCCCCGGAGCGGCCGCTTTTCCGTTTCCGGGCCAAGATCAGTGTTCTTCACACGCCGGAAACATCCCGTCACGGGGCGGAAATCGGGCGGTGCCGGTGGAGGAAACAGCCGGCGAGCAAGCTTCCGCGCAGCCGGCTGACGGGCGACGCTGCCACATCTCAGTCGGAGGGAGGACATCCACACCGAGAGGAGGCAGCGTGGAGATCAACACCGGCAACACCGCCTGGTTGCTCCTGTCGTCTGCGCTCGTGCTGCTCATGACCCCCGGTCTGGCCCTGTTCTACGGCGGGCTGAACCGGTCCAAGGGCGTACTGAACATGATGATGATGAGCTTCTCGTCCATCGGGCTCGTCAGCATCCTGTGGCTTTTCTACGGCTTCACCGTCGCCTTCGGGGAGGGCGGCAGGTTCATCGGCGACCTGGGGCAGTACCTCGGCACCAGGACGTTCGTCGGGGAGGGCGACCTCTGGGGCGAGACCGGCATCCCGATCTACGTCTTCATTGCGTTCCAGATGATGTTCGCCGTCATCACCGTCGCCCTGATCAGCGGCGCGCTCTCCGACCGGACCAGGTTCGCCGGCTGGCTGGTGTTCGCCTTCGGCTGGGCCACCCTGGTCTACTTTCCGGTCGCCCACATGGTCTGGGGCGGTGGTCTCATCGGCGGCGACATCGGCGCCCTGGACTTCGCCGGTGGAACCGCGGTGCACATCAACGCCGGGGCCGCGGCGCTCGCCCTGACGCTGGTCCTCGGCAAGCGGGTCGGCTGGCCCCGGGAGAGCACCAAGCCGCACAACGTCCCGTTCGTCGCGCTCGGCGCCGCGCTGCTCTGGTTCGGCTGGTTCGGCTTCAACGCCGGCTCCGAGTTGACCGCCGACGGGGTCACCGCGCTGGCCTTCATCAACACCCAGGTGGCCACGGCCGCCGCCCTGCTCGGCTGGATCGTCGTGGAGTGGGTGCGCGACGGCAGGCCCACCCTGGTCGGCGCCTCCTCGGGCGCGGTGGCCGGCCTCGTCGCGGTCACCCCGGCGTGTGCGTTCCTCACCCCGGCCGCGTCGGTGCTGCTGGGCCTCGTCGCCGGTGCGGCCTGCGCCCTCGCGGTGGGCCTGAAGTACCGGTTCGGCTACGACGACTCCCTGGACGTGGTCGGCGTGCACTTCGTCGGTGGGTGGATCGGGTGCCTCTGGATCGGCCTCTTCGGCACCGCCTCGGTCAGCTCGCTGGTGGCCAGCGACGGCCTGCTGGTCGGCGGTGACGCCACCCTGCTCGGCAAGCAGGCGCTCGGTGCGCTGATCGTGACGGTCTACTCCTTCGCGGTCGCCTACGCCCTCGGCTTCGTGATCGACAAGACGATCGGGTTCCGGGTCTCCGCCGAGGCGGAGGTCGACGGCATCGACGTCGCCGAGCACGCGGAGAGCGCGTACGACCTGTCGCCGACCACCGGCGGCGGCGCCGGTGGCGCGTTCGCGATGGCCGGGATCGGTGCCGCCAAGCCGGTCGCGGCGGCCACCGACGAGGTGGACGAGCCCGCCGAGCCGGTCAGCGAGAAGGTCGCCGGTTAACGTTCCTGGGATGGAGGGGATGGACATGAAGCTGGTGACCGCGGTCATCAAGCCGTACCAGCTGGACGCGGTGAAGGAGGCGCTGCACGCCCTCGGCGTGGCCGGCCTGACCGTCAGCGAGGTCCAGGGCTACGGCCGGCAGAAGGGGCACACCGAGGTCTACCGGGGCGCCGAGTACACGGTCGAGTTCCTGCCCAAGATCAGGGTCGAGGTGCTCACCGACGAGATGGACGTGGACAAGGTCGTCGACGCCATCGTGGCCGCCGCGCGGACCGGCAAGATCGGCGACGGCAAGGTCTGGGTGACCGGCGTCGAGGAGGTCGTCCGGGTCCGCACCGGCGAACGCGGCCTGGACGCGCTGTAGGAGGCACAACCTCGATGACCTCGTTGACCAAGGGGAACGCGTCCGGACATCCGGGCAACGGCGCCGCGAACCTCTTGATCAACGGGGTCGTCGGCGTACCCGGCGGGGTGGGGGCGGAGGCGCGGGGGGCGCGGGCGGACGCGATCGGCGGGTGGTTGGAGTCCTTCTTTCCCGATCGGGAGGGGGTTGCGCTGGTCGCGGTCGGGGGTTGGGGCGGCGGGAATGCGCGCCGTACGGGGATCTCGACCTGGTGCTGCTGCACGCCGGGCTGCCCGGCATCGAGGAGTTGGCCGCTTCGCTCTGGTACCCGGTCTGGGACGCCGGTCTGCGGCTCGACCACTCGGTCCGCACCGTCGCCGAGGCGCTCTCCGTCGCCCAGGACGACGTGAAGGTCGCCCTCGGCCTGCTCGACGCCCGCTACCTCGCCGGTGACCGGGCGCTCGCCGACCAGCTCATCGGTACCGCGACCGACCACTGGCGGCGCACCGCCGTCCGGCGGCTGCCGCGGCTGCGCGAGATCACCACCGCGCGCTGGGCCACCCACGGCGAGCTGGCCTTCCTGCTCGAAGGCGACCTGAAGGAGGCCGCCGGCGGGCTGCGGGACGTGGGCATCCTGCGCGCCATCGCCACCGCCGGCGTCACCGATGCGCTACGCCCGGCCGTCCTCGCCGCCCACCGGCGGCTGCTCGACACCCGCGACGCGCTGCACCAGCAGGTCGGCCGCCGCGTCGACCGGCTCGTCGCCCAGGAACGCGACGGCGTCGCCAAGCTGCTCGGGCTCCGGCAACTCCAGCCCGGCGCGTCTGGCGCCGCGCCCCGACCCGGTGCCGCCATGGACGACGGGGACGCGCTGCTGCGCCGGGTCGCCGGGGACGCCCGTACCGTCAGCCACGCCCTCGACGACGCCTGGCGGGCCGCCGACCGGCTCCGCTCCGGCCGCCGCCGGGGCGGCGACGGGCGGTCCGTACGCCGCCCGGTCGCCCGGGACGTCGTCGAACACGACGGCGAGCTGGTGCTCGCCCGCACCGCCATCGGCGCCCGGCCCGACCCCAGCCTGTCGCTGCGGGTCGCTGCGGCGGCGGCCGTCACCCGGCTCCCGATCGCCCGGGCCACCTGCGAGTGGCTGGCCGCGTACTGCCCGCCGCTGCCCGCGCCGTGGCCGCCGGCCGCCCTGGCCGCGCTGATCACCCTCCTCGGGGCCGGCCCCGGTCTGGTGCCCGCCTGGGAGACCTGCGACCGGTACGGCCTGGTCGACCGCTGGCTGCCCGAGTGGACCCGGCTGCGCAGCCTGCCCCAGCACAACCCCGTGCACCGGTTCACCCTCGACCGGCACCTGGTGCAGACGGCGTACGAGGCGAGCCGGCACACCCGCGACGTGGACCGCCCCGACCTGCTGCTGCTCGGCGCGCTCCTGCACGACATCGGCAAGGGGCTGGCCGCCGACGGTGCCGCCGGGCGGGCCGACACCCGTGCGGACCACAGCGCGCTCGGCGCGCCGCTGGCCGAGGCGGTGGCCACCCGGATCGGGCTGCCCGAGGCCGAGGCGGCGCTGATCGGCACGCTGGTCCGGCTGCACCTGCTGCTGCCCGAGGTGGCGACGCGGCGCGACCTGTCCGACCCGAAGACCGTCGCCGGTGTCGCCGCACAGGTGGGCGACACCACCACCCTGGACCTGCTGTACGCCCTGGTCCGGGCCGACGCCGCCGCCACCGGGCCGGCCGCCTGGTCGGACTGGAAGGGGCGGCTCGTCGCCGAGCTGGTCGCCCGGGTGCGTACCGCCCTGGACACCGGCGTGGTGCCGTCGCCGCCCGCCCCGGACCCGGCGCTGGTCGCGGGGCCGCTGCCGGTCGTACACCTCGGGGAGGACCGGGTGTCGGTGGCCGCGGCGGACCGGCGGGGCCTGCTCGCCACGGTGGCCGGCTGCCTGGCCCTGCACCGGCTGGAGGTGATCTCCGCGGACGCCGCCACGGTCGACGGCCGGGCCCTGGTCGAGTGCCGGGTCCAGCCGCGCTACGGCCTGGCGCCCGACCCCGTCGCGCTCACCGCCGACCTGCGCCGCGCGGTCGGCGGCGACGTCTCGGTCATCCAGCGGCTGCGCGGCCGGGCCCTCGCCGCCCGTGGCCAGGGCACCGCCGCGCCGCGGGTGGTCTGGCACCGCGACGCGGCCACCGACGCGGTGCTGCTGGAACTGCGCGCCGCCGACGCGGCCGGGCTGCTCTACCGGGTGACGTGCGCCCTCGACGAGGCCGGCGTCCAGGTGCGGGCGGCCCGCATCGCCACCCTCGGCGGCGACGTGGTGGACGCGTTCTACCTGGTCGGCGGCTGGCCCCCCACCGCCACCCGCCACCGCATCGAGTCCGCTCTCCTCGCTGCGGTGTAAGGAAGGGCCCCCTGTTAACGCCTCCGGTAGAGAAGGGTCCCCCTCTCACCGATGGCCCGGGGATACGTTGCGGAGCGTAGGCGAAGGGCCGCTTGTGGGGGGATGGTGAGCGAGGCGGCAGGCGGCACGCTCGGGGCATGAACCTGCCAGTGCACACCGAAGGGCTCACCAAACGGTACGGCGGCCTGACCGCCGTGCGGGACCTCGACCTGACCGTCCATCCCGGCGAGGTGTACGGCTTCCTCGGCCCGAACGGGGCCGGCAAGACCACCACGCTGCGGATGCTGCTCGGGCTGGTCCGCCCCACCGCCGGCACGGTACGGCTGCTCGGCCGACCACCCGGCGCCGGCCGGCTCACCGGGGTCGGGGCGCTGATCGAGGGCCCGGCCTTCTACCCGTACCTGTCGGGGCGGGAGAACCTGCGGGTGCTCGCCCGCTACGCCGGGGTCGGCGCGGACCGGGTCGCGTTGGTGCTCGACCTGGTCGACCTGACCGACCGGGCCGGCGACCGGTACGCCGGTTACTCGTTGGGCATGAAACAGCGGCTCGGCGTGGCCGCCGCCCTGCTCAAGGACCCGCGCCTGCTGATCCTCGACGAGCCGACCAACGGCCTCGACCCGGCCGGCATGGCGGACATGCGCACGCTGATCCGGCGGCTCGGCGCGTCCGGGTGCACGGTGCTGGTCTCCAGCCACCTGCTCGGCGAGGTCGAGCAGGTCTGCGACCGGGTCGGGGTGATCTCCCGGGGGCGGCTGATCGCCGAGGGCAGCGTCGCCGACCTGCGCGGCGCGGCCGTGCTGCGGGTGCTCGCCGACCCGCTTGACCGGGCGGCGACGCGGGCCCGGGAGCTGGTCGGCGCCGAACGGGTACGGGTGGTCGACGGCGGGCTGGAGCTCTCGGTCGAGCCGGACCGGGCCGCCTGGCTCAACGCCGAGCTGGTCGGCGACGGGGTGGCGGTGCGGGAACTGCGTACCCGGGAGCGGGATCTGGAACAGGTCTTCTTCGACCTCATCGAGAAGGGAACGGCCGATGTCGCGTAGCTTCCGGGCCGAGGCGGTCAAGCTGCTCCGCCGGCCGGCGTCGTGGTTGCTGCTGGCCATCACGCTGGTGCTCGCCCTGATCTTCACCTACGTCTTCCCGTACGCCAGCATCGCCGGTGGGACGACCGGCCCGAACACCGACCGGACCCTGCCGATGCTGCTGCCCGACCGGCTGGTCGGGAACTCGCTCGGCGGCCTGCCGGTCTTCCTGGGCGCGATCGTGTTGATCCTCGGTGTGCTCACCGTCGGCGGCGAGTACGCCTGGGGCACCTGGAAGACCGTGCTCGCCCAGGGACCGACCAGGCTGGAGGTGTACGCGGGCAAGCTGCTCGTCCTGGCCGCCGCCACCCTCGCCGTGGTGCTCTCGATCTTCGCCCTCGGCGCGGTGGCGAGTGTGCTGATCGCGGTCGCCGAGTCGCAGCCGGTCCACTGGCCGTCGGCCGGCGACCTGCTCACCGGGATCGGCGCGGGGTGGCTCGTCGCGACGATGTGGGCCATGCTCGGTGCCGTGCTCGCCGTCGCGCTGCGGGCGGTGGCGCTGCCGGTCGGGTTGGGGCTGGTGTGGCTGCTCGCGGTGCAGAACCTGCTCGCCGCGCTCGCCGCGCCGCTACTCGACTGGGTGGCCCAGCTCCAGAAGGGGCTGCCCGGCCCGAACGCCGGGTCGCTGGTGGCGGCGCTCGGTGCCACCGCGGACACGCCCGGGGTGGCGGCGACGGTCGGCGGCGGGCAGGCTGCGGTGGTGGTGGCGGCCTATCTCGTCGCGTTCGCGGCGGTCGGCGGGGCGCTGCTGCGTCGACGGGACATCGGCTGAGGCCGGCGGGACATCGGCTGAGGCCGGCGGGGAGGGACGGCGTGGACCGGAACCGGAGCGGCTGGGGCGACCGGGTCTTCGACGCCCTGGTCGCCCTGGTCCTGGTCGTCTTCGGCCTGTTCGGCACCGGGCCGGCCGGCCTCAACCAGGGGCTGAGTACCGGCCGGGCGACGTATCCGCTGGTCGTGGTGGCCGCGCTCGCCCTGGCCGTCCGGCGACGGTGGCCGCTGGCCACCCTGGCCGTGGTCACCGGGGCGACCACGCCGTACCTGGTGCTCGGCTACCCGTACGGGCCGATCCTGATCTCGTTCTTCGTCGCGGTGTACACGGTCGCCGCGTACCGGCCGTTGCGGACCGCGGCGTTGGCCGGCGCGGCCGCGATGCTGGCACTGCTCGTGCACGTCTTCGTCGGGGCGCGCCCGACCGGACTGGACGGCCTGATGGGGGCCGCCGCCTGGTTGGTGGTGCCGTTCGCGGTCGGGACCACCGTCCGCCTGGGCCGGGAGAGCGCGGCCCGGAACCGGGTGGACGAGGCCCGCCGGCTGGCCGACGCCGAGCGGCTGCGGGTCGCCCGGGAGGTGCACGACGTGGTCGGGCATGGGCTCGCCGCCATCCACATGCAGGCGGAGATCGCCCTGCACCTGCTCGGCAAGCGGCCGGAGCAGGCCGAGGCGGCGTTGACCGCGATCAGCCGGACCAGCAAGGAGGCATTGGACGAGCTGCGGGTGACGCTCACCGTGGTACGGCGGGACGAGGCGGCCGACGAGCGGTCCCCCGCCCCCGGGCTGGACCAGCTGCCGCAGCTGCGCGATCGACTGGCCGGGGCCGGGGTGCCGGTGACCGTCGAGGTCGACGGGGAGCCGCGCCCGCTCCCGGTCGCCGTGGACCTGGCCGCCTACCGGGTCGTGCAGGAGTCGCTCACCAATGTGCTGCGCCACGCCGGTCCGGCCACCGCCACCGTCCGGCTGCGGTACGCGCCCGACGAGGTCACCATCGAGGTCACCGATACCGGGCGCGGCCCGGTCGCCGGGCCGGAGTGGTCCGGCGGGTACGGCCTGGCCGGCATGCGGGAGCGGGTGACCGTGCTGGGCGGGTCGTTCGCCGCCGGCCCCGGCCCCGGCGGCGGTTTCCGGGTGTACGTCACGCTGCCGGCGGAGGAGGTCGCATGATCCGGGTGTTGCTCGCCGACGACCAGGACCTGGTCCGGATCGGGCTGCGTGCCCTGGTGGAGAGCGAGGACGACCTGACGGTGGTGGGCGAGGCGGCCGACGGGCTCGGCGCGGTCGAGCTGGCCCGGCGGGAGCGCCCCGACGTGGTGCTGATGGACGTCCGGATGCCGGGCGTCGACGGCATCGAGGCGACCCGGCGGATCGTGGCCGATCCCGGGCTGGCCGGCACCCGGGTGGTCGTGCTGACCACCTTCGAGCTGGACGAGTACGTCTTCGACGCGCTCCGGCACGGGGCCAGCGGCTTTCTCACCAAGGACACCCGTCCGGTCGAGCTGCTGCGGGCGATCCGGCTGGTCGCCGAGGGGGAGGCGCTGTTGTCGCCGTCGGTGACCCGGCGGGTGGTTCGGGAGTTCGCCACCCGGCCGGCCCGGGTGCCCCGGCCGCACCCGCGGCTCGACACCCTCACCGACCGGGAGCGGGAGGTGGTGGGGCTGGTCGGCGAGGGGCTGAGCAACGCCGAGATCGCCGAGCGGTTGGTGGTCAGCCCGGCCACCGCGCGTACCCACGTCAGCCGGGCCATGGTCAAGCTGGCCGCCCGGGACCGGGCCCAGCTGGTGGTCTTCGCGTACCAGTCGGGGCTGGTGGCCTCGTGATCTCCTGACGGCGGTCCGGCCGGCGGGAAGCAGTGGGCGGGTGGGACCGTTACCCTTGCGGGTAGCCGGCCTTGTGCGCGCCGGCCGACTTGTGCCCGCCGAAAACGACAAACGGGATGTTCGCGTGTTTGACACCTTGAGTGACCGCCTGTCCGGGATCTTCACCAAGCTCCGCGGCAAGGGCCGGCTCACCGACGCCGACATCGACGCCACCGCGCGCGAGATCCGGATGGCGTTGCTGGAGGCCGACGTCGCCCTGCCGGTGGTCAAGGGCTTCATCGCGAGCGTCAAGGAGCGGGCCCGTAGCGCCGAGGTCTCCCAGGCGCTGAACCCGGCGCAGCAGATCATCAAGATCGTCAACGAGGAGCTGGTCGCGGTTCTCGGCGGCGAGGGGCGGCGGCTCCAGTTCGCCAAGCACCCGCCGACCGTGATCATGCTGGCCGGTCTCCAGGGTTCCGGTAAGACCACCCTCGCCGGCAAGCTGGCCCGTTGGCTCAAGGCCCAGGGCCACCAGCCGCTGCTGGTCGCCGCCGACCTCCAGCGTCCCAACGCGGTCGGGCAGCTCCAGGTGCTCGGCGGCCGGGCCGGCGTCGAGGTGTACGCCCCGGAGCCCGGCAACGGCGTCGGCGACCCGGTCCAGGTGGCCCGCGACTCGATCGAGCACGCCAGGCGGGCGGCTCGGGACATCGTGATCGTCGACACCGCCGGCCGGCTCGGTATCGACGCCGAGATGATGCAGCAGGCGGCCAACATCCGCGACGCGGTCCAGCCCGACGAGGTCATCTTCGTCATCGACGCGATGGTCGGTCAGGACGCGGTACGCACCGCCGAGGCGTTCCGCGACGGCGTGGGCATCACCGGTGTGGTCCTCTCCAAGCTCGACGGCGACGCCCGCGGTGGTGCCGCGCTGTCGGTCCGGGAGGTCACCGGGCAGCCGATCCTCTTCGCCTCCACCGGCGAGAAGCTGGAGGACTTCGACGTCTTCCACCCCGACCGGATGGCCAGCCGGATCCTCGGCATGGGCGACGTCCTCACCCTGATCGAGCAGGCCGAGGCGGCCTTCGACGCCGATCAGAAGGAGAAGATGACCGCCAAGCTGGTGGGCGGTGAGACCTTCACGCTGGAGGACTTCCTCGACCAGCTCATCGCGGTGCGCCGGATGGGCCCGATCGCCAACGTGCTGGCCATGATGCCCGGCATGGGGCAGATGAAGGACCAGCTCGCCGAGCTGGACGACAAGCACTTCGACCGGGTCACCGCGATCATCCGGTCGATGACCCCGGCCGAGCGGGTCAACCCGAAGATCATCAACGGTTCCCGGCGGGCCCGCATCGCCAACGGCTCCGGCGTCACCGTGATGGACGTCAACCAGCTGCTCAACCGCTTCGCCGACGCGCAGAAGATGATGAAGCAGATGGGCGGCATGATGGGCCTGCCCGGCGCGGGTCGGCGCAAGGCGACCAAGTCCCCGAAGAACAAGCGCAAGGGCACCAAGGGTGGCGGCCGGCCGCGTACCGGGGCGGGGCTGCCGGGCGGTGGGGGCTTCCCCGGTGGCATGCCGCAGCTCCCGCCGGGCCTGGACCCGGGCGACCTGGCCGGCGCCCAGGGCCTGCCGCCGGGCTTCAAGCTCCCGAAGATCGACTTCAACAAGCTCGGCAAGGGTGGTGACAAGCACCCCCGCTGACGTGTCGGTGGCGGCGGGCGGTCTCATCGACCTGCCCGCCCGCACCGCCCGGCGGAATGACCTGCTCGCCGCTGACGAGGAGTAATCGGGTAGGACTGTGCGCATGGCTCTGCATGTGCGCGGTGTGCTCCTGCCGGACGACGAGGTCCGGGACCTGTGGCTGGTCGGCGACCGGGTCACCTTCGAACCGGTGCCCGGCGCGGAGACCGTCGCCGAGGGCGGCTTCGTCCTCCCCGGCCTGACCGACGCCCACTGCCACATCGGCATCGCCCGGGGCGGCGCCCCGATCACCACCCTCGACCAGGCCCGCGAGCTGGCCCGGGTCGACCGGGACGCCGGGGTGCTCGCCATCCGGGACGCCGGCTCGCCGTACCCGTACCCGGAGCTCGACGACGACCCGGAGCTGCCGCGACTGGCCCGCGCCGGCCGGCACGTCGCGCCGCCGAAGCGCTACCTGCGCGACATCGGGGTGGAGGTCGGCGCGGCCGAGGTGGCCGCGACGGTGACCGAGCAGGCCGCCGCCGGCAACGGCTGGGTCAAGCTGGTCGGTGACTGGATCGACCGTGGCGTGGGCGACCTCGCCCCGGCCTGGGACGCGGACACCATGACCGCCGCCGTCGCCGCCGCGCACGCCGCCGGGGTACGCGCCGCCGTGCACACCTTCAGCGAGTCCGCCGTGGAGATCATGGTGCGGGCCGGGGTGGACTCGGTGGAGCACGGCACCGGCCTCAGCGTCGACCTGATCGACCTGATGGCCCGGCAGGGCACCGCGCTGGTCCCCACGATGATCAACATTCAGACCTTCGGGCACATCGCCGAACAGGCCCGCCCCAAGTTCCCCGGGTACGCCGACCACATGCTCGCGCTGCGGGACCGCTTCCCCGACGTGGTCCGGGCCGCGCACGAGGCGGGCGTGCCGATCTACGTCGGTACCGACGCCGGTGGGGGCATCGACCACGGGCTGGCCGCCGAGGAGATGCTGCTGCTGCACGAGCGCGCCGGCATGTCCGCCGAGGACGTCCTCGCCGCCGCCTCCTGGCGGGCCCGGGAGTGGCTCGGCTTCCCCGGCCTGGTCGAGGGCGGCCTCGCCGACCTGGTCGTCTACCCCGAGGACCCGCGCCGCGACCTCCGGGTGGTCCGCACCCCGTTCCGCATCGTCCTGCGCGGTCGCGTCATTCGCTGACCGCAGCCGCCGGGGCGGCTCAGCTCACGACCAGCAGGTACTTCGCCCGTACCGAGAACTCGCCGCCGTCGGTGCCGCCGAAGGTCAGCTCGTGCTCGCCGGGAGCCGGCGGCGGCAGGCTCGCCCAGAGCCCCCAGCAGGTGACCGGGTACGGGCGGGACCGGCCGGTGACGGCGTTGCGGAAGGCACCCCGTACCTCGAAGGGGGTCGCCGTGCCGATGGTGGCGAGCGGCACCCGCTCGTCGTCGATCTTGGCGTGCCCGGTCGCCCCGTCGACCACCGGCACCTCGCCCGGGGCGGAGCCGACCTGCCACATGTTGAACGCGGGGAAGAAGAGCGGCCGTCCGGCGGGAATCACGCAGCGCCGTCGCACCGTGCCGCCGTAGGTGCCGGCCAGGAACCAGACGTCGTCGGGCTGGTGGTGCCCACCGTCCTCGCCGGTCGTGTCGTGGATCGGGTCCGTCATCGGCCCGTGCGCCGCCAGCCACCGCACCCAGCGCGCGACGAGCCCCTCGGGGGAGGACGGCGGGTAGGGCGGCGGGGCAGCCTCGGCCCGGCCGAACAGGGAGCGCAGCGGTGGCATGGGCGCAGATGCTAGTGCCCTGGTCAGCCGCCCCACCCGGCCGGGATCCCGCCACCGGTGGCCGGTGCGGGCGCGCCCGATCGCGGCGTCCGCCGGGCGGCGCATAGGATGTGCCCTCATGGCACGCGTGCTCACTCCCCGTGCGGAGGACTTCCCCCGCTGGTACCAGGACCTGATCGCCAAGGCGAAGCTGGCCGACAACGGCCCGGTGCGGGGCACCATGGTCATTCGACCGGCCGGTTACGCCATCTGGGAGCGGATGCAGGCCGAGATGGACGCCCGGATCAAGGCGGCCGGGGCGGAGAACGCGTATTTCCCGCTCTTCATTCCGGAGAGCTACCTCAAGCGCGAGGCCGAGCACGTCGAGGGCTTCTCGCCGGAGCTGGCCGTGGTCACCCACGGCGGTGGCAAGCAGCTCGCCGAGCCGGTGGTGGTCCGCCCCACCAGCGAGACGGTGATCGGCGAGTTCATGGCCAAGTGGATCGACTCGTACCGGGACCTGCCGCTGCTGCTCAACCAGTGGGCGAACGTGGTCCGGTGGGAGCTGCGCCCCCGGGTCTTCCTGCGTACCAGCGAGTTCCTCTGGCAGGAGGGGCACACCGCGCACGCGACTCGTTCCGACGCCCGGGCCTACGCCCGCAAGATCCTGCACGAGGCGTACGAGGACCTGATGGTCAACGTGCTCGGCATCCCGGTGGTGGTCGGCCTGAAGACCGCCCGCGAGCGGTTCGCCGGCGCCACCGCCACCTACACCTGCGAAGGCATGATGGGCGACGGCAAGGCGCTCCAGCTGGGCACCAGCCACGAGCTGGGCCAGAACTTCGCCAAGGCGTTCGACATCAGCTTCTCCTCGGCCGAGGGTGGCCGGGAGCACGCCTGGACCACCTCCTGGGGCACCTCGACCCGGATGCTCGGCGGCCTGATCATGTGCCACGGCGACGACAACGGCCTGCGGGTGCCGCCGCGGCTGGCGCCGGTCCAGGCGTACGTGATGATCGTCAAGGACGGCGAGGGCCCTGGCGGCCCTGCCGAGGCGGCGCGAAAGCTTTACGACGCGCTGCGCGACGCCGGGGTCCGGGTCGCGCTGGACGACCGCACCGACACCGCGTTCGGCCGCCGGGCCGTCGACGCCGAGCTGCGCGGCTACCCGGTCCGCGTCGAGGTCGGCCCCCGTGACCTGGCCGCCGGCAACGCGGTGGTGGTCCGGCGTACGGACGGCTCGAAGGCCGCGACGCCGGTGGCCGACGTGGTCGGCGCGGTCCTGGCCGCGCTGGAGGCCGACCAGCAGGCGCTGCACGACCAGGCCCTGGCGTTTCGGCAGTCCCACACCGTCGAGGTCGCCAGCCTGGCCGAGGCGATCGAGGCGGCGGCCACCGGCTGGGCCAAGGTGCCGTGGTCGGCGGTCGGTGTCGAGGGCGAGGCCGAGGCGAACGCCCAGGGCGTCACCGTTCGGTGCCTGCTGCGCGCCGACGGCTCGGTGCCCGACTCCGAGGATGAGCCCGACCTGCGCGCCATCCTCGCCCGCGCCTACTGAGGTGCAAGGAAGGGCCCCTTCTTAACGCCTCTGGTAGAGGAAGGGGCCCCTGCTAACCACTGGGGTGATGACGTGCGGTTCGAACCGGGCCAGCTGATCATGCACCGGAACGTCCGCAACGGCCGGATCGGTTGGGTGCGGCCGGCCCGGGTGGTCCTCGACGACGACCGGGGGCTGCTGCTCTGGGTCGCCCGGGACACGCCGGTGGCCCACGAGGTGACCGAGGCGGGGCTGGGCATGCGGGCCATGCCGTTCGCGGAGTGGATCACCTTCCGCTACCGGCTCGCCGAGGGCCGCTGGGCCGGGCCGCCGGTGCTCAAGTTCCTGCCCACCGGCGTGGCGCACTCGGTCTGGTGGTTCCGGGACGACCGGGGTGGGTTCCGCAACTGGTACGTCAACCTGGAGGAACCCGGCGTCCGCTGGGACGACGGCGCGGTGGCCGGGGTCGACATGGTGGACCAGGATCTCGACGTGGTCGTCCACCCGGACCTGAGCTGGGAGTGGAAGGACGAGGAGGAGTTCGTCGAACGCCTCGCCTTCCCGGAGCACTACTGGGTGGCCGACGAGCAGGCGGTCCGCGCCGAGGGGGAGCGGGTGATCCGGCTCGCCGAGGCGGGGAGGTTCCCGTTCGACGGCACCTGGTGCGACTTCGTGCCGCCCGCCGAATGGGACGTACCGGAGAAGCTTCCGCTGGGCTGGGATCGGCCGCCGGCCCGCTGAGGCGTGTCGTACGTCACCCGGAGGTTGACTCCGAGCTTTCCGGCCCGGGTCCGGTGTGAGAGATCGGGGCGGGATCTGGCAGAATGGGTCGCTGGTATCCGGCGCGCGTCCGGCGCCCTCTAACCCGGGCGCGTCGCCAGTTGACCGAGCAGTCTCCGGCCCAACCCCACTGTGCCGGTCGGCGCTCACCCGCCACACCGCCCGTACCGGGCCGGTGAGATCGCAACAGGAGCGAAACAACTGTGGCCGTAAAGATCCGGCTCCTGCGGATGGGCAAGATCCGCAACCCGCAGTACCGCATCGTCGTCGCCGACTCGCGTACCAAGCGCGACGGCCGGGCGATCGAGTTCGTCGGTGTGTACCAGCCGAAGGAAGACCCTTCGGTGATCGAGGTCAAGTCGGAGCGGGTTCAGTACTGGCTCTCCGTCGGCGCGCAGCCGAGCGAGGCGGTGCAGCGTCTGCTGGAGCTGACCGGTGACTGGCAGAAGTTCAAGGGCCTGCCGGCCCCGCCGCCGCTGAAGGTCGCGGCGGAGCGGGCCGACCGCAAGGCGGCGTACGAGGCCGAGGCGAAGGCCGCCGCCGGCCTCGCGGAGACCCCGGCCAAGCCGGCCAAGAAGGCCGCGAAGCCGGAGGCCGAGGCGCCGAAGGCCGAGGAGCAGACCGGTGTCGAGTCCGGCGAGCAGGCCTGACATGGCGCTGCGTCCCGCCCTGGAGCACCTGGTCAAGGGGATCGTCGACCACCCGGACGACGTCCGGGTGCGGATGGTCGACTCCCGTCGGGGCAAGCGGCTTGAGGTCCGTGTGCACCCGGAGGACCTCGGCACGGTGATCGGGCGGTCCGGCCGGACCGCCAAGGCGCTGCGCCAGGTGATCGGCTCCATCGGCGGGCGCGGAGTACGCGTCGACATCGTCGACTCGTACTGATGCTTCTCGTCGTCGGCAGGATCGGTAAGCCGCACGGGATCCGCGGTGAGGTCACCGTGGAGGTGCGGACCGACGAGCCCGAAGCACGGTTCGCCCCGGGCATGGTGCTGCGCACCACGCCCGGGGCGGTCACGCCCGCGGCGCCCGGGGCCTACCGGGTGCCGGCGGAGCTGACCGTCGAGTCCGCCCGGTGGCACCAGGGCCGGATGCTGGTCGCGTTCGAGGGCGTGCTGAACCGCGACGTCGCCGAGGCGCTGCGCGGCACCCTGGTCGGGGTGGACAGCGCCGACGTCGCCCCGCCGGAGGACCCGGAGGAGTTCCACGACCACCAGCTGGTCGGCCTCGCCGTGGTCACCCCGGCCGGCGAGCGGCTGGGCGAGGTGGCCCGCATCGACCACGCCCCCGCCTCCGACCTGCTGGTGCTGCGGCGCCCCGAGGGGCGTACCGCGCTGATCCCGTTCGTCAAGGCGATCGTGCCCGAGGTGGATCTCGCCGGCGGTCGCGTCGTCGTCGATCCGCCCGGTGGCCTGCTCGACCTGTAGTTGGAGTCAGCCCCTCATGCGCGTCGACATCGTGTCGATCTTTCCCGAGTACTTCGCCCCGCTGGACCTGTCGCTGATCGGCAAGGCCCGGGCGAACGGCACGCTGCGGCTGGCCGTACACGATCTGCGGACCTGGACGCACGACGTGCACCGCACGGTCGACGACACGCCGTACGGCGGCGGGCCCGGCATGGTGATGCGGCCGGAGCCGTGGGGCGAGGCCCTGGACGCCCTCGTTCCGGGCGCGGACGGCGAACCGGAACCCCGGCTGCTGGTGCCCTCCCCGGTCGGCGTCCGGTTCACCCAGGCCCTGGCGCACGAGCTGGCCGCCGAGTCGCACCTGCTCTTCGCCTGCGGCCGGTACGAGGGCATCGACCAGCGGGTGCTCGACCACGCGGCGACCCGGATGCGGGTGACCGAGGTCTCCCTCGGCGACTACGTGCTCTTCGGCGGCGAGGTGGCGGTGCTGGTGATCCTGGAGGCGGTCACCCGGCTGCTGCCCGGGGTGCTCGGCAACGCCGGCTCGCTGGACGAGGAGTCGCACGCCCACGGGCTGCTGGAGGCGCCGATGTACACCAAGCCGGCGACCTGGCGCGGGCACGAGGTGCCGGAGGTGCTCCGCTCCGGCGACCACGGGCGGATCGCCCGCTGGCGGCGCGACGAGTCGCTGCTGCGTACCGCCGCCCGCCGCCCCGACATGATCGCCGCACTGCCCCCGAGAGCCTGGACAAGCGGGACCGGGCGGCCCTGGACCGGGGTGGATTTCAGCCGCCGTCGGGGGATGTGGCAAAGTAGAGGGGTTGCCGCATCCGTCCACGCCGTGGGCGGCTGCGAGGACCCTCGACCGGGGCCGGCGTCACCGGCCACCACCCGGGGGTCAGAATCACCCATTCGCGCATCGACTGACGGTGCGCCGTGAGCCTTACGAGGACGCAGCGATGAACATCCTGGACGCCCTTGACGCCCAGTCGAAGCGCGTTGACATCCCCGACTTCCGGGCCGGTGACACCGTCAAGGTGCACGCCCGCGTCGTCGAGGGCAACCGGTCCCGGGTCCAGATCTTCCAGGGCGTCGTCATCCGCCGCCAGGGTGACGGTCTGCGCGAGACCTTCTCGGTCCGCAAGATCAGCTTCGGTGTGGGTGTGGAGCGGACCTACCCGGTGAACAGCCCGGCGATCGACCGGATCGAGGTCGTGACCCGCGGTGACGTGCGCCGCGCCAAGCTCTACTACCTGCGCGAGCTGCGCGGCAAGAAGGCCAAGATCAAGGAGCTGCGCGAGAAGCAGCCGGCGAGCTGAATTTCCGCTCGCCACGCCGCCTGAGCTGCGCGGATGCCGTATCGATCGGAGCGCATTACCCTGGTCGTACGGGCGCAGGGGAGCGGCGCGCCGCGCTCGCTCGCGGTGGCACAGCGGTCCACTACCGCCCGTGGGGTCTCTGGGGAGGCTCCCGGGCGGTAGTGTCGTTTCTGCGGACCGGAGAGTGGCATGGTGCAGATGCTTGACGAGGACGGCACCGTCGACCCATTGCGCCGGCGGTCCCGGCGCGGTCGGCGGCAACTGCCCCTCTGGCAGGAACTGCCGCTGTTGCTGGTCGTCGCGTTCTGCCTGGCGGTGCTGATCCGCACCTTTCTGTTCCAGGCGTTCTTCATCCCTTCCGGGTCGATGGAGAACACCCTCCTCATCGGCGACCGGGTGCTGGTCAACAAGGTCGTCTACGACGTCCGCGAGCCGGCCCGCGGCGAGGTGGTGGTCTTCCGGGGCACCGATCGGTGGGTGGCCCAGGAGGCGCCGGCGCCGCCGACCAACTTCCTCGGCCGGGTCGGCCGGACCCTGGGCGACCTGGTCGGGATCAGCCGCCCGGGGGAGAAGGACTTCATCAAGCGGGTCATCGGCGTCCCCGGTGACCGGATCTCCTGTTGCGACCCGGCGACCGGCCGGGTCATGGTCAACGGCGTACCGCTGGACGAGTCGGCGTACGTATGGGAGGACTCGCCGGTCGAGCTGCCGCCGAACGCGAGGGAGTGCCGCTCCCGGCAGTTCACCGAGGTGGTCGTACCGCCGGGGCAGATCTTCGTGATGGGTGATCACCGGCTGGTCTCCCAGGACGCCCGGTGCCAGGGGCCGGTGCCGATCAGCAACGTGGTCGGTCGGGCCTTCATGGTCGTGTGGCCGTCGCAACGATGGGCCACCCTGCCCGTCCCGCAGACCTTCGCCGACCTGCCACATGCGAACGCGGCGCCGGCCCGGCCGGCTCCGGTGGATTCCGACCCGGTGGGCGGTGTGGTCCTGATCATTCCGGTCACAGCCGCGCTCTCCGTTCTCGCGCGTTCAGGGCGACCGCGCCTTGCCCGGCAACGTAGGCTCCACCCGTGATCGACGAGCAGACCGAAAAGCCGCGCAGCTCCTTCTGGAAGGAGCTGCCCATCCTCCTGGGCGTGGCGATCCTGGTCGCAGTGCTGGTACGCGCCTTCGTGCTGCAGACCTTCTTCATCCCGTCGCCGTCCATGGAGAACACTCTCAAGATCGACGATCGGGTGCTGGTCAACAAGCTGGTCTACGACTTCCGCTCGCCGCACCGGGGCGAGGTGATCGTCTTCAAGGCGCCCACCTCCTGGAGCGGGAACCCGCAGGGCGAGGACTTCATCAAGCGGGTGATCGGCGTCGGCGGCGACCACGTGGTCTGCTGTGACCGCACCGGCCCGCAGGAGCGGTTGGTCATCAACGGCAAACCGATCGACGAGCCCTTCGTCTTCCCCGGCAACAAGCCGGCCGACCAGGATTTCGACATCACCGTGCCGCAGGGGCGGCTCTGGGTGATGGGCGACCACCGGGAGGCCTCCGGCGACTCCCTGGAGCATTGGCAGCAGTCCGGCGAGGACATCAACGAGGCGACCATCCCCGAGGACCGGGTGGTCGGCCGGGCCTTCACGATCTTCTGGCCGCCCAGCCGGGCGACCTGGCTCACCGTGCCGAAGCAGTTCGACGGGATCCCCAATCCCTGACCCCGGACGGCGTGGTCGTTCGTCGGACGCGTCTGGCAGGCTGGGGCGGTGACCGTCTACACCCCTCGTCGCGCGGCTCGTGTGCTGCTCGTCGACGCGTCCGACCGGGTGCTGCTCTTCGCCGGCACCGACCCGGGGCAGCCGGGGCGCGCCTACTGGTTCACCCCTGGCGGCGGCCTGCGCCCGGGGGAGAGTTCCGCCGAGGGCGCGGCCCGGGAGCTGGCCGAGGAGACCGGGCTGCGGCTGGCCCCGGTCGCGTTTGGCGTGCCCGTCTGGGCGGAGACGGTGGAATTCCCGTTCGACGGCGTCTGGTACCGCCAGGAGCAGGAGTTCTTCCTGGTACGGGTCCCGTCCTGGGAGGTCGACACGGCGGGCTTCGACGAGATCGAGCGGGCCAGCGTGTCCGGGCACCGGTGGTGGTCGGTGGCGGAGCTGGCCGCGACCGCCGAGCGCTACTACCCGTTGGATCTGCCCGAGCGGCTCACCCGGCTGCTCGCCGGAGGTGTGTCGTGCTGACGCCTCCGCGTACGGTGGTGCGCCGCGACGGTGGCCTCTACGCCCTGGAACGGGCCCTGCAACGGCGGGGCTTCCGGCATGTGGCCGGCGCCGACGAGGCCGGCCGGGGTGCCTGCGCCGGCCCGCTGGTGGCCGCCGCGGCGGTGCTGCCCGAGGGGCGGCGCGGCGAGATCGAGGGGTTGGCCGACTCCAAGCTGCTCACCCCGGCCAGCCGGGAGCGGATCTACGACGAGGTGGTGGCCCGGGCCCTGGCGTACGCGGTGGTGGTCATCCCCGCCGAGGAGGTCGACGCGCGGGGGCTGCACGTGTGCAACCTGGCCGCGATGCGCCGGGCGCTCGCATCGCTGGCCACCCGTCCGGAGTACGTGCTGACCGACGGCTTCGGCGTCGACGGGCTGGACGTGCCCGGGTTGGCGGTCTGGAAGGGAGACCGGGTGGCCGCCTGCGTGGCGGCGGCCAGCGTGCTGGCCAAGGTCACCCGGGACCGGATCATGATTGAGCTGGACGAGCGGTATCCGGGCTACGGCTTCGGCGAGCACAAGGGCTACATCACGCCGGAGCACACCGCCGCGCTGCGGGAGCTCGGGCCCTGCCGGGAGCATCGCTTCTCGTACGTGAACGTGGCGACCGTCTCCGGGCGGGACGGCCGGCCACCGCGTTCCCGGCGCCCGGCGGGCCGGGGTCCGGACGAGGCGCTGTTCGGCGGCCCGGACGAGCCGATGGAGCGCTCCGGCCCGCCAGGGGGTACCGTCGGCGTGGCGTTGGGCGAGCAGCCGCGACCTCCGGCGCCGGTGGGGGAAGATGTGGTCATGGAAGGCGGAGAGCGATGAGCGCCGAAGATCTCGAAAAGTACGAGACCGAGATGGAGCTGCAGCTCTACCGGGAGTACCGCGACATTGTCCGCCAGTTCTCCTACGTGGTGGAGACCGAGCGCCGCTTCTACCTGGCCAACCAGGTCGACCTGCACGTCCGCAACTCTGACGGCGAGGTCTACTTCGAGGTCGAGATGCACGACGCGTGGGTGTGGGACATGTACCGTCCTGCCCGGTTTGTCAAGAATGTTCGGGTGATGACGTTCAAGGACGTCAATGTGGAAGAGCTGGAAAAGCCCGACATCTCGCTTCCCGCGGATTCCGGATTCGGCGGCTGACCCGGCCGGACGTCGGGCCGGTCCGACCTGCCACCACCGCCGACGGCTGATCGCTCCGCCAGCACCACACCACCTCGACCCGCCGCACCAGGTTCTTCGGCGAAGCCACTCCGGTTCCACGGCTGCTCGACCGGCTGGTTCCGCCCCCCGGAGGCGTCCGTCGCCCGCGCACTCGGGAAAGTGACGCCCCGGCGCCGCCACGCCCACGTGCCGGGGTCGGCTCCTCAAGGTCGCAGTCGTGCCGCCGTCGAGGCCGGCTCGATGGCGGTGGCCGGCGCGTGATCCGACCGTCCATCGTGCAAGGCCCGCCTTGATCCACAGTGGCCGGCCGGGCCGCCTCCACGACCCGGTCAGGGGCGGGCGAGGCGGCGACCGCCGACGAACTCGAACATCGTCACCCCGGGCGGCAGCGGGCGCGGCGTGCCGGTGAAGCGGTGCACGCCGACCCCCACCCCGTCGGCCGGGCTGCTCACCGCCACCGGCGTGAAGCCCTCCTCGGCGAACCATTCGCAGATCGTGGGGACCAGGTCCGGCTCACGGCGGTGCCGGGTCCAGAAGACCGTGCCCCCGGTGGCGCAGAGCGCCGCGCAGTGCCCGACCGTGGCCCGGACGTCGGCGTCGACGATGTTGCCGAACACCCCGCAGACCAGGACCAGGTCCGCCGGGGCGAAATCGGCGTACCGGTCGGTGAGCGCCGCGTCGCCGACCACCACCTCCACGCCGGTGAGGCCGGCCTCGGCGGCGGCCCTGCGGGCCACCTCGGCGTTGCGTGGATCCAGCTCGACCAGGCGGGCGGTGACGTCGTCCCGCCGGGGATGGGCGGCGAGCACCGGGATCAGGTCGTGCCCCTGGCCCGCGCAGAGGCTGATCGCCCGCAGCGGGCCCGCCGGTGCCGCGTCCAACGCCTCCCGGACCCGGACCCGCACCTCGGCGAGGCGCCGCGACAGGGCAGAGCCGGGCTGTTCGTAGTCGGCGTGCCAGGCGTACCAGTCCCTCGTCACGCGGCCAGCATAGGCGGCGGTGCCCTACCAGATCGTCCCCGCGTACGGGGCCCTGTCCACAGCCGGACCGTCGTCCACAGTGCCCGACGCCGTCGCTGGCCCGAGTCCGCCGAGGACGGCAGGGTGCCGGGTGTGCGGACCTTTCTGCGACGGGCCGGCACGGCCCTTAACGCCCTGCTGCTCGTGATTCCGGCGACCGCCCCGCTCGGCGTCCCGCCTCTCGTGGTCCCGGCGATCGGCCGTGTCGTCGTCTCGCCCCTCGTGGTCCCGGCGGCCGCCCAGGTCGTCGTCTCGCCTCTCGTGGTGCCGGCGATCGGCCGGGTCGTCGTCTCGCCTCGATCCGGCGTGGCCGTCCGCTCGGCGGCTCCCGTCCATACCCCGGTGTCGTCGGCGTCGGCCCCGGGGCGGGCGGCGACTGCTGCGGAGCCGCTCCCGCTCGGCCCGCCGCCGATCGATCTGCACGAGTCGGTGACCATCTCCGGCGGCGCGAGAGCAGCCGCGGCGGCGGCCGTCGAACCCCAGCCGCGGTTCGGCTGGCCTCTGGCCGGCACGCCCCGCCCGGCACGCCGGTTCGACCCGCCGCCGCAGCCGTGGCTGCCCGGCCACCGGGGCGTCGATCTGGCCGCCACGCCGGGCGTCGAGGTCCGCGCCGCCGGCACCGGGATCGTCCTCTTCGCGGGCCTGGTGGCCGGGCGTCCGGTGATGACCATCGGGCACGCCGACGGGCTACGCACCACCTACGAACCGGTACGCCCCGGGCTGCCGGTCGGCGCCCAGGTCACGGCCGGCACCCCGATCGGCGTGCTCCTCGCCGGCCATCCGGGCTGCCTGACCGAGGCGTGCCTGCATTGGGGGCTGCGCCGGGGCGAGGAGTACCTGGACCCGCTCACCCTGCTCGGCCTCGGCGCGGTCCGGCTCCTTCCGCTCGACGTCCCGGCCGTCGATGCCGCTCAGCCCTGGGCGAGCAGCACGGGCAGGCGGACGGCCAGCCGGTCGTACTCGTCCGGGGTGTTGTAGACCTGGCCGCAGAGGCGCAGCCAGCCCCGGCCGTTCCAGGCCGCCACCGACACCTCGGCGGCGAGCCGTTCCGCGATCCGGGCCCGCAGCGCCCGCGCTGCGTCCATCGTCGTGGCGACGCCGGGCGGCAGCGGAATGAGCCGCATCGCCACCGTCGGCCCGCCGGGCTCCGGCAGGTGGGACGGCGCCACCCCGAGCGCGTCCCCGACCACCCGCTGCCCGTACGCGGCCAGTGCGGCGTTATGCGCGCGTACCCGGTCCGGCCCCAGGCTGCGCAGGGTGAACGGGCCCGCCGGGGCGGCCAACCATGACGTGTAGTCCAGCGTCGCCTGCCACTCGACCCGGGTGGGAAAGCCGCTGTCCTGTTCCCAGGACACGACGAGCGGTTGGATCCGCTCCCGCCACGGCTCGGCCACCACCAGCGCGGCGGTGCCCCGCGGCGTGTACGCCCACTTGTGCAGGTTGCCGACCCAGAAGTCGGCACCGATCGAGGCCACCGTCGTCGGCAGCATGCCCGGCGCGTGCGCCCCGTCGACCAGGACCGGGATGCCCTGCTCCCGGGCCACCCCGACGATCGCCGCCGTCGGGAAGAGCCGGGCGGTGGGCGAGGTGATCTGGTCGACGATCAGCAGCCGGGTACGTCCCGGGCGCAGGCCGGCCCGGATGATCTCGACCATCTCTTCGTCGGTGGCGTTCAGCGGCACCGACACCGTCCGGGACTCCGCCCCGGTCCGCCGGCACTCCCGAGCCACCGACAGGGCGACTGCCCCGTACCCGTGGTCGGTGGTCAGCACCTCCTCGCCGGGGCGCAGGCCGAGCGACTGGAGCACCACCGCCACGCCGGTGGTCGCGTTGCCCACCAGCGCGGTGCCGTCCGGGTCGGCCCCGAGGAACCCGGCCAGGTGTCGCCGCGTGTGGGCGATCCGGTCGACCAGGCCCTCGGCGAAGAAACGGAGCGGATTCGCCTCCATCTCGTCACGCAGGCGCTGCTGGGCCCGCTGCACACCGATCGGAACCGCGCCGAACGACCCGTGGTTGAGATGGCTGACCGACGGGTCGAGGGAGAAGAGCAGCCGAGCCCCGGGGATGGGCTCGGGCGGCTGCGGGACCGTCATTCGCTGATCGTAGCCCGCCGTGGATCATCAACTCGCGGTTCTTCCGCGCAGGAGCGGTTGCTGCCGAACCGGCGTACAAGTCGGCTGCCTGATCCACACCATGTCGCGCAGACGGCGCTATCCGGCACCCGTCGAGACCACCACATCCCGCACACGGAGCCGATCAAGGTCTAGCGTCTCACCCAGGGTCAGGCCCGCGGGTGCGCCTGGCGGTACGCCGCCCGGAGCCGCTCCACCGACACATGCGTGTAGATCTGCGTGCTGGCCAGCGAGGAGTGGCCCAGCAACTCCTGCACGGCCCGCAGATCCGCCCCGCCCTCAAGCAGATGGGTGGCCGCGGAGTGCCGCAGCCCGTGCGGGGTCGTGCGGGGCAGGCCGGTGGCCTCGGCGTAGTCGGCGACGACCCGGCGCGCCGTGGTCGGGTTGAGTCGTCCGCCCCGCGCGCCCAACAGCAGCGCCGCCCCGGAGGCGGGAGCGGCCAGGGCGGGCCTGCCTCGGCTCAGCCAGGCGTCCAGGGCGTGCTGCGCCGGCACCCCGTACGGCACGGCTCGTTCCCGCCCGCCCTTGCCCAGGACCCGGACCACCCGGCGGACGTGGTCGACGTCGGTGACGTCCAGCCCACACGCCTCGCTGATCCGTACGCCGGTGCCGTAGAGCAGTTCGAGCAGCACCCGGTCGCGTAGCAGCACCGCGTCACCGGTTCCGGCGTCGTCCCCGCCGGCGGTCGACCCGTTGATGTCCGCCGATCCGGTGCCGCCGGCCGGGTGAGGCGCGTTCATCAGGGCGGCGGCCTGGTCGGACCGCAGGACCGCGGGCAGTTCCCGGTGGGCCCGGGGACTGGACAGCGGGGCGGCCACGTCGGCGGTGAGCCGGCCCGCTCGGTACGCCCACGCGCTGAATGCGCGCGCGGAGGCGGCCCGGCGGGCCAGCGACGTGCGGGCCGAGCCCATCGTCCGCTGCTTCGCCAACCAGCTCCGCAGCACGGTCAGGTCCAGCTCCGACAGGTTCGCACAGCCCATCCGTACCGCGTGGTCGAGCAGGGAGACCAGGTCGGTCACGTACGCCCGCACGGTGTGCGCGGACCGGTTACGCACCCGGGCCAGGTGCTCGGCGAACTCGTCCACCGCCTCCCGCATCTCCACCGGCAGCGCCTCGTGGACCGCCCGCGTGCCGCGCCGTTCGGCGCTCACCGGCGTCTCCCGGATCGCCCGTCGATCGCCCGTCCGGCCGAGCCCGGCGTCCGGGCCGGGCGGCGGGGCGTGTCGGTGAACCAGGACGGCCGGGAGGCGTCGTTGGAAGGCGTCCCGCAGCCGGTGCGGACGCTGCTGTCGGCGGACACCGACCCAGCCTACGGGCCGTGCCGCCCCGGGTCGCCCGACGGCGGCACCGGCCCGCGTCATGGTCCGGCCTTCGGGGTGCCACCCTTCGCGCCTGGTGGGGCGAGTGCGTAGCCGTCGTCCCGGCGGATCACCAGGGCCAGCTCCTCCAACATGGACAGCTTGCGCATGGCGGTACGCAGATCCACCCCGGCGCGGGCCGCGACGCTGTCCAGGGCCAGCGCCTTGCGCCGGGGCAGCGCCTCCAGCACCTGGACCGTCTCGTCGTCGAGCCGGTCCCGGAGCCGTTCTGGTGCCCGGACGGGCGGGGCCAGGTCGTCGCCGATCCGCCCCACCTCCTCCAGCACGTGTGCCACGCCGGTGACCAGCCGGGCCCTGGGCTGCTCGCGCAGCAGCTCGTGCGCGCCCACCGACATCGCCGAGGTGACCGGGCCCGGCACCACCATGCCCGGTCGACCGACCCCGATCGCCCGGTTCAGGGTCTGGGTGGCACCACTGCGGGCCGCCGCCTCCACCAGCACCGTCCCGAGCGTGCCGGCCGCGATGACCCGGTTGCGAATGAGGAACCGGGGCCGCAGCGGGTCGGCGCCCGGCAGCCATTCGCTGACCAACAGGCCGGTCTCCGCTATCCGGTCGAAGAGCGCCGCGTTGCCCATCGGATACGGGCGGTCCACCCCGCAGGCCAACACGGCGACGGTGAGCCCGCCGGCGGTCAACGCGCCCCGGTGCGCGGCGGAGTCGATGCCGAAGGCGCCACCGGAGACCACCGTCCAGCCCCGGTCGGCCAGCCCGTAGCCGAGTTCGGTGGCGACGTGCGTCCCGTACGGGGTTGCGGCCCGCGCACCGACGACGGCGACGGAGCGGTCGAGCGCCTCCCCGAGTGGCCAGGCGCCACGTACCCAAAAGCAGAGCGGCGGCGCGGTCTCCAGGTCGACCCGGCGTTCGGCCCCGGGCAGCACCAGCCTGCGCAGGTGCGCGACCCGGGCCGGCCACTCGTCGTCCTCGGGGGTGACCACCCGCGCGCCGAGCCGCTCGGTGCGCGCCAGGGCCTGCTCCGCCACCGCCCTGGCGTCGCCACCGGCCGAGCGGGCGGCCACCCCGGACCGGAGCGCCCGGTCCGGAGCGCCACCGTCGAGCAGCAGGTCCAGCGTGGCGACCGGGCCGAGCTGGTCGACCAGCCGGTGCACCGACCAGGTCCCCGGCTCGGTCAGCCAGGTCAGGGCCACTCGCGCCAGCCGCCGGTCCGTCATCGCGCTGGACTTCTCGCTGCGCTCGCTCATGCCGGCACTTCGCTTCGCTTCGTGCCGTCATGAGGCACCATGGCGCTGGACCTGATGATTCGCTCGCTGCGCTCGCTCATGCCGGCACTCCGCTTCGCTTCGTACCGTCATGAGGCACCACGGCGCTGGACCTGATGATTCGCTCGCTCATGTGCCCTCTCCTGTCCTGAGCTGGATGGCCTCCGCTATGTCCCCGCCGTCCGGGCGATCCCGCCCATCCAGGTCGGCGATGCTCCAGGCGAGTCGGATGACCCGATCGAACCCACGGGCGGAGAGCGAACCGGAGTCGAGCCGCCTGCGCAGCTCGTGGGTGTCCCGCCCGGGCAGCCGCCAAGGCGGGCGGCGCAGGTGCGGGCCGGGGATCTCGGCGTTCACCCGCCGGCCGGTGGACGCCCACCGGTCGGCGGCGGCCCGGCGTGCGGCGGCGACCCGGGCGGCCACCGTCTGGGACGACTCGTTCGGGGTGCCCGTCTCCAGCAACTCCGCCGCCCGTACGGGCAGCAGCCGGACCTGCACGTCGACCCGGTCGAGCAGCGGCCCGGAAAGCCGACCCAGGTAGCGCCGCCGAGCCAGCGGAGTGCACTCACAGTCCGCGTCGCCGGAGGGCTTCGCGCACGGGCAGGGGTTGGCGGCCAGCACCAGTTGCGTGCGGGCCGGGTATTCCGTGGCGCCCCGGGTCCGGGCGACCCGTACCCGGCCGCTCTCCAGTGGCTGGCGCAGCGCCTCCAGCGCCCCCTTGCTGAATTCGGGCGCCTCGTCGAGGAAGAGCACCCCGCGATGGGCCAGCGACACCGCGCCGGGCCGGGCGAGCCCCGAACCGCCGCCGACCAGGGCGGGGACCGTGGCGGTGTGGTGCGGTGCCTGGAACGGCGGCCGGCGTAGCAGCCGCCCGCCGGGCGGCAGGAGCCCGGCGATGGAGTGCAGGGCGGTGACCTCCAGCGCGGCGTCGTCGTCGAGTTCCGGCAGGATCGACGGAAGACGCTCGGCGAGCATGGTCTTGCCGGCCCCCGGAGGCCCGAGCAGCGCCAGATGGTGCCCGCCTGCCGCGGCCACCTCCAGCGCCCGCCGGCCGAGCAGCTGCCCGGCCACCTCGGCGAGGTCCGGACCGTCCTCGTCGGAGGTCGGCGCGAACGCCGGCGGCGGGAGCAACGGCGAACCGTCCCGGACGAAGGCGACCAGCCGGTGCAGGTTGTCGACCGCGCGTACCTGGACGCCGGGGATCACTGACGCCTCGGCGGCGTTGCCGGCCGGCACCACCACCCGCGGGAAACCGGCTCGGGCCGCGGCGGCGACCATCGGCAGCACACCCCGTACCGGGCGGACCGTGCCGTCCAGGCCGAGCTCGCCGAGGATCACCGTCCGCTCCAACGGCAACAGCGGTAGTTCACCCGAGCCGCCGAGCACCGCCGCCGCGATGGCCAGGTCGAACGCGGATCCGTACTTCGGCAGGGTGGCCGGGAGTAGATTGAGGGTGATCCGCCGGTTCGGCCACTTCTGGCCGGAGTTGACGATGGCCGCGCGGACCCGGTCCCGGGCCTCGTGCAGGGCCGTGTCGGGCAGGCCGGAGATCGCGACACCCGGCAGCCCGGGTGCCAGATCGGCCTCCACCTCCACCACGTGCCCGGCCACTCCGACCAGGCCCACGGAGAGCACCTTGGCGTAGCTCATGGCTAGAACGCGCCTCTCAGGTGCTCGACCCGCGCCGGGCCGGCGACCGGGAGCCGGACAGCCAGCACGTCGAAGCGGACCTCGTCGGCGACGGTGCCCGTCTCGGCGAGCCAACGGGCTGCCAGGCCCCGCAGCCGGCGTGCCTTCGCCGGCACGACCGCCTCGGCCGGGGTGCCGAAGTCGTCCGTACGACGGGTCTTCACCTCGCAGAAGGCGAGCACCACGCCGTCCCAGGCGATGATGTCGATCTCCCCGTCTGGGCAGCGCCAGTTCCGGGCGACCGGGCGCAGCCCCGCCTCGATCAGGTGCCGGACAGCGCACCGCTCCCCGTACGCGCCGACGGCCTGGTTCCGCTTCGTCATGCCGGCCACGGTGCGCCTCCGGCGGCCCGGTGGTGGTGTTTCGCCCGGCGTCGGTGTGGACAACCGACGCCCTGTGGACGGGCTGACGATCATGTTTCGGCTGTGCTAGCGCACCGCGATGCCGGTGGCTGAGCCGGCACCGTTCGTTACTCGGCGTGTTCGTGATGGACCGGTCGGTGTGGCATCGGCTGCGGTGCGAGCTGGCGCGGGGGCGGATGGCGCGCGTGGAGCCGGTCGCATACGGTGCCGATCGTGGACGGACGACGGAGCTTTCCCGAGGATCAACGGGGGTCGCACTGGAACGACCCCGGATACGCCGAGCCGGACTGGCGCGCCGCCAGTGAGCCGCGCTACCGCGACGACGACTACCCTGCCCCGGAGCAGCGCACCGGCGGCGAGACCCGGTACGGCGAGCCGGGACGGTTCGGCGCGGTCGATCCGCTGGGCGACGACACCGAGAGCTACCGGGGATCGCGACGGCTGGGCGACCCGGAGATCTCCGGAGAACTGCCGGGCGAGCGCGGCGGCCGCCGGGCGGCGCGCGAGACCGGCGATCTCGGCGGGGACGTACGCGAGAGCGCGGCCGACCCGCTCGGCCTGGACCGTACGGGCGACGTGCTGCGTCCGAGCCCGCTGGCCGGATATCCGATCGTCGAGCCCGCCCAGCCGGCCGAACCGGCCGTCGCGGCCCCGGTGTTGCTGACCGTCGGGGATCGGCCGGCGCACGGCATGTCCACACCGCTGACGGTCGAGGATCGGCCGGCGCATGGCAGCCCCGCACCGCTGGCGGTCGGGGATCGGCCGGCGCATGGCGGTCCCGCACCGCTGGCGGTCGGGGATCGGCCGGCGCATGGCGGTCCCGCACCGCTGGCGGTCGGGGATCGGCCGGCGCATGGCGGTCCCGCACCGCTGACGGTCGGGGATCGGCCGGCGCACGGCATGCCCACGCCGCTGACCGTCGGGGAGCGGCCCGCCGCGCCCGGGAGCGAGGCGGTGAGCGGCCCCGCGCCGCACCCGTTGGACCTGCCGACCGGCCCGATGCCCGCGGTCGCGCCCCGGCTGGACGGTCCGCCGCCCGGGGACGGCGTCTACCGGACCCGCCGGCCGGCGCTCGCGGTGCTGCTGGCATTGCTGGTGCTGGTCCTGGAGGTCCCGGCGCTGCGGGTGCTCCTGCGCGGCCTGGTGGGCGATCCGGTCTCGACCTCGCACGTCGTGGTGGGCTCGTTCCTCGTGCTGGGGCTGCCGATCTTCGGCACGGGGCTGTACGGGCTGCGTACCGGCGGGCTGGCGCTCGCCGACGGCAGCCGTGGCTGGCTCCGGCCGCCGACGGCGTACCTCACGGTCGGGCTCGTGCTCTTCGTCGCGGCGGCGATCGCCGCCCGCTGACCGGCCGTGGTGTCGGCCGGCCCGGGTCCCCGCCGGGCTGGCCGGCCGCGCCGGTTGCGGCTTGTCGGCGTGTCCAGTCGTCGGAACACCCTGAGACGCCGCACGTCAGGGTGCCGAACCGTCGGCGCCGCGTCCGAGGTACGCCCGGAATTCGACCCTGTGGGCGTTCCCGCACCCCGGAACCGGCGTACGGGGAAGGGGCGTACACTGGTCGACTGGCGACCGCCGTGTGCGGTCGACCTCGCGCGCCCTCTCCGCGGACCAGTTCGTGGGGCGACGGCCTCCCTGGTCCCGATTCTGATCGGGTCCGTCACGGCCGACGACCGGGTGCCAGGCGTCCGGCCGCCGGCCGGACGGGACAACCAGGGATAATTAGGAGTAACACCATGGCCGTCGTGACCATGCGCCAGCTGCTGGAGAGCGGTGTCCACTTCGGGCACCAGACGCGGCGCTGGAACCCGAAGATGAAGCGCTTCATCTTCACCGAGCGCAACGGTATCTACATCATCGACCTGCGCCAGACCCTCGACTACATCGAGAAGGCGTACGACTTCGTGCGCAGCACCGTCGCCGAGGGTGGCAGCATCCTCTTCGTCGGCACCAAGAAGCAGGCCCAGGAGGCCATCGCCGAGCAGGCGACCCGGGTCGGCCAGCCGTACGTGAACCACCGCTGGCTCGGCGGCATGCTGACCAACTTCCAGACGGTGTACAAGCGGCTCCAGCGGATGAAGGAGCTGGAGGCTCTCGGTGACCTGAGCGGCACCGCCGCCGGGTACACCAAGAAGGAGACCCTGCAGCTGTCCCGTGAGAAGGACAAGCTGACCAAGACCCTCGGTGGTCTGCGGGACATGCAGAAGCTCCCGGCCGCGGTCTGGGTGGTCGACACCAAGAAGGAGCACATCGCCGTCGACGAGGCCCGCAAGCTGGGTATCCCGGTGATCGCCGTGCTCGACACCAACTGCGACCCGGACGAGGTCGACTTCCCGATCCCGGGCAACGACGACGCCATCCGCTCGGCCGAGCTGCTGACCAAGGTCGTCGCCGCCGCGGTCGCCGACGGTCTGATCGCCCGCTCCGGCCGCCGCCGCGGCACCGACGAGAAGCCCGAGCCGGGCCAGGTCGGCGCCGACGAGCCGCTGGCCGAGTGGGAGCGCGAGCTGCTCGAGGAGCCGAAGAAGGGCGACGAGCAGCCGGCGACCACCGCCGCGGAGTGATCGAACCGTCGCGTCCCCATCGTCCGGTTTTTCGCCCGGTGGGGGCGCGACGGGTCCCCGGGCACAACCGGCCCGGATCCGGGTAACCGGCACCCAGACCATCCCACCGCAGCCTCAAGACCCGAAGAGAGAGTCATGTCCAACTTCACCGCCGCGGACGTCAAGAAGCTCCGCGACCTCACCGGCGCCGGCATGATGGACTGCAAGAAGGCGCTGACCGAGGCCGAGGGCGACTTCGACAAGGCCGTCGAGATCCTGCGTGTCAAGGGCGCCAAGGACGTCGGCAAGCGGGCCGGCCGTACCGCCGCCAACGGCCTCATCGCGCACGCCGGCCAGGCGCTGCTCGAACTCAACTGCGAGACCGACTTCGTCGCCAAGAACGACGCCTTCATCGCGCTGGCCCAGCAGCTGGTCGAGCACGGCGTGGCCAGCGGCGTGAGCAACGCCGAGGAGCTGCTCGCCAGCACCATCGACGGCAAGAGCGTCGCCGACCTGGTCCAGGAGCAGTCGGCCAAGATCGGCGAGAAGCTGGTCCTCAACCGCTTCGGCAAGCTCGACGGCACCACCGCCGTCTACCTGCACCGTAAGAGCCAGGACCTGCCGCCGGCCGTCGGCGTGCTGGTGCAGTACACCGGCAAGAGCGACGAGGCCGCCGACGCGGACGCCCGCGGCGTGGCCATGCAGATCGCCGCGATGCGGCCGCGGTACCTCACCCGCGACGAGGTCCCGGCGGAGGTCGTCGAGTCGGAGCGGCGTGTCGCCGAGCAGACCGCCCGCGAGGAGAACAAGCCCGAGGCGGCGCTGCCGAAGATCGTCGAGGGCCGGGTCAACGCCTTCTTCAAGGACTTCGTGCTGCTGGAGCAGGCGTCGGTCGCCGACAACAAGAAGACGGTGAAGCAGGTGCTGGCCGAGGCCGGCATCGAGGCCACCGGCTTCCTGCGGTTCGAGGTCGGCCAGGCCTGAGCCGTCGCCCCGGGCGCAGGACGCGTCCGGGGCCAGGGGAACGTCAACGAGGAGGCCGCCGGTGTACGTGACACGCACCGCGGCCTCCTCGTCGCATAAGGTCGGCAACGGCAGGTACGCGGTACGCGCGCCCGAGGGTGCGCGACGGAAGGGCGGGGCGGATGACGCAGGTTGTGAGTGACCGGAGCCTGGCGGCGGATGATCCGACCGCCCCACCGCCCGGCCGGGCCCGGCGGGTGGTGCTGAAGCTGTCCGGCGAGGTCTTCGGCGGCGGCGCGATCGGCGTCGACCCGGACGTCGTGCAGGGCATCGCCCGGCAGATCGCGACCGTGGTCCGCCGCGGCGTACAGGTTTCCGTGGTGGTCGGCGGCGGCAACTTCTTCCGCGGCGCCGAGCTGCAGAAGCGCGGCATGGACCGGGCCCGGGCCGACTACATGGGCATGCTCGGCACGGTGATGAACTGCCTGGCCCTCCAGGACTTCCTGGAGAAGGAGGGCGTCGAGACCCGGGTGCAGAGCGCGATCACCATGGCCCAGGTCGCCGAGCCGTACATCCCGCTGCGGGCGATCCGGCACCTGGAGAAGGGCCGAGTGGTCATCTTCGGCGCGGGCGCCGGGATGCCGTACTTCTCCACCGACACGGTCGCCGCCCAGCGGGCGCTGGAGATCCGCGCCGACGTGGTGCTGATGAGCAAGAACGGTGTGGACGCCGTCTACACCGCTGACCCCCGGATCGACCCCTCCGCGAGCAAGCTCGACTCGATCACCTTCTCCGAGGTGCTGCGCCGCAACCTGCGGGTGGCCGACGCCGCGGCGTTCAGCCTCTGCATGGAGAACGGCCTGCCGATGCTGGTCTTCGGCGCCCAGGGCGACGACACGATCGTCCGCGCCGTCGGCGGTGAGAAGATCGGCACCCTGATCACCGCCTGAGCGGCCCAGCCGAGCCAACAGCGGTCCTCCGATACGACACAGTTCACGACGAGCAACAGAAGGAGGCGAGGAGACCGGTGATCGACGACACCCTCCTCGAGGCCGAGGAGAAGATGGAGCGCGCCATCGAGCACGCCAAGGAGGAGTTCGGCGGCATCCGCACCGGTCGCGCCAACGCCGCCATGTTCTCCCGGATCGTCATCGACTACTACGGCAGCCCCACTCCGCTGCCCCAGATGGCGTCCATCGGGGTCCCCGAGCCGCGTATGGTGATCATTAAGCCGTACGACAACTCGCAGCTCAACACGATGGAAAAGGCGATCCGCGACTCCGACCTCGGGGTGAACCCGAACAACGAGGGCACCCAGCTGCGTATCCTGCTCCCGCAGATGACCGAGGAGCGGCGCCGCGAGATGATCAAGGTCGCCCGGCAGAAGGGCGAGGAGGCCAAGGTGGCCGTCCGCAACGTCCGCCGCAAGGGTAAGGAAGAGCTGGACCGCCTGGTCAAGGACGGCGAGGTCGGCGAGGACGAGGGCCGGCGCGCCGAGAAGGAGCTGGACGACCTGACCCAGCGGTTCGTCGCCACCATCGACGAGTTGATCAAGCACAAGGAGAACGAGCTGCTCGAGGTCTGAGCGGTCCGCCACCCGTTGCGGCACCGGCGCGCCGCCACCCACCTCGGGTGGCGGACCCGGTGCCGTCGTCGTGGTGGGCCAGCGTCCGCCGTCCCGGGATCGCGAGTGCAGTAGGCTCGGCACGACTCCCGACCACCACGGGGTGAACGGCGGGGATCTCCCGGCCGTCGGGTCGGTCAACCGAAACAGTCGCGCCTGTAGGGGATGGTCTTGGTCTTGCGTCATGTGGTGGCTCTCGTACCGCTTCCGCTCGGTACGTGATGTCCCGCCCCGACCCCTACGGCGCCGCCGAGCCACGCGGCTGGGACCGGCCGGCCCCGCTGCCGTGGCCCGAGACCGACCTCGAACCGCAGCCCTGGCGTCGGCCGGACGGCCCTGAGGCGTACGCGGAATCGCCCGGAGGTGCCGGTTCCGCCACCGATCCGCACGCGCGGCCCTGGCCGGACGACGACCGGTACGACGCGCCGGGCGGCCGCCGGCGGTACGAGGACCATCCTCGCCACGGCGGGGACGACCACGGGTACCGCGAGACGGACCGTGGCTGGCACAGCCGGACCGGCTACCGCGACGATCAGGGCCACCCGGACGCGGGCCGTGGAGAGCGCGACCGGTGGGACAGGGAGCGCGACCGGTGGGACGGCGAGCCGGCCTACCGCGACGCGGGCCGCGAGGAGCACCGCTGGGACGGCGACCCGGCATACCTTGACGCCGGCCCGGGGCACCGGGACGAACCCCGGTACCGGGACGCGGACCATGACCCACCTGAGCGGGGCTACGACGAGCCGGTTCAGGGCAGCCGCCCCTACGCGCCGGACGACGAGTACGCGACCGCCCAGATCGCCCCGGTGCGCGACGAACCCGCCCAGGCCGGCGCGGGACCGGACGACCCGACCGGCCAACTCGCGGCGGTCCGGGACGAGCCGCCGCCGGGCCGGCGCGGGCGTGGCCGCCGCCGGGCCAGTGCCGACCGGCCCGCCACAGCGCAGCCAACGACCGGCCGGGCCGGCCGTAACCTGCCGGCGGCGATCGGCGTCGGCCTGGCCCTGGGCGCGGCGATCCTGCTGCCGCTCTTCCTCTACCCGCCGGCGTTCCTCGTCGTGATCGCCGCCGCGATGGCGATCGGCAGTTGGGAGATGGCCCGGGCGGTACGCCGCGGTGGGGCCCACCCACCGCTGGTGCCGCTGATCGCCGGTGGCGTGATCACCGTCGGGCTGGCCTGGTTCGCCGGCCCGGATGCGCTGAGTCTCGGCCTGCTGGTCACCGTGCTCGGCACGATGATCTGGCGATTGGGCGACGGCCCCGGCAACTATCAGCGTGATCTGACCGCGGCCACCCTGATCGCGGTCTACGTGCCCTTCCTCGGCGGCTTCGCGGCCATGCTCGCGGCCACCCCCGGCGACGGGCACCTGCGGGTGCTGGTCACCCTGGTCGCCGTGGTGCTCTCCGACACCGGCGGGTACGCGGCCGGCGTCGCCTTCGGCAAGCACCCGATGGCCCCGAGGATCAGCCCGAAGAAGTCCTGGGAGGGCTTCGCCGGCTCGCTGACCGCCGCCGCGGCGGGCAGTGCCCTGCTGCTCTGGCTGCTGCTCGACGTGGCCCCGTGGTGGGGTGCGCTGTTCGGGGTGGCCATCTCCTGCGCGGCGGTCGTCGGCGACCTCGCCGAGTCGATGATCAAGCGGGATCTCGGGGTGAAGGACATGAGCAACCTGCTCCCCGGGCACGGTGGCCTGATGGACCGGCTCGACTCGATCCTGTTCGCGGTGCCGGCGGCGTATCTGCTGCTGACGGTCCTGGTGCCGGCGGTGGGCTGAGGGATGAATCACGCGGGCGGGCCTGAATCCACCGGCCGGTCAAGGCCGATTCGGCACCTACGGCCAGGTACGACCCGCCCCTGGCGTGTCAGACTGGACGCGCCATGACGAGCATCCCCCTGATCCCCGTGGACCCCGACGCTCGCGGCCGACGGCCCGCGCTACCGCCCCGGCACCTCGCCGACCTGGACCTGCCCGGTCGGCAGGCGCTGGTCGCCGAGCTGGGGGAGCCGGCCTTCCGGGCCAAGCAGGTCTCCAACCACTACTTCGGCCGGCTGGTGCGTGACCCGGCCCAGATGACCGACCTGCCGTCGGCCACCCGGGAGCGGCTGGCCGGGGCGCTGCTGCCCACCCTGCTCACCCCGGTACGCGAGCTGGCCTGCGACGACGGCGCCACCCGCAAGGCGCTCTGGCGGCTGCACGACGGCTCGCTGGTGGAGAGCGTGCTGATGGGCTACCCGGACCGGGTCACCGTCTGCATCTCCAGCCAGGCCGGCTGTGGCATGGCCTGCCCGTTCTGCGCCACCGGCCAGGCCGGGCTGACCCGCAACCTGTCGACCGCGGAGATCGTCGACCAGGCCGTCTATCTCGCCGGGGTGGCCGCCTCGGGGGCGGTGGCCGGCTCGCCGCCGCGCCTGTCGCACGTCGTCTTCATGGGCATGGGCGAACCGCTGGCCAACTACTCGCGGGTGGTCGCGGCGATCCGCCGGCTGGTCGCGCCGGCCCCGGAGGGGCTCGGCCTGTCCCAGCGGCACATCACCGTCTCCACGGTCGGCCTGGTGCCGGCGATCCGCCGACTGGCCAGCGAAGACCTCTCGGTGACTCTTGCGCTGTCGCTGCACGCCCCCGATGATGAGCTGCGCGACGAACTCGTCCCGGTCAACCAGCGCTGGAAGGTTTCCGAGGTGCTGGACGCGGCGTGGGACTACGCGGCCACGACGGGGCGTCGCGTGTCGATCGAGTACGCGATGATCAAGGACGTGAACGACCAGCCGTGGAGAGCCGATCTGCTCGGGCGGCTGTTGGCCGGCAAGCTGGCACATGTGAATCTCATCCCGCTCAACCCGACTCCGGGCAGCCGCTGGGACGCCAGCCCGAAGCCGGTCGAGCGGGAGTTCGTCCGGCGGTTGCGCGACGCCGGGGTGTCGACCACGGTGCGGGACACCCGGGGGCGCGAGATCGACGGCGCGTGTGGGCAGCTCGCCGCCGCCGAGGACAGGGACACCGAGGCGCCGCGTGAGGCAACGGCGTGACCGGGCGTAGCGAACGAGACCAGGAGACATAGTGGCGAGTCAGGGTCAGCGTTTCCGGCGTAAGGCGCTTCGCCGGGGATACAAGGTCGACGAGGTGGACGCCTTCCTGGACCGGGTGGAGGCCACCCTCGCCGGTCAGCCGGTCGGCGCGCCCGTCGCCTCCCAGGAGGTCCACGACGTCGTCTTCCGGGTCCGGTTCAACGGCTACGACGAGTGGCAGGTCGACCTGCACCTCGACCGGGTGGAGCGGCAGCTGGCCGAGCTGGAGGAGCGGGGCGGCGTGCCGGGCGGGCGCGGTGCCGATCCCCGGATGGCCGACCGGCACGGACCGCCGATGCGCGACGACCGCGGCCTCTCGCCCGTGCCGCAGCCGCCGATGCCGCCCCGATCGATGCCCGCGCAGGCCGGCCCGCCCGTTGACCGTTACGGCAACCGCTACGACGACCCGACCGCCGGCAACCGCTACGACGACCCGGTCCCCGGTGGCCGTTACGACGAGCCGGTCCCCGGCAACCGTTACGACGAGCCGGCCCCCGGCGGCCGGTACGACGACCCGGCCGGTGGTGGCCGTTACGACGAGCCGACGGGTGCCTTCGCCGGCGGGTACGACGGCCCGCGCGGCGGGTACGACGCGCCCCGCGGCCCGGGCGGACCCGGTCCGATGGGGCCGGGCGCCCCGATGGGTCCGGGTGCCCCGATGGGGCACGGCGCTCCGCCGCCCCGCGGCCTGCCCCCGGGGCCGGGCGGCTACGGCCCCGATGACCGGTTCGACGGTTTCGAGGCCGGTCGGCGTGGCCGCCCCGACATGACGGCCGAGATCCGGATGCCCGAGCGGGATCTGCGTGACCTGCGTGGCCGTGGTCCGGCCGGCCCGCCTCCCGTGCCCCAGCAGGGTTTCGGAGGCCCGCCGCCGATGGCCGGTCCGCCGATGGGCGGCCCACCCGCCGGTGGCCCGCCGATGGGTGGCCCGCCGATGGGTGGCCCGCCGATGGCCGGCCCGCCCGGCAGCGACCTCTACCGGGTGGACCAGATCCGCCGCAGCTTCCAGGTGCGCCGCTTCGGCAGCGGGTACGACCCGGACCAGGTCGACCGGTTCTTCGACACCCTGCTCGGCGGCATGCAGGGCCGCAACCCGATGCCGGTGAACCCGAAGGAACTGGACACCCTGCGCTTCGGGCTGGTGCCCGGCGGCTACTTCGAGGCCGAGGTCGACGCCGCGCTCAAGGACGTGCAGGACATCCTGCTCGGCCACTGATCCGTCAACGACGAGGGCCCGCCCCCGGCCGGGGGCGGGCCCTCGTGCGTACCGGTCGAACGCGTGGCCGTCGGTCAGGACCGCAGGCCGCTGCGGCGCAGCACCGCGTCGGCGACCACGATGGCCAGCAGCAGCGCGGCGATCCCGATCAGCCAGATGTTCTCGACCCTGCCCTCGTGGTTGCCGCAGAGCGCCATGACCACCAACAATGCCGCCGACAGCACCGCTCCGATCCGTCCGGCCCTACGGTTCCCGGGCTTGTGCTGATCTGGCGCGGTTACCGGCTCGCTTCCTGCCACTGTCGGTCCTTCCCTCGCGATCGGATCTCCGGTTAGTCTGGCACGCCCCGTACCGGGCTCGGCGCAGGGTCCGACCTGATGAGGGACGCATGACCCGCGCGGCGGATCGTGGCCCGTTCGAGGCGGCGTACCGGGCGTGGTGCGCGGGACCGGGCGGTCGCCGGTGAACTTCCTGGAGCCGCCTGGCGCGGCGCCCGCCTGACGGGAGCGGTGCGGGGCTGGGCGCCCGGGTCGTTGGACCCGTACCGGCCGGGCAGAACGGCACTACCGGCGTCGCGGGACGGTGAGCATACTGCCTCCGGTAGCGTCTTGACGTACGCCTGATTGCCTTTCGAGGGGGACTGCGGTGCGAGTGACCGGTACGGGACATGCCAGCATGCGGATCGACACGGCCGCGGGCAGCATCCTGTGCGACCCGTGGGTCAATCCCGCTTATTTCGCCTCATGGTTCCCATTCCCCGACAATTCACAGCTCGACTGGGACGCCCTGGGTCAGGTCGACTACCTGTACGTCTCGCACCTGCACCGCGACCACTTCGACGCGAAGCACCTGCGCGACTACATCTCGAAGGACGCCACGGTCCTGCTGCCCGAGTTCCCCACCTCGGAGATGGAGGACGAGCTGCGGGAACTGGGCTTCACCAAGTTCCTCAAGGCCCCGAACGAGCAGGTCGTGGAGCTGCCCGGCGGCCTGAAGATCATGATCCAGGCGCTGACCAGCCCGACCGACGGTCCGATCGGCGACTCCTCGCTCTGGGTGGAGTACGACGGCGTCCGGCTGCTCAACCAGAACGACGCCCGCCCGACCGACCTGAGCGTCTTCAACGAACTGGGCCACGTGCACGCGCACATGCTCCAGTTCTCCGGCGCGATCTGGTACCCGATGGTCTACGAGCTGCCGCAGTCGGCCAAGACCGCGTTCGGCAAGCAGAAGCGGGAGCGGCAGTTCGACCGCACCTGGCGCTACATCGACGACCTGAAGGCCGACCACGTCTTCCCGATCGCCGGGCCGCCCTGCTTCCTCGACGACGCGCTGTGGCAGTTCAACGACATCTTCGGCGACGAGGGCAACATCTTCCCCGACCAGTCGGTCTTCCTGGCTGAGTACGCGAAGGTCGGCGGTACCAACGGGATCGTGCTGCTGCCGGGCAGCGTCACCGAGATCACCACCGAGGGTGCGACCACCACCCACCCCGTGCCGGTGGAGGAGTTCTTCGCGAACAAGGTCGCCCACCTGGAGGAGATGCGGGAGCGTAAGCGCCCGATCATCGAGGCGGAGAAGGCGTCCTGGCGGCATCCCGAGGTCGACGTTCTGGGCGAGATGAAGCGCCGGATCGAGCCGCTGCTGGACGAGTCGATCTACCTGGCCAAGGGCGTCGGCGGGCCGGTCCGCTTCGACCTGGTCGGCACCGACAGCTCAGGCGGCGAGACCGTTGAATCCATTGTGGTGGACTTCCCGGGCAAGGAGGTGCGGCCGTACGCGGACGAGAAGGTCCGCTACCGGTTCCGTACCGAGCGGGCGCTGATCGAGCACCTGCTGCACATCGGCGAGGTGGACTGGGTCAACTCCCTCTTCCTCTCCTGCCGCTTCTCCGCGGCCCGGATCGGCCAGTACAACGAGTTCGTCTACGCGTTCTTCAAGTGCCTCTCCGAGGAGCGCCTCCAGTACGCGGAGGGCTGGTACGACGAGCACGAGCGGGCCGTCGACGCCGAGGACATCACGCTGGACGGCTGGGTGGTGCAGCGCCGCTGCCCGCACCTGAAGGCGGACCTGAGCCGGTTCGGCATCGTCGACGGCGACCAGCTCACCTGCCAGCTGCACGGCTGGCGTTTCGACCTGGCCAGTGGCCGCTGCCTCACCAGCGTCGGCCACAAGATCCGCGCCGAACGCGCCGAGACCGCCAGCTGACGCGCCCGCCTGGCCGCCTCGCTCTGATCCACTCCGTGTGCCGCAAAAGGCGGTCTCGTCGGCGAATATGACCGCAACTTGCCGCACACGGAGCGGATCAAGAGGCGACCTCGGCAGTTGATCAAAAGGCGTCAGTGGCCCAGGTCGGTGAGGATGCGGCGGGCGGCGTTGTGGCCGGCGGCGCCGATGACGCTGCCGGCGGGGTGGCAGCCGGCGCTGCCCGCGTACACGCCGTCGATGCCGGTGGCGTACGGCATCCGGTCGGTGAACGAGACGGTGTTGTCGACGTGGTGGATGTGCCCGCCGGTGATGCCGAAGTGCTTCTCGATGCCGGGCGGGGGCAGCGGCACCGCGTCGGCGATCAGGTCGCCGGTGCCGGGGGCGTACCGTTCGCAGATGTCGATCAGCCGGGAGACGTAACCGGGCAGCGCCTCGTCCCAGGTGGTGCCGGCCAGCTCGTAGGGGACGGACTGCACGAACAGCGCCGACGAGTGGTGCCCGGCGTCGTCGGCCAGCGACGGGTCGACCGTGGTGTGCAGGTACCACTCGATGGTCGGCTCCGCCGGCAGCCGCCCGGCCCGCACGTCCGCCCACATGGCGCGCAGCGCGCTCATCGGCGACTCGCCGCCCTGCCCGACCAGCGAGGCCGAGCCGGGCAGCAGGTGGATGGTGGAGCCGAACGGGCTGGGCGCGTCCGCCGGCAGGCAGGAGAACCGGGGCAGGCCGCGTAGCGCCAGGTTGAGCTTGAGCGTGGTGCCGGGGCGGCGGACGGCCGCCATCCGCTCACCCAGCTCCGCCGGGACCGCGCCGTCGGGCAGCAGCTCCAGCAACCGGTACGGATCGCAGGCCCCGAGCACCACCGGGGCGGCCACCTCCCGCCCGTCGGCCAGCACCACACCGGACGCGGCGCCGCCATCCAGGGTGATCGCGGTGACCGGGGTGCCGGTCCGGATGGTCGCCCCGGCGGCGCGGGCGGCCTCGGCGAAGGTCCGGGAGACGGTGCCCATGCCGCCCTGGGCGATCATCCAGGTGCCGCCGGACCCGGGCAGCCGGCACATGTTGTGCACCAGGAAGTTGTGCCCGGTGCCCGGGTCGTCCGGGCCGGCGTTGAGGCCGGAGAGGCCGTCGGTGACCGCGTACATGCTGACCAGCAGTTCGGAGCGGAAGTCGAAGCGGGCCAGGTAGTCGGCGACCGAGCCGCGGACCAGGTCGACGAAGACCTGCCGCAGGGCCGGGCGGACGTACCGCTCGGCGGTCTCGTCCACCGGCAGCGGCCCGGTCAGCCAGGCCGGGGCCAGGTCCTCGCGGAGCTGGGCCAACTCGGCCTGGAGCGCGTCGTCGGCCGCCGCGTCGGCGGGGGAGAACATTGCCGCGAGCTGCCGCCGGCTGGCCGCCGCGTCGCTGCCGAAGAGCAGGTACGGCGAGCCGAGCCCGCCCGGGGTGGGCAGGAAGTAGTGCGGGTCGCGGCGCAGCACCGGAATGCGTACGTCCAGCGTGGCGAGCAGCTCCGGCGGCATCAGCCCGAGCAGGTAGGAGCCGGTGGAGTGCCGCAGGCCGGGAACCTTCGGGAACGGGTTCTCGGTGCGGGTGGCCCCGCCGATCACCTCGGCCGCCTCCAGCACCAGCACGTCGAGGCCGGCCCGCGCCAGCAGGATCGCCGAGACCAGACCGTTGTGCCCGGAGCCGATCACGACGACGTCGGCGCGGGACGGCAGGTTGCTGCGCTCGCTCATGCGGCCACCTCGCTTCGCTCGCTCATGTCGGGGGAGCCTAGTGGCGCGCGCCGCCCTCGGGGAGGGTCCTGCCGGGGTCGACTGGCCGGAGCAGAGCGAGCAGGTTGATCAACTCGGTCTCGAAGAACGCCGCCGGGTCGTCGACCGCCCAGCCGAGGTGGCCGAAGACCTCCATGGCGACCAGGCCGTAGAGCCGGGTCCAGGCGGAGAGGAAGGCGTACGCCGCGTCGATCGGCAGCGGGCCGTGCTTGGTCGCCAGTGGGGCGAGGTGCCCGCCGAGCCGTTCCTGGAGCAGCTCTGCCGGTGGGGTGGGCAGCCGGCTGCCCCGGGTGAGTTCCACGAACGGGGTGAGGAAGACCGCGCCGAGTCGTGCTCCGGGGTGGTCGGGGTTGTCGCACTGGTCGGCGAACTCGATCACACCGGGGACCGGGTTGCCGAAGATCAGGGTGAACTCGGCGGGATGGCCGACGGCCCAGCGCCGCATCGCCCGGCACATTTCGAGGAGCTGGCCGGCCGGGTCCGGGCCCGCCGCGTCCCGGGCCGCCTCGACCTCCTGGCGCAGCTCGTCGTAGAGGTCGCCGGCCAGCCCGGCGACCAGCGCCTCCAGGCTGGGGAAGTACCGGTAGATCGCCGGGGCGGTCATGCCCATGTCCCGGGCGATCGCGCGCAGCGAGACCGCCTCGATCCCGCCGGTCACCAACAGCCGCCGCGCCCCGTCCTTGATCTCGGCGAGAGTCGCCGTGCGCAGGCGTTCCCGCCGGGTGGGTGCGGTCATCCGTCAGCCCCCTTGACTGGAGCGAACGGCGTTGCAATAGTAAACGCCGTTCACTTAGCTAATTCATGGTTACCAGCTACGACCTTAACGGTCGATGAGGGGAGCGGCGATGTTCGCCTGGTGGGGGCGAGTGGTGGTACGCGCCCGGTGGGCGGTGCTGGCCGCCGCCGTGGCGCTCGTCGTGCTCGGCTCCACCTGGGGCGCCGGCGTCTTCGGCGAGCTGACCGGGGGCGGCTACCAGGACCCGGTCAGCGAGTCCAGCCGGACCGCCGAGCGGATCACCGCCGAACTGGGCCGGCAGGACAGCGACGTGATCGTCCTCTGGTCCAGCGACACCGCCACGGTCGACCAGCCGGCGTTCCGCGACCCGGTCACCGCCACCGTCGCCGGGCTGCGCGGGCAGCCCGCGGTGACCAGCGTGACCACCTGGTACGACAGCCCCGCCCCGGCCCTGGTCGCCACCGACCACCGGGCCACGTACGCCCTCATCCAGCTCGCCGGCGCGGACGAGGACGCGCGGACGACACAGTTCGAGGAGCTGCGCCCCGCGCTCGACGCCCCCGGGCTGCGTACCGAGGTGGGCGGCATGGTCGCCTTCCAGCACTACGCCAACACCCAGACCACCAAGGACATCACCCGTGCCGAGGCGCTGTCCATGCCGGTGCTGCTGGTCCTCCTCGTGTTGATCTTCGGCGGGCTGGTCGCCGCCGCCACCCCACTGCTCATCGGTGGGCTGGCCATCCTGGGGGCCTTCGTCGCCGTACGGGTGGTGAGCCTCTTCACCGACGTGTCGATCTTCGCGATCAACATCATCACCCTGGTCGGCCTCGGCATGGCCGTCGACTACGCCCTCTTCGTGGTGAGCCGGTTCCGGGAGGAACTCGCCGCCGGACACGACACCGCCGAGGCGATCCGGCACACCATGGCCACCGCCGGCCGGACCGTGCTGGTCTCCGGGCTGACCGTGGCGCTCGCCCTGTCCAGCCTGCTGATCTTCCCGCAGGCGTTCCTGCGCTCGATGGGGCTCGGTGGGGTGGCCGCCGTCCTGGTCGCCATGCTGGCCGCGCTGACCGTGCTGCCGGCCCTGCTGGCCGTGCTCGGCCACCGGATCGACGCGGTGCGCGTACCCCTGCCGTGGCGGCGCGGGACGCGGCGGGCCGGGCCGGCGGCGGCCGGCGGGGGCGGTGTCTGGGCCCGGATCGCGCGGAGCGTGATGCGCCGTCCGGTGCGCTACCTGGTCGGGGTCGTGGTGCTGCTCGGCGTGCTGGCCGCCCCGTTCCTGCGGATCACCTTCGGCGGCTTCGACGAGCGGGTGCTGCCGGCGGACGCCGCGCCCAGGGTGGTCTCCGAACGGATCGCCGCCGAGTTCCCAGGTGGTCAGGTCGCCCCGATCGACGTGCTGGTCTCCGGCGCGTCGACCGAGGCGGCGCGAGGGTTCGCCGACCGGGTCGCGGCCGTGCCGGGGGTGACCGGGGTACGGGTCGCCGCCGAGCGCGGGCAGACCACGCTGCTCTCGGTGAGCTACCCCGGCGAACCGACCGGCGACGTCGGCCAGCGGGTGGTCCGCGAGCTGCGGGAGATGCCCGGGCCGGCCGGCGCAGAGGTGCTGGTCGGCGGGCGACCCGGCGCCGACCGGGACCTGCTGGACAGCCTCGGCGACCGGCTGCCGTGGATGGCGCTGTTGATGGCCGTCGCCACCCTGCTGCTGCTCTTCCTCGCCTTCGGCTCGGTCGTGCTGCCGGTCAAGGCGGTGCTGATGAACCTGGTCTCGATCGGCGCGTCGTTCGGCGTGGTGGTCTGGATCTTCCAGGACGGTCACCTGGCCGGGCTGCTCGGCTTCACCCCGACCGGCTTCATCGAGCCGAGCAATCCGATTCTCATGCTCGCGGTGCTCTTCGGGCTGGCCACCGACTACGAGGTGTTCCTGCTCTCCCGGGTCCGTGAGGAGTGGGACCGCACCGGCGACAACACCGCCGCGGTGGCCGGCGGGCTCCAGCACACCGGGCGGATCATCACCGCCGCCGCGTTGTTGCTGATCATCGTGGTGGCCGGCTTCACCACCGGCGGCATGTCCTACATCAAGCTCATCGGGGTCGGCATGATCGTGGCCATCGTTGTCGACGCGACCCTGGTCCGGGCCCTGCTGGTGCCGGCGACCATGCGGCTGCTCGGCCGCTGGAACTGGTGGGCCCCCGGCCCGCTGGCCCGGATCTACCGCCGCTACGGCATCCGCGAATCCGACCAGCCGGTGCCCACCCCCGACGCCCCCGTCCCGGTCCCGTGACCAAGTCCCTTTCCGGCGATCGAGGTGGCCGGGCCCGGGGCTAGCATCCAAGACCATGACGATCGCCTCGACCGACCGGCTCGTGATCCGGGACTGGACCGACTCGCCGGACGACCTGGCCCGGATCTACGACATCTACTCTCGGGACGAGGTGATGCGCTGGCTGGGCGGGGGAGCGGGGCTGATGACCGACCCGGCCCAGGCGCAGGAGCGGGTGCGGGCCTGGCGGGACCGTTACGCCCCGTACGCCGGCCGGTGGGGCATCTGGGCGATCGAACCACGTGCCGCCGGACGGGCCGCGGGCAGCGTCCTGCTGAAGCCACTGCCCGGGAAGGACGGCACCACGCCCACCGACGACATCGAGGTCGGCTGGCACCTGCACCCCGACTCGCAGGGCCACGGGTACGCCACCGAGGCCGCCCGGGCCGTCCTGGACCGCGAGTTCGCCGCCGGCACCCGACAGGTCTACGCGGTGGTGATGGCGGGCAACGAGCCGTCGATGGCGGTGGCCCGGCGGCTCGGCATGACCCACCTCGGCGTCCGCACCGACTGGTACGGCGGCATCGAATTGGAAACCTTCGTGCTGACGGCGGTGGACTGAGTCCGCACCCCGGTGCGGACCGGATCTAGTGCCGCAGGATGAGTTCGCGTGAAAGGCTGTCGATGCGCGTGCTGGCCTGGGCGTCGTAGTTGCTGAGCTTCACCGCGACCCAGTCGGTGGGCGGGTACCACTCCACGCTGGCCGTCACACCGGGAGAGGCACCGATGTGGCCGGCGGTGCAGCGGTCGCCGACGAGTTTCCAGCTCGGGCCGTATGTCTCGAACATCGGCGGGAGGGGAGCGGCGCCGGGGATCGGCGGCGGGGGCGGCACGGGAAACTTCGGGCTGATGAGCAGCTCCGTGTGGATGGAGTCGAGCAGTTCGCGGCCCTGGAGTGCGCGGGTGAAGCGGACCAGATCCGACGCGCTGGCGAAGGCGTTGGTGGCGGGTGAACCGATGAAGGTGTATCCGTCGACCGCGTCGGTCCGCTGTCCTGACGGTTGCGTGACGTACGGGTGGGCGATGCGCTTGTCGCTTTTCCACTGCGGCAGGGTGTAGAAGTCGGAGCGGGGCATGCCGGCCGCGGCGAAGACGTGGTCGCGTACGTAGTCGAAGTAGGACTGACCGGAGACCTGCGCCACGATCGTGCCGAGGAGGTGGTAGCCGGAGTTGCTGTACCCGTGGGCGCTGCCGGGAGCGAACCTCAACGTGTCCCGGCGTACGTATCCGAGCGTGCCGTCCATGACCTGCTCGGCGCTGGTCCAGGTGGCGGCTTCGTCGAAGAAGCCGTCGATCTGCACGTAGTCGCCAAGGCCGGAGGTGTGGGTCAGGAGTTGGTGGACCGTGACCTTGTCGGCCACGTCGGCGGGGAAGCCATCGAGATAGGTGCCCAGCTTCTCGGTGAGCGCCACCTTGCCCCGCTGGACGAGCTGAAGGATCGCGACGGCGGTGAACATCTTGGTGACCGAGGCGAGCGCGTAGATGGTGTCCGGCCCGTTGCGGATCTCTTTCTGCTTGTCCGCCATGCCGTACGACCGGGACAGCACCGTGCGGTTCTTGTTCACCAGCAGGACGGTGCCGGAGAACTGGTCCTGGGCGGCCAGATCTGCTACAAATCGGTCGAACTCGCCACCCGGTCGTAGCGAAGAAGCCGTCGATGCCGATGCCGATGCGGATCTGGTGGGGGAGGCCATGGCCGCCACCGGTACGGCGCTCATCAGTCCGAGCACGGAACGGCGGCCCAGCGGTAGGTCTTGTCGCGTCATGTGAACACTCTGGGGCGGGCCGGGCTCAACCCGCGTCTGTCTCAGGTCAGATGGCTGACCTGTCCTGAGACAGACGGCGGCGATTCGCGGGATGCGTAAGTCGGACAGGTGGTGCCGCCGCAGCCGGCACGACCTTCGTCATGCGGCAGCCGTTCGGGTTCTTCGTCGATCCGGTCGACCTGCGCAAGCGGGGAGTTGAGGAACCGGACAACGGGATGTGAGGCTCCCAGCGAGCGCCCAGCCGGGCTGAGGAAGAATGTCCGGGTGACATCTCCCCGAGACCTAGTCCTGCTCGGCTCGACCGGCTCGATCGGTACCCAGGCCATCGACATCGTCCGGCGTAATCCGGACCGGTTCCGGGTGGTGGCGCTCGGCGCCGGTGGCGGCAACGTGGAGCTGCTCGCCGCCCAGGCCCTCGAACTCGACGTCGAGGTGGTCGGCGTGGCCAGGGCGTCCGCCGCCCAGGATCTCCAGCTCGCGTTCTACGCCGAGGCGAGCCGGCGCGGCTGGGCCACCGGCGACTTCAAGCTGCCCAAGATCGTGGCCGGGCCGGACGCGATGACCGAGCTGGCCGGGTGGCCGTGCGACGTGGTGCTCAACGGTGTCGTCGGCTCGCTCGGGCTGGCGCCGACGCTGGCCGCGCTGCGCGCCGGACGTACCCTCGCCCTGGCGAACAAGGAGTCGCTGGTGGCCGGCGGCCCGCTGGTCAAGGCCGCGGTGACACGGCCGGGGCAGATCGTCCCGGTCGACTCCGAGCACTCGGCGCTGGCGCAGTGCCTGCGGGGCGGCACCCGGGGGGAGGTGCGCCGGCTGGTCCTGACCGCCAGCGGCGGGCCGTTCCGGGGCCGGCGCCGGGACGAGTTGACCGAGGTCACGCCGGAGCAGGCCCTGGCCCACCCGACCTGGAACATGGGGCCGGTGGTCACGATCAACTCCGCCACGATGGTCAACAAGGCGCTTGAGGTGATCGAGGCGCACGAGCTGTTCGACGTGCCGTACGCCGACATCGAGGTGATGGTCCACCCGCAGTCGGTGATCCACTCGATGGTCGAGTTCGCCGACGGCTCCACCCTCGCCCAGGCCAGCCCGCCGGACATGCGGCTGCCCATCGCCCTCGGCCTCGGCTGGCCGGAGCGGGTGCCCGGGGCCGCCGCCGCGGTCGACTGGACGAAGGCACACACCTGGGAGTTCTTCCCGCTCGACGACGCCGCCTTCCCGGCGGTCGCCCTGGCCAAGGCGGCCGGGGAGACCGGGCGCTGCCGGCCGGCCATCTACAACGCGGCGAACGAGGAGTGCGTGGCCGCGTTCGTCGCCGGGCGGCTGCCGTTCCTCGGCATCGTCGACACCCTGCGGCGTGTGCTGGACGGCGCTCCCGACTTCGACGAACCAGGTACCGTCGAGGACGTGCTCGCCGCCGAATCGTGGGCACGGGCGTACGCCCAGGAGATTATCGCCGCTTCGGTGGAAGGAGCTTGATGAGTTACCTGCTCGGGGTGGTGCTCTTCGCCGCGGCGATCCTCATCTCGGTGAGCCTGCACGAGGCGGGGCACATGCTCACCGCCAAGGCTTTCGGGATGAAGGTGACGCGCTACTTCGTCGGCTTCGGCCCGACGCTGTGGTCCTTCAAGCGGGGCGAGACCGAGTACGGCATCAAGGGCATCCCACTCGGCGGCTTCTGCAAGATCGTTGGGATGACCCCGCAGGACGACGACGTCGAACCGGGCGACGAGAAGCGCGCCATGTGGCGGTACCCGGTCTGGAAGCGCACGATCGTGATGTCCGCCGGCTCCATCACCCACTTCGCCCTGGCCCTGGTGACGCTCTGGTTCATCGCGATCTCCGCCGGCCTGCCCAACCCGAAGTTCCCGAGCACCGAGGCGCAGTTCCGGGCCGAGCCGGCGGTGATCGGCCTCGCCGAGTGCGTGGTGGTGGAGAACGTGAGCCGCCCGTGCCAGGCCGGCGACCCGGCCAGCCCGGCCGCCACCGCCCAGCTCAAGACCGGCGACCGGATCACCGCGGTCAACGGCCAGGCGGTCGCCACCTGGGGCGACATGCTCGACGTGGTCCGCGCCACCAAGCCCGGCCCGGCCACCGTCGACTACGTCCGCGACGGTGCCCCGGCGACCGCGACCGTCGACCTCGCCGCCGTGCAGCGGCCGCCGCTGGACGACCCGAAGGGCGCCACCTCGTCGGTTTCCGCGCTCGGCGTCGCCCTGCGCCCCAGCACCCCCGCCCTGGTGCAGTACGGCCCCGGTGCCGCGTTCGGCGCCACCGCCGACTTCACCGGCAACATGGCGGTGCAGACCGCGCACGCCATGCAGCGGATCCCGCAGAAGGTCCCCGCCCTGTGGACCGCCGTCACCGGCGGCGAGCGCGACATGGACACCCCGATCAGCGTGGTCGGCGCCAGCCGGCTCGGCGGCGAGGCCGTGGAGAACAGCGCCTGGCTGGTGTTCTTCATGCTCTTCGTCTCGCTGAATTTCTTCATCGGGGTGTTCAACCTGCTGCCGCTGCTGCCGCTGGACGGCGGGCACATCGCGATCGCCTGGTTCGAGCGGGTCCGGTCCTGGCTCTACGCGCGCCTGCGCCGCCCCGATCCGGGCCGCGTCGACTACCTCAAGCTCATGCCCATCACGTACGCGGTGATCCTGATCGGTGGCGTGTTCACGCTGCTGACCGTCACCGCGGACGTCGTCAATCCGATCACGCTCTTCTCAAGGTGAGTGCCTGAAGTGACCGCTGTCAGTCTCGGGATGCCTCCCGTACCACCGCCGCCGCTCGCCCCGCGCCGGGCCAGCCGCCAGATCATGGTCGGCCCGGTGCCGGTCGGTGGGGGCGCGCCGGTCTCGGTGCAGTCGATGACCACCACCCTGACCGCCGACGTCAACGCGACGCTCCAGCAGATCGCCGAGCTGACCGCGTCCGGCTGCCAGATCGTCCGGGTCGCCGTGCCGTCCCAGGACGACGTGGAGGCGCTGCCGGCGATCGCGAAGAAGTCGCAGATCCCGGTGATCGCCGACATCCACTTCCAGCCGAAGTACGTCTTCGCCGCGATCGACGCCGGCTGTGCGGCGGTCCGGGTGAACCCGGGCAACATCCGGCAGTTCGACGACAAGGTCAAGGAGATCGCCAAGGCCGCCGGTGACGCCGGTGTGCCGATCCGGATCGGCGTCAACGCCGGTTCGCTGGACAAGCGGCTCCTGACGAAGTACGGCAAGGCCACCGCCGAGGCGTTGGTCGAGTCGGCGCTCTGGGAGTGCTCGCTGTTCGAGGAGCACGGCTTCCGGGACATCAAGATCTCGGTCAAGCACAACGACCCGGTGGTGATGATCCGGGCGTACCGGCAGCTCGCCGAGCAGTGCGACTACCCGCTGCACCTGGGCGTGACCGAGGCCGGCCCCGCCTTCCAGGGCACCATCAAGTCGGCGGTGGCGTTCGGCGCGCTGCTGGCCGAGGGCATCGGTGACACCATCCGGGTCTCGCTCTCCGCCCCGCCGGTCGAGGAGATCAAGGTCGGCGCCCAGATCCTGGAGTCGCTGGGCCTGCGCGAGCGGGGCCTGGAGATCGTCTCCTGCCCGTCCTGCGGCCGGGCCCAGGTCGACGTCTACAAGCTGGCCGAGGAGGTCACCGCCGGCCTGGAGGGGCTGCCGGTGCCGCTGCGCGTCGCCGTGATGGGCTGCGTGGTGAACGGCCCGGGCGAGGCCCGCGAGGCCGACCTGGGTGTCGCCTCCGGCAACGGCAAGGGCCAGATCTTCGTCAAGGGCCAGGTCATCAAGACCGTGCCCGAGGGGCAGATCGTGGAGACGCTGATCGAGGAGGCGCTGCGGCTCGCCGACGAGATGGGCGCGGAGATCCCCGAGGATCTGCGTGACCTGGTCCCCGGCGCCACGGTCACCGTGCACTGACCGAAGATCCGGCGCGACGTGCGGCTGCCCCGGTGGGGGCAGCCGCACGCGTCGTTTCCGGCCGGGTCCGGGGATCACACCGGCGTCGGCGGCCTGGGTACGGCGGCGAACTCGGAGAGCGTGAACCACCGGGGTAGGGCTCGACGGAGCACCTCCGGGCCGGCAATCTCGACCGCGCCGCCGCGCAGCGCCGCCGGCCAGCTCAGGTCGCCCAGCCAGACCTGAACCAGGGTCCGCAGGTCGGCGTGTACCGTCACCGTCACGCCGTGGCCGGGGTCCACGTCGCAGACGTCGGCCTCCCCGCTGTTGATGACGAGCCACCAGTCCCGGAAGCCGGCCGGCACGTCCCGGAAACGGAAGTGGACGACCGTCCGCCCCCGCGGGACAGCGCGGTGGTCGACGTGGCGGTGCATGTCCCACAGCAGCAGCTTCGGGTCCAGGTCCGCGTCGCCCAACTCGCCGATCCAGCGGACCCCCCACGCGCCGAGCGCCTCGAGCACCGGCCGCAGCTCCCGTCCCGCCTGGGTCGGGACGTACCGCACGTCGACGCCGTCAACGTGCCGCTCCACGACGCCGGCCCGGACGAGCTGGTGCAGCCGCCGGGACAGCAGGGTGGGCGACATCCGGGGCAGGCCTCGGCGTAGCTCGTTGAACCGCTCGGACCCGCTCACCAGTTCCCGGACGACGAGCAGCGTCCAGCGTTCGTCGAGCAGTTCCATGGCCTTCGCGACCGGGCAGAACTGGTGGTAGGAGGCCCCCATGGCCGCACGCTACGCCGTCGCGGTGGGCCGGACCACGGGCCTGTCGGGTCCGGTACAGATCTCGTACTAGGTCGCCGGTGCCCCGCTGCCTACCGTCCGGTTCAGAGGACGAGGCAGAGGAGCAGTCATGATCGAATCGATGGAGCAGGACCGGGCGGTGAAGGCCGGGCACCGGCGGATGTGGGCGCTGGGCAGCTACGCGGCGGTCGCTGCGGAGGTCATCCCGGAGCTCGGGGCGACCCTGGTGCGGGCGGCCGGCGTCGGCCCCGGCGATCGGGTGTTGGACGTGGCCGCCGGCACCGGCAACGCGGCCATCCCGGCGGCCCTGGTCGGGGCCAGCGTGGTGGCCAGCGATCTGACCCCGGAGCTGCTGGAGATCGGGCGGGCGCTCGCCGCCGAGCGCGGCGCCCAATTGGAATGGCAGCGGGCCGACGCCGAGGCGCTTCCGTACGCCGACGGCGAGTTCGACCGGGTCCTGTCCTGCGTGGGCGTGATGTTCGCACCCCGGCATCAGGCCGGCGCCGACGAACTGGTCCGGGTCTGCCGGCCGGGTGGCACGATCGGCCTGGTCAACTGGACGCCCGAGGGGTTCATCGGGCAGATGTTCACCACCATGAAGCCGTACGCCCCACCGCCACCGCCCGGCGCGCAGCCGCCGCCGCTCTGGGGCAGCGAGGAGCATGTCCGTACGCTGCTCGGGGACCGGGTCACCGACGTCGTCGTCCGACGTCAGACGGTCACGGTGGACCGCTTCACCAGTCCGGAGGCGTTCCGCGACTTCTTCAAGGCCCACTACGGGCCGACGATCGCGACGTACCGGGCGATCGCCGGTGATCCCGACCGGGTCGCCGCGCTGGATCAGGACCTTGCCGACCTGGCGCGGCGGCACATCGAGGCCGGGGTGATGCGGTGGGAGTACCTGCTCGTCACCGCGCGTCGGAGCGGCTGACCGCGCACTGGTGCCGGCAGGGTGGCCTCGCCGGGCCACCCTGCCGGGCGCACAGAAGCACGCTGGAGTGTTCACTCGGATTCGGCGAGGATGGCGTACAGCTTGCGGCGGGTCTCGTCGAGCACCTGGGCGGCGCGTTCCCGCTGGTCGTCGGTGCCGGTCATCATCACCTGGCGCAGCGCATGCATCGCCTGCGCACCCGCGTCGCGGATGTCGTGCCAGCTGTTCACGGTCGTTTCGGCGAACTCCGCCCACGGTGGGTTCTGCGCCGCCGCGGCCGCCTCGTCGCGCCCCTGCTCGGTGAGGGCGAACCGCTTCCGTCCGCCGTCGGAGTCCGCGGCGGCGGCGATGACGCCCTCGTCCTCCAGCAGTTGCAGGGTCGGGTAGACCGATCCGGGGCTGGGCCGCCAGGCCCCGCCGGTCCGGGAATCGATCTCCTGGATCATCTCGTAGCCGTGCATCGGCCGCTCGGTGAGCAGGGCCAGCACCGCGCCGCGCACGTTGGGCCGGCGGCCGCGCCCGCGCCCCCGCCCGCCCCGGCCGTGCCCGTGCGGGCCGGGCGGGAACGGCGGGCCGGGCGGGACGGGCGGAAAGCCGAAGCCGCGCATCCGCCGCTCGTGCATCTCGTGCATCTCATGCAGTCGTCGATGGAAACCCATCGGTCCTCCTTCGTTGTCCTATCGCTGATACCTCGACGATATATCGGAAATGCATCGGCGACAAGACGGGCGAGCAGAGGGGAGATGCAAACCGTACGTACGTCTTGCTATGGTGTTCGGCGTGCGCCTGCTTCCCGAACCGGGTCCGGCCCGGATTCTCGCCATCTCGACGCTGATCAACACCGTCGGCCGGGGCACCTGGCTGACCGTCAGCGCGCTCTTCCTGACCCGGTCGGTGGGGCTGACCGTGACCCAGGTCGGCGTCGGACTCACCGTCACCGCCCTGGTCAGCCTCGTGGCCAGCACCCCGATGGGCTATCTCGCCGACCGGTACGGCCCGCGCGGGATGCAACTCGCCGCGCTGCTCGCCTCGGCCGTGCTCACCGCCGCCCTGGTGGCTGTCCGGTCCTTCCCGTCGTTCCTCGCGGTTGGCGTGCTGATGGCGGTCGCCGACGCGGTCAGCCGGGGCGCCCGGGGCGCCCTGATCGCCGGGGCGGTGCCGCCCGACCAGCGGGTACGGACCCGGGCCTGGCTGCGTGCGGTCACCAACGTGGGGATCTCCGTCGGGGCGGTGGCCGCCGGTGTCGGTATCGCGGCGGACACCCGTACGGCGTACGTGGCGCTGATCCTGCTCGACGCGGTCAGCTACCTGGGCGCCGCCGCGATCCTGCTCCGGCTGCCCACGGTGCCGCCGGTGCCCGCGCCGGCACACGGCCCACGCCTGATCGCGCTGCGGGACCGCCCGTTCCTCGCCTTCACCGTGCTGGACGGGCTGATGTCCATGCACTTCGGCCTGATCAACATCGCCCTGCCGCTCTGGATCGCCGAACACACCGCCGCGCCGCGCTGGCTGGTCTCGGGGTGCATGCTGGTCAACACGGTGATGGTCGTGCTCTTCCAGGTCCGCGCCTCGCGGGGCACCGAGGAACTGACCGGGGCCGGCCGGGCCGCCCGCCGGGCCGGCGCGGTGATCGCGGTCGCCTGCCTGCTCTTCGCGGCCAGCGGCGGGGTGTCCGCCCCGGTCGCCGTCGCGCTGCTGCTCGCCGGCTCGCTGGTGCACGTGGTGGGGGAGCTGTGGCACGCCGCGGCCGGCTGGGGCGTGTCGTTCGGGCTCGCGCCCGCGCACGCCCAGGGGCAGTACCAGGGCGCGTACGGGATGGGCATGCAACTCGGGTCGATGGTGGCGCCGGTGGTGGTGACCACCCTGGCGGTCGGCTGGGGCGCGCCAGGCTGGTTGCTGCTCGGTGTCCTGTTTCTCCTGCTCGGAGCGCTGGTGCCGCCGGTGGTGGCCTGGGCGGGGCGGACCCGGCCGGCAGAGGTGGGCGCCCCGGTTCCGGTCGGCTGAGTCGCCGCTCGGTGGCCGGTCCTGCGGTCCCCGTCGGGGTCCGCAGGTCGGCCCGCGCGCCGTGGGTCACATCTGGCAGGCTGGTACCCGTGCTCACCGTGCCCGTACGCCAACTGGGGGAGTCGGAGCGTCGTGCGGTCGAACGGCTGCTCGACCTCGACCCGTTCGGCGGTGCGCAGGTCGCGGAGCGGGTCGCCGCCCGGGGGCTGGCCTGGTGGCGGGCCGAGGGGCGGATCCTGGGCTACGGTGCCCGGCGCAACCTGGAGTCGATCTGCTGGCTGGGCGGCAACCTGACCCCGGTGCTCGCCACCGAGCCGGCGGTGGCCGCCTTCGCCGACCTGTTGAGCACCGAGGAGCGGCTCTGCTCTTCGATCGTGGGGCGGGCCGACGCGGTGCTCGGGCTCTGGGACCGCCTCTCCGCGTACTGGGGGCCGGCCCGGGACGTACGCCCCAACCAGCCGCTGCTGGCCACGGACGCGCTGCCCACCGTGGCGGCCGACCCGGAGGTGCGCCGGGTGCGCGCCGGCGAGGTCGACCGGCTCTTCCCGGCCGCGGTGGCGATGTACACCGAGGAGGTCGGGGTCTCGCCGCTGGCCGAGGACGGCGGGCGCGGCTACCGGCGGCGGGTGGCCGACCTGGTCCGCGCCGGCCGCGCCTACGCCCGGTTCGTGGACGGCAAGGTGATCTTCAAGGCCGAGTTGGCCGTGGTGACCCGCCGGACGGCCCAGGTGCAGGGGGTCTGGGTGGCGCCGGAGTGGCGGGGACGGGGGATCGCCACCGCGGCGATGGCGGCGGTGGTACGCGACGCCCTGGTCCAGGTCGCCCCCACGGTCAGCCTCTACGTCAACGACTTCAACCTGCCCGCCCGGCGGGTCTACGAGCGCTGCGGGTTCCGCCCGGTCGGCACCCTCGCCACCGTGCTCTTCTGAGGGTTGTAAGGAAGGGACCCCTGTTAACGCCTGCGGTATAGCAGGGGCCCCCTGCTAACTCCGCCCGGCATGGCCGGGATCACGCCGCGATGAATTGCGTCGAACCGGACGGGGAGGGTTATGCTACCCGAGTTTTTGTACTGACTAGTCAGTCTAGATATCGGGACGGGTGATGAAGATCGTCGAGGCCAGCGGGCTGGGGCTGCGTACCCGCCGCGGCTGGGTCTACCGGGACGTCGACCTCACCGCCGAGGCGGGGGCACTGCACGCGGTCACCGGCCCGCCCGGCAGCGGGCGGTCCTCGCTGCTGCTCACCCTGGCCGGGCGCTTCCCGCACACCGACGGGGAACTGCGCCGCCGGGGGAGCGCCGCGCTCGGGCAGGTCGCCGGGGTGCACGAGCCCGACCCGACGCTGACCGTGGCCGAGCACATCCAGGAACGGCTGCTGCTGCTCGGGCCGGTGCCGCGCCGCCGCCGGCAACTCGTCCCGGTCGCCGCCGTACGGGCGCGGCGGGCGTACCGCCGGGACGCCTTCGCCGCCGCGCTCGCCAGCACCGGCTGCGCCGACATTCCGCTCGACCCCGATCGGTACGGCCGGGATCTGACCCCCGTCGAGCGGCAGGCGCTCGGCCTGGTGCTGGCCGGCCTGAGCGCCCCGAACCTGATCGTCGCCGACGACGTCGACGCCGGCTCCGACGCGCCCGAGCGGGCACAGATCTGGGCCGTCCTGGCCCGTCTCGCCGAGCAGGGGTACGCCGTGATCGCCAGCGCCCGCTCGGTCGAGCCGGGCGTCGACGCCGTCGTGCACCGCATCGGCGACCCGGCCCCGCCCGCTCACGCCGAGCTGACCCCGCCCGCCCGGGCTGAGTTGGCCCCGCCCGCTGCGGCGTCCGCCCCCGTCGTACCGCAGGCGGTGGCGCGGGACGCGGCCGATGCCGTTCCCGCCTGCGAGGATGCCCCGTCGGCGGCCCAGGAGCACAGCACCGAGGTGAACCGATGAGCGTCCTCCGACTCGCCCTGTTCGAGTTGCGCCGGATGACCCGGGGCCGGCTGCCCCGTGCCGCGCTCGCCGTCCTCACCGTCATCCCACTGCTCTACGGCGCCCTCTACCTCTACGCCTTCTGGGACCCGTACGGGAAACTCGACCGGATCCCGGTCGCCCTGGTCAACGCCGACCACCCCGCGAAGGCCGCCGACGGCAGCGAGGTGCACGCCGGGCGGGACCTCACCGAGAAACTGCTGGACCGGAAGGTCTTCGGCTGGACGGTGACCGACCAGGCCGACGCCACCGAGGGGCTGCGCGACGGCCGCTACCACCTGGTGTTCGCCATCCCCGCCGACTTCTCCACCACCCTGGCCGCCGGTCCCGACCCCGAGCAGCCGGCCCGCCGGGGCGAGCTGAAGCTGGTCAACGATGACGCCACCAACTATCTTTCCGGGCTGCTCGCCCGCTCCGCGTTCAGCGAGATCCGGGCCGCCGCCGCGCAGAGCACCGCCGCGTCCTACTTCGACAAGATGCTGATCGGCTTCACCGACGCCAAGGCCGAGACCGGCCGGGCCGCCGACGGCGCCGGGCAGCTCCACGACGGGCTCGGCACCTCGCAGGAGGGCGCCGGGCAGCTCACCGACGGGCTGGGCAGCGCCGAACACGGCGCCGGGCAGCTCGCGGGCGGCCTCGACCAGTCCGTGCAGGGCGCGGAGACGCTGGCCGACGGCCTCGACCAGCTCTACACCGGCGCGGCCCAGCTCGCCGACGGCGCCAACCGGGCCGCCACCGAGACCCGGGCCGCCGCAGCCCAGGTGGACGCCGCCGCCGGCCGGTACGAGCCGTTGTTGCGGCGCAACGCGGCCGACATCCAGCGGGCCGCCAACCTGGTCGCCGAGGGCGCGCAGGCGCTCGCCGACGGGCTCGACGCGCTGCCGGCGCAGGCGGACGAGGTGGTGACCCGGTCTGAGCAGGTCCGCGACCGCCTCGACGCGGTGGTGAAGGCGCACCCCGAGCTGGCCGACGAGCCGGATCTCGTCGCCGCCCGGCAGGCCGCCGACCGGGCGGTCACCGCCGCCCGGGCCATGGGGTCCACGCTGGACCGGACCGACCTGGCCGCACTGAAGAAGCAACTGACCGAGATCGCGCGTACCGCCCGCGAGGTCGCTGTCGCCGCGCCGCGCCTGGCCGACGACGTCGAGGCCGCCCGGGCCAAGGTCGACCAGCTCGCCGCCGGGCTCACCACGCTCGCCGACGGCAGCGCCAAGCTGCGCAACGGGCTCGGCGACGCCACCAAGGGCGCCGACCAGCTCCGCGGCGGGCTCTACCGGCTCGCCACCGGTGCCCGCCAGCTCGACGGCGGGCTGGCCCAGCTCAGCTCCGGCGGCGCCCGGCTCGTCGACGGCCTGACCAAGCTGGAGAGCGGTGCCGGCGAGCTGGCCGACGGACTCGCCGCCGGGGAACGGAAGCTGCCCGGCTACCACGACGCGGAGAGCCGCTCCGGGGTCCTCGGCGACCCGGTCGACCTGATCCGCACCGCGCACCACCCGGCCGGCTCGTACGGGGTGGGCTTCGCCCCGTACTTCCTGGCCCTCGCGCTCTGGGTGGGCGCGATGATCACGTACATGCTGCTGCGGCCGGTCAACCGGCGGCACGTGATGTCCGGGGCGCCCGGCTGGCGGGTCGTGCTCGCCGGCTGGCTGCCCGCCGCGGCGATCGGCCTGGCCCAGGCCGGGGTGCTGTTCACCGTGGTCACCCTGGTGCTCGGCCTCGACCCGCGGCACGGGCCGGCGACGCTGGGCCTGCTCGCGCTCACCTCGCTGGCGTTCACCGCGATCATGCAACTGCTCGGCGTGGCGCTCGGCCCGGCCGGTCGGCTCGCCGCGCTCGCCCTGCTGATGCTCCAGCTCACCTCCTCCGGCGGCACCTACCCGGTGCAGACCTCGCCCGGCTTCTTCCAGGCGATCCACCCCTGGCTGCCGATGACGTACGTGGTGGCCGGCCTGCGGCACACCATCAACGGCGGCCCGGCCGGGCCGGTGGTCACCGGCGCGCTGGTGCTGGTCGCGTTCGGGGCGGGCGCGCTGCTGCTCAGCATCGGCGCGGCGCGCCGGTCCCGCCGGCTCACCCCGGCCAAGCTGCACCCCGAACTGGCCATGTGAGGATGTTCATGGGCGTGTCGGGCCGCCCCGGCGGCCGGTACCCGACGGGTCGACGGGGAGGGCGAGTGACAGACGGACGAACACGCCGGCGGGAGGACACCCGCCAGCGGCTCTTCGTGGCAGCGGTCGAGCTGATCGCCGAGCGGGGCTTCTCCGCCACCACCGTCGACGACATCGCCGCCCGGGCCGGGGTGGCGAAGGGGACCGTCTACTACAACTTCGAGTCCAAGACGGTCCTCTTCGAGGAACTGCTGCGGCACGGCATCGGCCTGCTCACCGCCGACTTCCGGGCCGCGGTCGCCGGGCTGCCGCCCCGCGCGGCGCTCGCCGCGCTGGTCCGCGCCGAGCTGGAGTACATCTGCCGCTACCGGGCCTTCGCCCAGCTCCTGCTCTCCGAGATGTGGCGGACCAACCGGGAGTGGCAGCAGACCCTACGGCTGCTGCGCGGCGAGGCGATCGAGGTGATCGCGGAGACCGTCCGGGCCGGCGTGGCCAGCGGCGACCTCCCCGCCGACCTGGACGTGCGTACGGCCAGCTCGGCGCTGTTCGGTGTGGGCCTGGTGGTGGCCGTGGACTGGCTGGTCTTCCAGCCCGACCGGCCGATCGAGGACGTGCAGGAGGCCCTGCTCGGCATCGTCCGCCGGGTCGCCCAGGCGTGAACCGCGCGTAAATGGTTTGAGCCGTCGCGGTCGGAACGGAAGGCTGGAGGCACCGCCCCCATGCCGACCCGAGTCCGGAGGACCGTCCATGCGCCTGCTCCGCGACCTCTGGGCCACCGCACCACGTCGGATGGCGGTCGTCCTCCTGTTCATCGTGCTCGGGGCCGGCGGCCAGGCGGCCGCGTCCGCGCTGGCCGGGCCGGTGCTGGTGCACCGTTCGGGCGGCTGGTTCACCGCCCTGGCCGTGGCGCTGGTCGCGGTCGTGGTCAGCGACCTGCTCATCGGGCTGCTGATGGCCGGCCTCACCGCCGACTGGTCCGCCGACGTACGCCGCCGGCTGTGTCGGGTGGCGCTCGGGCAGGACCTGCCCACCCTGGAGACCACGCCGGTCGGCGAGTTGCTCGACCGGATCGACAACGACGTCTACCAGGTCGCCGCCGAGATGCGGAACACCGGCGTACGCCTGGTCCAGGGGCTCGCCGTCTGCCTGCTCGCCACGGTCAGCGCCCTGTTCGTCTGGTGGCCGGCCGGGGTCGGGATGATTCTGGTGACCGCCCTGCTCGGCGTGGTCCTGCGCCGGCCCACCGCCCGGATCGCCCCGGCCCGGATGGCCGAGGAGGAGGCCTGGTCCGACCTGGCCGCCGTGATGGAGGAGGCGGTGCACGGCCAGGACGACGTGCGGACCAGCCTGGCCCGGCCGTACGTGCTGCGGCTGTACGCCCGCCGGGCCGCCGAGGTGGTCGCCCGGGGCGGGCGGGTGTTCCGGATGTCCGCCAAGGTCACCGCACTCGCCGCCGGCGGGGTCCGGCTCGGCATCGCCGCCGTGGTCCTGGCCGGGGCCTGGGCGCTCACCACCGGCCGGGTCGACGGTGCCCGGCTCACCGCGATCTGGCTGCTCGTGCTCGCCTTCGGCGCGACCGTCGAGCACATCGCCCGCTGGGTGCCGCACCTGCAACAGGCGTTCGGCGCGTGGGCGCGGGTGCAGTTGCTCGCCGACTCCCGCCAGGAACCGGCCGGCGGCGTCGCGCCGGACGACGGGGACCTGACCGTACGCGGGCTCACCTTCCGCTACCCGGCCGTCGGGGACGACCGCGGCCCGGCGCTGCGCGACCTCCGGCTCACCTTCGCCCGGGGCCGGTCGTACGCCCTGGTCGGGCGGACCGGGTCGGGCAAGTCGACCCTGGCCAAGGTGCTCACCCGGGCGGTGGACGTGCCGCGCGGCACCGTCTTCCTCGGCGACACCGACCTGGTCGACCTGGACGTCGAGGAGTTGCGCCGGTGGATCGCGGTGGTGCCGCAGCGCACCGAGATCCTCGCCGGCACCCTGGCCGAGAACGTCGCGCTCTTCGACCCCGCCCTGCTCGACGACGCCACCCGGGCGTTGGAGGAACTGGGCCTGGCCGGCTGGATCGCCGAGCTGCCCGACGGGGTGCACACCAAGCTGGGCGAGGGCGGGCAGGCGCTCTCGGCCGGGCAGGAACAGCTCGTGGCGTTCGCCCGGATCCTGGTCCGGGACCCGCACGTGGTGATCCTCGACGAGGCCACCGCCCGGCTCGACCCGGTCACCGAGAACCGGGTCCGCCAGGCCACCGAACGCCTGCTCGCCGACCGGATCGGCATCGTCATCGCGCACCGGCTCTCCTCGGTGCGCCGCTGCGACGAGGTCGTGGTGATGGCCGACGGGGCGGTGCTGGAGGCCGGCCCGCTGCGCGAGTCGGCCCACTTCGCCGAACTGCTCGCCACCAGCCAGGCCAACGCGTACGCCGGTGCCGGTGGCCGGCGCGGCGGAGTGGAGTTGCTGGACGGACCCGGCGACGCCTGGCCCGACGACCAGCCGGATGTCCCTGACGCAGCGCCCGGCGGGCCGGTGGACCCGGCCGCGCCGACCACCGTCCCGCGCCAGGCCGCGGTGCCGCGGACCGACCCGCCGCCGGTGCCCCCCGCGCCGCCCGCGCGGACCCTGCGGGAGATCCTCCGGCTGGGCACCAACGATCCACGGTACGGCCTGCTCTCCGTCGTCCTCTTCATCGTGATGACCCTGCTCGGGCTGGACGGCTCGGTGCTGCCCTGGCTCTGGGCCGAGGTGGTCGGCGGGGGCGACCCGTGGCTGCCGGCGCTCGGCATCGTCGCCGCGCTGCTGGTCGTGCTGCCGCTGCCGTACCTGACGAACCTGTGGTTCCCGCAGTGGTGGATCCGGCAGATGCTGCGGATCAGCCTGCGGCTGGTGCACGGGCAGACCGGGGCCCGACGGGTCAGCCGGCACACCCCCGCCGAGGTGGTGGCCCAGGGCGGCGACACGGAACGGGTGGTGCAGCTCGCCGACAACCTGATGGACCAGTTCATCTCGCTGACCATCATGATCACGATGACCCTGGTGACCGGCAGCTTCGTACCCGCGCTGTTCTTCCTCGGCACCATGGTGGTCTCGGGGCTGGCGGCCACGCTCTTCGCACCCCGGCTGGAACGCACCGCCCGCGGCACCGTCAAGGCCCGGGCCGCGTTCGCCACCGCGCTGGTCTCCTCGCTCTCCGCCGCCCGTACGGTGAAGCTCGCCGGCGCCACCCGGCCGGTGCTGGACCATCTCGCGGCGCTGGACACCGTCCGCAGCGACCGGCAGCGGCGGGAGATCGCCATGCAGGTGTGGGCGCGGTCCACCCCGTCGATGGCCAGCGGGCTGCTGCCGATCGGGGCGTGGGCGCTCTACCTGGCCGGCGGGCTCTCCGCCGGGGCGACCCTGGTGGCGGTCTCCACGCTCGGCGCGGCCCGCTGGTTCGCCTGGACCACGGCGGCGCTGGTCTCGCACTACCCGTCGGCGCGGGTGTGGACCCGGCGGACCGTGGCGATGACCGGGGTGGCGGCGTACTCGGCGGAGGTGCCCGGGGTGGATCTTGCCGCGGGTAGCGCCCCGGCGCCCGAGCCGCCGGCCCGGCACCCGTTGCGCCGGCTGGAACTGGCCGGGTTCGGCGCGCTGCACTCCGACGGCGTGCTAGCGGCCCGCGACGTCGACCTCACCGTCGAACGGGGGCAGCTCGTGCTCGTGGTCGGCCCGGTCGGCTCCGGCAAGTCGTCGCTGCTGCGCGCTCTGGCCGGGATCGTCCACCACACCGGCACGCTGCGCTGGAACGGGGAGCCGGTCACCGAGCCGGAGCTGTTCCTCCGCCCCAACCAGGTCGGGTACGTCGGCCAGTTGCCCCGGGTGCTCTCCGGCACGGTGGCCGACAACATCGCGCTCGGGCACCAGGTGGACGCCGCCGGAGCGGTGTCGACCGCCCAGCTCGACCACGATCTGGCCGCCGCGGGCGGCGGGCTCGGGCTACTCATCGGGCACAAGGGCACCCGGCTCTCCGGCGGCCAGCTCCAGCGGCTGGCGCTGGCCCGGGCGCTGGCGCCGCGTACCGAACTGCTGGTCGCCGACGACGTGTCGTCCGCGCTGGACGTCACCACCGAGTTGGCGCTCTGGGCGGCGCTGCGCGAGCACGGGGTGACGGTGGTCGGGTCGACCTCCAAACGGGCCGCGCTGGTCCGGGCGGACCACGTGGTGGTGCTGGTCGACGGGGCGGTGGCGGCGCAGGGCCCGTGGCGCGACCTGGAGTCCGACTGGGGCCATCTGGCCGGCTGACCTGGCTTGAGGTGTGGCCCGGGGCCAGGGGTGGTCAGAAGGCGCGGGTGTACTGGTTGGGCCAGCCGGGGGTGGCGCCGAGCTTGGCGGCGGCACGCCGCGGCCAGTACGGGTCGCGCAGCAGTTCCCGGCCGAGCAGCACCAGGTCGGCCTCGCCGCCGGCGACGATCTGCTCGGCCTGCTCCGGCTCGACGATCAGGCCGACCGCGCCGGTCGGTACGCCCGCGTCGCGGCGGATCCGCGCGGCCAGCGGCACCTGGTAGCCGGGGCCGACCGGGATGCTCGCCCCGGCCGAGGCGCCGCCGGAGGAGGTGTCGATCAGGTCCACACCGGCGCCGGCCAGTTCACCGGCGAGCACCACGCTGTCCTCGGCGGTCCAGCCGCCGTCCACCCAGTCGGTGGCGGAGATCCGGGTGAGCACCGGCACCGCCTCGCCGACGGTGGCGCGGACGGCCCGGGCCACCTCCAGGGTGAGCCGCATCCGGCCGGTCCGGTCGCCGCCGTACGCGTCGGTGCGGTGGTTGGTCAGCGGAGAGAGGAATTCGTGCAGCAGGTAGCCGTGCGCGGCGTGGATCTCGACCACCTGGAAGCCGGCGTCGAGGGCCCGCTCGGCGGCGACGGTGAACGCCTCGACCAGTCGGGCGATTCCGGCCTCGTCGAGCGCGGTCGGCCGCCGGTAGTCGGGCAGGAACGGCTCGCTGCCGGGGCCGACCGGCGTCCAGCCGCCCTGGGCGTCCGGCACGCCGCCCCGGTGCCCGGCCCACGGCCGGTACGTCGACGCCTTGAACCCGGCGTGCGCGAGCTGCACGGCCGGCACCGCCCCCTGGGCGGCGACGAACGCGGTGATCGGCCGCCACGCGTCGACGTGCGCGCCCGACCAGAGCCCGGTGTCCTGTGGGCTGATCCGCCCCTCCGGGAGCACCGCGGTGGCCTCGGTGATGATCAGCCCGGCCCCGCCGACGGCGCGGGAGCCGAGGTGGACCCGGTGCCAGTCGGTGGGCAGGCCGCCCGGGCCGGCGCTGTACTGGCACATCGGCGCGAGCGCGACCCGGTTGGGCAGGGTGACGCCGCGCAGGGTGAGTGGGGTGAACAGGACACTCATGCGGGTGATCCTCCTCGGATACGACGAAGGAGGGCCCGGGGGCCCTCCTTCGTGCGGCGTGCTCAGGCGGGGGCGGGGGCGAGCCGCTCCGTTGGACGGTCGGTCCCGTCCGCGTCCACCAGGTCGCGGCTGCCGGCCGAGTCGTACGCGGACCGGTCGAGGGTGCCCTCGCGGGCGGCGACGATGGTCGGCACGAGCGCCTGGCCGGCCACGTTGGTCGCGGTGCGGATCATGTCGAGGATCGGGTCGATGGCCAGCAGCAGGCCGGCGCCGGCCAGCGGCAGGCCCAGCGTGCTCAGGGTCAGGGTGAGCATCACGATCGCGCCGGTCAGGCCGGCGGTGGCCGCCGAGCCGACCACGGAGACGAAGGCGATCAGCAGGTAGTCGGTGACGCCCAGGTGCACCCCGAAGACCTGTGCCACGAAGATCGCGGCCAGGGCCGGGTAGATCGCGGCGCAGCCGTCCATCTTCGTGGTGGCGCCGAACGGCACGGCGAAGGAGGCGTACTCGCGGGGCACGCCGAGCCGCTCGACCGAACGCTGGGTCACCGGCATGGTGCCCACCGAGGAACGGGAGACGAAGGCCAGCTCGATGGCGGGCCAGGCGCCGGCGAAGAAGCGCAGCGGGTTGAGCCGGCCGGCGGCCACCAGCAGCAGCGGGTAGACCACGAAGAGCACGATCGCGCAGCCGACGTAGACGGCGGTGGTGAACTTGGCGAGCGGGGCCAGCAGGTCCCAGCCGTACGAGGCGACGGCGTTGCCGATCAGGCCGAGCGTGCCGATCGGGGCGAGCCGGATCACCCACCAGAGCGCCTTCTGCACGATGGCCAGCAGCGAGCGGTTGAGCGCCACGAACGGTTCGGCGGCCTCGCCGACCAGCATGGCGGCGGCACCCACCACCAGGGCGAGGAAGACGATCTGGAGGACGTTGCCCTCCACGAACGCGCCGACCGGGTTGGTCGGGACGATGCCGGTGAGGAAGTCGGTCCAGGAGCCGGACTTCTTCGGCGCGGTGGCGCCGGCCAGGTCGAGGGTGACGCCCTTGCCGGGGTCGGTGACCAGGCCGAGACCGATGCCGATGCCCACCGCGATCAGCGCGGTGATGCCGAACCAGAGCAGCGTCTTGAGCGCGAGCCGGGCGGCGTTGGCCACGCCGCGCAGGCTGACGACGCTGACCACGATGGCGGTGAAGACGAGCGGCGGCACGGCCAGCTTGAGGAGCTGGACGAAGAGGTGGCCGACGGTGTCGAGGGTGCTGGTCAGCCAGGCGATGTCGTTGGCGCGGGCGAGGAAGCCGAGCGCCACGCCGAGCACGAGGCCGAGCAGGATCTGCAGGGAGAAGGGGAATTTGCGCAGGGCGGCAGCCATGGGACGTCCAAGGTCTGGTGGAGGTGAACGGGGCAGCGTCAGAAGAGCGGCTGCGCCGGACAGATGCCGCTGGCCTGCAGTCGAAGGTCGACGTACAGGCGCACGGTGAGGTTCCAGACGTTGGTCATTGCCCGGCGAGGTTACCCCGGCCGGCGTGCGGGTGGAAGGAGCGGCGACCGTGACGATCCTTACAGGGCCGGTTCATCGCACGGTGATCCGATCGTCACGATCGGCGGGCCAACCCGAGGGCGGTCGCGGTGGCCAGGCCCCAACCGGCGACGACCAGCAGTAACAACCGCTCCAGCACCCCCACCACGCTGCCGCGCCCCACGGTCAGCATGGCCAGGGCGATCGCCGCGGACAGCGGCACGGCCAGCGCCGCGCCGCCCCGGGCGATCCGGCGCAGCGGCCGGCCCGCCGCCGGGGCGAAGGCCAGGGCCAGCATCGCGAAGACCGCCGCGGCGGTGGCCGCCACGCTCGACCCGCCGTGCACCAGGTCGGCCACCGTGGCCGCCTCGAACGGCGGCAGCGGGCAGCCGGCGCTGCACGTCACCGCGCCGGAGAGCGCCGTGCAGCCACCGCCGACGGCGAGCAGCGCCGCCGCCGGCTCCAGCGCCGGAGGCAGCGCCACCGCGAGCAGCAGCAGCGCCGCCGCCAGCGCGAACACCCCGATCCGGTACGTCCCGGCGTACCCGCTGGCGGTGATGCCGGCCTCGCTGACGTACCCGGTCAGACCCGGACCTGGACCGGCGACCACGGCGACCGTCACCGCGACCGTGCCGGCCACCACGCAGCCGGCGGCGGCCGACGCGGCGACGGCCCGGGCGACGCCCGGCTCAGCCACGCCCGTGCGGCGTGGTCCAGCCGTGCAGGTCCGGACCGAGCGGCACGATCCGGGTCGGGTTGATCATCTCGTGGGTGGCGTAGTAGTGCCGCTTGATGTGGTCGAAGTCCACCGTCTCGCCGAAGCCGGGAGTCTGGAACAGGTCCCGGGCGTACGCCCAGAGCACCGGCATCTCGGTGAGCTTCTGCCGGTTGCACTTGAAGTGCCCGTGGTACGCCACGTCGAAGCGGACCAGCGTGGTGAACAGCCGCACATCCGCCTCGGTGATCTGGTCGCCCATCAGGTAGCGCCGCCCGGACAGGCGCTCCGACAGCGCGTCCAGCCGGGCGAAGAGCGTCGTGTACGCCTCGTCGTACGCCTGCTGCGAGGTGGCGAAGCCGCACCGGTAGACCCCGTTGTTGACGTCCCGGTGGACCTCCGCCATCAGCGCGTCCATCTCCGGACGCAGCTCGACCGGGTAGAGGTCCGGCGCACCCGGCTTGTGGAACCGCCGCCACTCGGTGATCAGATCCAGGGTGAGCTGCGGATAGTCGTTGGTCACCACCCGCCCCGTCCGGGTGTCGACCAGCGCCGGCACGGTCACCCGCCCCTGGTAGTCCGGGTCGGTCGCCAGATACGCCTCGGAGAGGAAACTGATCCCCAGCACCGGGTCGAAGCCGTCCTGGTCGAGGGTGAACCGCCAGCCGCGCTCGTCCCGGATCGGGTCGACGGTGCCCAGCGAGATCACGTCCTCCAGGCCGAGCAGGCTGCGCACGATCCGGGCCCGGTGCGCCCACGGGCAGGCCCGGCACCAGATCAACCGGTACCGGCCGGCCTCCAGCGGCCAGCGGTCCTGCTCGTCGGGGCCGCCGCCCTCGGGCGAGGTGGAGTGCGGGGTGACCCGACCGGTGAACCGGTTGGGCTGGCGGACGAACGCGCCGCCGCCGGAGGTCTCTGCGCCGAACTGAGCCCGAGCCATGCCGTCAACCTATCCGTTCCGGGCGTGGATATCCTGGCGCCGGGCGTCCCCGTGACCCGGCGGGCGCCGCCAGCCCCTTCCCACCCCCGGAGGACGCGCGCCGATGACCGTGGCATATCTCGTGGCCGGAGTCCGTACCCCGATCGGCCGCTACGCCGGCGCCCTCGCCGGGGTACGCCCCGACGACCTGGCCGCGCATGTGATCCGTGAGCTGGTCGCCCGCCACCCGAAGGTGGACTGGGCCCGCACCGACGACGTGATCCTCGGCTGCGCCAACCAGGCCGGCGAGGACAACCGCAACGTGGCCCGGATGGCGGCGCTGCTCGCCGGGCTGCCCGAGGAGGTGCCGGGCAGCACGGTCAACCGGCTCTGCGGCTCCGGCCTGGACGCCCTCGCCATGGCCGCCCGGTCGATCGTGGCCGGTGAGGCCGACCTGGTGGTGGCCGGCGGGGTGGAGAGCATGAGCCGGGCCCCCCTCGTCATGCCGAAGGCGACCACCGCGTTCTCCCGTACGGCCGAGGTCTACGACACCACCATCGGCTGGCGGCTGGTCAACCCGCTGATGAAGCGGGGCTGGGGCATCGACTCGATGCCGGAGACGGCGGAGAACGTGGCCGCCGAGTTCGGCATCGACCGGGCCGCGCAGGACGAGTTCGCGTACCGCTCCCAGCAGCGCGCCGCGAAGGCACAGGCCGACGGCCGGCTGGCCGAGGAGATCGTGCCGGTGACCGTGCCGGCCGGTAAGCGGGAGACGAAGCTGGTCGAGGTCGACGAGCACCCCCGGGAGACCACGCTTGCGAAGCTCGCCGCGCTGCCCACCCCGTTCCGCGACGGCGGCACGGTGACCGCCGGCAACTCCTCCGGCGTCAACGACGGCGCGGTGGCACTGCTGGTCGCCTCCGAGGCGGCCGTCGCCCGGTACGACCTCACCCCGCTCGCCCGGGTGACCGGCGCGGCGGCGGCCGGCGTGCCGCCCCGGATCATGGGGATCGGCCCGGTGCCGGCCACCCGCAAGCTGCTCGACCGGCACGGCCTCGGCCTGGCCGACGTCGACGTGATCGAGCTGAACGAGGCGTTCGCCGCCCAGTCCGTGGCGGTGCTGCGCGAGCTGGGGCTGCCCGAGGACGCCGAGCACGTGAACCCGAACGGCGGCGCGATCGCGCTCGGCCACCCGCTCGGCGCCAGCGGCGCCCGGCTGGCGCTCACCGCCGCGTTGGAGCTGCGCCGTCGGGGCGGCCGGCGGGCCCTGGCGACGATGTGCATCGGCGTCGGCCAGGGCATCTCCCTGCTGCTGGAGGCGTAAGGAGGGGCCCCCTGTTAACGCCTGCGGTATAGCAGGGTTCCCTTCTCACAACTGGCTACTGGGTGAGGATGCGCTGGATGGTGGCGTCGATGGGCATCGTGTCCTCGGGGTCGTAGTTGCTGAGCTTCACCGCGATCCAGCGCGTGTGCGGGTACCACTCGATGTTGGCCGAGATGCCGGCGTTGCCGCCGTTGTGCCCGGCCGCCCACTTGCCGTTGACGAGATTCTGGAACAGGCCGTACGCCTGGTAGATGGACTTCGCCGGCAGCGGGGGCTTGCCCGGCTCCCCGGGCTTCGCCGGCAACGTGGCTACCGGGTACTTCGGGCTGAGCACCAGCTCGGTGTAGACGGGGTTGAGCAGTGCGCCGTCGAGCAGCGCCCGGGCGAAGCGGACCAGGTCCGGCGCGGAGGCGAAGGCGTCGCCGTCGGGACGCCCGATGAACAACGGCCGCTGGTCCACGATGTCGACGCGCTGGCCGGAAGGCTGCCTGGTGTAGGGGTGGGCGATGCGCCGGTCGGCCTGCCACTGCGGCTTGGTGTAGAAGTCCGAGCTGGTCATGCCGGCCGGACCGAAGACGTGCTGCCGGATGTAGTCGTAGTACGACTGTCCCGAGACCTGCGCCACGACTGCTCCGAGGGTGGCGAAGCCGGAGTTGCTGTACTCATGACTGGTTCCGGGCGTGAAGCGCAGCGGCGCGTCGCGGATGAAGCCCAGCGTTCCCTCCATGACCTGCTCGGCGCTATTCCACTTGGCCGCCTCGGTGAAGTAGCCGTCGATGCCGAAGTAGTCGCCCATGCCGGAGGTGTGGGTGAGTAGCTGGTGGATGGTCACGTTGTCGGCGACGGCGGAGGGAAAGCCGTCCACATAGGCGCCCAGCTTCCGGTCGAACGCGACCTTGCCCTGCTGGACGAGCTGTGCCACCGCCACGGCCGTGAACATCTTGGTCACCGACCCGAGGCAGAAGATGGTGTTGTCGGTGTTCGGGACGGACTTCGCCTGGTCGGCCATGCCGTAGGAGCGGGTCACCACCCGGCGCTGGCCGTCGACGATCAGCACGGTGCCGGAGAAGGTGTCCTGGGCCGCCATCTGCGCCAGGAGCTGGTCGAGTTGGCCGCCGGGCCGCAGCTCGGCCGGCACCGGCGAGGCGCCGGAACCGGAGCCGGCGGCTGCCGCGGCGGCGGTGTCGGCGGAGCCGGACAGCGCCCACGCGCCGCCGACGGCTATCGGGGCCGCGCCCAGCAGCCCGAGTAGCGAGCGCCGGCCCACCGGCCGGCTGGTCAGGGATCGCACTGGTTCCTGTCGCGTCATGCGCCCACTCTGCGGCCGGCCTGCCGCTACCCGCGTCTGTCCTGCGACAGACGGTGGCGTCTGCCGTACGACAGACGCGGCAGCACATTCGCTGTCCCTAGACTCGCGGGATCATGACCGTGATCGCGATGCTGAGGCAGGCGCTGCGCGGCTGGATACCCGGGCCGCTGGTGCGGGATACGGCGCTGGCGGTCGGCCTGCTCGCGGTGTGCCTGCCGGTGAACAATCCCGTCGCGACGGTACGTACGGTCGCCGCGGCGCTGCCCGACGGCGGGTGGGGTGGCGCCGCCGTGACGTGGGGGTGGTGGACGGGGACGGCGCTGGCGCTGGCCGGCGTCGCGTTGCGCCGACGCTGGCCGCTGCCGATGCTTGTCGTCTGCGCGCTGGCCACGGCGGTGCACCTGGCGCTGATGGTGATGCCGATGGTGGTGGATCTGGCCGTGGTGGTGCTGCTCGGCACGGTCGCGGCCCGCTGCCGGCGCCGCGTGTCGCTGGCCGCGTTGTCCGGCCTGCTGCTGGTCGTCGCTGTCTGGTGCCTGACCGACGAGCGCCTGGGGCGTCCGATCAACGGGCTGCCGACGTTCTCCGTCGAGGTGATGCACCACGTCGGCCCGGACGGACGCGACGGGGGTGGCGTCGTCAGCCGGGCGGAGAGTTCGAACACGTGGAGCCCGCTGGCGGTGCTCGGCTCGGTGCTGTTCGCCGCGTGGGCGGTCGGCTCCGGCACCCGCACCCGACGCGAGTACGTCCGGCAGTTGCACGCGCGGGCCGCGGATCTGGAGCGGGAACGGGACCAGCGGGCGGCGCTGGCGGTGGCCGCGGAGCGCGGGAGGATCAGTCGAGAGCTGCACGACGTGGTGGCGCACGGTCTGTCGCTGATGGTCATTCAGGCACAGGGCGCCGACGCCGCGCTGGACAACCGGCCCGCCGACACACGCAGCGCGTTGCGTACGATCGTGAAGACCGGCCGTGATTCGCTGGCGGACATGCGCCGGGTGCTCGCCGCGCTCGGCGAGGTGGATGACGCCTGGCATCCTCAGCCGGGGCTCGCCCAGCTACCCAGCCTGCTCACTCGGGTGCGGCGCGCCGGCACGCCGGTACGGCTGCGGGTGGACGGCACGCCCGTGGAGCTGCCCTCGGCCGTGGACCTGTCCGGCTATCGCATCGTTCAGGAAGCGCTGACGAACGTCATGAAGCACGCCGACGCCGGGGCGAGCGCCGACGTTGTGATCTGCTATTCGAACACTGAGCTACGCATCGAGGTCAGCGACGACGGTCAGGGCACGAACGCCACCGACGGGGGCGCGATCGGCGTCGATGCCGGCGGCAACGGGCTGCGCGGCATGGACCACCGGGTGACGCTGCTCGGCGGCCGGCTCAGCGCCGGTCCTGGACCTGACGGGGGTTTCGTGGTGCGGGCCCGGCTGCCCATCGAGGAGCGGGACGAATGATCAAGGTGCTCATCGCCGACGACCAGGCGTTGGTCCGCACCGGTTTCCGGATGATCCTGGAGAACACGCCGGACATGGAGGTGGTCGGCGAGGCAGGTGACGGCGCGCGGGCGGCGACGCTGGCGCGGGAACTTCAGCCGGACATCGTGCTTATGGACGTGCGGATGCCGGAGGTCGACGGCGTCGAGGCAACCCGTCGCATCTGCGCGGACGGCACCGGCCGGGTGCGGATCCTGATGCTGACCACGTTCGACCTCGACGAGTACGTCTACGCCTCGCTGCGGGCCGGCGCCAGCGGCTTTCTACTCAAGGACACTCTCGCCGCTGACCTGCTCTCGGCCATTCGGGTGGTGGCACGCGGCGACGCGGTGGTGGCGCCGAGTGTGACGCGGCGCCTGCTGGAGCGCTATGTGGGCACCGCGCCCACACCGCTCGTGCCGCCCGCCGCCGCTGGCCTGCTCACCGACCGGGAACGAGAGGTCCTGGCACTGGTCGCCTGCGGGCTGTCGAACAGCGAGATCGCGGCGCGCATCTACGTGACCGAAGGCACAGTCAAGACGCATATCAGCCGGATACTGGCCAAACTCGACCTGCGCGACCGGGTGCAGGCCGTCGTCTACGCCTACGAATCCGGCCTGGTGCAGCCGGGAGCGAGATCCGGCGGCGGACCGTGACGAGCGCGTTCACCTGTCACCACGAGAAGGGTGGCCGGGAGCAGCGACTGCTGGGCCTGGGCGTTGGGTTGGGTCAGCTCGCTCCTGCGAGTTGCGCGGTCCGTCCATTGATGGAGCGCCGGCGCGGGGTGCCCGGAGGGTACGGCGAACCGCCGTATCAGTGAGAGAGAGGTGGACACCCCACGCCGTCGCGGGCCGGGCGTTGCCGAGCGCCCGGCGGTGGGCCCGTCGCGATCGGGCCTGGTCACAGGCTCAAGGATGCGGCCGGCGTAGCCGGTGTGGCAACGGAATTAGTCGTGGTGAGTGGCACTCCGTCCGGCTCCGGCATCCGGGGCGGGTCGGTCAACCGGAGCCTGGACGAGCCGGGAGATGAGATCGCCTCCCGGCTGCTCGTGACCTTAGGGGTGGTACAGCTCGCGGATCTGAGTGATCTTTCCGGAGGCGTCGAGGGTGAGGTCGTACATGTTGCCGTAGCAGCTGTACGGCTTCATGCTGTTGGGGTTCTGGGTGCAGGTGTTGATGTGCTGGAGCAGGACGTCGACGGTGACGTCCTGGGTCTGAACTCCGACGAACAGCTGTGCGGTGGCGCCGGCTGCGAACTCGTAGGCGTCAGGGCTCGACACGGTGGCTACGTAGTGGCCGTCGTTCGGCACGTCCGGTCCGCAGACGAACCTGGTCTCGTTGGCCCCAATCCGGTTCGGGGAGCCCCAGGCACTCACCGCGTTGATCACCTTGTGCCCTGGTTGCTCGGCCCTGGCCGTACAGTCATCAGCCGGAGCCGGCTGGGAGTCATGCGATGGCGTGGCGCCAGGGGCGCTGGGCTGCCCGGTTTCTGCTGCGCTGCTCGGCGCAGTGGGCGAGGTGGCCGCTGCACCGGTGTCAGCGGAGGGGGTGTGGCCGGATGCCGTCGTCTCCTCGGGACCGCAGGCACTGAGCGCGAGGGCGGCGGCGGTGAGAATGACGCTGGCGGCAAGGCGGCGAGCTGACAATGTGGGTTTCCCTCTGTTTCGGCGTCGGCAGTCGGTGGGCAGTCCTCCGATGCCCGTAACCCCGGTTGTCAGGTGGGCGCGTGACGGCGCCGCCCTGCTGGCAGCCGGGCCCTCTACAAGATCACCGTGAGCGGATTGGACACCAGGCGGTTGTGCCGGCAGAAATAGCTCTCGTCATACTTCTGCCGCCTGGCTTGGCTGCCCGCCGAGTCGCACCGATCGGGGGATTCCAACGTGGGCGTTGCTTCGCCGGCCGTGGGGGAGTTCGGGCAACTGCTGCTCAGCCTGCGCTCGCGGGCCAGGCTCACGCAGGAGGAGCTGTCCCACGCCACCGGAGTGAGCCTCCGCGCGCTCGCGGACCTGGAACGCGGCCGGTCCCGGGGCCCGCAGCGGCGCACCGTACGCGCTCTGGCCGAGGGACTGGGACTGGACGCCGCTGACACGGAGAAGCTGGAGCGGGCCGCCCAGGCAGGCCGCCCTCGCCGGCGGAGCGCTGCGCCGACGGCTCACCATGGCCTGGCCCTGCCGCGTGACATCGAGGACTTCACCGCTCGTGAGGCGGCTCTGGCCAAACTGCGCGCGCTGGCCGGGAAGACCGACCTCGTCCGGCCCACGGTTGCGCTGATCTCGGGGCCGCCTGGCCTCGGCAAGACCTCTTTCGGCGTACGCGCCGCCCATGCGCTCGCACCGCACTTCCCGGACGGACAGTTCGCCCTCGACCTGCACGGCATGGACCCGGAGCCCACCACCCCGCGCGATGCGCTCGCCCGCCTGCTGCGGGCGGTGGGTGTGGCCGAGAGCGCCATCCCCGGCGGCGTGGACGACCGGTCGGGCCTGTTTCGTTCGATCGTCCGCGACCGGCGCCTACTGCTTCTGCTGGACAACGCGGCCCACGAGGATCAGGTTCGCCCGCTGCTTCCCGGCAACGGCGGCTCGCTGACGATCGTCACCAGCCGCCATGCGCTGGCGGGCCTGGAATCGGTCCACCGCATCGAACTGGCGTTGCTGCGGCGCGAGGAAGCGGTCGAACTGCTGACCCGCATCATCGGCGCGGAGCGGGTCCAGCAGGAGACGCAGGCGGCCCGCGATCTCGCGGAACTGTGCGGGCACCTACCGTTGGCCGTCCGGATCGCCGGGCAGCGCCTCGCCGGCAGGCCCCACGAACGCGTCAGCAAGCTGGTCGCCCAACTCGCCGATGAAGAGCGTCGGCTGGACGCGCTCCAGGCCGGCGGCCTGCGGGTACGGGCCGCCTTCGCCCTCTCGTACCGGCAACTGGCCCCGGCCACCAGGACCCTGCTGCGGCGTGCCGCACTGGCCGCCGGCCCCGACTTCAGCCCGGAGAGCGCCGCCCTGCTGGCCGATCTACCGATCCGCCAGGCGGCGCTGTGCGCCGAGGAACTGGTGGATGCCGGGCTCCTGCTGCCCCGGCCCACCGTCGAGCGTTACCAGTTCCACGACCTCCTCAAGCTGTTCGCCGCCGAGCAGTTGGCCGTGGAGGACGGCACCGAGGCGTGCGACGCGGCCCAGGACCGGGCTGCCCGGTGGATGTTGCGCCGGGCCACCGCCGCAGCACTCCGTTTCGACGCCGACCGCCACCAGGACCCACCCGGCGGTGACCCCGATCCCGCCAGCGCACCCGCTAGCCGCGAGAAGGCCCGCGAGTGGTTGGAGGCCGAGCGCGCCCAGTGGCTCGCGGCCCTGCGCCGGGCCCAGGCCACCGGGTGGCACCAGCAGGTCATCGACATGGCTGAGGCGATGCACTGGTTCTCCGACCTCAACCAGCACTGGGAGCTGTGGGTGGAGGTCTTCCGGCGCGCCGTCGACGCGGCCCGAGCCCTGGGCAGCAGGCACAACGAGGCTGTGCACCTCAACTATCTCGCCTGGGCCTACAACATCTGCGTCTACGACCATCACGCCGCCCTGGAGGCCGCAGACACGGCGCTGGTGGTGGCCCGCGAGATCGACGACCAGCTCCAGATGGGCTGGGCGCTGGCTTACGGAGCGGCGGCGCTGCACCGGATCGGCCGGGTCGACGAGTCCATTGGCCGGCTCCAGGACGCGGCTGCCTGCCTCAGCGGCCAGACCTCCCTCCAGGGCCGCCTCGCCGAACTGTCGACCCTGAACACCCTGGGTAACTACCTGCGCCAGCGTGGTTGCGCCGAGGACGCCCTGACCATCCACCGACGAAGCGAAGCCAGCTGCCGCGCCGGGATGCCGGGACTGTCCCCCGAGCTGATCGCGTTGTACCTTGCGGTCGCCTGGCAGTGCCTTGGCAACGACCTCGCGGCGCTGGGCCGCTGGACCGACGCCGAGGCGATGCTCCGGCAGGCCCTGGCCGGTTTCGAGGCCGCGAACATGCTCGCCTGGAGCGAACCAGCCCGGCTGGACCTCGGGCTCGTGCTCCGCCGGCTGGCCCGCTACGACGAGGCCCGCGAAGTCCTGCTCACGGCCCGGGACACGCTCGGCGAGCTGAACAGCCCCCGGCGGGTGGAAGCCGCCGCTGAACTCCGTGAACTCGACAGGCTCACCGTCGGTGCCTAGAGATGCACTGGCTCGCCCGAGTGGTCGCCGGCCTTGCTGGCGACGTAGGCCGCGACGAGGTGAGCGGCGGCAGCCGTGAGGAGTGCGACGGCCAGGCCGGCGTGCATGAGGGAAGCCGCGGCCAGTGCGCCGATGCCTGAGGCGGTGATTTTGAGGCTGGCCCCGGTCGTGAAGATCTGGGTACGCAGGTGGGCGGATGCCTCCTGGTGGCGGATCTGGATCAGCCCGGCGAGCTGGGGTCCGTCACCCGCGCCGATGACAACGGCGGCAAGGATCGTGGTGACCGGGTGCCCGGCCGCCGCGATCGCGATGCCGAGTCCGACCAGCACGGTGGCCCAGGTCAGGACCCGTCCCGGACGGTGCAGCGCTCCACGTCGATCGAGGAGAGCATTCGATGCCAGAGCTGCTACGGCCAGGACAACCAGCAGGATCGATCCGGCAGCGGGGCTGCCGAATTGCTCCTGCCCGATCGCGGGGACGAGGACAGCGAACAGGCCGAAGCCGAAGAAGGCCACGCACGACGACACGGTCGCGGCCCGCAGCCTGGGCTGATGCGTGATCGCGGCGATGCCTCGGCGCAGGTCGGCCAAGGGATGAGACTGACGAGCGTCCTCGTCTGAGTTCTCGTGACGGAGGACGCGTGCGAAGGGCGCGCACACGGTGCCTGCCCCGAGTAGGAGAAGAGTCAGGACCAGCGGCGCGTTCGACCCCACGATCGCGTACGCGGCACCGGCGAGGGCCGGGCTGACCAACCCGGCGAGGCTGTAGGAGCTCGCGTCGAAGACGGCCAACCGCTGTGCCCGGGCGGCATCGGGGTCGGTGAGCGATGCCGACCAGCCGCCCGCGACGGCCGGCCCGAAGAGGCCGGCCAGGACTGCGACCACCATGGCCAGTCCTTCGTGCCCTTGATGCAGCGCGACCCCGACCGCCGCCAGCCCGACCGTGAACGATGCCAGGGACAGGGCCAGGGGGCCACTGGACCGAGCCCGGTCCAGCCAGACCCCCAGCAGAGGGCCGCCCACCGCTGCGGCGACGGCAAGGAGCCCGAACACGGCGGCGCCGTCATCGGGGGAGGACCCGCCGTAGGCGAACAGGAGGACCGCCGTGCCGGCCATCTCGTCCCCGGTGCGTGCCATGAGTGCGCCGAGCGGCGCCATGACCGTGTAACGGTTTGTCACGCCTATTACGTTACATAGACTGGTGGCATGGCGATGTTCAAGACAGGGGCGGAAGCCGCCGTACGGCGCTGCGCTGACGTGATGAACGCGGCCGACACTGATGACGCAAGCCTGTGCGCCACCCTTGCGGCCCACGGGGAAACGGTCTCGTCGTTGCAGCCCGACGAGACTCGCCAGCTGCGTGACGCCGCCGCCCGGCTTCGCCCAGTTGCCCAGGCCGGCTCACTCGAAGAGGCATGCGCGCGACTGAACGAGGTGCTAGCCGCCTGCCGGCCACCGCGGCTGACGGCACATGAAGGCACCCCATGGCACTTGCACGTCGACAGCAGCGATGACGCCGACTGGGGCGAGTGGTTCACCGCCTCCTCGGCGATGGCCCTGGCCATCCTCGTCGCCGAAACCCAGCAGCCACCCTTGGGCGTCTGCCAGGCGCCGGGCTGCGACCATGTCTTTCCCACGCACAGCCCTGGACGCCCGCGCCGCTACTGCTCCACCACCTGTTCCTCACGCGCCCGCGTCGCCAGCCACCGCGCCCGCGTCTAGCAAACCGTGCCAGCCGCACCCGGCGGCATTGGCGTGTGCGACAGCGCAGCTCCGTCAGGTCGCTGCAACGATCGTCGAGTTCTGCCATGTGCGTGACGGTCGCGGGTTTGGCAGACTGCTGCGTCGCCTGCGCTGTCAAACAGATGAGGTGCCGACGATGCTTGACGAAGGTGTCCAGCCCAACGAGATCGCCGTGCCGCTGCTGCCCTGTGTGGCACCGGAGGAAACCCTGGCCTTCTGGCGCGCCCTGGGCTTCGCCGTGACCTACGAACAGACGAAGCCCTACCTGTACCTGGCGTTCCGGTGGCGCGGATTCGAGCTGCACTACGGGCACGCCTCCAGCAACCTGAACCCGTCGGAGAACACCGGCGGGTGCCTGGTGATGGTTGACACGGTCGCGCCGTACCATGCAGCGTTCACCGAGGCGATGCGCAGCGCGTACGGGAAGGTGCTCGCAAAGGGGCTGCCTCGGATAACGCGGTACCGGCCCGGCGCCTCACGGTTCACCGTCACGGACCCGTCGGGAAACTCGATCATTTTCATCCAGCGGGACGAGCCGGCGGAGTTGGAGTACGGTGGCTCCAAGCAGTTGCCAGGGCTTGCCCGGGTTCTGGACAACGCGCGGATCCTGCGCGAGTTCAAGAACGACGACCGGGCCGCCTTCCGAGCCCTGAACTCGGGACTGCGCCGGCACGGCGAAGGGGCACCGGTCGTGCAGCAGGCGATGGCGCTGGCCATGCTCATCGAGCTGTCGACGGCGCTGGAGGAGCCGGAACGGGTACCGGAGTGGGGCGCCAGGCTCCGGCAACTCAACCTGACCACGGAGGAGTGCCGTCAGGTCGAGTCCGGGGTTGCCGACCCCACGGTGATCGAGCCGTGGATGCCCGCCCCGGCCTGACACGCCCACGGTGTCATAGCGAGCGGCACGACCGGGCCAGGCTCGCCTGTTGGCGTTCGCGACGTACGCCGGTGACGACTCCAGCGCCCACGCCGGACGGGCGCGAAAGCATAGGGTCGGCGCCATGATCCGAGCGGAGATTCTGGTACGGCAGGGCGACGACTTCATCGTGGACGACGCCACGGAGACGCGGTATCAGCTGGCCTCTGTGAGCAAGCAGTTCACCGCGGCTGCCGCGCTCCTGCTCGTGGAAAACGGCAGGCTGGCCCTTGACGATCCCGTGGGCCGCTGGATCGACGGCTGCCCGGAGGAGTGGCGAGACATCACGCTGCACCACCTGCTCACCCACACCTCCGGCCTCGGCCACTGGGACGACTATCCCATGATCGACCTAGCTCGGCGGCTTGAGCCCGGCGAACTGCTGAAGACCTTCCACCGGGTGCCGCTTCGGTACCCGCCGGGCAAGGGCTGGAGCTACAGCAGCCCGGGGTATGTGCTGTTGGCGCACGTCGTCGAACGGGCCGCCGATACGCCCTACCGGGTCTTCCTGGCAGACCGCATCTTCGATCACCTTGGTTTGACCAGGACGTTCGCGGGAGCGCCCGGTGGGCGGCCGAACCTGGCGCTCGGCCACGACGCCGAGGGCCAGCCGTTGCCGACCTGGGAACTGGACGTGTTAGGCATGGGAACCGGAGACGTGTGGTCGACAGCCAAGGACGTGTTGGCCTGGCTCGATGCCCTCCAGGGCGGACAGCTGCTGAGCGAGCCGTACCGCACGCTGATGTTGACCGAACAGGCGCGAACCGGCAAGGGTTCGGATGACAGCGGTTACGGCTACGGCGTCTTCGTAGGTGAGCTCAACGGTCGACGGTGGTGGCACCACAGCGGCCACAACGCGGGCTACAAGGCGTTCGTCGGCTGTATTCCGGACCTGGGTCGCCGCATCGTGGTTCTCAGCAATACCGAGGCGACGGACACCAGCACCATTGCGCCTCTGCTCACATGATCAGGCACCTCGAATCACATGGCGTGCAAACACCAACAGGTCCTCCCGCCTGGACGGGAGGACCTGTTGAAGTGCTGCCGGGTGTCAGCCCACGGGGCCGATCTGCCTGGCCAGTTCGACGAAGGACCGCCACGAAGAGGGGGTGAAGTGGAGGGTGCCACCCTCCGGGTCCTTGGTGTCGCGTACCAGCACGACGCCCGGCAGGTTGTCGGCGACCTCCACGCATGACCCGCCATTGCCGCCGGACCTGCTCGACTTTCGCCACTGTGGGGTCATCACGTCCATGACTTCGCCACTTCCTTGATCAGCTCGAATGACTGCCGGCGGGGGAGCGCCTCGCTCCGGACGATCTCCCACGTCTTGGCCAGCTTAGCGATGTCGGCTGGTGCATCGACGATCTGCGCGGTGAGCTGGTTGTCCGCATGAGCCACGCGTGCGCCATCGGACAGTTCGGCGATGATGAACTGCCCGGCCAGGCCCAGGTACATTCCGGCGTCCACGGGCACCACGTGCACCTGGATGTGTTCCCGCTTCGCCTGTTCGACAAGGTGCTCAAGCTGTTCGGCCATCAGCCCGGGCTGGTCGAGCACCGGCCGACGGAGCACGGATTCGTCCAAGACGACGATGAGTTGTGGGGGAGGCTCGCGCTCCAGGATCGCCTGCCGATCCAGCCGGGAAGCCACCGCCTGGTCAACGTCCTTTGGGCCGAACCGGCCCCCGGCCAGTGTGGCGCGGGCGTACCGTTCGGTCTGAAGTAGGCCGGGGATGTAGGCCAGCTCGAACCACCGCAGCGTGGCCGCTTCGCGCTCGAACTCGATCCACTCACGCAACCAGGCGGGCGTGTTGTCAAGCTTGCCGAGCTCACGCAGCATGCGGCCGAAGCGTCCCCCGGTCTTGTGCTTGTCGTCGACCGCCTTCATGTACTCGCATGTCGGCGGCCGGCCGCCGGTTTCCACCGAGCTCACGTGGGACCCGGAGTAGCCGATCGTTCTGCCGAAGTCGTCCTGACTCAGCCCGAGGGTCGCCCGGAACAGCCGTAGCTCACCCAGTACGTAGTTGGTAGCGGTTCCCATCGATCCCCCAACTCCTGCTCGGTTCTACCCGGCGGTCGCTCATGGCCGCCCACCTGTCTGCTTGACCTGCGCGGATGGGCCGAGCGCGTATCGACGGTAATGCCGTCCCATCCAGACTGTCACGCAAGCGGATCGGCTCGGCGCGGGACAGCGTGGGGTGGGTCCCAGCTCGGGGTCGCCCCGCACCCGTACGTGGGGCGGCCCCCTCCAAGGACGAGGAGGACGATGTGCGTACCCGTCTGTTCCGGCATCGGACCAAGGGGCTGCCGACGCTGCCGAGGCGCGAGCCGGGCAACAACCTGCCCGCGTGGATGCGGGAGCCGACCCGGGTGTTCCCCACGCTTGAGCCTGGCCGCCCGGGGCGATTGACGCCGGCCCAGGAGTGGCGGGCGAACGGGGGCCGCTGGTGACCGGAGAGGAAGTCCGCGCGATCGGCCGGGGGGTGCGGTGATGGGGCGCCGGGTGATCCCGCATCTCCCGACGCGCCCGCTGTGGCGGTGCCGCAACTGTGGTGCGGAGTGGCCCTGCCAGCCGGCCCGGTTGTCGCTGCTCGTCGAGTACCGGGGGAACCGTACCGCGTTGTTGCTCTACCTCGGTGGGTTGATGGCCGAGGCCCGGGAACAGCTCGCCCAGCTCAACCCGGACCACGCCCCGGACCTGCACCATCGCTTCATCGCCTGGGCGCGGGCGCGCGACTGATGGTGCCGGAGCCCGTCCCTGGACGGCGCTGGGCGCCTGCCGGGCTGACGCGCGGATCGCGGAGGCGGGCGGCTTCACTCCGCACCGAGCGCATCCCGAAACGTCCTCGCCGACGCGGACCCGGGTTGCCGAACCAGGGCCAGGAGGAATGGTGCCTGCCGTCGACGAAAGGTTCGTACGTCTGATCTTGGCCTGGAGGTTGATCCTCGGGAGGTGGTCGTTGTGATCACATAGATCTTGCTGACGAGCACCCCGGACAAGAGGAGCCTGTTGTGATGCGGCCGTCGACGTTCCTGCTGGAGGGGCTGTTCCGGGCTGGGATGCGCGATGTCGTCACAGTGGAGCCGGCGACGGGTGGGGTCGCGGCGCTCGCGGGCATAGCAACCCGTCGGGACGCGCCGTCGGTGTTCGTCAAGGCATTCGCCGACACGCCGGCCGACGACGTCTTTGTCGCGGAGGCCGAAGGGCTGGCCGCCCTGCGCGACCTCGGCGGCATGGCGACACCCGAGGTGATCCTGGCGGACCGGGAACTGCTCGTGTTGTCGGTGCTGTGTCCGAGGCCGCGCAGCGAGACCTTCTGGGAACAGTTCGCGCACGCGCTCGCCCGCCTGCACCTGAGCACCACCCATCCCCGCTTCGGATGGCACCGCGACAACTGGCTGGGCCGCTGCCGGCAGATCAATACCTGGGATGACGACGGCTTCGCGTTCTTCGCGCAGCACCGGCTGCTCCGGTGGCTCGGGCAGCCCCGCGTCGAGGCGGCACTCGACGCCGAGGACCGGGCTGCGCTGGAACGGCTGTGTCACCGGCTGCCCGACCTGCTGCCGGATCGGCCGGCCTGCCTGACGCACGGCGACCTGTGGGCACAGAACGTCCTGGCCACCCCGGACGGCCAGCCCGCGGTGATCGACCCGGCCGTGTCCTACATGTGGGCCGAGGTCGACCTCGCCCACGTGTGGTCCACCTCGCCGCCGCCCGAGGCGCGACGGTTCTTCGAGGTCTACGCGGAGCTGACCTCCCTCGACAGTGACTGGCGCGCCCGCATGCCGATTGTTCAGCTGCGCCAACACCTCGCCGTGCTGGCCCAGTTCGACGACGACTGGGGCGCGGGCGAACAGGTCCGTGCCACCCTTGCCCCGTTCCGGACACGGACCTGACCGACAGGCGACGCCCGACCACGGCTACGCGCGGGCCGTGGCGATCCGAGCGCTCCGCCCACGGCAATGCACCGGCCGCGTTCCGAGGAGGGTCCAAGCCGCATCGCGAGGCATGCCTTCGGGTTGCCGGATGCGGGGCTCCGCTTCCGAATTATCACTCCGCTGCGGGCAGGGTCGGATGGTCGGTGGGGTAGATCCCCATCGCGAATCCGTACATGGTTTCGCCGGACCTCGGCATCCGGTCGAACGCATCAACGAGTTGCGCCATCTGCTCCCAGAACTGAGCGGCCTGATCCTGGGAGATGCGCGCATGTCGGATGAAACCCCAGAGCTTTCCCTGCTCGAACGCCTTCGCGGACTCGTGTGCAGCCACCTCGAAGTCGTTGAAGTCGCCCGGCATCTGTTGGCCGGCGGGTGAGGGCTCCGCCGCCACATAAAACATCCGTGCGGTACGCCCGTAGAAGCGTTCCTCGACCGCCCGCACCTTCCGCGTACGCACCACCTGGAGCAGGCCGTTGCGTGCAAGCACGTCCACGTGGTGGGCGACCGTGCTCTTGGGGCGCTCGACCGCGGCCGCGAGCTCGGTGACGGTCGCGGCCCGCTCGTGGAGGAGCTGAAGGATCACCGTACGGAGCGGGTGGCCGATGGCCTTCACCTGATCCGGGCTGGTCAGCGCCAGCCGGTCGGCTAGCTCGTAGTCCGGGGCGTTGTCTGCCATGGCGTAACAGACTAGCATCGCGGAACGTTCCAAAAATTTCGATCGTTCGCAAGGAGTTCAACACCGTGACCGACGTGCTGCTCTACCACCACATCCAGGGCCTGACCGACGGGGTCCGGAGCTTCGCCGACAGCCTGCGACAGGCCGGGCACACCGTGCACACGCCAGACCTGTTCGACGGCCGCACGTTCGGCAGCATCGAGGAGGGGTTCGGATTCGCTCGGGAGTCGGGGCTGGACGCGATCCGGGAGCGCGGCATCGCCGCGGCCGACGACCTCGGCCCCGGGCTCGTCTACGCCGGATTCTCCTTCGGCGTGACAATCGCCCAGCGGCTCGCGCAGACCCGGCCCGGTGCCCGCGGGGCACTCCTCATGGACTCCTGCCTCCCGGTCGCGGAATTCGGCGAGAGGTGGCCCGAGGGCGTGCCGGTGCAGATCCACGGCAAGGAGGACGACGAGTTCTTCGACGAGGACCTGCCGGCCGCACGCGAGCTCGCCGGCTCCACGGCGAACGCGGAGCTGTTCGTCTATCCCGGCGACCAGCACCTCTTTGCCGACTCCTCGCTCGACGCGTACGACCCGGAGGCGTCCGCGCTGCTCATGGAGCGGGTACGGGCGTTCCTCGCCGCCGTCTGACCGGCGTGGCCCAACCCGGCTGGCCCACGCTTCGTCCGGACATCGGCCGGGCCCGGCTGTCTGGTCGAGGTGTAGCCGGTACTGGCCGGCTAGCGGCAGGTCACGTGTGGGGATGGTTGGTGATGCCGTCCAGGATGGTGATCAGGTTGTGGTGGAAGGTTTCCTCGGCGTTGAGGTGGGCGCCGTCGATGACGAGCCGGGCGACGGTGGGGTAGCGGCCGGTTTCGAGCATGCGTGTCAGGTAGGGCCCGAGGGCGGCCTGCCAGGCGGACACGTCGGTGCCGGTCGAACGGGCGGTGCGTCGCTCGGTGATCTCCCTGCGCAGCGCTCCGACGATGAACGCGTTGAGGGCGCCCAGGGCCCGTTGGAGATCGTCGATACCGCGGATGCCAGGGGCCTGGCTGAGCGCCGCCGCGGTCGATTCGCCCACGGCGAGCGCGTGAGGCCCCAGGTGTGGCCTGGCGCCGAGCAGGTCGGCGAACCACTCGTGATCAAGAGCGGCGTCGCGGGTCCGGTGAACGATGGCCAGTACGGTGGCGCGCCACCCGGAGTGCTGGCCGGCCTCGGCGATCTGGGCGTACACGGCGTCGACCATCAGATCGAGCAGTTCGGACCTGTTGGTCACGTAGTCGTAGAGCCGCATCGGACCGACACCGAGTTCTTTGGCGATCTTGCGTACCGACAGCCCGTCGAGGCCGTGTGCGTCGGCGATCCGGATCGCCGTGGCGGCGATCTTCGCGCGGCTCAGTGGCACCGGCGCTGACCGCGGCCGAGGTTCGGGCCGTTCCCAGACGGGCAGCGGTGCGCTACCGTACGACGTATCCATAAGATACAGCGTACGGTAAGGAAGATGATGATGCGAATCGCGATCGTCGGTGGTGGCCTCGGCGGCCTGACGCTGGCCCGAATCCTGCACCGGCACGGCATCGACGCGGCGGTGTACGAACGCGAGGCGGGCCGATCCGCGCGATCACAGGGCGGATCGCTCGACCTGCACCCGGAGTCCGGGCAACGAGCCCTGGCCGATGCGGGCCTTGCCGGCCGGTTCCGGTCCGAGGCGCGGCCGGAGGGCGAGGAACATCGCATCCTCGACCCGGCCGGACGCACCCTCGTGCACCACAAGCCACAACCCGGGTCGTTCTCCGGACGCCCCGAGATCGACCGCAGCGCACTGCGTGATCTTCTGCTCGATTCACTCCCCGCCGACACTGTCATGTGGCAGCACCGGCTCGTCGCGGCGACGCCACGGCCCGACGGAGGCTTCGGGCTGACGTTCGATGGCGGCCACAGCGTCGACTGCGACGTCCTCATCGGCGCGGACGGCGCACGCTCGGTCGTCCGCCCGATGCTGACCGACGTGGCGCTGTCGTCCGTGGCCACCCTGGCCGAGCTCCGCATCAGCGACGTCGACCGGCGCCACCCGGATCTCGCCGAGCTGGTCGGCCCCGGAAACCTCTGGTGCGTCGGCGTGAGCCAGATCCTGGCGGCGCAACGCCTCGGCGACGGCAGCATCCGGGTCGGCATCTCCCTACCTGCGGACGATCGCCACCTGGACACCTACCGCAGCAAGCGTGCCCTGCTGGACATGTTCGACGGCTGGGACCCCGGCCTCACCGCACTCATCGAGGCGGGCGACAGCCCGCCGACCCCGCGCAGGATCGAGGCGATGCCCACCGGAACACGCTGGGCCCACCGGCCGGGCGTCACCCTCATCGGTGACGCCGCGCACCTCATGCCGCCGGTCGGCGAGGGCGCCAACCAAGCCATGCTCGACGCCGCCGAACTCGCCGCCGAACTCGCCACCAACCCCGCCGACCCCGACGTGGCGATCCAGGCGTACGAGGAGGCGATGTTCACCAGGACCCACCCGATCGCCGAGATGTCCGCACGAGTCCAGGCGATGATGTTGTCCCCCGCCGCGGCCGACGACATCATCCGCTTCTTCACGCCACGGCCCACCGAGCCGGCAACCGCGGATTGACAACGCGCGACGCGGCGGCCCCGCCCTGGTGGGCGCTCCTGCCGTGGAGGGTCGGGTGTCCGTTCATTGGTCTGGTCCCGACCGAATTTCCGGCCGATCTCCATTGACCTGGTTCCGGGTGTGGGCTCATCATCCCGTCAGGCGGTGACGCAGGTCACAGTCTTCACCCCCGCTCAAGGGAGATACCGATGAGCTCAACGATCGAGGACGGAGTAACCCCACCTTCCCCTGTCACTGACGAGGAACGGCTCGCGCAGCTGGGATACAAGCAGGAACTACGTCGCAAGCTGTCCGGCTTCTCCAACTTCGCGGTCTCGTTCTCCATCATTTCCATCCTGGCCGGCGCGATCACGTCGTACGGCATCGCGATGACGGCGGGCGGCCCGCTGGCGATCACCCTGGGCTGGCTCTTCGTCGGCGTCATGGTGATCTTCGTCGCGCTCGCCATGGCCGAGATCTGCTCGGTCTATCCCACCGCCGGGGCCCTCTACTGGTGGGCCGCCGCGCTCACCAAGCGGAACAAGGCGGTCTGGGCGTGGTTCGTCGGCTGGTTCAACTTCCTCGGCGAGGTGGCGGTGACCGCCGCCATCGACTTCGGTGCGGCGATCACCACCTCCGCCTTCCTGAGCCTCGCCTTCGACCTGGAGGTGACCGCGGGACGTACCTTCCTGATCTTCCTGGTGATCATCGCCGCGCACGGCCTGCTCAACACCTTCGGCGTCAACCTCGTACGGCTGCTCTCCGACATCAGCGCCTGGTGGCACCTGGCCGGCGTGGCGGTCATCGTCGGCGCCCTCGCGATCGTGCCCGACCAGCACAAGCCGATCTCCGAGGTCTTCCTGGAGGTACGCAACGAGACCGGCTTCACCTTCGCCGGCGCGGCCGGGTACGCGGTGCTCATCGGTCTGCTGATGGCCCAGTACACCTACACCGGTTACGACGCCAGCGCGCACGTGGCGGAGGAGACGCACGACGCCGCCCGCTCCGCGCCCCGCGGCATCGTGATGTCGGTCGTGGTCTCGGTCCTCGCCGGCTTCGTGCTGCTGTTCGCCATCACCTGGTCCATCCAGGACTACGACGCCGAGCGGACGACCGCGCTGGGTCTGCCCCCGGCGCAGATCTTCATCGACGCGGTCGGCCACGACCTCGGCACGTTCCTGCTCTTCATCTGCGTGGTCGCCCAGTTCTTCTGCGGCATGGCCTCGGTCACGGCGAACTCCCGGATGGCCTACGCGTTCAGCCGGGACGGCGCGCTGCCCGGCTCCCGGATCTGGAAGCGGGTCAACCCGCGTACGGGCACGCCGACCAACTCGATCTGGCTCTGCGTCACCTGCTCGACACTGCTCGTCCTGCCGTCGCTCTGGAACACCACCGCCTACCTGGCGGCCACCTCCATCGCGGTGATCGGCCTCTACATCGCGTACGTGGCTCCGGTGTTCCTGCGCCGGCGTGCGTCGGACTTCCGGGTCGGGCCGTGGAACCTCGGTCGGTGGAGCGCGCCGGTCGGGTGGATCGCGGTCGTCTGGGTCGCGGTCATCTGTGTCCTGTTCGTGCTGCCGACCAGCAGCCCGGTCACCGCCAGCACGTTCAACTACACGATCGTCGCGGTCGGGGTCGTGCTCGGCGGCGCCTGGCTCTGGTGGGTGCTCAGCGCCCGGCGCTGGTTCACCGGCCCCCGCCACAACGTGCCGGCCCCGGCGATCCCGCACCCGTCGACGGGCGCCGAGCCCGCCACGCAGCCGGGTGTCGAATCGGCCGCCGAGTAGGTTGCCCGGGTGGTGGGTGCTCCGACGGGCACCCGCCACCTGGACGGACGGTGGGGAAGGGACGGCCGATGCCGAACGATGCCGGGACTGTCGAGCCGGTCAACGCCGCCGGAGGGCCGAGCGGTGCCGGGGCAGCCACGCCGGACGCCGTACCGGCCTTCCCGGTGTGGCGTCCGGTGCGGGGCGGCAACGCCTTCGAGATCACTGTCGCCCGGCTCGTCCAGGCGATCAAGCTCGGCCTGGTCCGGGTCGGCGAGCGGCTGCCCGCGGAGCGGGAACTGGCCGAGCGGCTGCGGGTCAGCCGGGTGACCCTGCGGGAGGCGATAGCGGCGTTGCGCGACGCCGGCTACCTGGAATCCCGGCGCGGTCGTACCGGTGGGACCTTCGTCCGCTCGACGCTGCCCGTACCCGGTGCCGGCGGCGGGCACCCGGACGCGGGAGAGCTGGCCCGCGAGATGGGTGAGCGGCTGCCGGACGCGCTCGACTTCCGGCGCGTACTGGAATCGGGTGCGGCCGGGCTGGCCGCGAACCGTAGCCTGCCGGCGGTCGAGCGGCAGGCCCTGGTCGCCGCCCTGGCCGCCTCCCGCGACCGCGATCCGGCCAACCGGCGGGTCGCGGACTCCCGACTGCACCTGGCGGTCGCCGCGGCCAGCGGCTGCCCGTCGTTGGCCGCCGCCGTCGCCGACGTGCAGTTGACCCTCGACCGGCTCCTCGCCGCGATCCCGGTGATCCCCCGGAACCTCGACCACTCCGACGCCCAGCACACCCGGATCGTCGACGCGATCCTGGCCGGCGACGCGAACGCGGCCCGGCTGGTGATGGAGGAGCACTGCGACGCCACGGCGGAGTTGTTGCGCGGCCTGCTCGGGTGAGGCGGGCCGCCCATTGACGAACTCAAAGGTTCGGTAGTAGACCTTTCGCATGGAGGGCGCGCCGATGAGGACAGCTCCACTCACGCTGGAACAGCTCCGGGCCGCGGTCCGCGACGGCGGGATCGACACGGTGGTGCTGGCCCTGACCGACATGCAGGGCCGGCTCCAGGGCAAGCGGTTCCACGCGCCCTACTTCCTCGACCAGGTGGTCGCGCACGGCAGCGAGGGCTGCAACTACCTGCTCGCCGTCGACGTGGACATGAACACCGTCGACGGGTACGCGATGTCGAGCTGGGCCCGCGGCTACGGCGACTTCGCGATGAAGCCCGACCTGGTGACCCTGCGCCCGGTGCCCTGGCAGCCGGGGACCGCGCTGCTCCTGGCCGACCTGGAGTGGCTGGACGGCTCGGGTCCGGTGGCCGCCTCGCCCCGGCAGATCCTGCGCCGGCAGCTCGACCGGCTGGCCGGGCACGGGCTCACCGCGTACGCCGGGACGGAGCTGGAGTTCGTGCTGTTCCGCGACTCGTACGAGGAGGCGTGGCGGCGCGGCTACCGCGACCTGACCCCGGCCAACCAGTACAACGTGGACTACTCGCTGCTCGGCACCGCCCGGGTGGAGCCGTTGCTGCGCCGGATCCGCACCGAGATGGCCGGAGCGGGGTTGACCCCGGAGAGCGCCAAGGGCGAGTGCAACCTCGGCCAGCACGAGATCGCCTTCCGCTACGACGAGGCGCTGGCCTGCGCCGACCACCACGTGATCTACAAGAACGGGGCGAAGGAAATCGCCGCCCAAGAGGGCATGTCGATCACCTTCATGGCCAAGCCGAACGCCCGCGAGGGCAACTCCTGCCACGTCCACTTCTCGCTGCGCGACGCGTCCGGGGCGTCCGCGATGCCGGGCGACGGGCCGGCCCAGCTGAGCGTCACCGGGCAGCGGGTGGTGGCCGGGCTGCTCGCCACCATGCGCGAGTTCAGCCTCTTCTCCGCCCCGAACGTCAACTCCTACAAGCGCTACCAGCCGGGCTCGTTCGCCCCGACCGCGCTGCGCTGGGGCACCGACAACCGCACCTGCGCGCTGCGGCTCGTCGGGCACGGCCAGGGGCTGCGGGTGGAGAACCGGGCGCCCGGCGCGGACGTCAACCCGTACCTGGCGATCGCCGCGCTGGTCGCCGGGGCGGTGTACGGCATCGAACGGGAGTTGACGCTGGAGGAGGAGTGCACCGGCAACGCGTACGACGACGGCACCGCCGAGCGGGTCCCCGGCACGCTCCGCGACGCCCTGGCCCTGTGGGAAGGCTCCGAGCTGGCCAAGGACGCCTTCGGCCCCGAGGTCGTCGCCCACTACGCCAACCAGGCCCGCGTCGAGCTGACCGCCTTCGACGCCGCCGTCACCGACTGGGAACTAACCCGTGGCTTCGAACGCCTCTAACCCACCCCACCCCCCACCCCACCCCCCACCCCACCGCCCACCCCGGCGATCTTGCACTTTCGGTCTGTGGTTCGTGCCGATATGAGGCTTTTGTTGAGGCGGCAACTGCAAGATCGGCGGGTAGCGGGAGCGGGAGCGGGAGGGGAGGGCGCGTGACTGAGGTGCGGAACCCGGCGACGGGGGAGGTGCTACGGGAGGTTCCCGGCACGTCAAGCGCGGAGGTGGATGCGGCTATCGGGCGGGCCGCGGGGGCGTACGAGGGGTGGCGGAAGGCGGCGCCGGGGGAGCGGGCGCGGGTGTTGCGGCGGTTCGCGGCGGAGGTCGACGCGCATCTTGAGGAGCTGGCGCTGCTGGAGGTGCGCAACTCCGGCCACACCATCGGCAACGCCCGCTGGGAGGCGGGCAACGTCCGGGACGTCCTCGACTACTACGCGGGCGCGCCCGAGCGGCTGACCGGGCGGCAGATCCCGGTGCCCGGCGGCCTCGACGTCACCTTCCACGAGCCGCTCGGCGTGGTCGGGGTGATCGTGCCGTGGAACTTCCCGATGCCCATTGCCGGCTGGGGCTTCGCGCCCGCCCTGGCGGCCGGCAACACCGTCGTGCTGAAGCCGGCCGAGCTGACCCCGCTCACCGCGCTGCGCCTGGCCGAGCTGGCCCTCGAAGCGGGGCTTCCGGAGCACGTGTTCACCGTCCTGCCCGGGCAGGGGAGCGTGGTGGGGGAACGGTTCGTCACCCACCCGGCGGTACGCAAGGTCTGCTTCACCGGTTCCACCGAGGTCGGCACCCGGATCATGGCGGGCTGCGCGGCCCAGGTTAAGCGGGTGACCCTGGAGCTGGGCGGCAAGTCCGCCAACCTGGTCTTCGCCGACGCCGACCTTGAGAAGGCGGCGGCCAGCGCGCCGTACGCGGTCTTCGACAACGCCGGCCAGGACTGCTGCGCCCGGTCCCGGATCCTGGTCCAGCGCCCGGTGTACGACCGCTTCCTCGAACTGCTCGAACCGGCCGTACGCGCGTTCCGGGTCGAGGACCCGGCCGCCGAGACGGCCGAGATGGGCCCGCTGATCTCCGCCGGCCACCGGGACCGGGTCGCCGGGTACGTAGACGGGGCGAAGGTGGCCTTCACCGGCTCCCGCCCGGACGGCCCCGGCTTCTGGTACGCCCCGACGGTGCTGCTCGCCGACTCCCCGGCCGACCGGCACTGGCGCGAGGAGATCTTCGGCCCGGTCGTCTCGGTGCTGCCGTTCGACGACGAGGCGGACGCGATCCGGCTGGCCAACGACACCGAGTACGGCCTCTCCGGCTCCGTCTGGACCCGGGATGTCGGCCGGGCGATCCGGGTGGCCCGGGCGGTGGAGTCGGGCAACCTCAGCGTCAACTCGCACTCCTCGGTGCGCTACTGGACCCCGTTCGGCGGGATGAAGCGCTCCGGTCTCGGCCGGGAGCTGGGTCCGGACGCGCTGCACGCCTTCACCGACGTCAAGAACGTGTTCATCAGCACGGAGGAGTGAGATGCAGGGACGATTGACCGGCCGGGTGGCCGTGGTGACCGGGGCGGGCAGCGGGATCGGGCTGGCCACCGTACGGCGCTTCGCCGCCGAGGGGGCCCGGGTGGTCTGCGTCGACATCGACGCCGAGACAGGCCGGCGGGCCGCCGACGAGGTGGGCGGCGAGTTCGTCGCCTGCGACGTGGCCGACGAGGCGTCGGTGCGGGACCTCTTCGACGGGGTCGCCGAACGGCACGGCCGGATCGACGTCGCGTTCAACAACGCCGGCATCTCCCCGCCGGACGACGACTCCATCCTGGACACCGGCCTGGACGCCTGGGAGCGGGTGCTGCGGGTCAACACCACCAGCGTCTATCTCTGCTGCAAGTACGTCATCCCGCACATGCGCCGGCAGGGCAAGGGCTCGATCATCAACACCGCCTCGTTCGTCGCCCTGATGGGGGCGGCGACCTCGCAGATCGCGTACACCGCGAGCAAGGGCGGGGTGCTGGCGATGACCCGGGAGCTGGGCGTGCAGTTCGCCCGGGAGGGCATCCGGGTCAACGCGCTCTGCCCCGGCCCGGTCGCCACCCCGCTGCTGCTGGAGCTGTTCGCCAAGGACCCGGAGCGGGCCGCCCGCCGCCTCGTGCACGTGCCGATGGGCCGGTTCGGCAACCCGGAGGAGATCGCCGCCGCGGTGGCCTTCCTGGCCAGCGACGACGCCTCGTTCATGACCGCCGCGCAGTTCGTCGTCGACGGCGGAATCACCGGCGCCTACGTGACGCCACTGTGAGCGCGAGGAGTGAGCCGGGTCTGCGAGCCCCGCAGTCGCGAACGAGGGCGGGCTCGGTGAGCGCGAGGAGTGAGCCGGTTCTGCGAGCCCCGCAGTCGCGAACGAGGACGTCGCGGTGAGTCGGCCGGTGATCGGGATCACCGCGTACGCCGAACCGGCCGGCTGGGCGGTGTGGCGGGACGTCCCGGCGGCGCTGGTGCCGCAGGCGTACGTCCGGGCGGTGACCGCCGCCGGCGGCCGGGCCGTGGTGCTGCCCCCGGACGACACGGACGCGGACGTGCTGCGGGTCCTCGACGGGCTGCTGCTGGCCGGTGGCGCCGACGTCGGCCCGGAGCGGTACGGCCAGCCGCCCGACCCGCGCACCGAGAGCCGGCCGGACCGGGACGCCGGCGAGCTGGCCCTGCTGGCCGGCGCGCTCGCCGCCGACCTGCCGGTGCTCGGAGTGTGCCGGGGGATGCAGCTCCTCGCGGTCGCGCACGGCGGCGCGCTGCACCAGCACCTGCCGGACGTGGTCGGCCACGACGGGCACCGCCCGGCCCCCGGGGTGTACGGCGCCCACCCGGTCCGGTTCGCCCCCGGCAGCCTGGCCGCAACGGTGCTGGGCGGGGTGGACCGGGTCAACTCGTACCACCATCAGGGGGTGGCCGACCCGGGAAGCCTGACCGCCACCGGCTGGGCCGACGACGGGGTGCTGGAGGCGGTCGAGGACCCGGGGCGGCGCTTCCTGCTCGGGGTGCAGTGGCATCCGGAGAACGACGCCGATCCCCGCCCGATCACGGCACTGGTCCGGGCCGCCGGCCGGTCGACCGGCCGTGACGGGGATCACCCCGGTGGGCGGCGATAGGCTGTGGTCATGACTGTCCGTGCGCCGCTGACCCCAGGCACGCTCTCCCCGTGGCGAGCGGTGCCCGCCCACATCCCGCGCCCCGAGTACGTGGGCAAGAAGCGTCCGCAGGAGTGGCGGGGCTCGCACGTGCAGACCCCCGAGACCATCGAGAAGATGCGGGTCGCCGGCCGGCTCGCGGCTCAGGCCACCCAGCTCGCCGGAGAGCACTGCAAGCCGGGGGTGACCACCGACGAGATCGACAAGGTGGTCCACGAGTTCCTCTGCGACCACGGCGCCTACCCGTCGACGCTGGGCTACAAGGGCTTCCCGAAGTCGTGCTGCACCAGCCTCAACGAGGTGATCTGCCACGGCATCCCGGACACGACCGTGCTTGAGGACGGCGACATCATCAACGTCGACGTCACCGCGTACATCGGCGGGGTGCACGGCGACACCGACGCCACGTTCTGCGTGGGCGAGGTGAGCGAGGAGGCCCGCCTGCTGGTCGAGCGGACCCACGCGGCGATGATGCGCGGCATCAAGGCGGTCGCCCCGGGCCGGCAGATCAACGTGATCGGCCGGGTCATCGAGTCGTACGCCAAGCGGTTCGGCTACGGGGTCGTCCGTGACTTCACCGGCCACGGCATCGGCGAATCCTTCCACAGTGGCCTCTACGTGCCGCACTACGACAGCCCCCGCCCGACCGACGTGATGGAGCCGGGCATGACGTTCACCATCGAGCCGATGATCACCCTCGGCACCTACCAGTACGACATGTGGGACGACGGCTGGACGGTGGTGACCAAGGACCGCAGGTGGACGGCCCAGTTCGAGCACACCATCGTCGTGACCGACGACGGCTACGAGATCCTGACCCTGCCGTGACCGACACCCCCGCCGCGCTGCGTGAGGCCCACCACGCGGACGTGTCCGGCGGCTGGCTGCGGCCGGCCGTGTTCGGCGCGATGGACGGCCTGGTCACCAACATCGCCCTGATCGCCGGCGTCGGCGGCGGTGGCGTCTCGCCCCGCAACATCGTGCTCACCGGTGCCGCCGGTCTGGTCGCCGGCGCCATCTCGATGGGGCTGGGGGAATACACCAGCGTCCGGTCGGCCAACGAGCAGGTGGCCGCGGAGGTGGCCAAGGAGCGGCGCGAGCTGGAACGGCACCCCGAGGCGGAGGCCCGCGAGCTGGCCGACGCGTGGGTCCGCCGAGGGCTGCCCCGGGACCTGGCCGTGCAGGTGGCCGACGCGGTCCGCGCCAACCCGGAGGAGGCGCTGCGGATGCACGTACGGGAGGAGTTGGGCGTCGACCTCGACGACCAGCCCAGCCCGTGGGCGGCGGCGATCTCCTCGTTCCTCTGTTTCTCGGTCGGCGCGCTGGTGCCGCTGCTGACGTACCTGCTCGGTTTCACCAGCCTCTGGCTGGCGCTCGGCGTCGGCGGGGTGGGGCTCTTCGCGGCCGGCGCGATCGTGGCCCGGTTCACCTACCGCGGCTGGTGGTCCAGTGGTCTGCGGCAGCTCCTGCTCGGCGGCCTGGCCGCCGCCGCGACCTATTTCATCGGCACCCTGATCGGCGTCTCCGGCATCGGCTGACGCGCTCGCCCGTCGGCGTCCCCGCCGCTGAATCCAGGATGTAGTGGCCGCACCGCCGCACCGAGACCACTACATCCTGGATCGGGCGCGATCTCGGCTGATCGTGGCCAGGTAGTGCCACGGCACCAACGTGCCATCCGGAAGCATTGCCCTGACCTGCGGGCGTCGACTACCCCTCATACGCATGATCTTGTCCCGCATCGCCAGATGGCGAGCCGCCGCCGCGGCGGCCGGTGCCGTCCTGGTTTCGACCCTGCTCCAGCCCGGACCGGCAACCGCCGATCCGGCCGCCGGTCCGCAACGCACCATGATCGTCGAGTTCAGCGCCGCGCCGACGATCGCGGCGGCGCCCCGCCACGGCTCCCTGGACGCCCAGGCGGGCGACCGGCTCCGCCAGGCCCGCGAGGCGGTCAGCGGTGCGGAGCGCGGCGTGACCGAAGCTGCCCGGCGTGTCCACATCAAACTCGACCACCGCCGGTCGTACCACGTCCTGCTGCCCGGCATGGCGGTGCGGGTGCCGGCCAACCAGGTCGACGCGTTGCGCCGGCTGCCCGGGGTCAAGGCGGTGCACGACGTCACGAGGTTCCACGTACGCACCGTCGACAGCGTGCCGCTCATCGGCGCGCCGGAGGTGTGGCGGCGCACCGACCCGGCCGGGCGCCCGGCACGCGGGCACGGCGTCACCGTCGCGGTCATCGACACCGGGGTGGACTACCGGCACCCGGCCCTGGGCGGCGGGTTCGGCCCCGGCCACCGGGTCGTCGGTGGCTACGACTTCGCCAACGACGACACCGACCCGATGGACGACAACGGGCACGGTACGCACGTGGCGGGCATCATCGCGGGCACCGGCGCCGGCGGCGACATGGCCGTGACCGGGGTCGCGCCGGACGCCACGCTGACCGCGTACAAGGTGCTCAACGAGTACGGGTGGGGCGACACCGAGGACATCATCGCGGCCCTGGAGGCGGCGGTGGACCCCGCCAACCCGTACCGGGCGGATGTGGTCAACATGAGCCTGGGCGCGACCGGCGACGGCACCGATCCGGTCGGGCTGGCGGCGACACGTGCCGTCCGGGCGGGCGTGGTGGTGGTCGCCGCGGCCGGCAACGACGGGCCGGGTGAGCGGACCGTGGACACCCCGGCCGCCGCCGACGGCGTCCTCGCGGTCGGCGCCTCGACCAGCGGGCTGCGCCTGCCGACGCTGGACCTGGCGAGCCCGCGCAAGGAGCGGGTGCAGACCTACCGCAGCGAGGTCTCGGCGAACCCGCCGGTCCGGCCGGTCAAGGCGGACCTGATCGACATCGGCGAGGGCGCTCCGGCCGACTACGCGCGCGCCGGCGACGTACGGGGGAAGGCGCTGCTGATGGCCCGCCCGCCGTACCACAGCCCCTTCGACGACCTGGACCGGTACGTCGAGGCGGAACGCCGGGGCGCGCTCGCGGTCATCGGGTACGGCGGGGTGCCGGGTCCGTCCGCCGCGGCCGGCGAGCTGGCCGTCGAGGCGTCGACCACCCTCGGCACCGGCAACGACGCTCGGCTCGACCGGCTCGTGGTGCTCGACGTCGGGGACGAGGGCCAGTACCAGCAGCTACGTACCCTGTTGGACGCCGGCCGGGTCCGGGTGACCGTCTCGGGAGAGGACGCGACCGACCGGATCGCCAGCTTCTCCTCGCGCGGCCCCGATCCGCGCTGGCGGCTGAAGCCGGAGATCGTCGCCCCGGGCGTGGAGATCCTCTCCTCGGTGCCCACCGCGCTCTGGGAGCCGGGCGTCTACCGGTTCAGCGGCACCAGCATGGCGGCGCCGCACGTCGCCGGTGCGGCGGCGCTGCTGCGCCAGCTCTGGCCGGACGCGTCCGCCGAGCGGATCACCGCGGCGCTGATCGGATCGGCCACGGCGGTGCCGGACGCGGGCCCGGGCGTGGCCGGCGCCGGTCGGCTGAACATCCCGGCCGCCCTCTCCGCCACCGTGACCGCCGATCCGCCCGCGCTGTCGTTCGGCCTGGCCGACATGTCGCCCGGCGGCGTCCAGGCGGCCGACACGGTGACCCTGCGTAACGACGGTGACCGGCCGGCGCGGCTGCGGCTGGGCATCGTTCCCGGTCCGGGCAGTCCGGGCCAGGTCCGTGTCGAGCCCGCCCAGGTCACCGTCCCGGCCGGCGGTTCGGCGAGCGTGACCGTACGGGTCACCGCCGACGCGCCGGAGCAGGGCAGCGGCGACGTCACCGGCTGGTTGACCGTGGACGCGCCGAACAAGAGCAGCGACCTGCGGGTGCCGTACCTGCTCCCGATCCGTACGCCCCAGATGTACGTCAGCCCCGATCCGAGTGACGGGCACAGTGAGCTGTTCCTGTACACGCTGGAGCCGGCCGCCGCCCCGCCCACCGTGGTGCTGCGTTCGCCGAACGGGCACGAGACCACGGTGACCGTCCGGAACGACCACGATCTGTGGTGGCGCGCGCCGGTCTCCGCCGAGGCGCCCGGCGTGCACACCCTGACCGCCACGGTGCAGACGGTGGCGGGGCCGAGGCTGATCGGACGTACCTCGTTCGAGGTGGCCGACCCGTCGGGCAGCGGACGCTGGGAGCTGATCGGGCCGCACTCGACGGGCGGGCAGCTCGCCACCACGCCCGCGGACCCGAACCGGCTCGCGGTCGCCGTGTCGTCGGACGAGGCGGGGGTGTGGCTGACCACCGATCGGGCCCGCACCTGGCGGTACGCGCGGATCACCCCGGTCGCCGGCGGCGATCCGACCGTGCTGATCGACCCGAAGCGGCCCGACCGGATGTGGGCGGCGGTGAACAGCGCCTTCGACCCCAGCTACCAGGGCAAGGTGTTGCGCACCGACGACGCCGGCCGCACCTGGCGTACCCTGCCCTTCCCGGACACCAGGATCGATGCGTTCGCCCAGGATCCGTCCGGCGCCGTGCTGGCCGCGTTGACCGGGGCGACCGCGTGGACCAGCCGGGACGGCGGCCAGACGTGGGCGTCGACCGCCGCGCCGTGGACGGGCGGGGTCAGCGGCGTCGCCTTCGCCGGAGACGACCTGTACGTGGCCGCCGAAAACGGTGTGTGGCGGTGGGTCGTCGGATCGTCCGGCGCCCCGACCCTGGTACGCCCCGCCAGCGACTACTTCACCGCGCCCCGCGACGTGGCGGTCGCCGGTGACACGGTCGCCGTCGCCCAGCGGGACAACACCATCTGGGGCACCACCGACGGCGGGCAGACCTGGCAGCACCTGCTGACGATCGACGACTGGTTCTCCGCGCTCAGCGGCGTCGGCGACACGCTGCTGGTCGACGCGTTCTCGCAGACGCAGCTCAGCCGGGACCGGGGCCGGACCTGGACCGAGGTCAAGGAGCCGGTGGACGGGATCACCTTCGACCTGGCGCAGTGGCCCGGCGACGAGAAGACCCTGCTGTTCGGGATGGAAGGCGGCGTCTACGCCACCGGCGACGCGAGGAACTACGAGCGGGTCGGCGTACCCGGGCAGTCCGCGGACCGGATGGTGCTGGCCGGCGACAAACTGCTGGTGGGCACCCCCGCCGACGTGTACCGCACCACGCTGCCCGGCGACCCGGGCCGGCTGGAGTGGGGCGCCTCCGGGGGCGAGAGCCGGATCGGCCAGTCGGTACGCGGGCTGGCGGTGTCGCCGACCGATCCGCGTACGGTCTGGAAGCTGTACCTGAACGGCTACCTCGGCACCCGGCTGACCCGCAGCGACGACGCCGGTGGCACCTGGTCGGAGGTGCTCCTGAACGACCTCACCCCGCTGGGCCTGCTCGTGCACCCGGCCGATGCCCGGCAGATCGTCATCCCGTACTACGACATCGCCAGCTCGGGGCTGTTCGTCAGCCGGGACGGCGGCACCACGTGGAAGAAGATCGATCACGGCGCCCGCTACACGGCCATCGCGGGCGACCCGCGCGACCCGAAGCGGCTGTGGCTGGGCGACCGGGCGGGTCTGTGGCGTTCCGATGACGGCGGGGCCACCCGGGTGAAGGTGCTCGACGGGCCGGTCACCGCGCTGCACGTCGACGGCAAGACCGTCGTCGCCGGTGGCGACCGGATCCGGGTCAGCACCGACCGTGGGCGGAACTTCGTCGACGCGCGCACGCTCGGCACCGGAGCCCACGGGCTGCCCGTCCGGGTGAGTCAGGTCACCGAGGCGGACGGCGTGCTCTACGCCGGCACCACCGGATACTCGGCGGCCGGCCTGCTCCAGGGCGGTCGAGGCGTGCTGCGCAGTGCGGACGGCGGCCGCACCTGGGTGAACATCGGTGCGGGTCTGCCCGATCCGTCGGTGCAGTCCGTGGTGGCCAGCCCGGACGGCCGGTGGCTGTTCGCCGGCACCCGGTCCGGCGGCGTCTACCGGCTGCCGATCGGTCGCTGACGGCGGGCGGGGTCCGCGGCTCCATGGGGGCCGCGGACCCCGCCCACCCGATCCGCCCACATCGGGTCGGCTCAGTCCAGCCGGCGCTCGATCGGGAGCCGGGACCGGGTGAGCAGCCCCGCGCCGAGCATGGCCACCAGCGGGACCACCACCAGCACGGCGAGGGTCAGGCCGGGCACCACCAGCGGGTACGGGTCCTGGGCCGGCCACGACTGCGTGTACCGGCGGTTCAGGGCGGTCAGGATGATGGCCGCCGAGCCGAGGCCGGCCACGATGCCGAGCACCGAGCCGAGCCCGGCGATCACCCCGGCCTGGCAGAGCGAGAGCACCCGGCGTACCCGGGGGTCGGCGCCGACCGCGGCCAGGGTGGACAGATCCCGGCGGCCCTCGGCGGCGGCGAGGCCGGTGGCCACCCCGGCCGCGCCCACGGTGATCACACCGGAGGCGCCCGCCAGCAGGAGCAGCAGGGGCCGCTGGTCCCCGCCCGGCGGCCCGTCGTCCAACAGCACCGACAGCTGGGCCGAGGACATCTCGGTGATGAGCCGCTTGTGCTGCTCGGCGGTGGGCGGGTCCGGCGTGTCGACGACGTAGCCGAACTGCTCGCCGACGAGGCCGAGCGCGGCCGCCGCCGACGGGGAGAGGACGAGCCGGTCGACGGGGAGCCCGCCGCGCAGCGCGTAACCGGGCAGCGTGGCGCTGGCCGCCGAGCCGTCGTCGCTGTGGGTGACGGTGATCGTCACTCGACCGTCCACCACCTGGCGCGGGTCGGTGACCACCACCCCACCCGCCCGAAGCACCCGGGTCGCGGCGGCGACCTCCTCCGCCGGCGCGCCGGTGATCCCGGGCAACGCCGCGCCGTCGTCCACGAGCGGGGGCAGATAGATGCTGGTCGGATCGCGGAACGGCCGTACGCAGCGCGGGTCGGCCCGGGCGGCGGCAGCGGTCGCCTCCCCCGGTGCGTACGGGCAGCGCCGCTCGGGCGGCAGCACGACGGTCGCCCCGCAGTAGTCGTGCGGGGATGCGGGCCGTGCGCAGCCCGAGCTGGTGAGCGGGACGACCGCGGTGACCGGCAGCACGGCCCGGATCCGCTGCGCGATCTCGTCGGCCGACGGCTGGGGGCGGCCTTCCGGCTCGCCGAGGTGCATCAGCAGGAGCTGACCCGGCGGGAGGCCCGGCTGCCACTGCGCGCGCTGCCGGGCGTCGTCGCTGGCCAGGTAGACACCGATGGCCACGCTGCCGGCGACCGCCGCCATCACGGCGGAGATGGCCGGCGCGGCCGAGGAACGGTTGCGGCTGGCGTCGCGCAGCGCGAGCCGGGGCGCCAGCGGCAGCACCCGCCCCGCCCGGGCGAGCAGCCCGATCAGCGTCGGGGTGCAGAAGACCAGGCCCAACTCGCCGAGGACCAGCCCGGCCAGGACGGCGGTCAGGCTGGCCCGGGTGGCACCCAGCGCGGCGAGGGCGGCGCCGGCCCCGGTGAACAGCACCCCGAGCACCAGCCAGCGGCGGCGGTGCTTTGGCGGGTTGCGTCGACCGGCGAGGCTGGCCACCACGTCCTGCCGGGCGGCGGTCCATGCCGGGGCCAGCGCGGCGAGCAGCCCGGCCAGCACCGCCACCGCGGCGATCGCGGCCAGGGCGGCCGGGAAGACCCGGTACCCGCCGAGGCGGGAGTGCACCAGGTAGTGCTCGACGAGCGGCCGGCCGGCGAACGCCGCGCCGACCCCGAGCAGCAGCCCGAGCGCCGCCCCGCCGGCCCCCAGCACCACCCCGTCGGCGAGCACGATCCGGCGCAGGTGCCCGGCGTCCCCGCCGGCGACCGCCACCAGGGCGAGTTCCCGGCGCCGCCGGCGTACGCCGACCGCGAACGCCGGGCCGACCAGCAGCACCACCTCCAGCAGGCCGAGCCCGCCGATCAGCAGCACGTTGCCGGCCTTCTCCGGGTCGGGCAGCCCCGGGCCGGCGGTGATCTCCTCCCGACCGGGCATCGGGGCGCGGGTGGCCACCACGATCCCGTGCCCGTTGAGCCGGTCCACCAGCGCCCCGTCCACCGGCCCGGGCACGTCCACCAGCCAGCTCTCCGCGGGCGGGGCGACCGGTCCGGGCACGTTCTCCGGGCGCAGCGCCACCACCTCGCCCAGGTTGTCCGGGAACTCCGCCACCCCGACCACCGTGTACGCCGCGCCGTCGACCGTGTGCACCGGTTCGCCGAGGCGTACGCCGAGCCGGCGCAGCGCGGGCGGGCTGACCGCGATCTCGTCGGGGGCGGCGGGCGGCCGGCCGGCGCGCAGCGCCGCGAGGGGACGGGTGAGCGGGTCGGTGAGGTCGATGGCCCGCGCGTCGAACGTGACGAGGCGGTCGTCGATCCGTACCTGGAACTGAACCCAGCGGCGAAGCCGGGTGACCTTGCTGCCGGCGGGCAGCAGCGCGCGGAGCTCGTCGGCGGTCACCGGGCGGGTCCGGGGCACCTGGTCGCCCTCGACCGGCCAGGAGTTGTCCCCCCACGCGTCCTGCTGGATCGCGCTCCCGTCCGTCCAGCGCAGCTCGGCGTCGGCCGCGCCGAGCCGGCGGTCCAGCTGCTCCGCCTGGCTGAGGTTTGCCATGTCCCAGGTCACGGCGATGAATCCCAGCGCCAGCACGGGCAGCGCGATCATCGCCAGCACCAGCGCGGTACGCCCGCGCGCCCGGCGGGCCTCACGGTGGGCGATCCGCAACGCGGTCCGCCACGAGCCGAACGTGGCGGCCAGCCGGCCCCGGCTCACCGCCCGCTACCGGCGAGCAGCTGCTCGACGCCGGGCAGCGGTGCCGTCGAGTCCACCAGCACCCCGTCCCGGAGGAACACCACCCGGTCGGCCCAGCCGGCGTGCCGCGCCTCGTGGGTGACCAGCACCCCCGCCGCGCCGGCGTCCACCCGGCGGCGCAGCAGGTGCAGCACCGCCTCGCCGGCCTGCGAGTCGAGTGCCCCGGTGGGTTCGTCGGCGAGGACCAACCGGCGCTCGCCGACCAGCGCCCGGGCGATCGCCACCCGCTGCTGCTGGCCGCCGGACATCTGGTCCGGGAACCGGTCGCCCAGCGCGGCCACCCCCACCTCGTCCAGCGCGGCCCGGGCCGCCCTGCGGGCCGTACGGACCCCGGCGCCGTCGAGTTCCAGGGGCAGGGCCACGTTCTCCAACGCGGTGAGGCTGCCGAGCAGATTCAGATCCTGGAAGACGTACCCGATCCGGCGGCGGCGCAGCCGGGCCAACTCGCGCGCGGTGAGCCCGCCGAACGACTCCCCTTCGACCAGCACCTCGCCCGCGCTGGGGCGGTCCAGTCCGCCAGCGAGCGCCAGCAGCGTCGACTTGCCGGAGCCCGACGGGCCCATCACCGCCACCAGCTCGCCGGCCCGGACGGTCAGGCTGACCCCGCGCAGCGCGTGCATGGCCGCCTCTCCGCCGCCGTGGGTGCGGTACACGTCCCGCAGCTCCAGGACCTCACTCACGGTGCCACCTTCGTTCGCGGCTGCGGGGCTCGCAGGATCGGCTCACTCCTCGCGCTCACGGTGTCACCTTCGTTCGCGGCTGCGGGGCTCGCAGGATCGGCTCACTCCTCGCGCTCACCGGCGGGCCTCCTCGTCGGCCCGGTCCACCGCCTCGGTGTGCAGTGGCGGCCGGGTCGGGGTGGGGCGGTAGCGGACCAGGCTGGTCTCGCAGTGGTCGAGCCAGCGGATCTCCGCCTCGGCCTGGAAGATCATCGCGTCCAGCACCAGGCGCCAGGGCAGATCCTCCGGCTTGTCGCTGGCGTACTTCAACCGGGTCAACTCCTGCAACCCGCGCATGGTCGCGCTGCGCTGGGTCTGCACCACCGCGCGGACGTCCACCCCGGGGGTGGTGAGTGCCAGGGCCAGCTTGATCGACAGCTCGTCCCGGGGCCGGTCGGCGTGGCTGATCGGGGTGGCGAACCAGAGGGTCAGGTCCGCCCGCCCGGCGTCGGTGATCTCGTACGGCCGCTGCCCGCCGTCGCTCTCCGGCAGCGAGCGGACCAGGCCGTCGCGTTCCAGGCGGGCGAGGGTGGTGTAGACCTGCCCGATGTTCAGCGGCCAGGTCGAGCCGGTCGACTCCTCGAACGCGGCGCGCAGTTGGTAGCCGTACATCTGGCCGCGTTCGAGCAGCGCGAGCAGGCCGTGACGGATGGACATGGCGAGGAGTATGCATACCTGGTATGCGGGCCGCAACCGGAGTGCTGCGCCGAGTGATCGAGACCTCGGCTCAGGTCGGCCGGCCGGGGAACGGAACGGTGGCCGGGGCCACCTTGGCGGTGCGCCGCCAGCGGGTGGCGCGTACCGCGCAGTCGGTCAGCGCCGCCAGGGCCCGGTTCCGGTCGGCCCCGGTGGTGTGCGGCAGGGCCGCCCGCCAGTGGCCGGCCGTCCGTTCCTCGATCTCCACCGCCAGCTTGAGCGCGCTCGCCTTGTCGGTCACCGGGTACGGCAGCGCGTATCCGGCCTGGTCGGCGGGGACCTGGGCGCCGCCCTCGCTCAACTGGAGGATGAGGGTGTCCCGTCGGGTCCGGTGGGCCGCCTCGGCGGAACGGGCGGCGGTGCGGGCCGCGTCGGCGAGGTGCACCCCGATCACCCCGTACGCCCAGATCGCGGCGTACTCGGCGGCGAGCGCCTCGGCCAGCGCCTGGGCCGGCCCGGTCGGTGCGGTACGGGGGGTCACTTCAGCACCTCCAGGTGGGTCGCCCGGGCGGCCGCGATCGAGCCGAGCAGCGCGGCCCGCTCGCCCGGCGCGGCGGCGCACGCCTTGGCGGCGTTCTCCCGGGCCTGCTGTTCGGCCTGCCGCAGCTCGGCCAGCAGCCCCTGCGGATCGGTGGCCGTCACGGTCGGGCCGGCGGCCGGCGTACCGGACGGGGCGGGGCGGCCGATGACCTTGCGCAGCTCGGCGGCGTGCGCCTGGTGGGCGTCGGCGATCGGGGTGAGGCGGTCGGCCAGCGTCGCGGCGGCGGCGATGGCCGCCCGGTACCGGCCCTCCAGCTCGGCTGCCTCGGCCGCGAGCGGCTCCAGGGGGTCCGGCGCCGGCGGCTGGTCGTCGTCGAAAAGATCACAGCCGGTCAGCGGTACGGCGGCGCCGCCGAGCGCCACCAGCGCCCCGGCGCGCAGCAGGTTTCGCCGGGAATGTCCGGGTGCTCCGTTGCGCTGTGTCGTTCTGCCTGTCGCCACCGGACAAGTCAACACCATCTCCGCCGGCTTGTGGGCCAGTGGCGTCGGTGCGCCGCCGGGCCCGCGCCCCGGCCCGCGCGTTACGCTCTGCGCAGCCACCGGGCGCGTCCGCCCCGGTGGCGTGCCGGCATGGCGGGCCGAACGGCCCGTTCGACAGCGAAAGGGTGCGCCAGATGACGCAGCGTGGCCGTGCCACCAGGCCGACGGGGCCCTCCGGGCGACCCCGCCGGGCCGACGGTCCCCGTACGGGGGACCGGGGCGGCGCGCCCCGTGGCGACCTGAATGCGCGCCGGGCCCGGCTGCGTGAGGTGATCGAGCCGGTGGTCACCGCCGCCGGGTACGACCTGGAGGACCTCTCCGTCTCCCGAGCCGGCCGGCGGCACGTGGTCCGCGTGATCGTGGACGCCGACGGCGGGATCAACCTGGACGCCGTCGCCGACGTGTCCCGGGCGGTCTCCGCCGCGCTCGACGCGGCCGAGGAGGCCGGCGGCGACATCGTCGCCGGCGAGTACCAGCTCGAGGTCAGCTCGCCGGGGGTGGATCGGCCGCTCACCCTGCCCCGGCACTGGCGGCGCAACGTCGGCCGGCTGGTCAAGGTGACCGTGCGCGGCGGGGCGGGCGTGCCCGAGCAGCGGACCGCGGCGGACCGCCAGCTCACCGGCCGGGTGGTCGAGGCCGACGACGAGCACGTGGTGCTGGAGACCGACGCCGGCCGGGTGGCACACCCGTACGCCGAGCTCGGGCCCGGCCGGGTCCAGGTGGAGTTCAGCCGCCTGGACGAGCTGGCCGACGACGAGGCCGGCGAGGACATCGACGACATCGACGACGAAGATGATGTGGAGGACGAGGAGAGGTGAACATCGACCTCGCGGCGCTGCGCGCACTGGAGCGCGAGCGGGAGATCCCGTTCGACACGATCCTCGCGGCGATCGAGACCGCGCTGCTGACCGCCTACCGGCACACCGACGGCGCCGAGCCGCATGCCCGGGTGGAGATCGACCGCAAGACCGGGGCCGCCTCGGTGTACGCCCAGGAGGTGGACGCCGAGGGCGCCGTGGTACGGGAGTGGGACGACACCCCGCACGACTTCGGCCGGATCGCGGCCATGACGGCCAAGCAGGTGATCCTCCAGCGGCTGCGGGAGGCCACCGACGAGGTGCACTTCGGTGAGTACGTGGGCCGCGACGGTGACCTGGTCACCGGCGTGGTGCAGGCGCACGAGGCCCGTAAGGAGAAGGGCATCGTCAGCGTCGACCTGGGCAAGCTGGAGGGCGTCCTGCCCCAGTCCGAGCAGGTCCCCGGCGAGCGGTACGACCACGGCGAGCGGATCCGCTGCGTCGTCGTGCACGTGGCCAAGGGAATGCGCGGGCCGCAGATCACGTTGTCCCGGTCGCACCCCGCGCTGGTGAAGAAGCTCTTCGCGCTGGAGGTGCCGGAGATCGCCGACGGCACGGTGGAGATCGGCGCGATCGCCCGTGAGGCAGGTCACCGTACGAAGATCGCGGTGCGCTCGACCGCGCCGGGGGTCAACGCCAAGGGCGCCTGCATCGGCCCGATGGGCCAGCGGGTCCGCGCGGTGATGAGCGAACTGCACGGCGAGAAGATCGACATCATCGACTGGTCGGACGACCCGGCCACCTTCGTCGGCAACGCGCTCTCCCCGGCCAAGGCGCTGCGGGTGGAGGTGGTCGACCTGGCCAGCCGGACCGCCCGGGTGACCGTGCCGGATTTCCAGCTCTCGCTGGCGATCGGCCGGGAAGGGCAGAACGCCCGGCTCGCGGCCCGGTTGACCGGTTGGCGGATCGACATCCGTTCCGACGCGGAGCAGGCAGACACGGGCGACCGGAGCGGGGCTGATCACGTACCCGAGCCGGGCGGCGCGATCTCGAGCAGCTAGGGGTAGACTTCCTCCAGTGGCACGACGCGCGCTGCCGGAGCGCACCTGTGTGGGCTGCCGGAAACGAGCGCCGGCCAGCGAGTTGTTGCGGATTGTCGCGTTCGGTGACGGGGCTGGTCACTTCAGCCTCCGGCCCGATGCGGCCCGCAGACTGCCGGGTCGGGGAGCAAACATGCACCCAGATCCGGCCTGCTTCGCGCAAGCGGTGCGGCGCCGCGCCTTCGGGCGGGCACTGCGCATCGCCGGGATCATCGATCACGGCGTGCTGGCGGAGCACGTTGACGCGCCAACCCCGACGACCGGTCAGCCCGATCGGTCGAGGGTCGCTAGCAAGGTAGGACGACCGACATGAGCACACGATGAAGTCGCAGAAATGACCAGGCTTCAAGTGCACGAGTGAGGTCGCTGCGGGTGCTGCCCGCACGACCTCGGAGTGAGGAGTGCAGTGGCAGGAAAGGCCCGCGTACACGAGCTCGCCAAGGAGCTCGGGGTCGAAAGCAAGACCGTTCTCGCCAAGCTCAAGGAGATGGGCGAGTTCGTGAAGTCCGCGTCCAGCACCGTCGAGGCGCCCGTCGCCCGACGGCTGCGTAGCGCCTTCGTGGCCTCCGCCGGTGCGGCTGCGCCGGCCGCCCCGCCGGCGGCCGCGCCCACCCCGGCGCCGACCCCGACCCCGACGCCGTCGCCGACCCCGGGTGCCCCCCGGATCTCGGCCAAGCCGATGCCGCCCCGGCGGCCGACGCCGCCGACCCCCGGGCCGAAGCCCAAGGGTCCGGTTCCCGGTCCGCCGCAGCCGGCGGCTCCAGTGGCCAAGCCGGCGAGCGCGCACGACATCGAGGTGGCGGCCGCCGAGGCGCGTGCCGCCGCACTGAAGGCTGAGCAGGAGGCCGCGGTCAAGGCCGCGCAGGCCGCCCGCCAGCAGCAGCGCGAGAACGTCCGCCGGGAGCCCCCGACCGAGGGTGGCCCCCGTCCCGGCCCGCGTCCGGGTCCGGGCACCATGCCGCCCCGTCCGGGTTCCCCGGCTGCCGGTCGTCCCGGCGCGCCGGCCCCGGGTCCGGGCGCGCGGCCCGGCGGTCGTCCGCCGGCGCGCGGCGCCGGCAACAACCCGTTCGGCATCCAGGGCGGCCAGCAGCAGCGGCCCCCGGCCGCCGGTGCGGGTGGCCCGCGGCCCAGCCCGGCCTCGATGCCGCCGCGGCCGAGCCCGGCCTCGATGCCGCCGCGGCCCAGCCCGGCCTCCATGCCGAGCCAGCGCCCCGGTCGCCCTGGCGGCCCCGGCGCGGGTCGTCCCGGCGGTGGCGCCGGTCGTCCCGGTGGCGGCGGCGGTGGTTTCCGTGGCGGTCCGGGTGGCGGCGGTGGCGGCGGCTACCGGGGTGGTCCCGGTGGCGGCGGCGGTGGCGGCGGCTACCGGGGTGGCCCCGGTGGCGGCGGTGGCGGTGCCGGCGGTGGCTTCCGTCCGGGTGCGCCGGCCGGTGGCGCCGGTCGTCCGGGTGGCGGCGGCCGTGGCCGTGGCGGCGGCACCGCGGGTGCCTTCGGGCGTCCCGGTGGCAAGCCGACCCGAGGCCGCAAGTCCAAGAAGCAGCGCAGACAGGAGTTCGACAACCTGTCGGCCCCGACCATGTCCTCGGGTGCCCCCCGGGGTCAGGGTCAGGTCGTCCGGTTGTCCCGTGGCGCCTCGCTGTCGGACTTCGCCGACAAGATCAACGCCAACCCGGGTTCGCTGGTCCAGGAGATGTTCAACCTGGGCGAGATGGTGACCGCGACCCAGTCGTGCTCCGACGACACCCTGCTGCTGTTGGGTGAGCACCTCGGCTTCGACGTGCAGATCGTCAGCCCGGAGGACGAGGATCGCGAGCTGCTCGCGCAGTTCAACATCGACCTCGACGCGGTGGTGTCGGAGGACCGCCTGGTCAGCCGTGCGCCGGTGGTGACCGTCATGGGTCACGTCGACCACGGTAAGACCAAGCTGCTCGACGCGATCCGCAAGGCGAACGTGGTGGCCGGCGAGGCGGGTGGCATCACCCAGCACATCGGCGCGTACCAGGTCCACGTCCCGCACGAGGGCGAGGACCGGGCGGTGACCTTCATCGACACCCCGGGTCACGAGGCGTTCACCGCCATGCGTGCCCGTGGTGCCCAGGTGACGGACATCGTGGTGCTGGTGGTCGCGGCCGACGACGGCGTGATGCCGCAGACCATCGAGGCGCTCAACCACGCCAAGGCGGCGGACGTGCCGATCGTGGTCGCGGTCAACAAGGTCGACAAGCCGGAGGCCAACCCGGACAAGGTCCGCCAGCAGCTGACCGAGTACGGCCTGGTTGCCGAGGAGTACGGCGGCGACACCATGTTCGTCAACGTGGCCGCGAAGCCCGGCATCGGCATCGAGGACCTCCTGGAGGCCGTGCTGCTGACCGCCGACGCGTCGCTGGAGCTGACCGCTCCGATCGACGGGCCGGCGCAGGGTGTCGCCATCGAGGCGCACCTGGACAAGGGCCGCGGTTCGGTGGCGACGGTGCTGGTGCAGAAGGGCACCCTGCGGGCCGGCGACTCGATCGTCGCCGGTGGGGCGCACGGCCGGGTCCGGGCCATGCTGGACGAGAACGGCAAGCCGGTCGACGAGGCCGGTCCGTCGCGTCCGGTCATGGTGCTGGGTCTGACCACGGTGCCGGGTGCGGGTGACACCTTCCTGGCCGCCGAGGACGACCGGACCGTGCGGCAGATCGCCGAGCAGCGCCAGGCGCGGCGGCGGGCGGCGGCATTCGCCAACTCCCGTGGCCGGGCCACCCTCGAGACGCTCATGGAGCAGCTCAAGGAGGGCGAGAAGACCTCGCTCAACCTGGTGCTCAAGGGCGACGGCTCCGGTTCCGTGGAGGCGCTCGAGGACGCGCTGTTCAACCTCGACATCCCGGAGGAGGTCCAGCTTCGGATCATCCACCGGGGCGTGGGTGCGATCACCGAGAGCGACGTCATGCTCGCGAGCGCCTCGTCCGAGGCGGTCACGATCATCGGCTTCAACGTGCGGGCCGCCAACAAGGTTCGCGAGATCGCCGACCGCGAGGGCGTGGAGATCCGGTACTACACCGTCATCTACCAGGCCATCGAGGAGATCGACGCCGCCCTCAAGGGTCTGCTCAAGCCGGAGTACGAGGAGGTCGAGCTGGGGAGCGCGGAGATCCGCGACATCTTCCGCTCGTCCAAGATCGGCAACATCTCCGGTTGTATCGTCCGGTCCGGCATCATGCGCCGCAACGCCAAGGCGCGGCTGCTGCGGGACGGGGCGGTCGTGGCGGACAACCTCACGATCAGCTCTCTCAAGCGGTTCAAGGACGACGCGACGGAGGTCCGCGAGGGCTTCGAGTGTGGTCTGACGCTGAGCGGTTTCAACAACGTTCAGGTCGGCGACATCATCGAGACCTTCGAGATGCGGGAGAAGCCGCGCGCCTGAGCGGCGTGAACGACCGACGGCCGGGACCCCTGGGTCCCGGCCGTCGCCGTCTGCGCGTACTGCGACAATCTCCGGCGTGCTCAGGTACGCGCTGCTCCTCGCCCCCTCCGCCAACCGGGTCTACGCCGACGCGACCGGCCGGCTGGCCCGCGCCGAACTGTCGGCCTTCGCCGGCTCTGGGGTGCTCGACGCGGCGCCCGCCGAGATCGCGGTGGAGCGGATCGGCGGGGTGGAGTACCTGACCTTCGCCGCGCCCGAGCCGGGGCCGGGCACCCGGGACCTGGCGTACCTGGCCAACCTGTCGGCGGCGTACGCGCTGTTCGAGCGGGTGGGCGACGACCTGCTCCGGCCGGTGCCACTGCGCCCCCTGGCCCGGTACGACTCCGACCTGATCACCATCCCGAAGTACGCCGGCAAGACCAACGAGCAGTTCACCCGACTGCTGCTCAACGTCACCCTGCTGGCCTCCGCCTCGGCCGGCGGCATGCTGGACCGGCGGCTCGTGGTGCTCGACCCGCTCTGCGGCCGGGGCACCACGCTCAACCAGGCGCTGATGTACGGCTACGACGGCATCGGTGTCGAGCATGACGGTAAGGACGTCGACGCGTACGCCGCGTTCCTGCGTACCTGGCTGCGCCGCAAGCGGCTCAAGCACACCGCGGAGATGGTGTCGGTACGCCGGGACCGCAAACTGCTCGCCCGGCGGTTCGAGGCGGTGCTCGCGCCGTCCCGGGACGAGCACCGGGCCGGGGCGACCCAGCGCGTCACGATGCTGCACACCGACACCACCCGGGCCCGGGAGGTGCTCCGGCCGGCCTGCGCCGACGTGATCGTCACCGACGCCCCGTACGGGGTGGCGCACGGCAGCCGTACCGGTCATGGGTTGTCCCGTAGCCCGCTGGACCTGCTCGGCGCGGCCGTGCCGGTCTGGCGGGAGCTGCTGCGCCCCGGCGGGGCGCTGGGCCTGTCCTGGAACACCCAGGTGGCCCCACGGGCGGCGGCCGAGGAGGTGCTGGCCGGGGCCGGCCTGCGGGTGGTGGACGGGCCCGGCTACCGGGATCTCGCGCACCGGGTCGATCAGGCGATCGACCGGGACGTGCTGGTGGCGGTCGCGCCGGCGGCTCCCGCTCGGCAGGTCTGACGCCGCGCGGCGAGCTGAAGCTGTCGACGACTCCCGCTCGGCGGCGCGTGACGCCGGGCGGCGGCCGGAGCCGTCGGCGGAAAACGGGTGACCCGGGTGGTGGGCTGGGCGTACCGTTGCTCGCCGTGTACACGGGAACCGCGCACTTCGACCTGTTGTTGCCGGGGGACTCCCGGTCCCTGAAGGCCAAGCGTTCGTACGTCCGGCCGATCGTCGCCGCGCTGCGCCGGTTCGAGGTGTCGGCCGCCGAGGTCGGGGCGCTCGACCTGCACGGGCGGGCGGAGATCGGGGTGGCCGTGGTGGCCGCCGAGGCGGCTCACGTCCGCGAGGTGCTCGACTCCTGCGAGCGGCTGGTGGCCGCCCGCCCGGAGACCGAGCTGCTCTCCGTCCGCCGCCGTCTCTACGGCGCGGAGGACTGACCGGGCCGCGCCCGGGCAGGCCGTTAGGAAGGGCCCTTTACCCGCACGAGGCGTTAATAGGGCGCCCTTCCTTGCACCGGCGGCCCTGCGCGGCGGGCGGGGCGGCGCGGGTAGTGTTCGAGTTGTTGAGGGGTCGGACCCGGCGGCGCCCGCGCCGTCGTCTCCGGCCGGGAGTGGGAAGCCCTGGAGGTGGGGGACATGACGGATCCGGCCAAGGTACGCCGGCACGCGGAGCGCATCCGTGAACTGGTCGCGTCGGTGGTGCGGAGCCAGATCAAGGACCCCCGGCTCGGGATGATCACCATCACCGACGCCCGGATCACCGCCGATCTGCGCGACGCCACCGTCTTCTACACGGTGCTCGGCGACGCGGCGGCCCAGGCCAGCACGGCCGCCGCGCTGGAGAGCGCCAAGGGCATGCTGCGCAGTACGGTCGGCAAGGCGCTCGGGCTGCGCCACTCGCCGACCCTGACGTTCGTCCTGGACGACGTGCAGGACCAGGTAAAGCACATCGACGACCTGCTCGCGGCGGCCCGTAACGCCGACGCCGAGGTGCAGCGGCTGGCGGCCAAGGCCCAGTACGCGGGCGACGCGCAGCCGTACCGGCTGGAGGACGAGGACGAGGACGCCGACGTCGAGGACGCCGAGACCGGCGACGACGAGCCGCGCGGCGGCGACCGCCGGTGACCTCACCCGCCGAGGGCGGTACGCCGGCCGGTGCCGGCCCCACCGACACCGACTGGGCGGCCGCCCTCGCGGCGGTACGCGGGCTCCCCGCCGACGCGCGGGTGCTGCTGATCTGTCACGTCAACCCGGACGGCGACGCGCTGGGCAGCATGCTCGGCTTCGGGCTGGGCCTGCGCCGGTGGGGCGTACGCCACCTCCAGGCGACCTTTCCCGGGCCGCCGGAGGTGCCCGAGCCGTTCCGCTGGCTGCCCGGGCTCGACCTGCTGGTGCCGCAGGACGAGGCGTACCCGGATCCGGACCTGGTGATCTGCTTCGACGTGGCGAGCGAGTCCCGGCTGGGCGACCTGGCTGACCGGCTGGACAAGGCCGGCGCGGCGCTGGTGCTGGATCACCACGCCTCGAACACCCGGTTCGGCGGCATCCACCTGGTGGACCCGCACGCGGCGGCCACCTCGGTGGTCGCCGAGGGGCTGCTGGAGCGGCTCGGGGTGCCGCTGGACGCGGAGATCGCCACCTGCCTCTACGTCGCGCTGAGCACGGACACCGGCTCGTTCCGCTTCGAGGCCACCACGCCCGAGGTGCACCGGATGGCGGCCCGGCTGCTGGCCACCGGCATCCGCCCCGGGGACATCTCCCGGCGGATCTTCGACACCCGCCCGTTCGGCGCGGTCCGGCTCTTCGGCGAGGTGTTGGGCCGGGCCCGGCTGGAACCGGCCGCCGCCGCCGGGCGCGGGCTGGTCTGGACGTACGCCACCCAGGACGACCTGGCCCGGTACGGCCAGCCGGCGTACGTGCTGGAGGCACTGATCGACTCGGTGCGCTGCACGGCCGAGGCAGACGTGAGTTGTGTGGTCAAGCAGGTCGCGCCCGGCGAATGGGCGGTCTCGCTGCGCAGCAAGGGCGCGGTGGACGTGAGCCGGGTGGCGGTGGCGCTCGGCGGCGGCGGGCACCGGTTCGCGGCCGGGTTCACCGGGCGGGGCACGGTCGACGAGGTGCTGGACCGGATCCGCGCCGAGCTGGGTGGGGCGCTGCTGACGGTCTGATCTCAGGGGCGATTCCGGGGCGTACTGGCCTTCCCGCGTTCCGTGACGGTGGGGACAATCGGGTGATGGATCATTCCCGCGAGCTCACCGCCGAGGTGCCCCGAGCCTGGGACCGTCCAGTGGTCTCCGTCCCGGTGCTGATCTGTCTCTCTCTCGTGGGCGGCCAGTTGCCGTCCTTCTCCGCCCAGGCCAACCTCTACACGCTCGGTACCGGTGGCGCGTTGATCTGGATCGGGCTGAGCAACCGGGTGCCCCGGCGGCCCGCGCCGGGCCGGTTGCCGTCCGGCGCGATCTGGTGGTTGGTGCCGGTCACCATCTTCGGGGTCTTCGAAGGGGCGACCTTCGTGCTGAACGTCGGCGACGAGTTCCCCACCTTCTCCCTGTTGGCCGATCCGCTGCTGGAGGATCACCTGGTCCGTTCCGCGGCGTGGTTCGCCTGGCTGTCCGCGTTCTGGGGGCTGGTCCGCCGATGATGCGAACTCTGGCGATCGGCGGTTTCCTGACCGCGCTGCTGCTCTTCGCGGCCGTCGAGTGGGTCGCCCGGCGGGAGGGCTCGCGGATCCCGTCGCTCGCCGACGTGTGCGCCTTCGTCATGCGCTACGAGGTCGGCCCGGTGCCGGTCGGGCGGATCGGCCTGTTCGGCTTCTGGTGGTGGCTCGGCTGGCACTTCCTGGCCCGCTGACCGACCGGTGTCCGTATCGCGGGAACAGTGGGCAGCATGTGGAAAGTAAACGTTAATTTAGGTGAGGGCCAGCGCTTCGGCGCTGGTCATGGGCGGTGGCGCCACACCCGGTGCCGCCTCCCGCCAGGGTCAGGCCGACCCGCGCTCACGCTGTCAGGCGAGCCGCCCCGGTGATCCCGGGCCGCCGCCCCGGCGCCCAGCAGCACCGACGGATCCAATCGGCATCGGCGAATGCGTCCGAGCCGGAGTTCGTCGGCCCGTCGGGCCACCGGGTGCCGGTGGTCCCGCACCCTGGAAGGGAACTCCGATGGCGACCAAGCGCAAGCCGCAGACCGAGACCACCACCGACGAGGCGCGCGAGCAGATGCGCCGCGCGCTGCAGACCTCGATGGACACCCGTCAGTGATCCGCCCGCCCGACCCACGGGGTGGGGGTGGGCGGCACCTGTAAGTGGTCCGGCTGATTGCGTTCCTTACGGGCGACGTGTGAGGATCGGCTGCGATGAGTCAGACCACCGCACCCGCCACCGATGCCGCGTCGCCACGCCGGATCGCCGCGCTCGCCCTGCCGGCACTCGTGGTGCTCGCCGCCGAACCGCTCTACGTCCTCGTCGACACGGCGGTGGTCGGCCACCTGGGTCGCGTCCCGCTCGCCGCGCTCGCCGTCGGCGGCACGGTCCTGACCCTGACCGCCTGGCTCGGCACCGTCGTCGCGTACGGGACCACGGGGCGGTCCGCCCGGCGGTTCGGTTCCGGGGATCGGGCCGCGGCGGTGGCCGAGGGGGTCCAGGCGTCCTGGCTCGCCTTGGCCGCCGGTGTGCTGGTGGCGCTCGCCATCCAGGTCGGCGGCGGGTGGCTGGCGCGTACCCTCGTCGGCGGTTCCGGTGAGGTGGCCGACGCCGCCGCGGACTGGCTGCGGATCGCGGCGCTCGGCGCGCCTGGCCTGCTGCTGGCCGCCGCCGGCAACGGCTGGCTGCGCGGTGTCCAGGACACCCGCCGGCCGTTGCTCTTCGTGCTCGCCCCCAACCTGCTCTCCGCGCTGCTCTGCCCGTTGCTGGTCTATCCGGTCGGGCTCGGCCTGGTCGGCTCGGCGGTGGCGAACGCGGTCGCGCAGACCATCTCCGGCGGCCTCTTCGCGGCGGCGCTGGTACGCGAGCGGATCTCCCTGCGTCCCCGGCCACGGCTGATCCGCCAGCAGCTCGTGCTCAGTCGTGACCTGCTCATCCGCGGGGTCGCCTTTCAGGCGAGCTTCCTGTCCGCCACCGCCGTCGCCGCCCGGTTCGGCGCCGCCGCGGTCGGCGCCCACCAGATCGCCGTACAGCTGTGGTTCTTCACGGCGCTGGTGCTGGACGCCCTCGCGATCGCCGCGCAGGCGCTGATCGGCGCGGCGCTCGGCGCCGGCGACGCCGTCGGCGCCCGCGCCCTGGCCCGCCGGATCGCGCTGCTCGGCGGGGCCTGCGGGGTGGCCTTCGCGGTGCTCATCGCCGCCGGCGCCGGCCTGGTGCCGTCCTGGTTCAGCTCCGACCCGCAGGTACGCGAGCAGGCGATGGTCGCCTGGCCGTGGTTCGTCGCGCTTCAGCCGATCGGCGGGGTGGTCTTCGCCCTCGACGGGGTGCTGATCGGCGCCGGGGATGTCCGCTACCTGCGCAACGTCACCATCGCGGCGGCGCTGGGCGGCTTCCTGCCGGCCATCTGGCTGGCCTACGGGCTCGATCTCGGGCTGGGCGGGATCTGGGCCGGCCTGACGCTGTTCGTGGCGCTCCGCCTGGCCGCCCTGCTGCTGCGGCTGCGCTCCGGCGGCTGGGCGGTGGTCGGCGCGGTCCGCTGACCACCGCCACCGCCCTCAACACTCCTCGCCGTCGCCCGGCTGCCAACCCGAGTCGTAGATGTCGGCGGTCGACGCCGGTCCGGGCCGAGCGACGATCCGGTCGACCGGGTCGTACTCCAGCGCGATGTAGCCCTGATCCAGCGCCGCGCACGGTGCACCGGCGATGGTCACGTCGGCGTCCTGGATCCAGAGCCCCTGTGACGACTTCTGGACGTCGTCCGGATGCGGGAACCGCCACACCACCTCATCGCGTACGGTCACCAACTCCGTCCCCGGCGGGTGCTTCTGCGCCTGGAACAGGTCGAAGGAATAGACCCAGATGAAGCGGGTGGTGACGGCCAGCATCCGGATGCCGTCCTCCGCGGTGGTCTTGTACTCGATGGTGCCGCGCGCCCGGATCCCGTCCTGCGGCACCCACGAGGGGTTGGCGTTGGGGAGGATCCGGGTCGCGTAGCCGAGGTTCCTGCCCTCGGCCAGGTCTCGGCGTACCGCCGCTCGATCGTCGGGGGCGAGCATGGCGAGGAAGGGCTGGGGATCGGTGGCCAGCCGGTCGGGGTGCAGCCGGCCTTCGATCAGTGCCGCCTGGACGGCGGTCAGCGCCGTGGTGACCTGTTTCGCGGTGAACGGTCCGGTGGCGCGGGCCGGCGGTAGGACGATGGCGGCCTCGCCCTCGGCGAACTGCTCGGCCGGGGTGTCGAGGTATACCCCGAGGGTGTTGCCGTCCGCGTCCACCTGCCGGGGCGCCGTGGTCGGGGCCAGCCCCCCGAGCACCACCTCGCCCCGGTTGACCTTGGCGACGAAGCGCCAGCCGGCGGTGCCGAGGAAGGCCAGGACGCCCACGACCACCAACGCGCCGACGAGGCCGAGCAGTTTTCCGCTGTGCCGCGCCCAGCCGACGCGGAGTCGCTCCGCGCGGGTCAGTTCGCGTTCCTGGACCGGCGTGCGCATCCAGTCCGGGACCTTCACCGGCTCGTCACTGGTGAAGAGCTGGTCGAACCGGCGGGGATCTTCGTCCGTCATTCCCGTTCCTGATCCGCTGGATGAGATGGCGGGTGATCTTCGCATGCCGGACCGGCGTCCCGCCGCCCCGTTGACGGGGTCGAGGAGATGCCGGGCGGCGTCGAGGAAGTGGTGCGGTGGCGGCGACTCGGAGGGGGGCGGGTGCGGCGGTGTCCTGGTCTGGCAGGCTTGGCGGTCGTGAGCACAGACGGTCTGATCGTGGTCGACAAGCCCGGCGGGATGACGTCACACGACGTGGTGGCGCGGATCCGGCGGCTGGCGCGTACCCGGCGGGTGGGGCACGGCGGCACGCTGGACCCGATGGCCACCGGCGTGCTGGTGATCGGGGTGGGCCGGGCCACCCGACTGCTCACCTACGTGATCGGCGCGGGCAAGAGCTACGCCGCGACGATCCGGCTCGGCCAGGCCACCGTCACCGACGACGCCGAGGGTGACGTGATCGCCACCACCGCGGCCGGCACGGTCACCGACGACGCGATCCGTGCCGCGCTCGCCGCCCAGACCGGCGAGATCGACCAGGTGCCCAGTGCGGTCAGCGCCATCAAGATCAATGGCCAGCGGGCGTACAAGCGGGTCCGCGAGGGGGAGAGCGTCGAGCTGCCCGCCCGGCGGGTCACCATCTCCCGGCTGGACGTCCTGGCGGTCCGCCGGGACACCCCGGACGTGGTCGACGTGGACGTGGACGTGACCTGCTCCTCCGGGACGTACATCCGGGCCATCGCCCGGGACGCGGGCCTGGCGCTCGGGGTCGGCGGCCACCTGACCGCGCTGCGCCGCACCGCCGTGGGCGGCTTCACCCTGGCCGAGGCGGCCACCCTCGACACGCTGGAGCAACGCGCCCCCGACGTGGTCAACCTGCCGCTGGCCGAGGCCGCCGACCGGTTCTTCCCGCGTCGGGACGCCACCGCCGACGAGGCGAAGGTCCTCGCCCACGGCGGCCCGCTCGACCCGGCCGGCATCGCCGGCCCGTACGCCGTGTTCGGGCCGGACGGCGGGTTGATCGCTATCGTCAGCGAGCGGGACGGGCGGGCCCGCGCGGAGATCGTGCTGGCCCCGGCCTGACAACGGCGGCGCGGCGAACAGGGGAGGATCGGCATGCAGCGGTGGCGAGGGTACGAGGCGGCACCCGGGGGCTGGGGGCGCTCGGTGGTCACCATCGGCGTCTTCGACGGGGTGCACAAGGGGCACCAGGCCACCATCGGCCACGCCGTGGCGCACGCCCGTGAGCTGGGGGTCAAGTCGGTGGTGGTGACCTTCGACCCGCACCCGGCCGAGGTGGTGCGCCCCGGCTCGCACCCCGCGGTGCTCACCGAACCGGCCCGCAAGGCGGAACTGGTCGAGGCGCTCGGTGTCGACGTGCTCTGCGTGGTGCCGTTCACCCCGGAGTTCTCCCGGCTGCCGGCCGAGGCGTTCGTGCACGACATCCTGGTCGAGCACCTGCACGCCGCCGAGGTGGTGGTCGGCGACAACTTCCGGTTCGGGCACAAGGCGGCCGGCGACGTGGCCCTGCTGGAACGGCTGGGCCGCACCTTCGGCTTCGGGGTGGAGGGCGCGCCGCTGGTGGCCGAGGCGGGGACGGTCTTCTCCTCCACGTACATCCGGTCCTGCGTCGACGCGGGCGACGTGGCCGCGGCGGCCGTCGCGCTCGGGCGCCCGCACCGGGTCGAGGGCGTGGTGGTCCGCGGTGACCAGCGCGGACGCGAGCTGGGCTACCCGACCGCCAACCTGCTGACCCACCGGTACGCGGCGGTCCCGGCCGACGGGGTGTACGCCGCCCGGCTGGTACGTCGCGGGCGGGAGCCGCTCGCGGCGGCCGTCTCCATCGGCACCAACCCGACCTTCTCCGGACGGGAGCGCCGGGTGGAGGCGTACGTGCTCGACTTCACCGGTGACCTGTACGGCGAGCGGCTGGCCCTGGACTTCGTGGCGCACCTGCGGGAACAACGGACGTACGACTCGATCGAGCCGTTGCTGGCCCAGATCGCCGAGGACGTCGAGCGGACCCGCCAGGCGCTCGGCTGAGCCCGTCGGCCGCCCCCGCGCGACCGGCGCGCGGCACGATCACCGGCCGGCACGCGGCCCTTCACCGGGTGGTTCCCGGCCGGGCTGGTAGTCTGGCGGGGACGTCGGCTGACCGACGTGGGGCCTCGCGTGCCTGCACGACGCCGCGGGTGCGAGGACCGGTCCGAGCCCCGGTCGCCGCTAGCGATCCGACGGACCTCATCGAACGACCCACGAAACAGGGAGAACATGGCGCTCGACCAGGAAGCCAAGGCCAAGATCCGCGCGGAGTACGCGACCGCCGAGGGCGACACCGGTTCGCCCGAGGTGCAGGTCGCGGTCCTCACCAAGCGGATCGCCGAGCTCACCGAGCACCTGAAGGTGCACAAGCACGACCACCACAGCCGCCGCGGGCTGCTGCTGCTGGTCGGCCGTCGCCGTCGGCTGCTCAACTACGTCCAGAAGAAGGACATCAACCGCTACCGGTCGCTCATCGAGCGGCTCGGCCTGCGCCGGTGACCTGACGGGGGAGTGGCCGCACGGCCGCTCCCCCGCTCCGGTACCACTGAGAAAACCGGGCCACGCGACCACCCGAGAGGGAGCCGGTCGGCGTACCGGTCTCCGGTAGTGGCCTCCGGGCACCCCGGCATCCGCCGGTCACCCGGGCGCTTCGATCGAAGACCGGCCGTCTGAGCAGCTCCCCGCGTCGCGGGCCCCCGATGCGAAGGAGCATTGCTGCACCATGACCGAGAACCGACTCGGCAACGAATCGCGCACCGCAACGATCGACAACGGGGCCTTCGGCACCCGTGAGGTCACCTTCTCCACCGGCCGGCTGGCCCGCCAGGCCGCCGGCTCCGTCATCGCCCAGCTCGGCGAGACGGTCGTCCTCTCCGCCACCACGGCCAGCAAGCAGCCGCGGGAGCAGTTCGACTTCTTCCCGCTGACCGTGGACGTCGAGGAGCGGATGTACGCCGCGGGCCGCATCCCCGGCTCGTTCTTCCGCCGTGAGGGCCGGCCCAGCGAGGACGCTATCCTCACCTGCCGGCTGATCGACCGGCCGCTGCGCCCGTCCTTCGTCAAGGGCCTGCGCAACGAGGTCCAGGTCGTCGAGACCGTCCTCGCGCTCGACCCGCAGCACCCGTACGACGTCGTGGCCATCAACGCCGCCTCGATGTCGACCAAGCTCTCCGGCCTGCCGTTCTCCGGCCCGATCGGGGCCACCCGGATGGCGCACGTCGACGGCCAGTGGGTCGCCTTCCCGACGTACGAGGAGCTGGAGCGGGCCACCTTCGACATGGTGGTGGCCGGCCGGGCCCTGCCGGACGGCGACGTCGCGATCATGATGGTCGAGGCCGAGGCCACCGAGCACACCGTGAAGCTGGTCGCCGGCGGGGCCACCGCCCCGACCGAGGAGGTCGTCGCCAGCGGCCTGGAGGCCGCCAAGCCGGCCATCCGGGAGCTGTGCCGGGCGCAGAGCGAGCTGGCCGAGGTGGCCGCCAAGCCGGTCGCCGAGTTCCCGATCTTCCTGGACTACCTGGACGACGCGTACGAGGCGGTCGCCGAGGTGGCCCGCGCCGAGGTCGCCGAGGCCCTGAAGATCGCCGGCAAGCACGACCGCGAGGAGGCCCTCGACCGGGTCAAGGCCAAGGTCGTCGAGGAGCTCGGCGCACGCTTCGAGGGCCGGGAGAAGGAGCTGTCCGCGGCGTTCCGGTCGCTGACCAAGTCCGAGGTCCGCAGCCGGGTGCTGCGCGAGCAGGTCCGCATCGACGGCCGTGGCCCGCGCGACATCCGTCCGCTGAGCGCCGAGGTCGGCGTGCTGCCGCGGGTGCACGGCTCGGCGCTCTTCGAGCGCGGCGAGACCCAGATCCTGGGCGTCACCACGCTGAACATGCTGCGCATGGAGCAGTCGCTGGACACCCTCTCCCCGGAGAAGTCCAAGCGCTACATGCACAACTACAACTTCCCGCCGTACTCGACGGGTGAGACCGGCCGGGTCGGTTCGCCGAAGCGGCGCGAGATCGGTCACGGCGCCCTCGCGGAGCGGGCGCTCATCCCGGTGCTTCCGTCGCGCGAGGAGTTCCCGTACGCGATCCGGCAGGTCTCCGAGGCGCTGGGCTCCAACGGCTCCACCTCGATGGGCTCGGTCTGCGCCTCGACGCTGGGCCTGCTGTCGGCCGGTGTGCCGCTGAAGGCCCCGGTCGCCGGCATCGCCATGGGCCTCATCTCCGACGAGGTCGAGGGCAAGACCCGGTACGTGACGCTGACCGACATCCTCGGCGCCGAGGACGCGTTCGGCGACATGGACTTCAAGGTCGCCGGCACCCGGGAGTTCGTCACCGCGCTCCAGCTCGACACCAAGCTCGACGGCATCCCGTCGGACGTGCTGGCCGCCGCGCTCCAGCAGGCGCACGAGGCCCGGCAGACCATCCTCGACGTGATGCAGCGGGCCATCGAGGCCCCGGCCGAGATGTCGGACTACGCGCCGCGGGTCACCACTGTCAAGATCCCGGTCGACAAGATCGGCATGGTGATCGGCCCGAAGGGCCAGACCATCAACGCCATCCAGGACGAGACCGGCGCCGAGATCTCCATCGAGGACGACGGCACCATCTACGTCGGCGCGACCAACGGCCCGTCGGCCCAGGCCGCGGTCGAGCGGATCAACGCGATCGCCAACCCGACCCTGCCGAAGGTCGGCGACCGGTTCCTCGGCACCGTGGTGAAGACCGCCGCGTTCGGTGCCTTCATCTCGCTGCTTCCGGGCCGCGACGGCCTGCTGCACATCTCCAAGGTGGGCGACGGCAAGCGGGTCGAGAAGGTCGAGGACTTCCTCAACGTCGGCGACAAGGTCGAGGTGGAGATCGCCGACATCGACCAGCGCGGCAAGATCTACCTGGACAAGGTCCGCCCGGAGGGCGCCGAGGCGCCGGCCGCCGATGAGGGCGCCGCCGAGCGTCCGGCCGGCCGGGACCGGGGCGACCGTGGCCCGCGCGACCGGGGCGACCGCGAGCGCGGCAGCCGTGGCCCGGAGCGGGGCGAGGGCGGCGAGGGCGGCGAGGGCGGCGGCGAGTCCCGCCCGCGTCGCCGGACCCGGCACAGCTGATCCACGAGGGCCGGGGCGACGCCGACGGTGTCGCCCCGGCCCTCGGCAACTCCGGCGCGGCGCGTGACGCCGTGCCGTCGCCCGGCGCCGCCGCCTCCGGCGGTGGCGCGTCGGGCCACCCCGATCCGGAGCCGTCGGCCGTGATCACCGCACCACCCACCCCTCGTCGAACTGGAAGCAGGTTTTCGTGAGTCGGACCCGGCGTGCGTCTTCTCCTGCGGGCCGACAGGGGGTGGCACCGCCCGGTGCCGTCCGGCACGCCTCCGGGAGCACCCGGTCCGCCGGCGGCTCGACCCGCGCGGTCACCCGTACGCTCAGTGACGACCCGCTGGGCGGGACCGTACGCCGTACCGTGCTGCCCAGCGGGCTGCGCGTGCTCACCGAGGCGATCCCGGCGATGCGCAGCGTCTCGTTCGGCATCTGGGTGGCCGTCGGCTCCCGCGACGAGACGGGCCCGCAGGGCGGCGCGGCGCACTTCCTGGAGCACCTGCTCTTCAAGGGCACCCACAAGCGCAGCGCGCTGGACATCTCCTCGGCGATCGAGGCGGTGGGCGGCGAGACCAACGCCTTCACCACCAAGGAATACACCTGCTACTACGCCCGCGTGCTGGACGAGGACCTGCCGCTGGCCATCGACGTCATGTGCGACCTGGTCGCCGACTCGGTGCTCAACGACGCCGACGTGGAGACCGAGCGTGGCGTGATCCTCGAAGAGATCGCCATGCACGACGACGAGCCGGGCGACGAGGTGCACGATCTGTTCGCCCGCGCCGTCTACGGCGATCACCCCCTCGGCCGGCTGATCTCCGGTACCGAGGAGACGGTCACCCCGATGACCCGCCGGCAGATCCAGAGCTTCTACCGCCGCCGGTACACCCCGCCGCAGATCGTCATCGCCGCCGCCGGCAATCTCGACCACGCCGCCGTGGTCAAGCTGGTCCGGCAGGCGTTGCGCGGCACCCCGCTGGACACCGATCCGGCGGTGCCGGCCCCGCACCGCCCGGCCGCCCCGGCGGTACGCACCAAGCCGGCCGCCACCCTGGTCGAGCCGAAGGAGACCGAACAGGCCCACGTGATCCTCGGGTGTCCCGGCATCGACCGCACCGACGAGCGGCGTTTCGCCCTCGGGGTGCTCAACAACGTCCTCGGCGGCGGCATGTCGAGCCGGCTGTTCCAGGAGATCCGCGAGCAGCGCGGCCTGGCGTACTCGGTCTACTCCTACGCCAGCCAGTACGCCGACAGCGGCCTGTTCGCCGTCTACGCCGGCTGCGCGCCGGGCAAGGTGGACGAGGTGCTGGAGCTGACCCGGGCGGAGCTGCGCCGGGTGGCCGCCGAGGGGATCACCGAGGCCGAGCTGGCCCGGGGCAAGGGGATGAGCAAGGGCTCGTTCGTCCTCGGCCTGGAGGACACCGGATCGCGGATGAGCCGACTGGCCAAGGGTGAGCTGCTCTACGGCGACCTGATGCCGGTGGACGAGCTGCTGGCCCGGGTCGACGCGGTGACCCTGGACGACGTGAACGGTCTCGCCGCCGACCTGCTCGGCCGGCCGATGTCCCTCGCGGTCGTCGGCCCCTTCGACCGGTCCGCCTTCACGGCCTGACCCGTCCCGTCCGCCTGCCCGGCCTGCCGGCCCGCTTGCTGCGCGCGAGTTGCGGCAAGTGGCGGTCTCCGGCGTTGTGGAGACCACAGGTTGCCGTACGCCGCGTTGATCAAGGCCGCCCGGTGGGATGCCGGCGGTCCGGGCGGATGGCCGCGTCCCGATTGGGATAGGTTGTGCCCCGTGACTGAGGAGCAGGAGACGAGCCCGGCCGAGCCGATCCGGGTCGGTGTGCTGGGTGCCCGCGGCCGGATGGGCGTGGAGGTCTGCAAGGCGGTCGACGCGGCCGCCGACATGGACCTGGTGGCGATGATCGACCAGGGGGACGGGCTGTTCGCCGCCTCCGACGCCGGTGCCGAGGTGGTCGTCGACTTCACCACCCCCGACGTCGTCATGGACAACCTGCACTGGTGCATCGACCAGGGCATCAGCGTGGTGGTGGGCACCACCGGATTCACCGGGCAGCGCCTCGACCGGGTGCGTGGCTGGCTGGCGCGTAAGCCCGAGGTGGGCGTGGTGATCGCCCCCAACTTCGGTATCGGCGCGGTGCTGATGATGCAGTTCGCCGCCCGCGCGGCCCGGCACTTCGAGTCGGTCGAGATCATCGAGCAGCACCACCCGCGAAAGCTGGACGCGCCCAGCGGCACCGCCACGCACACCGCGCGGTTGATCGCCCAGGCCCGGGCCGAGGCCGGTCTCGGCCCCGCGCCCGACGCCACCCGCGACGAGGTGCCCGGCGCCCGCGGCGCCGACATCGACGGGGTACGCGTACACGCCGTCCGCGCCACCGGTCTGGTCGCTCACCAGGAGGTGCTGTTCGGCACCACCGGCGAGACGCTGACCATCCGGCACGACTCGTACGACCGGGCGTCGTTCATGCCGGGCGTGCTGCTCGCCGTGCGTGAGGTGCGCCACCGCCCGGGGCTCACCGTCGGCCTGGACGCCCTGCTCGACTGAGCCACCCGCCCGGTGGCGGGCCGGAGGGCGTCGTTGCGCAGGAAAATGCTCGCCGAGCCCAGGGGCCACGCATAGGCTCACCTCCATGATCAATTCTGACCTGCGCGACCGGGCTGGCCGGCGCGTGACCCTGCGGCCGGTCGACGACGACAACTGGCGGGCCGTGGCCGACATCGCGCCCCGCGACGACCAGCGCGCCTGGGTGCCCGCGCTGGCCGCCCGCTACCTGGTGCTGACCATGCGCTCGGACGTCTGGAACTCGCTCGCGGTGTACGCGGACGAGACGGTGGTCGGGCACGTCATGTGGGGCGTGGACGACGACGGTTCCCGCTGGATCGGCGGCATGGTGGTCGACGCCGCGGAGCAGGATCGGGGCGTCGGTCGGGCCGCCGTGCGTACCCTCGCCGACTGGCTCGCCGCCCAGGGCGGCCCGATCCGGCTCAGTTACCACCCCGACAACACCTCGGCCGCCGCCCTCTACACCTCGCTGGGTTTCCAGCCCACAGGAGCGATGGAGGACGACGAACTGGTCGCCGAACTAACCCCCACCCACCCGGCCTGACAGTGAGGCGTGTCGTTGACAACAACTCCATGATCAACGGCGACGGGCGGGGTGGGGGTGGCCGGCGGGGCGGGGGGCCGGGATGCGGGGGATGGTTGTCGTGGTCAGGTCGGCGGGGAGGCCGGTGACGGTCGGGTGGCCGGCGCGGTCGACGTCCACGGTGACCGGGGCGCCGGCGATCCGCAGGCCGCCGGCGGCGAGCGCGCCCAGCTCCGGGCCGGCCAGCGGGCGTACCTCCACCTGGCCGCCGGGCACGTCCGGGTAGAGGCCGACACCGGCCTGGAGCAGCGCCACCGCAGCCGCCGCCGACCACGCCTGCGGCCGGCACGCCGCCGGGTACTCCACGGGGCGGCCGAGCAGCGCCCGGTCGTCGCCGCCGTACAGCTCGGGTAGGCGGTAGTCGAACGCCTCGGCGGCGCCGAGCAGGCCGTCGGCGAGGCGCAGCGCGGCCTCGGTGAAGCCGGCCCGGGCCAGCCCGCCGAGGACGATCGCGGTGTCGTGCGCCCAGATCGACCCGCAGTGGTACGACAGCGGGCTGAACCCGGCGTCGTCGGTGGACATGGTGCGCAGCCCGAAACCGCCGGCCAGCGCTTCGGTGGACAGCAGCGCCGCGACCTGTGCCGACTCGTCGCCAGACAGCAGCCCGGTGCCGAGCAGGTGGCCGATGTTGCTGGTCAGCGAGTCCACCGGGCGCTTTTCCCGGTCGAGTGCGAGCGCGGGCTGCGGTCCGTACCGGCCGTCGACCCAGAACGCGGCGCGGAACCGCCGGGCGAGCTGGTCGGCGTGTTCCCGCCAGCGGTCGGCGTCGGGGCGGTGGAAGGCGTCGAGCAGGTCGGCCCCGTTCACCGCCGCCTGGTACGCGTACCCCTGCACCTCGGCCAGCACGATGGGCGGCTGGGCCAGCCGGCCGTCCCGGAAGCGGACCGCGTCGCCGGAGTCCTTCCAGCCCTGGTTGGCCAGGCCCCGGCCGGTGGTGTCGACGTACTCGACGAATCCGTCACCGTCGGCGTCGGCGTGCTCGCCGAGCCAGCGCAGCGCCGTCTCCAGGTGCGGAAGCAGGGGCTCGACCTGGTCGGCCGGCAACCCCCAGCGCCAGGCGTCGTGCAGCAGGTTGACCCAGAGCATGGTGGCGTCGACCGTGCCGTAGTACGCGGGCGGGAGCCGTAGCTCGTGGGCCGGCAGGGTGAACTCGTGCCGGCGCAGCTCGTGCAGGATCTTGCCGGGTGCCTCGCCGGTGGCCGGGTCGAGCCGGGTGCCCTGCCGGCGGGCGAGGACCCGCAGCGTTCCGGCGGCCAGCCCGGTGCCGAGCGGCAGCATCATCCGGGCGGCCCAGAGGCTGTCCCGGCCGAACAGGGTGAGGAACCAGGGCACGCCGGCGCCGAGGAAGACGTCCTCGGGGTGCGCGGGGTCGGTCAGCCGCAGCCCGCGTAGGTCGGCCAGGGAGCGGTCGAGCAGCCGGACCAGGCGGCGGTCGTCGGCGCGGACCTCCGGCACGGACCAGTCCGGGCCGGCCGGCGGGGCGGCCACCACCGCCTTGGGGTCGGTGACGGCGAGCCGCCAGCGCAGCGTGACGGACCCGCCGGGGGTCAGCTCGACCGGCCAGCTGAGCCGGGGCGCGGCGGCCCGGTCGCCGGAGACGTCCACGGTGGCCGCCTCGCCGGTCACCGTCACGACAAGGCCCTCGGCGGCCCACTCGACCCGGCCGGGCTCGCCGGCCTTCGCCTCCAGCGGTGATCCGCTGCCGCCGGACTTGACCAGCTCGATCGGGGCGAGGTCGCAGCCGAGGTCGACGCTGACCGTGGCCCGGACCGGGACGGCGGCGGTGGACGAGACACGCAGCTCCTCGGTGAGGCCGGACGGGCCGGCCTGCCGGGTCCGGTCGATCCGGACGGTCGGGTCGGCGCCGGGGTCGCCGAGCCAGCGGGCCAGGGTGACGAAGCGGGCCCCGTGCGGGCCGGCGGCGCCGCGGGTCACCGCCTCCGGCTCCCGGTCGTCGACGCGCAGCTCGGCCCGGGACAGCACCCGGGCGTCGGCGTGGAAGACGCCCTGCACACCGCTCGGCCGGATCTGACCCGCCGTGTCGCCCAGCGCGCTGGTCGGGGCGTGCACCACCCCGACCAGGTCGTGCAGCAGCGGTTGGAGGTGGCGTTCGGACACAGGGAACTCCTGGTGCTGATCGGTGGCCGGACGTCTTGACAGAAGCCGTCGGCCGGGTGCAAAGTGCGAAACATTCCAGAAACTTGAACGATCTAATCCTGCCCCATCGGAGTTGGATCGTTCAAGGTGGCGAGAGGGATTTCGTGGCCGAAAAGGTGACCATCGCGACAGTGGCCCGGCACGCTCAGGTGAGCCGGCAGACGGTCTCCAACGTGCTCAACGCGCCGCACATCGTCCGCGAGGAGACCCGCCGGCGGGTGCAGGAGGCGATCGCCACCCTCGGCTACCGCGCGAACCAGGCCGCCCGGCAGATGCGGACCGGCCGCTCCCGACTCATCGCGGTCCGGATCGAGCCCACCCGGGACGGGATCAACGGCTCGGTGCTCGACCGGTTCCTGCACGGGCTCACCGAGACCGCCGACGCCGCCGGCTACCGGGTCCTGCTCTACTCCGCCACCGGCGACGACCACGAGATCGCCACCTACGACGACCTGCTCGGCGCGTACGACCTGGACGGGTTCGTGCTCACCGGCACCGACCACGGTGATCCGCGTACCGCCTGGCTGGCCGAACGGGGCGTGCCGTTCGTCACCTTCGGCCGGCCCTGGGACGCCCCGGACGCCCACCCCTGGGTCGACGTCGACGGCGCCGCCGGCACCGCGCAGGCCACCCGGCGGTTCCTCGACACCGGCCACCGCCGGGTTGCCTTCATCGGCTGGCCGGAAGGCTCCGGCGTCGGCGACGACCGGCGCGCCGGCTGGCGTACCGCGATGGCGGCGGCGGGCCTCGACGGCGCCGCGCCGCACCGCGCGACGGAGGACGGCATCGACCAGGGTGAGCGGGAGATGCGCGAGCTGCTCGCCGCCGACGCACCGCCGACGGCGGTGGTCTGCGTCAGCGACTCCCTCGCCCTCGGAGCCCTCCGGGCCGTCCGCGACACGCAGGTCCCGGTCGCGGTCACCGGATTCGACGACACCCCGGTGGCCGCCGCGGTCGGGCTGACCAGCGTCAGCCAGCCGCTCGCGGCCGCCGCCGCCCGCTGCGTCGAGCTGCTCACCGGCGTGCTCGACGGCCAGCCCACCGCCCCGCATGTGCTGCTCAGTCCCACGCTCGTGCTCCGGCACACCGCGTGACCACATCCCCCACCAGGAGAATCAGATGACACCTCGGATCCTCACCCGGGCAACGGTGGCCGGCCTCGCCGCCGTCGCCCTCCTGGGCTCCGCCGCCTGCGGCAGCGGCTTCGACGACTCCGGCAAGGACGCCAAGCAGTCCACCGGCCCGGCCAACCTCCAGATCATGATCGGCTCCTCGGGTGAGGCCGAGACCAAGGCGGTGCAGGACGCCGCCGCCAAGTGGGCCGCCGCCTCCGGCAACAGCGCGAGCGTCACCCCGGCCCAGGACCTCACCCAGCAGCTCGGCCAGGCGCTCGCCGGCGGCACCCCACCGGACGTCTTCTACGTCGACGCGACCCGGTTCGCCGACTACGCCAGCGTCGGCGCGCTGGAGCCGTACGGCGACCAGGTCAGTAACAAGGACGACTTCTACGAGAGCCTGCGCAGCACCTTCACCTACGACGGCAAGCTCTACTGCGCGCCGAAGGACTTCTCCACCCTCGCCCTGGAGATCAACACTGACCTGTGGGCGAAGGCCGGCCTGACCGACGCCGACGTGCCGACCACCTGGGACCAGCTCACCGCCGCCAGCCAGAAGATCAAGGCGAAGGGCATGGTGGCGCTCGCCCTCGGCGACACCCGGGACCGGATCGGCGCGTTCATGGTGCAGAACGGCGGCTGGCTGATGAGCAAGGACGGCAAGCAGCCCACCGCGGACACCCCGGAGAACGTCCAGGCGCTGGAGTACGTGAAGTCCCTGCTCGCAGGCGGCTACGCGAAGTTCCCGAAGCAGCTCGACGCCGGTTGGTCCGGTGAGGCGTTCGGCCGGGGCAAGGCCGTGATGACCATCGAGGGCAACTGGATCAAGGGCGCCCTGCAGAACGACTTCCCGAACGTGAAGTACAAGGTCGTCCCGCTGCCGGCCGGCCCGAAGGGACAGGGCACCCTCTCCTTCACCCAGTGCTGGGGCGTCGCGGCCAAGTCGAAGTACAAGGAGCAGGCGATCAAGTTCGTCGAGGCGATGACTGCCGGCGACCAGCAGATCGCCTTCGCCAAGGCGTTCGGCGTAATGCCGTCCCGGCAGTCCGTCCGGGACCAGTACACCAGCGAGTTCCCGGCGGACAAGCCGTTCATCGAGGGCGCCGCGTACGCCCAGGGCCCGGTGAACGCCCCGAAGATGGACAGCGTGCTGCGGGACCTTGAGGCCGGCCTGCAGGGCCTGGCCAACGGCGACCCAAAGACGATCCTCGGCAACTTCGACAAGAACGCCAAGGCGGCGCTCGGCGGCTGAGGTGTAAGGAGGGGTCCCTTGTTAACCCTATGCGTTAATAGGGGGCCCCTCCTTACACCTCCCCCCGAAGAGGGAGGGGAGATGGCAACGGAGGTGCTCGCCGCCCCGGCCACCACACCGGCCGGCCCGGCGCGCCGCCGTCCTGGCGGCGGCATCCGCGGTAACGAGAGCGTCGCCGGCTGGCTGTTCGTCGCGCCGGTGATCGTGATTCTCGGGCTCTTCCTGCTGCTGCCGATCCTGATGGCGCTCTGGGTGAGCCTCACCGACTGGAACGGCCAGGGCAGCCCGTTCACCGCCGACGTGCCGTTCGTCGGCACCGAGAACTACACCCGGCTGTTCGCCGAGGACGGGCTCGCCCGCCGGGACCTGATGACCAGCATCCGCAACAACATGTACTACGTCGGGATCGTGGTGCCGGTGCAGACCGCGCTCGCCCTCGGTCTCGCGTTGATCGTGAACAACCGGATGCTCAGGGGGAAGGGCTTCTTCCGCAGCGCCTTCTACTTCCCCTCGGTCACCAGTTCGGTGGCGATCAGCGTGGTGTTCCTGTTCCTGTTCGCCAACTCCGGCGCGGTCAACAACCTGCTCGGCCTGTTCGGCGTCGACGGGCCGGAGTGGTTCGCCGACTCCCGTGGCGTGCTGCACCTGCTGCTCGGCGCCGTCGGGGTGGACTCCCCGCCGGCCGCGCTCACCTCCGGCGGCCCGCTCGGGCTGACCTGGTGGGACTGGCTCTCCGGGCCGAGCGTCGCCATGACCTCGATCATCTGCCTGGTGATCTGGACCACCTCGGGCACCTTCATGCTGATGTTCCTTGCCGCGCTGCAGAACGTGCCGGTGGCGCTGGACGAGGCCAGCACCCTCGACGGGGCGGGTCGCTGGCAGCGGTTCCGCCACGTCACCCTGCCGATGATCAAGCCGACCACCTTCCTGGTGCTCACCCTCGGCCTGATCGGCTCCTGGCAGGTCTTCGACCAGGTGTACGTGATGAGCCAGGGCGACCCGGCCAAGACCACGCTCACCCCGGCGTACCTGTCGTACCGCACCGCCTTCGTGGACTTCAACTACGGGCCCGGCGCGGCGATCTCGTTCGTGCTGTTCCTGATCATCATCGTGCTCACCCTGTTCCAACGCCGGGTGCTGGCCGAGCGGGACGAACCCCGTCGCGGCCGGTGGTGGCGGCGACGCGTACCGGAGGGGTCCTGACATGGCCGTGCTGACCGACCGGCCGGCGCCCGTCGCGCGCCGCGCCGGCAGCGCGCCGCACGCCCTGGTCAACCGCATCCTGGGGTACGCGGTCCTGGTCTTCTTCGGGTTGGTCTTCCTCTACCCGTTCGTCATCCAGCTCGGCAACTCGTTGAAGACCGAGCCGGACGCGGCGGCCAACCCGCTCTCGCCGATCCCCGACCCGGTGACGCTGGCCGGCTTCGAGCGGATCTTCGCCGGCACCAACTTCCCGCTCTGGCTCGGCAACTCGCTGCTGGTCACCGTGCTGGTCACCCTCGGTCGGGTCTTCTTCGACTCGCTCGCCGGCTACGCGCTGGCCCGGCTGCGCTTCCGGGGCCGGGCCGGGCTCTTCGCCGCGGTCATCGCGGTGATGGCGGTGCCCGGCGTGGTGCTGCTGATCCCGAAGTTCCTGGTGCTCAAGCAGCTCGGCCTCTACGACAGCTACGCGGGCCTGGTGGTGCCGCTGCTCGCGGACGCGGCCGGGGTGTTCATCATGAAGCAGTTCTTCGAGTCGATCCCGGTCAGCGTCGAGGAGGCGGCCCGGATCGACGGGGCGGGCGTCTTCCGTACCTACTGGTCGGTGGTGCTGCCGATGGCGAAACCCGCGCTGATCACGCTGACCATCCTGTCCTTCCAGGGCTCCTGGAACGAGTTCCCGCACAGCCTGGTCTCGGTCCAGGACCCGCACCTGTTCACCCTGCCCCGAGGGCTGGCCGACCTGGTCAGCGGCTCGCTCGGCAAGGGCACCCAGTATCCGCTCAAGCTCGGCGCGGCGCTGCTGGCCACCATCCCGGTGGCCGTGCTGTTCGCGATCTTCCAGCGTTACTTCGTGCGGGGCGCGAACGAGGGCGCCGACAAGGGCTGACCCGACGGTGGCCGGTCCCGGACGCGGGACCGGCCGTGGGTGGGGTTCGTCAGGCCGGCTCGGCGGGCACGGCGACGTGCAGGCGAAGCTGGGGGACCAGCATGTCGTCGACGTCCAGCGCACGGGCCGCGCCGTCCGGCTCCCAGCCGGTCGAGGCGAGAAATTTCCGGGTCGCCGCGTCCCCGTCGAACGCCCACGCCACCGCGCGGCCGAAACCGTCGGTACGCCAGTGGTCGACGGCGGCCGCGAGCAGCCGGCTGCCGTGCCCGCGCCGGCCCCAACGCGGCTCGACCAGCAGGTCGGTGACCGCGGCCACCCCGTCGCCGAGCGCGTCGGCCGGCTCGCCCGGCGCGAGCGCCTCGGCGTCGGCTGGACCGGCCGCCATGAACCCCACCAGATACGATTGCTCGGCCTGTTCGACGGCGACCAGCACGCGGTGCGCGTCCGAGGGCGGCTCCTGCACCGCCGCGCTCCACCGCCGGGCGAGGTACACCTCGTCCAGGTTGTCGAGCACGTGTCGGGGCAGGATCCGGCGGTACGCGACACGCCAGGTCGCGAGCTGGATGCGTGCGATCTCGTCGGCGTCCTCCGGACGCGCTGGGCGGACGTACCCTGCAGCCATGGCACGTGAGCCTACGCAGGGCTGAGGAGGCGACGGTGGCGCAGGGTGCCAGACGGACAGCAGCACAGGTCATCGCCGTGGTCGTGCTCGCCGTGGCGGTGACCGCCTTCCTGTCGGTGGCGGCCGCGCGGCACGGCTTCTTCGACCTCAGGGTCTACTACGGCGCGCTGAACTGGTGGGTGCACGACGGCGGGGAGATCTACGACTACCTCAGGGCCGGCACCCAGTACGGCTTCACCTATCCGCCGTTCGCCGCGCTGCTCATGCTGCCGATGGCGTACCTGTCGTGGCACGCCGCGATCACGGTGAGCGTGGTCGCCACCGTGCTGGCCGGCACCGTGGTCATCTGGTGGCTGGTCGACCCGATCGCCCGCCGCTGCGGCTGGACCCGCTGGTTCGCCCTCGCGGTGGCGCTCTGCCTGGCCGCCGCGTACGAGCCGATGCGCGAGACGGTCAACTTCGGCCAGGTCAACATGCTGCTGCTCGTCCTGGTGGCGGCGGACCTGCTGCGGCTGCTGCCGGCGGGCAGCCGGTGGGCCGGGGTGGGCATCGGGCTGGCCACCGCGATCAAACTGACCCCGGGCATCTTCATCGTCCACCTGCTGGTCACCGGGCGCTGGCGGGCCGCGTTCACCGCGATGGGCGCGGCGGCCGGGGCCACCCTGCTCGCCGGGGCGCTCTTCCCGGACTCCTCCCGCGAGTTCTGGACCTCGGCGCTGTGGAACACCGACCGGGTGGGTGAGCTGGCGTTCATCTCCAACCAGTCGCTGCGTGGGGCGGTCGCCCGGCTGGACCCGGCGCATCCGAGCACCGGCGCCTGGCTGGTGCTGGTGCTCGCCACCCTGGCCGTCTGGGTCTGGCGCTCCCGCGCCGCGGCGGCCGCCGGCGACCAGACCGCCGGCCTGGCCCTGACCGGCGTCACCATGTGCCTGGTCAGCCCGGTGACCTGGGTGCACCACCTGGTCTGGCTGCTGCCCGCGCTGATCCTGCTGGTCGGTCACGGCCTGGCGGCTCCCGCGCGCGGTCGCCGGCGCGCCGTCCTGCTGGCCGCCGCGGCCATCGGGTACGCGTTCCTGAGCAGCCGGATCATCTGGTCCTGGGACGAGAACTTCGGCGGGATCGACGGGTTCCTCGGCAGCAACACGTACGTCTGGATCAGCGTGGCGCTGCTGCTCGGCGTGCCGATCCGCCGCCCGGCCGAGCCGATCGGTCACGCGCCCGCCCAGCGGCGCGGGTCAGCCGTCGAGGCGGGCGGTGTACCGCAGCTCCCGCAGCCGCACCGGGTCGCGCCCGCCGGAGAGCGGCACCGGATAGGTGGACTCCTCGCCGTCCGGTGACAGCCCGGCCCGCTCGTAGAAACGGCGGGCCCGGGCGTTGTCGGCGAGCACCCAGAGCCGGTACTCCGTCCAGCCCCGCTCGGCCAGGCCGGCCCGGGCCGCCGCGAGCAGCTCCCGGCCGGTGCCGGTGCCCCAGTACGCCGGCTCGACGTACACCGCCAGGATCTCGCCGTACCGGCCGTCGAGGTCGCCGCGGTCCTGGTTGTTCCGGTACGGCCCGAAGGTGGCGAACCCGGCGACCGCCCCGTCGGTCTCGGCGAGCAGGGTGGCGAACGGGTGCTCCGGGTCGGCGGTGCCGAGGTCCCGGCGGCGCTGCGCCCAGGCGGCCGGGTTCAGCCGGCACAGCACCTCGTCCGGCATGATCCCGGCGTAGCCGGCCTGCCAGCCGTGCACGTGCACCCGGGCGATCGCCTCGGCGTCGTCCGGTTCTTCCCGGCGGATGGTGAGCACCCGTCTGTTCTATGCCCCGGCGGCCGGCGGGTCCAGCGTCCGCTCCGGCGCGTCCGGAGCCGCGCCGTGACCCGGAGCCACCGTGTCGTACCCGTGGACTAGGGTGCGCGGCGATGGCCGTACCGGAATCGCTCTCACTCGCCCAGGCCCGACGGGTCGCCCTGGCCGCCCAGGGCTTCGCCGATCCGGCTCCCGCCGGGGTGCCCACCCGCCGGCACCTGCGCCGGGTGCTGGACCGGGTCGGGTTGATCCAGATGGACTCGGTGAACGTCCTGCAACGGGCCCACTACCTGCCCCTCTACAGCCGGCTCGGGCCCTACCCGACCGCGCTGCTCGACACCGCCGCCTACCGGCGTCCCCGGCGACTGTTCGAATACTGGGGGCACGAGGCGTCGCTGGTCCCGGTCGAGCTGCATCCGGCGCTGCGCTGGCGGATGGCCCGGGCCCGCGACGAGGCGTGGGGCGGGATGCGCCGGATCGTCCAGGAGCAGCCCGAACTGGTCGCCTGGGTCCGCGACGAGGTGGCCGCCCGGGGGCCGCTCACCGCGGCCGAGATCGAGCACGACGCGCCCCGGGAGACCGGCAACTGGGGCTGGAACTGGTCGGCCGTCAAGCGGGCGCTGGAGTTCCTGTTCTGGGCCGGCGAGGTGACCGCCGCCGAGCGCACCAGCTCCTTCGCCCGCCGCTACGACCTGCCCGAGCGGGTGCTGCCGGCCGGGGTGCTCGACGCCCCCACCCCGAGCGACGCCGACGCGTACCGCACGCTGGTGGCGGTCGCCGCGCGGTCGCTGGGTGTGGCGGCCGAGCCGGAGCTGCGCGACTACTTCCGGCTGCCGCTGGCCGGGGCGCGGCGGGCGATCGCCGAGCTGGTCGAGGCGGGGGAGCTGACCCCGGTCGAGGTGCAGGGCTGGCGGCAGCCGGCCTATCTGCACGCGCAGGCCCGGCTGCCCCGCTGGGTCCGCGGCAACACCCTGGTCAGCCCGTTCGACCCGCTGGTCTGGGAGCGGGCCCGCGCCGAGCGGCTCTTCGGCTTCACCTACCGCATCGAGATCTACGTGCCCGCTCCGCAGCGGGTCCACGGCTACTACGTGCTGCCGTTCCGCCAGGGCGAGCGGTTCACCGCCCGGGTCGACCTGAAAGCCGACCGGAAGGCCGGGGTGCTGCTGGTGCCGGCCGCCTGGGTGGAGCCCGGCGTCGACCCGGGGGAGACAGCGGTGGCGCTCGCCGCCGAGCTCTACCGGCTCGCCGGCTGGCTCGGCCTGGACGCGGTCGCCCCGCCGGTCGCCGGCGATCTGGCGCTCCCGCTGGCCGCCGCGCTGACGGGCCTGGCCGGTGTACGGTGAGCCGGTGACGAGCGTTGACCGGCCGGCCCCCGCGCCCGACCCACAGGCGGTCTCCGTCCCGCCCCCGCCTCCGCCCGCAGCCGCGCCGCACGTCGAAGGCGCGGCGGCCGACCCCGGGTCGGCGATCTGGCCCGCCGGGGCGGCGTACCAGCCCGTCGAACCGGACCGGCTCACCCGCTTCGTGCTGCGGGTGCACGCCCGTGCCCCGCGCTGGGCGGTGCCGCTGGCCGCCGTGGGCTGCGTCGGCCTGGGCATGGCGTACGCGCTGCTGAGCAACCCCACCCACAGCAGCCCGGACGCCCTGCCGACGTGCCTGCTCAAGCTCACCACCGGGCTGGACTGTCCGGGCTGCGGCGGCACCCGGGCCCTGTGGTACGTGCTGCACGCCGATCTGCCAGCCGCCGCCCGGCACCACTTCGTCTTCGTCTTCTCGCTGCCCTTCCTGGCCTACCTTTTCGTCGCCTGGGCCGGGAAGCAGGCGTTCGGCTGGCGGCTGCCGGAGCTGCGGCTCAGCCCGAAGGTGCTCGGCGGCTTCCTCGCCGCGTGGTTCGCCTTCTCGGTGGTGCGCAACCTGCCCTGGGCCCCGTTCACCTCGCTGTACGTCTGACCCGTTCCGGCCGCCGTGGCCGCGGTGCTGGTGGTGCCGCGTTTCACCTCCGCGTGCCCGAGTTTCGCCGCCGGCCCACCGGCCACTACAGTCGCAGGAATGCCGGACATGGTGCAGCCCCAGGTCAAGCTCATCGCGTGGACCCAGTTCCAGGCCCCGGACGACGTGCCGTGGTCGACCGACGCCGAGGGCGGTCAGGCGCTCGCCGAGTTCGCCGGTCGGGCCTGCTACCAGAGCTGGAAGAAGCCGAACCCGGCCACCGCGACCAACGCCGGCTACCTGGCGCACATCCTTGAGGTCGGGCACCTGAGCGTGCTGGAGCACGGCTCGGTGAGCTTCTACTTCAGCGGGGTCTCCCGCTCGTTCACCCACGAGCTGATCCGGCACCGGCACTTCTCGTACTCCCAGCTCTCCCAGCGGTACGTCCCGGAGCGGGACGCGGCCATGGTCGAGCCGGCGGTGATCGCCGACGACCCGGAGCTGCACAAGAAGTTCGTCGAGGCGAGCGAGGCGGCCGTGCGGGCGTACACCGAGCTGCTGGCGGGCCTGGAGGCCCGCTTCGTCGACGAGCCCAACCCGACGCTGCGCCGCAAGCAGGCCCGGCAGGCGGCCCGCGCGGTGCTGCCCAACGCCACCGAGACCCGGATCGTGGTCACCGGCAACTACCGGGCCTGGCGGCACTTCGTCAAGATGCGGGCCACCGAGCACGCCGACGTGGAGATCCGCGAGCTGGCCGTGGAGTGCCTGCGGCAGCTCCAGGGGGTCGCGCCGAACGTCTTCGCCGACTTCGTGATCTCCACGCTGCCCGACGGCACCGAGGTCGCGGCCAGCCCGCACGCCGAGTGACTCCTGCGCCCTTCGCCACCGAGGTTCCGGTGGTCGTCCGCTAGGTTGTGAACATGACGCACGACCACCCTGCCGCTCCCGACCGGAGCGCGTCGCGCCCGTTCGGGCGACTGATCACGGCCATGGTGACCCCGTTCGCCGCCGACGGGTCGCTCGACCTGGACGGCGCCGTACGGCTCGCCCAGCACCTCGTCGACGAGCAGGGCAACGACGCGCTGGTGCTCAACGGCACCACCGGGGAGTCCCCGACCACCAGCGACGCGGAGAAGGAGAACCTGATCCGGGCCGTGGTGGAGGCGGTCGGCGACCGGGCCCGGATCCTCGCCGGGGTCGGCACCAACGACACCCGGCACACCATCGAGCTGGCCGCGCAGGCGGAGAAGGCCGGCGCGCACGGCCTGCTGGTGGTCACGCCGTACTACAACAAGCCGCCGCAGAGCGGCCTGCTGCGGCACTTCACCGCGGTCGCCGACGGCACCGGCCTGCCGATCATGCTGTACGACATCCCGCACCGGGCCGGCACCGCGATCGCCACCGACACCCTGGTGCGGCTGGCCGAGCACGGCCGGATCGTCGCGGTCAAGGACGCCAAGGGCGATCTCACCGCGACCTCCGAGGTGCTCGCGCGCACCGACCTGGCCTACTACAGCGGCGAGGACGCGCTGACCCTGCCCGCCCTCGCGGTCGGCACGGTCGGCGTCGTCGGCACCTCGACGCACTTCACCGGCGTGCAGACCAAGCAGATGATCGAGGCGTACGAGGCGGGCGACCACGCCACCGCCCTCGCGCTGCACCGGCGGCTGCTGCCGCTGTACACCGGCATCTTCCGTACCCAGGGCGTGATCCTGGTGAAGGCGGGCCTGGCGGCCAAGGGCCTGCCGGCCGGCCCGGTGCGCCCGCCGCTGGTGGACGCCACCGCCGACGAACTGGCCCAGCTCCGCGCCGACTGCGCGGCGGCGGGCCTGGCACTTCCCGAATGATCAAACGACACGACGGACGCCGGGTGACGGCGTCGCAGAATGAGGTGGACGCGTGACCGAGGCGCACATCGAGGGTGAACTTCCCCCGCCACTGCCGGAAGGCGGCCTGCGGATCATTCCGCTCGGCGGACTCGGCGCCATCGGCCGGAACATGACCGTTTTCGAGTACGACGGCAAGCTGCTGATCGTCGACTGCGGGGTGCTCTTCCCCGACGTCGAGCAGCCGGGCGTGGACCTGATCCTGCCGGACTTCGGCCCGATCCTGGACCGGCTCGACGACGTCCAGGCGATCGTGCTCACCCACGGCCACGAGGACCACATCGGCGCGGTGCCGTACCTGCTCGCCCACAAGGCGGACATCCCGCTGGTCGGCTCGCAGTTCACGCTGGCCCTGGTCGAGGCGAAGCTGGCCGAGCGGCGCATCCAGCCGTACACGTTGACCGTGCGGGAGGGCGAGCGGGAGCGGCTCGGCCCCTTCGAGTGCGAGTTCTTCGCGGTCAACCACTCGATTCCGGACGCGCTCGCGGTGGCCATCCGGACCGGCGCCGGCCTGGTGCTGCACACCGGTGACTTCAAGATGGACCAGCTTCCGCTGGACGGCCGGATCACCGACCTGGCCGGCTTCGCCCGGCTCGGCGCCGAGGGCGTGGACCTACTCCTGTCGGACTCCACCAACGCGGAGATCCCCGGCTTCGTCACCCCGGAACGCGAGATCGGTCCGGTGCTCGACTCGATCTTCGCCAAGGCGCGCGGCCGGATCATCGTCGCCTCGTTCGCCTCGCACGTGCACCGGGTGCAGCAGGTCTTCGACTCGGCGATCGAGCATGGCCGCAAGGTCGCCCTGATCGGCCGGTCGATGGTCCGCAACATGGGCATCGCCCGCGACCTCGGCCTGCTGAACATCCCGCCCGGCCTGGTGGTCGGGCTGGAGGAGGCCACCGCCCTGCCGCCCGAGCAGATCGTGCTGATGTCCACCGGCTCCCAGGGCGAGCCGATGAGCGCGCTGGGCCGGATGGCCAGCGGCGACCACCGGCACATCACCATCGCCCCCGGCGACACGGTGGTGCTCGCGTCGTCCCTGGTGCCCGGCAACGAGACCTCGGTCTACCGGGTGATCAACCGGTTGGCCCGGGCCGGCGCGGTGGTCGTGCACAAGGACGTGGCCAAGGTGCACGTCTCCGGTCACGCCCCCGCCGGCGAGCTGCTGTACCTGCTCAACGTCACCCGCCCGAGCAACCTGATGCCGGTGCACGGCGAGTGGCGGCACCTGCGGGCGCACGCCCGGCTCGGCGTCGAGTCCGGCGTCGCCCCCGACCGGGTGGTGCTCTGCGAGGACGGCGACGTCGTCGACCTGGTGGACGGGCGGGCCAGCCTGGTCGGCCACGTGAAGAGCCGGTACGTCTACGTCGACGGTCTCGCCGTCGGGGACGTCAGCGAGTCGCTGCTCACCGAGCGGCGGATCCTCGGCGACGGCGGCTTCATCGCCGCCACCGTCGTGGTCGACTCGGTCACCGGCAAGGTGGTCGGCGGCCCGACCGTCTCCGCGAAGGGGTTCTCCGAGGACCCGGAGGCGTTCAGCCCGGTCGTCCCGCTGGTCACCGAGGCGCTCAACCGGGCCGCCGCGGACGGCATCACCGACCCGCACCAGCTCCAGCAGATCGTCCGGCGCACCGTCGGGCGCTGGGTCAACGACGCGTACCGCCGCCGGCCGATGATCGTCCCGACGGTCGTCGAGGTCTGACCCCACCGGCTCCCGACGCCGGTCCACCGTCCCCCGGTGGGCCGGCGTCCCCGTCTGCCGGGTACGCCCTGGTCAGGGCAGCGCGGCAACCGCCTCGGCGTACGCGGCGCCGGTGCTGACCGCCGCCGTCACCAGCACCGCGAGCTGCGCCGGGGCCACCCCGTACGCCAGGTCGGTGGTGACGTCGGCGGCCAGCACCAGCGTCCCGTCGCCGGGGTCGTGCACGTACGCCGCCGGCAGCAGCCGGTCGTGGTTCCAGGCGTTGCAGAACGCGTACGCCTCGGCGTGGCGGGCGGCCGGCAGCCGGCGGGTCGCCACCACCCGGGCGTGCAGGATCTCGCCCCGGCGGCCGAGCCGGCGGAACTGGATCACGGCCTCGCCCCAGCGCCCCACCACCGTGCCGTCCGGCTGCACCGCGTAGCCGTCGCCGCGTACGTCGAGGGCGGCGGTGAGCAGGGCCAGGCTGAGCGGGACCGGATCGTCCTCGCCCGGCGGGCCCGGTTCGGCCGGGTCGTCGTCCGGCCAGTCGTCGACGTCGTCCTCGGCGGGCAGCGGCACCGGGTCGGCGACCGGCCGTTCGGCCAGCCAGGAAGCGATCCGACCGGACTGGTGCCCGGTGCCGTTGCGGGCGTCGAAGCTGCCGGCCAGCTCGATGGCGAGCGCCTGGAGCTGGCCGCCCAGCGTGGCGACGTCCACCTCGGCCGCCGGCCGTGCCCCGTGCCCCGGGCGGTGCATCCGCCGCCCGCCGAGACCGGCCTCGACGGCCAACCCGCACAGCAGCGCGCCCGCCGCGGCGAACTCCATCGCGGACAGGTCGTCGGCGGGCCGGTCCAGCCGGGGCAGCTGCTCGGCCAGCAGGTCCAGCCCGTGGTCCAGGTGCCCGCCCAGCGCGCAGAATCGCAGGTGCGCGGCGAGCAGCGGGAATGCCGTCCGCTCGCGGCGGTGCCGGCGGTACGCCCGTACGTGCGCCCGGGCGGCGCGGGTGGCCGCGCCGGTGCGCAGCCACGGCAGCAGCGCCACGGCGAGGGCACGTTCCGGTTGGTCGGTGCAGCTCACCTCACCGTCGAACACCGGTCGCAGCGCCGCCAGGGCGGCCGCCGGCTCCCCCCAGCCGGCCAGCAGCTCGGCTCGCCGCGCCGGCGCGCACCCGGGGCAGCCGTGCCCCAGCCCCACCGTGGAGCTGATGTCGCTGGCGGACCGCCGGCCCGCTGAATCGTCTGCGACATCAGCTCCAGAGGCGGCAGCGACCCCATCGCCGCCCCGACGCGAACGCCGCCCGGCGGCGGCCGGGTCGCGTGCCGCCGACCCCGTCGGGCCGGAGCGGCCGTCCGGCTGTTCCGGATCGTGGCGCGGCGTCCGGCGCGCCGAGTCGGAACGGCCGTCGGGCCAGCGGGCGTACTCGCGGCGGGCGGTGGGCTCGTCGCCGAGGTGGTCGGCGAGCCGGCAGCGCAGCTCGGCCACCGGATCGGCGTCCGGTCCGAGCCGTTCGGCCAGGTCGTCCAGGAGGGAGCGGGCCTGGTCCAGGCTGATCCGCGGGGTGCCGAACAGCGCCTCCACCGCCTGCCGCTGGTGCCGGCGCAGCCGTTCGGCGTCGCCGGCGCGGCCGTCCAGCAGCCCGGGGTACCGGTCGAGCGCGGCCAGGCAGCGGCGCACCGGCTCGACCAGCCGCCACCGCTCCCCGAGATGCAGGTACGCCTCGATCAGCGCGAACCGCGCGGCCAGTCCGGTACGCGGGTCGCCGGTCGCGTCGGCCCGGGCGGCGATCCGCTCCAGCTCGGCGCAGCGGGCTTCGCCGTCGGGCAGGTCCCGGGCGTCGGCGAGGGCGTCGGCCAGCCCCCGGTCGCGGAAGGTGGTCACCGGACCGACCCGCCGGGCAGGCGGCCCACGGCGGCGGCGAGCTGGCAGCCGGTGGCGATGCCGCGGTCGAGGAACTGGTCGAGCTGGTGCGGGGTGACGCCGCGTTCCAGGTCGGTGGTGACCTCGCCGCAGACCTGGGCCAGCCCGTCGTCGGCCACGTGCACGAACGCCTTCGGCCAGAGCCGGTCGTGGTTCCAGGAGTTGCAGAACGCGTACAGGTCGGGAACCCGCTCGATGCCGAAGCGGTGCGCGGCGACCATGCGGACCTGCAACAGCTCCCCGGCGACGCCCCGGCGGTGGAACCAGATCAGGCCCTGTTCCCAGCGGCCCACCAGGTCGCCGTCGGCGTGTTCGGCCACCGCGTACCCCCGGTTGGCGAGCACGGCGGCGATCAGCTCGCCGGTCAGCGGCCGCAACGCCTGCGGGTGTCCGGCCAGGGGGCCGTCCGGACCGTCCTCGATCTCCGGCGACGCCATGGGGCATCCCTTCTGAGGCGAATAACACAGACTGCGGCGCGGTCGGTGCTGCGACGCGCGGACACGACCCGGAAAAGCGGCGATCCACCGGGTCCCGCCGTTACGGTGACTCTATGGCGGGCCGTACCTCTCAGGCGAGCCGGCGGCGCGGCGCGTCGCCGCGTGGCACCACGAACAGCCGTGCCCGTCAGCCGGCGAAGAAGGCCGCCAAGGCGGCTCCCCGGCGGCGGCCCGCGGCCCGGCCGAGTCCGGCCGCCTACGCCGGTCGTGCGGTGGGCGCACTGTGGATGGGGCTCGCGCACGGCCTGGGCTGGGCGGTACGGGCCGCCGGCCGGCACGCCGCCTCGGCCCGTGACCTCGACCCGGAGCACCGCCGCGACGGCGCCGGGCTGCTGCTGTTCGGCCTCGCCATCCTCAGCGCGGTGGCCATCTGGTTCGGCGGCGCCGGGCCGGTCGGCGCACGCCTGGCCGACACCGTCCGGCTCTTCCTCGGCGCGATCGCGATCGTGGTGCCGGTGCTGCTGATGGTCGGCGCCTGGCGGCTGCTGCGTACCCCGTCCGACCCCGCCCACCGGGGGCGCGGCCTGGTCGGCTGGGGTTCGATGCTGCTCGCCACCGCGGCGATGCTGCACATCGGACAGGACCCGGCCAACGGGGTGCAGCGGGACTACGCCGGCGGCCTGCTCGGCGCGGGCGTGGGCGACCTGCTGAAGGCCGCCGTCACCGCCTGGGTGGCCGTGCCGCTGCTCGTCCTGCTGCTGGTCTTCGGCCTGCTGGTGGTCACCGCGACCCCGATCAACAAGATCCCGGAACGGCTCGGGCTGCTCGCCGGCAATCTCATCGGGGCGCCGGCCACCGACGACGCCGAGGCCGAGGCGACGCCGAAGCCGGCCCGCAAGCGCCCGGCCAAGCGCGTCCCGCCGCCGGCGGACCTGGTGGACCCGGACGACCTCGACGACCTCGACGGCGCCGATCTGCAGGACACCCTGGTGCTGCCGCGCAAGCGGCCGGCGAAGGTGCCGGCGACCCGCAAACCGGTGGAGCCGCCGGAGCACTCGCCGATGCCCAGCCGGGCCGAGCAGCTCGCCCTGACCGGGCTGGCCGGCGACTACACCCTGCCGCCGGCCAACATGCTCGGCAGCGGCGCCGCGCCGAAGAGCCGGAGCAAGGCCAACGACGAGGTGATCGCCGCGCTGACCGGCGTCTTCGAACAGTTCGACGTGGACGCCGCGGTCACCGGCTTCACCCGCGGCCCGACGGTCACCCGGTACGAGGTCGAGCTGGGCCCGGGCGTCAAGGTGGAGCGGATCACGCAGCTCTCCCGCAACATCGCGTACGCGGTGAAGTCACCGGACGTGCGGATCCTGAGCCCGATCCCGGGCAAGAGCGCGGTCGGTGTGGAGATCCCGAACACCGACCCGGAGAACGTGGCTCTCGGCGACGTGCTCCGCTCGCGGGCCGCCACCGGCGACCACCATCCGATGGTGGTGGCGCTGGGCAAGGACATCGAGGGCGGTTACGTGGTGGCCAACCTCGCGAAGATGCCGCATATCCTGATCGCGGGCGCGACCGGCGCGGGTAAGTCGTCCTGCCTGAACTCGCTGCTCGTGTCGATCCTCACCCGGGCTACCCCGGACGAGGTGCGGCTGCTGCTGATCGACCCCAAGCGGGTCGAGATGACCGGCTACGAGGGCATCCCGCACCTGGTCACCCCGATCGTGACCAACCCGAAGAAGGCGGCCGACTCGCTGGAGTGGGTCGTCCGTGAGATGGACATGCGCTACGACGACCTCGCCGCCAACGGGGTCCGGCACATCGACGACTTCAACCGCAAGGTGCGTACCGGCGAGATCAAGGCCCCGCCGGGCAGCGAGCGCGAGCTGCGGCCGTACCCGTACCTGCTGGTGATCGTGGACGAGCTGGCCGACCTGATGATGGTCGCGCCGCGGGACGTGGAGGACTCCATCGTCCGGATCACGCAGCTCGCCCGGGCCGCCGGCATCCACCTGGTGCTGGCCACCCAGCGCCCCTCGGTCGACGTGGTGACCGGTCTGATCAAGGCGAACGTGCCGTCCCGGCTGGCGTTCGCCACCTCCTCGCTCGCCGACTCCCGGGTCATCCTCGACCAGCCGGGGGCGGAGAAGCTGCTCGGCCGGGGTGACGGCCTCTTCCTGCCGATGGGCGCGTCGAAGCCGCTCCGGATCCAGGGCGCCTGGGTGACCGAGCGCGAGATCGCCGACGTGGTGAAGTTCTGCAAGAACCAGCGCGAGCCGGAGTTCCGCTCGGACGTGCTGACCGTGGCCCAGGACAGCAAGAAGAAGATCGACGAGGACATCGGCGACGACCTGGACCTGCTGGTGCAGGCGGTGGAGCTGGTGGTCACCTCGCAGTTCGGCTCCACGTCGATGCTCCAACGCAAGCTGCGGGTCGGTTTCGCCAAGGCGGGCCGGCTGATGGACCTGATGGAGACCCGGGGCGTGGTCGGGCCGTCCGAGGGTTCCAAGGCCCGCGACGTGCTGGTCAAGCCGGACGAGCTGGAGGAGGTCCTGGCGGGCCTCCGCGGCGAGGAGTAGGGCGCCAAGAGTTGGCCGGTCGGGTCACCCGGCCGGTGGCGTGTACGCGGCCTGCAGGGTCGCGTCGATGACGCGGGCGGCGTCCTGTTCGGCGAGGCGCCCGTCGGCGATCTCGTCCGCCGCCGCGTGCACCACGGTGTGGACCAGCGCGACCATCCAGGTCGCGGGCAGGTCGGTGCGGAACACGCCCTCGGCCTGACCGCGCTCGATCAGGCCGGCGATGCGGCGCATCGGCCCCTCGTGCGCGGCTCGGATACGGGCGGGTGGCAGTGACCGCTGGGCGGCGTCGAGCAGGTGCCGGAACTGGTCGACGATCTGCCAGCTCGACGCGACGAGGCGGCTGAGGGCTGCCCGGGGATCGCCGGTCAGGTCCACCGAATCCAACGCCCGGTCCGCCCGGTCCAGGGTTCGGGTGAACAGCTGGCCGATGAGGTCCTCGCGGGACGAGAAGTGGCCGTAGAGAGTCACCCGGCCGACCCCGGCGCGCCGCGCGATCTCGGCGATGTTGGCGTCCGGGTTCCGGACCAGGCACTCCAGTGCCGCGTCGAGGATCGCGGCGATGTTCCGTTGCGCGTCCGCCCGCTTGCCCCGCGTCCCGACGGCGTCGGTGGTCCCGTCCACCACATCCTCCTTTGTCAAACACCCGTGTTCAGGTTACCGTGAGGCTCTAAGTCGTACATGAGTGTTCGACTTAGGGCGCCGGCTGGGACGGCCCGCCGGCCCGCCCACCGTCCGGTACGGGAGCCGCCACATGAACGCCCACGTCACATCGCCACCGCAGGCCGTCGCGTCGGCCGAGTCCCTGCCGCACCGCTGGCGAGCGCTGGCGCTGCTCAGCGTCGCCCAGTTCATGCTCATCCTCGACGTCACCGTGGTCACCATCGCGCTGCCGAGCATCGGTGCCGACCTCGGACTCGACCGCGCGGCACTGGCCTGGGTCGTCACCGCGTACACCCTGGTCTTCGGTGGTCTGATGCTCCTCGGCGGACGCGTCGCCGACCTGTTCGACGCCCGCCGGACCGTCCTCGCCGGCCTGGCGCTCTTCACCGCGTCGTCGTTGGTGGCGGGGCTGTCGGTCGACGCCACGATGCTCATCGGCGGTCGGATCGGCCAGGGCGTCGGCGCCGCGCTGCTCTCTCCCGCCGCGCTCTCCCTGGTCACCATGCTGTTCCAGGGCGCGGAACGGCACCGGGCACTGGGCGTCTGGGGCGCCCTGGGCGGCACCGGCGCGGCCGCCGGAGTGCTGCTCGGCGGCCTGCTCACCGCCGGCCCGGGCTGGAAATGGGTCTTCTACGTCAACGTCCCGATCGGGCTCGCCGTGCTCGCCCTGCTGCCGGTCGTCGTGCCGAGATCGACCCCACGCGGCGCAAGCCGGAGGCTGGACCTGCCCGGGGCGCTCACCGTCACGCTCGCCACCGCGGCGGCGCTCTACGCGCTGATCAACGCCGGAGACCACGGCTGGGCCGCGCTGTCCACCCTCGGACCGCTCGCGCTCGCCGCAGTGCTCTACGCGGCTTTCGTGGTGATCGAACGGGCCGTCCGGGCGCCACTGGTGGACCTCTCGATCCTCGCCCGCCGTCGGGTCGCCGCCGCCGGGTTCCTGATGCTGGTGGCGACCGGGCTGTTGATCGCGAGCTTCTTCCTCGGTTCGTTCTACCTGCAACAGGTACGCGGACACAGCGCGCTGACCACCGGGCTGCTCTTCCTGCCGGTCGCCGTCGGCACCATCGTCGGTGCCCATGCGGCCAGCCACGGGGTCGGACATCTCGGCGCCCGGACGACGGCCGCCGTGGGACTCGCCGTCGCCGCCCTGGGAGCCGCGTTCCCCGCCGCGGGGCCCGCGTCCGCGTCGGTGGTCATCGGAATCAGCGTTGCGGCGGCCGGACTGGGGATGACCCTGGTGGCGGCCACCACCAGCGCGCTCGCCGACGTGGCGCCCGAGGAGGCCGGAGTCACCTCGGGCATCGTCAACACGTTCCACGAACTCGGCGGTTCGGTCGGCGTGGCGGTCGTCTCCACGGTCGCCGCCGCGAGTCTGGCCTCGCATGGGGTGGTGACCACCGGCTTCACGCGCGCCTACGTCTTCAGCGCGGTCGTCGCCGCCGTGGCCGCGCTGGTGTCACTGGTCCTGGTGCCGCCCGGCCGGCCGCCGGCCGGGGCGTCGGTGCGCCTGCACTAGCCGCCCGGACTCGGGCGGGCCTCGGCCGTCCCGTTCCCCGGGGAGGACCGCGACGAGGGCCCGCCGGCCAGCCGGCGGGCCCTCGGGCGTACGGGGACTCAATGGTGCAGGAGCGCGTAACCGATGATCAGGCCGATCACCGCGCCGACGACGCTCGCGGCCGCGGCGTACCAGCCGAGCGGCTTGTCGCCCCGCAGCGCGCCGACGATGCCGAGCACCAGGCCGACCAGGCCGAACAGCGGTGGCAGGAAGAAGATCGCGATGAACGCGAAGACGAACGCGACGATCGTGTAGATGCGGGCCCCGCTGTGCTGGCCGGTGGTGGCGTGGGTGTGGGCCATGGTGTCCTCCGTGATGTCGATCCCTCGCGGATGGGTGCGGGGACCACAGCCCGCGGCACGCCGAGCGCCGAACCGGACGGCCGAGCCGTTTCCGGGCACCCGCCCGAGTGCCCGGGCGGGGCGAGACACCGGCGGCGTTCCGCACCCTGGGCGGCCCGCATACCCGGCGTTCGGCCTGCTTACCCGGCGTGCGGGCCGGGCGCCCCGGCACGCCTCGGAGGCGGCCGTGCGTTCCGGGTCGGCCCGCGTCGCGGGCGTCAGTGGAACAGCTTGAGCCCGACCACACCGGCGACCACCAGCAGCAGGCAGCCGATCCGGGGCAGGGTGGCCGGTTCGTTCAGCGCGAGCATGCCGACCAGCGAGGTGCCGACCGCGCCGATCCCGACCCAGACCGCGTAGCCGGTGCCGACCGGGATGTCGCGCAGCGCGTACGCCAGGCCGGCCATGCTCGCCGCCAGCGAGACGACGAAGACGAGGGAGGGGAGGGGGCGGCTGAAGCCGGCGCTGCGGTCGAGGGCGATCGCCCACGCGGTCTCCAGCAGCCCGGAGAACACCAACACGATCCAGGCCATGACGGTCACCTCTGCCGGGTGGGGCCCGGCCGCCGGGGCCGGGACGGGTGGTCACTCACTCGGGGCGTCTTGGCCTGACCGGGTACGCCCACCACTCGTCCGGGGCGGCAGTGCCGCCGCAGCCGACGTTAGCACCGCCACAGCCGACCACCGCGGTGAGAAGGGCCACCATCGCTGGAGTTGACGTCAACTTCAAGTTGCACCATGGTCGTCATGACCCTGCTCTTCTCCGACGAGGACGTCGCCGCACTGGACGCCCCGGTCACCGTCGCCGCCATGCGGGACGCGCTGCTGGCCGCGTACGAGGGTCGGTTGGTCGCCCCGCCCCGGGCGTCCGCCTCGCTGGGCGGGGGCCGGATGGTGCTCACCGCAGGTCACCTCACCGGCGAGTGGTACGGCTTCCGGTCCTACGACACCTTCGGCCTGCCGGAGAGCGGGCAACTCGTCGTGCTGCACGACGCCCGCAGCGGCGCGGTACGGGCGATCGCGGTCGGCGAGGAGCTGGGCTCCCGGCGTACCGGGGGACTGGGCGGGGCGGCCGTCGACGCCCTCGCCCGCCCCGACGCGGGCACCCTCGGCGTGGTCGGCTCCGGCCGCCAGGCGTGGACCCAGGTGTGGGCCGCCGCGGCGGTCCGCCGGCTGCGCGAGGTGACCGTGCACAGCCGCACGCCGGCCCGCCGGGAGGCGTTCGCCGCCCGGGTCCGCGTGGAGCTGGGCGTACCGGCCCGCGCGGTCGACTCGGCCGCCGAAGCGGTCCGCGACCGGGACATGGTGGTGCTCGCCACCACCAGCACCACCCCCGTGCTGGCCGCCGCCGACCTCGCCCCGGGCACCCACGTCAACACCGTCGGCTTCAAGCAGACCGACCGGCACGAGTTCGGCCCGGACCTGCTGGACGCCGCCGATGTGCTGGTCACCGACTCGCCCGCGCAGGCCGCCGCGTACGTCCCGCCGATGCTCGCCGCCGTCGAGCCGTACGCCGGGCGGCTGCGCGACCTGGGCGCGGTGCTGGCCGGGGCGGTCCCCGGCCGGACCGGTGCGGACCAGATCTCGGTCTTCTGCTCCACCGGCCTCGCCGGCACGGAGGTCTTCCTGCTCGACCGCCTGGCCCGGGTGGGTGCCGCGGCCCGCTGACCCGTGCTCCCCGCCGGCCACCCCACCGGCGGCCGGCCTCTCGCGCGGGTTGCGGCATGTTGCGGTTTCCTGGCTGGTGGAGACCACGATGTGCCGCAACTGGCGGGCGGGCACCCGGGCGCTGGCACCCGGGCGTGGGCACCCGGGCGCGGGGCGACCCAGGGCACCCCGGACGCGTGGCCGGCAGGGCGGTCGATGCGGCGGGCGGCCGTCGCCGGGTTTCCGGCGCGGCCCGGTACCCTCGGATGGTGTCTGCCACCTCCCCTTCCGGCCCCGACGGCCGTCGTGTCGCCCTGCTGACGCTGGGCTGTGCCCGTAACGAGGTCGACTCGGAGGAGTTGGCCGCCCGGCTGCACGCCGACGGCTGGCAGGTGACCACCGACGGCGAGGGTGCCGACGTGGTGGTCGTGAACACCTGCGGCTTCGTGGAGAAGGCCAAGCAGGACTCGATCCAGACGCTGCTGGCCGCCGCCGACACCGGCGCCAAGGTGGTCGCCGCCGGCTGCATGGCCGAGCGGTACGGCCGTGAGCTGGCCGACAGCCTGCCCGAAGCGCAGGCGGTGCTCAGCTTCGACGACTACCCGGACATCTCCGCCCGGCTGAACGCGGTCGTCGCGGGCGAGGCGCTGGACGCACACACCCCGCGGGACCGGCGGGAGCTGCTGCCGCTCACCCCGGTCAAGCGGCGTGGGGCGGCGGTGTCGCTGCCCGGCCACGGCACCCCGACCCGGGTGGCCGCGGAGACCGACGAGCACACCCCGGCCCACCTTCGGCAGGTGCTGCGGCACCGGCTCGACACCGGCCCGGTCGCCTCGCTCAAGCTGGCCAGCGGCTGCGACCGCCGCTGCGCGTTCTGCGCCATCCCGGCGTTCCGCGGCGCGTTCGTCTCGCGTACGCCGGACGAGTTGCTTGCCGAGGCGGAGTGGCTGGCCAAGACCGGCGTACGCGAACTGGTGCTGGTCAGCGAGAACTCCACCTCGTACGGCAAAGACCTGGGTGACCCCCGGGCGCTGGAGAAGCTGCTGCCGCAGCTCGCCGCGATCGACGGGATCGTCCGGGTGCGGGCCAGCTACCTCCAGCCCGCCGAGACCCGGCCCGGCCTGGTCGAGGTGATCGCCACCACGCCGGGTGTGGCGCCGTACTTCGACCTGTCGTTCCAGCACTCCAGCGAGCCGGTGCTGCGCCGGATGCGCCGCTTCGGCTCCACCGACCGCTTCCTGGAGCTGCTGGCCTCCGCCCGCGCGCTGGCCCCCGAGGCGGGTGCCCGGAGCAACTTCATCGTCGGCTTCCCGGGCGAGACCCGGCAGGACGTGACCGAGTTGGTCCGGTTCCTGACCGAGGCGCGGCTCGACGCGATCGGCGTGTTCGACTACAGCGACGAGGACGGCACCGAGGCGGCCGGCCTGCCCGGCAAGGTCTCCGCCGCCACGGTCAAGCGGCGGTACGACAAGCTCGCCGCGCTCGCCGACGAGCTCTGCTCGCAGCGGGCCGAGGAGCGGCTCGGGTCGACGGTCGAGGTGCTGGTCGACTCGATCGCCGACGGCGTGGTCGAGGGCCGGGCGGCCCACCAGGCGCCCGAGGTGGACGGTTCGACCACCCTGGTCGCTCCCGAGGCGGGCGGGGTCGACCTCGCCGCGCTGCGCCCCGGCGACCTGGTCCGGGCCACGGTCACCGCGACCGAGGGTGTCGACCTGGTCGCCGTACCGGATGAGATGATCTCGGCGGCGCCCGGCGCGGCACGGTGACGACGGGCCCGGACGGAGCGGGGGAGCCACGTGGTGCGGTACGAGGGATGCCACGGCGGCCGGAGCGGGGTGCGGGGATGACCGGGGCGGAGTCGACGGTGGCGCCGCGAGTTCCGCTGCTCAACGCGGCGAACGTGCTGACCGCGCTGCGACTGGCGTTGGTGCCGGTCTTCGCGGTCACCGTGGTCACCTCCGGGATGGCCCACGCCGGTTGGCGGATGACCGCCTGCCTGATCTTCGTGGTCGCCTCGGCGACCGACCTGGCGGACGGCTGGATCGCTCGCCGGTTCGGGCTGATCACCTCGCTCGGCAAGGTCGCCGACCCGATCGCCGACAAGGCGCTCACCGGTGCCGCCCTGGTGCTGCTGTCCTGGTACGACCGGCTGCCCTGGTGGGTGACCGCGGTGATCCTCCTGCGCGAGTTGGGGATCACCGGGCTGCGGTTCTGGGTGATCCGGCACGGGGTGATCGCGGCCAGCCGGGGCGGCAAGATCAAGACGGCCCTCCAGATCCTCGCCATCACCTGGTACCTCTGGCCGATGCCCGCCGCGGCGGCCGCCGTCGGCCCGTGGATCATGGGTGCCGCGGTCATCGTCACGGTGCTGACCGGCTTCGACTACATCGCCCAAGCCCTCCGCCTCCGCCGGCCCACCCCATAACCCCTCCCGCCTGGGCGGGCAGGGATCAGGGGCGCGTGGGTAGGGCCGGTGGCGGCGGGGTAGAGAGGATCGGCATGGGGACGGATGCGCGGGACCAGCGGCCCGTGGGGAACCCGGCGGCGGGAGTGGTGCACCGCCTGTCGCTGCGGCACGAGACCCTCGCGACCGTCGAGTCCCTCACCGGCGGGCTGGTCGCCGCCTCGATCGTGGAGATCGCCGGGGTGAGCAACGTGTACCGGGGGGGTCTGGTGGTCTACGCCACCGAGCTCAAGTCGGGGCTCGCCGGCGTACCGGAGGATCTGCTGGCGGAGCGCGGGCCGGTCGACCCGGACGTGGCCACCGCGCTCGCCGAGGGTGGCCGCCGCCGCTGCGGCGCCGACTGGGGCCTGGCCACCACCGGGGTGGCCGGGCCGGAGCCGCAGGACGGCAAGCCGGTCGGCCTGGTGTACGTCGCCGTGGCCGGTCCCGGCGGCACCCGGGTGCGCCGGCTCGACCTCGACGGCGGCCGCGACCACATCCGGTCGGCCGCGGTGATCGAGGCGCTGCGGTTGCTGGCCGAGCGGATCCACACCGCCGAGACGGGCGCCGATACCGACGCGGAGACGCACGCCGGGAGCGGCGACGAGACGGGCGACGCGGAGACGGGTGACGCCGACCGGGCCGGAGCGGGCCGGCGGTGAGGCGTGGCGCGACGCGCCCGAGCGCGGGCTCGCCCGGGGACGGCCTTCCGGGGTGTGGTCCGGATGGATCCGGGCAACTGGAGAGGCGGGGCGGGATGTCGCGCGGGCGGCCAACGGGTACGGTTGCGGGAAGGCTCCGACGGACGGCATCGGCGCCGGGAGCGGTCCGCCGCGCCCGGTGCGGCACGGCCGGCCGGCCCGGAGCAGGTGGTCCCGTCAGGAGGAGGTGCGATGGTCCTGCTACGCCGGGTGATCGGTGACGCACTGCGGGCGCGCCGGCAGGGGCAGCACCGTACCCTTCGCGAGGTTTCCTCCGCCGCCAACGTGAGCCTCGGCTATCTCTCCGAGATCGAGCGCGGCCAGAAGGAGCCCTCCAGCGAGCTGCTGGCGGCGATCTGTGACGCGCTCGGTGCCCGTCTCTCCGAGCTGCTGCGCGAGGTCAGCGACACGGTCGCGCTGGCCGAGCAGCTGCCGGGGGTGCTGGTTCCGGTGGCCGACCAGCCGGTCGAGTCGTCGCCGGTGGCCCCGTCGGCCGTCCGCAAGGCGACCAACCGGGCGGTTCGCCAGGTGGCCTCCGACGGGTCGGTGGCCGTCCAGGTCCGTCAGGACTCGCCGCTCAAGGCGACGCTGCGCAGCACCCGGGTCCGTCCTGCGGATCGGGACGTGGTCTGCGCCGCCTGACTCCGCGCGACCACGCCGTGGCTCCGGTGGCATCCGCCGCGTACTGTTGATCAGGGTCGTCCGGGTGCCGGGCTGGCGTACGCCTGGAACGATGGAGGCACACCGCGTGGCCCGCCGGTCGACTCGCCGGGCGCGGGCGAGGCGGCGCGACGCTACTGAGGGGACAACGCGGAGATGGCGAACCCGTTCGTCAAGGGTTGGAAATACCTGATGGCGCTCTTCGGCTCGAAGATCGACGAGCATGCCGACCCGAAGGTGCAGATCCAGCAGGCCGTCGAGGAGGCCCAGCGGCAGCACCAGGCGCTGGTCCAGCAGGCGGCCGCGGTGATCGGCAACCAGCGCCAGCTTGAGATGAAGCTGTCCCGGCAGATGTCCGAGGTCGAGCAGCTCCAGGCGAACGCCCGGCAGGCCCTGGTGCTGGCCGACCAGACCCGGGCGCGCGGCGACGAGGCCGAGGCCGGGCGGTACGAGCAGTCCGCGCAGCTCCTCGCCACCCAGCTGGTCTCCGCCGAGCAGGCCGCGGAGGACCTGAAGACCCTGCACGACCAGGCGCTCGCCGCGGCCGCCCAGGCCCGCAAGGCGGTCGAGAACAACTCCATGATCCTCCAGCAGAAGCTGGCCGAGCGCACCAAGCTGCTCAGCCAGCTCGAGCAGGCCAAGATGCAGGAGAGCGTGGCCCACTCGCTGGAGTCCATGTCCGCGCTCACCGCCCCCGGCACCACTCCCTCGCTGGACGAGGTCCGGGACCGGATCGAGCGCCGCTACGCCACCGCGATGGGCCGGGCCGAGCTGGCCGGCAACTCGGTCGAGGGCCGGATGCTGGAGATCCAGAAGGCGACGCTCGACTCGGCCGGGTCGGCGAGGCTGGAGCAGATCCGGTCGAGCATGGCCGGCGAGCGGCTGACCGGCCGGCAGGAGACGCCGGCCGTCGGGCAGCCGCAGCCCGCCGCCGACCCGGCCGCCGCCGCCCGGCTGGACGAGATCCGGGCCAGCATGAGCCGGGAGCGTGGCACCGGGGAGAGCACCACCAGCTAGGAACGGGGGAGAGCGATGGCGGACGAACGGGCTCGGCATTTCCGTCGACTGCGCCGGCTGCGGCGCTCCGCCCGCCGGTGGAGCGTGCTGGCCGGCGGGCTCGGCGGCGCCGCGGCGGTGCTGACCCCGTATGCCGGAATCGGCCTGCCGGACGCGATCTGGGCCGGCGCCGCGGGCAGCACGATCGCGGTCGCCGCCTGGCGCTGGGCCGACCTGCGGGCCCTCGCGGCCACGCCGGCGCCGCCGGCTCTCGACCCGGCCGAGGCCGCCGCCCGCTCGCGCGCCCGGCTGGCCGCCGCCGTCGAGCGGCTGCCCGCCGGGCCGGGCGTCCTGGCCGAGGTACGCCGGGTCCGGTCCCGCCTGGCGCTGCGTGGCACCACGGCCGCGCGGGCGTGGGCCCGGCTCGACCGGGCGGCATCGACGCTGGACGGGTTGTCCGGCCGGCTCACCGGGCTGGCCGAGCCGGCGGTCCGCGAGGCGGCCGAGGCCGACCGCTCGCTGCGTGATCTGGCCGCCCGGGTGGCCGGCGTGGAGCGGGCGCTCAAGCTCGCGCCGCACGGGCCGCTGGCCGAGGTGCACGGCACCCTCACCGCCCAGTTGGAGAGCGGGGTGTCGGCTTACGAGCGGCTGGTCGTGGCCGCCGCCGGCTACGTGGCCGAGGACGCCCGCCCCACCACCGAGCACCCGGCGGCAGCCCGCCTGACCGAGGCCACCGATCTCCTGCACGGCGTGGCCTCCGCCCTGGCCGAACTCCGCACCCCCACCCCCACCCCCACCCCCACCCCGCACGGTTGATCAAGGAGTTCGCGTCGGGATCGCGCGAATTCTTGACGCAAACTCCTTGATCAAGAGGGCTGGCCGGGGGTGGTGACCGGGACGGGGCCGGTCCAGGCGGAAGTGCCGACGACGTTGAACGACCGGATCCGGTAGTGGTAGGTGACGCCCCGGGCCAGCCCGGTGTTGGTGAACCCCCGGCCGGTGACGGTGAAGGTGGTCAGCTCGTCGACGAACGCCGGGTCGGCGGCCCGCTGCACCACGAACCCCGAGCCCGGTCCGGCGGGCGTGCTGGCGGACCAGCTCAGGATCACCGTGGCGGTGTCCGGTGCGGTCGCGGTCGCGGTGGCGCTCACCCCGGTCGGCAGCCCGGGTCGGGGCGGGGTGGTCACCGTGGCGACCGTCGACCAGGCCGACGCCGCCCCGAGGTAGGTGGTGCGGACCCGGTAGTAGTACGTGGTGTCCGGGGCGACCGCCGGATCGACGTGGGCGTCGCCGACCGCGATGGCGGTGGTGCCCGGCCCGCTGGTGAACGTCGGGTTGGTGGCCCGCTGCACGTCCACGCCGGTGGCGAACGAGCGGTTGGCCCAGCGCAGCGCGACCCGCAGCGGCGCGGCCGGTGGCACCGCCGCGACCAGCTTCTGCGGCGAGGCGAGCTGCACCGAGGCCGGGGCGCTGTTCGACCAGGCCGAGCAGCTCACCGCGTTCTCCGCCCGGATCCGGTAGTGGTAGGTGACCCCGGGCGTGACCGTCGCGTCCGTGTACCGGGTGGCGGTGGCGGCCACGGTGAGCTCGGTGACGCCGCTGGTGAAGGCGGCATCGGTGGCCCGTTGCAGCAGGTGACTCGTGGCCTGGGGGCGGCTGCCGTTGCCGGTCCAGGCCAGCGTGATGGCCGGTAGCGCGGTGGCCGAGCCGGGCGCCGGGGTGGCGGTCAGCCCGGTCGGGGCCGCGGGCGCGACCCGCAGCACCAGGGGCCGGCTCATGCCCTGGTCGCGTAGCCCCGCCGCGCGGGTCTGCCAGCGGTACTCCCAGCCCAGGTTCACCAGCTGGTTGGCCACCGTGGCCGGCCGCCCGTCGGCCGGGCTGACCGGGCTGCCGTCGAGCCGGGCGCCGGCCGGCCGGGTCGGGTCGAGCAGCCGTACGCTGTCGCCGATCTTGAACGGGAGGCTGGGTGGGACCGGGCGCAGCGCCACGATCACGTCCTCCCGTGGGTTGACCCGGACGGTCTCCTTCCAGCCCAACTCGTCGGGGTCCGGCGGGCGCACCGTGCCGTCCCAGCCCACCCGGTTGATTAGCTGCACGTCGCAGCCCTCCAGGTGCACCGGGTGGGTACGCGGGGCGTCCCCGACGATCCGCCAGAGCTGGGTGCCGTCGGTCGGCCCGCCGACCGGCGCGGTGGGGTCGGTCGCGTACAGCACCTCGGTGGCCGGGTCGACCGGCCCGAGCGGCAGGGTGGCCGAGTCGAGCGGCCCGGCGTTCGGGTGGCCGACGCCGAGGCGCCCCACCGCCCGGCCGTGCCGGGCCTCGAAGACCTGCCCGACCGACTTCACCAACAGCGGCAGCGTCACCGGGGCGACCGCGCCGGCCGGGGTGAAGGTGACCGACGTGGCGGGGGCGGAGACGAGCGTCTCCCGGGCCGTGCGGGTGCCGAAGGCCGCGTCGTACGCCGGTTGCGGCACGATCGGCGGTCGCTGGCTCTCCGCGTACGCGGCCGGGAGGCGGGCGGCGAGCCGAGCCCGGTCGTACGGCGTCGCCGGGGCGCCCGCCACCCGGAACTGGAGCAGGGTCCGGGTGTTCGGGCCGTAGCCGGGCCGGGCGGCGGGCGGCCCGCCCGTCGGGGTGCGGTCGGCGGCGCCGGTGTGGTGGTCGTACCGGGGGTCGAACCGGGGCACCGGGGCGGGGCAGTCGTTGTAGAGGATCAGGGTGCTGCCCGGCGGGACCGTGGCGAAGTCGACCACCACGTCGGCCCGCTCCCCGGGGGCGAGCAGCAGGGCGTGCCCGTCCACGTTGAGCACGGTCGGGTCCTGCCGGTCGTACCGGTAGCCGATCGGCCGGTTCGCCAGCACCACCGGGGCGGGCAACAGCCCGGACTCGTTGCCGATCCGGATCAGCTCCGGGCCGGCTGCGGCGGGATCGGGCACCCCGCCGTCGCGCCCGTCGGTGGGCCAGCACGCCGGCCGGCCGGCCGCCCGTACCGCCTCGACCATCGGCACCTCCCCGGCGTCCGGGTCGGCCAGGCTGCCGTCCTCGGCCCACATCGGCCCGTCCGAGCCGGCCCGGTAGAGCTGGAGGTTGAGGCTGCGGTCCGCGCAGGCGTTGAGGATCCGGAACCGGTACGCCCGCGGCGCCACCTCCAGGTACGGATACGCCACCCCGTTGACCAGCGGCGTGTCCCCGTACGCCTCGGGGACGGCCGACGGGTGCGGCACGTTGGGCGCCAGCGGCGGCTCGTCCGGCTCGGCGACCGGGTCGTGGTGCGGGTTCGGCACCGGGGCGACCCACGGGCTGCCTCCGCCGTCCGGGTCGTGCGTCCACGGCCCGTAGTCCCAGCGGCCGGTCGGGTTGGTGCCGGTGCCGCCGTACGGGTTCTGCCGGGGCTGATAGACGTGCGGGTGCCAGAGGCTGCCCTTGGCGCCCCAGCGGTCCCGGTCCCAGGTCGGGTCCTGCGCGGCGAGCTGGGCGTCGTCCGGCACGAAGGTCTTGTCCTGGATCACCAGCGGCACCTGGTCGGCGGGGAGCACCCCGTCGTCGACCAGCCGTTCCTCGGCCGGGTCGGTGAGCAGATAGAGGGCGAGCTGCCCGGAGTAGACGGTGAGCCGGGACAGGCCGAGCGTGTTGTCGTGCAGCCACATCAGCCGGCCGCTCTGGTCGTTCGGGAAGTAGAGGGTGGTGGCGCCGGCGCCCGGCGGCGGCATGTCCGGCACCGGGACCACCCCCACCCCGACCGGATACGGGGTGATCTCGCCCGCCGGGGTGACCCACTGCCAGGGGTTGCCGGCGCTGATCCATGCCGTCTGCGCCCCGGCCAGGTGCGGCACCGCCCGGTTCTGCGGGTACGGCGCCGGCCCGCCCAGCGGCCCGGTACCGGCCCCGTCGACGGTCTCGTCGACCGGCAGGAAGAGTTCGCCGGCCCGGCCGGTGGGTAGCTGGTTGATGAACTTGATCCGGACCGGCCGGCCGCGGCGGGCCATGATCACCGGGCCGAGGTGCCAGGGACGGTCGGGCGGACTGACCGTGTTGTGCCCGGACGGGTCGGTGCCCAGGTTGAGTTGGCGGTAGCCGCGCAGCCGGGTGGCCGGCAGGTCCCGGTGCAGGCGCTGGGCGTACTCCTGCAGCCCGATCTCGTAGTAGTCGCAGCCCGGCCAGGTGATGGTGTCCGGCACCGCCACCGGCAGCCGGGCGCCCAGCCCGGCGGTGGCCGGCGACGCCTCCAGCGGCTGCTTCGGACCGGCCCTCATCCGGTCCGGCGTGCCGCCCGGCGGCGCGGAGGCCGAATCATGGCCGCCAGCCGAGCCGGCGTTGCCGAACGCCGGCTCCTGGTCGTGGCGCGGCGAGCTGGCGGTGTCGAAGCTGACGGGCAGCGGCAGCGCGTCCACGAACTTGCGGATGCCGGTGCCGGGCACCGGCCGGCCGTCCCGGTCGAGCACGGGCAGCGGGCTGCCGGCGAAGTTCGGGACCGGGCCGAAGCAGCGCGGCACGGCGGCCGGGTCGAGGCTGGCCGGCCCCGGCCCGGTCACCTCCTCGGCGACGCGGGTGGCGGGCACGGTCGGCGCATGGTCCTCGTCGGTCCGGACGGCGCGGTCCGCCCAGCCTGCCCGGAGTCTGCGGAACAGGGCCATGGCTCTCCCCGGGATCAAGGCGCGTCCGCCGCCACCCCGGCGTGTCGGGCGTGCGCGCTGCTGACGATCGGCGAGCGGTCAATCGCAGCATGCGACGTCGGAGGCGGGGGAGGGAAGTACCCAATCGTCCGTATCTCGGGCGGATCTTGCCGGTTCGTGGAACTTCCACGGATCGACGCCCGGTCTCACCGGTCGAAACGGATCTCCACCCGTCGGTTCCGGGCCCGCCCCTCGGGGTTGTCCCGGCCGTCCACCTGGTTCGGCGCCACCGGTCGCGCCTCGCCGAAGCCCTGCACCTGGAAGCTGACCGGCGCGGTGCCGAGCAGCCGGGCCAGCTCGGTCCGGACCGCCTCCGCCCGCCGCCGGGACAGCGCCAGGTTGCTCTGCTCGTCGCCGACCGAGTCGGTGTGGCCCTCGATCCGGACGTCGCCCCGGGCCTCGGCGCGCAGCTGCTCGGCGATCCCGGCCAGCCGGCCCCGGGCGGCCGGGGTCAGCTCGGCCTTGCCGAAGGCGAAGAGCACGTCGGCGGCCAGCGTCAACTCGACCCGGGAGGGGGACTCGGCGGTGATACTCCGGTCGGTCAGGTCCTCCACCGGGACGAGGATGTCGAGCGCGGGGGCGGTGATGTCCAGCGCGGGGCGGAGCACCTCCGTGCCGGCGGCGACGCTCGGCCCGGGCACCACAATCGGCCCGGGCGCCGGGGAGGCGGTCCCCGCCGTGGCGGCCGGCGCGACGAGCAGCACGCCGAGGACGAGAGCGGTGGCGGTCAGCGCCGCCACCCGCTCAGCCGAGCGGGACATTCTCGAACACCGGCACCTGGGGGATGACCACGTCGACGGCGGTCACGTCGTCCGGCGGGGCGCCGAACGTGGCGTACAGCGCGATGGACTGGCCGGGCTTCACGAACACCTTGGAGAGCCCCGAGGAGGCGAGATACTGACTGTCCCTCCCGTCCAGGGTGGTGTTCGGGTCCACTCTCGCGACCAGGTACCGCTTGCGGTTCTTCCGGTCCACCAGGGTCACCCCGGCGAAGGTGAGCGAGATGGTGTCGCCCTCGAAGGTGTCGCCGACCTGCCAGTCGTTGTTCCCCGTGCCCTGGTCGGTGCGGGTCATCCTGACGTTGACCGTGACGAACCCGTCCCGGCGCCGCAGTTCGTACAGCTCCACCCGCACCGAGTACAGGTTCCTGCTCTTGGTGATCTGGACGTCGCGGGTGGCGACGACCGCACCGAGGTCCGCGACGGTCTCGGCAGCGGCCGCCACCGAGGCGCGGCGGTCACCCGATCCGCCGGTGCCGCCGAGAACTCCGCACCCGCTCAGTGTCAACGCCGCGGTCAGCGCGTACGCACCGAGCCGGGCCCCGCTGGTGAACCGCAAGACATCCCTCCCCGTGTCCGGACGCTCGCGCCGGCCTGCGGAGGCGTCCGTGGCGCGGTGTGCGGGCGGCTCGGGCGGACGAGCACCCAGCCTACAAAGTGGACGCGGGCGGACCGGACGTCGGGCGGTGCGGGAGGCCGTCGTGGGGACCATGGGCCGTCAGCGGTCGAGGCCCAGGTGCCCGGTACCGACGCCGGTTGCCGCAACCGCAACACCCGGGTCACGAGCGGTCCGGCTGGCAGGTCGGGCACCAGTAGGTGACCCGTTCGCCCAGTTCCTCCTTGCGGATGGCGGTGCCGCAGCGCCGGCAGGGCTGGGCTCGTCGGCCGTACACGTAGCTGGTCTGCCCCCGGTGCAGCGAGCCGGTGGTGCTCTGCGTCCAGCGTCCCCGGTTCGCGGCCAGCAGCCGCTGCGCCAGGGCGACCGTGCCGGCCAGGTCGGGCACCGCGCGGACGGGCGCCCACGGCGAGACGCCGCGCAGGAACAGCACCTCGCACTTGTAGAAGTTGCCCACCCCGGCCAGGTTGCGCTGGTCCAGCAGCGCCTCGCCGATGGTCTCGTCCGGGTGGGCGGCCAGCCGGCGGACCGCCTCGTCCGGGTCCCAGCCCGGGCCGAGCAGGTCCGGCCCGAGGTGGCCGACCAGCGCCTCCTCCTCGGCGGCCGGGATCAGGGCCAGCTCGTGCAGGTGGTAGCCGACCGCGACCGCGCCGGGCGAGCGGAGCACCACCCGGATCAGGTACGCCGGCCGGGCCGACCACCGTTCCCCCGGGGCGTACGTCCGCCAGACGCCGTCCATCCGCAGGTGCGAGTGCAGGGTCCAGTCCCGCCGGCCGTCGGCGTGCCCGTCCGGGGCGGTGAGCCGGAGCAGCAGGTGCTTGCCCCGGCTGGCCGACTCCCGAACGGTCCAGCCGGTCAGGTCGGTCGCGGCGAGCTGCGGCACCCGGAATTCGGAACCGGTGAGCCGGGCACCGGCCAGCGCCCGCTGCAGGACGCGAGCGGTGTTCCAGACGGTGTCACCCTCGGGCACCCGTCCATCCTCCCTCGCCTGGACCGGGCCGTACGGCTCAGCTCGCTGTCACCGTCACCACGTCCCCGGCGCGTACGCCGAGCAGGTCGACCGCCCGGCCGGTGTTCACCGCCAGCGCGACCAGGCCGGCGGAGTCCGCGTACACGACCAGGTCGCCGGCCGGGGCGTCGCCGAAGGTGCGCCCGTGCACTGCACCGACTCCAGCGCCGACCTCGGGTCGGGCCGCGGCTCCGGTGGCGGCCTCGGGCCGCGGTGCGGTGCCGGAGTCGTCGAGCTGGGGCCGGGATGGCGGCACGCTGTCAGGCGCGCCGAGCTGGTCTCCTCGGTCGGCCGGCCCGGCCACCCGGACCCGCGCGGGCAGCCCGTCGAGGAGGCCGGCGGGGGCGGCGAGCTGGACGTTGCCGAAGTGGTCGACGGTGAGCACCTCGGCGGCGAACCCGCCCGGCTCGGCGCGGACCACCGGCACGGGCAGCCGGACCAGCGCCGCCGGCTCCACCGCCGGGCCGGCCTCGGCGAGCGGCGCGCCGAGCGCCAGTCGGGCGGCGACCGGCGCGAACACGTCCCGACCGTGGAAGGTGCGGGAGACCGCCGGCGCCAGCCACGCCGGGTTGGTCAGCTCCACCGCTTCGGTGATTCCGCCCAGGGACTCGGCGGCGTCCAGCAGCAGCCCGTTGTCCGGCCCGACGAGCAACCCGCCGGGGGTGGCCAGGCCGATCCCCCGTCGGGCGGTGCCGACACCCGGATCGACGACCGCGACGTGCACCCCCACCGGCAGGTACGGCACGGTCTGCGCGAGCACCGCCGCGCCCCGGCGGACGTCCGCCGGCGGGATCAGGTGGGTCACGTCGATCACCCGGGCGGTCGGGGCGAGCCGGGCGAGGACGCCGTGACAGGCCGCCACGAACCCGTCCGCGAGGCCGTAGTCGGTGGTCAACGAGATCCAGGCGGTCCGGGCCATGCGGGAAGGCTATCTGGCGGGCCGGTGGCAGCAGGACGGCTGGTCGGCAGGGCGTCCCCACCGGGTGAAATGTGACAATCTTTCATCAAGTCGGCGTCGAGCCCCGGATTGCCGTGGAAGGGTCGCTATGGGCGACCCGGCCGAATCGGAACGGCCGCGGGCTCCAGGAACTCCCACGCACCGAGCCGCCGGCGCCCACGCCTGCCCCCGCGACGGTCACCCGACCCGTCTCGCGGACGCGGGTCCCTGTCAGTCGATCGAGAGGAGCAGCATGGCGACGAAGATGGCCCGGCTGGTGACCATCGGAGCGGTGGCCGCGGCCACCGCCGTCGGTAGTCCGGCGTGGGCCCACGACGGCGGTCACGAGCGGCACCGGACGCCACGCTTCGACGTGATCAACCAGGTCTCCGACCAGGCGCTGAAGCAGGATTCCCGAAGACCGGCGCTCGTGGATCCGAACGCGGTCAACACCTGGGGCCTCGCCCTGGGGCCGGACACGCCGTTGTGGGTGGCCAACAACGGCACCGACACGGCCACCGTCTACAGCGGCGGGGTGGACGGCGAGCGCGTCGACAAGGTCAACATCACGGTCAGTGTGCCCGGCGGGCCGACCGGCGCGGTGTTCAACGACACGGCGGGCTTCGCGGTCCCGGACGCGGGTGGCGGTGCGCCGGCCAGATTCATCTTCGTCACCGAGAGCGGCGACGTGATCGCGTGGAACCAGAACGCCGGTGCCAATGGAGTCGCCGTCGCCCACGGTGCGGAGGGCGCGGTCTACAAGGGAGCGGCCCTGCTGCGTACGCGCTCCGGCAACTTCCTCCTCGCCGCCGACTTCCACAACGCGCGGATCGACGTGTTCGACGAGGACTTCGACAAGGTCGACCTTTCGGACCGCAGCTTCCAGGACCGGGATCTGCCGGAGGGCTTCGCGCCGTTCAACGTGTTCGCGGTCGGCGAGCAGGTCTACGTCAGCTACGCGAAGCAGGACGCGGCGGCCCACGACGACGTGCCCGGCGTGGGTCTCGGCTTCGTGGACCTCTTCAGCGACTTCGGCCGGCAGGTGTGCCGGGTCGCCAGCAGGGGGACGCTCAACGCGCCGTGGGGCATGGCCATCGCGCCGAAGAGTTTCGGCAGGTTCGCCGGTGACCTGCTGGTGGGCAACTTCGGCGACGGCAAGATCAACGTGTTCGACGGGGACGAGTTCCAGGGCCTGCTGCGGGACGACGACGGCGACGTCATCACGATCGACGGCCTGTGGGCGCTGCTGCCGGGGACCGAGCGGACCGGCGGCGAGGGCACGCTCTGGTTCAGCTCCGGGCCGAACGACGAGCAGCACGGCCTGGTGGGCCAGTTGATCCGGGCGAACTGACGGCTGGTTGCCGCCTGCCGCGCCTCCGGGGGCCACCCCGGGGGCGCGGCGTCGTTTCTGTCGCGAGCCCCCGGACCGGTTACCGCGGTCGCGGCATCGGCTCCAACCGGCGTTCCAGCCGCAGCTCGTCGTGCAGCGGGATGTCGTCCTCGCCGACGTACGGGATGGTCGGCTTCAGCCGTCGGGCCCGGTCGACCGCGCCCACGTCGACCGCCACGATTCGCAGCCCCCGGCGCTGATAGAAGCGCAGCGCCGAGAGGTTGTCGTTGGTGGTGACCAGCCAGAGCCGGTCCACCTCGGCGGCCCGCGCGACCGCCTCCGCGGCGACGAGCAGGGCGCTGCCGGCGCCGAGTTCCGGGCTGCTCGCGGCGAGGCTGACCACCTCCAGCCCGTCGGCGGCGAGCCGGTACACCAGCGCCCCCGCGAACTCGCCCGCGCCGTCCACCGCCACCAGCGTCGGCAGCTCCCGCAGGTCGTAGCGGGTGTCGTGGACCACCACGTACGGGCCGCCCCACGCGCGGTGGTGCAGGACCGCCACGTCGGCCTCGTCGCGCGGTTCCGCAGGTCGTACCTGGATCGGGGCCACCCGGCCGCCTCCCTCGTCGTCCGCCGGCCACACCCTATCGCCCACGAACCGCCTCCCCGGGCACCTCGCGCCCGCCGCGACGACGGCGGTTCGCAAGATTGCGCTCGATCGGGGAAGTAGTGGTCTCGTCCACCTTCCGACACCACTCGTTCCTGAATGGAGCACGATCTTGACGGGACGGGACGGGACGGGACGGGACGTGGCGGGGTCAGCCGCGTAGGCGCAGGCCGCGCGGGGTGGCCCGGAAGCCGGCGGCGGTCAGGGCGTCGCGCAGCGGGGAGGAGTGCACCGCCTCACCGTCGGCGCGCTCCACCGAGACCGCGCCGAGGGCGCCGGAGTGCACCGCGTCCGCGAGCGCCTTGCCGGCCCCGGCGAGCGCGTCGGCGTCGTCGGTGAACGACAGCAGGGTCCGTCCGCCCCGTTCCACGTAAAGCACCAGGTCGCCGCCGACCAGCACGATCAGCGCGCCGGCCCTGCGTCCGGCCCGGTGCCCGGTGGCCGGGGCCCCGCCGTCACCCGAGTCGACGACCCGCTCCGGCCACGGCAGCGCCGCGCCGTACGGGTTGGCCGGGTCGGTGGCGGCGAGCACCACGGCCGGCCCGCCCGGGCCACGGGCGTCGTCGGCCAGGGCGCGGATCCGGTCCACCGCCCCGGGCACCGCGAACTGGGCCGCGCCGAGCCCTTCGACGAAGTAGCCCCGGCGGGCCGCCCCGCGCTCCTCCAGCGCGGACAGCACCGGGTAGACCGCGGCGAAGCCACCGGTGACCTGCTCGGCCAGGACCGCGCCCCGGGTGACCACGCCGTGCCGTTCGAGCAGCAGGTCGGCGAGGGCGGCGGCCCGGCGGGTCGGGTCGAGGTCGCGTTCGGGCAGCCGGGACCAGCGCCCGGCCACGGTGGGTGGGCCACCCCGGCTGGGCAGCGCCACCCGGCCCGGGCGGCGGTAGCGGGTGCGCGGCGCGGACGGCCGGGACCGGTGCGCCCCGCCCCCGCCGAGCACCGCCCGCAGCGGGGCGAGCGTGTCGTTGGTGAGGTGCCCGGCCCAGACCAGGTCCCAGATCACGACCGCGAGCGCGGCGTCGTCGGTCGAGCCGACCCGATCGGAGAGCTGGCGGAAGAAGAGCGCCTGCCCGTCGCCGAGCGCGTCCAGCACGGCCTCGTGCAGCGGGGTCAGCGCTAGCGCCTCGCCCGGCGGCGGGAGCAGCAGCGGCGCGACGTCGGCGTACGCCAGGGTGATCCAGCCGTCGCCGCCGGAGATGGCCCCGGACCCGGCCCAGACCACCTCGCCGCTGGCGCACAGCTCGTCGAGCTGGGCGGGGGAGTAGTCGGCCACCCGGGCGGGCAGCACCAGCCGTTCCAGCGCGGACGCCGGCACCGCCGCGCCCTGCAACTGCTCGACGGTGGCGGCGACCGCCTCCACGCCCCGGGCCGGCGAGCCGACCTGCTGCCACCGGGGCAGGAACGCGGCGAGTGCCCGCGGCGGCACCGGCTCGATCTCGCGGCGCAGCGCGGCGAGGGAACGGCGGCGCAGCAGCCGCAGCACCTCGGCGTCGCACCACTGGGTGCCGACGCTGTCCGGGGCGAACTCGCCGGAGACCACCCGCCCGGTGGCGGCGAGCCGGCGCAGCGCCTGCTCGACCACGAACACCCCGAGCCCGAACCGGGCGGCGCAGGTGGCCGCCGCGAACGGGCCGTGGGTGCGCGCGTACCGGGCGACCAGGTCGCCGAGCGGATCGCCCACCGGCGCCAGGTACGCCTCGGCCACCCCGACCGGCAGCGCCACGCCGAGCGCGTCGCGCAGCCGGGCCGCGTCCTCCACGCCCACCCAGCGGTCCTCGCCGGCGATCCGGACCCGCAGCACCCGGCGGGCCGCCGCCAGCTCGGCCAGCCACCCGGCCGGTACGCCCCGGTCGGCCAGCTCGGCGTCGCTCAGGTCGCCGACGACGCGGAGCAGCTCGACCACGTCCTCGGCGTCGCGGGGGCGGCGCTGCTCGGTGCGCCAGCGCAGTTGCCGTTCGGTCTCGGCGAGCACCGCCGGGTCGAGCAGTTCCCGCAGGTCGACGCGGCCGAGCAGCTCGCCGAGCAGCCCGGAGTCGAGGGCGAGCGCGGCGGCCCGGCGTTCGGCCAGCGGCGCGTCGCCCTCGTAGAGGAACGCGCCGACGTAACCGAACAGCAGCGAGCGGGCGAACGGGGACGGGCGCTCGGACTCCACCTCGACGAGACGGATCTTGCGGGCGGCCAGGTCGCGCATCAGCTCGGCCAGCGCCGGCTGGTCGAAGACGTCCTGAAGGCACTCCCGGGCCGCCTCCAGGGTGACCGGGAAGTCGGCGTACTCCCGGGCGACGTCGAGGAGCTGGGCGGCCCGCTGCCGCTGCTGCCAGAGCGGCTGCCGGCGACGCGGGTCGCGGCGGGGCAGCAGCAGCGACCGGGCCGCGCACTCCCGGAACCGGGACGCGAAGAGCGCCGAGGTGCCGACGGACTCCTCGACGAGCTGGGCGATCTCGTCGGGCTCGAAGATCACCACATCGGCGCCGGGCGGGGAGTCGGCGGTGTCCGGCAGCCGTACCACGATGCCGTCGTCGGCGGGCAGCACCTGGGCGTCCACCCCGTAGCGCTCGGCGAGGCGGCGGCCGATGGCCAGCGCCCACGGGCCGTTGACCCGGGCGCCGAGCACCGAGTGCACGGCGAGCCGCCAGTCGCCCAGCTCGTCGCGGAACCGTTCGACCACCACCGTCCGGTCGTCGGGCAGGGCGCGGGTGGCCTCCCGCTGCTCCCGCAGGTAGGCCATCAGGTTGCCGGCGGCCCAGTCGTCCAGCCCGCCGGCCCGCAGCGCGGCGACGGCGTCGGAGTCGCCGGACCGCAGCAGCGCCCTGAGCCGGGCGCCGATGGCCCGGCCCAACTCGACCGGGCGGCCGGGCTGGTCGCCCTTCCAGAACGGCATCCGGGCGGCCTGCCCCGGGGCGGGGGAGACCAGCACCCGGTCGGGGGTGATCTCCTCGATCCGCCAGGACGACGAGCCGAGCAGGAAGACGTCGCCGACCCGGGACTCGTAGACCATCTCCTCGTCCAGCTCGCCCACCCGGGCGGCGCGCTCCGCGCCGGCCAGGAAGACGCCGAACAGCCCCCGGTCGGGGATGGTGCCGCCGCTGGTCACCGCGAGCCGCTGCGCGCCGGGCCGGCCGGTGAGCAGGTCGGTGGCCCGGTCCCAGACCAGCCGGGGCCGCAGCTCGGCGAAGGCGGTCGACGGGTAGCGCCCGGAGAGCATGTCGAGCACCGCGTGCAGGGCCGAGTCGGGCAGCTCGGCGAAGGGCGCCGCCCGGCGGACCAGCACGGCCAGGTCGCCGAGCCGCCACGGCTCCAGGGCCACCATCGCCACGATCTGCTGGGCCAGCACGTCGAGTGGGTTGCGCGGGTAGCGCAGCTCCTCGATCGCGCCCTGCGCCATCCGCTCGGCGACCACCGTGCAGGAGAGCAGGTCGCCGCGGTGCTTGGGGAAGACCACGCCCCGGGACACCGCGCCCACCTGGTGCCCGGCCCGGCCGACGCGTTGCAGCCCGGCGGCGACGCTCGGCGGGGCCTCGATCTGCACCACCAGGTCGACGGCGCCCATGTCGATGCCCAGCTCCAGGCTGGAGGTGGCGACCACGGCCGGGAGCTGTCCGGCCTTCAGCGCCTCCTCGATGTGCTTGCGCTCCTCCCGGGAGACGCTGCCGTGGTGGGCGCGGGCGATCACCGGCGCCGCGCCGACCGCAGCCCCGGACTGCGCCATCACCTCGGCCGGCTGCCGGGGGGCCCGCGGCGAGCCCGCCGGGCCACTCCACGCGCCGGCTCCGCGCCCGGGCCCGCCGTCGGCGGCCGCCGGGACGTCGTCCCGCCCAGGCGGATCGGATACGCCCACCGGCCCGCCGCCCGGCGCCACGCGACCGCCGCCCGGGGTGCCCGCCGACTCCAGTTCCTCGGCGGCCAGCTCGTTGAGGCGCGCGCAGAGCCGCTCGGCGCTGCGCCGGGAGTTGGTGAAGACGATGGTCGACCGGTGTGACCGGATCAGCGCGAAGACGCGTTCCTCGACGGCCGGCCAGATCGACGCCCGGCGCGGGCCGGGGCCGCCGAGATCGTCCTCCGGCGGCTCCTGCTCGTCGAGGCGGGTCATGTCCTCCACCGGCACCTGGACGCTGATCTCGATGGTCTTGCCGCTGGCCGGCTGCACCACGTCGACCGGGTGGGCGCCGCCGAGGAACCGGGCGCAGCCGTCGACGGGGCGTACGGTGGCGGACAGGCCGATCCGCTGGGCGGGCGCCTCCAGCAGCGCGTCGAGGCGCTCCAGGGAGAGCGCCAGGTGGGCCCCGCGCTTGGTGCCGGCGACGGCGTGCACCTCGTCGACGATGACCGTCCGTACGCCGCGCAGCGAGTCCCGGGCGGCGGAGGTGAGCAGCAGGAACAGCGACTCCGGCGTGGTGATGAGGATGTCCGGCGGGGTGCGCGCGAACGCCCGTCGCTCGTCGGCCGGCGTGTCGCCGGTGCGCATGCCGACGGTGATCTCCGGCGGGGCGAGCCCGAGCCGGGTGGCCGCCTGCCGGATGCCGGCGAGCGGGGCGCGCAGGTTGCGCTCCACGTCGACGGCGAGGGCCTTGAGCGGGCTGACGTAGAGCACCCGGCAGCGCTGCCGTGCCTCGGCCGGCGGGGGCGCCTTGGCCAGCTGGTCCAGCGACCAGAGGAACGCGGCCAGCGTCTTGCCGGAGCCGGTCGGGGCGACGACCAGGGCGTTGCGCCCGGCGGCGACCGACCGCCACGCGCCGGCCTGGGCGGCGGTGGGCGCCGCGAAGGCGGCGGTGAACCACTCCCGGGTCGCCGGGCCGAACTCCGCCAACGCGTTCCCGCCGGTCACCTCGTCCGCCACGCCGTCCATCCTGCCTCGGCGATGTGACATTCGGCCCGTGCCGGACGCTGTTCTGTCCGGGTAGGGCGGCTTGCGTCATGGATGAGGCGTTGCAGCTATTAAGTCTTACTTAACTGCTTGCTTGTGCCGCACAACATAAAGTAACTTCACTCGCAACGCAGCGTGGGTGGAGGGCGTGGATGACCGTCGAGGGGCGAGGCTCCGGGCCCGGGACCGACGTGCTCATCCGTAAGGTCGACAGCCATCTCGCCGCGCTGCGCGCCGGCCTGCACGGTCCCGAGCTGGAGCTCGCCGAGGAACTGGCCCGCTGCCTGCGGGAGTTGGTCATCGCCACCGCCCACTCCAGCGCCGCCGACCGCGGGTTGGTCCGCGCCGCCGTGCACTACTTCGTCCTGCGTCGGGAGAGCCGGGGCAAGCTGCTGCCGGTGCGCTCCCTCGCCGCCGCGCAGCGGGTGGTCAACAAGGCCGTCCGTCAGCTCGGCCGCCCCGACCTGCTGGTGGAGGCCCCGTGGGAGCGCCCGGTAGTCGAGCCGGCCGCGATCATTCCGGCTCGGCACGTCTGACGCCGCGCGGCGGCCCGGACCTTCCTCGGCCGGCCCGCGCGGGGTGCCACCGGCGGCCAGGGCCGCAGTGAGAGTTGATGGCCAGCCGGACATCCGGGGATACGCCCAACGGGCCCCTCGGCGGGGCAATTTTCGCAAACCTGCCCACAGGTCGGGTGATCTGACGTCTGATCGGTCGTGGCGCGGCGTGGCGACGCGCGCTGCCACCTCGACCTGGAGTCCGCGTGCTCGTCCTGCTGATCCTGCACCTGGTGGCGGCCCTGCTCGCGCCGCTGCTGGTGCGAAGGTGGGGACCGCGGGCCTGCTACCCGCTCGCGCTGGCTCCGGCCGCCACGTTCGGCTGGGCCGTCGCCCACACCGGGGCGGTTCGCGGCGGTGGTGCGGTGGTCGAGACGTACCCCTGGATTCCGGACCTCAGGCTCGACGTGGCGCTGCGGGTCACCACCCTGTCCTGGCTGATGCTGCTGCTGGTCGGCGGCGTCGGCGCGCTGGTGCTGGTCTACTCCGCCCGCTACTTCCACGCCGGCTCGGCCGGGCTGGCCCGGTTCGCGGCCGTCATGGTCGCCTTCGCCGGGGCGATGCTCGGCCTGGTCGTCTCCGACGACCTGCTGCTGCTCTACGTCTTCTGGGAGCTGACCACGGTCTTCTCCTACCTGCTGATCGGGCACAGCACGGAACGGCGGTCCAGCCGGCTGGCCGCCGCCCAGTCGCTGATGCTCACCACGCTCGGCGGGCTGGCCATGCTGGTCGGCTTCCTCCTGCTCGGCCACCACGCCGGCGGCTACCGCTGGTCCCTGATCACCGCCGTGCCGCCGCCGGGTGGCGGGTACCTCGTCGCTGCCGTGCTGCTGATCCTGGCCGGGGCGCTCACCAAGTCGGCGGTGTTCCCGTTCAACTCTTGGCTGCCGGTGGCGATGGCGGCGCCGACGCCGGTCAGCGCGTACCTGCACGCGGCGGCGATGGTGAAGGCCGGCGTCTTCCTGATCGCGCTGCTCGCCCCGGCGCTCGCCCCGGCCGGCCCGTGGCGGCCGGTCACCGTGGTCGCCGGGTCGGTCAGCCTGGTCATCGGGGGCTGGGCGGCGCTCCGGCAGACCGACCTCAAGCTGCTGCTGGCGTACGGGACGGTGAGCCAGCTCGGCCTGCTGACCATCGTGCTCGGCGCGGGCACCTCGCAGGCGGCCCTCGCCGGCATCGCGATGCTGCTGGCGCACGCGCTGTTCAAGGCGGCGCTCTTCCTCGTCGTCGGCATCCTTGACCACAGCGCCGGCAGCCGGGACCTGCGCGACCTGTCCGGCGTGTGGCGGACCGCGCCCGGGCTCGCCGTGGTCGCCGCGCTCGCCGCCGCCTCGATGGCCGGGGTGCCGCCGTTGCTCGGCTTCGTCGCCAAGGAGGCGGACCTCGCCGCGTTCACCGGGCAGCCGCTCGTGCTGGCGGTGATCGTGGTGGGCAGCGCGCTGACCGTGGCGTACAGCATCCGCTTCGTGTGGGGTGCCTTCGCCACCCGGCCGGGAGTAGCCGCCACCGACGTCGAGCCGCCGCCGGCCGTGATGCTCGCACCCGCGGCCCTGCTCGCCGTGGCCGGGCTCGCCGCCGGCCTGGCCGCCGGCTGGCTCGGCGGCCTGCTCCGCCCGTACGCCGAGCTGCTCGGCCCGGTCGAGGAGGGCCTGGCGCTCTGGCACGGACCGACCGTGGCGCTGGGCCTCTCCGCCGCCGCGATCACCGGCGGCGTGGCGTTGCACCTGGTCCGTGGCCCGCTCGCCCCGGCGCTGGCCAGGCTGCGCGCCCCGGTCAGCGGCAACCAGGGGTACGAGTGGGTGACCCACCAGTTCGACCGGTTCGCCATCAAGGTCACCGGCACCACCCAGCGCGGCGCCCTGCCGCAGTACCTCGGCACCATGCTGCTCGTGCTGGTCCTGGCGCCCGGCACGGCGATGCTGACCAGCCGGCCCTGGCAGACCAGCGTCGTCGCCTGGGACACCCCGGCGCAGGTCGTGGTCTGCGTGGTGATCGTGGGGGCGGCGGTGCTCGCGGTCGGTGCCCGGCGCCGGCTCACCGCGATGCTGTTGGTCGGGGTGACCGGCTACGGCACGGCGATGATGTTCGTGCTCTACGGCGCACCCGACCTGGCGCTCACCCAGTTCCTGGTGGAGACGGCCACCATCGCGGTGTTCGTGCTGGTGCTGCGCCGGCTGCCGGACCGCTTCTCGGCCCGTCCGCTGCGTCGCAGCCGCTGGGTACGCCGGGGGATCGGGATCGCGGTCGGACTGGTGCTGGCCGGGCTCGCCATCGTCGCGACCGGTGCCCGGCGTGCCCCGTCGATCTCGCTGGCCTTCCCCGACCTGGCGTTATCCGAGGGCCACGGCCGCAACGTGGTCAACGTGACCCTGGTCGACATCCGGGCCTGGGACACCATGGGTGAGATCTCGGTGCTGGTGGCGGCCGCGACCGGGGTGGCCAGCCTGATCTACGAGCGGTCCCGCACCGGCCCCCGCCCACGCCGCCTGCACCCGTCGCAGGACCGGCGCACCGTGTGGCTGCGCGGCGGGAGCACCCTGCAGAAGCACCGCCGCTCGATCGTCTTCGAGGTGGTCACCCGGCTGATCTTCCACACCGTGGTGATCTTCTCGCTGTTCCTCCTCGTCTCCGGGCACAACGCTCCCGGGGGCGGGTTCGCCGGCGGGCTGGTCGCCAGCCTCGCCCTGGCGGTCCGCTACCTGGCCGGTGGCCGCTACGAGCTGGCCGAGGCCGTCCCGGTCGGGGCCGGCACGGTGCTCGGCGCCGGGCTGGCGCTCTCGGTCGGCAGCGGCGTGGTCGGGCTGCTGACCACCGGCGCCGTGCTGCAGAGCGTGCAGGTGTCCCTGTGGCTCCCCCTGGTCGGCCACTTCCACCTGGTCACGTCGGTCTTCTTCGACGTCGGCGTCTATCTGATCGTGGTCGGGCTGGTGCTGGACGTCCTGCGCAGCCTCGGCGCCGAGGTGGACCGGCACGTCGAGGCGGCCGGCGAGCCGGCCCGGGGACTCGCCGTCGAGCGGGAGGGGGAACGGGGGTGAGGCAGCCGAGCCTGGTCCTGGTGATCGCCGTCGGGGTGCTCGTCGCCACCGGCGTCACGCTCCTGCTGGAGCGGAGCCTGTCCCGCATCCTGCTCGGCGTCATCCTGCTGGGCAACGGGGTGAACCTGCTGATCCTGGTCGGTGGCCGGCCCGGTGGCGCGCCGCTGGTCGGCACCGGGCCGGCGGACCGGATGAGCGACGCGCTGCCACAGGCCATGGTGCTCACCGCAGTGGTGATCACCTTCGGGCTGACCGCGTTCCTGCTCGCCGTCGCCTACCGGAGTTGGTATCTCAGCGGCGACGACGAGGTGCAGGACGACCTGGAGGACCGGCAGATCGCCCGGCTCGCCGAGCGCAACGAGGTGTCCGCGGCGGACCTCGGCGGTGAGGGGCCGGACGAGGACCCGGAGCAGGTGGACCCGGAGCCGGAGCTGCGCCGGCTCCGCCGCCGCGGGGAGCAACCGTGACGGCCTCGGCGCTGGTGCCGTTGCCGGTGGTGGTGCCGCTGCTCGGTGCCGCGCTGACCCTGGTCCTGGGCAACCGGCCCAGGTTGCAGCGCTCGATCAGTGTGCTCGGCCTCTCCGCCACCCTGCTCGTCGCGGTGCTGCTGCTGGTCGAGGCGTACCGGCACGGGCCGGTGGTGGTCCAGGTGGGCGGCTGGCCCGCGCCGGTCGGCATCGTGCTGATCGCCGACCAGTTGGCGGCGCTGCTGCTGGTGGTCTCCTCCGCGGTGACCCTCTGCGTGCTGGTCTACTCGGTCGGCCAGGGCCGGTGGGAGGTCGGCGAGCGCACGCCGGTGAGCATCTTCCACCCCACCTATCTGGTGCTCACCGCCGGCGTGACCAACGCCTTCCTGGCCGGTGACCTGTTCAACCTGTACGTCGGCTTCGAGATCCTGCTGTCCGCGAGCTTCGTGCTGATCACGCTCGGCGGCACCGAGACCCGGATCCGCACCGGCCCGACGTACGTGGTGGTCAACGTCCTCTCCTCGATGATCTTCCTGACCGGGCTGGGCCTGGTGTACGCGGCCACCGGCACCCTGAACATGGCCCAGCTCGCCGGCCGGCTGGACGCCCTGCCGGGCGGCGTACGCCTGGGGTTGCAGCTCATGCTGCTGCTCGCCTTCGCCATCAAGGCGGCGGTCTTCCCGGTCTCGGCCTGGCTGCCGGACAGCTACCCGACCGCGCCCGCCCCGGTCACCGCGGTCTTCGCCGGCCTGCTCACCAAGGTCGGCGTGTACGCGATCATCCGCACCGAGACCCTGCTCTTCCCCGGCGGGCAGGTCGCCGGCCTGCTCCTGGTGGTGGCCGGGCTGACCATGCTGGTCGGCATCCTCGGCGCGGTCGCCCAGTCCGACATGAAGCGGCTCTTCTCCTTCACCCTGGTCAGCCACATCGGCTACATGATCTTCGGGGTGGGGTTGGGCAGCGTCGCCGGCCTGGCCGGGGCGATCTTCTACGTGGTCCACCACATCACCATCCAGACCACCCTCTTCCTGGTCGCGGGCCTGGTCGAGGAGCGGGCCGGCAGCACCGACCTGCGGCGGCTGGGCGGGCTGTCCCGGCTCGCCCCGATGCTCGCCGTGCTCTTCTTCGTGCCGGCGATGAACCTGGCCGGCATCCCGCCGTTCTCCGGATTCCTCGGCAAGCTCGGTCTGCTCCAGGCCGGCGTGGCGGCCGGCGGGGTGCTGCCTGCCGTACTGGTCGCCGCCGGGACACTGACCAGCCTGCTGACCCTCTACACCGCCTCCCGGGTGTGGAGCCTCGCGTTCTGGCGGGCGCCCCAGCAGGCCACCCCGCACCCCGCCGTACGGCTGCCCGGGCTGATGGTCGGCGCCACCACCGCCCTGGTGGCGCTCGGCGTGGCGCTGACCCTGGTCGCCGGGCCGCTGTTCCGGGTCAGCGTGGACGCCGCCACCGACCTGCGTGACCGCACCCCGTACGTGCGGGCCGTCCTGCCGGCGGGCGCGCCGTGACCGGCGACCTGCCCGGCCGCCCGGTCGGCGACGGACCGCCGCCGGAGCCCCGCCCGCCCGCCATCGTCGGGCGGGGCGGGCGGTGGCGGGACCAGGCCGTGGCGCTCGGCTGGCTGGTGGTGGTCTGGCTGCTGCTGTGGGGCGATCTCTCCTGGGGCAACCTGGTCGGCGGACTCGTCGTCGGCGCCGCCGTGCTGATCTTCTTTCCGCTCCCGCCGGTCACCTTCGGCGGCCGGCTCCGCGCCGGCGCGTTGCTGGTCCTCGCGGTCACCTTCGTCCGGGAGCTGGTCAGCGCCAGCGTGCACGTCGCGGCCATCGCGGTCCGTCCCGGCTACCGGCCGCGCGGCGCGGTCATCGCGGTGCCGCTGCGGATCCGCACCGACCTCAACCTGGCCCTCACCGCCGAGCTGATCTCCCTGGTCCCCGGCACCCTGATCCTCGATGTGGACCGCGACCTGGGCGTTCTCTACGTGCATGTCCTAGAGGTCCTTCGCCCCGAGGACCTGACCGACAGCCGCAACCGCGTCCTCACCGCCGAACGGCGCATCGTCCGCGCCATCGGCTCCCCCGAAGAGGTACGCCAGCTCGGCGTCGAACCCGACAGGAGGAATTCCACGTGACCACCGTCCTCGCCGTCGCGCTGACCGTGCTCCTCTCGGTCACCGCGCTGCTCGCCCTGACCCGTATCTACCGGGGGCCGTCGCTGCTCGACCGCGTCGTCGCCGCCGACCTGCTGCTCGCCACCATGCTCAGCGCGGTCGGCGCGGAGGCGGCGGTCAACCGGCACGCCACCACGCTGCCCGTGCTGGTGGTGCTCTCCCTGCTCGGCTTCGTCGGATCGGTCTCCCTGGTCCGCTTCGCCGTACGCGAGGAGACCCAATGAGCCTCCTCGCCGACTGGCTGGGCGCGGCCTGCCTGCTGGCCGGGGCGCTGCTCGCCCTGGCCGCCGGGATCGGCGTGCTGCGTTTCCCCGACGCGCTGGGCCGGATGCACGCGGCCACCAAGCCGCAGGTGCTGGGCGTGCTGGTGCTCCTGGTCGGGCTGGCGCTGCGCCTGCGTACGCCCGCGGACCTGGGCATGATCGCGTTGGTGGCGATCTTCCAGCTGGCCACCGCTCCGGTCGCGGCCCAGATGATCGGCCGGGCCGCCTACCGGTCCGGGCGCATCGACCGCGACCTGCTGGAAGTCGACGAGTTGGCCGGGCGGTGAACCGGACGGCGGGGAGGCTTCCCGGCACCCTCAGCGGACGTCCAGCCAACGCCGATAGAATGGCCGCATGATCGACTCTTCTGCCCAGGAGGGCAGCAGTAGCCAGCCGGGTCCGGCCCGGCAACCCCTCACCCCGACGACCCCGGGAGCCCTGAACCTCCCGTGCTGATCCTCGTCGGTCTCGTTCTCATCATCGTGCTCACCGCCGCCACCGGCTACTTCGTGGCCCAGGAGTTCGGTTACGTCGCCGTGGACCGGGGCAAGCTCAAGCAGCTCGCCGACGGGGGCGACCGGGCCGCAGCCCGGGCCCTGGAGGTGACCGGCCGGCTCTCGTTCATGCTCTCCGGCGCCCAGCTCGGCATCACCGTGACCGCGCTGCTGGTCGGTTACGCCGCCGAGCCGTACCTGGGCGCCGGGCTGGCCGACCTGCTCGGCGTCGCCGGGGTCTCCTCCGGCGTCGCGCTGCCGCTGTCGGTGGCCCTCGCCCTGATCATCGCCACCGTGGTGCAGATGGTGCTGGGCGAGTTGGCCCCGAAGAACCTGGCCATCGCCCGCGCCGAGCCCATCGCTCGGGCGTTGGCCCGGTCCACCCTCGGCTACCTGCGGATCGCCGGGCCGTTGATCACCCTCTTCGACCGGGCCGCCGTCCGGCTGCTGCGTCGGGTCGGCATCGAGCCGATCGAGGAGTTGCCCAGCGGTGCCACCCCGAAGGACCTGGAACAGATCATCGCCGAGTCCCGGGAGGAGGGGCACCTCGACGCCACGATGTCCGACCTACTCGACCGGGGCCTCGACTTCCGCGAGCTGACCGCCGGGGAGGCCATGGTCCCCCGGGTCGACGTGCACACCGTACGGGCCGACGAACCGGTCAGCCGGGTCGTCGAACTGCTCGACACCGGCCACTCCCGGTTCCCCGTCCGGGGCGCCGAGGGGGTCGACGACCTGGTCGGTGTGGTCGGCATCGCCGACGTGCTCGGGGTGCCACCCGCCGAGCGGGCCACCACCCGGGTCGCGGCGGTGGCCGTACCGCCGCTGCTGGTGCCGGAGACGCTGCCGTTGCCGACGGTGCTGGACCGGCTCCGGGTCGGGCACCGGCAGCTCGCCTGCGTGGTTGACGAGTACGGCGGCTTCGCCGGCGTGATCACGCTGGAGGACATCGCCGAGGAACTGGTCGGGCCGATCCGGGACGAGGACGACCCGCCCGAGCGGGCCCCGGCGCGGCAGGAGGACGGTTCCTGGGTGGTGCCCGCCCGCTGGCGGATCGACGAGGTCGCCGACAGCACCGGCATCGCGCTGCCCGAGGCCCCCGAGTACGACACCCTCTCCGGGCTGGTCATGCGGGAGCTGGGCCGGGTGCCCGAGGTGGGTGACCGGCTGGAGATCAGCCTCGGCGTCGACGGTGACGAGTCCGACGTCGAGCCGCGTGCGCTGGTCGAGGTGCTGGCCGTGGACCGGCACGTGGCCGACTCCGTCCGGCTCCGGATGGCCGCCGCCGAACACGGGGAGGAGGCGGCATGAGTGAGCGTCCGCGAACGAATCATCGGTGCGGTGCCCATGCCGGCGCCGACCGGAGCGAGGTGGCGGCATGACGCCCGGTTTCGCGTTGTTCTTCTCGGTCGTGCTGCTGGCGCTCAACGGCTTCTTCGTGGCGGCCGAGTTCGCCCTGGTGGCGGCCAAGCGGTACCGCCTGGAACAGCTGGCGGTCGGCGGCGGCCGGGCGGCCCGCGCGGCGCTGGACGGCGTCCGTGAGCTGTCCCTGATGCTGGCCGGGGCGCAGCTCGGCATCACCCTGTGCACGCTGGGGCTGGGCGCCCTGGCCGAGCCGGCGATCGAGCGCCTGCTCCGCCCCTTGCTGCACGCCGTCGGGCTGCCCGCGGCGGCGAGCCACGCGGTGGGGCTGCTGATCGCCCTGGCCCTGGTGACCTTCCTGCACCTGGTGGTCGGCGAGATGGCCCCGAAGTCGTGGGCGATCACCGACGCGGAGCGCTCGGCGATGCTGCTGGCGCTGCCGTTCCGGGCCTTCGCCCGGGTCGCCCGTCCGGTGCTGTCCGCGCTGAACGCGTTGGCCAACGCGGTCCTGCGGCTGGTCGGCGTACGCCAGCAGGACCAGCTCGCCCAGGTGCACGGCCCGGACGAGCTGCGCATCCTGCTGGAGCAGTCCCGCGAGCACGGGCTGCTCGGCGCCGAGCAGCACCAGATGCTGACCAGCATGCTGGAGTTGCAGGGCACCACGGTGGCGCAGGTGATGGAGCCGTTCGACCGGATCGTCACGGTCCGGCGGGACGACGACGCCGAGCGGATCGAGCACGTGTCCCGCGACAGCGGCCGTTCCCGGCTGGCCGTCGTCGACGCCGGTGGCGAGGTCTGCGGCCTGGTCCACGTACGGGAGGCGGTCCGCGCGGTCACCAACGGCCGTGCGGCGACCGCGGGCGAGCTGATGACCCCGGCGTTCGTCCTGCCCGCCGGGGCCTCGGTCACCGAGGCGGTGGCGGCGATGCGCGGTCGGCAGGCCCAGTTGGCGCTGGTCCGCAACGGCGGCGGCCCCACGCGGCCGATCGGCTTCGTGGCCCTGGAGGACCTGCTGGAGGAGGTCATCGGCGAGTTCGACGACGAGACCGATCCGGTGCCCCGGGGCCGCCGGATGCGCTGACGTCCCGTCCCTTCCGTCCCTGGTGGCGGCACCGGTCGCGCGACCGTTGCCGCCACCGCGCGACCGGTGTCGGCAACGGACGCCCGGAGGCGTGTCCGGGCGCTGGCCGGGAAAGCGTGGCGCGCGGGTCGGCAACCGGGACGGGAGGACGCGGGGTGCCGCTGACCGGGGTGTCGTCGGAGTCCGTCTGGACCGGGCTCTCGGTGAGCACCACCCTGCCCAATCCCAGCACCCGGCCGGGCCTGCGGCTGCCCGGCCGGGTGACCCTCACCGCGGCGGGTGAGGACGTGCCGGTCCGGCACGTTCGGCTCGGGCTGGTCGCCCAGGTCGAGCCGGAGGAACCCGACTCGCCCCGCCGGCTGGTGCAGTACCACCAGGTGCCGGTCGCCGGCCGGTTCGTGGTGCCGGCCGGGCGGCGGCGCGCGGTCGACTTCGCCTTCCCGCTGCCCTGGGAGACCCCGGTGACCATCTTCGGCGGGGTGCCGCTGATGAGCCTGCGCACCGGGCTGCGTACCGAGGTGTCGGTGGATCCCGATCTGGACCAGGGCGCGATGGTGCCGGTCTTCGTGCACCCGCTCCCCGTCCAGCAACACGTGCTCGCCGCGCTGGACACCCTCGGCTTCGTCATGCGCCAGGCGGGCCTGCAGCAGGGCCGGCTGCCCGGGGTGGAGCAGGAACTACCGTTCCACGAGCGGCTCGGCTACTGGGTGGCGCCGCTGTACGCCGGTCCGATCACCGAGCTGGAAGTGATCTTCGTGACCAACGCGGCGGGACTGGAGGTGCTGCTCTGGCTGGACCGCCGGCTCGCGCTGGCCGGGGTCACCCACCAGAGCATCAGCCGGTTCCGGGTCTGGCACACCGGGGTCGGGCAGCGGGACTGGGTCGCCACCGTGGACGGCTGGCTGCGGCACGCGATCAACCGGCACGCGGCGGCCGCCGCGCACGCCGACTGGTCCGCCGCGATCCGGGAGTCGGCACACGTCAGCCGCCGCCCGGACGAGCCGGTCGCCCCCGGCTACGGCCTGGGCGGCACAGCCGGCGGCCCGGGCATCGGCGGCGGCGGTGCCGGCGACGGCACCTGAGTGCCGCCCGCCGCTGCGTCAACCGTCACGCTGGCCGCCGCGCATGCCGCCTGCCTCGTGTTAACAGGGGCCCCTTGCTCTACCGCAGGCGTTAACAGGGGGCCCCTGCTTACACCGAGGCGGTGGCGAGCTTGAGGCTGAAGCCGAGGAAGAGCATTCCGATGCTGGTCGTGGCGCCGGCGGCCAGGCGGCGCCGGCGGTGGAACTGGGCAGCCAGGAAGGTGCCCGTGAAGATCAGCGCGGTGAGGTAGAGCGCGCTGGTCACCTGGGCGATCAGTCCGAGCACCACGAACGACAGCGCCGGCCAGGCGTACCCGGGGTCGACGAACTGGATGAAGAACGAGATGAAGAAGAGGATCGCCTTCGGGTTGAGCAGGCTGATCACCAGCGCCCGCCGGAACGGGCTGCCCGGCGCCGCCGGCTCCGCCGCGTCGATCAGCCGTGGCGTCGCCGGGTCGTTGCGGTCGCGCCAGCGCCGCCAGGCCCCGCGCAGCATGGTCAACCCCACGTAGCCGAGGTACGCGGCACCGGCGTACTTGATCACCAGGAAGAGCGGCGGGTACGCCTTGAGCACCGACGCCACCCCGGCGGCGGAGAGGAACATCAGCACCGAGTCGCCGACGAACACGCCGCCGGCGGCCCGGTAGCCCGTCCGTACGCCGCGCTTGGCGGCCGTGGAGAGCACGAAGAGTGAGTTCGGCCCGGGCAGCAGCACGATCGCCACGGTCCCCAGCACGTATGTCCAGATGTCGGTGATGCCCAGCACGCCGGACATCATGACGCCAGGGGTGCCGTCGGGCGAAGCCTTTCCCGCAGCCGAACCTGTGCATTGGGCCACTCGGTGGCGAGCATCGAGTAGAGCGCGGAGTCCCGCCAGGAGCCGTCGGGCCGTCGCCGGTTGGACCGCAGCGTCCCCTCCCGGGTCGCGCCGAGCCGCTCGATGGCCCGCTGCGAGCGCTCGTTGAGCGTGCTGGTCTGCCAGGTCACCCGGATCGCGTCCAGCTCCTCGAAGGCCCTGGTGAGCAGCAGCAGCTTCGCCTCGGTGTTGATTCCGGTACGCCACCACGGCCGGCCGAGCTGGGTGAAGCCGATCTCCAACGTCCGGAGGTCGGGATCGGGCTGGTAGTACGAGGTGGTGCCGACCACCACCCCGGTGGCCGCGCAGCGCTGCACCCAGGGTGTCCGGGCGCCGCGCAGGTTCGCGTCCAGGGCAGCTCGCACGTAGCGGGCCGTGTCGGCCACCGTGGCGGGTCGGGGAGTGCCGACGTACCGCCATACCTCCTCGTCGTCGAGGGCGGCGTACAGCTCCTCGACGTGGGACTCGTCGAGCGGTTCCAGCACCACGTGCTCGCCCCGCAGCACCACCGGCTCCAACCACGGCGAGCGGGCCGGCCGCAGGTACGCCGGCACCGGCACGGTCACCCCGGCGTCCGGCTCCGGCGCCCCGGCGGTGAGCCGCAGCGGCACCACCCCGGCCCAGTGCGGCAGGTCGAGGTCGCCGGGCTCGTCGCCCACCCCCTTGGCGCGGATCCGGACCGACACCTCGCGCAGCGGCAGTGCCAGCACCGCCGTCTCGGCCAACTCCCGGCGGTTCGGCGGGCGGCTGTCGGTGCTGCGCCCGGCGGCCACCTTCTCCACCAGCGCGGTGAGCACCTCGGCCTTCTCCCGCTCGTCGGTGACCAGGCGGGCGGTGCCGTGGACGACCACGGACCGGTAGTTGGCGCTGTGGTTGAACTGGGTGCGGGCGAGGACCAGGCCGTCGAGGTGGGTCACCGCGACGCAGACCGGTAGCCCGTCCCCGCCCCGGGCGGCGAGCAGCGGCCGGCTGCCGGTGGAGCCGTGCAGGTAGAGGGTGTCGCCGACGCGGACGTGCAGGGTGGGCAGCACGCGCGGCTCACCGTCGGAGACGAACGACAGCGCGCAGTGGTACGCCTCGTCCAGGACGGCGTGCGCGGCGGCCTCGTCGTAGTGCATCCGGTTGCGCATCCGGGTGGCGGTGGTGCGTTCGGTCCGGGGGTACATGCGGCAGTCACCTTTTGTTCTAGTACAATCTCCGAACTGTGGCAGCACATTATCAGATCGCCGGCTCGTCCTCGGCCGCCATTTCGGCCAGCGTGGAAACCGGCATCCGCACCGGCGCCCTCGCCCCCGGCGACGCCCTGCCGGCCGTCCGCGCCCTCGCCACCGAGCTGGCCGTCAGCCCGGCCACCGTCGCCAAGGCGTACCAGGAGCTGCGGCAGCGGGGCCTGGTCGTCACCGCCGGCCGGCACGGCACCCGGGTCCGGCCCCGCCCGCCGGTGGCCACCCGCCGTGCCATGCTGATGCCGCCTCCGCTGCCGGGCGACCGCAACCTCTCCTCGGGGCAGCCCGACGGCCGGCTGCTGCCGCCGCTCGGCCCGCACCTGGCCGCGCTCGCCGCCGAGGTCGACCCGTCCAGCGGGTACGCGGCCGGCGGCGTCCTGCCCGAGCTGGCCACCGCGGCGCGGGAGCGGCTCGCCGCCGACGGGGTGCCGGCCGGGGAGATCACCGTGACCGGGGGCGCGCTGGACGGCATCGAGCGCCTGCTCGCCGCCCACCTGCGCCCCGGTGACGCGGTCGCGGTGGAGGACCCCGGCTGGACCAACCTGCTCGACCTGGTCGCCGCGCTCGGGCTGCGCGCCATCGGGGTGCCGATCGACGACGACGGCCCCACCGAGCCGGGTGTCCGGGCCGCACTCGCCGCCGGGGCCCGCGCGCTGGTCGTCACCAGCCGCGCCCAGAACCCGACCGGCGCCGCCGTCTCCGCCGGCCGGGCCGAGGAACTGCGTACGCTGCTCGCCGGCCGGCCCGACCTGCTGCTGATCGAGGACGACCACGCCGCCGAGCTGGCCCGCGTACCCCTGCACCCGCTGGCCGGGGCGACCCCGAGCTGGGCCTTCGTCCGGTCGGTGAGCAAGCCCTACGGCCCCGATCTGCGACTCGCCGTGCTCGCCGGCGACGAGGCCACCGTGGCCCGCGTGGCCGGCCGGGTCCGGGTCGGCGCCGGCTGGGTCTCCACCGTGCTGCAACGCCTGGTCCTGGCGCTCTGGCGCGACCCGGCCACCGCGGACCTGGTGGGCCGGGCGGCGGAGAGCTACGAGCGACGGCGGTCCGGGCTGGTCGACGCGCTGGCCGCCCGTGGGCTGACCGCCCGGGGGCGGACCGGGATCAACGTCTGGGTGCCCGTGCCGGACGAGACGGTGGTGGTCACCGCGCTGCGCGACGCCGGCTGGTCGGTCGCTCCCGGCGCGCTGAACCGGATCGCCGCGGCCCCCGGCGTACGCGTCACCGTCAGCTCCCTCGACGAGGCCGATCTGGCGCCGTTCGCCGATGCGGTGGCGCGGGCCGTCCGTCCCGTGGCGCCGGCCGGCTACACCGCCTGAACCGGGCGGCGGCATGGCCCGGCCCCGGACGGGTACCCCGGGCCGGGAGGTGGCCGACCGTGGCTTCGCGCAGATCGAGGACCGGGCTCTGGATCGTCGTGGCGGTGATCATCTTGGTGATCATCGGCATCGTGCTGGCCATGCGGCACGGTGGCGGCGGCTACTGACGCGGGACCGCACCCCGGAGCGGGCGGCGCGGCCGAAACCGGTATATAAAGTCGGCATGGCCGAGACCGAGAGCGCCCCCGGAGCCCAGGAGTTCATCCCGCCGCAGGCGGACACCATCGACCAGCTGCGCACCGCCGCAGCCGGCTGCCAGGGCTGCGAGCTCTACCGGGACGCCTCGCAGACCGTCTTCGGCCGGGGCGACGAGAGCGCCCGGGTGGTCTTCGTCGGCGAGCAGCCCGGTGACATGGAGGACCAGAAGGGGCTGCCCTTCGTCGGCCCGGCCGGCCGGGTGCTGCGCCGCGCGGTCGACGACGCCGGCATCGAGCCCGGTCACATCTACCTCACCAACGCGGTCAAGCACTTCCGGTTCGAGCTGCGCGGGAAGCGGCGCATCCACCAGACCCCGGACCGGGTGCACATCACCGCCTGCCGGCCGTGGCTGGTCGCCGAGTTCGCCCGGCTCCGCCCGGAGGTCGTGGTGGTGCTCGGCGCCACCGCCGCCAAGGCCCTGCTCGGTCCGACGTTCCGGGTGACGAGGCAGCGCGGGGAGCTGATGCCCTGGCCGGCGGCCGCCCAGCGCCCCGAGGACTTCACCCGGGTGCCGGTGGACAACACCGGCAAGGTGGCCGACGCCCCCGACGCCCAACTGCTGGCCACCATCCACCCGTCGGCGGTGCTGCGCGCCGACAACCAGGACGTGGCGTACGACGGCCTCGTCGCCGACCTCAAGATCGCCGCCCGCGCCCTGCGGTGAAAGGAAGGGCCCCTTCTTAACGCCCACGGTAGAGAAGGGTTCCCTTCTCACGGGAGGCGGCGCGGTGGCGGGTAGGCGGGCTTCCTGACTGTGGGTTCGGCGGGCACACTCGTGGACATGGAGCAGCATCTCTATGATCCGGTGCACGAGGAGTTCCGGGACCTGTGCCGTGCGTTCCTGGCCCGGGAGGCGGTGCCGCACCACGAGCGCTGGGAGGCCGACGGGATCGTCGACCGGGCGGTGTGGCGCGGGGCCGGCGCCGCCGGGCTGCTGGGCATGGACGTCGACGAGGCGTACGGCGGCGGCGGGCAGCGTGACTTCCGGTTCAACGCGGTGCTCGACGAGGAGATCGTCGCGGCGGGCTGCTCCGGTCTCGGCTTCGGCCTGCACAACGACGTGGTGGCCCCGTACCTCACCGAGCTGACCACCGGCGACCAGCGCAAGCGCTGGCTGCCGGGCTTCTGCTCCGGCGACCTGGTCACCGCCATCGCGATGAGCGAGCCGGCGGCCGGTTCCGATCTGGCCGGGGTCCGCACCAGCGCGGTCCGTGACGGCGACTCGTACGTCCTCAACGGGCAGAAGACGTTCATCACCAACGGGGAACTGGCCGACCTCGTGGTGGTGGTCGCCAGGACGGCGCCGGACCGGGGCGCGCACGGGCTGAGTCTGATCGCGGTGGAGACCGGCACCCCCGGATTCAGTCGCGGCCGGCGGCTGGCCAAGGTCGGCCTGAGGGCCAACGACACCGCCGAGCTGTTCTTCGACGACTGCCGGGTGCCGGCGGAGAACCTGATCGGCACCGAAAACCACGGGTTCTACCACCTGATGGCCAACCTGCCCCGGGAGCGGCTGAGCATCGCCGTCGCGGCGGTGGCGGCGGCGGAGCGTCTGCTGGCCCTCACCCTCGACCACGTCCGCTCCCGGGAGGCGTTCGGTCGGCCGATCGGGTCGTTCCAGCACAACCGCTTCCTCCTGGCCGAGCTGGACACCGAGGTCACCATCGCGCGGACCTTCGTCAACCACTGCGTCGCCGAGTTCAACGCCGGCCGGCTCTCGGCGACCGACGCGGCCAAGGCCAAGTGGTGGACCACGGAACTCCAGAACCGGGTCGCCGACCGGTGCCTCCAACTGCACGGCGGCTACGGCTTCATGCTGGAGTACCCGGTGGCGCGGGCCTGGCTGGACGGCCGGGTGCAGACCATCTACGGCGGCACCACCGAGATCATGAAGGAGATCATCGGCCGCGGCCTCGGCTTGTAGCAGAAACCCGGTGCCGGCGGCCCGGTCGGGTGCGGGAGGATGGGTCACCCCTTACCGAGGAGCATGCACGAATGGCCACCGACCTGACCGCCCCGGCACCGACCCGGCTCGATGTCGCCCCGATCCAACGTCGGACGCTGCGGCTGCTCTTCGTCACCCAGACCATCGGCGGGATCGGCGTCACCATCGGCGTCGCCGTGGGCGCGCTGCTCGCCGCCCGGATCGCGGGCACCGCCGTGGCCGGTCTGGCGCAGAGCGCCGCCGTGGTCGGCGGGGCGTTGCTCGCCGTCCCGGTCACCCGGATCATGAGCGGGTACGGCCGCCGGCCGGGCCTGGTGGTGGCGTACCTGGCCGGGGCGGCCGGGGGTGTGCTGGTGGTGCTCGCCGCGGTCACCCGGCAGGTGCCGTTGCTCTTCCTCGGCATGCTGCTCTTCGGCGGCGGCAGCGCGGCGAATCTCCAGGCCCGCTACACGGCGGTGGACCTGGCCGAGCCGGCCCGGCGGGGACGCCAGCTCTCACTGATCGTCTGGGCCACCACCATCGGTGCGGTGGCCGCCCCGAACTTCGCCACGCTCGCCGATCACACCACCAGCGGCTGGGGGCTGCCCCCGCTGGCCGGCCCGTTCGCCTTCAGCGCCGCCGCGTTCGTGCTGGCTGCGGTCGTACTGCTGATTCTGCTCCGGCCGGACCCGCTGCTCACCGCCCGCCGGCTGGCGGCGGCCGCGCCGGTCGCCGCGCCGGCCGAGGCCCCCGCGCGGCGCGGCGCCGGGATGCGGTCGGCCTGGCGGGTGGTACGCGAGCGGCCCGCCGCCCGCCTCGGCATCGCCGCGGTGGCGGTCGGCCACCTGGTCATGGTCGCGGTGATGTCGATGACCCCGGTACGCCTCGGTGAGTTCCACCACGACGCCGACGTGCTGCGGGTGGTCGGTGTCGTGTTGAGCCTGCACATCGCCGGCATGTACGCGCTCGCGCCGGTGGTGGGCTGGCTCACCGACCGGCTCGGCCGGCGTCCGGTGATCCTCGGTGGGATCGGGGTGCTGCTGGCCGCCTGCGCGGTCGCCGGCACCGCCGGACACCACACGCCGGCGCTCTCGGTGGGTCTGGTGCTGCTCGGGCTGGGCTGGTCGGGGACCATGGTGGCCGGTTCCACGCTGCTGTCGGAGTCGGTGCCCACCGCCGTCCGGCCGGCGGTGCAGGGGCTCTCCGACCTGACCATGGGGCTGGCCGGCGCCGGCGCCGCGGCGCTCAGCGGGTTTGTCATGCGGGTGGCCGGTTATCCGACGCTCACCCTGCTGGCGGCGATCGCGGTGGCGCCTCTGGTGGCGCTAGCGTTGCGTCCGGTGCCGACGGCGCCCGACGAGGAGGATTGATCACGTGCGGCTGACCGATTTCTGGACCCGGCTGGCGGAGGCGTTCGGTCCGGGCTACGCGGCCAGCATCGCCAGCGATCAGGTGTTGTCCCAGCTCGGCGGGCGGACCATCGAGCAGGCCCTCGCGGCGGGCGAGGAGACCCACGTGGTGTGGCGGGCGGTGGTCGCCGCGTATCCCGACCGGGTGCCCGCGCGGCTACGCTGAGCAGCCTTTTTCCCGGTTCCGCGTGTCGCTTGCCGAGTCGTACATCTGTTCGGCTATTGTCCACAGCGGGGTGCTCGTCCACAGCTCGCGGCCCGTCGGCTGGTTTTCTGTCGGACCCAGCGCCTAGCGTGTCCCGCGTGACGCGAAGCTCAGGTAAGACGCCGGCGAAGGCAGGGGTGGCAACGATGGCGGCAGGGCAGGACCGGGAGAAGGCGCTCGACCTTGCTCTCGCTCAGATCGACAAGCAGTTCGGCAAGGGCTCGGTGATGCGGCTCGGGGAACGGCCGGTCATCCAGACCGCCGTGATCCCGACCAGCTCGATCGCGCTCGACGTCGCGCTCGGCGTGGGCGGCCTGCCCCGGGGCCGGGTCATCGAGATCTACGGCCCGGAGTCCAGCGGTAAGACCACGGTCGCCCTGCACGCGGTGGCCAACGCCCAGCGGGCGGGCGGCATCGCCGCGTTCATCGACGCCGAGCACGCGCTCGACCCGGAGTACGCGAAGGCCCTCGGTGTCGACACCGACGCCCTGCTGGTCTCCCAGCCGGACACCGGTGAGCAGGCGCTGGAGATCGCCGACATGCTGGTCCGCTCCGGCGCGCTCGACATCATCGTGATCGACTCGGTCGCCGCCCTGGTGCCGCGCGCCGAGATCGAGGGTGAGATGGGCGACAGCCACGTGGGTCTCCAGGCCCGGCTGATGAGCCAGGCGCTCCGCAAGATCACCGGTGTGCTCAACAACACCGGCACCACGGCGATCTTCATCAACCAGCTCCGCGAGAAGATCGGCGTCATGTTCGGGTCGCCCGAGACGACGACGGGTGGTCGGGCGCTGAAGTTCTACGCCTCGGTCCGGCTCGACGTGCGCCGTATCGAGAGCCTCAAGGACGGCACCGAGGTGGTCGGTAACCGCACCCGGGTCAAGGTGGTGAAGAACAAGGTCGCCGCCCCGTTCAAGCAGGCCGAGTTCGACATCATGTACGGCAAGGGCATCTCCCGCGAGGGCTCGCTGATCGACGTCGGCGTGGAGCAGGCGATCATCCGCAAGTCCGGCGCCTGGTACACCTACGACGGGGACCAGCTCGGCCAGGGCAAGGAGAAGGCCCGCGAGTTCCTCCGGGAGAACCCGGACGTGGCCGCCGAGATCGAGAAGAAGATCTTGGAGAAGCTCGGCGTCGGGGTCGGCGTGGGCGATGCCACCGGTGGCCCGGAGCTGCCGCCGGTCGACTTCTGACCTGACCCGTGGCAGGACGACGCGCCCGTACGGGGCGGGGCTGGGATGCCAGCCCACCCCGCACGGGTGACGCCATCACTCCGCCCCGCCCCCGCCGGGGCCGCCGTGCCGAGGAGCACGATTCCGAGGCCGTGCCGCCCCGGGACGAGGCCGAGCTGGCCCGGGAGATCTGCCTGCGGCAGCTCGCCGTCCGTCCGCGTACCCGGGCGGAGCTGGCCGGTGCCCTCGCTCGGCGGGGCATCTCCGAGGAGATCGCCGCCCAGGTCCTCGACCGGTACGACGAGGTCGGCATCGTTGACGACGCCGCCTTCGCCCGAGCCTGGGTCAGCAGCCGGCACGCCGGCCGTGGGCTGGCCCGGCGGGCGCTCGCCAACGAGCTGCGCCAGCGCGGCGTCGACGGCGAGGTGGCCAGCGAGGCGCTCGGCGAGCTCGACGAGGAGACCGAGGCGGAGACGGCCCGCGCCCTGGTGGAGCGGAAGCTGCGGACCGCCCGGGGCGAGCCCGACGCGGTGTTCCGCCGCCTGGTCGGCATGCTGGCCCGCAAGGGTTATCCGCCGGGCGTGGCGATCCGGGCGGTGAAGGAGGCCCTGGCCGCGCAGAGCGCCGAGGCGGCCGAGTTCGCCGAGCACATCGACCCCGACGCCCTGACCGACCCCGACCTCGACCTGAACCCACCCCTCTCCCCTCACTAGTGCTCAGGGCGGGATGGTCATGAGGCTGTTGTCCTGCTCGCCGGCGTGTCGGGGCGACAACTTCACGATCAACTTTGCGGGACCAGGTGGGCCTGCGGCCAGGGTGGGGGTGATGGGCGGGTGTTGAAGGGGTGCCTCAACGGGGGACGGCGCCGGGACGAGCATGCCGCCGTCCCGGTCACCCCGGCCGAGTTGGCGGCGGATGCCGTCCGGTGCGCCGGGTCGGGCGTCGCGGCGGTGCACGTCCATCCGCGCGACGCGGCCGGCGTGGAGTCCCTCGCCCCGGCCGTGATCGCCGCGGCGGTCACCGCGATCCGGGCCGCCCGACCCGGCCTGCCGGTCGGAGTGAGTACGGGTGCCTGGATCGCGCCGGACCCGGCCGCCCGGGTCGCCGCCGTTCGAGCTTGGACGGTGCTGCCCGACTTCGCCTCGGTCAACGCGCACGAGCCGGGCGCGACGGCGGTCGCCGCGGCCCTGCACGAGCGGGGCGTCATGGTGGAGGCCGGGCTCTGGACCGTGGCGGCGGTCGACGCCTGGCGCCGGTGGTCGGTGCCGACCGGGCGGGTCCTCGTCGAGTGCCTGGCGGAGGAGCCCGACGCGGCGTTGACGGTCGCGGCCGCGATCCTCGCCGCGCTGCCTGCCGGCGGCCCGCCCGTGCTGCTGCACGGGGAAGGCCCGGCCACCTGGCCGGTGCTCGCCGAGGCGGTCCGCCGGGGCCTGGACACCCGGATCGGCCTGGAGGACACCCTGGTGTTGCCGGACGGGCGGCCCGCGCCGGACAATGCTGTCCTCGTGGCGGCCGCCCGCAGCCTGGGTGCCCGCTGAACCGGTGGGTGTCCGCATGTCTTTTCCGGAAATCGGGGCTCCCGTTGCGTCGGGTCACACCTTCCCGGAAGGCGCCGCCCCGAGCCCTGAGCTGCCGAGGCGCGGGTCTGAGCAGGTCGGACGGGTGGCCGGGTGGGTCAGGCGGCCGGGGTGTTTGTCCGGCGGTGTCCGGCATCTGTTCGGCGCAGGGTAGCCCTGTGACTTCGCTCCGTCCGGGTGATTTGATCATGAGTTCTTGACCGAACGGCCCTCGGAGACCTAGCCTCGCCATACAGGCTCACATTGCCCGACCAGCGCAGGCTAAGCGCACAACATAGAACGCGTAACAGAACAGCATCACTTTGGGCCAGCTTCACCGGCCTTTGACGGTAGTTCCGGAGCGGCGTTCCGGAACCGGCCGACAACTGCAACCGGCCGTCGGCGATGCCTACCTAAGGCACCGCCGACGGAAGCTACCCACGGCCAGTCGCTCCGGTCGGGCGTCCAGAGCCGCAGGTGCGTGCCTGTTGGCACACCGCCTGCGGCGTGACGTTCAGGGGAGGCGGCCATGGCGGGGCGGCACAGGTTCACCGGTGGTCTTCCACGCGTCACCGGCCGCGCGTCGCCGGCCGGCGGGCCGGCTGCGGCCCGGCCGTCCGGGAGTCCCGGCCCGACCTGCCTCCGCCGCCGTGGTTGCCGGTTCTGGGCGGGCCGTGGCCCCACCGGGCCCGGGGTCCGGACCACCTTCCGCCGCCGTCGTGGCCGCCTGGTCTGGGCGGGCCGTGATCCCGACCGGCCCGGGTTCCCGGCCACCGGACACCGGCGATCCGGCCGCCCGCTCGGAGTGGCCGCATGAGCGCGTTCGACGTCGTCATCCTCGCGGTGGTGCTGATTCTCGCCGTCGTGGTGGTCGGTGCCGTCCTGGCCGGCATCCGCATCCTGCGCCGGTTCAGCTTCGCGCCCGCCCCCGAGGACCCGGCCTTCATCGCCGAGAAGGACCGGCAGGAGCAGTCGCTGGCGGCCCTGCGCAGCGCCGCCGACGAGGCGAACAGCACCATCGACGTGGCGAAGTCGGCCGCCGCGGCGGCCCGCGCGGAGGCGGCTGCCGCCAAGGCGGAGGCGAAGGCGGCCCGCGCCGAGGCCCGGCGAGTCCTCGACGACGCCCGGGCCGAGGCCGACACCGTGCTGGAGCGGGCGCACAAGCAGGCCGAGGCGGACGCCGAGCAGCTCCGCGCCACGGCCCGGCGCAGCGGCGAGCGGGAGGTGGCGGTCCTCGCCGCGACCACCCGCGAGCAGGCCGCCGAGGTCGAGCGGCGGGCCGCCAGGATGGACGAGCGGGAGCGGCTGCACACCGAGGAGGTGGAGCGGCTCGCCGAGCGGGAGCGGCAGCTCACCGCCGCCAGCGCCGCCCTGGCCGCTCGGGAGGCCGCCCTGGTCGAACGGGAGCAGGCGCTCAAGCAGGCCGAGGAGCAGCGCCGCCGGGAGCTGGAGCGGGTGGCCGGGCTGACCGCCGAGGCGGCCCGGGTCGAGCTGGTCGAGTCGATCGAGAGCCAGGCCAAGCGGGAGGCCGTCCTGCTGGTGCGGGACATCGAGTCCGACGCGCGCAGCACCGCCGAGCAGCGGGCCCGGCACATCGTCGTCGACGCCATCCAGCGGGTCGCCAGCGAGCAGACCGCGGAGAGCGTGGTGAGCGTCCTGCACCTGCCCGGTGACGAGATGAAGGGGCGGATCATCGGCCGGGAGGGGCGCAACATCCGGGCCTTCGAGTCGGTCACCGGGGTCAACCTGATCATCGACGACACCCCCGAGGCGGTGCTGCTCTCCTGCTTCGACCCGGTACGCCGGGAGGTCGGCCGGCTCACCCTGGAGAAGCTGGTGCTCGACGGTCGGATCCACCCGCACCGGATCGAGGAGGTCTACGACCTGGCCCGGCACGAGGTCGAGGAGCTCTGCCACCGGGCCGCCGAGGATGCCCTGGTCGAGGTCGGCATCACCGAGATCCACCCGGAGCTGGTCACCCTGCTCGGTCGGCTGCGCTACCGGACGTCGTACGGGCAGAACGTGCTCAAGCACCTGGTGGAGACCGCCCACATCGCCGGGATCATGGCCGCCGAGCTGCGGCTGGACGTGCCGACGATCAAGCGCTGCGCGTTCCTGCACGACATCGGCAAGGCGCTCACCCACGAGGTGGAGGGCAGCCACGCCATCATCGGCGCGGACCTGGCCCGCAAGTACGGCGAGAGCGACGACGTGGTGCACGCCATCGAGGCGCACCACAACGAGGTGCCGCCGCAGACCATCGAGGCGGTGCTCACCCAGGCCTCGGACGCCTGCTCGGGCGGTCGGCCGGGGGCCCGGCGGGAGAGCCTGGAGGCGTACGTCAAGCGGTTGGAGCGGATCGAAGAGATCGCGGCCGGCAAGCTCGGCGTGGAGAAGGTCTTCGCCATGCAGGCCGGCCGGGAGATCCGGGTGATGGTCAAGCCGGAGGACGTCGACGACATCGGCGCGGCGGTCCTCGCGCGGGACGTGGCCAAGCAGATCGAGGAGGAGCTGACCTACCCGGGTCAGATCCGGGTGACCGTGGTCCGCGAGTCCCGGGTCACCGAGATCGCCCGCTGACCGGACAACACACGAAGGGCCGGCCCGGAAAACCGGGCCGGCCCATTCGCCGTACGGGTCGGATCAGTTGCCGCCGGCGCCCTCGGCCTGCGACATGATCGCCGCGGGCGGCGGGTTCTGGGCCGGCGTGCCGGCGGTCTTGCGGCCGCGGGAGAGGCGGTGCTGGACGTACTGGGCCAGCTTGGACAGCGAGTAGTTCACCGCGATGAAGAGCACGGCGATCACGACGTAGACCTGGATCGGGTTGCCCAGCACGCCGATGATCTGCTTGCCGATGTTCAGGGTCTCCTCGTAGCTGATGATGAAGCCCAGCGAGGTGTCCTTGAGCACCACGACGAGCTGGCTGATCAGCGCCGGCAGCATGATCCGGAACGCCTGCGGCAGCAGGATCATCCGGGTGACCTGCAGCGGGGAGAGGCCGATCGCGGCAGCGGCCTCCGCCTGGCCGCCGGGCAGGCCCTCCATGCCGGAGCGGAGGATCTCGGCGATGACCACCCCGTTGTAGATGGTCAGGCCGATGACCAGGTACCAGAGGGTGTCGAAGGTGACACCGAACTCGGGGAAGCCGCGGGCCACGAAGAAGATGGTGATCACGACCGGGAGGCCGCGGAACACCTCGACGCAGACCCGGGTGACCGCCGACAGCAGCATGCTCAACCCGCGCAGCAGGTACGCGACCGGCGTGGCCAGCCCGGTGAACCGGCGCCGGAGCAGGCTCTTGAGCTGGATCCGCAGCACGGCGAGCAGGGTGCCGACCACCAGCGAGGAGACGATGGCCAGGGCGGCGGCCGCCAGGGTGTTCTTCAGGCCGATGCCGATCCGATCCCAGACCAGGGAGAAGTTCTCGTTGCCAGGGTCGACCAGCGGGCCCCACAGCTCCATCGAGAACTGGCCCTTGTCGGCCAGCGGCCGGTAGATCAGGAAGTACGCCCCGACGGCGAGCACCACTGCGGCGACCAGGCTGCTGATCAGGGTGATCCGCCGCTGGCGGGGGCCGGGTACGTCGTAGAGGACGCTGGACTGCTGGCTCATCGGGCCACCGCCTGTCGCTTCTCGATTCGGTCGAGGAGGGCGCCGAGCGGCACGGTCATGATCAGGTAGCCGACGGAGATGCCGATGGCGACCGGGATGAAGGCGTAGCCGCCGGCCGAGGTGAGCTGGTCGGCGGTCTGCGACAGGTCACCGACGACGCCGAAGAAGCCCACCAGCGCGGAGTTCTTGATCATTGCGATGATCACGGAGCCGAGCGGCACCACCGACGCTTTCCAGGACTGCGGCAGCACCACGTGCCGCAGGTTCTGGCTGAAGGTGAGGCCGAGCGAGCGGGCCGCTTCGGCCTGCCCCGCAGGCACCGCGTTCACGCCGGAGCGCAGCGCCTCACAGACGAACGCCGAGGTGTAGAGCACCAGCGCGATCAGCGCGAAGCGGAAGTACGGCAGGTCGGTGCCGAGCCGCTTGAAGATCACATCCAGGCCGGGGACCCGGAGGAAGTCGGCGTTCGACCCCAGGGCCGGCAGGCCGAACGCGGCGAAGAACATCACCACGGTCAGCGGCATGTTCCGGAAGATGTTCACGTACGCGGTGCCGAGCGCGCGCAGCGGCGGCACCGGGGAGATTCGCAGCATCGCCACGACGGCGCCCAGGATCAGGGCGCCGATCGCGGCGAGCACGCAGATCTGGAGGGTGAGCCAGAAACCACCCGCAAAGACGTCGAACTTGTCGATGAGCACACTCACGGGACGGTTTCCTCCCCACCCTCCAGACCGAAGGTTTCAGCTCAGTAGCGGTCGATGGCCGGCGGGTCGCCCAGGGTGGCGCCGAACTTGCCGGCGGTGTTGTCCCACGCCTTCTTCCAGCTGCCGTCCTGGAAGGCCTTCTCCAGGGTGTCGTTGATGAAGTTGCGGAAGTCGGTGTCCTCCTTCTTCACCCCGATGCCGTACGGCTCCTTGGTGAAGTTGTCGCCGGCCATCTTGAAGGACGCCTCGTCCTTGGCGATGTAGCCGAGCAGGATCACGTTGTCCGTGGTGACCGCGTCGACCTGGCCGCCCTTGAGGGCGTCCCGGCACTTGTCGTAGGTGTCGAAGAGCACCAGCTGGGAGCCGACGTCCTTGACGTACTTCTTGATCTCCTCGGCCGGCGTCGAGCCGGTGACCGAGCAGACCTTCTTGTCGCCCGCCTTGAAGGAGTCCGGGCCGGTGATCGAGGAGTCGTCCTTCTTCACCATGATGTTCTGGCCGGCCTCGTAGTACGGCCCGGCGAACGCGATGCGCTCCTTGCGCTTGTCGTTGATCGTGTAGGTGGCCGCGACCAGGTCGACGCTGCCGTCAACGATCTTGTCCTCGCGGACCTTCGACGGCGTCTCGATGAACTCGATCTTGTCCTCGGGGATGCCGAGCTCCTTGACGATGAGCTTCGCGATCTCGACGTCGAAGCCCTCCGGCTTGCCCGACAGGCCCTTCTGGCCGAAGCCCGGCTGGTCGATCTTGGTGCCGACCTTGATCTTCTGCGCCTTGTTCAGCCGCTCCATGGTGCTGCCGGCCTTGAAGTTCTTGTCGCCGGAGCCGGTGCCCTCGTCGCTGTCGCCACCGCAGGCGGACAGGCCCAGTGCCAGGGTCGCCGCCGCGGCGACCGCGGCCACGCGCTTGAAACGCATACTCATCTCCTTCTTCGACGGAGCCGCCGGGAGACGGCCCGCTCCACTCATACGCTCAGTGCGTGAGGATCTTGGACAGGAAGTCCTTGGCCCGCTCGCTGCGCGGGTTCGCGAAGAACTCGGCCGGCGGGGCGTCCTCGACGAGCCTGCCGTCCGCCATGAAGATCACCCGGTTCGCCGCGTGCCGGGCGAAACCCATCTCGTGGGTGACCACGACCATGGTCATGCCATCGCGGGCCAGCGAGGTCATCACGTCCAGGACCTCGCCGACCATCTCCGGGTCCAGCGCGCTGGTCGGCTCGTCGAAGAGCATCGCCTTGGGCTGCATGGCCAGCGCGCGGGCGATCGCCACCCGCTGCTGCTGGCCGCCGGAGAGCTGCGCCGGGTACTTGTCCGCCTGGTTGGCGATGCCGACCCGGTCGAGCAGGGCCAGGCCGCGTTCGCGGGCGGAGGCCTGCTTCTCCTTGCGGACCTTCACCGGGCCGAGGGTGACGTTCTCCAGGATGGTCTTGTGCGCGAACAGGTTGAACGACTGGAAGACCATGCCGACCTCGCTGCGCAGCTTGGCGAGGGCCCTGCCCTCAGCCGGCAGCGGGGTGCCGTCGAAGGTGATGGTGCCCGAGTCGATGGGCTCCAGCCGGTTGATCGTCCGGCAGAGCGTCGACTTGCCGGAACCCGAGGGACCGATCACCACGACCACCTCGCCCCGACCGACGGATAGCGAGACGTCGTCCAACACGTGCAGCGGGCCGAACCACTTGTTGACCCCGTCCAGCACGATGAGCGGTTCGCCCGTCGTCACGTCGTCCACCGTCCCTGTCGTTCATGCCGGATGCCGGGGGCGGTCGTCCCCGGTTGGGCAACTGTAGGCGGCGTGATGTGTCGGGACGCAACTCGAATGGTCACGGAGCGGTAACACCAGCCGCCGCTGAGCACGCGAGACCGATTTCCGTCACCGACCCGGCCCGTTCGAGTGGCGGTCTCGGCAGCCCAGGTAGATCATGTGGGGATGACCGAGCCGCTCAGGTTGACCGATTACGCCCGCGGTGGCGGTTGTGCCTGCAAGATCCCCCCGGGTGAGCTGGAGGCCATGGTCGCCGGCCTCGGCCCGGCCATGGGCACCGCCGATCTGTTGGTCGGGTTGGACCACGGCGACGACGCCGCGGTGGTCCGGCTGGACGAGCGCACCGGCCTGGTCAGCACCGCCGACTTCTTCACCCCGGTGGTGGACGACGCGTACGACTGGGGCCGGATCGCCGCCGCCAACGCGCTGTCCGACGTGTACGCCATGGGCGGCACCCCGCTCGTCGCGCTCAACCTGCTCTGCTGGCCCCGGGACGTACTCCCGTTGGAGTTGGCCCGGGAGGTGCTGCGCGGGGGTCAGGACGTGGCCCGGGAGGCCGGCTGCCATCTGGCCGGCGGGCACAGTGTGGACGACGACGGTCCGAAGTACGGCCTCGCCGTCACCGGGGTGGTCCGGCCGGAGGAGCTGATCACCCTGGACGCCGGCCGGGCCGGCCTGCCGCTGTCGCTGACCAAGCCACTCGGGGTGGGGGTGCTGAACACCCGGCACAAGCGGACCGGGGAACGGTTCCCGGAGGCGGTCGCGGCGATGGCCCGGCTCAACCGGGACGCGGCTCGGGCGGCAGTCGCCGCCGGCATCCGCTGCGGCACCGACGTGACCGGCTTCGGGCTGCTCGGGCACGCCTCGAAGCTGGCCCGGGCCAGCCGGCTCACGGTCGCGATCGACGCGGCGGCGGTGCCCTACCTGCCGGGGGCCCGGGAGGCGTTGCGCGACGGGTACGTCAGCGGCGGCACCCGCCGCAACCTGGACTGGGTGACCCCGTGGACCGACTTCGGTGCCCTCGACGAGGGGGAGCGGCTGCTGCTGGCCGACGCGCAGACCTCCGGCGGGCTGCTGGTGGCGGGCGAGGTGCCGGGCGCCACGGTGATCGGGGAACTGCTGCCCGCCAGCGAGCACCTGGTCCGGCTCCGCTGAACCCTCATATCACTGCCCCGGCGGGGCACGATACCCGATAAACTGTCATCTTCCCGCTACTCCGAGCAATGGAGCCGGAGGAAATTTTGCCCGGAATGGTCACAGACCGGTAACTTGCCCCCGGCTGAGGTCATATGCACCCCACCATCGTCAGTAAGGCCCGATCCGGAGGCCGGTGGGACGAGCACAGCGAGGAGGCGGCATGACCGAGCTGTGGAACTGGAGAATCGATGGCGCGGCGCCCGTGGAGGTCTACCCGGCGCTGGCCGAGGCGCTCGGCCGGGTGGTGATGCCCCTCGCCGCCGCCGACCCGGTCCGACTTCCCGCGTACGCGGTGGTGTGCGACGTGTGGGAGGCACCGGGGGTGTACGGCACCGTGGTCGACTGCTACGGCGTGCCCGAGCGGCTACGTGAGCTGCCCAGCATCGCGGCGCTGGCCAAGCTGCTGAACCGCAACTGCCTGATGCGCGACGACACCCTCGACGCCGGGCGGCACCTGCTGGTCGCCCCGGACGGCACGATCCGCCCGGTGCACTTCGACGTCGCCGAGACCGACGAGGGTGAGGTGCTCAGCGACCAGCGGCTCTGCACCGTGGCCCACCCCGGCTGTCGGGGCTGGTCGCAGTGCCACCGGTCGCAGTGGGGCCCCGACTCGGTCGCCCCGGCGCTCGCCGCCGCCTGACCGAGGCGCCGCCTGACCGAGGCGCCGCCGGGCACGCCCGAAGCCGGGACACCGCGGGTTGCCGGGGTACGGGTCAACCCCGGGTGGCCGGCTGCTGACCCCGGACCACCAACTGGTCCAGCAGGGTCGCGGTGGCGGCGGCCACCGCGTCCACCGCCGCGTTGAACGCCTCGGCGTTGTGCGCGGCGGGGGTGCGGAACCCGGAGATCTTCCGGACGTACTGCAACGCGGCGGCCCGGACGTCCTCCTCGGTGACCACCGGCACGTACGGTTCACGCAGGGTCTTGATGCTCCGGCACATGGCTCCTCCTCGTTCGGTCCGATCGGTTCGGCCCGGATACGCTGTTCCCGTCATGACTACCGCAGCCGCGGGCAGCCCGCGCACCTACCAGGTGCGTACGTACGGCTGCCAGATGAACGTGCACGACTCCGAGCGCATCTCTGGCCTGCTGGAACAGGCCGGGTACGTGCGCGCCGCCGAGGCCGACGAGCAGCCCGACGTGGTGGTGTTCAACACCTGCGCCGTACGGGAGAACGCCGACAACCGGCTCTACGGCAACCTGGGTCATCTGCGCCCCGTGAAGGACAAGCACCCCGGGATGCAGATCGCGGTCGGCGGCTGCCTGGCCCAGAAGGACCGCGGCGAGATCGTCCGCAAGGCGCCCTGGGTGGACGTGGTCTTCGGCACGCACAACATCGGCTCGCTGCCGGTGCTGCTGGAGCGGGCGCGGCACAACGCCGCCGCCGAGGTGGAGATTCTCGAATCCCTCGACGTTTTCCCCTCCACGCTGCCGACCCGCCGCGAGTCGACGTACGCCGGCTGGGTGTCGATCTCCGTCGGCTGCAACAACACCTGCACGTTCTGCATCGTGCCCTCCCTGCGCGGCAAGGAGAAGGACCGCCGCCCCGGCGACATCCTCTCCGAGGTACGCGCCCTGGTCGACGAGGGCGTGCTGGAGGTGACCCTGCTCGGGCAGAACGTCAACTCCTACGGCGTCGAGTTCGGGGACAGGTACGCGTTCGGCAAGCTGCTGCGCGCATGCGGCGACGTCGAGGGGCTGGAGCGGGTCCGGTTCACCAGCCCGCACCCGAAGGATTTCACCGACGACGTGATCGCCGCGATGGCCGAGACGCCCAACGTCTGCCACTCGCTGCACATGCCGTTGCAGTCCGGCTCCGACGACGTGCTGCGGGCCATGCGCCGCTCGTACCGGTCGGAGAGATACCTGGGCATCATCGAGAAGGTCCGGGCGGCCATGCCGGACGCGGCGATCACCACGGACATCATCGTCGGTTTCCCCGGCGAGACCGAGGCCGACTTCGAGCGGACCCTGGACGTGGTCCGCGAGGCCCGGTTCTCGTCGGCGTTCACCTTCCAGTATTCGAAGCGCCCCGGCACCCCCGCCGCGACCATGGACGGCCAGCTCCCGAAGCAGGTCGTGCAGGAGCGGTACGAGCGGCTGATCGCCTGCGTCGAGGAGATCACCTGGGCGGAGAACAAGCAGCTCGTCGGCGAGACCGTCGAGGTGCTGGTCGCGGTCGGCGAGGGGCGCAAGGACGAGCGCACCGGCCGGATGTCCGGCCGGGCCCGGGACGGCCGCCTCGTGCACTTCGACGCCGGCTCGCTGGCCGGGCAGATCCGCCCCGGCGACATCGTGCACACCACGATCACCTACGCCGCCCCGCACCATCTCAACGCCGACGGGGAGCCGCTGTCGCACCGGCGTACCCGGGCCGGCGACGCCGCCGAGGCCGGGCGCGCCCCGCGTACTCCCGGGGTGTTGCTGGGGTTGCCCACCATCGGCGCGCCCGCCGCGCCGCCCGCGCCGACCACCGGTTGCGCCGCGCACTGATGTGAGGAGGGGCCCCTTGTTAACGCCAGGCGTTAACAAGGGGCCCCTCCTTTCACCTCAGCAGGCGGAGCCGTTGAGCTTCACCGTGGCGGGCGCGGAGGCCGTGCCGTTGGCGGTGAAGCCGATGACCACCGAGGCGCCGGGGGCGAGGGTCCTCGCCCAGTCGGGCGCGGCGGCGGTGACCGTGGTACCGGACTGGGTGACGGTGGCGTTCCAGCCGCTGGCCAGGGTCACCCCGGACGGCCAGGTCCAGGTCACCGTCCACGGGTTCAACGTGCCGGTGCCGTTGTTCTTCACGGTCAGCTCACCCTGGAAGCCACCCTGCCACGAGTTGGTCTGCTTGTACGTCGCCGAGCAACCACCGGCCGGCGGCGGCGAGGTCGGCGGCTGAGTGGTGGGCGGCGGCGAGGTCGGCGTGCTGGTCGGCGTCACGGTCGGCCGGACGGTGGGGGAGGTCGTCGGGGACGGGCTGGTGCCCACGCCGACCGGCGGGATCAGGTACGGCTGCAGGATGCTCTGCTTGGCCTGGTTGATGGTCGTCCAGTCGTCGTTGGCGATGCCGCCGGTGTCGCCGGAGTTCGGGTTCCACGACCAGTAGGTGAAGGACATGCCGTTCACCCCGGTGCCGGTGTAGGCCATCAGGTTCTGCAGCCACACCTTGTCCTTCGGGTCCTGGAGCGTGGTGCCGAACTCGCCCATCATGATCGGCGCGATGTTCTGCTTGTAGAGGTAGCCCCAGTACTTGTCCCAGATGGCCGGCATGTTCGCCGGGTACGTCGGGTCGTCGAACCACGCCTGGCGGTAGACCGAGGTCGCGTACTCGTGCGGGGAGTAGACCAGCCGGTTGGCCACGTTCAGCCGGACCGGGAAGTCCTTGGCCTTGGTCAGGTTGCCACCCCACCAGCCGCAGTCCTCGTCGTTGCTGGGGTCGCCGTCCCAGACGTTCGACTCCCCGCCGCTGGGGCAGCTCACCCCCTCCACGAAGATCAGCCAGTTCGGCTGCACCCCGAGGATCGCGTTGCCGGCCCGCTCGGCGGCCAGCCGCCAGTCCCGGTTGGTGTCACCACAGCCCCAACAGGAGCCCTTGGCGGCCGGGTTGGTGCCCTCGGCGTGCGGCTCGTTGTGCAGGTCGGCGCCGATCACCGTGGTGTTGCCGGCGTACCGCTGGGCCAGCATCTTCCAGTCGTTGATCCAGGTCGCCTCGGTGACGGAGGACGTGTACCAGAGCGCGGTCTGTCCCGCCGAGGTCGGCCGGTGCCGGTCCAGGATGACCCGCATCCCCTTGCTGCCCGCGTAGTCGATGACCTTGTCGAGGATCTGCAACGGGGAGAGCCCGACCAGGTCCGGGTTGACGAAGTCGTTGATCCCGGTGGCGGTCGCACCCGGCTTGAGCGCGTCGTTCGAGTACGGGATGCGCAGCGTGTTGTAACCCAGCTGGGCCATGGTGTCGAGCTGGCCGCGCCACGGGTTGCTCGACCACAGACCGTGGAAGGTCTTGTTGTCGGTCTCCATGCCGAACCAGTTGATGCCGGTGAGCCGGACGGTGGTACCCGTGCTGTCGACGATCTTGTTACCGCTGGTGTGCAGGTACCCGGTGCCGGTGCCACCGGTGGCGGCGGCGGCCGGTGTGGTGCTGACGGCGGCGGCGACGAGGACGCCGGCGGCAGCGGTGGCGAGCGCGGCGAGCGCGCCGCCGAGGGCGGATGGTCGGTGCATGCGAACTCCACTTCGGATGCCCGCGGCGCGCAGGCGCCGCGCGCGGAAAAGACCAAGGGAGACGGCCCGCTCGTCATCGAGTACGCGGACAGCCGCGACGGGCCGTGTCACGTGGACGGCCACTCACGGGGATGCACCGGCGACTGCGACGGCGGCCTCGCCGTCGGTGCCCTCACGCCGGTGGGCTGACCTGGCTCTGCCGCTAATTCTGATCACCACACCTCGATGCGTCAATGCCGCACACCGGGGCCGCACGGCGGAGCCCCCGGTCCCGAGGCGGGACCGGGGGCTCCGGCGGAACTGGCTCAGCTCAGCTGGTCTGCTCGGCCAGCTGGAGGAACTGCCGCTTCGAGGAGAGCGCCTGCTCGGCCTCCTTGATCCGCCGGGCGTCGCCGGCGGCCTGTGCGCGGGCCAGCCGGTCCTCGGCCTCGGCGACCTGCGCCCGCATCTGGGCCAGCAGCGGGCTGTCCTCCTTGGTGGTGCGCCGCCACGCCGAGTCCATCACCTCGCGGACCTTCTCGTCCACGAGGCGCAGCCGGCGCTCCAACCCGGCGGCCGCCTCCCGGGGCACCCGGCCGGCCTCGTGCCACTGCGCCTGGATGTCCCGCAGCCTCGCCTGGGCGCCCTTGGGGTCGCCGTCCACGTCGAGTGCCTCCGCCTCGGCGAGCAGGGCCTGCTTGCGCTCCAGGTTGGCGCGCTGCTCGTTGTCCCGGGCCGAGAAGACCTCGCTGCGCCGGGTGAAGAACTCGTCCTGCGCCGCCCGGAACCGTTCCCAGAGCTTCTGCTCGGCCTCCTTGGACGCCCGGGGCGCGGCCTTCCACTGGGCCATGAGGTCCTTGAGCTGGCCGGCGGTGGCCCCCCAGTCGGTGGAGTCCTTCAGCTTCTCTGCCTCGGCGACCAGCTCCTCCTTGACCGTCTGCGCCTGCTTGCGCTGCTGGTCCAGGGAGGCGAAGTGGGCGCCCCGGCGCCGGGTGAAGCCGTCCCGGGCCGCGGCGAACCGCTTCCACAGCTCACCGTCGGTCTTCTTGTCGACCCCGCGGATGGTCTTCCACTCGTCGAGGATCTCCTTGAGCCGGTCCCCGGCGGTCTTCCACCCGGTCGACTCGGCGGCCAGCTTCTCGGCCTCCTCCACGAGGGCCGTCTTGCGGGCCAGGGCCTCGCCCCGGGCGGCCTCCCGGGCCGCCTTGGCCTCGCCGGCCTTCTCCTCGGCCACGGTGGCAAGCTTGTCCAGGCGCGCGGCCAGGGCGTCGATGTCGCCCACGACGTGCGCGTCGGCCAGCGAGGCGCGGATCCGCCGGATCGTGGTCAGCGAATGACCGGCGTCCGCCGCGCCCGAGTTGAGCCGGGCCTCGGTCAGGTCAACCTCCGTCACCAGGTCGTCGAAGCGCCGGGCGAAGTGGGCCAACCCCTCCTCCGGGGCCCCCGCCTGCCAGGATCCGACCACCCGCTCGCCCTCGGCGGTCTTGACGTAGACGGTGCCGTCCGCGTCCACCCGTCCGAAGGCAGTCCAGTCGCTCATGTGCCCATCCTCGTTCTCCCGGCGTCGACGGGATGTCCCCGCGATCGCCGCCACGGCGCAGCAAAGTTACTTCCGGCATTGTCACAGGTCCGACCCGGTCCGTGTCGAGCGCCTGTCGTCGACCGTGACCATACGGTGTCGTAGCGCCCGGATGACCGGATCGGCGCGAGGACGCACCGGGGCATCCGGATAGGTTGAACGGGTGCCTCTGGTCGCCGCCGCCGTCTGCCCCCACCCGCCCCTGATCGTGCCCGAACTGGCCGGCGCCGCCGCGCCGGAGCTGGACGACCTCCGCGCCGCCTGCGACGCCGCCCTGGCCCGGCTCCTGGCCACCGAACCGGACGAGATCCTGCTGGTGGGCGGCGGGCCGGAGAGCAGGATCTTCGGTGCCGCCGATTCCGGGTCGCTGCGTGGTTTCGGCCTCGACCGGCCGGTGCGGCTGTGGAAGATCGCCTGCTCCGGTGCCGAGGTGCTCCCGCTGAGCCTCACCATCGGGGCGTGGCTGGTCGGTCGTACCCGCACCGAGCTGCCCCGGCTGGCCCGCGCCGTCGCCGTCGACGCGCCGGTGACCGAGTGCGCCGACCTCGGGGCGGCCCTGGCCACCGGCTCCGAGCGGCGTACCGCGCTGCTGGTGCTGGGGGACGGGTCGGCGTGCCGGGGTGTCAAGGCGCCCGGCTACGACGACCCGCGCGCGCAGGCGTACGACGACGGGGTGGCCCGGGCCCTGGCCGACGCGGACGCCGAGGCCCTGCTCGGCCTGGACCCGGTGCTGTCCGCGGAGCTGCGGGTCGCCGGGCGGGCGCCGTGGCAGGTGCTGGCCGGCGCGGTCCGCGCGGCGGGCGGTGACTGGCGGGGTGACCTCGGTTACCACCAGGCTCCCTACGGCGTCGCCTACCTCGTGGCCTCCTGGGAGCGGGCATGACCGGCACCGTCGTGGCCGTGGTCGGGCCGACCGCGGCCGGGAAGTCGGCGCTGAGCATCGCCCTCGCGCACGCGCTCGACGGCGAGGTGGTCAACGCCGACTCGATGCAGCTCTACCGGGGGATGGACATCGGCACCGCCAAGCTGACCCCGGCCGAGCGGGAGGGCGTGCCGCACCACCTGCTCGACATCTGGGCGGTCACCGAGCCGGCCAGCGTTGCCGAATACCAGAAACTGGCCCGCGCGGCGGTCGACGACATCCTGGCCCGGGGGCGGGTGCCGCTGCTGGTCGGCGGCTCCGGCCTGTACGTGCGGGCGGTGCTGGAGCAGTTCGAGTTCCCCGGCACCGACCCGGCGGTGCGCCAGCGGCTGGAGGCGGAGCTGACGGCCGTCGGCCCGGCCCCGCTGTACGCCCGCCTGAAAGAGGCCGATCCGGCGGCGGCGGCCGGCATCCTGCCGGGCAACGGGCGGCGGATCGTCCGGGCCCTGGAGGTGATCGAGCTGACCGGGGCGCCGTTCACCGCCGCGCTGCCCGAGCCGCGGCCTTTCTACCCGTCGGTGCAACTCGGGGTGGATCTGGACACCGCGCTGTTGGATGAGCGGATCGCGCTGCGGGTGGACCGGATGTGGGCCGACGGCCTGGTCGCCGAGACGCGCACGCTGGTCGGCCAGGGCCTGCCCGAGGGGCGTACGGCCAGCCGGGCCCTCGGCTACCAGCAGGTGCTGCGCTTCCTGGCCGGGGAGCTGACCGAGACCGGGGCGTACGAGGAGACGATCCGGGCCACCCGCCGGTTCGTCCGCCGGCAGCGGTCCTGGTTCCGGCGTGACCCGCGGATCCACTGGCTGGACTCGGCGTCGCCCTCGTTTCTCGACACTGCGCTGCGGGTGGTCGCCGACCATCGGCAATGATGGGGGCGTGGAGTTCACCAAGGGCCACGGCACCGGCAACGACTTCGTCATCCTGCCCGACCCGGACGGGGCGCTCGACCTGACGCCCCGGCTGGTCGCCGCGCTCTGCGACCGGCGGCGCGGCATCGGCGGGGACGGTGTGCTGCGCGTGGTACGCGCCGCCAAGCACCCGGAGGGCGTCGCCCTGGCCGGTGAGGCCGAGTGGTTCATGGACTACTGGAACTCCGACGGCTCGTACGCGGAGATGTGCGGCAACGGGGCCCGGGTCTTCGTCCGCTATCTGCTGGAGTCGGGGCTGGCCGTGCCGTCCGGGGCGGGGCTGCCGGTCGCCACCCGGGCCGGCCTGGTCCGCGCCCGCGTCGAGGGGGAGGACATCGCCGTCGAGATGCCCCGCCCCCGGTTGGGCGACCCGGCCGCCGCGGCCCTGGGCGGGCTGGCCCTGACCGGCACGGCGGTGTACGTGGGCAATCCGCATCTGGTCTGCGCCCTGCCGGCCGGCCTGGAGTTGGCCGCCCTCGACCTCACCCGGATGCCCGACGTCGACCCGGCGGTCTTCCCCGCCGGGGTGAACGTCGAGTTCACCGCCCCCGGCGAGCCGGTGGCCGGCACCGACGGGCACGTGCTGATGCGGGTCTACGAGCGGGGCTCGGCCGAGACGCTCTCCTGCGGCACCGGCGCCTGTGCCGTGGCGGCGGTGGCGCTGCGCGACGCCGAACGGGACGCCGGCACGATCGCCGTGGACGTCCCCGGTGGTCGCCTCACGGTCACCGTGACGGGTGACTCCTGCTGGCTGGCCGGCCCCGCCGTGCTGATCGCCACCGGCGAGGTCGCCCTTCCCGCCCTGCGTCCCTGACCCGGAGCCACCGGCACCCGCCCGCGCCACCGGCCCGTGGGTCAGGGGGTGGCGCTGGCCCCGGCGGCGATCTCGGGAAGGTCGGCCGGGCCCGGGTCGGCGGCCGGCGCGGGGGTGGCGTCCGGGTTCTGCGCGGCGGCGCGGACGGCGGCGGCGACGGCCGGGGCGACCCGGGCGTCGAAGACGCTCGGCACGATCACCGTCGGGTTGATCTTGTCTTCGCCCACCACGTCCGCGATGGCCTGGGCCGCGGCGAGCGCCATCTCCTCGGTGAACTCCTCGGCGTGCGCGTCGAGCATGCCCCGGAAGACGCCGGGGAAGGCGAGCACGTTGTTGATCTGGTTCGGCTGGTCGGAGCGGCCGGTGGCGACCACCGCGGCGTGCTTGCGCGCCTCCCGCGGGTCCACCTCCGGGTCCGGGTTGGCCAGCGCGAAGACGATCGAGTCCTCGGCCATGGTGGCGATGTCCTCGCCGGTGAGCAGGTTCGGCGCGCTCACCCCGATGAACACGTCCGCGCCCTTGACCGCCCCGCGCAGGTCGCCGGAGTAGTTCTCCTTGTTGGTGTGCTCCGCCAGCCACTGCCAGGCCGGGTTGAGGCCGGTCAGCCCGCGGTGCAGGGCGCCCTGCCGGTCGCAGGCGATGATGTCGCCCACGCCCTGCCGGAGCAACAGCTTCATGATCGCGGTGCCGGCCGCGCCGGCGCCGGAGACGACCACCCGGACGTCCGAGAGCTGCTTGCCCACGACGCGCAGCGCGTTGGTCAGCGCGGCGAGGACGCAGATCGCGGTGCCGTGCTGGTCGTCGTGGAAGACCGGGATGTCCAGCGCCTCGCGCAGCCGGGCCTCGATCTCGAAGCAGCGCGGCGCGGCGATGTCCTCCAGGTTGATCCCGCCGTACGCCGGGGCGATCGCCTTGACGATCGAGACGATCTCGTCGGTGTCCTGGGTGTCCAGCACCACCGGCCAGGCGTCCACCCCGCCGAAGCGCTTGAACAGTGCCGCCTTGCCCTCCATCACCGGCAGGGAGGCGGCCGGCCCGAGATTGCCCAGGCCGAGCACGGCCGAGCCGTCGCTGACCACGGCGACCGTGTTGCGTTTGATGGTGAGCCGGCGGGCGTCGGCCGGGTTCTCGGCGATCGCCTGGCAGACCCGGGCCACGCCGGGGGTGTACGCGCGGGACAGATCGTCGCGGGTGCGCAGCGCCACCTTCGAGTTGACCTCGATCTTGCCGCCCAGGTGCAGCAGGAACGTCCGGTCGGAGACCTTGCGGACGTCCACCCCGTCCAGCGCGGTCAGCGCCTGGACCACCTGGTCGGCGTGGCCGGCGTCGGCGGTGTCGCAGGTGAGGTCGACGATCACGTGGGCCGGGTCGGAGTCGACCACGTCTAGCGCGGTGACGATGGCGCCCGCCTCGCCGGCCGCGGTGGTCAACCGGCCGATGGAGGAGGCGTCCGCGGGTACCGCGATCCGCATCGTGATCGAGAATCCGGCACTCGGCAGTCGGCTGATGGCCACGAAAACTCCTCCGTCGGCGCTGAACGGCTCGACTGGCATTTCTACTCGCCTGCCCAGGTTGGCCGGCATCCGGCCCCGCTACCGGTTAGTAGCACCACGGGCATATAGCGGGTGCGCCGAGCGTTGCCACATGTCAGGATTGCTCGTACGCGCCGGAAAATGCACGGCGGAGGACAAAACAGACAGGAGACCCGGTTTGCGAGACCAGGAGACCTTCCTTCCCTACGAGGACGACGAGCTCGACGCCACCACCGGTGAGTTCGAGCTGTCGGAGCGGCAGGCGCTGCGGCGGGTCCCCGGCCTCTCCACCGAGCTCACCGACATCACCGAGGTCGAATACCGCCAGCTCAGGCTGGAGCGGGTCGTCCTGGTGGGCGTCTGGACCGAGGGGACCCAGGACGACGCCGACAACAGCCTCACCGAGCTGGCGGCGCTGGCCGAGACGGCCGGCTCGCAGGTGCTCGAAGGGCTGATCCAGCGCCGCAACCGGCCCGACCCGGCCACGTACATCGGTCGGGGCAAGGTCGACGACCTGGGCGCGGTGGTGCTCGCCACCGGCGCCGACACGGTGATCTGCGACGGTGAGCTGTCCCCGTCCCAGTTGCGCAACCTGGAGCAGCGCATCAAGGTCAAGGTGGTCGACCGGACCGCCCTGATCCTCGACATCTTCGCCCAGCACGCCAAGAGCCGCGAGGGTAAGGCGCAGGTCGAGCTGGCCCAGCTCGAATACCTGCTCCCGAGGCTGCGCGGTTGGGGTGAGACGCTCTCCCGGCAGACCGGTGGTAGCGGGCGCGGCGGCGGCGCCGGCGGCGGTGTGGGTCTGCGCGGTCCCGGTGAGACCAAGCTGGAAACCGACCGGCGCCGGATCCGGCACCGGATCGCCAAGCTGCGCCGCGAGATCAAGAGCATGACCACGGTACGCCAGACCAAGCGGGCCCGCCGCTCGCGCAACGCGGTGCCCGCGGTGGCCATCGCCGGCTACACCAACGCCGGCAAGTCCAGCCTGCTCAACCGGCTCACCGGGGCGGGCGTGCTGGTGGAGAACGCGCTGTTCGCCACCCTGGACCCGACCACCCGCCGGGCCACCACCTCCGACGGGCGGCTCTACACCCTCTCCGACACGGTCGGCTTCGTCCGGCACCTGCCGCACCAGATCGTCGAGGCGTTCCGCTCGACGCTGGAGGAGGTCGCCGACGCCGACCTGGTGGTGCACGTGGTCGACGGCACCCACCCGGACCCGGAGGAGCAGGTGCGCGCGGTCCGCGAGGTGCTCGCCGAGGTGGGCGCCGACCGGCTGCCCGAGCTGCTGGTGGTCAACAAGGCCGACGCGGCCGACGAGGAGACGCTGCTGCGGCTCAAGCGGCTCTGGCCGGACGCCGTCCTCGTCTCCGCGCACACCGGTCGCGGCATCGACGAGCTGCGCGAGGCCATCGAGCAGCGGCTGCCCCGCCCGGCGGTCGAGATCCGGGCGGTGCTCCCGTACGACCGGGGTGACCTGGTGGCCCGGGTGCACCGGCAGGGCGAGGTGCTGAGCACCTCCCACCTGCCCGAGGGCACCCTGCTGCACGTACGGGTGGGCGAGGCGCTCGCCGCCGAACTGGTGCCGTACCGCGCCGGTGACCGGCTCTTCGAAGAGGAGCGGGTGGGCGCCGGGCGGTGAGCCGTCCGGCGTCACCCGCCGGAAACCGGGGCCGTGCGACACTTGCCACATGCGGTCCACTGTCTTCTCGGTCACGATCGCGCTGGGCCTCGCCGGCGCGATCGTGGCGTCGCCAGGGCTTGCCCTGGCGACTCCCGCCGCGGCCCCCGCGCTGGCCGCGGCGCCCAAGAAGAAGTGCACGGTCGAGGACGAACGGCTGCGTGAGCTGTCCGGTCTCGTCGCCACCAGCAGCGGCTACGTGGTGATCAATGACAGCAGCGAGCAGGGCAACCGCAAGCGCGTCTTCTTCCTCAACACCAAGTGCGTGGTCTCGGACGAGGTCCGATATTCGGGCGCGGGGCCGTACGACACCGAGGACCTGGCCCTCGGCCCGGATGGCAAGACCCTCTGGATCGCCGACACCGGCGACAACATCACCAGTAAGACCCGCCGGGAGCGGGTCGCCGTCTGGACCATGCCGCTGGACGGCTCGAAGCAGCCCGTACTGCACCGGCTGTCGTACCCGGAGAAGAAGCCGCACGACGCCGAGGCGCTGGTCATCGGCGACGACAACCTTCCGCTGATCATCACCAAGGACCCGTCCGGCACGGCGGAGATCTTCAAGCCCGGGGCGAAGCTCAAGTCGGGCGACACCGACCCGGTGCCGATGACGAAGGTCGGCGAGGTCACCGTCCCGAAGACGACCACCGAGAACAAGCTCGGCGGGCCCGGCCGGATGTCGGTCACCGGCGCGGCCCGCTCGCCCGATGGCAGCAAGGTCGTCCTGCGCACCTACGCGGACGCCTTCGAGTACGACGTCACCGGCGGCGACATCGTCGGCGCGCTGACCACCGGCAAGCCGCGGATCACCCCCCTCGCCGACCCGTTCGGCGAGGCCATCGCCTACACGCCGGACGGCAAGCTCTTCGTCACCGTCTCCGACGGCGGCCTCATGGACAGCTCCGAGCCGATCGATATTCTCAGCTACACCCCGTCCACGGCCGGCGTCGAGGCGCTGCCGGACGCCGACCGGGACGAGAGCAAGCCAACCGCGCAGAAATCCTGGATCGAGGGACTGACCCTGAACGAGATCACGTACCTGATCGCGGCGGTGGGAGTGATCGGCGCGCTGATGGTCGGCGCCGGCATCCTCGGCATCCTGCGTGCCCGCCGCCGGCCCGCCCCGGTCGAGGAGCCGGCCGGCGGGCCGGAACGCGGCAACGAGGCGCCCCGCAACGGCGTCCCACCGCGCGGCGGCCGGCCCGACGCGGCGCCCGGCGGCCCGCGGGGCGGTGTTTACGGCGGTGGCGGCGGCTACGGTGGCGGCGCCCCGGTGAACGGTGCCCCGGGTCGACCGCCCTCCGGCGGCGTGTACGGCGGCGGCCGTCCCCAGGACGGCGGCGGTCGCGGTGGTGGCGGCTACGGCGGCGGCCCGCAGCACGGTGGTGGTGGCCGGCCCGGCGGTGGCGGTGTCTACGGCGGCGGTGGCCGCCCGCAGGGCGGTGGTGTCTACGGCGGCGGCCCACAGGGCGGCGGCGGCCCGCAGGGCGGCGGCATGTACGGCGGTGGACGCGTCGAGCCGCCACGCCGGGAGCCCGGCCACCGCGACCCGCGCGCCGGCCACCACGGCGGCGGCTACGACGATCGGGGCCAGTACGGGCCGGTCCCCGGTGGCCGGGAGTACCGGGGCGACCGCTACTGAGCCAATCGGGTGACCGCCCCGCGGGCGGTCACCCGATTGCGGGTCAGATCCGGCGCAGCACGGCGACCACGCGACCCATGATGGTGGCGTCGTCGCCGGGAATCGGGTCGAACGCCGGGTTCTGCGGCATCAGCCAGACGTGCCCGTCGCGGCGGCGGTAGGTCTTCACGGTCGCCTCGCCGTCGAGCATGGCGGCCACGATGTCGCCGACTTCGGCGTTGGGCTGCTGGCGGACCACCACCCAGTCGCCGTCGCAGATGGCCGCGTCGAGCATCGAGTCGCCCTTGACCTGGAGCATGAAGACCTCGCCCTCACCGACCAGCTCGCGGGGGAGGGGGAAGATGTCCTCCACCGCCTGCTCGGCGAGGATCGGACCACCGGCGGCGATCCGGCCCAGCATCGGCACGTACGCCGGGGCGGGCCGCTGCGCGCGGGTCGCCTCGTCGTCGACGTCGCCCGGGGCGCGGACGTCCACCGCGCGCGGCCGGTTCGGGTCGCGGCGCAGGAAGCCCTTCTTCTCCAGCTCTTTGAGCTGGTAGGCGACGCTGGACGGGGAGACCAGGCCGACCGCCTCGCCGATCTCCCGCACGCTCGGCGGGTAGCCGTGGCGGTCCACCCAGGTGCGGATGAACTCCAGGATCCGGCGTTGCCGGGCGGTCAGGTCGACCGTCGCCGGGTCGGGAAAGCTGCTCACCACCGGTGTGACCGGGCGCACGGCGGGCTGGGCCGCCCGGCTGCGCGCGGCGCGGGGTCGGCGGGTCGCCGGTGCACCCGCCCCGTCGATCGGCTGCGGGTTCTTCTGCCGGCTGGCCCGGTCCTCGGTCACGTCCGTCCTCCCTGGTCGGCGCTGGGTGCCTCGTCGGCTCGTGGTGCGTGCTCAGGTGGTGCTGTCGACCGGTCCGCCGCGACACGCCGCGTCCGGTCGTTGTTGACCGTATAGGTGAGATCGGCCATTTTCAAACATCTGTACGACCTGTTGTCGGCGTGTTGCGGCGAAATCCTGGATTTCCGAACGCCTGTTCTGCTAATAGTACGTGGTTCTCGAACGAGTGTTCGATCCGTGAAGTGGATCGAGGGCGGCGCGGTAACCGTCCCGGGCGCCGACCGTTGGGTCTTCGGTGGCCGGGAAAGGGTGGTTCGGGTGGGTGATGCGCATGACGCGCCGGACACGCCGGCCAACTTGACCTCGCTAGGGCGACGGCATACGGTCGACCCCTAGATGTAGTAGTCACATGGGCGTAAGTCGCCTACAGGTTGGGTTCGACTACCGACCGCACTCCCGTACAGTCGACCGGCGGCAGCCATCCGAGCGATGGAGTCGTCGCGGTCACGCGTGCCCGGGAGTCGGTCGGCGTGCCCATGGTTGGTCAAGGAGGTCAGGCGATGCGGTGTCCGTACTGCCGGCACGCCGACTCTCGGGTCGTCGACTCGCGGGAGGCCGACGACGGCCAGCTCATCCGGCGGCGGCGAGCCTGCCCGGAGTGCGGCAAGCGGTTCACCACCGTCGAGGAGGCGGTGCTGGCGGTGGTCAAGCGCAGCGGGGTGACCGAGCCGTTCAGCCGCACCAAGATCATCGGTGGGGTGCGCAAGGCGTGCCAGGGCCGGCCGGTGGACGACGACTCCATCGCGCTGCTGGCGCAGAAGGTCGAGGAGACCGTGCGGGCCAAGGGGGCCGCCGAGCTCCCCAGCCACGAGGTCGGACTGGCCATCCTCGGGCCGCTGCGCGACCTGGACGAGGTGGCCTACCTGCGGTTCGCCAGCGTCTACCGGTCCTTCGACTCGCTCGCCGACTTCGAGCGCGAGATCGAGACGCTGCGCGCCGCCGCGCGCGCCCGAGAGGGCGCCGAGGCCGAGTCGGCCGAGGTCGCCGGCCAGGCCAGCTGAGTTTTTTCGGGTTTCTGACAGATTGGGACGTGCGGTGGGTGACCGCGCACACGAGGGGGGCGACGTCGTGACGACAAGCAAGTCGCGGAACAAGGCCGGGACAGGGCTGAAGATCGAACGCGTCTGGACGACCGAGGGGGTGCACCCCTACGACGAGGTCGCCTGGGAGCGCCGCGACGTCGTGATGACGAACTGGCGGGACGGCTCGATCAACTTCGAGCAGCGCGGGGTGGAGTTCCCCGAGTCCTGGAGCGTCAACGCGGCCAACATCGTGACCACCAAGTACTTCCGGGGCGCGGTGGGGACCCCGGAGCGGGAGTGGTCGCTCAAGCAGCTGATCGACCGGGTGGTCGGCACCTACCGCACCGCCGGTGAGGAGTACGGCTACTTCGCCACCCCCGCCGACGCGGAGGTCTTCGCGCACGAGCTGACCTGGATGCTGCTGCACCAGGTGTTCAGCTTCAACTCGCCGGTCTGGTTCAACGTGGGCACGCCGTCCCCGCAGCAGGTCAGCGCGTGCTTCATCCTGGCCGTCGACGACTCGATGGACTCCATCCTGGACTGGTACAAGGAGGAGGGGCTGATCTTCAAGGGCGGCTCCGGCTCCGGCGTCAACCTGTCCCGGATCCGCTCCTCGAAGGAGCTGCTCTCCTCCGGCGGCACCGCCTCCGGCCCGGTCAGCTTCATGCGCGGCGCGGACGCCAGCGCGGGGACCATAAAGTCCGGCGGCGCCACCCGGCGCGCGGCCAAGATGGTCATCCTCGACGTGGACCACCCGGACATCGAGGAGTTCGTGGTCACCAAGGCGCGCGAGGAGGACAAGATCCGCGCGCTGCGGGACGCCGGTTTCGACATGGACCTGGGCGGCGCCGACATCGTCAGCGTGCAGTACCAGAACGCCAACAACTCGGTCCGCGTCTCCGACGAGTTCATGACCGCGGTGGAGAACGGCGGCGGCTTCGACCTGCGCGGCCGGCTCGACGGGCAGACCATCGAGACGATCGACGCGAAGAAGCTGTTCCGCACCATCTCCCAGGCCGCCTGGGAGTGCGCCGACCCCGGCCTCCAGTACGACGACACCATCAACGACTGGCACACCTGCCCGGAGACCGGGCGGATCACCGCGTCGAACCCGTGCTCGGAGTACCTGCACCTGGACAACTCCTCGTGCAACCTGGCCTCGCTGAACCTGATGAAGTTCCTGCGCGCCGACGGCGGCTTCGAGGTGGAGAAGTTCGTCAAGTCGGTCGAGCTGGTCATCACCGCGATGGACATCTCGATCTGCTTCGCCGACTTCCCGACCGAGAAGATCGGGGAGACCACCCGTGCCTACCGGCAGCTCGGCATCGGGTACGCCAACCTGGGCGCGCTGCTGATGGCCTCCGGCCTGCCGTACGACTCGGAGCCGGGCCGGGAGGTCGCCGCGGCGATCACCTCGCTGATGACCGGCACGGCGTACCGCCGCTCGGCCGAGCTGGCCGGCATCGTCGGCGCGTACGACGGCTACGCCCGCAACGCCGAGGCGCACAAGCGGGTCATGCGCAAGCACGCCGCCGCCAACGACGCGATCAAGCCGACCGGCACGGTGGCGACCGCCGTCCAGCGTGAGGCCACCAAGCAGTGGACCCTGGGCAACAAGGTCGGTGACAAGTTCGGCTGGCGTAACTCGCAGGCCAGCGTGCTCGCCCCGACCGGCACCATCGGCCTGATGATGGACTGCGACACCACCGGTGTCGAGCCGGACCTGGCCCTGGTCAAGTTCAAGAAGCTGGTCGGCGGCGGCTCGATGCAGATCGTCAACCAGACCGTGCCGCGCGCCCTGCGCAGCCTCGGCTACCCGGAGGAGCAGGTCGAGGCGATCGTCGAGCACATCGCCGACCACGGCCACGTGGTCGACGCCCCCGGCCTCAAGCCGGAGCACTACCCGGTCTTCGACTGCGCCATGGGCGAGCGGTCCATCGCGCCGATGGGTCACGTGCGGATGATGGCGGCCGTCCAGCCGTTCATCTCCGGCGCCATCTCCAAGACGGTCAACATGCCCGAGCAGGCGACCGTCGAGGACGTCGAGAAGATCTACTTCGAGGGCTGGAAGCTCGGCCTGAAGGCGCTGGCGATCTACCGGGACAACTGCAAGGTCGGCCAGCCGCTCTCCGCCGCCAAGCCGAGCAAGGCGGTGGAGCCGGCGACCGAGCCGGAGAAGGTGGTCGAGAAGGTCGTCGAGTACCGGCCGGTGCGCAAGCGGCTGCCGAAGAAGCGCCCGTCGCAGACCATCTCCTTCTCGGTCGGCGGCGCCGAGGGCTACCTCACCGCCTCGTCGTACCCGGACGACGGCCTCGGCGAGGTCTTCCTCAAGATGTCGAAGCAGGGCTCGACCCTGGCCGGCGTGATGGACGCCTTCTCGGTGGCCATCTCCATCGGTCTCCAGTACGGCGTCCCGCTGGAGACGTACGTCAGCAAGTTCACCAACATGCGTTTCGAGCCGGCCGGCATGACCGACGACCCGGACGTGCGGATGGCGGCCTCGGTGATGGACTACATCTTCCGCCGCCTGGCCCTGGACTTCCTGCCGTACGACCGCCGTGCTGAGCTGGGCATCTTCACCGCCAAGGAGCGGGCCGCCCAGCTTGCGGCCGAGGCGGAGGCGGAGGCGAACGGCGCGGACCTCGCCGCGATGGCCGCCTCCGCCCCGGTCGCGACGCCCGAGCCGAAGGCCGGCCCGGTCGCCCAGCCGAAGCAGGAGGTCGCGGAGGTCGCCGTCGTCAAGCCGGCGCCGTCGGTGGGCTCCAGCACCGAGCTGCTGGAGGCCGTGATCGGCAAGGCCGCCGACGCGCCGCTCTGCTTCACCTGCGGTACGAAGATGCGGCCGGCCGGTAGCTGCTACGTCTGCGAGGGCTGCGGCTCCACCAGCGGCTGCAGCTGACGTACGACCCGTCTCGCGAGCGCGGCAGGGCTTTCCTGCCGCGCTCGCAGCGTTTGTGTGCTGGTGAGGGCCGCGACGGGGCGAGGTGCCCCGGGTGCAGTGCGACCTAAACGGCGTTCAGACGCTATGAACCTGATGTCGTAGACGATTCAGCCGGGGCGGCTGGCCCGGGTGAGCGCGGGCCGCCTCGCTGTCGGCACCTTGGACGGCCGCATACTCGAATGCTCGCTACCAGTCCCGAAAGTTCCCTAGTTGCGCCTTTGCGCCAGTGACGTTCCGGGGCAGACGGTTGGGCGGGGAGGCCCATAGACTGCGTTCATGGCGATCTCGCCACCGGTCGTCGAGGAGTTCGGCACGCAACTCGCCACACTCGGCTGGGTCGACGGACTTCTGGTCGCGGGATCGTTGGCGACCGGCGACTACCTCCCCGGCATCAGCGATCTCGACCTGGTGGCCCTGGTCGACGGCCCGGTCGACGCGGCCCGGCGGGCCACGCTCGTCGATCTGCACCGTCGCCTCGACGCCGGTGCCGGCTCGGGGCTGCACCTCGGCTGCGTCTACGCCGACACCGCGACGGCGCTCGACGTCCAGGTGCGCCATCCGACCTGGACCCACGGGCAGCTCGTCCAGCGCATCCTCTCCGGCATCACCCGGGCGGAGCTGGTCCGCCACGGGTACGCGATCTTCGGCCCCGCGCCCCGCGACGTCTTCCCGCCGATGAGCACTGACGACGTACGTGCGGCTGCCCACGCGGAGGTCACCGGATACTGGGCCTGGGCCGCCCGGCGGCCGTGGCTGTGGTGGGACCCCGTCATCGCCGACCTCGGTCTCACCTCGATGGCCCGGGGACGCCACGCACTCCGCAACGGGGAACTGCTCACCAAGTCCGAAGCCATCCAGCGGGCCGCTGGCCCGGCCTGGCTGATCGGTCAGCTCGCCGCCCGGCGCCGGGGGGAGAGCGTCTCCTCGCCCCGGCTCCGCACCGCCCTGATCGCCTGGCGGGACGCCCGGCGGACCGTTGCCCAGGCACGAAGGGGCATCAAACGATGACGACCGCGGCCAGGTACGCCACGTTCGGCGTCCGCGAGGCGCACGGTGTGTCGCCCGCGTACGAGCGGTTGGCGCTGGCGGTGGCCCAGGACGACGAAGTGCTCGCCCTGCTGGAGGCGCTGCCACCCGCCAAACGGCAGCCGAACCTGCTCTTCTCCGTGGTCCGGCTGCTCGGCGGGCCGGTCGAGGAGCCGGCCGCGTTCCACGACTACGTGGTGGCGAACTGGCCGGCGATCGAGCCGGAGATGCGTACCCGGTGGACGCAGACGAACGAGCCCGGGCGGTGCGCCGTACTGCTGCCGGTGCTGGCCGCGTTGCCGCAGCCGCTCGCGTTGCTGGAGGTCGGTGCCTCCGCCGGTCTGTGCCTCTACCCCGACCGCTACGCCTACCGCTACGGCGAGCACCTGCTCGGCGCGGGCGAGCCGGTCCTCGACTGCGTGGCCACCGGAGTGCCGCTGCCGGATCGCCGACCCGAGGTGGTGTGGCGGGCCGGCCTGGATCTGAACCCGCTCGACGTGACCGACCCGGCGGACGTGGCGTGGCTGGACGCGCTCATCTGGCCGGAGCACACCCACCGCCGTGCCCGGTTGCGGGCCGCCGCGGCGATGGTGGCGGCCGACCCCCCGCTGCTCGTCCGCGGTGACGTGGTGGACGACCTGCCGGCGCTGGCCGCGCAGGCGCCGGCCGACGCCACCCTGGTGGTGTTCCACAGTTCGGTGCTCTACCTGGTGCCCGAGCCCCGCCGCGACGCGTTCGCCGAGCTGGTACGCGGGCTGCCCGGCCACTGGGTCGCGAACGAGACGCCGGAGGTGCTGGGCTGCGACGGGTTGCCGGAGCCGCCGAGCGAGGCGCAGCACAACGTGCTCGCGCTGGACGGGAAGCCGCTCGCCTGGACCCGCGGACACGGCCAGGCGCTCAGCTGGTTCGGGTAGTGCTGCCAGCATTCGGGGTGCCGGCCGTTGCGTCCCTCGCCGAGGCAGACGGCAGCCACCGCCGCGCCAGATCCGTCACCGACCAGCCGCCGGTGAACGCCCAGAGGGCGATGACCGGGTCGCAGATGGCGCAGCCGTGCGAGGAAGCGGGCAGGAACGGGATGATCGGTGCGCCCTTCAGGTGATGGGCGACATCCCAGGCGGTGTGCAGCAGCCAACCGATCCCGATCCACGTCCACGACGCCAGGCCCCGCCAGGCCAGGTACGCGGTCAGCGCGACGAAGGGGAACTCCCAGCCGCCGAGGCCGCCACCGCTGAGGTACGCCGCCCCGGCCCCGCCCACCATGATCGCATTGACGGTGCGGCGGTGCGGTTCGCGGATGAACGCGTTGAGGCAGACGTAGAGGAGGCCGATGAGCACTGGCGCGAGGATGGTCATGGTGGCCGATTCTGGGGCCCGGCCGGGACGCCCGGCAGGGGCCGGCGTGCCAACCGTCGACGGATTCCCGCCAGGATGGACGCATGCATCAGGTGGTGGTACTGGCCTATGACGACGTGGTCCCGTTCGACCTGTCCGTGCCGGTCGAGGTGTTCGGCCGGGCGCGGCTGACCGACGGCGGCCCGGCCTACGAGGTACGCGTCTGCGCCGTCACGGACGCGGTGCGGGCCGGCGCGGTCAGCCTCCGGGCACCGTACGACCTCTCCGTGCTGGCCGACGCCGACACGATCGTCGTACCCGGGGTGGCCGATCTCGACGTCGCGGTGCCCCCGGCGGTTCTGGACGCGCTCGCGGGCACCCCGGCCCGGCTGTTGTCGATCTGCACCGGCGCCTTCGTGCTGGCCGCCGCGGAGCGGCTCGACGGCCGGCGGGCGACCACCCACTGGGCCGCCGCGGCCGAGCTGGCCCGCCGGCATCCCGCCGTCACCGTCGACCCCGGCGTGCTGTTCGTCGCGGACGGGCCGGTGTTGACGTCGGCCGGCGCGGCGGCCGGCCTCGACCTCTGCCTGCACGTGGTGCGGGGCGACCATGGCGCGGCGGTCGCCGCGGACACCGCGCGGAGCTGCGTCATGCCGCTGGAGCGTGCCGGTGGTCAGGCACAGTTCATCGCGTACGAGCCGCCCACGCCGGCCGGACACGGCCTGCAACCGCTGTTGGACTGGCTGACCGACAACCTGCACCGCCCGCTCACGCTGGCCGACATCGCCGCGCACGCCTCGATGAGTACGCGCTCCCTCAGTCGGCGTTTCCGCGATCAGATCGGCACCACGCCGGTGCAGTGGCTCAACCGGCAGCGGATCCGCCGCGCCCAGCAGCTGCTGGAACGCACCGACCACCCGGTCGAACGGGTCGGCACCCTCGTCGGCTTCACCTCTCCCACGGCCTTCCGCGAGTCCTTCCGCCAACTCGTCGGCGTCCCGCCCCGCGCCTACCGCACCGCCTTTCCACCCGAGCCCCGCTCTGCCCTCGCCCCGCCCCGGCCACGTCGATCATGACGTTGCATCTCACTCCCACCCCTTGATCAACTCCCTGTGCCGCGTGTTGTGGTCACAGCGCGCCGCGAGGCCACCTGTTGCCGTACACGGAGTCGATCTTGGTGGGTGGGGTGAGGGAGGCCAGGCGGGCGGTGAGGAAGGCGCGTTCGGTGTCGTTGTCGACCAGGGCCAGGGCCGAGCGGTACGCGTCGGCCGCCTCCTGCGGACGGTCGAGGCGGCGCAGCAGGTCGGCGCGGATCGCCGGGAGATAGTGGTAGCCGGCCAGCCGCGGGTCCTGGGCCAGCGCGTCGACCTCGGCGAGGGCGGCCGAAGGGCCCTCAGCCATCGACACGGCCACCGCCCGGTTGAGTGCGACGACCGGTGACGGCCAGCGTTTCAGCAGCTCGTCGTAGAGGCGTACCACCTGGGGCCAGTCGGTCGCGGCGTAGCTGGGCGCGACGGCGTGCAGCGAGGCGATGGCGGCCTGGAGCGCGTACCGGCCGACGCGGCCGGTCCGGAACGCGCCGAGGACCAGGCGGTTGCCCTCTTCGATGGCCGGCCGGTCCCAGGCGGACCGGTCCTGGTCTTCGAGCCGGAGCAGCCGCCCCTCGGCGTCGGTACGCGTGGCCCGGCGCGCGTCGGTGAGCAGCAGCAGCGCGAGCAGCCCGCGGACCTCCGGCTCGTCGGGCATCAGGGCGAGCAGCATCCGGGTCAGGTGCAGTGCCCGGTCGATCAGGTCGGCGCGGACCAGGTCGCCGCCGGTCGGCGCGGTGTGCCCGGCGGTGTAGAGCAGGTGGATCACGGACAGCACCGCGTCCAGCCGCTCGGGCAGCTCGGCGGCCTCGGGCACCCGGTACGGGATCCGGGCTGCGGCGATCTTCTTCTTGGCCCGGGTGACCCGGGCGGCCATCGTCGGCTCGGAGACCAGGAACGCCCGGGCGATGTCGCCGGTGCTCACCCCGCACACCAGGCGCAGGGTCAGCGCGACCTGGGCCTCCCGGGCCAGCGCCGGGTGGCAGCAGGTGAAGACCAGCCGCAGCCGGTCGTCGGGCACCGCGTCCTCGCCTGGCTCGTCCGCCATCTCGGCCTCCACCGGTTCCACGAGCAGGGGCATCTTCGACCGGAACACCTTGTCCCGGCGCAGCACGTCGAGGGCCTTGCGCTTCGCCGTGGCGGTCAGCCAGGCGCCGGGCTTGTCGGGTACGCCGTCCCGGGCCCAGGCGGCCAGCGCGGCCACGTACGCGTCCTGGACGCACTCCTCGGCGACGTCGAGATCGCCGGCGACGCGCGCCGTCGCGGCGAGCACGAAGGCCCACTCGCGACGGTGCGCGTCCGCCACGGCCCGTTCGGCCGCGGCGGTCCCGATCTCGGTCACTCGGCCGGCGGGACGAACAGCGGCCGGACCTCGACGCCGCCGTCGATGGTGGCCGGGTTCAGCTTGGCGATCTTCAGGGCCACGTCCAGGTCGGGCGCCTCCAGGACGAAGAACCCGGCGACGACCTCCTTGGCCTCGATGAACGGGCCGTCGGTGACGAGGTCGCCGCGGATCGCCGTGGCGGTGGTGCTGGGCTGCAGCGCGAACCCCGTGACGATCTTGCCGCCCAGCTCCTCGACCTGGGCCGGGTAGCGATCCAGCAGCGCCAGGTAGTCGGGCGTGATCTCCATCGGGTCGGCCGGCGCGGGCGAGTAGATCAGGACTGCGTACTGGGCCATCGGATTCTCCTCAGGTTGTCGTTCCCTCTTCTGTCTCACCGACGTACGGGTTCCGTCCGATTCGACAACACCCCGGGGAAGTTTTCTGGCCCGGGCCGGACTCGGGGACCGCAGGGGCAGCGAATGATCACATACGCGCCCCTCCGGGCGCGTCCGACGACACGGCGAAGGCGGCGCGGAGGCACCGGCGGACGGGTCCGAGCCAGTGCCCTCGGAGGGCAGCGACGGAACCGGCCGTTGACTAGGGTCGACCGGCGTGACCGGACCGACTTGGCTGACCGAGACCCGCGTCGCGTACGACACGGTCGCCGTGGACTACGCGCGACTGATCCCCGACGTGGCGGAGGGCACGCTGGCCCGGAGCATGCTGACCGCATTCGCCGAGCAGGTCGGGCCCGGGCGGCCGGTGCTGGAGGTGGGCTGCGGGACCGGCCGGATCACCGCCCACCTGCGTGACCTCGGCCTGGACGTGTCCGGCGTGGACCTCTCGCCCGGCATGATCCAGGTGGCCCGCCGGGCGTACCCGGGGCTGCGCTTCGAGGTCGGCTCGATGACCGCCCTGGCGCTGCCCGACGCCGGGCTGGCCGGGCTCGTCGCCTGGTACTCGATCATCCATCTGCCGCCCGAGCTGCTGCCCGAGGTGTTCGCCGAGTTCCACCGGGTGCTCGCCCCGGGCGGCCGGCTCCTGCTCGCGATCAAGGCCGGAGACCGACGGATCCGCCTCCAGCAGGCGTACGGGCACACCGTCTCGTACGACGTGCACTGGCTGCCACCGGACCGGCTCGCCGCCCAGCTCACCGAGTCCGGGTTGGCCGTGCGGGCCACGCTGGTCCGGGAGGCGGAGGGCCTTGAGAAGGGACCGCAGGCGTTCCTCCTGGCCGAGCGGCCGGACGGGACGGCGGACCGGTGACCGTCGCGCTGTTCACCCTCGGCGGCACGATCGCCATGGCCGGGAGCGCCGGACAGGGCGTGGTCAACCGGCTCAGCGGGGCCCAGCTCACCGCCGCCGTACCGGGGCTCGCCGACGTCCCGCTCGACGTCCACGACGTGCGGGCGGTGCCGAGCGCCGCGCTGACGTACCGGCAGGTGCTGGAGCTGGTCGACGCGGCGGGCGCGGCGGTGGCGGCCGGGGCGACCGGCGCGGTGGTCACCCAGGGCACCGACAGCCTGGAGGAGACCGCGTACCTGGCCGACCTGGTCTGGCCGCACCCGGCGCCGCTGGTGCTCACCGGCGCGATGCGCAACCCCACCCTCGCCGGCCCGGACGGCCCGGCGAACCTGCTCGCCGCCGCCCGGGTCGCCGTCGCGCCGGATGCGCGCGATCTCGGCGTGCTGGTCGCGTTCAACGACGAGATCCACGCCGCGCGGCACGTCCGCAAGACCCACAGCACCAGTACGGCCACCTTCGCCTCGCCCAACGCCGGCCCGCTCGGCCACGTGATCGAGGGGGAGGTACGCCTGCTCACCCGGCCGCCCCGGCGGGACCCGCTGCCGCCGGTGGACGCCGACCGGCTCGCCGCCACCCGGGTGGCGTTGCACACCGTCACCCTCGACGACGACGTGGCGCTGCTCGACGCGCTCGCGTCGAACCTGGACGGACTGGTGGTGGCCGGCTTCGGGGTGGGGCACGTGCCGCCGGACTTCGCCCCGGCGCTCGGCGCGCTGGCCGAACGGATGCCGGTGGTGCTCGCCTCGCGGACCGGCGCCGGGTCGGTGCTGCGGCACACGTACGGGGCGGTCGGCTCGGAGAGCGACCTGCTCCGGCGGGGTCTGATCGGCGGCGGGTTGCTCGACCCGTACAAGGCGAAGGTGCTGCTCCGGCTCCTGCTGGCCGGTGGCGCGGACCACGCGGCGGTCCGGGACGCCTTCCGCCGGTACGGCTGAGCCGGGTCCGCCCGCCCAAGATCCGGACAGCATCGGGGAAGTTGCCGCCTCCTGGCATGAGGAGGCGGCAACTCCGGAGATCTTGTGCGCCCGAGGGCGGGGGACGGCCTCCGTAGACTCGCCTGGTGAGTGGAGAGCGACGAGCCCTGGCGGAGCGGGCGTTGACCGAGCCGCACCCGTCCCGGCTGTCGCCTGAGCACCCGCGGCGGGAGCGGATCCTGGCCGCGCACGCGGCCGCGCTGGCCGCCGGGGAGGCCGGCTACCGCGACCCGGAGACCGGGCTGTTCGTGCTCACCGCCGGGTTCCTCGCCGCCCGGGGCACCTGCTGTGGGCGAGGCTGTCGACACTGTCCGTACGTGGACGATTGAGGACTTCCCTCGCAAGCGGGCACGCCGTACGGTTTCCGTCGGACATCCGGCGGATTCCCGCCGACCACTGCGGAGGAGGTCTCTACGTGCACGCCCGGACCTGGCTCGCCGCTTCGGCCGTACTGCTGACCGCTGGCTGCACCGCGGAGGCCACCCCGGTGGCGTTGCCGGCGGCGGCGCCGTCGCCGGTCGAGGTGGCCGCCGCCTCCTCGGGCGGCGCGTGCCGGCTGCTCGACTTCGCGGTGATCGCCAAGCACACCGGGGCCCGGTTCGACGTGGCCGCCTCCGTGGAGCGGGGCGACACGCACACCTGCGTGCTCCGCGCCGGGGCGGCCCTCCTGCCGGAGCTGATCCTCAGCGTCACCGAGACGTCGATCGACACGTCGGGTTTCACCAAGGACGTGCTGCCCACGGGCGCGAAGAAGGTCACCAAGCTGGGGAAGGCCGCCTATCGGCACCACCTGCCGAAGGCCGGCAAGGCCGGCCCGGTGGCCGAGGTGGGCTGGCTCGCCACCGACGGGCGGCTGGCCACCCTGCGCTGGACCTGCCCCGACGGCGCCCAGGCGGCGGAGGCCGAGGAGATGACCGGCAAGCTGGTCAACCTGGCCAAGCTGGTGGACACCCGCCGGCTGTGAGCCGGCGGGGCGGCGGCGAGCCCCGACCGAGGCTCAGTGGGCCGCGACGAACACCCGGGAGGCCACCTCGCGGGGCAACCGGATCCGGTCGCCCGAGCGGTCGATGGAGACGCCGTCCCGCTCCTGCGCCACGGTCACCGTCGCACCCGGGTCGACGCCGGCCGCGTGCAGTTGCCGGAGCACGTCCGCGTCGGTCTGCACGCTCTCGCAGATCCGGCGTACCACGACCGGACCGGAGAGACCGGGGAAGGCGAGGTTGCGCTCGGTCTCGGTGGACTCGGCCTCCGGCTGGCCCGGCTCGCCCAGCTCCTCCAGCCCCGGGATCGGGTTGCCGTACGGCGAGCGGGTGGGGCGGTTGAGCAGGTCGTAGACCCGCTTCTCCACCGCGTCGCTCATCACGTGCTCCCACCGGCAGGCCTCGTCGTGGGCCTCCTCGTAGGGCATTCCGATCACGTTGACCAGCAGCAGCTCGGCCAGCCGGTGCTTGCGCATGACCGCGACCGCGGTGCCGCGACCCAACGGGGTGAGCGACAGATGCCGGTCGCCCTCGACGGTGAGCAGGCCGTCCCGCTCCATCCGGGCGACGGTCTGGCTGACGGTGGGACCGCTCTGGCGCAGCCGCTCCGCGATCCGGGCACGCAGCGGGGGCACCCCCTCCTCCTCCAGTTCGAGGATGGTGCGCAGGTACATCTCGGTCGTGTCGACTAGATCATGGCGATCGTGGCGCATCGATGCCTCCTTCCGGCGGAGGTGTATCCGCGCTCACTCGTATCGACCAGGTCATGCTTCACGTCACGGCCTCCCGGTCGTCGATGCTACCCCGGACCCCCGACAACCGGCCGCCGCCGAATCGCGGGCTCGCCGCCCGGATGGTGTTGACTGGGCCGCATGTCCGGAACCGCAGAGCTGTTGGTCGAGCCAGACCGGCTCGCCGCCGAACTCGACCACACCGACCCGCCCACCCTGCTCGACGTCCGCTGGCGGCTCGCCGGGCCGCCCGGCCGGGACGACTACGCCGCCGGCCACCTGCCCGGCGCCGTCTTCGTCGACCTGGACACCGAACTCTGCGGCCGGCCGGGCGCAGCCGGCCGGCACCCGCTGCCCGACCCCGCCGCGCTCCAGGCCGCGCTGCGCGCCGTCGGGGTCCGCGCCGGTCACCCCGTCGTGGTGTACGACGGTGGCGACGGCATGTCCGCCGCCCGAGCCTGGTGGACGCTGCGCTGGGTCGGCCACCGGGCGGTCCGGGTGCTGCACGGCGGCTTCCCCGCCTGGGTCGCCGCCGGACTGCCGGTCTCCACCGTGGCGCCCACCCCGACGCCCGGCGACGTGACCGTCACGCCGGGTGAGCTGCCGGTGCTCGACGCGGGGGAGGCCGCCCGGCTGGCCGCCGCCGAGACCGGGGTGCTGCTCGACGTGCGGGCCGCCCCGCGTTACCGGGGCGAGACCGAGCCGATCGACCCGGTCGCCGGCCACGTGCCGGGCGCGGTCAACCTACCCGCGCCGGAATACGTCAGCGACGGCCGGTTCCCCTCCGTCGAGGCACTGCGCCAGCGGTTCGCCGCGGCCGGGGTCGCGGCGGACGCGCCGGTCGGGGCGTACTGCGGCTCCGGGGTGACCGCCGCGCAGGCGGTCCTGGCGCTGCACCTCGCCGGCCGCCCGGACGCCGCCCTGTACGTCGGCTCATGGAGCAACTGGGTGGCCGACCCGGACCGTACGGTCGCCACCGGTGGGACTCCCGGTCACTGACCAGCACGTGCGACGGGCGTGGCCAGGGCCGCGTGCGACGATGAACCAATGGTCGACGACACGGTGGTGGTGTGGGACGAGGCCCTGCTCGCCTACGACATGGGTGACCATCCGCTCGACCCGGTCCGGGTCGAGCTGACCATGGCGCTCGCCCGCGAGCTCGGTGTGCTCGACCGGCCCGGGGTCCGGCTGGCCAAGCCGGAGCCGGCCGACGACGAGCTGCTGACCCGGGTGCACGACCCGCGTTACCTGGACGCGGTGCGGGCCGCGCCCCGGGACCCGCTCTTCGCCGGCTTCGGGCTCGGCACCTCGGACAACCCCGTCTTTGACGGCATGCACGAGGCCAGCGCCCTGATCGCCGGGGCGAGCGTGGCCGCGGCCGAGGCGGTGTGGCGGGGGGAGGCCCGTCGTGCCGTCAACGTGGCCGGCGGGCTGCACCACGCGATGCCGGCCCGCGCCGCCGGGTTCTGCGTCTACAACGACCCGGCGGTGGCCATCGCCCGCCTGCTCGACCTCGGCGCGGAGCGGATCGCGTACGTGGACGTGGACGTGCACCACGGCGACGGTGTGCAGGAGATCTTCTACCACGATCCCCGGGTGCTCACGGTGAGCCTGCACGAGACCCCGCTCGCGCTCTTTCCCGGCACCGGGTTTCCCGACGAGACCGGCGGTCCGGGCGCGGAGGGCAGCGCGGTCAACCTGCCGCTGCCGCCCGGTGTGGGCGACGCCGGCTGGCAACGCGCGTTCCACGCCGTCGTACCGTCGGTGCTGCGGGCGTTCCGGCCCCAGCTGCTGGTCACCCAGTGCGGGGCGGACGGCCACCGGCTCGACCCCCTCGCCGACCTGCACCTCTCGGTGGACGGTCAGCGGGCCACCTACCGAACACTACGGGCGCTCGCCGACGAGCTGTGCGACGGCCGCTGGGTGGCCACCGGCGGCGGCGGGTACGCGCTGGTCGAGGTGGTGCCCCGGGCGTGGACACACCTGCTCGCCGTGGCCACCGGGGAGCCGATCGACCCGGCCACGCTCACCCCGCCCGGCTGGCGGGAGCTGGCGGCGAGGCGGCGTCCCGGCCACGAGGTGCCGCTGCGGATGACCGACGACGTCGACCCGGCGTACCAGCCGTGGCAACCCAACGGCGAGCCGGACCCGGTGGGCCGGGCGATCGCGGCCACCCGCCGAGCCGTCTTCCCGCTGCTCGGGCTCGATCCGCACGATCCGCGCGACTGACCGGACGGTAGGGGAGGACCGACCGGTGACCACCGTCGAACAACCGGTGGACGTGCTGCTCAGCGACGGCACAGCCGTCCAGCTGCGACAGATCCGTCCCGCCGACGCCCCGGAGATCGTGGCGATGCACTCGCGTTTCTCCGAGCGCACCCGCTACCTGCGCTACTTCTCGCCGTACCCGCGCATCCCGGAGCGGGACCTGCGGCGGTTCGTCAACGTCGACCACCGCGACCGGGAGGCGTTCGTGGTGCTGGCCGGCGACCGGATCGTCGCCGTCGGCCGGTACGAGCGGCTCGGCCCCGGATCGCCGGAGGCCGAGGTGGCCTTCGTGGTGGAGGACGCGTACCAGGGCCGGGGCATCGGCTCGGTGCTGCTGGAACACCTGGCCGACGCGGCCCGCCGGTTCGGCATCGTGCACTTCGTCGCCGAGGTGCTTCCGGCCAACGGGACGATGCTGCGGGTCTTCTCCGACTTCGGCTACCAGGTCCAGCGCCAGTACGCCGACGGCGTGGTGCACCTGAACTTCCCGATCGCCCCCACCGAGGCGACGCTGGCGGTGCAGCGCGGCCGGGAGCACCGCACCGAGGCCCGTTCGATCGCCCGGCTGCTCGCCCCGCGCGGCATCGCCGTCTACGGGGCCAGCGCCACCGGGCAGGGCGTCGGCGCGGCCCTGCTCGGGCACCTGCGCGACGGCGGGTTCACCGGCGCGATCGTTCCGGTGCACCCGAGCGCGGCGACCGTGGCCGGGCTGCCCGCGTACCCGTCGGCGTCCGACGCCGGGCTCGACGTCGACCTGGCGGTGGTGGCGGTCACGCCCGAGGCGGTGCCCGAGGTGGTCGCCGACGCGGCGCGGGCCGGCGCGCACGGCCTGGTGGTGATCTCGGCCGGGTTCGCCGAGGCCGGGCCGGCGGGGGCGGCCGCCCAGCGCGCCCTGGTCCGCGCCGCCCATCTGGCCGGCATGCGGGTGGTCGGCCCGAACTGCCTCGGCATCGCCAACACCGACCCGGCGGTACGCCTCAACGCCACCCTCGCCCCGGTGCTGCCCGCCCCCGGCCGGGTCGGCGTGTTCAGCCAGTCCGGCGCGTTCGGGGTGGCCCTGCTCGCCGAGGCGTCCCGCCGCGGGCTCGGCCTGTCCAGCTTCGTCTCCGCCGGCAACCGCGCCGATGTCTCCGGCAACGACCTGCTTCAATACTGGCAGGACGATCCCGGCACCGACGTCATCACGCTCTACCTGGAGACCTTCGGCAACCCGCGCAAGTTCGCCCGGCTGGCCCGGCGGATCGGCCGGAGCAAGCCGATCGTCGCGCTCGCCTCGCTGGCCCGCCCGCCCGGCCTCGGCGACGGGCCGGCGCTGGACACCGTCGCGGTCAGCGCGCTCTTCGCCCAGTCCGGGGTGATCCGGGTGGACACCGTCGCCGAGCTGCTCGACGTGGGCGTGCTCCTGGCCCACCAACCGCTGCCGGCCGGCCGTCGGGTCGCCGTGGTCGGCAACTCGTCGGCGCTGACCGGGCTGGCCGCCACCGCGTGCGCGGCCCAGGGCCTCACCGTGGCCGACGGCTACCCGCACGACGTCGGCCCCCGGGTCGGCGCCGTCGAGTACGCCGCCGCGCTCGCCGCCGCCACCGCCGACGAAGGGGTGGACGCCGTGGTGGCCGTCTTCGCGCCGCCGCTGCCCGGCCAGCTCAGCGAACCGGAGGCGGACTTCACCTCCGCCCTGCCCGACGCGGCGGCCGTCGGCAAGCCGGTGGTGGCGACCTTCCTCGCCGGCCGGGTGCCGGCCGGGGTGCCGGCGTACCCGAGCGTGGAGGAGGCGGTGCGGGCGCTGGCCCGGGTCAGCAGGTACGCCGACTGGCTGCGCCGCCCGCCCGGCGTGCTGCCCGAGCTGGGCGGGGTGGACCGGGTGGCCGGGCAGGCGGCGCTGCGGGCCGACGGCACGGATCCGGCGGGGCTGCTGCGGGCGTACGGGATCGACGTGGTGGAGTCGGCGCCGGCCCGCTCGGCCGACGAGGCGGTGGCGGTGGCCGGGCGGCTCGGCTGGCCGGTCGCCCTCAAGGCCGCTGCCTCCGGGCTGCGGCACCGGCTCGACCTCGGGGCGGTCCGGCTCGACCTGGCCGACCCGGTCGCGCTGCGCCGCGCGTACGCCGAGATGGCCCCGGTCTTCGGCGTGGACGTCCTGGTCCAGCCGATGGTCCCGCCTGGCGTGGCCTGTGTGGTGGAGCTGGTGGAGGACCCGGCGTTCGGGCCGGTGGTCGGGTTCGGCCTGGGCGGCGTCGCCACCGAGCTGCTCGGTGACCGGGCCTGGCGGGCGGTGCCGCTGACCGACCGGGACGCCGCCGAGCTGGTCGACGAGCCGAGGGCGGCACCGCTGCTGCGTGGCCACCGCGGCGCCGCGCCGGTGGACCGGGCGGCGCTGGTCGAGCTGCTGCTGCGGGTCGGGCGGCTCGCCGACGAGCAGCCCCGGGTCCGCTCGCTGACCCTCAACCCGGTGCTGGCCCGCCCGGACGGCATCTCGGTGCTGCACGCCACGGTCCGCACCGGCGCCGAGGCCCCCCGCCCCGACACCGGCCCCCGGCGGCTGTAAGGAGGGGCCCCCTGTTAACGCCTGCGGTAGAGCAGGGGCCCCTGCCAAACACCTCAGGCCCGGCCGCGCCGTTTACATGCTGCGCCGGGTGAGTGGGGGGCCGCCGCGGGCGAGGATCCCGGCGGCGAGTGCGGCGAGTGCCGGCGGAACGGTTGTGATGAGCAGCAGGGCGGGCCATGGCGTATGCCAGCGGGTCTCGGTGCTGTAACCGATGAAGCCGGCCGCCGGTCCGATGCCGGCGAGCAGGCCGAGGAGCGCGCCGGGCCCGACGATGAGCAGGGCTTGGGCCCTGGTGATCCTTCGGCGGATCCGGGGCGTGGCACCGACCGCGGCCATGGTGGCGAGATCGCCGTGCAGTTCGGTGGTGGCCAGCCCGACGGCGACGGTACTGGCGACGAGGGCCACCAGCACGCTGACCCCGGCAAGCAGGTAGAAGATGGTGGTGGTCCTACCGGTGTCTGCCGTGGCTGTGGCGACGGCGGCGGTGATCGGCTCAGCCGGCGGGTGAGCGGCGGTTACCTGGGCGCGTAGTAGCACGTCGTTCGCGGCGGCGAGTTCTTTCGCGCTTGGGGCGCGATGGGTGTCGACGACCACCGCTGCGGGCGCGACGGTAAGCCCGAGCCGCTGTGCCGTTGCCGCTGTGACGACCAGTCCGGGTAGCTTCACGAAGTACTCCCCGTGGGCTGCCAGCACGGCGGGCAGCGGTGCCGCGGGTTGAGTGTCGGCTGCCAGCGTGACGTGGTCGCCTGTTGTCAGGGTGTCGTTGAAGACGACCGCGCCGCCGTTGGTCAGGGTGGCCAGCTCTGCGGCGGTGGCGGCCCGTCCGGTGACCAGCCGGATCGTCTCAGCCCCGCCGACGGCGACGGTCCGCTGTTCGGCGCTGGCGAGCGAAGCGGGATCAACCCGTTCGTCGGGCAGGCTTCCGAACGGTACGCCGACGTTGGTGGCGTTGGCCAGCACGACGATGTCGCGTGCCGGTAGGGCTGCGGCAAGGCGGTGGAGGCCGTCCTGGCCGAGCAGGTCGGCGGCCTCGGGCGGAAGCAGCACCTGATTGGGACGGGCCTCGAGCCGCGCCGGGGTGGCGTCGCCGCGAGCTGCTCCGACCAGGGCCACTGCGGCGCTGCCGGCGATCGCTGCGGTGACGGCGGCCATCGCCGCCGCGCTGCGCAGGCGGTGCCGCGCCGCGTGCCGCAACGCCAGCCGGCCGGACAGTGGCAGCCGGGTGGCGAGCCGCCCGGCGGCCCGGACGAGCCCCGGCGCGCAGGCCACCACACCGAGCAGTTCGGCCACCCCGCCGAGGGCCAGCACCTCCGGTCGCCCGTCGGGGTTACCGGACCACAGGAGCAACCCGGTGCCGGCGACGAGGAGAACCAGGCCACTACCCAGGCTGAGCAGGTCGGTCCGGGAGCGGGTCCGCTGGCCACCGAGATCGGCGCGGACTGGGCGGTGGCCGACCGTGCGTGCTGGCAACCATGCTGCGAGCACGCCGGCCACTACCGTCACTGCAGCGACCCCCACCAGCGACCACACCGGTACCGACGCATCAATCAGTGGATGGTCGGCGATCAGTTCGATCGCCGGCCGGGCCGACGCGAAGGTCACCAGTCCCAGTCCGGCTCCCGCAGCCGCCGCGCCCCCACCCAGAAGCAGCCCTCCGGCGAGGACGATCCGGCGTACCTGCCGGGCGGTGGCGCCGGCCGCGGCGACCAGAGCCAGTTCCCGCCGCTGCCGACGGGCACCCACCATGAACGCCGCCCCGGACAGGAGCACCACCTGCGCCCCGGCGAAGCTGGCCACCAGCAGGGCCGCAGCGACCTCGACGGCCCGTTCGGCGGCGGTCGGTTCCATTCCCTGACGGTCTCGCCAGCTCAAGCCGGCGATGGTGCCCGGGTCCGGCGGTGACCAGACCTGCCCGGGGGAAGCTCCACCATCAGCGCGGGCCGCGCACCCGACGACAGCGGCGCCTCAGCCGGCACGAGCAGCCCGGCCTGCCGCAGTGACCGGCTCCAGTCCACCACCCCGACCACGGTGAGCCGGCGCTGCGGCATTCCGGCCTCGATCCGGCTTCCCAGGCCGACGCCGAGTTCCTCGGCCAGCGGCCGGGTCACCGCCACCTCCGCGTTCCCGCGAGGTGCGCGTCCAGCCTGTACCACATACCGCCCCCGGTTGAGCGGGTCGGTGAGGTCGGTCGCCTCGTACTCGCGCGCCCGCAACCCGGCCGGGCCCTGGACCACCGTGCGGCCCTGCACCAGGGGCGTGGTCCGGCTGCCGGCGGGCAGTGTGGCTCGCACCGCCGCCAGGTCGTCGGCCCCGACGATCAGATCTGCCCGGCCCATGTTGAAGGTGATCTCCTGAGCCGAGGTGCCGCTCAGGTTGGCCCAGCTCACCACCAGCACAGTCGCGGCGAAGGCGGGCAGGAAGAGCATGAGCAGGACCAGCCCGCTGCGCCCACGGTGACGCCACGCCGACCGGCGGGCGACCCGCAGCGCGGTGCGCCAAGAACCAACGAACTCGCCGACGGCGGGGCTCACGAGGAACGCCCCAGCAACTGCTCCGGGGTTTCCCGGGTCGTGGCGTCGACCAGCCGGCCGTCCCGCAGAAAGATCGTCCGGTCGGCCCAGCCGGCGTACCGCGGCTCGTGCGTGACCAGAACCCCTGCCGCTCCCGCGTCGATCCTGGCCCGCAGCACCTCGAGCACCGCCAGACTGGTCCGCGAGTCCAACGCGCCGGTCGGCTCATCGGCCAGCACCAGCCCCCGTTGCCCCACCAACGCCCGGGCGATCGCGATCCGCTGCTGCTGCCCGCCGGACAGCTGGTCCGGGAAGCGGTCCGCCACGTCGCTCAGGCCGACCTCCGCCAGCGCCACGACAGCCTCCCGCCGCGCCCTGCCGGCACCGACGCCTGCCAACTCACGCGGCAGCGCCACGTTCTCCGCCGCGGTGAGGTCCGTGACCAGGTTGTAGTCCTGAAAGACGTAGCCGATCCGGTCCCGCCGCAACCGCGCCAACGCGGTCGCGTCGAGGTCGCCGAGCTCGACCCCCTCCACCAGCACCGATCCCGAGGTCGGCGTGTCGAGCCCGCCGGCAAGTGCCAGGAGAGTCGACTTGCCAGAACCGGACGGGCCCATCACGGCAACGAGCTCACCCCGATGCACCTCGAAGCTGACCTCATCGAGGGCACGAACCACACCCTCCCCTGCGGGGTAGATCCGGCTGACCCCGGTGAAGCACAGCACCGCCCGGCTCACTGGGACACCGTCCCGGCTGGCTCACTGTCCAGACCAGCCGACGCGGGAAGCCGCGCCCCGGTTTGCCGGGTGCGTCGCCGTAGGACCGTCGCCTCCGCGTGGTCCAGCCAGCGCATCTCACTCTCCAAGTTGAAGATCAGATGGTCGAGGAAGAGCAGCCAACCGACGTCCCCGTCCGGATCGGCCCGACGCCGCAGCTGCGTGTAGTCGCGCAGTTGTCGCATCGACTCCGTCCGCTGCGCCTGCACCACGGGAGCGACATCCACTTCAGGATCGACCGCCGCCATCGCGAGTTTGATCGCCAGCTCGCTGCGGGGCCGGTCGGTGTCCGTGACGGGAGTGGTGAACCAGCCGGCCAACGCCTCCCGCCCCTGCGGCGTGATCGCGTAGATCTCACGGCCGCCGTCGTTACTGCCGATCGAGGTCACGTAACCGTCCCGGACGAGCCGCTCCAACGTGGTGTAGACCTGCCCCACGTTGAGCGCCCACGTCCCCCCGGTCCGCACGTCGAACTCGGTCCTCAACTGATAGCCGTACTTCGGGCCGTCGGCGAACAACGCCAACAGCCCCCAGCGCACCGCGTTCCTCTGCATGCCGTGCAACTTACCAAGTAACTACTTGCTCAGTAAGTAGCTCGCCCCTCTGCGCCGGTCGACAGTGGGCGTCCGAAGAACGGCGACAGGCCCCGGCGAACCGCCGGGGCCTGTCGAATGTGTCGGGTCAGCAGGCGTACGCCTCCAGGCGGTTGGCCCGCTCCGGGGCGCGCAGCTTCAGCAGGGTCACCTTCTCGATCTGCCGGATCCGCTCCCGGGACAGGCCGAACTCGCGGCCCACCTCGTCGAGGGTGCGCTGCCGGCCGTCGTCCAGGCCGAACCGCAGCCGGATCACCGCCTGCTCCCGCTGGGAGAGGGTGGCCAGCACGATCCGTACCTCTTGACGCAGCTCCCCGTTGGCGGCGACGTCGCCCGGCTCCTCGCGCGGGTCCACCGCGGCGACGAAGTCACCGAGCGCGCTCTCGCCGTCCTCGCCGACCGCCTGGTCCAGGCTCACCGGCTCCCGGTCGTACGAGATCAGCTCGATCACCTGGAACTCGGGGATGTCCAGCGCCTTGGCCACCTCGGCGACGGTGGGCTCCCGGCCCAGCGCGACGGACAGCTCGCGGCGGACCCGGACCATCCGGTTGACCTGCTCGACCATGTGCACCGGGATGCGGATGGTGCGGGCCTGGTCGGCCATGGCGCGGGTGATGGCCTGGCGGATCCACCAGGTGGCGTAGGTGGAGAACTTGTAGCCCTTGGTGTAGTCGAACTTCTCGACCGCGCGGATCAGGCCGAGGTTGCCCTCCTGGATCAGGTCGAGGAAGGCCATGCCCCGACCGGTGTAGCGCTTGGCGATGCTCACCACCAGCCGCAGGTTCGCCTCCAGCAGGTGGTCCTTGGCAGCGCGGCCCTCGGCCACGATCAGCTCCAGGTCGGCGCGCAGCTCCGCGGAGACCGGGGTGCAGGTGGACAGCTTCTCCTCGGCGAAGAGGCCGGCCTCGATCCGCTTGCTCAGCTCGACCTCCTGCGCGGCGGTGAGCAGCTTGGTGCGGCCGATGCCGTTCAGGTATGCCCGGACCAGGTCGGTGGAGACGCCGCGCTCGTCGGTGGCGTCCAGGTCGGTCAGCGCAGCGTCCTGGTGGGGCGGAATCGCGGTGCCGAGCTCGGCGTCGATGGGGGCAGCCGGGCGGGTCTGGTGCTCGATCATCTGCTGGGCCATCTCTGTTCTCCCCGTGTCCTTCGTGCCGCGTACCGGCTCCACGCCCTGTGCCGCAGCGGTGCCGGTGAGAACAGCTTGGCGGTCGGGGCGTAAAACGGGAGTGAGGCGATCGGGGAACCGACACCAATCCGTGCGGAATCCCGGTGTCGCGGGCCGGATCCGGTTACCGTGCCAGCGGCCGGCCGGGACCGGGCGGCCCGGGCGATCGGAGGACGGGGTGGTCTTGAGGCGGCTCAGGCAGGCGATGGGGGCGGGCGGGCCGGCGGTGGAGACGGTGCTGGCCGACCCCGACTGCCGCCCCGGCGGCCACCTTGAGGGCCGCGTCCAGCTGATCGGCGGGGATCACCCGGTGGACGTGAGCCACGTGGCGCTCGGCCTGGTCACCCGGGTCGGGGTGGAGAGCGGCGACGCCGGGTACGACACCACCCAGGAGTTCGGCCGGGCGCACGCGACGGGCGCGTTCCGGCTGGATCCGGGGCAGCGGCACGAGGTGCCGTTCCGGTACGAGGTGCCCTGGGAGACCCCGCTGACCGACCTGTACGGCCAGCACCTGCCCGGCATGACGATGCGGCTGCGGACCGAGCTGGAGGTGGCCCGCGCGGTCGACCAGAGCGACCTGGATCCGGTGTCGGTGCACCCGCTGCCGGCCCAGGAACGGCTCCTGGCGGCGTTGCTGCGGCTGGGTTTCCGGTTCTCCCGGGCCGGTGTCGAGCGCGGGCACCTCTACGGCGTACACCAGACGCTGCCGTTCTATCAGGAGATCGAGTTCCTCCCGGCGCCGCGGTACGCGGGCGCGATCAACCAGTTGGCGGTCACCTTCGTGACCGATCCGCAGCAGATGCGGGTGCTGCTGGAGGTCGACCGCCCGGGCAACCGGTTCATCGCGGGCGGAGAGGCCTTCGGCCGCCTGACGGTCGACCATGCCACCGCCGACCAGACCGACTGGTCCGCCCACCTGGACACCCACCTGCGCAGATCCCTCTCCTGATCCCGCCCGGCCGTGTTGATCAAGAAGTTTGCGTCGGGCTCGCGCGATTTCCAGACGTAAACCTCTTGATCAACCGCAGGCCTGGGGGTCAGAGGTCCAGGAGGACGGTGCGGGGGCCCACGTTGGTGGACTCGACGAGCATGTGGGTGCGGAAGCGGCCGGTCTCGACCGTCGCGCCGCGCTGGCGGAGGGCCTCGACGACCGCGGTCACCAGGGGTTCGGCCTGCTCGGCGGGGGCTGCCGCCGTCCAGGTCGGCCGCCGGCCCTTGCGGGCGTCGCCGTAGAGGGTGAACTGGCTGACCACCAGGATCGGCGCTCCGGTGTCGGCCGCGCTCTTCTCGTCGTCCAGGACGCGCAACTCGTGGATCTTGCGGGCCATGGTGGTCGCCACCTGCGGAGTGTCGGCGTGGGTCACGCCGAGCAGCACCAGCAGCCCGTTGCCGATCTCGCCGACCACCTCGTCGCCGACGGTCACGCTGGCCCGGCTGACCGTCTGCACCACCGCTCGCATCAGCCCGCCACCGGCTCGACGATGCCCCGCTCGACCAGGTGCGCCACGATCGGGCCGGCCGCCTCGGCCAGCTCGTCCGGGGTGACGTCGTGCGCGGCGGCGAGCAGGGCGAGCTGGTCGCGCAGCGGCAGCCGGCCGTCCGCGCCGCCGACCAGGGCGAGCACCAGCGGGTCGATCTCCTCGGTCCAGCGCAGCCCGTGCGGCATGGCGAGGACCTGTCGGTCCACCGCCCAGCCCTCGTCACCCATGGTCGCCTCCTGCCGCAGCTGGAGCCCATCGGCGGCCCGGTAGCGCGCGGCGAGCAGCCCATCGGTGTCGCGGGAGCGGAGCCAGTCCTGCCGGTCGAACCATTCGGCGATCCGGTCGCCCAGCGGCGGTTCCACCCGCTGGCGCAGGTCCTCCACCCGCAGGACCGGCTGGTCGTTGCCGGAGCGGCGCACCGAGACGATGCCGAAGCCGACCGCCTCCACCTTGTGCGCGTCGAACCAGTCCAGCCAGGCCGCCATCCGCTGGGGGTCGGCCGCCTCGCCGACGTCGGTCAGCCACAGGTTCACGTACGCCATCGGGTCGGCCACCTCGCGCTGGATCACCCAGGCGTCCAGCCCGGTGCCGGCGAACCAGCCGGCCACCCGCTCGTCCCACTCCTCGCCGGCGACGTGCACCCAGTTGGCCAGGTACTGCATCGTGCCGCCTTCGGTGAGCAGGTGCGGGGCGGCGGCGGCCAGCTCCGCGCCGATCGCGTCCCCGACCCGGCCCGAGTCGCGGTAGACGTGGGTGGTGGTGCCGGGGCCGACCACGAACGGCGGGTTGCTGACCACCAGGTCGAACCGGCGCCCGGCCACCGGGGCCACCATGTCGCCGCGCAGCAGCTCCCAGTTTTGGCCGTTGAGCGCGGCGGTGGTGGCGGCGAAGCGCAGCGCCCGTTCGGAGACGTCGGTCGCGGTCACCCGTCGGGCGTGGGTGGACAGGTGCAGGGCCTGTACGCCGGAGCCGGTGCCCAGGTCCAGCGCGGTCTCCACCGGACGGCGGACGGCGGCGCCGATCAGCGTCTGGGTGGCCCCGCCGATACCGAGCACGTGCTCGCTGTGCAGCGGCTTCCCGGGCCGGGCGCTGGCCGGCACGTCGGCGAGCACCCACCACTCGTCGCCGTACGGTTCGAGGTCGACGCCGGCGCGCAGGCCGTCGGCGTACCGTTCGACGATCCCGCCGGCGACAGCCTCCTCGACGGTGAGCGGGGCGAGCGCGGCGGCCACCGCCGCCTCCGGCTCGGTCTGGTCGCAGATGAAGACCCGGATCAGCGTGGCGAGCGGGTCGCGATCCTCGGTGGCGCGCAGGGCGGCCCGGAAGTCGTTACGGGCCACCCCGCCGGTGGCCTGCGAACCGAGCCGGTCAGCGATGCCGTTGGCGGTGAAGCGTGCCCTGGTCAGCGCGGTCCGCAGCGCGTCGACGCCGGCGGGGGAGAGCAGCATGTCTTGACGATCCACATCGCCATCCTGCCCTCCCGGCGGCGAAGGATCGGCCGGCACCCGCGACTTCCATACCGTGAGCCCCATACATTCGCCGTGATTACTTTCACAGACTTCAATGTCTGGCTACCATCTCCTCCAACATCCGCCGATGGGTGCCCCGGTGGCCACGAGCCCGGGCGTGCCCGGTAGGGAGCCAGACAATGTCCGACGTGTCCGTGTCCCGGCGGCGCGCGCTCCGCGCGCTCGCCATCGCGGCGACCGCCGCGACCCTCTCCGCCGCCGCCTCCACCCCCGCCCTCGCCGCCCCCACCGGCGACGTCCGCTACGCCGCCGCCCCCGACGCCGTCAGCGGCAGCTACCTGGTGGTGCTCAAGAGCGACGCCGTGGGCCCCGCCAACAGCCTCGCCGCCCGCACCGCCGTTCCGGACCGCGCCGCCGGGCTCGCCAAGCGCTACGGCGGCTCGGTCGGCACGGTCTGGAGCGCCGCGCTGACCGGTTACAGCGCGAAGATGAGCGAGGGGCAGGCCCGCCGGCTCGCCGCCGACCCGGCCGTCGCGTACGTCGAACAGGACCGGGTGGTGACCGCCCAGGCCACCCAGACCGGCGCGACCTGGGGGCTGGACCGGATCGACCAGCGCAACCTGCCGCTGAACGGCAGCTACACCTACCCGAACACGGCCTCGAACGTGCGGGCGTACATCATCGACACCGGCATCCGGATCACGCACAGCGACTTCGGTGGCCGGGCGAGCTGGGGCACCAACACCGTGGACAGCAACAACACCGACTGCAACGGCCACGGCACGCACGTCGCCGGCACGGTCGGCGGCAACACCTACGGCGTGGCCAAGGGCGTCCGCCTGATCGCGGTCAAGGTGCTCAACTGCTCCGGCAGCGGCACCACCGCCGGCGTGGTGAACGGCGTCAACTGGGTCACCGCGAACGCGGTCAAGCCGGCCGTGGCCAACATGAGCCTCGGCGGCGGCGCCAGCACCACCCTCGACAACGCGGTGGCCAACTCGATCAGCTCCGGCGTCACGTACGCCATCGCGGGCGGCAACGACAACGCCAACGCCTGCAACTACTCCCCGGCCCGGGTCGCCTCCGCGATCACCGTCGGCGCCACCACCAGCACCGACGCCCGTGCCTCGTACTCCAACTACGGCTCCTGCCTGGACATCTTCGCGCCCGGCTCGTCGATCACGTCGGCCTGGCGGACCAGTGACAGCGCCACCAACACGATCAGCGGCACCTCGATGGCCACGCCGCACGTGGCCGGCGCGGCCGCCCTCGTGCTCGGCGCCAACCCGTCGTACACCCCGGCGCAGGTGGCCAGCTACCTGACCAGCAACGCCACCAGCGGCGTGGTGACCAGCCCCGGCAGCGGCTCGCCGAACCGGCTGCTCTTCGTCGTCAACTGACGACCCACCCCGGACGCGGCCCGGTGGATTCCCCCGTCCACCGGGCCGCGTCGCGTCGTCGCGGGGAGTCGGCGTGGCGGGCGGCGTTCCGAGCGGCAGGATGGGGGCATGACGCTCTCCCTGCCCATCGACCCCGAGGCCAACGCGCTGCTGGCGCGCAGCCCGTTGGCGCTGCTCCTCGGCATGGTGCTCGACCAGCAGGTGCCGATGGAGAAGGCATTTTCCTCGCCGTACGTCCTCGCCCAGCGGCTCGGCCACGAGCCGGACGCCCGGGAACTGGCCGGCTACGACCCGGAGGCCCTGGTCGCGCTCTTCGCCCAGCCGCCGGCCCTGCACCGGTTCCCGAAGGCCATGGCGGCCCGGGTCCAGGAGGTGTGCCGGGTCCTGGTCGAGCGGTACGACGGCGACCCCGCCGGGCTCTGGTCCGACGTCACGGACGGCCGTGAGCTGCTGCGCCGGGTCGGCGAGCTGCCCGGCTTCGGCAAGCAGAAGGCGCAGATCTTCGTCGCCCTGCTCGGCAAGCGGTTCGGCATCGCCCCGGACGGCTGGCGGGAGGCCGCGGGCGGGTACGGCGAGGCCGAGGCGTACCGCTCGGTGGCGGACGTGACCGGTCCGGAGGCGCTACGCCGGGTCCGGGAGTACAAGCAGCGGGTGAAGGCCGAGGCGAAGGCCGCGAAGGGCTGACCCGGCCCGGTCGTCGAGCCGGTCAGGCTGCGGTGGGGCGGGACAGCGCGGCCAGCGCCCGGCGTACGTCGGCGAGGGAGACCGTCGCCGAGTCGTCCAGGTCGGCCAGCCCGGCCTCGATCCACTGCCGCATCAGCGTGGTCACCCCGATGCCGCGCGCGTCGGCGGCGGCCCGTACCCGTTCGTACGTCTCCAGCGGCAGGCGGACCGAGCGGCTGACCATCGGCACGTCGGTGTCGGGGGTGGGCAGCTCGGCCGGCTGTCTCTCGTCGATCAGGTCGGCGAGCGCGTCGTCGCCGTCGTGGAACCGCTTGGTCGCCTCGTTACGGTGCATCGTGACCGCCTCCTCGTCGGCGTGATCTCCGCACCGCCTCGTCGTAACGCTTGGCCTCGACGTTGCTCAGTTCGCGGGCGGAGAGGATGTCCCAGTCGTTGTCGGTGCCGTCGGCCTCGGCCAGCAGCACCGCGAGGCGCCGCCCCCGGTGGTCGGTCGCGTAGACCACCATGACGTCGTCCCCGAGGTGCCGGATGACCCGTCGTGTGCTGTGCAGGGCCTCCCAGACTTCCCCGGGCGTGACGTCGTAGACCCGCAGGTTGGCCAACGCCTCGTCGGTGAAGCTGAACCGGTTGCCCACGGGCGGAGCGTACCACGCACGTAACACGCGGTCGGCTTGCGAGGAATTTCGCCGATCAACGGCTCCGGGTGACAGGATGAGGAGCATCCCCTCGAGGAGGTCCGTGGTGAAGCATCAGGCGTACCAGCCGATCCTGATCACCGACGCCTCGCGCAGCCAGGACGACCAGCTCAACAGCCGGCAGAAGCGCTACGTGCTGATGATGGGCATCCGGGTCGCGTGCCTGGTGGCCGGTGCGATCCTGGTCGGCGCGAAGGCACCCCTGCTCTGGCTCTGGCTGCCGCTGTGCGGCCTCGGGATGGCGCTCATCCCGTGGCTGGCGGTGCTGCTGGCCAATGACCGCCCGCCCAAGGAGCAGCACCGGCTCGCCAACAAGTTCCAGCCCCGCCGTCACGACGACACCCCACCCATGGCCCTCCCCGCCGAGGAGCGCCCCCACAAGGTCATCGACGCCGAGCCCTGACCGCGCCCGCGTCGGTCGGGATCTCGCACCTCGTGCCCCGGCTCGAAGCGGACCCGGCTGGGGCCGTAAGTGCGAGATCGCCGTACGCGGTGGGCGTCAGGGGCGGGCGCCGACGGAGGAGACGGCGAGCGCGCCCAGGTCGCCGGCACGGGACAGGGCCGCCCGGGGGTCCGCGCCCGCCAACCAGGCGGTGAGCAGGCCGGCGGCGAAGGCGTCTCCGGCACCGGTCACGTCCACCACGGGCACCCCGCGGGCGGGTGCCGCCTCGACCACCCCGGTCCGGTCCACCCAGACCGCGCCGGCCGCGCCCCGCTTCACCACCACCCGCCGGGCCACCGCGGTCAGCGCGCGCCCCTGCGCCGCCGGATCCAGCCCGCCCGCCAGCACCGTCGCCTCGTCGGTGTTGACCAGCAGCAGGTCGACGTCGCGTACCCAGGCCAGGAAGTCCGTCGCGCCGACCCGCCGCAGCGGCGCCGCAGAGGCCGCGTCGACGCTGGTGGTCAGCCCGCGCTCGCGGGCGGCGGCCAGCGCCCGCAGTCCCGCGTCGCGCGACCCGGCGTCCAGCAGGGTGTACGCGGACAGGTGCACGTGCCCGGCGTCGGGCGCCGCCGCCAGGGCCCGGTCGACCTGCGCGGCGGTGAGCCGCAGGTTCGCCCCACGCTGGCTGATCATCGTGCGCTCCCCGTCGTGGGTGAGCACGATGACGGTCCCGGTCGGGTAGCCCTCGTGGCGTTCCACCGCGCAGGCCACCCCGACCCGTTCCAGCTCGGCCACCCGGTCACGGCCAGCCTCGTCGTCGCCGATCGCGGCAGCCAACGTGACCTCCGCACCCAGGGCGGCGAGCCAGGCCGCCGTGTTGGCCGCCTGTCCGCCACCGCTGAACCGGATGCCGGCCGCGGTGTCCGAACCGGTCGCCAGCGGGCCCGAGAGCACCGCGACCACGTCGGTGATCACGTCCCCGACGACGGCGATGCGGGACGCTGGGCTCATGCCGCCACCTCGCTGCGCTCGGCGTCGGCATGCCCACCGCGCCGATGATCCGTTCGCTGGCGCTCGCTCATGCCGCTGCGTCGGAGCGCCGGGCCGCGGCGGCGACCGCGATGCGTGCCGCCAGGTCGGCGTTGCGCAGGATGATCCGGATGTTGACCGCCAGGCTGGCACCCTCGGTGGCCGAGTGGAAGTGGGCCAGCAGGAACGGGGTGACCGCCTTCCCGGTCACCCCGTCACGGGCCAGCAGGGCCAGACCGTCGGCGAGGGTGCGGTCGTGCAGCGCCGGGTCGAGCTGCTCGTCGGTCGGGAGCGGGTTCGCCACGATCAGCCCACCGTGGTGCGCGCCCTGCCGCTCCCGGGCCAGGAGCACGTCGGCGACCTGCTCCGGTGACTCGACCGACCAGTCCAGGTCGAATCCGGCGTCGGTCAGGTAGAAGCCGGGGAAGCGGCGGGTGCGGTAGCCGACCACGCTCACCCCCAGGGTCTCCAGCCGTTCCAGGGTGGCACCCACGTCGAGGATGGACTTCACCCCGGCGCAGACCACCGCGATCGGCGTCCGGGCCAGGGTGATCAGGTCGACCGACTCGTCGAAGGTCTGCGCCGCCTCCCGGTGCACCCCGCCGAGGCCGCCGGTGGCGAAGACGCCGATCCCGGCCGCCGCGGCCACCGCGCTGGTGGCGGCCACCGTGGTGGCGCCGTCCGCGCCGGTCGCCGCCGCCACGGCGAGGTCGCGTACGGAGAGCTTGCTCACGCCGTCGACCGTGGCGAGCCGGGTCAGCTGCGCGTCGTCCAGGCCCACGATCAGCTCGCCGGCGACCATGCCGATGGTGGCGGGAACCGCCCCCGCGTCCCGGACCGTCTGCTCGATCCGCCGGGCGACCAGCAGATTGTCCGGCCGGGGGAGGCCGTGCGAGACGATGGTGCTCTCCAGGGCGACGACAGGACGCCCGTCGCGCCGGGCGTCGGCCACCTCGGGGCCGAAACTGATGTGAAAGTTGGTCACTTCCGTTACGGTACGGGCCGCGCTCGGGCCGGCCTGCGGTGGACCGGCCCCGCGGGACCTGCAAAACTGGAAAGTTGGAGGTGTAGACGTGAGCACACAGGTTCTCGAGCGTCCCGAGCTGAAGGACGCCGACACCGGTCCCGAGATGTTCCACTACGTGCGCAAGGACAAGATCGCCGAGAGCGCGGTCATGGGCACGTTCGTCGTCGCGTTGTGCGGGGAGACCTTCCCGGTCACCAAGGCCGCCAAGCCGGGGTCGCCGGTCTGCCCGAAGTGCAAGGAGATCTACGACTCCTGGGAGGAGTGACCGTGGGCGGCCCCGCCGCCCGCCCACGTACCCTTCGCCGGTGACCACCTCCACCGTCCTGCTCGTCGCCGACCTCACCGGTGTCGCGGTCTTCGCCGCCTCCGGCGCCTCCGCGGCGGTGGCCAAGCGGCTCGACCTCTTCGGGGTGGTCTTCGTCGGCGTCGTCGCGGCGCTCGGCGGCGGGATTTTCCGTGACCTGGTCATCGACGAGGTCCCGCCGCTGGCCTTCGCCGACTGGCGGTACGCGGTCACCGCGGCGGCGACCGCTGCCGCCGTGTTCTGGCTGCACCCACAGCTCGCCCGGCTGCGCACCACCGTGCTGCTGCTCGACGCGGCCGGTCTCGGCCTGTTCACCGTCACCGGCACGCTCAAGGCCCTCGACGCCCACGTCCCGGCGGTCGGCGCCTGCATGATCGGCATGCTCACCGCGATCGGCGGCGGCCTGGGCCGGGACCTGCTCACCGGGGAGATTCCGGTGGTGCTGCGCCGGGAGATCTACGCCCTCGCCGCGCTCGCCGGGTCGATCATGGTGGCCCTGCTGTCGGCGTACGGACAGGCGCACGCGGCCGGGCTGATCCTCGCCGCCGCCTTCGTCTTCGTACTGCGGGTGATCTCGCTGCGGCGGCGCTGGTCCGCCCCGGTCGCCACCCTGCGTCCGCCCCGCACCGGCGCCCGCGGCCCAGGGGGCTGAGCCCGACGGCGGGCGTGGACGGCGTGGGCCGGCGGATGTGACCAGCGTGGCGTCGAGTGGGGAGAAGCGGCCCCGCTGGTTATGCTGAGTCGGCCTTCGCGGCACGGATGCGCGAGGGCCTTTTCATGGGCGGCGATACCCGTGGCCCTCGGCCCGGACCCGCCGTCGTGCGGTCGGAGAGGAGCTACGGGTGGCACCGCGGTTGCCGGCGCTCGACACGTTCCCGCCCCTGCGTGCCTGGCAGCGCAAGGCGATGGTGGACTACCTGCGTCGCCGTGCCGAGGACTTCACCGCGGTCGCCACCCCGGGCGCGGGCAAGACCACCTTCGCCCTGCGGATCGCCGCGGAGTTGCTGAACGACGGCACCGTCGAGGCGGTCACCGTGGTCGCCCCGACCGAGCACCTGAAGACCCAGTGGGCGCAGTCCGCCGCCCGGGTCGGCATCCAGCTCGACGCCGCCTTCCGCAACGCGGACCTGCACTCCTCCGCCGACTTCCACGGCGCCGTGATCACGTACGCCCAGGTCGGCATGGCGCCGCAGGTGCACCGGCGGCGCACCATGACCCGGCGCACGCTGGTCATCCTCGACGAGATCCACCACGCGGGTGACTCGCGTACCTGGGGCGACGGGGTCAAGGCGGCCTTCGAGCCCGCGGTACGCCGGCTGATGCTCACCGGTACGCCGTTCCGCTCCGACGACAACCCGATCCCGTTCGTCAGCTACGAGCGGGGCGGGGACGGGCTGCTGCGGTCCCGCGCCGACTCCGTCTACGGCTACTCCGACGCGCTGCGCGACGGCGTGGTCCGCCCGGTGCTCTTCCTGGCGTACTCCGGGGAGACCCGGTGGCGCACCAACGCGGGGGAGGAGTTGGCGGCGCGGCTGGGTGAGCCGATGACCCAGGACCTGATCGCGCAGGCCTGGCGTACCGCCCTGGACCCGGCCGGCGACTGGATGCCGCAGGTGCTGCGGGCCGCCGACGCCCGGCTGACCGTGCTGCGCGACGCGGGCATGCCCGACGCCGGTGGCCTGGTGATCGCCACCGACCAGCAGACCGCCCGCTCGTACGCCAAGCTGATCGAGCAGCTGACCGGCGAGAAGGCGGCGGTGGTGCTCTCCGACGACCAGGGCGCCTCCGCGCGGATCGCGACGTTCGCGGCGTCCGAGCAGCGTTGGCTGGTGGCGGTCCGGATGGTCTCCGAGGGGGTCGACATCCCCCGACTGGCGGTCGGCGTCTACGCGACCAGCGCCAGCACCCCGCTCTACTTCGCCCAGGCGATCGGCCGGTTCGTCCGGGCCCGGCGGCCCGGGGAGACCGCCTCGGTCTTTCTGCCCAGCGTGCCGCACCTGCTCGGGCTGGCCAGCGAGATGGAGGCCGAGCGGGATCACGTGCTCGGCAAGCCGAAGGAGTCCGACGGCTTCGACGACGACCTGCTGGAGCGCGCCCAGCGGGACGACCAGGCCAGCGGCGAGCTGGAGAAGCGGTTCGCCGCGCTCTCCGCGACCGCCGAACTGGACCAGGTGATCTTCGACGGGGCGTCCTTCGGCACCGCCGCCCAGGCCGGTACGCCGGAGGAGGAGGAATACCTCGGCCTCCCGGGGCTGCTCACCGCCGACCAGGTCTCGTTGCTGCTCACCAAGCGGCAGGCCGAGCAGCTCGCCGCGCAGAAGCGTAGGGCCGCCCAGCGGGCCGCTGAGCCGGCCGCTGCGGCCCCGGCGACGGTCTCCCCACCGATGAGTGCCGCACAGCGCCGGGTGGCGCTCCGGCGGCAACTGAACGCTCTGGTGGCCGCCCAGCACCACCGGACCGGGCAGCCGCACGGCAAGATCCACGCCGAGCTGCGCCGGATCTGCGGCGGTCCGCCGAGCGCCCAGGCCACCATCGAGCAGCTCGAGGAACGCATCGCCACCGTCCAAACCCTCTAGCCCCACCCGCCCCCCGTGGCCCGGCCGCCGCAGTCCGAGGTGCCCCTGATCACTACTCCATGGCGGCGCCCTGATCGACTCCATGTGCGGCACGTGGCGGTGTCGGTGGGTGCCGGAGACCGCCCTTTGCGGTGCGTGGAGTGGATCAAGGGTCAAGCGGGCGGTGTGTCGGGGAGTGGGCGGTGGTGGTGCGAAAAGGCCGGCCGGAGGCACCTCTCGGTTGCCTCCGGCCGGCTCTATGTCGGGTTACGGACTCAGTTCGCCATCAGATCGGCGCCACGCCAGCTGAACTCCGGGTCCGTCGCGTACCGCACGGTGATCTTCACGAGATCCTCCGCGTACTTGTTCGCGTGGTGTCCACAGAACACCAGCTCGCTCCCACCCGCCAGAGTGATCCGGAGCTTGCCGGCAGCATTGCAGCGGTCGCACCGTTCATCGGCGGCCGGGGGGCTCACCGTCTCGGGCGGCGGCGTGAGGGTCGCGGTCATCGCCTTCCTCCTCTGGTCGTCACCGATGAACACTCTCTTCGGTCGTTGCTCACCTATCGTGCAACACCCTGCTCGGGCCCTGCCTTCCCTGTGTGCCCGCGGGGGACCGAGGTCACACCTGGCGTCGAGACAGTGTGCCGTGCACCAAGGGTGCCACGTCAACGATCACAAACTGGCAACCGACCGAGCACCATATGAGTGTTCTACGGTTGGTGATCGAACCGACACGACTGGTTGACGTGCGCGGTCAGTCCAGGTAGTCGCGGAGCACCTGGGAACGCGAGGGATGCCGCAACTTGGACATGGTCTTGGATTCGATCTGTCGGATGCGCTCCCGGGTCACGCCGTACACCTGGCCGATCTCGTCCAGGGTGCGGGGCTGGCCGTCGGTGAGGCCGAAGCGGAGGCGTACCACGCCCGCCTCGCGCTCGGAGAGCGTCTGCAGGACCTGCTGGAGCTGATCCTGCAGCAGCGAGAACGAGACCGCGTCGACCGCGACCACGGCCTCCGAGTCCTCGATGAAGTCACCGAGCTGGCTGTCACCCTCGTCACCGATGGTCTGGTCGAGCGAGATGGGCTCCCGGGCGTACTGCTGGATCTCCAGCACCTTCTCCGGTGTGATGTCCATCTCCTTGGCCAGCTCCTCCGGGGTGGGCTCGCGGCCCAGGTCCTGGAGCAGCTCGCGCTGGATCCGGCCGAGCTTGTTGATCACCTCGACCATGTGCACCGGGATGCGGATGGTGCGGGCCTGGTCGGCCATGGCGCGGGTGATGGCCTGGCGGATCCACCAGGTGGCGTAGGTGGAGAACTTGTAGCCCTTGGTGTAATCGAACTTCTCGACCGCGCGGATCAGGCCGAGGTTGCCCTCCTGGATCAGGTCGAGGAAGGCCATGCCCCGACCGGTGTAGCGCTTGGCCAGCGAGACGACCAGTCGCAGGTTCGCCTCGAGGAGGTGGTTCTTGGCCCGCTCGCCGTCCCGGGAGATCCAGAGCAGGTCGCGCTGCATGTCGCGGGTGAGCTTCTCCTCGCCCTCCTCGGCGGCGCGCAGCCGCTCGGCGGCGTAGAGGCCGGCCTCGATCCGCTTGGCGAGCTCGACCTCCTGCTCCGCGTTGAGCAGCGGCACCTTGCCGATCTGCTTCAGGTAGGCCCGGACGGAGTCGGCGGAGGCGGTCAGCTCGGCGTCACGGCGCGCCTGCTTGAGCGCCTCGGACTCCTCGTCGTCCCACTCGAAGTCGTTGTCGTTGGCCGAGTTGGCCGCGTCGGCCTCGGCGGCCTGGGCCAGCTCGGCCGGCTCGTCGACCACCACGTCCTCGATCTCGGCGGCCAGCTCCTCCGGGTCGATCTCACCCTCGGGGCCCTCGCCCTTGGAAGCGGCCTTGGCCGGCTTCGCCCCGGCGGCCTTCGCGGCCACCGTCGCCTTGGTGGCCCGGGTCGCCTTGGTGGCCTTCGCCGGAGCGGCGGCCTTCGCGGCCACCTCGGCGGTGGTGCCGGCGGCCTTACGCGCGGTCGCCTTCCGCGGGGCGGGGGCGGTGGCCTCCTCGGCGGCCGGCGCCTGCTTCGGGGCGGGCGCGGCGGCCTTCTTGGTGGTCTTGGCGGTGGTGGCCCGGGAGGCCGGCGTGGCGGACCGGGCGGCGGCCACCCGGCGGCGGGTACTGGCGGAGCCGTCCACGACCACCGTCACCCCCGCCTCGGAGAGCGCACGCAGGATCTTCTTGGCCTGGGCCGGGGTCACCTCAGCGGACTCGACGGTGCGCGCGAGCTGGGCCGACGTGAGCTGGCCGCCAGCGCTCTGCGCGTGGGCGATCAGGGTGTCGGTGAGCGAGCGAACGTCGGCGCCGGTCTGGCGGGGATCTGTCACGAAGACCTTCCGGAGGCGAAGAGCGAGCACGGCCGGGTCGTCCGGCGCAGCACGGAACGCCGTGCCGGGCGAGTCGTTGAGGAACCCTCGTGTCCCGGGCCGGCCGGTCGCGGGCGGTCCGTGGCGCGTGGGCAGGGTGAATTGTAACGCCGTCTGCGGCGAACATCCCCCGCCGCACGGCGTAACGGCGGTGTGGACCACCGATTCGACGCAGATGTGGACTTTGTAAGGATGATACTCGCGCTCGGCCGGCCGGTACCGGTCGTGCGGGAAGGGGACGAACATGATCCGCTCGGCGCCCACTCCGCCGGAACTGCTGGAGATCGCCGTCACGGTGGCCCGCGACGCCGCCGCCACCGCGTACCGCATGCGGGCCGAGGGGGTGTCCGTCGCCGCGACCAAGAGCACCGCCACCGACGTGGTCACCGCCGCGGACCGGGCCGTCGAACGGCAGGTGCTGGACGCCCTGCGGAAGCTCCGGCCGGACGACGCGGTGCTCGGCGAGGAGTACGGCCCGGGGGAGACCGGCCCGGCCGCCGACGGCGGGGTGCGCTGGATCGTCGACCCGATCGACGGCACGGTCAACTACCTCTACGGGCTGCCGTACTGCGCGGTCTCCCTCGCCGCCGAGGTGGCCGGCGAGGTGGTGGCCGGGGTGGTGCGCAACATCGTCACCGGGGAGGAGTGGACCGCCACCGCGGGCGGCGGTGCCTGGCGGGACGGGGAGCGGCTGCGCTGCTCCACCGAGACCGACCTGGGGCAGGCGCTGGTGGCCACCGGGTTCGGCTACGCCGCCGGCCGCCGGGCGCACCAGGCCCGGGTGGTCGCCGAGCTGATCCCGCACGTCCGGGACATCCGTCGGATGGGTGCCGCCGCGCTGGACCTCTGCCTCGCCGCGGAGGGGCGGCTGGACGCCTACTACGAGAAGGGGCTGGCCGCCTGGGATCTGGCCGCCGGTGGGCTGGTGGCGCGCGAGGCCGGGCTGTTGGTGACCGGCCTGGCGGGTCGGCCGGCCGGCCCGGACCTGGTGATCGCCGTGCCGCCGGCGCTCTTCGAACCGCTGCACACCCGGCTGGCCGCCCTGGACGCCTCCGGCGGGCCCTGACCCGGCGGTGCCGGGCCGGCCGGGAGGTGCCCCGACTCGCGGGGCGACACCTGGCCGGCCCGGGGCGGGCTACTTGTCGCTGGGTGCCGGGCAGGTGCCGGCCGGAGCCACCGGGGAGCCGAGGTCGCCGAGGGACTGGTTGACCTCGGTGGTGGTGGCCAACTGCTGGAAACTGTTGCCCAGGACCACGTCGACCGCGTCGTCCTTGCGGTTGATGTCGAACTGCCGCTCGGCATTGTCGAGGAAGTACGCGCGCAGCAGGTGCGCGCCGCCGACGCCCTTGGGGCCGAAGCGCAGCACCGCGACGCCGTCGAAACCGCTCGTCGCGTTGCCCACCTTCGCGACCTGGAACTTGCGGTTGCGGAAGTCGTCGGCCACGCTGCCGGCCCGACCGGGCTCGTCGGTGGCGTTGTAGACGTTGATCTTGACTTCCTTCGGCTCGTGCAGCGCGACGTCGGCCAGGGGCCAGCCCTTGGGGCAGCCCTTCCCCGTGCCCGCGTTGCTCTGGGTGTCGCGGACGATCGCGACGACCACGAAGACCAGGGCGAGGACCGCCAGCAGACCGACGACAACGAGTGCCCGCACTCGCGCAAAACTCATCTGGGCGCTCCCGCACAGTGGTTGGGTGGCGGCGGCCGCTGGCGGTCGGGCCGCCCCGCCGGCCGTCGAGTACGCCGCTGAGGTTAACGGTTGTCCGGCCGTCGCGTGGAAACAGTCCGACATGCCGGCGCGCCACCGGAGGAACGGGTACTACTACCCCTATCTTCGTGTCGCCTGAGTCACATTGGGAACAACTTCGGGGGCGGGGGCGTACATCTCTGCCACGAGGACGGTATACATTGCCTCGCCCAAAGGGGGGTAAGGTTCCGTGCTCGCGGGAAGTTCCTGTCCGGGCGGGACTCGGCCCACCGGTCGTGGGGTCGGGTGACCGACACAAATGGTGGCCGGCCAGTGGAACCGAAGCACGTCCTCCGGCGTTACAACCGGAAGCGACCATATCGATATGGGAGAGTGAAACCGATGGCCACCGACTACGACGCCCCGCGTCGCGACGAGGTCGACCTCGGCGAGGACAGCCTGGAAGAGCTCAAGGCCCGGCGGGTCGACTCACAGTCGGGTGCCGTGGATGTCGACGAGGCCGAGGTCGCCGAGAGTTTTGAGCTGCCTGGTGCCGACCTGGCCGACGAGGAGCTCACGGTCAAGGTGCTACCGATGCAGCAGGACGAGTTCCGGTGCGCTCGCTGCTTCCTGGTTCACCACCGCAGCCAGCTGGCGGTCGAGCGTAACGGCGAGCTGATCTGCCGCGAGTGCGCCTGATCGAGATCCGTGTCACCAGCGGCGGCCTCCGTGACGGGGCCGCCGCTGATCGAGTCACCGTGCACACCTGGCGATGAGCTGCTTGACTCGTACTGGCGGCTGCCGCGCCGGGTGAGTACGGGAGGGCGGGCACGTGAGCGAGCGAAGCATCCGGCTCAGTAGCGTGGCGTCTCGCGCTCGGGAGCGGAGCGAGGCGGCGGCGTGAGCGGGCGCGGGCCCGGTGGACCGGGCGCCGAGGGGCCGACCGACGGCGGCGACGTCGAGCGGGCGGCTCCGGCCGGCCCGGACGGTGAGGCGGACCAGCTCGGCGAGACCGTCGCGGCGCTGACCGCCGACGACATCGCTCCGGGCCGGCGTCGGCAGTTGCTCGCCCGGGTGGCCGGCCAGGCCCGGTCCCGTGGCCTCACCGACCTGTTCAAGCCGAAGGCCGCGCTCCGCTGGATGACGGAGACCATCGCCGAGGTCGCCCCGCACGTGCCGGTCCGCGACCTGGCCACGCTCCGGCGGCACTTCCCCGGTCTGAACGACGACGAGTTGGCCGAGCGCCTGATCCGCAACGCCGCCCGGGCCACCGCCGGCGTCGGCGCGGCCGGCGGTGGCGTCGCCGCGGTCGAGTGGACGGTCGCCCCGACGCTGCTCTCCGCGCCCGTGCTGCTGGCCGCCGAGACGATCGCCGTGGTCGCGATCGAGCTGAAACTGGTCGGGGAGCTGTACGAGGTCCACCGGGTGCCGATGCCCACCCGTGGCAGCGAGCGCGCCGTGACCCTGGTGCAGTCCTGGGCCGGCCAGCGGGGGGTCAAACCGATGATGCCGGGGGTCGGGGTGAGCGCCGTGCTCGGCACCGCCGCCCGGCGGGAGCTGCGCGACCGCCTGCTACGCCGGTTCGGCCGGAACCTGACCACCCTCGGGCCGTTCCTGACCGGAGCCGCCGTCGCCGGCTACCTCAACCGCCGGGCCACCCGGACCCTCGCCGACCAGCTCCGCAAGGACCTGCGCCGCCAGGCCCGGGCGCTGCCACCCGCCTGGCCCTGACCCGGCTCAGCCGGCGTCGCGGGCGGCGAGGATCGCCGCGGCGAGCTCCCCCGGGCGGCGCGTGCTCACCACCCAGAACGGGGTCGGATCAGCCGGGTCGTCGAGCACCACCTGCACCGCGCCGCCGATCCACGGGCGCTGCACCACGAAGGCGAGCGGATCGGAGCCGACGCCGAGCACCTCGCGCCGGCCGGCGGTGTCCAGCGGGACCGCGTCAGCCACGTGGCGCACCGGGAGGCGGGCGTCGTCCACCCGCAGCTCCCCGTCGTGGACCGCGACCCGGATCCGGCCCAGCCAGGCCAGCACGACCACCGCCGCCGGGATCAGCAGCACGAACGGCAGCCAGGACCGCAGCCCGGAGGCGCCCATCCAGAGTTCGGCGGCGAGCAGCCCGGCGGCGGCGAGCCCGGCCGGCCAGGCCCACCAGGGCAGCCGGAGCCGCTCCGCGTACTCCGGCGGGACGGCCACCGGCGACGCCGGGGCGGACGAGGACGACGACTGGCGCACAGTCCGAGGGTACGGCGCACGACGGGCCGGGCAACCGGCAGGATGGCAGGGTCACCCCCACAAGGACCGGACGGAAGAGGAAGAGCGTGACAGACGTCGTACCCGTGCCCGTACGGCAGCTCGACCCGGAGCTGCCGCTGCCGGCGTACGCCCATCCCGGCGACGCCGGCGCGGACCTGGTGGCCGCCGCGGACGTGGAGCTGCCGCCGGGCGGCCGGGCCCTGGTGCCGACCGGAGTGGCCATCGCGCTGCCGGAGGGGTACGTCGGTCTGGTGCATCCCCGATCGGGGCTGGCGGCCAGGCTCGGCGTGACGGTGCTCAACGCGCCCGGTACGGTCGACGCCGGCTACCGAGGTGAGATCCTGGTCAACCTGATCAATCATGATCGGGAGACGCCGGCGAAGATCAGCCGGGGCGACCGGATCGCGCAGCTCGTCGTCCAGCGGGTCGCGCGGGCCGAGTTCCGGCCGGTGGCCGAGCTGCCCGCGTCCCGGCGCGGGACCGGCGGCCACGGGTCGACCGGCGGACACGCCGGGCTGGTCCCGGCACCGGCGGACGGGCACACGGAAGAGGTGGCAGGGTGAGTGCGAACAGCGGAGGGTGGGCGCAGTGATCTTCTCCCGAAAGCGGGCCGACGAGGCGCGGCACGCGCGTGACGAGCGGACCACCGAGGTCCTCGACACCGAGGAGACCGGGGATCCGACCCCACCGGCGCGTGGCCCGTACGACGTCTCCGAGGCGCCCGACGAGCCCCGGCTCGACCTGGGCAGCCTCCAGATCCCGGCGGTGCCCGAGGTCGAGGTGCGGGTGCAGGCCGACCCGCAGGGCGTGATCCAGCAGGTCGTGCTGGTGCACGGCGAGAGCGCGTTGCAGCTCGGCGTCTTCGCGGCACCCCGCTCCGAGGGCATCTGGGACGAGGTGCGCGAGGAGATCCGGCAGTCGCTGTTCAACGACGGCGCCGCCGCCCAGGAGGTCGAGGGGGAGTACGGCACCGAGCTGCGCGCCCGGGTCCGCACCCCGGACGGCCTGACCGACCTGCGTTTCGTCGGCGTCGACGGCCCGCGCTGGATGGTGCGCGGGGTCTACCAGGGTGGCGCGGCCACCGACCCCGCCGCGGCCGGCCCGCTGGCGCTGTGCCTCAGCGGCCTGGTGGTCGACCGGGGGCAGGAGGCCAAGCCGGTCCGTGAGCCGCTGCCGCTGCGGCTGCCCCGCGAGGTGGCCGAGCAGCAGGCCGCCGAGCAGCAGGCCGCCGGGCAGCCGCCGGCACCCGGCCAGCGCGAGGCCTGAGCCCCGTACCCACACCGGGCCCGGCCCCGTCGGCATCTCGACGGGGCCGGGCCCGTGTCGCGGTACGCGGGTGAGGCACTCCGCACTTACGCCGGGTCCGCGAGCGGGGCGGTTCGGCGTACGCTGGCGGGACGGTTCCGGCATCCCGGGGCCGGGCGGCGCCGGCGCGGGCCGGCCAGCGTGGAGAGGGTGACGCGGAGGTCATGACGACCGACGAGAGCCGGCTGTCGCTGCGGCGTCTCCTGCATCGGCTCACCGCGAGCGAGGCCGAGATCGAGGCGCAGGAGCTGCGCCGGGAGAGCGCCGAGTCGGGTGGCACGCCGGCCCACCAGTGCGCACGGGGCCAGGTGGTCTCGGTCACCGGGCGGCTGCGCACGGTGGTCTACACGCCCCGGACCAACCTGCCCACCCTGGAGGCGGACCTCTACGACGGCAGCGACGTGGTCACCCTGGTCTGGCTGGGCCGGCGGCACATCGCCGGCATCGAGCCGGGCCGGCACCTCACCGCCCGTGGCCGGGTGGCCGTCCGGGACGACCGCAAGGTGATCTACAACCCGTACTACGAGCTGGAGTCGCCGAAGTGACCACCGGACAGCACCCGACCGCCGAGCCGGAGCTCGGCCCGGAGGACGAGGAGCGGCTGCCCAGCCTCGCCGAGCAGATGGCCGACCAGCTCGGCGGCTGGCGGGGCCTGGTCGAGTCGAGCATCCCCGTGGTGGTCTTCGTGATCGCCAACGTGGTGGGCGAGCTGCGCCCCGCGGTGATCGCCTCGGTGGCCGTGGCGCTGCTGATCGCCGGGCTGCGACTGGCCCAGCGTCGGCCGGTCCGGCACGCGGTCAACGGCCTGTTCGGCATCGCCATCGGCGCCGCCATCGCCTGGCGTACCGGCAACGAGCGGGACTTCTATCTCCCCGGCATCCTCTACGGCATCGGCTACGGCCTGGCCCTGCTGCTGTCGGCCGCGGTGCGGCAGCCGCTGGTGGGCTGGATCTGGTCGGTGCTGGTGGCCAAGGGCAAGTCGGAGTGGCGGGACGATCCGCGGCTGGTACGCACCTTCACCCAGCTCACCGTGCTCTGGGGCGTGGTCTGGCTGGCCAAGGTGGGCGTGCAGGCCGGGCTCTACCTGGCCCACCAGGACACCGCGCTGGGCGTGGCCCGGCTCGCCCTGGGTTACCCGCCGTACGCGCTGCTGCTGTTGATCACCATCTGGACGGTGCGCCGGGTGACCCGGGAGACCGCGCCGACCCCGTTGCCGGGGGCCTGAACAGCCCCCGGGCGCACCGGTTCGGGCGGATGGGCGCTCAGCCCTGGTCGTTGCCGCGCTCCACGCTGGCCGGACCGAGGATCACCGCCCGGACGTCGTCCTCCACGGCCGCCGTGCACACGAAGATCAACTCATCGCCGGCCTCGATCGGGTCGTCCGGGCTGGGCACCAGCACCCGCTTGCCGCGCAGGATCGCCACCAGCGCCGCGTCCCGGGGAAGCGGCACCGCGTGGATCGGCTGGCCCACGTACGGCGCGCTGGGCGGCAGGGTGATCTCGACCAGGTTCGCCTCGCCCTGCCGGAAGGTCATCAGCCGGACCAGGTCGCCGACCGTGACGGCCTCCTCGACCAGGGCGGCCATCACCCGCGGCTTGCTCACCGCGACGTCAACGCCCCACTGCTCGGTGAACAGCCACTCGTTCTCCGCCCGGTTGACCCGGGCGACCACCCGGGGCACCGCGAACTCGGTCTTGGCCAGCAGTGACACCACCAGGTTGACCTTGTCGTCGCCGGTGGCGGCCACCACCACGTCGCAGCCGGCGATGTTGGCCTCCTCCAGGCTGGCCAGCTCGCACGCGTCGGCGAGCACCCACTCGGCCGCCGGCACCCGGTCCGGGCGGAGCATCTTGGGTTGCCGCTCGATCAGCATCACCTGGTGCCCGTTGTCGATCAGCTCCTGGGCGATGGACCGGCCCACGTTGCCCGCGCCGGCGATGGCGATGCGCATGGCTCAGTGCCCTCCTTCCGGCGGCGCCGCCGCCACCGACGTGGCCGGACCGATGATGTCGTCGGTCACCAGCATGAAGACCTGGTCACCCTCCTGCACCACACTGGAGGCGGTGGGCAGGGTGCCGATCCCGAACCGGGTCAGGTACGCCACCCGGGCCCCGGTGGACTCCTCGAGCTGTCGCAGCGGCCGGCCGATCCAATCCTTGTGCACCGGCACCTCGATGATCGACACGGTGCTGGTCGGGTCCCGGAAGATCTCGACGTTGCCCTCGGGCACCAGGTGCCGCAGCATCCGGTCGGCCGTCCACCGGACCGTGGCCACGGTGGGGATGCCGAGCCGCTCGTAGACCTGGGCGCGGCGCTGGTCGTAGATGCGGGCGGCCACCCGGGAGACGCCGAAGGTCTCCCGCGCCAGCCGGGCCGAGATGATGTTGGAGTTGTCGCCGCTGGAGACCGCCGCGAAGGCGTCCGCGCGCTCGATGCCGGCCTGGCGCAGCACCTCGCCGTCGAAGCCCGCGCCGGTCACGGTGATGCCGGCGAAGTCCGGTCCGAGGCGGCGGAACGCGTCGGCGTCCTGGTCGATCACCGCGACCGAGTGGCCGCGGGACTCCAGGCTGTGGGCGAGGGTCGACCCGACCCGGCCGCATCCCATGATCACGACATGCACGGCGTCTGCTCCTCCCACGGTGCGCCCCGGTGGGCCCGTCGACTGCGAGCCTGCCACGTCCCCTCGACAGGCGGGGGATCGACCGTACCGCGTGGGTGATCAGCCACCCCCACCACGGCCGCCGGGTGGTCGTACTCTTGGCGGTTGTGGCCAGACCCACCTCGCTGCTGAAGCGACTCCTCGTCGGTCGACCGTTCCGGTCCGACCGGCTCCAGCACACCCTGCTGCCGAAACGGATCGCCCTGCCGGTCTTCGCCTCGGACGCGTTGTCCAGCGTCGCGTACGCGCCGGACGAGATCCTGCTGACGCTCTCCATCGCGGGCGCGTCGGCGTACGTCTTCTCGCCGTGGATCGCGCTCGCGGTCGTGGTGGTGATGCTCACCGTGGTGGCGAGCTACCGGCAGAACGTGCACGCCTACCCCTCGGGCGGCGGCGACTACGAGGTGGCGACGGTCAACCTGGGGCCGCGCGCCGGCCTGGCGGTGGCCAGCGCGCTGCTGGTCGACTACGTGCTCACCGTCGCGGTCTCGATCTCCTCCGGGGTGGCCAACCTCGGCTCCGTGCTTCCCTTCGTGGCCACCCACAAGGTGCTCATCGCGGTCATCGCGGTGACCCTGCTCACCGCGATGAACCTGCGCGGCCTGCGTGAGTCCGGCACGGCGTTCGCCATCCCGACCTACGGCTTCGTGATCGTGGTCGGCGGCATGCTGCTCACCGGCCTGGTCCGCATCTTCATCCTCGGTCACGACCTGCGCGCGCCCAGCGCCGGCCTGGAGATCCAGGCCGAGCACAGCGTCACCGGTTTCGCGCTGGTCTTCCTGCTGCTGCGGACCTTCTCCTCGGGCAGCGCCGCGCTCACCGGGGTGGAGGCGATCTCCAACGGGGTGCCGGCGTTCAAGGCGCCGAAGAGTCGCAACGCGGCCACCACGCTGCTGCTGCTCGGCCTGATCGCGGTGAGCATGCTGTTCGGCATCATCTGGCTGGCCCGGCTGACCCGCCTCCAGTTCGTCGAGTCCGCCAGCCAGATCATCTCCGGGCCGGACGGGTACGTGCAGAAGACCGTCACCACCCAGCTCGGCGAGGCCGTGTTCGGCCGCGGGTCGGTGCTGCTCTACGTGGTCGCCGGGATGACCGCGCTGATCCTGTTCCTGGCCGCCAACACCGCCTTCAACGGTTTCCCGGTGCTCGGCTCGATCCTGGCCCAGGACCGCTACCTGCCCCGCCAGCTGCACACCCGGGGCGACCGGCTGGCGTTCTCCAACGGCATCGTGTTCCTCGCCGTCTTCGCGGCTGTGCTGATCATCGGTTTCCAGGCCGAGGTGACCCGGCTCATCCAGCTCTACATCGTCGGCGTGTTCGTCTCGTTCACGCTCTCCCAGGCCGGCATGATCCGGCACTGGAACCGGCACCTGCGCCGCGAGCGGGACCCGGAGGCGCGCCGCCGGATGGTGCGCGCCCGGGCGATCAACGGCTTCGGCATGGTGCTGACCGGCACCGTCCTGATCATCGTGCTGGTCACCAAGTTCCTGCTCGGCGCCTGGATCGCGATCGCCGCGATGGCGGTGATCTATCTGCTGATGCTGGCCATCCGCCGGCACTACGACGGGGTCGCCGCCGAACTGGAGCCGACCGAGGCCCGCGGCATCCTGCCCGCCCGCAACCACGCCATCGTGCTGGTCAGCAAGCTGCACCAGCCGACGCTGCGGGCCATCGCGTACGCCCGGGCCACCCGGCCGGACACGCTGACCGCGGTGACGGTGAACGTCGACGAGAAGGACACCCGGGATCTACAGGCCGACTGGGAGCGGCGCGAGCTGCCCGTGCCGTTGACCGTGGTCGACTCCCCGTACCGGGAGATCACCCGGCCGATCCTGAACTACGTCGCCTCGGTCCGCCGCGAGTCGCCCCGCGACGTGGTCACCGTCTTCATCCCCGAGTACGTGGTGGGCCGCTGGTGGGAGAACCTGTTGCACAATCAGAGCGCGCTGCGGCTGAAGGGGCGGTTGCTCTTCGAGCCGGGCGTGATGGTGACCAGCGTGCCCTGGCAGCTCGCCTCCACGGCCAGCAAGAACCTGGACCGGCTGGACGCCACCCTCAGCCGCGGCCCGAAGCGGGGGCCCCGGGTGGCCCCGCGCAGCACGCTGCCGCCCGCCGTTCCGCCGGTGGTCTCCGCCCCGGCGCCGGAGAGCGGCCCGAGCACGGAGGAGCGCGAGTGACCGGCGGAGCTGCCGAGCGCGCCGTGACCGCCAGGGCCGCCGGGAGCGGCGCGTCCACCGAGGTGGCCGGGATCGGTGGCCGGCGTGGGCTGGAGGAGGCCGAGCGGGTCGAGCTGACCGTGGACGCGGTCGCGCCGGGCGGGCACTGTGTGGCCCGGGTGGACGGCCAGGTGGTCTTCGTCCGGCACGCGCTGCCCGGCGAGCGGGTGGTGGCCGAGGTGACCGAGCTGCACCGGGGCTTCGCCCGAGCCGACGCCGTGGAGATTCTCGTCGCCTCGCCGGACCGGGTCGAGCCACCCTGCCCGTACGCGAAGCCGGGCCGCTGCGGCGGCTGCGACCTCCAGCACGTCGCGCCCGAGGCCCAGCTCGACTGGAAGACCGCCGTGGTGCGCGAGCAGCTCACCCGGCTCGGCGGCCTCACCGACGGGCAGGTCGACGCGCTCGACGTCCGGGTGGCGGCACTGCCCGGCGGGCCGCTCGGCTGGCGCTCCCGGGTCCGCTACGCGGTCGACGGGGCCGGCCGGGCCGGGCTGCTCAAGCACCGCTCGCACGAGGTGGTGCCGGTCGACCGCTGCCGGATCGCCCACCCGGCCATCCAGGAGCTGCCGGTGCTGGCGGCCGGCGGGGCCCGCTGGCCGGACGCCGACGCGGTGGAGACGGTCGCCTCGACCGGCGGAGACGTGACCGTCACGGCGTTCGCCGCGGGGTCGCCCACCCCGGTCAGCGGTCCGGACCCGGTCCGCGAGGTGGCCGCCGGCCGGGAGTGGCGGCTCCCCGCGTCCGGCTTCTGGCAGGTCCACCCGGCCGCGGCGGACACCCTGGTCGGCGCGGTCCTCGACCTGCTCGACCCGCGCCCCGGCGAGACCGCCTGGGACCTGTACGGCGGCGCCGGGCTCTTCGCCGCGGCCCTCGCCGGCCGGGTCGGCGACGCCCGGGTCACCCTGGTCGAGTCCGCCGGGCAGGGGGTGGCCGCGGCCCGGGAGAACCTGGCCGACCTGCACCCCGTGGAGGTGGTCGCCGCCCGGGTGGAGACCGCGCTGGCCCGCCGCCGGGTCACCGGCCCGGTCGACCTGGTGGTCCTCGACCCGCCCCGCTCCGGGGCCGGCGCGCCGGTGGTGCGGCACATCGCCGCCGCCGGCCCGCGCGCGGTGGCGTACGTGGCCTGCGACCCGGCCGCCTTCGCCCGGGACGTACGCGCCTTCACCGGGCTGGGTTGGCGGCTGGCCGCGCTGCGTGGCTTCGACCTGTTCCCGATGACCCAGCACGTCGAGTTGGTCGGCCTCCTGCTGCCCGCCGCCTGAACCCGGTGGCGGGTGTTAACAGGGGACCCTTCCTCTACCTCAAGCGTTAACAGGGGCCCTTCCTTGCGAATCGTCGGGTTGATGTCGGGGACGTCGTACGACGGGGTGGACGTGGCGGTGGCCGAGTTCACCCGGGACGGGGAGACGCTGCTGCTGCGCCCGTTGGGGCACCGTGGCCTGGACTACCCCGACGACCTGCGCGCCGAGATCTCCGCGCTGCTGCCGCCCGGGGCCACCACGATCGAGGCGGTCTGCTGGCTCGACAACCGGCTCGGGGAGGTCTTCGCCGAGGCGGCGGCGATCGGGGTCGAGCTGGCCGGGGGCCGGGTCGACGCGGTGGTCTCGCCGGGGCAGACCGTCTTCCACTGGGTCGAGGCGGGGCGGGCCCGGGGCACCCTGCAACTCGGCGCGCCGGCCCGGGTGGCCGCCCGGGTGGGCGTACCGGTGCTGCACGACCTGCGGTCGGCGGACGTGGTGGCCGGCGGTCAGGGCGCGCCGCTGGTGCCGGCCTTCGACGCGCTGCTGCTCGACCCGGCCGACCCCGCGCCGCCCGCGGCGCTCGACCTGGACGGCCGCGCGCCGCGGGCGGCGCTCAACCTCGGCGGGATCGCCAACCTCACCGTGGTCGCCCCCGGCGCCCCCGTCCTCGGGTACGACGTGGGCCCGGCCAACGCGCTGCTCGACGCGGCGGCCCGGCGTTTCCTCGACCGGCCCTGTGACCTCGACGGGGCCCGTGCGGCGGCCGGCCGGGTGCACCCGCGCCTGCTGGAGCTGCTGCTCGCCGAGCCGTACTACGCCGCGCCGCCGCCCAAGTCCACGGGCAAGGAGCTGTTCCACGGCGGCTACCTGGACGGGAAGCTGGCCGCGCTGGGTGAGCCGGTGGCCGCCGACGACGTGCTCGCCACGCTGACCGAGCTGACCGCCCGGACGGTCGCCGCCGAGTGCGACCGGTTCGGGGTGACCGAGGTGGTCGCGGCGGGCGGGGGCGTGCGCAACCGGACCCTGCGCGCCCGGCTGGCCGCGCTCGGGCAGGGGCGGTGGCGGCTGCGGACCACCGACGAGCTGGGGGTGCCGGCGCAGGCCAAGGAGGCGTACGCGTTCGCCCTGCTCGGCTGGCTCTCCTGGCACGGGCTGCCCGGGGCGATCCCGTCGGTGACCGGGGCGTCCCGGGCCGCCGTGCTGGGCTCCTGGACCCCGTCCGGCCCGGCGTACGCGGCCGTGCCACCGGCCCCGCCGCGCCGGCTGGTCGTCACCGCGTGACCCGGCGCTCACCCCGGCCGAGATCCATGGTCGGGCTGCGGGCCGGTGGGCGGCCGATAGACTCTTCGTTCATGAGTGTTGAAGAGGACACGGCCAACCACGGTCGGCTGCTCGGCACCGTCCGGGGCCCGCAGGACGTGAAGCGGATGACCGCCGAGCAGCTGGACATCCTCGCCTCCGAGATCCGTGACTTCCTGATCGCCAAGGTCTCCCGCACCGGCGGGCACATCGGCCCCAACCTCGGGGTGGTGGAGCTGACCCTGGCCATGCACCGGGTCTTCGACTCGCCGCGGGACCGGCTCCTGTTCGACACCGGCCACCAGGCCTACGTACACAAGATCATCACCGGCCGGCAGGAGGGTTTCGACAAGCTCCGCCAGCGTGGTGGCCTCTCCGGCTACCCCAGCCAGGCGGAGAGCGAGCACGACCTGATCGAGAACTCGCACGCCTCCACCGCCCTGTCGTACGCGGACGGGCTGGCCAAGGCGTACGCGCTGCGCGCCGAGAAGCGCTGCGTGGTCGCCATGGTCGGCGACGGCGCGCTGACCGGTGGCATGTGCTGGGAGGCGCTGAACAACATCGCCGCCGCCGGCAACCCGCTGGTCATCGTGGTCAACGACAACGGCCGGTCGTACGCGCCGACCATCGGCGGCCTCGCCGACCACCTCTCCTCGCTGCGGCTCAACCCCGGCTACGAGCGGGTGCTCGACACCGTCAAGGACGCCCTCGGCTCGACCCCGCTGGTCGGCAGGCCGATGTACGAGGTGTTGCACGCGGTCAAGAAGGGCATCAAGGACGCGGTCGCGCCGCAGGCCATGTTCGAGGACCTCGGCATCAAGTACGTCGGCCCGGTCGACGGCCACGACGTGGCCGCGGTCGAGTCGGCGCTGCGCGCCGCGAAGAACTTCGGCGGCCCGGTGATCGTGCACGCGGTCACCCGCAAGGGCTACGGCTACCGCCCGGCCGAGGAGGACGAGGCGGACTGCTTCCACGGCCCTGGGGCGTTCGACATCCAGACCGGCAAGCTCGTCGCCGCCCCCTCGGTGAAGTGGACCCACGTCTTCGCCGACGAGCTGGTCGCGATCGCCGACGAGCGGCCCGACGTGGTCGGCATCACCGCCGCGATGGCCGAGCCGACCGGGATCGCCAAGCTGGCCCGCAAGTACCCGAAGCGGGTGTACGACGTGGGCATCGCCGAGCAGCACGCCGCCACCTCGGCGGCCGGCCTCGCCATGGGCGGGCTGCACCCGGTGGTGGCCGTCTACGCCACCTTCCTCAACCGCGCCTTCGACCAGGTGCTGCTGGACGTGGCGATGCACAAGCTGCCGGTCACCTTCGTGCTGGACCGGGCCGGCATCACCGGCCCGGACGGGCCGAGCCACTACGGCATCTGGGACATGTCCGTCTTCGGCGTGGTGCCGGGCCTGCGGATCGCCGCCCCCCGCGACTCGGCCACCCTGCGCGAGGAGCTGCGCGAGGCGGTCGCCGTGGAGGACGGCCCGACCGTCCTCCGCTTCCCGACCGGCACCGTCGCCGGTGACCTCCCGGCCGTCCGCCGGGTCGGCCCGGTCGACGTGCTGGCCGAGTCGGCGCGTACCGACGTGCTGCTGGTCGCGGTGGGCTCCTTCGCCGGCCTCGGCATGGAGGTGGCCGCCCGGGTCGCCGAGCAGGGCTACGGCGTCACCGTGGTCGACCCGCGCTGGGTCCGCCCGATCCCGGCCGAGCTGGTCCAGCTGGCCGCCGGGCACCGCCTCGTCGTCACCGTCGAGGACGGGGTGCGGATCGGCGGCGTCGGAGACGCGCTCGGCCAGGCCATGCGGGACGCCGACGTCCGGGTGCCGCTGAAGGACCTGGGCGTGCCGGCCGACTGGCACCCGCACGGCACCCGGGCGCAGATCCTGGCCGACCTCGGCCTGACCGCGCAGGACGTGGCCCGCGACGTCACCGGCTGGATCTCCGGCCTGGACGCCGACTCCGTCGAGCCGCCCGCCGACCGGGCCGCCGCCAAGAACTGACGACGTACGCCGAACGGGCGGCCCGGCCTCACGCCGAGCCGCCCGTTCGACATCGCGCGTCGCGCCCACCCGTCCGGTGTCGGGTCAGCCACCGACGGAGCGGTACCAGGTCTTCTCCGGTGCCGCCAGGCTGAACGTCAGGGGGCGGTCCGGCTGCGGCACCACCACCAGCCCCGGCCGATCCAACAGCAGCGCGGCCGCCGGGGGTGCGGCGAACGAGGTGTCCCGGTTGGCGCGCCAGCTCAGCACCGCCAGCGTCTGCCCCGGCACCGGCAGGCGGTACGCCTGGAGCGTGGTGGACCGGTCGGCCGCGGAGACGACCGGCGTCCCGCCGTCGGCCGGGCGGTAGACCACCGCGGTCATCGTGCCGGTGGCGCTCTCCCAGCTCAACTGTTCCAGGTCGCCCGGCTCGCCGTCGCCCAGCGCGACCTGGCCCAACGACCGGACCGCGATCTTCTCCACGGGCCAGGACGCCGGGACCGAGCGTGGCCTCGGCCCGTCGCCGTTGCGGCGCGGAACGCTGCCGAAGGGCCCGGTGTCGCCGCCGAGGACGCAGGTGTCCAGCCCGGCCAGGGCGCGTTTGCCGGCGCCGGACTCGTCGCGGACCAGGGGATAGCGGGGGGCGGCGGTGGCCGTACCCAGGTCGAGGAAGCGGTCCGCGGCCCGGCCGCGCGGCAGCGACCGGGTGGGGCGCAACGTCGCGGTCAGCTCCACCGCCTGGCAGGGTGGCACGGCGACCGGCTCGGTCAGGCCGTCGGTGCTGGCCAGCGCCCGGCCGTCCGGGCCGAGCAGTCGCTGCACCCGGGCCGAGGTGAGGTAGCGGCGGCCGTCCGGGAGCCGGACGGGCAGCACGTCGGAGTAGACCAGGTAGCCGGGGTCGGTGTACTCGCTGGCGTGGTCCACCCGCCACCGGTCCCCGTGGCGTCCGAGTTGCAGCAGCCAGGAGGCGCTCTCGCCGGGCACGTCGGCGGCGACCAGGGCCAGCGGGGCTCCGGCCACCTGGCCGGCGAAGAGGATGCCGGACGAGGGCAGGTGCGCCCGGTCGTCGACCGGCGAGCGCCAGCCCCGGACGGCAGCGGTGATCTCGGCTCGCGTGGCGGCGTCGCCGGTCAGGCTGCCGCGTGCCGGCCAGACGGTCAGCGGCCCGTCCAGGCTGTCGTAGCCGGCCCGCAGGTCCGCCGGCTGCCGCGCGGCGACGGGACCGCATCCGGCCGCGGCCAGCAGCAGGGCCAGCAGCGCGGTGGCGGCCGTGCCGCGTCGGCGGACTCTGGCCACCCGTACGCCCCCGATCGCGTCGTCGGTTGTGTTTGGCAGCCACATGGTACGAGATGTCCGGCCACACCGGTCCCCGCCCCGTTGGCTATCCACAATGGAGGTAGGTGATTCGCGGCCATTTTCCGGCTCCAGTAGAATCCGCCTACTGTGTCGCTTGCCGAGCCCCGTGTCGATTCGTCACCGGATGCCGACGTCCTGACCCGCTCCGCCTCCGTCACCTCCGGCGGCGTCGTCGAGTCGGGACCTCCCGCCCAGCGGCTGTCGTCCGATGCCCAACCGGGCCGTTCGACGCCACGCCGACGGTGGACGCCGCGCCGCCTCGACGTCGCCGTGTCCGGCGTCTTCCTGCTCGCCGCGCTCTGGGTGACCAGCCGGATCTGGGTCGACCCGGCCGGCCGGGTCGCGGCCCTCTACAGCGGCGATCCCGCGGTGATGCAGTTCTTCCTCGCCCACTCGGTGCGCGTCGTGCTGCACGGCGAGTTCCCGTTCTACACCGAGCAGTTCAACTATCCGGACGGGGTCAACCTGATGGCGAACACCGCCATCCTGGCCCTGGGCATCCCGATGGTGCCGATCACCGTCCTGTTCGGACCGGCGGTCTCCTTCGTCACGCTGGTGACGCTCGGCCTGGCCGGCACCGCCGCCGCGTGGTACCGGATGCTCTCCCGGCACGTCGTGCGCCACCGGCTGGCCGCGGCGGTGGGGGGCTGGTTCTGCGGGTTCTCGCCGGCCATGCTGTCGCACGCCAACTGGCACCCCAACATCATCGCCCAGTTCCTGCTGCCGTTCATCGTCTGGCGGGTGCTGGTGCTGACCCGCTCCACCCGCCCGGTCCGCGACGGCGCGCTGCTCGCCCTGCTGATCACCGTGCAGGCGTTCATCAACGAGGAGATCCTGCTCTTCACCGCGCTGGCCTGCGGCGTGTTCCTGCTCGCGGTGGTCGTCCAGCAGCGTGAGCGGTGGGCCACGGCGTGGCGTCCGCTGGGGACCGGGCTGGCGGTCTGCGCGGTGCTCGCCGGCGCGCTGCTGGCGTACCCGCTCTGGGTCCAGTTCGCCGGGCCGATGGCATACCACGGGCTCAGCGACACGGTCCGCGACTACGACAACGACGTCGCCGCGTTCTTCGCCCAGGGCTCGCCGACCCTCGGTGGCAACGAGCAGGCGAACGTCAACCTGGCCCCGAACTACGCCGAGGAGAACGCCTTCTTCGGGTGGAGCCTGTCGTTGCTGGCCGTCGGCATCGTGTTCTGGCTGCGCCGGGAGGTGCTGGTCCGGGCGCTCGCGGCGACCGGGCTGTTCTTCGCGGTGCTCTCCCTCGGCGAGCGGGTGACCTGGTGGGAGCGGCATCTGTTCACCGGCCCGTGGGACCTGCTGGTCCGGCTGCCGCTGCTCGACGCGGTGGTGCCCACCCGGTTCGGGCTGATCACGACCGTGGTCGTCGGGGTGCTGCTGGCGTTCGCTGTCGAGCGGGCCCGGTCGCTGCGCACCGTCGACCGACGGACCGTGCGTACCCTCACCGCCGCCGGGCTGGTGTTCGCGCTGCTGCCGATCGCGCCGATGCCGTTGCAGGTGACCGACCGCCCGCCGGTGCCGCAGTTCATCACCGCCGACCGCTGGCGGCAGTACGTCGGCCCGGACCAGACCCTGGTGCCGGTGCCGGTGCCCAGCATGGGCAACACCGACCCGATGCGCTGGGCGGCCAGCGCCGACCTGGCCTTCCGGATTCCCGGCGGCTACTTCCTCGCCCCGCGCAACGGGGTCACCGGTGATCCGGGCCGCTTCGGCGGTCGGCCCAGCGGCATCGGGGTGCTGTTGGCGGAGGTCGCGGCCACCGGGCGTACGCCGGTGCTGGACGACCGGCAGCGCCGTCGATTCCTCGACGAGCTGCGGCACTGGCGGGCAGCCATCGTGGTGCTGCCGCTGGACCAGCCGAACGCCGAGCCGCTGCGGCGGACCGTCGAGCAGCTGGTCGGCCCCGCCCGCCGGGAGCTGGACGTCTGGCTCTGGGACGTACGCACCCTCACCAGTTGAGGGAGGAGCGGGACCCGCCCGTCGCCCACTCCGGCCAGTAGTTGAGGGCAACGAGAACGCCGAGCAACGCATAGGCTCCGATGGCCAGCGTGCCGGCGCGGGCCGCCCGGTGTGCCCCAAAGGCGGTTCTGCCGAGCCGCCCGACCGTGGTGTTGGAGAGGGCTGACGTGACGGTCATCGATCTGGGTGAGCTCCGCGACGACAGCGCGCCTGACCGGCCGGCCCGGCCGCCCCGAGCCGTCGGCCGCCCGTACCGGTGCGTCGCGGTGCTGCTGGCGGCGCTGGTCACCCTTGCCGGCGCGGCGCCCGCACCGCGCCGGATCGCCGCCACCGTGCCGGGTGGTCCCGGCGCGGCGGCGTTCGTCGTCGACGACCGCGTGTACGTGGTGGAGCCCGCCGACCCGGAGCGCGGCACCGGCCGCCGGCTGGTCGCGTACCGGGTGACGGCGTACCGGCCGCGGGCGCTGTGGCAGAGCCCGCTGCCCGGCGGTGGCATCGTCGAACTGGCCCGGATGGTGGACGGGCGGCTGCTGCTGACCGGCCGGACCACCAACGACGCCGGGTGGGAGACGACCGCCCTCGACGCCACGACCGGACGGCTCGGCTGGCGGCGACCCGGGGCGGCCTTCCTGGCGGGCGACGTCGTGTTCCTGTACACGAGCGACGGCGACGGTGCCGACGAGACCCGCCGGATCGACGCCCGCACCGGCGAGACACTGTGGTCGATGCCGACCACCTCGGCCGATCTGAATCTGAGCCGGGGACCGGCCGGGGTGGAGCGGGTGGTGCTGGCGCACGACTCCGGCCTGACGGAGGTCTTCGACGCCGCCTCCGGCGTCCGGCTGGTCGCCCGCGACCTGCGTACCGGTGAGCCGCCCTTCAGGGGGCGGGCGGTGGTGGTCGACGGCCTGCTGCTGGTGATCGACGCCGCCGGCGGCACGGTGACCGGCTACGACCTGGACCGGCTGGACCCACACTGGAACGTCCCGCTGCCGTCGGTCGACTACGCCGAGCGCTGCGGCCGGTCGCTGTGCCTGTACCGGCAGGACGGTGGGGTGTGGGTGGTCGACCCGGCCACCGGCGCGACCCGGTGGAGCGATCGCCGGTGGGTGGCGGCGACTGCGGCGGCCGATGGGCTGCTGCTGGTCGCCGAGCTGGCACCTGCCGCCTCCTCCGTGCTGGCCGTGGTGGAGGAGGCCACCGGCCGGCTGGTCGCCGAGTTCGGCGAGTGGCAGGTGGTTCCGCGCGGCGACGAGGACGGCCCGATGATCGGGGTACGGCCGGACGGCGACGGCCGGCTGCTCGTCGCCGAACTGGACCCGGCGGTCGGGCAGGCCCGGATCCGCGACGCCCTGCCCGGCGTCCTCGTGGCGGACTGCCGGGCCGGGGCGCTGCTCGTCTGCCACCGGACCGATGGCAGTCTCGTGCTGTGGTGGAACCGGTGAATCGGATGATCGAGCTGGGGGAGCTGCGGCACGGCGACGAGCCCGAGCCGTCACCGGCGCCACGCCGTCCCTCGGCGGCGTCGGCCCGCGTCGTGGCGCTCTGCTGCGCGGTACTGCTCACCCTGGCCGGGGCCGCGCCGGTACCCCGCCTGCCGTCCGGCGTCACCGTGCCGGCCTCGCCGGACGCCGGCTTCCTGGTCCTCGCCGACCGGCTGGTGGTGGCCACCGGCGGACCGGGCACGACCGGCCGCGGCGACCGGCTGGTCAGCGGGTACCGGTTGCCCGACGGCGCGCCGGTGTGGCGGTTCAGGCCGCCCGCCGGCGACGATCTGCTCGGGTTGTGGACGGTGGCCGGTCTGCTGCTGGTGGCGAGCGGCTCACCCGACGACGGCCGCACCGCGGCCCTGGATCCGCGTACCGGCGCGACGCGCTGGCAGCAGCCCGGCTACCCGACCCTGACCGAGGCGGGCGGGGTGATCCTGGAGACGTCCGGTGCTGACGGGAGGCGCGCGGTCCGGGCGGTCAACCCGGCGACCGGAACGGCCCGGTGGTCGCTCCCGTCGCTCGGCGACCGGATGGTGTACGGGTTCGGGGGCCGGGGCGTGACCGCGATGGTGGTGCTCGGCGGCGACGGGCAGGTCGAGGTGTACGACGCCGACTCCGGCTCGCTGCGGCGGGCCGACCGGCTGCCCTCGACCGTCGACCAGTCTTACCGCTGGCCGCAGGTGCTGGGCGACGTGCTGCTGTTCGGCGACGCGTCGGGCGAAGTCACCGCGTACGGCCTGGACCGGCTGGACCGGCGGTGGACCCTTCCGGCGCGGTCGGAGGACTGGTTCGCCGACTGCGGCGAGCTGATCTGCCTGAGCGGCCGGTCGACCGGCCTGTGGGCGTACGACCCGGCCACCGGCCGTCTTCGTTGGCGCGACGACCGCTGGCGCGGCGCCTTCCCGGTCGACGGCCGGCTGCTCGTCGACGGCCCCACCGAACGGGACGTGGTGGAGTTGGCGGTGCTCGACCCCGGCACCGGCCGCACGCTGGCCCGGCTGGGTCGCTGGCGGCTGACCGCGATCGGCTCCCGGTCGCTCGGCATCCGCTCCGTCACCGGGGACCGCACGCTGGTGGCGGAGCTGGACGTGTCGGCCGGTCAGGCCCGGACCCTCGCGGTGCTCCCCGGCTCCTGGAACGGCTGCACCGCCGCCGCTGCCGTGCTGGTCTGCCAGCGCCGGTCCAGCGGGCTGGTGATCTGGCCACTGGACCGGTGAGTCACCAGTTGGCCTGGGCGGGTGCCGGGGGCAGCGGCACCGAACCCGGCCGGACCACGTACGCGACACCGCCGCTGCCCGCCTGCCAGGCCGCCTCGAACGGCGCCCGGGGCACGGTCCGGCGCACCGCCTCGTCGTCCGGGGCGTACGGGTCGTTGAGCACCGGGTCGCCGTCGGCGGTGAAGCCGACCAGCACCATCAGGTGCCCCCGGGTGTCGTAGTCCAGCCCCGGCACCTGGCCGGCGGTGAAGGCCGCGGAGACGATCAGCGGGATGCCGGCGGCGACGAACCGCTCCGCCTCGGCCAGGCCCCGCAGCCGGGTGACGAACGCGTCCACCCCGTGCCGGCCCGCGTACGCGGTGTTGAACGCCCAGTTCCCGGCCCCGGCGTACGCGTGGTCGTAGCAGTGCCGGGCGGCGTGCACCACCACCGGCCGGGGGCCGGGCGGGTCGACCCAGGCGTACCGGTCGGGGGTGGGACCGGCGCCCCAGAAGTCCAGCACCATTGAGACGCAGGTGGGGCTGCACCAGGAGTCGCCGCCGCCACCCCAGCGGGTCTCTCCGCCGGCGTGCAGTCGCTGTGCGTAGCGGGGCACGTCGAGCACCCGTCCCCGGGCGTCCGCCTCGTCGGCCGGCCCGACCGGCGGCGTGTCGTCCGCCGACGCCGGGGCGTCGGTCCGCTCCACGGCCTCCGCGCAGGCGACCGCGCCGACCGTGTGCAGCACCGGGGTCGCGGCCAGGCCGGCCCTCCGGTACAGGGTGACCCGGACCTGCCAGCCGGTGGCCGCCGCGCGCAGCAGGCCGAAGGTGTCCACCTTCGCCCACGCCTCGTCCCGGGTCTGCCCCGGCACCGAGCTGCGGTGGATGGTCGTGTCGTCGGCGGCCCAGTGCCCCAGGTCGTACCAGTCCGTGGACGGTCTGCCCTCGTACCGGCCGCGCAGTTCGACACGCAGCCAGCAGCCCTCCGGGGTGTCCCCGGTCCAGGACGGCACCACCTCGTCGACCGGGAAGCCCAGCTCCACCGCCGGGGAGGTCCACGTCGCCAGCTCGTATTCGGCGGTGTCGCCCGAGTGCGGCTCGGTGTGCTCGACCCGGCCGGCCGGTGCGCCGATCACGAGGCCGGCCGCCCCGGCGGCCACCCCGTCGGCCGTGCCGAGCGCCAGGTCCGCCGGGAACCGGAAGCGCCGGTACGCGATGTCCCGCCCCGGGTCGACAGCGGGCATGGCGGGCTCCATCCGTTCGGTGCCCGGGCCGGTGGCCGGGGAGCGGTGGTCAACGGGTGCCGGGAAGCATGTCGTACCTGAAGGATTTTTGCAACGACGGCGAGGGACGCTTGGTTGGCGGCCGGCACTAGGTTGTCGGGAGGTCACGAGGCGGGAGGCCGGGATGCGGGTACTGGTGGTCGAGGACGAGCGGAACCTCGCCGACGCGATCGCGCGTGGGTTGCGCAAGCGCGGCATGGCCGTGGACGTCGCCTACGACGGCGACACCGGGCACGAGGCCGCCTTCGTCACCCGGTACGACGTGGTGATCCTGGACCGGGACCTGCCCGGCGTGCCCGGCGACCGGATCTGCGCCGACCTGGCCGCCTCCGGCACCCTGACCCGGGTGCTGATGCTCACCGCGAGCGGCACGGTCGCCGACCGGGTCGAGGGGTTGCAGCTCGGCGCCGACGACTACCTGCCCAAGCCGTTCGCCTTCGACGAGCTGGTCGCCCGGGTGCAGGCGCTCGGCCGGCGGGCCACCCCGGCCGCCCCGCCGGTGCTGACGCTGGCCGACCTGGTGCTCGATCCGGCCCGCCGGGTGGTCACCCGCGGCGGCGTGCCGGTCGACCTCACCAACAAGGAGTTCGGGGTGCTGGCCGAGCTGCTCAAGGCGCGCGGCGCGGTGGTCTCCAGCGAGGAGCTGCTGGAGCGGGTCTGGGACGCGAACACCGACCCGTTCACCACCATCGTCCGGGTCACCGTCATGACATTGCGCAAGAAGCTCGGTGACCCGCCACTGATCGAGACGGTGGTCGGGGCCGGCTACCGCACCGCCGGGGCGGCGTCATGAGCCGCCGACGGCGGTTGCGCCCCACCCTGCGGCTACGGCTCACCCTGCTCAACGGGGTGCTGCTGGTCGGGGCCGGGGCGATCCTGGTGCTGCTGGCCTGGCTGCTGCTCCGGGACGGGCTGCGCCCGGCCGACGACCTGCTGCCCGGCACCACGGTGGTGCTCGCCGACGGCCGCACCCTCGAAGCCGGGCAGTGGCAGGGGCAACTGGTCGACGCGGCCTCGCGGGAGCTGCTGCTCAAGGGATTCGGTGCGCTGCTGGCGATCGGCGTGGTCGGCGTCGCCGGGGCGTACCTGGTGGCCGGTCGGGCACTGCGCCCGCTGCACCAGGTCACCGCCACCGCCCGCCGGCTCGGCGAGGCCACGCTGGACCAGCGGATCGGCTGGTCCGGCGCCGACGACGAGGTGGCCGAGCTGGCCAAGACCTTCGACGCGATGCTGGACCGGATCGCCACCGCGTTCGAGGCGCAGAAACGCTTCGTGGCCAACGCCTCGCACGAGCTGCGTACCCCGCTGGCGGTGATGCGTACCGAGATCGACGTGACGCTCAGCGACGACGAGTCGGACATCGCCGACTACCGCCGGATGGCCACCGTGGTCCGGGACGCCTCGGGGCGGGCCAACGGTCTGGTCGACGCGCTGCTGGTGCTGGCCCGCAGCGAGGCGCAGGCCGGGCGTCGGCTGGCCCGTCGGGTCGAGAGCGACCTCTCGGTGGGCGCCGCCAACGCCCTCTCGGCGATGGCCGGCGAGGTGGAACGGATCGGCCTGAAGGTGCACACCGCGCTGAGCCCGGCGCCGGTGGTCGGCGACCCGGGGCTGCTCGACCGGCTGGCCGGCAACCTGGTGGAGAACGCCGTCCGCTACAACCACCTGCACGGCCGGCTGTGGATCCGCACCGGCAGTGACGGGCAGCGGTCCTGGCTGGTGGTCGGGAACACCGGCTTCGAGGTCGCCCCGGCCGACGTGCCGGGGCTGTTCGAGCCGTTCCGCCGCGGCGGCCAGGAGCGCACCGGCGCCCGCGGTTCCGGCCTGGGGCTCTCCATCGTCCGGGCGGTCTGCGACGCGCACGGCGGGACCGTCAAGGCGGTCGCCCAGCAGGGCGGCGGCCTGGAAGTGACCGTCACCCTGCCCTCCGCCGACGCCCCGGCCGCCACCTGACCGGCGTGTCCCACGCCCCGCCTTGTGTGCAGAGCGGAGGTGGTGGCATGATCTGCCGCGTCAGCCCGGCATACGGAAGGGGGTGTGGTCGATGTCCACCGTGAACAGTCCCGCGCCCCGCCCCGGTTCCCGCTGACCTGATCCACTCCCGCGGGGCGCACTCCATCAGGAGGAAGCACCGTGAGTGCACAGATCCACTTCGTGACCTGCGAGACCGACGACCCGTACGCCCTGGCGAGCTGGTGGGCGAAGGTGCTTGACCGGAAGTTGCACGACGACGACCACCCGGGCGACCCCGAGGCGATGCTCGTCGCGCCCGACGGACACGGCCCAGACCTGCTCTTCGTACGGGTGGGGGAGCGGCACGGCAAGGGCGCGTTCCACCTCGACCTGCACCCGGCGGACGGCACCCGGGACGCCGAGGTCGAGCGACTGCTCGGCCTCGGCGCCACCCTGGTCGCCGATCGGCGCCGGCCGGACGGCACCGGTTGGGTGGTGCTGGCCGACCCGGAGGGCAACGAGTTCTGCGTCTGCCGCAGCCCGGCGGAGCGGGCCGCGGCGCACTGATCCACGCAGCGAACCGGGCTTCCGCCAGCTTGCTTGGCGGGGGCCCGGTTCGCTGATTTTCCGGAGGGTCAGTTCTTCTTCTCAATCTCGGCCCGCAGCGCGGCGAACTGCGGCTGGAGGTCGGCGGCGGACTTGAAGTAGATGACGACCGTCCCGACGCTGCCCCGGTCGGCCCAGGCGCAGACGCCCACCGGGATACCGCTGGCGTCGCCGTCGCCGCACTTGGCTTCGCCGCCCAGCGGGCCGGCGTCGATCGTCTTGAACTCCTTCACCCCGAGGGCGGTGCCCATGCCCTTGGTGAAGTCATTCAGGTTCTTCGTCGGGTCGGCCTGCAGGACGGTCGCGCCAGCCATCAGGACCATGTCCTGCTTGGCCGGGTCGCCGTAGATGCCACTGACGACGCTGGTGGCTCCCGGCACGTTGTCCTTGAACGACGTCTTCATCTGCTCGACAGCGGGCTGGAGCTCCGGCATTGTCAGCTGCGGTCGGCCGCCCAGCGTCTCGGGCTCGACCAGGCGGGTCTTGGTGGCGTCGACCACCTCGTTCACCGCGTCCTTGCCGAGGGCGTAGAGGGCCACGCCGCCACCGACGCAGAGCACCACCACGACGGCCAGGATGATCAGCAGGATCTTCCCGACGTTGGACTTCTTCTTCGGCGGCGGGCCGGCGGGGGCACCGAAGCCCGGCTGGCCGGCCTCCGGGTATCCGCCGGGCTGCTGGGGAGCCTGCGGGTAGCCGCCACCGTACTGGGGCTGCTGCGGCGGCTGGTAGCCGCCGGGCGGCTGCTGCGGCGGGGGTAGGAACCGGGGTACGGACTGGACGGCGGCTGCGACATGATCTTGGTCAGCTCCTTGGAGAAATCTGGACGCGTGATCGTATCGAGCCCCGCTGACGGGCGTCGTCCGCCCGGAGCGGGCGTGACGAAACCGGAACCCGCTCGTGACCGAGGAGGCCACGCGGTGTCCCGGGCTTGGACGGCACGTGATCCACAGGGCGTGCGATCGCGTCGTGCGGAAGCGGCGTCGCGTGGACCGGGGGCAGACGCGTCGTAGGCCACCTGGGCACGAACTGTTCAGTGCTAATAGTGCTTTGTTAGGTTGGGACGAGTTGGCGGCAGAGGGGGCAGAACCCGAGCCAGGTCGCGAGCAAGTACTGCAATTGCCGCAGGACCGCGTACAGGCTCAGGTCTGCCCCATTGCTTTTGGGTGTGCCATCCGTAGTTGGGTGAGGAACAGTTGGGCGGCCGCGGTGAGGGTGACGTGGCGGTGCCAGCCGATCCAGGAGCGGCCTTCGAAGTGGTCGAGTCCGAGGGCGGTTTTGAGTTCGCGGTAGTCGTGCTCGACGCGCCAGCGGCTTTTCGCCAGGCGGACGAGTTCGGTCAGTGGTGTGTCGGCGGGCAGGTCGGACAGCCGGTAGTCGGTAGGTTCGTCCTGGTCGGGAGGCCATTGCACGAGCAGCCAGCATTCGGGCAGGACACCGTCGTCACCGCGGTGGGGCCCGCGTCGGACGGCCCGGCCGGCGGGACGCACCCGCAGCGCGAAGAAATGCCCGGACAGCTCACCGGCAGGCCGGTCCGGGGCGCGGTCAGGTGCGGGCAGCCGGGCACGCCAGCGCACCAAACTTGTTGCGTCGGCGCCATGGGTGAGGGCGAGGTCCTTCAGGCTGCGGGCGGGCTGCGGGTATCTCGGTGTGGGGTGCTTGCCGACTCCGGCGTAAGGGACCTCGGCGGGTTGGGCGTCGCCGGGTTGAACGGTGGTGCTCGACGTGGTCGCCACGATGTATGTGATGCCGCGTTCGGTCAGGCCCTGACGGAACTCCGCGACCTGGCCGTAGCCGGCGTCGGCGGTCAGCAGCGGCGGACGCAGCCCCCACGCGGCCAACTCGTCGAGCATTTCCAGGGCCATTAGCCACTTCGGCCGATACCGCTCTGTGTCGGGGATTTTCGACGACGCCCGCCGCCGGCGGATCTGGTCGATCTGCTCCTCACGCGGCACCTGCACACGCGCATGTGGTTTCTTCGCCCCGGCCTGGTCGAGGGTGACCGGCTGCTGGCGCAGCCTGCGGGCATGCGGGTTCGCGGGCTTGCCGTCCCCGTCAGGGACGCAGGTGTCGTCCCAGGACTCCGGCACGAACAGCCGCCAGTCCAGCACCGCCGAGGCGGCGTCGGTCGCCGCGTGGACGCTGACGGCGATCTGGCAGTTGGCGACCTTGCCGAGCGTGCCGGAGTACTGCCGGGCCACGCACGCCGATGCCTTGCCGTCCTTGGGGAACCCGGTGTCGTCCACCACCCACACCTGCGGCGTCACCAGCTCGACCGCGGCCGTCGCCAACCGTCGCCGCACACCACCGACATCCCACGTGGAGGACGTCAGGAACTGCTGCAGTTGCTGGTGATCGACCCCAAGCCGTTCAGCCATCGGCTGCATCGACTTACGCCGGCCGTCCAGCATCAGCCCCCGCAGATACCGCAAACCGGTCGCTCGCTGATCCGACCGCGGCAACCCTGCGAACACCCCTGCCGCGAATTCCTCCAACTGCGCCCGCACCCGAACGAGTTCCCGCTCATCCACGCACCGCCCAAGCACCAGCACGACGCTCATACAAGCGACACGCCACAGCGACCTAACAAAGCACTACTAAGCGCCCGTCTGCGGGGTGACATCCCCGTCGAGCGTCGGGCAGGCCCGTTGCCCGCAGTGGACAGGGGAGGCGGGCAAACGTGAGCATCCGTTGGATGTGGTGCGGGAAGCCCCGATTTTCAGCCGCAGGCAAGCCGCACCTTCACCTGGCCGATGATCAACGCCGATTAAGGCACTTCCAGGCTGCGGGGATGCATCCCGGATTGAAAATTCCTTGCTGGTCGTATCGGTTAATCCGTGGGATGACCTGCGCTGCTGCCTCTTAACCCGGTCGGGCGTAGATATTCGGCTTGACTATCCACATTGGCATGTGCTAAGTATTTACCGCAGCCGAGACACTTGATGATTGCTAGCAATGTGTGACACGCTGCATGTCGGTCCTTGAAAACGGGAGGGATAAGTTGAAGAAGAAAGTTCTCAGGGCTTCAGTTTGTGCGGCATTTTTGTCGGCGCTGGTAGTAGGTGTTAGCTCACCCGCCCAAGCCGCCTGGGTCTTCGTGTCGAGCGCCCCTCACACGCAAGAAGGGCATGCGCTGTGCATCTCGTCGGCGGCGATACTTAACGCCTACGGGAGCTATAATTACAGGTGCACTGACGTCGGGTACGCCTACCATGTGCAGAAGGAAATCTAGGTAGCGGCGGTCCAGAAAGCGCATAAGCCCGCAGTGGGTTGCTGGTAGGGCCGGAGATGTCTCTTTTGCCTCTGTTGATACATTCCTGCGGACATGGTTCCTTCGAGTTGGCCCCTGCTGCATTTGGAACGTTCGGCGATGAGGTATAGGCGCACCTCTACGCGCTAGCCTTCCGCTTACCGCAGAAGGCGACCCGTAAAGACGATCGCGGTGGCCGAACCGTCCGGGCGGGACGGCGGCCACCGCGATCGCGGGAAGCGGCGCGTGGACTAGGCTGACGGCGCCGGATCGCGGCGCGGCGTCAGACCGGCGGCGTCGTCACGGCAGGCTGGCCACTCCGCGCGGCAGGAACCGCCGGCCGGTCACCCGCTCGGTGGCGCCGGTCCGGTCCAGGTACGGCGTGACGCCGCCCAGGTGGAACGGCCAGCCGGCGCCGAGGATCATGCACAGGTCGATGTCCTGCGCCTCGGCGACCACGCCCTCGTCGAGCATCAGCCGGATCTCCTGCGCCAGCGCGTCGAGGGCGTTCTGCCGCACCTGCTCGGCGGTCAACGGCTGGTCGCCGACCACGAGCAGCTTGGCGACCTCGGCGTTGATCTGGTCGTCGACCACGATCGGCTGGCCGGAGTCGGCGATCCGCTTGAGGTTCTCGCTGACCCCGAACCGGTCCGGGAAGGCGGCGTGCAGCGTGCCGCCCACGTGGTACGCCACGGCCGGGCCGACCAGCTGGAGCAGGGCGAGCGGGCGCATCGGCAGACCCAGCGGGTCCAGCGCGCTGTCCGCCACGTCCAGCGGGGTGCCGGCGTCGACGGCGGCGAAGACGGTGCCGAGGAAGCGGGTCAGCAGCCGGTTGACCACGAACGCCGGGGCGTCCTTCACCAGCACCGACGACTTCTTGAGCTGCTTGCCGACGGCGAACGCGGTGGCCAGGGTGGCGTCGTCGGTCCGCTCGCCCCGGACGATCTCCAGCAGCGGCAGTACGGCGACCGGGTTGAAGAAGTGGAAGCCGACCACCCGCTCCGGGTGCTCCAGCTCCGCCGCCATCGCGGTGACCGAGAGCGAGCTGGTGTTGGTGGCCAGCACCGCCTCCGGGGAGACGATCTTCTCCAACTCGGCCCAGACCTGCTTCTTGACCGCCAGGTCCTCGAAGACCGCCTCGATGACGAAGTCGGCGTCCGCGAGGACGCTCTTGTCGACCGAGCCGCTGACCAGGCCGTACAGCTTCGCGGCGGTGCCCTTGTCCATCCGGCCCTTGCTGACGGCCTTCTCGATCTGGGTGTGCACGTAGCCGACGCCCTTGTCCACCCGGGCCTGGTCCAGGTCGGTCATGACGACCGGCACCTGGAGGCGGCGGGCGAACAGCAGCGCGAGCTGGCTGGCCATCAGGCCGGCGCCGACGACGCCCACCTTGGTCACCGGGCGGGCCAGACCCTTGTCCGGCGCGCCGGCCGGCCGCTTGGCCCGCCGCTGCACCAGGTCGAAGGCGTACAGGCCGCTGCGCAGTTCCTCGGAGAAGACCAGGTCGGCCAGGGCCTCGTCCTCGGCGGCGGTGCCGGCCGCGAAGTCGCCGTCCTTCGCCGTCTCCAGCAGGTCGAGGGCCTTGTACGCGGCCGGGACCGCGCCGTGCAGCCGCTGGTCGAGGGTCTGCCGGGCGAAGTAGAGCACGCCCGCCCACATGTCCTTGTCGACCTCGGGCCGGGTCACCGTGACCTCGCCCCGGACCACGCCGGCGGCCCACTCCAGGGACCGCTCCAGGAAGTCGGCCGGCTCCAGCAGCACGTCCGCGATGCCCATCTCGGCCGCCTGCTTCGGCTTGAGCATCCTGTTCTGCATCAGCGGGTTCTGCAGGATGACCTGGGTGGCGGCCGGGATGCCGATCAGGTTCGGCAGCAGTTGGGTGCCGCCCCAGCCGGGCACCAGGCCGAGCGAGACCTCGGGCAGCGCGAGCGCCGTGGCCCCGCCGGAGAGCGTCCGGTAGTGGCAGTGCAGGGCCAGCTCCAGGCCGCCGCCCATCGCCGCGCCGTTGACGAAGGCGAAGGTCGGGATCTCGCTGTCCTTGAGCCGGGCGAAGACCCGGTGGCCGAGCCGGCCGATCTCCAGCGCCTGCTCGCGGTCGGCCAGCAGCGGCAGGCCGGTGATGTCCGCGCCCACGCAGAAGATGTACGGCTTGCCGGTGACCGCGATGAACGCCGGGTTCGCCGCCAGGGCGGCGGTGACGGCCTCGTCCAGGCTGGCCAGTCCGGCCGGGCCGAAGGTGTTCGGCTTGGTGTGGTCGAAGCCGTTGTCCAGGGTGATCAGGGCGGCCGGACGGTCCAGCCCGGGTACGTTCACCTGGCGCAGCAGCGCCCTGGTGACGACCTCGTTCGGTGCGGCGAGCGCGCTCACTTGTCTCCACCCTCCCAGTTGGGGTTCTCCCAGATGACCGTGCCGCCCATGCCGATGCCGATGCACATGGCGGTGAGGCCGTAGCGGACCTCTGGGTGCTCGGCGAACTGCCGGGCGAGCTGGGTCATCAGCCGTACGCCGGAGGAGGCGAGCGGGTGACCGATGGCGATCGCACCGCCCCACGGGTTGACCCGCGGGTCGTCGTCGGCGATGCCGAAGTGGTCGAGGAAGGCGAGCACCTGCACGGCGAACGCCTCGTTCAGCTCGAACAGGCCGATGTCGTCGATGGTCAGGCCGGCGATGCGCAGCGCCTTCTCGGTCGACGGGATCGGGCCGACGCCCATCACCTCGGGCTCGACGCCGACGAAGCCGTACGACACCAGCCGCATGGCGATCGGCAGGCCCAGGTCGCGGGCGGTCTCCTCGGCGACGATCAGGGCGGCGGTGGCGCCGTCGTTCAGGCCGGCCGCGTTACCGGCGGTGACCTTGCCGTGCGGGCGGAACGGGGTCTTCAGGCCGGCGAGCTTCTCCATCGAGGTGTCCCGGGGCGCCTCGTCCGTGGTGGCCAGGCCCCAGCCGTTCTCCTCGTCGCGGATGGCGACCGGCACCAGGTCGCCCTGGAGCTTGCCGTTGGCGTACGCCTTGGCGGTCTTCTGCTGGGAGGCGAGCGCGAACGCGTCGGTGCGCTCCTTGGTGATGTGCGGGACCCGGTCGTGCAGGTTCTCCGCGGTGGCCCCCATGACCAGGGCGGACGGGTCGACCAGCTTCTCCGCGATGATCCGGGGGTTGGGGTCGACGCCCTCGCCCATCGGGTGGCGGCCCATGTGCTCGACACCGCCGGCGATGGCCACGTCGTACGCGCCCATGGCGATGCCACCGGCGACGGTGGTGACAGCGGTCATCGCGCCGGCGCACATCCGGTCGATGGCGAAGCCGGGCACCGTCTTGGGCAGGCCGGCCAGCAGGGCGGCGGTGCGGCCGATGGTCAGGCCCTGGTCGCCGATCTGGGTGGTGGCCGCGATGGCGACCTCCTCAACCCGCTCCGGCGGCAGCTGCGGATTGCGTCGCATCAGCTCGCGGATGCAGCGGATCACCAGGTCGTCGGCGCGGGTGTTGGCGTACATGCCACCCGCCTTGCCGAAGGGGGTGCGGACGCCGTCGACGAAGACGACATCCCGAACTTCACGGGGCACTTGGAGCCTCCTTTTCGACCATAAATTCGGCCATGGGCGCCGCCAGGGGGCGCTACAGGCCGAATGAAGGTCGCCGGCACTGGCATTTCCCTCGGATGCTACTCGTCAGTAACCATCGCCGTCACCACCCCCCATGTGGCCCGCCCCACATTGGGTGAAGTAGTCGACGACGCATAATAGTGGCGCTACTATGCGTCGCATGATAGCTGCGGAGGGTTCGGGGGGCGGGGACCGTCAGGCCCAGCTGCTCCGGGGCGTCCTCGACATGTGCCTGCTGGCGCTGCTGGATCACGAACCCGCCCACGGTTACGAGCTGGTCCGCCGACTGGACGCCGCCGGCCTGGCGGGGGTCGGCTACGGCACGGTCTATCCCCTGCTCACCCGGTTGCGGCGGCTCGGCCTGGTAACCGACGCGGTGCAGGAGAGTCCGAGCGGACCGCCCCGAAAGGTCTACGCGCTCAGCACGGAGGGCAGCAGGCGGCTCGCCGCCTGGAAACAGCAGTGGAGGACCTTCGCCGACACGGTCGACGCCGCGATCACCGACGCGCCCACCACCGGGAGGTAGCCGTGCAGGACGCTCGACAGCACCGCACTGCCGGTGCTGCTGGCCGAGGCGGCCCTGGTGGGTGGCGCGCTGGCCGGGGCGACGGTGCTGGCCCGCCGGTGGGCGCTCGCCCCCGCCCTGCGCGACGCCCATCCCCGAGCCGCCGGAAGCCACTGACCACCACCCGCACCCCGCACAGATGCGCGTTGATCAAGAAGTTTGCGTCAGTGAATCGGCGTGTCGCGGACGCAAACTTCTTGATCAACCGGGAAGGCGGGGGTCGGACCGGTGGGTCAGGGGCCGGTCAGGGCTTGGGTGAGGGTGGGGAGGAGGAGGGTGATCTGCCATTCGCGGGCGCCGGAGGTGCGGAGGGTGTCGGCGACCGTGTTCTCGGTGATCTCCTCCGGTGGTTGCCAGGCCAGGCGACGGATGTAGTCGGGCGCGATCAGGTTCTCCGGCGGGAGGTTGTGCGCGCCGGCCGTACCGACCACCACCTCCCGGCAGCGGGCCAGCCGGGCGGCCGCCACCGGGTCGCGCTCCGCCCACCGGTGCGGCGGGGGCGGGCCCTCCACGACCGGGGTCACCGGCAGCGCGTCGTCGGGCAGCTGACGGGCGTCGTCCAGGGCCGCCAGCCAGGTACGGGCCAGCCGGCGCACCGAGCGACCACCGAAGCCGGGCAGGGTGAGCAGGGTCTTCTCGTCCTTCGGGTCCAGCTCTGCCGCGGCCACGATCGCCGAGTCCGGCAGCACCCGCCCCGGGGCCGCGTCCCGCCGCGCGGCGATCTGGTCCCGGGCGTACCAGAGGGAGCGCACCCGCGCCTGCGCCCGGGCACCGCGTACCCGGTGGATGCCGGAGGTGCGCCGCCACGGCTCGGCCCGTACGCGAGGCGGACGGGCGCCGTTGCGGACCAGTGCGGCGAACTCCTCCGCCGCCCACTCCGACTTGCCCTGCCGGCGCAGCTCCTCGTCGAGGGCGTCGCGCAGGTCGACCAGCATCTCCACGTCCAGCGCCGCGTACGTCAGCCAGGACTCCGGCAACGGCCGGCTGGACCAGTCCGCCGCCGAGTGGTGCTTCTCCAGTGTGTAGCCGAGTAGCTGTTCGGTCAGCGCGGCAAGACCGACCCGCTCGAACCCGGCCAGCCGAGCGGCCAGTTCGGTGTCGAAGAGCCGGCGTGGGCGCAGCCCCACCTCGGCAAGGCAGGCGAGGTCCTGGCTGGCGGCGTGCAGCACCCACTCGGCCTCGGCGATCACCGCGTCCAGGGCGGAGAGGTCGGGCAGCGGCAGGGGGTCGATGAGCACGGTGCCGGCGCCGGCCCGACGCAACTGCACGAGATAGGCCCGCTGGCTGTAGCGGTATCCGGAGGCGCGTTCGGCGTCCAGGGCCACCGGGCCCATGCCCGCCGCGAAACGCGCCACGACCTCGTCGAGCTCGCTCGGTGCGGCCACCGGCGTGGGGGTGCCGTCGCGGGGCGCGGTCAGCGGCACGGGGCCGCCGGTGCTGGGTTCGGTCCCCGCGTCCGCGGGCTGCGGCACGGCCGACGACGGATACGGTGAGGCCTCTCCCGCACGACTTTCGGCGGCCCGACGGCGCAGGGGTGGTTCGTCGGTCACCTGACAACCCTAGTTCGCCGGACGATCCGGTGTGCGCAGCCGGTCCGCCGTGTGTCGGCGGGATGGCCGGCGAGTGTCATGATCGGCCCGGGTGGCGTCGGCGTGGCATGGTCGGACAACGGGGAAGACAAACCCCGTTTCGCGCCGGTACGGTCCATCGAGCCGCGGCGGGTGTCGAAGGCCGCGTAGCGGCATCAACCGGGGAGTTCACGGGGAGGGCTAACGATCATGACGGCTGGGTACCGAGCCGGCGACGGGGTGCCGGGGCAGGGCGCCGACGAGAGGGCCGACGGCACCCTGCCGATCGGCTCCGGCGGCGGCTTCGCCGCCCCGTCCGCCGTCCCGGGCGCTGTCGGGCACGGGCCCGGAGCCCAGTCCGCGCCCGTTCCGGCCCAGCCCGCTGGCGCTCCTGGTCAGCTCGGTGCCGCTCCGGGCCAGTCCGGAGTAGTGCCGGGTCAGTCCGGAGTAGTGCCGGGTCAGTCCGGAGTAGTGCCGGGTCAGTCCGGAGTCGTGCCGGCTCAGTTCGGCAGCGTGCCGGGTCAGCCAGCCGCGCCGGCCAGCCGGGCAAGCTGGCCCCCGGCGGCCAACAGCGGTCAGTGGGGCGGCCCGACCGGCATCCCCACCGCCCCCCGCGCCCAGGGCGCGTGGCCGCCGGCCCAGCCCGGCAGCGCGCCCGGAGGACTGGCCGCCGCGCCGGGAGGACCGGCCATCGCGCCTGGTGGACCGGCCATCGCGCCGGGAGGGCCGGTGATCGGGTCTGGGGGTCTGGCGGCCGCGCCGGGAGGACCGGGCGCTGCGCCGGGAGGGCTCGTGCTCGGGTCGCCGTATCCGGGGCAGCCGGCCGTCGGGACGGATTACCCGGGGCAGGCCGGCCCGGGGACGGCGTACCCCGATGGGCCGGCGGACGGGCCCCGGCGGCGGGGCCGGCTGCCGGTGGTGGCGCTCGCGCTGGCCGGGGTGCTGGCGGTGGTCGCGGGCGTGCAGGCGTACCAGATTTACCGGCTGGACAGCCGGCTCGCCGCCACCGACCGGCGGCTGGCCGAGGCACAGGGCGCGGACGGCCGCCGCCTGGACGGCCTGGAGACGCGCGCGGAGGCCCTGGAGAAGCAGGCCGGCGCCGCCTTCAACCCGGAGGCCGTGGCCAGCGCGGTGCTGCCGAGCGTGTTCCGGGTCCGGGCCGGTGATTTCACCGGTACGGCCTTCGCGATCGGCAAGCCGCCGTCCGGCGGCGGCACCACGCTGCTCACCAACTTCCACGTGGTGGAGTCGGTCTACGACGGGGGCGGCCGGAAGGTCTTCCTGGAGCGGACCGGCCAGCGTTTCGAGGCCACCATCGTGAAGGTCGAGAAGGACAAGGACCTCGCCCAGTTGCGTACCACGGCCCGGTTCACCGGGCTGGTCGCGGCCGCCGCGTCGGTCCGGTCCGGGCAACAGATCGTGGTGGTCGGCGCACCGCTGGGCCTGCAGGACAGCGTGACCACCGGGGTGGTGAGCGCGTTCCGTAAGGACGAGGACGGCTCGGGCCCGGTGATCCAGTTCGACGCACCCATCAATCCCGGCAACTCCGGCGGTCCGGTGATCAACGGATCCAAGGAGGTCGTCGGCATCGCCACCGCCAAGGCCCGGGACGCCGAGGGCATCGGCCTCGCGGTGCCGATCAAGACCGCCTGCGACACATTCAAGATCTGCTGACCGGCGTCGCCCGGTCGTCCTGACCATCTCCCCGCACCGTTCGGCGTGGCGCAGATCACGCCATGGCGCAGCTTCCCTGCCCGTCGGGGCTACCCACGGGGATCAGCAACCTGGAGGAAACGACATGTCCCAGCCACCGACCGGAGCGGAGGGCTACCCGCCCCAGCCGCCGGGCGGCACCGTCTACGGGGCCGGCCAGCCCGTACCCCAGCAGCCTGCGGCCGGCCAGGCGCCGACCGAGCCGTTCCCGGCCGCGCAGCCCCCGGCTGGCCAGGCGCCGACCGAGCCGTTCCCGCCCGCGCAGCCCCCGGCTCAGCCGCCGTTCCCGCCTGCGCAGCCTGCGGCTCAGCCGTTCCCGGCCGCGCAGCCTGCGGCTCAGCCGTTCCCGGCCGCGCAGCCTGCGGCTCAGCCGTTCCCGGCCGCGCAGCCTGCGGCTCAGCCGTTCCCGGCCGCGCAGCCTGCGGCTCAGCAGTACGGCGTGTCCGAGCCGGCCCGGCCCCAGCCCGCCCCGCCGTTCCCTGCCCCGCCGGTTCCCGGCCAGTACGCGCCCGGCGCGGCCCCGGTTTCCGCGCCCGGTGCCGCCCCGGTCTCCGCGCCCGGCTACCCGCAGCCGATGTCGGCGCCGCCGATGTCCGCCCCGCCGATGTCCGCCCCGCCGGTCTCCGGACCCGGGTTCGGGACGCAGCCGATGTCGGCCCCGCCCGGTGTCGTGCCGCCGTACGGGGCGCCCGCGGCGGGCGGTCGCCGGGGGCGCAGCACCCTGGTCCTCGCGCTCGTCGCCGGGCTGCTGCTCGTCCTCGGTGGCGTGATGACCGGCTTCTACGTCAACACGAACGGGAAGCTGCATGTCTCCGAGAAGAAGGTCAGCCAGCGGGACGGCACGATCGAGGCGAACCGGCAGGAGATCGACAAGCTCAAGGCCGATCTGCAGTCGGTGCGGGACAAGCTCGCCGACACCGAGCAGGACCTGACCGGCACCAAGAACGACCGGGACGAGCAGGCCCGGCAGAAGAAGGTCATCGCCAACTGCCTGGACAAGCTCACCACCGGCCTCGCAGCGGCGTCCCGGGGCGACAAGGCGGCCTTCGACAAGGCCACCAAGGGCCTGGACAAGATCTGCGACGAGGCCGACAACTACCTGTGACGGTCTGCCGTACGGGCCGCTCCCGAATTTTCGGGGCGGCCCGTCGCGGTGTTTCGGCCGTTCAGGCGGCGCCGGCCGGGCGGCGGGAGGAGAGGGCCGTCACGCCGGGTGGCGGCAGGCCGGCCGTCGAGGCGAGCAGGGCGCACCAGCCGAGCAGGTGCGGGGCCAGGTCGACGCCGAGCGGCGTCCACGACGCGCGGATCTCGATGTCCCCGGCGGTGGGCGGCCCGGCCAACTCGCCGAACCGGGTGGAGAGCGTCTGGGTGACCGTGCCGCCGATCGCCAGGTATCGCGCGTCCTGCGCGTCCAGCGCGTCGGTCAGCCAGGTCCAGCCCACCCCGGGTAACAACGGGTCGCTGGCCAGGTCCACCTCCAGTTCGGCGGTCACGTAGGTGACCAGCCGCAGGGTGCCATGCCACGCCTCGTGTCCGGCCGGGTCGTGCAGCAGGATCAGCCGCCCGGTGGCCACCTCGTCCTCGTCGCGGAGCACCGCCGCGGAGAGCGCGAACGCGTACGGGGCCAGGCGCTGGGGGGCGCCGACCTCCTCCAGCACGATCTCGGCGCGGGGTGTCACCGATCGCAGCCCGGCGACCGCGCGAGCGAAGGTTTCGGGGAGCGCGATCGGGGGGCCATGCAGGCAGACTATGCCGCCGCCCGCCCGCGCCGGGCGACGCCGCGCCGAGCGGGTCGGTCACGATCATGTGACAGCGGGGGCAGGTGTTAGCAGGGGGCCCTTCCTATACCGCAGGCGTTAACAAGGGGCCCCTCCTTCTACGTCACAAAAGGTGACGGGGGCGGCGGGCCGGATCGGCCGGCGTGGCACGATTGCCGCGATGAGTACCGACACCACGGGCACTGCGGCCCGAGACGGACAAACCCGCCACGGTGGGCCGGCCGGCTCACCCTTCGTCCGCGCCTGCCGGCGTGAACCCGGGCCGCACACCCCCGTGTGGTTCATGCGCCAGGCCGGTCGCTCCCTGCCGGAGTATCGCGCGATTCGGGCCAACGTGCCGATGCTGGAGTCGTGCCGTCGTCCCGAGCTGGTCACCGAGATCACCCTCCAGCCGGTACGCCGGCACGGGGTCGACGCGGCGATCCTGTTCAGTGACATCGTGGTGCCGGTGGCCGCCGCCGGGGTCGACCTGGACATCGTGCCCGGCACCGGTCCGGTGGTGGCGGAGCCGGTCCGCACCGCCGCCGACGTCGACCGGATCCGCCCGATCAGCCGCGACGACGTGTCCTACGTGGACGAGGCGGTCCGGCTGCTCGTCGCCGAGCTGGGCGACACCCCGCTGATCGGCTTCGCCGGCGCCCCGTTCACCCTGGCCAGCTACCTGGTCGAGGGCGGGCCGTCGCGGAACCACGTGAAGACCAAGGCGCTGATGTACGGCGACCCGGAGCTGTGGCACGCGCTCTGCGACCGGCTGGCCGAGGTGACGCTGTCGTTCCTGCGGGTGCAGATCGACGCCGGGGTCTCCGCGGTGCAGCTCTTCGACTCCTGGGCCGGGGCGCTTTCCGAGGCCGACTACCGCCGCTACGTGCTGCCGCACTCGACCCGCGTGCTCAGCGGCCTGGCCGACGCCGACCGCTCCGGGTCGCGGCGCGGCGACGGACGCGCCGAGCCGGAGCGGTCGCCCGGGGTGCCCCGGATCCACTTCGGGGTGGGCACCGCCGAGCTGCTCGGCGCGATGGGCGAGGCCGGTGCCGACGTGGTCGGCGTGGACTGGCGTACGCCGCTGGACGTGGCGACCCGCCGGATCGGACCGGACAAGGCCGTGCAGGGCAACCTCGACCCGTGCGTGCTGTTCGCCCCCTGGCCGGTGGTGGAGGCGGAGGTACGCCGGATCCTCGACCAGGGGCGGGCCGCCCCCGGTCACGTGTTCAACCTCGGTCACGGCGTCCTGCCGGAGACCGATCCCGATGTGCTGACCAGGGTGGTCGCGCTGGTGCACGAGCTCAGCGCGCGGCCCGTCGAGTAGGGGAGTGACCATGGCGCGACCGAGCCGGGTGGCGATCGTCGGTGGTGGGATCACCGGGCTGGCGGCCGCCGTCCGGTTACGCGAGCGCGCCCCCGCCGGCACCGATATCACCGTGTACGAGCAGTCCGGCCGGCTCGGCGGGAAGTTGCGTACCGGCGAGCTGGCCGGTGGCCCGGTCGAGTTCGGTGCCGAGTCGTTCCTGATGCGCGACCCGGCCGGCGGGGACTCCGCCGTGGTGGCCCTGGTCCGCCGGCTCGGTCTGGCCGAGTCGATCGTGCACCCGAGCGTCGGGCAGGCCGCGCTGGTCGTCGATGGCGGGCTGCGCCCGGTGCCGGGCGGCACGCTGGTCGGCGTACCGGGGGATCTGAACAAGGTGGCGGCGGTGGCCCGGCCGGCGGCGGACGCCGACCGGGACGCCGGCCGCCCGCTGCTCGGCCCGGACGCCGACGTGCCGGTCGGCGCGCTGGTCCGCGCCCGCCTCGGCGACGAGGTGGTGGACCGGCTGGTCGACCCGATGCTCGGCGGCGTCTACGCGGGCCGGGCCGACGACCTCTCCCTGGCCGCCACCATGCCGGCCCTGGCCCGGACGGCCCGGGTCGAGCACACCCTGGTCGGGGCGGTCCGGGCCGCGCAGGCCGCCGCGCCCCGCACCCCCGGCGCGCCGGTCTTCGGCACCCTGGCCGGTGGGCTGAGCACCCTGGTCGAGGCGGCGGCAGCCGCCAGCGGCGCGACGATCCGCCGGGACGCGGCGGTCCGCGAGCTGCACCGCACCGCCACCGGCTGGCGGCTGACCGTCGGCCCCACCCGGGAGGCCGAGTACGTCGAGGTTGACGCGGTGGTGCTCGCCGTGCCGGCCCGCCCGGCCGCCCGGCTGCTCGCCGGCACGGTGCCCGAGGTGGCCGCCACCGTCGGCGAGCTGGACTACGCCAGCGTGGCGTTGATCACCATGGCCCTGCCGGAGCCGGAGCTGCCGGAGCTGTCCGGGTTCCTGGTGCCGGCCACCGAGGGGCTGCTGATCAAGGCGTCGACGTTCTTCACCACCAAGTGGGGGCACCTGCGCCGGGCGGACGGGGTCGCCCTGCTCCGCGCCTCCGTCGGCCGGTACGGCGACGAGACGTCGTTGCAGCTCACCGACGAGGACCTGGTCGCCACCGTGCACCGGGAGGTGTCGAAGGTGCTGGGTGTTTCGCTGCCCACCCCGATCGACCGGCACGTGCAGCGGTGGGGCGGGGCCCTGCCGCAGTACGCGCCCGGCCACCTCGGCCGGGTGGCGGCGGTCCGGGCGGCGGTGCGCGCCGCCCACCCGACCCTGGCCCTGGCCGGGGCCGGCTACGACGGCGTCGGCATCCCGGTCTGCGTCCGCTCGGGCGAGACCGCGGCCGAGGAGATCATCACAGCACTGGGAGGATCGGCAGCATGACCGAGCAGACCAACGCGGCGCGGCTGCGGGAGCTCAACGAGACCATCCGCTACACGATGTGGTCGGTGTACCGGGCCACCAGCCCGCTCCCGTCGCTGCGTGAGAACGTCGTCGACGAGGTCGAGTCCCTCTTCGGCGAGCTTGCCGGCAAGGACGTCACCATCCGGGGCACGTACGACGTGTCCGGCCTGCGTGCCGACGCGGACCTGATGATCTGGTGGCACGCCTCGTCGAGCGACGAGCTGCAGGACGCGTACCTGCGGTTCCGCCGGACCGCGCTGGGCCGGGCGCTCACCCCGGTCTGGTCACAGCTGGCGCTGCACCGGCCGGCCGAGTTCAACAGGAGCCACATTCCGGCGTTCCTGGCCGGCGAGGAGCCTCGGGCGTACATCTGCGTCTACCCCTTCATCCGCTCGTACGAGTGGTACCTGCTGCCGGACGCCGAGCGCCGCGAGATGCTCGCCGAGCACGGGCAGATGGCCCGCGGCTACCCGGACGTGCGGGCCAACACGGTGGCCTCCTTCGCTCTCGGCGACTACGAGTGGATGCTCGCCTTCGAGGCCGACGAGCTGCACCGGATCGTCGACCTGATGCGCGACCTGCGGGCCTCGCGGGCCCGCCGGCACGTCCGCGAGGAGGTCCCCTTCTACACCGGTCGCCGCCGGTCCATCGCCGACATCGTCACCTGCCTGCCCTGACGCGAGGGGCCCCGGCGTGGTGCCGGGGCCCCTTTCTCATCCCCTCGTCAGAGGGTCGCGGTGCAGCTCGGAGTGGGGGTGGCACTGTTGCCGGAGGCGAGGAAGCCGAAGGTGGTCTGCCCCCCTGCGGCCAGTGAGCCGTTGAAGGTCTCGTTCCGGGCGGTCACCGTGGACCCGCTGCTGGTGACGACGGCATTCCACGCCTGGCTGATCTGCTGGCCGCTCGGGAACGTCCAGCTGACCGTCCAGCCCTTGACCGCCGAGGCGCCGGCGGTCACGGTGACCTCACCCTGGAAGCCGCCCGTCCAGGAGTTGGTGATCCGGTAGGTGGCGGAGCAGCTTCCGGCCGGCGCGGTGGTCGGGGGAGCCGTCGTCGGCGGGCGGGTGGTCGGGGGAGTGGTGGTCGGCGGGGCGGTGGTCGGCGGGGTGGTGGTCGGCGGGGTGGTCGAGCCACCGAAGTCGACGTCGCTGCAGATGTAGTAGGACTGGTCCATGTGGCTGGCCTGCCAGATGGTGTAGACGATGTGCCGGCCGCTGCGGCCCGGCGCGTTCACCGGCACCTGGATCGACACGCCGTCCGTCTCCCGCGTCCACTGGCTCGCCGGGGTGTTGCCGATCTGCCCGGCCAGCTCCAGGTCGCTCCACGCCAGCGGCTTGCTCAGCGCGTTGAAGCCCTGCTTCGTCACGTACACCCGGATGTAGTCGGCGCCGTGGCTGGCCTGGTCGAAGAACTTGAGCCGGAAGTTGTTGCTGACCGACGTGGTCTTCCAGGCGCCGACCGCGTCGAGGGCGTTGTACCGGCCGGACTGGGTGTGGCCGCCGCTGCACAGCTGGCCGTCCGGGATGGCCGCCTGGTGGTTGCCGGCGACGCCCTCGCGGAACAGGCCGTTCCAGTTCCACATGGCGTTCGGGTCGGCCTGCCAGGCCTGCCAGCACATCGGGTCCTGGGTGGCCATCGCCGGGTTCTGGAAGTCGCCGCCCCAGCGCTGCCAGCAGCTGTAGTTGCGGGATGCCGGGTCCACGACGGACCCGTGTGCGGAGGCCGGGCTGGCCATGACGGTGGTGAGCAGCGCCGCGACGAGGGTGCCGACGGCGAGGAACGCCGTCGCGACCAGGGTGCGGCGGCGGTGCGGAGTGGACATGTGAGCCTCCGGGGATGGGGTCGGTTGACGACGCCCGGACGGCGCGGAGTTGCCCCTCCTACGCCCGGTTGGGTGACTCCCGCGACGGCTCTGCCTGGCACGCTTTCACATAAAAGCGGCGTACGTCAATGTCTGTTCACGTGGCCGGCCGGCTCTCCCGCCGCATCGGGGTGTGCGGGATGCCGTCATCGAGGTAGTCGGGCCCGCTGACGGCGAAGCCGTGGCCGGCGTAGAAGCCGACCAGGTGGCTCTGCGCCTCCAGCACGCACGGGCCGGCGCCGACCAGGGCCAGTGCCTCGGTCATCAGCCGGCCGCCCAGGCCCGCGCCGCGCGCCGCCGGCGCCACCACCACCCGGCCGATCCGCGCCACGCCGCCGGGGTCGGCCAGGATTCGCAGGTACGCCACCACTGCGCCGTCGCGGGTCAGCCAGAGGTGCCGGGTCCCGGCTTCGACGTCCCGGCCGTCCAGTTCCGGGTACGGGCAGTTCTGCTCCACCACGAAAGTGTCGATGCGCAGCCGGAGCAGGTCGTGGAAGGTGCGGGCGTCCAGCTCGGCGAAGCTCGCGACGTGCGACTCGATGGGCATCCCGCGATGTTAGGTCGCGGCCGGGGTGGCGGCCCGGCCGACCCGGGCCAGGTTGCCGGCCCGGCGCGCGAACGGCGGCGGTGTGGAGCGGGCTCAGGCGGGGCGGGCGCCGACCGTGTCGCGGATCTCGGCGCCCTGCTCGCCCTCCACGGCGCGGGCGCAGTGCGCGCAGCAGAAGAAGCGGCCGGACACCTCCACGCCGTGGCCGACGATCTTGATCTGGCAGTGCTCGCAGATGGGTGCCATCTTGTGGATCGCGCACTCGAAGCAGTCGAAGGTGTGCGTGGCCCCGCTGGCCGTGCGCACCTCGAACGCCATCCAGTAGTCGTTGCCGCAGACCTCACAGGTAGCCATACGAAACCCCCCGAAAACGGACGTATGGCCCTAGGTTAGCGAGGTTCGAGCCGGATGGAGACCGAGTTCACGCAGTGCCGGGTGTTCTTCGGGGTGAAACCCTCGCCCTCGAAGACGTGTCCCAGGTGGCTGTCGCACCGGGCACAGCGGATCTCCGTACGCCGCATGCCGAGGGTGTTGTCGGGGATCTCCTTCACCGCCCCCGGAATGGCGTCGTCGAAGCTCGGCCAGCCGCAGTGCGAGTCGAACTTGGCCTCGCTGCGGAACAGCTCCGCGCCGCAGCCCCGGCAGTGATAGACGCCGGGAGTCTTGGTGTCGACGTACTCGCCGGTCCACGGCCGCTCCGTGCCGGCCTGGCGGAGCACCCGGAACTCCTCAGGGCTCAGCCGGACCCGCCACTCGTCCTCGGTGGTGGGCAGTTCGCTCTCGGAAAGACTCACCGGTCAACGGTACGCCGGGCGTCGGTGGTATCGCATATCGTCGCGCAATGGCTGGCAGCAAGGCCGCAGCCGAGGAGATCGAGGTCGCCGGGCACACCGTGCGGCTCAGCAGCCCGGACCGGGTGATCTTCCCGCAGCGCGGCTTCACCAAGGCGGACGTCTTCCACTACTACGTCTCGGTCGGCGAGGGGATCATGCGCGCCCTGCGCGACCGGCCGACCACGTTGCAGCGCTTCCCCGAGGGCATCGAGAGGGAGATGTTCTTCCAGAAGCGGGTGCCGACTCGGGGCGTACCCCCGTGGGTGTCGACCGCGGAGATCAGCTTCCCCAGTGGTCGGAAGGCCGCGGAGCTCTGCCCGGCCGACCTGGCGCACGTGGCCTGGGCCGCCCAGATGGGCACCGTGGTCTTCCACCCGTGGCCGGTCCGCGCCGCCGACGTCGACCAGCCGGACGAGCTGCGGATCGACCTGGACCCGCAACCCGGCACCGACTTCGCCGACGCGGTCACCGCCGCCGGCGAGCTGTGCGCGCTGCTGGCCGAGCTGGGCGTGACCGGCTGGCCGAAGACCTCGGGGGGCCGGGGCGTGCACGTCTACCTGCGCATCCAGCCGCGCTGGACGTTCGTCGAGGTGCGCCGGGCCACCATCGCGCTGGCCCGCGAGCTGGAGCGCCGCCGCCCCGAGCTGGTCACCACCGCCTGGTGGAAGGAGGAGCGCGGCGCCCGGGTCTTCGTGGACTTCAACCAGATGGCCCGGGACCGGACCATCGCCTGCGCGTACTCGCTGCGGGCCAACGCGCGGGCCACCGTCTCCACCCCCGTCGACTGGGACGAGCTGACCCAGGTCGACCCGGACGACTTCGACCTGCGCAGCGTGCCGGCCCGGCTGGCCGAGCGGGGCGACCCGCACGCCGGCATCGACGACGCCCCGTGGGACATCACCCCGCTGCTGGAGTGGGCCGAGCGGGACGCCGCCGCCGGGCAGGGCGACCTGCCGTACCCGCCCGAATACCCGAAGATGCCGGGCGAGCCGAAGCGGGTGCAGCCCTCCAAGGACCGCGACCGCCCCCGAAGCTGACCGCCGCCGCCGCCGCCGTCCCGTCCCGTCCCGTCCCGTCCCGTCCCAGATCGTGCTCGATCAGGGAAGTAGTGGCATCGGAGCCCGCGCGACACCACTCGATCCAGGATTGAGCACGATCTCGCGAGGCACGGCGAACCCCAGGGCAGGTCAGCCGGCGGTCGTGGGGCCGGCCGAGTCGTCGGTGGGTGCGCAGGGGCCGTCGTGGTCGTCGCGGCGTCGGCAGCGGCGGGTGGTGTCGAGCCGGGCGTCACACCAGATTCGGGTACGCACGAACTGGCGGTCCTCCTCGCTGAGTGTGGTCTCGCCGAAGTCGATGGCGGTGACGTGGCCGAGGGAGTCGCGGAGGGTCACGGCGAGGGCGGTGGCGTCGTCCACGCTGGTCAGTGTGGTGGGCAGGTGGATGATCCAGCGGGGCGCGGTCATCGCGGCTGCCGGCTGTCGGGGGTGCCCGGGTCGCGGTGGCGGCAGTGTCCGTGGCGGGACTGCCACTGTCGTAGGGCCTGGCGGATGCGTTCGGCCTCGGTGGTCGCTGTGATGAGTTCGCGGTGGAGGCGTTCGAGTTCGTCGGCGACGTGTTCGAGGTGGTCGCGTACCTGGGTGGGGTCGAGGCCGCGCCAGCGCCGGTCGAATACGGCGGCGCGGACGTGGTGTGGCAGCAGGCGGTTTCTGGTTCCGTAGATCATGGCCGGGGCGCTTCCTGTTCGGCGATCATCGCGTGGATCTGCCGTTCGGTGAGGCCGCGTTGGTCGAGGATCCGGCGGCCCCAGCGGTGCAGTCGGCAGGGGTGGGGCGCCCGGTCGTTGCGGCAGCGCGGCCCGTCGGGCCACTGCTCGGCGGCGTGCACGAGGATCGCCTTGATCGCGAAGGTGACGTCCTCGGCGGTGACGTAGGGCGGTAGGGGGATGTCGCCGAGGATGTCGTCGATCGAGTCCATGATCCTCCCTCTGTCGAATGGCGGCGGTGCCCGGGGCGGGCGCCGGGATGAGGTTTCGGGGGAAGAGCACCCGCCCCGGGCGGGACCGCCCGAGATTCTGCGGTCATCCACGATGGTCATTTCCGGTCTGGTCTGCCGCAATCTTTTGGAGCAGAATGCGAACCAAGGGATGAGGTGCCTTACGCGACGACAGCAAAGGAGATGACGTGGACGACTCGGGAAGCACCGTCCCGCGTAGGCAGCTCGGCAGATACTTGAGAGAAATTCGCGAGAACGCGCATGTGACGGTGACCGCGGCGGCGAAGGAATTGGAATGGTCGGCGCCCCGGATCTGGCGTTACGAAACCGGCCAGGTCTCCATGCACCCGAACGACGTGGAGGCGATGTGCCGGGTCTATGGCGCATCCCGGGAAACCATCGAAACGATGCGGGCGCTGGCCCGCGAAACCAAGGCCCACGGCTGGTGGCACAGCTACGGCGAGGCGATCAAGGACTGGTTCAAGCTCTACGTCGGTTTGGAAGCCGCTGCCACCAAGATCCGAAAGTACGAAGCAAACCTCGTGCCGGGCTTGTTGCAGACCGTTGAGTACATGACCGAGGTGATCGCCACCGACAATCCGCACATGAGCGAGGCGGAGCGGCAAGCCAAGGCTGACGTCCGACTGCGTCGACAGCGGCTGCTGGCTCGGGCGGTGCCCCGGGCGCCCTACTTCGACGTCATCCTCAACGAGGCGGTATTGCGTCGGCCGCTGCGCGACCGGCTGGCGATGGTCCGGCAACTCGACGCCTTGGTGGCGGCGAGTCAGCGGCACAACATCACCCTCCGGGTGCTGCCGCTGCATGTCGGACTGTTCCGCTGTGCATCGGCCGGGACCTTCACCATGCTCGACTTTCCCACCGATGTGCGGGAGCCGGAGCCGACCACGATCTATATGGACGGCCCATGCGGTGCGGCCTACCTTGACAAGGCGCACGAGATCCAGACCTATGAGGATGCCTGGGCCTCGCTCACTGAGCGGGCGCTCGGTGCCGGTGAGTCCCGTGAGCTGATCACGGCAATCGCGAAGGAGATGACCGATGAGGCGTGACGGGGTATGGCGCAAGTCATCCCGATCCGGTGGCGAGGGGGACTGCGTCGAGGTGGCGGGTTTCGCCGAGGCGGTTGGCGTTCGTGACAGCAAGGACCGGCAGGGGCCGGTGCTGAGCTTCGACCCGGCGAGCTGGGCCCGGTTCGTCGCGGCGACCTGCGCCGATCAGTTCGGCGGCGCGTCCAGCCCGTCGGGCGCGGCACGAGATGCGGCAGGTCGTGGTCTTCCGGAGGCCGGATACAGCCACATGCCGCACATGGAGTGGATCGTGGGGACGGGGCCCAGCGAACGGCAGGTAACGATCATGTAACGGGCGCGAACCTTTCCCGGCCCTCGACCGGTCTCCCTTGTCATCGGCCCGACCGGGGGCCAGGGGAGGGCATCGGATGAAGTTGGTGTGGAGGCGGGCCGTCGAGGCGCGCGGGCTGCTACTCGCCGCCGCGATCGCGGCCCTGGTCGCGGTCGCGCTGGTCACCGGGCTCTCCGACTACAACCGTCGAGCCGTCGACGCCGGCCAGCGGGCGGTGCTCGCCGCCGCCCCGGCCGAGGAGCGCAGCCTGCTGGTCAGCGGCTCCGGCGGCCCGGACGCCGCGGCGTACGCCGAGCGGGACCGCGCGGTCCGCGCGCAGTTCGCCGGCGGGCTGGGTGGCACGGCGGTGTCCATCGCCGCCGCCAGGTACGGCACCGGGCGTGAGCTGACCGGGGATCTCGGCGCGGCCAGGATCGGCAACGACCCGATGTTCGCCAACCTCGCCACGTTGGCAGACCTGCCCGCGCACGCCGAGCTCACCGCCGGCTCGTGGCCGACGCCCGGGGCGACGCCGTTGCAGGTGACGCTGCCCGAGAAGATCGCCGGCCAGCTCGGGCTGCGGACCGGGGACCGGGTGCCGCTCTACGACCGTGGCGCCGAGCGGGCCAGTGCGGTGGTGGTCGCCGGCACCTGGCGGCCCCGCGACCCGAGCGAGCCGTACTGGTGGTTGGCACCGGGCGTGGGCGACAGCCAGGGGAGCGGCGCGGTCACCTCGTACGGGCCGTTCGCGCTGGACCAGGCCGACTTCGCGCGCACCTTCCCCGACTCCACGTCCGGCGCCTGGGTGGTCGTGCCCGACCTCGCCGTCGTCGAGCCGAGCCGGCTGGCCAGGGTCAAGGCGGCGGTCGCCACGGTTGCCCAGAAGATTCCCGAGGCCACCGGTCTCGGCTCCTCCGCCCAGACCGTCAGCCACCTGGACCGGCTCGCCGACCGGCTCGGCCGGGCCGACCTGGTGGGGCGGTCCGCCCTGCTCACCCCGCTGCTGCTGATCGTGGTCCTCGGCGGGTACGCGCTGGTGCTGGTCGCCGCGCTGCTCAACGAGGACCGGCGGGCGCAGACCGCGCTGCTGCGCGCCCGGGGGGCCGCCCGTGGCCAGATCGCCGGCCTCGCCGTACGGGAGGCGACCCTGGTGGTGGCCCCGGCCCTCCTGCTGGCACCACCACTGACCGCGGAGGCGGTGCGGTGGATCGGTGCCGACCTGCTCCTGGCCGACGCCGCGCTCGGCCAGGTCTGGGCGGTGGCGGTCACCGCCGCGGTCGGCTGCCTGCTCGCCATGGTGATGCCGGCGCTGCGCCGGGCCGGCACCTACGTCGCCGACATGGCGGCCCGGTCCCGCCCGACCCGGGGCGCGGCCGTCCAGCGGGCCAGCGTCGACCTGGCGCTCGTCGCGCTCGCCGTGCTCGCCTGGACCCAGCTGCGGCAGTACTCCTCGCCCCTCGCGGGGGCCGGCGGCCAGCTCGGCATCGACCCACTGCTCGCCGCCGCGCCCACCATCGGCGTGCTGGCCGGGGCGGTGATCGCGCTGCGGCTGCTGCCGCCGGCGACCCGGTTCGCCGAGCGTTTCGTCGACCGGCGACCCTGGACCGCCACCATTCTCGGCATGTGGCAGGCAGGCCGCCGGCCGCACGCCGGACCGGTGCTGCTGCTCGCCCTCGCCGTCGGCAGCAGCACCCTGGCCTGGTCGCTGATGGCCTCCTGGGACCGGTCCCAGGAGGACCAGGCCCGGCACACCGTCGGGGCCGACCTGCGGCTGACCGAGCGCAACGGCGCCGCGCCGGGCGACCGGGCCGCCGCGCTGGCCGCGGTGCCCGGCGTGGAACGGGCGCTGCCGGCGTGGCGCGACGACATCCGGCTGGGCCGCAAGGACCTGCCGGTGAGCGTGGTGAGCCTGGACGCGACCGGGGCGAAGGGCCTGCTCCGGCTCGACGACGCCGTCGGTGACGCGTCCGCGTCGGCACTGCTCGACCGGCTGACGAGCGGCCGCCCCGCGCCTGCCGGGGTCACCCTCCCGGCCGGTGCCCGGCAGCTCTCCGGCACCGTCCGTACTCCGACGTCCTCCCCGTTCGGGGAGCCGCGGGTCGCCGTCGCGGCGCTGCTCACCAGCGACGACGGCACGAGCTGGCGCCTGCCGCTCGCGGTGGGGCAGGGGGACCGGCCGGTGCCGTTCTCCATTCCGCTGCCCGAAACCGGTGGTACGCCGCTGCGGCTGGCCGGTTTCGAGGCCGACGCGGGTCCGGCGACCGCCTACCGCTACCGGCTGCGCCTCGACGGGCTCCGGCTCACCGACGCGGGCGGGGGCACACTGCCGCTCGCCCTCGGCGCCGGCTGGCGGCTGACCGATTCCCTGACCGGCCCGGGCGCACCGGCCCGGTTCGACGGCGGCACCGTGGACGTCACGCACGAGGTGAAACTGCCGGAAGGGCTCCTGCAGTTCGCGCGCCAGCCGCCCTCCCGGTTCGCCGTGGTGCCGACCGGGGACGACCCACCGGTGCCCGCGCTCATGACACCGGGCGCAGCAGCGGCGTTGAACCTCCACGACGGTGACACGGTCACCCTCACCCTCTCCGGGGTGTCCCTGTCGGTCAAGCTGGTCGGGCTGGTCGCGGCCGTGCCCGCCACCGAGCGGGACGGGATCCTGCTGAACCTGCCCACCGCCGTCGACTGGCTGGTGCGGCACACGGGCACGGTCCGGCCGATCTCCGAGTGGTGGCTGGACACCGGCGGCGACCACGCCGCCGCGGCGGCGGCCGTCGCCGACCTGCCCGGGACCGCCCTGCTCGACCGGCGCCAGGTCGCCGCCGAGGCGGCCCGGGACCCGTACTGGTTGGGGGCCCGCACCGGGTTGCTCGCCGCCGCCCTCGGCGCCGTGCTGCTCGCCCTGGTCGGCCTGGCGGTCGACGTCTGGGCGACGACCCGGCACCGGATGACGGAGTTCGCCGTGCTGCACACGCTCGGGGCGACACCGCGCCTGCTGGCCCGGGCGCTCCTGGCCGAACAGTCCTTCCTCGCCGGCATCGGTGTCGGGGTGGGTCTGCTGGTCGGGGCGGGAGTCGCGGCCACCATGGTGCCGTTGGTGATCCTCACGCCGGCCGCCGGCCGGCCGGTGCCCGACGCGGCCTTCATCCTGCCCTGGGCGCCGGTCGGGGCGACCGCGCTCGGGCTGCTGGCGGTCGCACTGACGTTCAGCGCCGTCATCACCGCCGGCATCCGCCAGCGGGTGGCCGCGGCCCAGCTTCGGATCGGGGGAGAACGATGAGTCTGCTGGCGGTCGCCCGGCGGGTGCGGGCGTACGGGGGGCACTTCCTGCTGCTCGCCGTGCTGACCCTGGTTACCGCGCTGCTGATCACGGCGGTGCCCCGGGTCGCGGACCGGCTGACCGGGCAGGGGCTGCGCGAGCACGTCGCGGGCCAGAAGGCGGCCCTGCGCGACCTGACCTACACCTCGAAGCCGATGATGGCGGCGAAGACCGACACTCGGATCGCCGCCATCGAGGCCCGCGAGTTGGACACCATCCAGGACCGGATGCCCGCTGCCGTCCGTGGGGTGATCGGCGAGCGGTGGTATCAGGCGCAGACCACGTTCGGCCGGCTGCGCGGTCCGCGGCTGACCCCCGACAAGGGTCTGATCGACATCAGCATGCGGGTGGTCAGCGGCATCCAGGAGGCGGCCACCCTGGTCGAGGGACGCTGGCCCGACACGGACCCGGACAACGCGATCGAGGTGGCGCTGGCCGATACGGTGGCCGGCCGGCTCGGGCTGCGCGCCGGCGATCGGCTCACCTACAGCCTGCTGGACCCGGACGGCAAACCGTTTCTGGTCAGCCGGGTCGTGGTGGTGGGTGTGTTCCGGCCGAACGATCCGACCGACGGGATCTGGGACGGGCTGCCGTCGCTGCTGCGGCTCACCGAGCCCGAGGGTGACGGCAAGCCGTTCCTGAGCGTCGGGGTGACCAGCGAGCGCGGCTTCGACAGCGCCGCGGCCGCCGGCTGGGGGATCAGCTTCGGCTGGCGTTACCGCATCGCACCGGACCGGCTCACCGCGGATCAACTCACCGCGCTGATCGACGGGCTGGCCGCCCTGGAGCGGACCCGCCCGGCCGGGCTCACCCTCACCCAGGGCGTCGACATCCCGCTGCGGCGCTTCGCCGAGTCGCTCGCCGCGGCCCGTACGTTGCTCGCCGTCATCGCCGCCGGGCTGCTCACCACCCTGGCCGGCCTGGTCCTGCTCGCCGCCCGGGTGGCGGCGCGTCGGCGCCGCTCCGAGTACGTGCTGATCCGCGCCCGGGGCGGCTCGACCGCCGGGGTGCTGCGCCGTGGGCTGGCCGAGTCGGTGCTGGTGCTGCCGCTCGCCGCCGGCGCCGGTTGGCTGCTCGCCGGACTCCTCCCCGGCCAGGGCGCCGACCTGCGCTGGGTACTGCTCGCCGCGGTGGCGGCCACGCTGCTCCCGCCGGTCACCGCGCTCACCGCCACGCGGGGCGCTGGGCGGGCCGATCTGGTCGGCGCCCGCTCCACCACCGTGCGGCTCACCGTCGAGGTGACCGTGCTCGTGGTCGCCGCGCTCGGGGCGTTCCTGCTGCGCCGGCGCGGGCTGACCCTCGACGGGACGGTGGACCCGCTGCTGGTGTCGGTGCCGGTGCTGCTCGCGGTCGCCGCGGCGCTGGTCGCGCTGCGCGCGTACCCGTGGCCGCTGCGGCTGTTCAGCCGGGCCGCCGCACGGGCCCGGGGCAGCGTCGCGTTCCTCGGCACCGCCCGCGCCGGCCGGGCCGCCACCACCGGCCCGCTCGTCGTGGTGGTGCTGGCCGTCGCCACCGCCGCGTTCTGCGGGGTGGTGGCGACCGGCATCGAGAACGGCCGGGACCGGGCCGCCGGGCGGGTCGTCCCCGGGGACGTGCTGGTCAACGGGGACCGGTTCGCCCCGGACACCAGCGAGGCGCTGGCCGCGCTGCCCGGGGTGCGCGCGGTCGCCCCGGTGCTCGTCGAGCCGAGCCAACGCCCGTCCGCCGACCAGGCCGGCCGGCTCAGCCGCGTACGGGAGATCCGGGTCCTGCTGGTCGACGGCGAGCGTTTCGCGGAGGTGGCCCGTCGCGCGGGCGTCCCGGTGACCGTCCCCGGCCCGCTGCGGGCCGTCGGCGACCCGACGGCGCCGATGCCGGGGCTGGTCTCCCCGGATCTGGCCGAGGAGTTCGCCGACGCCGGGCTCGCCGACCGGGACGGACGCAAACCCGCCTGGCTGGACGTGCAGGGCAACCGGCTGCCGGTACGGGTCGCCGGCACCGTCGAGGAGTTCCCGCTGATCGACCAGAAGATGACGCGTTTCCTGGTGCTGCCCTGGCCGGCGCTGCCGGCGAACGTTCCGCATCCGCTCGCCCCCACCGGCTTCGTGCTCGCCGGCACCGGAGTCGACCCGGACGCCGTGGCCCGCGTCGCCCAGGAGGGACAGCAGCGCTATCAGCGCAGCGGCACCCTGGTCGCCGGTGAACGGCCCCGCCCGCCGGAGGTGCTGGCCCGGTCGGCGGTCCGCGCCGAGCTGGGCGGCAGCGGGGTGAACGGCCTGCTGGTCTTCGGGTTCGTCGTCGGCGCGGTCGGTGGTGGCCTGCTCGGCCTGCTCGCGCTCGCGTTCGCGGTGCTCGCCGAGGCGCGCAGCCGGGGGCAGGTGCTGTCCCGGTTGCGCACCATGGGGCTGTCCCGCCGCCAGTGGCGGGGCCTGCTGCTGGTCGAGCTGGCCCCGTTGGTGCTGGTGTCGGTGCTCACCGGCGCGCTGGTCGGGGCGTTGCTGCCGGTGCTGCTCACCCCGGTGCTCGGCCTGCGCGCGTTCACCGGTGGGGTGGCGGTGCAGGCAGGTTTCGAACCCCGGCTGGTGGCCGGCGTGCTGGGCCTCGCCGTACTGGCCCTCGGCTTCGCGGTCACCGTCGAGGCCCTGAACAACCGCCGGATGCGCCTCGGCGAGGTGCTCCGGCTCGGAGAGGAGAGCTGACATGACAGGGACCGCCTACGGCCATCCGGGCTCGGCGCGTCTGGCGCCGCGCAGCGACCCCGGACAGCCGGCGCCCGCCGTACCGGACCTGGCTGCCCTTCAGCAGCGCGCCGCGCAGCGTGCCGCCGAACGGGCTGGCGGGCGGGACCGGCTGCGCGGGCACATCGTCTGCGACGGCCTGGTCCGGATCTTCAAGACCGAGGGGGTTGAGGTCGTCGCCCTCCAGGGCCTCGACCTGGTCATCGACCGGGGCGAACTGGTGGCGATCGTCGGCGCTTCCGGCTCCGGCAAGTCCACCCTGCTGAACATCCTCTCCGGGCTGGACACCCCCACCGCCGGCATCGCCCGGGTCGCCGAGTACGACCTGCTCGCCCTGTCGAACCGGCGTCGGCTCAGCTACCGCCGCCAGGTGGTCGGCTTCGTCTGGCAGCAGACCGGCCGCAACCTGCTGCCGTACCTGACCGCGCTGGAGAACGTGGAACTGCCGATGAAGCTGGCCGGCCGGCGGGGCGGGCGGGCGCGCCGGGAACGGGCTCGCGAGTTGCTCGACATGGTCGGCGTCGGCTACTGCGCGGACCGGAAGCCCGGCCAGATGAGCGGCGGCGAGCAGCAGCGCTGCGCGGTCGCCGTCGCGGTCGCCAACGACCCGGAGGTGCTCTTCGCCGACGAGCCGACCGGTGAGCTGGACGAGGCGACCGGCGCCGAGGTGTTCGCCGCGCTGCGGACCATCAACGCCGAGCTGGGCGTCACCATCGTCGTGGTCACCCACGACCACGCCGTGGCCGGCCAGGTTCGCCGGACCGTCGCCATCCGCGACGGCCGGACCTCCTCCGAGGTACGCCGAACCGCGCGGATCGCCGCCGACGGCAGCACCGAGCTGGTCAGCGAGGAGTACGCGGTGCTCGACCGGACCGGTCGGATGCAACTGCCGGCGTCCTTCGTGGACGCCCTGTCCCTGCGGGACCGGGTCCAGCTCAACCTGGAGCCCGACCATGTCGAGGTACGGCCCGGCGACCGGGCGCACGCCGAACGGAGTGAGGCATGAGCGAGCGTCAGCGAGCGAATCATCATTGCAGCGTCGCGCCTCATGCCGACGCCGAGCGGAGCGAGGTGGCGGCATGAGCGAGCAGGTTTCCGTGGCGCCGGGGGGTGCTGCCACCGTCATCGACGAGGTGGTCCGGGTGGAGGGGGTGAGCCGGACCTTCGGCAAGGGCGAGCACGCCGTGCACGCCGTACGGGAGGTGTCGTTCTCCGCCGGCCGCGGCGAGCTGGTCGCGGTTCGGGGCCGGTCCGGCGCGGGCAAGACCACCCTGCTCAACCTCGTCGGCGGCCTGGACCGGCCGGACGCCGGCCGGGTCCGGGTGGCCGGGCACGAGGTGACCGCCGCGAATGAGCGGGAACTGCTCGCGCTGCGCCGGGGCACCGTCGGTTTCGTCTTCCAGACGTTCGGGCTGGTGCCGATCCTGTCGGCGGCCGAGAACGTCGGGGTGCCGCTGCGGCTGGCGAAGGTGCCGGCCGCGGAGCGGGAGGAGCGGGTGGCCGTGCTGCTGGAGCTGGTCGGGCTGGGCGGGCACGCCGCGCAGCGCCCGTACGAGCTCTCCGGCGGGCAGCAGCAGCGGGTGGCGGTGGCCCGGGCGTTGGCGAACGAGCCGGATCTGCTGATCGCCGACGAGCCGACCGGTCAGCTCGACTCGGAGACCGGGCGGTCGATCATGGACCTGCTGCGGGCCGTGGTGCACGCCCGGGGCATGACCGCCCTGGTCGCCACCCACGACCCGGCCCTGATCGAGATGGCCGACCGTACCCTGACCCTCCGCGACGGCCGCCTGATCAACGACTGACCTCCGCCCGCCCCCACCCCCGTGGCTGCCGAGCCGGGGTGGGGGCGGGGCGGGTCAGTCGTGGGAGCGGCGGCGGTGGTAGGCGTAGGTGACGGCGAGCAGGAGCGGACCCCAGAGGAGCAGCGGGGCGTAGCAGGCCACCAGCAGCGCCAGGCCGGGCGGCGAGAAGCCCAGCCCGTCGCCCCGGACGAGAAGGCTGTGGACGGTCATTCCCCATGCGCCGTACCCCCAGACGAGGGTGACCCCGATGGCGCCGGCGGTGGCGACGGTGACCGCGAACGACGGTGGCACCCGGCGCCCGCCCAGCAGCGGAAGCCAGCGGGGAAACACCTCGCCCCACGGGCGGACCAGGCCGAGCGCGAGCAGGGCCAGCGCCTCCGAGACCACGCTCAGCGAGAGGATGTAGACGCTCTCCCCGCCGTGGGTGCGGGCCGGTGCGCCGTGCTCGTACGCGCCGATCGGGATCCCGGCGACCAGGGCGACCCGCCACAGGCCGGACGGCAGGACGACCAGCGGAATCAGGTGGGCGGCCCGGATCGCCCAGGTCGGCGCGGGGCGCCCGTCGCGCGGGTGGGCGACGGCGTGGGCGGTGGCGCTGGACACGCGAACTCCTCCGTTCGTCGGATGCCCGTCCAGCCTGCCGTCGCCGGACTCCGGCGATCATCCCGCCCGGCGGTGAGACGCCTCCCCGTAACGGGGGAGATCGGTCGTCAGAGTGCCAGCTTCATCCCCTCATGGCTGGCCACAAAGCCGAGGTTGCGGTAGAAGCGGTGCGCGTCGGCGCGGGTCTTGTCGGTGGTGAGCTGCACCAGCGCGCAGCCGCGTTCCCGGGCCCGGTCGATCGCCCAGACCATCATCTGCCGGCCCAGCCCTCGGCCGCGCAGGTCGGAGCGGACCCGGACCGACTCGATCAGCGACCGCTCGGCGCCGTGCCGGCCCAGCCCCGGGATGTACGTGATCTGCATGCAGCCGACCAGCTCGCCGCCCACCTCGGCGACGACCAGGTGGTTGCGCGGGTCCGCGTCGATGTCGGCGAACGCCCTCTCGTACGCGTCGTCCACCTCGGTGAAGTCGCGGGCCTTGCCCAGCATGTCGTCGGCGAGCAGTGCGATGACGGCGGGCAGGTCCGCGCGGACCGCCTCCCGGAAGATCACGTCGGTCATGCCGGGAGCGTGTCACAGCGACGCCCGACGATACGCCGTCACCCCGTGAGTCACCGGGCCGGGCAGCGCAGCCCCGTCCGGGGCACGGTCAGCGAGATCAGGTACGCGTCGACGGCGTCGGTGACGCAGGCGGTCTGCGGATAGGCCGTGTGCCCCTCGCCCTCCCAGGTGAGCACCCGCCCGACGCCCAGCATCGAGGCGAGCGCGGCGGTCTGCTCGTACGGGGTGGCGGGGTCGCCGGTGGTGCCGATCACCACGATCGGCGGTGCGCCGGACGCCTTCCCGGTCGGGTACGGATCCCGTGCGCCGGGCCACTCCACGCAGCCGAGCATGCCCACGGCCAGAGCCGGACCGAAGAGCGGGTACTTCTGCCGCCACTGCGACTGGAGCTGCCGGATCTGCTCCCGGCTCGGCTTCTCGGTCTCGTCCGCGCAGTTCACCGCCAGGTTGGCGTCGAACAGGTTCGAGTAGTGCCCGTCGTCCCCGCGCTCCGCGTACGCGTCGGCGAGGTCGAACACGCCGCCCGGGTCGCCGCCCTGCAACGAGTCGATGGCCCGGGCCAGCTCCTGCCAGCCCGCCTCGGTGTAGAGGGAGGAGATGATCGCGTAGAACACCCAGCCCGCGGTGGCCTCCCGGCCGTCCTTGGCGCGTACCGGGGAGACCCTGGCCTTGTCGATGGCGGCGGTGACCGCCCCCCGGGCGTCCGGGGCGATCGCGCAGCGGCCGGCGTTCGCCGCGCACCACTGGGCGAAGTTGTCGAAGGCCCGCTCGAAGCCCTTCGCCTGGCTCTCCGACCCGGCGATCAGCTTCTGCTGCGGGTCGACCGCGCCGTCGAGCACCAGCGCCCGCACCCGCTGCGGGTAGAGCTGGGCGTACACCGCGCCGAGCAGGGTGCCGTAGGAGTAGCCGAGGTAGGTGAGCTTGTCGTCGCCGACCGCCGCGCGTACCGCGTCCATGTCCCGGGCCGCCTGCTCGGTGCCGTAGAGCGGGAGCTGGTCGCCGTACCTGTCGCCGCAGCCCTTCCCGATCCGCCGGTTCAACGTGACGAACCCGTCGAAGGCGGCCTGGTCGCGGGGGTCGGGGTCGTAGCCGAAGTTGGCGTCCAGGTCGGCGTCGGAGATGCACTTGACCGGGCTGGACCGGTTCACCCCGCGGGGGTCGAACCCGACGATGTCGAACCGGTCGGTCACCGCGGTGGGCAGCCCGCCGAACGCCGGGCCGAACGACAGGTAGACGGCGGTGTCCACGCCGGAGGCCCCTGGCCCGCCCGGGTTGACCACCAGCGACCCGATCCGGTCGTGCTGCTTGTTGGAGCGGATCCGGATCAGCGCGATCTCGAAGGTCTCCCCGGTGCCGGGCCCGGCGGTCGCGCCGGTGGCCGCGCCGTTGCCCCAGTTCCGGGGTACGAGGATCCGGGCGCACTCGTAGCGCATGCCCGCCGCGCCCCGGCCGACCAACTCGTCGGGGACCTCGGGGCAGGCGCGCCAGGACGGGGCGGTGCCCGGGGGCGCCGCCGGACCCCGGCTCTCGGCGCGCGGGGCGAACGCCGGCAGCGTGCAGCCGGCGGTGAGCACCAGCGCGGCGACGAACCCGGTGAGGGCACGCCCTGGGGCGGGCCGGACCCGGCGGATCCGGTCGGAGAAGCGGGTCACGTGGGAGCCTTCCGTGATCATGTCCGAAGCCAGGCTACGCCCGGCCGGACGCGCCACCGACGATCGCCGCCGGATCCCCGCGCAGCACCTGGTCGACGTCGTAGCGGATCGGGCGCTCCAACTGGTCGTAGCGGCAGGAGCGGGGTTCGCGGTCGGGGCGCCAGCGGACGAACTGTGCGGTGTGCCGCAGCCGGTCGCCCTCCATCGCGTCGTAGCCGACCTCGACCACCAGCTCGGGGCGCAGCGGCTCCCACTCCAGGTTCTTGGTGCCGGTCCACCGGCTCACCCCGCCGGGGATGCGCTGGCCCCGCTCGTGGTCGCCGTGCACCCACGGATGGTCGCCACCGGTGTCGCGGTACGGCTCCAGCTCCGTCAGCAGCTCCTTGCGCCGAGCGGCGGTGAACGACGAGCTGACCCCGATGTGGTGCAGCACGCCGGCATCGTCGTAGAGGCCGAGCAGCAGCGAGCCGACCACCGGGCCGGACTTGTGCCAGCGGAAACCGGCCACCACCGCGTCGGCGGTGCGGGCGTGCTTGACCTTGAACATCAGCCGCTTGCCCGGCTCGTACGGCAGGTCGGCCGGCTTGACGATGAGGCCGTCCAGCCCGGCCCCCTCGAACACGTCGAACCAGCGCCGCGCGGTCTCCGGGTCGGTGGTCACCTGGGTGACGTGCACCGGCGGTTGGACCTTGGCGAGGGCCTGCTCCAGCCGGGCCCGGCGCTCCGGGTAGGGCCGGTCGGTGAGCAGCTCGTCGTCGAGGGCGAGCAGGTCGAAGGCGACGAAGTCGGCCGGGGTGGTCTCGGCGAGCAGCCGCACCCGGGAGGCGGCCGGGTGGATCCGCTGGGCGAGCAGCTCGAAGTCGAGCCGGGCCTGGCCGTCGGGGCCGTCCCGGCGGATCACGATCAGCTCGCCGTCGACCGCGCACCGGGGCGGGAGCTGGCGGCGGGCCTGCTCGATCACCTCCGGGAAGTAGCGGGTCATCGTCTTGCCGCCCCGGCTGGCCAGCTCGACCTCGTCGCCGTCGCGGAAGATGATGCAGCGGAAGCCGTCCCACTTCGGCTCGTACGTCAGGCCGGGGGCGGTGGGGAGTTGGGGCACGCTCTTGGCCAGCATCGGCTCGACCGGCGGATTGATCGGCAGGTCCACGGCGACCAGTCAATCAGACGCCACCGACAGTGGTGAGGCAGATCACCGTCGGTGCCGGGTGGCGTGTCCCGGTCCGGCCCGTTCGTCACCCGGGGCCGGATGGCAAAACCGCAGGTCAGCGCTACCGTTCGGCGCGTGCCGGAGTGGAGCTGCGGGTGCTGCGGGCGTTGGCGGGTCAGCGTGGAGCTGATTCGGGGGCAGTACCGGTACCGGCTGGTGCACCGCTACCGCCCGGAGCACGGCGGCGGCGCCAACGTCATCGGCGAGGTCGCCTCGGTGGCCGAGCTGGAGGAACTGCTCCGCCGGTACGCCCCGATCGGTTTGGCCGACCTTCGCGAGGCAGCGGCCCGACCCTGATCGGTCACCGGGCAAGCCCACCAGCCCGCCCCGCAGATGCCGGGCGGCCCCACCGGTCCCGGCCGTACCCTGGCGGGGTGTCCCCACAACGGGAGGTGGCCGTGCCCGAGCTGACGTACCCCGAGGTGGGGGCGACCCGCGACGGGCGCCTGCCGGCCGGCTACCACCACCTGCGTCACCGGGTCCGGCTGCCGGACGGCTGCTTCCCGGGCGCGGCCGACGCCGTGCTCGGCTGGCGGCTGCACCGGGCCGCCGGGGTGGCGATGCGTACCGACGCGCCCCGCGCCCGCGCGGGGGGTGCGGGTCACCCCCGGCCTCGGCCTCGGGCCGCTGCGGATCTGGGGCCCGACCGAGGTGGTCTGGGCGGTGGACGAGCCGGACCGGGCCGGATTCGGCTACGGCACCCTGCCCGGGCACCCGGAGGTCGGCGAGGAGGCGTTCCTGGTCAGCCGGGCGGGCGACGGGGTCTGGTTCGAGGTGACCGCGTTCAGCCGCCCGGCCCGCTGGTGGGCGCGGGCCGCCGGGCCGGCCGCCCAGGTCGTGCAGCACGTCTACGCCTGGTGGCTGGGGCGGACGCTGCGCCGGCTCTGCGCCGGTCAGTAGCCCGCGAACGAGCGGAGAGGCGCCCGGGGGCCGTACCGGGGCGCTTGTATGCCGGCCGCCTCCAGCAGCAGGCAGACCCGCCCCCGGTGGCCCCGGAAGGGCTCCAGCAGCGCCAGCATCCGGGCGTCGTCCCCGCGCGGCTCACCGGCGAGCGCCCAGGCCACGGTGTTCGGCACGTGGTAGTCGCCGACGCTGACCGCGTCCGGGTCGCCGTACGCGATCCGGACCACCTCGGCGGCGGTCCACCGGCCGATGCCGGGGATCGCGGTGAGCCGGCGGGTGGCCTCGGCGGCGTCGACGCAACGTTCCAGCCGGTCCGCGGCGGCGGCCGCGCGGCGCAGCGTGTCGGCCCGCCGCTGCTCCACCCCGAACGGGTGGAAGACCCAGTACGGGCTGGCCGCCACCGCCGCCGGTGCCGGGGGCAGCAGCAGCGACACCGGCCCGGGCGCCGGCTCGCGGAAGTGCCGGACCGTCGCGGCGTACGCCCGGTAGGCCTCCTTGCCGGTCACCTTCTGCTCCAGCACGGCCCGCAGCAGCCGGGGGAAGACCTGGCCGGTGGCCGGCATCCGCAGCCCGTGGTGCTCGCGGGCCAGCCGGGCCACCACCGGGTGGGCGGCGGCCAGGTCGGCGAAGCCGGCGAGATCGTCGCGGAGGCCGGCCACCGCGTCGGCCCGCTCGGCCACCCAGTCGGCCCCCGGCCCGTACGCCTCGGCGACCAGCTCGCCGGCGGCGGGGCGCAACGCGAGGGTGGCCGGCCCGGCCGGGGTACGGGTGGCCCACCAGAAACCGTCGGCGGTGATCCGGGCACACGGGTCGTACCGGCTGAAGGTGAGCGGCCGGACCGATGCGGCCAGCCGGTAGTCGGCCGGAGGGCGCAGCGTTCGGGTGACGGTGGGCAGCACCCCACAACTGTGCCAGGCCGGTGAACGCGGCGGCGGAGGCCGCGGCCGGAGCCACCGCGCGGATCAACGACGTACGGAGAAGATCCCGGGCGGCGGTGGGGTGGAGTCGGTGGCGTCGGCGTCGCGCACCACGGGAGCGCCCCCGGCGAACCGGTCCAGCTCCTCGCCGGCCAGCACCCGGCCCGGGAACCAGTCGCCGGCGGCCCGCCGGCTCAGTTCCGGCACCGGCGGCTCGACCCGGGACGCGACCAGCACCAGGTTGCCGTAGCGCCGGCCGCGCAGCACCGCCGCGTCGCCGACCAGGCAGGCCCGGGGCAGCAGCGTACGGACCGTGGCGACCTGGGCGCGGGCGTGCCGCAGCGGCGGGCCGTCGGCGATGTTCGCCAGGTAGGAGCCGCCGGGGCGGAGCACCCGGGCCACCTCGGCGGCGTATTCCACCGAGGTCAGGTGGGCGGGGGTGCGGGCACCGGCGAAGACGTCCGCCACCACCACGTCGTAGCTGGCGTCGCGGCTCGACGTCAGGGTGGCCCGGGCGTCGGCCACCCGCACCCGCAGCCGGGGGTCGGCGGGCCAGGGCAGCGCCCGGCGGACCAGCTCCACCAGGGCGCCGTCCACCTCGGACACCCGCTGCGTCGACCCGGGCCGGGTGGCCGAGACGTACCGGGGCAGGGTCAGCGCGCCCCCGCCGAGGTGCAGTACCCGCAGCGGGGCGCCGGCCGGGGCGACCAGGTCGATCGCGGCGGCCAGCCGGCGGACGTACTCGAACTCCAGGTGGGTCGGCTCCGCCAGATCCACGTGCGACTGCGGCGCGCCGTCCAGCAGCAGCGTCCACGAGCCCGGCCGGTCCGGGTCGGGCACCAGCTCGGCCTGCCCGGTGTCGACCGGCTCGACGATCCGGTCGGTGTCGCGTCTGCGGCCCATCAGCGCCCCCGGGCGGCCGAGGTCAGCACCCGGTGCAGCAGGCGGGCGTCGCCGAGCAGCCCGCGCAGCCGCCGCTCCAGGCCGGCGATCGGGACGAGGTTCTGCGGGGCCCGCGGGTCCTTGTACGGGGTGGAGGCGAACCTGGGCAGGGTGACCAGCGAGAGGTCGGCCAGCCCGATCGCCTCGGCCTCGGTCAGCTCGGCGGAGCACTCCACCCGGACGATCCCCGCCCAGGGCGCGCCGCCGGCCACCGGCAGTCGCAGGTACCAGGAGTAGCCGCCCCACGCGGTGCCGAGCCGGAACACCGGGCAGCGCTGGCCCGGGGCCAGCCCGGTCACCACCGCGCTCAGCCGGGCGTCCAGGTATTGGCTGTGCTGGGTCTTGATGTAGCCGAGGGTGCGGGGGAGGTTTCGGCGGCTGCGCAGCGGGCCGTCCACCACCAGCAGGTCGCCGTCGGTGCGCGCGGCGTCGGAGACCGCCACCTCCAGCGCGGTCAGCGGCGCCTGCACCGCGGCCGGTAACCTGCTCAGCTCACCGGTGCCGCTGACCCGGTGCACCGGGTAGCGGATCTGGCCGGCCACCACGTCCTGCGCCGACGGGCTGGCGGTGAACAGGCCCCGACCCACCCGGGTGCCGGCCAGTTCCGCCGCCCCGCGGTCCAGGTCGCAGCGGACCACCCCGGCGGCGTACGAGGCGGCGATGCCCGGGTACGAACTGCCGTCCTCCTCGGCCGTCCAGACGCTGGCGTCGATCCGGCGTACCCCGTCGACCAGCAGCACCACGTCCGGGGGGGCCACGTCCCGCCGGACGTCGAGCGCCCGCCAGTCCGTCGCCGGCAGCTCGACGTCGGCCTCGACCTGGGCGGTGCTCGGCGCCGCCGGCCCACCCCCGCCGGCCGCCTCGAACGACGCCCCGTACGCCGGATCCCACGCGTCGACGTAGAACCGCGTCACGTCGCCCCCGCCCCGCTCACGCTCCTCGCGTTCACCGGCCGGTCCGTTCCACGCGGGCCGTGCGGGCGTCCTTGCGGACCTCGAAGCGGACCGGGATCCGCTCGGCCAGCGCCGGCACGTGGGTGACCACGCCGACCATCCGGTCGCCCCGGGCGGCCAGGCTCTCCAGGGTGGCCGCCACGGTGTCCAGGGTGGCCGCGTCGAGGGTGCCGAAACCCTCGTCGAGGACGATCGACTCCAGGCTCGCCGCGGTGGTCGACATCCCGGCGAGCTGCTCCGACAGCGCGAGGGCCAGCGCCAGCGACGCCTGGAACGTCTCCCCGCCGGACAGCGTCCGCACCCCGCGCCGCAGCCCGGCGTCGTGGTGGTCGACCACGAAGAACTCGCCCTTGTCGTGGACCAGGTCGTACTGGCCGCCCGAGAGTTCCCGCAGGATCCGCGACGCGCCGTCGACCAGCAGGTCCAACGCCTCGGCCAGCAGCCAGCGTTCGAAGTTGTTGGCCCGCAGGTGCCCGGCGAGGGCCCGGGCCACCTGGGCCTCCCGCTCGTGGCCGGCCCGCTGCTCGTGCAGCTCGGCGGCCTGCGCCCGGCGTTCCTCCAGCCGGCGCAGCTCCGCGTCGGCGCGCTCCACCGCCACCGCGGCGTCCCGCAGCGGGTCGCCGGGCGCGGCCAGCCCGGCGGCGGTGAAGAGCGCGGCGATCCGTGCCTCGACCTCGCTGGTGGCGGCCTCGGCCTGCCCGACCGTGGCGGCCAGCCCGTCCCGGTCGGCGCGTCGCCGCTCGGCCTGCTCACCGGCCCAGCCGGCCAGGGCCGCCCAGGCGGCGGCCACGTCGTCCCGGTCGGCGGCCGGCGGGCCGAACCGGGCCAGCTCGTCCCGGGTGGCGTCGAACTGGCGCCAGGCGCGCCGCAGCCGGTCCTCCGCGCCGTCGAGCGTGCTCCGCGCCCGGCGGGCGGCGTCCCGGCCGGCCCGCACCGCGCCGGCGGCCTCCTCCAGGGTGCGGCGTAGCCGGGCATGCTCGTCCAGCGCCTCCCGCAGCGCGGCCGGGGCGGCGGCGTCGGCGAGCTGCTCGTCCAGCTCGGTCAGCCGGGCCCGCAACTGGTCGTGCTCGGCGCGGGCGCCCAGCAGCACCCGGTCCAGCTCGCGGGCGGCGGCGTCGCGCTCCTGCACCACCCGTTTGGCCGCCTCGCTGGCCGTCCGGGCCGCCTTGCCGGCGGCGACCGCCCGGGCCACCGCCGACCCGGCCGGCATCGCCGGCACCCGGGACACCTCCTGCTCGCAGACCGGGCACGGGCCGCCCGCGACCAGGTGCGCCCGCAGCGCCACCGCCTGGTCGGTGGCCTTCGCCTCCTCGTGCGCCCGGAACGCCGCCTCCAGCTCCGCCTCGGCCCGCTCGGCGGTCGCCCGAGCCGCCGCGAGGGCCCCGGCCGCCGCGTCGTGCTCGGTCTGCGCCGTGGTCACCGCCGCGAGAACGGTCGCCACCTCGCCGGTCAGCCGCTCCCGGTCGGCGTGCGCCTTGAGCAGCAGCCGCAGCGCGCTCTCGTCGCCGGCCGCGGCCAGCTCCCCGCGCAGCTTCTCCTCCCGCTCCTCGGCCAGCCCGACCGCCGCGGCGGCCTCGTCGGCCGCGCTCCGGGCCGCCGCCACCGCCCGCGCCAGCTCCGCGATCCCCTCGGGCGGGCGCACCTCGGCCAGCACGGTCAGCTCGGCGTCGAGCGCGGTCAGCGCCGCCGTCACCTCGCGCGCCGTCGCCCGGGCCCGGTCCAGCTCCGGTACGGCCACCGAGACCGCCTCGGCCAGCTCGCGCATCCGGTCCACCCGCTGCCCGGCGTCGGTCAGGGCCGCGTCGTCGACGTCGGCGAGGCCGCCGAGCATCTTGTCGACGGCCGCCAGCTTCGCCTCGGCCTGCCCGGCGCGCTCGGTGGCCTTCTTCTGCACCGCCTCGTAGACACCGAGGCCGAGCAGGTTGACCAGGATCTGCTGCCGGGTGGCCGGCTTGGCGTGCAGGAAGTCGGCGAACTGCCCCTGCGGCAGCACCACGCAGCTGGTGAACTGCTCGTACGGCAGCCCGACCGCGTCCAGCACCGCCTGCTCCATCTCGGCCGGGGTGCCGGCCACCACCTCGCCGAGATCCTCCGGGCTGAGCCCGGTGTCGAGCTTGGTGACGTCGAATCCGGCCGGCATGAGTTGGAGCCCGGCGTTGGCGGTCTTCACCGTGCCCCGGCCGTCCCGGCGGACCACCCGGGTGGCCACGTACCGGTCGCCGGCGGACTCGAAGACCAGCCGGACCCGGGCCTCGTTGGCCGACGGCGCGAGCGCGTTGGACAGGCCCCGGGCGCCGCCCCAGCGGGGCACCGTGCCGTAGAGGACGAAGCAGATCGCGTCGAGCACCGTCGACTTGCCGGAGCCGGTCGGCCCGACCAGGGCGAAGAAGTCCGCGTCGGTGAAGTCGACGGTGGTCTCCTCGCGGAAGACGGTGAAGCCCGCCATGTCCAGCCGCATCGGGCGCATCAGTGATCCACCTCCTCGATCAGTTCGTCGAAGAGTTCCCGGACGCCCTCGTCGGCGTGGCCCCGGCTGGTCAGGTAGTCGGCGAACAGCTCCCGGGGCGAGCGGCCGGCCCGCTGGGCGGCCCGGGTGGCGCTGCCGGGCGCCGGCACCAGCTCCGGGTCGATCCGGATCTCCAGCGCCCGGGGCAGCAGCTCCTGCACCTCCTCGCGCAGCCCGGCGCGGGGTTGCTCGCGGACGTACACCCGCAGCCAGCCGTCGGGCGGGTCGATCTCGGCGAGCTGGGCCAGGGTGCCCCGGACCGTACGCAGCGGGGTGGCCCCGGGCACCGGCACCTCCCGGATCCGGGCGGCCGTCGTCGCGGTCACCTCGACCAGGGTGACCGAGCCGACGTTCTCCTGCTCACCGAAGTCGACGGCGAGGGGGCTGCCGCTGTAGCGGATCGGGCAGGGGCCGATGACCCGCTGCGAGCGGTGCAGGTGGCCCAGCGCCACGTAGTGCGCGTTGCCGGGGAACACCGTGGCCGGGACCGCGTAGCCCAGCACGGTGTGCGCGTCCCGCTCGCCGCCGCCGGTGCTCGCCCCGACCACGGTCAGGTGGGCGGTGACCAGGTGCACCCGGTCCGGCTCGGTGAAACCCTCGGCCAGCTTGGCCAGCACCCGGCCGAGGTGGTCGGCGTACGTCTGGTTGGCCTCGGCGGCGGTCAGCTCGTACATCTCGACGGCGCGGACGGCGTACCGCTGGGAGAGGAACGGCAGCGCGGCGAGCTGCCAGCGCTCGCCGGCGGCGGTGACCCCGTCGACGACGTGCTCGGCCGGGTTGTCGCGGACGCTGCCGCGCAGCGTGATCCCGGCGGCCTCGGCCCACGGGCGCAGCGCGTCCAGCGCCGGGCCGTTGTCGTGGTTGCCGCCGATCGCCACCACATCCGCCCCGGTACGCCGCAGCGCGGTCAGCGCCCGGGTGACCAGCCGGGTCGCCTCCGGGGTGGGCGCGCCGGTGTCGTAGAGGTCACCGGCCACGATGACCAGGTCGGGGCGCTCGGCGTTGGCGATCTCGATCACCTGGGCGAGCACCCGCGTGTGTTCCTCGGCGCGCGACTGCCCCTTGAGGACCTTGCCGACGTGCCAGTCGGAGGTGTGCAGGATCTTCATGGGTTGTCACCGCCTCCCTAGAACGGGATGTCGTCGTCGGCGCCGCCGGAGCCGACCACCGCGAACGGGTCGGCCGCCTGGGTGATCGAGCGCAGCGTCTCCGAGGGCGCCCGGCCGGCCTCGGAGACCCGGGTCGCCCAGGCCGGGAAGGGGAACTCCAGGCAGAGCGGCACCGGGATGTCGGGCTGGTTGACGAACATGGTGCCCGGCTTGGCCAGCAGCGCCCGTTGCCGCTGCGCCGGCGGGAGGAAGCCGTATTCCGGGCGGGACGCCTCGGCCGGGTCGAGCCGGCCGACCACCCGGATCGCCGAGTTGGTGACGATCCGCCGCTCCACCTCGCTGGCGGTCTGCTGCGCGCCGACCAGGATCACCCCGAGCGAGCGGCCCCGCTCGGCGATGTCCAGCAGCACCTCCTTGATCGGGGAGGAGCCCTCGCGTGGCGCGTACTTGTTGAGCTCGTCGAGGACGACGAAGAGCAGTGGCTTGGCGGTGCCGGCCTTCTCCTTGCGTTCGAACTCGCTCTTGAGCGTCACGCCGACCACGAAGCGCTGCGCCCGGTCGGGCAGGTTGTGCAGGTCGACCACGGTGACCTGGGCGCTCTCCGACGTGTTGATCGAGTGCGGGCGGCGGGCGGCGAGGTCGCCGCGAATGAGCCGGCCGAGGTCCTTCTTGCTGCCGATCAGCCGGCGGGCGAACGCGTTGACCGTGCCCAGGCCGACCGCGCTGCCCGCCCAGTCGCCCCGGGTCTCGTCGTCGTTGAGCTGCTCGACGATGTGGTCGACCAGGTCGGCGTACGACCCGAGCCGGACGCCGTCGACGCTCACCCCGCCGTCGGCGGGCTGGGCGTACCGGGCCAGGTGGGCGGCGACCGAGTGGACCACCATCGTGTACTGCTGCCGCTCGTCGTCGGCGTCGGCGAAGACGTACGGCAAAAGACGGTCGGCGCAGAACTCGCACAGTGTCCAGTAGAAGCTGTCCACGCCGGTGAGCCGGCTGCTCACGTCCGGTGTGCCGGAGGAGTCGCCGACCCGGGGCGGCGCGTAGACCCGGACGTCGGGGAAGGCGCCGGCGGCCAGCCCGAGCCGCGCGTACCCGGCGCGGGTGGCGTCGTCGAGCCGGGCGTTGGGGTGGTCGAGGAAGAGCAGGTCCTCGCCCTTGACGTTGAAGATCAGCGCCTTGGCGTTGACCGCGTCGCCGCCGAGCACCCCCGAGCGGAAGACCGAGTAGAGCAGGAACGTGGCGAAGCTGGTCTTGGTGGCGACCCCGGAGATGCCGGAGATGGAGACGTGCGCGCCCCGGGTGCCGTCGAGGAAGTCGGCGTTGAGGTAGACCGGGACGCCGTCGCGGCCCATGCCCATCGGGATGCGCCGCTCCATCCGGTCGAAGTGCAGCGCGCGGGCCCGGGCGTCGCCTTCGGCCCGGTGCACGACCGCGCCCGGGGTGGGCGGCACGTACAGCTCCGGGTCCACCCGGGTGGTGGTGACCTCGGCGGCCTCCTGCACCTGGGCGGGCAGGGTGCCGTCGGCGATGGCGAAGACGTCGGAGTCGAACTGCGCCCCCTCGTGCCGGGCGCGGACCTGGGTGACCACCCCGGCGATCGTCACCGGCTCGCGGTCGGGCAGCTCGCGGCGGGTGACCACCACGTCGTCGAGCTGGAGGTAGCTGCCGGGGGAGACGGCCGTCCAGAAGGTGAGCGGGGTGGCGTCGGCGGTGCCGAGCACCCGGCCGACCTCGTCGCCCGGGCCGTCAAGCGGGTCGTCGGTCATCGGCGGTCTCCGGTCGGCTGGTCGTCTCGGTCGCGGCGCACGAGGAGCATCCTGCCCGAGGGATGCGACAGGTTGCCACGCGACGCGGCGGACACCACGTGCCCGGCCGGCGGATCGTGCGCGGCGGAGTCGGCCGCTCACCGTGGGTGTGCGGCCCGGTCAGGCGTTTCGCCTGCTCGGTGCATTACCGCTTTTCTGTCCTCCATTGACGGTCTGGTATCGGATGTGATTGCGCACTAAGCTGCCGAGTTCTGTTGTGTCGTCTCATGTGGAAGGTGGAGGTCAATGCGTCGAAGTCGTCAGATACTGTGCGGTTTGTTCACCGTTTCCGTATTGGTGGCCGTGCCGTCGACCAGCACGTCGGCCGCGCCGGTGGAATCGGACGTTACCGGCACGAAGGCCACGGCGACCATTCGATACACCGAACACGGAATTCCGCACATCATCGCCGACGGTTTCACCGGTCTCGGATACGGCTACGGATATGCGGTCGCGAAGGACAACATCTGCGTCCTCGCCAACTCGTACACGACCGTCCGCGCCCAGCGTTCGCGATTCTTCGGGCCCGGCGGCTCCGGCGACGTCACCGTCTCCTCGGCGACCACCAACCTCGCCAGCGACCTCTACTTCCAGCAGGTCAACAACTCCGGCGTGGTGTGGAGCCTGGTGTCGCAGGCCGCGCCGAGGGGTCCCCAGCGGGAGGTCCGCGACATGGTCGCGGGCTACGTCGAGGGCTACAACCGCTATCTGCGTGACGTCGGCGGCGCGGCCGGGATCGGTGACCCGACCTGCCGTGGCGGTGAATGGGTCACCCCCATCACCGAAACGGACGTGTGGCACATGCTCCACGCCATGGCGACGTACGCCGGCACGGGCAGCATGGTGGACGGCATCGTCAACGCCAGGCCGGGCACCGCGACCGGCGGCCTGGCCGCGAACGCCGAGACCGCGGCCCGTTTCCGGGCCGGCCTCGATGAGCGTTTCGGGGAGAACTCCCCGGGCAGCAACGGGATCGCCGTCGGCGCGGCGGGCGCGGCCCACGACAACAGCATTCTGCTCGGCAATCCGCACTTCATCTGGCAGGGTGTCAACCGGTTCTGGCAGGCGCACCTGACCGTGCCCGGCAAGCTGAACGCCGCGGGCGCCGGCCTGCTCGGCACGCCGTTCCTCTCCATCGGCTTCAACGACAAGATCGCCTGGACGCACACCTGGGCCGCCCCGGTGACGTTCGGCCTGTACGAACTCAGGCTCGCCCCCGACGACCCGACCTCCTACCTGGTGGACGGGAAGAAGGAGCGGATGCGCCGGACGAGCGTGTCGGTGCCGGTCAAGCAGCCGGACGGCAGGCTGGCCGTGGTCACCCGGACGCTCTACGCGACCCGTTACGGACCCGTGACGAGCAACGCGGCGTCGATGGACCTGCCGTGGACCGGCACCTCGGCCTACGCCGTACGGGACGCCAACGCCACCAACATGCGGCTGATGAACACCTCGTTCGGGCTCGCCACCGCGCAGGACACCGCGGGCGTCGTCGACGCGCTCTCCCGTACCCAGGGTCTGCCGATCTTCAACACCCTGGCGGTCGACCGGTCCGGCAACGCGCTCTACGCCGACATCCAGGTGGTCCCGCACGTCACCGACGCGCTCGCCCAGCGCTGCGCCACGCCGCTCGGGCAGTACCTGTTCCACGTCGCCGGGCTGGCCCTGCTCAACGGCGCCGACTCGACCTGCGCCTGGGGAGCCGACTCCGACTCGGTCGAGCCGGGGCTGCTCGGGCCGTCCCGGATGCAGCGGCTGGTACGCCGGGACTACGTGACCAACTCCAACCAGAGCCCGTGGTTGTCCAACCCGCACGCGCCGATCACCGGTTACCAGCGGATCCTGGGTGACGTCTACACCGAGCGCACGCCGCGTACCCGGGAGTCTCTCCTCAGCGTCGAGGAGGGGCTGGCCGAGGGCGGCTTCACCGCGGCGTCGATGCGGCAGATGCTCTTCACCAACCGGAGCCGGGTCGCCGAGCTGGCGGCGGCGGACACCGCGCGGATGTGTGCGGAGTTCCCCGGTGGGCTGGCGCCCTCGACCGGCGGACCGGTCGACGTCACCGGGGCCTGTGCCGCCCTGGCCAGCTGGGACCACACCTATTCACTGGACAGCCGCGGCTCCCTGCTCTTCGAGCGGTTCGTCATGAAGCTGGTGCCGAGCGCCCCGGTGCCGGCCTCCCTGCCGTGGCGGGTGCCGTTCGATCCGCAGGCGCCGCTGACCACGCCGAACACGCTCGACACCGGCCGGGCCGACGTGCAGCGGGCCTTCGGTGACGCCGTCGCCGAACTGCGTGCCGCGGGCATCCCGCTGGACGCCCGGCTCGGCGACCACCAGACGGTGACCCGGGGCAACCAGCGGATCCCGCTTCCCGGCGGGTCGTGGCAGATGGGGATCCTGAACGTGGTCCACCCGGTATGGCACCCGCAGGCGGGCAACGTCGAGGTGGCCACCGGCAGCACCTACATCCAGGTGGTGGCGTTCGACGGGAGTGGCTGCCCGAACGTCACCACGCTGCTGGCGTCGTCGCAGTCGGCCGACCCGACGTCGCCGTACCACGCCGACCAGACGGCGATGTTCTCGAACGGCCAGTGGGTGCAGAGCCGGTTCTGCGAGGAGTCCGACCTCGCCGCACCGGCGTCGCGGGTCGTACGGCTGACGAAGTAGTGATCCGGTGGAGCCGGGAGGGAGGCCTCCCGGCTCCCCGTCGAGGTGGTGAACGGGACGCCAGATCATGGAAGAGCAGCACGGGCGCGGGCACGCCTTCCCGGTGTGCCCGCGTCCGTGGCTGTGGCCGGGCGGGCTGTCCGCGTATCCGGGAGGCAGGCGGCTGCCCCGGACGGACGCCGGGCCGTCAGGCGGTGGGGGCGGCGCCGGCGGACGGTGCCGCGTCCACGTCGCGGGCGTAGCGGAGCAGCAGTACGCCGTCCTCGGCGGCCAGCACGTGGCGCAGCGGAAGCCGGCGCGGGGGGCTGTCGTCCCCGGCGGTGATCCGGCCGGGGCCGGCCCCGGCGAGCAGCGGTGCCACGGTCAGGCACAGCTCGTCCACCAGGTCGGCGGCGGTCAACGCGCCGAACAGGTACGGACCGCCCTCGCAGAGCAGTTGGGCCAGCCCGCGGCGGCGCAGCTCGGCGAGGCCGGCGGCGAGGTCCACCCGCTCCTCGCCGCAGCGGACGAGGTCGGCGACCTCGTCCAGTCCGGGCGGCGGCTCGACCCCGGTGCGGGTGAGCACCAGCGGCCGGACGGGCGCGTCGGCGAAGCACGCCTGGGCCGGGTCCAGGTCGAGCGAGCCGGAGACGACCACCAGGGTCGGGTACTCGGGCAGCCCGTGCCCCCGCCGCCAGGCCCGGCGGTCCTCGCTCAGCCGGGCCGCCCGGTAGCCCTCGTGGCGCAGCGTGCCGGCGGCCACCACGAGCCCGTCGCAGAGCATCCGGAGCAGGCCGAAGACCCGCTTGTCCGGCTCGCCGGAGAGCCCGGCGGAGTAGCCGCCCAGGGCGACCGCGCCGTCGGCGCTGGCCACGAAGTTCATCCGCAGGTGGGGTCGGGTGGCGCGGCCGTAGAGGGCGGCCAGCTCCGGGTCGGTCAGCGGCCCGGCCGGGGGCGCCGGCCAGATCCGCGCGATCGGCGTACCCGTGCTCATTCGCCGGCCGGACCGGTGACCGGAGGGGTCGGTTCGGGGGTACGGTGCTGGCAGTCGCACCACTTCCGACCTGGACAGTCGTCGTGCCGTCGTTCCCGGCACGCTCGGCAGATCATGCTGGCAGCCTAGTGCCGAGGGAGGATGGGGCAGCATGCCGCGTCAGATCTTCCAGCTCAAGGTGTCCCTGGCCGGGGTCCGTCCGCCGGTGTGGCGGCGGGTGCTGGTCCCCGGCGGCTACACCCTGGACCGGCTGCACCGGGTGTTGCAGCACGCGATGGGCTGGCGGGACTGCCACCTGCACTCGTTCGAGATCGACGGCCTCCAGTACGGCGAACCCGACTCGGACGGCGAGTTGGCGCTCCGCGACGAGCTGGACGTGCGGCTGGACGCGGTGGTGGGCAAGGGCAGCCGGTTCCGCTACACCTACGACTTCGGCGACTGGTGGGAGCACGACGTGGTGGTGGAGGACGCCTGCACCGCCGACCCGGACGAGCGCTACCCGTCCTGCCCGTACGGGGAACGGGCCTGCCCGCCGGAGGGCGTCGGCGGCCCGTCCGGATACGCCGTCCTGCTCGCCGCGCTCGCCGATCCGACCCATCCGGAGCACCAGGTGATGCGGGATTGGGCCGGCCCCGGCTTCGACCCGGACGCCTACGACGCGGCCCGGGCGACCACCCTGCTGCGCCGCTTCTGCTGACCGCGCCGCCATCGCCTCCGGATCGGCGCGGTAACGATCTGGGAACGCTCCCATAGGTCTATTGACACCCCTGGCGGCTGGGCGGCAATCTCATGGGAGCGCTCCCGCGAGTGGTCTGGATCTCATCTCCGCCCGCTCCCGGGTCGCCGCCGGTGACCCCCCTTTCTCAGGTCGATGGTGGCGAGACGCGCAACAGGCAACCCCACCACATGACACAGCCTCACCAGCGAAAGAGGGTCTCGGATGAGCGTCCCATCCCGCCGTCGTCGGCTCGCGGCCATCGCGCTCGCGTCCGTGACGGTGCTCGCCACCGCCGCCGCCTGCAGTGACGACTCGTCGGACAGCGGCAGTGACGGCCAGATCACTCTCGTCGTCGACGTCTTCGGCGACCAGGGCTTCGGCTACGAAGAGCTCTACAAGCAGTACGAGGCCGAGCACTCGAACATCAAGATCCAGGAGCGGGGCAAGGGCCTCGGCCTCGGGGACTACAACACCCGACTGACCCAGCAGATCACCGCCGGGTCCGGCGCCGGTGACGTGGTGGCCCTGGAAGAGGGCACCATCGTTCAGTACTACGCGCAGACCGACAAGTTCCAGAACCTCGCGGACTACGGCGCGAACGACTTTAAGGGCAACTTCCTGCCGTGGAAGTGGGAGGCGGGCACCACGCCGGACGGCAAGGTGCTCGGCCTCGGCACCGACGTCGGCTCGATGGCGCTCTGCTACCGCAGCGACCTCTTCAAGGCCGCCGGGCTGCCCACCGACCGGGAGCAGGTCGCCGCCCTCTGGCCCACCTGGGACGAGTTCATCGCCACCGGCCAGAAGTTCGCCGCCGCCGACAAGAAGCACAAGTTCATCGACTCGGCGACCAACTTCTACAACGTCGTGCTGATGCAGAAGGCGGGCGACGGCAGCGGCTACACCTACTACGACAAGAGCAACAAGCTGGTCATCGGCGAGAACCCGGACGTCAAGGCGGCGTACGACCTCACCACCAAGATGATCGCCGCGGGCCTGTCGAACAACCTCCAGTCGTTCTCCAACGAGTGGAACGCCGGTTTCAAGAACGGCACCTTCGCCACCATCGCCTGCCCGGCCTGGATGACCGGTGTCATCAAGGGCAACGCCGGTGACTCGGCGGCCGGCAAGTGGGACATCGCCAAGGCGCCCGGCAACGGCGGCAACTGGGGCGGCTCGTGGCTGGCCGTGCCGAAGTCCAGCAAGCACCCCAAGGAGGCCGCCGAGCTGGCCAAGTTCCTGACCAGCGCCAAGGGCCAGGTCGAGGCGTTCAAGGCGGTCGGCAACCTGCCGTCCTCGCCGCAGGCTCTGAGCGACCCGGCCGTCGGTGCCGCGACCAACGACTACTTCAGCAACGCCCCGACCGGCACCATCTTCGCCGCCGGTGCCACCTCGCTGAAGCCGGTCTACCTCGGCCCGAAGAACAACGCTGTCCGCACTGAGGTGGAGAACACCCTGCGCGCCGTCGAGCAGGGCAAGTCCGCCGACGAGCAGTGGCAGGCCGCGCTGAAGAACGGTGAGGCCGCCGGTAAGTGATCCGGCTGCCCCGGCCGCGGGTGGCGTCGACAGCCCTGGCTGTCGGCGCCACCCGCGGTGCCCGGAGAGCCCGGCGCCGCCCGTGTGGGCGGGTGGCGCCGGCCGAGGAGAAGGACTCCCCATGAGCCTCGACCTGCACGCCCCGGCGCCTCCCGGACGGGGACCGGCCAGCGCCGGCCGCCCCGCACACCGCCGCCGCGCCTCGTTCACCCGACTGGACCTGAAGTACTCGCCGTACCTCTACGTCCTGCCGTTCTTCCTGATCTTCGCGGTGTTCAGCCTGTATCCGATCATCTACACGGTCTGGATCGCGCTGACCGACCGGTCGCCGCTGAACCCGACGATCTCCTTCGTCGGCCTGGACAACTTCGTCGAGCTGATCACCGACGACCCGAAGTTCTGGAACGCCGTCGTCAACACGTTCGGCATGTTCCTGCTCTCCACCGTGCCGCAGCTGTTGCTGGCGCTGATGCTGGCCAACGCGTTGAACCGGAAACTGCGCGGGCAGACCTTCTTCCGGATGGCCATCGCCATGCCGATCATCACCTCGACCGCGGTCGTCGCGCTCGTCTTCTCGATGATCTATGCCAAGGAATTCGGCCTGATCAACTGGCTGCTCGACGCCGTCGGTATGGACAAGATCGACTGGCGGGCCAATCGGTTCGCCTCCTGGTTCGCCATCTCCACCATGGTCGACTGGCGGTGGATCGGCTACAACGCCCTGATCTACCTGGCCGCCATGCAGTCCATCAACAAGGACGTGTACGAGGCGGCGGCGCTGGACGGCGCCTCCCGCCGCCGCCAGTTCTGGTCGATCACCATCCCGCAGCTCCGCCCGACGATCATCTTCACGCTGATCATCTCGACCATCGGCGGGTTGCAGCTGTTCACCGAGCCGCTGCTGTTCACCAGCGGTGCCGGCGGCATCTCCGGCGGCTCGCAGGGCCAGTACCAGACCATCACGATGTACCTGCTCGACGTGATGAACCAACGCTTCCGGTGGGGCTACGCCGGCGCGGTCGCGCTCGTGCTCTTCCTGCTCATCGCGCTGATGTCGACGGTGAACTACCTGCTGGCCCGCCGCATCAGCTCAGACAAGTGAGGTGACGAGATGACGACCACCATGCTCCGCCCACCCTCCCGGCAGGCCGGCCCGGTGCGCGCAAGCCACCAGGCGGCGCGGCTCTGGAAGGCCAGCCCGCTGACCATGGTCGGGCTGATCCTCGGGGTGCTCCTGTCGCTCTTCCCGTTCTACTGGATGATCGTGATCGCCTCGCGTACGAACGACGCGGCCAACTCCTGGCCGCCGCCGTTCCTGCCCGGCGGCAACCTCGGCGAGAACATCCAGCGGGTGCTCGAAAACGGCGACGCCAACATCGTCAAGGGCCTGATGAACTCGTTCCTGGTCTCCGGCACGATCACCGTGGCCACGGTCTTCTTCGGCTCCCTCGCGGGCTTCGCCTTCGCCAAGCTCCGCTTCCGGGGCAAGAACGCGCTCCTGCTGATCATCCTGGCCTCGATGATGGTGCCCATCCAGCTCGGCGTGCTGCCGCTGTACATCCTGATGGCGAAGCTCGACTGGCTGAACTCCATGCCCTCGGTGACCGTGCCGTTCCTGATCGGCGGCTTCGGCATCTTCATGATGCGCCAGTACGCCGAGCAGGCCGTCCCCAACGAGCTGATCGAGGCCGCCCGGGTCGACGGCTGCTCGACCTGGGGGGTGTACTGGCACGTGGTGGCGCCCGCCCTGCGCCCCGCCGCCGCGGTGCTCGGCCTGCTCACCTTCATGGAGCAGTGGAACCAGTTCTTCTGGCCCTTCGTGGTGCTGGCCGACCCGGCCAACCCGACCGTCCAGATCTCCCTGCGAAGCCTGAACACCGCCTACTTCGCGGACAACTCGCAGATCTTCGCCGGTACGTTGATCGCCACCCTGCCCCTGTTCGTCGTGTTCGTCCTGTTCGGCCGCCAGATCATTGGCGGAATCATGGAAGGCGCCGTCAAGTCGTGAGCAACCCAGCCAGCCCGCCCGCCGTCGGCGTCCTCGACGAGGGTCCCGAGCTCACCTTCCCGCCCGGCTTCCTCTGGGGCGCGGCGACCGCCGCGTACCAGATCGAGGGCGCGGCGACCGAGGGTGGCCGTACCCCGTCGATCTGGGACACCTTCAGCCACACCGAGGGACGGACGGTGGCCGGGCACACCGGTGACGTGGCCTGCGATCACTACCACCGGATGTCCGACGACGTGCGGTTGATGGCCGACCTCGGGCTGAAGTCCTACCGCTTCTCGGTCTCCTGGTCCCGGGTCCAGCCGGGCGGGACCGGGCCGGCGAACCCCGAAGGGCTGGACTTCTACCGCCGGCTGGTCGACGAGCTGCTGGCCCACGACATCGTGCCGTGGCTGACCCTCTACCACTGGGACCTGCCCCAGCCGTTGGAGGACGCCGGCGGCTGGCCGGCCCGGGACACCGCCGGCCGGTTCGCCGACTACGCGCAGCTCGTGGCCGACGCCCTCGGCGACCGGGTGCAGCACTTCACCACGTTCAACGAGCCGTGGTGCTCGGCCTTCCTCGGCTACGGCTCCGGCGTGCACGCGCCGGGCCGCTCCGACCGGGCCGACGCGGTGCGGGCCGGGCACCACCTCATGCTCGGGCACGGGCTCGCCGTGCAGGCGCTGCGGGCTGCCCGCCCGCAGGCGCAGCTCGGCATCACGGTCAACCTCTACCCGGTCACCCCGTCGACCGACTCGCCGGAGGACGCGGAGGCCGCCCGCCGCATCGACGGGCTGGCCAACCGGTTCTTCCTCGACCCGGTGCTGCGCGGGGCGTACCCGGCGGACCTGCAGGCCGACCTGCGTCAGGTCACCGACTTCGGGCACGTCCGCGACGGCGACCTGGCGGTCATCTCGACCCCGCTCGACATGGTGGGCATCAACTACTACAGCCGGTACGTGGTCGCCGCACCGGCCGAGCGGCAGGAGCAGGAACGCTACTGGCGGGCGCCGACGTGCTGGCCGGGCAGCGAGGACGTCCGGTTCGTCAAGCGGGGCGTGCCGGTGACCGACATGGACTGGGAGATCGACGCCCCCGGCCTGGTGGAGACCCTGGAACGCGTCCACCGGGACTACACCGACCTGCCGCTCTACGTCACCGAGAACGGCTCGGCGTTCGTTGACGCGGTGATCGACGGCCGGGTCGACGACTCGGACCGGCTGGCATACTTCGACGCGCACCTGCGCGCCGCGCATGCCGCGATCAGCGCCGGGGTGCCGCTGAAGGGTTACTTCGCCTGGTCGCTGCTGGACAATTTCGAATGGGCCTGGGGTTACACCAAGCGCTTCGGGATGGTTTACGTCGACTATGACAGCCAGGCCCGAATCCCCAAGTCGAGCGCCAGCTGGTACGCGGAGGTGATCCGACGTAACGGCCTGGCCGCACAATAGGCTGGGGCAGCAGTTACGGACCGGCCCGGCACCCGACGCCGTAGCAGGTGCCGGGCCGGTCCGACGTCGGAGGAGCAGACGATGACAACGCAGCGCACGCGGTCGCTCGGGCGCCCGACCCTCGACGCGGTCGCCGCCCGCGCCGGCGTGGGACGCGGCACGGTATCCCGCGTGGTCAACGGCTCACCCCAGGTCAGCCCGGAGGCCCGGGCCGCCGTCCAGGCGGCGATCGCCGAACTGGGGTACGTGCCCAACCGCGCCGCCCGGGCACTGGTGACCCAGCGGACGGACTCCGTGGCACTGGTGGTCTCCGAGTCGGGGGAGCGGGTCTTCACCGAGCCGTTCTTCGCGGCCATCGTCCGGGGCGTCAGCTCGGAGCTGCTGGAGACACCGATGCAGCTCTGGCTGGCCATGGTGCAGTCGCCGCTAGAGCGGGAACGGGTCGAGCACCACCTGACCAACCAGCACGTCGACGGCGTGCTGCTGCTCTCCCTGCACGACGCCGACCCGCTGCCGACCCTGCTGGAGGAGCGTGGCCTGCCCACCGTGCTGGGCGGCCGGCCGGCCCGGATGCTGCACCCGGACGCCCAGCCCGCCTGGTTCGTCGACATGGACAATGTCGGCGGTGCCCGGCAGGCGGTCGAGCATCTCTTCGCGCAGGGGCGGCGGCGGATCGCCACCATCGCCGGCACCCAGGACATGGGCGCCGGCCTGGCCCGGCTGACCGGCTACAAGGAGGCCGTCCGGGCCGCGGGCGGCGACGTGAATCCGGACCTGATCGCGTACGGCGACTTCAGCGAGGGTGCCGGTGCCGCCTGCATGCGACAGCTGCTGGAGACCTGCCCCGACCTCGACGCCGTCTTCGTCGCCTCCGACCCGATGGCCTTCGGCGCCCTGCGTACGCTGCGGGAGGCTGGCCGCCGGGTGCCCGAGGACGTGGCGGTGATCGGCTTCGACGACGCCCCCATCGCCCGGCAGGCCGAGCCGCCGCTGACCACCGTCTTCCAGCCGGTGGAGGAGATGGGCCGCCAGATGGCCCGCCTTCTGGTCTCCCGCATCCGCGGCGACGAGGTTTCCAACCCGCAACTCGTCCTCGACACCGAGCTGGTCCACCGCGCCTCCGCCTGACCCCACCCCGTCGCGTCGATCATGGGGTTGTTGTCGCCGACCCACCGCTGGTTCCAGGGCGACAACCTCATGATCAACCGCTGCGCCGGGCGGGTCAGGACCAGCGGCGGAGTTCGCGCTTGGCCAGGGACGACCGGTGGACCTCGTCGGGGCCGTCGGCCAGGCGGAGGGTGCGGGCCTGGGCCCAGAGGGCGGCCAGCGGGGTGTCCTGGCTGACGCCGGCTCCGCCGTACCCCTGGATGGCCTTGTCGATCACCCACTCCGCCATCGCCGGCGTGGCGATCTTGATGGCCTGGATCTCGGTGTGCGCGCCCTTGTTACCGACGGTGTCCATCAACCAGGCGGTCTTGAGCACCAGCAACCGGGCCTGCTCGATGCGCACCCGCGATTCGGCGATCCACTCGCGTACCACGCCCTGCTCGGCGAGCGGCCGGCCGAACGCGACCCGGTCCAGCGCCCGCCGGCAGAGCAGCTCCAGGGCCCGCTCGGCCATCCCGATCAGCCGCATGCAGTGGTGGATCCGCCCCGGGCCGAGCCGGGCCTGGGCGATCGCGAAGCCGCTTCCCTCGGTGCCGACCAGGTTCTCCGCCGGCACCCGGACGCCGGTGAACTCGATCTCGGCGTGCCCGCCGTGTGGGGCGTCGGAGTAGCCGAAGACGGTCAGGCCCCGGCGTACCGTGACGCCCGGGGTGTCCCGGGGGACCAGGATCATGCTCTGCTGGCGGTGCCGCTCGGCGTCCGGGTCGGTCTTGCCCATCACGATGAAGATCTCGCAGCGCGGGTCCATCGCCCCGGACGACCACCACTTGCGGCCGTCGATCACGTACGAGTCGCCGTCGCGGGTGATCCGGGTGGCGATGTTGGTGGCGTCGGAGGAGGCCACATCCGGCTCGGTCATGCAGAAGGCGGAGCGGATCTCGCCCGCCAGCAGGGGCTTGAGCCAGCGGTCCCGCTGCGCGGCGGAGCCGAACTCGGCGAGCAGCTCCATGTTGCCGGTGTCCGGGGCGGCGCAGTTCAGCGCCTCCGGCGCCAGATGCGGACTGCGCCCGGTCAGCTCGGCGAGCGGGGCGTACTGGAGGTTGGTCAGTCCGGCGCCGTAGCGGGGGTCGGGAAGGAACAGGTTCCACAGGCCACGCGAACGGGCCTCGGCCTTCAACTCGTCCAGCACCGGCGGCCGGGCCCACGGGTCGCCGGCGGCGGCCACCTGCTCGGCGTGCACCGGTTCGGCCGGATACACGCACTCGGCGAGGAAGGCCCCCAGCCGGTCGCGCAGCTCGACCGTCCGGGCGTCGTACGCGAAGTCCATCAGTTCTCCCTGACCGCGTGCAGACCGTGCTCGACCAGCGGCGCCACCAGCTCGCCGATCCGGTCGAAGCCCCCGCCGAGCGTCTGCCCGAGGGTGTGTCGGTAGTGGATGCCCTCACAGATCACCGCGAGCTTGAAGCAGCCGAGCGCCACGTGCCAGTGCAGCGGGCCGACGTCGACGTCGCCGTGGCCCGCGTACCGGTCGATCAGCTCGGCTCCGGCGGGGAAGCCGGCCCGTGGGCCGAGACCGTCGGCGACCGGGTTGCCCTCCGCCGCGTCGCTGTCGCCCAGCACGTCCCAGTAGGTCAGCAGCAGCCCGAGGTCGGCGAGCGGGTCGCCGAGGGTGGCCATCTCCCAGTCGAGCACCGCCCGGACGGCGACCGGGCCGACCGCGGCGAGGAGGTTGTCCAGCCGGTAGTCGCCGTGCACGATTCGCCCGGCGTTCGCGCCCTCCGGCACGCTGCCGGCGAGCGCGTCGCGCAGCTCGTCGATGCCGGGCAGCGGGCGGCTGCGGGACCGGTCGAGCTGGCCGGCCCAGCGGCGTACCTGCCGCGCCAGGTAGCCGTCGGGGCGGCCGAAGTCGGCCAGCCCGACCGCGGCCGGCTCGACCGTGTGCAGTGCGGCGAGGGTGTCCATCATCGCCAGGGCCAGGTCGCGCCGCTGCCCGTCGGTGAGCCGGTCGGTCTGCGACCGGCTCCGGTAGACGACGCCGTCGACCTTCTCCATCAGATAGAACGGGGCGCCGATCACCTCGTCGTCGGGGCAGAACAGCAGCGCGCCGGGAACCGGCACCTCGGTGGGCGCCAGCGCGGAGATCACCCGGTGCTCGCGGGCCATGTCGTGCGCGGTGGCCAGCACGTGCCCGAGCGGCGGCCGGCGCAGCACCACCTCGCGGTCGCCGCCACGCAACAGGTACGTCAGGTTGGACCTGCCCCCGGTGACCAGCCGCGCCGAGAGGGGGCCGGTGACCAGCTCGGGCAGGTGCGTGGACAGGTAGGCGGCGAGCCGGTCGAGGTCGAGCCCACGGGGAGCCGGCCCGGTCGGGTTCCGCGCTGGATCGACGGCCGGATCGGTCATCCGGTTAGTTGATGGCAGCTCACCTTCCTTGTCAAGGCTGGAGTTTCCCGATGGGACATGCCGCTGCAACAGGGGCGAAATGGCCAGCCGGCAGGCTGGTGCCCAGCCTGCCGGCCACCGCCCGGCCGGCCCGCCGCAGCGAAGGGATCGGACATGTTGCTGAGAGTTCGGGTGACCCTGCCGGACCGACCCGGCACGCTCGGCCAGGTGGCCCGGACACTCGGCGTGGCCGGCGCCGACATCGTCCAGGTGGTGGTGCTGGAGCGGCTCGGCGGCCGGGCGGTGGACGACTTCACCGTGGTGTGGCCGGGCGCCGCCCGGATGGAACGGCTGCTGGCCGGCCTGGCCGCCGTCCCCGGCGTACGGGTGGACGGGGTGTGGCGGGCGATCGGCACGCCCACCACCTCGGGCCAGGACGCCGAACTGCTCGCCCAGATCGCCGCGAACCCGGCCGACGGGGTGGCCACCCTGGTCGACGCGGTGCCCGGGCTGCTCGCCGCGGACTGGGCGGTGGCCGCGGTCGTACCCCTGGACTGGGCCTCCCGAGCCGGCGCGGGCGCGCCCACCGTCGGGCACGCGAGCTGGCGGGCCCCGGTCCCGCCCCGGCTGCCGGAGGTGACCCCGCTGCGGGCCCGGGCGAGGACCGGCCCGGACGGGCACCACTACGCGGTCGCGCCGTTCGGCCGCGCCGGCCTGGTGCTGGTGGTGGCGCGGGACCACACCGAGCCCCTCACGGCCGCCGCGTTCCACTCCATCGAGGTGGACCGGCTCGCGCAGCTCGTCCGGGCGAGCGCGGTGATTCTCGGCGACCGGCTGGACCTGGTCGGCGCACCACCCGTGACCACCATCACCTGACCTGTCGCGCCGTTTCACCCGCGGGCAACGGCCGCGCAACACGCGGCCGGCAGGGTGATCACCGGGGAAGGGAGCGAACCATGGCGCTGTGGCGGATTCGGGCCACCGTGGACGACCGACCGGGCTACCTGTCGGTGCTCACCGCGAGTCTCGCGTTGCGCGGGATCAACATTCTCACCGTGCAGGTGCACACCACCGAGGTGGGAGCGGTCGACGACTTCCTCGTCGACGCGCCCGACCAGCTCACCGAGGCGGACCTGCGGGCTGCCGTCGAGCGGGGCCGGGGCCGGGACTGCTGGGTCGCGCGCAGCGAGGCGCGAGGGCTGGCCGACCAGCCCACCCGGGTGCTCGGCCTGGCCACCCGGCTGGTCCGCGACCCGGACGCGGCCGGCGAGGCGCTGCGTGCCCTGCTCGGCGCCGACCCGGTCACCTGGCGGCCGGCGCCGGCCGACCCGCCCGGCGGGGTGGGCGCCACGACCATGCTGCTGGCCGACGCGTCCGGTGGCTCGTACGAGCTGTCCCGGCGGGAGCCGACCTTCACCCCGGCCGAGTACGCCCGCGCCCAGGCCCTGATCGAGCTGGCCGGGGCCGTGATCCGGCGGGACGCCGACCGGGTCACCCTGGTGCTGCCCGACGCGGCCGAGGTGCTGGTCCGCTCGGCGACCGTCGACGATCTGCCCAGCGTGGCGCGGCTGCACGAGACCTGCTCGGACCGCAGCCGACGGCGGCGGTACCTGGGCGCGGCGGCCCTGCCGTCGCCGGCCCGGCTGCGCCGGCTGCTGGAGCCGGAACGGGGGCTCACCCTGGTCGCCACGGCCGGCCCCGGGGCGGCGGAACCCGTCGTGGCGATGGGCAACCTGCTCGGCGAGGGGGACGAGGCGGAGGTGGCGCTGCTGGTCCGCGACGACTGGCAGCGGCGGGGCCTCGGCTCGGCCCTGCTGCGGCGACTGCTCGGGCATGCCGACCGGGCCGGTTACGCCGCCGTGCTGCTGCACGTGGAGGCCGAGAACACGCCGATGCTGCGCACCGTACGCCGGTTGGGCCGGCCGGCGTCGGTGCAGCGGGACGGCACACTGCTGACCGTGGCGGTGCCGCTGGACGCCCAGCGGGCCGGGCTGCCCCGGCAGGCCGGCCCGACCGGTCGGTCGGGCCGGTCGGACTGACCCGACGGCCGGGTGCCGGCGCGGCCCGTACCGCAACGGCGCGGTGCGGGGACCGGCACACGGCCGGTACCGGCGCCGGGGCGAACCGGCGTCGCCTGGGCCGGCCCCCGGTGCGGGGGACGGTCACCCGGCAGGGCCCCCGGTGCGGGGGCCCTGCCGGGGCCGGGCCGCCGGGTGGGTCAGGTCGCCGGGTAGCTGCTGTAGTCGGGGAAGTTGCCGTAGAGCCGGCCGTCCCCGCCCACGGTGACCGCCTGCACCAGCAGGTCCCCGCCGACGAAGGCACCCTTCCAGGACGCGCCCCGGCCGCCGAACGGCTCCTCCCGGTCGCCCCGGGAGCGCGGCTTGTTGATGCCCACCTTGAACGCCTGGAGGTCGACCGCGAGCTTCCCGGCCAGTTCCTCGTCGTCGCAGGCGAGGGAGGCGACCAGCGCGCCGTTGGAGGCGTTCATCTGGGCCAACAGCTCGTCGGTGGTGTCCACCACGACGATGGTGTCGACCGGGCCGAACGGCTCGGCGTGCATCAGCCGGGACCGGCCGGGTGGGGCGAGCAGCACCGCCGGCGCCACGTACGCCGAGGTGTCCTGCCCGTCGAGGAAGGGCGCGTCGTCCAGCTTGCCCCGGTGCAGCGGCACCGCGCCGCCGCGTACCGCCTCGTCGACCTTGCGGCGCAGCTCTTCGGCCTTGGCCGCGCTGATCAGCGGCCCGAAGTCCAGCTCGGGCAGCGGGTCGCCGGCCTGCCAGGTCTCGTCCACCGCGAGTGGATGGCCGAATCGGACCGATCGGACCACCGGCAGGTACATGTCCAGGAACTCGTCGACCAGGTCCCGCTGGACCACGAACCGCGGGTACGCGGTGCAGCGCTGCTTGCCGTACTCGAAGCCCTTCTTCAGGTGGGTGGCGAGCAGGTCCCACTGGGAGAAGTTCCAGATGCCCCAGGCGTTGAGCCCCTCCTGCTCGATGAAGTGCCGCTTGTCGGAGTCGAGCAGCGCCGCGGCCACCTTGCCGCCGTTGGAGCGGCCGCCGACGAACGCCACCGCGCCGATTTCCGGGGCGCGTACCAGCACCTCGGACAGTTCCTCGCCGCCGCCGGAGAGCAGGGTGGCGGGCAGCCCGGCGCGGCGCAGCAGCGCGTGTGCCACGGTGAGGCAGACCGCGCCGCCCTGGGACGGGGTCTTGGCGATCACCGCGTTGCCGGCGAGCAACTGCACCAGTTCGGCGTGCACCAGCACGCTCATCGGGTAGTTCCAGGAGGCGATGTTGCTGACCGGGCCGGGCAGCGGCTCGCGGCCGTCGGCCAGCATCCGGTCGATCTCCTGCACGTACCAGCGCACGCCGTCCAGGGCGCGGTCGACGTCGGCGCAGGCCAGCCGCCACGGCTTGCCGATCTCCCAGACCAGCAGCATGGCGAGCAGGTCGCGGTGGGCGGTGAGCGCGTCGAGGGCCGCGCCGACCCGGGCCTTGCGCTCGGCGAGCGGGGTACGCGCCCAGTCGGCGTGCGCGGCGGCGGCGTGGGCGACGGCCGCCCGCGCCGCGTCGGCGTCGAGTCGGGCCAGGTGCACGAGCACGGTGTTGTCGATCGGGGTACGGGCCGGGGTCGGCGCGCCGACCGCCCGCCACTCGCCCTCGATCAGGTTGTGCAGGACGGCGCCGCCGTCGGGCGCGGTGCCGAAGGCCTCCGGCGCGGCGGCCACCGCGCGGGCGAGGGTGTCGGACCAGGAGGTGCCGTCGGCGATTCTGAGAGCCATCGCGATCTCCTCAGGGTTGACCAGGGAGCGGCGGCGTCGATGGCACCGCTGGTGTCGCGTACTGTCCCGCGTGGCCGAGCGCGCGGGCAACCGTACGCTCGTATGCCAGGACGGCCGGTCCATCGATTGGCGTCGGCCGTGTACGTCCCCTACGCCTCCGAGCTGGGCGTCCGTTTGGAGTCAATCGAGGTTGTTCGATCATGTGATCCGCCTCGGGGTGGCGCGGGCCGGCCCCGGATACGCGAACCGGCCGCCGGATCGAGGTCCGGCGGCCGGTCATGGCTGGCGAGTGGGATCAGCTGGTGAAGGTGATCTTGTCCCGCCGGCGCCGCAGCACCATCAGCGCAACGCCACCGCCGATGAGGACGAGGCCGGTGAGCGCGATGCCGGTCACCGCCACGCCGGTCACCGGCAGGCCGCCGCCGTTGTCGCCGCCGACAGAGGAGGACGGCAACGGGGTGTCGCTGGACTCACCCGGGGTCGGGGTCTCCTCGCCCGGGTTCGACGGCGTCGGGGTGGGAGTCTCCTCGCCCGGGTTCGACGGCGTCGGGGTGGGAGTCTCCTCGCCCGGGTTCGACGGCGTCGGGGTGGGAGTCTCCTCGCCCGGGTTCGACGGCGTCGGGGTCGGGGTCTCCCCGCCCGGGTTCGACGGGCTCGGCGACGGCGACCCGCCGGGCTTGGCGGCGCAGGTGTGGGTCAGGTTGAAGAAGTTCTGGGGCGTCGACCCCTGAACGGTCGACTCGCCGGTCTCAAGCTTCCAGCCGGCCGGCGTCGCGAACCAGACCTTCTTGGCGCCGTTGTCGGTCGTGTAGTGACCGTCGGTGAGCGTCTTGAAGGTGTCGGCGGTGCCGTCGTTGTTGGTGTCCCAGCCGATCTTCAGCGCGTCGATGCTCTTGACGCTGTTGCCCGGCCAGACGAAGACCCAGACGTCCTCGCCCGCCTGCTGGGTCGTCTTGCCCGTGCACTTGCCGAAACCCTGGTTGTATCCGTTGTTCGACGCCAGGATGTGCTGGTTGGCCTGGTGCAGGACGGGATGGGTGATTGAAGCTGCCCAGGCCGGAGTGGCAAGGGCGAGGCAGGCCGTGGCGGCGGCTGCGGTGAAGCCCGCACGCGCGACGCGCCGACGCTGTGGCATAAAGGATCCTCCGAAATCGTAAAAGGGGGGACGGTACATGATCCCATGGCGTACCTCCGCAGGCGACATCGGTCGATCGGATCGAGCTGGGACACCTGTCGTGTAACGCGGGAGACGAACGGGCCGGGTCAATTTCGTGGCGTGCCGGGTCTGACGGCGAATGGCGCTGCGACGTCGGCTCGGGGGGAGAGGTTCGTCTTCCCAAACGGGTGGCATCGACATTACATTGTCGGCTATCCATGGGAGCGCTCCCGCGCCTCGTGGTCCACCCACCACCACCCGCCGCCGGCAGGCCCCGACCACCCGACGACGCTCCGTCGGCCGGGCCGCCGTGCGACGCCACCCACAGGAGTTCGCCATGCCCCGTCCGATCCCGCCACCCGGTGGCCGGTCCCGGCTGCGCCGGCTGCTGGCCGCCGGCGCAGCCCTGGCCGTCGGCCTCGGCGCCGGTGTCGCCGTCGCCGTAACCGGCCCGTCCCCGGCCTCGGCCGCGCCCACCTTCAACTACGCCGAGGCGTTGCAGAAGTCGCTGCTGTTCTACGAGGCGCAGCAGTCCGGCAAGAAACCCACCTGGAACCGGGTCTCCTGGCGGGGCGACTCGGCGCTCACCGACGGCGCCAACGTCGGGCTCGACCTCACCGGCGGCTGGTACGACGCCGGCGACCACGTGAAGTTCGGTTTCCCGATGGCGTTCAGCGCCACGATGCTGGCCTGGGGCGCGGTCGAGTACCGGGCCGGCTACACCGCCTCCGGTCAGCTCCCGCACCTGCTCAACAACCTGCGCTGGGTCAACGACTACTTCGTCAAAGCCCACCCGTCGCCGAACGTCCTCTACGGACAGATCGGTAAGGGCGACGACGACCACAAGTGGTGGGGGCCGGCCGAGGTGCTGCCGATGGCGCGGCCCGCGTACAAGATCGACGCGAGCTGCGGTGGCGCGGACCTGGCGGGGGAGACGGCGGCGGCGATGGCCGCCTCGTCGATGGTGTTCCGCCCGACCGACGCCGCCTACGCCGACAAGCTGCTCGGGCACGCGAAGCAGCTCTACACCTTCGCCGACACGGTGCGGAAGAACTACCACGAGTGCATCACCGACGCGACCAACTTCTACAAGTCCTGGAGCGGTTACCAGGACGAGCTGGTCTGGGGCGCGATCTGGCTCTACCGGGCCACCGGCGACGCCACCTACCTCGCCAAGGCGGAGAGCGAGTACGACAAGCTCGGCACCGAGCCGCAGAGCACCCTGCGGTCCTACAAGTGGACCATCGCCTGGGACAACAAGCAGTTCGGCGCGTACGTGCTGCTGGCCAACCTGACCGGCAAGCAGAAGTACGTGGACGACGCCAATCGCTGGCTCGACTGGTGGACCGTCGGCGTCAACGGCTCGAAGGTGAACTACTCGCCGGGCGGGATGGCGGTCCTCGACTCCTGGGGTGCGCTGCGGTACGCCGCCAACACCGCCTTCGCCGCGCTGGTGTACAGCGACAAGACCACCGACGCCACCCGCAAGGCCCGTTACCACGACTTCGCGGTCCGGCAGATCAACTACGCGCTCGGTGACAACCCGCGCAACTCCAGCTACGTGATCGGCTTCGGGAACAACTCCCCGAAGAACCCGCACCACCGCACGGCGCACGGCTCCTGGTGGGACAGCATGACCGTGCCCACCGAGACCCGGCACGTCCTCTATGGCGCGCTGGTCGGCGGCCCCTCCTCGGCCAACGACGCGTACACCGACAGCCGGTCCGACTACGTGATGAACGAGGTCGCCACCGACTACAACGCCGGCTTCACCTCGGCCCTCGTGCGGCTGACCAACGAGTACGGCGGCAACCCGCTCAGCGGCTTCCCGGTCGCCGAGCAGCCGGACGTGGACGAGCTGACCGTGGAGACCACGGTGATGCAGGCCGAGACCCGGGCCACCGGGCTCAAGGTGATGATCTACAACAAGTCGGCCTTCCCGGCCCGGGCGCTGACCACCGCCAAGTTCCGCTACTACTTCCGCCCGGACGGCACCGGCCCGGTCCAGGTCACCCCCGGCTACACCCAGGGCTGCCCGTCGCCGACCACGGCCAAGCAGTACAGCGGCGACATCTGGTACGTCGAGGTCGACTGCACCGGTTACACCATCGCCCCCGCCGGGCAGTCGCAGCACCGGATGGAGGTCCAGTTCAAGGTCGGCGTGCCCGAGGGCGGCACCTGGGACCCGACCAACGACCCGTCGTACCAGACCACCGCCGGCCCGAACCGCAAGGTGCCGCTCTACCAGGACGGCGTACGGGTCTGGGGTGACGAGCCCACGCCGGGCACCTCGGACACCATCCCGCCCACCGTGCCCGGCACCCCGGTCGCGTCCGGGCTCACCGCCAACTCCGTCACGCTGAGCTGGACCGCCTCCACCGACACCGGCGGCAGCGGCCTGGCCGGCTACGACGTCAGCCAGGAGACGGTCGGCAGCGACGTGGTGGTCAAGTACCCGACCAGCACCAACACGCTGACCGTCGGCTCGCTCCAGCCGGCCCGCACCTACCGGTTCCGGGTGAGCGCCCGCGACAACGCCGGCAACCAGTCGGCGTCCTCGCCCGCGGTGGAGGTGACCACCCCGTCCGGCAGCGGCTCGGACACCACCCCGCCGACGGCGCCCGGCACCCCGACCGCCTCGGCGATCGGGCCGAACGGGTTCACCCTCGCCTGGGGGCCGGCCACCGACAACGTCGGCGTCACCGGCTACCGCGTCTACCGGCAGACCTTCCCCACCGACACCCTGGTCACCACGGTCACCGGCACCACGTACGCCGTCACCGGGCTGACGCCCGCCACCAGCTACACGTACTACGTGGTCGCGGTGGACGCCGCCGGAAACGCGTCGACCCCGTCGGCGACCGTCACGGTGACCACGGCGCCGGCCCAGCCCACCGCGCCGTGTCGGATCGACTACGTGACGAACGACTGGGACAGCGGGTTCACCGCGAACATCACGCTCACCAACACCGGCACGACCGCGATCAACAGTTGGACGGTCGCGTTCACCTTCCCGAACACCGGGCAGAAGGTGGGGCAGGGCTGGTCGGCCAACTTCACCCAGACCGGCACCGCGGTCACCGCGACGAACCTGTCGTACAACGGGACGCTGGCGCCGGGGGCGTCGACCGGCTTCGGCTTCAACGGCACCCACACCGGCGCCAACCCGAAGCCGACCTCCTTCACCCTCAACGGCACCGCCTGCACCGTCTCCTGACGTAGGCCCGGGTCGTGGCCGGTCACCGCGGAGCGGTGACCGGCCACGATGTCGTCGACGGCCGACCCGCCCGGGCCCCGGACATCGACGGTCTTGTGTCCACGTCCACGTGATCTCTATACTGCTTCAAAATTTCCACGATCATCGATGCCGCGGGGGGCAACCGATGGCTGTACGTCTGGGCGCTGGACGCGAAATCCAACTTCCACGCCACCACCGGCCGGATCCCGGGCCGCGCGTCCATCGTCGGGCGGCGCGGCCGGCGCTCGTCCGGCGGCCCGCCCAGCCTCGTCGCCCGGCGGCCCCGCCGCGGCGCTCCGGCGCTATCCGGTACCGGCCGTAGGTCCACCGCGCCGATCTCCTCATCCACCGACCGGTCCCGGCCCGATCTCCCGGGTCCGGCCGACCATCCTGCCTGCCCGTCGACGCTGAGTGTCCCGGCCCATCAGGGCCGGACGGCGGCGGCGGTGCGAGAACCGAGGCCGACGAGAGCCTCGGTTGTCGAGATTCATCGAACGCGGTAATCAAGCATGCTTCGAGGAGCACACATGGATGCGGTCCGCCTGCCGCTACCCTTCCGGCTGCGTCCCGGCCGGGCACGACTGCTGACCGCCGCGGCCACCGCGGTCCTCATGGTCACGGCGCTGATCAGCGCACCCCCGGCCGCGTCGGCCGCGACCGAGTACCGGCCGCCCGCGCCGCAGCAGGTGCCGACGGTGCCGGTGTCCCCGGTGGCCCCAGCCGCCTCGACAGCGCGGGCGGCGATGCCCGACGCGACCCGTAAGCCGGCACCGGCCTGGCCGGCCCCGGGAGCCGCCGAGGTGGACCTCGCCGCCGGTGCCGCCGCGCCGGTCGGCGCGGGCGCGCTTCCGGTACGCGTCCGCCCGGCGAGCGCGGGCGCGGTCTCCTCCGCCGGGCGGGCTCTCGCGCCCGCCGCCACCCCGTCACGCGTACGCGTGGAGGTGCTGGACCGGGCCACCACCGACCGGGCCGGAGTCCGGGGCGTCCTGCTCCGGATGGGCCGGACCGACGGTGTCCCGGGCGCGGGCAGTGCCGCGCTGACCGTCGACTACGCGAAGTTCGCCACCGCCTACGGCGCGGACTGGGCCGCCCGGCTGCGCCTGGTCTCGATGCCGGTATGCGCGCTCACCGAACCTGGCGCGAAGGAGTGCGTGGGTACGCCGCTGCGGTCGACGAACGATCTCAAGGCCCAGACTGTCTCGGCGGCCGTGCCGGTGTCCGGGACGAACAGCCTGGTGGCGGTGATGGCCGGCGACTCCAGCGCCGCGGGTGACTACAAGGCCACCTCGCTCCAGCCCTCCTCGACCTGGACGGCCGGCGGGAACTCCGGCGCGTTCACCTGGAACTACCCGATGCGGGTCCCGCCGTCGCTCAACGGGCCGGCACCGAGCCTCGCCCTGTCGTACTCGTCGCAGTCCGTCGACGGCCGCCAGGCGGCGAGCAACAACCAGCCCTCCTGGGCCGGTGAGGGCTTCGAGGCCAACCCGGGCGGCTTCATCGAGCGGCGCTACCTCGGGTGCGGCCAGGACATGGACGGCTCGGCCAACAACACCAGGAAGACCAGCGACCTGTGCTGGGCGACCGACAACGCCACGCTCTCCCTCGGCGGCCACTCCGGCGAGCTGCTCTACAACGCGACCGAGGGCCGCTGGCACCTGCGTTCGGACGACGGGTCGCGGATCGAGCGCAAGACCGGCGCGAGCAACGGCGACAACAACGGCGAGTACTGGGTGGTGACCACCACCGACGGCACCCAGTACTGGTTCGGGGTGAACCGCCTGCCCGGCTGGGCGTCCGGGAACCCGGTCACCAACTCCACGCTGACCGTGCCGGTGTTCGGCAACCACGCGGGCGAGCCCTGCCACGCCACCGCGTTCATCGACTCCTCCTGCGCCCAGGCGTGGCGGTGGAACCTCGACTACGTGGTGGACTTGCACGGCAACTCCGCCTCGTACTGGTACACCAAGGAGACCAACAGGTACGGCCGTAACCTCGACGCCAACGACGCCACGTCGTACGACCGCGCCGGCTACCTCGACCACATCTCGTACGGCACCCGCCGGGACAACGGCGTGGAGTCGGTGCTGAGCACCCCGGCGCCGGCGCAGGTGGTCTTCGGGGTGGCGGACCGCTGCCTGTCGAGCTGTGCCACCCACGACGCGGCGCACTGGCCGGACACCCCGTGGGACCAGCAGTGCACCGGGTCCAACTGCGGCACGGTCTTCTCGCCCACCTTCTGGACCACCAAGCGGCTGGCGACCGTGACCACCCAGGTCCGCTCCGGCAGCTCGTACTCCAATGTAGAGCGCTGGACGTTGACCCACACGTTCCCCGACCCGGGTGACGGCACCCGGGCCGGCCTGTGGCTGTCGAAGATCTCTCACGCCGGCCTGGTCGGCACGACCACCACCGTGCCGGACATCGAGTTCACCGGGGTGCAGCTGCCCAACCGGGTCGACACGATCGACTTCGCCGCGGCGATGAACTGGTGGCGGATCGCCAAGATCCAGACCGAGACCGGTGGCACGGTCAGCGTCACCTACTCCGGCCCGGACTGCGTGGCCGGCCAGACGCCGACACCGCAGACGAACACGAAGCGCTGCTACCCGTCAGTCTGGACGCCGGAGGGCTACAGCAACCCGGTCACCGACTGGTTCCACAAATACGTGGTGACCACCATCTACGAGCAGGACAACACCGGTGGGGTGCCACCACAGGGCAGCCCCCGGGTGGTGCACACCTACAGCTACCTCGACGGCGCGGCGTGGCACTACAGCGACGACGACGGCCTGATCGAGAAGAAGTACAAGACCTGGTCGAGCTACCGGGGCTACGGCCGGGTCGCCGTGACGTCCGGTGACCCGGGGGAGCAGACCTACACCGAGACCCGCTACTTCCGGGGCATGGACGGCGACCGGGCCGCGCCGTCGGGTGGCACCAAGTCGGTCACCGTCGACGGGTTCGCCGATGCGGACTGGTTTGCCGGCCTGACCCGCGAGGTCAAGACGTTCAACGGGCCGGGTGGGCCGGTGGTGTCGCGTGAGACGAGCGACCCGTGGGGTTCCGCGGCGACCGCGACCCGCACCATCAACGGCGACACGGTGACCGCCAGGTTCACCCGGGTCGCCACGACCCGCAACTACACCACGCTGGACGCCGGACGCGGCGAGCGGGTCACCCGGACCACGACCACCTACGACTCACTCGGCATGGCCACCCAGGTCGACGACTTCGGCCAGGACGGGGTCGCCGGCGACGAGCAGTGCCAGAAGATCGACTACGGCCCGCGCAACGACACCCTCTGGCTGATGGACAAGGTGCACCGCACCCGGTCGTACGCGGTGCAGTGCTCGGCGACCACCGGCACCCTCAGCGACGCCGACGTGATCACCGAGGAGCGGACCAGCTTCGACGGTCAGGCCTTCGGGACCGCGCCTACCCGGGGCCTGGCCACGAAGACCGAGAAGATGACGGCCTGGAACGCGGGCACGCCCACCTTCGCCACCGTCTCCCAGGGCACCTACGACGCGTACGGGCGGGTCACCGCGGCCTGGGACGCGATGAACGCCAAGACCACCACGGCGTACACCCCCGCCACCGGCGGGCCGGTGACCGCGACCACGGTCACGAACGCGATGCAGCACGTGGCCTCGACGACCGTGAACCCGGCGTGGGGCAACAACTCCGCGATTATCGACGCCAACAACAAGCGAACCGACCTCGCCTACGACGGCCTCGGCAAGCTCACCGCGGTGTGGCTGCCCGGCCGGGACAAGGCGACCCAGTCGGCCAGCGTCACCTTCAGCTACCTGATCCGCAACAACGCGGCCACCGTGGTCTCCACCTCCCGGCTGAACCCGGCCGGGGCGTACAACACTGCCTACGCCCTCTACGACGGCCTGCTGCGGCTCCGGCAGACCCAGTCGCCCTCGCCCTCGGGCGGGCGGCTGCTGACCGACACCTTCTACGACACGGCGGGCCGGGAGGCGAAGAAGTTCGACGGATATCACGTCGCCGGGGCGCCGGGCACCACGCTGGTCACCGCCACCGAGCGGGCGTTGGTGCCGACCCAGACCCGGACCGTGTACGACGGTGCCGGCCGGCCGACCGCGTCCATCTTCCAGCCCTACGACGCGGAGCGCTGGCGGACCTCCGTCTACTACGCCGGTGACCGCACCGACACCACGCCGCCGGCCGGGGGCACCGCCACCTCCACGCTCACCGACGCCCGGGGTCGAACCGTCTCGGTGCGCCAGTACCACGGCACGACCCCGACCCCGAATACGGCTGGCTCCTGGGACACCACGTCCTACGCGTACAACCGTAAGGGGCAGCTGACCGGCGTCACGGACGCGATGGGCAACCAGTGGCTCTACGAGTATGACCTGCAGGGCCGCCGGACCAAGCAGACCGACCCGGACACGGGCGTCAGCACCTTCGGGTACGACGCCGCCGACCGGATCACCTCGTCCACCGACGCTCGGGGCAAGAAGCTGGCGTACCTCTACGACTCGCTGGGCCGCAAGCGGGCGGTGTACGACAACGTCATCGGCGGCACCATGCGGGCGCAGTGGTACTACGACACGATCGCCAAGGGGCGGCTGTCGCAGTCGAACCGGTACGTCGGGGGCTCCGCTTACCAGACGAAGATCACCGGCTACACCGACCAGTACCAACCGACCGGGGTCCAGGTGGTGATCCCGGCCTCGGAGAACAACCTGGCCGGCACCTACGACTTCTCCAGCGCCTACAACGTCGACGGGAGCCTCGCCTCGACGAGCCTGCCGTCCACCGGTGGTGACCTGCCAGCCGAGACCCTCTCCTACACCTACGACGCGCTCGGTCAGGCCACCACGATGACCTCGCAGTACGGCGCGACGAACCTGTCCTACGTGGCGGGCACCACCTACAACGCGCTCGGCGAACTCGACCAGCTCACGCTCGACACGGACGACATCGCCGGCGGTCGGGTATGGCAGGCGTTCACCCACGAGCTGGAGACCGGGCGGTTGACCGGCGTCCGGGTGGACCGGGACACGGTCGCGCCCAACACGCTCTCCGACGTCCGCTACACCTACGACAATTCCGGCAACATCACCAAGGCGGTGGACGTCGCCCCGGATCCGGTCGACGACACCCAGTGCTTCACGTACGACCACCTGCGCCGGCTCACCGACGCCTGGACGCCGAGCAACGGCGACTGCACCGCCACGCCGTCGGCCACCGCGCTCGGCGGTCCGGCACCGTACTGGCACTCGTGGACGTTCGACCAGGCCGGCAACCGCAAGACGCAGGTGGTGCACACCAGCGCCGGCAACACCACCACGACGTACGGCTATCCGGCCGCCAAGGCGGCGCAGCCGCACACGCTGTCGACCACCACGACCGGGTCGCTGGTCCAGAACTACAAGTACGACGAGTCGGGCAACACGATCTGCCGGCCGGCGGGGACGGCCACCAACACCTGCCCGGCCGGGACCGGGTCGCAGGTGCTCACCTGGGATCCGGAGGGGCATCTGGAGACCAGCACCGACTCGACCGGCACGACCACCTACATCTACGACGCGGACGGCAACCGGCTCATCCGCCGCGATCCGGCCGGCAAAACCCTGTATCTGCCCGGCCAGGAGCTGCGGTACAGCAACAGCACCGCGACCACGGCCTGCACCCGCTACTACATGTACGGCGGATCGTTGGTCGCCTCGCGAACGGCCGCCGGCCTGACCTGGCTCGCCGCCGACCATCAGGGCACGGCGAACGTGTCGGTCAGCGCCAACGCCGCACAGACGGCCACGGTGCGCCGGCAGAACCCGTACGGCAACCCGCGGGGCGGCAGCCCGACCTGGGCCAACGACAAGGGCTTCGTCGGCGGCACCATCGACAACACCGGGCTGACCCATCTCGGCGCCCGGGAGTATGACGCCGCCACCGGCCGGTTCGTCTCCGTCGACCCGGTCTTCGACATGCAGAATCCGCAGTCCTGGACCGGATACGGGTACAGCAGCAGCTCGCCGGTCACCTTCAGTGACCCGAGCGGATTGAAGGAGTGCGCCGGCGCCTACACCTGCGACGGCAAGGGCGAGGGAGTGGGGAAGCCGCCGAAGGACGAGTGCTTCAACTACACCGGGACCGCCCAGCGTCGCTGCGATGAGAAAGGCCCCACCGGGCAGAACACGAGCGCCGGGCAGGCCACGGGTGGCTCGGGCTCCGGCAAGAACCCGACGTCGAACCTGCCGACCATCCCGCCGGAGAAGAAGCGGCAACTGGACAACTACATCCGGATGGTCATCGACCAGAACCCGGACACCTGGAACATCCCCGGCTCGCCCGCCTACAACGCCATCATCGTCCGCCTCAAGCACGCCCTGTTCGGGTCGCCCACTTGGAAGGACTATTGGGAGGCGCTGGACCAGATGGTGGTCACCACCGTCGTGGCCGTCGTCGGCGCCGCCCTCTGCCCGGAGACGGCCGGCGCGGGCTGCATGCTCGCCGTCGCGGCGTACGCCGGCGCCGCCGGGCAGTGCATGGACGACTGCGATGACACCCAGGCCGTGGCGCTGGCTGCGGTACTCAGCGCGGCGACCGGTGGTGGACCGAAACCGGCGCGGATCGCCCCAGGGTCGCTGCCGGCCGCGGAGGAGGCCGCGCTCAACGTCACCCTCGGGCACCTCGATGGCGGAACCATACCGACCGGCCCGCTTGCCACCCGCTGGGGCGTCACCTTCGAGAACAGAGAGGGACGGCTGCCGGGTCGCTCGTACCAGCTGGACCCTCAGAACTCGCCCTATACCGAGTACCGTGTGCTGGTTTCCGGGTCCCAAGGTGCCGGCCCGCTGCGAGTGGTGAGGAACGACGTCACCGGCGAGTTGTACTACACCTGGACCCACTACGGGCAGAGCGGCACTCCAGCCTTCGTGCAGATCAGGTGAGGTTGTGAAATTTCGTCCAGGGGTGAGCGCCGTGGCGGCCTCGGAGATCGAGGCCGCCACGGCGGCCGCCCGCGCACAGAACATGCGCGTGTATTTGCTGTCGACCGGAGCAGGCGGCGGGCGGGACGCCTTCTTCGACGCCGTCCGGGCGGCGCTGCCACTCGACCCGCCCCTGGTGAGCAACAACAGCTGGGACGCGCTGGCGGACTCGATGTTCGGCGGCCTGGTGCTCCTCGACGTCGGCCAGGTCCTCGTGGTGTGGACCGATGCGGCGGAAATGATCGTCACCGCACCCGAGGACGCCGACACCGCCGTCAGTGTGCTGGTGCAGACCGCAACCGATCTGGCCGAGCCGAAGTACACGCAGGGCCGCCCGCTCTCAGTCACGGTGTTGCTGGCCACGGACCAGTCGTAGTGGCGAGGCCTGAAGGGGTGAGGCCTGGCCTCCAGCGCCCGGTCCGCACCACCACCCGCCGTCGTCGCCGTGGGGTGGGTCGCGCCGTCAGTTGACGGGTGGATGGTGAGGCACCGGGGCAAGCTGACCTGATGGAGTGCGAGTTGCTGACCGTCGGGCACGGGGCCGCCGGCCGGGAGCGCCTCGCGGAGCTGCTGGCCGGCGCGGGGATCGCCCTCGTCGTGGACGTACGGCGCTACCCGGCCAGCCGGACCAACCCGGACGTCCGGCGCGAGGCGCTCGAACGCTGGCTGCCGGAGCGGGGGATCGACTACCGCTGGGAACCCCGCCTCGGTGGCCGCCGGCACGTACGCGCCGGGGAACCGGAGCCGGACACCTGGTGGACCGTCGCGGCCTTCCGGGCGTACGCCGCGTACACCCGGACGCCGGAGTTCGACGCGGCGCTGGACGCGGTGCTCGCCGACGCGGCGCGGCGGACCACGGCGGTGATGTGCAGCGAGAGCGTGTGGTGGCGCTGCCACCGACGCCTGATCGCCGACGTGGCCGTCCTCGGTCGCGGGGCGGCCGTGCGGCACCTCATGCCGGACGGCCGGCTCAGCCCGCACCGGCCGGCCGAGGGCGCCCGCCGCCTCCCCGACGGGCACCTGATCTGGGACGGCTGACCGGGCGGGAACCTGGTGGCAGAGCCGCGGATCACGCCGCTAGCCTGCCCGCATGCCGGAACTGATCACGCCGACCGCCCGCCTGCACCGGTCCTGGCTGGCTGCCCGGGACGACTGGGGGCGCGGCGTCCACCAGGACGGCAGCGGGCTACAGCCCACCGACGACGTGGACTCACCGGAGGGCTTCGCGGACTGGGTCGGGCGGCTGCGGGACGGCGCGGACGAGTCCCGGCCGCTGCCCAACGGCCTGGTCCCCGCGCTCTACTGGTGGATCGTCGAGGGCGACGAGGTGCTCGGCGCCATCTCCCTGCGGCTGCGGCTCAACGACTTCCTGCTGAACGCCGGCGGCCACATCGGCTACGGCGTCCGCCCCTCGGCCCGCCGTCGGGGCGTGGCGACCTTCGCCCTGGGTGCGGCGCTCGCGGAGGCGGCCCGGCGGGGCATCGACCCGGTCCTGGTCACCTGCGACGACAGCAACGTCCCCTCCGCGCGGACCATCGAGCGGCACGGTGGGGTGCTGGAGGACGTGCGGGACACCGAACTGGGGCGCACCCGGCGCTACTGGATCTCTCCCCGCTGAATCAGTCGCGCAGGTCCTCGGCGAGGAGGTCCATCAGCAGGCCGTCGTGCCAGCGGCCGTCCGCGCCGCGCTCGTAGCGGCGCATGATGCCCACCGGGCGGAAACCCACCTTCGCGTACGCCCGGATCGCCGCCGTGTTCGCCGCCGCCGGGTCGATGGTGAACCGGTGGTGGCCGTGCTCGTCGATCAGGTGCCGGACCAGGGTGCGGATGGCGTCGCCGCCCAGGCCCGCGCCGCGTACCTCGGGAGCGAGGAAGAGGTCCAGGCTGGCGTGGCGGTAGTCCGGTTCGGTCTCGGCGGAGCACTGGATCGCGCCGACCACCCGGCCGTCGTGCTCGATGGCGTAGACGGTCAGCTCGTCGTCGGCCAGGTCGGCGCGGATCTCCCCGGCCAGGTCGTCGCCGCCCCGCCACCAGCGCCGGACCTCCGGGGTGGCCCGGATCGCCGCGAGGGTGGGCACGTCCGCGTCCGTCGCCGGTCGCAGTGTCACCGCCCGCCCGCGCAGCACCGGTCAGCCCCGGATCTCGCCGTGCTCGACGCAGACCGCCGACCAGCCGGTCGGCACCACCTGCACCTTCATCCGCCGCCGGCAGTGCGCGCAGTAGCGCGGCGGCTCCAGCGCCCGGGCCGCCGCGCACGCCTCGTGGGCGCCGGCCTCGGCCGGCTCGCCGCAGCGGTCGCACCAGCGCTGCGGCGCCGTGGACTCGACAAGCTCGGTCACGTCGTCCTCACCGGGATGGATAGCGTCACAGGGTCGCCGACAGCGCCTTGACCGGCATCTTCAGGTCGTCGAGCAGCTTCAGGTCGTCGGTCGCCGACCGGCCCAGCGTGGTCAGGTAGTTGCCGACGATGACCGCGTTGATGCCGCCGAGCAGGCCGTCCCGGGTGCCCAGGTCGCCGAGGGTGAGCTCCCGGCCGCCCGCGTACCGGAGGATGGTGCGCGGCATGGCCAGCCGGAACGCGGCGATGGCCCGCAGCGCGTCCTTGCCCTCCACCACCGGCCGGTCGCCGAGCGGGGTGCCCGGGCGCGGGTTGAGGAAGTTCAGCGGGACCTCGTGCGGGTCCAGCTCGGCGAGCTGCGCGGCGAACTCGGCCCGCTGCTCCACCGACTCGCCCAGGCCGAGGATGCCGCCGCAGCAGACCTCCATGCCGGACTCGCGGACCATCTTCAGGGTCTCCCAGCGCTCCTCCCACGAGTGCGTGGTGACCACGTTCGGGAAGTAGGAGCGGCAGGTCTCCAGGTTGTGGTTGTAGCGGTGCACGCCCATCTCGACCAGCTCGTCGACCTGCTCCTGGGTGAGCATGCCCAGGGAGGCGGCGACCTGGATGTCGACCTCCGCCTTGATGGCGGCCACGCCCTCGCGCATCTGCTTCATCAGCCGGGCGTCCGGGCCGCGTACGGCGGCCACGATGCAGAACTCGGTGGCGCCGGTGGCGGCGGTCTGCCGTGCCGCCTCGACCAGCGCCGGGATGTCCAGCCAGACCGAGCGGACCGGCGAGGTGAACAGGCCGGACTGCGAGCAGAAGTGGCAGTCCTCCGGGCAGCCGCCGGTCTTCAGCGAGACAATCCCCTCGACCTCGACCTCCGGGCCGCACCAGCGCATCCGCACCTCGTGGGCGAGCTGGAGGGCGGCGGGCAGGTGCTCGTCGGGCAGGTTGAGCACGGCGAGGACACCGGCCTCGTCGAGACCGACGCCGTTCTCCAGCACCTGGGTCCGGGCCTGGTCGAGGATCTCTGGCATGGCTCGTACCCTACAAGGCCACCCGGCGGCGAGGAATCGGCTCCATGGCGGGGTCGGGCAGATCGTCCGAGGTCCGGCGGGTGGGTGGTAACTTCGCCCCGCGAGGTGGTCGACGGCGGGAGTGTGACAGTGGCGGACTGGCTGGCGGCCCTGGACCGCCGCGCCGAGCTGCGGGCCAGAGCGGGACTCACCCGTACGCTGCGCCCGCGCGCCTCCGGCGACGCCGTGGTCGACCTGGCCGGCAACGACTACCTCGGCCTGGCCGCGCACCCGGAGGTCACCGCCGCGGCGACGGCGGCGCTGTCCGCGTACGGGCTGGGCGCCACCGGGTCGCGGCTGGTGCGCGGCTCGACCGACGCGCACCACGCGCTGGAGGACGCCCTCGCGCAGTGGCTCGGCACCGACCGGGCGTTGGTCTTCTCCTCCGGCTACCTGGCCAATCTCGCCGCCGTCCGGGGCCTGGTGCGGCCGCGTACGCTGCTCGTCTCCGACGCCCACAACCACGCCTCGCTGATCGACGGCTGCCGGATCTCCGGCGCGGAGACCGTGGTGACCCCGCACGCCGACGTGGACGCGGTGGCCGACGCGCTCGCCGCCGCCCCGGGCCGGCCCGCGGTGGTGGTCACCGAGTCGGTCTTCTCCGTCGACGGCGACCTCGCCCCGCTGGCCGAGTTGCATGCCGTGGCCCGTCGGTACGGCGCGCTGCTGCTGGTCGACGACGCGCACGCGCTCGGCGTCACCGGCCCGGCCGGGGCGGGCGGGGTGGCCGAGGCGGGCCTGGCCGGCGAGCCGGACGTGGTGGTGACCGCCACCCTCTCCAAGGCGCTCGGCGGGGCCGGCGGGGTGGTGGCCGGGCCGGCGGAGTTCGTCCGCCACCTGGTGGAGACCGGCCGTACGTTCATCTTCGACACGGCGCTGCCGCCGGCGGTGGCCGCCGGCGTGCTGGCGGCGGTCCGGGTGGCCCGGTCCGGCGACGGGTTACGCGCCGAGCTCGCCGAACGGGCCACGCTGGCGGTCCGCCGGCTGGGCGTGGCCGGGCTGGACGTCTCCGCCCCCGACGCGGCGGTGGTGTCGGTCACCGCGCCCGGCCCGGAGGCGGCGACCGCGTGGGCGGCCGGGTGCCGGGAGCGGGGCGTCGCGGTGGGCTGCTTCCGACCGCCGTCCACCCCGGACAGCCGTTCCCGGCTCCGGTTGACCATCAACGCCGGGGTGACCCGGGCGGACTTCGTCCGGGCCCTGGACGTCATCGTGGACTGTGCCCCGAGGGAGGGCTCATGACTACTGGCTGGACCGGGCCGGTGCTGGTGACGGGCACGGACACCGAGGTGGGCAAGACCGTCGTGACCGCGGCGATCACCGCCGCCGCGCAGGCCGCCGGGCTGCGGGTCGCGGTGATCAAGCCCGGCCAGACGGGTACGGCCACCGGCGAGCCGGGCGACGTCGACTCGGTCACCCGGCTGGCCGCCCCGCTGACCGGCCGTACCCTGGCGGCCTACCCGGACCCGCTCGCCCCGCTCGCCGCGGCCCGGGTCGCGGAGCTGCCGCCGCTGGAGCTGTACACCGCCGTCGACGCGATCCGCGAGGAGGCCGACAAGCACGACCTGGTGCTCGTCGAGGGGGCCGGCGGGCTGCTCGTACCGATGGGGCTGCGGCCGTCGGGCGAGCCCTGGACGGTGGCCGACCTGGCGGTGTCGCTGGGGGCGCCGGCCGTGGTGGTGGCCCGCGCCGGGCTCGGCACGCTCAACCACACCGCGCTCACCCTGGAGGCGCTGGAGCGCCGGGCGATCCCGGCCGGCGTGGTGATCGGCGCCTGGCCGGCCGAGCCGGAGCTGGTGCACTGGGCCAACCTGACCGACCTGGCGCCCAACCTGCTCGGCGCGGTGCCGATGGGCGCGGGTGCGATGGACCCGGGGGTGTTCCGCCGCTCCGCGCCGGGCTGGCTCACCCCCGCCCTCTACGGGGTGCTCGACGACTGGCGGGCCTGGGCCGAGGACGCGAGCTGAACACCTGACTTTCGTCGGTGCCCGGCCCGGCCGGTCGTCGGTAGCGTGGCCGCCGTGGAATCCGACGACCCGGCCGGCCCGCCGAGGGGCCGGCGATGGCTCGGCGACCTGCTGCTGTGGGGCGCGTTGTCCGCGCCGGTGGCGTACGCGGGGGTCACCCCGCCCTATCCCCGGTACGCGGTGCCGCTGCTGCTCGGGTCGCTGGCGCTGCTCGCCCTCGCGGTGGCGGTCGGCCGCCGGCTGCCGCTCGCGGCGCTGGTGGCGGTGGTGTTCGGCTCGCTGGTCGACGGCAACTTCGTCTTCGCCATCCCGGTGTTCAGCTATCTCGCCGGCCGGCGCAGCGCCGGCGCCGGCCGGGTGGCGGTGCTCTTCGGCGTGATCGCGGTCGCCGGGACCGCGCTCAACCTCGGGCTGCTCGGCACCGGCCCGGCGACCTGGTTCCTGCTCGCCTCGGTGCTGCTCTTCGCCGGGGTGTTCCCCTGGCTGCTCGGTCGGCTCCGCCGGCAGCAGCGAGCGCTCGCCGAGGCCGGGCGGCGGCACGCCGAGACGGAGGAGCGGGAGCGGCGGGCGGCGGTGGACCGGGTGCGACTACGCGAACGGGCCCGGATCGCCCAGGAGATGCACGACTCGCTGGGCCACGACCTGAGCCTGATCGCGTTGCGCGCCGCCGCGCTGGAACTGGCCGCCGACCTGCCCCTCGCCCACCGGGCGGCGGCCGGCGAGCTGCGGGCCAGCGTGGCCGCCGCCACCGACCGGCTGCACGAGATCATCGGCGTGCTCCGCGAGGAGCGCTCCGGTTCCCTGCGACCGGCGGACGAGACGGTGGCGGAGCTGGTCTGCGGGGCTCGGGACGCCGGGATGGCGGTCGAGCTGCGGGACGGATCGGCCGAGGTCGAGCTGCCTCGGCTCACCGCGCACACGGTGCACCGGGTGGTCCGGGAGGCGCTGACCAACGCCGCCCGGTACGCCCCCGACGCCCCGGTGACCGTCACCGTCGACCGCGCCGACGGCGCGGTGGCGGTCAGCGTGGTGAACGGTCCCGCCCCGGCCGGCCCACTGCCGGGACCGGCCTCGCACGGCTCCGGGCTGCTCGCCCTGCGTGAGCGGGTCCGCCTCGCCGGCGGCGTGCTCGACGCGGGCCCCAGGGCCGGCGGCTTCGCGCTCTCCGCGCGCCTGCCGCTGGCCGGCGACGACGGTCGGGGCGTTCCGGGCGGTGTGGCGGAGCCGGCGACGGCCAGTGGCGTGGTGCGAAGCGACGCGACGAACGCCGTCCGGCCCGGCGGGCCCGGGGGACCGGTCGGGGAGGCCGACGACGGGGGACCGGACACCGGCCGGCCCGACCGGGCATCGGAGGACCGGACCGGCGCGGCGGCGCGGCGGCTGCGGGACGCCCGACGGCGGGCCCGGCGCAGCCTGCTGGTGGCGTTCGGCGCCCCCGCCGTCCTCGGCCTGGTGCTCGCCCTGGTCTACTACCCGCTGGCCACCGCGGGCGCGGTGCTCGACCGGACCGGGTACGAGCGGCTGCGCCTCGGCGACACCCGGGACAGCCTGGGGCTGCCCGAACGGCAGGCGGACCCGCCGACCGCGGACACCCCGTCGGGCTGCGAGTACTACACCGACGGCAACTTCCCCTTCGCGGAGCCGACCTGGCGGCTCTGCTTCTCCGACGGCCGGCTGGCCAGCAAGGAGCGGATCGCGTCGTGACCGCCGACCACGAGGGCCCCCTGCGGGTGGTGCTCGCTGACGACGAGGCGATGGTCCGCGCCGGGGTACGGGCGATCCTGGCCGCCGACCCGGGGATCGAGGTGGTCGGCGAGGCCGGGGACGGGCGGGCCGCCGTCGAACTGGTCCGCGCCCACCGACCCCGGGTGGCGCTGTTGGACATCCGGATGCCCAGGTGGGACGGGCTCGGCGCGGCGGGGGAGATCCGCCGGCTGGTTCCGGAGACTGCCACGGTCATGCTCACCACCTTCGGCGAGGACGACCTGATCGCCCGGGCGCTCGGCCACGGGGTCAGTGGCTTCCTGCTCAAGTCGGGCGATCCCCGGGAACTGCTCACCGGGATCCGTGCGGTCGCCGATGGCGGGGCTTACCTGTCACCCCGGGTGGCCCGCCGGGTGATCGAGCTGAGCGGCGGGCGGATGGCCCGCACCCCGTACGCCCGGGACCGGCTGGCCGGGCTGACCGACCGGGAGCGGGAGGTGCTGGCCCTGGTCGGGGCGGGACTGTCCAACGCCGAGATCGGCCGCCGGTTGCACCTCGTCGAGGGCACCGTGAAGAGCTACCTGACCAGCATTTTCACCCGGTTGGACGTGCGCAACCGGGTGCAGGCGGCGATCCTCGCGTACGAGGCGGGGCTGGTCCCGCCGACCGGCTGACCAGCCCCGCCCCGCTCACGCGTCGCGGCGGGCCAGCGCCCACCGGCCGACGGCCAGCGCGGCGGCCGCCCAGCCGGCGAGCAGCAGCAACCCCACCACCGCCGGGTACGGGTCGCGGTCCCCGCCGAGGAAGTGGTTGCCGGCCACTCCGGGGAACGCGTCGGCGATCCGGGTGAGCACGGTGATCCCCGGTTCCTGTAGCGACAACGGCACGATCATCAGCAGGGCGAAGAGCACGGTGAGGGTGAGCACCGCACCGCGCAGCGCCGCCGCCAGGCCCAGCGCCAGCACCCCGACCAGCGCCAGGTACGCGGCCGAGGCGACCACGTCGCGCACCGTCCCGCCCAGCGGGGCCCTGCCCCACTCGCCCAGCACCGGCCGGGCGACCGCCGCGCCGATGCCGCCGAGCAGCAGCCCGACCAGGAACGTCACGACGCCCACCACGACCGCCTTGGCCAGCAGCACCCGAGAGCGGGACGGGGTGCAGCGCAACGTGGTGCGGATGGTGCCGGTGGCGTACTCGCTGGTGATCGCGAAGAGACCGAGGGCGAGGACGACGTACTGGGTGAGTTCCAGCGAGCCGGTCACGATCTCGCCGACCCCGACGATCCCGGGGCCGACCGCGGGGTCGTCGTCGGTGTTGGCGTTGACGGCGTAGATGGCGAGCTGGGCGGTGGTGGCCGCCATGGTCAGCGCCGCCGCCAACACCGTCCACCAGGTGGACCGGACCGACCACAGCTTGGTCCACTCGGCGGCGACGGCCCCGGTGAACGGGCCGGTCGCCGGGGCGGGCCGGGACGCCGGCCGGGTGGTCGGCGGGACGGTGGGCAGGGCGGTCATCGGGCCTCGCTTCCGGTCGGGCCGGCGGCGTACTCGACGCTGTCGGCGGTGAGTTCCAGGAACGCCTCCTCCAGCGAGGCGGCCACCGGGGCCAGCTCGTGCACCCGCACCCCCAGCTCGTACACCAGGTCACCGACCCGAGCGGCGGAGGCGCCGGTGACGGTCAGCCCGTCCGCGTCGTACGCGGCGACGGTCGCGCCCTCGGCGGTCAGCCGGGCGCCCAACGCCGCGAGACCGGCCGGCTCGGGGCCGCGTACCCGAACCGACGCGGCCGGGCCGGCGGTGATCAGCTCGGCCAGCGGCGCGTCGGCGATCAGCCGTCCCCGGCCGAGCACGATGACCCGGTCGGCGGTCTGCTGCATCTCGCTCATCAGGTGGCTGGAGAGCAGGACGGTCCGTCCCTCGTCGGCGAGGGTCCGGGTGAACCGGCGGATCCAGCGCACGCCGTCCGGGTCGAGGCCGTTGACCGGCTCGTCGAGGAGCAGCACCGGCGGGTCGCCGAGCAGCGCTCCGGCGATGCCGAGCCGCTGCCCCATGCCCAGCGACAGCGTCCGTCCGGGCTTGTCGGCCGCGCGTCCGTCCAGCCCGACCAGGTCGAGCACCTCGGCCACCCGCCGGTCGGGGATGCCGCTGCTGCGGGCCATCGCCCGCAGGTGGGACCGGCCGGAGCGGGTCGGGTGGATGCCGGTGGCGTCCAGCAGCGCGCCGACCTCGTGCAGCGGGTGCCGCAGTGCCCGGTACGCCCGGCCGTTGACCAGGGCCTGTCCGGCGGTGGGCCGGTCCAGCCCGAGCACCATCCGCATGGTGGTGGACTTGCCCGCGCCGTTGGGGCCGAGGAAGCCGGTCACCTGCCCCGGCCCGATGTCGACGGTCAGGTCGTCGACCGCGGTCGCCGTCCCGAACCGCTTCGTCAACCCACGTAGTGTGATCATGCCTCGACGCTAGGCAGCGCGTGGGTGGTCGCGCCGCTGCCGATCGGCGTCGGCCCGCCCTGACTTTCGTCAGGTCCGCGGCGGATCTTCGGTCAGGTCCCGCAGCGCGTCGCCGGTCGTTCGGTCGGCGGGGTAGAACGCCTCGATGGCGAGTCCGGTCACCGTGACGTCGAGTGGAGTGCCGAAGACCGTGGTGGTGCTCAGGAAAGCCAGGTCCCGGCCGCCGTACCGATAGCGCAGGGGGACGACCACCGAGCCGGCGGCGGCCACCGCCGCGGGGTTCTCCTCCCCGCCGGGATATGCGCGCAGTTCCTCGTACAGGTCGTGGAGCGCGTCGTCGTCGGTGGCCGCGACCTGCTCGCGCAGCCGGTGCAGCAGATGGGCCCGCCACTGGGCCAGGTTGCGGATGCGGGGTGCCATGCCGTCGGGATGCAGGCTGAGTCGCAGGACGTTGATCGGTTCCGCCAGCAGGTGGGCGGCGCACCCGGCGGTGAGCAGGCCGACGGCGGCGTTGGCCTCCACCAGGTGCCAGTGCTGGTCGACGAGCAGCGCGGGGAAGGGGCCGTGCCCGTGCAGGATCTGCCGGGCCGCGTCGCGGACCGGGGCCAGCTCCGGATCGTCCAGGTCGTGCCGGGAGTACGCGGGCGCGTAGCCGCCGGCGAGCAGCAGCGTGTTGCGCTCGGCGAGCGGGACGTCCAGGTGCTCCGCCAGCCGAAGGATCAGCTCGGGGCTCGGGCGGGACCGGCCGGTCTCCACGAAGCTCAGATGCCGGGTCGAGATTCCGGTGTCGACCGACAGGCCGAGCTGGCTGAGTCGCCGGCGTCGACGCCAGTCGCGCAGGAGTTCGCCTACCGGCCGGCTGGGCACCGCCACCGTGGTCACGACACCAGACCCTAACGGGGCGCCTCGTCCACCGGCCATTACCCCTGAGGTAATCGACGCGCCGCCGCCCGAGCCGGAACGATCTCATCCCGAGGGCGCCACGACCGGCGCCGTGCACGAGATGGGGAGGAACCATGTCGGAGTTCAAGGAGCTGGCCGGCCGGTACATCGCGATCTGGAACGAGACCGACCCGGGGCAGCGCCGCCGGGCCATCGACGAGCTGTGGGCCGCGGACGCCCGGTACGTCGACCCGCTCGGCGTGGCCGAGGGCAGGGAGGCGATCGACCAGCTGGTCGGCGCGGTCCAGGGCCAGTTTCCCGGGATGCGATTCCGGCTGGTCGGGCCGGTCGACGGGCACCACGACCAGGTCCGTTTCAGCTGGGAGCTCGGGCCGGCCGAGGGTGCGGCGCCGGTTGCCGGCTTCGACGTCGCGGTCACGGACGGCGACGGGCGGCTGCGCCAGGTCTTCGGTTTCCTGGACCGGGTCCCGGCGGCCTGACCCCAACGAGAGGAAACGAGAGGAGCGGCAATGAGCGCGTACGCACTGGCCCATCTGCGCCGGGCACCCGTCCACGCCGAGGTGCTGGAGTACATGGAGCGCATCGAGGCCACCCTGGCTCCGTACGAGGGGCGGTTCATCGTCCACGGCGGGACCGTGGACGTGCTCGAAGGCGAGTGGCCGGGTGATGTCGTGATCATCGAGTTCCCGGACCTGGACAGCGCCCGCTCGTGGTACGCCTCGGCGAGCTATCAGGAGATCAAGCCCCTGCGTACGCGGCACCTGGCCGGCGAGCTCATCATTGTCGACGGGGTGGAGCCGGACCACGACTCGTCCCGGATGGCGGCCGACGTCCGCCGAGCCGCCAACCTGTGACGAGGGCGAACGCCGCTCATGCTGGCGTTCCTGGGGCGGTTCGTCTGCGGTGCCGGGCCACCGGCCCCCTCCGGGCGCGCGGGGTCCTGGTGGGGGTCAGGCCCGGCGGATCACGAACGCGTCCGGCATCCGGAAGGTGAGGTTGTCCGGGCACCACGGCGGTCGGACCACGGTCACCCCGTCGAGCAGCGGCGTCGCCTCGGCGACCACCACGGCCGCCTCCATCCGGGCCAGTTGCGCGCCCACGCACCGGTGCGGTCCGGCGCCGAAGGCCAGGTGCCGCCGGGAGCCGCGCTGCCCGGGCCGGAACTCGGCGGGGGCGGCGACCACCTCCGGATCCCGGCCGGCCCGGGCCAACCAGGCCACGATGCTGGTGCCGGCCGGGACGGCGGTGCCGCCCAGCGTGGTGTCCACCGCCGCCACCCGCCGCCAGGTGACGATCGGCGGTTCCAGCCGTAGCCCCTCCTCGACCACGTCGGCGACCCGGATCTCGCCGGAGCGGAGCCCGGCCCGCACCGCCGGTTCGCCGGCCAGCCGGTGCAGCAGCAGGGTGAGGAACTGCGAGGTGGTCTCCTGGCCGGCGACCAGCAGGAAGAACAGCGCGCCGACGACCACGTCGGCGGAGTGCCCGGCGTCGCGCAGCCGGGCGGCCAGCCCGCCGCCGGTCTCGGCGAACGTACGCAGCACGGTGTGGAACCGGCCGACCTCGGTGGCGAGGGCGAGCTGCCGATCCTCGTCGAGCGGCGCCCAGAACAGCTCCAGGGCGGCGCGGGCGAAGTCCTTGACCGCGCCGACCGGGGCGTCCGGCAGCTCGACCAGCCGGGCCAGCACCAGCAGCGGCAGGTCGGCGGCGAGTTCGGCGTACAGGTCGACCGGTGTGCCGGCGTCGAGGGCGGCGGCGAGCCGGGCCACCCGTCGCCGGACCAGGTCCGCCAGCCAGGGCTGCTGCGCGGCCACCCGGTCGGGGTGCAGCGCGTCGGCGACGATGCCGCGGATCTCGGGATGGCTGGCGGCCGAGTTGTTGGCCAGCGTCGGCGGCAGCCGGAACCGGTGACCGGCGAGGATCCGCAGGGCGGTCACCGGGATCGGGGTCACCGCGTCGAGGGCGTTGTCCGGCCGGAACGTCGCCGGATCGGTGAGCAGCCGCCGGACCAGCGCGTGCCGGGTCACCACCAGATGCGGCACGCCGACGTGGTCGACCACGGTCGCCGCGTCGGGCCACCGGCCGTCGACGGACTCCTCCCAGCCCCGGAACAGCACGGCGTCACGCTAGCGGGCGGCTCCCGGCGGAGCCGGGTCCAGCTCCCACACGGTGGTGTGCTTCACCCGTACGCTCTCCAGCGCCTCCGGCACCGGCACGTCGTACCCGGCCAGCTCGTGGAACCGCTCGCGGGGCAGGAACGCCCGGCCCGGGTCGCCGACCAGCACCCGGGCCCCGGACCGGGCGGCCCGGAGCAGGAAACGCAGCATCCGGCGGGCCATCGCCTCGCTGTAGAACACGTCGCCGGCCAGCACCACCTCGGCGTCCCCGGCGTCGCCGTCGAGGATGTCGCCGAGTTCGGCGTCGACGCGTACCCCGTTGGCCTCGGCGTTGAGCGCGACGGCCGCGACCGCGCGCTCGTCCACCTCGACGGCCCGGACGGCGGTGGCACCGGCGCGGGCGGCGGCGATGGCGACCAGGCCGGAGCCGGAGGCGAGGTCGAGCACCCGCCGTCCGGTGACCAGCTCGGGGTGGTCGGTGACGTAGCGGGCGAGCGCCTGCCCACCGGCCCAGGCGAAGGCCCAGAACGGCGGTGGTTGGGCGCTGCGGAACTGACCCTCGGTCAGCTCCCAGAGGCCGATCGGCTCGTCGGCCTGGTGCAGCCGCACCTCGGGGACGAAGGCGACCGGGGCGAGTCGGGCGTGCAGCCGGACGAAGGCCGCGGACAGGTCGGACACGGGGGTGATTCTGTCGTACGCCCCGGGGCCGGGATCAGTCGAGCTGGGCCGGTTCCAGCCCCAGCTCCCGGGCGGCGACGAGGCGGATCCACTCGGCGATCTGCCGCCGGGTGATCACCCGCTCGTGCACCGCGAGCTGCACCGCCAGGCCGTCCATCACCGCGCTGATCCGCCACGCCGCGCCCGCCGGGTCCGGGCAGTCGAACGTGCCGTCGGCCACCCCGTCGGAGATCACCTTGGCGAGGTCCTGCCGCCACCGCAGGTCCAGCCGGCGGGAGAGCTTTTCCAGCTCGGGGGTACGCAGCGACTCCGCCCAGCCGTCGATCCACATGGACCACGAGGTCGACCGGCCGGTCGGGGCGTAGAGGCGCAGCATCCGGCGCAGCTTCGCCAGTGGCGGGGCGGAGGAGCGGACCACCGTGTCGAGCCGGGTCAGGTCCTGTTCGACGGCGTACTCGAACGCCTGCGCGAGCAGTCGGTCCTTGGTGGCGAAGTGGTAGAAGACCAGGGCTTGGCTGACCCCGGCGGCCTCCGCCACGTCGACGGTGCGGGTGTTGGCGAGTCCGCGTTCCGCGATCACGTCACAGGCCGTGCGAAGCAGGGCATCCAGGCGGATTTCGGCGGCGCGTCTCGTCACGTCCGTTACCGTAACCCATCGATGTGACCACGGGGAGTTACCGGGGCGGCAGGTCGGGCGGGTGTCGGTCGCAAGCCGGACACTTCTCGTTTGGCGTGTCGGTACGCCCGCCCCCGCCGGGCTCGGAAGATCCCACCCAGGCTCCTAGGAAGCTCTACGCGAAGTCGGACGGCATCTCCCGGACGCGCCCGAAACGACACCCCGATTTGGCAACCGTTCCCGGCCTCGGCTAAAGTTCTCATCCGTCACCGGGAAACACCGGGGACACGCGGACGTAGCGCAGCTGGTAGCGCATCACCTTGCCAAGGTGAGGGTCGCGGGTTCGAATCCCGTCGTCCGCTCGGAGATGCCGCCGCCACGCATGTCGGGGGCAACCTCGGTGGAGTGGCCGAGAGGCGAGGCAACGGCCTGCAAAGCCGTGTACACGGGTTCAAATCCCGTCTCCACCTCGGCAGTAGACGAGGGCGATTGGCGCAGTGGGAGCGCGCTTCCTTGACACGGAAGAGGTCACTGGTTCAAACCCAGTATCGCCCACCAGCTCGATGAGCAGAAGGCTCGTCACCGGACACCGGTGGCGAGCCTTCCTGTTTCTCCGAGGCGCGTCTCGGCGGTTTCTCCCGGGCCCGTCGGCCACCGCTCACCCCGACGCGGTCAACAAGGCCTCCGCGACCGCCGTCCGGCTGCTCATCAGCGACCGGCCGTTCCGGTGTGTCACCACCAGGCCGGCCGCGCGCAGCGCGGTGAGATGCTGCGAGACGCCGGCCGGGGAGAGGCCCGTCCGCCGGGCCAGCTCGGTGGTCGACCGGGGCGCGTCCAGCGCCGCGAGTAGCCGCGCCCGCCCTCGACCGAGTACGGCGCCCAGCGCGTCCGGCGCGGCCGGTGGGCAGGCCCACAGCGCGCCGAGCCCCCGGGCGGGGTACGCCAGCTGCGGCACGTCCCCGGCGGCGATGCTGAGCACGGACGGCCAGACGAATACCGACGGCACCAGCACCAGCCCGCTGCCGTCGGGCACATCCGGAGCCGTGCAGTGCCGCTGGCTGATCAGCAGGGCGTCGCCCTCCCAGCGGACCCGCTCGTGCAGGTCGTTGAGGAGTCCGGCCGCGCCGTCCTCGGCCAGCCGGCGGGCCCGCCGGAACACCTCCGCGTCGAGCAGGGCCCGGATCCGGGGCCAGTCGCCGGCGAGGGCCAGCCGCCAGTACGCCTCGATCTCCTCGGTGAGCCGGCGCAGCCCGTCCTCGGGGTCGGCGTAGAGAGCGGACAGGGCCGGTGGTCGAGGGTCGGGATAGAGGTCCAGGTGGGCGCGGACGGTCCCGGGTGGGGTGGCGCGCAGGGCGGCGAGCTCCTGCCCCAGGTCGGGGGCCAGCCCGGCGGGCGGCGGGGTGAGGAAGTCCGCCAGGTACCCGGGCGCCGGCGGGACGAGGTGCCAGAGCAGGCCGTGGTCCGGGCCGACCAGGTTCGCCTCGGCCAGGCGTGGCCGGACCCGGTTCACCCAGGGCAGGTGGACCGCGTGCTGGCCGGCGTCGCGGAGCACCCGCACGCTGGCGACCGTCTCCCAGAGGCAGGACAACGCGAACCGGACCCGTGCCACGGCACCCGCCGACAGGCCGATCGCGACCACACCGCCTCCCTCGTTTCAGCCGGGACTGAAACATTACGACGATCGCCGGCGTGGACCCAGACTGGCCGGGTGAACGATCACCACAGTCTTGCCCTGCGCTTCCGTTCCCTGCACGTCCCCGGCGAACCGCTGGTCCTGGTCAACGCCTGGGACGCCGCGAGCGCCCGGATCGTCGCCGCCGCCGGCGCCCGCGCGGTCGCCACCACCAGCGCCGGCGTGGCCTGGAGCCTCGGTGTGCCGGACGGCGACGCCCTCGGCCGCGACACCGCCGTCGACCTGGTGCGCCGGGTCGTCGCGGCGGTTCCGCTACCGGTCACCGCCGACATCGAGTCCGGGTACGGCGGCACCGCCGACGAGGTCGCCGAGAGCGTCGCGGCGGTGGTCGCGGCCGGTGCCGTCGGCGTCAACGTCGAGGACGCCCGGCATGACGGGGCGACCCCGCTGCGGGAGGTCGACGATCAGTGCGACCGCCTGGCAGCCGTCCGTTCCGCCGCGGACCGGGCCGGGATCCCGCTGTTCGTCAACGCGCGCGTCGACACGTTCCTGCGTGGCGTCGGGGGCGTCGCGGAGACGGTGGCGCGGGCCCGGGCGTACCTGGCGGCCGGCGCCGACGGGGTGTTCGTGCCCGGAGTGGTCGACCCCGGCACGCTGGCCGCGCTGGTCGAGGCGATCCCGGCGCCGCTGAACGTCCTGGCCGGTCCGGGCGCCCCGGCCGTGGCCGAGCTGGCGAAGATCGGGGTGGCCCGGGTCAGCCTCGGCTCCTCCGTCGCCGAGGCCGCCTACGCGGTGGCCCACCGGGCCGCCGTGGAGGCGTTCGCCGCCGGGACGTACGCCGCCCTGGCCGACACCCTCGACTACGGCACGCTCAACGAGCTGATGCGCGGCTGACCCGCCACCCGTACGGGGTGCCGGCCACGGCCGGCACCCCCGGGCCCGTCCTGCCCGCGACCGGTCAGCTCCGCCGACCACGGGTGCCCGCGTGTCACAGCGGCGGCGCCACGTCTCGAGGCTCCTCGACCCGCCGGTACTCCACCGGCTCGGCCGTGGTGACCACCTCCCGGCGGCGGCGGCCCCAGATCAGCGCGGTCATGATCAGGCCGAGCACGCCGGCCGCCATCAGGATCCAGCCGACGACGTCCAGGCTGACCCCGCCGATGTCGGCGTCCAGCGCGAAGGTGAGGATCGCGCCGACCGCGATCAGGAAGATGCTGGTTCCGATTCCCACGACAGCCTCCTTCGGGGGACGGGTTGTGCTGTCGGTGGGAGTCAGTACCCCGACGGCGACCAGCGCAATCACGCCGTGGTCGGTCCGAGCGGCACCCGCGGGTGGGGGCACCCGCACGGCGATCTTGTCATCGGGTACAGTTCTACCCGTCGCCGACGAAGGCCGGCGGCACGCGGACGTAGCGCAGCTGGTAGCGCATCACCTTGCCAAGGTGAGGGTCGCGGGTTCGAATCCCGTCGTCCGCTCGCGATCTGCCCCTCGGGGGCCGACCGCCGCCGGTGTTCCGACCCGGCGGGCGCTCGGGCGATTGGCGCAGTGGGAGCGCGCTTCCTTGACACGGAAGAGGTCACTGGTTCAAACCCAGTATCGCCCACCAGAAATACGTACCCCGCACCGACGCGTGGCGCGAGCGGTCCGGACGTCCGGTCCAAGATCTGCAGGAACGCCGCTGGCCGGCACCCCGGGTTGCGGGGTGCCGGCCAGCGATGTTCATGTGGTTCGTGTTCTGTGGTTGTCAGCTGTTCCAGTGCTGGGCGACCAGGTCGGCGGCCTGCTGCTCCCACTGGGCGTAGGCATCCGGGTACGCCGACACCTGCACCGTCTGGGCGGCCTTGGTCAGCGGCATGTCCTGCCACCCGTCAACCTGCTTCAGACCCTTCAGGAACGCCGTCGTCGAGTACTCCGGATCGGTGATCTGCTCCGGCGAACCCCAACCCGAGCTCGGGCGCTGCTGGAACAGACCCAGCGAGTCATGATCGTTCTTGTCGCCGAGGTGGCCCAGGTTCTCCAGCTTCGACTCCTGCAGGCTCGTGGCGATCGACACCACCGCGGCCCGCTCCGGCATCCCGGCCTTCTTCGTCGCCGCGATGATCGCCTTCACGTTGCCGGTCTGCTCGTCGTTCAGACCGATCCTCGACTGCGCGCCCTGCACACCGTGCGGGATCAGCTTGCCGCTGTCCGGCTTGTCGGCCTGTACGACGGCCGGGTTGGCGTGCACCGGCTCAGCGGCGTGAGCCGCGATCGGACCAGCGAACACACCACCGGTGAAAGCCAGACCAGCAACACCAAGAACGCTCTTACGCAGCATCGTGTTCATGACAAGCTCCATTCGGGGGTTGGCGCACACCCGCCGACAAGAGGGGAGACGGCAATTTCCGTGTGCGCAAGCACCGTCAGGCGCTCAAAAGAGAAGGGGGAAAGTCTTCGACCGGAACGCTCACGGGGCGAGGGGGATCGCCTCTTCGCGGCGCCGGGACCATGTACAACGACCGACCACCCGGCGTCATTCCCGGGATCGGCCCACCCGCCGACGCGGGCGGCCATCACCCCCGGGGTTTGGGGGGCTCCTCGGTCGTGCAGCCCTGTACAACGACCCCCGCCCGTCGGCCATTCCGGCCGCAGGATGCCGCCGCCCACTCCCGAACCGGACATCCAGCACAAAACGTGGCGCCGGGTGGACGCGGAACTCCGTGATCCACTCCATGTGCCGCAAACGGTGGTCACCGGCCCCGCCGAGACCACCACATGCCGCACACGGAGTCGATCAAGACCTAGTGGAGGCGGACGGGCTCAGAAGCCCGACATCCGGCACCCGCCGGCACCGCCACATACCCGCACAGGAGGTCGACCAAGGCCCCGTCGAGGCCCGGGCGGGCCGGACCGCGAAGAGCTCCAGCCACGACCGGACCCAAGGCGACCCACTCCATGTGCCGCAAACGGTGGTCACCGGCCCCGCTGAGACCACCACATGCCGCACACGGAGTCGATCAAGGCCGGATCGCGAGGCAGGCAGGCTCGGAAGGGGGCGGCGTCCGGCCCCGTCGAGATCGCCGTATGCCGTGCACGGAGTCGATCAAGGGCGGGGTGGGTGCGGCGGGGGACAGGGGGCTTCTGCCCTCGGCAGATCCGCTCAACGTGAACGTGGCTCGTCGGTGAGGGCGGTAACGGGCAGGGTGGGGCGTATGAGACTGCTGGTGCTGGGTGGGACGGGGTTCGTCGGTGGGGCCGTGGTGTCCGAGGCGGTACGCCGTGACTGGTCGGTGACGGTGTTCAACCGGGGGCTGCACGGCGACGCGCCGGCGGGCGTACGCCAGTTGCGGGGGACAGGACGGCGCCGGACGGGCTGGCGGCGCTCTCCGGCGGTGCGTGGGACGTGGTGGTGGACACCTGGGACGGCGCGCCCCGGGCGGTGCGGAACGCGGCGCGGGCCCTGGCCGGTTCGGTGGGGCACTACGGCTACGTCTCCAGCTGCTCGGTCTACGCCCAGCCCGTGGAGCCGGGCTCGGCCGAGGACGCGCCGGTCGTCGAGGCGTCGGCCGACGCGGTGGACGGCGACTATCCACAGCTCAAGGCGGGCGGGGAGCGGGCGGCGGTGGAGGTCTTCGGCGAGCGGGCGCTGCTGGCCCGCGCCGGGCTGATCCTCGGGCCGGGCGAGGACATCGGGCGGCTGCCGTGGTGGTTGCGGCGGATCGCCCGGGGCGGCGAGGTGCTGGCCCCGGGGCCGCGGGACCTTCCGGTGCAGTACATCGACGCACGGGACCTGGCGAGCTGGCTGCTGGACCGGTGTGCCGAGGGCGCTGGCGGGGCGTACAACGTGGTGGGGCGCACCGGGCACACGACGATGGGTGAGCTGCTCGACGCGGCAGTCGCGGTCACCGGCGCGGACGCGGCGCTGCGCTGGACGGATCCGGGACCGATCCTGGCCGCGGGGGTCGTGCCCTGGAACGACCTGCCGATCTGGATCCCGCCGGGGCACGAGTTCCGCTGGATGCAGGACCTCGACGTCGAGCGGGCGTACGCGTCGGGGCTGGTCTGCCGGCCGGCGGCCGAGACGGTCGCCGACACCTGGTGCTGGCTGGGCGAGGTGGGTCAGGTGCCGCCCCGCGCCGGCCGGCCGGCCCGGGCCCCGCTGGGGCTCGACCCGGAACGCGAGGCGGACCTGCTGGCCGGTGTCGCCCGGCCGGCCTGACCGTCTCGGACCGGGGCGCGGGCGGCGTGTGGGCGGCGTGGGCTCAGGCCGGCGCGACCGGCACGTCGAGCACCTCCTCGACCGGGCGGCGCGGGGTGGTGCTGCCCGGCTGGCCGTATCCGATCCGCATTCCCATCTGCGGGGTGCCGAACCGGCCCAGGGACAGCCGCAGCGCCTCCCGCGCCCCGGACACCTCGATCGGCTGGGAGATCATCGACACGGCCAGCCCGGCGTCGGTGGCGGTCAGCAGCACCCGTTGCAGGGCCTGACCAGCGATGATCTGGTCGGCGGCCGTGTTCCCGGCCGACCCCAGCACCGCGACCAGCGGCTCCGGTTCGAAGTCCCGCCCCGGCCCCCGGTTACGCCCCCCGAAGCCGCGCTGCGGCAGCAGGTCCTGCGGCTCGCTCGGCGGGCCGCCGGCGGCGGTCGGCACGCCGTCGGGGCAGGGCTCGGAGCGGATCCAGGCGGTCCGCTCGGCGACGTACGCGGGGTCGCGTTCGAGGACCCGGTGGGCGCTGCGGGCGATCTCGGCGAACGCGTTGACCGCGCCGGTGCCGATCAGCAGCTCCAGCCAGCACTCCTCGGCCCGGGCGGCCTCGACGAGCCGCCACCGGGCGTCGGCGGGGACCGGGTCGGGCCAGAACGGGGCGCGGTTGCTGAACCGGCGGCCGATCGCCGCGTACAGGCTCTGCTCGGTGGGGGTGGGGCGGCGCGGCACGTCCGGTTCCAGCCGGGCCACCACGTTCGGGTCGGCGGGGTACGGCCGGAGCCGGACCCGGGCCGGGGTGCCCGCCACGGCGAGCGCCAGCCGCAGGTTGAACAGGGCCGCCCCGCAGGCGATCCGGGCGCCCCAGCCGCTCGGGTCGGTGGCGGCCAGCCCGCGCAGCGGGTCGACGGACACCTCGATCCCGCCGTCGCGCAGCCGGAACCGCCACGGCTGGGTGTTGTGCAGGGACGGTGCCCGGACGGCGTCTGCGGCGGCGGCCGTAAGCTGCTCGACGGTGAAGCCGGTGGTCATGGTGCTGCTCCTTCCGTGGCAGGCCGTGCCGCCTCCTGGTCGGCTCCCCTCTACGGTGCGTCAACCAGGGGTTACCCGAGCAGGGCCCAAGGTCCTCATCTTGTGGGGACCGTCTACCCGCCGCGGCGGCGCGGTCGGGACCTTCGGCCCGTGCACGATCGTGGGGCGCCGGGGTAGAAAGGACGGATGATCCGGGTGTTCCTGCTCGACGACCACGAGGTCGTCCGTCGTGGCCTTGCCGACCTGCTCACCAGCAGCGGCGACATCGAGGTGGTCGGTGAGTCCGGCTCCGCCCAGGAGGCGGCCCGCCGCATTCCGGCGCTCCGCCCCGACGTGGCGATCCTCGACGCCCGGCTGCCCGACGGCAACGGCATCGACGTGTGCCGGGACATCCGGGCCCTGGACTCCTCGATCAAGGGCCTGATCCTCACCTCGTACGAGGACGACGAGGCGCTCTTCGCCGCGATCATGGCCGGTGCCGCCGGGTACGTGCTCAAGCAGATCCGGGGCACCGACCTGGTCGACGCGGTCCGCCGGGTGGCGGCCGGGCAGTCCCTGCTCGATCCGGCGATCACCACCCGGGTGCTGGAGCGGATCCGCAGCGGCGTCGAGCAGCCGCGTGAGCTGAAGTCGCTCACCGAGCAGGAGCGGCGGATCCTGGAGTACGTGGCCGAGGGGCTCACCAACCGGGAGATCGCCGGCAAGATGTTCCTCGCCGAGAAGACCGTGAAGAACTACGTCTCCAGTGTGCTGGCCAAGCTCGGCCTGGAGCGTCGTACGCAGGCGGCGGTGCTGGCCACCCGGCTGCTCGGCCAGCGGCACTGAGGCGTCGCCGGCCACGGGCCGGGCTGCCGTGCCCGGCCCGGCCGGTCAGTCGCGCAGCGGGACGCTCCAGCGCACCTCGGTGCCGTGCGGGGCCACCCGGCTCAACTGGAAGTCACCACCGAGGCGTTCGGCCCGCTCGCGCAGGTTCACCAGGCCGCTGCGGGCCGCCTCCGGGTCGCAGCCGACCCCGTCGTCGGTGACCGTCACCGTCACCCAGCCGGCGTCGACCTGTACCGTCACCGACACCCGGTCGGCCTGCGCGTGGCGTACGGCGTTGGACAGCGCCTCGCGCAGCACGGCGGTGAGCTCGGGACGCAGCTCGTTCGGGACGGCGCTGTCGATCGGGCCGACCAGGTCCAGGCGGGGCCGGTAGCCCAACGACTCGGCGGCCACCTCGATCGCCTCGCGGATCTCGGTACGCAGCGCGGCGCTCATCGGTGTGCGCAGCTCGAAGATGGTCCGCCGGATGTCCCGGATGGTGGCGTCCAGGTCGTCGACGGCCTGGTTGATCCGCTTGGCCACCTCGGGGCGCGCGTTCATCGCCCCGCTCTGCAACTGCAGGCCGGTGGCGAAGAGCCGCTGGATCACCACGTCGTGCAGGTCGCGGGCGATCCGCTCGCGGTCCTCCAGGACCACCAGCAGCTCCCGCTCCTCCTGGCCCCGGGCCCGCTCCATGGCCAGCGCGGCCTGGCCGGCGAAGCTGTTGAGCAGCGCGGCGTCGTCCTCGCCGCTGGGCGCGCGGTCGGGTCGGTGGGCGATCACCAGGACACCGTGCAGGGTGTCGCCCGCGGCCAGGGGGGAGACCACGGCCGGGCCGGCGACCACCGGGCGGGGCCAGGACGCGGCCTCGGCGAGGTTGTCCAGCGACTCGTGTCGGCCCTCGGTGACCGAACCGCCGAAGGTGGTCTCGGCGGCCGGCAGCACCGCGCCGACCAGCGCTGCCGCGGTCTCGTCGGCGCCGTCGACCACCTCGACGGTGAACTGGCCCTCGTCCTCGTCGTAGAGCAGCACCAGCGCCAGCTCCGCCTCGGCGACCTCCCGGGCCCGCCGGGCCACCAGGGTCAGCGCGTCGGTCCGCCGGACCTCGCCGAGCAGCACCGAGGTGATCTCGGCGGTGGCGGCCAGCCAGCGTTCCCGCCGGTGCGCCAGCGCGTAGAGGCGGGCGTTCTCGATCGCCACGCCGGCCGCGGCGGCCAGCGCCACCACGATCTCCTCGTCGTCCTCGGTGAACTCGGCCGCGCCCTGCTTTTCGGCGAGGTAGAGGTTGCCGAAGACGTGGTCGCGGATGCGGACGGGCACGCCGAGGAAGCTGTGCATCGGGGGGTGGTGCGGCGGGAAGCCGTACGACTTGGGGTGCCGGGTGATGTCCGGCATGCGCAGCGGCCGCGGATCGTCGATGAGCAGGCCGAGCACTCCCCGGCCGTGCGGCAGCTCACCGATTTTCGCGTGCAGTTCCTCGCCGATGCCGTGGATGACGAAGTCGTGCAGCATCCGGTCGGCCCCGATCACGCCGAGCGCGCCGTACTTCGCCCCGACCAGCTCGCACGCCGACTGCACGATCCGCTGTAGCGTGCTGCGCAGGTCGAGGTCGGAGCCGATGCCCACCACCGCGTCGAGCAGGGCGCGTAGCCGCTCCCGGCTGGTGACCACCTCACCGACCCGGTCCAGCATCTCCTGGAGCAGCTCGTCGAGCCGCACCCGGGACAGCGGGGTCAGCCCCAGGGACGGGGTGACGTGCTCGTGCCGGGGATTCGGTGCGCTGGCCACCGACCGATGCTATCGCCCGGTGGCGGCCGGAGACGAGTCGCTACCGGTCCCCGCCGTGCGCCGCGGAGGTGTCGACGATCTCCTCGGTGGCCAGGCGCGGGGTGTGCGGGGGCCCGGCGTGTGCCGGGTCCTGTAGCCCCAACCGCAGCGTCAGGTACGGGTAGCCGAGCCCGGCCAGCAGTCGGCGCACGGTCAGCCGGGTGCCTTCCAGCTCGACCACGCCGCTGAGCGGCACCACGGAGACCCCGAGCCGGGTGGCGGTCAGCCAGGCGGACGAGAGCCCCTCTCCGGCCCGCAGCCAGTTGTCCGGCTCGTCCTCGGTGCCCCAGAGGATCCCGTAGCGGGCGGCCTGGTCGTGCCCGGGGCCGACCGGCAGGGTGCCGGGACGGCCGAAGTCCCGGCCCGGCACGGTGGTCTGCGGGGCCTGCTCGGGCAGCACCTCGGGTGGCAGCCCGGTGCCGGTGCCGGCCCGGCTGGTCCAGTACTCCAGTTCCTCGCGGGTCTGCGGGTCCTCGGCCGCGACCGTGCCGGCCTGCGAGGCCGCGGCGGCCAGATCCATCACCTGGTCCGGGTCGAGGATCTGGAGCCGTACGTCGTCCGCGTGGGCCGCCGCGACGATCTCGTCGAGGGCCGCGCCGGGCAGTGGCTCGTCGCTCACCGGGCGGCGGTCGGTGTGCCGGACCTGCATGCACTGCACGAGGCGCATCGCGTCCGGGTCCGCCCCGGTGTGCCGGAACCCGGTGAGCCGGGCGAGGAGTTCCGGCTGGCCCGGGTCGGGCATCCGCTCCACGACCGCCGTCCAGCCCTGGGCGGCCAGCGCCACGCACGCGTGGTGCAGCGCCGCGCCGCAGCTCAGCGTCACCAGCCGGCCCTCCGGGTCGGTGGCGCTGATCCGCAGGTCCCGCGCCATCCGCAGCTCCAGCGCGTCGGGGAGGACCTTCCAGCGCCACGGCTGGGTGTTGTGCACCGAGGGGGCACGACCGGACGTCGCGGCGGCCTCCGCGAGCGCGGTGGTCAGCGGGCGGCCGGTAGCCGGCGTCTCGTGGCTCATCGTCACGACCTTTCCGTTTTCCCCATCGTGCCGCACCCGGCCGTGTCCGGGTGGCGGTGCCTCCCCATCCTCTGCCACGCGGCGTCCGGTCACCCGGTGCGCCGGGCCTGCCGTGTTCGGGCCGTTGGACCCGTGCGGATTACCCGGGATGCCCTGCCCGGCAACGCGCCCCGCTGAGACGATCCGCACGTGGATGCGGAACCGCGCGAGTGCGTACCCGAGCGGCCGGTGCGGCAGCGCCGGCTGGACTGGCGGGAGTGGGCGCCGATCACCCTGCTCACCCTGGCGGTGCTGGTCGGCGCCGGGTTGTGGCTCGCCGGGCAGCGCGGCGCGGCCGACCTGGTCTGGGCGGCGGTGACCCTGGTGGCGCTGCTGCCGGCCGGCTGGACCACCGTGCGGCAGCTGTGGCGCCGGCAGTTCGGGGTGGACGTGATCGCCGTGCTGGCGCTGGTCGGCGCGCTGCTGGTCCGGGAGTACCTGGCCGGCGCGGTGATCGCCGTGATGGTCGCCACCGGGCAGGGGCTGGAGGACTACGCGCAGCGCCGCGCCAGCCGGGACCTGCGGGCGCTGCTGGAACGCGCTCCCCGGCAGGCCCGGCGGCGCGCCCCGGACGGTGGCATCGAGGTGGTGCCGCTGGACCAGGTGGCGGTGGGGGACCGGCTGGTGGTCGGTCCCGGCGACGTGGTGCCGGTGGACGGGACCGTCGAGGAGCCCGCGACGCTGGACGAGTCGGTGGTCACCGGCGAGTCGCAGCTGGTGACCCGCGGCGCGGGCGAGCAGGTGGCCAGCGGGGTGGTCAACGCCGGCGCGGGCTTCGGCATGCGGGCCCGCAAGAGCGCGGCGGAGAGCACGTACGCCGGGATCGTCCGGCTCGCCGAGGAGGCGACCGCGCGCAAGGCCCCGATGGTGCGGCTGGCCGACCGGTACGCCGCCGCGTTCGTGCCGTTCACCCTGCTGGTGGCCGGGGTGGCCTGGGCGGTCTCCGGCGAGTTCCTGCGGGCGGTGGCGGTGCTGGTGGTGGCCACCCCCTGCCCGCTGCTGCTGGCCACCCCGATCGCCATCGTCTCCGGGCTGTCCCGGGTGGCCCGGCGCGGGGTGCTGGTCCGCGACGGCGGGTCGCTGGAGCTGCTCGGCCGCGCCCGTACCCTGCTGATGGACAAGACCGGCACGCTCACCGCCGGCCGGCCGCGCGCCGCCCAGACGGTGGTCGCGCCCGGTGGCGACCGGGACGAGGTGCTGCGGCTGGCCGCCTCCGTCGAGCAGCTCTCCCCGCACGTGCTGGCCGCCGCCCTGGTCCGCCAGGCCCGCGCGCAGGGGCTGCCCCTGAGCGAGCCGGCGGACGTCACGGAGGAGCCGGGGCGCGGGGTCACCGGCCGGGTGGACGGCCGGCTGGTGCGGGTGGGCCAGCTCGACGGCGAGCCCCCCGAGTGGGCGCACCGGGTACGCGAGCGCGCCGAACTGGCCGGCCGCTCCACCGTCTGGGTCAGCGACGACCGTGGCCCGCTCGGCGCGATCCTGCTGGAGGACCCGGTACGCCCCGACGCCCGGCGTACCGTGCGGCGGCTCCGCGAGAGCGGGCTGGATCGCCTGGTCATGGTCACCGGCGACCGGCCGCGTACGGCCCGGCAGGTCGCGCAGACGGTCGGCGTGGACGACGTGTGGGCCCAGTGCTCGCCGCAGCAGAAGGTCGCCCGGGTGCAGGAGGAGTCGGGTCGGGCGGTGACCGTGATGGTCGGCGACGGGGTCAACGACGCGCCGGCGCTGGCCCAGGCGCACGTCGGGGTGGCGATGGGGGCCACCGGGGCGACCGCCTCCGCTGACGTGGCCGACGCGGTGCTCACCGTGGACCGGCTGGACCGGCTCGCCGACGCCGTCGAGATCGCCCGGTACGCCCGCCGTATCGCGGTGCAGAGCGCCACCGTCGGGATGGGGCTGGCCGTGGTCGCGATGGTGGCCGCCGCCGTGGGAAAACTGCCCCCGGTCGCCGGCGCGTTCCTCCAGGAGGGCATCGACGTGCTGGTGATCGTGAACGCGCTGCGTGCCCTGCGGGGCGGCCTGCGCCACCGGGACGTCCCGCCGCGGACCCGGGAGCTCATCGACCGGTACGCGGGCGAGCACGACGTCGTCCGTGAGGTGCTGAACCGGCTGCGCGACACCGCCGACCTGGTGGCGACCCGTCCGGACGACCCGGAGTGCGTGCCGGCGCTGCGGGAGGCGCACCGCCGGCTGGTTGACGAGGTGCTGCCGCACGAGGCGGCCGAGGAACGGCACCTGTACCCGGCGCTGGCCGACCCGTTGGGCAGCGTTGAGGCGACCTCGACGATGAGCCGGGCGCACGTGGAGATCGCCCGGCTGGTGGACCGGATCGGTGGGCACCTGGCGCAGCACCCGGACGGCCGGTTGCGCCGCGATGAGGTGCCCGACCTGCTCGCTGCCCTGTACGGCCTGGACGCGGTGCTGCGGCTGCACCTGGCGCAGGAGGAGGAGGACTACTTCTCGCTCAACCCGGAGGCGGGACAGGAATCCTCCGGCCGGTGACCGGCCCGTGTGTCGCGGCCACAGCGTCACGCGTTGGGCTGCGGGCTCAGCGTTCCCGGACCACCGCGACGGGGCAGTGCGAGTGGTGGATGAGCTGCTGGCTGACCGAGCCGAGCAGCATGCCGCGCAGCCCGCCCCGGCCCCGGCTGCCGACCACCACGAGCTGCGCCTCGCGGCTCGCCTCGACCAGCAGCGCCGCCGGGTTGCCCGGGGGCACCTGGACCTCGATCGGCACGTCCGGGAATGTCTCCCGCCACTGGGCCACGTCCTGTTCGACCGCTGTCCGCTCCGCGGCCTCCGGGTCGGAGTCGGGCGGCACCCGTCGCTCCCCGGACGGTCCCCAGGCCCGCAGCACCCGTAGCGGGACGTCCCGCTGGGCGGCCCGCTCGACGGCGAAGCCGAGGGCCAGCAGCGAGGATTCGGAGCCGTCCACGCCGACCACCACCGGCCCGGAGGTGGCCGCCTGCCCGTCGCGTACCACGATCACCGGGCAGTGCGCGTGGGCGGCGACGGAGACCGCGGTGGAGCCGGCGAGCAGGCCGCCGAAACCGCCTTGCCCCCGGGTGCCGAGCACCACCATCCCGGCCTCGGCCGAGCGTTCCTGCAACACCAGGGCGGGCGGTCCGTCGAGGACCTCGCCGTGCACGGTGAGGCCGGGCCGGTCGGCCGCGGCGGACTCCGCGGCCGACCGGACCAGCTCCTCGACCTGCTGCCGGGCGGTCTCGTCCGGCCAGATCCCCGGCGTGACCCCGGGGCCGACCCAGCCGGCAACCGTCAGCCACTCGAAGACGTACGCCAGCCGGACCGGTCGGCCCGAGCGGCCCGCCTCGTCCAGCGCCCAGTTCAGGGCCACCTTCGCGTCGGTCGAGCCGTCGTAGCCGACCAGGATCATCTCGGAACTCACCGTGTCTCCTTCCGCTCCGCGACGCCGTTCACCGGCCGTTCCGCAGGCCCTGCTCGGTCTCGCGGATCCACCGCCACTCGGCGACCCGGGGGTCGTCCTCGCCGTACCGGCGGGTGTAGTCGCGGCAGGACTGCCGGACGTCGATCATTTCCTGGCGCAGGTGCGCGGCGCGCGAGGCGAGCCCCGGCACCCGGTCGATGACGTCGATGACCAGGTGGAAACGGTCCAGGTCGTTGAGCATCACCATGTCGAAGGGCGTGGTGGTGGTGCCCTCCTCCTTGTAACCGCGCACGTGCAGGTTGTCGTGGTTGGCCCGGCGGTAGGTGAGCCGGTGGATCAGCCACGGGTAGCCGTGGTAGGCGAAGATGATCGGCTTGTCGCGGGTGAAGATGGTGTCGAACTCGTTGTCCGGCAGGCCGTGCGGGTGCTCCGACGGTGGCTGTAGGCGCATCAGGTCGACCACGTTGACCACCCGGACCTTCAGCTCGGGCAGGTGCTGGCGGAGCAGGTCGGCCGCGGCCAGGGTCTCCAGCGTCGGCACGTCGCCGGCGCAGGCGAGCACCACGTCCGGCTCGCTGCCGTCGTCGTTGCTGGCCCAGTCCCAGATGCCCAGGCCACGGCGGGCATGCTGGATCGCCTCGTCCATGGTGAGCCAGTTCGGCGCGGGCTGTTTCCCGGCCACCACCACGTTGATGTAGTGCCGGCTGCGCAGGCAGTGGTCCATGGTGGAGAGCAGGGTGTTGGCGTCCGGTGGCAGATAGACCCGGACCACCTCGGCCTTCTTGTTGACCACGTGGTCGATGAAGCCCGGGTCCTGGTGCGAGAAGCCGTTGTGGTCCTGCCGCCACACGTGGCTGGAGAGCAGGTAGTTCAGCGAGGCCACCGGTGCGCGCCAGGGGATGCGCCGGGTCACCTTGAGCCACTTGGCGTGCTGGTTGACCATCGAGTCGACGATGTGGATGAACGCCTCGTAGCTGGTGAAGATGCCGTGCCGGCCGGTCAGCAGATAGCCCTCCAGCCAGCCCTGGCACAGGTGCTCCGACAGCACCTCCATCACCCGTCCACCGGGGGAGAGGTGGTCGTCGCCGGGGACCGTGTCGCCGACGAACGCGCGGTCGGTGACCTCGAAGGCGGCGCCGAGCCGGTTCGAGGCGACCTCGTCGGGCCCGAACAGGCGGAAGGTCTGCGGGTTGCGGCTGATCACGTCGCGGACCCACGGGCCGAGCGCGCCGCTCGCCCCGGCGATCGGTTCGCCGGGTTGCTGGACGTCGACCGCGTAGTCGCGGAAGTCGGGCAGATCCAGGTCGCGGAGCAGCCGCCCGCCGTTGGCCACCGGGTTGGCGCTCATCCGCCGGTCGCCCCTGGGCGGCAGGGCGGCCAGCTCGGCGACGGGGGCGCCGGTGGCGTCGAAGAGTTCCTCCGGCTGGTAGCTGCGCAGCCAGCGCTCCAGCTCGGCCAGGTGCTCGGGGTTGGTCCGCACCTGGTCGACGGGCACCTGGTGGGCGCGGAAGGTCCCCTCGACCGGCTTGCCGTCGACCTCCTTCGGGCCGGTCCAGCCCTTCGGCGTACGCAGGATGATCATGGGCCATCTGGGGCGCTCGACGGGGCCGCCGGAGCGGGCCCGGCGCTGGATCGCGGCGATCTCGTCGAGCGCCCGGTTCATGGTCGCGGCGAGGCTCTGGTGGACCACGGCCGGGTCGTCGCCCTCGACGACGTACGGCTGGTGGCCGTAGCCGCGCATGAGTTCGAGCAGTTCCTCGGTGGGGATCCGGTCCAGGACGGTGGGGTTGGCGATCTTGTAGCCGTTGAGGTGCAGGATGGGTAGCACCGCGCCGTCCCGGGCCGGGTTGAGGAACACGTTGGACAGCCAGCTCCCGGCCAGCGGGCCGGTCTCCGCCTCGCCGTCCCCGATCACGCAGGCGACCAGCAGGTCCGGGTTGTCGAACGCGGCACCGTAGGCGTGGCTGAGCGCGTAGCCCAGCTCGCCGCCCTCATGGATCGAGCCGGGCACCTCCGGCGCCACATGGCTGGGGATGCCACCGGGGAAGGAGAACTGGCGGAACAGCCGGGCCAGACCGGTCTCGTCGCGGGTCACCGAGTGGTAGAGCTCGCTGTACGTACCCTCCAACCAGGTGTTCGCCACCAGCGCGGGACCGCCGTGGCCCGGGCCGGTGACGAAGATGGCGGACAGGTCCCGGTCGACGATGACCCGGTTGAGGTGCGCGTAGATCAGGTTGAGGCCGGGGCTGGTGCCCCAGTGCCCCAGCAGCCGCGGCTTGACGTGCTCCGGCCTGAGCGGTTCGCGCAGTAGGGGGTTGTCGAGCAGGTAGATCTGCCCGACGGTGAGGTAGTTGGCCGCCCGCCAGTAGGCGTCGAGCCGGCGCAGCTCGTCTTCGGTCAGGGGGCTGTGCAGGTCGAGAGCGGTGTCCATGCTGCATTAGCCTCTCGCGCGTCGGGGACTTCTGCCACCCGAGGGCGGATTTCCGTCCGGGCATGTCCAGCGTCGCCCGGTCGCCGCGAGTCTGGTCAGGGCCGTTGGTCCCGGAACGTGCGAGCGTCATCAATCCTCCACGCCCGTGGGGCCGAGTCCACGAACGACGATCACCGGTGCCGGCGAGTGGTAGAGCAGCGTCTGGCTGACCGCGCCCAGCATCCCCCGCAGTGGTTCCTCGCCCCGGGCCGCGACCACGGCGAGCTGCGCCGAGCGGGACTGGTCGACCAGGACGGTGCCCGGATCGCCGTGCAGCGTGTGGCACTCGGCGGCGACGGCGGGATGCCTTGCGCCATGTCGGGCCACCGCCTCGGCGAGCAGGTCGCCACCGTCGTCGTGGCGGCCGGGCTCGATGACCCGGATCGCGAGCAGCCGGGACCCGTGCCGCTCCGCGCAGTCGAAGGCGTAACCGAGGGCCGTGTCGCCGGCCTCCGACCCGTCCACGCCGACCAGCACCGGCCCCTGCGGCGCCGGCTCGGCCCGGCCCACCAGCACCGGGCAGCCGGCCCGGGCGGCGAGTTGCACGGCCGGGGCGTCGGACGGTACGCAGGTCGGGCAGTTGGCGATCCCGCCGTCACCGAGCGCCACCAGGTACGCCGAATCGGAGGCCCGGAGCAGCGCCTCGACCGGGGAGCCCTCGACGATCTTGCCGTGTACCGGGACCTCCGGCTCGACCTCGGCGGCTGCCCGTTCGGCGCGTTCCAGCAGCTCCTCGGCGGCGGCGCGCGGCCCGGCCACCGAGGGCTCCGCGAGGGCCGCCGCCCAGTTGAAGGCGTGCAGCAGGTGCAGCGGACGATCGTGCGCGGCGGCCTCGCCGGCGGCCGTGCGGACCACCTGGAGGTCCTCCTCCGAGTCGCCGACACCGACCACCACCGCGTCGAGGGTGGGCGTGGCCATCCCGCCTCACCTCCCGACCGCGCTCTCTCACCCACCGTAGTCGGGGGCGTGCCCGCCGTGGACCGAGACGGCCGAACCGGTGCCGGTTCCACCGGGCGGGGGCGGTGGTCAGCGGGGAGTGGGGACGGTGGGGTGTACGCGGACCACCACGGCGGTGGCGTTGTCGTCGCCGCCCTCGGCCAGGGTGGCGGAGAGCAGCGCGCCGACGGTCTGCGCCGGGTCCCGCCGTGCGGCCAGCAGGTCGCGTAGCCGGTGGTAGCCGAGCTGGTCGCTCACCCCGTCGGTGCAGAGCAGCCAGGTGTCACCCGTGCGCAGGGGGACGGCCAGCACGTCCGGCTCGGGCTTGTCCGGGTGGCCGACGTAGCGCAGCAGTTGGTAGCGGGCCCGGGCCGCCTCCGGTGAGGTCGCCGGCCACCAGCCGTGCAACACGCCGAGCCATGCCATGGTGTGGTCGACCGTCATCAGTTCCAGCAGCCCGTCGCGCAGCCGGTACGCCCGCGAGTCGCCGAGCTGGACCAGCCAGCCCTGCCCGCCGTCCGGCTCCGCGACCAGGGCGGTCAGCGTGCAGCCGGTCAGCCCGGCCAGCGCCGCCCCGGCCTGGCGTACCCGGAGTTGGGTCTCGGCGGTGGCGGCGCGCAGCTCGCGGGCGTCGACGGCCGGCCAGCCGGCGCGGACCTGCGCCACGAAGGTGTTCACGGCGGTGGTGCCGGCGACCCGGCTGCCCTCCCCGTCACCCATGCCGTCGGCGACCACGGCGAGCGGCAGCTCGGGGTCGACGTGCAGCACGTCGAAGTTCTCCGGATAGCGATGCCCCACCACGCTGCCGCCAGCGATCTCCAGGCTGAGCCGCCCGCCGGCCAGCCGGTGGGCGGCGTCGACGGGGCGGTCCGAGGAGTGGCGGCGGAACACCACCGGACGGTAACACCGGCCGAGGTGCGCGACCGGCGGGTCGCCGTCGTGTCGGGTCGGTCAACCCGCGGTTGTCAACCAGGGTTGACAACGCCCGGCTGTCAACCTATGTTGACATCATGAGTCAGGCGACGGAACTCGCGGCGGCCGCCGGCAGCACCGACCCGAGGGTCGGCCTCCGGGCGGTCCTCGCCCTGCGCCGACTGCTCGAGCGGCTGGAGGTGGTCCAGGTGGACAACGCCCGACGCCAGGGTTGGTCCTGGCAGGAGATCGCCGACGCGCTCGAGGTCAGCCGGCAGGCGGTCCACAAGAAGCACGCCGGGCGACCGGCGGTCCGAGGAAGCTGGGAGGCGTGATGTTCGAACGGTTCACCGACCGGGCCCGGGCGGTGGTGCAGCACGCGGTCGACGAGGCCCGCAGCGAGGGCCGGCGTCCGGTCGGCACCGAGCACCTGCTGCTCGGCGTGCTCGCCGACGGCGACAATCTGGCCGTCCGGGTGCTGACCGAGCAGGGCATCCGGGCCGAGGCGCTGCGCGCCGCGGTGGCCCGGCATCTCGCCTCCGGTGTCGACGGTCTCGGCACGGCCGACGCCGCGGCGCTGCGGGAGATCGGCATCGACCTGGCGGCGATCGTCGCGCGGATCGAAGAGTCCTTCGGCCCCGACGCGCTGCGCGAGGCGGAGCCCACCCCGCGCCGCCGCTGGGGCCGCCGCCACGATGGCGGCCGGTTCTCACCCCGGGCGAAGAAGGCCCTCGAACTCTCCCTGCGCGAGGCGCTCCGGCTGCGTCACCACCACATCGGAACGGAACACATCCTGCTCGGCCTGCTCCGGGAGGGCAACGGCCCGGCCGCGCAGGTGCTCGCCGAGGCCGGCGCCGACCTCGACGACCTGCGCCGCCGGGTGGAGGCGGCGCTGCGTACGGCGGCCTGACGGCCCGCTCGCCGCCGTCGCCGGCGTTCAAACCTGTTTGCGGTCTATGCGACATCGGTCGCCGTCGAGTCGCTGACCCCGTGCGGCTGCTGCACACTGGCGCCGTGAACGGTGGACACGACAAGCGCCCGGTGCCGGAGGTCAACCCGGCACCGCGCTCGGCGGTGGTGGTCAACCCGGTGAAGGTGACCGACCTCGACGGGTTCCGCCGGACCGTGAACGACGCCCTCGCCGCAGCCGGCTGGCCGGAGCCGGCCTGGTACGAGACCACGGCCGAGGACCCGGGCCACGGCCAGACCCGCGCGGCGGTGCGATCCGGCGCCGAGGTCGTCCTCGCCTGCGGAGGCGACGGCACGGTTCGCGCCTGCCTCACCGCGCTCGCCGGCACCGACGTGGCGCTCGCCGTGCTGCCCCAGGGCACCGGCAACCTGCTCGCCGCCAACCTGGGCCTCTCCAACGACCTGGCCGCCGGGCTGGAGGTCGCCGTCGAGCGCGGGCTGCGGCGCATCGACGTCGGCGTCGTCGGCGACCGGTGCTTCGCCGTGATGGCCGGAATGGGCTTCGACGCGCAGCTGCTCGACGCCACCTCCGAGCGGACCAAGAAACACCTCGGCTGGCCGGCGTACCTGGTGGGCGCGCTGCGGCACCTGCGGGACCGGCCGATGCGGGTCACCATCCGGATCGACGACCGGCCGCCGCTGCGCCGGCGGGCCCGCTCGGTCCTGGTCGCCAACGTCGGCCGGCTCCAGGGCGGCGTACGGCTGCTCACCGACGCCGAACCCGACGACGGCTGGCTCGACGTCGCGGTGCTCACCCCCCGTACGCTCGGCCACTGGCTGGCGATGGCGTGGGCGGTGCTGCGCCGGCGCGGCACCGTGCCCCGGATGGAGCTGTTCCGGGCGCGGCAGGTCGAGATCACCAGCAACCGGGACCAGCCCCGCGAGCTCGACGGGGACCTGATCGAGCCGGGCCGGTCACTGACCGCCGAGGTCCGGCCCGGCTCGCTGTGGATGTGCGTACCGCGGCCGGAGCGCCACCCCGACCTGTCGGTGGACGCCGACGCCGCGGCCGAGCGCGGTGAGCGCCTGGTCGAGGGGGCCCGCCGTGAGTAGCACCACCCCGGTCCCCGAGACCCGGCTCATGGCGGCCGACGAGCTCTGCGCCGAGGACGCCTGGCACACCCTGCGCCGCCACGGCTGGCGCCTGCTGCGGGACGCCCTCGTCCGGTTCCGCTACGGCGACGGCTTCAGCCACTCCCGGGCGTTGGCGTTGCAGCTCTGCCTGGCCGTGGTGCCGTTCCTGATCGCGCTCACCGGACTGATCTCCCATCTGGGCGTCGACGCTGGCGGCGAGGTGGTCGCCGACACCGTGCTCGCGCTCACCCCCGGCCAGAGCGAATCCGTCGTGCGGCAACTGCTCGCCGACGGCAGGCACACCGAACGCGTCGGCGAACTGGCGCTGTTCCTCGGCCTGCTGACCGGGCTGGTCGCGCTGACCACCACCATGGCCCAGATCGAGCGGGGCGCGAACCGCATCTACGGCGTCGAGCGGGATCGGCCCTTCCTGGCCAAGTACGTCCGCGCCGCCGTGCTCGCGGTGACCGCCGGCGTACCCGCGCTGACCGGGTTCCTGATCCTGGTCGGCGGGCGGGCGATGGGCGACTCGGTGCAGCGGCACCACGCCTGGGGTGGCTTCGCCGACGCCGGGTGGGACGTGATCCGCTGGCCGCTCAGCCTCGGGTTGACCGTGCTGGCCGTGGCGGTGCTGTTCCGGCACGCGCCCCGGCGTCACCAGCCCGGACTGTCCTGGCTGTTCTTCGGCGCCGGGATCGCCACCGCGCTCTGGTGGCTGGCGAGCCTGTTGCTCGCGGCGTACGTCAAGTACAGCGGTGGGTTCGGGCAGACGTACGGCCCACTGACCGGCATGATGGCCCTGCTGATCTGGGCCAACCTGACCGGGACGGCGCTCTTCGGCGGGCTGGCCTTCGCCGCCCAGCTCGAGGCTACGCGGATCGGCGTGGCGGAGCCGGCCCAGCCCGACCTCTGGGAGCCGGAGTCCGAGCCGTCCTCGACACCGGCGCGATGACCGCTCCCGGGCCGACAACGTGTACGTGACGCGCGAATCGGGTACAGCGCGCCTCGCGACCGACAAGGGAGGTGCGGGGTGACCGCGGTCAAGGAGGCCATCCGCCGGCCCATCGGCCATTTCGCCGGGCGCAGCCTCGCGGGGCTGGTCGCCGTCGCCGGCGCGGGCGTCGGGTTCGGCGTGCTGCTGATGCTCGTCCGGTTCCACTGGGAGCCGCTCTACCACGCCGACCACGAGGTGGCGGAGTGGTTCAACGCGCTGGTGGCGCCGCACCACCCCCTGGTCACCGTGCTCCAGGCGATCACCGACCTGGGCGGACGGCCGGTGCTGATCTGGCTGGTCACCATCGCGGTGCTGGGCCTGCTCATCCGCCGTCAGGGGCGGCTCGCGGTCTACCTGATCATCACCGGGGTCGGCGGGCTGATCCTCGACCCGTCCCTGAAGGCGCTGGTCGGGCGCCTCCGCCCGGTCGTCGACGTGCCGATCACCCACGCACCCGGCAACAGCTTCCCCAGCGGACACGCGCTCGGCTCGTTTGTCGCGTACGGGGCGTTGCTGCTGGTCTTCCTGCCGGCCATGGCGCCGCGGTGGCGCCGGCCGGCCATCGCCCTGGCCGGCCTGCTGGTGTTCCTGGTCGGGCTGACCCGGATCGCGCTGGGCGTGCACTTCGTCTCCGACGTGCTCGGCGGCTGGCTGCTCGGGGTGGCGTGGCTCGGCGTCACCGCGTACGCCTTCCGGCTGTGGCGGCGTGAGCGCGGCCGGCCGGTGCCGCCGATCGGCGAGGGCCTGGAGCCGGAGGCGGGGAAGGAGATCAGCCCCGCGTCGGACGAGGAGCACGTGCTGGAGCACCCCCGCTCGTCCCTCGCCGAGCTGCTGGTCGGCTGGGTGCTCGTCTTCGGCGTCCTCTACGCCTTCGGCATGTACGTCAGCCATCACGCCGGAGGCACGTTTCTCGACACCCTCGACACCGCGGTGCCGCGGTGGTTCGCGGCCCGGCGTACCGACTCGCTGAACGACCTGAGCTGGTGGTGGAGCAAGTTCGGCGACACCCACGCCATCCTGCTGGTCTCGCTGGTGTTCTGCCCGCTGGTACTGGCCGTCTGGAAGCGCTGGCGGCCGGTGCTCTTCGTGGTGCTGGCGATGTTCGGCGAGCTGAGCCTCTTCCTCGTCTCCGCCCGGGTGGTCGACCGCCCGCGCCCGCCGGTGACGAACCTGGACGGCCACCTGCCGACCTCGTCCTTCCCGTCCGGGCACATCGCGGCCACCATCTGCCTGTGGAGCGCGATGGCGATCATCGTGTTCGCCCGGACCGACCGCTGGTGGCGGTGGCTCTTCGTGGCCATGGTCGTGATCATGCCGGTCGGGGTGGCCACCTCCCGGATGTACCGGGGCATGCACCACCCGACCGATTTCATGGGCGCGATCCTGCTCGGCACCCTCTGGATCGGGCTGCTCTGCTGGGTGGTCCGCCCCAATGCCGACGTCCGGCAGGGCAACCGCCCGGCCATCGAGTCGGAGCAGGTGCACGAGCTGGACGACGAGCTGGCCAGGGCCGGCCGGGAGGACTGAGCGAACGCCGATGCTGCGCGTGATGACCTGGAACATCCTGACCGGCGGACGGGACCGCGACGGGACGGACCGGTGGGACCGGATCGTTGCGGTCGTCGCCGCGCAGCGCCCCGACGTGCTGGCCCTGCAGGAACTGCGCGGCCTCGACCGCGACGGCCGGATGAAGGAGCTGGCCGGCCGGTTGGGCATGACGCCGCACCTGGCCCGCTCCTGGCTCGGGCAGCCGGTCGCGGTGCTGGTCCGCGCGCCGCTGCGGGTGCTCCGCTCCGGCCGGGTGCGCCGCCCGTTCCACCACGCCACCGCCCAGGTGCAGGTGGCCACCGGGGCAGGCCCGCTGACCGTGTTCAGCACCCACCTGAATCCGCACTCGGGTGGGCGGCGGCGGATGGAGGCGGACTGGCTGGCGGTGGCGGTCCGGGCGGTACGGGGGGCGGCTGGCCCTGCTCGCCGGGGACCTGAACACCCTCGACCCGAACGTCGACCACACCGCGCGGCTGGCCGGCCTGCCCACCCTCTACCGGCGGCGGCACCTGCGTCGGGACGGTCGTACCGTCGACACCCGCGCGGTGTCCCGCCTGCTCGACGCCGGCCTGGTCGACCTCTGGCGGTATGCCGGTGGCGGCGAGCCCGACGGCGGCGGCGACCGTGAGGCGACCGTGCCGACCCGGCACGGCGGGGCGGAGTTCGCCCCGATGCGCCTGGACTACCTGCTCGCCACCCCGGAGCTGGCCGCCCTGACCGACGCCGTCCGGGTGGTCCGGGGCGGCGACGCGGACAACGCCTCCGACCACTGGCCGGTGCTGGCCGACCTGGCGTTGCCGCCGGCCTGAGCCGGCAGGCGGCGCCGCCGGCGTTGCCACTGCTCAGGATGCCGCAAGGCGCGGTGTCTCGGCCCGGGGAGACCGCGACCTGCCGCAACCCGAGTCGATCAAGGCGTGGGTCGGGCGCGGGTGACTCAGCGGAACAGGTTCACCAGGACCGTCAGCACCACCGAGGCGAGGACCGAGAAAAGGATCATCAGGAGGCAGCCGAGGCCGCCCCCGACCGGACGGATCTCGGTGTTTCCGATACGCATGGACTCACCCTGCCAGGCGGGCGGGTCACAGCGCGCGCAGCCGGGGGAGCAGCTCCTCCTGCGCCCAGTCCAGGAACATCGGCTGGCCGCCACCACCGACCTGGACGAGCGCCACGTGGGTGAACCCGGCGTCGACGAACTTCTTGAACGCCTCGACGTGCCGGTCCACGTCCGGCCCGCAGGGAATCCCCTCGGCCGCGTCCTCCTCGCGCACGAACTGGGTGGCCCCGGCGAACGCGGCCGGGTCGGGCAGGTTGGCGTTGACCTTCCAGCCCAGGCCGAACCAGCGGAACTGGTCGTGCACGATCTTGCGGCACTCGGCCTCGTCCGGGCCGTAGCAGATCGCCACCTGCCCGTAGCGCGGGCGGCCCGCACCGCCGGCCTCCTCGTACATCGTGATGAGGTGGGGCAGCGGTTCGGTGGCGATCAGGCCGTCGGCGTACTCGGCGGCGAGGGTGGCCGACTGCCGACCGGAAGCGGCGACGGCCATCGGCACCGGACGTCCGGGCCGATCCCAGACGTACGCGTCGGGGACGTCGAAGTGGTTGCCGGAGAAGGTCAGCGTCTCGCCGTTGAGCAGCGGCCGGATGATCTGAAGCGCCTCCTCGAACATCTCGTGTCGCTGCTCCACGTGCGGCCAGCCGCCGACCACGTGCTCGTTCAGGTTCTCCCCGGCGCCCAGGCCGAGGGTGAACCGGCCGTCCGAGAGCACCCCGAGCGTGCTGGCCTTCTGCGCCACCACGGCCGGGTGGTAACGGCGGATCGGGCAGGTCACGAAGGACATCAACCCGACCCGGTCGGTGGCGTGGGCGACCGCGCCGAGCACCGACCAGGCGTACGGCGAGTGGCCCTGCGAGTCGAGCCACGGGTAGTAGTGGTCGGACATGACGAGTTGGTCGAAGCCGGCCGCCTCGGCGCGTACGGCGTGGTCGATCAGTTCCTTCGGACCGGACTGCTCGCACATGAGGGTGTAGCCGACGCTGACCATGGCGCATCTCCTTCCCGGGCGGATCGTCCCCGGATACCCCGCCGCGCGGAGGCCAACCCTGTGTCCCCTTCCGGCCCGGGACACCTTGACGCTGAGCGGGATGCTGCCTACAGTCCGGCCTTAACCGGTTCAGGCCGGGTGGCGCAGTGTCCTGTGGTGGGGATGGCCGCCCTTGTGACGGCTCACGGCGACGTGAGCCGTCACGGGCCGCCGCACTGAGGGGCCGATCAACTTAACCGGTTGCCTTACGCGTTCCATCGCCCTACGCTGATGCCTGCGTCCGCTGGGAGCCGGGCGGCGGCTGTCGGGCTCAGCCGCTTGTCATCACCACCGCACCCCGATCTGGGCACGGGGAGACCTCCCTGAGGACACGTATGAAGAAGATGCTCTCCGTCGCGGGCGTCGCCCTGCTGACGGTTCTCGCCGCCGTCTTCGCCTTCGGGCAGCCGGCGCACGCCGCCGCCGGATTCTCCGTCTCGAACGGCAAGCTCTACGACGCCAACGGCACCGAGTTCATCATGCGCGGGGTCAGTCACGCGCACACCTGGTACGCGCAGCAGACCAGCTCGTTCGCCAACATCAAGGCCCTCGGCGCGAACAGCGTGCGGGTGGTGCTGTCCAGCGGCGACCGCTGGACCAAGAACGACGCCGCCGACGTCGCCAACGTCATCGCGCTCTGCAAGACCAACCGGCTGATCTGCGTCCTGGAGGTGCACGACACTACCGGTTACGGCGAGCAGAGCGGCGCGATCACCCTGGACCGGGCGGTCACCTACTGGCTGAGCATCGCCAGCGCGTTGCAGGGCCAGGAGAAGTACGTCATCGTCAACATCGGCAACGAGCCGTACGGCAACCAGGGCTACAGCACCTGGGCGACCGACACCGCCAACGCGATCAAGCGGCTGCGCGCCGGTGGGCTCACCCACACCATCATGGTGGACGGCCCGAACTGGGGTCAGGACTGGTCCTTCACCATGCGCGACAACGCCGCCACCGTCTTCAACGCCGACCCGCAGAAGAACACCGTCTTCTCGATCCACATGTACGGCGTCTTCGACACCGCAGCCGAGGTCACCGACTACCTGGGCCGGTTCCGCACCGCCAAGCTGCCCATCGTGGTCGGCGAGTTCGGGAACATGCACTCGGACGGCGACCCCGACGAGGACACCATCATGTCCTACAGCCAGGCCAACGGGATCGGCTACCTGGGCTGGTCGTGGAGCGGCAACGGGGGCGGCGTCGAATACCTCGACATGGTCACCAACTTCAACCCGAGCAGCCTGACCAGCTGGGGCCAGCGGATCTTCAACGGGGCCAACGGCATCAAGCAGACCGCCAGGGAGGCGTCGGTCTTCTCCGGCAGCACCCCGCCGCCGACCACCGCCCCGCCCACGACCGCCCCGCCGACGACCGCCCCGCCGACGACCGCGCCGCCCACCACGGCTCCGCCGACCAGCCCGCCCCCGGGCAACGGTGGCTGCACGGCCAGCTACGCGATCACCAACTCGTGGCAGGGCGGCTTCCAGGCCGAGGTCAAGGTGACCGCCGGCTCGTCGGCGATCAACGGCTGGACGGTGAAGTGGACCTACGCCAACGGCCAGACGGTCAGCCAGTTCTGGAACGCGACGATCACCAACAGCGGCTCGACGTACACCGCCCGCAACGTCGACTACAACGGCCGGCTCGGCGCCGGCGCCAGCACCACCTTCGGTTTCCTCGGCAGCGCGAGCAGCACCAACACCGCCCCGGCGGTGACCTGCACCGCGAGCTGACCCACCGGTGGCCGGGTCCGCACGGGCCCGGCCACCCCGCCGAAGCGGCCGGGGGAGGGGTGCTGTCCCGCCACCCCGCCGATCTGAAGTGGATCAGCCCTGGGCCAGCCGCGCGGCCCGCATCCGCAGGTAACGCTGCTCGGGAAGGCTCGTGGTCAGGCCGGCCGCCGCCCGGTAGTGGTCGACCGCCCGCTCACGGTCGCCGGCCATCTCGTACAGGTGGGCCCGGGCCGCGTCGAGGCGGTGGTGCCCGGCCAACCGGGGGTCGGCGTCCAGGGCGGCGAGGGCGGCCAGCCCGGCGGCCGGTCCGTGCACCATCGCGGTGGCCACCGCGCGGTTGAGCGACACCACCGGGTTCCCGGAGAGGCGCTCCAGCACCTGGTAGAGGGCGAGGATCTGCGGCCAGTCGGTCTGCGCGGCGGTGGCCGCCTCGTCGTGCAGCGCGGCGACGGCGGCCTGGAGCTGGTACGGCCCGACCGGTCCCCGGGACATCGCCCGGGTGACCAGCGCGGTCCCCTCGGCGATCGCCGTCGCGTCCCACCGGCCCCGGTCCTGGTCGGCCAGCGAGACCAGCTCGCCGGAGGGGCCGGTCCGGGCGGCGGCGCGGGCCTCGGTGAGCAGCATCAGGGCGAGCAGCCCGGCCACCTCACTGTCGTCGGGCAGCAGCGCGTGCATCCCCCGGGTCAGCCGGATCGCCTCCTCGGACAGGTCCACCCGGCGCAGGTCCGCGCCGAGGCTGGCCGTGTGCCCCTCGGTGAAGATCAGGTAGAGCACGTGCAGCACCGTGGCGAGCCGGCTCTCCCGTTCGCCCTCGTCGGGCATCCGGAACGGCAGCCCCGAGGTGCGGATGCGCTGCTTGGCGCGGCTGATCCGCTGCGCCATGGTGGCCTCGGGCACGAGGAAGGCGCGGGCGATCTCGGCGGTGCTCAGGCCGCCGACCGCCCGCAGGGTCAGCGCGATCGCCGACGCCGTCGACAGCGTCGGGTGGCAGCAGAGGAAGAGCAGGATCAGGGTGTCGTCCCGGTCCGTGACCAGCGGCTCGTCCGCGGCCGGCGCGGTCCACCGCTGGTCGCCCTCCCGCCGGGCGGCGCGGTCCTCCCGCTCACGTCGGGCGACCTCGGCCCGGACCAGCTCGATCATCCGGCGGTACGCGACCTGGATGAGCCAGCCACGCGGGTTGTCCGGCAGCCCGTCGGCCGGCCATCGGGTAGCCGCGACCAGCAGCGCCTCCTGCACCGCGTCCTCGGCGGTGGCGAAGTCACCGAACCGGCGGGCGAGCACGCCGAGGACCTGCGGCGCCAGCTCGCGCAGCAGGTCCTCGACGGTCCGGTCGAGGGCGGCCAGCGGTCAGATCTCCTGCGGCGGCGCGGACATGACCGGGTGCACCTCGATCGGCATGTTCAGCGGTCGCCCGCCGGGCCCCGGCGCGGTGGAGATGTGCGCGGCGATCTCGGCCGCCCGCTCCGGCGTCTCGCAGTCCACGATCCACCAGCCGGCGAGGAACTCCTTGGTCTCCGCGAACGGCCCCTCGGTGACCACCGGGGCGCCGCCCTCGCCCGCCCGGACGATCCGGGCCTGCTGCGGCCCGGCCAGCCCCTCCGCCTGGACCAGTTCCCCGTCGGCGGTGAGCTTCGCGTTGACCTCCCGCATGAACCGGATGTGCGCCTGGAACTCCTCCGGCGTCCAGGTGTCGATCGACGGGAAGTCGGTCGTGGCGGCGCTGAACTGCATCAAGAGCATGTACTTCACGATTCGCTCCTCACGGCTGCGCACCGATTCTCGGTGCTCCCATCCCCGGGTAGAAGCCGCCACCCCGGTTCTCGACATCCCCGCCGGAGGAATTTGGGACGAGCGCGCCGCACCGGGACCGAACCTCAGCGGAAAGCGGAGGGTTCCCGCAGGTCGGAGACGTGCGGGAACCCTCCCGTCGATGTTCGGCCGGGCCCGGTTCACCCAGGGTCGCCACGCGACGACCAGCGGTCGAGGAGTGGGTCAGCCGGCTCGGCAGGACACCGTCGGCCAGGTCCAGTTGCCGTTGTGCTGGATGGTGATCCCGAAGTTGTTGCCGCTGCCGTTGGGCCCGGCGACCAGCGTCTGGGAGTTGGGCCAGCTGGCGTTGATGTTCCAGGTGGCGATGACCTTCGCCGGGGAGGGGATATTCATCGTGACGGTCCAGGTGTTGGCGCCGGACACCGAGACGTTGAGGTTGTAGCGGTCGCTCCACTGCTGGCCGGCCGAGAGCGTCGCGGTGCAGCTACCGCCACCGCTGCCGTCGGGGGCCACGGCGCGGCCGGTCTGCGGGGAGATCATGCCGGCGCACAGGCCGCGACTGGCCAGATTCTGCGCGATACGCGGGATCGCCGCGAGCGTGTTGGCGGGCCAGTCGTGCATGAGGATGACCTGGCCGTTGGTGAGCCGGGCGTTGGCCTGCACGATCGCGTCGACGCTGGCGCCGTTCCAGTCCTGCGAGTCGACGTCCCAGATGATCTCGGTCAGGCCGTACTTGGCCTCCACCGACTTCAGGGTCGAGTTGGTCTCGCCGTACGGCGGGCGGAACAACTTCGGTGTGCCGCCACCCGCGTTGGCGATGGCCTGCTGGGTACGGGAGAGCTCGGAGTCGATCTGCGTCTGGCTCTGCTGGACCAGGTGCGGGTGGGTGTAGCTGTGGTTGCCGACCCACATGCCGGCGTCGACCTGGGCCCGGACCAGGGCCGGGTTTGCGGCCGCGTTCTGGCCCGTGTTGAACATCGTGGCCCGCAGCCCGTTCTGTCTGAGCGCGTTGAGCAGGGCGGAGGTGTTGCCGGACGGGCCGTCGTCGAAGGTGAGCCCGACGTACCCGTTGCAGGCGGCGGCCTGGGCCGGGGCGGCGGTGACGGCGAGGGAGATGGCGACGCTGCTCGCCGCGACCAGCGCGGCGGCGGCGAAGCCCGCGATCAGGGATCGCTTCGGTGGCTTTCGTGAGGTTCGCATACGGGGTGCGCCTCCTCCTGGCGGGGGCTGGCGGGGACGGGCGACGTGATACGACCCCCGACGGGGTTGCGACTGGTGGTGGTTGACCCGAAGGCCGGGTCGCCGGGCGATCCGTATCGACTGATATCGAGGCCTCTCGATGGCGACAGTATTGGTCCAGCCGTGTCGCGAAGTCAAGAACTTCCGGAAGTAGCGCGGCGATCTCTCCCGAGGAAGCCGTGGTTCTGGAGCCAGGAGGCGAGCCGGTGGCTCCGAAAATATTTCGGCACCATTCCGGTCGGCCGGGTGGCCCTCACTCGACGGCGGTCGCCTCCAGCAGCAACGCCTGCTCCGGGTGCAGCGCGGGCACCTGCACCCCCACCCGCCCCAGCACGCCCCCGCCGAGGGTCACCCCGTCGGCCGAGGCCAGCCAGCCGGGCGGGGCCAGCTCCAGCAGCGCCGGTTCCGGCACCCCGGCCGGCGGGCGCACCCGGTAGCGGCGGGACGGGTCGAGCCCCGGCAGGCGTACCGGGCCGGGCACCTGCGCCACCGACGTGGCCAGCCGCGAGACCGCGTACACCGCTCGGGACCGGTCGTGGGCGACCACGCCGTGTGCCTGCACGGCCGGGTCCGGGTGGTCGACCCGGACCACCCGGCCGGCGTGCAGCAGCGGACGCAGCCGCTTGTGCAGCGCGACCCAGGCGGCGAGTTCGGCGCGTTCGAGCGCGTTGATCGCGCTGATGTCCCACTCGATGCCGTGGTGGCCGAAGAGCGCGGTGACCGCCCGGAAACCCAGGTCGTGCACCCGGTTGGTGGTGTGCGAGCGGTCCGGCCCGAGGTGGGTGCCGATCAGCTCGGGCGGGAGCAGCAGCCCGGTCCAGCGCTGGATCGACAGACGTTCCAGGGCGTCGTTGCAGTCGCTGGCCCAGACCCGGTCGGTGCGGCGCAGGATCTCCAGGTCGACCCGTGCCCCGCCGGACGAGCAGCTCTCGATCTCGACGTGCGGATGCCGGGCGCGCAGCTCGTCGAGCAGCCGGTAGGCCGCCACGGTCTGCGCGTGCACCCCGGGCCGGCCGGCGTGCCCGGCCTCGGTGAGGTCCCGGTTGTGGTCCCACTTCAGGTACGCGATGCCGTCGTGCCCGCCGAGTAGCGCGTCCAGCCGGCCCAGCACGTGGGCGTACGCGTCGGGGTGGGCGAGGTCGAGCACCTGCTGGTGCCGCCACTCCGGGGGCAGCCGGCCGGGTGCCTGGAGCACCCAGTCCGGGTGGGCCCGGAACAGGTCCGAGTCGGGGTTGACCATCTCCGGCTCGACCCAGAGCCCGAACTGCATCCCGTGGCCGCGTACGTGGTCGATGAGCGGTTGCAGCCCGTCCGGCCAGACGTCGTCGTCGACCCACCAGTCGCCCAGCCCGGCCCGGTCGTGCCGGCGGCCCCGGAACCAGCCGTCGTCGAGTACGAAGCGTTCCACGCCCACCTCGGCGGCCCGGTCGGCGAGCCCGGTCAGCCGGTCCAGGTCGTGGTCGAAGTAGACCGCCTCCCAGACGTTCAGCGTCACCGGGCGAGGGGTGCGCGGGTGACCCGGGCGGGCCCGCAGGTGGCGGTGCAGCACGTCGCTGAGCCCGTCCAGCCCGTCGGCGGAGTGCACCGCGTAGAGCAGGGGAGTGGCGTACTCGGCACCGGGGGCGAGCCGGATCTCGCCGGGGGCGAGCAGTTCACCGCCGCCGAGGGTGGACTCGCCGGTCGGTCGACGTTCGGCCACCGTGACGTGGTCGCCGCTCCACGCGGTGTGCACCGCCCACACCTCGCCGTGCCCGAAGCCGAACCCGGGTGTGCCGGCCACCAGCAGCAGCGTGGCGTCGTGGCCGGTACGGCCGTGCCGGCCCTCGCGTACCCAGGCACCCATCGGCCACGGGTGCCGTTGCGGGGCGCGTTCGCGGCACCAGCGGCCGGTGAGGTCGAGCAGTTCGGTGGCGACCGCCGGTACCGGCAGCACCGGGGTCAGCTCCCGCACCTCGTACGGCCGGTCGCCGTCGTTGCGCAGCCGGTGCCGCAGCGTCAGCAGCCCGGTCGGGTCCATCGTGATCTCAACGGTCAGCGACAACCCCGCGCCGACGTCCACCCCCCGTACGGTGGCAAGGACGGGCCCCCCGTTAACGCCTGGTGCGGGTAAAGGGGCCCCTCCTAACACGTCCTGCCCGCCCGGGGCGGCGTCGTCGGCGATGTCGAGGCCGGTGAGGCGGAAGGCCGTCGACCAGTCCCGGCCGTCGCGGTGGCCGGACAGGCCCGGTCGGCCGCTCCAGCCGGCGCTCGCCTCGGGCAGCAGGGACAGCACGGTGGGTGCGTCGAAGCTGCTCGGTACCACCGGCGGGATGGTGGCGTCGACCAGGGCGGGCAGGTCGTCGGCGGGCAGCGGGCCGAGGTCGGCGCCCCAGTGCACGACCCGGGGCAGCCCCGGGCCGCGCGCGTCGAGCACCAGGCTGGTCCGGCCGCGGCGCAGGTGGAGGATCGTCATCCCTTGCTGGCTCCCAGGGTCAGGCCCCGGACGAACTGCTTCTGCAACAGGAAGAAGATCACCAGGGTGGGGATCGCGACCAGCACCGAGCCGGCCGAGACGAGGTTGTTGTCGGTGAAGAACTCGCCGCGCAGGTTGTTCAGCGAACTGGTCACCGGGAACTTGTCGCCGCTGCGCATCAGCACGGTGGCCCAGAAGAACTCGTTGTAGATCCAGGTCACCTCAAGGGTGGCGAGGGCGGCCAGGGCCGGCCGGCACAGCGGCATGGTGACCTGCCAGTACTGCCGCCAGACACTCGCCCCGTCGACCATCGCCGCCTCGTACAGCTCGTGCGGCAGGGCCTTCATGTAGTTGCTCAGCACGAAGACGCAGAAGCCGCACTGGAAAGCGACGTTGACCAGGATCAGCCCCCAGTAGCTGTCGTAGAGCAACTCCGAGTCGCTCAGCCAGGCCGGCAGCGGGATCTGGGTGAACATCCGGAACAGCGGGATCAGCAGGGCCTGCTGCGGCAGCAGGTTCGCCGCGGTGAACAGCCCGAGCAGGACGAGGTTGACCCGCCAGCTGAACCGGGCGATCACGAACGCCACGCAGGAGGCGAGGAAGAGGGTCAGCAGCACCGCCGGGACGGTGATGTAGACGGAGTTAAGGAAGTGTTTGCCGAACTCGGCGGTCCGCCAGGCGGTGACGTAGTTGTCGAGGGTCCAGCCGCCGAGTGAGACGTAACCGTGGGCGGCGGTGTACTGGTACGAACGCAGCGACGTCAGCACCGCCCAGAGGATCGGGAAGAGCCAGCCGACCGCCACCGTACCCAGGAAGAGGTGCAGGACCAGCCGGGCGGGCCGCAGCGGTCGGCGGCGCCCGCGTGGCGCGGCGGCTGTGGGCTCGCGGGTCGGCATCCCGGTCATCGCCGGCCCTCCCGCATCACGGTGGCCAGGTAGACGGTGATGAAGACCAGGGAGACGACCAGCATGATGGTCGCCAGCGCGGAGCCGAAGCCGATCCGGCTCGCCTCGCCCACCACGTTCGCGGTGACCAGCGCGGAGAGCAGTTCGAGGCCGTTGCGGCCCTTGTTGATGACCCAGACCAGGTCGAACGCGCGCAGCGACTCGATCACCGTCACCACCAGCACGATGATGTTGATCGGCCGCATCACCGGGAAGACGACCCGGAAGAAGGTGCTGGTCTCCGAGGAGCCGTCCACCGCGGCGGCCTCGCGCAGCGACGGGTCGACGCCCTTCAGGCCGGCCAGGTAGAGCAGCATGATGTAGCCGACGTGCCGCCAGCCGGCGGCGACGAGCACCGCCCAGATGTTGACGTGCGGGTCGCCGTACCAGTCGACCTGGCTGCCCAGTACGGCGTTGAGCAGGCCCTGGTCACGGCTGTAGATGAGCTGCCAGATGAACCCGATCAGCGCCAGGGAGAGCACCACCGGCAGGTAGAGCGCGGTCTGGTAGAACCGGCTGCCGCGCAGTTCCTTGTCGAGCAGCACGGCGAGGAACATCCCGAACGGGGTGGCCACCACGAACAGGGCGGCCAGCCAGAGCAGGTTGTTCTGGATCGCCGGCACGAACGGCGGGTAGATGTGCACCATGTCGTCGTAGTTCTGCCACCCGACCCAGTCGATTTCGCCGAGCGGGCCGATGCCGTCCCAGTTCGTGCCGGAGAGCAGCACGGTGGCCAGCGCCGGCAGCCAGACCAGGCCGACCACCAGCAGCAGGGGTATCAGCACCATCAGCGTGATCACCACGCGGTCGGTGCGGGACAGGAGCCGTAACCGGCGGCGGCGACCACCCGGGGAGGTGGTCGCGGCCGGCGCTGGTACGGCGTGATCCGCTTGGACCAGGGGCAGGTCGGACATGGTGTCCTCCCCCTTTCCGCCGTCAGCTGGTGAAGATCGACTTCTTCTGGTTCTCGATGCTGGTCAGCAGCCCGCCGATGTCCTTCGGGTCCTTGATGAACTGCTGGAACGCCGGGATGATCACCGTGGAGGCGAAGTCCGGCCGGGTGTCCCGGTCGAGGAACTGGGCGATCTCGGTGGCCGAGCCGACCAGTTCGGCGGCCTTCTTCTTCAGCGCGGTGTAGCCGCTGGTGTCCCCGCCGGAATTGGCGACCAGCGTGCCGGGGTCGCCCTTCACCATGATGTTCGCGGCGTCGACGCTGCCGATGAATTCGAGCAGCTTCTTGGCGTTCGCCTCGGACTTCGGCTTGCGGGCCATCATGTAGCCGTCGATGGGCGCGTCCAGGGCCTTGGCCCCGATGGTCGAGTCGATCTCGGGAAAGGTGAAGAAGTCGATGTCGTCCTGCTCGTCGTCGTTGAACTGTTGGGCGACGAAGAGGCCGAGCAGGTACATGCCGCTCTTCTTCTGCTGCAACGACTGGGCGGCCTCCTGCCAGGTCCGGCCCAGCGCGTCCGGCTGGTGCAGCGGCAGCAGCCCGGCCCAGGTGTCGAAGACCTTCCGCACCTTGTCGGAGGTCCACGCCTCCTTGCCGGCCATCAGGTCGACGTGGAACTGGTAGCCGTTGATCCGCAGGTTGAGGATGTCGAAGGTGCCCATGGCCGGCCAGCCGTCCTTGTCGGCGAAGGCGATCGGGTTGAGGCCGTCCTTCTTCATCTGCGCGCCGAGCGCGTTCAGGTCGTCGAGCGTGTTCGGCACCTGGTAGCCGTGCTGCTGCCAGACCGACTTGCGGTAGAAGACCGCCCACGGGTAGTACGACGCCGGCACGAAGTACTGCTTCCCGTCGTCCCCGGTGGACGCCTTCTTGAACGCGTCGGAGAATCCGGAGAGCTTGCCCCAGACGTCGCTGACGTCGCCGGCCAGCCCCTTGGCCGCGAAGAACCGCATCCGGTAGCCGGCGAACCAGGTGAACACGTCGTCCGGCTTGCCCTGCAGGTAGTTGTTGATGTTCTCCTGGAACGTGTTGTGGTCGACGGTGTTGATGTTGGCCTGAATCCCGGACGAGCTCTGGAAGGCGGCCGTCAGCTTGGCGAGGACGTCCTTCGGCGTCGGGTCCGAGGCGTTCGAGCCGACCGACACGGTCTTGGTGTCCGAACCGGAGCCGGAGTCGGAGCCGCAGCCGGCGAGCAGTCCCGTGCCGAGCAGCGCGCCCGCGCCGGCCGTCCCGGCGAGCAGCGAGCGGCGGTGGAGGCCGGCGACGGACGGGGGTACGAGTCGGGCGAGGTACTCGGCTTGCGATCGAGGACGGGACATCGTGCGCTCCTGCGTGATCGGCGGGCAGAGACAGTTCCACCGTGAATCCACATGTCCGAACACAAACAGCCGGTGGCGGTTGAAGCTACCCCCTGGTTTCGCGCTGTCAAGGGGTTGGCCTGAATCTCTGTCGATGTTGGAAAGTGTTGACTTGGGTGTGCTTCGGGGGCACCCTCTGCTGTCATGCGGAACTGGCAGGGAGCGGGCATCTGGTACGGCGCCGACTACAACCCGGAACAGTGGCCCGAGGAGACCTGGGCCGAGGACGTCACGCTGATGCGCCGGGCCGGGGTCAACCTGGTCTCGGTCGGGATCTTCTCCTGGGCCCTGCTGGAGCCTGCCCCCGGGCGCTACGAGTTCGGCTGGCTGGACCGGGTACTGGACCTGCTGCACGACGGCGGGATCAGCGTGGACCTGGCCACCGCCACCGCCAGCCCGCCGCCCTGGTTGGCCCACCGGCACCCCGAGACGCTGCCCCGCCGCGCCGACGGCACGCTCCTGTGGCCGGGCGGGCGGCAGGCGTACTGCCCCAGCTCGCCGATCTTCCGGGAGCGTTCGCTGGCCCTGGTCGAGGCCGTCGCCGGCCGGTACGCCGACCACCCGGCCGTGGTCATGTGGCACGTCTCCAACGAACTCGGCTGCCACAACGTGCACTGCTACTGCGACGTCAGCGCCGAGGCGTTCCGCCGCTGGCTGCGCTCCCGCTACGGCGACCTGGACGCGCTGAACGCCGCCTGGGGCACCGCGTTCTGGAGCCAGCGCTACCACGACTGGGCAGAAATCAACCCGCCGCGTACCGCCCCGACCTTCGCCAATCCCACCCAGCAGTTGGACTTCCTGCGCTTCTCCTCTGAGGAGCAGCGTGCCCAACTGCGTGCCGAGCGGGAACTGCTGATCCGGCTCGCCCCGCAGCCGGTCACCACGAACTTCATGATCGGCACGGGTGTGAAGCACCTGGACTACCACTCCTGGGCGTCCGACGTGGATGTGGTCGCCAACGACCACTACCTGATCGCCGCCCACCCGCGCCCGCACGTCGACCTGGCGTTCGCCGCCGACCACACCCGGGGCGTCGCCGGCGGCGGACCGTGGCTGCTGATGGAGCATTCCACCAGCGCGGTCAACTGGCAGCCGCGCAACGTCGCCAAGACCCCCGGCCAGCTACGCCGCAACAGCCTCGGGCACGTGGCGCGCGGCGCCGACGGGGTGCTGTTCTTCCAGTGGCGGGCCTCCCGGGCGGGCGCGGAGAAGTTCCACTCCGCGCTGGTCCCGCACGCCGGACCGGAGAGCAAGGTGTTCCGCGAGGTGTGCCGGCTCGGCGCCGACCTGGCGGCCCTCGCCGAGGTACGCGGCAGCCGGGTCGAGGCCGACGTCGCGATCCTGTTCGACTACGAGGCGTGGTGGGGCGTCGAGTTGGACTCCCATCCCAGCGTCGACGTCACGTACGTCGACCGGCTCGCCGCCCTGCACGGGGTGCTCTGGCGGGCCGGGGTCACCGCCGACGTGGTGCACCCGTCGACCGACCTGTCCCCGTACCGGCTGGTCCTGGTGCCCACCCTCTACCTGGTCCGCGACGCCGACGCGGCGGCCCTGCGGCGGTACGTCGAGGCCGGCGGGACCGCGCTGGTCACGTACTTCAGCGGCATCGTCGACGAGCACGACCACATCCGGCTCGGCGGCTACCCGGGCGCGTTCCGTGACCTGCTCGGGGTGCGGACCGAGGAGTTCTTTCCGCTGCGCGCCGGCGAGCGGGTACGCCTCGACGACGGATCGGGCGCGGACGTGTGGACCGAGTGGCTGCACGCCGAGGGCGCGGAGGTGCTCGCCGCGTACGCCGACGGGCCGCTGCCCGGTGTGCCGGCGCTGACCCGGCACGCCGTCGGCGCCGGCGCCGCCTGGTACGTCGGCACCCGGCTCGACGAGGCCGGCACCGACCGCCTGGTGGCCCGGCTGCTGGCCGAGTCCGGGGCCCGGCCGCCGGTGCCCGCTCCCGAGGGGGTGGAGGTGGTCCGGCGGCGCGGCAACGACCGGAGCTGGCTGTTCGTCATCAACCACGGCGACGCCGAGGCCCGGCTGGCCGTCACCGGCACCGAGCTGCTGAACGGTGGCGGGTGCGCCGGCGAACTGGTCGTGCCGGCCGGTGAGGTGGCGGTGGTCCGCGAGGAGACCGGATCGGCCGAGGCGGCCTGACCACCGCGTACCGTGCCGCGTGCGCCCGAAGGAGGTCCGATGCTCGCCCGGCAACGGCAGAGCGCCATCCTGGAACTGATCCGCCAGCGTGGCGGCGTCCGGGTCAGTCACCTGGTCAGCCGGTTCGGGGTGTCGGACATGACCATCCGGCGGGACCTGGAGGTGCTCGCCGAACGGGGGCTGATCGACAAGGTCCACGGTGGGGCGACCCTCGCCGGCCCCGGGTCGGCCGACGAGCCCGGCTTCGCCGCGAAGTCGATCCGGCAGCAGGCTGAGAAACGGGCCATCGCCGAGCGGGCCGCCCGCCTGGTCGAGCCCGGGATGGCGATCGCGCTCTCCGCCGGCACCACCACCGCCAGCCTCGCCGCCCGGCTGGCCGAGGTACGCGACCTCACCGTCGTCACCAACTCGATACCGGTCGCCGACGCCTTCCACCAGAATCCCCGCGCCGACCAGACCGTGGTGCTCACCGGCGGCCTCCGTACGCCGTCGGACGCGTTGACCGGGCCGGTGGCCGAGGCGGCCATCGCCGCGCTCAACGTCGACCTGCTCTTCCTCGGCGTGCACGGGATGAGCCCCCGCACCGGGTTCACCACCCCGAACCTGCTGGAGGCGGCCGTCAACCGGCGGTTGATCGACGCGGCCCGGCGGCTGGTGGTGCTCGCCGACCACACCAAGTGGGAGACGATCGGCATCGCGACGATCGCCCCGCTCGCGGAGGCCGACGTGCTCGTCACCGACGCCGGCCTGCCGGCGGAGGCCCGCCGGCAGGCCGGTGAGCAGGTCGGCGAGCTGGTGGTGGTGGACACTCGTTGAGCTGCGCCGACAGCCCCGGGACTACGGCGGATCTTCGGGCGCGCACGGACCGCTGTGACCGGCCGGCAGGGGGCACCGGCGGCGGTCCGGCATGATCCAGTCGCAGAACACCCAGTGCCGTACGTGTTGGGTGTCCTCCTCGGAGACGGTGGTGCCGGCGGCGTCGACCTCTGGCCAGGTGGCCAACGCCCGGGCCAGCCTGCGGGCCAGGCCGAGCGCCGCGTCGAGGCCGCCGACCAGCACCGGCAGATGGATCACGTGGCGGGGCGGGGAGGTGTCGGTCCTGGTGAACGCCGCGACGGCGGCCCGGGGCAGGGGCGCGAAGACCGGCCCGCCGGGCACCGGCGGCGGCTCAGCGGGGCCGCTCACGACTGGCGCCGCTGGGCCTGGGCGCTCTGCCAGTCGCGCAGCGCCCGCTTGATCCGGACGTTCTCCTCGTTCAGCCGGGCCACGTCGTGGTGCAGGCTGGCCAGTTCCAGCGCGACCCGGTGCAGGAAGTGCCGTACCTCCTGCGGGTCCAGGCCGCGCCGACCGAACCCCACGGTGGAGAACTGCCGGTCGCGGACGTTGCGTGGGTGCAGCCGGGGAGGTGCGCTGCCGTAGACGTTGCTTCGGTTCATCGGTCGGCTCCCTTCGCCGCGTTGGAGGGGCGGTCCTGCCCGGAGGGGGAGTTTCCGGGCAGGACCGCCCGCCCGGCGACCGCAGCCTCAATCGGCGGGTACGGCCACCGGGCTGCCGGTGGATGGTCCTGATGTCGGACAGGACGGGGTCGCAAAGACCCGTCTTTCCGTGATAGGTATTCGTCAAGTCGGATCGGGGCCGGGATCCGCGCATCCCGGCGCCCCATGTTGAGACCCGACGAGAGCCGGTATGCGTCTGCCACACGCGAGGCCGTCTCTCGTCACCTTCTCGGCTGTTGGCACAGCCGCGGTTGCCGCGCTTGCACCGGGCGTCCCCGGGGGCCGGTGATCACCCTCACCCGAAAGGCCACATTTCCAGTGGGTTCGAACTGGAGCAATGGTTCCTTCGCGGGCTTCGCCAACTTTTTCGAGAGGTGGATCATGCCGCACAAGCCGTTCATTCGGACGCTGCGGGCGCAGTGGCTCGGGCAACAGTTGCGTGCGTTGCGAGAGGAGCGGGGGATGACCTTGAAGCTCGTCTCGGAGCACCTGCAACGCGACATGTCGGCGCTGGGCCGCTATGAGCGCGCCGACTGGCCCATCCGGAAGGGCGACGTCATCGCGCTGCTGGATCTGTACGGTTTTCACAATGCGGCCGAGCGGGCCCGCCTGCTGGCGTTGGCCGAGGAGGTCTGGCGCACCGACCGCTGGGACGAGGACTACGGCGACGTCGTCGACTCCTCATTCATCGAGTACCCATGGCTGGAAGGCCGCGCCGAGAAGGTCTGTTGCTTCCACCTGACTCTGATCCCCGGGCTCCTTCAAACGCGGGAATACGCCGAGACCGTCATCCGTAATGCAGCAGAGGAAGGCGTTCCGGAGACGACGATCGCCCGCTGGGTGGAACTCCGCATGTCGCGCCAGGAGGTGCTGACGAAGAGTCGACCGATCAAGATCTCTACAGTGATTGACGAGGCGGTTCTGCGCCGGCAGGTGGGCGGAGCGCAGGTGTTTCACAGTCAGCTTCAACATCTCTTGCGTGTCCAGCGGATGCCAAACGTCCAGATCAGGATCTTGCCCGCCGCGGTCGCTCTCCACCCTGGACTCGACGGAACGTTCTGGATATTTTGTCTGCCTGACCCATACCCGGCTGTGGCTTACGTCGAGTCTCTCGGTGGGCGGCTCTACATTGAGTCGCCGAAGGCTGAGCGGTTCGTCCAGACCTACGACCGGCTGTGGAAAGCGGCGCTCAGCGAGGGCGAGTCCGTGGCGATGATCGAAACTATTGCAGAGGAGTTGTCATGAGCGAGAGCCTTCCTCCGGTTGCGTGGCATATCAGCACCAAGAGCGACAGCAATGGTGGGAGTTGCGTTGAGGCGGGGCCGTTGCTGGACGGGTCCGGGCGGGTGGCGGTCCGGCACAGCAAGGCGCGGGACGCCGCGACGATCATCTACACCGCCGACGAGTGGGCGGCCTTCGTCGGCGGCGTCAAGGACGGCGAGTTCGACTTCGGCGAGACTCTCGGCTGAACAACCCGCGGGATGACGGGTCCGTCCGGACGGGCGACGCGGGATGCGGCACATTGCGGTGTCCCGGAGGCCGAATACCCCCGCTTGCCGCACATGAAGTGGATCTGAACGGGGTGTGGGGAGTCCTGGTCGCCGGCTCGGCGTGTCGCGCGCTCGGCGGCCCGCATGTCGCGGCCACCCGCGCGGCCGCCGAGCGGCGACGCAAGATGCGGCATGTCGCGGTGTCCCGGAGGCCGGATACCCGCATATGCCGCACGTGGAGTGGATCAGGACGACGGGGAGGCCTGGCGGATGTCGTATTTGGAACGGTGCCTTTCAGACAGTTCACAGCCACGCCGGTTAACGTGCGCTGAGCAGGCGTCCGACGCTCCACAGTGGAGCGCCGACAAGCGGGAGTGGCGATGGTCTTCAAGAAGATGTTGAGCGCGTTCGGCGTGGGCGGTCCGAGCGTCGACACGGTGCTGACCAACCCGAACACCCGGCCCGGCCTTTCCCTCGACGGGCATGTCAACCTGGTCGGTGGCGACGCGCCGGCCAGCATCGAGCAGATCAGCATCAGCCTGGTCACCCGGGTGGAGGTCGAGAGCGGCGGCTCCGAGTACGCCGGCATGATGGAGTTTCACCGGATGCCGGTCAGCGGCCGGCTGGAGTTGGCCCCGAAGCAGCAGCTCTCCATCCCGTTCCAGTTCCCGATCCCGTGGGAGACCCCGGTGACCGACGTCTACGGGCACCGGCTGCACGGCATGACCATGGGGCTGCGTACGGAGGTGGCGGTGGCCCGGGCGGTCGACAAGGGCGACCTGGACCACGTGGCCGTGCACCCGCTGCCGATCCACGAGCGGATCCTTGAGGCGTTCCAGGCGCTCGGGTTCCGCTTCAAGCACGCTGACCTGGAGCGCGGCCACATCTACGGCGTGCAGCAGACGCTCCCGTTCTACCAGGAGATCGAGTTCTTCGCCGCGCCGCAGTACGCGCAGGCGGTCAACGAGGTCGAGCTGACCTTCGTGACCAGCCCGCAGGGCGTCGAGGTGATCCTGGAGTGCGACAAGCGCGGTGGCTTCTTCACCGGTGGCCAGGATGTCATCGGCCGGTACGCCGTCCCGCACAGCGACGCCAGCCGGACCGACTGGGTCCAGGTGGTGGACGGCTGGCTGCGCGAGACCACCTCGCGCTACGGCAGCCTGCGCGCCCAGGGCTACGGGATGCCGCCCGGCGGCCACTACCCGCCGCAGGGCCACTATGCGCCGCAGGGCCACTACGGCCACCAGGGCCACCAGGGTCACCGTGGCTCGGGGATGGGTGGCATGTTGGCCGCCGGCGCCCTCGGTGTGGTCGGCGGCATGGTCGCCGGTGAGCTGATCGAGGACGCCTTCGAAGGCTTCGGCGACGACGACGGTGGGGACGAGTAGCCCGACGAACGACGACGGTGGCCCCGGGACGGATCCCGGGGCCACCGCCGCTCTCAGGTGTTACTCACTCAACGTCGGGCCGCTCGGCGCTCGGCCATCGAGTGGCGTTCGCTACCGGCCTTGGCCAGACCACGGCTGAACAGGTACGCACCGGTCAGGACCGTCAGGAACCACCACGACAGGTTCGGGTTGGCCAGGTTCAGGCCGTTACCGCCCCCGCCGGGCCAGAACGCGGCGACGATGACGCCCGCCACGGCGATGGCGTAGACCCAGAACTCCGTGGTGAGCAGGGAGTGCTTGGTCTCGGTGCCCGGCGACGGAGCCGGATGCCGGTGACCGTCCTCCATCATCGGCATCTGACGGGTCTGGGCCTCCTGCATGGCCATCCGGTTGGGCGCTTCCTGCGCCGGCCGGTTCATCGGCCTGGTGGACGCAGCCTGCGTGCTCATCTTGTCCTCCTCGGATGCGATGAGTTGCCCTCGCCCCGCTACCGCGTTTCGGCCACGGCACGGTTCGCGTTTCGTGGCGGGGGCACCCCGGGTCTACCCGAGGGGATCGGAGAGGTAACACCGACCGGCGGCCGAATGTCGTCCCCCGGAGGCCCCTTCCGGTCGGCCCAGCGCGGCTTCCGGTCGGCCCAGCGCGGCCGACTGTGCGGTCCGGCCGGCGACCGATGCCGGGATCCTCACCGGCTGAGACGCTCGGCAGGAAACGGTTTGGACCGCCGGCCGTCGGGCACGCAACAAGGATCCCTAGAACGCTGCGAGGTGGTTGACGTGCGTGAGGACGACATGCGGCAGGACGCCGCCCGCCGGGCCGAGGAACGGATCGCCGGCGGCGTGTACGGCGAGGGTGCGCTCGACGAGGTCACGGTGCCGCAGACCGACGTGCTGCGGGTGATCCAGGAGGAGGATCCGGACGACCCGGCGCGCGTCCCGATCGACCCGAACGTGCTGCGCGACGGCGGGCCGACCCGCGGTCAGGGCGCGGTCACCACGACCGGGGGCACGGCCGGGCCGGCCAGCGCCCGCCGGGTGGCCCGGCAGCCGGAGCGGCACCGGGGCAAGGTGGCACCGACCACCACCGGCGACGCCACCACCGGTGGGCTGAGCACCCCGGCCGGTGGCTCGACCAGTGATGCCTCGTCGAGCGGCAGCCAGGTCGGCAACTTCACCGACGACAGACCCCACCCGGCCTGACCCGCCCCAGCCTTGGTCGATCATGAGGTTGGCGGCGCTCGCGAGACCGCCGTCAACTCATGATCAACGGGGTTGGGCTGGTTGGGGCCGGTGGTTCAGGTGGGGCGGACGATGCCCAGGCGCTGGGTGGCGCGGGTGAGGGCCACGTAGAGGTCGCTGTGCCCGCGCGGGGACTCCGCGACGATCCGGTCCGGGTCGACCACCAGGACCGAGTCGAACTCCAGGCCCTTGGCCTGTTCGGTGGTGAGCACCACCACGCGGTTGGCCAGCTCTGGTTGCTCGCCGACGGCGGCCTCGGGCAACGCGGCGGTGACCGCCGCGCCCAGGTCGTCGACCCGGCCGGCCGGCACGATCACCCCGAGCCGCCCGTCGGTCAGCCCGGCCGCCTCCCGCGCCGCCGCCTCCACCAGCTCCGCGGCGAGCCGCTCCGCGTCGACGGTACGGTCCCACGGCGGCACGCCGCTGGCGCGTACCGAGCGGGGTGGGCGCAGCGCCGGGTCGATCTCGGCGAGCACGTCCGCGGCGACCGCCATGATCTCGGCCGGGGTGCGGTAGCTCACGGTCAGCTCCTCCAACCGCCACCGGCCCGCCACGTACGGTTCGAGCGCCTCGGACCAGGACGGCGTGCCGGCGAGGGCGCCGGTCTGCGCCACGTCACCGACGATCGTCATCGACCGGCTCGGGCAGCGCCGCATCAGCAGCCGCCACGCCATCGGTGACAACTCCTGCGCCTCGTCGACAATGATGTGCCCGAACGCCCAGCTCCGGTCGGCGGCGGCGCGCTGCGCGGTGGTCAGCCGGTCGGACTCCTTCTGCCGTTCCAGCAGCTGGTCGGCGTCGAGCAGGTCGGTGACGCCGAGGATCTCGCCACCGTCCACCTCGTCCTCGACGTCGATCGAACGGGAGCCCCGGGCGATGTCCAGCACGCCCTCGGCGTACTCGCGTTGCAGGGACCGGATCCGTTCCCGGCGGCCCGCGGCGGCGCGCTCGTCCTCGCCGAGCAGTTCGGCCACCTCGTCCAGCAGTGGCACGTCGGCCGGTGTCCAACCGCCCGGCTCGCGGTGCAGCAGCGCCCGCTCGGCGTCGGTGAGCATGGGCGCGGCGGTGGCGATCCGGGCCGGATCGGCGTACAGGTCGGCGAGCAGGCGTTGCGGGGTGAGCACCGGCCACAGCTCGTCCAGCGCGGCGCGGACCGCGGGCTCCTCGCGCAGCTCCCGGCGGATCTCGGCGACGTCGGCCTCGGAGAGGAGGTTCTCCCCGCCGAGCGGGTCGGCGCCGATCCGCTCGGCCAACTGGGTGCCGAGCGTGTGCACGATCTCGATGTCGAACAGCGCCCGGGCCAGGTTGTGCGGGCGGTTCGACCGACGGATCCGGTCCCGGGCCTGGCGCACCACGGCCGGGTCGAGGGTGAGGATCTCCCGCTGCGGCAGCTCGATCTCCAGCGGCTCGTCGGGCACCCACTGCCGGTCCCGTACGGCGTTGGCCAGCACCTCGACCAGCACCGCGCGTCCCTTCAGCGCGGCGGTCTGCGCCGGCTCGGTCCGCCGGGCCTGCACCCCGGGGAAGAGATCGGCCTGGGTACGCAGCAGCACACCGGTTTCGGCCAGTGCCGGCAGCACCTGGGAGATGTAGCGCAGGAAGGTGGCGTTCGGGCCGACCAGCAGCACGCCCCGGGTGGAGAGCTGCTGCCGGTGGGTGTAGAGCAGGTACGCGGCGCGGTGCAGCGCCACCGCCGTCTTGCCGGTGCCCGGGCCGCCCTGCACCACCAGCACGCCCGGCAGGTCGGCGCGGATGATCCGGTCCTGCTCGGCCTGGATGGTCTCGACGATGTCGCGCATCCGGCCGGTGCGACCGGCGTTGAGCGCGGCGAGCAGGGATGCCTCGCCGGTCAGTTCCTCGTGGGCGGTGGGGGAGGCCGCGGCGATGTCCAGCACCTCGTCGTTGAGCCCGGTGACCTTCCGCTCCCGGGTGCGCAGGTGCCGCCGCCGGCGTACGCCCTGCGGGTTGGCGGCGGTGGCGAGGTAGAACGCGCGGGCGGCCGGGGCCCGCCAGTCCATCAGCAGCGGGTCGTAGTCGCCGCTGGTGTCGAAGATGCCGATCCGGCCGATGTAGCGGCACGTGCCGTCGTCGCCGTCGAGCCGGCCGAAGCACAGGCCGTTCTCCACCGCGGAGAACTGCTCGACCTGGTCGGCGTACATCTGGACGGCGGACTCGCGCTGCGAGCGGGCCTGCTGCGTGCCGCCGGTGGCCCGCAGCTCCTCGGTGAGCCGCCGGGAGGCCTGTTCGCGCAGGCCGTCCAGCCGGTCGTAGAGCGTCGAGACGTATTCCTGCTCGCGGCCGATCTCGTCGTCCTGGTGCAGCTCATCCGATGCGTCGCGGTGCGTTGACAAGCCGGCTCCTCGTTGCTTAAGCTAGCGTCAGGAATGGCTTATTCAAGCCATTCCTTTTGGTGTTTGAACTGAGAAAGATACCGCGTCGCGTCGCCGTGGACCAAGCCTGGCGGTCGGCCCGCCACCACGTCATCCCGCCACGCCGCGGCTCCCGGCATGACGAGGCGGGGGCCCGGCCGGCTCGCGCCGACCGGACCCCCGCCGGGTTCCCGCTTCCGGGTCAGCCCTTGGCCGCCTGGTAGAGCCGCTCCGGCGTGACCAGGCCGGCCAGCACCCGGCCGTCGTCGGTGATCAGCACGCTGAACAGCTTCCCGGTGAGCAGGTGCCCGCTGCCCCAGTCACCGCTCACCTTCGGCAGCCCGCCGAGCACCTGGGCCACCGCGTCGGCTCCGGCCGGCGCGCCCGGCTTCGCGTCGGCCTTCGGGCCGGCGGCCGGTCCGGCCGCGTCGAGCCGCGCCACCAGCACCGTGGTCCAGCCGGTGCCGACCGTACGCACGTCCGGGCCGTGCGAGCCCAGGTCGGTGTCCGGGCGGTGCTTCCCGGCCGGCCCGCCATCGTCGGTCGCCTCGGTGACGGAGACGCCCGGCGGCGGGTTGAACCGGAACTGGTCCTCGGCCGGGGTACGGAAGTCGACCTGGGTGAAGGCCACCTCGAACGCCGGCCGGTCGGCGCCGTCGGCGAGCACCTCGAACCGCAGCGGCACGTGCTCCTTCGCGTCCAACGCGATGCGTACCTGGTGCACCAGGGAGTCGGCGTCGCGCGGGGTCAGCACCAGCTCGTACGCGTCACGCCCGGCCACCCGGGCGGTGCGGCCGACGGTGACCGCGGTGGTCGGGTCGATCGCGGCGAGCGCCCGGTCGGCGGCGTCGGCCGGGGTGGCCGGCGGGGACGGCACGGTCGCCTCGCCCGCCGCCAGCGTCCGGTGCGACGCGGTGTTGGACCGGCTGTTCCACACCCAGACGTCCCGGCCGTTGCGCAGCATGTCCTGCTCACCGAGCGTGTCGACCAGGGCGAGCCGCTGCCGCTCCGGGCCCGCGTACCAGACCCGCAGGGTGTGCGTGCCGGTGAGCAGGCCGGCCAGTTCGTTCCCGCCAGCCGAGCCGGCCAGTTCGGCGATTGGCGGCAGCCCGAGGTCGGCGCGCTGCACCACCGTGCCGGAGAGCCCGTCGAGGCGGGACGTGCGCAGGTCGTCGAGCAGTTGCGCGGCGGTACGCGGTGGCAACGCCGGGTCGGCCCCGGCGGCGAACGTGCCGACCGCGGCCCCACCGCCGATCACGATGACCCCCGCGGCCACCGGGACCACCCAGCGCAGCACGGCACGGTTCTTGATTGTGGGCATGTTGGACACCTCCTGACCGTAATGGTGCACGTCGGTCGCTGTGCGGACGCTGAGGAGATTCCCTAGGGGGTGTCACCTGGTGGCACCCTTGGACGGGTGCGATTGCTGGTGGTGGAGGACGAGTCGCGGCTCGCGTACGCGTTGCAGCGGGGCCTACAGGCCGAGGGCTTCGCGGTGGACGTCGAGTCGACCGGGCCGGCCGGGCTGGACGCCGCCCGGCACGGCGGCTACGACGCGATGATCCTCGACGTGATGCTGCCCGGCCTCTCCGGCTACGAGGTGGTGCGCCGGCTGCGGGCCGAGGAGCACTGGTTGCCGGTGCTGATGCTCTCGGCCAAGGACGGCGAGTACGACCAGGCCGACGGGCTGGACTGCGGGGCCGACGACTACCTCACCAAACCGTTCTCGTACGTGGTGCTGCTGGCCCGGCTGCGGGCGCTGCTGCGCCGGGGCGCGCCGCAACGCCCTACCGTGCTCACGGTCGGTGACCTGCGGCTGGACCCGGCGCGGCGGCGGGTGACCCGGGCCGACGTCGAGGTGGCCCTGACCACCCGCGAGTACGCCCTGCTCGACTATCTGATGCGCCGGCCCGGCGAGGTGGTCTCCAAGACCGAACTGCTCGACCACGTCTGGGACGCCAGCCTGGACACCGCCCCGAACGCCGTCGAGGTCTACGTCGGCTACCTGCGCCGCAAGATCGGCCGCGACCGCCTGGAGACAATCCGCGGCGCCGGCTACCGCCTGCGATGAAGACGCAAGGAAGGGCCCCCTCTTATCGCCTCCGGTATAGGAAGAGTCCCCTGTTGACGCTCGGCCTGCGGGCCCGGCTGATGGTGCTCGGCGTGTTCGGGCTCAGCGCCGGGTTCGCGCTCGGCGGGGTGCTGCTGCTCGGCGCGCTCGGCTGGACCCTGCAACGCACGATCGACGCCGAGGCGTTCCAGACCGCGGACGCGGTCGCGCGGCTGGCCGCCGAGGACAGCCTGCCCGATCCGCTGCCGGTCGCCGGTGGCCAGCTCCGCGTCCAGGTCGTCGACGCCCAGGGCCGGGTCCGCGCCGCCTCCATCGACGCCGACCGGCTGATCCCGATGCTCCGTCCCGACCAGCTCCGAGCCGGGCAGCGCCAACGGCTCATGGAGGACGGGCGGCGGGTCGGCCTCAGCGGCCCGGTGCGGGTGGTGGCCGTACCGGTGGGTGCCCCCGCCGGCCCGCTCACGGTGCTGGTCGCCAAGTCGATGGCCGATGTCCGGCAGAGCCTGCACGTGGTCCGGACCCTGCTGCTGGTGGGGTTCCCGCTGCTGGTCGCCGGGCTGGCCGTGGTCGCCTGGCGGGTGGTCGGCGCGACGCTGCGCCCGGTCGAGGCGTTACGCAGCGGCGCCGCCGAGATCACCGGTCGGGCCGGGCCGGGGCGGCTGCCCGTACCGGCGGCGCGGGACGAGATCCAGCGGCTGGCGGTCACCCTCAACGACATGCTGGACCGGCTGGAGGCGTCGCGCGCCCGGCAGCGGGCCTTCGTCGCCGACGCCGCCCATGAGCTGCGCAGCCCGCTGACCAACATGCGTACGGAGCTGGAGGTGGCCCGGCGGCTGGGCGGCGCGACGGACTGGCCGGCGGTGGCGGAGAACCTGCTCGCGGACACCGACCGGCTGGCCCGGCTCGTCGACGACCTGCTGTTGCTGGCCCGCCTCGACGAGCAGTCGGCCCGGCCCGCCGGGCATCCGTCGCGGGCGGTGGGACCGGTGGAGCTGGGCGAGCTGCTGCGCACCGTCGCCGGCCGCTACCCCGCCCCGCCGGTACGCGTCACGCCGCCGGCCGGGCCGCTGTGGACCGAGGGCGATCCGGGGGAGTTGCATCGGGTGTTCGCCAACCTGGTGGAGAACGCGTTGCGGCACGCGTACGGCGAGGTGCTGCTGGCGGTCAGCGGCCCGCACCTCGACCCGCCGGTGCGCAACGGGAGCGGCGCGACGGAGCCGGCGAGGTCGACAGGACGGCGCGGGGCGTACCACCTGGTGACCGTGACCGACGACGGGCCGGGCATCCCGGCGGCCGACCGGGAGCGGGTCTTCGCCCGGTTCACCCGGCTGGACGACGCCCGGGCCCGGGACGCCGGCGGCACCGGGCTGGGGCTGGCCATCGTGCGGGAGCTGGTGCGCCGGGCGGGCGGCTCGGTGGAACTCGCCGACGCCGTTTCCCGGGACCGGGCGGCGACCGGGCCGGGGCTACGGGTGACGGTACGGCTGCCGGCGCTGGACGACCCGGAGACCGACTGACCGTGGCGGTCCCGCGCGTGGCCCCCGTCGGCCGGCCGCCGGGCCCGTCGTCCCGGCGGGGCGACGGGCCCGGTACGCGGGTCAGCAGCGCGGCACGTTCGGGATGAAACCGCTGTGCCCGGTCAGCACGTACGCGTCGGCGACGTACTGGTTGGTGCCGATCCGGTTCCAGACGTTGCTCGTGCCGTACGTGCCGGTCACGGTGGTGCCGGTGGTCTGGCAGTAGATGCTGACGGTCGCGCCGTGGGCGACGGAGCCGGCGACGGCGTAGCCGGTCCCGGGGCCGGAGCGGACGTTGAGGGTCCCGCCACCGGTGTTCACGGTGCCGCTGCCGATGCCGGTCACGCCGTTGACGAGCTGCATGTAGTACGTCCAGTTCCAGTACGGGCCGGGATCGGTGTGCGTCGCCCCCGGCACCTCGATGTGCCCGATGATGTGCGAGCGGTCCTTCGGGATGCCGTACTTGTTCGCGAGGTTGCGGGTCAGCGCCGCGGAGGCCCGGTACATGGCGTCGGTGTACCAGCTCGGGTTGTCGACGTAACCCTCGTGCTCGATCCCGATGGACTGGGTGTTGTACGTCCAGTTGCCGGCGTGCCAGGCGATGTCCTTCTCCCGGACCGACTGGGTGATCGCCCCGTCCGAGGAGCGGACCGTGTAGTGCGCGCTGACCTGGGCCGACGGGTTCTGGAACCAGCTGATCGAGCCGGCGTAGGAGCCCTGGGTGATGTGGATGACCACGTAGTTGATCCGGTAGTCGGTGGTGCGGTTGGCCACCGTGTAGTTGCCGGAGTAGGCGGGCGCCCAGGCGGCCGGCCCGTAGTCGGTGCTCAGGGTGCCGACGCCGCCGGTACCGAGTGCCGGCACCTGGGCCAGTTCGCCGCGCTGTGGGGCGGTCGGCCGGCCGGTGACCGTCAGCGTGCCGCCCCGGGTGGCGGTGAATCCGGTGGCGAGCAGGTCGTAGACGGTGTCGGCGTAGAGCCGGGCGACCGGCGGGCTGGTCGCGCCGCCGTACCGGGCGACCGCGCCGTACCACCGGCCGGCGTTCCCACGGTCGGTGGCGGTCAGGCCCGCCCGGTCGGCGTACGACCGCAGCACGGCGGCGGCTCCGGTGATGTTCGCGGCCGGGTCGGTGCGCAGTGCCGCGCGGTCGAGCCCGGTCAGGGTGGCCGCCTCGTCGAGGGTGCGCCCGGCCGGGTTGCTGGTGAGGTGCATCGGGCCGTACCCGCCCGAGGCGCTCGGTGCGCCTCCGTGCCCGTCCAGCCGGGTATCGGCGTAGCCGAGCGCGACGAGCAGGTCACGGGGCACGTCGTACCGGGCGGCGGCGGTGTCGAAGGCGGCGCTCAGCGGGCCGGCCGCCGGGCCGGCGGGTGCGGCGAGGGCGGGCCCGGCGCCGAGAGCGGACTGGGCGGACAGGCAGAGGGTCAGCGTCAGCATGGCGCCGACCAGGCGGTCCGGTCGACGCGGGGAGAACCGAAGGCGCACCGTAGCTCCTTTTCGGAGGACCCGGATGGGGGTCGGGTGGCCGTACGGTATACCGCGATGGCTGTCGATGTATAGATTTTGCGACAGAGCCGTGCTGCGTGGCGAGAATTTTCAGGCGGGTCAGCTCCGGCGGGTGCAGACCGGAGCGGCCCGGGCCACCGTGTCGGTGGACCAGACCACCGCGACCGTGAAGCAGTAGTCGGTGCTGCGGCTGAGCCCGTAGGCGGTGTAGCTGTCGGTCCCGGCGGGCAGTTCGAGGAAGGTGTGCTGCTCCTGCCCCGAGCGGCCCCCGGCCACCACCACCGGCCCCTCCGCGCCGGCCGGGTACGTCCAGTTCAGCACGATGCTGTCCCGCCGGTCGGTCAGCCGGACCGCTCCGGGTGGGGTGCCGGGGGAGGCTGCGGGCGCGGCGTTCGGCGTACCGGTGTGGGTCGGTGTGCCGCCGGTCGGCGTGCCGGTGGTGCCGGGCCCGGGGCCCGGGGTCTCGCGCGGCCGGTCCACCCGGGACACCCCGGCGATCACCGCGATGGTGCCGAGCAGCAGCGCCACGACCACCCCGGCGATCACCAGCGGCAGCCACGGGTTGGCCCGTGCCGCGGGCGTCGGTGGCCGGGGCACGGGCACCGGCAGGTAGCGCGACGGCGACTCGGGCTCGGCGGCGCGCGGCACCTGGCGTACGCCCTCCGGCTCGCCCTCGGTCAGCCCGAACACGGTGGGCGGCAGTGCGCTCTCCGCCGGCCGCCAGGGCTCGGCGGCCGGCTCGTGCGGCGGCCACGGGAAGTCGTCGAGCGGGTCGTCGGCGGCCTCGGGCGGAATCCGGGGGCTGGGCACACTCGGGTGGTCGCCCTCGGCCCGGTCCGGCGGGTGGTAGAGCGGAGGTTCGGGGAGGGTGGGCTCGGGCGGGCCCTCGGCGGCCGGTGGCACCCGGGCGGCGGGTACGACCGGAGTCTCCCGGGCCGGCGGCTCCGGGTCGGCGCCGAATTGTTCCGGGGCGACGTAGGCGGGTGCCGGGGTGGCGCAGACGTGGTCCGGGTCGGCGGCGGCCCGGGCCACCCCGGCCACCTGCGCGGCGAGCGGGTCGTCGGCGGGCAGGTGCAGCCCGCACAGCTCCTCGGCGAGCGACAGGTGCTCGTGGGACTCGGCGTACCGGCCGCAGTCGCGTTCCATCGCGCCGAGCCTGGCCAGCATCTTGATGCCGCTCGGGTGGCCGTCGCCGTACACCTCGCGGTGCAGCTCCCAGGTGTCCTGCAAGCGGTCGCGGGCGACGTCGCACTGGCCGCGGGAGTATTCCACGGTGGCCAGGTCGGCGTGGGCGGCCAGCACCCGCTGCGACTCCGGGCCGTCCCGGGCGGTCAGTTCGATGATGACCTCGGAGTAGAGCCGGGCGGCCCGGGCGTCGGCGCCGACCCGGTGCAGCACCGCGGCCAGGGTGGCGGCGGCGGTGATCGTGCGCTCGTCGGAGCGGCCGTGCAGCCGGGTGGCCGCCGCGTACGCGAAGGCGGCCCAGCCGCGCGCGGTGTGCGGCTCGCCGAGGGCGACCAGCACCCGGGCCTGGAGCCCGGCGGCCTCGGCCAGCTCGGGGGAGGCGTTGGCGGGATGTGGATCGGCGTCGGTCAGCGCGTCGGCGAGCAGCCGTTGGGCCCCGGCGAGGTCACCCTCGGCCACCAGGTGGTGCGCCTGGACAGTCAGTTCACCGAAGCCGGAGGTCACGCCCCATCGTGCTCGGCCGGCGACGGTAAGTACAACCCCCGCTGTGGATCAGTTTGGTCGGGATCCGGTCAGGTGATCGGCCAGCGTCTCGCTGATCCGGCGGAGCTGGTCCACCTGCGCGGGGCTCAACGCGTCGAACAGGTGCCGGCGTACCCCTTCGACGTGGCCGGGCGCGGCGGCGGCCAGGGTGGCGTGGCCGGCGTCGGTGAGGACGGCGAACTGCCCCCGCCGGTCGGTCGGGCACTCCTCGCGGCGGACCCAGCCCTCGGCCTCTAGCCGGGCGACCGCGTGCGAGAGCCGGCTGCGGGACGAGCCGGTGGTGTCGGCCAGCTCGCTCATCCGCAGCCGTCGCTCCGGGGCCTCGGAGAGCCGGACCAGGATCTCGTAGTACGCGTGCGGCATCCCGGCGTCGCGTTGCAGCTCGCGGTCGAGGGCGTCCATCAGCGCCCGGGAGGCGGCGAGGTACGCGCGCCAGGTTCGCTGCTCGTCGGGGTTCAGCCACCTCGTCATGGCGTCCATCATAGGGCAACTTGTTGAACGCTCAATCAAATCGCGCTACCGTCGGAGACATGGGAATCCACCGCCTCAACCACGCCGTCCTCTACGTCCGCGACCTTGAACGCAGCGTCGCCTTCTACCGCGACGTGCTCGGTTTCCGCCCGGTCCCGATGACGCCGGACGGCTTCCGCGGCGCCGCCTTCCTTCAGGCGCCCGACTCCACCAACGATCACGACCTCGGCCTGTTCGAGATCGGCGCCGCCGCCAGCCCGTCGCCGGCCGGCCGGGCCACCGTCGGCCTCTACCACCTCGCCTGGGAGCTGGACACCCTGGATGAACTGGCCGCCACCGCCGAGCGGCTGGCCGCCGCCGGCGCCCTGGTCGGCGCCTCCGACCACGGCACCACCAAGAGCCTCTACGGGCAGGACCCGGACGGCCTGGAGTTCGAGATCGTCTGGATCGTCCCGGCCGACCTGCTCGACGAGGCCGCCCTCGCCGCCCGCAAACGGATCGGCCGGCTCGACCTGGACCGGGAGCGGCAGCGCTACGGCGGCCAGACCCGCGGCGGGGTGGGGATCTCCGTCCCGGCCTGAACAGCCGATGCGGTAGAACGGCAGGATGTCGACCGACGCCGTCCTGCGCGAGCTGCTCGTCCGGCAGCTCGACCACTGGCTACCGGGGGCGCTGCACCGTTCCCGGCGGGCCACCCTCGCCCTCGCGTACGCCGGGAGTGACCCCGCGGGCGCGGCGGCCGCGCTGCGGGTGGTGGCCGAGTTCGCCGACCGGCTGCGCGGGCGGCGGCTGACCGTGCTGGTGCTCGCCCCCGACGGCACCGAGCTGCCGACCCGGCTCGGCGCGGTCGAGGCGACCCTGCCGGCCGACGTCGCCGTGCACGTGGTCCCCGGCCACCCGGACCGGCTGCCGGTGGCGCTCAAGGCCGCCGGCGCGGCGGGCGCCCCGCTGCTGACCGTGGTCGACGGCGGCGACCCCGACCCGGCCCTGCTGGCCGCCGCCGCGTCCGGCCGCCCGGCCGAGCTGCTGCTGGTCACCGAGCCCGGCCGGGCGCTGCGGCCGCTGCTGACCACGGCCGGTTTCCCGCTGGCCACCGAGGTGGAACTGGTCCCCGCCACCGATACACCGGCCCGGCTGCTCGGCTACGCCACCGGCTCCGACCGGGCGTTGGAGGCGCTCAAGGACGCGCTCTGGGACCTCGACGAGTACGCCGGGGTGCGCTACCGGGACCCGGCCGACCCCGCCGGCCGCCCGGTGGACATCAGCCTCGACCCGGAGCCCGGCCCGCTGCGCCGCGAACTGCTCGCCGAACTCGCCCGCTCCGGCCCCCGTACGGTGACCGAGCTGCGCCGCTTCGCGGTCACCTCGACGATCTACCGGGCCGCCGACGCCAACCGGGCGCTGGTCACGCTGCTCGCCGCGGGCGCGGTCACCCGCGAGCCCGAGCACGGCCGGCTCGGCGGGGACGTAATGATCACCGCCGACCCGGGCGGGACTGCTGAGCCAACTGCCTGACCACGATGGACGCGCCGGTCGCGATCACGCCGATGCTGAACAGCATCTGCCCGCACACCACCAACCGGGCGACCTGCCCCTGCGCGTGCACGTCGCCGTACCCGACGGTGGTGATCGTGCTCAGCGCGAAATAGAGGGCGTCCACCCGGGTCTGTAGCCCGACGAACTCGCCGGCCCGGTTGGTGGCGATCACAAAGTCGCCGAGGGCGAAGGCGAGCACCCCGGCGACCAGCGCGACCGCGAGGCGGACCAGCGAGCGGGTCGCCGCCTCGCCGGTCGGCCCGGCGGGTGCGAGCTGATCGCGTACCCGCCGGGTGATCGCGACGGCGACAGCCACCACCACGACCACGGTGCCGATCGTGCGCAGGACGAGGCGGACCGTGTTCGGGTCGTACGCCAGCGGCACGAGGAAGTACGCCGCGAGCAGCAGCAGGCACGCCACCAACGCCCGTCGGCGCTCCCGCCGGTACGTCCCGTCGGCCATGCGGCGATTCTCCGCCCCGACGCGGCCGGATCGGTGAAAACGGCCAAGCCACTCGGCCGGCACGCCCGAGGCTCGTGCCGCCGGACCTGGCCCGCTGGTCCGTCGTCTCGGTCGGGGTGTGGTGGCCGGCGCGCCAGGACAGGACAGCGGCCCCCGGTCAGCGGGGCTTTCCGCGGGCGATCAGCCGGCGTACGTGGCCGGGAGGCGTCCGCCGGGCCGGATCGGGCGGGGGCGCACCACCCCGGCGGGCAGCGGTTGCTCGCGGGCGGCCCGGAACGCGCCCGGGCTCACCCCGACCTCGCGGCTGAAGAAGCGGCCGAAGTTGGTCGGCTCGGGGAAGCCGAGCCACCGGCCGATCCGGCCGACCGGCTCGTCGGTGGCGGCGAGTAGCCGGCAGGCCTGCAACGCGACCCGGTCGTCGATCACCTGCTTCGCGCTGCGCCCGGTCACCGCCAGGCAGGCGCGGGTCAGCGTACGCACCGAGCAGCCGATCCGGGCGGCGTAGTCCTCCACCCGGCGGGTGCGCTGGTAGCCGCGCTCCAGCTCGCGGCGCAGCCGCTGGAAGGTGTCCGTCTCCGGGCGCGACGCGTGCCCCGACTCGCCGGACAGCAGCGCCAGCCGTAGCAACAGCACGGCGAGCTGGTGGCGCAGCAGCGCCGTGGCGGCGGGCACCCCCGCGTGGCGCTCCGCGTCCACGGTCAGCTGGGTCACCTCGCTGATCACCGCGTCCTCGTCCTCCCCGGCCAGTTGCCGGTACGCCGGCACCGCGTCCAGGTCGACGTCGAGGCCGCTCAGCGTGCCGGTGCTCCAGCTCACCACCGTCGCGTCGAGCTGCGGGCCGAGGCAGCGCAGCACCTGGCCGGGGCGGGCCCGCAATAGCGCGCCGGGCCGGCAGGGCAGCGCCCGGAAGTCCAGCTCGGCGCTGCCGTGGCCGCCCGTGATCAGGATCAGCAGGTCGGCGTCGAGCAGCACCGGGCGAGGCCAGCCGGGCTCGGGCGCGAGGTCACCGAGCGCGCCGGTGGTGATGCCGTCGATGTCGTGATCGAGGATGGGCGGGTCGGTGCGGGTGGCCGGAGGGAGCTGACCGGGAGTGACCATCGTCCCGACGTTAATCGCCGGCGGCGGATGTTGCACTTCGGCGGATTCGGGCATCCGGGACGGGTCTTGTCGCCGGGGACGCCGGCCGGCTAGGTTACCGATCGGTAGTGCCGGGGTCGCGCCGGAGCGGCCCGCGGCCCCCACCGACTCGCGATGGGGTGGGCATGACGGATCTGTTCTCGGTCGAAGGCAAGACGGTCCTGGTCACCGGCGGCTCGCGAGGGATCGGGCTCATGATCGCCCGAGGCTTCGTACGGGCGGGCGCGAAGGTCATCATCTCCTCGCGCAAGGCCGACGTCTGCGAACGGGTGGCCGAGGAACTGTCCGCCGAGGGGAGCTGCGAGGCGATCCCCGCCGACCTGAGCGCCGACGAGGGCGCCTCGGGGCTGGCCGCCGCCGTCCGCGAGCGCACCGACCGGCTCGACGTCCTGGTCAACAACGCCGGCGCCACCTGGGGCGCGCCGCTGGAGGCGTACCCGGAGAGCGCTTTCGACAAGCTCTGGGCGGTCAACGTCAAGGCCGTCTTCCGGCTCACCACCGCGTTGCTGCCGGCGCTGCGCGCGGCAGCCAGCGCCGACGACCCGGCCCGCGTGATCAACATCGGGTCGATCGACGGCCTCCGCGTGCCGTGGATGGAGGTGTACGCCTACTCGGCGACCAAGGCGGCCGTGCACATGCTCACCCGCAGCCTCGCCCACCAGCTCGCCGGCGAGCAGATCACGGTCAACGCGATCGCTCCCGGGCCGTTCGAGAGCAAGATGATGGCCTTCGCGCTGGACGACCCGGCGTCCCGGGCGGCGATCGAGCAACAGGTGCCGCTGGGCCGGATCGGTCGTCCCGAGGACATGGCGGGCACCGCGATCTACCTGTCGTCCCGGGCCGGGGCGTACCTGACCGGGGCGGTGATCCCCGTCGACGGCGGCATCACCACGCACGGCTGAGTCGGGGCGTACCCCGGGCCCGTGAGTTGCCGGAGCCGCGCGGACTCGGCAGATCCGCGCGGCCCGGGTGTGCGTCGTCAGCGGCCGGCGAGCAGCCGGTTGACCGCCGTGTCGACGTCCAGGTGCTCGGCCTCCCGGCCGCGCGGGACGACGACGTAGGTCCGGCGCAGGAAGCGCACGAGGACGCTGCGCGGGACCTCGAAGAGGGCGTTGCCGTCCGGGGACGACAGCGCGAGCGCGACGAAGTCGCCGCGCGGCGTGGCCCACGGCCAGACCCGGACGTCGCCGATGCCGGCCGGCTCGTCGAGCCCGGTGACCAGCAGTTCACGGGCGAACGACCAGCTCACCGCCTCACCACCGGCCGATTCGGCGTGGAACAGGACGTGGACCGCATACGGGTCAGCAGGGTCGTAACGCAAGCTGGCACGCACCGGCAATGCGGTGGCGTCAGGCGCGACGAGCCTTAGCGACGTCTCGACCTCTACGGTCGTCGGTCGAATGACACTCATGGACGTTCTCCCCCCGGCACCGCTGCGGAACGCGCGTGTCCCGCTTTTCCCATACTCAGGTGCTACTCCTGGCTACGCTCCGCCATACGCTGACTTCACCCAGTGGTGGGAAGGTGATGGGAAACGCCTCCGAGAATGCGAAAATTCTTGTAGGATTCCCTGTTCTGCCCAGTTCCGTGATCCCGCCCGGCAACGGGTGGTTCAGTCGTCGACTTACTCCGGTAACGTCCAGTCCTCAACGGGGGTGACGGTCCAGGGCGACACTGGGGGTGGAAATGGTCGCGACGGGTTCCTCAGTGGAGCCGGGGGCCACGGCCGACCCGCCGAAAGGAGCGGCCGGGGCAGCCGAAAGGCGGGGGTGCGAGGTGTCTGTGGAACGCGGTGGGCGGGGTGCCGGCGAGGGGCCCGGGGACGTCTCCGGCGTCGCCGTCGAGCCGCGGCCCGGAGGTGGCTGGCGGGAGCGGGTGCACACCACCCTCGACCTGATCCGGGCCAACCCCACCGGCCGGATCACCCTCAAGATCGTCATAGCCGTCGTCGGTGCCATCGTGGTCACCGTCGGTATCGCGCTCATCCCGCTGCCCGGCCCTGGCTGGCTGATTGTGATCGCCGGGCTCGGCATCTGGGCCGTCGAGTTCATCTGGGCCCGCCGGCTGCTCACCTTCACCCGGCGCAACGTGCAGGCCTGGACGCGCTGGGTGCTCCGGCAGTCACTGCCGGTGCGCTTCCTGCTGGGTGCGGTCGGGCTGGTGTTCGTGGCCGTGGTGCTGTGGCTGTCGCTCAAGTACAGCCTCGGCATCGACGTGGTGGCGCGGGCGCTGCACTACCTCGCGACGCACTGACCCCGGATTTTTGGTCTGGGTTCTCGATCAGGTAGAGTCATCGGCGCTGAGGGCGATTAGCTCAGCGGGAGAGCGCTTCGTTCACACCGAAGAGGTCACTGGTTCGATCCCAGTATCGCCCACCATAGGTAGCAGTGCGCGAACCGCGTCAGCGGTTTGTATTTGATCAAGGGCTGGGCCTTCGAGGTCCGGCCCTTGTCCGTCTCTGAGCACCGGAATCCTGAAGATCGGCGTGAGGCTGTCATCGAAGTTGACCACTATTTCGTGGATCAGGGCTTCGAAGAGGGCTTTCCTGGCGATGTGGTTGCCGTGGTTGAGGACGTCGCGGATGCGAGCGTGGATTTTGGACAGGTCGGCGGGGGCTGGTGCGGCGGGCGGCTGGTCCAGGTCGAGTTCGAGTTGTGCCTTGCGGGCGTGGAGGAGTCGTGACTGGTCGCGTAGGTTGGCCAGCCGGGTTCTGATGTTGTCGTCCTCGTCGTCGAGGGTGCCTTTCTCGAAGGCTGTCAGGTAGCGGTCGACGGCGGTGCTGTTGTCGGTGAGTTGTCTGTTGATCGCGGCGAGTTCGTCTTGGTAGGCGCTGGTCGACTGGGTGTGGCTGGTCTGGAACTCGGTAATGGCTTGGCTGATGACGGGGTAGTCGGTGGAGTAGAAGTCGAGGACGGCTTGGCGCATGGCGTGTTCGAGTTGTCGGCGTTGAAGCGGTGGTTGTCGCATTCGGCGTTGGTGCCGTAGCGGGCGCGGCTCCAGCAGATGTAGTAGCGGTAGCGGTGGTTGCGGCCGTGGGCGGCGGTGCCGATGTAGCGTCTCCCGCACTGGGGGCAGCGGATCTTGCCGGTGAGTTCGTAGTCGGAGGAGTTGGCCGCGCGCCGGCCGATGTCGGCGCTGCGTTTGGCGAGGATGCGTTGGGCAAGGTCGAACTGCTCGGTGGTGATGATGGCGGGGTGGGCGTCGGTGACGGCGATGTCACGGAAGTGTTTCTCGCCGAGGTAGACCCGGTTGGTGATGATCAGCTCGATGGTGTGTGGTGACCAGGACTTGCCCATGCGGGTGCGCAGGCCGCGGTCGTTGAGCATGGTCGCGATGGACTTCGTGCCCAGGCGGTCTCTTGTGTAGCTGTCGAAGATGAGCCGCACGGTCGCGGCTTCGGCCTCGTTGACCACCAGCTTGTGAGTCTTCTTGTCGACCAGGTAGCCCAGCGGTCGGGCGCCGCCGTTCCACAGGCCCTTCTCGGCTTTCTTCTCCATGCCGGCGACGAGGATGGCCGAAGAAACGTCGAAGGCGCGTTCCCAGATCTTCAGCATGCCGTCCATCCTGCACCGATTCCGGCAGCGGGAACATCAGCGATACCTGGGCACTGTCGCTCCATTGCAGGCCCTGTCGTCTGCGGGGAGCGATGCGCAACCGGGCGGTAAATCAATCGGGCGCAGCTCTCTCAGTAAGACCATCGCCTTGGCTGCGAGACGGCCTATGGGCGACGGGCGGTTAGGCCGGCGAGGGTGACGGTAACCAGGCGATGGACGGCTTCGTGGCTGGACATGGTGCCGGCTGCGGTGAGGGCATGCAGACAGTAGGTAGCCAACTCGTCGGTGGCCACGTCGTCGCGGAGGTCGCCGGCGTGCACGGCCTCGGCGATCAGCTGTTGGACGAAGTCGCGTAGTCGTTGCTGAGCGTGGTCGACGTGTTCGCTGCGGTGCAGCAGCGCGGCGAGTTCGCCGCCATGGTGGCGCGCGGAGTGGTGCTGGATGTGCGCGTAGGTGTGCAGAACAGTGTTGAGGCGCGCGATTGCCGGGGCGGCGGGATCGACGGCGGCGGTGAGTTGGTCGAGGTGTGCGGTGATCTGACGTTCGTGCCAGGCGGTGAGAACGGCTCGGGCGTCTGGGAAGTACTTGTAGAGCGTCGCGCGCCCGATACCGGCCTGCTCGGCGATCTGCGACATCGTCACCGCGACCAGGCCGTGCTTGGCCACCAGCGCGGCCATGGCATCCATGGCAGCGTCCCGAACCGCGGCGCGGTGCGCGTCGATCGTCTCGGTCCACAGCTTGGGCACGCCCCGATCCTACACAACGTCGACTAGTGAAACATAGTGTTGTTGACGAAGACAGATTGTCTCGATAATTTAGTGCATGGCTCGGCCTCCGTGGCAGCGGCGGCGTCAATTCGGGCAGATCAGAACGACATAGACATACAAGACAAGCCATTCGGGACCCCCGACGTCGAGGGCTGCACGAGGTGCGAGGGATGGATGGCCGGACTGAGAAGGGTCTACGTCTGGGCCGGGATGAGGCTCGAGCAGCCCAGCTGGCGCCAATAGGCCACGGCGTTTGCGTGCGGTAGGCGCCCGGCGCTGTACGTGGCTGCAGGAGCGGCAACCTCGGACCCTCCGCCACGCCGGCACCACCTCCCCCCTAGCCCCTAGCGGGGCCGGGCTCACCCTTAACAGACGATCAAGAAGGAGTTACCGTGCCGATTCTGATAGCCGAGGTCCGGACTGCTCGAGCACGTCGCTACCTCGCCCAGTTCTGCAAGCATGCCGCTGCCATGGGACGCGGCAGCCACACTCCCCGCATGCATCTGCACACCGAGACAGTCCGTCAGGACGTGCAGGTTGCCGCCGAATGGTCGGAGACTAGTGGCACGATCACCTTCACCCCGTGGGGCCAGGCCACACTCACGGCCGACAGCACAACGCTCACGTTGCGCATCGACAGCGCCGACGAGGATGGTCTGGCGCAGATCCGCGACATCATCACCCGCAACCTCGAGCGGTTCAGCCGACGGGACCCCCTGTCCGTGACCTGGCAGCGGCTCGACACTCCCGGCACCGCCCAGGTTCAGCACGCCGCCGGAACAACGCCTAAGCCCCGGCGCGGCTTTCGACGATCCCAGACGATCCTCCTCGCACTCGCCTCCGCTGTAGTCATCGGCCTGCACATCGGACTGGCGGGCACGGTCCTGGCCGAATCTCGGTGGACCGGCGTGGCCGTTAACGTCGCCGCCGCACTGGTCGTAGTCAAGATCGCGCTGGTCGTCTTGGCCCGCTTTGGAATCCGGCGCGGCAGGGAGCCGAAGAACTCCAACCGGAGGTAGGCGGCACCGCGGCTCACCACCACCGGCGAGGTGGTTTGCCTGCAGGCCCTGCGGGGCGATTGTAGCCTGTGGAACTGCCCGCCGGCTCAATACTCAGGCACTTGAGCGACCGAAGTCCTCGTCGGCACCTCGATGCCCGGGCGACTTCGGCGACAGGCCCGACCTCATTCGCGAACACCACCCGGCACCCACAGGTGTTGTAACGGCAAGCGGCCAACCTCGGCGCAACCCGCGACATTTGCCACCGCGCCGGCATGTTCAGTCGACCTCGACAAGCTGTGGCCCGACGCGTCCGCTCCTCGGCCGCCTACGGCACCCAACCCAGCCTCGCGCCCGACCCCGCGAGGGGGCGCCGACAGCAGCAGCCTACAGATGACCTTTCTACGGTGATCACTTAGTATTTGTGAGAGGGCGGTTCGGAGGGTTAGGTCCTTTTCGGGGCGAGAGCGAAAACCCCGGGCTCGGTCTCGGTCAGAATCTGGCGGCTGACCAGGCGTTTCAGCCTCGCGCGGGCACCTTCGACGTGCTTGGGTGAGGGCTCGACGCCGACGGCGATGCAGATGTCTTTGGCGCGCATCCCGGTGGGCGCGGCGTGGAGGACGGCTAGGATCTGCTGGTAGGGGGCGCTGGCGATGGTCGGATCCTCGGCCGTGAACTCGGCGGCGATCAGTGCTTGCAGGGTGGTGCGGGTGGTCGCCAGGTCGGCCAGTTCGCTGTCGATGCGGGTGAGTTCGGTGGTGAGCGTCGTGATCTGCTGGCGTAGCCGATCGGCGGTCTGACCTGCGGCGGTTTCGCGTTCGGCGATCAGGTCGAGGATCGTGGTGATGTTCACCGGTGCCGCCAGGATGGGGGTTGGTGCCGGTCGGCCGCCGGACCATGTTGGCCATCGACGCTCACAGCGTGCGGGACACCGATGACTCCGGTCGGCTCTCGTACTCGCGGGCGAGGCGGCGGTGCAGCATCAGCGTGCCGTTGACCTGTTCGACGATCCACCGCTTGCGGACCGGCACGAACCCCTGGCCGGTGTCGGAGCGTTTGACGATCTCGACGTCGATGCCCAGGACGGCGCCGTGGACCGCGACGTCCTGTTTGAAGCCGGCGTCCACCCGGGCCCGGGTGACCGTTGGGGTGTGCTCGGCGACCTTGTCCAAGAGCTTGATCCCGATCGCGTTGTCGGTGATCGAAGCGGCGGCCACCACCACGGCGATGATCAGGCCGAGGGCATCCACGGCCAGGCCCCGCTTACGGCCCGGGCACTCGCTTCGCGGCGTCCTTACCGGTCGTCGCCACGGGCACGTGGTTGGCCGCGCGCAGCGACTGGGTGTCCAACGCGACCGCGGTCGGGTCCTCCCGGCGGCCGGCCTTCTCCCTCGCCTGGCAGCGCAGCAGGTCATGGATCGCCTGGTCGGTGCCGTCGTCACGCCACAACGCGAAGTAGTAGTACGTCGCTGACTTCTGCGGCAGGTCGTGCGGCAGATACGCCCACTGACAGCCGGTCCGGTTCTGGTACAGGATCGCGTTCACGATCTCCCGCAGGTCGTAGTCGCCCTGATGACCCGAAACCGAGACGCGCTTGGCCTTCCACGCGTCCAGGAACGGGCCGATCAACGCCCACTGCTCGTCGGTGACATCACTGGGATACGGCTTTAGATCACCCATGACCAGCCCAACGCCGCTAACAGCCAACGGTTATGACCAGGATTCACCTTCGAGGCATCGAGCGGTTACGATTCGTGGTGAACCCGCAGGACGATCCCCAATCGGACTCAACCCGCAGACCAGATCAAAGATCTTCGAACCGCCCGCTGAGAAGAAACCGATCAGCACCTATTCGCGTGGGGCGGCCAATATTGTCGGCGCGATGAAACGGCATCGCGTGCGTCGCCTCGCCGTGGTCAGCTCTGCTGGGGTCGCCCCGCACTCGTACTCCGATGGCGGGTTTCTGTTCAACCGAGTCCTACTGCCATACGTGACGCGGGTGCTGGGTAAGACGATGTACGACGACATGCGGCGGATGGAAACGCTGGTCCGCGCCAGCGACCTGGACTGGACGATCGTGCGCCCGAACGGGCTCTACCACCTGCCGTCGCCCACCGACTACACCCTCGTCGAGGGCCACGCCGACGGCAGGTTCACCGCCCGTGTGGACCTGGCCGCCAGCATGCTGGCCCTGCTGGACGACGACCGCTACCTCCGCACCACCGTCAGCGTCATCACCACCGTCGACAACCCCACCCTGCTCCAGTGGATCCGCCGCGAAGCACTCGCCAAGAGCTGAGCCGATTCATCCGCATCGCTTCGAGGCGCTGGTAGCGGTCAGCGGATCCCCGCCCTCATCAACGCCGCCAACCCGCTCGGACGGTCTGCACGGATGTTGACCTGGCGTTGCAGCGTCCGCGAGGGTTGCGGCAAGTGTGTGCGCGGCTGGGACCGTGGACGTCAAGCACGCCGCCCGGGATGACCCAGGCTTCGTGCGGGCCCCGCGCTACGACGTGTCCCTGCCGTCCCAGGCCCGTGTGGCAGTGAGGCAGTTCGATGATGGGTCGGCCATGATGCGCTCCAGGGTGCGTTGGCCCATCCGACTCATGCCCGGGTTGCTGGCGACGTAGTACCAGACCAGTCCCATCGCCTGTACGAAGGCCCATGCCTTACCGCGCTCCCATTCTGGCTCGTCGCAGCCGAGGTTTTCGCGGAGGACCCACCGTGGTCCGGCTTCCAGCAGATGCCAGGCACCTACGAGATCCAGAGCGGGATCGGCGGGTGCGAGCCCACCGACGTCAAGAACACCTCTCAGGCGCCCGCCGGACACCAGCACGTTGCCGGAAATGAGATCACCATGGGTCACCACGTCTCTGGCTGCGCCGCGCGGCTGCTCCCGCATGACCGCCCACATCTGGCGAAGCCGCGCCACGTCCAGAAGGTGCTCGCTTTGTTGGAAACAGGTCTCCATCCATGCGTCGTGCGATTGCAGGTCTCCACCCCGGCCGTTGCCACTGAAGGTCCGGCCGCGCGTATCGATCGCGCGCACCTCCCTGATGAACTCGGCCAAGTCACGCGCGAACGTGACCGAATGGCCGGGGTCCTCGTCGGTGGCCACCGTGCCCGGTATCCAGGTCTGCACGGACCATGGAAGCTCGTAGCCTTCCCCAGGTTCACCGATCGCGACCGGTTCGGGCGTGGGGAACCGGGTCCGACCGAGCAGCTCACGAGCCGCCTCCGCTTCGGATTCCAGCCAGCGGCGCGTCGCTCGACGCCCCGAGACTCCAACGGGAACCGGGCCGCGAACTGCCCACCGATACGGAAGATGGCGTTGACGGTCCCCTGGGAAGCGACGGGCCGGATGGGTAGGCCGTGCCATTCGGGAAACTGCTCATCTACAAGCTTGCGGACAGTCTCAAGGGTTACGGTCAGCTGATCGGCATGCATCTGCACCCCGCGAGCGTCGCGTCCAGCGCCCGGCGGCCGCAACCCAGTTAGCCGCGTCTGTTGAGCCACTACGACCGCGACGTGGATGCGACAAGGCGACATGATCGCGGCAGCTCAAAGTCAACCCGATACGGGTGCACAGCGACGTCCGGAATGACAGGGGGCGCGAGAGTTCATACAATCCACCTGTCGTGGGCAGTGTGTGGAAGGCCTTAGCCAGCGGCTTTGGCGATGATGCGATTCATCTCCTCTCGACCGAAGGCCCGCATGGTCGTGGTACGGACGTTGCCCGCCCCGCCGAGCTGCAGGAACGCCGCGGTGGCGGTTTCGTCGTCGGGTGCCTCGACGACGGCCACGAGGTCGTAGGGACCGACGGTCCAGTAAATGTTCATGAGATTCGCCCCGAGATTCTGGGTCGCTGTGGCGAAGGCCTCGGCGCGCTTCGCGGTGTCCTTGTAGCCTCGGATCCCCTGATCGGTCCAGTTCAGCAACGCGACATACGTCGGCATGGTCCTTCACCTCCATGAAGAGACCTCATCGTAGGGCTGATTATGGGCATAATGGCCGGAATCCACCTCAAGTACGCATCAGAGCGAGTGAGGTTGCGTCCACGGGAGTGGTGTACGACTTGCCCGTGATGGGCGTGTTGCGTAGATGAGAGACGGCCATCGCGTCGATCCTTCAAGACGACCAAGTCAGAGAAGGAAGAAGAGGACGCGATGGCCGCTTCAGCGAGTGTGAACCCTGTTGACCTGCTGCGCGAGCAGATCGAGGGCGCGTCGCCTGATGTGTTGCAGGCGATGGTGAAGACGTTCGCGCAGGCGTTGATGTCCGCCGAGGCGGACGCGGTCTGCGGCGCGGGATATGGGCAGCGCAGCGATGAGCGGGTGAACTCCCGCAACGGTTACCGGCATCGGGAGTGGGACACCCGCGCCGGGACGATCGACCTGGCGATCCCGAAGCTGCGGCACGGCAGCTACTTTCCGGAGTGGTTGCTCACCCACCGGCGGCGGGCCGAGCAGGCCTTGGTCTCGGTCGTGGCCACGAGTTACCTGCTGGGGGTGTCGACGCGGCGGGTGGAGAAGCTGGTCGAGCAGCTCGGGATCCGGCAGCTGTCGAAGTCGCAGGTCTCGGAGATGGCCGCCCACCTGGACGCGCAGGTCGAGGCGTTCCGCAACCGGCCCTTGGACTCAGGGCATTACACGTTCGTGTGGATGGACGCGCTGACGATGAAGGTCCGCGAAGCCGGTCGCACCGTCAACGTCCACGCGCTGATCGCTGTCGGCGTCAACGCTGACGGCCAACGCGAAGTCCTCGGCCTCGACGTCGCCTCCGACGAAGACGGCGCCGGCTGGCTGGCGTTCCTGCGATCGTTGACCGCCCGCGGCCTGTCCGGTGTCCGCCTGGTCATCTCCGACGCCCACGCAGGCCTGGTGCATGCCATCGGGGCGGCTCTGCCCGGGGCCTCGTGGCAGCGGTGCAGGACCCATTACCTGCGCAACCTGCTGACCAAGGTGCCGAAGTCCGCGCAGCCGTGGATCGCCACCCTCGTCCGGACGATCTTCGACCAGCCCGACGCCGACGCCGTCCGCGCCCAGTTCGACAGGGTCGTGACCACCATCGAAGCGAAGTTCCCGGCCGCGGCCGAGCACCTCGATGCCGCCCGCGACGACCTCCTGGCGTTCACCGGCTTCCCGCGTGAGATCTGGCGCCAGATCTGGTCCAACAATCCTCAGGAGCGACTGAACAAGGAGATTCGCCGCCGCACCGACGTCGTCGGGATCTTCCCCAACCGGCCGGCGATCATCCGCCTCGTGGGCGCAGTCCTGGCCGAGCAGACCGACGAATGGACCGAAGGACGCCGCTACATGGGCCTGGAACTACTGGCCAAAGCCCGCCTGATCACCGTCGACACCAGCCAACACGACACCGACCAGCCCGACGCGGCGCCGATCGCCGCATAGCATCAGAACGGATCACGCGATGGCCGTCTCTTACACCACCAGCGCGGACGTGACCGCGAGTGATGCGAGCGATCACAGGATGGCGGCTCGCCCGGCGAGCTGGGCCTAGTACTCCAACGTCACTTGGCTTCGGCGTTGGGCGTGGCGTGGGCATGAGGACGGCCACCGCGTTGATCATCGATGGTTTGTGAGGACAACCGAAGATCGTGCGGTGGCCGTGGGCCACAGCCTAGACCTTGATCGGTGGCGGGTCATCCTGGACGAGGCGGTGACGCGTGTCGCTGACCGGTTCGTGCGGGCAGAACCGCGCCGGACGGCCGGACAGTTCGTGGAAGGGCTGCTGTCGGGCGTGGAGCGTAAGACCTGCTGGTCCCTGGCGGAACGGGCGGGTCACGCCGATCCGCAGGCGATGCAGCGGCTGCTGCGTACGGCGGTGTGGGACGCCGACGCCGTCCGAGACGACATCCAGGCATGGCTGATCGAGCAGCTCGGCCACCCCGACGGTGTCCTGGTCATTGACGAGACAGGCTTCCTCAAGAAAGGGGTGTGCTCAGTCGGGGTCCAGCGGCAGTACACCGGCACCGCCGGTCGCATCGAGAACAGCCAGGTCGGGGTGTTCCTTGCCTACGTGTCACCCGCGGGCCGCGCGCTGATCGACCGCAGGCTCTACCTACCCGAGACGACCTGGTGCGACCGTCCCGACCGGCTTGCCGCCGCCGGCGTCCCCGAGGTCGTTGAGTTCGCGACGAAACCGGCGCTGGCCCGGCAGATGATCGCCGACGCGTTGAACGCCGGCGTCCCGTTCGGGTGGGTGACCGGCGACGAGGTCTACGGCGCCGACCCCGACCTACGCGCTGACCTCGAACAGCACGGGATCGGCTACGTCCTGGCCGTGGGCTGTGACCGGCGGGTGGCGGTCAACGACGGCCGCACCCTCGTGCGTGTCGATGACCTCGCCGAGCGGATCCCCACCAGCGAGTGGCAGCTGCACAGTTGCGGGCCGGGCGCGAAGGGTCCCCGCGACTACTTGTGGGCCTGGATCACCACCGCCACCGGATCGGGTGAGCATCGGTGGCTGCTCATCCGCCGCAACCGGACCACCGGCGAGCTGGCCTTCTACCTGTGCTGGGCGCCTCGCCCGGTGCCGTTGCACACCCTCGTGACCGTGGCCGGCTCTCGCTGGAGCATCGAGGAGTTGTGAGGTTCCCCCGGTAGCTCGGAGAACATCACGGGATGGCTGAGGCGCAGCGGGCGGGGGCGCGGTGACAGTCCCAAAGCGGGTAAGGCTGCCACTTAGGGGCAAAGAAATCTCTTGACTTAGATATTTCCTGGCATCTAAGCTTCTTCATGTGGCGAGCACATATGACGAACTCAGGGACGCCGTCGAGGACTCGGGCGGCTTGTACGTGACGCACATGGCGGAGCTGCGAGACATTCGCGGCGCCGGGCGACTCTCGACTGGCATCTGCGCCGCAATCAGCGATGACCTCGCCTCGCACGGCCTGGGGCACCTCCCTCCGGATCTCCCCACCAGCCAGTGGGAGGAGGCACGCATCTACCGGCTGGGCAGCCCGATCGCGTCCGTAGTGACCGCGATCCTCTATCCGTCGGAGGCGGGCGACAAGACGCTCCGTAACCTCGCAGAGGACAACCCCCGGGAGATCTTGCAGCGCGTCCGGGAGCTGGTCAGCGAAGCCTGAGCAGCAACGACGGTTCAGCGTGTGGGTGACGAACTGAGTGACAACGTCCGCGATCAGCGCCGGACTCCCGCGGACGGCGGCGGACCGTTCGAGCAGGTGAAGCGGACATCTCGGCCAGCTCACTGACGCCCGATCATTCCTTCACACCGAAGAGGTCACTGGTTCGATCCCAGTGTCGCCCACGCAGGTCAAAGGCCACGTCCCGGCTTCGGGAGGTGGCCTTTCTGCTGTCATACAGCAGTCCGGTCATCGGGTCAGTGAGTCGCCGAGCCGCTTGAGGGCTTCTCTCGTCGCCTTCGATGAGACCTGGGTGTAGATCGCCATCGTTATTGAGAATCTTGCGTGCCGGAGTTCTTCTGGCGTCGTGGGCGGTGATCGGCTTGGCGCTTGCTCTCTCGCACCTGGTCTGCGAGGAGCGTTGGAAGTTGCGCGGCTCGATCGGTGTGCCGTGGCGGGTGGTGAAGACGATGGCAATTTGGTCCGGCTGTCTGTGATCGTTTACCCCATGATCCGCGCCGCCTCGGCTGACCTAGCCAGCCCTACGCAAGTACTTCTGTTCGCCGTTGGCTGGGCTTTTATGGGGACCGTGGGGATCATCGCGGGCCTGGTTGAGCTGCGGGATCGCGAGGCACGTCGACCGTCGAGCCTGCCGCGATGGTTGAGGTCATCGCCTTGGCTCGCAAGCCCGAGGCTGATGATCTTCGTCTCCTCCTTAGGCGTTGTCGTTGCGCTGGTTCTTGCGGTGCTCGGGCTGATCCGCCTCACGAACGAATGAACACAACCGTGGGCTTCGCTTCAACGTCCGGCCCTCGGGCTGGGTGACCAACTGAGTGACGACCGGGACGGCTGACAGCGGACGCCCACGGACGATGGCGGACTGTTCCGGCAGCTCACTCCGGCTACTCGCCCAGCTCATCGATGGCCGATAATTTTTTTCGGGACGAAGAGGTCCCTTCGGACGCTTTGACTACCCTGGCAATGGTCACCGCCGACGTGTGGGCCAAGCGGCCCATGCCGCAGCGACGGCGCAGAGCATTAGGCGGACGAATAGGCAACTCAGCGCGCCGCAAAGCAACGTGGCCGCAGCCCCAAGGCCTTCCACGGGCATCATCGTAGGGCGCTGAGCCAGCCGTGCCCGTAGCGTGCCCGATTCAGCGGTCAGTACCGGGCAGGACGGGGCGCTCGACGGGCCGAGTAACACTTCCCGTCAAACTCCGCATGGAGGCGTCGCTACGCACCGTGTAGATCAACCCGATTCCCAAGCTGAGAGTGCGCGGCCGCCCTGCCAGGGGCGGGTTCCGGCGGGTGGTGGAACGGGGCGTGGAGATCGTGCGGCTCAGCCAGGCGTTGGATGACATCTTCGACGGCGCGTCGTGCATCACGGGTACACCGACTACATCCGCGACTACGAAGTCATCGTCTACGTCGCCGCAGACCCGCCTACCGGCATCCCACCGGTCCACCTCCGCTACCTCTTCAAGTACTGCGTCGCAGCCGAGGTCCAGACGGCGGTGAGGCCCGATACCTGGCGTTGCTCGCTCGACGAGCGACGGTGAAGCCGCCACGACCGGCGCGGCACACCAGCCGCAGCGCGCTACCTCGGCGTTACACCCCCCAGGTGGTTGTTGTTCCGGCACCGGTGTTCATCGCAGGGTGAGCGGGGTTTCGGATTCGATGTGGGTCAGCTTCTCCGGGTTACGGACGTAGTAGACGCCGGTGATGCGGGCGTCCTCGATCCGGATCGCCATGACGCCGTCGATCTCGCCGTCTAGTCGTACGAGGAGGGCCGGGTTGCCGTTGACCACCGTCGGCTCACCGGTGAGCGTGCCGCCGACCCGGCCCAGATTGCCGAGGAACAGGCGGGCGACCTTGTCAGCGCCGGTGATCGGCCGCAGCACGGCCTGCTTGATGCCGCCGCCGTCGCCCACCAGGACGACGTCAGGGGCGAGCACGTCGAGGAGACCCTGCAGGTCCCTGGTCTCGACCGCGTGCTGGAACGCCCCCAGAGCCGCCCGGGTCTCGCTGGGGGAGGCCACCTGGCGGGGGCGGCGGGCATCGACGTGTTGGCGGGCGCGGTGCGCGATCTGGTAGACGGCCGCGGGGCTCTTGCCGACGGCGGCCGCGATCTCGTCGTAGCCGAGCTCGAAGGCCTCGCGGAGCACGAAGACGGCGCGCTCGGTCGGTGACAGTGTCTCCAGGACGATCATGAGCCCCATCGACACGCTCTCGGCGAGTTCGACGTCCTCGGCCACGTCCGGCGTGGTGAGCAGCGGCTCGGGCAGCCAGGGACCGACATAGGCCTCCTTGCGGCGTTTCATCGTGCGCAGCCGGTTCAGTGCCTGCCGGGTCGTGATCCGGACCAGGTAGGCGCGCTGGTCGCGCACCTGGCCCACGTCGACCTTGGTCCACCGCAGCCAGGTCTCCTGGAGGACGTCCTCCGCGTCGGCCGCCGAGCCGAGCATCTCGTACGCGACGGTGAAGAGCAGGTTCCGGTGGGCGAGGAAACTCTCGGTCGCCGGGTCGGCGGCGTGGTTCATATCTCGACCGTCCTTGCTTCGCGGGTGGGCCTGGTTACAGCAAGGCCCTGATCCTGGCTGGGCTGGCTGTGCTGCTGACGACGTTCTGGTTCTGGCGGGACCGGCGACGCCACGCTCGTACCCTGATCCGGGTCTGATCGGTGCGGTTGGCTGGCGAGCGGCCGGTCAGTCCGGTCGAAGCCGCGGCCGGGGCGGCCCATGCGTGGGATCACCCCGCGCCGACAGTCCACCACCCCGCCCGCGGCGCGTCTTCGTCAGCCGGTGAAGGGCTCAGGGCCGAAGCGGCCCCAGGCGATGAAGGTCGCAAGCACGACACAGCCCAGGTTCACGATGACCAACGTGGACTGACCGAGCCGGCCATGGATGATCGCCGCGCCGACCATGAGCAGAATCCAGCAGGCGGCGGTCACTGGCACCATGATCGGTGCGATGTCGAGCACGGCGGGCAGGATCAGGCCAACCGCGGCCAGGAGTTCGAGGACCCCGATGGTCTTGATGAAGCCGGCGCTTGCGTGTCCGGTCCATTCCCCGCCCTTGATCGCTGCCAGTTTCTCCTTGGGTATGAACGTCTTGGTGATGCCACCGGTTAGGGAGACCGCTGCCAGCAGTCCGGCAGCAATCCAAAGAGCGAGGTTCATGCGGTATTCCTTGCCTTGTGTAGGGGTGACTCCGGTGTCTTGGGCCCACGGGCGCGGGCGGAGTTCCAATGGGACACCGTCGATGGTCGGTAGCCGTTCGAGCTGGAATCGCTCGACGTGTGGCGCATGCTGTCGGTTCAGCGGGTGGCCAGCGCCTCGCCGTGCTTGGCCCGCAGCAACTCCTGGCGCTTGTCGTCCTTGACCCAGGTGAGCGAGCCGGGCTTGCGTGCCTCGGCCGCCAGATGCTTGACGGTGACCTTGCAGACCAACTCCTTGAGCTTCGCGCCCGGGCCGCCACCGAGGTACAACCCGTTCGCGGCGTCGTCCTTGGAAGCGAACTGGAAGATGCCGGCGCGACGCCCCAGGCTGATGCACTGGCCAAAGAACCCCAGGTTGATGGGCGTCGGCTGCTCACCCGCGATCCGCGCCAGCACCGTGTCAGCGGCGTGCGCGCCGATCCTCGTCGCGGCCTGGCAGCTCATCCGGAACGGCAGGTCCGACGGGGCCGCCGAATCCCCGGCCGAGAGGATGCGTACGTCGTCCACGCTCGTCAACGTCTCATCGGTGAGCAGGCGGCCGGCGGCGTCGGTGCTCAGCCCGCTGCGCGCGGCCAGGTCCGGCACGCCGAACCCGGCGGTCCAGACGGTCACCTGGCTCGGCAACGTGCGGCCGTCGCTGAGCCGCACGGCATCGCGGGTCACCGCCGTCACCTTCGCGCCGGGGCCGTCGACCACGGTCACGCCGAGTCTGGCCAGCCGCCTGGCAACCGAGCGCCGACCGCGCGCGTGCAGATACGGGCCGAGCACCCCGCCGCAGACCAGGGTCACCCTACGGCCCGCCTCCGCCAGCTCGGCGGCGGTCTCGATGCCGGTCGGACCGGCTCCGACAACCGTCACCGCCGCCGTCGTCGGCATGGCGTCGAGGGTCGGCCGCAGCCGCTGCGCCTCCTCCAGGCTGGCGATCGGGTACGCGAACTCGGCCGCTCCGGGCACACGCGGGTCGGCGCTGCCACTGCCCACCGCGTAGATCAGATAGTCGTAGCCGACCGTGCCGCCGGCCGCCAACGTCACGCTGCGCTCGGCCGCGTCAATACTGTTCACCGTGTCGACCACCAGCCGGACGCCCTCGGCCAGGACGTCTCGGTAGTCGACTACCGCGTCGTCGGACCCGCCCACCAGTTGGTGCAGGCGGATCCGCTCGACGAAGGTCGGGCGCGGGTTGATCAGAGTCACTGCCACGTCGTCGCGCTGGGTCAGGCGGTTGGCCGCCATCACACCGGCGTACCCGCCGCCGACCACGATCACATCGATGTTCCCAGTCATAGTGGCTCCTCCGTTGCCAGGGGTTCGGCCTCAAGACACCGGGGGACCGATCCTTCTGACAACGTGTGAGGCAGACCACTCCACGGGCGTGGGCCCGACACGCGGAGCCCTCACGGCCGGGCGACAGCTTCGAGGGGCCAACCGGGCTGTGCCCTGCTCACCGGCGGCGACTCACCGAGGCGGCAAGCTATGGCGTCCACAGCGTGCCGAGCGGCACGAGGTCGCGAATCCAGATGCTCTTCGTTCCGTCGGGCGTCGGCACAAGCACCCTGATGTCGGGGTGGTAGTCGAAGAGCACCTGGCGGTCGCGTCCGCATGGCCCGACCGGTCCGCGCCCGAAGTTGCCCACGGCCACGATCGTCGTTAGCTGGCGAGCGCCGGAGGCACGGGCATGAGCGAGCGCGACGAGTTCTGCGCACGGTTCGCCCGTGAAGTGGTAGAGGTTGATCCCGCCGTAGATGTGGCCGTCGGCGGCACGTACCGCTGCCCCCATGGTGTGTACGCCATCGACGCCGTCGGTGTTGGCATCGACGATCTGTCGGGCGTACTCGATCAGCTCTCGGTCATCGTTGTCCAGGTCACGCATGGACGCCAGCATCCGGCGAGACTACCGGCCGCACGCGCCGCCGCCGGGAGCGAAGCGGCCGAGGCGGAGCCTGACCGCCCACCTCAGCGACTGGCAGGGCGCTGTTGCGGGCGGCCGAGGCGGTGCACTCCGAGCCGGAGCGGCGGGCGTTCCGGCAGGTCGGTCAGGGGGTGCCCGTGTCGTTGTCCAGGTGGGCGGTGCTTGCATCCCGGACTCGGGCGACCAGCTGTTCCAGAGCGGCGATCTCGGCGCGCAGCGCCGCTCGGCCCTGTCTGGTCAGGCGTAACCAGGTGATGGGGCGCCGGCCTTCGTATCCCTTGACTACCTGGAGCATGCTCGCCTGTTCGAGGACACGAAGGTGCCGGTTGAGGTTGCCGTCGGTCAGCTTCAGCTCGTCGCGAAGGGTGGAGAAACTGCACTCCTGCGTCTCGCTCAGCACGGTGAGAATCGCGAGCCGTACGCGCTGGTGCACGACATCGTCCAACGCCAGCGCTGGATGAGCCGGGGGCTCTGGCTCGGGTGGCGATGGCGAATCAGCCACCGTTGGCCGCCCGCCAGCTCCGCCAGCCCCGGATCGCCGCGAACGTGAGCAGCGGCAGAGCCATCAGGGTGAGCCACATCCCCGGCCGCCAGTCGATTCGTCCGCCGAGGGAGTTCGGATGCCCACTCATAATGCCGGTCAGGTCGCCGTCGAGGATGTCGGTGGCCCAGCCTGGTAGGTATCCCATCGGGACCCAGCCGCACAGCCAGACCGTGAGGAGCGCGATCCACCCGCCGGCGATCATCAGACTCCGGCTGCGCTCTGCCCAGGCCAGGGCCATCACGGCCGCCGCGATCGGCAGCAAGGGGGTAAGCAGGCCGGCCAGCCAGAAGTGGTCCGGGCTCGGGTTCAGAGCGTCGGACTGTTGCTGTTCCTGTGTCGGCACGGCCGCGAGCACGGCCAGCAGGAGCAGAACGCCGAGGCCGGTACCGGCGAACAGTGGCCAGGCCACCCGCAGGCCCAGCGAGCGCGACCGCCACCGATACCAGGCGCCGACGGCGGCGAGCAGCATTGGTGTGCAGAGGAACCAGAACAGGTACGACGCGAGCGGGTCGCGTTGCTCGTCGGGCAGCCCGGCCCAGAAGGGGGAGTCGATGGAGATGCTGTAGGTCGCGGCGAATGGGTGGCGGTAGAGCGCGCTACTCGCAAGCAGTAGCGCGGCGATGCCGAGGGCTGGCAGCCATGCCCCGCCGTGTGCGCGTATCCGTGTCCGTCGTCGTAGTCGCTCCAGCTCGGCCAACGTCTGCGTTGCCTGTCCCTCGCTCGTCTGATCCATGGCGCTCCCAAGCTTTGCATCAGCACGATACTTTGCAACGCAAAGTGTAGTCGCCTCCCGACGCCTGGCAAGCGTCAGCATCGGGATGTGGCGTCGGCCAGGCCGGCGAGGAGGTGTCGAGCCGCGATCAACCGCCGGACAGTGCCGTGGATCGCCGTCGATCCGCCGGCGGTCGTTGCCCGGCCCGGTCGCGCGTCTTGGCCCGCACCGCGGCGAAGCCGCTGGCCCCGACCATCAGGTACAGCCCCCCGAACAGCCAGAAGGCCGCGAACAGGAAGCCACGTTCGACCATCGCGAGGATCATGACCAGCGCGCCGGCCAGCGCGGTCACCGCGTACGCCGCCCGGATTCCGCACGCGCACAGCACGCCGAGGGTGATCGGCCCGGCGACCCACAGCGCGACACCGACCCAGTCCATACCGAATTTGCCGGCGGCTACCGAGGACGCGGCCAGTAGTCCGGGCAGAGCCACGAACGCCGCCGCGGCGAGGTGCCACGACCGTACGGCGACCCGGCCGATCCCACGCCGAATCCTCGACGGCGCGATCGCCGCCACCCAGAGCAGGAGCGCGAGCGGGAAGTAGTACAGGCCGATCTCGCCCCCGACGAACGTGAGCGCGGTGAGAACCACCGCACCGGCGATCCCCGTCACGCCGCGCGCCCTGGCGGGCAGTGCGAACGGCGCGGCCGCGATGAGCGCCGGCAGCAGGGTGAGCATCGCGAGCCCGGGGCCGTACCGCTGCACGATGCTCTGCTCGTCAGGGCCGGCCTCGGTCAGATCCAGTGGCAGCGCCGTACGCAGCAGGAAGCTCACGCACACGGCGGTCAGCACGCCAACCGCCACGGCGATCGCACGTAGGGTTCGGCCGGCACGCGCCGCGTGGTCCAGAGCGCCGTCCGGAAGTGCGAGCTCGTCACGCGCCTGCCCCGCCACGGCCTGCGGGCTGCCGAGGCCGGCCAGGGCCTGTTTTATGGTTCGCCCGCTGGCCAGGGCATCGGCGATGTGCGCGCGGACATCCTCGATGATCTCCCGCACCGTGTCGGGCGGCGCGTCCGACAACTCCACGCCGAGTGCTCGCAGGTAGGTCTCTGCCGCCTCGGGTAGGACGTCGTTGGTCATGCTTCCTCCGCTATCAGCTCATCCACGTGCGGCTGGATGTCGCGCCACACCGCCGCGAACACGCGCAACTGCGCCCGTCCCTGGGCCGTGATCGCGTAGTACCGCCGGGCATGCCCCTGCTCGGGGGTCAGCCAACGGGTTTCGACGCTGCCCGCCTGCCGCATGCGGGCGAGCAGCGGATACAGGCTGCCCTCGCTCGCGGTCAGACCGCGGGCGACAAGCCAGTCGGCCAGTTCCAGGCCGTACATGTCGCGCTGCGCGAGCAACGCGAGCACGCAGTACTCGAGTACGCCCTTGCGGATGTTGGTGGTGATCCGCTCGCGCGTGTTGTCCATGGCAAACAAGATACCTTGCATAGCAAGGCATCGGGCGGCGGGGGGGGGGGGGGGGGGGGGGGGGGGGGGGGGGGGGGGGGGGGGGATGCCCCGCCGGTTGTCGGCGACGAACCGGCGGGTGAACACGAGGCAGGCTCCCGTGATCGCGGCTCGGGCGACCGGTGACACGCCGTCGTGCCGGGCGGCGTGGGTGCTGCCGTAGGCAGGCGTCCGGTCCGGGCGGCCGGGGCGAACGCCACCCGACAACCCGGCCGACCGGGTTCAGCCGTCGCCGGCGGACGTCCCGGAACCGGGCTCGGATCCGACCTGGTCGAGCTTGTGCGCCTGATCGGTGACGGCCGTCAGGAGGGCGGTCAGTGCGGGAGTTGGCGGGCTGTCTCGGGTGACCATGACCAGTCGGCGTCGGAGGGCGGCTTCGGCGACGTCACGGACGGCGAGAGCGGGGTCATGCGCCGGCAGGGTCAACGCCGGCATCAACGCGACGGCTGCCGCGACGCGGACGAGTTCGAGTTGAATGTTGGCGTCGCTGGAGCGGTGTCGCAGGTCGGGTTCGTAACCGCCGAGGGTGCGGCAGGTCCCGACAACCATGGCGTGATGGCCGGTCCCTTCGGCGGAGGCGGTCCAGACGTCGGATCGCAGCATGGCGACCGCGACGGGTCCACCCGACCTGGCCAGTGGATGCGTCGCTGGCAGCACCACCTTCAGCGGCTCTTCGAGTAGGAGCGCGTAGCGCAGTCCGGCCGGGCGGGGGCGGGGATGGCCGTCGTACTCGTCGCCGATGACCAGGTCGACCGCGCCCAGACGCAGGCCCGGCAACGTCTGTTCGAGTTCGAGCTCGAAGATCTCCAGGCGCACCTGTGGATGGTCGACCATCATGCGGGCCACGGCGGGCACCAGCAGGCGACGAGCCGCCGATTGCAGGCCGCCGGCCCGTACGGTGCCCCGGATGTCGCCGCTCAGGGCCGCCAGGTCCGCCTCTGCCGCCTCGGCCGCCGACAGCAGTACGCGCGCGTGCTGGGCCAGGAGGTGGCCGGCATCGTTGAGCCGTACGCCCCGCCCGGCCTTCTCGAACAGCGGGGTGCCGGCGTCCTTCTCCAGGATGGCCAGCTGCTGGGAGACGGTGGACGGGCTGTAGCCGAGCGCTGCGGCGACCGCCGCCAGGGTTCCCCGCTCCTCGAACTCACGCAGGAAGCGGAGGCGGCGGAGATCCAGCGCGACCATGCAGGAATCCTAACGAGTTAACCTCATCAATCATCGCTAGACCTGGCAAGTCCGGTCGCTGATCCTTGACGGCGTGGGTCCAGCATTGTGTCTTCTCTCCGCGGCGTGCTTCGGCGCCATGGCCATCTTCGGAAAGCTCGCCTACGACGCGGGCGTCTCGCCCGGGGCGCTGCTCCTGGTGCGCTTCGGTCTGGCGGCCGCGGTGCTGGCGACACTCCTGCTCCTGCGACCGGGCCTACGCGGTCCACAGCGAGAGCCGACCGGCCGTCCGGCGGCAGCGCGTGGCCGCGTGTTGGCCATCGCCATCGGCCTGGGCGCGGTCGGGTACGCCGCGCAGGCGGGCATGTACTTCTCGGCCCTGCGGCTGATGGACGCCTCGCTGCTGTCCCTGATCCTCTACACGTACCCCGTCCTGGTCACCGTGGCGGCGGTGCTGCTCGGCCGGGACCGGCTGACACCCGGGCGCTGCGCCGCGCTGGTGGCCGCGTCCGGCGGAACGTTGCTGGTCCTCCTCGGCGCTGGCGGTGTGAGCTTCCACCCGCGTGGGGCGCTCCTGGCCTTCGGTTCCGCGATCACCTACACGGTCTACATCCTCGTCGCCGACACCGTCGTGCACCGGCTGCCGCCCGTGGTCCTCTCCATGCTGGTGATGACCGGGGCTGCCGGCACCCTCGGCGCGCGCGCCCTGGTCACCGGTGGGGTCGACCTCGACTTCGGGCTGCCGGGCTGGTTCTGGCTGGCCTGTATCGCCGTCGTCTCCACCGTCTTGGCGATGCTCACCTTCTTCGCGGGTCTGAAGCGGACCGGCCCCTCGACCGCCGCCATCCTGTCGACCTTCGAACCCGTGGTCACCACGGCACTGGCCGCGCTCGTTCTCGGCGAGTCCCTGAGCCCCGTCCAGCTCGCCGGCGGGGCGTTGGTGCTGTCCTCCGTCGTTGTCCTGCAGGCCCGGCCGGCCCGGGAGCGCCGCCAGGACCAGGGCTCACGTCCGGTGCCCGGCCGGCCCGACTCCAAGATCCACGATGCGCTGGATCCGGCACCGGACGGCCCCACGGGACCGGCAGCGGTGGCGCGGTAGCCACTGCCGCCGCAGGTCAGGCGTATCGTGGTCGTCGTGTGGAGGTCGGCAACGCTCGGGGGAGGCAAACCGTGAGGCTCGGTCCCCACCTGCACCGCATCGGCAATGACCTGGTGGCGGTCTATCTGATCGACACCGACGAGGGCGTGACCGTCGTTGACGCCGGTCTGGCCGGCCACTGGCGAGAGCTGACCACGGCGCTCACCAGCATGGGCCGGTCACTCGGCGACATCCGTGGCGTCATCCTCACGCACGGAGACACCGATCACCTCGGTTTCGCCGAGCGGCTCCGGCGTGATCACGGCGTTCCGGTCTACGTCCACGGGGCGGACGCCGCCCGAGCACGAGGCGAGATCAAACCCAAGAACACCTGGGGGCGGATCAAACTCGGTGCGACGGCCCGCTTCCTCTGGTACGCGAGCCGCATGGGTGGGATGCGTACGACGTATCTCAGCGAGGTGGTCGAGGTCGACGACGGCCAAACGCTCGACCTGCCAGGCGCTCCGCGCATCATCGGGCTTCCGGGCCACTCACCCGGCAGCATCGCCGTCCATGTGCCTGTCGTCGACGCGATCTTCGTCGGGGACGGGCTCACGACCCGCCATGTGTTGACCGGCCGGCACGGCCCACAACCGGCCCCCTTCACCGATGACCCGGAGCAGGCGGTCGCCTCGCTCAACCGGCTCGAAGGACTGCCCGCGGCCTGGGTGCTACCCGGCCACGGCACACCGTGGAACGGAGGCGTCAAGGAGGCGGTGCGCCAGGTCAAGGCAGCGGCGGCGACCGGCACGAAAGGCTGATGGCCACAGTCGAGAGCCACGAGGCAGGACGGCAGGCGGGGCCTTCGGGTCGGTGCCGCGAACGCGGCGTCTGATCACCGCCAGACGACTGGCCTCCTGGCGACCAGAATTTCCATCATGAACAAGGCGCTTGACGGCAAGGTTGCTCTGGTTACCGGTGGTGGTCGTGGCATTGGCGCCGCGGTGGCCGTGCGCCTGGCCGAGGAGGGCGCCGATGTGGCGCTGACGTTCCAGCAGAACCAGCAACGCGCCGACGACGTGGTGGACCAGATCAAGGCCGCGGGACGGCGGGCAATCGCCGTGAAGGCGGACAGTTCCGACCCGGCGGCGGTGGTCGACGCGGTGAACCGGGTCGCCGGTGAGTTGGGTCGGTTGGACATCCTGGTCAACAATGCCGGGGCGTTCCTGCTCGGACCGCTGGAGCAGTTGAGTCTGGAGGAGTTCGAGCAGACCGTCGCGGTCAACATCCGGGCGCCGTTCGTCGCGTCGCAGGCCGCGGTACGCCACATGTCGGCCGGTGGGCGGATCATCAACATCGGCAGCAACGTGGCCGAGCGTGCGGTCTTCCCGGGCTTCTCGCTGTACGCGATGAGCAAGACCTCGCTGATCGGCCTGACCAAGGCGCTCGGACGCGAACTCGGTGGCAGGGCGATCACCGTGAACCTGGTGAATCCAGGAGCCACGGACACCGAACTGAACCCGGCCGACGGCCCCAACGCCGACACGATCAACGGGTTCACCGCCCTCGGCCACTACGCGGCGCCAGCCGACGTGGCCGCCGCGGTGGCGTTCCTCGCCAGCCCGGACGGGCGTTACATCACCGGGGCGACGGTCAACGTCGACGGCGGCTTCACCATCTGATCATCGGCTCACCGCCATACTGTCCAGCCTTGGCAAGACGCTCACCGGGCCCGACCGTTGATCAACGAGCGCCTGTCAGGAGCGTCAGGCGGCGATCGGCGTCCGAACCGACACGTCCGGCCGCGTTGGTTCGGACGCCTTGCTGGGCGGCGCGGGCGCTGTCGTCAGGGCAGCTCCGGCAGCGGCAGCGCGACAGCGGTGACGATCAGGCCGTCGGCGACCAGGAAGCGGCCGTGCAGCGCGGTCAGCGGCGGGCCGCCGTCCGTACGGGTGCCGTCGACCAGCAGCCGGGCGGTGAAGCTACGGGACGCGGGATCGATGGACAGCTCCGCCTCCTCGAAGCCCAGCCAGCGGCCGGTCACCGGGTACCACGCCTTGTAGACCGACTCCTTGGCGCTGAACAGCAGCCGGTCCCAGTGCGTCGACGGATCGGCGTGGGACAGGCGGCGCAACAGCTCCGGCTCGCCAGCGACGGTCACCGCCTCGCACACCCCGTCGGGCAGTACGCCGTGCGGCTCGGCGTCGATGCCGAGGCTCGCCAGCGCGGTGTTGCGGGCGACCGCGGCGGCCCGGTAGCCGGAGCAGTGGGTGATGCTGCCGACCACGCCGGCCGGCCACAGCGGTTCCCGCTTCGGCCCGGGACGGATCGGGGCCGGGGCGTACCCGAGGTGGCCGAGGGCTTCCCGGGCGCAGCGGCGGGCGGTGACGAACTCGCGGCGGCGGCTCTCGACCGCCCTCGCGACGAGGTCCTCCTCGCCGGGGTACGGCGTCTCACCGGGCTGGTCCGCGAACGCCTCGACGGAAACCACCGACGGTGGCAGCAGCGACTCGATCACGACGCCACCCCGAGGATCCGCCGCATCGGCTTCGGTTCGCCGCCCCGGCGCCCCCACTCGCGCGGGTAGCCCAGCGACACCTCCTCGAAGCGCACCCCGTCATGGTGGGTGGTGCGCGGGATGTGCAGGTGCCCGTAGACGGCGACGACCGCGCGGTGCCGGACGTGCCAGTCGGCGGTGCGTTCGGTGCCGCACCACTGGGCGAACTCCGGATACCAGAGCACGTCCGTCGGCTCGCGGACCAGCGGCCAGTGGCTGACCAGCACGGTCGGCAGCGCCGGGTCGGTCGCGGCCAGCCGGCGCTCGGTCTCGGCGAGCCGCGCCCAGCACCAGGACTCCCGATCCGGGTACGGGTCGGGATGCAGCAGCATCTCGTCGGTGCAGACCACCCCGGCGTCGTACGCCCGCCGCAGCGACTCCTCCTTGGTGCTGGTGCCCGGCGCGCGGAACGAGTAGTCGTAGAGCTGGAACAACGGCGCGACGGTGACCGGGCCACCCTCCCCGTACCACACCGGATAGTCGTCCTCGGGGGTCAGCACGCCGTTGTCCCGGCACATCCGTACCAGGGCGTCGTAGCGGTTTCGGCCGCGCAGCGTCACCGGGTCCGACGGGTGCGTCCACAACTCGTGGTTGCCGGGCACCCAGACCACCGTGGCGAACCGGTCGCGGAGCTGGCGCAGCGTCTCCTCGACGGCCCCGAAGAGTTCACCCACGTCACCGGCCACGATCAGCCAGTCGTCGGCTGTCTCCGGCCGCAGGCCGTCCACGATCCGGCGGTTCTCGGCGTACGACACATGGAGGTCACTGACCGCGAACAGCGAACCCGTCACCCGGTCGATCTTGCCATTGTCGCTCCCGAATGGATAGACGGGAGCCTGAGCAACAGGGGTCAGCCGGGCAAGGATGCCGGGCAACGGTGCCGCGACCCCGGCGGCGTGCAGGGCCGGACGGGATGAACGTCGACTCCTCACGGAAGGGACGACGGTATGCACCCGATGCTGCGTCGACTCGACGACCTCGCCGCTCACCTCGCCACCCGGCCGGACACCGCGGCGCTGCTCGGCCTCGGCTCGGCCGGCGTCGCGTACGACCGGCTGGACGCCCATTCCGACCTGGACTTCTTCCTCGTGGTCGCGGACGACGCGGTGCACCGCCACATCGAGTCGGTCGACTGGCCGGCCGCGCCCTGCCCGGTGGCCAACCGGTCGTTGTGGCCGGCCGGGTCGTCGGATCTGCTGCGTAAGAATCTGAACAACCTGTCAGCTCCTCGCTCAGCTCGTGAGCAGGCTGGCGAAGTGGTCGGTGGCGCGCAGCAGTTCCCGGGCGATGCCGGGTTCCGCGGCGGAGTGGCCGGCGTCGGGAACGATCCGCAGCTCCGCCTCGGGCCAGCGCCGCGCCAGGTCGTAGGCGGACGACGTCGGGCAGCAGAGGTCGTAGCGGCCGTTGATGATGACGGCGGGGAGGTGGCGGATCCGGTCCACCCCGTCGAGGAGTTGGGTGTCGCTGGCGAGGAAGCCGCCGTGCACCGCGTAGTGGGACAGGATCCGCGCGATGGGCAGCGCCTGTTCGTCGGCGGTGAAGTGGGCGAGCAGGTCGGGGTCGGGGCGCAGGGCGGAGTTGATCGCCTCCCAGCGTCCCCACGCCGCCGCGCAGGCCCGGGCCTCGGCGTCGTCGGGCCCGTGCAACCGCCGGTGGTACGCGGCGAGCACGTCGTCGCGCTCCGCCGCCGGGATCGGGGCGAGGAACCGGTCCCACTCATCCGGCTGGAGGTGGCGCAGGCCGCCCTGGTAGAACCAGTCCCGCTCGCTGCGCCGCATCAGCAGGACGCCGCGCAGGATCAGGCCGGTGACCCGGTCGGGGTGGGTCTGCGCGTACGCCAGGCCGAGGGTGACGCCCCACGAGCCGCCGAACACCAGCCAGGAGTCGATGCCGAGCCGGGCCCGGATCGCCTCCAGGTCGGCGACCAGGTGCCAGGTGGTGTTGGCGCGCAGCTCGCCGAACGGGGTGCTGCGGCCCGCGCCGCGCTGGTCGAACAGCACGACCCGGTAGCGGTCCGGGTCGAAGAAGCGCCGTGCCGCCGGCACCAGACCACCGCCGGGCCCGCCGTGCAGGAAGACCACCGGTACGCCGTCCGGCCGGCCCACCTCCTCCACGTACAGGTCGTGGCCGTCGCCGACCGCGATCCGATGGGTGGCGTACGGCTCGATCGGCGGGTACAGGGCTGGCTCGTTCATGACGACCCATCCTGCCCGGCCCGCCGCCGGCCGTGGGGGGCGGGCGACGGTCAGCAGGCGATCTGGCTGCCGAGGCCCTTCAGCAGGGCGTCGGCGACCCAGCCGGACACGCCGGTCGTGGTGTCCTTCAGGTAGGTCCAGCTGTGGGTGGTGTAGCCGTTCGCGGTGACCCCGTCGCCACTGGTGTAGCACCAGAAGTCGACGTTGTGGCTGAGCTGCCCGTATCCGTTCGAGGGGCAGGAGGTGTGCGGGCCGGTGCGGATGTTGATGTTGCTGCCGTTGAAGAGCTTGCCGCTGCCGCTGTCGATGTTGGAGTGAGGGTGGCTGCAGGTCGCGCTGGCCGGGGCGGCCACGCCGGTCACCACCACGCCGGTGCAGCCGACCGTCAAGGTGACGGCCGCCGCGATCGAGGACACCTTCCGCACGTCGATCAACTCCCCGTAAGTCTCAGCGGTACGCACAGTGATCCACATATTTGCATGCGGCGAGGTATGTGGGCAAGGCTGGCCGGTTCCTGACCGGCACCCCGGGGGCGGTGCCGGTCAGGAACGGTGCCGCGAGTCAGGCGTTGGCCGGGATGCCGGCGCCGGAGCCCGCCGTCGGCTCAGCGGCCGTCGACTCCTCGTCCGGGGCCGACCGTTGCGTCGGCGTGCGCACCGCGAACGCGTCGAAACTGGGGCCGTCCAGCACCACCCGCTCGCCGGTCGGAGCAGTGGCAGGTCGGTCCGGGGCGGCGTCCGTGAGCCGATCCGCGGGCGCCTGGTCGACCCCGCCGCGGTCGGCAGGCTCGGCAGCGGGTCGGCCCACCTGCGGGTACTCGGCGGTCTCGCTCCCGCCCGCCGCGGCTGCCATCACCGCGGCGGCGGCCAGGTCGGCCACCCGCTTCGCCTCCCGCTGCACCCGGGCGCGGGTCTCCTTGGCGTGCTGCTCGGCGAGGTCCGCCGCCCGGCGCGCGTCGTCCAGCCGCTTGGACTCGGCGGCCAGTTCCCGGCGTACCTCGACCAGGCGCTCCTCCAGCGCGGCCCCGTTCTGCTCGATCGTGACGATCTCCTGGCGGGCGCGTTCGAGCTGCTGGCCGACGGTCTCCAACTCGGCCTGGAGCTGCGCGAGAACCTCCTGCCGCTGTTGGATCTCCTGCTGCACCGTGGACAGTCGCTCCTGGTGCGCCGCCGTCTCCTCGTCGGCACGCTCGCGGACCTCGGTGGCGTACTGCTGGGCCTCGGCGACCAGCGCGGCGATGTCCCGTTCGGCGGCGCTGGCCCGGTCGGCCAGCTCCTGCTCGGCGGCGGCCCGCCGCTCGTCCAGCTCGCGGGCCATGGTGGCCTGCCACTGGGCCAGCTCCTGCTGCGCCTTGCTCCGGTTGGCCTGCACCTCCTGCTGGATCTGGGTACGGGCCGCCTTCACCAGCGCCTCCGACGCGGAGCGGGCCTGCTCGACCTGCTGGGTGCTCTGCTCGGTGATCCGCTTGGCCTCCTGCTGCGCCCGCTCGTGGGCGGCCTGCCCCTCGGCCCGCAGCTTCTCGGCCAGCTCCCGGATCGAGGCGAGTTCCGCCTGCGCGGCGGCCCGCTGCTCCTCCTGCGCCTTCTCCTGCTCGACGCGGCGTGCCGACAGTTCCTCGTCCAGCTCGCGCAGCTCCCGGGCGGCCTCCTCCCGCGCCGTGGCCAGCACCTTCTCCGCCTGGGCCTGGAGCTCGGCGGCACGCTTGGAGGCGGCCTCGCTGATCTGCCCGGCCTGCTTCTCGGCCAGGTCGAGGATCTGGTCGACCATCGGCCCGAGGTCCCGGAAGGACGCCCGGTCCACCTGCGCGGGCCGCTGCCGCAGCTCCGCCGCCTCGGCCTGGGTCCGCTGCATCTGCATGGTCAGCTCCCGCACCTGCCGGTGCGCCCGGTCCCGGTCGGCCGTCACCGCGGACAGTTCGCCGTCCATCTGCTGGACGTACCGGTCCACCTGGCGTTTGTCGTAGCCGCGCAGCACCAGGTCGAACCGCGGCCGCGCGGACACGTCGTCATGGGATGCGAACGGTTCCTCGCCGTTGGACATACGCCATCCTCCGTCAGTTCGCCAGCGCCGGGCCGGCGGGATGACCGCCCGGCAGGGCATGATGAGGCGCAACGGTACCGTCGTCGCCGCGCGGGCCCTGCCCCGCCCCGGCCCTCCGTCGGCGGGACCGGTGAACGCCCCGGTCCGGGGATCGAGGCGTTCGGCCGGCGGCCCCCGGCAGCCTGGGTCGAGACCACTGGCCAGGACCGCGACCCGCCCCGCATCATGACCGCTGCGACGACGACGCGAGAGCAGACGCGCACCGGACCGCGCGCCCGCCCGACCTCTACCTTCATCGTCGACCTCGGGTCGCGCTGAGCCTCAGGGCAGCGGGTGCGAGATGCCGCGAGCGTGGTCGGTGACCGACGCGCCGACCACGGTGGCGGTCAGCGGCAGCACCTCCAGGCAGCGGCGGACCGCCACCGCCACCAGCGGGTTCGGCACCCGCATGGAGAGCGTGCAGTGCGGCACCCAGCGCCCCGGCTGGTAGTGCTCGACCAGGCCGATGCCGGCCCGGGCCAGCCGGCGGTGCACCTCGGCGTGATGGGCCAGCAGCTCGGCGGTGGGCGCCGGCCCGAGCCAGAGCACCCGACCGACGAACTGGCCGGCGTGCTGGAACTCCAGCCGCAGCGGGGCCGCGACCACCATCCCGGCGAGGGCCTCGGCCACCCGGTCCGGGTCGAAGCGCGGCGCCACCGCCAGCGAGACGTGCGGGCGGTGCCGCTGCTCCAGCAGCGACCGCATGCTCTGCACACCCTCGGACTCCAACGCGTCCCAGAGCACCCGGATCCGCCGGGTGGCGTCGATGTCGAGATACAGCTCCAGCGCCGCGACCACCCGATCACCCTAGAGGTGAGGTTTGCCCGGCCCGGTGGGCGGTACTGCCCCAGGTGGCACCGACGGAGGAGCGTGGACCGTGGACGTGAACGACCTGCTGACCGACGCGTACGGCCGGCTGCCCGAGCTGGTGGAGTCGGCCGTCGCCGGGCTGAGCCCGGAACAGCTGCGCCGGGCCCCGGCGGCCGGGACGAACCCGGTCGGCTGGCTGGTCTGGCACCTGACCCGGATCCAGGACCACCACGTCGCCGACGTGCTGGGGGAGGCGCAGCTCTGGACCACCGGCGACTGGGCGGGCCGGCTGGGGCTCGCACCCGACCCGGACGACACCGGCTTCGGACACGGCCCCGACCAGATCGCCGCGGTACGCCCGGAGAGCGGCCAGGTGCTCGTGGACTACCACCGGGCGGTGGTCGACCGGACCCGGGCCTTCCTGCGCGGGCTGCGCCCCGCCGACCTGGACCGGGTGGTCGACGCGAACTGGGATCCGCCGGTCACCCTCGGCGTCCGGCTGGTCAGCGTGCTGGCCGACGACCTCCAGCACGCCGGACAGGCGGCGTACGTGCGCGGGCTCATCGCGCGGGGCTGATCGCCGCCCGGGCCCGGACCAGCGCGGCCTGCCCGAGCAGATGGAACGCCTGCGCCTCGGGCGAGGTGCCCGGCCCCGCGAAGTCCGGTGCCCCGCTCACCCCGGTCACCCGCCCGTACCGGTCGATCCGCCGGCCCGCGGCGGCCAGCAGATCCGCGCCGACCGCCAGCCAGGTCGCCGGCAGCCAGCCGTCCGCCACCCCGGTCAGCGCGGCGTACGCCAGCATCTGCGCGGTGTTCGCCTCACGGAACGTGCCGGGATCGTCGAGCACGTCGTGGAACAACCCGTCGTCGGCCCGGTGGGCCAGGCAGGCGTCCAGCACCGTCCGGGCGTGCCCGGCCAACTCGTCCCGAAGCCCGGCCGGCCAGGCCGGCGCGAGGCGTAGCGCCCGGGCGATCCCGGCGACCACCCAGCCGTTGCCGGTGCCCCAGAACTCCGCCCGATCCAGCTCGCCCCGGTCCTCGTCCCACCGCGCCGCGTACAGGCCGATGCGCTCGTCGTACAGCCGGCGGCGGTGCCCGACGACCTGGGCGGCGGCGACGTCGGTCCGGCCCAGCAGGGCGAGCAGCGGCACCACCATGTACACGGTGTCCGGCCAGACCTGGCGGTTGTCGAGCAGGTGGAACAGGGTGCCGTCGGCGGCCCGGGGCGCCCGCGCCACCAGCCAGTCGAGCTGCGCCGCCAGGGCGGCCGACCAGCGCGGATCCCCGTCCGTCGACGCCGCGTGCCGGACCGCCTCGCCACAGGCGGCGCCGTTGACCGCGCCGGCCTCGCCGGAGACGTCGCCGAGCCGGCCGTCCGGGTGCTGCCGGGTCACCGCCGCGTCGGCGACCAACACGGCCAGCTCGTCCCGACCCAGATCGAGCAGGGCGTGCCCGGTCACCCCCTGTTCCCACGACTGCCGCTGCATGGCCAGCAGCGCGGTCAGCACCCGATCTGTCGTCGTGTCCCGTGTCATGCGTATCCCGTACCCGTCGGTCGCCCCTGGGGCAAGGCCATCTCACCCGGATCGGGCGAGTTGGGTTCACCCGTCCGGCGGGGAACCTGCGGGGACCATTGGACACGGGGAGGACGAATGGGCGACTCGATGGCGCAGCGGCTGATCGAGCAGGTTGGCGGCCGGCACCCCGAGCTGCCGGAGACCACGGCCGGCACCGTCCGCCTCGACCTGCACGACGGCGGCAGCACCGAGCACTGGTACCTGACCATCGACGACCAGAACGTCCAGGTGACCCGCTCCACCGACGACGCCGACATGGTCGTCCACGCCAGCCGGGCCGTCTTCGACCGGCTCGCCGCCGGCAGCCCGCGCCTGGTGGCGGCGCTGCTGCGCAACGACATCAACGTGCAGGGCGACGTGCGGTTGCTGCTGACGCTGCGCCGGCTCTTCCCGGGCCCGTCAGGGGCCCGGCGTCCCCGTCAGGCCGACGGAGGTACGCGGCCCGGGACCGGGACGGAGACGCGATGAAGCAGAACCTGGCACACGTCCTCGCCGGCAACTCGTTCGCGCTCAGCGACGCGGAGGGCGACATGGAGGTCGACCCGCGGGTGCCGACGGGCCTGTTCTCCTTCGACACCCGGTTCCTGTCCCACTGGGTGCTCACCCTCGACGGGGAACGGCTGCACGCGCTGTCCCGGGACGACCTGGCGTACTTCGAGACGCGGTTCGTGGTCGTGCCCGGGGCCGCCAGCCACTACGTGGACGCCGACGTGTCGGTGATCCGGCACCGCTCCATCAACGAGGGCCTGCACGAGCGGATCACCGTCCTCAACCACTCGGCGGAACCGGCCGAGCTCATCGTACGGATGGAGATCGCCAGCGACTTCGCCGACACCGCCGAGATCCGCCAACCCGGGCCACGCCAACCGGTGATCACGGCAGCCTCGGACCACCGGCAGCTACGGATCTGCTACCGGCGTGAGCAGTTCTCCCGGGAAACCATCGTCTCCAGCACCGCGCCGGTGGACGTCGACCAGGGCGGCATGACCTTCCGGATCCGGGTCGACCCGGACGGCGAGTGGCACACCGACCTGTACGTCGAGATGGTCATCCACGGCGCCGGTGGGCGGGACCTGCGGCGCAGCCTGGCGGCGCACCGCCAGCGGGCACGCCTGGACATGCGCGCGGACCTCAAACAGTGGTTCGACCAGGCGCCGCAGCTCGCCAGCAACCGGCGATCCCTGGTGCGGGCGTACGAGCAGGCGTTGGCCGACCTGGCGGCGCTGCGCTACCTGCCGCTGTCGTACACCGAGCGGGTGCCGGTGGGCGGGCTGCCCTGGGCGATGACCCTGTACGGCCGGGACGCCCTCATCACCTGCCTGGAGACGCTGCCGTTCACCCCCGAGCTGACCCCCGCCACGCTGCGCATGTTGGCGCTGGTCCAGGGCAGCCAACCCGACGACCTGCACGACGAGGAGCCCGGCAAGATCCTCTCCGAGCTGCGGTACGGCGAGGCGGCCGCGTTCGAGGAGCAGCCCACCGCGGTCTACTACGGCGCGGCCGACACCACCCCGCTCTTCGTCATCCTGCTCGACGAGTACGAGCGCTGGAGCGGCGACGTCGACCTGGTCCAGGAGCTGCGCCACCCCACCCGGAGCGCGCTGGACTGGATCATCGAGTACGGCGACCCGATCGGCGACGGCTACCTGCGCTACCAACCGCGCAACACCGTCAACGGGGTGGCCAACCAGGTGTGGCGCAACTCGCCCGACGCCGTCGTGGACCGGCACGGCCACGAGCCGGCGTTCCCCCGGGCCACCAGCGAGCTACAGGGGTACGCGTACGACGCGATGGTCCGGGGCGCCCGGCTGGCCCGCCAGTTCTGGGGCGACCCGGCGTACGCCGAGCGGCTGGAGGCCAGGGCGGCGGCGCTGCGGGAACGGTTCAACCGCGACTTCTGGCTGCCGCAGCGCGAGTACTACGCCTTCGCGTTGACCCCGGACGGCGTGCCGGTCGACGCGCTCACCTCCAACCTCGGGCATCTGCTGTGGAGCGGGATCGTCGAGCCGGAGCGGGCCGGCGCGCTCGCCGGGCACCTGCTCGGACCGGAACTCTTCTCCGGTTGGGGGGTGCGGACGTACGCCGCCGGCCAGCGGCCGTACAACCCGGTCGGCGCACACCTGGGCGCGGTCTGGCCGTCGGACAACGCGGTCGTCGCCGCCGGCCTGCGCCGCTACGGGCACCACGAGGAGGCGGCCCGGGTCGCGGCCGGGATGTTCGCCGTGGTGGAGACGCTCGGTGGCTCGGTGCCCGAGGTGATCGCCGGCTACCCGCGTCCGGTGACCAAGTACCCGGTCCAGCTCCCGATGGCCGGTCGGCCGCAGTCGTGGTCCTCCGGGGCGCTGCTCATGCTGCTCGCCACCATGCTCGGGCTGAGCCCGTGCGGCGAGCACCTGCTGGCGGACCCGATGATCCCGGAGGGGTACGGCCGGATCGAACTGCTGGAGGTGCCCGGCCGGTGGGGGCGCGCCGACGCGTACGGCCGGGATCGCAGCAGCGTCGGCGGGCGTTCCCGCAAGGGCTGAGTCGCCGGTTCGCGTCCCGGGCCGGGCGCCACCGCGACCGAGGCCGCCGGGTCGAGGCCGTTCACCGCGGCCGTGTCACGCCGCCGGCGTACGTCATTCGGAACGCCCGTACGGCGGCGGCCTCGCCGACGAGTTCCTGCGGGCGGGGCGCGGCTCGGGCGGCGGCGAGGAGCCGACGGAGCATCTCCAGGCCGCCGTGCCCGTCGGGAACGGAACCGGCGAGCAGTCGCTCGACGGTCTCCGGGTCCATCCGGTGCGCGTCCATCTCGTGTCCCTCAGCGCCGCCACCGGTCGTCACGTCACACCGCCGCCCGCACCTCGGGCCCGGCGGGGGCGACGGCTGCCGCGCCGGCCGGTCAACCCATCGTCTTCGCCCCGTCGATGGACTCGCGGATGATGTCGGCGTGACCGGCGTGCTGCGCGGTCTCGGCGATCAGGTGCAGCAGCACCCGCCGCACCGACCAACTGGCCCCCGGCTCGAACCAGGGCGCCGACGGCAGCGGATGGCTGGCGTCCAGGTCGAGGGTGGCGATCAGCGCGTCGGTCTCACCGGCCACCCGGTCGAACTCGGCCAGCAACCCGGCGAGGGTCTCACCCTCGGTCATCCGGAACTGCCCGACCCAGTCGATCGGCTCGCTCCGCATCGCCTCGGCACCGCCCACGGCGAACCGCATCCACCGATCCTCGGTGGTCGCCACGTGCTTGATCAGCCCGCCGAGGCAGAGCTCGCTGACCGTGCTGCGCCGGGCGGCCTGCTCGTCGGTCAGACCCTGGACCGTCTGCCGGAGGAAGCCGCGATGCCGCCGCAGCGTGGTGCGCAGGTCCGCCCGCTCGCCGGTGAGGACCTGGTCGGAAACGCTCATGGCACCCGCCTTTCCATCGAGGGACGCGGACACCGTACGACCACCCACCGACAGGTTCGTGCTCGATCCCGGAAGCAGCGGCATCGGGTCGGTTCGAGGCCACTGGTTCCTGGATCGAGCACGATCTTGAGCTGTGTGGAGCGCGGTGAGCGTTGCCGACGGAGGGTCAGCCGCGCCGGGTGACGCCTTCCGGGTGCATGCCGGTGGCCTCCTCCAGCGCGTTGTCCGGGAGGTCCCCCTCGGCGCTGTCGTCCGGGAAGGTCCGTGCGGACGGACCCGGATCCGGCGGCGCGCCCGGGCCCGCCTCGGCGGCGCGGGTCGGCTCCACCGAGCCGAAGCCGTGCCGGCCGGCCGGCGGCCCACCCGGCGCTGCCCCGGCCGCCCGGCGTTCGCCGCGCCGGCCCTCGGCGACCGCGGGCTCCTCGCTGCCCTCGTCCATCGGCGCGTCCTCGCCGGCGCCCCAGGGCGGATCGGCGTCGAAGCCGTCGGTGGTGCCCCACGGCGCGACTTCCTCCGGCCCCCGCCCCTCGCCCCTGTCCGGGCGCTTCCTGCTGCTCATCGCCACCTCACCTGGCTGGGTTTCCGTGCCCGGGCTGAATGCCCGCCATCCGCCCGGTCATGCCGGGTCGGCGTCCCGCCGCGGGCGCTCGGCGACCGGGGGTCCGTGGCGGGCCTCGTCGACCACGCGGCACCCGGCGCGCCCGGCACGTCCCGCACGGACGGACGACGGGTGCCGGCGGCCACGCCGTTGTGCGCCGCCGGCCGCTGTGCTCAACGACCGGCCGTGACCAGGTGCCGGGTCGCCGCGCCCATCGCGGCGATCTTGCCGACCTTCGGCGCGCCCATCCCGACGATCTTCCCGATCTTCGGCACGCCCATCCCGACGGCCTTGCCGATCGTCTTCGACGACGATGTCAGCCCGCCGGCCCGGCCGAGCATGCCCCGAAGCACCTGGCCCGGCTTCTGCTGCTCGCCCATGTACGCGGTGACCACCACGAGCGCGCCGGTCAGCGCCGGGACCGCCCACTGGAGCAGCTTCAACTGGCGCTGCCAGGAGGCGACGTCGGTGGGGGTCTGAGAGTTCGGTTCGGTGACCCCGTCCGTGGGCGGACCGCCCGCCCGCTGCAGCCGCATGCCGAGCAGCCGGCTGTACCCGGTCACCGCCAGCGCGCCCAGGGTCAGCCCGGTCTTCACCGCACTGACCTTTCCCACCCCGGCCTGAGCGGCCATCCGCGGGCTCTCGGTGACCAGTTCGCCGACCGCGCCGGCGAGGTGCGTGCCGATCGCCGCCGCGTTGACCGGGGTCCAGCGGGCCCAGCCCGCCGACGCCACCGGCAGCCGTTGCGTGGCGTCGTCGATCTTCGCCGCCGCGCCGTTGACGCCGAGCGCGCCCATCAGCGATCCGCCGAACCAGGCCGCCAGGCCCAGATCGTGCATCGAGCGCAACGCCGTGTGCTGTTCGAACATCTGATCCCCCTCCGCGGTGTTCGGGCGGTGGGGCTTACCCGTGTTCGGACCGGCTACGCCCCGGTACACCGGCCACTCCCGCCGGACGGCCCCGGGTCGGTTCCGTTGCCGGCGACGACCCGAGCAAGGGCGCAGCGAGTTCCGGTCGCCTCAGCGTCGCGGCAGGGTGGCGGCGAACGCGGCGACCCGGGCCGCCAGCGGGGTGGCGGCGCGTACCCAGGTGAAGTGGTCCAGCGGGGCGCCGGCCTCGGACACCGGGTAGCGGTGCCGGGTCATCGGGGCGGCGGTCAGTTTGGCGCAGAGGTGGTCCAGCGTCTCGTGCGGGGTGTACTGGTCGTCGTCCACGCTGACCGCGAGGACCGGGGTGCGTACCCGCCCGACCGCCGCCTCGGCGTCGACCCCGTCGAGCACCGGGAACCGGCCGGTCCGGGCGGTGTGCGCCCAGTCCCGGATCACTCCGCGCACCTGCCGGCCACCGAACCCCCAGCCGGGCCAGACGCCGAGCAGCCGGGTGACCGCCGCGATCCCCTGGGTGAACGCCAGCACATTCCAGCCGTGCCGCCCCGGGTAGAGACGCCACCAGGGCAGGCCGACCGCCACCAGGGCCAGCCCGTCCACCGTGTCGGCGTCGTGCAGGGCCTGGTGCAGCACCGCGACCTGCCCACCGAGGGAGTGCCCGAGCAGCACCCGGACCCGGCCGTCCAGCCGAGGCTTGAGCGCCTCGAACACCGCGCCCACGTCGGCGGTCAGCTCGGCGTAGCCGTACCGGCAGGTGCGGGCGGGTCGCGGGGTGCTCTCGCCGGTGCCGCGCAGGTCGGCCACGATCACGGCCATCCCGGCGTCGCGCAGCGCGGCCGCGAAGGGCCGGTAGTAGCGGGCCCGTACGCCCATCGCCGGCCAGATCACCACCACCGGCGCACCGGGCGGCCCGTCCGGCTCCGGGTAGATCTGGACGCCGAGGCGTGCCCCGTCGACGTCGACGAACTCCTGCGTGTACTCCCCGCTCACCGGCTCAGCGTACGGCGGCAAGCTACCGATGGGTAGCAAGGGGTGGAGCAGTGACCAAAGTCCCTGGCCGGCGGCGCGGGAAGCGCTGAGAATACGTAAAGAGGTAACGCTGACTCCGGTTTATGGCGTGCCTCGCCCCAACCGTCTCCCGGAGGTGACCGGTGGTCCCCGCAACCTCGCTCTCCACGCTGGCCGAGGAGCAACTCGCGCTGGCCCGCGCCACCGGCAGCGGACGCAGCGCCCGGACAGTGCACGGCGGTCCCGACACCGCGCTGCGGCAGACGCTGATCGCCCTCGTCGCCGGGCACGCGCTGGCGGAGCACGCCAGCCCCGGTGACGCGACGCTCCAGGTGCTGCGCGGCCGGGTCCGCCTCACCGCGCAGGACCGGTCCTGGCCGGGGGAGGCGGGGGACCTGCTGGTGATCCCGGACGCCCGGCACGCGCTGTCCGCCGACGAGGACGCCGTCGTGCTGCTCACGGTCGCCCGCGGATGAGCGCCCCGTCGTCGACGGCCCGGTCGGCGCCACCGCGGCAGGCGGCCCGGCCGGTCCGGTCCCGCCGGCACCGCTACCTCCCGCCGCAGCACGGCGCCTGGGCGATGCTGCTCCTCCCGTACGCCGCGGCGGTCTGTGTCACCGGTCCGCGGTGGCCGCACCTGCCGCTGCTCGGCGCCTGGCTGGCCGGCTATCTCTTCTCCTACTACGCCCTCCTGGCGGTGAAGACCGGCCGCACCGACCGGGTACGTCCGCAGTTGCTGCTCTACGGCGTCGCCGCCGCGTCACTGGTCGCGCCGGTGCTGGTCGCCCGGCCCGGGGTCCTCGGCTACGCCCCGCTGTACGCGCTGCTCGCCGCCGTCAACGTCGGGTACGCCCGGGGGCGCCGTGAGCGGGCCCTGCTCAACGACCTCGCCTCGGTGGCGCAGAGCGTGCTGATGGTGTTCGTGGTGGCCACCGTCGCCGGGTCCCCGCCCGCCGAGCTGTCCGCGGTCGCCGGAGTGGTCGGCGCGTACCTGGTCGGCACGGTGCTCTATGTCAAGACGATGATCCGGGAGCGGGACAGCGTCGGCTACCGGTGGGCTTCCGGGGCGTACCACGTCGCGGCGCTGGTGGCGGTGGTGGCCGCCGGGTGGGGGCCGGCGGTGGCGGGCGTCTTCGTGCTGCTGTTGCTCCGCGCGGCGCTGCTGCCCGGCCGCCGGTTGGCGCCGGTCCGGGTCGGGATGGTCGAGCTGGTCGGTGCCCTGCTGGTGTTCGCCGCGGTGGTCGGGCACTGGGCCTGACCCGCGACGTAGGGGCCGGCGTCGGTGGTCTCCGACGCCGGCCCCGCGCTGCCGCCACTAGGGCTGGTCGCGCAGCATCCCCGGGCCGAACACCTCGTACGCGATCCGTTCGCTCGGTACGCCCCGGCGCAGCAGGCCGCTGCGAACTCCGGCCATGAACGGCACCGGGCCGCACAGGTGCACCCGCGCCCCGGGGGCGAGCGGGATCAGCTCCGGGTCGACCAGGCCGGCGGCGACGTCCGCCTTCAGCCCGGCCAGTTCTCCGTCGGCGGCGTTCTCGTACCACAGGCGCACCGACAGGTTCGGCAGTCGTTCCTGGAGTCGGGGCAGTTCGTGGCGGCGGGCGTGCGCGGCGGCGCTCCGGTCGGCGTGCACCAGCGCCACCTGGCGTTCCGGCTCGGTGGCGGCCAGGTGTGCCAGCGCCGCCATCGCCGGGGTGAGTCCGATGCCGGCGCTGACCAGCAGCAGCGGCTCGCCGTCGCCGATCGCGCTGACCTCGCCGAAGGGCGGGCTGAGCCGGAGCGTGTCGCCGGTGGCCACCTGCTCGTGCAGGTGGGTGGAGACCGCGCCGTCGGGCGCGCCGTCGGTGCCGCGCACCCGCTTGACGGTGATCCACCAGTGGTCGGTGCCGGGCTCCCCGGAGAGGCTGTACTGCCGGATCTGCTGGCCCTGGCCGTGCTCCAGGTCGACCGCGACCGAGACGTACTGGCCCGGGGTGAAGGTGGGCACCGGCCCGCCGTCGGCCGGGACCAGGGCGAACGACACGACGTCCGCGGTCTCCTGGATCTTCTCCGCGACCCGCCAGTCCCGCCAGACCGAGCCGCCCTCGGCCACCCCGGCAACGGTGTAGAGGCGTGCCTCCCGGGCGATCAGCTCGCAGGCCAGCAGCCAGTACACCTCGTCCCAGGCCGCCGCGACCTCGGGGGTGACGGCGTCGCCGAGCACCTCGCCGACCGCGGTGAGCAGGTGCCGCCCGACGATCGTGTACTGGGTGGCGGTGATGCCGAGCGAGGCGTGCTTGTGCGCGATCCGGTCCAGGATCGGGCCCCACGGCACCGTGCTGCCGCCGGTCAGGTGCTCGGCGTACGCGACGACGGCGGCGGCGAGCGCGGCCTTCTGCTGCCCGGTGGCCTGGTTGCCCCGGTTGAAGATGTCGAGCAGCTCCGGGTGGGCGTCGAACATCCGCTGGTAGAACCGGCCGGTGATGGCCTCGCCGTGGGCCTGTACGGCGGGCAGGGTGGCGGTCACCACTGCTGTTGAGGATTCCGAGAGCACGACTTTCTCCTCTGGGTCGACTGGGTCGAACCCCACGTAAAGGGAATATAGGATTCCTCTTTAGGGTCGAAGGTCCCGGGTCCGGGGTAGCCCTGGTCACAGCGCGGCAGCCGGGCGCATCGGCCCATGTCGGTGGGCCGCGCCCGGTGGCTACCTTCGACTGGTGAAACTCAACCGGTCGACGGACATGGCCCTGCGGATCGCCATGCTCACCGCCGCGTCCCCGGCCCGTACGACGGTGGACGAGCTCGCCACGCGGTTGGCGCTGCCCCGCAGCCACGTCGCCAAGGTGGTGCAGCGGTTGCAGCGGCTGGGCGCGCTGGTGACCGTGCGGGGGCGCTCCGGCGGGGTCGCGTTCGCCGAGCACGCCGGCGAGTTGACCGTCGGGCAGGTGGTCCGGGCCTTCGAAGGGGACGGCGAGGTGGTGGCCTGCGAGCAGTCGGCGTGCCCGCTGGTTCCGGGCTGCCGGCTCCGTGGCGAACTACGCCGGGCCCAGGCCGCCTTCCTCGACGTGCTCGACGGGGTACGCCTCAGCGACCTGGTCGGCGGCGCCGCCGGGCCGCTCCTGCTCCAGCTCGGCGGGCCGGCGACGGACACCTGAGCACGCCCACCGGGCGGACGGGCCCTCAGGCCCGGCGGAACTCCGCCCGCCAGCGGATCCCACCATCGGCGACGACGATCTCCTCGACCCGCACCGGGGTCAGCGGGCCGGCCGCGAAGGCGTCGACCTCGGCCCGGGTCAGCGGCCAGGGCGGGCCCTCGACGACCTCGTCGTCGCGCCGGCCGACCGCGATCGCCAGCAGCGCCCCGCCCGGTGCGACCAGCCGGCCGACCGCCGGGATCGCCCGCTGCCGCAGCTCGGCCGGAAGCGCCTGCACGTTCATGCTCTCCAGCACGAAATCGAACCCCTCCAGCCAGTCGGCGGGCGGGTCGAGCAGGTCGGCGGTCTCGTACCGGACCGGGGAGTCGGGGTGGCGGCGGCGGGCCGCCCGTACCGCCGTGGGGGAGATGTCGAAGGCGACGGTGGCGAAGCCGAGGCGGGCCAGATGTTCGGCGTCGCGGCCGAAGCCGCACCCGACGACCACGGCGCGCCGACCGGATCCGTCCGGCCGGGCCCGGTCGGTCCATTCGCTGAACAGGGAATGCGCCCGGTCGAGGTCCCACGGCACGACCGCCTCGCCCCGCTCGGCGTCGGCGTAGAGCCGCTCGAACCAGCCGGCCGGATCGCTCTGCACGGTGGCCGGGGAAGACAACCGGTGGGTCGGACCGTTGTCGTGCATGGACGCCTCCTCGCCTCCGGGCGGCCCGGGTGGGCGGACCCGCCGCAGCCTAACCGGACGGCGCACCGCACCCGGTGCCACAGGTCTGTCGGGGTGCCGGGCTAGGCTCGCTCCGGCGCGCCGCCCGTGGCGATCGAGCCGGTGAGCGGCACCACACCGCCGAGACCTGGGAGTACGACCAGTTGACCGCACAGCCTGAGACCCTGTACGGGGCCGACGACCTGACGCACCTGGAAGGGCTGGACGCCGTCCGCAAGCGTCCCGGCATGTACATCGGCTCGACCGACAGCCGTGGCGTGGGTCACCTCGTCAACGAGATCCTCGACAACTCGACCGACGAGGGTGTCGGAGGTCACGCCACCAAGGTCGACGTCATCCTGCGCGCCGACGGCTCGGTGCAGGTCGACGACGACGGCCGGGGTATTCCCACCGACGTGCACGCCAAGTCCGGCATCTCCGGCGTCGAGCTGGTGCTGACCCGGCTGCACGCGGGCGGCAAGTTCGGCGGCTCGGGCTACAAGACCTCCGGCGGTCTGCACGGGGTGGGCGCCTCCGCGGTCAACGCGCTCTCCCGGCGGTTCGACGTCACGGTCCGCCGCGGCGGCAAGATCCACGCGATGTCGTTCCGGCACGGCGTGCCCGGAATCTTCGACGGCGACGGGCCGGACGCGCCGTTCAGCCCGGGCCCGGGGTTGCAGATCGTCGGCGCGATGAAGCGCGGCCAGCGCACCGGCACCTCCATCCGCTGGTGGCACGACCCGCGCTACTTCGAGACCGGCGCGGCGCTCGACACCGAGGCGGTCCGGCTCAAGCTGCGCAACACCGCCTTCCTGGTCCCCGGCGTGGCGTACCGGCTGCGCGACGAGACCGGCGAGGAGGTCGTCGAGGAGAACTTCCACTTCCCCAACGGCCTCACCGACATGGTGGAATACCTCGCCCCGGCCGGCGACCGGCCGGTCTCCGGCACCCTGCTGGTCACCGGCGAGGGGACCTACCGGGAGAACGCCGCCGACGCCAACGGCGTGATGCAGTCCAACGTGCAGCGCCGGGCCGAGGTCGAGGTCGCGTTCCGCTGGGGCACCGGCTACGAGCGCACCGTCGAGTGCTTCACCAACACCATCCGCAACGCGCACGGCGGCACCCACCGCAAGGGCTTCGAGCGAGCCCTGGCGCGTACCCTCGCCGAGGCCGCCCGCAACGCCCGCGGCCTGCTCAAGCCCAAGGAAGACCCGCCCACCCTGGACGACGTCCTGGAGGGCATGACCGCGGTGGTGCACGTGCGGATCCCGGAGCCGCAGTTCACCTCGCAGACCAAGGACGAGCTCTCCACCGCCGGCATCACGAAGGTGCTCCAGGGCCTGGTCGAGCAACACCTGAAGTCCTGGCTGGAGGACCGGAAGACCAAGGCCGAGGCCCGGACGGTGCTCCAGAAGATCGTCGACGCGGCCCGGGTCCGGCTCACCCAGAAGCAGCAGAAGGACGCGGCCCGGCGCAAGACCGCCCTGGAGGGCGCGTCGATGCCGGCGAAGCTGGTCGACTGCCGGGCCACCGGGGTGGACCGCAGCGAGCTGTTCATCGTGGAGGGGGACAGCGCGCTCGGCACCAGCCGGATGGCCCGCTCCTCGGAATACCAGGCCCTGCTGCCCATCCGCGGCAAGATCCTCAACGTGCAGAAGGCGAACCTCCAGCAGGTGCTGGACAACGCCGAGTGCGCGGCCATCGTGCAGGTGCTCGGCGCCGGCTCGGGGCGTACGTTCGACCTCTCCGCGCTGCGCTACGGCCGGGTGCTCATCATGGCCGACGCCGACGTCGACGGCGCGCACATCCGTACCCTGCTGATCACGCTCTTCGCCCGGTACATGCGGCCGCTGATCGAGGCGGGCCGGCTCTACGCCGCGATGCCGCCCCTGCACAAGATCACCACCAGGGGGCGTAACCCGCAGACCATCTACACCTACACCCAGGCCGAGATGGAGGCGACGGTCCGCAAGCTGGAGAAGGCCGGCAAGCAGATCGTCACCCCGATCCCGCGCTTCAAGGGCCTCGGCGAGATGAACGCCGACGAGCTCTGGGAGACCACCATGAACCCGGCCACCCGGGCGGTCCGCCGGATCACCCTCGACGACGTCGAGGCCGCCGAGCGGATCCTCGAACTGCTCATGGGTGAGAAGGTCGAACCCCGCCGCAACTGGCTGATCGACTCGGCCGACCGGGTCGACCGCGACGCCATCGACGCCTGACCGCGATCGTTGGGGAAGGAAACGCTGAACCATGGCACGCCGTAGGGACGACCGCGCCCGCGCCGACCTGTCCGCCTTCGACCAGGCCGGCGCGCGGGTCTTCGACAACCCGCTGGTCACCGAGGTCTCCGACTCCTACCTGGAGTACGCCTTCTCGGTCATCCACTCCCGCGCCCTGCCCGACGCCCGGGACGGCCTCAAGCCTGTGCACCGGCGCATCCTCTGGTCGATGTACGAGCAGGGCCACCGCCCCGACCGCGGGCATGTGAAGTCGGCCCGGATCGTCGGCGACGTGATGGGTAAGTACCACCCGCACAGCGACGGGGCGATCTACGACGCGATGGTCCGCCTCGCCCAGGACTTCTCGCTCAACGTTCCGCTCATCGACGGGCACGGCAACTTCGGCTCGCCCGACGACGGTCCGGCCGCAGCCCGCTACACCGAGGCCCGGATGTCGCGGGAGGCGATGCTGCTCGTCGGCGAGCTGGGCGAGGACACGGTCGACGTCGAGCCCAACTACGACGGCTCGCTCACCCAGCCCACCGTGCTGCCGGCGGCCTTCCCCAACCTGCTGGTCAACGGCGCGTCCGGGATCGCGGTCGGCATGGCCACCAACATGATCCCGCACAACCTGGGCGAGGTCGTCCAGGCGGCCCGCTGGCTGATCAACCACCCGACCGCCACGCTGGACAAGCTCATGGAGTTCGTCCCCGGCCCCGACCTGCCCACCGGCGGGCTGCTGCTCGGTCTCGACGAGGTGCGCCGGGCGTACGAGACGGGGCGCGGCGTGGTGCGGATGCGCGGCCGGGTGGAGATCGGCCCGCTGGAGGGCAGCCGGGGCCGGCAGGCGATCACGGTCATCGAGCTGCCGTACGGCATCGGCGCCGAGAAGGTGATCGCGGCGATCACCAACGAGGTGAACAAGACCAAGCGCCTGACCGGCATCGCCGACGTCAAGGACCTCACCGACCGGGAGAACGGCACCCGGCTGGTCATCGAGTGCAAGGTCGGGGTCAACCCGCAGGCACTGCTGGCCGACCTCTACCGACTCACCCCCCTGGAGCAGTCCTTCGGGATCAACAACCTGGTGCTGGTGGACGGCCGGCCGCGGACCCTGGGGCTCAAGGCGCTGCTGGAGGTCTTCCTGGCCCACCGCTACGAGGTGGTGACCCGGCGCAGCGCGTACCGCAAGCGCAAGCGCGAGGAGCGGCTGCACCTGGTCGACGGTCTGCTGATCGCCCTGCTCGACATCGACAAGGTGGTCAAGCTGATCCGGGCCAGCGAGGACGCCCAGGCCGCCAAGGACGGCCTGATGCAGAAGTTCAAGCTCTCCGAGATCCAGGCGACCTACATCCTGGACACCCCGCTGCGGCGCCTCACCAGGTACGACCGGCTGGAGCTGGAAACCGAGCAGGCGAAGCTGCGCGCCGAGATCACCGAGCTGTCGCGGATCCTCGACGACGAGAAGGTGCTGCGCAAGCTGGTCTCCGACGAGCTGGCCGCCGTGGTCAAGCAGTTCGGCGCCCCGCGCCGCACCACCCTGGTCGACGGGGACCTCAAGGAGGTGCTGGCGGCCTCCGTACCGGCCGGGCCGCTGGAGGTCGCCGACGACCCGTGCCAGGTGATCCTCTCCGCGACCGGGCTGGTCGCCCGGACCGCGGCCGAGTCGGAGGAGGCCGCCGAGGGGCGCCGGCGCAGCGGCCGGGTCAAGCACGACGCGGTACGCGCCGTCGTGCACTCGACCGCGCGGGGCCGGGTGCTGCTGGTCACCAGCACCGGACGGGCCTTCAAGATCGACGTACTGCCGTTGCCGGTGCTGCCCGAGCAGTCCGGCACGGTGTCGCTGCGTGGCGGCATGTCCGCCGCCGAACTGGTGCCGCTGGAGCCGGGGGAGACGGTGGTGGGGCTGGCGCCGCTCGGCACGTCCGCCGAGGGGTCGCCCGGCCTGGCGCTGGGCACCCGGCACGGGGTGGTCAAGGTCTGCGCGCCCGAGTGGCCGGTCCGGTCGGACGAGTTCGAGGTGATCTCGCTGCGCGACGGCGACGAGGTGGTCGGGGCGACCTGGCTCACCGACGGCGAGGAGAGTCTGGCGTTCGTCTCCTCGGAGGCGTCGCTGTTGCGTTTCGGGGCGTCCCTGGTCCGGCCGCAGGGCATCAAGGGTGGCGGCATGGCCGGCATCAACCTGCCCGCCGGGGCGCGGGTGGTCTTCTTCGGCGCGGTACGCACCGACGACAAGGGGCACGGCGAGCCGATGGTGGTCACCTCGACCGGGGCCACCGTCAAGGTGACGCCGTTCAAGGCGTACCCCGCGAAGGGGCGGGCGACCGGCGGGGTGCGGGCGCAGCGGTTCCTCAAGGGCGAGCTGGATCTGTCGGTGGCCTGGGTGGGCCCGCGCCCGGTCGCCGCGACCGCCAACGGCGAGCCGGTGGACCTGCCGCCGGCGGACCCGCGCCGGGACGGCTCCGGTTTCGCCGTCATGCTCGGCCCCACCGTCGTAGGCCACCTCATCGAACGCGACTGACCCCCGCCCTCTTGCTGATCAAGGAGTTTGCGTCGCCCAGACGGCTGCTGGCGACGCAAACTCCTTGATCAGCTGAGTGGCTGGGTCAGAGCTCGGGTTCGGGGGTGGGGCGGGACGCCGGGGTGGTGCCGCGGAGGCGGGCGATCAGGCGCATGCCGTGGTAGATGACCAGGGCGGCGGCGGTGCCCAGGGCGATCCCGTTGAAGGAGAGGTCGCCGGCGGTGAGGGTGTAGTTGGCCGCGCCGACGATCACGGCGACAGCCGCCGTCATCAGGTTGACCGGGTCGTGGAAGTCGACCCGGTTCTCGATCCAGATCCGGGCGCCGAGGATGGCGATCAGGCCGTACAGCGCGGTGGTGGCGCCACCCAGCACCCCGGCCGGCACGGTGAGGATCAGCGCGCCGAACTTCGGGCAGAGGCCGAGCAGCACCGCCGCCACGCCGGCCACCCAGTACGCGGCGGTCGAGTAGACCCGGGTCGCCGCCATCACGCCGATGTTCTCCGCGTAGGTGGTGGTGCCGGAGCCGCCGCCGGAGCCGGCCAGCATGGTGGCGAGGCCGTCGCCGAGGAACGCCCGGCCCATGTCCCGGTCGAGGTTGCGGCCGGTCATCGCGGCGACCGCCTTGACGTGCCCGGCGTTCTCCGCGATCAGCACCAGGATCACCGGGATGACCAGCACCACCGCCCGCGCGCTGAAGCTGGGCGCGTGGAACTGCGGCAGCCCCACCCAGGCGGCCTCCTTCAGCCCGGTGACGGCGTTCGGGTCCAGCGCGCCGGTGAGGGCGGCGAACACCCAACCGACCACCACGCCGAGCAGGATGGACAGCCGGGCCAGGAAACCCCGGAAGACCACGGTGGCGAGCAGGATCGCGACCAGGGTGAGCACGGCGACCAGCGGTTGCGCCTTGACGCCGGTGCCGCTGCCGCCGCCGTCCCAGGCGACCGGGGCGAGGTTGAGCCCGATCAGCGCGACGATGGCGCCGGTCACCACCGGTGGCATCAGCGCGTCGATCCAGCGCGTACCGCCCAGCTGCACCGCCACGCCGACCAGGGCCAGCGCCGCACCGACCACCACGATGCCGCCCAGCGCCGGGCCGATGCCACCGCCGGCCTTGGCGGCCAGCACCGGGGCGATGAACGCGAACGACGAGCCCAGGTACGACGGCAGCCGGTTGCCGGTGATCAGCAGGAAGAGCAGCGTGCCCAGCCCGGAGAAGAAGAGCGTGGTGGCCGGGGGGAACCCGGTGATCAGCGGCACGGTGAAGGTGGCGCCGAACATCGCGACGACGTGCTGCACGCCGACGCCGACGGTACGCGGCCAGGACAGCCGCTCGTCGGGGTGCACCACGTCGCCGGGGCGCACGGACCGGCCGTCGCCGTGCAGTCGCCAGGGGGACCAGCGGGATCGTGGCTCGAGGGGGGACTGGGTCATGCTGCGCCCTTCGCGTCGTCAGGTGACGGGGGCGTGATCGACCCTGAGAGGTGTTTGTAGCACGTCACGGGGCGGGTGCCCGGGGCGGGGCCGGGGGTCAGGCCACCCCGGCAGGGCGGAACTGGACGCTGACCCGGGGGCCGACCGGGCGCGCGGTCTTCGGGATCGCGTGCTCCCAGGTGCGTTGGCAGGAGCCGCCCATCACCACCAGGTCGCCGTGGCCGAGCGGGAAACGCAGGCTCGCCCCGCCGCCCCGGGGGCGCAGCAGCAGCGGGCGCGGCGAGCCGAAGGAGACGATGGCGACCATGGTGTCGACGTGCGCCGAGCGGCCCAGGGTGTCGCCGTGCCAGGCCACGCTGTCCCGGCCGTCCCGGTAGAGGCACATCCCGGCGGTGACGAAGGGCTCGCCCAGCTCGGCCGCGTAGTGCCGGGTGAGCGCCGCACGCGCCTCGGTGAGCACCGGGTGGGGCAGCGGCCGGCCGGCGGCGTACCAGCAGAGCAGGCGGGGGACGTCGACCTCGCTGTCGTACATGGTGCGGCGCTCGGCCCGCCAGGGCACGTCGTGCAGCAGCGTGTCGAGCACCGCGTCGGAGCCCCGCACCCAGCCGGGCAGGTGCTCGACCCAGGCGCCCCGGCTCAGCTCGTGCCGACGCAGCCCGCCGGCGAGTGGGCCCAGGGTCGGCCCCTGCGCGGCGAAGTCGAGCATCGAGGGCTGGTACGTGAGGTCGGACACGCCGCCGATCCTACCGCGTGTTCGAACAGGCGTACGAGGACTGGCGGCGGAGGAACCGGAGGCGCGTACGGCGGCGGTCCGCGTCCAGGGGCCCAGGTCGATCGAGTCCGCCACGCGGCGCGGCCCGCGGCTGGGTCGCGCGGCGCGGCCGGTGACCTTCCACCGTGGTCGTCCATCCTGGTCAGTGGCCGGATCCGGGGCGCGCGACACGCCCGGCGGCGGTGCGGTGCGGCGGTATCGGCGGTAGGTTGGAGCCGTGCTTCCGATCGCGCTCACCTGTCCCGTGTGGTGGGTGGCGCGCTGGACGGCCCGCATGCTGGCCAGCCTGGCCGTGTTGGTCGCCTGCTCGCTCGGCGCCACCGCGTTGCCCCTCGGCCCGGCCGCGGCCGCGCAGGCCGCTCCCCGGTTCGCCGTGGACCCCGCCGGGGCCCTGACCCTCCGGACCGGTGCCGCCGTCTCGGCACCGGTCTCCGTGACCCGGCTCGCGCCGCGAGCCGGTGCCGCCGGCTGGTCCGGCGCCGACCAGGCCCGCGTCGCTGATCGGGCCGGCGCTGACCGGATCCGCGTCGCTGATCGGGCCGGCGTTGATCACGACGGCGCCGTCGACCGGGTCGGCGGCGGCGTCGACCGGGCCCGCGCCACTGATCGGGCCGGTAGCGCCGAGCGGCAGGTCGCCCCGGTCGGTGTGCCCGATCCGGTGGTGCCGCGTCGGGCCGTGGCCGTGCCGGTCGACCGGCAGAGTGTCCTGGTCGGGCTGGTCCCGGCGACCGTCGGCTCCCGGGCCCCGCCCGCCCGCTGACGATCCGCGGGCCGCGGCCCGCCCTCGCCGTACCGACCGAACCTCACCCCGCACCCGCCCGACGGCGGCCCGGCGGCGCCCGTTTCCGGTCGCGCCCCGCCCGCGGGCCCGTGCGGACCTCTCCGTCACGTCGTTCCTGTGAGGTGCCCGACCATGCGGCAGACCCTTCTCTACCACTTCCTCAGCAATGTTCCCGTGGCCGCCGCCATCTGGTCGGTCCTGCTCGTGTTCGCGCTGGGCCTGCTGGCCGTGCTGGTCGCCCGGCCGGAGCGGGACGTTGCGGCGGAGGCCGCCCCCGATCCGGCCGCCGAGGAGGCGGTCCGCCGTGCCGACCTGCGCCGGTACGCCGACGAGGTGGCGGTGGCCGCCGCCGGGGCCGCGCAGACCGCTCGCCGGCGCCGCGAGCAGTGGCAGACCGCCCAGGCGGCGGCCGACCGGGCCTGGCGGGCGTACGACGAGGCCGAGGCGGCCGCCCGGCGTCTCGCCGGTGCCGCCGTGCTGCCCGAGCCGCGGACCCTTCGCACGCCGGCCGAGTACGCGGCCCGGGAGCGGTGGCTGCACCACGCCGCGATGGCGGCGCACTGGCGGGGCGACCTGTCGGCCCGCCAACTCGCCGACGTCCTGGCCCACCGCAACGGGTGGGATCCGCGCCGGCACCCGGCCGAGCAGGAGATCGTCCTGGCCCGCGTCGTACGCGACGGCCGGCGGGCCGGCTGGCGGGCTGCCGCCGAGAGGGAGCGGCGGGCCTGGCGCGATGCCGAGCTGGCCGCCGAGGCGGCCCGCGCCCTGGCCGCGGAGGCGTGCGCCGCCGCCGAGGCGCTGCGCCCCGGGCCGGCCCTGGTACGCCGTACCGAGCCGGTGACGGCGGCCCGTGCGGCGGTGCCGGCCGGGCGGCCCGCGCGCTTCCGCCCGGCGCGGGTCGGCTGAATCGTTACCAAAACTCGGTGACCCCGGTCACTGTCTGCCCGGAAACGGTCATCTGGATCAGTGTGGGCGATCGGCTCCCGTAATTCCGGGTTGATCATCCATTCGGTGTCCGATTCTTGCCCGACAGTTCCGGTATAACGGCTCGTCCCATTGAGTTACGTCAGTCGCGAACTGTTCCGGTCGGCGCCGGTAATTCCGATGTTTAAGCAGCTCGGGGCGGTTGGCACGAGGCGGACCCACCGGTAGTGTCGGCGCGTCCGGTGCGGTTTCCGATCGCAGGTGGCGACGCCGCGCCGACCCGCTTAATCGTGATCTTTCACGAACCGGGGACCCAGTGCAACACCGGGGTGAATCCGCGAGCCACGGCCCGCGGTAGGGCGTTACTTCCCGCCCGAATCCGTCAGCTAACCCGGTAGGCGGCCACGGAAGGAGTGCCATCCGCGTGCCCACCTCCCCCCGATCCTCCCCCCGCCTCCACGGCGCCGCGGTGCCCTCGCTCGCCTGACCGGCGACCGAGCTTCCGGCAACCCGCCCCCCGCAGCCCGGCTCACCGGGCGCTTCCCTTTCCCGCGGCCACCCCGCCCGGCGAAGCGCGTGACCCCGTCCGCGCGTCGGGCCGGCGTGCGCTGCTTAGGCCCTCCGTGGAGGAATACGTGAAGCACCACCTGAAGCGTCAGCTGCGGCGCCTCGCGACCGAGCGCCCCTATCAGATCGTCGCCGGCTCCGCGGCGGCTCTCGTGCTCGCCGGCGGTGCCAGCGCCGCGCTGGCCAGCACCGACGAGGCGCCCGCCGGCCAGGAACACACCGCCGCCGTCGCCGAGCTGGCCCCCCGGCTCGGCGAGGTCGCCAGCCGCGGCGAGGCGCGCGTGGCCGCCCCGTCGCCGTCCGACTCGCCGAGCGCGTCACCGTCCGAGTCGCCGAGCGCGTCGGCGTCGCCGAGCAAGACCAAGGCGGACCCGGACGTGACCCGTACGGCGAAGCCGAAGCCCAAGCCGCCGGCGACCAAGATCCTCGACTACAACTACCAGGCGCAGACCGCCTTCTGGAACTGTGGTCCGGCCGCCGTGCGCAACGCGTTGAGCGCCAGCGGCATCGAGACCACCCAGGACGCGATGGCCGCCCCGCTGAGGGCCGGCGTGAACGGCACCAACTCGGCCGAGGACACCACCCGCGGGCTGAACCAGATGGTCAAGGGCAACCCGTACCGGACCCACATGATCCCCGGCCAGGCCGCGACCCCGGCCCAGATGGACCAGCTCCAGGCGGACCTGGTCAAGGCGATCAACGACGGTCGTGGCGTGGTGGTCAACATCGCGGGCTCCGCCACCGACACCAACGGCGGCTGGCACTCGTTCCCGGGCGGCCACTACATCGCCGTGGTCGGCTACAAGAACGACGGCCGGACGGCGCTGATCGCCGACTCGGCGAACCCGGCGCTCCCGTCGTACTGGATCACCACCATCGACCTGGCGAACTGGGCCGCCACCCGCGGCTACTCGGCCTGATCGCATCCCTCCCCCCCCCATCGGGCACCGGCTCCTGCGAGCCGGTGCCCGACCTTGTCTGCGCGGTGTCTTTCGCGGTTGGCCGGTCCGATGCGACACTGCGCCGTATGGCCGACGAGACGGGTAGGCGCCAGCTACTGCTGCTGCACGGCCTGGGCGCCACCGGCGAGGTGTGGCTGCCCTGGGCGCCGCTGCTGGAGCACCGGTGGGCGGGGCGCTGGCTGGCCCCCGACCTGGCCGGTCACGGCTGGTCGCCGCCGCTGTCGGCGTACTCCTTCGAGGCCCTCGGGGAGCGGGTGGTGGCGGGGCTCGGCCCGGTCGCCGACCGGCTCGGCCCCCACGACCGGCTGGTCGTGCTCGGGCACTCGCTCGGCGGGGTGGTGGCGTTGGCGCTCGCCGCGCGGACGCGTCGGCTGCCGGTCGACGCGGTGATCGGGCTCGGCATCAAGGTCGCCTGGTCCCCGGGCGAGCTGGACAAGGCCCGCGAGCTGGCCCAGCGGCCGGTGACCTGGTTCGCCAGCCGGGACGAGGCGGCCCGCCGCTACCTGCGGGTCGCCGGGTTGGCCGGGCTCTTCGCCCCCGACCATCCGGTGGTGGACGCCGGGCTGCGCCAGGAGGACGGCCGCTGGCGGCTGGCCATGGACCCGGCCGCGTTCGCGGTGGGGGAGCCGCGGCTGCCCGCCCTGCTCGCCGCGACCGACGTGCCGGTGCTGCTGGCCCGCGGTGAGCAGGACCCGATGGTGACCGACGCGCAGCTCAAGGAGCTGGGCGTGCCGGTGGTGACCCTGCCGGGGCTCGGCCACAACGCGCACGTCGAGGACCCCGCCGCCGTCCTCGACCTGCTCGCGCCGTACGCGGCGCCCGACCGGCCGTGACCTCGTCGCCTAGCCGGCGGGGCCGGTCAGCGGCCGGGCGGTGACCTTCCGCACGCGAGAAGACCGCCCCGCCGGTGGTGGCGGGGCGGTCAGGAGACGAGGGTGTCTCAGGCGGGGGGCGGCAGCGGCGAGCCGTCCGGCGCGACCGCGTCGGCGCGGCGCGGGGCCGGCGGGGCCCAGCCCGGTTCGAGCTGCCGCCGGGCGGCGTCGAGGAACGCCTCGGCGTACGACTCGGTGGGGAAGTCGCCCAGGTAACGGGTGCGGGTGGCCCAGCGGGCCGCCGCCTTCGGGTCGGTGTCGAGCAGCTCGGTCAACACCTCGTCCACGTTGGACATGTCCCGGTGCAGCACGTAACCCGAGGCGGCGAGGGGGAACCGCGCGACGAAGTCCGCGCCGTCGGCGCCCATGTCGGTGACCGCGTACGGCTTGCCGGAGTAGAGCCAGTCGGAGATGACCCCGGAGACGTCCGAGACCAACGCGTCGGCGCGGTTGACGCACTCGGTCAGGGTCAGCTCCCGGGTGGCCGCCGCGCCCCACAGGTGTGCCCGGCCGGTCGCCGCCTTGTCCGCGGCGAGCAGCTCGGTGAGCCGCGCCAGCTGCCGTGCCGAGGCCGGGTTCTGCGCGGTGTACGGGTGGTGCCGAAGGATCACCGTGGCGCCCCGGTCCAGCAGCCGGCGGAGCACGGTCTCGGCCACCGGCAGCGAGCAGTAGTTCGCGTCGGCGTGGTGCCCCGTCCAGGTGGGGGTGTAGAGCACGGTCGGCTGCGCCAGGCCGGCGACCGGCTCGCGGCGTACCTCGATCGCCTCCACCTGGGGCCGGCCGACCACGACGAACTTCTCGGCGGGGATCTCCACGCCGGCCCGGGCGTACCGGTCGATCGCCGCCTGGCCGGCCACGAAGATCTTGTCGAAGATCGCCGAGACCGGGTTGGCGCTCGGCGCCTTGTCGCTGTCGCCGTGGTGCAGCTGCACATGGGTGAGGTGGGAGAAGCGGATGCAGTGGCTGTTCTTCGCGCCGTGGTTGACGTAGAAGGCCGCCCGCAGGCTGGGGACCAGCGCCTCGTCCATGGCCTTCAACGTCGGGCAGAGGACCACCGGCGCGCGGGTCGCGGCGGCGATGGTGGGCAGGAACTCCGGCTCGCGCAGCAGGACCAGGAACGGCCGGCCGATCCGTTCCAGGTACGGCAGCCACATGGTGACCTGGTATTCCGACCCGGGCGGGGCGGAGAAGTAGAGCACGAACTCGGGCTGGTGCCGGCGCAACGCCCGGCCCACCGGGCCGCCCCCGGCCGGCGGCCGGAACCGCCGGCGCGCCAGGTCGAGCCCGACCGCGCCGCAGCCCGCGCCGACCAGCAGGGTGGCGGCCAGCGCCACCCAGCCGGGCAGGGCGAGGCCGGCGGCCACCGCCACCAGGGCGAGCAGCGCCGGCACCACGTCGCCGAGCCGGGCAGCGACCAGCGGGGCCCACGAGCGGACCGGAAGGTTGGCCGCGCGGATCTCCAGGGCGCCGGCGTCGCGCAGCGGCCCCACCAGCAGCACCAGGCCGAGCAGCACCAGCGCGGTGGCGGCCAGCGCCGGGTCGAAGCCGGCGTCGAGCCGGCGGGCGTACCCGACCAGGATCCCGGCGGCCACGAGCACCGACTCGGCGACACCGTCGGCGGTGGGGCGCACCCGGCGTTCCCACGCCGCGGCGGCCAGGGCGAGGACCCCGATCGCCAGCCCCCAACCGGTCGCCCCGGTGAGCGCCACCACGAGGAACGCCAGCACCGCCAGCCCGGTGGTCAGCACTCGGGCGAGCAGCTTGCGGACCAGGTCACCACGCATCGCTACCGCCTCCCGCCCGGCCCGGCGTCGCCGCCGCCGGCAACTGCTCCGACGACTCCAGCTCGGCGCGGCTGGCGCCGCGCCGCGACCTGGAGCCGTCGTCCGACAACTCCAGCTCGGGGCGGCTGGCGCCGTTGTCCGCCGGGTGTGCGTCCGGCTGGGTGGGCACGGCGGCGACCTGCTCGCCGGCCGCCGGCTCGCCGGGGGCCCGGCGGACGTCGATGACCTGGCCGGTCAGGTCGGAGACGAGTACGTCGAGGGAGGCCTGTGCGACCGCCTCGGCGGAGAGCAGGGTGTGCTCCGGCTCGTCGCCGAACGCCCTGGTCCGCATCGGGGTGGCGGTGCGCTCCGGGTTGACGCAGTTGACCCGTACGCCGAACTCGGCCCACTCGTCGGCGAGCGCCTGGGTCAGGTTGACCAGCGCGGCCTTGGTGGCCGAGTAGAGCGCGTACCGGGCCCGGCCCCGGGTGTACGAGCTGGAGGTGTAGAGCAGCAGCTGGCCCTTGGTCTGCTGGAGGTAAGGCAGCGACTGCCGGGCGATGGTGACCGGGCCGACGAAGTTCACGTGCAGGAGCTGGTCCATCGTCTCCTGGTCCATCTCCGCGAGGGCGCCCCGCTCCAGGATGCCGGCGGTGACCACCACGTGGTCGATCCGGCCGGTCGCCTCGAAGGCGGTCCGCAGCGCGGCGGCCACGTCCTCGGCCCGCTCGACATGGGTGCCGGTGGTGGAGCGGCTGAACGGGAACACCCGGGCGCCGTAGCCGCGGGCCAGCTCGGTCAGGTCGTGGCCGATGCCGTAGCTGCCGCCGAAGACCACGATGGTCCGGCCGGTCAGCTCCTCGGTGTAGCCGTGGTGGTCGGTCAGCCGGGGCGCCTGGGCGGCGGCGAGCTGGAAGAGCTTGTCGGCCAGGTGTACGTCGACCGGGTGGGTGACCTTGATGTTCTCGTCCGAGCCGTCGATCACCTTGATCGGCGTGCCGGGCAGGTAGCGCAGCACCACCCCGCAGTCGTCGGTGGCGGCGAAGTCCGGGTCGCCCTCGGCCCGCCGGTACGCCTCGCGGATGGTCGGCGAGCGGAACGCCTGCGGGGTCTGGCCCCGGCGGAGGGTGGAGCGGACCGGGATGTCGGTGATGCAGTCGTTCTCGTCGACCTGAATGATCGTGTCGGCCGACGGGATCGCCACGTCGACCGCCGCGTACGTCCACAGCGCGTTCACGCACTCGCGCACGATCCGGGCGCTGACCAGTGGGCGGACCGCGTCGTGGAAGAGGATGTTGACGTCGCCCTCGCCGATCGCGTCGAGCGCGATCCGGGTGGTGTCGTTGCGGGTGTCGCCGCCCTCGATCACCTTGCTGATCTTGCGGAAGCCCGCGCCGGCGACGATCCGCTGGGCCTCCGCGATGTGGCCGGCGGCCATCAGCACGATGATCTCGTCGATCTCCGGCGCGGCCTCGAAGACGGCCAGGGTGTGCTCGATGATCGGCTTGCCGGCGATCTTCAGCAGCTGCTTCGGGATGCCCAGCCCGAGGCGGGTTCCGGTCCCCCCGGCGAGGATCACGGCCACCGTTCGCGCGGGGCGCCACGGTGCCGGGTTGGCCGGCGTGGCGTCCGGTGCGGTGGTGCGGTCCTGCGTCATTGCGGTCCTCACTGCTCCACGGGTTGTCGGTGCACGGCGTCCGGACGTGACGTCCCGACGGCCGGCGCCGCCCGCGAGAGGGGTGACACCGACCGTCGGAACCGACCGCCGCGTCAGCGGCTGGCCATGTAGTCCTCGTACGCCTTGGTCACCTCGTCGGTGGGGCCGTCCATCCGGATGACGCCCGACTCCAGCCAGATCGACCGCTCACAGGTGTCGCGGATCGAGCCGATCGAGTGGCTGACCAGAAACACCGTACCCGCGTCCTCGCGCAGCTGGCGGATGCGCTGCTCGCTGCGCCGACGGAACCGGGTGTCGCCGGTGGCGAGGGCCTCGTCGATCAGCAGCACGTCGTGCCGCTTGGCGGCGGAGATCGAGAACCGCAGCCGGGCCTGCATACCGGAGGAGTACGTCCGCATCGGCAGCGAGCCGAAGTCGCCGCGCTCGTTGATCCCGGAGAAGGCGACGATCTCCGGGGCCTTCTTTTGGGCCTGTTCCGGGGTCATGCCCATGGCCAGGCAGCCGAGCACGACGTTGCGCTCGCCGGTCAGGTCGCCGAGCAGCGCGGCGTTGACGCCGAGCAGGGAGGGCTGGCCCTGGGTGTAGATCGCGCCCCGGTTGACCGGCATCAGCCCGGCGATGGCGCGCAGCAGGGTCGACTTGCCGGAGCCGTTGCTGCCGATCAGGCCGATCGCCTCACCCCGGTACGCGGTGAAGCTGACCCCCTTGACCGCGTGCACCTCGCGCAGCGTGGGCCGGTTGGGCTTGCGGGAGACGATCCGCCGCAGCGCGGCGACGGGGGAGGCGGGAGTGCCGGTGCCGGCGCCGTAGACCCGGTAGATGAGGTGTGCCTCGTCCACGATCACCGTGGGAATCCGCTCGCCGGTGGCCGTGGTGGCCGTGTCAGCGGGTGCGTTGAGCTCAGCCACGACCGTACTCCTGTTCGCCGCGCCAGAAGTAGACAAAACCGCCCAGGCCCACCACGACCGCCCAGGCCGTCGCCATGGCCCACAGCTGCGGTGCCGGCGAGGTCAGGGGGGTGTGCTCCAGCAGGGCGTGCCGGACCAGCTCGATGTAGATCAGCAGCGGGTTGACGTGCACGATCTGGGCCAGCAGCGCCGGGAGGTTCTTCTCGAACACCTCGACGCTGTAGAGCACCCCGGAGCCGTACATCCAGGTGCGCATGACGAACGGCATGATCTGCTTCATGTCGGTCAGCTTCGACCCGAGCCGGGCCAGGATCATCGCCATCCCGGCGTTGAAGATCGTTATGAGGGCCATCGCCGGGACCACCAGCAGCCACTGCACGGTGATCGGCTCGCCGGTGAGGAGCACGATCAACACCAGCACGGCGATCGCGTAGAGCAGGTTCCGGAACTGGGTGAGGGTCACCGCGAGGGGCAGGCTGGCGCGGGGGAAGTGCAGCGCCCGGACCAGCCCGAGGTTGCCGGTGATGGCGGTGGTGCCGCCGAGCACCACGGTCTGGGCGTAGTTGAAGACGAACACACCCACACACAGGTACGCGATGAAGTTGGGCACGTTCCTGCTGGTACCCAGGATGTAGCCGAAGATCAGGTAGTACACCGCCGCGTTGGTCAGCGGGGTCAGCACCTGCCACAGTTGGCCCAGCCGGGCCTGACTGAACGCGGCGACCGACTTGGCGTGCGCGTACGTGGTGATGAAGTGCCGGTAGGACCACATCTGCTTGACGTACGCGGTCAGGGTCGGTCGCGCGCCGGCGACGGTCAGGCCGTGTCGGGCAGCGAGTTCTGCCCGGGCGAGCCCGGAGTCGGCGTCGGCCACCGCCGTGTTGGCCATGGGTAGGCGCTCCGATTCTCTAGTGCGATAGAAGATCGTTGACGGCAGAGAGCGTGGGCGCGGATGAGGGCCGCCGCTCCGTCGATGCGTGGACGGTAGTTCAAAACACGTCGGGACGCAACCGTACCGTCGCTGCGGTACATTGTCCCACGTGACGACCGAGAAGAGGCGCGCTCCAGCCGGAGCGGCGGTGCTGCGGGGCGAGATCACCACGGCCATCCGCGGTGCTGTCATGCAGGAACTCGCTGCGGTCGGCTACGGGAGGCTCTCCATCGAGGCGGTGGCCCGCCGGGCCGGGGTGAGCAAGACCGCCATCTACCGCCGCTGGCGATCAAAGCTCGAGCTGGTGCTGGAGATCGTCGCGTCGGTGGCGGGGCGGAGCCTGCCGTTGCCGGACACCGGCGACCTCCGGGGCGACCTGGAGATGCTATTCCTGATCATGTCCCGGGCGCTGCGGCACCCGCTCGCGGCGCAGATCATTCCCGACCTGCTGGCCGAGGCCGCCCGCAACCCGCGCATCGCGCAGACCCTCGAGGAGGCCCTGCGGGCCAACCAGCGCGACGTGGGCGGCCAGCTCATCGGCCGGGCGATCGAGCGCGGCCAGCTCAGCCCCGACACCGATCTGGACCTGGCGGTCGACCTCATCGTTGGCCCGCTGTACTGGCGGCTCACCGTCTCCCGGGCGCCGCTGTCCGCGGCGGACCTGCCCCGACTGGCGGCCGCCGTCGCCACCGCACTGGAGGTAGCATGCCAACCGGCAGTCCGGACAGAACCGGACGTTCACCTATCCCCCATCACCGCGGTCATCGATCCCATAGGGTCATGACCCCGTCTCAACCCGCCAGTTCGGTCTCAACTGGACCGGCTAGCATCGCGTCCCGAACGAGCATCCTGTCGACAGGAGGAAGCCCATGTCTGGGCTGAACGCAGAATTCATCCCCCCGGCCCGACCGTTCATCGGTGAAGCCGAGATCGAAGCGGCTGTCCGGGTGCTGCGCAGCGGCATGGTGGTGCAGGGACCCGAGGTAAAGGCGTTCGAGGACGAGTTCGGCGAGCTGGTCGCCGGCCGGCACTGCGTCGCGGTCAACTCCGGCACCTCCGCCCTGCAGCTGACCCTGATGGCGCTCGGTTTCGGCCGCGGTGACGAGATCATCGTCCCCTCGTTCTCCTTCGCCGCGAGCGCCAACGCCGTACGCCTGGTGGGCGCCGAGCCGGTCTTCGTCGACATCGAGCCCGGCAGCTTCTGCGTCGACCCCGAGGCCGTCGCCGCCGCGGTCACCCCGCGCACCGTGGCGATCATGCCGGTGCACCTCTACGGTCACCCGGCCGCGATGGACCGGATCATGCAGATCGCCGAGCGGCACGGCCTCGCCGTGGTCGAGGACGCCGCCCAGGCGCACGGCGCCGCGCTCAACGGGCAGCCGGTCGGCTCCTTCGGCACCGCGGGTTGCTTCAGCTTCTACCCGACCAAGAACATGCACTCGCTCGAAGGCGGCATGATCACCACTGGTGACGCCGAGCTGGCCCGGACCCTGCGCCTGCTGCGCAACCAGGGCATGGAGCAGCGGTACGCCAACGAGATCGTCGGCGCCAACATGCGGCTCACGGACGTCGCCGCGGCGATCGGCCGGGTGCAGCTGCGCCAGCTCCCGGAGTGGACCGAGCAGCGACGGGCGAACGCGAAGTTCCTCGACACGAACATCACCGGCCTGGTGACCCCGCCGGTGGCCGACAACGCCAAGCACGTGTACCACCAGTACACGGTCCGGGCCCAGGGCAACCGCGAAGCCGCCCAGCGCCGCCTCACCGAGCTGGGCATCGGCAACGCGGTTTACTACCCGACCCCGATCCACCGGCTCAAGCCGTACCTGGCCGAGGATGGCAAGCCCGGCCCGTGGGACCTGCCGGAGACGGAGCGGGCCGCCGCCGAGGTGATCTCGCTGCCGGTGCACCCGTCGCTGAGCCAGGCTGACCTTGAGCGCATCGCCGAGGGCGCGAACCTCGCCGGGGGCGCCCGATGAGCGGGGGACGGAAGCTGCGCGCCGGCCTGATCGGCCTCGGTGCGATGGGCCGTAACCATGCCCGAGTCCTGTCCGGCCTCGATGGTGTGGAGCTGGTCGGCGTCGTCGACCCGGCCGGCGACGTCACCGGCACGCTGCGTGCCCCGGTCGTGCCCGAGCTGGACGACCTGCTGGCTCTGGGCATCGACTACGCGGTGGTCGCCTGCCCGACCGCGCTGCACGAGAAGATCGGCCTGGAGCTGGCCCGCAACGGGGTCGGCGCGCTGATCGAGAAGCCGCTGGCCCAGTCGGTGGAGGCGGCCAGCCGGCTCGTCGAGGCCTTCGAGACCGCCGGCCTGGTGGCCGGAGTCGGCCACATCGAGCGGTACAACCCGGCTCTGCAGAACCTGCGCGTACGCCTGGAGGCGGGGGAGCTGGGCGAGGTGTTCCAGGTCGTCACCCGACGGCAGGGCCCATTCCCGCACCGGATCGCCGACGTCGGTGTGGTGATGGACCTCGCCACCCACGACATCGACCTGACCAGCTGGGTCACCGGGCAGGAATACACGTCGGTCTCGGCGCGGACGGTCTCCCGCAGTGGCCGGCTGCACGAGGACATGGTCGCCGTGGTCGGCCAGCTCGCCGACGGCACGATGGTGAACCACCTGGTCAACTGGCTGAGCCCGCTCAAGGAGCGGTCCACCGTGGTCACTGGCGACAAGGGTTGCTTCGTGGCCGACACGCTCACCGCCGACCTCACCTTCTACGCGAACGCCGCCATCGACACCGAGTGGGAGGCGCTGCGCGCGTTCCGTGGGGTGGCCGAGGGTGACATGGTCCGGTACGCGATTCCGAAGCGGGAGCCGCTGCTGGTGGAGCACGAGCGGTTCCGCGACGCGGTCGAGGGCAAGGAGAGCGACATCGTCACCCTCCGGCAGGGGCTCCGGACGGTCCAGGTGGCCGCCGCTCTGCTCCAGTCGGCCGGCGACGGCAGCACGATTCAGGTCGGCAAGATGACGTCCCCCGACGCCATGCAGTCGGTGGGTCGGCCCTGATCCCAGGCGGTACCAGCGCCCGCCGACCCGGCCCTCGGGCCGGGCGGCGGGCCCGTCCGGCCGGACAGCAGCATCCCAATCTCTCACTAGGAGGACCCTGCATGGCACCGCCTGCCCGGCGGCCCCGACTCGCGGTGATCGTCGCCAACGGCATCACCGGGGATTCGCGCGTACAGAAGATCGCCATCGCCGCCGCCCGTGAGGGCTGGGACGTCACCTTGATCGGGGCCGCGACCGGCAACGTGGTCAAGCGGACCAAGATGGGGCCGATCGACGTCATCCGGGTGCCGGTCCGCAACTACCTGCGCCAGCTGCCGAAGGGCTCGCGGCTGCGCAAGATGGTGACCCAGTTCGCCATCGCCGACAAGCAGGATCTCGCCCGGAAGAAGGCTCTGCACCAGGCCTGGGTACGACAGACCACCGCGCAGATCGGCTGGTTGCGCGGGCACAGCGGCCAGTCCGGTGCCCGTAAGCTGCTGGGAATGCCGCCGAGCCGTGCGCTCGGTGCGGTGGTCCGCGTGCGCCGCGCCGCCCACCAGCTCCGGGTCAAGGCGTTCGGCTGGGAGCAGGGGCAGGGGCGGAAGTCGGGGCCGACCGGCAATTGGCGCAAGGACTGGCCCCATCTGCTCGATCTGGACCTGGCCTTCGGCCCGGTGATCGAGCGGCTGAAGCCGGATCTCATCCACGCCAACGACATCACCATGATCAACACAGCCGCGCTGACGGTGGCCCGGATGCGGGCGCGCGGTGAGCGGGTCGCGTGGCTCTACGACGCCCACGAGTACGTGCCGGGTGTCGACTGGCCGCGACCCGAGATGCAGAGCGCCTTCCCCGCCGTGGAGCGGGAGTTCATCCACCGGTCCGACGCGATCGTCACGGTGTCACCGGAGATCGCGGCACGGCTCCAGTCGGACTACCGGCTGCCGGAGCTTCCGTTGGTGGTGCGGAACACCCCCATCCGTGAGTCCATCGGCGCCCTCGACGACCCGCCGTCGGTGCGACTGGCCTGCGGGCTCGACGCGGACGTTCCGTTGCTGGTCTACTCCGGGTGGCTCTCCGCCGAACGGGGCCTGCGTACGGCGATCAACTCCCTGCCCGAACTCCCGCAGTTCCACCTCGCCATCGTCTCCGGACGGACCAGCCCGGAGCTGGAGTCCCTGCTGGACCGGGCGGATCTGCTGAACGTGCGGGACCGGATCCACGTGGTGCCCTACGTGCCGCAGCACGCGGTTCCGGACTACCTCTCCACCGCCGACATCGGCCTGATCTGCTCCAAGCGGACGCTGAACTACGAGCTGTCCCTGCCCACCAAGCTGGCCGAGTACCTGCACGCGGGCCTGCCCGTGGTGGCCAGCGACGTCAAGACCCTGGGCGAGTACGTCTCGCGGCACGGGGTCGGTGAGGTCTTCCGCTCGGACGACGAGGAGAGCTTCGTCGCCGCGGTGACCCAGGCGATGACCCGGCGGCAGGAACTGGTCGCGAACATCACCGAGCCGGTCCTGACGGAGCTGTCCTGGGAGGCGCAGGTCGATGCGCTGATGGGGCTCTATCGCAAGCTCTGCCCGGTGAAGCCCGTGCCACCGCAGCCGCCGGTGCCGTGGACCGTCGAGGAAGAGCTCGTGGTGCCGGAGGCGAATGCCGGGGACCGCCCGCTGGATGCGTGGCGGCCGCTCGGCAAGACCAGCGTCCGGCTGGGTCTCGGGCCCGCGAACTACGCCGGCCAGGCCGCTGCCTTCGCCAAGGCCATCTGCCGGGAGAACCCGGACGTGTCGGCCGAGGTGGTGATGCGCAAGGGGCCCAACACCTTCGTGTTCCCCGCCGACGTCTACATCGACATCGCCAGGCTCCGCCGGTTCGACGTGCAGATGGAGCAGCTTCAGCGCGTCATCGGGCGATACTCCCACATGATCGTCGACGCGTTCCTGCCCGTCTTCGGTCACCTGAACGGCGACAGCATCCAGGCCGACCTGCCGGCCCTGCGCCGGGCGCAGATCAAGGTCGCCCTCCTGGCCCACGGCAGCGACATCCGGCACCCCGGGCGCCACCTTGAGCGGCACGAGTACTCGCTCTTCCGGGACGCGCCCGACGGGATCCTGGACGTGCTCACCGTGCGGGCGGAGCGCAACCGCCGGATCGCCGACGAAGCCGGGCTTCCGCTCTTTGTGACCACTCCGGACCTGCTGGAGGACCTGCCCACGGCCACCTGGGCGCCGCTCGTGGTCGACGTGCAGGCATGGGCGAGCGACCACCCGGTCATGCAGCGGCCGCGCCCGGTCGTGCTGCACGCCCCCTCGGCCCGCTGGACCAAGGGCACGGATCGCATCCTGCCGGTCCTCAACGAGATGCACGACCAGGGCACGATCGAACTCAAGCTGGCCGAGCGGCTCGACTGGGCCGAGCTCCAGGAGCTGGTCAAGACCGCGGACATCGTGCTGGACCAGTTCGCCACCGGCGCCTACGGCACCTTCGCCGTGGAGGCGATGGCCGCCGGGCGGCCGGTGGTGGCATTCCTCAACGAGGAGATGCACCTGAAGTTCGGCGCCCGGCCGCCGATCGTCAACGCGACCCCGGGCACCCTGCGGAAGGCCATCGAGTCGCTGCTCGACGATCGGGAGAACGCGGCGCGGATCGGCGCGGAGTCGGTGGCGTACGCCCGTGACTTCCACGACGGTCGGCGTACCGCGAGCGCCTTCATGCCGTTCCTCATGAGCTGACGAAACAGCGGCGACGGCCGGCCAGCGCGCTGCTGGCCGGCCGTCGCCGGATTTCGTCCCCGGTCGGGCCGTCGTAGCGCCCGGGTCCGGTGATTTGGTGGCCTAGAGTTCCATCCCGGTCGTGACCGGGATGGTGGAAAACCGCTTGGCCAGCCGGGCACCCAGCGTGACGGTATAGACGTCGCTGGCCACGATGCGGTCCACCGAGCCGAAGTCGATGGCGTTGATCGCCCGGTTGAAGTCGCGGGAGAGTAGCAGCGGGCGCAACGCCCGGTAGGCCGGCATGAAGAGCCGGCCGTGCACCGCCCCCGAGACCCGCCGCTGCGCCCGGCCGAGCAGTGCCGCGGGCCGGCGCAGCGGGCGGGCGAAACTCCGCTCGGAGAGGCGTTCGACGGCGGCGGTCACGGCACCCGGAACGCGGAAGACCAGCAGCCTCTCCACCCGGCGTACCAGGAACTGCTCCTCCGGCCGGTCCGGGGCGTGGATCCGGGGCGCCGGCTGGATGTCCAGCTCCCGCCACTGCTCGGGCCTGGCCACCAGCAGTTCCACCTGGTCCCCCCGGGCGACCAGATGACCGATGTATTCCGCGACCCGCTCGGGTGGCTGGTTCAGCAGCGACAGGACGACCAGCCGGCCCGGCCGGCCGGCGTCGGACACCACGCCGCTCGCCTGCTTTTCGCCCGCCGCCTCGTCCCGGCCACTGATCCGGTCTCCGGCCGTCACCGGTCCACCCCCTCGCCCGTCCTGTCGGCCGCGCCCGCCAGCACCCGCAGCTTCGCCTCGAGCGGGGCGAGCACCGCCGACCGGGCGTACGTCTCGGCGTGCCGTCGTGCCGCCGCCCGCAGCTCCGGCGTCATGTCCTGGGCCAGCTTGCCGGCGGCGATCATCGACTGGGCGATCTGCTCCGGGTCCAGGCTGTCCGCGTTGAACCACAGGGGATAGCCGGTCAACACCTCGGTCGCCGCGATACCGGGCGCGTGCACCGAGACGATGGGCCGGCCGCTGGCCATGTACTCGAAGATCTTTCCCGAGGTGACGTAACGGGCGCCGCCGACGAGGAAGACCAGCACGTCGCTCTCCGCGTACGCCCGGGCGACCTCGGTCTTGGACACGGGCCCGCGATAACGCACACCCGTCTCGGGGTTGGCCGGACGCTCGACCCCCGGGTCGAGACCCAGCCGGTCCAGGAGCTTCATCTGGCTGCCCTGGAAGAAGCCGAGGTGGCCGAAGATGTCCAGGGTGGCGCTGGCCAGGTCGGGGTGGCGTCGGGCCAGGCGGAAGGCCTCGACCATCTCCTCCACCGGCTGCGCCTCGGTGACGGTGCCGACGTAGGAGAAACGTAGCCCGGCCGCCGTCCTCGTCGGCGCGGCGTCACCGGCCCCGCTGGGCCCGACCGGTTCTGGTTCGGCGAGCAGGTCCGGATCCCACCCGTTCGGCACCACCATCATCCGCTCGGCCACCTGGGGATACCGTTCGGCGTGCCAGGAGCGGAGCGCCTCGTTGACGAAGAGCACCGCCGAGGCGCTGGAGAGCACCCGCTTCTCCCAGGCCCAGACCGGATGCCCGGCGGGATAGGCCGGTTTCTCGGCGAAGAGGTCCAGCGTCCAGGAGTCGCGGTAGTCCAGGACGTACGGCACGCCGGTGAGGCGGTGGATCAGCCAGGCGGCGGCGAAGGAGGCGAACGGGTTCCCGGTCGCGACGATCACGTCGAACCGGCGGCGGGTGTGCAGCCGCAGCGCCTTGCGCACCGATGCCCAGGCCCACGAGGCGTAGTGCTCGGGGAACATGCGCTGACCGAACTGGTACAGGTTACGGGCGGTGACGGGCAGGAGCTGGCGGAACCGGCTGTACTTTCGGACGTCCCGCTCCCAGATGAACTGGTTCAGCCCAGGCCGCTCGACGCGGATACGCTCGTTCACCGCGTCGGCGAGCTTCTCGTCGAGAGAGCCGACCGCATCCTTCAGGAACCTCAGCGGTGCCGCGAACACGGTGACGTCCCAGCCCCGGGCCGTGAGGTGGTTGGCCGCGGCGAGCGACCGGTAGACGCCGCTGGCGCGCGAGGGCGGGAAGTAGAAGGAGAGGTAGAGCGCCCGGGGACGCCGGCCCTTAGCTCTGATCGGCATCAGCTTTTCCGGAAACGGTAGACAGGGGCAGGTCAACGAGGCCGTACGAGACGGGTACCTCGGTCAGTCCGTCGGCGACCAACCGTGCGGCCACCGGGACGGAGGCCGGGTCGCTCACCACCATCAGGTCGAACGACGAGTGCCGCAGCACGAACCGGTGCAGCACCTCGTGCCGGACATCCTGGGTGAACCGGCGAAGGGCGGGCGCGACGAGCCGGTTGTGGACGCGTCGGGCGACTTTCTGCTCGTATGCCTGGCCGGCCTTCTCCGAGAAGGACTTCAGCCGCCCTCGGCCGAGCGCGCCGAAGGCGCGGCGAGGCGCGTGGTACATGATCCGCTGTGCCGCCAGGAAGGGCGGGTGCAGCAGCTCCAGGCTCGCCAGCTCCTCCACCCGGACCTGCGGCGCAAAGCTCTCGTTGCGCCACGCCCTGAGCTTCGCGACCACCACGACCGCGTCTCCGCCGTCGGCCACCACCTGCGCCGACTCCTCGACGACCGCCCGTCGTCGGGTGGCCCCGAGGGCGAGGAAGACAACCTGGGTGCTCATCGGACCGCACGCTCCGGATTCGGCTCGGCCGGCACGGCGGGTGCCGGCGCGGGGAACCAGACATTGTGGTGCGCCTCGGCGACCGCCTCGTAGCCGTAGCGCCCGGCCAGGGTCCGGCGGGCCGGCGACAGGTCCATGCCGGCGGCGAAGCGGGCCCGCAGGCGCCGGTATCCTTCGGCCAGCGACTCCGCGTCCTCCGACACCTCGACCAACTCGCCGGCGGACTCCTCGATGCCGGCCAGGATCTCCTCGGGGCCACCGCAGCGGGTGACCAGCACGGGCATCCCCGCCGCCGATGCCTCCACCACGGTCATCCCGAAGGTCTCGAACTGGCTGGCATGGACCAGCAGGTCGTGTTCACGCATCAGCCGCAGGGCCTCCGCCGGGGGGAGCGGACCGGTGAACCGTACGGCCTCGGCGACGCCCAACTCGGCGGCGAGGTCGGCCAGCTCGCCGCGCAGCTTTCCGTCGCCGACCAGCGTCAGGGACAGCGTGGGGTCCTCCGAACGGCACGTGGCGAAGGCGGACAGCAGCCGTCGCACTCCCTTGCGGGGGATGAGCCCACCGACGTACAGCCAGCGGCGCAGTTCGGTGACCGGAGTCGGTCGGGTGGTGGCGAAGGAGACCGGATTCGGAATGAACTTGATCCGGTCGGCGTGCTGCGGGAAGGCCGCCACCAGCGGGTCCCGGACGGCCCGTCCCACCGCGAAGAATCCCGCGCACCGGCGCAGCACTTCCTCGTACATGGCCCGGGATTCGGGCTGAGCGAGCAGCGTGTCCAGATAGGTCGCGTGCTCGGTCACGAAGACCGGGGTGTCCGGGTGCGTGTTCTGCAGGGCGGCCCAGGCACTGGGGAGACCCACGTGCGCGTGCACCACCGACGCGGAGAGCTTTTCGCCCCGCAGCGCCGCACGGAGGGTCGCCTCGTGCCGGCGGGCGACCTCCGCGTGCGGCAGGCCGATCGGCAACAGGACCGGCAGGTTCAGCAAGGCCGCCCCGCCGGCGGTCGGGACCGGGCGCAGGGTGTGCGGGAGCAGCTGGTGGTGCGCCTGCGTGACCGCGCGTTCCTGCTCCGGGGTGGGGCGGTAGCCCCACTCGTCACAGTGGTAGACGGTGACCCGGTCGCATCCCGGGGCGGTCGCCTCGACCATCGCCTGGACGAAGGCACCGAGGAAAGGCCGCTGTGCCGTCGGGTACCAGGCGGTGACGATGGCGACATCGCTGGTGGAAGCTGGGGTCACTCGACTGTTCCTCCCTGCGGTGCGGCGTGTGGGCCGCGTCACGCTACCACCCGGTTCCGCCGCCCAGAGCCGAGCCGGGGTTGCTGCGGTTACGGCTACCCGAGGCGCTGGGCGAGGATCTCCACCACCCGCTCGGCCGCGTGGCCGTCGCCGTAGGGGAGCCCCTGCTCAGCGCTGGGCGTCGGGCGGGTGGCCGCCTCGATCCAGGCGGGCCGGCCGAGCGCGTCCGGGTCCGGGATCAGGCGGTTCCAGTCGCCCTCCAGGGTCTCCACCCACTCGGTCTCGGGGCGGAGGGTGGTGCAGGCCCGGCCGAGCAGGTACGCCTCCTTCTGCAGGCCGCCGGAGTCGGTCACCACACCCACGGAGCCGAGGACGGCGGCGACCAGGCCGGCGTAGCCGAGCGGGCGGCCGGCGTGCACCGCGCCCTGGTTGAGCTTGAGGCCCTGCTCGGTGGCGCGGGCCACCAGCCGCGGGTGGGCGAGCAGCGCCACCGGGACCGGGAGGTCGGCCAGCGCGGCGACGAGCGCGGCCAGGCGGGCCGGATCGTCGGTGTTGTCCGGCCGGTGCAGCGTCGCCACCAGGTACGGCTGGTCGGGGTCGATGCCGTCCGGCAGCGTCGGGCGGGCGTGCTCGCCGGCGAGCACGGCGTCGCGGACCCGCAGGCAGACGTCCACCATCACGTCGCCGCTGAGCACCGCGCGCTCGGCGAGCCCTTCGTTGGCGAGGTGCCGCAGCGCCTCCTCGGTCGGGGCGAGCAGCAGGTCGGCGGCGTGGTCGGTCAGGACGCGGTTGTGCTCCTCCGGCATGCGGCGGTTGAACGAGCGCAGCCCGGCCTCCAGGTGGGCGACCCGGATGTGCTGCTTCACCGCCGAGAGCGCACCGGCGAGCGTCGAGTTCGTGTCGCCGTAGACGAGGACCCAGTCCGGGCGCTGCTCGGCCAGTACCGGGTCGATGGCGGTCAGCACGCCGCCGGTCTGCGCGCCGTGGCTGCCGGAGCCGACGCCCAGGTGGACGTCCGGGTCGGGGATGCCCAGGCCGGTGAAGAACACGTCGGAGAGGTCGGCGTCGTAGTGCTGCCCGGTGTGCACGATCACGTGCTCGTGGCCGCTGCCGGCGAAGGCGGCCGCGATCGGCGCCAACTTGACCAGCTGCGGACGGGCTCCGACTACGCTGACGACCTTCACTGAACATCTCCTGCACGTCGAGTACCGGTAGGGGGTGTGCGGTGGCGGGTCCAGCCGCCGGGGGAAGCAGCGGTCCCGGCGTAGGACCATACGTCACGGGCCGCGCCGACACCCGGCAGCCCTGGGGGTTTCCGACCAGGTTTCGCCGAATCGTCGCCGTCCATTCCTACACCGGGTGACCGGGGTTCGGCCACCCGTGAGCCGGTCAGGCCGCGCCTCGGCGCGGCCGCGGAACCGTGTCGAGCCCCTGGACGTGGGCGCGCGCTCAGAAGATCGCCCTCAGGTACGGCACCCGGGCCGCGCCCAGCGACACCGCGAAGGACCCGACGATGACCCCCACACAGGTGAGCAGCGTGGCGGTGAGCGACTTGCCGAGCGGCCACTCCGGGAACGCCCACTGGATCAGCGCCAACAGCAGCAGGTGCACCAGGAAGACTCCGAAGGAGGCGTCGGAGAGCCGGACGATGAGCCGGCCGATCCGCTCGGACGGGCGGAGCCGGGCGCCGAGGCTGATCCCGACCAGGAAGACGCCGATCGCCGCGAGCGCCACGGTGGTGCCCACGTAGCTGACCGGGAAGAGCGCCTGCACCACGGGCAGGTCCGGCTTGCTGCCCCACCGCCACACCCCCTCGGCGAGCAGGACCGCGGTGCCCAGCAGCACCGCCACGAGCCGCCAGCCGCGCAGCCGTACGTGGTGCAGGGCCCAGCCGGCGAGGAAGTAGCCGACGTACGGCCACCACATGGTCCAGGCGCCGAGGCTGATCGGGCGGGGCGCGTGGAGCAGGCTCGCCGCGCCGCTGATCATGAACGCGCCCATCGTCCAGCCGAGCGCCACCGCCGCGGTGACGTACGCCCGGCGCCGGCCCCCGTCCGCGAGGAAGGTGGCCAGGACCGGAGTGATGACGTACAGCCCGGCGATCAACCACAGGAAGTACAGCGCCGTGTAGACGCGGGCGTCGATCAGCAGTGTCCCGATTTTCGTCGGGTCGAGCTCCTCGCCGCGCAGCGCCACCCGTACGACGAGCAGATAGACCAGGTGCCAGACCACCAGCGCGGGGAGGATCCGGACGAACCGCTTCCGATAGAACACCGCGGGTCCGGCCCGGTGCGCCCGGGGGGAGAGGAGCAGCGCGCCGCTGATCATCACGAAGACGGGCACCGTCCAGATCGCGCCGATGTCGATCGCCGTGGCCAGCCACCAGCGGCCGCCGCTCCGGTGATCGGCCTTGACGACGTAGAGCCCGACCACGTGGATCGCCACCACCCCGCAGATGGCGAGGATGCGTAGTCCGTCGAGACCGTACTGGCGGGCGGGCGGTGCGGCCGGGGACGCCGGCAGGGTTGGCTCGGCCGCGGCCGGGTGCAGGACGGCGGGGCTGGGAGTGTTCACCGTCGGAAGGTTAACCGGCGGGCCGATAACGGTGACCGTCGAGGTCCGACCTGGACCCCGCGTGCGGCGAGACCCGTTCGGAGATCGATTCCACTAACATGCACACGCCGCAGCGAGCTGTGGCCCGGAACGTGGCGCGCGGAGAACTCCGGGGGTGGGTCGTCGAGTGAGCGGCAGAGAAGCTGGCGTGCGGGATGGGCTCGACGATCCGCCGGATGGCGGTGTCGCCCCGGCCGGCGTGACCGCCGCCGGCGAGGCCCCGGCGCCCGAGGCGGGTGGCTGGCGGTGGTGGCCGTTGCTGGCCCTGGTCGGGATGGCTGCCTTCCTGGCGGCCTTCCTGTACTACGGCCGGCACCGGTCGCCGATCCGGTTCGGCGCGTTCAGCCATCCGCCGATCTACGGCGTCTGGGACCCCACCTGGGATCCGCTCACGCTGGTCGTCGTACCGGCCGCGCTGCTGCTTGCCGGGGTCGGCTGGGCGGTGACCGCCTCCCGCCGGATCCCATCGTGGGCCGTGCTGGGGTTGGTGGTCGGCGGGGGCGTGCTCGTCGCGACGGCCGTGGGGCTGGTCCGCGGGGACTGGCACGACCTCGTGCGGGGCGTGTCGACCGACGAGAACTCGCCGTACTACACCAGCGATCTGCACTTCCTGGACGAGCTGGGGGTACGCGGCTTCGCCGAGCGGCACCCGGAGATGACCACCCAGCTGCACTCCTACAACTCGCGTACCCACCCGCCCGGGATCCACATCTTCCTGTACGGGCTGTTCCGCCTCGTCGGCGCCGAGCACTCCCTGCGGATCGCCGTCATCATCGCCGTGCTCGCGCTCGCGGCGGCGGTGAACGCGTGGGCGATCGGCCGGCTGCTGGGCGGGGAGCGGGCCGGTCGGATCGCCGCCGTGCTGTTCGTGGCCGCGCCCGGACCGCTCCTGCTGGCCTACAGCAGCATGGACATGATCTTCGCGTTGGTGATCTCGGGCAGCGTCGCCCTGTTCGTGCTCGCCATCCACCGGCGCTCCACGCCGGTCGCGGCAGTCGCGGGCGCTGTCCTCGGGCTCGCCACGTTGCTGACCTTCGCCACCTCGTTCATCGCGCTGGCCGCTACGGTGGCGGTGCTGGTGCAGACCCGAAGCGCGCGTGCCTCGGTCCGGCTGCTCGGCGCATCGGTGGCCGGCGGGCTGGCCGTGGTCGTCCTGGCCCGGCTGACGCTCGGGATCGACGTGCTGGCCTCCTACCGGTCGTCCCCGGGAGCCGAACGTGCGTACGATCCGTACTGGATCGTGGCCAGCCCGTCGGCGTGGCTCATCTACGCCGGTCTGCCCCTGGCCGCGCTGGGCGTCGTCGCCCTGTTCCGCCCGCCCCTGGGCAGCCGTCGGGCTGTGCTGCCGCTGGTGCTCGTCCTGATCATGGTGGTCTGGGCATCCCTGCCACCCGTTGTCACCAAGCTGCGTCCCGGCGAGGTCGAGCGCACCTGGGCGTTCCTCTACCCGTTGGTCGCCGCGTCGGCGGGGCTCCTGGTCGATCGGTGGAGCCGAGGTCTCGGGCGCTGGTCCGGCCCGCTGGTGGCCGGACTGGTCCTGCTCTCGGTGGGGCAGGCGGTGCTGATTTCCGGCCTCTGGGACAACCTGAACTGAGCGCCGGGGCCGGCGTCCGCGTCCCCGTTCCCGAGGGCCACGCCGACGGCAGCGGGCCGGTGCGCTGACGTACCCTCGGCAGGGTCCTGCGCGGGCGCGGGGACAGCGGGCGTCGGCGTGAGATCGCCGGCTTCTCGGGCGAAAGGCAGAGAATTCAGCATGGGGTTCGACGACGCCGCACCGGTGCGGGCCGCCCGGGGCCGGGTGGTCATGCTGGTCGACAACGGGGTCCACGGCGACTCCCGCGTGCAGAAGGCGGCCCGCTCGGCCGCCGACGCCGGCTGGGAGGTGATCCTGCTCGGCCGCGCCCCGAACGGGCAGCCGCAGACCTGGCGGCTCGGCGGGGCGGAGGTACGCCTGATCGCCGTACCGGACCCGCTGCGCCGCAAGCGGCACGAGTTCCGCCGGGTCCTCCGGCGCGGCCCGCTGGCGTACCCGCCCAACGGGGTCGCCGCGCACCGCGCCCAGGCGATGCGGGCGTGGCGCACTGACCTGCGGTTGCGGGCGGCGGAGTTCACCCTCGCCGATCGGGCGGGCCGGCCGGTGTCCGGCTGGCGACGGCGGGCGCTGCGGGCCGAGGAGATCGCCGCCCGGGCCACGCAGAAGTGGGTCTCGTTCCGCTACTGGCAGCTCACCCGGGGGCAGCAGGCCCGGAAGAAGCTGAGCGGTCCGGTCGACAGCTTCTACACCTGGTTCTGGGAGGCCGTCCGCGGCGACGGGGCCTGGCGCCGGCTGGAGCCGGCCCTGTGGGACTGGGAGCTCGCGTTCGGCCCGGTCGTGGACGAGCTGCGACCGGATCTCATCCACGCCAACGACTACAAGATGCTGGGCGTCGGCGCCCGGGCCGCGCTGCGCGCGCGGGCCGCGGGGCGTCCGACGAAGCTGGTCTGGGATGCCCACGAGTTCCTGCCCGGGCTCAACCCGGCGCTGAGCCGCGGGCGCTGGCTCCGGGCCCAGTGCGCCCACGAGCGGGAGTACGCCCCGGTGGCCGACGCGGTGGTGACCGTCTCCGAGGCGTTGGCCGAGCTGCTCCAGCGCGAACATCGGCTTTCCGAACGTCCCGCGGTGGTGATGAACGCGCCGAATGTCGCCTTTGCCGGCGGTGGGTCGGCCGCTCCCGCTCCCGACCTGCGGGCGCTCTGCGGGATCGGTCCGGAGGTTCCCCTGCTCGCCTACTCCGGCGCGATCGCCCCGGTGCGTGGTGTGGACGTGGCGGTCGCCGCGTTGCCGAAGCTGCCCGAGGTGCACCTGGCGCTGGTCTCGCTGCCCCCGGGAAGGACTCGACCCCGTCGATCGCCGCGCTCCAGGCGCGTGCCGCCGCGCTGGGGGTCGCCGATCGGGTGCACGTGCTGCCGTACGTCGCGCACCACGAGGTGGCCGCCTTCCTCTCCGCCGCCGACGCGGCGCTGAGCCCGCTGCGCCACCTGCCCAACCACGAGATCGCGCTGAGCAACAAGTTCTTCGAGTACTCGCACGCCCGGCTGCCGCTGGTGGTCAGCGACGTACGGACCATGGCCGACACGGTCCGGTCGACCGGCCAGGGTGAGGTGTTCCGGGCCGACGACGTTGACGACTTCGTTCGCGCCGTACGGGCGGTGCTGGCCGACCCGCAGCGCTACCGGGCGGCGTACGACCGTCCGGAACTGCTCGACGCCTGGACCTGGGAGCGTCAGGCGGAGGTGCTCGACGGCGTGTACACGAGGCTGCTGGCGAAGCGGCCGGCGGGGACGAATCCGGGCGTATCGGTGAGGGCTGGCGCGGCCGGCTGAGGTGGCGGATCCGGCTGCGCCGCACCCGCTGCCGGCCGGGACGGTGACGGTCGATGGCCCGAAGGGTGCCGTAAACTCGCCGGGTCCTCGGAACGTCCGAAAAGCGGAGAGGCGGAAGATGGAGCTCGACACTGCGGTCGCGGCCTCGCGTGCCCGGGGACGGCTGGTGATGCTGGTCGACAACGGCGTCAACGGCGACTCGCGGGTGCAGAAGGCCGCCCGTTCGGCCGCGGACGCCGGGTGGGACGTCGTCCTGCTCGGCCGCTCCCCGCACGGGGCGCCGGAGACCTGGCGGCTCGGTGGGGCCGAGGTGCGGCTGCTGCCCATGCCCGATCCGCTCGCCCGCCGGCGGCACGAGTTCCGCCGCGCCTGGTTGCGGTGGCCGCTGGCGTACCCGCCGAGCGGGATCGCCCCGCACCGGGCCCAGGCGGTCAAGGCGTGGCGAGCCGATCTGGCGGTGCGTGCCGCCCGGCTGGCCCTCGCCGACCCGGCCACGCCCCGGCTCGGCCTGCGTCGGCGGGCGCTACGGGCCGAGGAACTGGCCGCCAAGGTCACCCAGAAATGGGTTTCCTTCCGCTACTGGCAGCTGACCCGCGCCCGTACCCGCCGGAAGTTCCGCAACCCCTGGGACCGGGCGTACACCCTGTTCTGGCAGCTGGCGAAGGGGGATGGCGCCTGGCGGCGGCTGGAGCCCGGCCTGTGGGACTACGAGCTGGCCTACGGGCCGGTGGTCGACGAGCTGCGCCCGGACCTGATCCACGCCAACGACTTCCGGATGCTCGGCGTGGCTGCCCGGGCCAAGATCCGCGCCGCCGTCGAGGGTCGCGAGATCAAGGTGGTCTGGGACGCCCACGAGTTCCTGCCCGGGCTCAAGCCGTGGCGGGACAACGCCCGCTGGCTCCCCGCGCACCGGGCGCACGAGCGGGAGTACGCCCCGTACGCCGACGCCGTGATGACCGTCTCCGGCGACCTGGCCGAGCTGCTGCGGCGGGAGCACGGGCTCGCCGAGCTGCCGGACGTGGTGCTCAACGCGCCGGCCGCGCACCACGAGGAGCTCGTCCCGGACGCCCCCGCGCCGGACCTGCGCGCACTCTGCGGCATCGGTCCCGACGTGCCGCTGCTGGTCTACAGCGGGGCCGCCGCCCGCCAGCGCGGTCTCGACATCATGGTCGACGCGCTGCCCCAGCTGCCCGGGGTGCACGTGGCGCTGGTGGTCAACAAGCCGACCGGCCCGTACGTCTCCGGGGTGCTGGCCCGGGCCGCGAAGCTCGGCGTCGCCGACCGGGTGCACGCGCTGCCCTACGTGGCCCACTGGCAGGTGGTGCCGTTCCTGTCCGGCGCCGACGCGGGGGTCATCCCGATCCACCACTGGCCCAACCACGAGATCGCGTTGATCACCAAGTTCTTCGAGTACTCGCACGCCCGGCTGCCGCTCGTGGTCAGCGACGTGAAGACGATGGCCGAGACCGTGCGGTCCACCGGCCAGGGCGAGGTGTTCCGCGCCGAGGACGTGGCCGACTACGTTCGCGCGGTGCGCGTCGTCCTCGCCGACCCGGCCCGCTACCGGGCCGCCTACGACCGCCCCGGCCTGCTGGCGAACTGGACCTGGGAGGCGCAGGCCGAGGTGCTCGACGGTGTCTACTCCCGGCTGCTGCCGGACCGCCCTCGGGCCGTGGCCGGCACGCCGGCGGAGCCGGGCGCGCCGCAGCCGCCGGTGGGAGCCGCCCGGTGACCCCACCCGACGTGACGGTCATCACCGCCGTCTACAACACCATGCCGTATCTCACCCGCTGCCTCACCTCGCTGGTGGAGCAGACGATCGGGCGGGACCGGCTGGAGGTCGTGGCGGTCGACGACGGTTCCACCGACGGCAGCGGCCGGGAACTGGACCGGTTCGCCCGGCTCTACCCGGGCACGGTCAAGGTGATCCACCAGCCCAACTCCGGCGGGCCCGCCGCGCCCAGCAACCGCGGCCTGGAGCACGCCACCGGCCGGTACGTCTTCTTCATCGGCTCCGACGACTACCTCGGTCCGGAGGCGCTGGAGCGGCTCGTCACGGCGGCCGACCGGTACGACTCCGACGTCGTGCTGGGCCGGACGGTCGGGGTCAACAGCCGCTACATCCACCAGGCGGTCTTCGCCCGAACCGAGCCCGACCTGGATCTGTTCGACTCGGCGTTGCCCTGGTCCCTGTCGAACACCAAGCTGTTCCGGCGGGACCTGATCGAGCGGCACGGGTTGCGGTACCCGGAGGACATGCCGGTCGGCAGCGACCAGCCGTTCACCATCGAGGCCTGCGTACGGGCCCGCCGGGTCTCCGTGCTGGCCGACTACGACTACTACTACGCGGTGCGCCGGCTCAACGCCCGCAACATCACCTACCGCAGCCGCCATCTGGAGCGGCTGCGCTGCGCCGAGTCGCTGGTGGAGTTCGTCGCCGGCCTGGTCGAGGCGGGCAAGCACCGCGACGCGATCCTGCTGCGGCACTTCACCTGGGAAGTCGCCAAGCTGCTGGAGAACGACTTCCTAGCGGTGGAGCGGAGCGTGCAGGAGCAGGTCCAGGCCGGCGTACGCGTGCTGGTCGAGCGCTACCTGACCGACGAGGTCCGTGACCAGCTGCCGATCCAGTCGCGGGTGCGGTTGGGTGCCGCCCGGTACGGGGAGCTGGACGACCTGCTCGCCGTCATCCGGCAGGACGCCGAGGAGGGCATCCCGCCGGCCGTGGTCGACGGCGACCGCTGGTACGCCGGCTACCCGGGCTTCCGGGACCCCCGGCTCGGCATGTCGGACCGCTGGTTCGAGGTCACCGACCGGGTCGCCGACTGGATCGCCCGACTGGACACCGTCTCCGTGTCGTTCCTCGGCAACCGGACCCTGGCGGTGACGGCCCGCAGCCCGCGGGGGGACCTGCCGCGGCTGGCCGCCGCGGTTCGGCTGCGCGCCGGCGAGGCCGTCAGCGCCGACGCCACGGTCGAGGCGGACGGCACCGGTGCCCTGGTACGGGCGCACCTGCCGCTCGCCCGGCTGCTCGCCGGCGTCGCCCCGGGCGGCGAGCGGCAGGTGGTCCGGGCGGAGGTCGAGGCGTTCGGTACGGTTGGTGAGACGGCCCTGCGCGGCCCGGCGCGGCCGGTGCCGCAGCGTACGGTGCAGCGGCGGGGAGGCCACCTGCACGTCCTAACCGCCACGACGAACCACAAGGGTGAGCTCGTGATCGCCGTAGCACCTCTGACGCCGCGCCGGCTGCTGGCCCGCCTGCGGCGCAGGCTTCCACTAGGAGGAAAGAAGTAGCCATGAACATCTGCGTCGTCGCCCTGGGCAAGATCGGGCTGCCGCTCGCCGTGCAGTTCGCGTCCAAGGGCCACCGGGTGATCGGAGCGGACGTCTCCGAGCGGGTTGTGCAGCTGGTCAACGACGGCGCGGTGCCGTTCCCCGGTGAGACCGACCTGGACACCAAGCTCAAGGAGGTCGTGTCCGCCGGGCTGCTCAGCGCGACCACCGACACGGCCGCCGCGGTCGCCGAGTCCGAGGCCGTCGTCGTGGTGGTGCCCCTCTTCGTGGACGCCGAGGGCGTGCCGGACTTCGGCTGGATGGACGACGCCACCCGCGCCATCGCCCGCGGCCTTAAGCCCGGCACCGTGGTCAGCTACGAGACGACGCTGCCGGTCGGCACCACCCGTAACCGCTGGGCGCCGATGCTGGAGGAGGGTTCCGGCCTCACCGCCGGCACGGACTTCCACCTGGTGTTCAGCCCGGAGCGGGTGCTCACCGGCCGGGTCTTCGCCGACCTGCGCCGCTACCCGAAGCTGGTCGGCGGCATCGACGAGGCGTCCGCCGCGCACGGCGTGCGCTTCTACGAGGCGGTGCTGGACTTCGACGAGCGGGCCGACCTCAACCGCCCGAACGGCGTCTGGGACCTGGGTTCGGCCGAGGCTTCCGAGCTGGCCAAGCTCGCCGAGACCACGTACCGGGACGTGAACATCGGCCTGGCGAACCAGTTCGCCCGGTTCGCCGACACCGTGGGCGTCGATGTCACCAAGGTCATCGAGGCCTGCAACACCCAGCCGTACAGCCACATCCACCAGCCCGGCATCGCGGTCGGTGGGCACTGCATCCCGATCTACCCGCGGATGTACCTGTGGAACGACCCGGCCGCCACGGTGGTCCGTTCGGCCCGCGAGGCCAACGCCGCCATGCCGGATTACGCCGTCGACCTGCTCGCCGCCGCGTACGGCGACCTGACCGGCGTGGGCGTGCTGGTGCTCGGCGCCGCGTACCGGGGTGGTGTGAAGGAGACCGCCTTCTCGGGGGTCTTCCCGACCGTCGAGGCGCTGCGCCAGCGGGGTGCCGTCCCGTACGTCTCCGACCCGATGTACACGAACGAGGAGCTGGCCGCGCACGGCCTGCCCGGATACGCCGGCGAGCCGGTGGCCGCCGCCGTCATCCAGGCCGACCACGCCGAGTACCGCACCCTCACCCCGGCCGACCTGCCGGGCGTGACCGTGCTGGTGGACGGCCGTCGGGTGACCGACCCGGCTCGCTGGGAGGGTGTCCGCCGGGTGGTCATCGGCGGCTGACCCCGCTGGGCCGTTGACGGGCCCCGGACCGGATCACCGGTCCGGGGCCCGTTCCGTCGTGGGGCGGCTCAGCCCTGGGCCAGGCCCGCGGGCGGGTTGTCGACGTCCCGGGAGACGACCTCACCCTTCTCGTCGACCCAGCCCTTGGGCCGGGCCGGGTTGCCGGCCACCAGCTGGTACGGCTTGACGTCCTTGGTGACCACCGAGCCGGCGGCGATCATCGCGTACTCGCCGACCTCGATGCCGCAGACCAGGGTGGCGTTGGCGCCGATCGAGGCGCCGCGCCGGACCAGGGTCGGGGTGATCGTCCAGTCCGGGTTCTGGGCACGCGGGCGGAAGTCGTTGGTGAACACCGCGCAGGGGCCGACGAAGACCTCGTCCTCGATGGTGACACCCTGGTAGACCGAGACGTTGTTCTGGATCTTCACGCGGTCGCCGACGGTGACGTTCGCGTCGACGTACACGTTGCGGCCGATCACGCAGCCGGCGCCGACCTGGGCGCTGGACCGGACGTGGGCCAGGTGCCAGACCTTGGTGCCGTCGCCGACCTTGGCGCCCTCCTCCACGTCGGCCGTGGGGTGGACGAAGATGTTGTCAGTCATCTCAACTCGCTCGCTGCAGGGCGCGTCGTCGCGCCGTCGGTGCCTGGTCGAGGCAGCATATCGATCCGTCAGTCCAGCAGTTCCGCCACCGCGTCGGCGGCGGGTCGGTCCGCCGGCAGCGGGTGCGCCGCCACCACCGCGTCGACCGGCAGCGCCGCGTACAGGTGCGGGAAGAGTGTCCCGCCCCGGGACGCCTCCCAACGCAGCGCGTCGCCGAGCCGGTCGGGATCCACCGCCAGCACGGTGAGACCGGTGACCCCGGCGAAGAACCGGCGGGCCGTCTCCACCACCTGGTCGGCGGCGGAGAGGTGGACGAACCCGTCCTGCTGATCCATCGCGGTGCCGGCGAAATGCCCTGTCGCCCGCGCCCGCTCCCACTCGTCGCTGCCCAGAATCTTGTAGATCACCACCGCAGCCTAGGGCGGGCCACCGGTCGCGGCGAGCCGGTTCCCGCGTACGCCCGCGCCCGCGCGGCGGAAGCGGGCATGCTCGGGTGGAGGTCCGCGGAGGGATGGCGATGCAGAGTTACGACGAGGACTGGACCGACGGCCAGCGGGCCGTCTACGACGAGTGCTACCAGGCCGCCGCCGAGTGGGCGGGCGACCCGGACACCCCCAGTGAGGACGTCCAGCACGTGATCAACCTCGGTCAGGCGGACGACGACACCTTCGGTGACTCGGAGACGGACTTCCCGCCGCTGCTCGACGCCGTCACCCAGGCCACCGGGGAGAACGTGACGAGCGTGCCGGCCAGCCACGCCGACCCGGGCTTCCGGGGTTTCGTCGACGGCGTCCGCGACGCGACGGCCGACGAGGTCTTCGGTCTCTGAACGGACCCGGGCATTCCCGTCCCGCCGGCGCTTCTGCCACCATTCGCAGGGCAGTATGTCGAACGGATTGGGGGCACGGGTGCGGATCCTCCTGGTCGAGGACGATCGTCGGGTGGCCGCCGCCCTGTCGTCCGCGCTGAGCCGGCGCGGCTACGAGGTGGAGCACGCCGCCACCGTCGAGGCCGCCCTCTCCGCCGCCCCCTGTGACCTGGTGCTGCTCGACCTGACCCTGCCCGACGGGGACGGCACCGACCTGTGCCGGGAGCTGCGCCGGCGCAGCGGCCAGCTCGGCATCATCGCGGTGACCGCCCGGGGGAGGAACGCGACCGGGTGCTCGGCCTGCGGCTCGGCGCCGACGACTACGTGGTGAAGCCGTTCTCGATGGTGGAGCTCCAGGCACGGATCGAGGCGGTGCTGCGCCGGGCCGCGTACGCCGCGCCGGAGCGTAACCTGATCGAGGCCGGCCCGGTCCGCATCGACGTGGGCGGCCGGACGGTCAGCGTGGCCGGCCGGCCGGTGGCGCTGACCCGCAAGGAGTTCGACATCCTGCTCTCCCTGGCCCGGCAGCCCGGCGTGGCGGTGTCCCGGGACCGGATCCTGCTGGACGTCTGGGGCACCACCTGGGCCGACCGGCACACCATGGAGGTGCACGTCGGATCGCTGCGCGGCAAGCTCGGCGACCCGACGCTGGTGGAGACCGTACGCGGGGTCGGCTATCGACTCCGCGGCGAGTGAGGGGGCCGGGGTGCGCCGCCGGCTGGTGATCAGCTACCTGCTGCTGATGGTGCTGGTGCTGTTCGCCCTGGAAACACCCCTGGCCGTCACCCTGGCCAGCCGGGAGACCGACCGGGTCCGCGCCGACCGGCTCGCCGACGCCACCCGGTTCGCCTCGCTCGCCAACCCGGCGTTGCGTGGACGCGGCTCCGGACCGCTCGCCGGGGAGCTGGGCGCCTACGACGACCTGTACGGCATCGGCGCGGCCGTGGTCGACCGGGACCGGCACACCGTGGTCGCCTCGACGAGCTGGCAGCCTGGCGCGGGCACCACCTTGGCCCTGGACATCGCGCTGTCCGGGCAGCAGTTCAGCGCGCCGGACTCGGTGTGGCCGTGGATGGACGGGCCGCTGGTGGTGGCGGTTCCGATCAACGACGGCGGCGAGGTGCTCGGGGCGGTGGTCACCGCCACCCCGGCTGGCAAGGTGCGGCGTACCGTCGCCACCTGGTGGCTGCTGCTCGCGGCGATCGGTCTGCTCGCGGTGCTGGCCTGCGTCTCCACCGCGTTCGGGCTGGCCGGTTGGGTGCTGCGCCCGGTCACCGAACTGGACGCGGTGACCCACGAGATCGCCGAGGGTGACCGCACCGCCCGGGTACGCCCGCGGCTCGGCCCGCCGGAGCTGCGCCGGCTCGCCGCCAGCTTCAACAACATGGCCGACGCGGTCTCCGATGTGATGGACCGGCAGCGGGCGTTCGTGGCGCACGCCAGCCACCAGCTGCGCAACCCGCTGACCGCGTTGCGGCTGCGGGTGGAGGAGCTGGGGCCGAGCCTGACCGGCGTCGACGGCCGCGCCGAGCACCGGCTCGCGCTGGAGGAGACCGACCGGCTGGCCACCCTGCTCGACGCGCTGCTCACCCTGGCCCGCGCCGAACGCGCGGAGAACCAGCGGGTCGTCGTCGACGCCGCCGAGGTGGCCGCGTCCCGGGTGGCCGCCTGGCAGCCGCTGGCCCGGCACCGGTCGGTCACCCTGCGGCTCGACACCGCCGACGCGCCCGCGTACGCCCGGACCGTGCCGACCGCCATCGACCAGGCGCTCGACGCGCTGATCGACAACGCGGTCAAGTTCAGCGGCGCCGGGGGAGAGGTGACGGTGACCGTGCGCGCGGCGGAGGGCGGCATCCTGCTCCAGGTGCGGGACACCGGACCCGGCATGACGACCAGCCAGATCGACCAGGCCACCGAGCGCTTCTGGCGGGCACCGGACGTGCAGAACGTCGACGGCGCCGGCCTGGGCCTGACCATCGTCGCGGTGCTGGTCGACGCCTCTGACGGCCGGTTGACGATGCGCCAGGGCCGGCCCCGGGGCCTGGTCGCCGAGGTGTGGTTCCCGGCACCGGGCGACCTGCGCGTCGAGCCGATCGCCGTCGACGCGGCCCGGCCCTGACCGGAGGTCAGGGCTTCGTCGACCGGTACCAGTCGGCCGCGCCGGGATGCAGCGGCAGCGGGGTGGTGGCGATCGCCGACCGGGGACTCATCCGGCCGGCTGCCGGATGGGTGGCGGCCAGTTCCTCCCGGCGTTCCATCAACAGCCGGGTCACCTCCCGGACCAGCGCCTCCGGCAGGTCCGCCCGGACGATCAGGTAGTTGGGGTTGGCCACCGTGCTGACCGGGTCCACCCCGTACACCGAGCGGGGGATGTCCCGGGTCACGTAGACCTGCCCGTACCCGCGGCGCAGCGGCTCGGTCCAGTCGCCCAGGTCGATCATCCGGATGGCGGTGCTGTCGGCCAGCTCCACCACGCCCCGCACCGGCAGGCCGCCGGAGAAGAAGAACGCGTCGATCCGGCCGGCGCGCAGCGCCGCCAGCGAGTCGTCCAGGCCGAGGTGCTCCTGGCGTACCCGGTCGCCGCCCAGCTGCGCCACCTCCAGCAGCCGGGTCGCGGTGATCTCCGTGCCGGAGCCGTCGGCGCCCACCGACACCCGCCGCCCCCGCAGGTCGGCCAGCGTCCGCACCGGACCACCGGCGGTGGTGACCAGGTGCAGCAGGTCGTCGTAGACGCGGGCCACGGCGAGCACGGCGGGATGCTCCGAACCGCGCGGCGGCAGCACGTCGGCCTGGGTGAAGCCCAGCTCCGCCTCGCCGGACCCGACCAGCCGGACGTTCTGCGCGGAGGCGGCGGTGACCACCACGCTGGCCCGCACCCCGGGCAGCTCCCGGTTGAGGATGGTGGCCAGCGACTGGCCGAAGGCGTGGTAGACGGCGGTCGGGCTGCCGGTGGCGATCCGGATCCGCACCGGCTCGGTCGGCTCATCCCGACAGGCGGCGAGCCCGAGCGCCGACACCAGCAGCATCACCAGAGCGGCCGGCGTGGCAGCTGCACGCCGGCCGCACACGGTCCAGTGTCGGCTCACGCGGTGCACTGTGCGACGGGCACCGCCTGTCGCGCAAGCCCGGCTGGTCAGCCGTCCGTCGCGGACGTACTGCTGAGCCGTTCGCCTCCGGCCGTACGGCTCAGCAGGCCGCCATCGACGGGAGGGCGGCGCTGTCCACGATCCGCATCCGGTGCGGACCGTTGGCGACGCTCACCAGGAAGCAGCCGGCACCCGGCCGGAGCGTCGCCGGGACCTCCAGCAGCGCCGCACCGCGTACCAGCACCGCGGCCAGGTCGCGGTCGGCCAGCCGGACGCCGAGACAGTGCCGGCGCACGTGCCGCCCGCCGGCCAGCAGAGCCGCGCGCCAGGCGGCCGCGGCCAGCCGGGTACGCCACATCCGCCGGGTCCGGGAGGCGCCGGGCACCGGGCCGCCGAGCAGCTCCCGGCGGCCCTGCCACCAGCCGCTCTCCAGCAGGGCCGCGTACGTCGACCGGTACTCCCGCGGCACCCACAGCCGGTGCAGCTCGTACCGGCGGCGCAGGCCGCCGGTGGCCAGCTCGTGCTCCACCGGCACGCTGAGCCGGCCGAGCAGCTGACCCATCCGGTGCGCGGCGTGCTCGCCGTTGAACTCGGCCGTGCCGCCGCGGTACGTCTCGCTGCCGAGCCGGCGGGTGTCGGTGGCCGGGGGCGGGGTGCACCGCACCAGGCAGGCGACCTCGAACGCGTCGGCCAGGGTCGGCCAGTCCATCGGTGCGGGTGCCGGCGACGACGGGCGGAGCCGGTCGAGCAGTGTGGTGGACTCGGGGGCCATCGGATGACTCCTTGTCGCGTCGGGGTTCTCCTACCGTGACCCCCGCTGCCGGCAGGACGGAACCGCTGCGCCCGAGCCTTGAGCAAAAATTGCGACTACAGCTCCGTCACCACGATGTCGAGCTGGCGGGGCCGTCCGGTCGCGCCCGGTTGCTCCTCCACCGCGTACTTCAGGTCCCGCAGCGTCCCGATCAGTGCGTCGGCGGAGCGCGGCCGGACCCCGGCCGTCAACAGGTCGCGGACCAGCCGTCCCTTGGTGGCCTTGTTGAAGTGGCTCACCACCGACCGGGTCGGCACTCCGTCGACGTCGCGTTCGTGCAGTACGCGGACCGTCACCGTCCGCTCCGCGACCTCCCCGCGTGGCGTCCAGGTGGCCGCGTACGCGCCCGAGCGCAGGTCCAGCACCGGGCCGTTGCCGGCCGCCGCCACCATCGCCGGAGCCAGCGCCCGACGCCAGTACGCCGACAGCGCGCCGAGCCCCGGCAGCCGCGTGCCGACCGGGCAGCGGTAGGGCGGGATCCGGTCGGTGAGGCGTACCGCGCCCCAGAGGCAGGAACTGACCAGCACGTAGCGGCGGGCCAGCCGGTCCGCCGCCGGTGGCAGCGAGGCCAGGTCGAGCGCCTCGTAGAGCACCCCGGTGTAGATCCGCCCGGCCGGCGCGGTGGCCGCCTCGCGCAGCCGGGCGTTGCGGCGCAGCTCGCCGCGCTGCCCCTCGCTCAGGCCCAGCGCGGCCCGGGCCGCCGCCTCGTCCGGCCCGGCGCAGAGCGCGACCAGGGCGGCCAGCACCGCGTCCCGGGCCGGGGTCAGCTCCGGCAGGGAGAGCCGCGACAGGTCCAGCCGGCGGCCCGTGCCGGTCTCGGCCTTCCCCTCGGACGGCGGCAGCAGGATGAGCATCGGCCCAGCGTACGGCCCGGGTTCAGCGCCACGGCCGGAGGGCGATCGGCGGGTGGTAGACGCGGAGGTCGCCGACCTCGGCGACGACGGCGGCGTCGGCCCGGTCGCCGAGCAGCAGGCGCAGCCGCCGTTCCGCCGGCGACCCGGCCTCGAACACGTACCCGGGCCGCTCGGCCCGCCCCACCCGCTTCCAGTACGCCGGATAGCGGTTCTGTCCCGGTGTCAGGTTGCCGTCGAGCACCCCGCAGGCGACCGCCTCGTCGGTGTTGAAGATCATCCGGTTGCAGGTCCAGTAGTCCCCGTACACCTCGTGCAGGCCGGCCCGGCGGACCGTGTCGGCCAGCTCCCGGGCCTGCCGCTCCTCGGCCCGGATCGACGGCGCGTCGGCGACGAACATCACGGTCGCCGCCACCGTCGCGGCGGTGATCGCGGCCAGCACGGCTCCCGCCGCCGCGCCCCCGATCCGGGCCGCCACGCCGGCCACGCCGGCCGGCCCCTGCCAGGCGCGTACGGCGGCCAGCCAGAGCGGCCAGAGCACCACCGGCAGCGAGATCTGCAGCACCGACAGGTAACGGGCGTTGCCCAGCGGGTCGGTCGCGGAGAGCGCGCTGCGTACGTAGGCGAGCAGGGTCAGCGCCGCGCCGGCGACCAGGGCGAGCCGCGCGACCGCCCGGACCCGGTCGGCGGCGTCGGCGGCCCGCCGGTACGCGACCACCCCGAGCACGGCGGCGGCCACCAGCAGCACCAGGTAGAGCGGCGCGAACCACTCCTGCCAGCGGGCGCAGCCGCTCGCCGGGCAGAGGCCACCGGCCAGCGGCACCCCCTCCAGCAGCCCGCCGTGCGCCCGCTCCGACCAGGAGGGAGGCGCGCCCGGCCGGGTGCTGATCCGCTGGAACACCGACAGCGAGTCCTGCCCGGGCGGGGCGGCGAGGTTGTCCTTGATCATCGGGGCGACCCCGACCAGGAACCCGGCCACCAGCAGCAGCCCCGGCCAGCCGATCAGGTCCCGGGGCGCCGCCCAGACCAGCAGCAGCCCGGCCACCGCCAGGTAGGGCACGATCAGCCAGTCCGACCACAGGGCCAGCCCGGCGAGCAGCCCGAACAGGCCCATGGCCAGCCAGCGGCGCCGTACTCGGCGTTCGCCGAGGGCCACCGCGATCAGCAGCATCGCCAGCACCGCCGGCTTCACCTCCGGCCGCCCGCCCACCACGGTGAGCTGGTCCCGGACCACCCGCTCGGAGCCGAGCGCCAGCAGCCCCACCACGAAGACGGCCAGCCAGGGGGAGAACAGCCGGCGGGTCAGCCGGTACGCCAACCAGAGGAAGACCGCGTACAGCGCCAACAGTGGCAGCCGCAGCACCGGCCAGCTCGGCCCGGCCCAGCCGACCAGCGGGGCGGCCAGGTACGACTCCAGCATGCCCATGTAGCGCTGGCCGTACAGGAAGATCGGCCGTTCGTGGTTGGCGGCGATGTGCAGGGCGGCGAGGCCGAACGTCGCCTCGTCGCTGTTCGAACCGGGCACCGTGAACAGCAGCAGGACCAGCCGGAAACCGACCCCGGCCACACCGAGCAGCAGCGCGACCAACGCCGGGCGGTCGAGCGTCGGACGCCACCGTCCCGGTCTCCGCACTGGTGTCGCCACGACCACGCCCCCGTCGTCGCCTGCGACCGCAGTCTGTCACGTGGCCGGCCCGCCCCGGGGTGGATCGGCGAGGTCGACTCGCATGGCCGCGTGCGGCCCGGTGTGGCAGGGTGGCAGCGTGCCACCGACACCTGCCGGAGAACTCGCCGTGCCGCGGCTGCATCGGGCCGCCCGGATCGAGGACGCCGTGCACGGTCTGGTGGAACGCCGGCTGCGTCGCACCGGGTGGAAGATCAACATCATCGCGTACGCCGGCTACGGCGCCCCGGGCTGGGCGCGGGTGCTCTGCCGGGTGCTGCTCGGCCGCCCCGACGTGCGGCAGCGGGCCCGGCCGGAGAAGGTCCGCGGCTGGCGCAGCTTCGCCACCCTGCCCGCCAAGTACGCCACCGTGACCATCGAGGCCGGCGACGTACGCCAGGAGGCGACCGCGGACCGCAGCGGCTTCGTCGACACCGTCATCGAGGCCGACTTCACCCCCGGCTGGGGCTCGGTACGCCTCAGCGTGCCCGATGCCGAGCCGGTCGAGGCCCTGGTCCGCGTCCTCGACCCGGAAGTCCGGTTCGGCATCCTCTCCGACATCGACGACACCGTCATGGTCACCGCGCTGCCCCGGCCGCTGCTCGCCGCCTGGAACACCTTCGTCCTCGACGAGCACGCCCGGGCCGCGGTCCCCGGCATGGCGGTGCTGTACGAGCGGCTGGTGACCGCCCACCCCGGCGCCCCCGTCTTCTACCTGTCGACCGGCGCCTGGAACGTCGCGCCGACGCTGACCCGGTTCCTCTCCCGGCACCTCTACCCGGCGGGGCCGCTGCTGCTCACCGACTGGGGCCCGACGGCCGACCGGTGGTTCCGCAGCGGCAAGGAACACAAACGGGCCACCCTGGCCCGGCTGGCCCGGGAGTTCCCGGACGTCCGGTGGCTGCTGATCGGCGACGACGGGCAGCACGACCAGGAGATCTACCGCGAGTTCGCCGCCGCGCACCCGGACAACGTGGCCGGGGTGGCGATCCGCCGGCTCTCGCCCACCCAGTCGGTGCTCGCCGGCACCCTGCCCGCCCCGGCCGGCCGCCCGTCCGCCGGCCCGGTGGGGCAGAAGTGGCTCTCCGCGCCGGACGGCGCCGGCCTGTGGAAGCTGCTGCGCGACGCGGGCCTGGTCTGACCCCGGGCCGGCCCGCCAGGGTCGGTGGCCGATGAGGGCTGGGACTTGTGACTCCAGGTCGGCGACAGCAAAGTGGTCAAACGGGTACTCACGGCTGGGCGTAGTCACGAGCCGGGGTTAAGGATATGCTTAACCTTCGGAATTGATCAGAGGGGGCCGGGTGCGCTGGGAGATCTTGATGACCACCCAGGTGGAGAGGTTCCTCGACGATCTTTACCAGGCGGATTCGACCAGTCATCGCCTGGTGAACCAAGCGATCCTCGTGCTCGAGCGGAATGGTTCTGCCGAAGGGCGACCTCTCGTAGACACGGTCACTGCATCGAGGATCTCGAACATGAAGGAGTTGCGCCCGCCATCGAGCGGGCGTACGGAGATCAGGATCCTGTTCGTGCTCGATCCATGGCGATCTGCGATCCTCTTGGTCGCAGGCGACAAGTCGGGGCAGTGGAAACGGTGGTACCGAGACGCGATACCTGAGGCGGAGGACCTGTACACGACCTATCTGAAGGAGCGCGAGAAGGAGTTGGGGTCATGAGCGAAGTCCGACGTTGGCGAGAGTCCGGGCATCTGGAGCGGGCGGTGGAAACGGCCGGCGGCCAGGAAGCGTTCGACGCCGCCATGGGAAAGATGCTCGACGAGGCGCGGGGCTGGCGGCTGGCCGACCTGCGAAAGCGGCGCGGCCTGACGCAGGAGCAGGTCGCTGACCGGATGAACGTCTCGACGGCACGTGTCTCACAGATCGAAAGTGGCGCGGTCTCCACGCAGGACGTGCTCAACCGTTACATCGAAGCCCTCGGCGGCACCTTGAAGCTCATCGCCGACTTCGGTGACGAGCAACTTAAGGTCGCGTGAGTCGCGGTCGCCGAGACCGCCGGCCGCGCCCGGACGTGGGGGAAACCGCCCCGAGAAGTGCCCCATCTCGTGCGCGAGCACCGCCACAGCTCCGGGGCCCGCTCCGGGGTGAGCTGGACACCGACCGGCGGGGACGTGCGTAGGGTGAGCACCCGGCCCAGGGTGAACACGAGCACGAGCAGTAGCGCGATGGCGACACCGACCACTAGCGGTCGGAAAGTCCGGGCGCCGGAGCCGTCCCAGTCGGTGCCGTACCCCAGGCCGACCGCCCCGATCCCGACCACCAGGCCGATCGTCAGGACGAAGAAGCCGATGAGCAGCGCGACGGACAGCACGGCCCGCAGCATGGTCTTCAATGTCGTTCCTCCCCGCGTGCGGCGAGCAGGCTATCGACGGGGAGGGATCGGCTACAAGACCCTTTCGGTGCCGGTCTGGTCAGGGCGGAGCCAGAGCACGCCCAGCGGCGGCACCCGCAGCGCCGCCGACGCCGGCATCCCGTGCCAGGGCACGCTCTCCGCGTGCACCGCGCCCAGGTTGCCCACGCCCGACCCGCCGTACTCGTGGGCGTCGGTGTTGAGCACCTCGGTCCAGGTGCCGCCGGCCGGCAGGCCGATCCGGTAGCCCTCTAGCGGGATGGCGGAGAAGTTGGCCACGCAGACCAGGGTCTGGCCGTCGGGGGCGATCCGGACGAACGACACGGTGTTGTTGGCGGCGTCGTCGCCGGAGATCCAGCGGAAGCCGGCCGGCTCGGTGTCCTGCGCCCACAGCGCCGGGCTGGCCCGGTAGCTCCGGTTCAGGTCGCCGACCAGGCGTTGCACGCCGGCCCGGGCGGGGTCGTGCAGCAGATACCAGTCGAGGCCGCGTTCCTCGCTCCACTCCCGGTCGTCGGCCAGCTCGCAGCCCATGAAGAGCAACTGCTTGCCGGGGTGCGCCCACATGTACGCCAGCAGCGCCCGTACGGTGGCCAGCCGCTGCCAGGTGTCGCCGGGCATCTTGCCGACCAGGGAGCCCTTGCCGTGCACCACCTCGTCGTGGCTGATCGGCAGCACGTAGTTCTCACTCCAGGCGTACGCCAGGGAGAAGGTGAGCTGATGGTGGTGGTGCTGCCGGTAGATCGGGTCCTTCGAGGTGTAGAGCAGGGTGTCGTGCATCCAGCCCATGTTCCACTTGAAGCCGAAGCCCAGCCCGCCCTCCCCGGTCGGGCGGGTGACGCCGGGCCAGGCGGTGGACTCCTCGGCGACCATCACCACCCCGGGATGCTGCTTGTAGACGGTGGCGTTGACCTCCTGGAGCAGCGCGATGGCCTCCAGGTTCTCCCGGCCGCCGTGCACGTTGGGCACCCACTGCCCCTCCTGGCGCGAGTAGTCCAGATAGAGCATCGAGGCGACCGCGTCCACCCGCAGCCCGTCGACGTGGAACTCGGCCAGCCAGTAAAGCGCGTTGGCGACCAGGAAGTTGCGCACCTCCCGGCGGCCGAAGTCGAAGACGTACGTGCCCCAGTCCGGGTGCTCGCCGCGACGCGGGTCGGGGTGCTCGTACAGCGGGGTGCCGTCGAAGCGGCCGAGCGCCCAGTCGTCCTTCGGGAAGTGGGCGGGCACCCAGTCGAGGAGCACCCCGATGCCGGCCTGGTGCAGCCGGTCGACCAGGTGGCGGAAGTCGTCCGGGTCGCCGAACCGGGCGGTCGGGGCGTAGTAGCCGGTGACCTGGTAGCCCCACGAGCCGCCGAACGGGTGCTCCATCACCGGCAGGAACTCCACGTGAGTGAAGCCCAGCTCGGTCACGTACGCGGTGAGCTGGTCGGCCAGCTCCCGGTAGCCGAGGCCGGGCCGCCACGAGCCGAGGTGCACCTCGTACACGCTCATCGGCTCCTGGTGCGGCCGCTGCCGGGCCCGCCGCGCCAGCCAGGCCGCGTCGCCCCACTCGTACGTCGAGCGGTGCACCACCGAGGCGGTGGCCGGCGGCACCTCGGTGCGCGCGGCGAGCGGGTCGGCCTTGTCCCGCCAGTGCCCGTCGGCGCCGAGGATGCGGTATTTGTAGCGGGCGCCGACCGGCACCCCCGGCACGAAGATCTCCCACACGCCGCTGGTGCCGAGCGAGCGCATCGGCCAGCCGTCGTCCGGCCCCCAGCCGGTGAAGTCGCCGACCACCCGCACCCCGCGGGCGTTGGGTGCCCAGACGGCGAACGCCACCCCGTCGTCGAGGACGCGGGCGCCGAGCGCCTCCCAGAGCCGCTCGTGCCGCCCCTCGCCGATCAGGTGCAGGTCCAGCTCGCCGAGGGTGGGCGGGTGGCGGTACGGGTCGTCGTGCACCGCGCCGTCGACCTCGACCCGGTAGTCGAGCACCTCGCCGGGAAGCACCGTCTCGAAGACACCGACCTCGTGCACCCGCTTCATCGGGCGCCGCTCGTCGCCGACCAGCACGGCCACGTCGGCCGCGCCCCGGCGCATGGTCCGGATGGTGGTACGCCCGTCGGCGGGGTGCGCGCCGAGCAGGCCGTGCGGGTCGTACGCCTCGCCGGCGATCAGCTGCTCCATCGTGCCTCGTCCTCCACGGCCGGTGCGGTGCCGCCGGAGAGGTCGGCGGGTACGTCCGCGACGGTCAGCTCCGCCGGCACGGCGGCCACCGGCTCCGGTACGGCCGGCGGGGTGGGCCGCCGCACGGTGAACACGTGCGCGGGTTGCAGGTACGGGTCGAGCCGGACGGCGTTGCGCTGCCCCCAGTCGTAGCTGGTCCCGGTCAACTCGTCGTGCACGGTGAACCGCTCGTGCCAGTCGAGGCCGAGCGCCGACATGTCGAGGGTGGTGTTGCCCCACTGCACCTCGCGGGAGTCGAACGAGCAGACCACGAGCACCGTGTTGCCGGTGTCCGGGTCGTGCTTGGACCAGCAGAGCAACGCCGGGTTGTCGATGTCGTGGAAGCGCAGGTTGCGCAGCCGGTGCAGGGCCGGGTTGTCGCGGCGTACCCGGTTGAGAATGGCGATGAACGGGGCGAGCGAGCGGCCCTGCGCCTGGGCCTGCGCCCAGTCCCGGGGGCGCAGCTCGTACTTCTCGTTGTCCAGGTATTCCTCGGCGCCGGGGCGGGCGACGTGCTCGAACAGCTCGTAGCCGGCGTACACGCCCCAGGAGGGGGAGAGCAGCGCGGCCAGCACCGCCCGGATCTTGAACATCGGCGGGCCGCCGTGCTGGAGCGAGGAGTGCAGGATGTCCGGGGTGTTGGGCCAGAAGTTGGGCCGCATGTAGTCGGCCGCCGCGACCAGCTCCTCGCAGTACGCCCGCAGCTCCGCCGCCGTCGTGCGCCAGGTGAAGTAGGTGTACGACTGGGTGAAGCCGACTTTGCCCAGGCCGTGCATGATCGCCGGGCGGGTGAACGCCTCGGCGAGGAAGAGCACGTCCGGCTCGACCCGCTTGACCTCCCAGATCAGCCAGTGCCAGAAGTCGAACGGCTTGGTGTGCGGGTTGTCCACCCGGAAGATCCGGATGCCCTCGCCGACCCAGTGCAGCACCACCCGCAGGATCTCCGCCCGGATGCCCTCCGGGTCGTTGTCGAAGTTCAGCGGGTAGATGTCCTGGTATTTCTTCGGCGGGTTCTCCGCGTACGCGATGGTGCCGTCGGCCCGGGTGGTGAACCACTCCGGGTGCTCGGTCACCCACGGGTGGTCCGGGGCGCACTGCAACGCCAGGTCCATCGCCACCTCCAGGCCCTGACCGGCGGCGGCGTCGAGGAACGCGCGGAAGTCCGCCGGCGTACCCAGGTCGGGGTGGATGGCGTCGTGGCCGCCCTCGGCGGCGCCGATCGCCCACGGCGAGCCGACGTCGTCCGGACCGGCGGTGAGCGAGTTGTTGCGGCCCTTGCGGTTGATCCGGCCGATCGGGTGGATCGGGGGCAGGTAGAGCACGTCGAAGCCCATCGCCGCGACGCCCGGCAGGCGGTCGACGGCGGTGCGGAGGGTGCCCGACCGGGCCGGCGCGTCCACGGTGGCCGGGACCGCCCCCTCCGAGCGCGGGAAGAATTCGTACCAGGCGGAGAAGAGCGCCCGGGGCCGGTCCACCCAGAGCCGGTGCTCGTCACCGGTGGTGACCAGCTCGCGGACCGGGTGGTCCCAGAGCAGCGGGGCCAGGTCGAGCGCCGGGCCGACCCGCCGGGGCAGCGCGTGGTCGTCGGCCCGCAGCGCGACCACCGCGGCCCGGACCCGCTCCCGGTCGGCTGCCGGGACCAGCTCCAGGGCCGCCTCCAGCACCCGGGCCCCCTCGGCCAGGTCGTTGGCCAGCTCGGCCGGGCCCTGGCCGGCGGCGAGCTTCTTGGTTACCGCGTTCTGCCAGGTCAGGTACGGGTCCTGGAACGCCTCGACGGTGAACCGCCACTCGCCCACCGCGTCCGGCCGGATGGCGGCGTGCCAGCGGTCCTGGCCGGGGTCGCCGGGGCGCATCCGGGTGAACGGGCGGGCCGCGCCGTCCGGGCCGAGCCAGACCACGTTGCAGCCGAGCGCGTCGTGCCCCTCCCGGTAGGCGCGGGCCGACACCGGCACGACCTCGCCGACGACCGCCTTGGCCGGATAGCGACCGCACGAGACGACAGGCGAGACGTCCTCGATCGGAAACCGTCCACTCACCGCCCCAACCTAACCCGCGAGATCGCCTCACGCTGACTACGGTGGTGAGAGGGGAACCCTTCTCTACCGGAGGCGTTAACAGGGGGCCCTTCCTTACAACAACGAGCGGTAGATGCCGAGCGTCCGGGCGGCGATCGCGTCCCAGGAGAAGTGCTCCACCGCCCGCCGCCGCCCCGCCCGGCCGAACTCGGCGGCGCGCGCCGGGTCGGCGAGGACCCCGTTGATCGCGGTGGCCAGGTCGGCCACGAAGCGCTCCGGCTCCAGCGGCCGGCCGCTGCCGTCGGCGGCCTGCTCGATCGGGACCAGCACGCCGGTCTCGCCGTCGGCGACCACCTCGGGGATGCCGCCGGTGGCGGTCGCCACCACGGCCGTCTCGCAGGCCATCGCCTCCAGGTTCACGATGCCCATCGGCTCGTAGACGGAGGGGCAGGCGAAGATGGTGGCGTGGGTGAGCACCTGGATCACCTCGTGCTTGGGCAGCATCGCGGCCACCCAGACCACGCCCGAACGGGTGGCCCGTAGCTCCGCGACCAGGCCCTCCACCTCGGCGGCGATCTCCGCGGTGTCCGGCGCGCCGGCGAGCAGCACGAGCTGGGTGTCGGCGGGCAGCTCCCGGGCCGCCCGCAGCAGGTACGGCAGCCCCTTCTGCCGGGTGATCCGCCCGACGTACACCACGCTCGGGCGGGACGGGTCGATGCCGAGCCGGTCCAGCACGTCGGTGCCGTGGTCCGGGGCGTACTGGGCGGTGTCGATGCCGTTGTGGACGACCCGTACCCGGTCCGGGTCCACGTCCGGATACGCGGTCAGCACGTCCCGCCGCATTCCCGCGCTCACCGCGATGATCGCGTCGGCGGCCTCGTACGCGGTCCGCTCGCACCAGGAGGAGAGCGCGTAGCCGCCGCCGAGCTGCTCGGCCTTCCACGGACGCAGCGGTTCCAGGCTGTGCGCGGTGACCACGTGCGGCACCCCGTGCAGCAGCTTCGCGGTGTGCCCGGCCAGGTTGGCGTACCAGGTGTGACTGTGCACCACGTCGGTGCCGGCGCAGTCGGCGGCCATCGCCAGGTCGACGCCCATGGTCCGCAGCGCCGGGTTCGCGCCGGCCAGCTCGACCGGCTCGGCGTACGCGGTGACCCCCGGCTCGTCGCGCGCCGCGCCGAAGCAGTGCACCCGTACGTCGGCGAGGCGGCGCAGCTCGCGTGCCAGGTACTCGACGTGCACCCCGGCCCCGCCGTAGACCTCCGGCGGGTACTCCCGGGTGAGCAGGTCAATGCGCAGCCCAGCGGAATCCGTCATGCCCGGCACCCTAGTGCAGAAGGTCGCCGCGCACCCGGCGCGGAACTGTGCCCGTACGAGTGGTGCCGTCGGGGCGGGACGGATAGCGTCGGTACATGACTGCCAAGGTGCTCGCGATCGTCCTGGCCGGCGGAGAGGGCAAGCGCCTGATGCCCCTCACCACCGACCGGGCGAAGCCCGCCGTCCCCTTCGGCGGGATGTACCGCATGGTCGACTTCGTCCTCTCCAACCTGGCGAACGCCGGCTATCTCAAGATCGTCGTGTTGACCCAGTACAAGTCGCACTCGCTGGACCGCCACATCACCACGACGTGGCGCATGTCGACCATGCTCGGCAACTACGTCACCCCGGTGCCGGCGCAGCAGCGCCGCGGCCCGTGGTGGTTCGCCGGGTCGGCCGACGCGATCTACCAGAGCTTCAACCTGATCTACGACGAGCAGCCGGAGTACGTGATCGTCTTCGGCGCCGACCACATCTACCGGATGGACCCGCGGCAGATGGTGGAGGACCACATCGCCTCCGGCGCCGCGGTCACCGTGGCGGGTATCCGCCAGCCGCTGTCGAGCGCGAACCAGTTCGGCGTGATCGAGGTCGGCGAGGACGGCCGGCGGATCCGGGCGTTCCGCGAGAAGCCCACCGACGCGGTGGGGCTGCCCGACGCGCCGGACCAGATCTACGCCTCCATGGGCAACTACGTCTTCACCGCCAAGGCCCTGGTCGACATCGTCGAGCGCGACGCCGAGGACAAGACCAGCAAGCACGACATGGGGGGCAGCATCATCCCGATGCTGGTCGAGCGGGGCGAGGCCAACGTCTACGACTTCCGGGACAACGAGGTGCCCGGCAGCACCGACCGGGACCGTGGCTACTGGCGGGACGTGGGGACGCTCGACTCGTTCTACGACGCCCACATGGACCTGATCAACGTCCACCCGGTTTTCAACCTCTACAACTTCGACTGGCCGATCTACAGCAACCAGCCGCCGTACCCGCCGGCGAAGTTCGTGCACGCCTGGGGGGAGCGGGTCGGCCGGGCGGTCAGCTCGATGGTCTCGCCCGGGTCGGTGATCTCCGGCTCGCTGGTGGAGAACTCGATCGTGTCGCCGAAGGTGAAGGTGCACTCCTGGGCGCACGTGGACGGTGCGGTGCTGATGGAGGGTGTCGAGATCGGCCGGCACGCGGTGGTCCGCCGGGCCATCCTGGACAAGAACGTCTACGTCCCGGAGGGCGCCGAGATCGGCGTCGACCTGGAGAAGGACCGGCAGCGCTACACCGTCTCCGACAACGGCATCGTGGTCATCGGCAAGGGTCAGCGCGTCGAGCCCTGACCGCCCACAACTTCGAGGAGGTTTCCGCAGTGGCCCATCCCCGTGCCGGGCAGCCGGCCGAGCCCGCCGACCTGGTCGACGTGCCCCGGCTGGTCACCGCCTACTACGCCGAGCACCCGGATCCGAGCGACCCGGCGCAGCAGGTCTCCTTCGGCACCTCCGGCCATCGCGGGTCCAGCCTGCGCAACGCCTTCAACTCCGACCACATCCTCGCCGTCACCCAGGCGCTCTGCGACTACCGCCGGGAGCAGGGCCTGGACGGTCCGCTCTTCCTGGCCCGGGACACCCACGCGCTCTCCGCCCCGGCGGCGGTCGACGCACTGGAGGTGCTCGCCGCCAACGACGTCACCGTGCTGGTGGACAGCCGCGACGGCTACACCCCGACCCCCGCGCTGTCGCACGCGATCCTCACCCACAACCGCGGGCGTACCGCCGGTCTCGCCGACGGCATCGTGATCACCCCGTCGCACAACCCGCCGGATGACGGTGGCTTCAAGTACAACCCCACCCACGGCGGGCCGGCCGACACTGACGTCACGAAGTGGATCCAGGACCGCGCGAACGCGATCCTCGCCGCCGGGCTCAAGGAGGTGGCGCGCATCCCGTACGCGCGGGCCCGCGCCGCCGACACCACCGGCGAGTACGACTTCCTCGCCCGGTACGTCGACGACCTCCCGGCCGCCCTGGACATCGCCGCGATCCGGGACGCCGGGGTGCGCATCGGCGCCGACCCGCTGGGCGGGGCGAGCGTGGCGTACTGGGGCGAGATCGCCGAGCGGCACCGGCTCGATCTCACGGTGACCAACCCGACGGTCGACCCGACCTGGCGGTTCATGACCCTGGACGGCGACGGCAAGATCCGGATGGACTGCTCCTCCCCGAACGCGATGGCCTCGCTGATCGCCGCCCGTGACCGCTACCAGGTCTCCACCGGCAACGACGCCGACGCCGACCGGCACGGCATCGTCACCCCCGACGGCGGCCTGATGAACCCCAACCACTACCTCGCCGTGGCGATCGGCCACCTGTTCCGTACCCGGTCCGACTGGGGCCCGGACGCGGCGGTCGGCAAGACCCTGGTCTCCTCCTCCATGATCGATCGGGTCGCCGCCGACCTGGGCCGGCCGCTGTTGGAGGTGCCGGTCGGCTTCAAGTGGTTCGTGCCGGGCCTGCTCGACGGCGCGGTCGGCTTCGGCGGCGAGGAGAGCGCCGGGGCGTCCTTCCTGCGTCGGGACGGCGGCACCTGGACCACCGACAAGGACGGCATCCTGCTCTGCCTGCTCGCCGCCGAGATCATCGCGGTGACGGGGCGGACCCCGAGCGAGCACTTCGCCGAGCTGGCCGACCGCTTCGGCGCGCCCGCGTACGCCCGGCTCGACGCCCCGGCAAGTCGGGAGGAGAAGGCCGTCCTCGCCAAGCTGTCGCCCGAGCAGGTGACGGCGACCGAGCTGGCGGGCGAGCCGATCACCGCCACCCTCACCACCGCCCCCGGCAACGGCGCGCCGATCGGCGGGCTCAAGGTGACCACCGCGTCGGGCTGGTTCGCCGCCCGACCGTCCGGCACCGAGGACGTCTACAAGATCTACGCCGAGTCGTTCCAGGGCCCGGAGCACCTCGCCCGGATCCAGGAGGAGGCGAAGGCGCTGGTCGACACCGCGCTCGCGAAGTCCTGACGGCGGCCCCGGCGTTCGTCCCGGACACCCGGGTGGGCAGCTCCCGCCTCAGCGGGGCGGGGGGAGTTCGCGTCGGCTCAGCTGCTCACGCAACTCCTCGGGAAGCAGCTCCCGGAGCTGGTCCGGCAGCAGCGGCAGGTCGAGCAGGCTGAGCTTGAGCTGGCTGCGCTCCTGAAACCGGCGGGGGTCGAGCCGGACCACCTGGCCGGCGTCGGGCACGTACCGGACCTCCACCGCGCCCTCTGTGGCGGCCTCGCGGATCACCAGGCCGTCCACCTCCATCGCGACCGGCGCCGAGCTGGGCCGCAGGTCGAGCCGGATGGTCTCCTCGGGGGAGAACACCACCGACCGGGAGATGCCCGACATGGGCGCGGAGGGGGTCACCACGACCGCCTGGGTGGCCGGTGACACCAGCGGGCCGCCGGCCGCGTAGCTGTACGCGGTCGAGCCGGTCGGCGTGCTCACCACGAGCGCGTCGCAGCGGTAGTAGCCGTACCGCTGATCGTCGACCGCCAGGGTGGCGGTGACGAAGCCGCGGCCCGGCTGCCGGACCAGGGCGACGTCGTTGAACGCCACCACGTCGTCCCCGCAGACGTCGCAGGCCAGGCAGGCGTGCGACTCGACGGTGAAGTCGTGCGCGGCCAGCCGGTCCAGCGCCCGCGGCAGGTCCGGCGGTTCCACCTCGACGAGGAAACCGACCCGGCCCACGTGCACCCCGAGCACCGGCTTCGGGTCCCGCACCGCGCCGCGCAGCGCCCCCAGCATCGTGCCGTCCCCGCCGATGCTGATCAGCGCGTCCGAGTGGGCGACCAGCTCCGCCGCCGGGACCGGATGCACCGATGCCGGGACCCGGTGCCGGTCCTCGGCGCGGACGGCCAGCGTCCTGCCGTGTCGGGCCGCCCAGCGGTCGATGGTCCCGACCACCTCGGAGACGTCCCGGGTGGGATGCAGCACCAGCCCGAACACATTCCCCGCCACCGGTACAGCTCACCATACGGGCGGGGTGCGGGGAGCGCGTACCGGAAGGTGCGCGGCGTGCGACCTGCGGCGCAGGTCCGGGCTGGGGACGGCCGTGGTACGCCGACCGCGGCGAGAGCAGCTACTTTGTGGGCAACTTATCCCTTTTCACGCCGTTGTTCCGACTGATGGCGTCGGCGAGAGGGCTGGGCATGGGCGGGGCAGTTGGTCTGCTACGGGCGGTCAGTGCGAAGCGGGCCGCCCTCAGCGAGGGGATCGGGCGCACCCGCCGACGAGACGGCTCGCTTGCCGCTGTGCGGTTCACCATGCGGTGGTTGGTCGCCGGAGTGCTGCGCCCGGCCCACTTCATCCTGCACCGCCGGTTCGACCGCCGGTTGGGCATCGAGACCACCGGCCGGACCGAGGTCACGTCCACGATGCGGTCCGCCGCCGCCCACGCCGACGGCACCCGCTACGAGTCGCTGCCACCGCACCAGGTCAGGGCGCTCCTGCGGCGCGTGCCGGTGGACTCGCCCGAGCGCTTCACCTTCATCGACCTGGGCTCGGGGAAGGGCCTTCCGCTGTTGCTGGCGGCGGACCACGGCTTCGGCGAGGTGATCGGGGTCGAGCTGGACCCGGGACTGCTTGAGCTGAGCCGGAGCAACGTACGGTCGTTCGAGGCCAGGACGCCGGAGCGAGCCGGTGTCGTCAGCGTCCTGCACGGCGACGCGGCGAGGTTCGTCCTGCCACCGCGCCCCACCGTGCTGTTCATGTTCAATCCGTTCGGCGAGGCCACGCTGCGGGTCGTCGTCGACAACGTCGAGCGTTCGCTGAAGGAGATCCCGCGACCGTTCTTCCTGCTCTACTGCAATCCCCTGCATCGGGAGGTGCTGGACGGTCGCCCGATGCTGCGGCGGATCTCCGCCGCCACGCGGTGGGCGTGCTACGCGGCTCGGGTTCCCGGATCAGCGGAGCCCGGACCGGATGACGTGTGCTGAAACATCCGAAAAGGTCGTCTCTTCCGTTTCTTCCGACCGGCTCGTCTCGTTGCACCGATGGGCATGGGCAGCGCCGGGGCGACGGCGTCGCCGGATCGAGCGACGACAAGGAGCGTCCGTGAGCGTTCTCCCTCCTGGAAGTCGGGTTTTGATAACCGGTGGCACCGGTTCATTCGGACAGACCATGGTGCGGCGACTGCTCGATCGTGGTGTCGCCGAAGTTCGGATCCTGAGCCGCGACGAGGCGAAACAGGACGCCATGCGCCGCGTGCTGGGCGACGATCGGGTCCGGTACCACGTAGGAGACGTCCGGAACGCCGATTCGGTGCTGCGGGCGAGCCGCGGCGTGGACCACGTCTTCCACGCGGCAGCGCTCAAACAGGTGCCGTCGTGCGAGTTCTTCCCGCTGGAGGCGATGCGGACCAACATCGTCGGCAGCGCGAACGTGATCGACGCCGCCGAACAGTGCGGAGTCCGGTCGGTGGTGCTGCTCAGCACCGACAAGGCCGTCTACCCGGTCAACGCGATGGGCCTGACCAAGGCCCTCATGGAAAAGCTGGCCCAGGCCCACGCCCGCGGCTGTCCGCGCGGCGCGACCACCGTCTCGTGTGTCCGGTACGGCAACGTGATGTACTCGCGCGGCTCGGCGATCCCGCTCTTCATCGAGCAGGTCAAGGCGGGCCGGGCACCGACGGTGACCGACCCCGGGATGACCCGCTTCCTGATGTCCCTCCACGAGTCGGTCGAGCTGGTGGAGCACGCCTTCCGGCACGCCCGTCCGGGCGACATCTTCATCCGCAAGGCGCCCGCCTGCACCATCGGCGACCTCGCCGCCGCCGTCTGCCACCTCTTCGACGTGCCGGCCAAGCTCGACATCATCGGCGTACGGCACGGCGAGAAGCGTCACGAGACACTCGCCAGCCGGGAAGAGCTGCTCCAGGCCGACGACTTCGGTGACTTCCTCCGGGTGCCCCTGGACGCCCGCGACCTCAACTACGCGCTCTACGTCTCCGAGGGCGAGCTGGGCGAGGGGCCGACAGAGGACTTCAACTCGGCCAACGCGCCGCGCCTCGGCGTACCCGAGATCGTCGAGCTGCTGAAGACGCTGCCGGAGGTGCGCGCCGAGCTCGCCCTCCGGGATCCGGTGCTGTCGTGCTGAGGATCGCCGTCACCGGAGCGGGTGGATTCCTCGGCTGGCACGTCCGGGTGCTGGCCTGCGTGCTCGGCTGGCCCGAGCCGCTCGTTCTCACCCGTGCCGAGCTCGCCGAACCGGCGGCGGTCGCCGCCAAGGTCGCCGGCGCCGACGCCGTGCTGCACCTGGCCGGCGTCAACCGGGGCGAGCCCGGGGCGGTGGCGGCGGGCAACGTCCAGCTCGCCGCCCAACTGGCACAGGGCCTCAAGCAGTGCGCCGAGCCGCCCCGCTCGATCGTGTTCGCCAACTCCGTGCAGGCCGGCAACGGCACACCGTACGGCGACGCCAAGGCGGCCGCCGCGCGGCTCCTGGCGGACACCGGCCTGCCCTTCGACGACGTGCTTCTGCCCAACCTCTACGGGGAGCACGGGCGCCCCTGGTACAACTCCGCCGTCGCGACGTTCTGCCGGGTCCTCGCCGAGGGCGGACAGCCCGAGGTGCACGTCGACCGGGAGCTGAGCCTGGTGCACGTCACCGACGCGGCAGCCCGTCTGCTGGGCGCCCCCGCCGACGGAACCTGGGATCCGGCCATGCCGGCACTGCGCGTCGGCGTCCGGGAACTGGCGGACCGCCTCGCGGGCATCGCCGCGATCTACCGCGTCGGAGAGCTACCGTCGCTGGTCGAGCGGCACGACGTCCGGCTGTTCAACACCTACCGGTCGCACTGCTTCCCGGGGCACTATCCGCTGGCCCTGCCGCGCCGGGCCGACGCCCGTGGCGAGCTGGTCGAGGCGGTCCGGGTGCACGGGGGACCGGGTCAGACCTTCTGTTCCGTCACCCATCCGGCCATGAGCCGAGGTGACCATTTCCACCTGGCCAAGGTGGAGCGCTTCGTGGTGCTGCGCGGATCGGCCGAGATCCTCCTGCGCCGGGTGGGCCACGACGGGGTCGTACGGTTCGCCGTGTCCGGTGACGATCCGGTGCTGGTCGACATGCCCACCATGTGGGCCCACAAGATCGTCAACACCGGGACGGAACCGCTGGTCACCCTGTTCTGGACCAACGAGCTGTTCGACCCGAGCCGGCCGGACACGTGGGCCGAGCCGGTCGAGGCGCCGATGGCGGTCCGCGCATGAGGGTCGGTCTGGTCAGCCAGTGGTATCCGCCGGAGCAGGCCCTCATCCCCAACAGCCTTGCCCAGGGGCTGGCCGAGTGGGGCCACGAGGTGCGCGTGTTGACGACGTTCCCGAGCTACCCGTACGGGCGGATCTATCCCGGCTGGCGGCAGCGGTGGCGTCACCAGGAGACACAGGGCCGGGTCATGGTCCGGCGCGTACCGGCATACCCGAGCCACGACACCTCCGCGGTCCGGAGGGCGCTGAGCCACCTCTCCTTCGGGGTCAGCAGCGCGGTCGGCGGCATCGGCTGGCTGCGTCCGGTCGACGTCACCTACGTCTACCATCCACCACCGACCGCGATCGCCGCCGCGGCGCTCGCCCGGATGGCGTCGCGGACACCGATGGTGCTGCACGTGCAGGATCTCTGGCCGGAGTCGGTGCTCGAATCCGGCATGGCGCCCGCCGGTCGTACCGGAAGGGCCCTGGAGCGGGGCGTCGAGGCGCTCATGCGGACGGCGTACCGCCTGGCGGCTGCCATCGTCGTCATCTCGCCCGGGATGGCAGACCGGGTGGTCGCCGGCGGGGCCGACCCCTCCCGGGTCCGCGTGGTGTGGAACTGGACCGACGATCACCTGTTCCGTCCCGTCCCGCCGTCGTCCGAGGCTCGCGCCGCCCTCGGCCACCGCGGGCGCTGCACCGTGATGTTCGCCGGCAACCTCGGTCTGTTGCAGGGGATCGAGACAGCCATCCGCGCCGCTGCGGCCGTTCGCGACCGGATCGACCTCGTCTTCGTCGGCTCCGGAGCGGACGAGGACGCCGCCCGACGCCTCGCCGGCGAACTGGGCGCGGACAACGTGCGGTTCGTCGGGCGCCGCCCACCCGACGAGATGGCCGAACTGTACGCGGCGGCGGACTGGCAACTGGTCTGCCTGCGTGACCGGCCCGCCCTCCGCGTCGCCATCCCGTCCAAGCTGCAGGCGGCACTCGCCTGCGGTGTGCCGGTGATCGCCTCGGTCGGTGGGGACGCCGCGGCGCTGGTCGAATCGACCCGGGTCGGCCTCGTCAGCCCTCCGGAGGACGTGGCCGCGCTCGCCGCCCGGTTCGCGGAGGCGGCGGCCACGCCGGCGGTGACTCGAACGGAGATGGGCCGGCGTGCCCGGACGGTGTACCAGGAGCGGATGTCGGTGTGGGTGGGAGTGGGGCAGCTCGAGGAGATCCTCACCAAGCTCGCAGCGCAGAAGGGACGGGCATGACCCGGGTCATGACGGTGGTGGGCACCCGGCCGGAGGTCATTCGGCTCTCCCGGGTGATCGCCAGGCTCGACGCCACGGTGGATCACCTGCTGCTGCACACGGGTCAGAACTGGGACACCCAACTGTCCGACATCTTCTTCAAGGAGCTGCGGCTCCGTGAGCCGGACCGGCTCCTCCGGGTCGACACGTCATCCCTCGGCCGGGTCCTGGGTAACGTGCTGATCGGGGTGGAGAACGCGATCGTCGAACTCCGGCCCGACGCCCTGCTCGTGCTCGGCGACACCAACAGCTGTATCGCCGCGCTGATAGCCCGCCGGATGCGGGTGCCGGTCTACCACATGGAGGCCGGCAACCGGTGCTTCGACCTGAACGTGCCGGAGGAGACCAACCGCCGACTCGTCGACCACGTCGCCGACTTCAACCTGGTCTACACCGAACACGCCCGACGCAACCTGCTTGCCGAGGGCCTGCACCCGCGCCGCATCCTGCACACCGGCTCACCCATGCGGGAGGTGCTGGCGCACTACCGGGACGACATCGCCCGCTCCACCGTGCTCGATCAGCTCGAACTGCGCCCCGGCGGATACTTCGTGGTCAGTGCGCACCGGGAGGAGAACGTGGACCGCCCGGACCGGTTGCACCGCCTGCTCGACTGCCTGCGGGCGGTACGCGACGAGTGGGGCCTGCCGCTGCTGGTGTCCACACATCCCCGCACCCGCAAGGCGCTGGAGGGGCTGGCGGTCGACGACAGCACGCTGGAGGGCGTCGTCTTCCACGAGCCGTTCGGTCTGTTCGACTACGTGCGTCTGCAGAGCAGCGCCCGCTGCACGCTGTCGGACAGCGGCACCATCAGCGAGGAGGCGGCGATTCTCGGCTTCCCGGCGGTGACCCTGCGGGAGTCGATCGAACGGCCCGAGGCGCTCGACGCCGGCGGCATCATCATGACCGGGCTGGACCCGCAGGGCGTGGTCGAGGCGGTCCGACTGGTGGTCGAGCAGGTTGCCGCCGACGGAGTGCCCTGTCCGGCGGACTATCGCGTGCCGGACACCTCCCGCAGGGTCGTCGACTTCATCCTCTCCACGGTCCGTCGGCACCATGCCTGGGCCGGCATCCGGGTCTGAGCGGGTTCACGTCCGGGGTGACCGCTGGCGGTGGTCGGTGATGGGGCGGGGGCCGCCGAGATCGCTCCGATCCATGTACGGGCATTGTCGGTCCGAAAGGCAGGGGAGCAGCGTGAGCAACCATCCGGTGTGGGATCGGGTCTACGAGACGTACACCTCGGATCATGCCGGGCTGAGCGACCGGCGGGCGTGTTCGTTCGCCTACCGGAGAGACATTCGGCCGCATCTCCGGCCGGCCACCGAGCGTCCGTGCCGGGTGCTCGACATCGGTTGCGGCCAGGGCGACCTGGTCGGACTCATGCAGGCCGACGGGATCGAGGCGTACGGGGTCGACATCAGCCCCGAACAGGTGGAGGTGGCACGCTCGCGGGGGTTGGACCGGGTCTGCCTGGGCGACTTCCACAGCCGATTGCGAGCGGAGCCGGGGACCTGGGACGCGGTGGTCGCCACCGACATCCTTGAGCATCTGTCGAAGGACGATGTGGTGCGGACGTTCGACGAGGTCCGGGCTGCGCTACGACCGGGTGGCCGGTTCCTGGCCCGCGTGCCCAACGCGGTGAGCCCGACCGGCGGTCACATCATGTACGGGGACATCACCCATCGCACCTGGTTCACTCGCCGCAGCGTCGCCCAGCTCGCAGCGGTGGCCGGGTTCGAGTCGGTCCGCATCTCCGCCTGCCCTCCGCCGGTGCACGGCTTCGCGAGTCTCGTGAGATCCGTTGTCTGGAGTTCGATCAGCGCGACCTGGAAGGTCGCTCTCGCGGCGGAGACGGGCCAGTTGCGCGGTCATATCGTGACCCAGAATCTCGTCTTCGTGGCGCGTCGCTCCGAGCATGCCGGTATGGGAAAGTTATAGCCCTTCGTGACTGTTGGTGCCACCCCTCGTTGAACTGGTCGTGGTGAGAATGATCAGGCCTGCGGCGGCGCCGGCCGCCATCGGAGGGCTGGCCCAGGCTCAACGGGACGCGGATCGGACCCGGCAGACGGGCCTGCCGCAGAGACGCCGGAAGGTCGCCCTCGTCACGCACGGGTTCGAGCAGGGCGGCGGCGTCCGGACCATCGCCCGGTGGCTACGTGGGGCCCTTGCCGAGACCGGTGGTTACCAGGTCGACGTGCACGATCTCGCGGTGTGGAGCCGGGACCCGTCCAGCCGTCGCCTGATCAGGCCGGCGACCTGGCTACGTGGCAGCCTCCGCGAGCCGCTGCACGCCTCACCCGGCTGGCACTGGGGCGCCAACGCGGTGGAGGTGGAGTGGATGCGTTACCGGCCCCGCCGGGAACTGTCCAGGCTCCTGCGCCGGTACGACCTCGTGCAGGTGGTGTGTGGGGCGCCGGCGTGGGCCGGGGTGGTGACCGGCCTGGGGGTTCCCGTCGTGCTCCAGGTGGCGACCCTGGCGTCGTGGGAACGCGCCGCACTGTTCGCGCAGGCCGGCGACGTCCAGGGCTACTGGCGCCGCCTGATGACGGCGGGCGTGTCGGCGCTGGAGCGGAGGGCGCTTCGGCAGGTCGACGCGGTGCTCGTGGAGAACGCGACCATGGCGGCCCTCGCGCGGTCGTCAGGGCAGCCGAGGGTCGTTCTGGCCCCTCCCGGGATCGACACGGACCGCTTCAAGCCGGCGTCGACGGGTTGGCGGGCCGATGGCTACCTGCTCTCGCTCTGCCGGCTGGCAGACCCCCGTAAGGGCCTGGATCGCCTGCTGGCGGCCTACGCCATGATGGTTCGAGCGGACCCCGGAACACCCGCCCTGATGCTGGCGGGCAAGGGCCGGTTGCCCGACGACCTCATGTCCCTCATCAACAGTCTCGGCCTGGTGGACCGGGTGCTGCTCCGGCCTGACGTGGCTTCCGCCGACCTGGTCGACCTGTATCAGGGTGCCTCGGTGTTCATGCAGGCATCCCATGAGGAAGGGCTGGGCCTGTCGGTCATCGAGGCGATGGCCTGTGGCCTGCCGGTGGTCTCCACCGCGAGTGCCGGCGCCTGCGAGTCGGTGGTGGACGGGTCGACCGGCTGGCTGGTGCCCTTGGAGCCGGCCGGCGACGTGCCGGCGGTCCTGGGTGCCCGGGCGCGGGCCGTCCTGAACGGCCCCGGTGGTGACTTCGGACGACGGGGCCGCGACCGCGTGGTGGAGCGGTTCTCCACGCGGATCGCACTTCAGGGCATCGTGGCGGTCTACGACGAGATTCTGTCCCCCTCGGGCGGAGACGGTGCGGTGCCCTGCCCGTCCCTGGCCGGCTCGGGGGAGTAGTCCGATGACCTCGTCCAAGGCGCCCTCGTCGACAACCGCCCCCGACCTGCGCAACGGCGGGGCCCCGACGTGCCACGTCCTGGCCACCTGCGGCGTCTTCGAGCCGGGCTTCCGGGGTGGCGGTCCGGTGAAGTCGGTGGCCCACGTGATCGACACTCTGCCGCAGGACATCGAGCTGATGCTGATCACTGGTGATCGTGACCTCGGCTCGTCCGATCCGTATCCCGGCCTTTCGGGCACCTGGGTCCGGCGCGGCCAGCGAGCCTCGGTCTTCTACCTGAACGCGCGTAGTCCGCGCAGCTGGTCGCGTCTCGTTCGAGTGCTCCGCAAGCAGCGGATCGATCTGCTCTACCTCAACAGCCTGTGGTCGTTCTACTCCCTGGTGCCGATCCTGGCGATCGTGGCCGGCCTGTTGTCGGTACCTGCCACACTGATCGCTCCGCGCGGAGAACTGTCTCCGGCGGCGCTCGGCCTGAAACGGCGCAAGAAGCAGATCTTCTTGCTGTTCTGGTCCCGCGTCCTGAAGCGGCTCGACGTCTGGTGGCACGCGTCCAACGATTTCGAACGGGCCCAGGTCCTGAACGTGTTTCCCTGGGCCCGGGTGCTGGTCCAGGGGTGCGAGGCCACGGCACCCGAGCAGCCAATTCCACCGAGCGGTCCCAACCCCGGGCCGCTACGTATCGTGTTCATCAGCCGGATCTCTCCGATGAAGAACCTGACACTCGCCCTGGCCGCACTGCGTTCTCTCGGCCAGCCGGTGGAGTTCGACATCTTCGGGCCGTTGGAGGACGGCCAGTACTGGGCCGGCTGCCAGCGGCTGATCGCGGACCTGCCCTCCCACGTCCGGGTCCGCTACCGCGGGGAACTCACACCGGAGCGGGTGCGCCCGACCTTCAGCGAGTACGACGCCTTCCTCTTTCCCACCCTCGGCGAGAACTTCGGACACGTCATTCTGGAGAGCCTGTCCGCCTCGTGTCCGATCATCTGCTCCGACGCCACCCCGTGGAGTGCGCTGATCGAAGAGGCGGGCGGAGTTATCGTCCGCCCGCTGACCGCGGCCCGGCTCGCGGCGGATCTGGAAACGCTGGCTCGAAGATCGCCACTGGATCGGCTACGGGCACGGCAGCAGGCCGAGGCGGCATACCGCTCCTGGCGGCAGCGGGTGTCCTCCGGAAACGTGCTCGCGGACGCGCTCACCGGTGAGGGGCGGGGGACATGACGAGGTCTGTGCTGGCGGGACTGGTCCTGCAGGCGGTGGCGGTGTGGTTCACCCATCGGGCGATCAACGGACAGTGGCTCACCCGCGTCGGTGGGCAGATGCTGTTGATGGCGGTGCTGTTCCACGGTGTCACCGAGATCGTGCAATGGGTCTGGCCGGGACGGAACGGGTACCGACAGCTCGTCAGCCAGGACACGCTCGACGACTGGACGCTGACGGTGTCGGCGGCGATCCTCCTGTACGCGCTCGCCTACGGGGCCATCTGTTTCGTCTGGCTCCCGCGGGCGCAGCCGCCGCCCGGCGCGGCCGGTCTCAGGGGCTCCTACATCGAGGGTCTCCGGCTGCGCTGGTTGCTGCTGCTGGCCGTGCTGCTGGTCGGCGTCACCGTCTCGGGTTCGGGGCTGGCCCCGCCCGCGCTCTACGGGCAGGACTCACCCACCGAGGGCAACTACGTGCTCTCCGGCCTGGTCAGTCAGTTTGTCATCACCATCGCCGGGCTCGTCGGGGCCGTCGCCCTGGTGCGCTTCGGCCGCCGTTGGGCGCTGCTGCTCCTGCTGGTCCAGGGCGGATTTCTCATCCTCGCCGGATCCCGGTCGATGGTCGTCTTCAGTGCGGTCCTGTCGCTGTACGGGGCGGCGCTCGCCGGCGTACGGCTGCCCCGCCGGCAGCTTGTCGGCGCGGCGTTGCTGGTGGGGTTCCTCGCGGTCTCGCTCTCCGCCGCCCGCGACGCTGTCGGACGTGACGCGTTCCTGCCCGAGCACGGCGCCGTGCGGGCGGAGGGCCTGGCGGACGGCGTCCGCGCGCTTTCGTCGCCCCAGAGCCAGGAGGCGATCCTCGATGACACCGTCTACCGGTTCGACGGCAACACCTTCGGCGCGCTCATCTACAACAGATTGCAGGAAGGTGCGCAGCCGGTCGGGTTGACCACCGTCTGGAACAACGTGCTTCTCGGCGTTCCGAGCTTCATCGACAAGGGCAAGCTGCAGCGGAGCCTGGAGGTGCGCAACGAGGAGAGCTACCTCGACATGCACTTCAGACTGGACCCGTCGATCGACTACCTCCCGGGCATGTTCGGTTCGATGCTCGGCTACTACGGGGTGGTGGGCCTCATGGTCCTGGCGATCCTGCTCGGGCTGGGGCTCGCCGCCATCGACCGGCTGGTCGCCGCGTCGGCCTCCGCCGTTCGGCTGCTGCTGGGCATGGGATTCGTGCAGTGCGCGCTGTCCTACGAGACCGGCCCACCCACGTTCATAACCACGCTGCGTGGCGTGGTGGCACTCATCGCCGTCGTCCTGGTCGTCAGATGGGCCGGCGCCCTCGTGCGCCGGCTCCGCCCGGAGGCTGCGGGAGCGGCGTGGCGACCGGAGACCCCGCGACGCGGGCCCGCCGGTCCGACGGCTGGTGAGGATCGGGCCCGGTCTCCCCGCCCGGCGCGAGACGCAGCGGCGGGGCAGGTGGCGGCGCGGGCCACCTGGGTGAACTGAGCGGCCGGCGGCAGCCGCTGCCGAGGTGAACCGGCAGCCTACGCGAGCCGGTCGAGCACGACCGGCAACCGGTTCTCGTAGGTGTGCTCCGAGTGGGCCCGCTTGCTGGCCGCGTCGCCGACCTCGGCTGTCCGGCGCGGATCATCGAGCAGTTCCCGCACCCGCTCCAGCAGCTCGGCGAAGGTCGTGAACGGGACGACCTCCCGGTCGGGGTCGAACATGTCCGGGAGGACTTCACGCCGCTCGCACAGCACGGCGGCACCGGCGGCCGTGGCCTCGAAGAGTCGGCAGTTGACGCTCTGCATCTCGGCAGGATGAAGGTTGTTCAGCACGCCGGCCGCGGTTCGGAAGACCCGCGACTTGGCCTCTCCGACGATGACACGCCCCTGGTGGATGCCCCGCGGCAGCATCCGAGCGACGTCGCGCGCGGGGGGCGCGCCGTAGATGGCGAGGGGGACATCCGCCTCGATCAGCCGGCGGACCAGCAGCATGCGGCTCGGGTAGGTGTTGCCGACGATGACGATCCTGCGCTGTGCGCCGGCCTCACCGATGGGGCGGTGTACCTGCGGGTTGCAGGCTTCGGGAAGGTAGCACGCCGGAGCGTCGAGCATGTCGACCAGACGCCGGACGAGCAGCGGATCCTTGAAGAAGAGCGCCGTGTAGGGTGCGGCCAGCATCCGTTGCCGGCCGAGGTTCGCCACGCAGTCCGGGAACCAGAGGGCCACCGGAACCTTGTTGCGCCGCAGCTCGCTCACCGTGTTCGGGGTGAGGTTCGAGTCGGTGGAGATGACGGCGTCGCACTCGTGCTCGAGTGCCCGTCGCGCCAGGTGTCGCTGTGCACGCGCCTCGACGCGCCGGGAGGCGCGCAGGGCGGTCGCGGCGACCTCCTGCCAGATGTACCCGCCGCGCTCCGGGTGGGTTGAGCCCAACAGGACCACGTCGTGTCCCATCCGGGACAGTGATGCCGAGACGTTCTCGGCGAAGTGATCGGGTCCGCTGGGTCCGATGATGCCGATCCGCATTGCGTTTCCTGCCTTCATCCGCGGTCGTACCGTCGCCATCCGGCGGCTGCCGTCTGCCGGGGATCGACCTGCTGGCCGTCGGGATCGGGGGCCGGCCTGCCGGTCGACGGCGACGAGGTTCATGGTCAGGTGTTGGTCGCTGGTGACGAGCACCGCCGTGTCAACGACTCATCGACATCGGGGGTGACGGCGCCGGAGCGGTGCTGCGCCTGAGGGGCGCGACCACCCCGTTGCTCACGGTCCGACGTCACGGCCCGGAGTTGACGGAGCATCAGCCCGAGCCCGAGGGCGGCCGCGCCGCTCGCGGCGCCCGCCGCGCCAGCCACACCGAAGACGGGAACAAGCGCGGCAAGCAGAGCGACGTTCAGCGCGGCCGCGGCGAGCTGGGCGCGGGCGACCGCCATCGGACGGCCGTAGCCACGCAGGACGTCGCCGCAGACCGCGGTGCCGGCGAGGCAGAGACCCGCGGGTACGAGCAGGGCGACCAGCGGCACGGCGGGTCGATAGGCGTCGCCGAAGACCGCCGGAATGATCCACGGGGCGCCGACCGCCAGCGGAATCAGGAGCAGCGCGGCGGCGACCAGGCCCGCCGCTATGGTGCGGCGGTGCAACCGCGTGGCCAGGTGGGTGCTGAGTGCCCGGGACGCGAGCAGGGGAAAGACCACGGCACCCAGGGCCGTGGCCACCGGCTGCGTCATGGCGGTGAGCGAGGTGGCGATCGCGTAGGTGCCCAGGACGGCCGGGGTGACCGCGATGGAGAGCACCAACTGGTCCAGCCGGACGGCGACCACGCCCGGCACCGCCGAGGCCAGATGGCTCAGGCCGAAGCGAGCCATCGGGCCGACCAGACGGACCCGGAATCTGCCGCCGGCCAGCCCCGCCCGGCGGGCCAGCAGGTACGCGAGGACGGCCTGCGTGGCCATTGAGGCCGTCAGTGCGACCAGGGCGCCGGTGAGGGTGAGGCGGTCAACCACGGCCAGGGGGAGTACCAGGGCGACGAACACCACGGGTTGATAGAGCCGCACGAGGTTCCACCAGGTGATGCGGCTGGCCTGGAGACCGAAGACGTAGCCCGCCTGGATGAACGACACCATGCACACCGCGAACATGAGGCGGTATCCGTTGACGACCGCCGTGCCCTGTCCCTGAGCGAGCCATGGCGCCACCAGCCACCCGAGGGCCAGGCCCACGAGTCCCGTCACCACCATGATGAGTCGGCAGGTCGCGACGTAGTCCTGGGCGTTCTTCGGGTCGCGGGCCACGTAGAAGGTGGTCGCTGCGGTCTGACCGAGTTCGCCGATGATCAGCGCGAGCCCGAACCACGCGATGATCGCGGCGTAGGCGCCACGGTCGGTGGGACCGAGCGCCCGCGCGATGACCACCCCACCGAGCACGTTGGCAGCCGCTGCGACCAGGTTGAACGTCGTCGCCGTGCAGAGCCGGCCGAGGAGTCCGTGCCGCTCCGGTCCGGCGGCCGCGGCGGAGGGTGGACGGTCCCGCTCCGCCCTCTGCGCATCTGTGCCCGCCGGCACCGTCGTCACTGGCCCACCCTGTCCAGGCATTTTGCTATCGCGGGCGACGGGTGGCTGTGCTGCCGCGCGTCGTGCCACCGCGGTCGGCCGTCACGAATGATCGGCCGCTGCCCACGAATTCCGGCATCGTCGCGTGGCCCTCCGCGGAGATGCCCTCGTGGCGGAGGACCTTGACCACCGTCACCAGCAGGATCCGCAGGTCCAGCCACAGGCTGCGACTGTCGACGTACCGGACGTCGTAGGTGAACTTCTCCTCCCAGCTGAGTGCGTTGCGGCCGTGTATCTGGGCCAGCCCGGTGATCCCCGGCCGAACCTCGTGCCGGCGTGCCTGTTCGGGCGTGTACCGGCTCAGGTACTCGGGCATCAGTGGTCGCGGACCCACCAGGCTCATGTCGCCCCGCAGCACGTTCCAGAGGGTCGGCAGCTCGTCGAGGCTCGTGCGCCGCAACCAGACGCCGAAGGGGGTCAGCCGGTCCTCGTCCCGGTGCCGGTCGACGCTCACCGGGAGCATCGTTCGGAACTTCCGGAGTTCGAAGAGCCTGCCCTCCCGGCCGGGCCGCAGCTGACGGAACAGCACCGGCCGCCCCAGGGCCAGCGCCACCGCGACGCCGACGACCAGCAGGATCGGCGCAAGGACGATCAGCGCGACGCCCGCGAGGATCACGTCCATGCCACGCTTGCACAGGTCGTACGCGCGGCGATCACCAATCACGATGTGCTCCAGCAGTTCGGTGGTCTGGTTCGTGGTGCCTCAGGCGGGTTGCCTTCTCCGGTCGTCAGCCCCGGCGGCGCCTGGCCCGGGCGGGAGCTCCTGGCGGTAGGCCGGAAAGAATCCGGTGCGAAGCAGGTCGCCGGTGCTCAGCCGCAGTCGCGCGGCGTGACGGGCCACCAGGTCGTCGTACCGCTTCCGGTCCAGGACGAGCGCACCGGTCCAGAATTCCGTCCGGGTACCGCCGAACGAGCACTTGAACCGGAACAGGCCGTCATCGGCCCGTACGCCGCCGCCCAGGTGCACCCTCGCGCATCCGTGCTCCGCCGCCCAGCTGAGAACGGTCCACAACAGCAGGCTGTTTGCGCCGTCGCGGCCGGCGGCAGGATCCGACCCCGCCAGGTGGTAGTGCAGCAGATCGGCGTGCCGCATCAACAGCGACGCGGCGACCACCGAGCCGTGCGGGTCGCGCACCTCGCAGGTGAGCAGCGACCGGCCGAGCCCGTCGTGCAGCAGCCGGTAGTAGCGGTCGGGGAAGAAGTAGCTCGGCGCGCTGCCGACGCGTTTCATCGTCTGCTCGTACAGATGGCGGAACGGGGAACCCACGTCGAGATCCGTGCTCTGTACGGTGCGGACGGCAGCCTCCAGCCCGACCCGCCGCGCCTTTCGGATCGCGGTGCGAGCCCTGCCGGCCATGCCGTTCCAGATCTCGTCGGGCGTACGGTCGACCGCCACCGTCAGGGTGTCGGGGCGCCGGACCATCGGGACGAGCCGGAGTGCGCGTACCGCGGCGACCGACGCCGGATCCATCGGGGAGAACCGCAGGAACAGGCTGACCAGTCCCTCGTCCCGCCACCGCTCGACCGCCTGCGACCAGCACCGGGCCAGTTCGTCCGGGGGGCGGTCGGCGGCCAGGTGGATGCCCGAGTACCCGTACGGGCTGGCCGCGTCGTGGACCTCGTCGTCGACCGACCGGACGAGGTACGGGACCAGCATCCCTTCCGGCGCGTACGCCAGTCGCCAGACGGCGGCGTCGGCGGCGGCTGCCGCGGCGCCGTAACCGGGGGTGAAGTAGACGTCGGGATACCGGGCCGGCCCCGTCGGGTTGTCCAGTTCGAGGAACTCCACCGTCAGCCACCGTTCAGGAAACGCTCGATCGCGGCGGTCACCCGATCCGCCTCCCCGTCGGTCAGCACCGATCCGCTGGGCAGGACGAGTCCGTGCGCGAACAGGTTCTCCGCCGCGCCGGTGAGGTACGCCTCGGCGCCGGCGAAGACCGGCTGTAGATGCATGGGTTTCCACACCGGTCTGGTCTCGATCCCGCCCGCCGCCAGCCAGGTGGCGAGGTCCGCGGCGCGCCAGCCGGCGACGGCCGGGTCGACGGTGATCGCCGTCAGCCAGCAGTTCGCGCCCTGGTCCTCCTCGGCCAGCACGTGCACGCCGGGGACGGTGGCGAAGAGCTTGGCGTAGCGCTCCCGCAGCCCACGCCGGCGCGCCATCATGCCGTCCAGCCGGCGCAGCTGGGCCCTGCCGAGGGCGGCGAGCAGGTTGCTCAACCGGTAGTTGTAACCGACCTCGACGTGCTCGTAGTGCGGCACCGGCTGGCGTGCCTGGGTGGACAGCCGCCGGCAGTGGGCCACCAGTTCGGCGTCGTCGGACAGCAGCATGCCGCCGCCCGAAGTCGTGATGATCTTGTTGCCGTTGAACGAGAGCACGGCGGCCCGGCCGAACGAGCCGGCGGCCCGCCCGTTCCGCACCGAGCCGAGCGCCTCGGCCGCGTCCTCCACCACCGGCACGTCGGCGTCCGCGCAGAGCGGGAGGATCCGGTCGTAGTCGGCGCACGCCCCGAACAGGTCCACGGGGACGACCGCCGCGATCCGGCGGCCCGAGCGGCGGAGGTCGTCGAGAGCCTGGTGCAGCAGGTCGGGGTCCAGGTTGCCGGTCGCGGGATCGCAGTCGACGAAGACCGGTTCCGCTCCCGTGTACACCGCCGCGTTCGCCGTGGCCACGAAGGTCAGCGTCGGCACGACGACGACGTCCCCCGGGCGGGTCCCGAGCGCGAGCAGCGCCAGGTGCAGCCCCGCGGTGCCGGACGACAGGGCCACCGCGTGGGCCAGGCCGATCCGCTCGGCCACCTCGTGTTCGAAGGCTCCGAGGTCCGGGCCCGCGGGCGCCACCCAGCCGGCTCGGAGCGCGTCCAGCACGTACGACTCCTCCAGCGCGCCCACGTCGGGGGCGGAGAGCAGGATCCGCTCGGTCATCGACGCCCCATGCGGGCCGGGGAGACCGGGGGCTGGCACGTCTGGTGTGGGGCAGTCACGGAGCGGCCTCCGACCTTCTCGGGGCGGGCGACGACCGGATGGGCCCGCTGAACGCTTCTTGTTGTCGTAACGAGCCCCGATCCTTGCCAGTAGCGGCTCTTGCTCGGAATTAGTGGCAATTCGGCGGAAAGGCGAGCGTCGCCCGGACCTGCTGGACCGGACCGGTCAGGGCCAGTCGTCGCCGGCGGCCAGCCGGCGGGTGAGCAGGTCGCGCAGCGGGATGGACTCGCCGTCGCGGCCGCCTCGCCCCACGATCAACGGCGCCGGCTGCGGTGACGGGTCGGCGCCGAACAGGCGTGCCCGGAGGCTGGGCGGAAGGCTCAGCAGGTAGAAGTTGCCCTGCGCGTCGACGGCGCGGATCCGGGCCCGGTCGACGTACCACCCGGTGAGCCGGCTGCGGTATGGCCGACCGCCGTCGTAGGGCTGGACGGTGAGCCGCACGCGACGCAGGCCGCGCTGGGTCGCCTCGGCCGCGAACCAGGCCACCAGCCGGGCGGCCTCCGCCGCCTCGTCGGCACGGCGCCGTTCGTCCGCGTCGGCGTGCGCGCGTACGGCGCGTTCCCGTTGCTCACGCCAGGCGTGCATCCCGTCGTCCACGAACCAGACGGTACGCGACGGATGACCGGGAGAACCTGCCTGGTTAGCACATCTTTGAGGGGTTCACGGCGTATTGTTCGCCGTGTGATGGAGCAGGCCTATCTGGGGGACGTCTCCCCAAAGCGACGGCCGCCGTGGAACCCGAACGGCCACCGGGGTGGCGGCCGCCGGCGTTGGTGGCCCCGACGCCGGTGGGCGCAGGTGGCGGCCGTGCTCGCGATCCTCGCGGTCCTGGTGACCGGTGGCGGTGGCCTTGCCGGCTGGCTGTATCTGCGATCGCTGGAGCACGAGGTCGACCGGGTCGACGCGTTCCAGGGCCTGCCGGAGGAGCAGCGGCCGGTGCGGGCGGCGGACTCGGCGCTCAACTTTCTGGTGGTCGGCAAGGACAAGTCCGAGCCGGGCGACAGTGTCTCGCGTACCGACACGATCATGCTGGTCCACGTGCCGCACAGCCGGGACCGGGCTCAGCTGATCTCGATTCCCCGCGACACCTGGACCACGATCCCGGAGTCGTTGCCGGAGGACGGCGGCGGACCGAGGAAGGCGAAGATCAACGCGGCGTACGCGTGGGGCGGGAGCCGGCTGCTGGTCCGCACGATCGAGCAGTTCACCGGGGTGCGCGTCGACCACGTCGTCGTGGTGGACTTCGCGGGCTTCGGCAAGGTGATCGACGTCCTCGGCGGGGTCGACGTCAACGTCGACAAACCGTTCACGCCACAGCAGGTGCCGGGCCCGGTCCTGCAACCCGGCGTGCACCGCATGGACAGCGCCCTGGCACTGGACTACGCCCGGCAGCGCAAGCAGTTCGCCGACGGTGACTTCAGCCGGATGCGGCACCAGCAGGCGCTCGTCGCCGCGGTGATGCAGGAGGCCGGCCGGAAGGGCGTGCTGGCCAACCCCGGCCAGCTCGACGACTTCCTCCGGGCCACCGCCGGTGCGGTGCAGGTGGACCAGAGCCTGTCGGTGGTCGACACCGTGTGGGACCTCCGCCAGATCCGGTCCCAGGACATCACCATGCTGACGAGCCCCACCACCGGGGTGGGCATGGTCGGCGACCAGAGCGTCGTCTTCCCGGACCTGCCGGCCTCGGCGAAGCTCTTCGCCGCGGTGAAGAACGACAAGATGGACGACTGGCTGGCCGAGAACCGCGCCGAGACCAACGGGAACTGAACCGGTGGCCCGGGACCGGGGTCCCGGGCCACCGGAGGTCAGGCCAGACCGGCCCGGCGCAGCGCCTCGGCCATCTCGCTGTTGACGGGCGCGGCACCGCCGCCGCGCCCCTGCCGCTGCTGCGGGCCGCCGCGGGAGCCCGCCCGGTCCCCGCGCCCGCCGCCCTGGCCGTCCCGCGGACCGCCGGCCTGGCCACCGCGAGCGCCCCGCTCCCGTCGGCCACCGTCACCCGTCGGCCGTCCGCCGCCGGCCGGCGCCTCGTCGTCCAGCCGCAGGGTCAGCGAGATCCGCTTGCGAGGTACGTCCACGTCCAGCACCCGGACCCGGACCACGTCGCCGGACTTCACCACGTCACGCGGGTCCTTCACGAAGGTGTGCGACATCGCGGAGACGTGCACCAGGCCGTCCTGGTGCACGCCGACGTCGACGAACGCGCCGAACGCGGCCACGTTGGTGACCACGCCCTCCAGCACCATGCCGGGCGTCAGGTCGCCGATCGTCTCGACCCCCTCGACGAAGGTCGCCGTCCGGAACTCGGGGCGCGGGTCGCGGCCGGGCTTCTCCAGCTCGGCCAGGATGTCGGCCACCGTGGGCAGGCCGAAGGTCTCGTCGACGAAGTCGGTGGCCCTGAGCCCGCGCAGGATCCTGCTCTGCCCGATCAGCGCGCGCAGGTCCTGCCCGGTGTGGGCGAGGATCCGCCGCACCACCGGGTACGCCTCGGGGTGCACGCTGGAGGAGTCCAGCGGGTCGTCCCCGCCGGGGATACGCAGGAAGCCGGCGCACTGCTCGAACGCCTTCGGGCCGAGGCGGGCCACCTTCTTCAGGTCGGCCCGGGTCCGGAACGGCCCGTTGGCGTCCCGGTGCAGCACGATGTTCTCCGCCAGCCCCGCGCCGATGCCGGAGACCCGGGTGAGTAGGGGAGCCGAGGCGGTGTTGACGTCGACGCCGACCGCGTTGACGCAGTCCTCGACCACCGCGTCCAGCGACCGGGACAGCTTCACCTCGGACAGGTCGTGCTGGTACTGCCCGACGCCGATCGAGCGCGGGTCGATCTTCACCAGCTCGGCGAGCGGGTCCTGGAGGCGGCGGGCGATGGAGACCGCGCCGCGCAGCGACACGTCCAGCCCGGGCAGCTCCTGCGAGGCGTACGCGGAGGCGGAGTAGACCGACGCCCCGGCCTCGGAGACCACCACCTTGGTCAGTTTCAACTCCGGGTGCCGCTTGATCAGGTCGCCGGCCAGCTTGTCTGTCTCCCGGCTGGCGGTGCCGTTGCCGATGGCGATCAGTTCGACCTGGTGCGCCGCGGCCAGCTTGGCCAGGACGTCGATCGAGGCGTCCCACTGCCGGCGCGGCTCGTGCGGATAGATTGTGTGGGTGGCGACCACCTTGCCGGTGGCGTCGACCACGGCCACCTTCACGCCGGTGCGCAGGCCCGGGTCCAGCCCCATGGTGGCGCGGGTGCCGGCGGGCGCGGCGAGCAGCAGGTCGCGCAGGTTGGTGGCGAAGACCCGGACGGCCTCCTCCTCCGCGGCCTGCCAGAGTCGCATCCGCAGGTCCGCGCCGAGGTGGATGAGGATCCGGGTACGCCAGGACCAGCGCACCGTGTCGGCCAGCCACCGGTCGGCGGGGCGCCCCTGGTCGCTGATGCCGAACCGGCCGGCGATGGCCGCCTCGTACCGGGTCGGGCCGGTGACCGCCGCGTCGGAGTCGCCCTCCGCCTCCGGGTCCATGGTCAGGTCGAGTACGCCCTCCTTCTCGCCCCGGAACATGGCGAGGATCCGGTGCGAGGGCAGCTTCGGGTACGGCTCGGCGAAGTCGAAGTAGTCGGCGAACTTGGCGCCGGCGCTCTCCTGGCCGTCGCGTACCCGGGAGACCAGGCGGCCCCGCGACCACATCTGCTCCCGGAGCGTGCCGATCAGGTCGGCGTCCTCGGCGAAGCGCTCGATGAGGATGGCCCGGGCGCCCTCCAGCGCGGCGGCCGGGTCGGCGACGCCCTTGTCCGCGTCCACGTAGCCGGCGGCGGCCGTCTTCGGGTCCTGCGTCGGGTCGGCGAGCAGCGCGTCCGCCAGCGGCTCCAGCCCGGCCTCGCGGGCGATCTGTGCCCGGGTACGCCGCTTCGGCTTGTACGGCAGGTAGATGTCCTCCAGCCGGGACTTCGAGTCGGCGGCCATGATCTGCGCTTCGAGGGCCTCGTCGAGCTTGCCCTGGGACCGGATCGACTCCAGCACCGCGGCGCGCCGCTCGTCCAGTTCGCGCAGGTAGCGCAGCCGCTCCTCCAGGGTGCGCAGCTGCGCGTCGTCGAGCAGGCCGGTGGCCTCCTTGCGGTAGCGGGCGATGAACGGCACGGTGGCGCCGCCGTCGAGCAGCTCCACGGCCGCCCGCACCTGACGTTCGGCGACGCCGAGTTCCTCGGCGATCCGCTGATGAACAGACTGGGTCACGATCTTGATCCGCCTTCTCGGGTGGGTTCCGTCCTGCATTGTGCCGCTCGCCCCCGACGGCACGCGCGACCCCCGGCCCGGCGCGGCGCCGCCCGGTCGCGTCCGTGACCCGTCGCTGCTGACCGGCCCGCTGCGCTACCGTGGGCGGATCATGGATGTACCTGCGGATCCGCGGACCCGGCGGCTTTTCGGGGGCAGCGCCCGGACGCTGGGCGACCTGGCTGCCAGCCCGTTCCGGGCCGACCGGGACCGGATCGTCGCGTCGCCGTTCTTCGCCCGGCTGAACGGCGTGACCCAGGTGATCAGCCCGGGCGGGTCCGGGCTGCTGGTGCACAACCGGCTCACCCACAGCCTCAAGGTCGCCCAGGTGGCCCGGGCGATCGCCGAGCGACTCACCGCCGACCCGGCGTACCGCGACCTGTTGGACAAACTGGGCGGCTGCGACCCGGACGTGGTGGAGGCCGCCGCGCTGGCCCACGACCTCGGGCACCCGCCCTTCGGGCACCTGGGGGAGCGGGTGCTGGACCGGCTGGCCCGCCAGCGGCTCGGGCTGCCCGACGGCTTCGAGGGCAACGCCCAGTCGTACCGGATCGTCACCAGCACGGAGATCCGCGGCGCGGCGACGACTGGGCTGGACCTGACTGCGGCGGTCCGGGCGGCGCTGCTGAAGTATCCGTGGACCCGCCTGGACCACCCGGACCCGCACCCGCGGCACCTGGACCCGGCGCCGCGCGGCGCGGCGGCCCCGCCGGACGACCCGGAGAGCGGGTCGGTGAAGTTCGGCGCGTACCGGACCGAGCTGGACGACCTGCGGCAGGCCCGGGAGCCGTTCGCCGGGCGGCTCCCGGACTGGCAGCAGACCCCGGAGGCGTCGGTGATGGACACCGCCGACGACATCGCGTACGCCATCCACGACGTGGAGGACTTCTATCGGGTCGGGGTGCTCCAGCAGGGCGCGGTGGCCGCCGAGCTGATGGCCTGGCAGCGGGAGAGCGGACGGTTCCGCGCGATCACCGACGCGGCGCTGACCGCTGCCGGCCGGCGGCCGGGCGCGGCCATCGAGCGGCTCCGCCGCCAGCTGCACCGCAAGGACGCCTGGATCGCCGACGACGAGGCGTTCGCCGCCGCCGTGGAGCACGTCCGCGAGGAGCTGGTGGACGGGCTGCTGGCGCTGCCGTTCGACGGCTCGATCGAGGCGGAGCAGTACGTGGCGCGCTTCTCCGCCCGCTGGTCCACCCGGTTCGTCGAGGCGATCACCGTGGCACCGGAGCCGGACGTCCGCTCGGGCCACGTGCTGCTGGCCAAGGCGCAGTGGCACGAGGTGCAGGTGCTCAAGTTCGTCCACCACCGGTTCGTGCTGGCCCGCCCCGACCTGGCGCTGCACCAGCGGGGCCAGGCGCGGCTGCTCGGCGCACTGGTGGAGGCGCTCTGGGAGTGGCTGCTCGACCCGGAGGAGGAGTCCCGGCTGCCGCGCCGGCTGCACGACCTGGTCGAGCTGGCCGAGGCGGAGCTGCACCCGCGTACGCCGGACCGGATCGGTCGGGCCCGGGGCCGGGCGATCGTGGACTTCGTCGCCCAGCTCACCGACGGTCAGGCGGTGGCGATGCTGGACGCCCTCTCCGGCCGCTCCGGCGCCCTCTGGACCGACGCCTTCGTGCTCTGAGTCAGGCGATGGCCTGCCACCAGCCGTCCACCGGCGGCGGATCGTCCACCACGACCCGCTCGCCGGGACGCGGCACCGCCAGCCGGACGTCCCGGGCCTTGGCCTCGGCCCAGAGCCGGTCCACCGGCTCGGACCAGTCGTGCAGGGCCAGGTTGAAGGTGGCCCAGTGCACCGGGACGAACAGGTCGCCACGCAGGTCCAGGTGGGCGGCGACCGCCTCCTCCGGGAACATGTGGATGCTCGGCCAGGCCCGGTCGTACGCCCCGATCTGCATCAGCGTGACGTCGAACGGGCCGTGCTCGGCGCCGATCCGGGCGTAGCCGTCGAAGTAGCCGGAGTCGCCGGTGTAGAAGACCTTCCGCTGCGCCCCGGCCACCACCCAGGAGCTCCACAGGGTGCCGTCGCGGCGCAACCCGCGGCCGGAGAAGTGCTGGGCGGCGGTGGCGGTGAGGGTCAGCTCGCCCACCCGATGGCTCTCCGACCAGTCCAGCTCGACGATCCGCTCCTCCGGCACGCCCCAGCGGTCCAGGTGGGCGCCGACCCCGAGCGGGACGACGAACGGCGCGGACTGGTGGGTGAGCAGCCCGAGTACGGTGGCCATGTCCAGGTGGTCGTAGTGGTCGTGCGAGATGACGATCGCATCGACGCGGGGCAGCTCGTCGAGGCGTACCGGCGGTTCGTGGATGCGGCGCGGACCGATCAGGGCGGAGGGGGAGCAGCGGTCGCTCCACACCGGGTCCACCAGCACCCGGCGCCCCTCGATCTCGATCAGGATCGAGGCGTGGCCGTACCAGACGATGCTCAGCTCGCGGGCGCGGTCCGCCGGGGCCGGATCGGCCGGGCGCAGCAGCGGGACGGCGTTGCCGGGCCGCCGCTTCTGCTTGCCGAAGAGCAACTCCTTGAGCAGGTTGCGCCCCGGGTCGCCGACCATCGTGCGGGTGCTCGTCGGGTTGTGGAAGGTGCCGTTCCGGAATCGGGGGGAGCGGGCGGCGCGTTCGGCCCGCGCTCCGGTGAGCCGGCCGCCGAGCTGCGCCGGCACGTCGCGGCCCACCCAGGCCAGCCCGGCCAGGGCCGCGACCCCGGCCGTCCGCCACAGCCGGCGGCTCAGTGCCCGCTCGACCGCCTGCTCCTCCGCTGCGCCCATCGCCGTCCTCCCGCCGTGTCCCGCCGGCCACCATCGCGTGCACCCGTGGCGTGGCGCAAGGTGGCCCAGGCCGCGCTGGCCCACCGCGGCCGCCGCTGGTGGCCGCCGCCACCGAGTACACGGTAGCCACCCGACGCCGGACATGGGTGATCCACTCCATGCTGCGCAAGCGGCGGTCACCTGGGCCGCCGAGACCACCACGTGCCGTACCCGGAGTCGATCAAGGCGTGGCCGGGGCCGGCCGCTGCGGTGGCGTACCCCGGAAACGGCCGACCGCCGCACCCGGGTGATGGTGCGGCGGTCGGTCGGTGGGTCGGTGGCGGGCGGAGCCGCCGTGGGCTCAGGAGCCCGGGGTGCCGGCGCGCAGGGCGGACGCCTTGAGGTAGTCCCGGTTGAGCCGGCCGATGTTGCTCAGCGGGATGCCCTTCGGGCAGGCCGCCGCGCACTCACCGATGTTGGTGCAGCCGCCGAAACCGGCCTCGTCGTGCGCGTCCACCATGCCGATCACCCGGGTGTACCGCTCGGGCTGGCCCTGGGGCAGCAGCGAGAGCTGGGTGATCTTGGCGGCGGTGAACAGCATTCCGGAGCCGTTCGGGCAGGCCGCCACGCAGGCACCGCAGCCGATGCAGGCCGCCGACTCGAAGGCGGCGTCCGCGTTGGCCTTGGCCACCGGGGTGGCGTGCGCCTCCGGGGCACTGCCGGTCGGCGCGGTGACGTACCCACCGGCGGCGATGATCCGGTCGAAGGCGTTCCGGTTGACCACCAGGTCCTTCACCACCGGGAAGGCCCGGGCCCGCCACGGCTCGATGTCGATCGTGTCGCCGTCGGAGAACTGCCGCATGTGCAGCTGGCACGCGGTGGTGCCGCGCTGCGGGCCGTGTGCCTCGCCGTTGATCATGAGGCTGCACATGCCGCAGATGCCCTCGCGGCAGTCGTGGTCGAACGCGATCGGCTCCTCGCCGGCGAGGATCAGCCGCTCGTTGAGCACGTCGAGCATCTCCAGGAAGGACATGTCCGGGGACACGTCCTCGACCTGGTAGGTCACCATCCGACCCTTGTCCTCAGGGCCCTGCTGGCGCCAGATGCGCAGGGTCAGATTCACTTGTAGCTCCGCTGCGTGGGGTGGACGTATTCGAACTGCAGGTCTTCCTTGTGCAGCACGGGCTGACCGGTGCCGGTGTACTCCCAGGCCGCCACGTAGGCGAACCGGTCGTCGTCGCGCTGCGCCTCACCGTCGGGGGTCTGGTGCTCGGCCCGGAAGTGGCCGCCGCAGGACTCCTCGCGGTGCAGGGCGTCGATGCACATGAGCTCGGCCAGCTCGAAGAAGTCGGCCACCCGGCCGGCCTTCTCCAGCGACTGGTTGAGCCCCTCGCCGTCGCCCGGGACGCGGACCCGCTGCCAGAACTGCTCGCGCAGGTCGCGGATCTCGTCGATCGCCTTGCGCAGCCCGGCCTCGGAGCGCTCCATGCCGCAGTGCTCCCACATGATCTGGCCCAGCTCCCGGTGGAACGAGTCCACCGTCCGGTCGCCGTTGATGGAGAGCAGCTTCTGGAGCCGCTCCTCGACGGCCGCGCGGGCCGCCACCGCCTCCGGGTGGCTGGCGTCGACCTTCCCGAACGAACCGGCGTTCGCCAGGTAGTTGGGCAGCGTGTTCGGCAGCACGAAGTAGCCGTCGGCCAGGCCCTGCATCAGCGCCGAGGCGCCGAGGCGGTTCGCGCCGTGGTCGGAGAAGTTGGCCTCGCCGATCACGAACAGGCCCGGGATGCTCGACTGGAGGTCGTAGTCGACCCAGAGGCCACCCATCGTGTAGTGCACGGCGGGGTAGATCCGCATCGGGACCTCGTACGGGTCCTCGCCGGTGATCCGCTCGTACATCTCGAAGAGGTTGCCGTACTTCGCCTCGATGGCCTTGCGGCCGAGCCGCTTGATGGCGTCGGCGAAGTCCAGGTAGACGCCGAGCCCGGTCGGGCCGACGCCGCGCCCCTCGTCGCAGACGTTCTTCGCGGCACGGGAGGCGATGTCGCGGGGGACCAGGTTGCCGAAGGAGGGGTAGATCCGCTCCAGGTAGTAGTCCCGGTCGTCCTCGGGGATGTCCCGGGGAGCGCGGTTGTCGCCCTTGGCCTTCGGCACCCACACCCGGCCGTCGTTGCGCAGCGACTCGCTCATCAGGGTCAGCTTCGACTGGTGGTCGCCGGAGACCGGGATGCAGGTCGGGTGGATCTGGGTGTAGCAGGGGTTGGCGAAGTACGCGCCCTTGCGGTGCGCCCGCCACGAGGCGGTGACGTTGCAGCCCTTGGCGTTGGTGGAGAGGTAGAAGACGTTGCCGTAGCCGCCGGAGGCGAGCACGACCGCGTCGGCCATCTCGGTGGTGATCTCACCGGTGACCAGGTCCCGCACCACGATGCCGCGCGCCCGGCCGTCGACGACGACCAGCTCCAGCATCTCGTGGCGGGCGTTCATCTCCACGTTGCCCAGGCCGATCTGCCGTTCGAGTGCCTGGTACGCGCCGAGCAGCAGCTGCTGACCCGTCTGGCCCCGGGCGTAGAAGGTGCGCTGCACCTGCGCGCCGCCGAACGAGCGGGTGTCCAGCAGGCCGCCGTACTCCCGGGCGAACGGGACGCCCTGGGCGACGCACTGGTCGATGATGTTGACCGACACCTCGGCCAGCCGGTGCACGTTCGACTCCCGGGAGCGGAAGTCGCCGCCCTTGACGGTGTCGTAGAAGAGCCGGTGCACCGAGTCGCCGTCGTTGCGGTAGTTCTTCGCGGCGTTGATGCCGCCCTGGGCGGCGATCGAGTGGGCCCGGCGCGGGCTGTCCTGGTAGCAGTAGGACTTGACGTGGTAACCCTGCTCGGCCAGGGTGGCCGCGGCGGAGCCGCCGGCCAGACCGGTGCCCACCACGATCACGGTCAGCTTCCGGCGGTTGGCCGGGTTGACCAGCTTCGCCTCGAAGCGGCGCCGCTCCCACCGGGTCTCGACGGGGCCGTCCGGGGCCTTGGTGTCGGCGATCGGGTCGCCTTCGGTGTAGAGATCCATGTCACGCCACCAATCCGGTGAGTACGGCGAACGGGACCACCAGGTAGCCGGCGCAGAGCACGACGGCGAAGACCAGGGCGGCGGCGCGGGCCCGCTGCTCGCCCTTCGGAGTCTGCTGGCCGAGGCTGCGGAACGCGCTGGCGGCGCCGTGCCGCAAATGGAAACCGAGCGTGACGACGGCCAGCGTGTAGAAGAGCGTGACGTACCAGCGCTCCGGGGCGAAGTCGGCGACCACGTTGCCGTACGGGTTGCTCGGGTCGCCCTGCGGGTTCAGGTGACCGGTGGTCAGGTCCAGGATGTGGTAGATCACGAAGAGCAGGATGATCACCCCACCCCAGCGCATCGTGCGGGCCGCATAGTTGACGTGCACCTTGCGGCGGTGCGCGTACGCCACCGGGCGGGCGGCGCGGGAGCGCATCGCCAGGACGGTGGCGGAGCCGATGTGGCCCAGCACCGCCGCGACCAGCACCGTGCGCTGGATCCACAGGTACCAGGTCGACGGCAGCAGCGGCGTACCGATGTCGCGCAGCCAGTGCGCGTAGTGGTCGAACGAGGTCTCGCCCGTGAACACCTTCAGGTTGCCGAGCATGTGCAGGATCAGGAACAGCACCAGGAGGATGCCCGTCACCGCCATGACGGCCTTGAGGCCGATGTTGGAGCGGATGGGCGACCGAGTTTTCGTGATTACCACGCGACCGACGCTAGGAGCCGTTCGATCAGTCGTCCAATGCATCGACCTCGCAGCCTTGATAGTCGTAGGCTATGAAGGTGCAGCTTCATCAGCTCCGATACTTCGTTGCGGTCGCAGAAGTACGACATTTCACCCAAGCGGCCGAGCTCGTGGGCATTACCCAGCCCTCTTTGAGTAAGCAAATTCACGCCCTGGAGACCGGCCTCGGGGCCCCGTTGTTCGAGCGGGTAAGGGGCAACATCGCCCTCACCGCGGCGGGGGAGGTGCTGCTGCCGCTGGCCAAGCGGATCCTCGCCGACGTCGACACCGCCACCCGGGAGGTGCAGGAGTTGGTGGGGCTGCGCCGCGGCCGGGTCCGCCTCGGCGCCACGCCCAGCCTGGCCACCTCGCTCGCGCCGCAGGTGCTGCGCCGGTTCCGCGACGCCCATCCCGCCGTCGACCTGCGCGTCGAGGAGGGCGGCTCCCAGGACCTGGTACGCGACCTGCTCCGCGGCGACCTCGACCTGGCGCTGATCATCATGCCCGCGGCCGGCACCGACCCGGGGCTGCGCGCCGACCCGATCCTGCGGGAGAGCCTGGTGGTGGCCTCCGTGGACCCGCTGCCGGCCGCCTCCGTCAACGGCGAGGTGCGCATCACCGATCTGCGCGAGCAGCCTCTCGTGATGTTCCGCGAGGGCTACGACCTGCGCGACGCCACCCTCCAGGCGTGCCGGGAGGCCGGCTTCGAGCCGACCCTCTCGGTGGATGGCGGGGAGATGGACGCGGTGCTCAGCTTCGTCGAGGCGGGGCTCGGCGTCGCGCTGGTGCCGGGCATCGCGGTGGCCCGCCGGCCCGGCATCCGGGTCACCCGGCTCGCCCGGCCCGGCGTGGGCCGGACCATCGCGGTGGCCCGCCGCCGGGACGTGGTGCCCACCCACGCTGGCCGCGAGCTGCGCCGCATCCTCCTGGAGTACGTCCACGACGCCACCGTCGGCAACGAACTCCCGCCCGGGGTCGAGCCGCTGCCGTAGGGCGTCGTCCGGCGCCTGAGCCGGCCGAGTCCGTCGTGCCCGGCCGGGTCGGCGCCACGTGTTCACCGAGGTGATTGGGAGCTCGACGGGGCAGTCCTCGCAATGAGGGTCATTCAGGTATTGGAGGGATGTGGCTGCCGTTCCGGCCCGATCGATGGTGAAACCGGATAATAATCACGTATTGGTCCATCGACGTGTATCCGGGCACGCGGTGCAGAGGCGCGGGGGTGTAGTGAATGTCGGATCTTGTAGAGACGCCGGTCAGGCCACTGAGTCGGCGTATGTTCATCAAGTCGGTGGGCGTTGCGGGAGCCAGTGTGGCGCTCTACGCCTACCTGCCGGGTGGCGGCACCCAAGCGCTGGCCCAGATTCCTGGGGGCACGCTTGACCCGACCACGGTGCCGAAGTTCGTTACACCGCTGCTCATCCCGCCGGCGATGCCACGGGCGGATGTCATCTGTTCGCGCGGCGAGCAGATCGACTACTACGAGATCTCGGTCCGCCAGTTCCAGGAGCAGATCCTGCCGGCGGGACTGCCGGCTACCACGGTGTGGGGATACGGCCCCGTTGGCGGGGGGAAGAAGCACGGACGCAAGCAGGCCGACCTCCATCACGCGCCGTCGCTGACCATCGAGGCGCGATACGACCGACCGGTCCGAGTCAAGTGGATCAACGAGCTGGTCGACCAGTGCGGCAACTTCCTGCCGCACCTGTTGCCGGTCGACCCGACCCTGCACTGGGCCAACCCGCCGCAAGGGACGGATCCCGCGGTAAACGGGTCGGGCCCGCGGGATTCGCGGCCCGAGTTCACCTCGACGCCGGGGCCGTACACGGGCCCGGTACCCCTGGTGACCCACGTGCACGGTGCGGTCGGGGTGGGCGACGAGAGCGACGGGTACACCGAAGCGTGGTACCTGCCCGACGCGGACGACATTCCGGCCGGCTTCGCCACTGTGGGCACCTGGTACAACTTCTTCAAGGGCAAGGCGGCGGCGAAGTTCGACGTGACCTGGAGGCCCGGGCTCGCCATCTTCCAGTACCCCAACACGGACCGCGCCTCGACCAACTGGTACCACGACCACACGCTGGGCCTGACCCGGCTCAACGTGTACGCCGGCCCGGCGGGCTTCTACCTCCTCCGCGGCGGCCCGGCCGGCGACGACGCGGTACGCGACAGCCGCACCGGTCGCCGGGCGGTCCTGCCAGGGCCGGCGCCGCAGGAGAACGATCCGCCGAACAGGCGCTACCGCGAGATCCCACTTGCGATCCAGGACCGGTCGTTCAACGCCGACGGGTCGCTGTTCTACCCCGACAGCCGCGCGTTCTCCGACGGCATCGTGGGCCCCTACATCCCGGACGGGCCGTTCTCGCCGATCTGGAACCCGGAGTTCTTCGGCAACACCATCATGGTCAACGGCAACACCTGGCCATTCCTGGAGGTCGAGCAGCGCCGCTACCGCTTCCGGGCCCTCAACGGCTGCGACGCGCGCTTCCTCATTCTCGACTTCAACCAGATCCCGGGCGTCGAGGTGTGGGCGATCGGAAACGAGGGCGGCTTCCTCGCCGCCCCGGTGAACCTCACCGCGACCAACGGGAACCAGCTGCTGATGAGCCCGGCCGAGCGGGCTGACCTCATCGTCGACTTCACCAACGTGCCGGTCGGGAACCATGTGCTGCGCAACGCCGGCCCCGACGGGCCGTTCCCGAGCGCCGCCGTCGCCGACCCGGCCACGACGGGCCAGATCATGCAGGTCCAGGTCGTGCCGCGAGTGGGGCCGGACCACACCACGCCACCGGAGTTCCTCCAGTTGCCGGGCATCACCCCGCTGCCGGCGGAGACGCTTACCCGGGGGCTGGCGCTCGTCGAGCAGGCGGCCACGGGATTCGACGCGAGCGGCGATCCCGTCGAGGGGCCGGTGGAGGTGCTCCTCGGCACCGTAGCCCCCGATCCGAACACCGGCGCCCTGGTGTGGACCGCGAGAGGATGGGCGGAACCGGTCACCGAGAACCCAGCGACCGGCGCCACCGAGGTGTGGGAGCTCTACAACACCACCGTTGACGCTCACCCGATCCACATTCACGAGGTGAAGTTCGAGGTGGTGAACCGCCAGGACATCATCGCGGACCCGGCCACCCAGACGGTTCAGGTCGTGGGTTCGACGCAACCCCCGCGGTCGTGGGAGACCGGCTTCAAGGACACCGTTGTGGCGCTCCCGGGCCAGGTGACGCGGGTGAAGGCACGGTTCAGCACCCCCGGCCAGTTCGTCTGGCACTGCCACATCGTGGAGCACGAGGACAACGAGATGATGCGGCCCTACCGCATCGGCCCGAGACAGCCCGGCCAGCCGGAATGACCCTGGCCGCCGCAGGCGGGATCAGAGCCGTCCGACCGGCAGAGCGAGGCGGACCGCGTCGGCGACCGCCCACTCTGCCGGTCCAGCCGGCAGCGTCCGGACGCGCTGTCACTCAGCCCCGTCAGCGCCCCTCGGCCTCGTCCATCGCCCGGTAGATGCGCTGCTCGGAGACCGGGTACGGGGTGCCGAGCGCCTGGGCGAAGATGTTCACCCGCAGCTCCTCGATCATCCAGCGGATCTGCCGTACCGCCGCCGACTGCCGTCTCGCCGGCGGCAGGGCGTTCAGCATGTCCTGGTACTCCCGCTGCACCACGGCGATCCGATCCTGCTGCTGCTTGTCCCGCTGCGGATTGCCGGGCAGCCGGTCCAGCCGGCGCTCGATCGCGGTGAGGTAGCGCAGCAGGTCGGGCAGGCGGGCGTACCCGGCCTCGGTGATGAAGCCCTTGTGCACCAGGCCGCCGAGCTGGTTGCGGATGTCGGCCAGGGCGGCCACCACGGCGAGGTTCCTCGTCGCACCGAGCCGCTGCTCCACCGCGTACGCGGCCGCGAGCACCTGGCGGACCCGGCCCATCACCTCGACCACGGTGTCGACCAGGTCGGCGCGTACCTTGTCGCGCAGCGCGGCGAAACCCTCGGCGTCCCAGGCCGGGCCGCCGGCGTCGGCGGTCAGCCGGTCGATCGCCGCGCCGGTGGCGTCCTCGATCAACGCCTGCACCCCGCCGTGCGGGTTGCGGGACAGCGCCAGCTTGGCCTCGTTGGAGAGGCGACCCTGGAGGAACTTCGCCGGGGACGGCAGGGTCAGCCGGAGCAGCCGCCGGGTGCCCGCCCAGTGCGCGGCCTCCTGCTCGGCCGGGGAGTCGAACACCTTCACCCCGACCGTGGTGCCCTCGTCGACCAGGGCCGGGTACGCGGTCACCGCGTACCCGGCGCGGACCTGCTCGATGGTGCGAGGAAGATCGCCGATGCTCCACTCGGTGAGCCCGGTCCGGGCCACGTCCGGCGCGGCGGCGGCGACGACCTGGCGTACCTCCTGGCGGAGTTGGCGTTGCAGGGCCGGCAGGTCCTTGCCCTCGGCGACCGGTTTGTCGTCGTCGCCGAGCACCCGGAAGGTGACCCGCAGGTGTGGCGGCAGCTTGTCCAGGTCCCAGGACTGCGGCGGCACGGTCACCCCGGTCATCCGGCGCAGCTGCCGGGCGAGCGCGTCGAGCAGCGGCTCCTCGCCGGGGGTGATCGCCGCCAGCGCCGCCCGGGCGTAGTCGGGCACCGGGACGAAGTTGCGCCGCAACGCCTTGGGCAGCGACCGGATCAGCGCGATGACCAGTTCCTCGCGCAGCCCGGGCACCTGCCAGTCGAAGCTCTCCGCCGGCACCTGGTTGAGCAGCGGCAGCGGGATGTCCACGGTGACCCCGTCGGTCGCGGTGCCCGGGTCGAAGGTGTAGGTCAGCGGAAGGGTCACCCCGTCGGCCCGCCACTCGTCCGGGTAGTCGGCCTCGTCCACCCCGCCGCGACCGGTGTTCACGAGCAGATCGCGGGTGAAGGTGAGCAGGTCGGGCCGCTCCCGGCGGACCTTCTTCCACCAGGTGTCGAAGTGCCGCCCGGAGACCACGTCGGCGGGGATCCGCTGGTCGTAGAAGTGGAAGATCGTCTCGTCGTCGACCAGGATGTCCCGCCGCCGGGCCCGGTTCTCCAACTCCTCCACCTCGGCGAGGAGCCGTTGGTTGTCCCGCCAGAACTGGTGGTGGGTCTGCCAGTCGCCCTCGACCAGGGCGTGCCGGATGAACAGCTCACGGGACAACGGCGGGTCGATCCGCCCGAAGTTGACCTTGCGGGAGGTGACGATCGGGATGCCGTACAGGGTGACCTTCTCGTACGCCATCACCGCGGCCTGCTTCTTCTCCCAGTGCGGCTCGCTGTAGCTGCGTTTGACCAGGTGCTGGGCGAGCGGTTCGACCCACTCGGGCTCGATCCGGCCGGCGACCCGGCCCCAGAGCCGGGAGGTCTCCACCAGCTCGGCGGCCATCACCCAGCGCGGCGGCTTCTTGAATAGCGCCGAGCCGGGGAAGACCGCGAACTTCGCCCCGCGCGCCCCCAGGTACTCGTGCTTCTGGGCGTCCTTGAGCCCGAGGTGGGAGAGCAGGCCGGGCAGCAGCGACTGGTGCACCTTCGGGGTGTCGATCTCCTCCGGCAGGTCCGCGCCGGCCCCGCGGCGCCCGTCCCCCTTTTCTCCGGTACGCAGCACCTGACGCAGCTGGCTGACGATGTCCTGCCACTCGCGGACCCGCAGGTAGTTCAGGTATTCCGCCTTGCACATCCGCCGGAACGCGCTGGACGACAGGGCCCGCTGCTGCTCACGCAGATACCGCCACAGGTTGAGGTACGCGACGAAGTCCGACTCCTTGTCGGCGAACCGGGCGTGCGCCTGGTCGGCCTGGGCCTGCTTCTCCGCCGGCCGCTCGCGCGGATCCTGGATGGAGAGCGCGGCGGCGATCACGATCACCTCGGTGGCGCAGCCGTTGCGCTCGCCCTCCAGGACCATCCGGGCCAACCGCGGGTCGACCGGGAGCTGGGCCAGCCGCCGGCCCAGCGCGGTGAGCCGCTTCGCCGGGTCGGTCTCGGCCGGGTCGAGCGCGCCCAACTCGTGCAGCAGGTTCACGCCGTCGGTGATGTTGCGCCGGTCCGGCGGGTCGATGAACGGGAACGCGGCGATGTCGCCGAGCCCGATCGAGGTCATCTGGAGGATGACCGAGGCGAGGTTGGTGCGCAGGATCTCCGGATCGGTGAACTCGGGACGGGAGGAGAAGTCCTGCTCGTCGTAGAGGCGGATGCAGATGCCGTCCGAGGTACGCCCGCAGCGCCCCTTGCGCTGGTTGGCCGACGCCTGCGACACCGGCTCGATCGGCAGCCGCTGCACCTTGAGCCGGCTGGAGTAGCGGGAGATCCGGGCGGTGCCCGGGTCCACCACGTACTTGATGCCGGGCACGGTCAGCGAGGTCTCCGCGACGTTGGTGGCGAGCACCACCCGGCGCCCGGCGTGCGGGGCGAAGACCCGGTGCTGCTCGGCGGTGGACAGGCGGGCGTACAGCGGGAGGATCTCGGTGCCGAGCAGGGACCGCTTCTTCTGCACCAGCTTGCCGAGCGCCTCCGCGGTGTCCCGGATCTCCCGCTCGCCGCTGAGGAAGACCAGGATGTCGCCGGGCCCCTCGGCGGCCAGTTCCTCGACCGCGTCGCCGATGGCCTGGATCTGGTCGCGGACGTTCTCCTCGTCGGCCTCGTCCTCATCCTCGCCCTCGGTGACCTCGACCAGCGGCCGGTACCGCACCTCGACCGGGTAGGTCCGGCCGGACACCTCGACGATCGGCGCCGGGTTGCCCTCGGCGTCGGCGAAGTGCTTGGCGAACCGGTCGGTCTCGATGGTCGCCGAGGTGATGACCACCTTGAGGTCGGGGCGGCGGGGAAGGAGCTGCTTGAGGTAGCCCAGAATGAAGTCGATGTTGAGGCTGCGCTCGTGCGCCTCGTCGATGATCAACGTGTCGTACTGGCGCAGCATCCGGTCGGTCTGCAACTCGGCCAGCAGGATGCCGTCGGTCATCAGCTTGACCAGGCTGTTCTCGCTGACCTGATCGGTGAAGCGCACCTTGTAGCCGACCACGTCGCCCAGCTCGGTGCCCAGTTCCTCGGCGATCCGGTCGGCGACGGTCCGGGCGGCGAGCCGGCGGGGCTGGGTGTGCCCGATCAGCCCGGTGATCCCGCGCCCCAGCTCCAGGCAGATCTTGGGTAGCTGGGTGGTCTTGCCGGAGCCGGTCTCGCCGGCCACGATCACCACCTGGTGGTCGCGGATGGCGGCGGCGATGTCGTCCTTGCGCTCGCTGACCGGCAACTGGGCCGGGTAGGTGACCACCGGCACGGCGGCTCGCCGGGCGACCAGTCGGGCCTCGGCCCGCGCCACCTCGGCCGCGATCTCGGCCAGCGCCGCGTCGCGCCGCTGCGGGTTGCGCAGCTTCCGGACCCCGTCCAGCCGGCGCTGGAGCCGGCGCTGGTCGCGGAACATCAGGGGGGAGAGGCGGCGGTGCAGGTCGCGGGCGGTCTCGGCGGCGGCGGGTACGGCTGGATTCTGCATGTCGTCGCCAAGGATAGGCAGCCGCGCGCCGGAGCGCTCCCGGGTTACCGCCGGCGGCCGGGATCCACGACACTCACCCGGCACTGCGTGAACGCCGCCGGACGCCGCACTAGAGTTGGCCGCCGACCGAGGTCGACGACGGGACGTGATGATCATGCGGGACACCGACCGGGCGCTGGTGCAGGCCGCCACGGCCGTCGCCAAGCTGCGCTGCCGAAGCGACAACCACAGCGTCGCCGCCGCCGCGCGGACCACCGACGGCCGGGTCTTCACCGGCGTGAACGTCTACCACTTCACCGGGGGCCCGTGCGCCGAGGTGGTGGCCATCGGCGCCGCCGCCACCCAGGGCGCCGGTGAGCTGGAGACCATCGTCGCGGTGGGCGACCGCGGCCGGGGTGTCATTCCGCCGTGCGGTCGATGCCGGCAGGTGCTCCTCGACTACTTTCCGTCGATCAAGGTGATCGTCGGTCCGATGGACGCGCTGCGCGCGGTCCCGGTCGCCGACCTGCTGCCCGAGACGTACGTCTGGTCGGACCACCAGGTGGAGGTGCCGGCCGCGCCGCGAACCGGGGTGTGGCCGCTGCCGGTGGTGCCGGGCAGCCGCCAGGCCGCGGAGGACTAGTCAGTCCCCGGACGCCACCTCCAGCATGGACGTGGGCACCGGGACCTGCTCGAAGCGGAGCACGCCCTCCGGCACCATCCAGCTCATCACCCGGGCGACCAGCCGCCCGGCGCGCACCGCGGGATCGTTGGCGTAGATCTCGCGGGCCATCTGTGGGTCCACCGAGAGCACGGCGAGACCGTGGATCCGCTCGTCGTCGCCGCCGAGGAACGGGCCGGCGGCCAGCAGCGCCCCCTGCTCCACCAGCCCCGCCTGGTGGGCCAGGTGCGCGTCCTGCAACCGGTCGACCGCGTCCTGGGGCAGCTCGGGCGGGTCGTCGGGACGCACCAGGAGGACCACGGTGTGCTGGTCGAATCGCATGCTCTCAGCGTAGGGCGCAAATGGGTTGAAAAAGGGTCACCCCGGGGTTCGGGCCCGCAGGGCGCGGATCGACCAGTCGAGGATCGGGGCCAGGTTCTCGGTCGCCGACCAGCCGTTGATCACCGAGAGCAGGTGCAGGTATCGCTCGCGACGAGGATCGTTCGCGGATTTCAGCCGGTCCAGCAGCCGTCGCCGGAGGTCGGTGTCGTCGGGGCGGCCGCAGAGCCGCGCGTACCGGTCCGTGATCGCGGCGACGACCGGATCGGCTCGGCGCGAGGTCGGATCGACGCCGGCGGCCAGGGCCGGCCCGACCTGCTCCCGGGCGACCGCGACCGCGTCCCGGCGTACGGCCGGCGTGCCGGCCCGGTCCGCCGCGTGCTGCTCCGCCAGCCGCCGCAGGCTGGCCCGAAAACCCGGGTCCTGGGCGAGTTCGGCCAACTCCACCCAGGCCTCGACCTGTTCGGCGTCGGCGTCGTCGGGGAGTTCCGGGGTCAGGGTGCGCCTGATCCCGGCGAACGCGGGGTCGGCCGGCAGGCCGGTGAAGGCGGCGTCCAGGAACTCGTCGATCAGTCGCCGGCGCTCGGCGTCGGAGAGCTTCGCCAGCTGGTGCACGAGCCTCATCTCCTCTGGTGTGGACCCGCGCCGGGCGACCGCGGTCAGCACCGCGCGCCGCAGCCGCAGCACCCGGATCTGGGCCGCCAGCGCCTCGGCGTGCGCCGCGGCGACCTCGGGCAGGGAGATCTCCCGGTCCACGATGCCGCGGATCGTGGCCAGGTCCAGTCCGAGGTCGCGCAGCGTGCGTACGAGGTCGAGCCGGGCGGCGGCGTCCAGGTCGTAGCGGCGCTGGCCGGTGGGGCTGCGGTCGGTGGGCGGCACGATCCCCTGGTCGGAGTAGAAGCGGATGGTCTTGACCGTCATCCCGGTCCGTCGGGCCAGGTCGCCGATCGAGTAGAGCCGCTCGCCGTTCATGCCCTTACCTTTGCGCCTCCCGTCAGGGGAGCCGCAAGCGCCACGCAGCGTCGCGTCGCCGTTCGCCCCGGCGGCGGAAGATCGACGATCCCGAGTTAGGTTCGCCTAACCTTCTCCGTTAAGGTAAGGCGAACCTAAGCCAACAGGACGGACTGCTCGTGACCAGCGTCGCCGTCCGGCCCGCCCGGGCCGGCACCCCCACCCGCCGAGGCGTCGGCCGCCGCCTCGCGGTCACCCTGGCGGCGGCGCTCCTGCTCACCGTCGCGCTGGCCGCCAGCCTGGCGCTCGGCAGCCGGCCGCTGCCCGTCGAGGCGGTGTGGGCCGCGCTCACCGCCCCGGACGGCGGGGAGGCCAGCACGATCGTCCGGGAACTGCGGCTGCCGCGTACCGCCCTGGGGTTGGTCGTCGGGCTCGCCCTGGCCCTCGCCGGCGTGCTCTTCCAGGCCGTCACCCGCAACCCCCTCGCCGAGCCGCGCATCCTCGGCGTCAGCGCCGGCGCGTCCGTCGGCGTGGTGCTGGCCATCGCCGTCTTCGGCGTCGGCACCCTCACCGGGTACGTCTGGTTCGGCGTCGGCGGCGCACTCCTCGCCGGCCTGCTGGTCTTCGCCGTCGCCAACCGCACCCGCGAGGGCGCCAGCCCGGTCACCCTCGCGCTGGTCGGCGCGGCCCTCGACGCCAGTCTCGGCGCCGTCGTGTACGCGCTGCTCAGCATCGACGCCCGCACCTTCGAGGAGTACCGATTCTGGGTGGTCGGCGGCCTGACCGGCCGGGACGTCGGCGTCGCCGGGCAGGTGCTCCCGTTCGTCCTCGCCGGCGTCGCGCTCGCCGCCCTGGTCGCCCGAGGGCTGGACGCGCTCGCGCTCGGCGACGACGTCGCCCGCGGCCTGGGGCACCGGATCGCGCTGGTCCGCCTCGGCGCCGGGGCGGCCGGCGTGCTGCTCACCGGCGCCGCGGTCGCCGCCGCCGGGCCGATCGCCTTCGTCGGGCTGGCGGTGCCGCACCTGGCCCGGGCACTGGTCGGCGCCGACCACCGGTGGACCCTGCTGGTCGCCGGACTGCTCGGCCCGGCCCTGCTGCTCACCGCCGACATCGTCGGCCGACTCGTCGCGCCGCCCGGCGAGATCCCGGCCGGCATCGTCACCGCGCTGCTCGGCGCGCCGCTGCTCGCCTACCTGGTCCGCCGCGCCCGGGTGGTGACCACGTGAGCGAGCGGAGCGAGCGAACCATCTGGCTCAGTAGCGTGGCGCCTCGCGCCGCCGGTGAGCGAAGCGAGGAGGCACCGTGAGCGAGCGAACCATTGGGCTCGGTAGCGTGGCGCCTCGCGCCGCCGGTGAGCGAAGCGAGGCGGCGGCGTGAGCGGGCCGAGTCTCGCCCTGCCCGGGCGGTCACTGCTGCGGGTCGGGCCGGTCACCGTACAGGTCCGCCGTCGCCCGGTGCTCGTCGCCGCCACCCTGTTCCTGCTGCTCGCCGGTGCCGTCGTGGTCAGCCTCTCGCTCGGCACCCCGTACGTCGCACCCGGTGACGTGCTGCGCTCGCTCTCCGGGGCCGGCACCCCGTACGACCTGGTGGTGCTGCACCTGCGACTGCCCCGCGCGGTGCTCGCGGCGCTGGCCGGGGCCGCGTTCGGCGTGGCCGGCACCCTGATCCAGAGCGTCGCCCGCAACCCGCTGGCCAGCCCCGACGTCATCGGTGTCACCCAGGGCGCCGGGCTGGCCGCGACGGTGGCCCTCACCGGCGGCGCCGCCGCGATCCTGGTCGCGCCGGCCGCGCTGCTCGGCGGCCTGGTCGCGGCGGTCGCGGTGTTCGCCCTCGGGGCCCGGCACGGGCTGGCGGCGCAACGTTTCGTCCTCGCCGGGGTGGCGGTGGCGTTCGCGTTCCGCGCGCTCACCGAGGTGGTGATGCTCACCGCCGACCCGATCGACGGGCTGCGCGCCCAGGTCTGGCTGATCGGCACCCTCGCCGGCAAGGGCTGGACCGAGGCCGCCTGGATCGGGGCCACCCTCGCCGTGCTGCTGCCGGTGCTCGCCTGGGCCGGTTGGGCGCTGCACAGCACCGCGCTGGACGACGACACCGCCCGCGGCGTCGGGCTGCGTCCGGTGGCCCGCCGGGTCGGGCTGGCCGCCACCGGTGTGCTGATCGCGGCCACCGTCACCGCCCAGGTCGGCGCGGTGGACTTCGTCGCCCTGGTCGCCCCGCAGGTGGCCCGCCGGCTGGTCCGGGGGGAGCGGCCACCGCTGCTCTGCGCCGCGCTGCTCGGGGCACTGCTGCTGGTGCTCGCCGACCTCGGCGGTCGCCGCCTGTTCGCGCCCACCCAACTCCCCGCCGGGGTGCTCACCGCCGCCATCGGGGGGCCGTACCTGATGTTCCTGTTGCTGCGTACCCGAGGGAGGCGGTCGTGACCGCGATGCTGTCCACCCGCGACCTGGTCGTCGGCTACGACGGCCGGACCGTGCTGGACGGGCTGGACCTCGACCTGCCCGCCGACGCGTTCACCGTCATCGTCGGGCCGAACGCCTGCGGCAAGTCCACCCTGCTGCGCACCATGGCCCGGCTGCTCGCCCCACGTCGCGGCGCCGTGCTGCTCGACGGTACGGCGATCCGCGACCTGCCCACCCGCGAGGTGGCCCGGCGCCTCGGCGTGCTGCCGCAGAGCCCGCTGGTGCCCGAGGGGATCACCGTGGCGGACCTGGTCGGCCGCGGCCGGCAGCCGTACCAGCGGTGGTGGCGGCAGTGGTCCCCGGACGACAGCCGGGCCGTCGAGCGGGCCATGGCCCTCGCCGACGTCGCCGGGCTCGCCGACCGGGCGGTGGACACCCTCTCCGGCGGGCAGCGGCAGCGGGTCTGGATCGCGATGACCCTCGCCCAGGACACCGAGGCGCTGCTGCTGGACGAGCCGACCACCTTCCTCGACCTCGCCCACCAGGTGGAGGTGCTGGACCTGCTGCACCGGCTGCGGGCCGAGCGTGGCCGGACCGTGGTCGCCGTGCTGCACGATCTCAACCAGGCCGCCCGGTACGCCGACCACCTGGTCGCCATGCGGGACGGCGCGGTGGTGGCGGCCGGGCCCCCGCGCGAGATCCTCACCGCCGACCTGGTCCGGGCGGTCTTCGGGCTCGACTGCGTGGTCGTGCCCTGCCCGGTCACCGGCGCCCCCCTCGTCGTGCCCGCCCTCACCCACACCTCGGCGGCCCCGCCCGCCCCGGCCGATTCTCCGGCCCGGCCTGCTGCTCCGGCTTCGCCTGTTGCGCCGGCCCCTCCTTCCGCCCTGGCCACCCCGGAGGCTTCCCCGGTTCCGGCTGCCGCGCCGGTCCCCCCTGCTCCGGCCCCGGCCGGCTCCTCCGTCGGCGACGCCTGAGCGCCCGCCGACCCGTACCACGAAAGGACCCTGATGCGTCGTCTCGCCGTCGCCCTCACCGCGGCCCTCGCCCTCGGTGTCGGTCTCACCGCCTGTGGGGAGAGCGACCCCGCCCCCGGTGCGGCCACCGGGGACACCCGGGAGATCACCCACGCGATGGGCACCACCAAGGTGCCCGCCGAGCCGAAGCGCGTGGTGGTGCTCGACACCGACAAGTTCGACACCGCGCTCTCGCTCGGCGTCACGCCGGTCGGCGCGGCGACCGCCGGTGAGGCGAAGAGCTGGCCCACCTACTTCGGCGCGGAGAAACTCGCCGGAATCAAGGCGGTCGGGGTGCTCACCGAACCCGACCTGGAGGCGATCAACGCGCTCAAGCCCGACCTGATCCTCGGCAGCAAGTTCCGCCAGGAGAAGTTCTACGACGAGCTGTCCGCCATCGCGCCGACCGTCTTCACCGAGCAGGTGGGCGTCACCTGGAAGGAGAACTTCCTCCTCGACGGCAAGGCCCTGGGCAAGGAGCAGCAGGCTCACGACCTGCTCGCAGCGTACGAGAAGCGGGCGAAGGAGTTCGGCGCCTCGCTCGGCGACGCCGCGTCCCGCCAGATCTCCATCGTCCGCTTCATGCCCGGCAACATCCGGGTGTACGGCCCGGAGTCGTTCTCGGGCATCGTCATCGGCGACACCGGGCTGGGCCGCCCCGTGCGGCAGCGCCTCGACGGCAAGAAGGACAAGCGCTTCGACCAGGTCAGCCCGGAGCGGGTCAACGAGGTGGACGGCGACGTCATCTTCGTCACCGCGTACGGCGAGAAGGCCGCCGCCGAGCAGACCAAGGTCACGGCCGGCAGCCTCTGGCAGGGTCTCGCCGCGGTCAAGGCCGGCAAGGCCCACGTCGTCGCCGACGAGACCTGGATGACCGGCATCGGCGTAACCGCCGCCAACAAGATCCTCGACGACCTGGAGAAGTACCTCTCCGCCTGACCCGTCGCGCCGCATCGCGCTCCTGCGGCCCGCAAGATCGCACTCGATTCAGGAAGTAGTGGCCTCGTCCGCATGGGAGGCCACTACTTCCCTGTTCGAGCATGATCTTCACGTCACGGCAGCGCGCCAGCCGCGGGCACGCAGTGCCGCGCGCACCTCGGTGAGGATTCCGTCGAAGTCGTGCCGAAAGCGTTTCGCTGTGACGTGCAGGACGATCCACTCCGCCCCGAGCAGCCGGTTGAGCCGTTGACGGTCCCGGTGGAACTGCTCCGGGTCGTCGTGCCACAGCCCGTCGTATTCGACCGCGACCCTGAACTCCGGCCACGCCAGATCCAGCCGGGCGATGAAGCGCCCCTGTTGCGACACCACCCACTGCGTCTCAGGGCGGGGCAGACCGGCACGCACCAGGCGCACCCGCGTGCGGGACTCCTGCGGGGACTCGGCGCCGGCGTCGGCAAGATCGACGGCGCGCAGCAACGATCGCCAGCCGCGCCTGCCGGCCCTGGCCAGGGCGTACTCCCGTAGGGCGGTGACGTCGGTGAGCCCACGGGCCAACAGGCCGTCGATGAGCACCACCGCCTCGATCACGTCGAGCCACCGCGCCAGGTCCCAGCAGGTACGCGCTGGCGAGGTGACCAGGATGCCCGCCCGCTCCACGACGTCGCCCGGGTCCACCTCGGCGCGGTGCACCCGCAGACCGCTCATTGGTCCCCGCTGGCCGGGCGCGCAGCCCGGCCTCGCCGGGGCGGCGTCGGAAGTCCGTGCCAGACGGACGGCCGGCGCGGAGCCAGGTGCCGGCGCGGCCGGTGCGGGGACGGGTGCCGAGAGGGCTCGTGGCGGTGTGGGGGTGAGCACGTCGACGGGCTGCTCGGGAGCGACGTGCCCGACGCGGTAGAGGGCGGCGGCCGAACGGCCGGCGATGGCGGTGCCGGCGGGCACCAGCCAGCGGAGCACGGCGGCGCACCGGTCGGCATGGGTCACGCTCAGCTGTGCGTCGGCGTAGACGTCGCGAAAGAGCGGCCGCCAAGCCGAGCTGCGGAGATCGTTACGGGTCAGCAGACCACGCCGCACCGCAACGGAGCCACGAAAGATCCGACCGCGCAGTTGGGGCGGTCGCCGAGGAGCTTTGGGCATACGCACACGCTGCCCGATTCCGTGCCCCGGCGCTGCCCCTGTGGATAACCCGGAACGCCGCTCGCCAAGATCGTGCTCAAACGCGGAAGTAGTGGCCTCCCAGGAGCTGGGAGGCCACTACATCATGGATCGAGTGCGATCTTGCCCGCCGCGGGACAGCGCCGGCGGGACCGCGCCGCGGGCGGGGGTGGGAGGTCAGGCGGCGGTGGACCAGATGGCGCGGAAGGCAGCGGCCTCGCCGGCCAGCCACTGTTCGAGTTGGTCGGGGCGGGCGGTGGTGGGCATGCGGTGGGCCTCGCCGCGCCGGACGTCGACCAGGACCGGCTCGGCGTGCGGCAGGACCGCGTCCATGTGCCGGGCCATCAGGTGCAGCGTGGCCAGGGTGGCCTCCTCGCTCGGCGGTGCCTCGTCGAAGTGCAGGCGGATCGCCTCGGCGCGGCCGTCGGCGTATCGGACACCGAACTGTGGGTTGATCTTGACGGGCAGGTCGCCCAGCATGGCCAGGGCGTCCCGGGTCTGCGCCAGGTCGACTCCGGCCGGGTCGCCGAGGGAGTGCAGCCAGGTGGTCGCGCCCGGCACGAGCGCCTCGTAGAGCGGACGCCAGCGGGGCTTGACCAGGTCGGTGACCTGGGCCAGGTGGGTGCCGCCGGTGTGGAAGGCGACGTCGGCCTTGAGCGCCTTGACGAACTGGCCGTGCGGGTTGAAGCCGTGCCGGCTCGCCCGCTGCTTGCGCAGGCCCCCGACGAAGGTGGCCTTGGTGGGCCCGGTGCGGTCCACATACCGGGTGAACCCGAGCAGGGTGGCGTAGGGAGTGACAGGGGCGGTGGAGGTGGGCGCAGTCACGAGCATCCTCCCAGGTCAACAGCTCGATTAGTACACACATTCTAATCGACGGGTCTGACATCGCCCAGGGTTCGTCGGCAGGCGCCCGCGTACCTGGATCCGGCTCACCCACGCCGGCCGGAGGGCGGTGGACGCCCACCGGGCGTCCCTCAACGACCTGCGCCAACGCTCGCAGGCGTGGACGGGCGAAGAGTAGACCGGCTCCGACCAGCGGGCGGCGCCGGCCGCCGGGGCGGACGGCCGGCGCCGCGGACGGCCCGCGAAGCAGGTGCTACAGCTGCCCGACGTCGGTGATCCGCACGACCGCCCCGCCGACCTCGTCGGAGGCCGCCAGGTCGATCTCGGCGCTGATCCCCCAGTCGTGGTCGCCCTCCGGGTCGTCGAGGATCTGGCGTACGGTCCACTTCTCCCGGCCCTGCTCGATCATGAGCAGCGCCGGCCCGCGCGCGTCCGGCCCGACCCCGATCCCGTCGTACGCCTCGAAGTACGGCTCCAGCGCGTCCGCCCACGCGTCCGCGTCCCAGCCCGAGCCGGCGTCGAGTTCGCCCAGCTCGTCCCAGCGGCGCAGGGCGGCCAACTCGACCCGGCGGAACAGCGCGTTGCGGACGAGTACCCGGAACGCGCGGGCGTTGCGGGTGACCGCCGGCGGCCGGTCGTCCAGCGACGCCGCGAGCTCCTCGACGTCGGACGGGTTGCGCAGCCGCTCCCACTCGTCGATGAGGCTGGAGTCGACCTGGCGGACCAGTTCGCCCAGCCACTCGATGAGGTCGACCAGTTCCTCGGTCTTGGCGTCCTCGGGGACGGTCTGCCGCAGCGTCTTGTACGCGTCCGCGAGGTAGCGCAGGACGAGCCCCTCCGAGCGGGACAGGCCGTAGAACTGCACGTACTCCGGGAAGGTCATCGCCCGCTCGTACATGTCCCGGACGACGGACTTGGGGGAGAGCTGGTGGTCGGCCACCCACGGGTGCCCCTGCCGGTACATCTCGTACGCCGACTCCAGCAGCTCGGCGAGCGGCTTGGGCCAGGTCACCTCGTCGAGCAGTTCGAGGCGGGCCTCGTACTCGATGCCTTCGGCCTTCATCGCGGCGACCGCCTCGCCGCGGGCCTTGAACTGCTGGGCGGAGAGCACCTGGCGCGGGTCGTCGAGGATCGACTCGATCACCGACAGCGCGTCGAGGGCGTACGACGGGGACTCGCGGTCCAGCAGTTCGATGGCCGCCAGGGCGAGCGGTGACAGCGGCTGGTTGAGCGCGAAATCGAGCTGGAGGTCGACGGTGAGCCGGACCCGGCGGCCCTGCTCGTCCGGTTCGGGCAGCTCCTCGACCACCCCGCCGGCCCGCAGCGCCCGGTAGATGGCGATGGCCCGGCGGATGTGCCGGCGCTGGGCGGCCCGGTCCTCGTGATTGTCGGTGAGCAGGTGGCGCATCGAGGCGAACGCGTCGCCGGGCCGGCCGATGACGTTGAGCAGCATCGAGTGGCTGACCTGGAAGCTGGAGGTGAGCGGCTCCGGCTCGGCCTCGACGAGCCGGTCGAAGGTGGGTTTGCCCCACCCGATGGATCCCTCCGGGGGCTTGCGGCGGACCACCTTGCGGCGCTTCTTCGGGTCGTCGCCGGCCTTGGCCAGGGCCTTCTCGTTCTCGATGACGTGCTCGGGGGCCTGCACCACCACCCGGCCGAGAGTGTCGAAGCCGGCCCGGCCGGCCCGGCCGGCGATCTGGTGGAACTCGCGGGCCTTGAGCAGTCGGGTCCGCGTGCCGTCGTACTTGCTCAGGCCGGTGAAGAGCACCGTACGGATCGGCACGTTGATGCCGACGCCGAGGGTGTCCGTGCCACAGATGACCTTGAGCAGCCCGGCCTGCGCGAGGGTCTCCACCAGGCGGCGGTACTTGGGCAGCATGCCGGCGTGGTGTACGCCGATGCCGTGCCGGACCAGCCGGGACAGCGTCTTGCCGAAGCCGGAGGTGAACCGGAAGTTGCCGATCGCGGCGGCGATCTGGTCCTTCTCGGCCCGGGTGCAGACGTTGACGCTCATCAGCGCCTGTGCGCGTTCCAGTGCGGCGGCCTGGGTGAAGTGTACGACGTACACCGGGGCCTGCTTCGTCTCCAGCAGTTCCTCAAGGGTCTCGTGCAGCGGGGTCATCGCGTACGAGAAGAGGAGCGGGACCGGCCGCTCGGCCGAGCGCACGACGGCGGTCGGCCGGCCGGTACGCCGGGTCAGGTCGTCCACGAAGCGCGTGGTGTCGCCGAGCGTGGCGGACATCAGGATGAACTGGGCCTGCGGCAGCTCGATGAGCGGCACCTGCCAGGCCCAGCCCCGGTCCGGCTCGGCGTAGAAGTGGAACTCGTCCATGATCACCTGGCCGACGTCGGCCCGGGTGCCCTCGCGCAGCGCGAGGTTGGCCAGGATCTCCGCGGTGCAGCAGATGATCGGGGCGTCGGCGTTGACGCTGGCGTCGCCGGTGAGCATGCCGACGTTCTCCGCACCGAAGACCTCGCAGAGCGCGAAGAACTTCTCCGACACCAGGGCCTTGATCGGCGCGGTGTAGAACGTGGTGCGGTCGTCGGCCAGGGCGGCGAAGTGCGCGGCGATGGCGACCAGGCTCTTGCCGGAGCCGGTCGGCGTGTTCATGATCACGTTCGCCCCGGAGACGATCTCGATGACCGCCTCCTCCTGGTGGGGATAGAGGTCGAGACCGCGCTCGGACGCCCAGCCGGCGAACGTGTCGTAAAGGGTGTCGGGGTCGGCGCTCTTCGGCAGCGCGGAGGTGAGAGTCATGGCGACTCCCATCGTGCCTGGATCATGCCCCGCCGCGCCAACCGGGCTCCCGCCTCCGGCCGCCGCGCCTGTTAGGAGGGGGCCCCTCTACAACGCCAGGCGTTAACAAGGGGCCCCTCCTTTCACCGGCGCCGGTGGATGAGGTCGAAGATCTCGCGGCCGGCGGTGAGGGCGCGGCGCTCGAACTTGGTCAGCGGGCGGTGCGGGGGGCGGGGCGCGTACCCGCCGTACACGTCGGCCAGTTCCGGGTCGGCGGTCAGCGTCTCGCGCATCGACACGGCGTACTCGGCCCAGTCGGTGGCGCAGTGCAGCGTCCCGCCGGGGGCCAGTCGGGACCGTAGCAGCGCCACGTGGGCCGGCTGGATGATCCGGCGCTTGTGGTGGCGGGCCTTCGGCCACGGGTCGGGGAAGAACACGTGCACCGCGTCCAGCGACCCCTCCGGCATCGCCCGGACCAGGTCCAACGCGTCGCCGTTGGCCACCCGGACGTTGGTGAGCGCGTGCCGGTCGACCAGGTCCAGCAGGTTGGCGATTCCGGGCGTGTGCACCTCGACCGCCAGATAGTGTCGGTCCGGATCGGCCGCCGCCATCGCCACGGTGGCGTCGCCCATCCCGGACCCGATCTCCAGCACCAGCGGGGCCCGCCGCCCGAACAGCGCCGTCGGATCGTACGGCCCGTCCAGGTCGGCGATCTCCAGGCCGTACGCGGGCCAGAGCCGGGCCAGCGCCGCGCGCTGCCGGTCGGTCATCCGGCCACGGCGCGGATGGAAGGTGCGGACGTGGGCGGCGTGGGCGGGCGGCACGGAGTTCTGGTCGGTGGCGGTCACAGCGATCCGAGCGTACGCGACCGACGCCGCGGCGCGGATGTGAGGTTGGCGGTAGGCGGCGACGGGCTCCAGGCCGAGGCGCCGGGAGGGGGCATGGTGTCAGTCACGCGAGGCACGGCGCTGCTGATCGCGGCCGCCGCCTGCGCCGCCCCGCTGCTCGGGGCGGCGCCCGCGCTGGCCGGTCCGCCCGCCGTCGCGCCCCGCCCCGCCGTACTGCCCGTCGCCGAGCCGGCTCCCGGTCCGCCGGAGGGTCAGCAACAGCCGCCCGCTGACCTGATCTTCGTTGAGGTGACCCCGAGCACTGTGGAAGCCGGTTACCTGGTCGGCCTCCGCGCGAGCTGCCGGGACAACTCGGTGCCGGCGATCGTGGTCTCCGACGCCTTCGGCCGGGTCCAGGTGCAGCCGCAGCGCGGGCTGCTCACCGCCTCACCGATGGTGAGCGAGCGCACCCGACCCGGCAACTACCGGGTCAAGCTGGAGTGCCCGAGCGGGCAGACCGCCTCGACGATGCTCCAGGTGGTCAAGGCGGTGAGGCCCAGCCGCGGGCCGGCCACCGGCTTCGGCGGGACCGCCGGGTCCGGGTTCGGCAAGTTCCTGGTGCCGGTCGGGCTGGCGCTGACCGTGGCCGGCGCGGTGGTCGGCGTGGCGGCGGCGCGTCGTCCCCGTACCGTCCGCCGCTGAGCGCGCCATGGCCTCCCACTCCGTCACCCGAGCGCCCGCCGGGGTGGCCCGCGCCCAGCGGCGTCGTCCCTGGTCGGCGCCGCTCGCCGTGGTGCTGGTGCTGCTCGGGATCTTCGCCACCGGGGCCGGGCTGGGCCGGACCGCCGGGCCGTTCGACTGGGTCGAGACGACCGGGGTGACGGGTACGGCCCAGCCGGCCCGGTCCCGGCAGCCGGCGAGCCGCCCGGTGAGCCTCTCCGTGCCGGCGATCAACGTGAGCGCGCCGGTCACCCCGGTCGGCCAGGCGAAGGACGGCTCGGTGGACGTGCCGCCGCTGAGCCAGCACGACCAGACCGGCTGGTACGACCGCGGCCCGGTGCCCGGCGAACCGGGCCGGGCGATCATCGTCGGGCACGTGGACACCAAGAGCGGCCCGGCGGTCTTCTACCGGCTGCGCGATCTCAAGCCGGGGGACCGGATCGAGGTGACCCGGGCGGACCGGAGCGTTGTGACCTTCAAGGTCGACACCGTCGAGTACTTCGACAAGGCCGACCTCCCCGCCGACCGGGTGTACGGCGAGGGCGGCCCGCCGGGGCTGCGCCTGATCACCTGTGGCGGGCAGTGGGTCGGCGGGCGGACCGGCTACGCGGACAACGTGATCACCTTCGCCTCGCTGGTCGACACCCGAGAGCCGTGACCGGCTCGGCGTGGCCGGTCAACCGCCGCCGACCACCGGTTGCCACGGGCGCAGCGACACGACCGTCACTCCCGGAGTGATGTAGTAGGGATCGGTCGCCATGATCTCCCGTACGGCGGTCGTGTCGCCGTAGAAGACGAGCATGGCGCCGGAGTCGTCCTGCCAGGGGCCGGCCGCCGCCAGGTGTCCCTCTTCGTACAGCCGGGCGAGTCGTTCGCGGTGCGCCGGACGGGCGGCGAGCCGGCGGTCATCATCGGTGAAGGCGAGTTCCAGTACGACCATGCCGTCACGCTAGGCGGCGGTGCGGGTCCGCGCTGTATCGCCGGATACGCCGGTCGGTCGTCGGTGCGGGCACCCGTCGCCCTGGTCGCCGGCCGGTGGCGTCGAGCGTGCCGGCCGGTGGGGTCGAGCGTGCGGGCCGGTGTGGCGTCGCCAGGTGATACTTGCCCGCGTGGACGGCGACGGGCTCGCGGCGGTGCCGCTCTTCGCGTTGCTCGATGAGCCGCGCCGGGAACGCATCGCCCGGCGTCATCCGTTGCGGCCGGTGCCGGCCGGCCAGGTCGTCGCCCGGTTCGGGGAGCCCGCCCGCAACCTGATCGTGCTGGAACGCGGCACCCTGACGGCCGGCTGTCACACCGTGGACGGGTCCCTGGTGCGGTTCGGCACGGTCACCGGCCCAAGCCTGATCGACAAGGCGTCCGTGCTGGACGGCGGGCGGCACACCGCGACCTGGACCGCCGCGCGCGTCTGTCGGATCCGGCTGCTGCCCACGGAGGTGCTGCGCGAACTCCTGCACGAGCTGCCCGTCGTGCGGGACCACGTGCTGCGTCAGATCGCCGCGCAGGTGAACCGAGACCGGCGGGCCCGGACCCGGGCCGCCGCGCCCCGCCCGGTCGCCCGGGTCGCCGACTGGCTCGCCGAAGCGCTGACCGGCCCGGGTCCTCGGATCGCTCTGCCCGGCGGCCAGCAGGGGCTGGGCGAGGAGCTGGGCCTGTCCCGGGTCACCGTCAACCGGGCCCTGCGGGTGCTCGTCCAGGCCGGTGCCGTACGCACCGAGCCCGGTGCCGTGGTGGTGCTGGACCCGAGCCGGCTCGCCGCGGCAGGGGCATGGGCGCCGTGAACCGGTCAGCTCTTGCCGGGCACCTGCTGGACCACCTCGAACTCCAGCAGGGTGGCCCCGCTGGCGACCGGCTTGCGCGGCTCGCCACCCTCGCCGCCGGCGTGCGCGGCGCGGGACGGCCCCTGCGCCCACGCCTGGTACGCCTCCTCCGACTCCCACTTCGTGTAGACGAAGTAGCGGGTCTCGCCGGCGACCGGGCGGAGCAGTTCGAAACCGAGGAAGCCGGGGGAGTTCTCCACCGCGCCGGCCCGGGCGGCGAAGCGCTTCTCCAGCTCCGCGCCGGCTCCGGGCGGGACGTCGATCGCGTTGATCTTCACGACTGCCATGCGTCCCACCCTACGGGTTCAGAACGCCTCGACGGCCGGCACCAGGTCGGCGTCCACCACGATCGGGGCGTGGTCGGAGGGAGCCTTGCCCTTGCGCGCCTCCCGGTCCACGTACGCCGAGCGGACCGCGCGGGCGAACGGCGCGGAGGCGTAGACCAGGTCGATCCGCATGCCCTTGTTCTGGTGGAACATCCCGGCCCGGTAGTCCCAGTACGTGAACGGGTGCGGGCCCTTCATCGGGGTGGGCACGACGTCGCTGAGCCCGAGGTCGCGCAGCGCGGCCAGGGCGGCCCGCTCGGCCGGGGTGACGTGGGTGGAGGTGACGAAGAGCGCCGGGTCCCAGACGTCGGCGTCGGTGGGGGCGACGTTGAAGTCCCCGCACACCGCCAGCGGCAAACCGGTGATCAGCTCCGGCTCCAGCGCGTCCCGTAGCGCCGCCAACCAGGCCAGCTTGTAGACGTAGTGCGGGTCGTCGGTGGCGCGGCCGTTCGGCACGTACACCGACCAGACCCGCAGCCCGGCGCAGGTGGCCGAGATGGCCCGCGCCTCGGGCAGGGGGAAGCCGGGCTCGCCGGGGAAGCCGACGGCCACGTCGGCCAGCCCGACCCGGGAGAGTACGGCCACCCCGTTCCACCGGCCGTCGCTGTGGCTGGCCGCCTCGTAGCCCAGCGCGCCCACCTCGGCGACCGGGAACGCCCCGTCGGGGCATTTGGTCTCCTGTAGGCACACGACGTCCGGCTCCGTGGTAGCCAGCCAGTCCAGCAGCCGGGGCAGGCGGGCCTTCACCGAGTTGACGTTCCAGGTCGCCAGACGCATGTCTCCAGCCTGCCGCATCGCCGGCCGCCCCGCCGTACCGCGTCGCCGGGGTGTCGCGCGGCTGGTGCCGCGTGACACCCCGGCCGGCCTGCCGTGGTCAGCGTTCCGGGGTGTCGCCCGGCCGGGTCTGCTCGGCGAGGAAGCGTTCCAGCTCGGCGCCCAGTTCGTCGGCGGTGGGCAGCGGGCCGGTCTCGGTGGCGAGCAGGTTCTTTCCGCCGTGCCCCCGGGCGAACGCGTCGTACTGCTCTTCCAGGGCCTGGACCAGGGTGGCGGCCTCCTCGGTCTGGGCGACCTGGCGGTCGATCTCCACCCGGACCACCTCGGCCGCGGAGCGCAGTTCCTCGGCGGGCAGCAGCAGACCGGTGCTGCGGGACACCGCGGCGAGCAACGCCTCGGCGGCGGCCGGGTACTCGGTCTGGGCGACGTAGTGCGGCACGTGCGCGGCGAAGCCGAGAGCGTCGCGGCCCTGCTCGCCGAGGCGGAACTCCAGCAACTGGCCGACGCTGCCGGGCACCTGGACCCGCTGGAGCCACGGCTCGTGTCCGCCGATCAGCTCGCGGCGGGTCGCGTGGGCGGTGACCCCGCTGGGCCGGGTGTGCGGCACCGCCATCGGGATCGAGTTGAGGCCGACGGTGAGCCGTACGCCGAGCCGGGTGGCCAGGCCGGCGACCGCGGCCACGAAGCGTTCCCACTGCAGGTCCGGCTCGGGGCCGGTGAGCAGCAGGAACGGGGTTTCGTCGTCGTCGTTCAGCTGGTGCAGCTCCAGCGCCGGGGCGTCGTATTCGGCCCAGCGGTCCTCGACGAAGGTCATCACTGGCCGGCGGGAGCGGTAGTCGAAGAGCTGGTCGACGTCGAAGCGGGCGACCGGCCGTGCTTCGAGGGAGGTGAGCAACTGCTCCCGGGCCAGCCGGGTGGCGCTGCCGGCGTCGACGAAGCCGGTCAGTGCCTGGATCAGCACCGGTTGGCCGAGGTCGGGCAGATCGTCGGTGAGTTCGTAGAGCTCGTGTGGGTCGAGCACCGGTGGAGACCTCCCTGGGTACGCGCGTACGGGAGGGCCATGCGGGGACGGCCTTCCCGTCCCGGCAAACGTACCGGCCGCTGTGGTCCATTCCGTTACGGGCCAAATGATGATCACGATTCGGCCACGCCCGGTGCCGGCCGGCCCGAATTGCCGATCCTGCCCGCCGCGTCCACCGACAGGAGGGTGTTGGCCCTCGGCCGAAAGTATGAGCTTATCGATCATCGACTAGCCCGTGGAGTGCTGCGACGTTCCTGCCCCGAGGGGTGCGGCCCGGTGCGGACCGGAGGTTCGACCGCTTCGCGAGGACTCGGCCGAGGGGAGCCGCACTATACGGCCGGGTCCGATTCCGCAGGTGGGAAGTGTGGTCAGGGCCACGCGTTCAACCTCGGTTACCGGTGTATTCGCCCCTTAGCCTCGTCGAATGCGTGACGACGGCACCCTCGACGACCAGCACGGCCTCGGCGGATCGACTGACCGTTCGGACGATATTCACTCCACCGTTCGGTCAACTGGCTCCGCAGAGCCCACCCCCCGACGCCTTTCCCTCGACCTCCTCCGTACCCGCCTGAAGGACCTCGCAAACCCCCACGCCGCCCGGCCCGGCCGCACCCGGCTGGCGGTCGCCGCCGGCGCGGTCTGCTGCCTCGGCCTGATCGGCGGCAGCCAGGTCGGCGCCGGTGCGAGCAACGATTCGTCGGCCTCCGTGTCGGCGCAGGAGGTCGCCCAGCGCGCGACCGCCGACGCCGCCTCCCGTGGGCTGGCCCGGGAGGCCCTCCCCACGACCCCGAGCGCCACCCCCAGCGCCGACCCGGACGTCACCCAGACGCCGACGGCGAAGCCCACGCCGACCGCCAAGCCCAAGGCGACCGCGAAGCCCAAGCCGAAGGCCAAGCCCACGCCGCGACGGATCGCGCCGGTGGCCGGGCTGGACGCGGACCAGATGGCCAACGCCGTGGCCATCGTCCGGGCTGGCCAGGAGATGGGCGTGCCGCGGCGTGGCCTGGTCATCGCGGTGGCCACCGCCATGCAGGAGAGCAACCTCTACAACTACGCCAGCGGCGTGCTGCCCGAGTCGCAGAACTACCCGCACCAGGCCATCGGTTGGGACCACGACTCGGTCGGGCTGTTCCAGCAGCGCCCGAGCAGCGGTTGGGGCACCGTGCGCGACCTGATGCAGCCCGCGTACGCCACGAAGCAGTTCCTCGCCGTCCTGGTGCAGATCCCCGGCTGGCAGAACATGGCGCTCACCGACGCCGCCCAGGCCGTGCAGATCTCGGCGTTCCCGTGGGCGTACGCCCAGCACGAGTGGCGGGCCACCGAGGTCGTCGACGCGGTTCTCGGCTGACGGCGCGGACGCGACCGCCGCTTGTGGATGGTTGTCCGGCACCCGTCCGGGTGCGGGGAATTGCCGGTCCCGGGTACACATGACTGGGGAATGACCCACCGCGCGTCGCCCAGCTCAACCATCGGGAGCCCTCGTGACCGACCCCGCGCCCGTCCACGGCGAGCCACCCGACCCCATCCCGCCCGCCGGGCCGCAGGACGTCCCCGAGACGCCGCCGGCCACGCTGTGGGACCGGATGCGGAACGACCCGCAGTACGCCCCGGAGCACCTGGCCCTGGAGGCGGTGCGCCGGCTCGGGCCGGAGGCGGCGCGGTGGGCCGCCCGGGAGCGGGCGCTGCGTCCGGGCCTGCCCCCGGGTGCGCTCGCCGACCAGGCGGTCCGCAGGTTCGTCAACCAGGCCCGGCTCTCCGGCGCGGTGTCCGGGGCGGCCGGGCTGCCCGGCGCGGTGATCGACGTGGGCGTGCTGGCCTGGACCCAGGCCCGGCTGGTGCTGCACGTGGCCGCCGCGTACGGCGTCGACCCGGCCCACCCCGACCGGGCGACCGACCTGCTCGTGTTGCAGAAGGTGCACAAGGCCGCCGAGAGCGCCCGGCTCGCCCTCGGGGTGGCCGCCGGGCGGGAGCGCGCCGGCGCACTGTTCGGCACGGCGGGGGACCGCCAGTTCGGCAGGGTGATGCTCCAGTTGGGTGTCCGGCTCGCCCGGATGGCCGGCGTGCGCGCGGCGAAGCGGGTCTTCGCCAAGGTGGTCCCCGGCGCGGCGATCATCCTCGGCACCTGGGCCAACTCCTCGGCCACCAGCGGCCTCGCCGACCGGGCCCGGGAGCTGTACCGCGCCGGCCCGGGGCCGTTGCCGGACCAGCGCCGGCCCTGATCGGCCGGACCTGTTGCCGGGCCGGCCCTGGGCTGGGTCGGGTCCCGCCGGCCCTGATCCGGGTCGGGTTCCGCCGGCCCTGAGCCGGACCGGCGCGGCCGGGGTCAGTCGGTGGCCCAGCCGGCGGCGGCCCAGGTCACCTCGGCGAGCCGGTTCTGGCCGGAGGGGTCGGGATGGAACCAGTCGAGGGAGTTCACGTCGGCGAGGCTGAACCGGGCCCGGTGCGCCGCCCCGTCGTCCCACCGGCAGCGGGACCCGTACGCCCGGCAGGCGGCGCGGAGCTGGTCGTCGTAGTCGTCGATCCGCTCCCGGAACCGGGCCCGCCGGGCCACGGCGTCCGGCGCGGTCGACGTCGCGTCGGCCAGCAGCGCCGGGCAGACACCGTGCGACCAGGCCCGTACCGCCCGGGGCTCGGTGTGGCCGAGTTCCCAGAGTCGGTACAGGTCGGGGATGCTCACCACCAGCACCCGGGCCTTCGGCCGCCCCTCCCGCAGCACCCGCAGGCCGGCGTCGACCTGTTTCCGGAAGGTGGCCACCGGGGTCATCGCATCGACGTCACCCCGGCAGGCGTCGTTCGCGCCGACCAGCACCGTGACGTAGTCCGCCCTGTCGCGTACCGCCGCGCGGGCCTGCTCGGCGAGCCCGGCCGCGCGGGCCCCCGGCGTCGCCCGGTCGTACGCCCGCAGCCCGGGAGCGTGCTCGCGCAGCCGGCGGTAGTGGCTGCGTACCCGGGTGCCGTCGCCGGTGGACCAGGAGTTGCGCTCGCAGCTCACCAGCACCAGGCAGGAGCCGAAGCCGGTGGTGATCGAGTCGCCCAGCGCGGTCATCACCGCCGGGGTGTCGGCAGGCGTCGAGCCGGACGCCCGGGGCGTCGCGGAGCCCGAGGGTCGGGCCGCCCCGGCCCCGTCGCAGGCCAGCGCCACGAGTGCCGCCAGGCAGGCCAGCGCGGCGACCCCACGTCGAGGCATCCTGTCCCCCGTCCGGTGCAACGAGCGGTACGCCGACCCTATGCGCGCCGGCCCTGCCCCAGAATCCCCTGTCACCAATCCGCCATAGACGACCGTCGTTAATAACCCCGTGGTAGGCGCGGATGTCCCCGACGCCGGGGTGGCGGGCAACTCGGGGCGGGACCGGGCCGGTTAGGGCGGTCGCTGCGGGGGTAGCCCGAAGAGATGACGCGATCACAGCCCCGCCGAGCCCGTGGCACGGTCGGCCACGCGTACAGTGCGCTGAACCTGCGGCTCGCGCTCGCCCTCTTCGGCCTGGTCACCATGACCGCCTTCGCGGTGCTCGCCTTCGCGGCGCACCTGGCGTGGCTGGGCGTGGTCTGCGCGATCCTCGCCGCCGTGGCCGTGGTCGACCTGGTCATCATCCAGCGCCGCCGCGCCGCCCGCCACCGCGAGCAGCCGGGCGTGCGGCACTCACTGTTCGAGTGACAGGAGCACGACATGCCGATCGCCACCACGAATCCCGCCACCGGGCAGGTGCTCAAGACGTACGACCCGATGTCGGACGAGCAGGTCGACTCCGCCATCGAACGGGCCCACCTGGCCTTTCGGCAGTTGTGCGACGACACCACCGTGGCCCAACGCGGCCGATGGCTCATCGCGGCGGCCGAACTGCTGGAGGCCGAACGGGACGAGACCGCCCGGATGATGACCACCGAGATGGGCAAGACGTACGCGGCGGCCCAGGCCGAGGTGACCAAGTGCGCGACAGCCTGCCGCTTCTACGCCGAGAACGCGGTGCGGATGCTCGCCGACGAACCGGCCGACGCCGCGGCGGTCAAGGCGAGGCGGGCGTTCATCCGGTACCAGCCGATCGGGCCGGTGCTCGCGGTGATGCCGTGGAACTTCCCGCTCTGGCAGGTCATGCGCTTCGCCGCCCCGGCCCTGATGGCCGGCAACACCGGCCTGCTCAAGCACGCCTCCAATGTGCCGCAGACCGCCCTCTACCTGGAGGAACTGTTCCGCCGGGCCGGCTTCCCCGAGGGCGCGTTCACCACCCTGCTGGTCGGTTCCGACGCCGTCGACCGGATCCTCAGCGACCCGCGGGTACGCGCGGCCACCCTGACCGGCAGTGAGGTCGCGGGCCGCTCGATCGCCCAGATCGCCGGCCGGGAACTGAAGAAGACCGTGCTGGAACTGGGCGGCAGCGACCCGTTCGTGGTGATGCCCTCGGCCGACCTCGACCGGGCCGCCGAGGTGGCCACCACGGCCCGCTGCCAGAACAACGGGCAGTCGTGCATCGCCGCCAAGCGGTTCATCGTCCACACCGACGTCTTCGACGCCTTCGCCGACAGGTTCGCCGCCCGGATGTCCGCGCTGCGGGTCGGCGACCCGATGGACGACGCCACCGACGTCGGCCCGCTGGCCAGCGAGCGGGGCCGCGCCGAGGTGCACGCGCAGGTCCAGGACGCGGCGGACAGCGGCGCCACCATCCTCTGCGGCGGGGAACTGCCCGCCGGGGACGGGTGGTTCTATCCGCCGACGGTGGTCACCGACCTGCGGCCGGGAATGCGAATGTGGGCCGAGGAGGTCTTCGGTCCGGTCGCCGGCCTCTACCGGGCCTCCTCATACGAGGAGGCGATCGAGATCGCCAACGGCACCAGCTTCGGCCTCGGCTCGAACGCCTGGACCACCGATCCGGCCGAGCAGGAGCGCTTCGCCGCCGACCTGGACGCCGGCAGCGTCTTCATCAACGGCATGACCACCTCATACCCGGAGTTGCCGTTCGGCGGCGTGAAGAACTCCGGCTACGGCCGCGAGCTGTCCGCCGTGGGCATGCGGGAGTTCTGCAACACCAAGACCGTCTGGGTCGGTGCGGGGGAGGCCGGTGCCGGCGCCGGCGCGCACGCCGAGTAGCCGGGACCGACCGAACACCGTCGTGGGCCGGGAACGCGCGGAACCACGCGGCCACCCCGGGAGCGGCGTTCCCCTACGCCGGATCCGGACGCCACAGCCAGAGCCCTTTGTAGTTGCCGTAGGCCACCAGGAGTGTCTTCGGGCTGAGCGCCACGGATTCGGCGGCCCAGGTGTAGACCGTGACCATGTCCACCTCGCGGCGGAGCGTCACGTTCCAGAGCCGGACCGTCTTGTCGTAGCCACCGGTGACGAGCCAGCCGCCATGGAAGTCGGAGGCCTTCACCGGCCCGTCGTGGCCGCGGAGCTCACCGAGCAGTCCGCCGCCCGGGTCCCGGATTTCCACCGACCCGGAGGAGGTCGGAACGTACCACGAGCTGGCGATGCCGGGGCTGCTGTAGCGCCTGGCCCCGGTGCGGGCGTCCCACATGCCGGCGCTGCCGTCCTCGGCCCGGCCGAGCACGGTTTTGCTGTCACCACTGAAGCGAACCTTGTTGATCACCTTGGCGAGGCCGGTGATGGACGTCAGCGCCTTGGTGCTGCCCACCTTCCACACCTTGATCGTGGTGTCGGCACCGCCGGCCAGCATGGTGCCGTCCGGGCTGAAACTCACCGTCGTCGACCTGGCGACCTTGAAGTCCAGCGTGGCGGTCTCCTGCCGGGTCGTCATGTTCCACAGTTTGATCTGACCACTGTCGTTGGCGCTGGCGAGCGTGTCGCCGTCGGGGCTGAAGCTCAGCTCGTCGATCACACCGTCCTGACCGAACAGCGTCCCGAGGAGTTTGCGGCCGTCGACGTCCCACAGGCGGATCATCTCGTCGTCGTCCGCGCTGGCCAGGATGGTGCCGTCGGGGTTGAACGCGAGGGCGGTCGGCTTCTTGTCGTACACGCGCACCGGTTTGGACTGCTGGTGCCGGTAGATGAGATTGGCGGCCGACGCGATGAGCAGCAGCGCGCACAGCGCGATGAGCACCCGTCGGGGCCAGCGTACGCGGGTGGCCGGAGTTCCCTCGCTGAGCATGGCGTCGCCCTGCGGCGGGCCGACCGGTTCGCCGGAGGGCGCGTCCCCAACGCCCGGCGGCCGGCGGTCCTTCTCCGGGGGCAGCAACCCCCGCGGGTCCATGGGCGAGGTGGGCGACGCGACGGACGGCACCGCCGCCGGGCGTACCGGGGATGGGTCCCGCCGAGTCGGCATGCCCACCTCCGCGGCCGCGTCCGTCCGGGTCGGCGCGAGGGGCGCCGACGCGCCGTCGACGCGGGTCGGGGCGGGTGGGAGGTCGTGCCGGGTCGGTGGTGGCGGCTGCGCCGGTACGTCCCGGCGGCCACCGGGTGGCGGCGACGGGAGCGGTGGCTGTGCCGGCACGGTAGGGGGCGGTCCGGGCGGGGGCGGGGCGTCGACGCGTGGCACCAGGAGCTCCGTGGCGGCGCTGTAGGTCAGCTCGGCGACCTGGCGGCGCAGCTCGCTGACGTCCGTCCCGTCCGCGCCGGCCACCGCGAGCAGCCGGGAGCGGACGGTGGCCAGCGCCGGCCGGGCCGCCGGCTCGTGGGCCAGCATGTCGGTGAGCACCGGCATGAGGTCGTCCGGCACCCCGGCCAGATCGGGCGCCACCTGCGGGTCGGCGATGCGCAGCAGCAACGAGTGCACTCCGCCCGCGCCGGGGTAGAGGTCGTGCCCGGTGGCGGCGTAGACCAGCGTGGCGCCGAGCGCGTAGATGTCCACGGCCGCGGTCAGGGCGCGCTCGCCCCGCACCTGTTCGGGGGACATGTACGCCGGGGTACCGATGAGCAGCCCGGTCTGGGTGAACCGGCTGTCCTGCTCGGTCAACACGGCGAGGCCGAAGTCGATGAGCACCGGGCCGTCGGGGCCGAGGATCACGTTCTGCGGCTTGAGGTCCCGGTGCAGCACGCCGGCCTGGTGCACGCGGGCGAGCCCGTCGGCCAGCATCGCCCCGGCCATCGCGGCCAACCGGACCGGCAGCGGCCCGCGCGCCGCGACGTACTGGTTGACCGTGGCGCCCGGAACGTACTGGACGGCGAGCCAGGCCGGATCACCCAGCGGGTCGGCGTCCTCCAGCCGCGCCACGCGGGACCCGTAGACCAGCTTCAGGTTCTCGATCTCGGCGGCGAACCGGCGCCGCAGGTCCTCGTCGCTGACCAGTTCCTGCCGGATCACCTTCACCGCGACCCGGTCCCCGGTGGAGGACACACCGAAGTAGACGTATCCCATGCCGCCGGCGCCGAGGAGGCGGAGCAGCCGGTAGTCGCCGAGTTGTCCCACCTCGTCCGCCACTGCCACCCCGCTCCGTCCCCCCGCGACGCAGCCGATCCTTCCACAGCGGACGGTCCCGGTGGTGCCGTCGTGGCCCTCCGGACAGCGCTGGCGGCTGCGGCCCCCGGCTGGCCACGGCCCGCCTTCAGTCCAGGCGGCGTTCCAGCACCTGACCAGGCCACGGGTCACGGCCGGGCCGGCGCACCGTGAACGGGTCGGTGGCGGTGAAGCCGCAGCCCTCGTAGAAGCGGACCAGGGCCCGGTCGTCGCCGCCGTAGCAGTCGACCCGCAGCAGCCCCAGCCCCCGGTCGCGGGCCAGCTCCGCCGCGTACGCCAGCAGCCGCGCCCCGATCCCGTTGCCGGCGTACGCGCGGTCGGTGACCAGCAGGTTGACGTACAACTCCGGCTCGGTGGCCGGTGGCACGTAGTCGGTGGCCGAACCCACCACCAAAGCACCCACGGTGGCGTTGCCGAGCATGGCCAGGTGGAGCCCACCGCCGCTGGCCCACGCGTCGGCCTGAGCGATCCGGCGCGGGTCGGCCGACGCGGGCTCGGTGCCCCACTGGCCGGTCCGGCCGCGCTCGGCCAGCCAGGCGGTGGCCCCGTCGAGCAGCCGCAGCACGGTGGCCGCGTCGTCCGGCCCGCCCGGCCGGATGGTGATGGTCCGCTGGTCCGTCATGCCGCCATGCTGCTATCAGCCGGGGCCCGCGGGCAAGATCGGGCGGCCCGCCGGAACCTCACGCCGCTGCCGCGCGCTCCCACGGCTGCGGTACGCGGACCGATGCCATGCCCGCCGCCGTCGCGGCCTGGATGCCCAGCTCGGTGTCCTCGAAGACCAGGCAGTCCGCCGGGGGTACGCCGAGCCGGCGGGCGGCGAGCAGGAACGCCTCCGGGTCGGGCTTGGGCCGGGTGTAATCCCCGGCGCAGACCAGCGCCTCGAACCGGTCGAGCAGACCCAGCGTGCCGAGCGAGGCGGTGACCCCCTCCCGGGTGCTGCCGGAGACCACCGCGAACGGGATCCGGCCGTGGGCGTCCTCGATATGCGCCAGCACCTCCGGCACGGCGGTCAACTCGGGCAGCGAACGGTGGTAGAGCTCCTCCTGCCGCCGGGCGACCGTGTCGACCGGCATGGTCAACCCGTGCCGCGCGTTGAGCGTGGCGATGATGTCGGCGATCGGGCGGCCACCCCAGGCGTAGAACAGCTCCTCGGGGAATTCGCAGCCCCACTCGTCCAGGGCCGAACACCAGGCGGCGTAGTGCAGCGGCATCGAGTCGACGATGGTCCCGTCGCAGTCGAACAGGTACGCGCGGAAGTCGCCGGGCGGCAGGGGCAGGCTCACCGGGGCAGGGTACTGCCTCCGCCGGAAAATGCGCTGGCCGGACCCGTGCCGGTCTGGTTGGGTCGGGCACCGTGGAGCGCAGCAGGATCGCCCGGGCGACGAGTTGACCGAGGTGCAGCGGATCGAGGTGGCCTCCGGGGCACCGTTCCGCGAGATCGGCATGACCGACGTCGCCGACATGCCGCCGTTGCCGCTGGACGTGCTGGCCGACCGCCAGCGGGCCGGCCGGGTGTGGGTGGCGGTGGACGCCAGAGAACGGCCGCTGGCCTTCGCGGTGGTCGACCTGGTGGACGGCTGCGCGCACGTCCTGCAACTCAGCGTGGACCCGGCGTACGCCCGGCGGGGGATCGGGCGGGGGCTGCTCGACGACGTGGCCGAATGGGCGGCCGGGCGGGGGCTGCCGGCGTTGACGCTGACCACCTTCCGCAGCGTGCCGTGGAACGGGCCGTACTACGCGCGCTGCGGGTTCCGGGAGCTGACCGGTGGGGAGGTCACCGCGGGGCTGGCCGAGCTGTTAGCCGCCGAGGCGGCGTTGGGCCTGGACCCGGCCGACCGGATCGCCATGCGCCGCTCCATCGAACGTTAAGGGTGGCGTGGCGACGCCTCAGATGATCATTCTCGACGGCGGTTCCAGCTCGGGGAAGTCCGGAACCGGGCATCCGGTTTCGCCCCCCGCTCGGCATACGCCGAGCCGTGCAGATCTTGGCGGGAAAGTGCCCCTACCGGGGCCACTTCCTTCCAAGATCGCCCAGCTCTGGCGATCTGACGGTCAGTGTGTGCCGCCGAGGTTGAGGACCACCACCCCGGCGATCACCAGGCCGGCGCCCATCACCTTCGTGACACTGAGCGGCTCGCCCAGGAAGGCGGCCCCGATCGCCATGATCGCGGCGGTGCCGAGCCCGGACCAGATCGCGTACGCGACGCCGACCGGGATCTCCTTGACGGCCAGGGCGAGCAGCCCGAACGACGACACGTACGCCACCGCCAGGCCGAGCGTCGGCCAGAGCCGGGTGAAGCCGTCGGTCGCCTTGAGCAGGCTGGTGCCGATCACCTCCGCGGTGATCGCGGCCAGCAGGAACACGTACGCCATTCCGGAAACTTACCGGTTCGGGTCAGTGGCGGCCGGACTCCTCGAGACCGCCGACGAACGACTGCCAGGCGGCCGGGGTGAAGCGCAGCATGCCGCCGCTGCGGTCCTTGGAGTCGCGGACCAGGACCACGCCGGGGAGGTTGTCGGCGACCTCGACGCAGTTGCCGCCGTTGGAGCTGCTGCGGGTGCTGGTGCGCCAGTTGGCGCCGGTCAGGTCAGCCATGGTCGCGCCTTCAGGAGTTGGATCGTCTGGTCGCGCGGCAGCGCGATCGACCTCAGAGTGTCCCAGACCTGCCACAGGGGAGCAACGTCCTTTGTCGTCCGCCCGGCCGCCTGGTCGTCCAGGTAGGCGACGTCGTCGCCGTCGTCGACGGTGGCGATGACGAACGGGCCGGCCTGCCCGGGGTGGAAGCCGGCGCGCAGCGGCAGCACGTGCAGCAGGACCCGGGGCCGCTGCGCCATGGCGGCCAGGTGGTCGAGCTGCGGCTGCATGATCTCCGGTTCGCCCCGGCGCAGCGCGGCCTCGTCGATGACGAATATGGCCAGCGGCGGCCGGGGCCGGTCGAAGACGGCCGCCTGGCGGGCGAGCCGGGCGGCCACGTAGCCCTCCACCTCGTCGTCGGCGAGCGGGCCGCTGCTCAGCACCGCGTGCGCATACTCCTCGGTCTGGAGCAGGCCGGGCAGCACGGACGGCTCGAACGAGCGGAGCGCGCTGGCCTCCTCCTCCACGTGGGCCCACGGCCGGAACCAGGCCGGCTCACGGCGGCGGACCACCTCCGGCCACAGCTCGCCGACCTCGCGGCCGAGCGCCTTGGACACCGCCGCCCGGTGCCGGGGGTGCGGGACCCGCCCCGGCGTCACCCAGCGGGCGGCGGTCTTCGGGTCCACCCCGACCCGTTCGGCGAGGGACTCCGCCGTCTCGCCCGCCTCGGCCATCGCCACTCGCAACGCGTCGTTCACAGCGGCCTCCACGAAGGACGTTCCAGACGTCCGCCGACCCTACCGTTACGCGGTGTGCTCGTCGCGCGACGCGCGGCAGGCTTCCGGTCAGTGGAACCGCCGCCGTGGCCCGAACCGTCGGCGGGACCGCGGGCCGCCCGGCCAACGGCGTCCGGGCGGCCCATCCAACGGCCACCGGGTACGACACCGCCTCTTCGGCCCGGTGCCCGCCCGCGACCACGAAGGAGGCTTCGCCCGTGCTGTTCCGGTCCCGACGTCGTGATCCCGTCCCGCCCCCGCCCCGCGTACCGGGTCCCCGGGCTTCCTGGGAGAACGCACGCACGCAGGTCTTTCCCACCGTGACCCCCGGCAGCGCCGGCAACCTGACACCGGCCCAGCGGTGGCGGGCCGGCGGCTGGCGGGAGGTGTGGCGTTCGACGAACCCCGCTGCGGTCAGCCGCCGCAACGCCGGCCCTGGTGGCGGGGCGGGGCGGTGAGCCGGCCGGGGCGACCGCACGTGTACATGCGGCCGCTGTGGCGGTGCCGGGCGTGCGGTGCGGACTGGCCGTGCCAACCCGCGCGGCTGGCGCTGCTGGTCGAGTACCGCGACGACCGGACCGCGCTGCTGGTCTATCTGAGCACCCTCATGCAGGAGGCGGGCGACCAACTCGCCCAGCTCAACGGCCACACCCGCCCGCCCGGCCTGACCGACCGCTTCCTCACCTGGGCCCGCGCCCGAGGCGGGACCCCGGGCGATTCCCCGGCATGATCGTGCTCGAACACGGAAGCAGTGGCCTCCCGATGAACTGGAGGCCACTGCTTCCTGGATCGAGCGCGATCATGCGCGTGGGGCGCGTGCCCCGGGGCGGTCAGGACAGGGCGCAGGCCTGTCCGTTGAGGGTGATCAGGGTGGGGTTGGGGTTGGGACCCTTGCCCGTCGAGCCGATCAGGCCGAAGGTGACCTCGGCACCCGGGGCGATCTTCGCGTTCCACGACTCGTTCGTCGCGGTGACCGTGGCGCCGGACTGGCTGACCTGCGCCGACCAGTAGCTGTTCACGTGCTGGTCGCCGGTGAAGGCCCAGCGCACGTTCCACCCGTTCACCGCCGTCTTGCCGGTGTTGCGCACGGTGACCTGGGTGTTGAAGCCGTCCGGCCAGCTCCCGTGGGTGGTGTACGTGACGGCGCAGGTCGGGGCGGGCACCGCCGCCGCGTCACGCTGGTCGGCGAGGAACGACGCCAGCCAGGCCAGCGCCGAGTTCCAGTTGATCGCCACCTCGTTGGTCGAGTACGAGTTGATGTCGTCGATGTAGCAGAACATCGGCTCGCAGCCGGCCAGCAGGTTGGCCACGAACGGGTCCTGGAGGGCGGCGTTCGCGCCACCGGCGAGGGAACCGGCCGGCGGGTGCGGCATGTTCGGGTCGAGCTGGTGGCCGAAGAGCCGGCTGTGCTGGTTCTGCGCCGCGTGCTCGCCCCAGCCGGTCACGTACGAGATGTTCAGCGCGTTGCGGCCGAGCAGGTAGTCGGCGGTCTGCACCGCCCCGTCCCGGTACTTCGCGTCCCGGGTCAGGTCGAACGCGGTGGCGAGCACGACCGCGTTGTTGATGATGTTGCCGTTGCCGCCCCAGACGTACGAGTTGGCGTCACCGGGCAGCGGCAGGCCGTACGCCTGGCCGCGCAGGGTGGCCAGGTAACGGTCGGCGGCGGCGGTCACCGAGGCGCGGATCCGGGCCCGCTCGGCGGCCGGCAGCGCGTTCGGCACGGTGGCCAGGTCGAGCCGGCCCAGCGCGGCGACGCTCTGCCAGCCGAAGGCGCCCCCGGCCTCGAACACGTCGGCGGTGTGCAGCGGCGACGCGGTGAGGTCGGTCAGGTACGCCTGCTCCCCGGTGGTCAGCCACAGCTCGACGGCCGCCCAGTAGAACTCGTCGGTGACGTTCGTGTCGTCGTACGCGCCACCGCCGTTGCCGTCGGTCGGCGAGGCGTACACCTCCGGGTGTGCCTTGGCCGCCGCGTACGCGGTCTTCGCGGCGGTGCCGCAGCGGGCCGCGAAGGCGGCGTCGTACGGGGCGAACAGCCGGGCGCACTGGGCGGCGACGGCGGCCAGGTTGAGGGTGGCCGCGGTGGACGGCGGGTGCAGCTCGCGCGGCTGCGGGTCGTCCTGCGGGGCGAGCGGCAGGCCGGTCCAGTTCCGGTCGTGGATCTTGTGGTGGGCCATGCCGGCGAGCGGCTGACCGGCCGGCACCTGCATCCGCAGCAGGAACTCCAGCTCCCAGCGGGCCTCGTCGAGGATGTCCGGGACGTTGTTGCCCCGCTCGGGCACGCGCAGCGTCGAGTCGCCCAGGGCCGTGCCGCCGGCGGCCGTCTCCGCGGTCTTGGTCCGCTCGAAGGCGTTCAGCAGCTGGTAGGTGGCGATGCCGCCGTTGACCACGTACTTGCCGTGGTCGCCGGCGTCGTACCAGCCGCCGCGCACGTCCAGGGAGTAGTCGCAGACGCCCTGCTGGCAGGGCACGTTGGTGTCGCCCTGGTTGGGCGCCACGCCGAGGTGCCCGGCCGGGCGGGCGTATTCGGCGCCGATCAGGTCGCCGTCGATCGGGGTGCCGCTGCGCTGGGCGTAGAAGAACTGGAGGGAGTCGGCGCGCAGCCGGTCGTAGAGGGTGCCGGAGAGGTCGAACGGGTGGCTGGTCTCACCGTCCACGACGAGCGTGTAGCCGGTGCCCGGGGTGCGGAACGACGAGAAGTCGACGGTCTGCACGTGCTGGCCGGACGCCGCGTCGACGCCGCGCGGCGTGGCCTGGCCGCTGGCCACCACCTTGCCGGACGCGGACTTCAGCTGCCAGGGCAGCGGATCGGTGGCGTCGGTGACCACGGTGGCGTTCTTCGGCCCGCCGGGCAGGTAGCCGACCTGGTTGACCCGCACCCGCGGGCCGGTGTCCGGCTCGTACGGCTGGGCCGGCTCGCCGCCGCGCAGCGAGACGTTGTCCAGGCAGACGGTCTGCGCCTGGGCGCTGCCGCCGACCTGGAAGATGACCTGCGCGGCGGGGTTGTCGTCCGAGGCGGTGAACGTCTTCGCGAAGTGCTGCGCGGTGCCGGTCGCGTTGGCGTTGACGCTCGCGTACGTGGTGTAGGGGGCGCTGCCGAGCTGGAGCACCGCCGTCACGGCCGCACCGGGGGTGGCGGAGATGTCGAAGGAGAGCTCGTACTCGGCGCCCGCGATCAGCGGCACCGCGTCCTGGCCGATGCCGGCGTCCCACGGGTTCGCCAGGCCGCCGGGGACGGTGGTGCACAGCCGGCCGTCGACGACCCCGAGGTCGCCGGTGCCGTACGAGAACCAGGGGCTGGTGCCGGCGCTGAAATCGCCGTTGCGGATCTGCTCGGGGGCGTCCGGGGGCACCTCGGCGAGGGCCGGGCTGGCGGCGGCACCGGTGAGGACGAGGGTGGTGGCCGCGGCGAACGCGGTGAGACGACGTCGGGATGGGGTCACGGAGATTCCTTCCGTGCGTCGGGGGTGGTGGGGGACGGGCGGGAGCTGGGAGCGCTCCCATTCGGGGTGATGTTTCCAGCGTGTTCTCCCGATGTCAATTGACCCGAGGCGATGAGATCGGGGCGTGCCCGGCAGTGAGATTCACCGCGCCACGCGGCATCCTCCTGATCTCCTAGAGACAACTGCGCCCTTCGCCTGGCAGGCTGCCTCCCATGACCCTGAAGCTTCGTTCCGTGGGGGCGAGCGACCGTGGGCTGATCCGCAGTGGGAACCAGGACGCCCAGCACGCCGGGAACTGGCTGGTCGCCGTGGCCGACGGCATGGGCGGCATGGCGGCCGGTGACCTGGCCAGCCGGATCGCCATGGACGCGATCGCCCCGCTGGACCTGGAGACCCCCGAGGACGCGTTGGTCGCCGCCCTACAGGGCGGCATCGAGCTGGCCACCGCGCGGATCCGGCAGGCCGTCGTCGAGGACCCCGAACGCCAGGGCATGGGCACCACCCTGACCGCGCTGCTCTTCGCCCGCACCGGTAGCTGCCTGGCCCTGGCCCACGTCGGCGACTCCCGGGCGTACCTGTTCCGCGAGGGCGTGCTGAAGCAGGTCACCCGGGACGACACCTTCGTGCAGATGCTGGTCGACCAGGGCGTGATCACCCCCGAGCAGGCGAGCAGCCACCCCCGGCGGGCCGTGGTGACCCAGGCGTTGCAGGGCGAGGAGGTCAACCCGGCGTACGCGACGATGGTGCCCCGGGCCGGCGACCGCTGGCTGCTGTGCAGCGACGGCCTCTCCAACGTGGTACGCGCGGACACCCTCGCCGAGGTGCTCGGCGAGTACGCCGACCCGCAGGCGTGCGTCGCCAAGCTGATCGACCTGGCGCTGCGGGCGGGCGGCCCGGACAACGTGACCGCGGTGATCGCCGACGTGATCGACGAGTAGCCGGCTCAGCGTCGGCGCGGTGTGGCGTGTCGGGTGGGCTCGGCGGTGGTCGGGTCCTCCGGCCACGGGTGCCGCGGATAGCGTCCACGCAGCTCCGCCCGCACCTGCGGGTAGCCCACCCGCCAGAACGAGGCCAGGTCGGCGGTGACCGCGACCGGCCGGCCGGCGGGGGAGAGCAGGTGCAGCAGCACCGGAACCCGCCCGTCGGCGATGCGCGGGGCGTCCCGCCAGCCGAAGGTCTCCTGGAGCTTGACCGCGAGCACCGGGGCGGCCGGGTCGGCGTAGTCCACCCGGATCCGGGAGCCGCTGGGCACGACGAGCCGTTCCGGCGCCAGCTCGTCCAGCCGGGCGGCCTGTCGCCAGTCGAGCAGCCGGCGTAGCGCCGCCACGACGTCGACCCGGGCCAGGTCGGCCCGGCGTCGGGCCCCGGCCAGCTCCGGGCCGAGCCAGGCGGGCGCGTCGGCGAGCAGCGCCGGGTCGGACACGTCGGGCCAGTCGTCGCCGAGTGCCTGCCGGCAGAAGGCCAGTCGCCGGCGTAGCGCCGTCGCGTCCGGCGTCCAGGTCAGCAGGCCCAGGCCGGTCTGGCGCAGCCCGGTGAGCGCGGCCTCGGCGAGCTGCGCCGGGTCCGGCGCCGGCAGCGGCCGGTCGACGAGTTCGATCGCGCCGAGCCGGATTACCTCGCGGGCCACCACGTCCCCGCCGGACCAGCCGACCTCGCGGTCGGTGCGCAGCAGCGGGCCGCCGGCCTCCCGCGCGGTCGCCTCGTCGACCGGGGTGGCGAGCCGGACCCGGGCGGTCGGCGCCCCGGGGGAGCGGTCGGCCACCGCGACCGCCAGCCACGCCGAGCCGACCAGCGCCGACCCGGCCGTCAGCTCCGCCGCGGTCCCCCCGGTCATCAGGTACGCCGAGCCGCCGGCCCGGCGCACCCGGGCGAGCCGTTCCGGGTACGCGAGCCCGACCAGCAGCCCGGCCGCGAGGTCGTCGGGGAGCCGGTCGGCGTCGCCGCTGCGTCCGGCCGGGGCGATCCGGCCCGGCCCGCCGCCGTTGCGGGGCACCGGTGCGGTGCCGCCGCCGTCCCGGGTCGTTCGTGCGTCCCGGCCGGCCCGCGCCGCTCCGGTGGGCAGGGCGGCGCGGAGGCGGCGTACCTCGGCGCGCCAGCGGGCCGTGGCGGCCGGGTCGGTGTTGCCGCGCAGGCGGCGCCACAGGGCGGTGAGGTCGTCGCCGGCCCCGGTGAGGGTCTCCTCGGCGAGCAGGGCGACCACCTCGGCGGCCCGGTCCGCGCCGACCCGCTCCGCGCCGTCGAGCAGTGCCCGGGCCAGCCGGGGATGGGTCCCGGCCGCCGCGATGGCCCGCCCCCGGGCGGTGATCCGGCCGTCCGGGTCCACCGCACCGAGCGTGGTCAGGGTCTCCCGGGCGACCGTGAGGGCGGCCGGCGGCGGCGGGTCGGGCAGCGCCAGCCCGCTGCCGTCCGGCGTGCCCCAGGCGGCCAGCTCCAGCGCGAACCCGGTGAGGTCGGCGGTGGCGATCTCGGGCTCCGGCTGCGGGGCGAGGTGGGTGTGGGCCACCTCCGACCAGCACCGGTAGACCACGCCGGGGGCCTCCCGCCCGGCCCGTCCGGCCCGCTGGGTGGCCGCCGCCCGGGACACCGGCACGGTCACCAGCGCCCCCAGCCCCCGGGCCAGGTCGGTCCGGGCCACCCGGCTCAGTCCGGCGTCGACCACCACCCGTACCCCGGGCACGGTCAGGCTGCTCTCCGCCACCGAGGTGGCCAGCACGACCCGCCGCCGATCGACCGTTCCGAGTCGCCGCGCCCCCTCCGGCGTGCCGGGTCGCGACGGTGCGGCGGCGACCGTACCGGGGCGGTTCGGGTCGTCCACCGGGCCGGCTGGTCGGAGCCGCAGCGCGGCGTCCTGCGCCGCGGCGGGCAACCGGCCGTGCAGTGGCAGTACGTCGACGTCGTCGCGCAGGTCGGCCAGACGGGCGGCGACCGCCGCGATCTCGCCGGCCCCGGGCAGAAAGACCAGGACGTCCCCGTCCCGCTCGCGCAGCGCCCGCCGGACCGTGGCGGCCACGTGGTCCAGCAGCGCCGGGTCGACCCGTCCCGCGCCGGGCGCGGCGACCGGCCGGGGCGGCGGTGCCCAGACCCGGGTCACCGGGTGCAGGGCCGCCTCGGCCCGGACCACCGGCGCGGGCCGGTCCGGCGGGTCGAGCAGCGCGGCGAACCGGCCCGCCGGCGGGGTGGCGGACATCGCCAGCAGCCACAGGTCGGGCCGCAGCGCGCCGCGGGCGTCCACGGTGAAGGCCAGCGCCAGGTCGGCGTCGAGCTGCCGCTCGTGGCACTCGTCCAGCAGGACCGCGCCGACACCGGGCAGCTCGGGATCGTGTTGCAGCCGCCGGACCAGCAGGCCGGTGGTGACCACCTCGACGCGGGTGTCCGGCCCGACCCGGCGTTCGCCGCGTACGGCGTACCCGATCCGGCCGCCGACCCGCTCGCCGAGCAGGGTGGCCATCCGGTGGGCGGCGGCCCGGGCGGCCATCCGGCGGGGCTGGGCGACCACCACCCGCCCGGTGACCTCGTCGGCCACCGCCAGCGGTGCGAGGGTGGTCTTGCCGGTGCCGGGCGGTGCCACCAGCACCGCCGCGCCGGCGGCGCGCAGCGCCCCGGTCACTGTCGGCAGCACCGCCCGGACCGGCAGGTCGAGGATCACGTCGGAGAGCACGGCCCCAATCTCGCATCCGGCGCTCGGGGGACGAGGACCGGTCCGCGCGGTCCCCTCCTAGTACGTCCCGTCGAGCTGCCCGCGCAGCTTGCTGAGCGACCGGGCGAGCAGCCGGGACACGTGCATCTGGGACACGCCGACCTGCTCGGCGATCTGCGACTGGGTCAGGTTGCCGTAGAAACGCAGCGTGAGGATCCGCTGCTCGCGTTGGTCCAGGGTGGCCAACGCCGGGCCCAGGGCGACCCGCAGCTCGGCCAGCTCGAACTCGCCGTCCTCGCCGCCGAGCAGGTCGCCCAGCTCGGTGGCCCGGTCGCCGTCGCCGGTCGGGGTGGACAGTGACACCGCGTTGTACGCGCGGGCCCCCTCCAGGCCCTCCAGGACCTCCTCCTCGGTGAGCTTGAGGTGGGCGGCGATGTCGGCGACCGTCGGCGAGCGGCCGAGCGTCTGCAGCAGTGTGCTGTTGGCGTCGGAGATGGCCAGCCGCAGCTCCTGGAGCCGACGGGGGACCCGGATGTCCCAGGTGCGGTCGCGGAAGTGCCGCTTGAGCTCGCCGATGATGGTCGGGATGGCGTAGCCGGCGAAGTCGACGCCCCGGGTCGGGTCGAACTTGTCGATCGCCTTGATCAGGCCGACCGCGGCGGTCTGCGCCAGGTCGTCGGTGGGCTCGCCCCGGCCGCCGTAACGGTGGGCGAGGTGGTTGGCGAGCGGCAGCCAGGCTTCGATCGCCCGGTCCCGCAGCGCGGGACGCGACGGGTGGTCGGTGGGCAGTGCGGCCATCGCGTTGAGCAGATCGGTGGCGCTGTCGGTGAGCGTGTGGGGGTCGAGCTTGCCGGGGGCGGGCGACGGTGTCGTCCGCTGCCCGCTGAGCGTTTGCGCGGTCATGGGCGGTCCTCCCTTGCACCTCGTCCACGGAGAGATGACGTGACGCTTCGGTTCAGCCTCGGTTGGCCCGTTCGGAAGCCACCCTAACCCGATCGGCCGCAGATAATCTAGCCGAAAGTATGATGCACTTAAGGGATGTGAGGGGATTGACCGTCTGAAACCGGGCGTGATGCCGACCCGGCGGAGCCGGCCACTGACGGACCGGTCGGCCGAGGAGTGCCGACCGACCAGCCATGACAGGACCCGACAAGCGGTTCGCACTGTCGACTTTCCGTCCTTGTCCCGCTGACGGGACCGCCCGTAGCGTCGGTTGTATCCGTCTTCGGAGGCATCGTGCTCGATCCCGCCGCCCCGCAACTTGTCGTCAACGCCCGGGTGCTCCAGTTCAGCTGGCTCCCGGCGGACCCCGACGCGGCTGCGGCGCTCGTGCCGGCCGGGTTGCGGCCCCGCCCCGACCGCCAGGTGTTCCTCTGCCAGTACGTGGTGGACGACGGCGAGCAGACCTCGGGCTTCGACGCGTTCTCCCTGACCTATCTCGGCCTCGCCCTCGACGGCATCGACCCGCTGCCGGTGGAGGGCATCCCGGGCGGCTGGTGGACCCACTACCTGGCCTCCACCCCTCAGGTGCGCGCCTTCGCCGTCGCCCGGGGTGCTCCGGTGGCGTCCGGCGAGACCCGGCTCGACCTGCGGGGCGAACATCTCACCGGCGAGACGATCGTGGACGGGGCGCCGATCATCCGTACCGTGGCCCGGGTCGGGCACACCGGCAGCCGGGTGTGCAGCGGGCACCAGCGGTACCTCACCGCCCGGGACGGGCAACTGTTCCACGCCGACTACCCGTACGTGGCGGAGCCGGTGACCCCGTTCGAGGTCGAGTCGGTCGAGTTCCTCGCCCCGCGGCACCCGCTCTACGCGCTGCGCCCCGCCAACCCGCTGGTGATCTGCGGGGGGCTCTACTCGCCACGGGCGTCGTTCGCGTACCCGCCGGGGCCGAACGCGCTCGACGATCCGTCGGCTGCCGCCGACCCCGGTACGGCCCACCCGTCGCCGGCGCGTCCGGCGAGCCTGCCGTCCGGCGCGTAGCCCGCCGACGGCGCTGACCGGGCGGCAGCGTACGCCGGTGTGGCGCGACGTGTCGGCTCGGCGAGGTTTCCCGCCGTCGAAACAGGTAACACAACCTCCGAACGGCAGGACCCCGGACGGCTTCCGACGCCGACAGACCCTGGTCGGCGGGGCCTTCCCGCGGGCCCGGCCGGACCCCCAGGCGTTCATCAGGAGGAGGCCACAGCATGCCCGCCGAGACGACGAACACCGTGACCGAGTACCGCGAGCAGGCGGTGGAGGGGGAACGGGGTGCGCTGGTGGCGGTCTTGTTGATGGTGATCCTCGGCGTGGCCGGCATCTTCGCCGTCTCCTGACCGACGGCGGGCGCCCCGGGAGACCCCGGGACGCCCGCCGCCTGCCGACCGCTCAGGGGCGGCTGCCCTCGCCGCCGGTGTGCGGCAGCCGCTCGGCCGGGATCACGCCGAGCCGGCCGGCCTGGTAGTCCTCGAACGCCTGGATCAGCTCGTCCCGGGTGTTCATCACGAACGGGCCGTAGTGCGCCACCGGCTCCCGGATCGGCTGCCCGCCCATCAGGTAGAGCTCCAGGGCCGGGGCGTTGCTGTCCTGCTTGGCGTCTGCGGTGAACCGCAGCGCGTCGCCCGGGCCGTGCACGGCGAGCTGGCCGAGGTGGATCGGACGGCGGTCGGTGCCCACCGTGCCCCGGCCGGCCAGCACGTAGACCAGCGCGTTGAAGTCCGGCCGCCAGGGCAGGCTCAGCTCCGCGCCGGGCTGCAACGTCACGTGGGCGATGGTGATCGGTGTGTGGGTCGAGCCCGGGCCCTGGTGCCCGGCGATCTCCCCGGCGATCACCCGGATCAGCGCGCCGCCGTCGGGCGTGGTCAGCAGCGCCGACTCCCGGCCGCGGATGTCCTGGTAGCGCGGCGGGTTCATCTTCGCCGCCCGGGGCAGGTTGACCCAGAGCTGGAGGCCGTGGAAGAGGCCGCCGCTCGTCACGAGGTGCTCCGGCGGCGCCTCGATGTGCAGCAGGCCGCTGCCGGCGGTCATCCACTGCGTGTCGCCGTCGGTGATGGTGCCACCGCCGCCCTGCGAGTCCTGGTGGTCCATGATCCCGTCGATCATGTAGGTCACCGTCTCGAAGCCGCGGTGCGGGTGCCAGGCCGTTCCCTTCGGCTCGCCCGGGGCGTAGTCGACCTCGCCCATCTGGTCGAGGTGGATGAACGGGTCCAGCTCGGTCAGCGGGACGCCGGCGAAGGCCCGGCGGACCGGGAAACCCTCGCCCTCGTAGCCGCTCGGCGCGGTGGTCACCCGGCGGACCGGGCGGTAGGTGGTGGACTCGTCCAGCTTCGGCAGGCGGGGCAGGACGAGGACGTCGTCGACGGTGATGGCGGGCATCGCGGGCTCCTTACTTGTCGGCCGGGGTGGACGACGCGTCGCGGTCGGCGCGCAGGCGCCGGCCGAGCCGCTCGAAGACCCGGGTGAGGCAGGCGACCTCGGCGTCGTCGAGGTCGTCCATCAGGTGGGTGCGTACGGAACGCAGGTGGTGCGGCGCGGCCTCGCGCAGCGCCAGCAGGCCGGCGGCGGTCAGCACGGCCTCGCTGCCGCGCCGGTCCTCCGGACAGGGCTGCCGGGCCACCAGGCCGCGCCGCTGCATGGTGGAGATCTGGTACGTCAGCCGGCTCGGCGAGAAGACCAGCCGGCTGGCCAGCTCGCCCATCCGCAGCCGCTGCCCCGGCGCCTCGGAGAGCAGGACCAGCACGTGGTAGTCGGCGAAGCTCAGCTCGCCGGCCGCGCGCAGGTCGTCCTCGAGCTGGGTGAAGAGCCGCTGGCTCGCCTCAATGTACGCGCGCCAGGCGGCCATCCGCTCGGGGTTCAGGCTCTCGGTCACGACTAGGAGAGTAGCACTGTTTCAAATTTCAACAAGTTCTTTCCGGCTGAGCGTGACCGGCGCGACAGAGCCGATAGGCGATGTGGTTGGAATTTGAAGCAAGCGCTCCGGCTACGGTCGGGGGATGGATGATCTCGACCTGCTCGACTGGCGGGAACAGGTGGCCCGGCTGCACCTTTCCGATCTCGACCTGGCCGGGTTCCGGGCTGCCCGTGACGACTTGTTCCGTTCGCACCCGTGCAGCCCGCTGCCCGCCGCCGAGCGATCCGGCTTCACCGGGCTGCGCTGGTTCCCGAACGATCCGGCCGCCGTGGTCGAGGCGCCGCTACGTCCGGCCGCCGGCACGGAGACCATCGACACCGGCGGACCCGACGGGGTCGTCCGGTACCGCCGGGTCGCGGTGGCCGAGACACCGTGGGGCCCGCTCACCATGTGGTGGATCGAGGCGTACGGGGGCGGGCTGTTCGTGCCGCTGCGCGACGCCACCTGCGGCGTCGAGACGTACGGGGGTGGGCGCTACCTGACCGACACCGTCAAGGGCACCTTCGGGCGGGGCCTGACCGTGCTGCCCGGTGGACGGGTCCGCCTCGACGCCAACTACCTCTACAACCCGAGCTGCGCGTACGACGACCGCTGGGCCTGCCCGCTCGCCCCGCCGGAGAACCGCGTCGACGTCCCGATCCGGGCGGGGGAGTTGGCGTACCGGGGCTGACGGCTGGGCGCCGCGGAGCCGGCCCGATCTGCGAAGGGCCGGCCCGCCGGTCGCAAAATCTTCCCGCTCATCGCCCCGCGCTAACGGGAGGTCGCGGTGGTGGGGAAGTGCATCCGGCCGAGCAACTGCCGGGCCTGGTCGGCCAGGTCGGCCTCCACGGTCACCGCGTACTGGTTGGCCCGTAGTGAGCTGGACGAGGTGAAGTCGCGCCGGCCGCCGGTCATCCCGTGGACCACCGCGCCGAACACGGCACCCCAGATCGCGCCGACCACCAGCCCGATCACGATCACCGCGACCCAGTTCCCGGCGGTGAAGATGCCGAAGAGCAGCCCGATGAAGAGCCCGAACCAGGCGCCGGTGCCCGCGCCCACCAGGGCGGCCCGGCCGGTGGTCAACCGGCCCATGATCGTCTCGACCAGGGTGAGGTCGGTGCCGATGATCGACGTTCGTTCCACCGGGAACCGGTTGTCGGCCAGATAGTCCACCACGCGCTGGGCGGACGGATAGTCCGGGTACGACCCGATCGTGACGGTCGGCGGGCCGGTCTGGGGTCCGTGTCCGTCCCCGCTCGGGGCGGCCGGACGACCGCCCGGCCCGGACGGGAGGTTGTCGCTGCCGGGCATCCCGGGTCGCCAGGCCGCGCTCGGCGTCGAGGGCGTGGTCATGAGCATCCTCCTTCGTCAAGCTGCGGCGTTCCCGTCCGTGCCGGTGGGTAACACCCGACGACGGCCGGGTCGCGTCGCGCATGCCCCCGGGCCGGGCGGGTAGCCACCGGCGTGGACGCCGGACGGATCAGCGAACACGGGTTCCTCGCGGACGGGCGTACCGCCGCGCTGGTGGACCGGGCCGGCGCGGTGAACTGGTGGTGCCCGGCCCGCTTCGACGGTCCGTCGGTCTTCGGGCGGCTGCTCGACGACGCCGCCGGGCACTGGAGCATCCGGCCCGAGGACGACTTCACCACCGAACGGTCCTACCTGGACGACACGCTGGTGCTGCGTACCGTCTTCACCACCCGGACCGGGCGGGTGGCCGTCACCGACGCCCTGGCGTTGGCGGCCGACGCGCGCGGCCACGAGATCGGCCTGCGCTCCCCACGGGTGCTCGCCCGGGTCGTCGACGGGCTCTCCGGCGAGGTGCCGATGCGGGTGGAGTACCAGCCCCACTTCGAGTACGGCCGGGTCCGCGCCTACCTCACCAGCACCGAGCAGACGGTCGACGCCGTCGCCGGCGGCACCCGGCTGAGCCTGCGCGCCAACGTCCCGATGACCTGCGGCGGCGGGACGGCGTTCGGCCGGTTCACCGCCCGCGCCGGCACCGCCCACCACTTCACTCTCGGGTACGCCCCGGCCTACGACGGCGGCGAGCCCGCGCTGCCCGACGCCGACCGGGTGCTGGTCGAGGCGGCGGCCGGCTGGCGGTCCTGGGCCGGGCTGCACGACTACCGGGGGCACTACCGTGACCAGGTGCGGCGCAGCGCGATGGTGGTGCAGGGGATGACCTACCAGCCGAGCGGCGCGGTCGTCGCGGCGGCCACCACCTCGCTGCCCGAGGAACTCGGCGGCGACCGCAACTACGACTACCGTTTCGTCTGGTTACGCGACTTCAGCCTCACCCTCCAGGCGCTCTGGCTGGCCGCCTGCCCGGACGAGGCGAACCGGCAGTTCGCCTGGGTGTCCCGGGCCATGGGCCTGATCGGTGACGAGCCCGCGCCGATCATGTACGGCGTCGAGGGCGAGCGTGACCTCACCGAGCACCGCCTCGACCACCTCTCCGGCTACGCCGGCAGCCGGCCGGTGCTCGTCGGCAACGACGCCTGGCGGCAGCGGCAGACCGACGTGCTCGGCGAGATTCTCGACGCCGCCTGGCTGATGCGGTACTACCTCGACCCGATGTCGTCCGAGGTCCGGCACCTGCTGCACGCCATGGCCGACCGGGCGGCGCTGGACTGGCGCCGGCCGGACGCCGGGATGTGGGAGGCGCGTGACGTCGAGCGGCACTACCTGTCGTCCAAGGTGGAGTGCTGGACCGCGCTGGACCGGGCGGTCCGGTTCGGGACGCGGATCGGCGACGCCGCCGACGTGGCGCGCTGGGCGGCGGCCCGGGACGAGGTACGCGAGGAGGTGCTCACCCGGGGCTGGAACGACCGGGTCGGCGCGTACACCGGGGCCTTCGACTCCGACGAACTGGACGCCTCGGTGCTGATCATGCCGCTGGTCGGCTTCCTGCCCGCCGACGACCCCCGGATGCGCGCCACCATCGACGTGGTGGAGCGCCGGCTGTCCCGCGACGGCCTGCTGCGGCGCTGGGACGGCGACCCGGCCGGCTTCGTGATCTGCTCCTTCTGGCTGGTCGGCTGCCTCGCCGAGTCCGGCGAGCTGGGGCGGGCCCGGCGACTGTTCGAGCAGCTCGCCGCGCAGGCCAACGACCTGGGGCTATATGCCGAGCAGATCGACCCGGCCACCGGCGAGCAACTGGGCAACTTCCCACAGGCCTTCTCACACATCGGGCTGATCAACGCCGCGGGCCGGATCACCGCGGCCGCCGAACGGCTCTGACCCGCCCAGCCCGCCCCTGGGGGCGGGAGGATACGGGCATGGATCTGCTGATCACTGCCGACACGCACGTGCCGAACCGGGCGCGGGACCTGCCCGCGCCGCTCTGGGCGGCGATCGACGCCGCCGACGTGGTGCTGCACGCGGGGGACTGGGTCGACATGTCGTTGCTGGACGCCGTGGCGGCGCGGGCCCGCCGGTTGGTCGGCGTGTACGGCAACAACGACGGGCCACAGCTGCGTGCCCGGCTGCCCGAGGTGGCCCGGGTCGAGCTGGCCGGGTTGCGGGTCGCGGTGGTGCACGAGACCGGGCCGAAGACCCGCCGGGAGGAGCGCTGCGCGGCCCGCTTTCCCGACTGTGACCTGCTCGTCTTCGGGCACTCGCACATCCCGTGGGACAGTGTCGCCCCGACCGGGCTGCGCCTGCTCAACCCCGGGTCACCCACCGACCGGCGGGCTCAGCCCTACGCGACCTATCTCACCGCGCGGGTGGCGGCGGGACGGGTCGACAAGGTTGAGCTGCACCGCCTGCCCCCGCGCTGACTGCCACCGGCCCGCCCAGCGTTCAGCTCTGCGGGATGAGGATCTCGAACCAGACGGTCGAGCCGCGCACCGTGGGGTCGGTGCCCCAGGCGTCGCTCAACTCCTCGATCAGCCCCAGGCCGCGCCCCCGGCTGCTCAATGTGTCGGTCTGCGCCCGGGTCACCTGGCCCCGGGTGCCGGAGTCGGCGACCGAGACCAGCAGCCGTTCCGCGCTCAGGTCGATCTCCACCCGGGCGGCGGTGCCGGCGTGCAGCAGCGCGTTGGTGGTCAGCTCGCTGGTGCACAGGACCGCGCCGCCGATCACCGTCTCGGGCACCTGCCACTCGGTGAGCTGAGCGGTCATCCAGTGGCGTACCCGGCTCGGCGCGGTCGGCTCCGCCGGCACCGCCATGCTGGCCGAGCGGCTCGGCCGCACCGCGTGCTCCACGGCCAGCAACGCCACGTCGTCCTCGGTCGCGCCGGGCACGGCGGCGGTGGCCGCCGCGCAGAGCGCCCGAGGATCGCCGCTGCTGGCGGACGTCACCGCCGCGCGCAGCCCGGTCAGCCCGGCGGACAGGTCCTGCCAGCGCCGCTCCACCACCCCGTCGCTGTACAACAGCAGGGTGTCGCCCGGCCCGAACGGCACCGCCGTGGTACGCGGGCGGTAGCCGAGACCCAACGGGGGGCCGGGGGACACCTCGACGTACTCGGCGGTCGGCTCGCCGCCGGCCGGGCAGCGCCGGATCAGCGGGGCCGGATGCCCGGCGCTGGCCAGCGTGATCCGCCCCTGGTCGGCCTCGATCACGCCGAACACCACCGTGACGAAGAGCTCCTGGGTCCCGCCCTCGGTGCCCAGGCTGGCGACCAGCCGGTCCAGACCGGCGAGCACGGCGTCGGGGCGGGGGTCGGTGAGCGCCAGCGCGCGTAGCGCCGCGCGTACCTGCCCCATCCGGGCAGCGGCCTGGACGTCGTGCCCGGCCACGTCACCCAGGACCACCCCGAGCGCGCCGCTGGGCAGCACGAACGCGTCGTAGAAGTCGCCGCCGGCGGCGTTGCCGTCCACACCGGGGTCGTACCGGGCGGCGATGCGTAACCGGGGCAGGTCGGGCAGCCGTTCGGGCAGCATGCTGCGCTGCAGGAGCTGGGCGGTGCCATGTTGGGTCTCGAAGCGGCGGGCCCGCTCGGCGGCCTGGCCGACCAGCTCCGCCGCGGCGGCGAGCAGCGCGCGTTCCGCCGGCGACCACAGGTGCGGCGTCTGGTAGCCGACGGTCATCGAGCCGCGGACCACCGACGAGCGCAGCGGCAGGGAGGCCAGCGAGCGGATCTTCTCGTCGTGCCGGTCCGCCGCGGAGTCCCGCAGCGGCTGCCCGTCGGTGGTGAACACGGGTACGCCGCTGCGGGCGGTCACCACCATCGGGACGGGCGACTCGGCCGGTACCCGCCGCCACAACGGTGGGAGCCGCTCGTCGGCCTCGTCCAAGAGTTCGCCGCGGACCCGGCGGACCATCCGCCAGGCCGATCCCTCGTCGACACCGAAGGAGACCCGGTCGGCGCCGAAGGAGTCGAGGCCGTAGCGCAGGGTGACCCGGGCGACGTCGTCGAGGGTGAGCGTGCCGGAGAGCGCGGCGGCGAAGTCGCTCAGGCTCTGCAACTGCCGGGTGACCTGGGTGGTCTGCGCGGCCACGCTGAGCACGCCGATGGTACGGCCGCCGCTGTCCCGCACCGGCGAGAAACCGCGGGTGAACACGCCCGGTTCGGTGGGCCCGGTCCGGTGCCGGTCGACCGGCAGCACCGCCTCCCGTTCCAGGAAGGGCTCACCCCGCCAGTACGCCCGTTCGACCACCTCCCCGGCACCCGGCTCGTGCCAGATATCGGCGAACACCTCCGCCGCCGGCCGCCCGAGCGCCCCGGGGTGCCGCGTCCCGATCAGCTCGGCGTACCCCTCGTTGTAGACCAGGATCAGGTCGTCGCCGTAGAGCAGGGCCATCGGCACGGGCGAGGCGAGCACCAGGTTGACCACGGCACGGAGGGCCGGATCCCACTGCTCGGGCGCTCCCAGCGGCGTGTCGGCCCACCGCAGCGACGACAGGTCGGCCGGGCCGGGCGCGGCGGAGCGCGGACCCGTCGGCGCTCCCGAGGTGGGGGCTGATGGCGTGGGCACCCGCCCGACCGTGCCTGGCATGACCGCAGCCTATCCGGAGGGTGGCGAAAAGGTGCCGTTCAGGCGACGCGGGGCGTCGGCCGGCGATCGGGGGGACCGTACCGATTCGTCGCGAATGCCAGGTAGTCGCGGTGGGCGGCGTGCCAGCGCGGCGACCGGGTATCCCGGCATCGCAATTCACGCGACGGGAGGGACAAGGTGGGGGAAACCCTCGCGGTCGGGCAGGTCAACATCGGGGCCGCCCTGACCGATCTGTGGAGAACACTGGTGCTCTTCGTGCCGAGAGCTGTCGCGTTCATCGTGATTCTCGTCGTGGGCTGGCTCGTCGCCCGAGCCGTCCTGAAGATCGTGGACGTGGCGCTGGAGCGGGTGGGTTTCGACCGGGCCGTCGATCGGGGCGGCATCAAGCGAGCGCTCGAACGCACCAGGTACGAAGCCAGCGACATCCTGGCCAAACTGGCCTACTACACGATCCTGCTGTTCACCCTCCAGTTCGCCTTCGGGGTCTGGGGACCGAACGCGATCAGTGATCTGATCCGGGGCGTCATCTCGTGGCTGCCGCGCGCCTTCGTGGCGATCATCATCGTGGTCGTCGCCGCCGCCATCGCCAACGCCGCCCGGGACCTGGTCGGCGGCGCGCTCGGCGGGCTCTCGTACGGCCGGGTGCTGGCCGGCCTGACCGCGGTCTTCATCCTGGCGCTCGGCGTGATCGCCGCGCTGAACCAGGTGGGCATCGCCACCACGGTCACCGAGCCGGTACTGATCGCGGTTCTCGCCACCGTGGCCGGCATCCTGATCGTCGGTGTCGGCGGCGGCCTGGTGAAGCCGATGCAGGCCCGCTGGGACGGCTGGCTCAACCGGATGGCGGAGGAGTCCCAGGCCGTCCGGGAACAGCGCCGGGCGGAGAACGCCGGCCGCCGCGACTACGAACGGCAGCTGGCCGACCGGGGCGCGCAGCCCACCCGGGCGACGCCGGAGCCGGCGTCCGGCGTCCCGGGCGGCACGTACCGGTCCGGGAAGGTGGGCGAGCAGAACCGGCAGTCCGGCCGGCCGAACGAGTGAGTCGGAGCGGGGGAGGGTCGCCCGTCGTTCGTGCCCCCGGGCGGCTCTCCCGGGCTCAGGCGAGATGCCGGGGATCCAGCGTGCGGGCCAGGGCGCAGACCGCGATCAGGCGGGTGAACAGCCAGTCCGGCCGCGACCAGTCGACCGGTTCGGCCGGCGGCTGCCAGCCGTGCTCCTCGGCCGCGGCGCGGACCCCCTCGGCGTACCCGGCGAGCGCGGCCACGGTCAGCGGGCGACTGTCGGCCTCCAGGCTGTCCCGTACGGCGGCGGCGTGCTGGTCGACCGCGGCGAGCAGGACCGGGTCGGCGGCGGCCGCGGCGAGACCGGCGGTGCCGACGGAGCCGGTGAGTGCGGTGAGGGCGGACCGCGCGGCGCCCGCCGCGGAGCGGCTCGACTCCCGGTTGTTCGGCACACGCATGGTGACCGAGGCTAACGTGGCGGGTGCCCGGCTCGGTAGACAGGTCGAGGCCCGGATCGTTCGGGTGTCGTCCAGTGCCCACGGGGACCGACCCGGTCGCCAGGGAGCAGGAGGCAACCGCGCGAACCGGGGCGGTGGGGCCGTGGAGGAACGGATGGGACAGCAGGCGGACGGACCGGACGAGGCGCACCGCCGCCCGGCGGGCGTGAACGATGCCACGGTCGCGGCGCTCGGCAAGCTCAGCGAGGCCCTGGAGACGGTCGAGCGGGCGCGTGGGCACCTCTATTCGCTGCACCAGATGATCGGCCACGCCGACCTGATGCTCGACGACGCGGTGGCGCTGTTCCGGTCGGCGGGCCACGACGAGATCGCCGAACTGGTGGACCGGGACCTGCTCGGCCGGAACGTGATCGCGGGACGCTGGACCTTCCAGATCGTCGAGGACTTCGACGACGGCTACTACGCGCTCTTCCGGGAGGTGGACCGCCGAGCCCGCGACGAGCTGGTCGGCGGCCGGCGTCACCTCCACGAGGCGGAGATGAAGGAACGCCGACGCAGCCCTGGCCGGCCGGGGCACGAGGCCCGGCCGAGCGCCGGGGGCTAGCCGCTCGGCGGAGCGTGCTCAACCACGCCGCCGCGAGCCCGCTACTCCATGGATCGAGCGCGATCTTGCGAGACCCGGCCGGCGGCGTCGTCGGCGACGATCACCGTCGCCACCATGAGGGCCACCACGAGGCTGAACAGCCAGGAACCGTCGGAGACCAGCTTGGCCGCGACGGGCGCCTGGGCGGCGGCGAGCAGGAAGCCCAGCCAGGCCAGGCGGCGCTGACGTGGGGTGAGGAAACCCGAGCCCTGTTGCATTCCGAAAGTTTTACTCGGGGCCTGGGCAGCGCCGTCCCCCGTTCGGCCGATTCTGGCTGGGCTGTCCGTTTTATCGGCCGGGTTGCCTTGTTTCGTAGCGCTTCGGTCGAGTCGCGCCGGTCCGTCCGGTCACCGCACCTCCGGGTGCCGTCGGGCCGGAAACCGTCGGCGGGCACCGGGAGCCTTCGGCAGGCACCCGGCGCCCGCCGGCTCACGCGTCCGGGCCGGTCCGGCCGATGGTCGACGGCCGGTACGCCCGGTCCGCGTCGGTCATCTCCCGCCGCTCGGCCTCCGGACCGGCGCCGCGGTCCACCGCCTCGGGTCCGTGGCCGAACGCGGACTCCTCACCGGCGTCGTTGCCGGTGACGTCGTCGGCCTGCCCGTCGACGGTCGACCGGGCCAGTGCCCGGTCCAGCTCGTGGAGCGGAGTACGGGTCTCGTCGCGCCACACGTGGCGGTCCTTGTCGGTCATTCTCTAGCGGTACCCGGGTGCGGTGATCGCAAACGGCCGAGGCGGCGACGTCAGGGGGTCGGCCGGTCCACCGTGCCCCGCCAGGCACCGGTCTCCTGACCGCGGCGCTCGATGAACTGCTTGAACCGGTCCAGGTCGGCCCGGGCCCGGCGGTCCACCAGACCGAGCTTGTCGCCGGCCTGCTCGACCACGCCCTGCGGCTCGAACTCCAACTGCAGGGTGACCCGGGTGTGTCCCTCGTCGAGCCGGTGGAAGGTCACCACGCCGGCCTGCCGGGTGCCCTCGGTCGACCGCCAGGCCACCCGCTCGTCCGGTAGCTGCTCGGTGATCTCGGCGTCGAACTCGCGCTTCACGCCGGCGATCTCGACCGTCCAGTGCGTCATCGTGTCGGTGAGCTGCCGAACCTCGTGGACGCCCTCCATGAAGCGGGGAAACGCCTCGAACTGCGTCCACTGGTCGTACACGGTACGGATCGGGACGGCGACGTCCACGTGTTCCATCACGCCACTCATCGCAGGCTCCTCCTGTTCCCGCCGGTGTCCGCACGGCCATCGTGGGCCGCTCCGCTCACCAGCGCGTCGTCTCGTTCTTGTGCCCGAGGGCGGCCCACACCTCGGAGATCGTCTGGTAACGGGTACCGACGGGCAGGCTCTCCAGGGCGGCGACGATGTCCGTCGGCGCCTGGTTCTCCCGGGCGTTGGCCACCAGCGCCTCACGGTCACCGGGCAGGGCGGTCATGGTGATGAACCGACCGAGGCGGCTGCGCGCCTCCACGTCGTCCATGCTCATCCCCTGCGGGTTGCCGCCGCGGCTCGCGCCGGCCGTCAGGGTCTTCGGCTCCGGCTGGTCCTCACCCGCCGGCTCCGGCTGGCGGGACTCGTCGACCCGTGAGCCACCAGCCCCCGGCCCCTGGACGAGACCGCTGACGTCCTGGCTCATGTTGTCGTCGACCCTGGGTGAGTGCTTGCTGTTGCCACGTTCCATGCCGACAGACATGCCCGAGGGGACCGGCGGTAAACCGGGCCGGACGGTCGGGCCGGTCATCGGGCGACGAACCAGCCGAAGCCGGTCACGCGTCGGCCGGGGCGCGCGGCGGCAGGACGGGCTCACCCGGGTCCCCGGCACCCGTCTGCATCACCCGGCCGCGCTGGAGTTCGGCGTTGACCTGTACGCCGAGCAGGAGGGCACAGTTGGACAGGTAGAGCCAGACCAGGAAGGCGATGACCGCGCCGAGACTGCCGTACGTCACGTCGTACGAGCCGAAGTTGGCGACGTAGAGGCCGAATCCGGCGGAGGCGAGAACCCAGGCCAGCAGGGCCAGGCCGCCGCCCGGGGTGAGCCAGCGGAACCGGGGCTGCCGAACGTTCGGGGCGATCCAGAACAGCAGCGACAGCAGCGTCATCGCGATCAGGGCGAGCAGCGGCCACTTCGCCACCGTCCACAGGGTGCGGGTCACCCCGCCGGCGTGCAGCCGGTCGCCGAGCGCGTCGGTGACCGGGCCGCTGACGATCAGCCCGGTGGCGGCCACGGCGAGCAGCAGCAACGACACCGCGGCCAGGCCGATCTGCAGCGGGCGCAGCCGGTAGAAGGGCCGCCCCTCGGCGACCCCGTAGACCGCGTTCGACGCCCGGGTGAACGCGCCGATGAACCCGGACGCCGACCAGAGCGCGCCGAGCAACCCGAAGCCGAGCAGCACCCTGGCCGAGTCCTGCTGCGCCACCACGCCGCGGACCGCGCTGACGAAGCCGTCGTTGCCGACCACCGAGCCCGCGCCGATGTCCCGGGCCAGGCCGACCACCGTGTCGACGGTCCGCTCGCCGTCGGAGACCAGGCCGACCAGGGCCACCACCACCACGGTGGCGGGAAAGAGCGCCAGCACCCCGTAGTAGGTCAGCGCGGCCGCCCAGTCCGCGCAGTTGTCCCGGACGAAGTTCCGCCCGCTGCGGGCCAGCACCCCGCGCCAGGTGGGCCAGCTCAGTTGGCGTATCCGCCGGGGGAACCGGGCCCGCCGGCCGGTGACCACCGGCTCCGTCGTCGCCGCCATGACCGCTCCCTCCGAGGTCCGACGCGCCGTGCGCGTGGCCCGGCGGTACCCCGTCAGGAAAATCGACAAACGCCGGTGCCGGTTTGCCGCCGGGACGTGGGGGAACGGTCACAGGAACCCATCGAGACTCCAGGAGGACGAGATGCCCGGGCGCGAGGTACTGCCCAGCACGCTGCGGCGTTCCCCGGACAAGGCGCAGCGGACCTGGGAGAAGACGCACGACTCGGCCGTGGAGACGTACGGCGAGGGACAGCGGGCGCACCGCACCGCCTTCGCCGCGTTGAAGCACGAGTTCGAGAAGGTCGGCGACCACTGGGAGCCGAAGGGACGCAAGGGCCCGAGCGACCAGCAGGCTGCCGGCGGTGGTCCGGCCCGACGGGCGCCGACGGCCGTCGGGGTGGACGCCAACGCGCCCAAGGAGCACCTGATGGAGGTCGCCCGGAAACTGGACGTGCCGGGCCGGTCCCGGATGAACAAGCCGGAGCTGGTCAAGGCGATCCAGAAGGCGAACGACAAGGCGACCCGCGAGGCGCGCGGCGGTCGCTGACCACGCCCGACGTGACGGGAGCCCGGGATCGGCCTCGGGCTCCCGTTGCCGTGCTCACCAGTGGCCGCCGCCGGGGGCCTCGATGTGCACGGCCTTGACCGTGCTGAACTCGTCGAGCAGCTCCGGGCCGTACCCGAAGCCCTGGCCGCTGCCGCGGCGCGGCTGCGCGGCACCGCCCGGCGCACCCCCGAAGACCGCGTTGATCTTGACGGTGCCCGCCGGCAGTTCCCGCCAGGCCCGGTGGGCGTGGCTCATCGAACCGGTCAGCACCGTGGCGGCCAGCCCGTACGGGGAGTCGGCCGCGCAGCGCAGCCCCTCGCTGAACGAGTCCACCACGACCACCGGGGCGACCGGCCCGAACGTCTCCTCGCGGACCAGGGCCATCTCGTGCCGGCAGTCGGCGACCACGGTCGCCGGGTAGAAGGCTCCCGGCCCGTCCGGTATCTCGCCGCCGGTGCGGACCCGCGCCCCTTCGGCCGTCGCCGCGGTGACCTGCCCGTGCACGTGGTCCCGGTGCCGCCGGTCGACCAGCGGCCCGAGCTGCGTGCCCGGGTCCCGGCCCGGGCCCACCCGGAGCGCCTCGGCCCGCTCGACCAGCGCGTCGACGAAGTCCTCGGCGAGGTCCCGGTGCACGTAGATCCGTTCCACCGCGACGCAGATCTGCCCGGCGTTGGCGAAACAGCCCAACGCCGCCTGCTCGGCCGCCCAGATCGGATCGACGCCGGTGTCGACCACCAGCGGGTCGCTGCCGCCGTTCTCCAGCAGCACCTTCGCGCGGGTGCGGGCGCCGGCGGCGGCGATCGCCCGGCCGGTGGCGGTGGACCCGACGTGGGCGACCACGTCCACGTCCTGCCCGGCCAGCGCCGCGCCCACCTCACCGCCACCGGTGAGCAGCGACAGCACGCCGGCCGGCAGCGCGGAGTCCAGCGCCCTCGCCAGCAGCCAGCCGGTGGCGGGGACGCGCTCGCTCGGCTTGTAGAGCACCACGTTGCCGGTGACCAGGGCCGCGCCGAGCAGCCCGCAGGAGACCGCCACCGGGTCGTTCCACGGGGTGATCGCGGCGACCACGCCGCGCGGCTCGGGGGCCATGAAGTCGAGCGCGGAGTGGGCGCCGTGCAGCGTCCGCCCGCCGCGTACCGGGCCCAGTTCCGCGTACTGCCGCAGCGTGCCGACACCGGCCGCCACGCCGCCGCGCGCGTCGTCCAGCGGCTTGCCCATCTCCGCCGTGGTGGCCCCGGCCAGTTCCTCGGCGACGGCCGCCACCGCGTCCGCCGCACGGTGCAGCGCCGCCGCCCGCTGCGCCGGATCGGTCGCCGCCCACTCGGCCGCCGCCTCCCGGGCGGCCTCGACCGCCTTGGCCACCTCGTCCGCCGTCGCCACCGGTACGGTGGTTACCGGGGAGCCGTCGGCCGGATCGTGTACGACCAGTTCGCCTCCCGCGCCCCCGGCACCCCACACTCCACCTATGAGCTGTGCAACCGTGTACATGCGGCAGTGGATGCCCCGGTGCGGGCGCGGCAAACGCGTTTCGCCCGGTAACCGGCCGGGTAGGAGGATCTGATGGAGCCCACCGGCACGGCGGACGCCGTCGTCGTCGGCGCCGGTCACAACGGGCTGGTGGCCGCGAACCTGTTGGCCGACGCGGGCTGGGACGTCCTCGTACTGGAGGCCACCCAGGTGCCCGGCGGGGCGGTCCGGTCCGCCCAGGTCACCGCCCCCGGCTACCTCAGCGACCTCTACAGCTCCTTCTATCCGCTTGGGTACGCCTCGCCGGTGCTGCGCGGGCTCGACCTGGACCGGTACGGGCTGGCCTGGACGCACGCCCCGGACGTGCTGGCCCACCTGTTTCCCGACGGGCGGGCGGCGGTACTCAACCGAGACCCGGACGTCACCGCGGCCTCGCTGTCGGCGTTCGCCCCCGCCGACGGGGACCGCTGGCGGCACGCGTACGCCGACTGGTGCCGGGTCGCCGAGCCGATGCTGGACACCATCACCACCCCGTTCCCGCCGGTCCGTGGCGGGCTGAACCTGCTGCGCCGGCTGCACGTGTCCGGGGCGCTCCGGCTGGCCCGGCGGCTGGTGGTGCCCGCACGCCGGCTCGGCGACGAGTTGTTCGACGGCGAGGGCGGGCCGGCACTGCTCGTCGGCTGCGCGGTGCACACCGACCTGTCCCCCGAGGACGCCGGGTCCGGGGTGTACGGGTGGCTGCTGGCCATGCTCGGCCAGCAGGTCGGCTGGCCGGTGCCGGTGGGCGGCGCCCAACTGATCACCGACGCGCTGGTGGCCCGGCTAATCGAGCGGGGCGGCCGGATCGACTACGGCACCCCGGTCGACCGGGTGCTCGTCGCCCGGGGCCGGGCGTTGGGGGTGCGTACCGCCGACGGCGCCACCTGGCGGGCCCGCCGGGCCGTGCTGGCAGATGTGCCCGCCCCGGCGCTCTACCTGGACCTGGTCGGCGCCGCGGCGCTGCCGACCCGGCTGGTCGAGGACCTGGCGCACTTCCGGTGGGACGGCTCCACGTTGAAGGTGGACTGGGCGCTGTCCGCACCGGTGCCGTGGAAGAACCCGGCCGTGGCGGGTGCCGGCACCGTACACCTCGGCGCCGACCTGAACGGGCTCACCGCGTACGCGGCGGCGCTGGCCCGGCAGGAGGTGCCCCGGGACCCGTTCCTGCTGGTGGGGCAGATGTCGGTGGCGGATCCGAGCCGCTCGCCGGCCGGCACCGAGTCGCTCTGGTCGTACACCCACCTGCCGTTCCGCCGGCACTGGCGGGCCGAGGAGATCGCCGCCCACCTGGAGCGGGTGGAGGGGGTGCTGGAGGAAGCCGCCCCGGGCTTCCGTTCGCTGATCGTCGGGCGGCACGTGGCCGGCCCGGCCGACCTGGAGGCCGGCGACCCGAGCCTGGTCGGCGGCGCGATCGGCGGCGGCACCGCGGCCGCGTACCAGCAGCTCTTCCTGCGGCCGATCCCCGGACTGGGCCGCGCGGACACCCCGGTGGACCGGCTCTTCCTGGCCAGTTCGTCGGCGCACCCGGGCGGCGGGGTGCACGGTGCGCCCGGCGCGAACGCCGCGCGGGCGGCCCTCGCCCGGGATCGCACCCTCACCGGCGGCCTGTACGCGGGCGCGATCGGCGCCGCGCACCGGACGCTCTACCGCTGAGCCCCGCCGCGGTGGGTGCGAGAACCGCACGCTGCGTCACGGTGGCGCAGCGTGGGGTCAGCGGGTGGTGCGAGGGTCGGCTCAGCCACCCAGGTTGCGGTGCCGGCTACGCAGCCGGAACGGCATCAGCGCGCTCTCGATCTTGGTGGCGGTGGTCATCTTCGAGTCGCCGTCCCGGCGCTCCTCGAAGCGGATCGGCACCTCCAGGATGGTGTGCCCGAGCTTGGTGGCGAGGTAGTGCATCTCCACCTGGAAGCTGTAGCCGTTGGACTGCACCCGCTCCAGCCCGATGTCACGCAGCGCGTCCGCCCGCCAGATCTTGAAGCCGGCGGTCAGGTCCCGGATCCGCACCCGCAGCAGCGTGTGCACGTAGAGGTTGGCCCAGCCGCTGAGCGCGCGCCGGTACAGCGGCCAGTTCTCGTCCAGCTCGCCGCCGGGCACGTACCGTGAGCCGATGACCACGCTGGCCTGGGTGGCGAGCAGCGCGCCGAGCATGCCGGGCAGCGCCTCGGGCGGGTGGGACAGGTCCGCGTCCATCTGCGCGACGAACTCCGCGCCCCCGTCGAGCGCCCGCCCGATCCCGTCCACGTACGCCCGGCCGAGCCCCTCCTTGCCCGGGCGGTGCGCCACCTGCACCCGCTCGGGGTGCTCCAGGGCCAACTTGTCGGCGACCTCACCGGTCCCGTCGGGGGAGTTGTCGTCCGCGACAAGCACCTTCAACCCGGGCAGCGGCAGGGCGAGAAGTCGCTCGACCAGCGTCGGAAGGTTGCCCGCCTCGTTGTAGGTCGGAACGACCACGGTCAGGCGTGCGTCGCGCCACGGCGAGGGCAACTGCACGGGTTCGATCATCACGGACATCCTCGGTCGGCCGACATCTTCACCTGAGAGGGTAGCCATTCGCCGCCGTCTGGTTGTACGGACGCCCGCTCGATCCCGTCCTGTCAAGATCTGTACACCCGTCCGGTGGCCGTACTGGTCAGGCCCTGATCGACCACCTGCCGCACACCTGGTCGGGCCCGGGTTCGGGCGGCTCTGGCGTTGGTGTGACTCGTTCGCGATATCAGTTCCAGCGGCTGCGACGAGTCATGCCAGCCTCAGCCGCACCACGCGGCCAGCCGCTCGCATCCCGGCCGGGTTAGCTTCTCGGGGGCGGCGGGTATCGCCGGACCGGGCCGGCGCGGCGGGGACGGGACGCCGGCCAGGCGGCACCGGCGGAGGCGGCTCCGCCGAAGTTGATGTTTACTCCTCGGGGGCTCGGGAACCATTCGCCCGTGCGACGGGACCACGAGCGGGATCAGTTCAGGTCAGCCCGGGTTGACCCGGCCGCTGTCCGGTTCCCGTCCGGCCTGTACGACGCGGTGCTGCTGGACCGGGACGGCACGCTGATCGAGGACGTGCCCTACAACGGCGACCCGGAGAAGGTCCGCCCCGTACCCGGAGCGCGGGAGGCCCTGGACCGGCTGCGCGCGGCCGGCCTGCGTCTGGCGGTGGTCAGCAACCAGTCCGGCCTGGCCCGGGGCTGCTTCACCGCGGACGAACTGCGCCGGGTCAACGCCCGGGTGGAGGAACTGCTCGGGCCGTTCGACAGCTGGCAGATCTGCCCGCACGGCGAGCCGGACGGCTGCGCCTGCCGCAAGCCGGCCCCGGGCCTGGTGCACGCCGCCGCCCGGGCGCTGGGCACCACGCCGACCCGGTGCGTCCTGGTCGGCGACATCGGTGCCGACATGGTCGCCGCCGCCGCGGCCGGCGCCGCCGGCATCCTGGTGCCCACCCCGGCCACCCGGCCGGCGGAGGTGACCGGCGCGCCCACGGTTGCCGGTGACCTGCCGGGCGCGGTCACGGAGATCCTGCGCCGGATCCGCCTGGTGGCCGCCCCCGCCGCCGTGCCCCGGCGCGGCACGGTCCTGGTGGCGCGCAGCGACGCCGCCGGGGATGTGCTGGTCACCGGCCCCGGCATCCGAGCGGTCGCCGCCAACGCGGAGCGGGTGGTGCTACTCTGCGGACCGCGGGGCCGGGCCGCCGCCGAACTGCTGCCCGGCGTGGACGAGATCGTCGAGTGGCCACTGCCGTGGATCGACGCCCCGGCCGGCGCGGTCGACCCGGCGGACCTGCGTCGACTCACCGACCGGCTCGCCGCGCTCGGCGCGGAGGAGGCGGTCGTCTTCACCTCGTACCACCAGTCGGCGCTGCCCCTCGCCCTGCTGCTGCGGATGGCGGGGATAGCCCGGATCAGCGCGATCAGCGACGACTACCCGGGCTCCCTGCTCGATGTCCGGCACCGGGTGCCGGTCGGGGTGCCGGAACCGGAACGGGCGCTCTCCCTCGCCGCCGCCGCCGGCTTCGCGCTGCCCGCCGACGACGAGCCGGGCCTGCGCCTGCGCGTCGACCGGCTGCCGCCCGCCCCGGCCGGGCCGGGGGAGCCGGGCTACGTCGTGCTCCACCCGGGCTCCTCGGTGGAGACCCGGGCCTGCCCGCCCGAACTGGCCGCCCGGATCGTCCGGGTGCTCAGCGCCGCCGGCCACCGGGTGGTGGTGACCGGCGGACCGGACGAACGGGAGCTGACCGCCCGGGTCGCCGCCGCCGGCGGCCTCGACCTGGGCGGATGCACCGGACTCGGCGAACTCGCCGCGGTGATCGCCCGGGCTGGCGCGCTGGTGGTCGGCAACACCGGGCCGGCGCACCTGGCCGCCGCGCTCGGCGTACCGGTGGTCAGCCTGTTCGCCCCCACCGTCCCGTTCGGGCAGTGGGGGCCGTACCGGGTGCCGGCCGTCCGGCTCGGCGACGCCGGGGCGGCCTGCCGGGACACCCGCGCCACCCGCTGCCCGGTCCCCGGCCACCCCTGCCTCTCGGCCGTCGAGCCGGGGCGGGTGCTGGAGGCGTTGCGGCTGCTCGGCGTACCCGCCGACGCGCCGGAGCCCCCGGCCGCGCGGCCGGCCGTCCCCGCCTGCGGGGTGGTGCGATGAACGTGCTGGTCTGGCACGTGCACGGGTCGTGGACCACGTCATTCGTGCACGGCAAGCACCGCTACCTGGTGCCGGTCACCCCGGACCGGGGCCCGTACGGCCTCGGCCGCGCGCGCACCTACCCCTGGCCGGACAACGCCGTCGAGGTGACCCCGCAGGAGTTGCGCCGGTCCGAGGTGGACGTGGTGCTGCTCCAGCGCCCGGAGGAGTTCGACCTGGCCTGCGAGTGGCTGGGCCGCCGGGTGGGCCGCGACGTGCCGGCGATCTACGTCGAGCACAACACCCCGAAGGGCGACGTGCCGAACACCCGGCACCCGATGGCCGGCCGGGACGACCTGCTGCTCACCCATGTCACCCACTTCAACGAGCTGTTCTGGGACAACGGCGGCAGCCGTACCGCGGTGGTCGAGCACGGGGTGGTCGCCCCGGCCGTCGAGTGGACCGGCGAGCTGGACCGGCTCGCCGTCGTCATCAACGAGCCGGTACGCCGCTGGCGGGTCACCGGCACCGACCTGCTGCCCCGCTTCGCCGAGATCGCCCCGCTGGACGTCTACGGCATGGGGGTGGCCGGACTGGCCGACCGGCTCGGCCTGCCGCCGGAGCGGCTGACCAGCCACGACGACGTGCCGCAGCACGCCATGCACGGTGAGCTGGCCCGCCGGCGGGCGTACCTGCACCTGTGCCGGTGGACCTCGCTCGGGCTCAGCCTGATCGAGGCGATGACCATCGGCATGCCGGTGGTGGCGTTGGCCACCACCGAGGCCGTGGAGGCGGTTCCGCCGTCCGCCGGCGCCCTCTCCACCCGGGTCGACGCGCTGCTGGAGGCGGCCCGCGGCCTCGTCGACGATCCGGTGGCGGCCCGCCGGGCGGGCGCCTCGGCCCGGGCCGCGGCCCGGAACCGCTACGGCCTGGAGCGTTTCCTCGCCGACTGGGACCGGCTGCTGGAGGAGGAAGTATGCGCATCGCGATGATCTCGGAGCACGCCAGTCCGCTCGCCGTTCTCGGCGGAGAGGACGCCGGCGGCCAGAACACGCATGTCGCGGAGCTCTCCGCCGCGCTCGCGGCCGCCGGCCACGACGTCCGCGTCTACACCCGGCGCGACGCCGTGGACCTGCCGGTGACGGTCCGCGCTCCCGACGGCTACGACGTGGTGCACGTGCCCGCCGGGCCGGCCGAGCCGGTCGCCAAGGACGACCTGTTGCCGTACATGCCCGCGTTCGGGGAGTGGCTCGCCGAGCGGTGGCGGGTCGGCGACTGGCAGCCCGAGGTGGTCCACGGGCACTTCTGGATGAGCGGCCTCGCCGCCCTCGCCGCCGGCCGCCGCACCGGGGTGCCGGTGGTGCAGACGTACCACGCGCTCGGCACGGTCAAGCGGCGCCACCAGGGCGCGCAGGACACCAGCCCGCCGGGCCGGATCGGGCACGAGCGGGAGCTGGGCCGCTCGGTCGACCGGGTGGTGGCGCAGTGCCAGGACGAGGTCGCCGAGCTGGTCCGGATGGGTGTGCCCCGGTCCCGGATCACCGTCGTCCCGTCCGGGGTGAACCTGGCCACCTTCGCCCCGCTCGGCCCCGCGGCCGAACGGGACGGCGCCCGGCCCCGCGTCCTCACCGTCGGCCGGCTGGTGGAACGCAAGGGCTTCCAGGACGTCATCCGAGCCACCGCCCTGGTCCCCGACGCCGAGTGCGTGGTGGTGGGCGGGCCGCCGGCCGGGTTGCTGGAGACCGACGCGTACGCGCTGCGGCTGCGGGCGCTCGCCCGATCCTGCGGGATCGCCGATCGGGTCAAGCTGGTCGGCGCGGTACCGCGCGAGGAGATGGGGCGTTGGTACCGCTCGGCGGACGTACTCGTCGCCGCCCCCTGGTACGAGCCGTTCGGGCTCACCCCCCTCGAAGCGATGGCGTGTGGCGTACCGGTGATCGGCACCGCGGTCGGCGGCCTGATCGACACGGTGGTGCCCGGCCGGACCGGCGACCTGGTGCCGGCCCGGGACCCCGCGGCGCTCGGCGCGGCGATCCGCCGGCTGTTCGGCGACCGGATCCGTCGCTTCGCGTACGCGACGGCGGCGCTGGACCGGGCCCGCACCCACTACTCCTGGTCGACCACCGCGGAGCGGCTCGCCGGGCTGTACGGCGAGGTGACCGCCGTGCGTCGGCGCACCCGGGTGGTCGCCTGATGGCGGCGCCGGGCTCCAACGGCAGCCGGCCGTCGATGGGGTCGCCGGGCTCCAACGGCAGCCGGCCGTCGGGGGTGTCGCCGGGCTCCAACGGCAGCCGGCCGTCGGCGGTGTCGTCGGGCTCCAACGGCGGCCGGCCGTCGGCGGCGTCGCTCGGGCCGGCCGTCGGCGGGACGGTGCTGGAGGACCACCTGACCCAGCTCGCCGCCGCGCTGCTGCCGTTGCGCCGCTCGGAGCAGCTGCTGGCCCGCTGGGGCGGGGAGCTGGCGCACCGGCTGGCCGCCGGTGGGCGGCTGCTGGTGGCCGGCAACGGGGGCAGCGCCGCCGAGGCGCAGCACCTCACCGCGGAACTGGTCGGCAAGCTCCGCGACGACCGGGAACCGCTCTCGGCCATCGCGCTGCACGCGGAGACCTCCGCGCTGACCGCGATCGGCAACGACTACGGCTTCCCGGAGGTGTTCGCCCGCCAGGTCCGCGCCCACGGCCGCCCCGACGACATCCTTCTGCTCATGTCCACCAGCGGGGCCAGCGCCAACCTGCTCGCCGCGGCCCGCGCCGGACGTGAGCACGGGCTGCGCTGCTGGGGCTTCACCGGCCCGGCCCCCAACCCGCTCGCCGACGCCTGCCACGAGAGCCTCGCCGTCGACTCGCCCGAGAGCCAGGTGGTGCAGGAGCTGCACCTGGTCGCCACCCACGTGCTCTGCGAGTACGTGGATCGGGCCCTGCCGGTCGCGCTCGCCGCACCGGCGGCGCACCGGGCGCCGGCCGGTCCGGTGCGTACCGGCGTCGAGGTGGTGCTCGGGGACGCCGCCGGTCGGGAGGTACAGACCGGATGAGGAGGTCGAGCGTGACGGGACCTGTGGTGGTGCTCGGTGACATCCTGTTGGACCGGGACGTCGAGGGCGTGGTGAACCGGCTCTGCCCGGACTCCCCGGTGCCGGTGCTCGACGAGAGCACGTACGCCGACCGCCCGGGCGGCGCCGGCCTGGCCGCCGTCTTCGCCGCCGCCGGGGGCGCCGAGGTCGCACTGGTCACCGCCGTCGCGGACGACGCGGGCGGGGCCCGGCTCGGCACCCTGCTCGCCGCCGCCGGCGTGCAGCTCTACGCGCTGCCGTTGCCCGGGGCCACGCCGGAGAAGGTCCGGCTGCGGGCCCGGGGCCGGGTGCTGCTGCGCCACGACCGGGGTGGGCCGGCCAGCCCACCCGGCGAGCCGAGCGAGGCGGTGCTGCGGCTGCTCGCCAGCGCCTCCGCCGTGCTGGTCAGCGACTACGGCCGGGGCGTGGCGCGGCAGCCGGCGCTGCGGGCCGCCCTCGCCGCCACCCGCGCCCCGGTGGTCTGGGATCCGCACCCGCGCGGCCCGACCGCGGTGCCCGGGGCGCACCTGATCACCCCCAACGAGCCCGAGGCGCGCGAGCTGGCCAAGGTGCGGCCGGAGGCCACCCGGCTGGTCACCGCGTCCCGCAGCGCCCAGGCGCTGCGCGAGCGCTGGCGGGCCGGCGCGGTGGCGGTGACCCTGGGCGGGGACGGGGCGCTGCTCTGCCACGCCGGATCCACCCCGCTGGTGGTGCCCGCCCCGACCAGTGCCGAGGGGGACACCTGCGGGGCCGGGGACCGGTTCGCCGCGTCGGCGACCCTCGCCCTGGCCCGGGGCGCGCTGGTCTCCGAGGCGGTGCAGGAGGCGGTCGCGGAGGCGTCCGCGTACGTGGCCGGCGGGGGAGTGGCCGCCGCGCTGCCCGCCCCGGTGCGGGCCGCCGCGCCGACGACGGTCACCGGCGGCGGGGCGCGGATCGGCGCGGCCGCCGCCGGCGCGGTGGTCGCCGAGGTACGCGCGGCCGGCGGCACCGTCGTCGCCACGGGCGGCTGCTTCGACCTGCTGCACGCCGGGCACGTGGCGACCCTGCAGGCGGCCCGGCAGCTCGGCGACTGCCTCGTCGTCTGCCTCAACTCCGACGCCAGCGTGGCCGGGTTGAAGGGACCGGGGCGGCCGGTCGTGCCACAGGGCGACCGCAGCCGGCTGCTCGCCGCGCTGGGCTGTGTGGACGCCGTGCTGGTCTTCGACGAGTCCACCCCGCACGCGGCGTTGTCCTGGCTGCGCCCGGACATCTGGGTCAAGGGCGGTGACTACGCCACCGGCGGCGGCGAGGAGACCCTCCCCGAGGCGGAGATCCTGGCCCGGTGGGGCGGGCACACGGTGGTCGTGCCGTACCTGGACGGCCGCTCCACCACCGACATGATCGCGGCGGCGGCGGAGGGGGCGGCGTGAGCGAGCGTCAGCGAGCGAACCATCAGCGCAGCGCCGTGCGGTCTCACGCCGGCGCCGAGCGGAGCGAGGGGACGGTGTGAGCGAGCGTCAGCGAGCGAACCATCAGCGCAGCGCCGAGTGGAGCGAGGGGGTGGCATGAGCAGCAGTCAACCTGGAGCCGGCCCGACCGTCCTGGTCACCGGCGGGTCGAGCGGGCTGGGTGCGGCGGTGGTCGTCGCGGTGGCCCGCGCCGGGGGCCGTCCCCTGGTGCTGGACCGGCAGCGGCCCGGCGACGGGGTGCCCTGGGTCGAGTGCGACCTGGCCGACACCCGGGCCGCCGAGGCGGCCACCCGCGAACTGGCGGAACGCTCCGGTGGCCTGGACGCCGTGGTCACCGCCGCCGGTGTGGACGTGCCGGGGAAACTGGCCGACGTCCCCGCGGAGACCTGGGAGCGGGTGGTCACGGTTGACCTGCTCGCCACGGCGGCGGTGATCCGGGCCGCCCTGCCCTTCCTGGAGGCGTCCCGGGGCAGCATCGTCACCATCGCCTCCACGCTCGGCGTCAAGGCGGTCAGCGACGCCACCGCGTACTGCGCGGCGAAGTTCGGGGTGGTCGGCTTCACCCGGGCGCTCGCCGCCGAGCTGGCCGGCACGGTCGGCGTCACCCTGCTGATTCCGGGCGGGATGCGCACCGCCTTCTTCGATGCGCGGGACGCGCAGTACCGTCCCGGACCGGACGCCGTGCTCAACGAGCCCGCCGACACCGCCGCCGCGGTCATGTTCGCGCTCTCCCAGCCGCGCGGCTGCGCCGTACGCGAGATGGTGGTCTGCGCCGAGCAGGAGTCGTCGTACCCGTGATCCTGGTGCTGCGGGCGCTCGGGGTCGGCGACCTGGCGACGGCCGCGCCGGCGCTGCGCGGCCTGCGGGCCGGCTTCCCCGGCCGGGAGCTGGTGCTGGCCGCGCCGGCCTGGCTGGCGCCGCTGGTCGACCTGGTCGGCGCGGTCGACCGGGTACTGCCCACGGACGGGCTGGCCGACCGGGCCACCTGGTCGGTCCCGCCGCCCGAGGTGGCGGTCAACCTGCACGGCCGGGGTCCACGGTCGCATCGGATGCTCGCCGCCACCCGGCCCGGCCGGCTGCTGGCGTTCGCCCACCCCGACGCCGGGCCCCCCGACGGCCCGGCGTGGGACGACGACGAGCACGAGGTCCGCCGCTGGTGCCGGCTGCTGCACTGGTACGGCCTGCCGGCCGACCCGGGCGACCTGGCGCTGCGCCGCCCGTCGGCGCCCGGATTCCCGGCCGGTGCCACCGTGCTGCACCCGGGCAGCAAGATCCCCGCCAAGCGCTGGCCGGCGGAGCGCTTCGCGGCGCTCGCCCGGTCGCTGGCCGCCCAGGGACACCGGGTGGTGCTCACCGGCTCCGCCGACGAGCGGGATCTGGCCCGACGGGTCGCCCGGGCGGCCGGGCTGCCGCCGGACGCCGTGCTCGCCGGCCGGACCGACCTGGCCGCGTTGGCCGCGCTGGTCGCCGACGCCCGGCTGGTGGTCAGCGGCGACACCGGGGTGGCCCATCTGGCCACCGGGTACGGCGTCGCCTCGGTGGTGCTCTTCGGCCCGGTGCCGCCCGCGCACTGGGGGCCGCCGGCGGACCGCCCCCGGCACCGGGTGCTCGGGGCCGCGCATCGGGTGCCGCTCGACCGGGACCGTGCCGGCGGGGCCCACCCGGGCCTGGCGGCGATCCCGGTCGACGAGGTGCTGGCCGCCGTGGACGAGGCGGAACGGGCGGTGCGGGTCTCCGGTGCGGTTACGGCGTAGCGATCCGGGCCGGCCGGGGTACGGACGCCGGCGGCGCGGGAAGGGCTGGCTCTTCGTCGATCCGAAGGGCGAGCCGGTCCGCGACCTCGACGAGCTGGCCCGGCTGCGGGACCTGGTCATCCCGCCGGCCTGGCGGGACGTCTGGATCTCGCCGTACCCGAACGGGCACATCCAGGCCACCGGCATCGACGCGGCCGGGCGCAAGCAGTACCTCTACCATCCGCGCTGGCGCGAGCAGCGGGACGAGGCCAAGTTCGACCACGTGCTGGAGGTGGCCCACCGGCTGCCGGCGCTGCGCGACCGGGTCGACCACGACCTGGCGCTGCGCGGGCTGCGGCGGGAGCGGGTCCTCGCCACCGTCGCCCGGCTGCTCGACATGGGCACGTTCCGGGTCGGCAACGACCAGTACGCCACCGGCGAGGACCCCACGTTCGGGGTGTCCACCCTGCGCCCCGAGCACGCCCGGTCCCGGGCCGGCTGCGTGGTCTTCGAGTTCCCGGCCAAGGGCGGCGTCGAGCAGATACGCCGGATCGAGGACCCGGAACTGTGTCGGGTGCTGACCAACCTGCGCCGCCGGCGGCGGGCCGAGGAGCGGCTCTTCGGTTACTGGGACGGCCGCACCTGGCGGGACGTCCGCAGCGACGAGGTGAACGACTACCTGCGCGACGCCAGCGGCGGGGAGATGACCGCCAAGGACTTCCGTACCTGGCACGCCACCGTGCTGGCCGCCACCGAGCTGGCGACGGTCGGCGCGCAGCGGTCGGCTACCGCCCGCAAACGGACGGTGGCCGGGGTGATGCGTTCGGTCGCCGAGTTGCTCGGCAACACGCCCACGGTGGCGCGTGCGTCCTACGTCGACCCCCGGGTGGTGGACCTCTACCACGACGGCGTGCTGGCCCCGGTGGAGCCGGAGATGCCGCGGGAGGCGGTGGAGAAGGCCGTGCTGGTGCTGCTGGAGGAGGAGAGCTGACCGACCCCGCCGTCAGTGCTGGGGGAGACCACGACGGGGTCGGGGGTTCGGGTGGCCGTGGGCGGCCGGTGGCGGCCACGCTGGCACGAAACGGCGTCGGCACCGGGCGGCCGTCCGCGACGGAAGGGTCGCGGACGCCTCGCCGCGGTCCCCCGATACCAGTGGGTCGTGTCGGTCTCCCGGCCTGGCCCGCAATCAGTATGTCGGCTCCGGGTTGACCAGGGACGCCGGTGTGTTGACGATGCGTGCCCGTTCCAGGTGCTGCGCCCGGTACGCCTGTGGCGTGGCCTCGTGCGCGGCCCGGAACGCCCGGCTGAAGTGCGCCTTGTCCCGGAACCCCCAGCGCGCGGCGATCGCCTGGACGGGCAGGTCCCGCAGGGCCAGGTCGGTGAGGTCGCGGCGGCAGCGTTCCAGGCGTTGGTCCCGGATGTACGCCGCGACGGTGGTCTCCTCCGTCTCGAAGAGCCGGTGCAGCGACCGGACCGAGATGTGGTGTGCCTCGGCGATGAGCTGGGGGGTCAGCGCCGCGTCGCCCAGGTGCTGGCGGATGTGGGCGCGCACCTGGGCCAGCAGCGCGCGCCGGCGTACCTCGGTGGGCACCGCGTCCACCGAGACCAGATGCCGGCCGAGCATGGTGGAGAGCAGGTCCAGACCGACCCCGCCCAGCCGCTCGGCGTCCACGGCGTGGTACTGCTCGGGATTGCCGGTGAGCTGGATGAGGTAGTTGGACAGCAGCGCCCCGATCCCCTCGGTGCCGGACATCCGGCCGGCGAACAGCGGGGCGAGCCGGCGGTTGGGCAGGGGCAGCGCGTCGTACGGGACGAAGGCGACGATCGAGCTGACGGATTCCCGCCTGTTGTCGTCGCCGTGGTGGCTGAGTTCCTGCGGGCGGGCGCAGTCGTAGAAGGTGAAGTCGCCGGGGCGGCAGACGCCGCGCTGCCCGTCCTGGTCCGCGATGCCGGTGCCGGTCAGGGTCAGCGCGAGCAGGTAGTAGTCAGCTTCGGAGCGCTGGATCAGCTTCCGGGTCCGGATCCCGTCCAGCGAGGGGTAGCGGTGGCGGACCAGCTGTATCGGTCCCAGGTCGAGGAACTCGGCCCGCGCGACGAAGTCGTCGGCGTGCTCGGTGCGGATCCGCATGAGCGCGGGCGTGGCGGCGAGCATGTCCAGCCATGCCCCGAACCGGTCGCGCGGGGGCACGGGCGCCGTGTCGAAGACCTGTCGCTTCAGCGTTGCGTCCATTGCCGGCCCCTGTGCTCGTCCTAATCGCGGATGACGCCCCACGGGCGCGCGTGGCGGCAGCCGTGGGGCGTCGGGCATCCGTCATCGACGGCCATGATCACTTCTGTTGCCCGGGTGTGCGGATCCGGGGTCAGTCGTTCAGCACCCGGGCGAGCCGGTCCCGGAAGCGCCGCTCCGAGTCGCTGACCACGTCGCCGCCGAGACCCAGGATGCCGCCGCTGGGGGCCGCGCCGACCACCTGATCGGCGATCTCCACCAGCCAGTGCCGGTACGCGCCCGCCTGTCCCTCGTCCACCTTGCCGGCCAGCAGGGCTGACGCCTTGGTGGCCCGGTCGAGCACGTCGTCGATCACCGCCTGCGGGTCGGCGGGCGCGACGACGGGCAGCTCCGCGCCGATCTCCGGGTCGCCCACCCGCGAGACGACCTCACCGGCCACGGCGGCCACCAGGGGGCTCGCCGACTCGCGTCCCGTGGCGATGGCCTCCAGCCCGGCGGCGCTCTCGGCCATGGTGCGTCGGGTGCCGTCGGACTCGGCCGCGCTCGCCGCGTTCACGACGGACTGCGGCAGTCCGACCAGCAGACCCCACTCCTCGTCGGAGAAACCGAACCCGGTGTACGCCGGCTGCTCGATCACGATCAAGCCCCTCTCGCCTGGTCGTCGTTGTCGACGGGCACCACGTCGGTGCCCGGGTCAGGCTAACGTGGTGGACCTGAGGCGGCATCGGGTCAACCCAGCCGGGGCAGCACCTCGCGCTGGTAGAGGTCGAGCAGGCCCTGCCAGTTGGGCCCGGTGTTCGTCACGTAGACCTCGTCGAAACCGGCCTGGGCGTACCTGTCGATCATCTCCAGGTGGGCGTCCGCGTTGTTGCCGCAGACGAAGAACTCCTTCATCGACTCCGGCCGCACCAGTTGCGCGGCCTGCTCGAAGTGCCGCGGCGACGCCAGCACCCGGGCCAGCTCGCCCGGCAGGCCCTCGTTCGGCCACTTCTCGTACGCGAGCCGCACGCCCTCTTCCTCGCTGTCGGCGTACGCCGCCTTGAAGCCGGCCTGGCACGGCTTGTCGCCGCCGCCGTTGTCCCGGAACCGGCGGACCATGTCGGCGTCCGGTCGGGTGCTGATGTAGCCGTCGCCGATCCGGGCCGCCAGGTCGATGGACTTCGGGCCGAAGCCGGAGACGTAGATCGGCGGGGGAGTGTCCGGGAGGGTGTAGATCCGGGCGTGCTGGACGGTGTAGTGCTCCCCGTAGTGGTTGACGAAGCGGCCCCGCCACAGCTTGCGCATCACCTCCACCGCCTCCTCCAGCATGCGCAGCCGGACGTCGGTCTGCGGCCAGGGGCCGCCGAGGATGTGTTCGTTCAGCGCCTCGCCGCTGCCGACGCCGAGCACGAACCGGCCGGAGTGCAGGACGGCGCTGGTGGCGGCCGCCTGGGCGATCAGCGCCGGGTGCAGGCGCACCGTGGGGCAGGTGACCGCCGTGGTCACCGGCAGCGAGCAGACCTGGCTCAGCGCCCCGATGGTCGACCAGACGAAGGGGCTCTGGCCCTGGGCGTCGACCCACGGGTGGTAGTGGTCGGAGATCCACAGTGCCGCGAACCCGGCCCGCTCGGCGGCACGGGCCTGCGCCAGCAACTCCGCCGGGGCGTACTCCTCGCTGGACAGGAAATAGCCGATCCGCATCGCTCCCCCTCGCCGCGTCCGTGGCCGGACGTCCGTCCGGCTGACGACAGCCGTACCCGGGAAGGTGGCGGCCCGAACGCCGGCGCGGCGTGCGATCAGCGGCGGAACATCGCGCGGATCGCGATCAGCAGGAGCAGGCCACCGACCACCAGGCCGAGCAGGCGTACGCCGGGGATGTCCGCGGCGGTGGTGGCGTCGGCGAGCAGCGTGGGGGACATGCTCGCACTCTCGCACGGCCGGTCCGGGTGCGCCAGGCGCTAACAGTAAGGATTGTTGACTATTTCCGGGTGTGGTGTGAACAATGGCAGCACCGCCGCAGGCGGCCGGCCGTGGGGAAAGACGGGGGTACGACAACGCATGAGCGAGCGCAGCGAGCGAATCTCGGGAGCGACCGGAGACCTGGCGGCTCTCGCCGCCGCCGTCCTGCAACCCGGGTTCGTCGGCACCACCCCGCCGTCCTGGGTGCGCCGGTGGCTCGGCGAGGGGCTCGGCTCCGTGGTCCTCTTCGCCCGCAACATCGTCGACCACGACCAGGTCGCCGCCCTCACCGCGGTCCTGCGGGCCGAGCGGCCCGACGTGATCGTCGCGATCGACGAGGAGGCGGGTGACGTCACCCGCATCGAGTCGGCCCGGGGCAGCTCGCGGCCCGGCAACTTCGCCCTCGGCGTGATCGACGACGAGCGCCTGACCGAGGAGGTCGCCCGCGACCTCGGCACCGAGCTGGCCGCCCTCGGGATCACCCTCGACTACGCCCCGGACGCCGACGTCAACTCCGACCCGGCCAACCCGGTCATCGGGGTCCGCTCGTTCGGCGCCGACCCGGCCCTGGTCGCCCGGCACACCGCCGCCTGGGTGCGCGGGCTCCAGGCCGGCGGGGTGGCCGCCTGCGCCAAGCACTTCCCCGGGCACGGCGACACCCACGTCGACTCCCACCACGACCTGCCCCGCATCGACGGCGACCGGGCCCGGCTGGACGCGGTCGAGCTGGCCCCCTTCCGGGCCGCGGTGGCCGCCGGGGCGCAGGCGGTGATGACCGGGCACCTGCTGGTGCCGGCGCTGGACCCGGAACTGCCGGCCACTCTCAGCCCCCGCGTCCTGGGCGGCCTGCTCCGCGAGGAGCTGGGCTTCCCCGGGGCGGTGGTGACCGACGCGGTGGAGATGCGGGCGGTCACCGACCGGTACGGCTTCGCCGGGGCGGCGGTCCGCGCCCTCGCCGCCGGGGCGGACGCGATCTGCGTGGGCGGTGAGCGGGCCACCGAGGCGGACGTGATCGAGCTGCGCGACGCCATCGTCGCGGCGGTGCTCGCCGGCCAACTGCCCGAGGAGCGGCTGGCCGAGGCGGCGAAGCGGGTCGGTCAGCTCGCCGCCTGGACCGTCGCCACCCGCGCCGGCCGGCCGGCCGTCGCCCGCCCGGGTGACGGATCGGCGGTCGGGCTGGCCGCCGCCCGCCGGGCCCTGCGGGTGGTCGCCGGCCGGGCCGGGCTGCTGCCGCTGGCCGGCCCGGCGCACGTGGTGGAGTTCGTCCCGCCCCGCAACATCGCGATCGGCGCGGAGACCCCGTGGGGGATCGCCGCTCCGCTGACCGAGCTGGTGCCCGGCACCACCACCGTCCGGTACGCCGCGGACGACGTCGTCGTCGACCCGGCTGCCCCGGCGGCCGGCCGCCCCCTCGTGCTGGTGGTGCGGGACCTGCACCGGCACCACTGGATGCGGGAGGCGGTGGCTCGTGCCCTGGCGGCCCGCCCGGACGCCGTGGTGGTCGAACTCGGCGTTCCCGAGCTGGTCACCGGTGCGGTGCACCTGGCCACCCACGGCGCCACCCGGGCAGCCGGGTACGCCGCCGCCGAACTCCTCACCGGCGCACGGTGAACGGCCGCTCGGCGAGGCGACGCCACGCGGCCCGGCGGCGGTTCACGGCTCGGCGACCACCAGGTCGGCGTACTCGGGGTGGCGCTCGATGAACGCCGCCACGAAGGGGCACTTCGGCACCAGCCGGTCGCCACGCTCGCGGAGCTGGTCCAGGGTGCCCCGGACCAGCGCCGCGCCGACGCCCATGCCCCGGTAGCGCTGGTCCACCTCGGTGTGCGTGAAGACCAGCAGCCCGCCGCGTGGCTGGTACGCGGTGAACCCGGCCAGCGCGTCATCGACCAGGATCTCGAAGCGGCGCTTGGCGGGGTTCTCCTCGACCAGGAAGCTCACCGGGCCATTGTCTCCCCGGAGCCGGCCGGCCGGTCCGGTTCGGCCGGCAATCGGTCCACCTCCTCGCCTCGTACCCTTGGCCGGGTGACGAACCGACGCCTTTCCCCCTCGTCGACCTCCACCCGCCGCGCCGCCGGCCTGCTGGCCGGCCTCGCGCTCGGTGCCGCGCTGCTGGCCGGATGCAGCTCGGAGGGTGCCTCCACCGACTGTGGCCTGGACGCCTGCACGGTCACCTTCGACCGCGGTGTCGAGGCCCGCGCCAGCATTCTCGGCGTCGAGGCGAAGTTGGTCGGGGTCCAGGACGACCAGGTCACCGTGGAGGTGGCCGGGGAACGGCTCTCGCTCACCCTCGGCCAGCAGGCCACCGAGGCCGGCGGCTTCCAGGTGACCCTGGACAGCCTCACCGACCAGCAGGTCGCGGTGCGGGTGGCCCGGAACCCGAACGGCTGAGCGGGAAGTCCGCCCCGGCGGGAGATCGTGCCGCCAGGTCACCCACCCGGAACGCTGCGCGACGGTCGGGGTGCCGGGAACGGCGTGACGCCGGTCGGGACCGCGATCCGTCGGGCCGGTCGCGCTGTCGGGCCGGTCGCCGTCGTCCGTCGCGGGACATTCGCGTCGGCTGCGTTTGTTCCGCCGATTTCGGGGGATCTGCTGCGCACGCCCCGGTTCCGGTCCGCCTCGGGCGGCCGGGCGTCCGGTGGTGCGCGGCCGGGCGTGACCGCTCCGCACAGGATTGACGGGCGGTGACTCCGGGCATACAGCGCGGTGATGAGGAAGGGAGGACAGCATGGCTGACGTCGCAAGTCGCAGCACGTCCCGGACCGGGAACGAGCCGTCCACCACGGAACTGGTGCAACGGGCCGCCGAGCAGGCCACCCGCCTGGTGCGGGACGAACTGGCGCTGGCCCGGGCGGAACTGACCCGCAAGGGCAAGCAGGCGGGGATCGGAATCGGTCTGCTCGGCGGCGGCGGGATGATGGCCTTCTTCGGCGCCGGCGCGGGGGTCGCCACGGTGATCCTGCTGCTGGCGCTGGTGCTGCCCGCGTGGCTGGCCGCGCTGATCGTGTCGGTGGCCCTCTTCCTGCTCGCCGGGCTCCTCGCCCTCGTCGGCAAGCGACAGGTGAGCCGTGCCGTCCCACCCGTGCCCGAGGCGACGGTCCGCAGCGTACGGGCGGACGTCGACACGGTCACCGCCGCGATGAGGGACGGGAGGCGGTCATGAGCGGCAACGGGACCGGGGACGTGGAGGCACTCCGCGAGGAGATCCGCCGGACCCGGGTCGAACTGGGTGAGACGATGGAGCTGTTGGCCGCCAGGGCCGATGTCAAGGCCCGGCTGCGGGAGTCCGCCGCGCAGGCGAAGGGCCGGATGCGTGAACAGGCCGCCCAGACCATGGCCCGGGTGCGCGGGCAGGCGTCGGGGAAGGCCCGGTTCGCCCGCGAGCAGGCGGCCGGGAAGGCCCGCCTCGCCCGGGCACAGGCCCAGGGGAAGGGCGCGACGGTCCGAGGTGGCCCGATACCGTGGGCGGTGGTCGCGGCCGGCGCGGTGGCGACCGTGGTGGTGCTGCTGATCGTCCGTGGGAGGCACAGGTGAGCAACAAGGTCGGCAAGGCCGCGTACAAGCCGGTCGGGGTGCTGCTCGGTCTGGCCGCCGGTACGGTCGCCGGGGTCATCTTCCGGCAGGTCTGGCGGGTCACGGCGGGCGACGGGGAGGCGCCCAGCGCCACCGACGAGAACCGGCGCTGGGGCGAGATCCTGGCCGCCGCCGCGTTGCAGGGCGCGATCTTCGCGGTCGTCCGGGCCGCCGTGGACCGCGGCGGGGCGATCAGCGTACGCCGGCTCACCGGGCACTGGCCCGACTGATCCCGCGCGCGAACAGGGCCTCTTCCCGCCGCGGGAAGGGGTCTTTCGCATGGCCCCGCCGACCCGGCCAGTGGACCCGTCGCGACCGTTCAGGTCACATGTCGGAGAATTTCGTCGGGTAGGCTGTGCAGAGTTTTTGCGTACGTGGTTTGCTGTCTCACGCTGTTGAGAGACGCGTGGGTTGAGAGAAGTCTCCTTTACCGGGGGCCGCCTCAGGCGCCGCTGCTCGAAAACGGCCAATCGGCCGCACGGCGTGCTCGGCCGCCAGTTTTAGAAGGAGATACACATGGCGCAGGGAACCGTGAAGTGGTTCAACGCTGACAAGGGCTTCGGCTTCATCACCGTCGATGGCGGGGGTGCTGACGTGTTCGTCCACTTCTCGGCCATCCAGACCAGCGGCTACCGCACGCTGGAGGAGAACCAGCGGGTGGAGTTCGAGATCGCCCAGGGTCAGAAGGGTCCGCAGGCCGAGCAGGTCCGCCCCATCTGAGCATGGCGCCGGCCCACGCCGGTCGCCGCGCAGCCCCGCGTCCCGTTCCGGGAGGCGGGGCTTTCCGCATTCACCGGTGATCCTCGACCTCAGCCACGGCCGCGCCGGGCCCGCAGACCGAAATAGAGCGTGACGAGTCCGATCAGGACGACGACCGGGCCGACGACCGCCCAGATCCGATGGCCGGTCATCACGCTGTCGCCCGCGTAACCCAGCCCCTGCACGGTCCAGAGCGCCCCCAGCACGACGGCCAGCAGCCCCAGGGTGAGCCGGAACCAACCCCTCATCGTTCCCCCTCCACCGACGGGCACCTGACTCCAGCATGCCCCCGGGAGCCGACCGGCGACGGCGCCGCGCCGACCGGCCCCCGGGCCCGGATCACCAGCGCTCGTGTACCTGCGGCCGGATCAGCTCGTCGTACGTCTCGCGGACGGCGGCCAGCTCCGCCCGGGACAGCGGCGGCAGGTCGGCCGTGGTGGCGTTGCGTCGCGCCTGCTCGGCGTCGCGGGCGCCGGGGATAACCACGGTGACGCCGGGCTGGTCGAGGATCCAGCGCAGCGCGAACTGGGCCATCGTCCGGCCGTCGCCGACCAGCGGCGCGAGCCGGCGTACGGCGGCCAGGCCGAGGTCGTAGTCGACCCCGGAGAACGTCTCGCCGACGTCGAAGGCCTCGCCGTGCCGGTTGAAGTTGCGGTGGTCGTTCGCCGGGAAGGTGGTGTGCTCGTCGTACCGGCCGGAGAGCAGACCACTGGCCAGCGGCACCCGGGCGATGATGCCCACCCCGGCCGCCGACGCCGCGGGCAGCACCCGGTCGAGCGGCTTGAGCCGGACCGCGTTGAGGATGATCTGCACGCTGGCCACGCCGGGCCGGGCGATGGCGGTGAGCGCCTGGTCGCAGGTCTCGACGCTGACCCCGTACCCGGCGACGCGCCGCTCGGCGACCAGGGTGTCCAGCGCGTCGAAGACCCGGTCGTCGGCGAAGACCTCGGTGGGCGGGCAGTGCAGCTGCACCAGGTCGAGGGTGTCCACGCCAAGGTTGGCCCGGGAGCGGTCGGTCCAGGCCCGGAAGTTGTCCAACGTGTACGCCTCCGGCGTCTGTGGCACCCGCCGGCCCATCTTGGTGGCCACGGTCAGCCCGTGCCCGGGGCGCTCGCGCAGGAACCGGCCGATCAGCCGCTCGCTGCGCCCGTCGCCGTACACGTCCGCGGTGTCCAGGAAGGAGACGCCGGCGTCGACCGCGGCGGCGAGCACGTCCAGGGCCGTGCTCTCGCTGACCTCGCCCCAGTCGCCGCCGAGCTGCCAGGCGCCGAGTCCGACGATGCCCACGTGCCGGCCCAGCCGGTCGAAGCTGCGCTGTTCCATCCCGGCAGCTTAGTGATCGGCTTGCCGGCGGGCGCGCCGGGTCGTACCGTTTAGCAAAACGTACGTACGGTTTTGGAGGCTGTCATGTGGGACCCGACCACCTACCTGCGCTACGGCGACGAGCGCTCCCGCCCCTTTTACGACCTGGTCGCCCGGGTCCCGGCCGAACGCCCCCGAGCCGTGGTGGACCTCGGCTGCGGCCCCGGCACGCTCACCGCCACCCTCGCCGGGCGGTGGCCGCAGGCCCGGCTGAGCGGGATCGACTCGTCCCCGGAGATGATCGCCCGGGCGACCGCCCTGGACACTCCGGCCACCTTCGCCGTCGGCGACGTACGGTCCTGGCGCCCGGAGCCGGACGTGGACGTGGTCGTCTGCAACGCGGTGCTCCAGTGGGTGCCCGGCCACCGGGAGCTGCTCACCCGCTGGGCCGCCACGCTGCCGGCCGGCGCTTGGCTGGCCGTCCAGGTCCCCGGCAACTTCGACGCCCCGTCGCACCGGGCGCTGCGTGCGGTCGCCGGGCGTGACCGGTGGCGGGAGACGGTAGCCCCGCTGCTGCGCGAGGCGCCCGTCGACGATCCGGTCGACTACGCCGCGCTGCTGGTCGGTGCCGGCTGCGCGGTCGACGCCTGGGAGACTACCTACGTGCACCTGCTCCCGGCCGCCGCCGGCGCGGACCACCCGGTGCTGGCCTGGATGGAGGGTACGGCGCTGCGCCCGGTCCGGGCCGCGCTGGATCCGGCCGGCTGGGCCGATTTCCGCGCCGAGCTGGAAATCCGACTCGCGCAGGAGTACCCGGTGCGGCAGGGTCAGGTGTACTTCCCGTTCCGCCGGATCTTCGCGGTGGCCCGCACCGGCGCCCGCGCTGAGGAGTGACCAGTGATCGACCCGTCCGCCTTCATCGCCGGACTGCCCAAGGTGGAGCTGCACGTGCACCACGTCGGCTCCGCCTCGCCCCGGATCGTCGCCGAGCTGGCCGCCCGGCACGAGGGACGCAGCCCCGTCCCGGCCGACCCGGAGGCGCTCGCGGACTACTTCGCGTTCCGCGACTTCGCCCACTTCATCGAGATCTATCTCAGCGTCGTGGACCTGATCCGCGACCCGGAGGACGTCTGGCTGCTCACCCACGAGGTGGCCCGGGAACTGGCCCGCCAGCAGGTCCGGTACGCCGAGCTGACCGTCACGCCGTACTCGCACGTGAACCGGGGGATCCCGGCGCCGGCGTTCTGCGAGGCGATCGAGGACGCCCGCAAGCGGGCCGAGGCGGACTTCGGCATCGCGCTGCGCTGGTGCTTCGACATCCCCGGCGAGGCGGGGCTGCCGGCCGCCGAGGAGACCCTGCGGATCGCGCTGGAGGAGCGGCCGGACGGGCTGATCAGCTTCGGCCTGGGCGGCCCCGAGATCGGGGTGCCGCGACCGCAGTTCAAGCCGTACTTCGACCAGGCCCGGGCCGCGGGGCTGCGCTCGGTGCCGCACGCCGGCGAGACCACCGGCCCGGAGACGATCTGGGACGCGCTGCGGGAGCTGGGTGCGGAGCGGATCGGCCACGGCATCTCGGCCGCGCTCGACCCCGAGCTGCTCACCCACCTTGCCGAGCGGCGGATCCCGCTGGAGGTCTGCCCCACCTCCAACGTCCGCACCCGGGCGGTGGCGACCCTCGACGAGCACCCGCTGCGGCAGCTCGTCGAGGCCGGGGTGCTGGTCACCATCAACTCCGACGACCCGCCGATGTTCGGCACCACCCTCAACGACGAGTACGCCGTCGCGGCCCGGCTGCTCGGTGTCGGTCCGGACGGGCTCGCCGGGCTGGCCCGGGCCGCGGTCACCGCGTCCTTCCTGGAGCCGGTCGAGAAGGCCCGGATCAGCGGCGAGATCGACGCGTACCTGGCGAGTGCCGGGTGACCGAGGTGTACCCGGCGGGTCCGGTGTCCTGACCGGGCCGACCCGCGCCGGACGGCCGGGCATGGCCCGGAGGCGGCGAGGCGGAGGAGTGGCGCGCGGCGGGAGCAAGGTGTGGGGGACCGAGGACTCCCGCCGCGCGCACTGATCCCGTCGGTCGAGGGTGTTACCGGGGCGTTCCGACCGACGGAACTGATGGGTTCGGAAGCGATCCTGACAGCCGGTCGGGCCGGCGTGGCGGTTGTTAACCCAGATCTAAGGAAGACTTGCGCCAGGCCACAGCAAAGGCCGGGCGAGGTCAGCGCGGCCGGGGCAGGCGGCGGCTCTTGTGCTCCCGGCCGTCCCGTGCCATCCGGCCGACCAGGCCGAACCGGTTGACCTGCCGGGGCGTCGCCTCCGGGTCGGCCAGCAACATCACCACGCTGGCCCCGCCGAGCCGGGCCTGGTCGATGCTGACCGACCCGTTGGCCTGCAACGCGACCCGCCGGGCGATGTCGAGCCCGAGCCCGGTGGAACCCTGGTCGCTGGCGCCCCGGCACAGCGCCCGATCCGGATCGGCGATGCCCGGGCCGGCGTCGTCGATGCGGATCGCCACCCAGCCGTCCCGCCGGCTGACCGCCACCTCGAACGCGGTGCCCTGGGGCGTGTAACGGAAGACGTTGCCGATCACCGCGTCGAGCGCGGCGGCCAACTCGGCCCGGGGCACCGGCGCCGGGATGCGTAGCTGAGCCCCGACGACCCGATGCGGCCGGTTCTGGTCACCCGCGAGGGCCGACCAGAAGACCATCCGCTCCCGGACCACCTCGCTCACGTCGCACGTCGCCGGTCCGGTCTCCTGGCTGACCGCCTTGCGGGTGGTCTTGATCAGCTGGTCGACCTCGCCCTCCAGGGTGACGATGGCCTGACGGATGCGCCGGATGCCGCGCCGGCGGTCGAGTTCCGCCGCGCTGAACGTCCCGATGCTGGTGTCGTCGGACTCCAGCGCCTCGGCGTCCAGCCGCAGCGCGGTCAGCGGCGTACGCAACCGGTGGGACAGGTCCGCGACGAGTTCCCGCTCGTCGGCGCGGAGCGCGACCAGCCGCTCCGCCATCCGGTTGAACGCGTGCCCGGCCTCGGCCAGCTCCCGCGGGCCGGTCGGCTCGACCCGCACGCCCAGTTCGCCGTCGCCGATCGCGAGGGCCGCCTTGACCAGCTCGCCGGTGGCGTCCACGGCGCGCGCGGCGACCCGGTCGACCACGATCACCACGGCCGCGACCAGCGCCGCCGCCACCGTGAGCAGCAGCAGCCACCGTCGGCCGGAACCCTCGTCGAGCACCCGGTCGGGGACGAAGACCTCCACCACGGCGACCTTGTCGCCGAGCAGCACCGGGTCCAGCCGGAGCACGCCGCCGGGCACGTCGGTGACCAGTGACCGCCGGTCGGCGCCGGCCCGGGCCAGCGCGGCAGGGTCGGCGTGACCTCCGGACTCGTCACCGCCGATGCCGTGTACGACCGGCCGCAGCGCCGGGTCGTCGTCGCTGGCCGCGACCGCGCGTTGGACGACCTCCGGGTCGGTGCTGACCGCGAGCGCGCCGGTGACCAGGGCGCTGCGTCGGGCCGCGTCGGCCAGCTTGTCGTGCCGCGACTGGTCGCCGAGGGTGAGCCCGAGCGGAATGAGGAAGGCGAGCGCGACGAGGGTGCACATGCCGGCCGTGAGCCAGGCCAGCGCGGGCCTCAGTCCGGCGCCACCAGCCGGAAGCCGACCCCCCGCACGGTGCGCAGGTAGCGCGGCTTCGCCGCGGACTCGCCCATTTTGCGGCGCAGCCAGTAGAGGTGAACGTCGATTGTCTGGTCCTCGCCGACCGACGGCTGCCGCCATACCTCCTCCAAGAGTTCCCGCCGGGACACTACCCGGCCGGGACGTGCGGCGAGATACGCCAGCAGGTCGAATTCCTTGCGGGTCAGCGCCAGCGGCTGCCCGTCCAGCACCGCGCTGCGCTCACCCACGTCCATCCGCAGCCCGCCGACGGTGTGCACCGCCGGCTGGACCGTACGGCTGGCCCGGCCCGCCCGGCGCAGCACGGTGGTGATCCGGGCATCCAGGTGGGCCCCGGTGAACGGCTTGACCATGTAGTCGTCGGCGCCCGCCCGCAGCAGCCGCACCACGGACTGCTCGTCGTCCCGGGCGGTGGCGATGATGATCGGCACGTCGGTGATCCCGCGCAGCATCCGCAGCGCGTCCGAGCCGTCCAGATCGGGCAGGCCGAGGTCGAGCACGACCAGGTCGGGGGTCTCGGCGGCGACCCGGCGCAGTGCGTCCAGCGCCGTACCGACGGCGTGCACGGCGTGCCCCCGGTCGGTGAGGGACCGCAACATCGCGCCGCGTACGACGTGATCGTCTTCGACCAGGAGCACGGTGGCCACGTCAAGACGGTACTCGGGGTGGCAAGTTGATCGCGTTGCGGCAGTTGAGGGAACCGGGCAAGCTGGGACGACGATGACGTTCACGCTGTTCCCCGACACCCGCCTGGCGCTCGCCCGGGACGCCCTCGCCGGCCTCTCGGTCGGTGACGCGCTCGGTTCCCAGTTCTTCGTACCGGGCCGGCGCCCGGCCGATCTCGCCGCGGGCCGGCTACCGGCGCCGCCCTGGCAGTGGACCGACGACACCGAGATGGCCTGTTCCGTGGTGGCCGCGCTGGGCGAGGCGGGACGGGTCGACCGGGACGCGCTGGCGCTCGCCTTCGCCGAGCGCTGCGAGCCGTACCGTGGCTACGGCCCGGGGGCGGTGGTCATCCTGCGGATGATCCGCACCGGTACGCCGTGGCCGGTGGCCGCCGCGTCCGCGTTCGACGGGCAGGGCTCCTGCGGCAACGGCGCCGCGATGCGGGTCGCCCCGCTCGGCGCCTGGTACGCCGACTCGACCCGGCGCGCCGCCGACCAGGCCCGCGCCTCCGCCGAGGTGACCCACGCCCATCCGGAGGGGATCGCCGGTGCGGTCGCGGTGGCGGTCGCCGCCTCCCTCGCCGCCCGGGCCCGGCTGGACGGGGGCCGACCCGAGCCGGCCCGGCTGCTCGGCGCGGTGGCCGGCGCGCTGGACCCGGGCGGCGAGCTGCACCGGGGCGTACGCCGGGCCGTCGCGCTGCTCGGCCACTCGGCGGCGGTGGCCGCCGACGCGCTCGGCAACGGCTCCCGGGTGACCGCGCAGGACACCGTCCCGTTCACGCTCTGGGTGGCCGCCACCCACCTCGACGACTATCCGGCCGCGATCCGCGTCTGCGTCGAGGCGGGCGGGGACGTCGACACCACGGCGGCCATCGTCGGCGGGGTGGTCGCCGCGTACGCCGGGGTCGGCACGCCGGGCGGCGTCCCCGAGGGCTGGCTCGCCGCCCGCGAGCCGCTGCCGGACTGGCTCCCCGCCTGACCGCCCCGCCCTCCACAGGATCCGTCCGGCGGGCCGTCGTGCGGGTGGGATTTCCTTGGCCAGCCCGTGTGGCCTGCCCTGTTCGGCCGCTACGAACTTGATGACGTGAGTGAATCGCCGGGTAGCCCGCTCACCACCGGCCGCCGTTGGCCCGCCAGGTCTGTGCCGGGGTGAGCCAGCCGGCCCGCCCGACCTGTTCCCCTCAACGGCTCCTCTGCCAGGAGCACGGAGTCTCGACCATCGTCGTCCGCCAGGCAATCTTCGCGCTCAGGACGGAGGGCCTGGTCGAGGGTGTCAAAGGCGTTGGCGTGTTCGTCGCCGAGCGGTTGCCGGGCGCCTCCGACAAGCCCGACCGCTAGAAGCCCGTGTTGCCACGCCGGGTTCCGGAGCGGCGACGTGGCGGTGCTCGGGCCGCCTGGTGAATCGTCTACGCCATCAGGTTCGTAGCGTCTGTGGGCCCATGTCGACGCTCACCGGACACCCGCCTGCGACGTGGTCGGACGGTCAGCCGAGCCGAGCGGCTGTCACCACAGCGGTACGGGACCGATAGCATCGCAGGGGCCGGTACCCGGCACCTTTGAACCCATCGACGACAGGAGTCACCGTGTCCGCACCCCGTACCCCCGTCGTGGCCGACCCCGTCGTCGTCGCCGCCGGGACGACGGCGGCCGACGCGGTGGCCGCGGCCGGGCTGCCCACCAACGGCCCGAAGGCCGTCGTGGTGGTCCGCGACCCGCAGGGCCAGCTGCGCGACCTGGACTGGAAACCGGCCGAGGAGACCCCGGTCGAGCCGGTCGCCCTCGACTCGCCGGACGGGCTGAACGTGCTGCGGCACTCCACCGCGCACGTGCTCGCCCAGGCCGTGCAGGACGTCTTCCCCGAGGCGAAGCTCGGCATCGGCCCGCCGATCGAGAACGGCTTCTACTACGACTTCCAGGTCGACAAGCCGTTCCAGCCGGACGACCTGGCGAAGCTCGAGAAGCGGATGCAGGAGATCATCAAGTCCGGTCAGCGGTTCCGCCGCCGCCGGTTCGGCAGCCTGGACGAGGCCCGGGGCGAGTTGGCCGCCGAGCCGTTCAAGCTGGAGCTGATCGAGGTCAAGGGGGAGGGGCTGGACTCCTCCGAGGTGATGGAGGTGGGCGGCGGCGAGCTGACCATCTACGACAACCTCGCCGCGAACGAGGACAAGGTCTGCTGGTCGGACCTGTGCCGCGGCCCGCACCTGCCGAACACCCGGCTGATCGGCGCGTTCAAGCTGATGCGCTCGGCCGCCGCGTACTGGCGGGGGTCGGAGAAGAACCCGCAGCTCCAGCGGGTGTACGGCACGGCGTGGCCGACCCGGGACGAGCTGAAGGCATACCTGAGGCTGCTGGAGGAGGCCGCCCGGCGCGACCACCGCAAGCTCGGCGCGGACCTCGACCTGTTCAGCTTCCCTGACGAGATCGGCTCGGGCCTGGCGGTCTTCCACCCCAAGGGCGGCGTGCTCAAGCGCGTGATGGAGGACTACGTCCGGACCCGCCACATCGAGGAGGGCTTCCAGTACGTCGGGACCCCGCACATCTCGAAGGAAGGTCTCTTCCACACCTCGGGCCACCTGCCCTACTACAAGGACACGATGTTCCCTCCCATGGAGATGGAGGGCAGCGACTACTACCTCAAGGCGATGAACTGCCCGATGCACAACCTGATCTACAGGTCGCGCGGGCGGTCCTACCGTGAGCTGCCGATGCGGCTGTTCGAGTTCGGGTCGGTGTACCGGTACGAGAAGTCGGGCGTCATCCACGGGCTGACCCGGGTGCGCGGCTTCACCCAGGACGACTCGCACTCCTACTGCACGCCCGAGCAGGCGCCGGCCGAGATCAAGCACCTGCTGGGCTTCGTGCTCGGCCTGCTGAAGGACTTCGGCATCGACGACTTCTACCTGGAGCTGTCGACCCGCGACGAGTCCCGGCCGGACAAGTTCGTCGGCTCGGACGAGGACTGGGCGACCGCGACCGCGGTGCTGGAGCAGTGCGCCCGGGAGACCGGGCTCGACCTGGTGCCGGACCCGGGCGGCGCGGCCTTCTACGGCCCGAAGATCTCGGTGCAGGCGAAGGACGCCATTGGCCGCACCTGGCAGATGTCGACGATCCAGTACGACTTCAACCAGCCGAAGGGCTTCGGGCTGGAGTACCAGGCGAGCGACGGCAGCCGGCAGCAGCCCGTCATGATTCACTGCGCCAAGTTCGGGTCGATCGAGCGCTTCATCGGCGTGCTCACCGAGCACTACGCCGGGGCGTTCCCGGCGTGGCTCGCCCCGGTGCAGGTGGTCGGCATCCCGATCCGCGAGGACCACACCGACTACCTCCAGGAGTTCGTCACGACGCTGCGCGCCGAGGGGATCCGGGCCGACGTCGACGCGGGCGACGACCGGATGCAGAAGAAGATCCGCAACGCCCAGCAGCAGAAGATCCCGTTCATGGTGATCGCCGGCGACGACGACGTGGCCGCCGGCACGGTGTCCTTCCGCTACCGGGACGGCTCGCAGCGCAACGGCGTACCGGTGGCCGAGGCGGTCGCCCACGTGCTCGACGTGGTCAACTCCCGGACCAACTCGGGGCCCTCGGCCGAGAGCTGAGCCCCGGCCCGGCCGTGGGCCGGCGTGACCTGCCGCGAACGGTGGTGCCCCGGCATCGGGACACCACCGTTCGCCGTGTCCGATGCCCGGCACGGCGGCGAACCCGACCAGCCACCCCGGCTCGGCGAAGCGCGGTGACCGTAGGATCGGCGGTGTGACTGGGGCGGATCGGCACTTCGACAGCGGCACCGACAACGGTCTGGCGGACGGGCTGGAACGGCTCTGGACGCCACACCGGATGACCTATATCTCCGGCGAGGACCGGCCCGCGGGCGGCTACGAGAAGCCCGCTGGCTGCCCGTTCTGCCTCGCCCCTGGCCTGCCCCCGGACGAGAGCCTGGTGGTCGCCCGGGGCGAGCACGTCTTCGCGGTGCTCAACCTCTACCCGTACAACCCGGGCCATCTGCTGGTCTGCCCGTACCGGCACGTCGCCGACTACACGGAGTTGGACGCGCCGGAGACCGCCGAGCTGGCCGCGTTCACCAAGGACGCCATGCGGGTGGTCCGCCAGGTCTCCAACGCGCACGGCTTCAACCTGGGCATGAACCAGGGCGGCGTGGCCGGTGCCGGCATCGCCGCCCACCTGCACCAGCACGTGGTGCCCCGGTGGGGTGGTGACGCCAACTTCATGCCGGTCATCGGCCGGACGAAGGTGCTGCCGCAGTTGCTCGCCGACACCCGGGACCTGTTCGCCAAGGCCTGGCCGGCCTGATCCGGCCCGGCCGGTCCGTGCGTGGTCGCGGTGGCGTCAGCGCGGCCGGCCACGGCCGCGGGCCGGCCGCCGCTCGACCATCCGGTCGGCATGCCGGGCGATCCAGAGGCAGACCCCGGCGAGCGGCAGTTCGACCAGCGCGGCCAGCAGCACCGACACCACCAGGTCGGGCCCGGTCGCGGCGGTCGTCACGTCGAACCAGGCGTCCACCACCAGCATGGTCGCGGTGCCGGTGGCGGCCAGCACCACCTGCCGGTTTCCCCGGTACGCGCACCAGGCGGTCAGCGAGAGCAGCGCCGCCAGCCCCAGGTCGAACCCGACCCAGGCGGCCCGGTAGTGCGCGCTCACGGCGTGCCGGGGCAGGGTCAGCGCGAGGTAGCCGGCCCACGGCAGGGTGAGCAGGGCCAGCGCCACGAAGGTGGGTGCCACCCAGCGCGGCAGCGGCTCGCTCGCCCGCTCGGTTTCGTCCGCCGTGGTGCTCATCGCTCCTCCAGGTCGCGGTGTGTCGCTGCCAAGATCGGCAGACCACGGAGCGCCCTCATCGACAGTACGATCTCGCGTATGGCTCTGCTGCACCGCGCGGAATTGCGCCCGTCGAAGCTTGACCTGCTCGCCGCCTGGGTCCCCGGCCGGCCGTGGTTCGCCGGGTCGGCGGCCGCCGGCCTCACCCGGGTGGGGGCCTTCCGCTTCGACGACCCGGCCGGCGAGGTCGGGATCGAGACCCTGCTCGTCCGGGCCGGGGACGGGCCGGTCCTACAGGTGCCGCTGACCTACCGGGGCGCCCCGCTGCCCGGCGCCGAGCAGTGGCTGGTCGGCACCACCGAGCACTCCGTGCTGGGCCCACGCTGGGTGTACGACGCCTGCGGCGACCCGGTCTACCCGCCCGCCCTGGCTGCCGCCGTACTCGCCGGTGCCGGCCAGGCGGAGGAGTACTTCGAGGTGGACGGCCGGCGCGAGGTCCGCGCGTCGGACACGAGCGTGACCGGCAGCCGGGTCGACGGGTTCGAGCCGCCGGTGGTCGGCGCGCCCTGGGCGGTGGTCGACGGCGATCCCACCCTGATCCGGGCCGATCAGGTCGAGTTGGCCCTGGTCCGGCGGCCCGCCCCCGCCGTGTCCGCCTCGGGCCCCTGTCTCGCCGCCACCTGGCCCGGCCAACCCACCCCTCTCCCGCTGGCCTACGCCACCTCCCACTAGGGCCACCAGATCCCGCCGCGTCCGGCACGTGATCCACTCCAGGTGCGGCATGTGGGGGTATCCGTCCTGCGGAAGACCACCACATGCCGCATCCTGCGTCGCCCGTCAGGAGTGGGTGTGTTCCTTGCGGAGCTGTTCGGCGAGGTGGGCCGGCATGGGTTCGTACCGGGCGAACTCGCGGCGGAAGGCGCCGGTGCCGGCGGTCATCGAGCGCAGCTCGACCGCGTACCGGAGCAGTTCGGTGGCGGGCACCTCGGCACGGACCAGGGTGCGCCCCTCGGCGTCCGGATCCGGCTCGGTGCCGAGCACCCGCCCGCGCCGGCTGGAGAGATCGCCCATCACGGCACCCACCGACGGGTCGGGCACCCGGATGGTCACCTCGTCGACCGGCTCCAGCAGCGTCGGCTGGCCCTTCTCGGCCGCGTCGCGCAGCGCCAGGGCCCCCGCGGTCTGGAACGCCGCGTCGGAGGAGTCGACGCTGTGCGCCTTGCCGTCGAAGAGGGTCACCCGCAGGTCCACCACCGGGGAGCCGGCGACCAGGCCGCGTTCCATCTGCGCCCGGACGCCCTTCTCCACCGACGGGATGTAGTTGTGCGGGACCGCGCCGCCGACCACCTTGTCGACGAACTCGAAGCCGGCGCCGCGGGGCAGCGGCTCCACCTCGATGTCGCAGACCGCGTACTGGCCGTGGCCGCCGGACTGCTTGACGTGCCGGCCGTGCCCCTTCGCGCCGACCGTGAACGTCTCGCGCAGCGCCACCCGGACCGGCTCGGTCTCCAGCTCCACGCCGCCGGCGCGTAGCCGGTCGAGCACCACGTCGGCGTGCGCCTCGCCCATGCACCAGAGGACCAGCTGGTGGGTCTCGGCGTTGCGCTCCAGCCGCAGCGTCGGGTCGCCGGCCACCAGCCGGGCCAGGTTACGGGCCAGGGAGTCCTCGTCGGACCGGCTCTTCGCCACGACCGCCACCGGCAGCAGCGGCTCCGGCATCTCCCACGGGGCGATGAGCAGCGGCTCCTCCTTGGCGGAGATGGTGTCGCCGGTCTCCGCGCTGCCCGACTTGGTGATCGCGCAGATGTCACCGGCGACGGCGGCGGGTACCTCGCGCAGCGCCGCGCCGAGCGGGCTGTAGAGATGACCGACCCGCTCGTCGGCGTCGTGGTCGGCGTGGCCCCGCTCGGTCATGCCGTGTCCGGACACGTGGATCACCTGGTCGGGGCGGAGGGTGCCGGAGAAGACCCGGACCAGGGAGACCCGCCCGACGTGCCGGTCCACGGTCGTCTTGACCACCTCGGCGACCAGCGGGCCGTCCGGGTCGCAGTCCAAGGGCGGCCGCGGCGAGCCGTCCACCCCGGTGACCGCCGGCAGCTCGTGCTCCAGCGGCGACGGAAACGCCGTCACCAGGCCGTCGAGCAGCACGTCCAGGCCGACCCCGGTCTCCGCGCAGACCGGTACCACCGGGTAGAAGTGGCCCCGGGCCACCGCCTTCTCCAGGTCGGTGACGAGCACCTCGGTGTCGATCTCCTCGCCGCCGAGGTAGCGGTCCATCAGGGTCTCGTCCTCGCTCTCCGCGATGATCCCCTCGATCAGCTCGTTGCGCGCCTCCGCGATCGCGGGCAGGTGCTCGGGGTCCGGTTCCCGTACCGCCGCCGGCAGCCCGGCCGAGTAGTCGGAGACCCGGCGGGTGATCAGCCCCATCAGGCCGACGACCGACACGCCGTCGTCGCCGAGCATGGGCAGGTAGAGCGGAAGCACGTTGTCGCCGAAGACCCGCTGGCAGAGCGCCACCGCCTCGTCGAAGTCGGCGCGCGGGTGGTCCAGCCGGGCCACCGCGACCGCACGCGGCATGTCGACCGCGGCGCACTCCTCCCAGAGCGCGGCGGTGGCCGCGTCCATCCCGTCGACCGCCGAGACGACGAACAGCGCCGCGTCGGCGGCCCGCAGACCGGCCCGCAGCTCGCCGACGAAGTCGCCGTAGCCGGGGGTGTCCAGGAGGTTCACCTTGACGTCGCGGTGCAGCAGCGGGGCGCAGCACAGGCTCACCGAACGCTGCTGGCGTACGGCGGCGGGGTCGTGGTCGCAGACCGTGGTGCCGTCGGTGACGGTGCCGGCGCGACCGATCGTGCCGCTGGCCGTCAGCAACGCCTCGACCAGCGTGGTCTTGCCCGCCCCGGAGTGCCCGACCAGCACCACGTTGCGAACCCTGCCGGGCTCGGTCACCACCGGCGCGCCGCCGGTGACACCCTTCTCCTGATTTTTCTGCGCCATCGCGGCGCACCTCCCTCAGCCGGTGGTGGTGGACCGCCGCGCGCGACGGGGAAGCGGGCCCGGGCGGGTGCCGCGGCGATATCCTCCGGTGGTCTCCTGAACGGCGGGTTCGCGGACGGGTGGTTCGGTGAGCTGGCTCACCTCCCACGCTCGATCTCACACCCGTTACCGACCCCGCACAAGGGCCGTCGGCCCTTCGAGCCGACCAGCCGTGCCGTCGTGCGCGTCGGGCCGTTATCGTGGGACCGCCATGGCGAAGATCTTCCAAGTAACGGCCCGGGCGGGCATGGCCCGCGTCGTGGAGCCGGTCGCGCGCGGTCTGCTCCGCGCCGGCGTGTCCCCCAACGCGGTCACCGTGACCGGCACCGTCGGCGTGCTCGTCGGCGCGCTCGGCTTCGGCGCCCGCGGCCACCTGGTCGCCGGTGCGCTGATCGTCACGGTCTTCGCGCTCACCGACCTGCTCGACGGCACGATGGCCCGGATGAGTGGTGGTTCCACCCGGTTCGGCGCCTTCCTCGACTCGAGCATGGACCGGGTCGCCGACAGCGCCGTCTTCGGCGCGGTCGCGTACTGGTTGGCCACCGAGGGCAATCATGCCGGGGTGGCCGCCGCGCTGCTCTGCCTGGCCGCCGGCGGGCTGGTCTCCTACGTCAAGGCCCGCGCCGAGGGGCTGGGCATGACCTGCAAGGTGGGCATCGCCGAGCGCACCGAGCGGCTGCTGATCGTCGGGGTGGGCGGTCTGCTCACCGGCCTCGGCGTCGACCTGGCGTTGCCGATCGCGCTCTGGCTGCTCGCCGCCGTCTCGATCTTCACGGTCGGGCAGCGCATCGTCCACGTGTACCGGCAGGCGCAGCAGGTCGGCCACGAGTGAACCTCACCGAGCTGGGCTACGCCGCCGGCTGGCGGCTGGCCCGCACCCTGCCCCGGCCGGTGGTCGCCGCCGCCTTCCGGGCGGGCGCCGACCGCGCGTACCGCCGGGGTGGCCGGGGTACGGCCCAGCTCCGGGCCAACCTGCGTCGGGTGGTCGGCCCGGACCTGCCCGAGGCGGAGCTGGACGAGCTGGTCCGGGCCGGCCTGCGGTCGTACGCCCGGTACTGGATGGAGGCGTTCCGGCTGCCGTCGCTGAGCCGCCAGGAGATCCTCGCCGGGTTCCGCCTCGACGGCGCGGACAAGCTCGGCGCCGACGTGGCGTCCGGCCGGGGCGCGGTGATCGCGTTGCCGCACAGCGGCAACTGGGACGCGGCCGGCGCCTGGGTCGCGGCCACCGGCTGGCCGATCACCACGGTCGCCGAGCGGCTCAAGCCGGAGGCCGTCTACGAGCGTTTCCTCGCCTTCCGCCAGGGCCTGGGCATGGAGATCCTGCCCACCCACGGCGGCGAACGGCCGGCGTTCGAGGTGCTGGTCGACCGGCTCCAGGCGGGTACGGTGGTGCCGCTGCTCGCCGACCGGGACCTCTCCGCACGCGGCGTGGAGGTGGACTTCTTCGGCGGCCGGACCCGGATGCCGGCCGGCCCGGCGCTGCTGGCGATCCGGACCGGCGCGCCCCTCTACGTCACCACGATGTGGTACGAGTCGGACATCGCGCGCGCCGCCCTCGACGGCCCGCTGGAGTTGCCCGACCCGAGCAGCGGCTCGCTGGAGGTCCGGGTTCGGGTGCTCACCCAACGGATCGCCGACGGTCTGGCCGCGGGCATCGCCCGCCACCCGCAGGACTGGCACATGTTGCAACGGATGTGGCTGGACCAGCGGACCGGCGGCCCGGGCGCTGCGCCGCAGCCGCCGGCCACCACCGGGACGATCTGAGGAGGGCCGGCGATGAGCGCGAGGAGTGCAGCGCAGCGGAGCCCCGCCGTCGCGAACGAAGGGCACTGACATGCGGATCGGCATCGTGTGCCCGTACTCCTTCGACGTGCCGGGCGGGGTGCAGAACCACGTCATGGACCTGGCCGAGGCGTTGATCGGGCTGGGCCACCAGGTGAGCGTGCTCGCCCCGGCCGACGAGGACTCGCCGCTGCCGCCGTACGTGGTGGCCGCCGGGCGGGCGGTGCCGCTGCCGTACAACGGCTCGGTGGCCCGGATCGCCTTCGGCCCGGTCTCCACCGCCCGGGTGCGGCGCTGGATCACCCGGGGCGACTTCGACGTGCTGCACGTGCACGAACCGTTCACGCCGAGCCTGTCGATGCTGGCCGTGCTCTCCGCCCGCGGCCCGGTGGTGGCCACCTTCCACACGGCGATGACCCGTTCCCGGGTGCTCTCCGCGGCGCAGGGGATGCTCCAGATCGTGCTGGAGCGGATCACCGCCCGGATCGCGGTCAGCGCCCTGGCCCGCAAGGTGCAGGTGGAGCACATGGACGGCGGCGCGGTGGAGATCCCCAACGGGGTGGCGGTGGCGAGGTTCGCCGGCGTCGAGCCGTTGCCCGGTTGGCCGGGGGAGTGCGCGCCGGGCACCGGCGGGACGGTGGGCTTTTTGGGCCGGTTCACCGAGCCCCGGAAGGGTTTCCCGATCCTGCGGGACGCGTTCGTCGCGCTCGCCCCGCACCGTCCGGGGCTGCGCCTGCTGGTGGCCGGGCCGGGCGACCCGGGCGACCTGTACGGGCAGTTCCCGGCCGGGCTGCGGGACCGGGTCACCTTCCTCGGCATGGTCCCCGAGGCGGACAAACCTCGCATGCTACGCAGCCTGCACCTGTACGTGGCACCCAACACCGGCGGGGAGTCCTTCGGGATGATCCTCACCGAGGCGCTCGCCGCCGGCACCACCGTGGTGGCCAGCGACCTCGACGCCTTCCGCCGGGTGCTGGACGGCGGGCGGGCCGGGCGGCTGTTCCCGACCGGCGACGCGGCGGCCCTGCGTACCGCCCTGGCCGAGCTGCTCGACGACGCGGACCGGCGGGCCGCGCTGACCGCCTGCGGCGACCAGGTGGTGGCCGGTTACGACTGGCCGGTGGTGGCCCGCCGGGTGCTGGAGGTGTACGCGGCGGCGATCGAGGCCACCGACGGTCGGGTCATGGACCAGGAATGGGTGGAACTGGGCTGAGCCGGGTGGCTGGCGAGGGCGGTGTGACCAGCGTGTCGGCCGGCGACCGGGCCGGCTCGGGCGGGAACGGAGCAGCACTACGATGCCGGGCATGTGGTGGGTGGTGGGCGCGCTGGTGGTCGTCGGGCTTGTCTCGGCGTACCTCTTCTGGACGGCCAACCGGGTCGAACGGCTCCAGACCCGCGCGGAGTCGGCGGCCCGGGCGCTCGACGCCCATCTGCTGCGTCGCGCGGCGGCCGCCGCGGTGCTGGCCGAGAAGCGGTACGGCGTGGAGCTGTACGCGGCCGCGCGGATCGCCCTGGACGCCGTCCCCGAGGAGCGGGAGGCCGCCGAGAACGACCTCACCCGGCAGTTGCGCGCGGTCGAGCTGGACCCGGACGATCCCGCCTGCGAGGCGGTGATCGCGGCGAGCCGCCGGCTGGCGCTGGCCCGGCAGGTGCACACCGACCTGGTCCGGGATGCCCGGGCGGCCCGCCGCCGCCCCTGGTGCGCCTGTTGCGGATGGGGCGCCGGCACGATCTCCCCCGGTACTTCGACGTCGACGATCCGACCCTCAGCACCGCGGCGGACGCCCCTACCGGCTGATCCCCGCCGGCCGCCCGGCTGGCCCCAACCAGGGGTGAGGCCGACCACAGAGCAGGCCACCGGGGGTCTGATTGGCTGTCGGAACGGCGTTGACCCGGCCGTAGCATTTCCGCAGCCACCCCCCGAGCATGCCGAGGAGCGATGACCCGTGCCCGAATCCACCTCCCCGAACGCCAACGTCACCCCCGTCGTCGGCACCGCCCGCGTGAAGCGGGGGATGGCCGAGATGCTCAAGGGTGGCGTGATCATGGACGTGGTCACCCCTGAGCAGGCCAAGATCGCTGAGGATGCCGGCGCGGTCGCCGTGATGGCGCTGGAGCGGGTGCCCGCCGACATCCGCGCGCAGGGCGGCGTCTCCCGGATGAGCGACCCGGACATGATCGACGGCATCATCAACGCCGTCTCGATCCCGGTGATGGCCAAGGCCCGGATCGGCCACTTCGTCGAGGCGCAGGTCCTACAGTCGCTCGGCGTGGACTACGTCGACGAGTCCGAGGTGCTGACCCCGGCCGACTACGAGAACCACATCGACAAGTGGGCGTTCACCGTCCCGTTCGTCTGCGGCGCGACCAACCTGGGCGAGGCGCTGCGCCGGATCACCGAGGGCGCGGCCATGATCCGCTCGAAGGGCGAGGCCGGCACCGGTGACGTCTCCAACGCCACCACCCACATGCGCAAGATCCGTAAGGAGATCCGCCGCCTCCAGTCGCTGCCGGCCGACGAGTTGTACGTCGCGGCCAAGGAGCTGCAGGCGCCGTACGAGCTGGTCAAGGAGATCGCCGAGACCGGCAAGCTGCCGGTGGTGCTCTTCACCGCGGGCGGCATCGCCACCCCGGCCGACGCCGCCATGATGATGCAGCTCGGTGCCGAGGGCGTCTTCGTCGGCTCGGGCATCTTCAAGTCCGGCAACCCGGCCCAGCGCGCCGCCGCGATCGTGAAGGCCACCACCTTCCACGACGACCCCGACGTGCTGGCCAAGGTCTCCCGTGGCCTGGGCGAGGCGATGGTCGGCATCAACGTCGACGAGATCCCGGTCCCGCACCGCCTGGCCGACCGCGGCTGGTGACGTGAAAGGAGGGGCCCCTTCTTAACGCCTCGCGTAGAGCAGGGGCCCCCTGTTAACACTTGAGAGGAGTGCAGGTGGCCGTACCCGTCATCGGGGTGCTCGCCCTGCAGGGGGACGTGCGCGAGCACGTCGCCGCCCTGGCCGGCGCGGGCGCGGAGGCTCGCCCGGTCCGCCGTCCGGCCGAGCTGGACGCGGTCGACGGGCTGGTCATCCCGGGCGGGGAGTCCACCACCATCAGCAAGCTGGCCGACGTCTTCGAGATGCGCGAGCCGATCGACAAGCGGATCACCGCCGGTCTGCCGGTCTACGGGTCCTGCGCCGGCATGATCATGCTGGCGTCCGAGGTGCTCGACGGCCGCCCCGACCAGCGCGGCTTCCAGGGCATCGAGATGACCGTCCGGCGCAACGCCTTCGGCCGGCAGGTCGACTCGTTCGAGGCGCCGGTGCGGATCGCCGGGATTGAGGGTGAGCCGTTCCACGCCATCTTCATCCGGGCCCCCTGGGTCGAGCGGGTCGGCGAGGGCGTCGAGGTGCTCGGCCGGGTCACCGACGGGCCGGCGGCCGACCGGATCGTCGCGGTCCGGCAGGGCAACCTGCTGGCCACCTCGTTCCATCCGGAACTCACCGGCGACCTGCGGCTGCACCGCTACTTCGTGGACCTGGTCCGCGCCGCGGTCTGAGCGCGAGGCATCCCCCGCGGGCATGTTCACCGTCCTGCGGTTGTTGTCCTCTGGCAGCGGCCGGTCCACCCCGCTGACCCGTTGCCCCGCGCCTTACCGGGTGCCGGGTGTGACAGACGGCTACACCTTCTCGGTAGGATTGCCGCGGTTCGGCAGGGCCCCAGCTCGCCGCAGCCGTCCACGCGGAGCCGTCCGGCCAGCGCCATCCGTACCGGTTGACCGCGGAATCGGCGCGGGAAGTCGACGCAGGCGTGGATCACTAACGGAGGTATGAGATGTCTGGCCACTCAAAGTGGGCGACCACCAAGCACAAGAAGGCCGTCATCGACGCCAAGCGCGGCAAGATGTTCGCCAAGCTGATCAAGAACGTCGAGGTGGCGGCCCGGACCGGCGGCGGCGACCCGGCCGGTAACCCGACGCTCTACGACGCCATCCAGAAGGCGAAGAAGAACTCCGTCCCGAACGACAACATCGATCGCGCGGTCAAGCGCGGCTCCGGCCTGGAGGCCGGCGGCGCCGACTACCAGACGATCATGTACGAGGGCTACGGCCCGAACGGCGTCGCGCTGCTCATCGAGTGCCTGACCGACAACCGCAACCGCGCCGCCACCGAGGTGCGCACCGCGCTGACCCGCAACGGCGGATCGTTCGCCGACGCCGGCTCGGTGTCGTACCTGTTCTCCCGCAAGGGCGTGGTGATCGTGCCGAAGGCCGGCACCACCGAGGACGACGTGATGATGGCGGTGCTGGACGCCGGCGCGGAGGAGGTCAACGACCTCGGTGAGGCGTACGAGGTGGTCTCCGAGCCGGGCGACCTGATCGCCGTGCGCACCGCCCTGCAGGACGCCGGCATCGAGTACGAGTCGGCCGAGTCCTCCCTCATCCCGAGCGTCAACGTGCCGCTGGACGAGGAGGGCGCGCGCAAGATCTTCAAGCTGATCGACGTGCTTGAGGACTGCGACGACGTGCAGAACGTCTTCGCCAACTTCGACGTCTCCGACGAGGTCATGGCGGCCGTCGGCTGACCCGCCGCCCCCGGCTGTACGCACCTCCCGGACAGGTCGTTGTCCGGGAGGTGCGTCTCATGGCCAGGGTGCTGCCGGATCCCGATGCGCTGGCGGACGCGACCCGCTGAACCAGAGTGCCGTCAGTCGCGCCTGGTGCGCTCGGCGATGGCCGGCAGGGCGCGTACGAACGAGGCCAGGCTCTTGTACGGTTCACCGTCCAGGACCCGCGCGGCCAGCCCGAACGGGAACCCGGTCACGCCGAGCACCGAGACCGCCGGGGCACCGGGCGATGTCTCGTGCTCGACCCACTCGCCACCGTAGGCGCGGATGACCACTTCGCCGGTGTAGGCGCCGATCAGCCGCCACCACAGGTCGAGGCGCTCGTCGGCGAGCGGCCCGTCGGCGAGCAGGTCGACGCACACCTCGTCGAGCGTCGACAGGCTCTCCGGTGACCAGTCCAGCCGGCGGTCGAACTGCCCGGACACCAGGTCCACACATTCGTCGGCGAGGGCGCGCAGGTACGTCGGGTCCGGTGCACTCACGGTTGGCGATCCTCGCATGGATCACCCCGCCCCGCCGCCTCGCCCGGCGGCCTCCGCTCGGCGGCGTACGGGTCAGGGCGGTGGCCTTCGTACCGGAGGTGGGACGGGGCGGGGGCGGGGCGCGAGGGTGGGGTCAGTTGACGGGTTCTCGGGTTCGCCAGGCGGTTCGTAGCGACGTCCGGCCGTTGGTGCGTAGCAGGGAGCCTTCGTAGACGCGGGCGCCGGCGGCGACGAAGGCGACCGCCGTGAGCAGCAGCAGGGCCAGCGACGGCAGCGGCTCCCAGCCGGCCGCGTCGCCGGTGAACATCCGCAGCGGCATCGCCGTCGGCGCCGAGAACGGCACGTACGACAGGATCCGCATGGCGGCGGCGTTGTCGTGCAGGAAGAGCACCGCGAAGAACGGCAGCATCACCGCGAGTTGCACCGGCAGCGACACCCCGCCGATGTCCTCCTGCCGGCTGACCAGCGCCCCGGCCACCGCCCACAGCGCCGCCAGCAGCAGGAAGCCGACCAGGAAGAACGGCACGAACCAGCCGATCGCCGGGCCGACCAGGGCGAGCAGATCGCCGTTGTCGGTGAGCTGCATCCCGGCGACCGTGGCCACGGCGACCAGCGCGATCTGCCCGAGCGCCAGCACGCACGCCGCCACGATCTTGCCGGCCAGCAGCGCCCGTACCGGCACGGCGGCCACGAGGATCTCGACGATCCGGGTCTGCTTCTCCTCGGTCACGCTCTGCGCGATCTGCACCCCGAACAGCTGGGACGTCGTGAAGAAGACGAACGCGAAGGCGAACGGCACGAGGAAGGCGGCCACCGGGTCCACCGCGTCCGGATCCAGCAGCCGTACCGTGGGTGCGCTGCTCAACGCCTTCACCAGGTCGTCGGGGGCCTCGTCCATGGCCAGCACGGTCGGCCCGGCGACCACCGCGGCGTCCACGTCGCCGGCCCGGACCGCCCGCTCGGCGGCGGCGTCGTCGGCGACCGTCCGGACGTCGAGGCCGGCCTCGCGCAGCGGGGCGGCGACGGACGCGGTCGCCGCGACCGTCGAGGGCGAGCCGGCCAGCAGGGCCGGCAGGACCGTGGCGGCCACGGCGATGAGCAGGAAGAACAGCGTGCCGATCAGGAACGTCCGATCCCGCAGCTTGACCCGGATCTCGCGGCCGGCGATCAGTCGGACCGCCTGGTAGGTGTTCATCGGTTGACCTCTCGGAAGATTTCGGCGAGGGACGGGGTGACCGGCCGGAAGACGCGGACCGGGCCGCGCGCGAGCGCGTCGCGCAGCACCCGCTGGTCGTCGGCGTCGGCGGCCAGGTCGAAGACCGCGCGGGGGCCGTCGAGGTCGACCAGGGTCACCCCCGCCTCGTCCCGCAGCCAGCCCGCGTCGCCGTCGACGACCAGCTCGAACCGGGGCAGGGTGTACGCCGCCCGCAGCTCCTCCCGGCCGCCGGCGGCCCGGATGACGCCGTCCGCGATGATCACCAGGTCGTCGCAGAGCCGTTCGACGACGTCGAGCTGGTGGCTGGAGAAGAGCACCGGTACGCCGGCCCGCGCCCGTTCCCGCAGTACGGAGACGACGGTGTCCACCGCCATTGGGTCGAGTCCGGAGAACGGCTCGTCCAGCACGAGGACCTCCGGGTCGTGCACCAGCGCCGCGGCGACCTGGGCCCGCTGCTGGTTGCCCAGTGACAGCGTCTCCAGCAGGTCGTTGCCGCGCCCGTCGAGTCCGACCCGGTCCAGCAGGTCGTCGGTGTTGCGGCGTGCCGTGGCGGGGTCGAGCCCGTGCAGGCGTCCCAGGTGGACGATCTGCTCCCGGACGGTCATCTTCGGGTAGAGGCCGCGTTCCTCCGGCAGGTAGCCGAACCGTCGCCGGTCCTGCCGGGTCAACCGGGAGCCACGCCAGAGGAGCTGGCCGGCATCCGGGGCGAGCACGCCGAGGATGATCCGCATGGTGGTCGTCTTGCCGGCGCCGTTGCCGCCGACGAAGCCGGTCATCCGTCCGGCCGTCACCTCGAAGGAGATGTTCTTGAGCACCTGGCGGTCGCCGAAGCTGCGATCGACGCCGTCCAGGCGGAGCGAGCTGGTCATGGCAGTGGACGCTAGCCGCGATCGCCCGGGGCGCCGTCCGTCCAACGGTTGATCATCCTGGTCCGTCGCGTGGCGGACCAGGTCAGCCGCCGGGCTGGACGATGCCCTGCTCGTACGCGAAGATCACCGCCTGCACCCGGTCCCGCAGGCCGAGTTTGGCCAGCACCCGGCTGACGTGGGTCTTCACGGTGGCCTCGCCGAGGTGCAGCGCGGTGGCGATCTCGGCGTTGCTGCCGCCCCGGGCGAGCAGTTCCAGGACCTCGTACTCCCGCTGGGTCAACGCCGCGGGCGGCGGGCCCGCTGGCCGCCGGCCGAGGCCGCCGGGCTGGGCGAAGGCGGCGATGACCCGCCGGGTGAGCGCCGGCGCGATCAGCCCGTCGCCCCGGGCCACCACGCGCACCGCGTCGATGAGGTCCTCCGGGGTGCCGTTCTTGAGCAGGAACCCGCTCGCTCCGGCGCGCAGCGCGGCGAACAGGTAGTCGTCCCGGTCGAACGTGGTCAGGACCAGCACCGCCGGGCCGTCCGGACCGCACTCGGCGGTGATCCGGCCGGTGGCCGCCAGGCCGTCCAGGACGGGCATCTGGACGTCCATCAGCACGACGTCGGGTCGGGTCGCGCGGGCCATGGACACCGCCCGCTCACCGTCGGCGGCCTCGCCCACCACCTCGATGTCGTCCTCCACCTCGAGGATGACGCGGAACCCGGTGCGGACCAGGTGCTGGTCGTCGGCGAGCAACACCCGAATGGGCCCCTCGACCTGGCCGGTTCGCTCGCTCATGCCGACCGCTCGCGGGCGAGCGGAATCCGGGCACGGACCCGGAAGCCGCCCTCCGGGCGGTGGCCGGCCTCCAGCACACCGTCGTGGGCGGCCACCCGCTCCCGCATGCCGATGAGACCCAGCCCGCCGCCGCCCGGCGGCTTGCCGGACCGTCCGTCATCGCTCACATCGACCTCGAGTTCCCGGGCCAGGTAACGGATCCGCACGTCCAGCACGGTAGCGCCGGCGTGTTTCACCGTGTTCGTCACCGCCTCCTGCACGATCCGGTACGCCGCCTGGGACACCGAGCGGGGCAGCGGCACGGGCTCCCCGTACACCCCGACGGTGGCGGTCAGGCCGGCCTCACGGGCGTTCTCGACCAGCTCCGCGACCTGCTCCACGCCGGCGGCGGCCGACCGGACGGTCTCGGCGCCGCCCGGGTCGCGCAGCACGCCCAGCATCCGGCGTAGCTCGTCGACGGCGGTCCGCGCGGTCTGCTCGATCGCGGCCAACGCCGTGCCCGCCTTCTCCCGGTCCCGGTCGAACACCCGCCGGCACGCCGCCGCCTGCACGCCCATCACCGAGACGTGGTGGGCGACGACATCGTGCAGCTCGCGGGCGATGCGGACCCGTTCGCCGATCACCGCCCGCTCGGCCGCCTCGGCCCGGGAGCGGCGTAGCTCCTCGGCCTGCGTACGCAGCTCGTGCTCGCGCCGGGCGGCCAGCCACGAGAGCTCGCCGAAGTAGTAGGCGAAGCCGAAGAAGAGCACGTTGAAGAGCACGCCGTTGATGATCGCGGCCAGCAGCGGCGGCACCGGTCCGGCGGCGCCGGTGAAGGCCACCGCGGACAGGTCGTCGATCCGCAGCGCCAGGGCCAGGCCGAGCCAGGCGAACATCGCCACGATCACCCCGATCCGCACCCGGCCGGCCGTGCGCCGGTCCGGCCCCCACGCGCCGAGGGTGTAGAGCGCGGCGAAGAGCGCGCCGGACGGCAGGTTGGTCAGCGGGATGGCGCGGGCCTGCCCGGCGATGAACGCCACCGAGATGACCACGGTGGTCGCCACCGGCCAGCGGCGTCGCCACACCAGTGGCACGGTGACCGCGAGCGACCACCAGATCTGCTCCGCCAGGGAGGGTGGGGTGCCGAACGGGAACGCTCCGGTGCTGCGGGCGAGGGCGAGGTCGAACAGGGCGAGTACGGCGACGGCGAGGGCGATCCAGGCATCGGCGCGCCGCTGGCCGGTGGTCGGCGCCGGGCGGCGCCAGGGGGCGGCGGGCGCGGTGCTCACCCGCTGACCATGCCATCCGTCGCCCTGAGGCGGGACGTCGGGCCACCGCGCCGAGGACAGCTCTGCCGGTCCGGGGTCGTGCTCGACGGCAGCGCGGCGAAACTCGGCTGACCGCCGCGCCGGCCGGTCCGTACCCTGCCGGCATGCTCGTTCCCGACCTGCCACTACGTACCGAGCGGCTGCTGCTGCGCCCGTTCACCGCCGACGACCTCGACGCCCTGATCGCCTACCGCTCCCGGCCGGACGTCACCCGGTTCCTCCTGCACGACCCGTACGACGAGGCCGCCGCCCGGGCGGCGCTGGAGCGCCTGCGCGGGCGTACCGCGCTGCGCGAACCTGGTGACGCGCTGAACCTGGCGATCGTCCTGCCGGAGACCGGCGAGCTGGTCGGCGACGTGCTGTTGGTGTGGACCAGCGCCGAGCACCGGCAGGGCGAGGTCGGGTACGTGCTGCACCCGGACCACACCGGCCGGGGGTACGTCACCGAGGCGGCCCGGGAGATGCTGCGGCTCGGCTTCGACGGCCTCGGCCTGCACCGGATCGTCGGTCGCCTGGATGCCCGGAACACCGCCTCGGCCCGGGTGCTGGAACGGCTCGGCATGCGCCGCGAGGCGTGCCTGCGGGAGAACGAGTTCGTCAAGGGCGAGTGGGCCGACGAGGCGGTGTACGCCCTGCTGGACCGGGAGTGGCGGGCCGGGGCAGCAAAGCGCTGACCCGACCCGCCCGGCGGTGTCCCGGCCCGGCACCCCCGTGCGCGCCGGGCCGGGATCGCGTCAGGCGGCGTGCCGACGCACCTTGACGGCGCTGTCGATGAAGCCCCAGACGACGATGACGGCGGTGAGCACGACGGTCGTGCGGGCCAGGTCCTGGTTGCCGCCCTCGCGCAGCCACTCGAACCGCTGGACCAGCTCCGGGTTGAGCAGCCGGTCGTTGAGCAGCAGCAAGACGAGCGGCACGGCGAACGCGAGGTCGAGCACCGTCTTGACCGTGACCAGCGGCCAGGTCCACCGGCGGGCCCGGTACTTCGCGATCTCCAGCCCGACGCTGGCGACCAGCACCGCCGCCAGCAGTGGCAGCCAGGAGCCCCACAGCGCCGGGTCGATCATCGGCAGCCGGGAGCCGTCGCCCGAGATCCAGGGATTGAAGTGCTGCCAGGGCAGGAACGCGATGGCGATCACCAGGAAGGCGATCGAGGCGCAGGTGTCGACCAGCGTCACCTGCCGCTCCTCCGGCGCCTCGGGCAGTTGATCGACGCTCCACTCCGGCAGGTTCAGCGGCTTGTTGGTGCGTTCGAACACGGCGAAGACGAGGGTGACCCAGAACGCGATCTGCACCGCGGTCTGCATCGCGCTGACCACCCCGGCGCCGATCGCCGAGCCCGGCTCGCCGTCGACCGTCGCCTTCACCACACCGGCGGCGACGCCCACGATGGCGGGAATGAAGGTGAGCAGCGTCCGTAGCAGCCGCCACCAGGTCAGGAAGTAGCGCGGGCCGATGAGCTGCAACCGGCGGTCGGCGTAGCGGGCGGCGAGCTGCTCGGGATTGCCCAGCTCGGTGAGCACCTCGCGCTCCGCGCTGCCACGGTCCTGCCCGCCGTCGGTGCGTCCGTCGATCATGTCCTCGATGGAGGCGCGCAGTTCGCTGGCGATCTCGGTGCGGCGCTGCGCGGGGACGTCGCGGAGGGTGGCGGCGACATAGCGGTCGGTCAGGGAGGTCATTGGTCCGCTCCTTGGATCAGGCTGGTGACGGAGGTCTGCACGGCGGCGAGGTCGTCGAGGAGGCGGTCCAGCACCGCTTCGCCCTCGTCGCTGGTGCGGTAGAACTTGCGCGGCCGGCTCTCCTCGGTGTTCCACTCGCTGGTCAGCAACCCCTGCTCCTCCAGCCGTCGGAGCAGGGGATAGAGCGTGTTCGCGTCGACCGGGAAGCCGTGCGCGTTCAGCCGTTGCAGCAGCGCGTAGCCGTAGTCGGGGTGGCGCAGGGCGACGAGGCTCGCCACCACGACGGTGCCGCGCCGCAACTCCTGTAGGTGGGTCCGGAGGACGTCCTCGCTAACCATGTCTCACACTATACCGTGTGCCACACACTATTGTGTATCTCGCATCGGCAGGCAGGCTGACAGGCGTGCCGTCTCCTCCTCCAGCGGGGCGAGCGCCGCCGGGGAGGAGACGGAGGCCACCTCCGGCGCGGACGGTGGAGCCGGTCGGACGGCCTGGGTAGGGTAGGCCCCGGTCCGGTCCGGGCCGTCAAGATCCATACCGCCGGGGGGCGCCACGCATGGCCGATTCGTTCGCGCATCTGCACGTGCACACCGAGTACTCGATGCTCGACGGGGCGGCCCGGCTGAAGGACCTCTTCGCCGAGGTCAGCCGCCAGGGGATGCCGGCGGTGGCGATGACCGACCACGGCAACATGCACGGGGCGAACGACTTCTACAAGCAGGCCATGGCCGCCGGGGTGAAGCCCATCCTCGGCATCGAGGCGTACGTGGCGCCCGAGTCGCGGTTCCACAAGCAGCGCGTCCGCTGGGGCCGGCCGGAGCAGAAGAGCGACGACGTCTCCGGCAGCGGCGGCTACACCCACATGACGATCTGGGCGGCGAACAAGACCGGCCTGCACAACCTGTTCACGCTCACCAGCCGGTCGTACACCGAGGGCTTCTTCGTGAAGTGGCCCCGGATGGACGCCGAGGTCCTCGCCGAGCACGCGGACGGGCTGATGGCCACCACCGGCTGCCCGTCGGGCGAGGTGCAGACCCGGCTGCGGCTCGGCCAGTTCGACGAGGCGCTGAAGGCCGCGGCCAGATACCAGGACATCTTCGGCAAGGAGAACTACTTCCTGGAGATCATGGACCACGGCATCTCCATCGAGCACCGGGTCCGCCAGGAGCTGCTGGAGATCGGCCAGAAGCTGGGCATCCCGCCGGTGGTCACCAACGACTCGCACTACACGCACGAGGCGCAGGCCGAGGCGCACGACGTGCTGCTCTGCGTACAGACCGCGGCGAACGTCGCCGACCCGAACCGGTTCCGCTTCGACGGCAGCGGCTACTACATCAAGTCGGCCGACGAGATGCGCGCGGTCGACAACTCCGACGCCTGGCTCGAGGGCTGCCGCAACACCCTGCTGGTCGCCGAGAAGGTCGACCCGGCCGGCATGTTCGAGTTCCGCAACCTGATGCCGCGCTTCCCGATCCCCGAGGGGGAGACGGAGGAGTCCTGGTTCCGTAAGGAGACCTTCAAGGGCCTGGCCCGCCGCTTTCCGAACGGGATCCCGGACACCCACGTCAAGCAGGCCGAGTACGAGCTGGGCGTCATCGTCCAGATGGGCTTCCCGTCGTACTTCCTCGTGGTCGCCGACTTCATCCAGTGGGCGAAGAGCCAGGGCATCGCGGTCGGACCGGGCCGTGGCTCGGCGGCCGGCTCACTGGTCGCGTACGCCCTGGGCATCACCGACCTGGACCCGCTGCCGCACGGCCTGATCTTCGAGCGGTTCCTCAACCCCGAGCGCGTCTCGATGCCGGATGTCGACATCGACTTCGACGAGCGCCGGCGCGGCGAGGTGATCAAGTACGTCACCGACAAGTGGGGCGAGGACAAGGTCGCCCAGATCGCGACCTTCGGCACGATCAAGGCGAAGGCCGCGATCAAGGACTCGGCCCGCGTTCTCGGCTACCCGTACGCGGTGGGCGACCGGATCACCAAGGCGATGCCCCCGGCGGTGATGGGCAAGGACATCCCGCTGTCCGGCATCTTCGACCCGAAGCACCCCCGATACGCGGAGGCCGGCGAGATCCGCGGCCTCTACGAGTCGGAGCCGGACGTCAAGAAGGTCATCGACACCGCGCGCGGCATCGAGGGGCTGATCCGGCAGACCGGCGTGCACGCCGCGGGTGTCATCATGTCCGCCGAGCCGATCATCGAGCACATCCCGCTGATGCGCCGTGACTCGGACGGGGTGATCATCACCCAGTTCGACTACCCGACGTGCGAGTCGCTCGGGCTGTTGAAGATGGACTTCCTCGGCCTGCGCAACCTGACCATCATCGACGACGCGGTCAAGAACATCCAGCTCAACCACGGTAAGGAGCTGGACCTGCTGGCCCTGCCGCTGGACGACAAGGCCGCCTACGAGCTGCTGGCCCGGGGTGACACGCTCGGGGTGTTCCAGCTCGACGGCGGGCCGATGCGTTCACTGCTGCGGCTGATGAAGCCGGACAACTTCGAGGACATCTCCGCCGTCCTCGCGCTCTACCGGCCCGGCCCGATGGGCGTCGACTCGCACACCAACTACGCGCTGCGCAAGAACAACCTCCAGGAGATCACGCCGATCCACCCGGAGCTGGAGGAGCCGCTACGGGAGATCCTGGCCCCGACGTACGGCCTGATCGTCTACCAGGAGCAGGTGCAGCGGGCCGCGCAGATCCTCGCCGGCTACAGCCTCGGCCAGGCCGACCTGCTGCGCCGGGCGATGGGCAAGAAGAAGAAGGAGATCCTCGACAAGGAGTTCGTGCCGTTCCGCGACGGCTGCCGCGAGCGCGGCTACTCGGACGAGGCGATCCAGGCGGTGTGGGACGTGCTCGTGCCGTTCGCCGGGTACGCCTTCAACAAGGCGCACTCCGCCGCGTACGGGCTGGTGTCGTACTGGACCGCGTACCTCAAGGCGCACTACCCGGCCGAGTACATGGCCGCGCTGCTCACCTCCGTCGGCGACGACAAGGACAAGATGGCGCTCTACCTGTCGGAGTGCCGGCGGATGGGCATCCAGGTGCTGCCGCCCGACGTGAACACCTCGGCCGGTCCGTTCACCCCGGTCGGGAAGGACATCCGCTTCGGTCTCGCCGCGATCCGCAACGTCGGCGCGAACGTGGTGGCCTCGATCATGCGGTGCCGCGACGAGAAGGGCGCGTACACCGACTTCTACGACTTCCTGTCCAAGGTCGACTCGGTGGTCTGCAACAAGAAGACCATCGAATCCCTGATCAAGGCCGGGGCGTTCGACTCGCTCCGCCATCCGCGCAAGGGCCTGCTCGCCGTGCACGCCGACGCCATCGACGCGTACGCCGACGTCAAGCGCAAGGAGGCGGTCGGCCAGTACGACCTCTTCGGTGCCGGGTTCGGTGACGCCGAGGCCGCCACGAGCACCACGGTTATGCCGACGATCGGCGAGGGGGAGTGGGACAAGCGGGACAAGCTCGCCTTCGAACGCGAGATGCTCGGCCTGTACGTCTCCGACCACCCGCTGTTCGGCCTGGAGCACGTGCTCGGCGCGGCGGCCGACTGCACCATCGCCGCCCTCTCCGAGGAGGGGACCGTGCCCGACGGCGCGGTGGTCACCCTGGCCGGCATCCTCTCCGGCGTGCAACGCCGGGTCACCAAGCAGGGCCGGGCCTGGGCCTCGGCTACGCTGGAGGACCTGGCCGGTGGCGTCGAGACGTTGTTCTTCCCCAACACCTACGAGGTGATCGGCCAGTACATCGCCGAGGACGCGATCGTGGTGGTCAAGGGGCGGGTGGACCGGCGCGACGACACGCCGCGGATCATGGCGATGGACATGTCCATGCCGGACATCAGCAGCAACCCCGCCAACAAGCCGGTCACCCTGACCATCCCGGTGCACCGTTGCACGCCGCCGCTGGTGGAACGGCTCAAGGAGACCCTGGTGCTGCACCCCGGCGACACCGAGGTGCACGTCAAGCTGCTCAACGGCGGCAAGGTCACCACGCTGCGGCTCGGCCCGTTCCGGGTGGCGCCCACCACCGCGCTGATGGGCGACCTGAAGAGCGTCCTCGGCCCGGCCAACGTGAGCTGACCGCGGGCGTACGGCCGCTGCGACGCGGCGCGGGCCGGCGTACGTACGCCGGCCCGCGCCGGTCGGGGCCGGTGCCGGCGTCGACCGCTGCTCCACGCGGTGGACGCCGACCCGGCCCTCGACGCGCTGACCACCCGGCGGTGCCCGGAAGCCGGTCAACCGGCGAGGGCGGACCTCACTTGGCCGTGCCGGTCACGATGCCCGGGTTGATGCACAGGCCCGGCGAGCTGCCGTTCTTCTCGGCGATCTCCAGGCAGCGGGTCACCTTGTCCACCTTGGCGTTGGTCTCGGTGATCTGCTTCTGGATCTCGGCGTTGCGGCGGTCCTGTTCGAGGTTGCGGGTCTGGGCGAGCTTGTCCTGGAACGCCTTGATGTTGCCTTCGGTCTTCTCGTCGTGGTTGACCCGGGTGATGGTGACCGACAGGATGTCGACGTCCTCGGACAGTCGGCGCTCGGCGTTGCTCTTGATGTTGTCCGCGAAGGGCTTGAGATCGACGTTCAGGCTCCCGGTCTTCGAGTCGATCCGCTCCAGCGGGTTGTAGGTGGAGAAGGCGTCGTTCACGGCGCTGTCGAGCTGTACGCCGACCCGCTGCCCGCGGAAGCTGTCGAAGTCGCCCTTGTAGTCCATGAACTGCTTCGGGGCGTTGTCGGGCTGGACCTGCCACTCGACCAGCACCTCGACGCACGCGTCGGCGAGGGTGCCGGTACGCACCCGGACGCAGTTGTTGTTGCCGATGTGGTCGTACTTCTGCCGTCCGGCGTCCCACTCGCCGACCCGCTGCCACGGCGCGACCCACTTCAGGCCGGAGCCGGTGACCTCACCGGTCGGCTTGCCGAAGCTGGTGACGATTCCGACCGAGCGGATCGGTACCGAGTGGGCGCTCGACGCGATGGTGAGGAAGAGGGTGGCGGCCAGGCCGGCGGCCGCCGCCAGCAGGCCCTGCCGCCGTAGCATGCGGCGCGGAGTCAACAGTGCGACGGCGACGGCGATGATCGTGGCGATGGCGGTGACGATCGCGAGGGTGAAGCCGGACGGCATGTGCGGCCCTTTCGTTCCCGGGGTGGCTGGTTGAGTCGATCATCAAGGTAGTCGCCCTGCACAACGTGCCTGGCCTGCCCCGTACCCGCCCCGATCGCGGTCGATGTGGGAAGTGGTGGTCTCCACCGTTCGAGCACGCTCTTGCCGTGACCGAGACGAGATACGACCAGCCGCGGGCGGCGCTCAGGTCCACCGGTACGGAATTGGCGCTGACCGCCCCCGCTGCGGCGGCGCTAGCGTCGGTCGCATGGAGCTGGAACAGGCGCGGAAACTGTGGCAGCCGGAGCCCGGCTGGCTGAACACCGCCAGTTACGGGCTGCCGCCCGAGCCGGCCTGGGTGGCGTTGCAGGCCGCCCTGGCGGACTGGCGGGTGGGACGGATCTCCTGGGAGGGCTGGGGCGAGGCCGTCGACCAGGCCCGTGCCGGGTTCGCCCGGCTGGTCGGGGTGGCCCCGGCGGACGTGGCGATCGGCAGCACCGCGTCTCAACTGCTCGCCCCGGTCGCGGCCGGGCTGCCGCCGGGGGCCACCGTGGTCGTCCCCGAGGTGGAGTTCACCTCGAACCTGTTCCCCTGGCTGGTGCAGCAGGAGCGGGGCGTCCGGGTCCGTACCGTACCGCCGGGCGGCCTCGTCGACGCGATCGACACCGACACCGACCTGGTCGCGTTCAGCCTGGTGCAGTCCTCCGACGGCACGGTCGCCCCGTACGACGAGATCGTCGCGGCGGCCCGGGCGCACGGCACCCTCGTCGCGGTGGACGCCACCCAGGCGTGCGGCTGGCTGCCCTTCGACGCGAGCCGGGCGGACGCGGTGGTGGTGTCGGCGTACAAGTGGCTGATGGCGCCGCGCGGCGTGGCCTTCGCCTACCTGGACCCGGCGCTGCGCGACCGGCTGCGCCCCGACGCCGCCGGCTGGTACGCGGGCCAGGACCCGCACGTCTCCTACTACGGCCCGCCGCTGCGGCTGGCCGACGACGCCCGGCGTTTCGACATCTCCCCGGCCTGGTTCAACTTTGTGGGAGCGGCACCCGCCCTGGAACTGCTCGCCGAGATCGGGCTGCCGGCCGTGCACGCGTACGACCTGGCGCTGGCCAACCGGTTCCTCACCGGGCTGGGCCGACCACCCGGCGACAGCGCGATCGTGACGGTGGAGGTGCCCGACGCGGCGGAGCGGCTGGCCCGCGCCGGGGTGCGCGCGGCGGTACGCGCCGGCCGGGTCCGGGCCTCGTTCCACCTCTACACCACGGAGGAGGACGTCGACCGGGCGTTGGACGCGCTGACGAGTTGAGCGCTGACCGAAGCCGCCGCGGGCGGTGCATCGAGGTGACGTGCGGCAGCCGGCGGTGCCGCCGGTAGACCGCCCACTGGGCCCGGGCGAGCGGTTCGGGGCGGGCCCGCCAGCCAGGCGACGAGGTGGCCGGCAGCGGCGCGTCGGCCAACACCATCTTGGATGGTTGCTGTTCGCGCCGTCCCAAACGCCGCTGGCCGGCACCCGGGTTGCGGGGTGCCGGCCAGCGGCGTTCATGTGGTTCGTGTTCTGTGGTTGTCAGCTGTTCCAGTACTGGGCGACCAGGTCAGCGGCCTGCTGCTCCCACTGGGCGTAGGCGTCCGGGTACGCCGACACCTGCACCGTCTGCGCGGCCTTGGTCAGCGGCATGTCCTGCCACCCGTCAACCTGCTTCAGGCCCTTCAGGAACGCCGTCGTCGAGTACTCGGGGTCGGTGATCTGCTCCGGCGAACCCCAACCACTGGACGGACGCTGCTGGAACAGGCCCAGCGAGTCATGGTCGTTCTTGTCGCCGAGGTGGCCCAGGTTCTCCAGCTTCGACTCCTGCAGGCTCGTGGCGATCGACACCACCGCGGCCCGCTCCGGCATCCCGGCCTTCTTCGTCGCCGCGATGATCGCCTTCACGTTGCCGGTCTGCTCGTCGTTCAGACCGATCCTCGACTGCGTGCCCTGCACACCATGCGGGATCAGCTTGCCGCTGTCCGGCTTGTCGGCCTGCACGACGGCCGGGTTGGCGTGCACCGGCTCAGCCGCGTGAGCCGCGATCGGACCAGCGAACACACCACCGGTGAAAGCCAGACCAGCAACACCAAGAACGCTCTTACGCAGCATCGTGTTCATGACAAGCTCCATTCGGGGGTTGGCGCACACCCGCCGACAAAAGGGGAGACGGCAACTCCGTGTGCGCAAGCACCGTCAGGCGCTCAAAGCAAAGGGGGAAAGTCATCGACCGGAACACTCACGGGGCGATGGGGGGATCGCCTCTTCGCGGCGCCGGGACCATGTACAACGACCGACCACCCGGCGTCATTCCCGGGATCGGCCCACCCGCCGAAGCGGGCGGCCCGGGGCCTGGGGGCTCCTCGGTCGTGCAGCCATGTACAACGACCCCCGCCCGTCGACCATTCCGGCCGCAGGATGCCGCCCCTCACCCCCGAACCGGACATCCGGCGCGAAACGCGACACCGGGTGATCGCGAAACTCCGTGATCCACTCCATGTGCCGCAAACGGTGGTCACCGGCCCCGCCGAGACCACCACATACCGCACACGGAGTCGACCAAGGCCCCCGCCGAGCGCCCGGCAGGCAGGCACGGAAGAGCTCCAGCCACGACCACACCCAAGGCGACCCACTCCATGTGCCGCACACGGCGGTCAGCCGCCCCGTCGAGACCACGACATACCGCACACGGAGTCGACCAAGGCCCGCCGAGGCCCGGACGGGCAGGCACGGAGAAGTGCCAGCCACACCCGAAGACAACCGGACCAGGGTGATCCACTCCATGTGCCGCAAACAGCGGTCACCGGCCCGCTGAGACCATCGCATGCCGTACGTGGAGTCGATCAAGGCGCGCCCGGTGCGTGACCTGGCGCACAAACGATACGAACCGGTTCCGTATCGAATCTAGCTCGCCTACGCTCAGGCGTCGTTACGAGTCTGCCCCGTATCGTATTTCGACGCGGGTGAACCGGGGGGAGAACCAGACATGGAACCGCACCAGAACACCGGACACCCGAGGAGGTGGGCGATCCTGGGGGTGTTGGTGATCAGCCTCCTCGTGGTCGTCCTCGACAACACCATCCTCAACGTCGCGCTGCGTACCCTCGCCGACCCGGTGCACGGGCTCGGCGCCAGCCAGGGCGAGCTGGAGTGGGCGATCAACTCGTACACGCTGGTCTTCGCCGGCCTGCTCTTCACCTTCGGTGTCCTGGGTGACCGCCTCGGGCGCCGGCGCTTCCTGCTTATCGGCCTGGCCCTGTTCGGACTGGCGTCGTTGGTCTCGGCGTACGCCCAGGACCCGGCGCAGCTGATCGCGGCCCGCGCGCTGATGGGCGTCGGTGGTGCGGCCATCATGCCGGTGACCCTGTCGATCATCTCCAACGTCTTCGATCCCCGTGAGCGGGCCCGGGCGATCGGCGTCTGGGCCGGTGCGGTCGGCCTCGCCGTGGCGATCGGCCCGGTCCTCGGCGGCGTCCTGCTGGAGCACTACTGGTGGGGCTCGGTCTTCCTGATCAACGTGCCGGTGGTGGCGCTCGGCCTGGTGCTGGTCGCCACGCTGGTGCCGGAGTCCCGCGACCCGAACCCCGGCCGGGTGGACCTGCCGGGCGTGCTGCTGTCCGTGGTCGGCCTGGTCGCCCTCACCTACGGCATCATCGACGGCGGCGAGCACGGCTTCGGCCGGCCGCAGGTCTGGGCCGCCATCGTCGGCGGGCTCGCGGTGCTGGCCTGGTTCATCATCCACGAGCTGCGCAGCGACCACCCGTCGCTGGACGTCCGGCTGTTCCGGGTGCCCCGGTTCGCCGCTCCGGTGGCGATGGTCGGGCTGGTCTTCTTCGCCGCGATGGGCGTGATGTTCTTCGGCGCGTTCTACCTCCAGCTGGTCCGTGGCTACAGCCCGCTGGAGAGCGGCCTGCTCTTCCTGCCGTTCGCGGTCGCCCAGCTGATCTTCGCCCCGCGCAGCGCCGCCATGGTCCGCCGCTACGGCGGCCGGGCCGTCTCCACCGTCGGGCTGCTGCTCACGGCCGCCGCGCTCGGCGCGTTCGTCCTCGTCGACGCGGAGACGCCGATCTGGATCTTCTCGGCGCTGGGCTTCGTCCAGGGCGCCGGGATGGCGAACATCATGCCGCCGGCCACCGAGTCGATCATGTCGGCGCTGCCCCGGGAGAAGGCGGGGGTCGGTTCGGCGGTGAGCAACACCGTCCGCCAGGTGGCCGGCGCGCTCGGCGTGGCGGTACTCGGCTCGGTGCTCTCCGCGGTCTACCGGGACCACATCGCCACGGCGCTCGCCGGTCTGCCGGCCCCGGCCCGGGCGGCGGCCGAGGAGTCCATCTCCGGCGCGTACGCGGCGGCGGCCCAGCTCGGCCCGGCGGCGCCGAGGCTGATCGCGGCGGCCAACGACTCGTTCGTCTCGGCGATGCACTGGGCCGCGGCGGTCTCCGCGCTGGTGGCCGCGTTCGGCATCGTCATCGTGCTGCGCTGGATGCCGGGCCGTCCGGTGCCCGCGCAGGCCGACGTCCGAGCGACCGAACCGGAGCTGGCTGGGACGGCCTAGGCTCGGCGACAATGTCTGACATGAGTTCCGCCGCCGGTGCTCCGCGGTCGCCCGGGCGACCGCGGAGCACCCGCGCGGACGAGGCGATCGTGCAGGCCACCCTCGACCTGCTCGCCGAGGGCAGCACGATCGAGGCGCTCTCCATCGAGGCGATCGCCGCCCGGGCCGGGGTGGGCAAGGCCACCATCTACCGCCGCTGGTCGGGCAAGGACGCCCTGCTGCTGGACGCGCTGCGGACCCTCAAGGGCATCCCGCCCGAGCCGGCGGGCCACTCCGTGCGGGACGACCTGGTGCTCCTGGTCGGCGCGATCGGGCACAACGTCGACCCCCGGGCCGCGAAGATCATGCCCTGCCTGGTGCCCGAGGTGAACCGCAGCCCGGTCCACTACCAGCTCTACCAGAACATGGTCGAGCCGCGCCGGAAGCTCATGCGGCAGGTGCTCCAGCGCGGCGTACGCACCGGGGAACTCCGCGCCGACCTGGACATCGAGCTGGCGATGGCGCTGTTGAGCGGGCCGATGCTGATGCAGCGGATGCTGCGGTGGCAGCCGGAACTGGATGACCGGATGCTGCCGGAGCGGATTGTCGACGCCGTCCTGGACGGCATGCGCGTCCGCTGACCGTCACCCGGCCCGGCCCGGCCCGGTCGGCCGCCCTGCTTGACCGCGGCGGCAGGACCGTGCCGGCGAGGCTCAGCCGGCCGGTGTACGCAGCCGGTGCAGCCGCAGCGCCAACTGCACCTCCAGTGCCCGCTCCGGCTTCTGCCAGTCCGCGCCGAGCAGCTGCCCGACCCGCTCCAGCCGCTGGGTCACCGTGTTGACGTGCACGTGCAGCAGCTCGGCCGCCCGGGCCAGGCTGCCGCCCATCCCGAAGTACGCCTCCAGCGTCTTCACCAGCGCGGTGCCCCGCCGGGCGTCGTAGTCCACCACCGGCCCCACCGTCGCGGTGAGGAAGCGGGCCACGTCCCGGTCGCCCGAGTCGCCGACCCCGCCCAGCAGCAGCCCGACGAAGCCCAGCTCGGCGGTGCTCGCGCCCTGCCCGGCGCGGCCCAGCGCGCCCAGCGCGGTCAGGCAGCGTTCCGCCTCGGCGAACGCGGTGGCCAGCGACGCCGGGCCGGTCGACGGCCCGCTCGCCCCCGCGGTCACCGGCCGGCCGGTGACCCGGGACAGGTCGCGGGCCACCGCGCGCGCCGCCCCGCCGGCGTCCCTGCCGGGCAGCATCAGCACCACCCGGCCGTCCCGCGCCGCGGCCAGGCCGCCCCGGGTCGAGGCGTACGTGGTGGCCCAGGAGAGCACCCGCTGCCGGGCCGAGCCGGTCGCGGCGAACGCGTCGTCGCCGACGGCCACCAGCACGTGCGGGGCGTCCAGGTCTACCCCGAGCCGGCGGGCCCGGCTGCGCAGCGCGTCGGTGTCCCGTAGCGGCCGGGCGATCAGGTCGTCCAGCAGTTCGCCGCGGACCCGTCCCTCCGCCTCGGCCACCGTCCGCCGGAACAGCAGCAGCAGCGCGGTCACCAGCGCGGCCCGTTCCAGGATCCGCTGGTCGGCGTCGACCAGCTCGCCATCCGGGCGCAGCACCAGCGCGCCGAGGTTCTCCGCGCCGGCCACCACCGCGGCGTACCAGAGCGGGCCCCGGCGGACGCTGCGCCCCTCGGTACGGGACGCGGCCACCGCCTCCACCAGGTCGGCCCGGTCCGGCTCCTCGATCTCGCCCACCCGGGCCAACCGTCGTCCCTCGGCGTCCAATGCCAGCAGCGCCCCACCGAGCACGTCGGTGACGGCCGCCGCCACGTCTTCCATCCCGCCGCCGCGTACCACGAGGGCGGTCATCCGGTCGTGGGCGGCGGCGGCGCGCTCCACCGAGCTGCTGTGCGCCCGGATCGTGCTGTTCGCCGCGGACAGCTCCGCCAGCGCCGAGCGGGTCTCCGCGAGTAGCCGGGCGGTGTCGATCGCCACCGCCGCGTGCGCCGCGAGGGAGACCAGCAGCGACACCTCCTCCCGGGCGAACGGTCGGGCCGACCGGTTGGCCGCGTACAGCACGCCGATCACGCTGGACCCGAGCCGCAGCGGTACGCCGAGGATGGCCACCAGGCCCTCCTCGCCGACCCCGCCGTCAATCTCGTTGGTGTGCCGGAAGCGGGCGTCCTCCTGGTAGTTCGAGGTGACGTACGGGGTGCCGGTCTGGGCCACCAGCCCGCCCAGGCCGTCGCCCATCTCCAGCCGCAGCCGTTGGAACCGGGCCGAGATCGAGCCGTCGGTGACCCGCATGTAGGTGTCACCGCGCTCGTCGTCGTTGAGCGTCATGTACGCCACGTCGGTCCCGAGCAGGATTCGGGCCCGGTGCACGATCGCCCGGAGCACGTCGTCCAGGTCGCGCAGCCCGGCCAGGTCGCTGGCCGTGTCGTACAGGCCGGACAGCTCGGTCTCCCGGCGGCGTCGGCGTTCCAGCAGCGCGCGGACCCGCAGCGCCACCACCTTCGCCTGCTCCAGCTCGGCCAGCCGCTCGGCCGGCAGGCCGGCTGCCCGGGCGGCGACCAGCGGCCCTTCGAACTCGACCGCGGCGGCCTCCCGGGCCAGCAGTTCCAGGAACTCGACCGGCGATGACATGACCGACATTGTGCGCGCGGCCACTAGTTGGCCGTCCAGCCCCCGTCGAGGGCGATCGAGGCGCCGGTGATGAACGCGGCCGGCGGCGAACAGAGGTACGCGACCAGCTCCGCCACCTCCTCCGGTTCGATCAGCCGCTTGATCGCCGCCCGGGCCAGCATGATCTTCTCGACCACCTCGTCCTCGCCGATGCCGTGGGTGGCCGCCTGGTCGGCGATCTGGCTCTCCACCAGTGCCGTCCGCACGTACGCGGGGTTGATGCAGTTGGCGGTCACCCCGTGCGCGGCGCCCTCCAGCGCCACCACCTTCGACAGCCCCTCCAGGGCGTGCTTGGCCGACACGTACGCCGCCTTGTAGGGCGAGGCCCGCAGCCCGTGCACCGAGGAGATGTTGACGATCCGGCCCCAGCCCTGCGCGTACATGTGCGGCAGGGCCCGTCGGATCAGCAGGAAGGGCGCCTCCACCATCACCCGGTGCAGGTATTCGAAGCGCTCGGTGGAGAACTCCTGCACCGGCGCGACGTGCTGCAGCCCGGCGTTGTTGACCACGATGTCGACGGTCGCGTCGAGTCGGTCCACCGCCGCCGCGTCGGCCAGGTCGATGCCCACGGACCGGCCGCCCGCCTCGGCGGCCACCGCCTCGGCCGCCGCCACGTTGCGGTCGACCACCAGCACCGTCGCGCCGGCCGCCGCCAGGCGCAGGGCACAGGCCCGTCCGATGCCGCTGCCACCACCGGTCACCAGGGCGCTACGACCGGACAGGTCTACGCGTACGACGTGGGGGACCGCCACGGGTTCTGCCGTCATGGCGCATGAAGTTACGAGCTGTGTGGCCGGGCGCACATGGCGTGCGGACACATACTCGGCCCATGGGATGTGTGGGCGAGCTCCGGAGGTTGACGGGGTCGCCCGGCTGGCTCCCCAGCAGTGTCAGAGGCGCCTGGCAGAGTGACCGGCGGCAGACACCAGAGGGCAGCGGGCGGTGGCGCGCGACGAAGGTGGGACGTGGCGATGACCGGAGCGGGCATCGCACGCCCAGCCCCGGGCGTGTCCCGGCCGGCGGTCGTCCGGCGGCATCGGTAGGGTGTCGAACACACGTACTGCTGGTGGTCGGGGAGGAGGCGGCGTGCGCGTGCTGGGCGTCGACCCGGGGCTGACCCGGTGCGGGGTCGGCGTGGTCGAGGGCGTGCCGGGGCGGCCCTGCACGCTGATCGCCTACTACGTCGTCCACACCGACCCGGACGACGAGCTGCCGCTGCGCCTGCTGCACCTGGACCGCTCCCTCACCGACCTGGTGGCCGAGCACCGGCCGGACGCGGTGGCCGTGGAGCGGGTGTTCAGCCAGCACAATGTCCGCACGGTGATGGGCACCGCCCAGGCCAGCGGGATCGCCGTGCTCGCCGGTGCCCGGGCCGGGCTGCCGGTGCAGACGTACACCCCTAGCGAGGTCAAGGCGGCGGTGACCGGATCGGGTCAGGCCGACAAGGCACAGATGACCATGATGGTCACCCGGCTGCTGCGGCTGCCCGAGCCGCCCCGGCCCGCCGACGCGGCCGACGCCCTGGCCCTGGCGATCTGCCACGTCTGGCGCGGCGGCACCCGGTCCAAGCTGGCCGCCGCGGCCGAGCGGGTACGACGAGGAGGAACGCGATGATCGCCAGCGTGCGCGGCACGGTGACCGCGACCGGCCCGGACCACGCGGTGGTGGAGGTGGGCGGCATCGGCCTGGCGGTGCAGTGCGCCCCCGGCACCCTCGCCGAGCTGCGGGTCGGCCAGCCGGCCCGGCTCGCCACCAGCCTGGTCGTCCGGGAGGACTCGCTCACCCTCTACGGCTTCGCCGACGACGACGCCAAGCAGCTCTTCGAGCTGCTTCAGACCGCCAGCGGGGTGGGGCCCCGGCTGGCCCAGGCCGTGCTCGCCGTGCACACCCCCGACGCGGTGCGCAAGGCCATCGCCAACGCCGACACCGCCGCGCTGACCCGGGTGCCCGGGATCGGCAAGAAGGGTGCCGAGCGGCTCGTTCTCGAACTGCGCGATCGGATCGGCCCGGTGCCGGTCGGCCCGGACGGTGCCGCCGGGGTCACCGCGGGCGCCTGGCCGGAGCAGGTGCGTCAGGCGCTGGTCGGGCTCGGCTGGACGGCCGCCCAGGCCGAGCAGGCGGTCGCCGCGGTCGCCGAGACCGTCGACGGGGCGACCCCGCCGGTGCCGGTCCTGCTCAAGCAGGCCATCCGCCTCCTGGGCCGGTCCCGTTGATGGGTGCGAGGACGCGTGTTGCGGGGCGGCTCGCCGGGGACGCGGCCGAGCCGGAATACGCGCTTGAGCCGGGTTTGCGAGCCCCGCAGCGGAAAATGAGGATCAGTTCATGACGGGCGACAACCTGGTCTCGGCGTACGTCAGCGACGCGGAACGGGACGCGGAGGTCAGCGTCCGGCCGAAGCGACTCGACGAGTTCATCGCCCAGCATCGGGTCCGCGATCAGCTTGACCTGCTGCTCAAGGGGGCGATGCGGCGCGGCTCCCCGCCCGACCACATCCTCCTGTCGGGCCCACCTGGCCTGGGTAAGCCGGTCTCGGTGGACGCCCTGGTGCTGCTTGAGGACGGTTCGCGGCGGCGCCTCGGCGAGATCACCGTTGGGGATCGAGTGATTAGCCGCACGGGCGAAGGCGCCACCGTGACGGCGGTGCACGAGCAGGGCGAACTCGACTCCGTTCGCATCCTCACCGCCACTGGCCGGGAGGTCGTGGCCGCTCCCGATCACCCGTTCTGGACCCCGGAAGGCTGGGTCAAGGCTGGAGACCTCACCGAACGCGACTCCGTGGCCAGTGTGCTGTGCCCGGATCTCGTCGCCGACAGCGCCCGGGACGTGGACGAGTACAAGCTCGCCGGTTATCTCGTCGGCGACGGCCGCACCACGGACCAGGTGACCTTCACCGGCGGCGACGAGGACGTGCTTGCCGACCTCCGGTCGACCTGCGACCGGCTTGGGCACGCCCACAACACGCGGCCCAACAGCGCTCGGAGTTCGGTGGTCAGGATCTCCGGGCTCAAGCCCTGGCTGGACGAGCACGGGCTGCTGGACAGGAACGCCGGGCAGCAGCGGGTCCCGGAGTTCGTCTTCCGAGGTGACAGTTGGCAGGTGTCGGCCTTTCTCGGCGCCTACTTCGCCTGCGACGGGACCGTGAGCCGCCGGGGACGCGACCGGTACGACGTGGTGGTCGAGTACCACAGCGCCTCTCGCGGGCTGCTCAGCGACGTACAGCACCTTCTTCTTCGGCTGGGAATCCAGTCGCGGTTGATGCCGAAGCGCGGCCGTTACCAGGGGCGGCCCCACGAGCCCTGGCGGCTGACCATCACCAGCCAGGATGATGTGGCCAGGTTCGTCCATCGGGTCACCGTGCCCGGCGAGCGGGGCCGAAGGCTGGCTGAGTGGGGGCCTCGCCGGGATCGTTTCGAGGAACGCCTGGCTGCCGACAGGGTGGTATCGGTCGAGCCCGCAGGGCTTACCGAGTGTCGCTGCCTCACCGTTGACGGAGACCACACCTTCACGGTCAACGACCTTGTCGTGCACAACACGACGTTGGCCAACATCGTGGCGGCCGAGCTGGGCTCGGGCATCCGGGTGACCAGCGGCCCGGCGATCGAGCGCTCCGGCGACCTGGCCGCCATCCTGACCAGCCTCGCCGAGGGCGACGTCCTGTTCATCGACGAGATCCACCGGATCGCCCGGCCGGCCGAGGAGCTGCTCTACAGCGCGATGGAGGATTTCCGGGTCGACGTGGTGGTCGGCAAGGGGCCCGGGGCCACCGCCATCCCGCTCGACGTTGAGCCGTTCACGCTGGTCGGCGCGACCACCCGCTCCGGCCTGCTCACCGGGCCGATGCGGGACCGGTTCGGCTTCGTCGCCCACCTCGACTTCTACACTCCGGCCGAGCTGGAGGCGCTGCTGTGCCGCTCGGCCCGGATCCTCGGCGTGCCGATCACCGACGAGGGCGCGGCCGAGATCGCCGGCCGGTCCCGGGGCACCCCGCGGATCGCCAACCGACTGCTGCGCCGGGTCCGGGACTTCGCCGAGGTCCGGGCCGACGGGGTGGTCACCCTGGAGACCTCCCGCGCCGCGCTCACCGTGTACGACGTCGACGCGCTCGGGCTGGACCGGCTGGACCGGGCGGTGCTCACCGCGCTGGTCGACTCGTTCCGGGGTGGCCCGGTCGGCCTCTCCACCCTGGCGGTGGCGGTCGGGGAGCAGCCGGACACGGTCGAGGAGGTCTGCGAGCCCTTCCTGGTGCGGGCCGGTCTGCTGGCCCGTACGCCCCGGGGGCGGGTGGCCACCGAAGCTGCCTGGCACCACCTGGGGCGTACGCCGCCGAATGGTACATTTGGCACGGATGTCCCTCCCGCGCCCGATCTGTTCTCCGTCTAGACCGCCCGGCCGTGATCCGAACGTGATCTGCACCGCATTCGGTCTTCCCAGGCACAGGGATTAGACTTCGCCGCGGTTTGTACAGGACGTAAGAATCCGCCTCCGCTCCGGTGCCCTCGGCACGGCGCGGAGACCAATGGGAAGGTCAGCACCGTGTTCTACGCAGCAGCGAGTGGTGGAGGAGCCGGCGGTCTGACGCCGATCCTGATGATCGCTCTGCTCTTCGGCGTCATGTATTTCATGATGATCCGCCCCCAGCAGAAGCGGCGTCGCGAGGCCGAGCAGATGCAGAAGGCGCTCGCCCCGGGCGACGAGGTCGTCACCATCGGCGGGCTCTACGGCACGGTCACCGGCGTGGACGACGAGACCGTCCTGCTGGAGGTCGCCCCGGGTGTGCAGACCCGGTACGCGCGTCCGGCGGTCGCCCGGGTGGTCACCCGCGCCGAGCGCCCCGAGACGATCGAGCCGGCCAGCGAGGACGCGGAGCCGGTCAAGGAATGACCACCGGCCCCGGACGGGGCAGCGAATTCAGCGCCATAAGTGGATAGTTGAGTCGGCGCTCGACGCCGGCACGCGGGGAACTTCGTCCGGCGCCGCCGCGTCGTCACCCCTGGGGGCGTGTCGGCGGACGGCGCCGACCCACCCGACCAGTCGGGCGGACACCCCCGGCCCGATATTCGTCGCCGCCCAGCGGCGCGACCGTACAGGGAGACAAGACAGCCGTGGCACCACCTCAGGGACAGATGCGGCCCGGACGGCAGCTCGCCGTGCTCGGGCTCATCTTTGTCGTCCTCTATCTCTTGGTGTTCTTCTCGGGCGGCGCCAGCGGTGGCTGGAAGGATCGGCTGGAGCCCCGGCTCGGTCTGGACCTGGTCGGCGGCACGCGGTTGACGCTCGAGGCCACCAACAGCGTGGACGGCAAGCCCCCGACGGCCGCCAACCTCGAGGAGGCGCGCCAGATCATCGAGAGCCGGGTCAACGCGTACGGCGTGGCCGAGGCCGAGGTGGTCACCGAGGGCAACCGGAACATCGTCATCTCCCTGCCCGGTGAGAACCGGGACCTGACCGACGTGGGCAGCGCCGCCGAGCTGCGCTTCCGCAAGGTCCTCAAGGCCACCGACGGCAGCGGTGCCACCGTCGCGCCCGCACCGAGCGCCAGCGCCAGCCCGGAGCCGTCGGGCAGCGCGACGCCGACCCCGTCGGGCAGCGCGACGCCGAAGCCGTCCGGCAGCGCCGAGCCGAAGGCCACCACCTCGCCGAGCACCGGCGGGCAGGGTGGCATGGCTCCGGCGCCGAGCGCCAGCGCCAGCGCCACGCCGACCCCGTCGGCCTCGGCGAGCGCGAGCGCCGCCGAGGAGCCGGTGTCGCAGAGCGTCGAGGAGCAGCGCAAGGCCGTCGAGCAGAAGGTCGGCAAGGACGCCTGGTCCGCCGCCAGTGGCCTGCAGGCCCCGGCCGATCTCACCGCCGACCCGGCGCTGGCCGAGAAGCTCAAGCCGTTCGGCACCCTCTCCCCGCAGGAGATCGCGGTGCTGCCGGTCGACATGCAGTTCAACGTTCCGACCATCACCTGCGCCCAGCTCGACAAGCGGCCGCCGGCGTCGATCAAGGACGAGAAGCAGCGGGCGGTGGCCTGCGAGTCCGGCGCCAAGTACCTGCTGGACGTGGCGAAGGTGGTCGGCACCGACGTCAAGAACGCGTCCGCCCAGCTCGACCAGGCCAGCGCCTGGGTGGTGAGCCTGAACTTCACCGGCAAGGGCCAGGAGCGGTGGACCGCGCTGACCCGCGAGTCGTTCAACAACGAGGGTCAGGCCTGCGACCAGACCGCGCTCGGCCAGGACGGCAAGTGCCGCGTCGCCGTGGTGCTGGACAACGAGATCGTCTCGTCCCCGGAGATCCAGGGCGTGCTGACCGGTGACTCGCAGATCACCGGCAACTTCGACAGCAAGAGCGCCAACCAGCTGGCCAGCCAGCTCCGCTACGGCGCACTGCCGGTGACCTTCGTGCCGCAGGAGCAGCAGAACGTCACCGCGACGCTGGGCGACAGCCACCTCAAGGCGGGTCTGCTCGCGGCCGGCATCGGCATGCTGCTGGTGATCATCTACTCGTTCTTCTACTACCGCCTGCTCGGCTCGGTCATCTTCCTGAGCCTGGTGCTCTCCGGTCTGCTGGTCTTCGGCTCCCTGGTGGTGCTCGGGCGGTCGATCGGGTTCACCCTCACCCTCGCCGGCCTCGCCGGCATGATCGTCTCGCTCGGTGTGGCGGCGGACTCGTTCGTCATCTACTTCGAGCGGCTCAAGGACGAGATCCGGGAGGGTCGCAGCCCGCGCAGCGCGGTGCCGCGGGCGTGGATCCGGGCCCGGCGGACGATCATCTCGGCGAACGCCATCACCCTGATGTCCGCCGTGGTGCTCTACATCGTCTCGGTCGGCGCGGTGAAGGGCTTCGCCTTCGCGCTCGGCCTGGCGACCGTCCTCGACCTGGTCGTCGTGTTCCTCTTCCGTCACCCGATCATGACGATGTTCGCCCGGACCCGGGCGTTCCTGTCCCCGCGGGTCAGCGGTCTCGGTCGGGCCCTGCCGGCCCGGTCGGCCGAGCAGTCCACCGCTCGCAACCCGCGCGTCAAGGAGGCCTGAGATGGCTAAGACTGGTCTGGCGTCCCGGCTCTACCGGGGCGAGGCCGATCTCAACATCGTCGGCCGGCGCAAGGTGTGGTTCGGCGTCGCCGGTCTGCTGGTGCTGGTCGCCGTGTTCAGCTTCGCGTTCCGTGGGTTCAGCCTCGGCATCGAGTTCGCCGGTGGTAACTCGTTCCAGGTGCCGGCCAGCGTCGGCACCCTCGACCAGGCCGAGGAGAAGGTCAACGCGGCGCTGGCGGCCGAGGGTGGCGGGGCCAAGGTGGTCACCGCGCAGAAGGTCGGCAGCACCAGCGGTGAGTACTACGAGCTGCGTACCGCGCAGCTCGAGCCGGAGCAGGTCAACGCGGTCAAGACCGAGATGGCGCAGTCGTTCGGCATCCAGCCGGATCAGATCAGCGGCAGCCAGGTCTCGGAGGCGTGGGGCAGCCAGGTCACCGAGCGGGCGCTGCTCGGTCTGTTGATCTTCATCGCGGTGGTGGCGATCTACCTGATCCTGCGCTTCGAGTGGCGGATGGCGATCGCCGCGATCGCCTCGCTGCTCACCAACCTGGTCCTCACCGCCGGCATCTACTCGCTGGTCGGCTTCGAGGTCACGCCGTCGACGATCATCGGTTTCCTCACCATCCTGGGCTTCGCGCTCTATGACGTGGTGGTGGTCTTCGACAAGGTCCAGGAGAACACCCGCGGCATCACCGCGAACAACAACACGACCTACGGTGAGGCGGCCAACCTGGCGCTCAACCAGAGCCTGATGCGGTCGCTGAACACCTCGGTGGTCGCCCTGCTCCCGGTCGGTGGTCTGCTCTTCATCGGTGCGGGCCTGCTCGGCGCCGGCACCCTGAAGGACCTGGGCCTGGTGCTCTTCGTCGGTATGGCGGTGGCGTTCCTGACCTCGATCCTGCTGGCCACCCCGGCGCTGGTGCTGCTGAAGAACCAGGACCCGCGGATCAACGCGCACACCAAGCGGGTGCTGGCCCGCCGGGGCGCGATCGCCCGGGGCGAGGTCACCCCGAAGGGCGCGCCGCGGGCTGTGGTGGCCGGCGACGACGCGATCGACCCGGAGGCGGCCGCCCTCGCCGGGGCCGCCCCGAAGGTGGGCTCCCGGCCGGCCGGCAAGCGTCCCTCCGGCGCCCGGGGCGGTCGACCCGGCGGCGGCAACCGGCCCGGCGGCGCGAAGCGCCGCTGACCGGCGACCGCCGACCCTGACCGGGCAGACCCGGTAGGAACCAACCGGACGGCGTCCGTCATGCTGTGCGAGCGGCATGACGGACGCCGTCGTCGTTTCGAAGGGACATGGGACGTACCGTGACGGAGACCCACACCACCGGTGTACGGGGAGACAGCGGCCCCGAGGTCGCCCAGCTGGTCGCCAGCCGGGTGCTGGACGTGCCGGACTTCCCCCAGCCCGGGGTCATGTTCAAGGACCTGATGCCGCTCTTCGCCGACGGTGCGGTCTTCCGCGAGGTGATCGACGGGATCATCGCGTACCACGGGCGGGACTCGTTCGACACGGTGGCCGGGATCGAGGCGCGCGGGTTCGTGCTCGCCGCGGCCATCGCGTACGCCACGGGGGTCGGGGTGGTGCCGGTGCGTAAGGCCGGCAAGCTGCCCCGCGCCACGCACGCCGCCTCGTACGCGCTGGAGTACGGCGAGGCGACCCTGGAGGTGCACCAGGACGCCTTCACCGCCGGTCACCGGGTGCTGGTGGTGGACGACGTGCTCGCCACCGGGGGCACCGCCGAGGCCACCCTCGACCTGGTCGAGCGGGCCGGCGGCACGGTCGCCGGCTTCACCGTCCTGCTGGAGCTGGGCTTCCTCGACGGGCGCGAGCGGCTCGCCCCGCGTCCGGTCCATGCCTTGCTGACCGTTTGACCCCCGGGCCGGCCGGGCCGACCCGACGACGTCCGTCCGGCGGAGGGGCGACGTACCCTGCGTACGGGTAGCATTGCCCTTTGCTGACCGGGCGGGCGACCGTCCGGCGGCGCGACGACCGGCCCGGCGGCCGGCGCGGCGCGCGGGCGCGCCGGGACCGCGAGGTTCCGGCGGCCGGCGCGGACCACGTCGACGGGGCGGCCGGCGCGGAACAAGGCCGGCCCTCGGGCCGGTTGAACAGGACGTCGGCCGGACGGCCGGCGCGATCCCGGCGAGCGGTGAGGAGGCCGGTGTCCCACGATGTCGCCCCTCCGGTGGAGGGCACGGTGCACCCGACAGGCGACGCGGACGGTTCGGCGACCGGGCAGAACGGCATGCTGCCGACCCGGATGACCGGCTCCGACGGCGGGCCCGACGCCAGGGCGGACGGCGGGGCGGTCGTGGTGCCGCTGCGGGCCGACGGCGCCGGGGAGTCCTCCGCCGGCGGTGGCTTCGCCCTCTCCAACGCCCCGACCGGGCGCCGGGTGCGCGCCCGACTGGCCCGGTTCAACGCGCCGTGGCAGACCTCCCAGGTCAGCGAGGTGCTGGAGCCGCTGATCGCGCTGCACCGGGAGAACCACCCCAAGGCCGACGCCCGGCTGCTGCAACGGGCGTTCGACACCGCGGCCCGCTGGCACTCGGGTCAGTACCGCAAGTCCGGTGACCCGTACATCACCCACCCCCTCGCCGTGGCGACCATCCTGGCCACCCTGGGGATGGACACCACCACGCTCGTCGCGGCGCTGCTGCACGACACGATCGAGGACACGGAATACACCCTCGACCAGATGCGCGCCGACTTCGGCGGTGAGGTGGCCCTGCTGGTCGACGGTGTGACCAAGCTCGACAAGGTCAAGCTCGGCGACGCGGCCAAGGCGGAGACCATCCGCAAGATGGTGGTCGCCATGGCCAAGGACCCGCGGGTCCTGGTGATCAAGCTGGCCGACCGGCTGCACAACATGCGTACCCTCACCTTCCTGCCCCGCCCGAAGCAGGAGCAGAAGGCCAAGGAGACGCTGGAGATCCTGGCCCCCCTCGCCCACCGCCTCGGTATGAACACCATCAAGTGGGAGCTGGAGGATCTCGCCTTCGGCACCCTCTTCCCCAAGCGGTTCGAGGAGATCAACCGGCTGATCGGGGAGCACCAGCCGCAGCGGGAGGCGCTGCTGCGCCAGGTGACCCAGAAGGTGTCGACCGACCTGAAGGCCGCCAAGATCAAGGCGGAGACGACCGGTCGGCCGAAGCACCTCTACTCGATCTACCAGAAGATGATCGTGCGGGGGCGCGACTTCAACGACATCTACGATCTGGTCGGGGTGCGGATCCTGGTCGACACGGTGCGGGACTGCTACGCGGCGCTGGGCGTCATCCACGCCAACTGGCAGCCGGTGCCGGGCCGGTTCAAGGACTACATCGCGATGCCCAAGTTCAACATGTACCAGTCGTTGCACACGACGGTCATCGGGCCCACCGGCAAGCCGGTGGAGATGCAGATCCGCACGTACGCGATGCACCGCACCGCCGAGTTCGGCATCGCCGCGCACTGGAAGTACAAGGAGCACAAGGGCACCCAGATCGTCGGCCCGCCGGCGCACATCGACGAGATGACCTGGCTGCGCCAGCTGCTGGACTGGCAGCGGGAGGCGGCCGACCCGAGCGAGTTCCTCGACGCGTTGCGCTTCGACCTGTCCAGCCAGGAGGTGTACGTCTTCACCCCGAAGGGTGACGTCATCCCGCTGCCGACCGGGTCGACGCCGGTGGACTTCGCGTACGCGGTGCACACCGAGGTCGGGCACAAGTGCATCGGCGCGCGGGTCAACGGCAAGCTGGTGCCCCTCGAATCGACGCTGTCCAACGGCGACGTGATCGAGATCTTCACCTCGAAGTCCGACACCGCCGGCCCGACCCAGGACTGGCTCGGGTTCGTCAAGAGCCCGCGCGCCCGCACCAAGATCCGCCAATACTTCAACAAGGAGCGGCGCGAGGAGGCGATCGAGGCCGGCAAGGACTCGATCGTCAAGGCGATGCGCAAGCAGGGCATGCCGTTGCAGCGGATGCTCACCCCGGACGCGTTGATGGCGATCGCCCGGGACCTGCATCTGGCCGACGTCGCCTCGCTCTACGCCGCCGTCGGCGACAGCCAGGTCTCCGCCCAGTCGGTGGTGCAGAAGCTGATGGCCACGTACGGCGGCGAGGAGGGCGCGGCGGAGGACATCGCCGAGACCGCCGTCGCCACCCGGCCGCCGCGCAGCCGGGCGTCCAGCCACGACCCGGGCGTGGTCGTCCGGGGCGTCAGTGACGTCTGGATCAAGTTGGCCCGCTGCTGCACGCCGGTGCCACCGGACGCCGTCTTCGGTTTCGTCACCCGCTCCGGCGGGGTGAGCGTGCACCGGGACGACTGCGCCAACGCGGAGGATCTGAAGGCGCAGAGCGAGCGGGTGGTCGAGGTGAGCTGGAAGCTCACCTCCGCGTCGACCTTCCTGGTCGCCATCCAGGTGGAGGCCCTCGACCGGCACAAGCTGCTGGCCGACGTCACCCGGGTGCTCTCCGACGAGCGGGTCAACATCCTCTCCGCCACCGTCACCACCACCCGGGACCGGGTGGCGGTGAGCCGGTTCAGCTTCGAGATGGCCGACCCGAAGCATCTCGGGCACCTGCTGGCCGCCGTCCGCAAGGTCGACGGCGTTTTCGACGCGTACCGGGTCACCTCGGGGGCCTGAGGCGCCATGTGAAAGCGCCCGCCGGCTTCGGCCGGCGGGCGCTTTCACATGTCCGTCAGGCGGGTCAGGCGCCCTGGATTTCGCTCATCGTCAGCTTCTTGATGACGACCTCCTTCTTCGGGTGCCCGCCCCCGGAGTTCTGGGCGAACGCGCCGTCGTCACCGGCCGCCCCGACCTGCTTGACCAGGTCCATGCCGCCGGTGATCGTGCCCAGCACGGTGTAGTTCGCGTCGAGCTGGGAGTCGCCGTACACGATGAAGAACTGGCTGCCGGTGGTGTCCGGGCCGGCGTTGGCCATCGCGATGACACCCTCCGGGTACGGCGGGCGCTTGTTGGTGGGCAGGTTCTCCTCGGCCATGCTGTAGCTCGGGCCGCCGGTGCCGTCGGTGTCCCGCCAGCCGTTGCCCGTCGCGCTCGGGTCGCCGCACTGGAGCACCTGGATGCCCGAGGTAACCAGGCGGTGGCACTTGGTGTTGTCGAAGAAGCCCTTGCTGGCGAGGTGGGTGAAGCTGCCGGCGGTGCAGGGCACCTGGTCGCGGTTGATCTTCGCGGTGATCGGACCGAGGTTGGTGTCGATCGTCATCGTCTGGCTGCCCTTGTTGTCCTGCTGGGTCGGCGGCAGCCCGACGTCCTTGATCTGTGCGGGGCGCCCCTCCTTGGGGACCTCGGTGTAGGCGCACTGCGCGTAGCCCGCGGTGTTGGCGGTGTTCTGCTTGTCGTCGTCACCACCGAGGGAGGTGACCAGCCACACCGTGCCGGCGACCACGAGCACCAGCACCGCCGCGGCACCGACGATGGCCTGCGTCTGCCGGCGCTTGCGCGCCTTGGCGGCGCGCTCGGTCATCTCCCGTTCGAGTCGGGCCCGCGCCGCCGCGCGCTGCCGCTCTCTGGTGGACGTCACGGTCACTCCTTACGGTGTTTCTCGGGCGCGGACGTTGCCGCTGCTGGGGTGTGTGGGGCGGCCGGGGTCAGCCGGCGCTGGGGCTCGCCGCCGGCGCGGCACCTGGCTCGCCGACGGTGAGGCTCTGGATCACCACGTCCGTCTTCGGCTTGACCTTGGCCCCGCTCCCATTGTCCACGGTTTCCAGGGCGCCGATTTTCTCCACCACGTCGAGCCCGGCGGTGACCTTGCCGATGACCGGGTAGACCGGCTTCTCGGGGTTGAAGTCCTTGAAGAAGATCAGGAACTGGCTGCCGTTGGCCCCCGGCGGGTTGGCGATCATGGCGACCGTGCCCTTCGGGTACGCCGGGGGCTGCTCCGGCGCCGGCGAGGCGGACGGGCTCGCCTCCGGCGCGGTGGGCAGGTTCTCGTCGTAGAACGAGTAGGCCGGGCCGCCGATGCCGGTGCCGCTCGGGTCACCGCAGCGCAGCGCGCCCTCGGCGGTGATCTCGTGGCACTTGGTGTTGTCGTAGAACGACTTGCCGGCCAGGTAGGAGATGCTCGCCGCCGCGCACGGCGCCGAGGCGAGGTCCAGTTCGGCGGTGATCGGGCCGCCCTGGTCGGTGGTGACCGTCATCGCCCGGGTGCCGTCGGTCGGCAGGCCGGTGGTGGGCGGGGTGCCGACGTCCTTGAGGTTGGTGTTGGCGCTGGCGTCCTGCGGGGTCCAGAGGCAGATGTCCTCGGCGGCCTTCGGCTCCGGTTTCGAGTCGAAGACGCCCAGTCCCCAGAGCGAGCCGACCACGATCAGCGCGAGCACGACGAACGCGCCGACCCCGGCCTGGATCTGCCGGCGACGCCTCGCGGCGGCGGCCCGCCGGGCGAGCTGCCGGTCGAGCTTGGCCCGCGCCAGTTTGCGCTGCCGGTCCCTGCTGGAAGCCACCCGTGCTCCCCTTCCTCTACGCTGGTCCTCGCCGGCGCTCTGCGTCTGCCCGCCCCATCGGTGCGCAGGTGCGCCACGCCACACGCCCGCCAGAGTGTACGGCCACCGGCTGGGAAAGTGGTGTACGAGGTTCGGTCCAAGATTTTTCGGACGTTCTCGCCGTGCCCTGCTGAGGCTCCTGGGACGGATGCGCCGGCGCAAGCCGATGGCCCGGACGACTAGGCTGCTGACAGGGGACGACGACTCGAACGGAAGGGGAGCGGACGTGCTCGTGGCCGGCTTTCCCGCGGACGCCTTCGGCACCAACTGCTATGTGGTGGCGACCGCGCCGGGGGAGCAGTGCGTGGTGGTCGACCCCGGGATCGGGGTGCTGGACCGACTCGACGCCGTGCTCGCCGAGCACCGCCTGCACCCGGCCGCCGTGCTGCTCACCCACGGCCACCTCGACCACACCTTCTCGGTGGCGCCGGTCTGCGGCGCGCGCGGCATCCCCGCGTACGTGCACCCGGAGGACCGGGAGCTGCTGGCCGACCCGGCCAAGGCGCTCTCGACGGATCTCACCCAGCTCTTCGGCGGTCGCCTGCCCTACGCCGAGCCGGACGACGTGGCCGAGCTGACCGACGGGGCCACGCTCCGCCTCGTCGGCCTGGAGATCACCGTCGACCACGCGCCCGGCCATACCGGCGGGTCGGTGCTGTTCCGGATGCCCGGCGCCGGCTCGCCCTGGGAGGCCGAGGAGATCTGCCTCTCCGGTGACGTGCTCTTCGCCGGCTCGATCGGCCGCACCGACCTGCCGGGCGGCAGCATGCCCCGCATGCTGGCCAGCCTCCGGGAGAAGGTCCTCCCGCTGGCCGACGACACCGTCGTCCTGCCCGGCCACGGCCCCGCGACCACCATCGGCCGCGAGCGCGCGACCAACCCGTACCTCATCGAGGTGGCGGGGATCGGCGGCGCGCGCCCGGCCGCGCCCACCCGCGGCCTGTAGACGCCGCGACCACGACCTGACCGCGCGGTCCGCGCGGCGCCCAAGGAGTACGCCATGAGCAAGCCCACGCCCATCTCCGGGTTCCCGGAGTGGACGCCCGCCCAGCGGATGATCGAGCAGTTCGTCCTCGACCGGATCCGGGCCACCTTCGAGCTGTACGGCTTCGCCCCCCTCGAAACCCGTTCGGTGGAGCCGCTGGACCAGCTCCTACGCAAGGGCGAGACCTCGAAGGAGGTCTACGTGCTGCGCCGGCTGCAGGCCGACCCGGAGTCGGCGACCGGCGACGACGCGCTCGGCCTGCACTTCGACCTGACCGTGCCGTTCGCCCGGTACGTGCTGGAGAACGCCGGCAAGCTCCAGTTCCCGTTCCGCCGCTACCAGATCCAGAAGGTGTGGCGGGGCGAGCGGCCGCAGGAGGGGCGCTACCGCGAGTTCCTCCAGGCCGACATCGACATCGTCGACCGGGACACCCTGCCGGCCCACTACGAGGCCGAGATGCCGCTGGTGATCGGGGACGCGCTGCGCTCGCTGCCGATCCCGCCGGTGCGTATCCAGGTCAACAACCGCAAGGTCTGCGAGGGCTTCTACCGAGGGGTCGGGCTGACCGACCCGGAGGCGGCGCTGCGCGCGGTCGACAAGCTCGACAAGATCGGCCCGGCGAAGGTGGCTGAGCTGCTGGCGGAGACCGCCGGGGCGAGCGAGGCGCAGGCCAAGGCGTGCCTGGCGCTGGCCGAGATCTCCGCGCCGGACGCGTCCTTCGCCGACGCGGTGCGCGCCCTCGGGGTGAGCGACCCGCTGCTCGACGAGGGCATCGAGGAGCTGATCGCGGTGGTGGAGACCGCGGCCGCGCACTCGCCCGGCCTCTGCGTCGCCGACCTGCGCATCGCCCGGGGCCTGGACTACTACACCGGCACCGTCTACGAGACGCAGATGATCGGCTACGAGCGATTCGGCTCGGTCTGCTCCGGCGGCCGGTACGACAACCTGGCCAGCGCCGGCAACGTCCGGTTCCCCGGCGTGGGCATCTCCATCGGGGTGACCCGGCTGCTCGGCCTGCTCTTCGGCGCCGAGGCGCTGTCGGTCTCCCGCAGCGTGCCGACCTGCGTGCTGGTCGCGGTCAACAGCGAGGACGAGCGGCCGGCGAGCAACCGGATCGCCGAGGCGCTGCGCTCCCGGGGCATCCCGACCGAGGTGTCGCCGAGCGCGGCGAAGTTCGGCAAGCAGATCCGGTACGCCGAGCGGCGCGGCATCCCGTACGTCTGGTTCCCCGGGGCCGAGGGCGACGAGGTGAAGGACATCCGCTCCGGCGAGCAGCTGGCCGCCGCGGCGGGCGAGTGGACCCCGGCCCGGGAGGACCTGAAACCGCTGGTGGGTCCCGCTTCGACTGGCGTGTGACGAGGATTCACCCTACGGTGGCGTAAGTTACGCCACCGTAGGGAGAACTTCGTGACCGTGCTCAGCCAGACCGCCCTTCTCCTCGAACTCGAGCCCGTGGTCGAGAAGAACCTCGACCGGCACCTGTCGCTGGCGAAGGAGTGGTTCCCCCACGAGTACGTGCCGTGGAGCGAGGGGCGCACCTTCGACGGTCCGCTCGGCGGCCAGGCGTGGACGGAGGCGGACGCGAAGCTGCCCGAGGTGGCCCGCACCGCGCTGATCGTCAACCTGCTCACCGAGGACAACCTGCCCTCGTACCACCACGAGATCGCCACGCTCTTCGGCCGGGACGGCGCGTGGGGCACCTGGGTGCACCGGTGGACCGCCGAGGAGGGCCGGCACGGCACCGCGATCCGGGACTACCTGACCGTGACCCGGGCGGTCGACCCGGTGGCCCTCGAACGGGCCCGGATGGTGCACATGTCGGCGGGTTACCGCAACGGCCACGACGACGAGGTGCTGCACTCGCTGGCGTACGTCTCGTTCCAGGAACTGGCCACCCGGATCTCGCACCGCAACACCGGCCGGGCTGCCGCCGACCCGATCTGTGACGCGCTGCTGGCCCGGGTGGCGGCCGACGAGAACCTGCACATGGTCTTCTACCGCAACCTGCTCGCCGCGGCCTTCGAGCTTGCGCCGAGCCAGGCCATGCGGGCGGTCGCCGACGTGCTGGCCGACTTCCAGATGCCGGGTGCCGGCATCGAGGGCTTCGCCCGAAAGTCGGTGGCCATCGCCCTGGCCGGCATCTACGACCTGCGCCAGCACCGGGACGAGGTGGTGAACCCGGTGCTGCGGCAGTGGAACGTCTTCGAGGTGTCCGGGTTGGACGCCGACGGCGAGGCCGCGCGTGACCAGATCGCCGCCCACTTGGCCGACCTGGACCGCCAGGCGTCCCGCTTCGAGGAGAAGCGCGCCGCCCGCGCCGCCCGGCTCGCCGCGATCCGCTGATCCGGTCCGCGCCGTTGATCATGATGTTGCCGTCCTGACACACCCAGGCGACTCGGCAACATAGATGACGCTCTGTGTCCATAATGTTGCGCCCTGATTGCTTTTCGAGCGGGCTCAATCAGGGCAAAGCGTCACCTTGCCAATGATCTTAAATATGTGAATACTTTGGTCACTCGGCCGGCTCCCCCAGGTCGGCCGGGTTGTCCTCGGGCGCGTCGGTGTGACGCTGCCCGTCACCCCCTCCTTGGAGGTTGTTACATGCGACCCACGAGGTCCTCGCTCCGCCGCGCCGTCGCCATCGCCGTGGCCGGCACCCTGGTCACGGGCTCGCTGCTCGGCGCACCCGCCATGGCGGCCCCTGCCTCGCCCGCATCCCCCGACGCCGCGGCCGACCTGGCCACCAAGCTCGGTGACCGCGCCGCCGGCGCCTACGCCGACAGCAGCGGCAAGATGGTCATCGCGGTGACCGACGCCGCGGCCGCGCGCCAGGTACGCGCCGCCGGCGCCACCCCGAAGCTCGTCACCCGCGGCGCCGACAAGCTCAAGGCGGCCACCGACGAGTTGGAGCGGTCCGCCAAGATCCCGGGCACCGCCTGGTGGGTCGACGCGGCCACCAACCAGGTCGTGGTCTCCGTCGACAGCACCGTCACCGGCGCCAAGCTGGAGCGGGTCAAGGCCGCCGCCGCCCGCACCGGCGGCACCGTCCGGATCGAGGCCGAGGCCGGCGTGCTGAGCACCCGCATCTCCGGCGGCCAGGCGATCTACGCCGGCGGCGGCCGCTGCTCGCTCGGCTTCAACGTGCGCAGCAGCTCCGGCACCACCTACTTCCTGACCGCCGGACACTGCACCAACATCGGCTCGACCTGGTACTCCAACTCCAGCCAGACCACTGTCCTCGGCACCCGGGCGGGCACGAGCTTCCCGGGCAACGACTACGGCATCGTCCGGCACAGCAACTCCGCCAACGCGACCGGCAACGTCTACCTGTACAACGGCACCTACCGGGACGTCACCGGCGCCGCCAACGCGTACGTCGGCATGAGCGTCACGCGCTCCGGCAGCACCACCGGTGTGCACAGCGGCTCGGTCCAGGCGGTGAACGCCACGGTCAACTACGCCGAGGGCAGCGTCTCCGGCCTGATCCGCACCAACGTCTGCGCCGAGCCCGGTGACAGCGGTGGCTCGCTGTTCAGCGGCAACAGCGCGGTCGGCCTGACCTCCGGCGGCAGCGGCAACTGCAGCTCCGGCGGCACCACCTACTTCCAGCCGGTCACCGAGCCGATGAGCGTCTACGGCGTCAGCATCATCTGACCCGGACCGACATCGGGTGGAGCGGGTCGCCGGCCTCCGGCGGCCCGCTCTCCGCGTCCCGCAGCCGGCGTGCCGGGAGCACGTCCCGAGCCGCAACCACGCCCGGTGGCGGTGGGGGACCGGGCGCCCTGACAGAATGCGGGGAGCAGACGTGGACCGCAGATGAGGAGACGCAAGTCGTGATCCGTACCCATGACGCCGGCAGCCTGCGCGCGACGGACGCCGGCACCACGGTGACGCTCGCCGGCTGGGTGGCCCGCCGGCGCGACCACGGCGGTGTCATCTTCGTCGACCTGCGCGACGGCTCCGGCGTGGCCCAGGTGGTCTTCCGCGAGGAGGACGCGCACGCGCTGCGCAACGAGTTCTGCGTGAAGGTCACCGGCGAGGTGACCCGCCGCCCCGAGGGCAACGAGAACCCGGAGCTGCCCACCGGCGAGGTCGAGGTCACCGCGAGCGCGCTGGAGGTGCTCTCCGAGGCGGCGCCGCTGCCGCTGCCGGTGGACGACCAGATCGAGGCCGGCGACGACATCCGGCTCAAGTACCGCTACCTGGACCTGCGCCGCAGCGGCCCGGCGAAGGCGCTGCGGCTGCGCTCGCGGGCCAACCAGATCGCCCGGAAGGTGCTGCACGAGCGGGACTTCCTGGAGATCGAGACCCCCACCCTGACCCGCTCCACCCCGGAGGGCGCCCGCGACTTCCTGGTGCCGGTGCGGCTCCAGCCCGGCAGCTGGTACGCGTTGCCGCAGTCGCCGCAGCTGTTCAAGCAGCTGCTCATGGTCGGCGGCATGGAGCGGTACTACCAGATCGCCCGCTGCTACCGGGACGAGGACTTCCGCGCCGACCGGCAGCCCGAGTTCACCCAGCTCGACATCGAGATGTCCTTCGTCGCCGAGGACGACGTCATCGAGCTCGGCGAGTCGATCGTCTCGGCGCTCTGGTCGGACCTGGCCGGCCACGAGATCTCCCGGCCGATCCCGCGGATCACCTGGCACGACGCCATGTCGCGGTACGGCTCGGACAAGCCGGACCTGCGCTACGGCGTCGAGCTGACCGAGCTGACCGACTACCTGCGCGGCACCGAGTTCCGGGTCTTCGCCGGCGCGATCGACGCGGGCGGCTACGTCGGCGCGGTGGTCATGCCGGGCGGCGCGAGCCAGACCCGCAAGGAGCTGGACGGCTGGCAGGACTGGGCCAAGGCGCGCGGCGCGCGGGGCCTGGCGTACGTGGTGCTCGACGCGGAGACCGGCGAGGCGCGCGGCCCGGTGGCCAAGAACCTCTCCGAGGCGCACCTGGCCGGCCTGGCCGACGCGGTCGGTGCCAAGCCGGGCGACGCGATCTTCTTCGCCGCCAGCACCAACACGCGGGAGGCGCAGGAGCTGCTCGGCGCGGCCCGGATCGAGATCGCCAAGCGGGCCAACCTGATCGACGAGAGCGCCTGGGCGTTCTGCTGGGTGGTCGACGCGCCGATGTTCGAGCAGACGGACGAGGGCGGCTGGACGGCGGTGCACCACCCGTTCACCTCGCCGAACGCCGAGTGGGTGGACCGGTTCGAGGAGGCGCCGGACCGCGCCCTGGCCTACGCGTACGACATCGTCTGCAACGGCAACGAGATCGGCGGCGGCTCCATCCGTATCCACCGGGGCGACGTGCAGCAGCGGGTCTTCCACCTGCTCGGCATCACGCCCGAGGAGGCGCAGGACAAGTTCGGCTTCCTGCTGGAGGCGTTCAAGTACGGCCCGCCGCCGCACGGCGGCATCGCCTTCGGCTGGGACCGGATCTGCATGCTGCTCGCCGGCGCGGACTCGATCCGCGAGGTCATCGCGTTCCCGAAGACCCGGGGCGGGTTCGACCCGCTGACCGGCGCGCCGACGCCGATCACCGCGCAGCAGCGCGCCGAGGCGGGCGTCGACGCCAAGCCGAAGGCGCCGACCGGGCCGCACGCCGGCACCGCCGGCCCGGCCGCACCGGTCGCCGACCCGACCTGATCCTGATCTGATGGAAGGCCAGCGTCACGGTGACGCGGGCCTTCCTGATCTCTGGGGGACGACGTGACGCTGCTCGTGGTGGGAGCCAGCGGGTTTCTGGGCGGGGAGGTGTGCCGGCAGGCACTGACGGCGGGGCAGCGCGTGATCGGCACGTACCACTCGGCCGCCGTCGAGGTGCCGGGAGTGTCCGCCTGCCGGCTCGACGTCACCGACCGCGCCGCCGTGCGCGCGCTGCTGACCGAGGTACGCCCCGACGCCGTCATCAGCACCCCGTACCGGTTCGACGACTGGAGGGTCACCGCCGACGGTGCGGCCCACGTCGCGTACGCCGCGGCCGAGGTGGGGGCGCGGCTGGTGCACCTGTCCAGCGACGCGCTGCACGGCGGGCGGCCGACGCCGTACCGCGACGACGACGTGCCGACCCCGGTGTACGCGTACGGGGCGGCGAAGGCGGCGGCCGAGACCGCGGTCCGGGCGGTCGATCCGGGCGCCGTGCTGGTGCGGACCTCGCTGATCGTGGGGGAGGGCAGCAAGCAGATCCAGCTCTGCCACGACGCTCTCGCCGGCCGGGCGGCCCTGTTCTCCGACGAGCTCCGCTGCCCGATCGACGTGACCGACCTCGCCGCCGCCGTGCTGGAGCTGGTGCCCTCCGACTACGCCGGCCCGCTCAACGTGGCCGGGGCGGATCCGGTGAGCCGCGCCGAACTGGGTCTCCTGGTCGCCCGGCGGTCCGGGCTCGACCCGGCCGGACTGAAGATCACGACCGCGGTCGCGGCCGGCGTGCACCGCCCCGCCGAGGTACGCCTCGACTCCTCCCGCGCCGCCGGCCTGCTGCGTACGCGGCTGCGCGGGGTCACCGAACTCCTCGCCTGACAGCCCTCGCCCGATCGCCTGTCGGATCATGCACACTTCCTGTGCACAACTCTTGTGCACAGGAAGTGTGCACAGATATTGTGCATCCATGGGGAACGACAGTAAGCCGGCACCACGTAACGTCCAGCTCGACCACCGCCAGGTGCGGGTGCTGGCGCATCCGCTGCGGATGCGGCTGCTCGGCGCGCTGCGGGTCAAGGGCCCGGCCACGGCCACCGCCCTCGCCGAACTGCTCGGCACCAACACCGGAGCGACCAGCTACCACCTGCGCCAACTCGCCGAGGTCGGCCTGGTCACCGAGGACCCAGACCTCGGCACCGGCCGGCAGCGCTGGTGGCGGGCCGCGCACGACGTGACCAACTGGGCGGCTACCGACTTCGACGACGACCCGGACGCCCGCGCCGCGATCGAATGGATCCAGGGTGACCAGGTGCGCCACCTCGTCGAACACGCCGAGCACTGGTTCGCGGCGCGCCAGGAGTGGTCACCGGCCTGGCGTGACGCGTTCGGCATGAGCGACTTCTTCATGACCATCACCTCCGAGCGGCTCAAGGCGCTCAGTGCCGAGGTGTGGCAGCTCCTCGAGCGCTACCGCGACGAGGCCGACCCCGACGAGCCCGGCGCGGAGCAGGTGCAGATCTTCCTCACCGCCCTGCCGCTGCTGGCCGACCTGCGGCTCGCCACCCCGCTGCCCGAGGAGGAGCGATGAGCGCCCTCTCCGTACGCCAGGTCCGGTTCCGCTACCTCACCCTCTACGGCCTGCGCTGGCTGCCCAGCGGCCTGCTGATCCCGGTGATGATCCTGCTGATGCAGGAGCGCGGCCTCTCGCTGTCCCAGATCGGCCTGGTCGCCACCGCACAGGGCCTCGTCGTCCTCGCGCTGGAGCTGCCGACCGGTGGGTTCGCCGACGCGCTCGGCCGCAAGCCGGTCCTCGCCGTCGCCTGGGTGATCGGCCTGATCTCGCTGGTCATCTTCGCGGTGGCCGACTCGTTCTGGCTCTTCTTCCTGGTCTGGGCCTTGCAGGGCGTCTACCGGGCGCTCGACAGCGGCCCCATGGAGTCCTGGTACGTCGACGCCACCCTGGCCGCCGACCCGCACGCCGAGTACGAGCGCGGCCTCGGCCATGCCGGCACCGTCATCGGCCTCGCCATCGGTGCCGGCGCACTGCTCAGCGGCGGCCTGGTCGCGATCGGCCCGGTCGGGCCGATCAGCGCGCTGACCCTGCCCGTGCTGGTGGCCATCGCCCTGCACGCCGTCTCGCTGATCGCCCTGTTCGTGCTGATGCAGGAGACCCGACCGGCCACGGGAGCCGCCGCGCTGCGTGCCTCGGTGGTCGAGGCGCCCCGGATGGTCGGGCAGGCGATCGGCCTGCTGCGCCGCTCGCGGGTGCTGCTCGCCCTGGTCGCCGTCGAGCTGTTCTGGGGCTTCGGCATGGTCACCTTCGAGTCGCTGCTGCCGATCCGGCTCTCCGAAGTGGTCGGCGACGCCGACCGGGCCGCCGCGCTGCTCGGCCCGGCCGGCTCGGCCGCCTGGCTGGCCAACGCGGCCGGCGCCGCGCTCACCCCGTTCCTGCTGCGCCGGCTGGGCGCCGCGCCCGCCGCCGCGCTCATGCGGATCCTCCAGGGCGTGACCGTGGTCGGGATGGGACTGCTCGCCGGCCCGGTCGGCGTGCTCATCGCCTACCTGGCCTGCTACACCGTGCACGGGGCGTCCAACCCGCTGCACATGGGGCTGCTGCACCGGCAGGTCGACGGCCCGTACCGGACCAGCGTCATCTCGCTGAACTCGATGATGGCGCAGCCCGCCGGCGCGCTCGGCGCGGTGGTCCTCACCGTCCTGGCCGACCGCACCAGCGTCAGCCTCGCCATGCTGGTCGGCGGGGTGGTGCTCGCGCTGGCCGCGCCGCTCTACCTGCCGGCCTGGCGCGCCAGCCGGAACGCCGCGCCCGTCGGTCAGCCGCCGCAGGTCGACCACGCGGAGCCCGAGGACCCTGCCGCCGCCCCGCCCGACCCCGCCGCCGAGCCGGCTCAGGCGCGCTGAGTGCAGACCCGTTAGGAGGGGGCCCCTGCTATGCATGAGGCGTTAACCGGGGGCCCCTCCTTCTCCTCAGCCGAGGTTGACCGAGGTGCGGGGTTCGGTGCCGGTGAAGCCGAGCCGGCGGTAGAGCCGGATCGCCCCGAGGTTGTCGGTGAAGACGCCGAGCGCCACGTGGTCGTACCGGGCGAAGAGGGCGCGGGTCATCCCGGCGGTGAGCGCCGCGCCGAGGCCCCGCCCGCGCCGGTCGGTCGCCACGGTGAGGCCGGCGAGGAAGCCGATGTCGCCCCGGCTGCGGTCCGCCCCGCAGGCGACCAGGCGGTCGCCGTCGCGGATGCCGTACCAGTCGACGATCCGTCGGTCGCCGGGACGGGAGGTGGTGCTCGGGTAGGACGCCTCGATCAGCGCCTCCAGGGCCGGGTGGTCGGCCTCGGTGAGGCGGACCATCCGCTCCTCCTCCGGCTGTCGTGGTGGCGGCGTGGTCGTCCACAGGAAGTCCCACTCGTCCACCCGCGCCACGGTCAACCGCCCGGCCACCTCCTCGGGCGAGACGCGGGGCAGGTGCAGCCACTGCCCGGCGTGCAGCGTCCCGTCCGCGACCAGCCCGGCGAAGAGGTCCAGCGCCGCCCCGGCCGCGCCGAGCGCGCCGCCGGCCGGTCCCTGATCCGGCGGGAGCAGCCAGCCCACCGCGCCGTCCCGCCGCCACCCGTGCGCGTCGTGGCCCCGCCACAGCGCGTGCCGGGCGTACGGGTGGTGGCCGGTGGCGGCGAGCAGCGTGTCCCGACCCGCCAGAACCTGGTCGGCAGTGATCATGCGACCAGCCTACGAGAGGCGAATCCGTGAGCCTGATCCGATCCGTACGCCCGGTATGCCTGCCCGGCCCGCGTTGCGCCCTGCGCGAGTGGGCGGACTCCGACGCGGAGGCGCTGCACGCGCTGGCCAACGAGCCGCAGGTTGCCGACCGTACGCTGGACGAGAACCCGCCCTCGCTGACCGAGGTGCGCGCGGTCCTGCCGGCCTGGCGGGACGCGGCCGGCGGCGAGCCGCGGCTCGCGTACCACCTGGCCGCGGTCGCCGGGGACCGGCTGGTGGGCCTGGGCACGCTGACCGTGACCAGCGCGGCACACCGGCGCGGGGAGATCGGCTACGTGGTCCACCCGGAGCACTGGGGGCAGGGCCTCGGCACCGAGGTGGCCCGCCTGCTGCTGCGCCTCGCCTTCGAGCAGGTGGGCCTGCACCGGGTGGAGGCGAGCACCCGGCCGGACCACACCGCCTCCTGGCGGGTGCTGGAAAAGGTCGGGATGCGGCGGGAAGGGCTCAGCCGCGACCACCTCTTCGTCCGAGGGAGTTGGTGGGACTCGCTGCGCTACGCCGTACTCGCCACCGACCGCTGACCCCGCCGGCCGGGTCCGGTTCCACCGTGGAGATTGACGAGCGGACCGATCGGGTACATCCCTCGCCAACCCCGCTGGGACCCCCACCCGAGGAGCGACCATGTTCGCCAGTCTCGCCGCCATCGTGTTCGGCTTCGCGCTGCTGCTCGACTTCCTGGACACCAACCTCGGCGCCCCTGCCCTGTTCAACGCGCAGACCCTCAGCCTGATCGGTTTCCTGCTGCTCGCCCTGCACCTGGCCGGGTTCGGCAGCGGCCGGGGCCGCTGGTACCGGGGGCGGCGCCCGGGTCGTGGCTGACCGGAACGGATCATCGCGGGCCGAGCCACGGCGCGATTCCAGCGTCGTCGGCCCGGCCCGGTAGTGTTCTCGTGATGCAGTCCGACGCCCTCTTCACCATCGGCGAACCCGCCGGAGCGCCCGGCGCCCCCGCGGGCGCCACCGGCGTGGACGGGTTCGCCGCCGCGCACGCGGACTCGCCCCTGCCCGTCCGGATGCGGCCGGCGAGCATCGACGAACTCGTCGGGCAGGATCACCTGCTCGCCCCGGGCGCGCCACTGCGCCAGCTGGTCGAGGGCGCGGCGCCGATGTCGGTGATCCTCTGGGGGCCGCCCGGCAGCGGCAAGACGACCATCGCCCACCTGGTGGCCCGGGCCACCGACCGCCGCTTCGTCGCGATGTCCGCGCTGACCGCCGGCGTGAAGGACGTCCGCGCGGTGATCGACACCGCCCGCCGGCAGCGGCGTGCGGGCGGTCCGCCGACCGTGCTCTTCATCGACGAGGTGCACCGGTTCAGCAAGACCCAGCAGGACTCGCTGCTCGCCGCGGTGGAGGACCGGACGGTCACGTTGCTCGCGGCGACGACCGAGAACCCGTATTTCTCGGTCATCTCACCGCTGCTGTCCCGCTGCGTGCTGCTCACCCTCCAGTCCTTGGACGACGACGCGGTGCGCGGCCTGCTGCGCCGGGCGGTCGTCGACGAACGCGGGCTGGGCGGTGCGCTCACCCTGGAGACCGGGGCGGAGGAGCATCTCGTCCGCCTCGCCGGCGGCGACGTACGCAAGGCGCTGACCGCCCTGGAGGCGGCGGCCGCCACCGCCACCGCCCTCGGCACCGGGCGGATCGACCTGGCCACCGCCGAGCAGGCCGTCGACGTCGCCGCCGTCCGGTACGACCGGGACGGCGACGCCCACTACGACGTGATCAGCGCGTTCATCAAGAGCATGCGCGGCTCGGACGTGGACGCGGCGCTGCACTGGCTGGCCCGGATGCTGGTGGCCGGCGAGGACGCCCGGTTCATCGCCCGACGCCTGGTCATCTTCGCCAGCGAGGACGTCGGTATGGCCGACCCCGCCGCGCTCACCGTCGCCACCGCCGCCGCGCACGCCGTCGAGTACGTCGGGCTGCCCGAGGCCCAGCTCAACCTGGCCCAGGCGGTGATCCACCTGGCCACCGCCCCCAAGTCCAACTCGGCCACCACGGCGATCGGCGCGGCCATCGCCGACGTACGCGCCGGCCGGGGCGGGCCGGTGCCGCGGGCCCTGCGTGACGCCCACTACGCCGGCGCCCGTGGTCTCGGGCACGGCGCCGGCTACCGCTACCCCCACGACGACCACCGGGGGGTGGTGACCCAGCAGTACGTTCCGGACGATCTCGTCGGGACCGACTACTACCGGCCCAGCGGGCACGGCGCGGAGCGTGCGTTGGCCGGCCGGCTGCCGCTGCTGCGCCGGATCGTCCGTGGGCTGCCGACACCGGCGGTCCGCGAGGGGGCCGGCGCTCCGGTCGCCGCGTCCGCCGCTCGTCCGGTCGGCGCGGCTCAGGGCGACGGGGTGAACGAGGGCGGCGACGACGCCGTCGAGGAGGGGCAGCAGTGATGGCGCGTGGTCCGGAGCGGCCGGAGGACGGCCCCGACGAGCGGCGCGACCGGGGCGCCAAGGGTCGCCGGTGGGGGCGGGGCAGAGCCGAGGCCGAGCCGGACGAGGCGACCGTCGGCGAGGAGTTCGGCTGGATCGACGACCTGCGTACGGCCAAGCAGCAGCGCGCCGACCTCGGCCCGGACGCCGACGGTCCCGCCGCCCCGCCGCCGGCGCGCAGCGGGCCGCCCCCCGCGGGCCCGGTGCCACGGCCCGGCCCGCCCGCCCCTGAGCCGCCGCACGGTTCCCACCCGGGTCCGGTGCCGCGGCCCGGCCCGCCCGCACCCGAGCCGCCGCACGGTCCCCACCCGGATCCGGTGCCGCCGCCGCGGCCCGGCCTGTCCGCCCCCGAGCCGCCGCCCGGCCAGCCCGGTCCGGGTCGGCCGTCAGCCCGGCGCGGTCCGGCCGGCGCTGGACCGGCCATGCCCCCGGTACGCCCCACCGGGCCCGATCCGGCGGCGGCCCGCCGCCCGGTCGACGGGCCCTGGCCCGGTACGCCCGAACCGCCCCGCCAACCCGCCGAGCCGCCCCGACCGCCGCGCCGAGGCCCGGACGTGCCCACCGGACAGCAGAGCCTGATTCCTCCGGCCCCCGCCCGTCCGGGCGAACCGGCCGGCCCGCCGGGACGGGCGATCCCGCCAGCCGTACCAGCGCCGGATCGTGCCCCGGACGGCCAGGTGCCCGGGTCTGGCTGGCAGCCGCCCGGTCCCGCCGTACCACCCACTCCCCGCGGCCGGCACGGCGCCGGCGGACCCGGCCCGTACGTCGACGGGGCAGCCCCGCCCGGACGACCCGGGTCCGGTGGCGGCCGGCGGTCGCTGCCCGACGACGTCGAGGCCCGCCCGGTCTCCGGGGCCGGCCGGCGGGCCGCCGCCGAGCCGGCTGCCGGCCGGGTCAGCGTGCCGTCGGCATCCGGTGCCGCCGGGCCGCCCGTTGCCGGCCACCCCGGCGTCGACCCGGGGACCGGCGTCCCGGGGGCCCCCGAGCCCCGGCGTCGCCGTGGAGTTCGGGAGCCTGAACCCTCGGGGCTGTCCGGGGTGGACGGCCCCGCCGGGCCGGAGGGCGGCCGACGCCGGGCCGCCGAGCCCGACCAGCCGGTGGCGGTGCCACGCAGCGGGAACGCCCCGCCGGTCCCGGGTGTCCCGTCCGACTCGCCCCCCGGACGCCGGGCGGAGGTCCCGGGCACGCCGGCGGCGCGGCGTGCCGCCCCCGATGCTCCGGCCGGTCGTCGGGCGGCTCCCGTCGACGAGCCGACGGTGGCCGGTCGTCGGGCCGTGCCCGAGGAGCAACCGGCCGGTCGCCGGGCGGCTGCCGAGGATCCGGGTGGTCGCCGGAGCGCTTCCCCGCCGGCCGGCCGCCGGGCGGCCCCCGATGGCGGGGCGGCGGGGGCCGGCCACCGGGCTGCCCCGGTCGATGAACCGACGGTGGCTGGTCGTCGGGCGGCTCCGGTCGACGAGCCGACGGTGGCTGGTCGTCGGGCCGTGCCCGAGGAGCAACCGGCCGGTCGCCGGGCGGCTGCCGACGATCCGGGTGGTCGCCGGGCGGCACCCGGCGACGAGCCGACCGCGGCTGGTCGCCGGGCCGCCCCCGAGGCGCGGGGTGCGCGGCGGTCCACCGGCGGGGCTCCGCAGACCCCGGGCCCGCGCCGCGCGGCCCGCGAGGAGACCGACGACACGCGGTCGCCGCGCCCAGAACGACCGGCCGACTGGCTCCGGCAGGCCGGCCAGGCCGCCCACGGCGACCCGGCCGCGCCACCGGCGGGCCCCACCGGCGCTCCGGTCGGCGAGCCGACCGGCCGACCCGGCACTCCCGCCGGGCCCGACCGCGCCCCGGCCGGCCGGGCCGGCGCGGCCGTGCCGCCCGTGAAGCCCGACCAGACCGGACCCGCCCGGGGCGCCGCACGTCCCGCCGGCCCGTCCGGCCGCCCTGCCGGCCCCGAGGCGGCCAGCCGGGCCGCCGGCCGATCGGTCGGTGCGGGCACCGACACCGGTGGCCTGCCGACGACCGGGGATCCCGGCCGGGCCGGCGGTCCCGGGTCAGCCGGCGACGCCGACCGCACCGGGGGCCTTCCCGTTGGTGGGGCCGGTGGTCGCGGCGGCGCCGACCGCACCGGGGGTATCCCCGTCGGCGACGCCGACCGCACCGGGGGTATCCCCGTCGGTGGGGCCGGTGGTCGCCGCGCCGCGGACGATCCGGCCCGCACCGGAGGCTTCCCCGTCGCAGGGGATCCCGCTCCGGTCGGCGGCCGGCCGCACGGCGGCGACGCCGGACGTGATCCGTCGATCCGGGGCGGCCGTCCCGGACCGGCCCCCGGCCAGCCTGGCCGGCCCGGCCCGGGTGTGGCTGACGCACCCGGCACCGCCCCGGCCCAGGGTGCCGCCCGGCCCGGCCCGGACGGTCCCGTCCCACGGCCGGGCGGCGACGACGGGCGCGGCCCGCAGACCGGCGGCGAGCCCGCTGGGCGTATCGGGGCGGCCGGCGCTCCGGCGGTGGCCCGGGCGGCCGCCTCCGTGGCCCGTCCCGGTGGGCCCGACGAGCGGCCGGCCGGCCGGGCGGTCCCGCCCGGAGCGGAGCCGAATCGGCCCGGACCGGCCGGCGCGGCAGCCGTACCCCCGCCTGGGCGGCCCGGCGAGCCGGCGGCGGCTCGGGCCGCCGTGGTCGTAGCACCGGGGGAGCCGGCGGAGCCGCGACCCGGACCGGCCGACGTGGCCGGACCGGCGCGGCGGGCCGAGGCGCCGCCGGCACAGGTCGGTGGCCTGCGCGGTGCCCGCTCCGAACTGCGCCGGCAGATGCGCGAGCGGCGGCGGCTGCGGTTGGGCATCCTCGTCCTGGTCAGCGTGGTGCTGCTCGGGGCGGTCCCGCTCTACTTCGGGCTGCGCGCGCTCAGCCACGACCCCGTCTTCAACACCCTCGACGGGCTGGACGTGCCCAGCTGGGCGGCGGTGAAGACCGTCGACCACGAAAGCGGCAGCCGCTGGTGCCTCCAGGACTGCCGGCTGCGGGAGCGGACCATCGAGTCGCAGCGGGCGCCGAAGGAGACCGCGCAGGCGTACGAGCAGGCCCTGGCCGCGGACGGCTGGCGGCGCTGGAAGAACGACCGTTGCCCGGAGCAGCCGGTCGAGGGCAGCTACACCTGCTGGCGTCGGGACGAGCTCACCCTCGACCTCTGGGTACGCGAACCCACCTGTGTGCCGGCACCGGTGGACGGGCAGCCCGCCCCGTCTCCGGCGACCGCGCCCGCAGCGGAGGAGTGCACCGGGTCGTTGGTGCAGGTGAAGGTCCGCAACGCGATCGACGACGAGCGGACCGGGCCGCAGCCGACCACCGACCCGTCCCTCACCGGCGTGGATCCGTTCCCGTCCCTCACCGACGATCCACTCGGGGAATTGACACCCTCACCGTCGTGAGCAGTGCTCCATCACGGACGGTAGGGTCTGTGGCGGGCGGGCCCGGCCGTGCCCGCCGGCCGCGGTGGGCCGGTGTGGGGCCGAGCGGGTGTGACGGTCGCGTATTCCGGGGCGTGGGGCCTCGGGACACTGCTTGAGGAGGACATGGGCATGAGTGGTGGCGAGATCGCTTGGCTGATCCTGTCCGGCGCGTTTCTGATGCTGGTGCTCGTGCTGGCGGTGCCGATCCTGCGGCTGCGGCACACCGTGGACGCGACGACCCGCATGATCAACGACCTCAACGACCGGACCGCGCCGCTGCTCGGTGACGTCAACGCCACGGTGAAGAACGTCAACACGGCCCTGGAGCAGACGCAGACCACCCTCGACGGGGTCAACCTCCAGCTCGCCAAGGTGGACACCATGACCACCCACGCCCAGAACGTCACCGCGAATGTGGCGAACCTCGCCGCCGTGGTCTCCGCCGCCGCCGCGAACCCGCTGGTCAAGGTGGCCGCCTTCGGCTACGGCGTACGCCGGGCCGCGGCTGCCCGCCGGCACGCGGAGGACGATCGAGAGGCCCGCGACATCATCAAGCAGCGGCGCCGCGCCGAGAAGCGCGCGAACCGGTGACCCGGCCGAGCGGGAGGATGTGACATGAAACGCGTGTTCTGGCTGGGCATCGGCCTGGCCGTGGGGGTGCTGGTGGTCCGCAAGGCCACCCGCGCCGCGCAGGCGTACACGCCGACGGGCATCGCCAGCGGTCTGTCCGAATCCGCCGGCGGCCTCGTCGAGTCGGTCCGCAGCTTCGTGGAGGACGTCCGGATCGGGATGGCTGAGCGGGAGCAGGAGATCCACGAGGCCTTCGCCCGCGGCGAGTTGTACGACGACCAGTTCGCCGAGTTGCGGGACGATCCGCGCATCGGCGACCGAGAGATTTTTCCGGAGGAGCACCAGCGATGAAGACGGCGGAGATCAAGCGGCGGTACCTCGCCCATTTCGAGGCGAACGGCCATGCCGTGGTGCCGTCCGCTCCGCTGCCCGCCATCAGCGACCCGAACCTGCTGTTCGTCAACGCCGGCATGGTGCAGTTCGTCCCCTACTTCCTGGGCCAGCAGACCCCGCCGTACCCCCGCGCGGTCAGCGTCCAGAAGTGCATCCGCACCCCGGACATCGACGAGGTCGGCAAGACCAGCCGGCACGGCACGTTCTTCCAGATGAACGGCAACTTCTCCTTCGGCGACTACTTCAAGGAGCGGGCGATCCCGCTCGCCTGGGACCTGGCCACCAAGTCGGTCGAGGCGGGCGGCTTCGGGCTCGACCCGGAGCGGATCTGGGCGACGGTCTACCTCGACGACGACGAGGCGTACGAGATCTGGCGTAAGACCGGCGTGCCGGTCGAGCGGATCGTGCGGCGCGGCAAGGCGGACAACTTCTGGTCGATGGGCATCCCCGGCCCGTGCGGTCCCTGCTCCGAGCTCTACTACGACCGGGGCCCGGCCTACGGGCGTGAGGGCGGCCCGGAGGTGGACGAGGACCGCTACCTGGAGTTCTGGAACCTCGTTTTCATGCAGTTCGAGCGGGGCCCCGGGGTCGGCAAGGAGGACTTCCCGATCCTCGGTGACCTGCCGGCGAAGAACATCGACACCGGCATGGGCCTGGAGCGGATGTCCTCGATCCTCCAGGGCGTCGACAACCTCTACGAGATCGACGAGGTCAAGCCGATCCTGGACCGGGCCGCCGAGCTGACCGGCAAGCGGTACGGCGCGCGCTCCGGCCACGCGGCCAGCGAGTCGCACCCGGACGACGTTCGGCTGCGGGTGATCGCCGACCACGTGCGTACCGCGCTGATGCTGATCGGTGACGGGGTGACCCCGTCCAACGAGGGCCGCGGCTACGTGCTGCGCCGGATCATGCGCCGCGCCATCCGGGCGGTCCGCCTGCTGGGCTACCAGGACCGGGCGCTGCCCGAGCTGCTGCCGGTGGCCCGGGACTGCATGGCCCCGTCGTACCCGGAGCTGGCCGAGGAATTCGGCCGGATCTCCCAGTACGCGTACGCGGAGGAGGACGCCTTCCTCGCCACGCTGCGCGCCGGCACCACGATCCTGGACACCGCCATCGCCGAGACCAAGTCGGCGGGGCAGTCGTCGATCTCCGGCGACAAGGCGTTCCAGCTGCACGACACGTACGGCTTCCCGATCGACCTGACCCTGGAGATCGCGGCCGAGCAGGGGCTCCAGGTCGACGCGGAGGGCTTCCGCCGGCTGATGGCCGACCAGCGCAGCCGGGCCAAGGCGGACGCGCAGGCGCGCAAGACCGGCCACACCGACGTGTCGGCGTACCGGTCGGTGCTCGACGGCGGCGGTGCGGTGGAGTTCACCGGCTACACCGAGCTGAACCGGGAGTCCCGGGTGCGGGCGCTGCTCGCCGGTGGGGCGCAGGTGGCCGCAGCGGTTGAGGGGGACACCGTCGAGCTGGTGCTCGACACCACCCCGTTCTACGCCGAGGGCGGTGGCCAGCAGCCGGACCAGGGCCTGATCACGGTCGGCGGCGGCCAGCTCGAGGTCTTCGACGTGCAGCAGCCGGTGCCGGGTCTGATCGTGCACCGGGCCAAGGTGGTCCGGGGCGAGGTGCGCGCCGGCGAGACCGGGTACGCCGAGATCGACGTGTCCCGGCGGCGGGCGATCTCCCGGTCGCACACCGCCACCCACCTGGTGCACCAGACCATGCGCAACTTCCTTGGCGAGTCGGCGACCCAGGCGGGTTCGCTGAACGCGCCGGGCCGGCTGCGGTTCGACTTCAACACCCCCACAGGGGTGGCGCCGAGCGTCCTGCACGACGTGGAGCAGCAGGTCAACGAGGTGCTGCTGGCCGACATGGAGGTGCACGCCTTCATCACCACACAGGAGGAGGCGCGCCGGATCGGCGCGATGGCGCTCTTCGGCGAGAAGTACGGCGAGCGGGTCCGGGTCGTCGAGGTCGGCGACTACGCGCGGGAGCTGTGCGGTGGCACGCACGTGGCCCGCTCGGCCCAGCTCGGCCTGGTCAAGATCCTCTCCGAGTCGTCGGTCGGTTCCGGTGTCCGCCGGATCGAGGCGCTGGTGGGCATGGACGCGTTCGGTTTCCTGGCCCGCGAGCACCTGCTGGTCTCCCGGCTTGCCGAGCTGTTCCGGGTCCCCGGCGACCAGGTCGCCGACCGGGTCGAGCAGACCGTCACCCAGCTCCGCGACGCCGAGAAGGAGCTGGAGAAGCTGCGCGCCCAGCTGGTGCTGGGCGGGGCGGCGGCGCTCGCCGGGCAGGCGAAGGACGTGCACGGCGTCGCGTACGTCGGCACCGAGGCGCCCGAGGGCGCGGCCACCAACGACGTGCGGACCCTGGCCCAGGAGATCCGGGGCCGGATCGACCCGGCCCGCCCGGCGGTGGTCGCCGTGGCGGCCCGCGCGAACGGCAAGGCGTCCTTGGTGGTGGCCGTCAACCAGGCCGCCCGGGGGCGGGGCCTGACCGCGAAGGACCTGGTGAAGGCGGCCTTCTCCGGCCGGGGCGGCGGCAGCGACGACCTCGCCCAGGGCGGCGGCCTGCCCGCGGCGGAGGCGCCGAACCTGCTGCTCACCGTGGAGAAGGCGATCGCCGAGGCGTGATGGACGCACCGATCGAGGCCAGGGCGGACCGGATGGTCCGCCCTGGCCCGTGCCGGAGGGACGTGCCGGTAGATGGCTGAACTGACCCGTGGCGTACGACTCGGGGTCGATGTCGGGCAGGTCCGGGTCGGGGTCGCCCGGTCCGATCCGCACGGCATCCTGGCCACCCCGTTGGTCACCCTCGCTCGCGATCTGACCGCGGCGCCGGATACGGTGCCCACCGACATGGCCGAGCTGGTCCGGCTGGCCGCCGAGCACGAGGCGGTCGAGATCGTGGTCGGTCTGCCGGTCAACCTCGCCGGTAAACATGGCCCGGCGGCGACGAACGTATCGGCGTACGCTGCCCGTTTGGCTGATGTAATGGGGTCGATTCCGGTGACGCTGACGGACGAGAGGATGTCGACCGTGGTCGCGAGCCGTAGGCTGGCCGAACGGGGCGTCCGGGGAAAGCGCCAACGGGCGGTGGTCGACCAGGCCGCCGCGGTGGAGATTCTGCAGAGCTGGCTGGACGCGCAGCGGAGGCGGACGCAATGATCGACGACCTTGACCTGGTGTTCGACGAGCAGGAGAGAGGGGAGAAGGGCCGGCACCGGCGCGGCGCGGTACGTAAGCGCCAGGGCAAGTCGGGTGGCCGAGGCAAGACGATCTTCGCTCTCCTGATGGCGTTCGTGCTGCTGGGCGGCATCGGCGGCGGCGTATACGTCGGTTTCGACCGGATCAGCAACTACTTTGTCACGCCGGACTACGACGGTCCGGGTTCGGGCGAGGTGCTGGTGCAGGTCAAGTCCGGCGACACCCTCACCGACATCGGCAACACGCTGTACGACGCCGGGGTCGTGAAGAGCACCAAGGCGTTCATCGAGGCGGCCGACGCGAACTCCCGCGCCAAGAACATCCAGGTCGGCAGCTACAAGGTCCGCAAGCAGATGAAGGCCGCCGACGTGGTCACCCTGCTGCTCGACCCGAAGAGCCGGGTGGTCAACGGGGTGACCATCCCCGAGGGCACGATCAGCCTCAACATCTACGCGATCCTGGCCAAGGAGACCAAGATCCCGGTCGCCGAGTTCAAGAAGGCCGCGGCGGACCCGGTCAAGCTGGGCGTGCCGGAGTTCTGGTTCAACCGCGGCGACGGCAAGAAGAACCCGAAGAAGAGCATCGAGGGCTTCCTCTACCCGGCGACCTACGAGATCCCGCCGAAGGCGACCGCCGAGCAGATCCTGTCGATGATGGTGCAGCAGTTCCTCGATGTCACCGAGCGGATGAACTTCGTGGAAACGGTGCAGAAGGAGCGGAAGATCTCGCCGTACGAGGCGTTGATCACCGCCTCCATCGCCCAGGCCGAGTCGGTCGACCCGAAGGACTTCCCGAAGGTGTCCCGGGTGATCTACAACCGGGTCTACACCGACAGATACCACTGCCACTGCCTGGAGATCGACAGCGCGATCAACTACTGGCTGCGGCTGCAGGGCAAGGACCCGAAGGACTCCGACGTCCTCAAGCAATCGGAGATCAACGACCCGAACAACCCGTACCGGACGCACGGCGCGGACGGGCTCACCATCACGCCCATCAGCAACCCGGGCGAAGGGGCGCTCAAGGGTGCGATGGATCCGCCGGAGGGTCCCTGGATCTATTTCATGACCATCGACAAGAAGGGCACCATGGGCTACGGCTCCAACGACGCCGAATACAAGCAGCTCCAGAGGACCATGTGCCAGAACAAGGTGCTGACCGGAACGAACTGCAAGTTTTGAGGGCCGCCGTCGTCGGGAAGCCGATCGCCCACTCGCTCTCCCCAGTCATCCACGAGGCCGGGTACGCGGCGGCCGGGCTCGCCGGGTGGTCGTACACCCGGATCGAGTGCGCGGCCGACGAGCTGGCCGGCCTGGTCGCCGGCCTGGGCCCGGAGTGGGCCGGGCTGTCGGTGACCATGCCGGGCAAGGAGGCGGCGCTCGCGGTGGCCGGCGAGGTCTCGCCGGTCGCCGCCGTCGTCGGTGCCGCCAACACCCTGGTACGCCGGCCCGACGGCTCCTGGTACGCCGACAACACCGACGTGACCGGCATGGTCGACGTGCTCACCGCCGCCGGCTGCGCGGCGGGCGCCGTGGTGACCGTGCTCGGGGCGGGCGGCACCGCCCGGGCCGCCCTCGCCGCGGCGGCCCGGATCGGCGCGGCCGAGGTGACCGTGGTGGCCCGCCGGCCCGAGGCGATCGACGAGCTGCGCCCGGTGGCCGCCGCGGTCGGGGTGCCCCTCGCCGGCGCCGACTGGGACGGCGCACCGGCGCACGCCCGCGCCGATCTGGTGATCTCGACGGTGCCGAAGGGGGTGGCCGACCCGCTCGCCGGGCACTTCGACTGGCGGCCGGGGTCGGTCTTCTTCGACGCGCTCTACGATCCCTGGCCCACTCCGCTCGCCACGACGGCGCTTGCCGCCGGCTGTCGGGTGGTCTCCGGGCTCGATCTGCTGCTGGCCCAGGCGGTCGGCCAGTTCACGCAGTTCACCGGCGTGCCGGCCCCGGTCGACGCGATGCGCGCGGCACTGGCGTCATCCCGCGCCTGACCCCGCCCCGCCCCACCCGGGCTGCCGCCGTCGGACAACGGGCGTTGATCAAGAGGTTTGCGTCGGCATCGATCTCCAACCAGACGCAAACTCCTTGATCGACCGGGTGGGACTGGGGAGGGGTGTGTGGTGGGGGATCCGCGGGAGCGTGGGGACGGGATCGGCTGGGTGAGCCGGGCGGTCTTTGGCGACGAGCGGTTGTGGCTCCGAACTGCCCGCGACGCCACCTCCCCGCCGGCGGGTCACCGGTCCGTTGCCCGGTACGCGGTGGTGCCCTCGGTCGAGCGGGCGAAGTTCCTGCTGCCGCTGGCGTCCCGCCGGATCGGGGCGGCGTCGACGCTGGCGTACAACGCGTTGCGGCCGCCCAGGGTGCGGGCCAACCGGCTCGCGGTCGGCGTGCTGGCCGGGCTGGGGGCCACCCGGCTGGCCCGGATGCCGGTGCTCACCGTGGCGGCCCCGACCGACGTGGATCTCGCCGAGCTGCTGCTCACCGCGGACCTGTCCCGGGTGGCGGGCCGGCCGTTGCACGCCGCGATCGGCATCCGCCCGCCCGACCCGCACCACAAGCCGACGTTGCAGCTGTTCGACGACCGTGGCGTCGCGTGGGCGTACGCGAAGGTGGGCTGGAACGACGCGACCCGGGCGATGGTCCGCGCGGAGGCCAGGGCGCTGCACGGGCTGCCCCGCGACGTCGGCGACCTGCCCGCGGCGCCCCGGCTGCTGCGCGAGTTCGGCTGGCGCGACCTGGCGGTCACCCTGGTCGAGCCGATGCCCGCCGGGGTACGCCGGCTGCCCCGGCCGGAGCGGCCGGAGGTGGCGGCGATGCTCGCCGTCGCCCGGCGCGGCGGCCCGGCGGCCCCGGCCCGCCCCCTCGCCGGCTCCGCGTTCCTGGCCGACCTCATCGCCCGCGCCGAGCGCGCCGGCGGCCCGGTCGGCGCCGCGCTGGCCGCCCTCGCCGACCGCGACGGCGCGACCCGCCTGGAGTTCGGTGACTGGCACGGCGACTGGGTGCCGTGGAACCTCGGCATCCATCGGGGGCGCCTGTTCGCCTGGGACTGGGAGAACAGCGGCGTCGGGCGGCCGGTCGGCTTCGACCTCGCCCACCAGGCGTTCCAGAGTGCCCTGTCGCTGCGCGGACGGTCGGTGCCCGAAGCGGCCGGCGAGATGACCACGGTGCTGGACCGGTACGGCGGGAGGCTCGGCCTCGACCCGGCCCGCCGGCGTCTGGTCGCTGACGCCTATCTGGTCGAGTTGTGGCTGCGCACCGCTGAACTCGCCGCGGCCGGCGGCGGCTGGAGCGGCAGGCTGCATCCCGCGCTGCTGCGCGTGCTCGCCGACCGGCTGGGCTCGTCGCGCGGCTGAGCCGGCTGTCGGGGAGCCGACCGGCACGCCCGTATCGACATCTCAGAGTGTCTTCCCCACTACCCGCCGCGAGGATGATCCGGTAGGGTCACCGGTTGGCTACTATCCGTCCTCGGTGGCGGGTGTGATCCGGCCCGGGAGGCGTGGGGGAACCCCTGGGACCCCGAGGTGCGGGGAGGTCCAGCCGGTGGCTGGCAGGGCATGGGAACCGATGAGCGCGCTGCGCGCCACGCAGCCCGGGACGGCTGGTGCGGGCCGGTGATGACGCTCAGCTATGCCTGCGCGGTCCTCGCCGTGCTCGTGCCGGCCGCTCTCGTGCCGTGGCTGGCCAGCAGGTGGGTGCCGGTCGTGGCCGCGAGCCGGGCGACCCAGCGGTTGCGTGTCGCCGTCGCCGGGCTCACCGTCGCGTTCGGCCGGCTCGGTGCCGCCGTGACCGTGCTGCTCGCCGGCTCGGCTCTGGTCGTCGCCGTCTGCTGGCCGCTCGGCGAGGCCCTGTCCCGGCTCGAATCCCGCGTCGACCAACCGGTGTTCGACTATGTGCACGCCCGGCAGGTCGAGCCGTGGACCGAGGTCACGGCCTTCGTCACCGCGATCGGCGACCGGTACCCGCTTGCCTGGGTCACCGTGCTGGCCGCCGTCGCGCTCGCCGTCGTCCGGCGTGGCCGGCGCCGGTGGCTTCCACTGGTCGCGCTGCCGCTGCAGTTCATCGTCGAGCAGTACGTTCAGGAGATCCTCAAGCGGGTGGTGGACCGTGGCCACCCCCCGACGGACCTGGGCACCTATCCGTCCGGCGGCTGCGCCCGGGTGTTGATGACCTTCGGCACCGTCCTGGTGCTCACCGCGCTCACCTGGCGTATTCCCCGCCAGGTCCGGGTCGGTCTGGTCACCGCGCTGGCCGTGCTGGTCTCGGTAGAGGGCTACACCCGCGTCTATGCCGAGAAGCACTGGTTCACCGACGTGCTCGGGGGCTGGGTCTTCGGCACCCTGCTCACCGGCGTCATGGTGCTCGCCGTACTGGTGGCCGAGGGGCGGGTCCTGCCCGCAACGGACCGTCCCGTCCCCGCGCCGCGAGAGCAGGTGACCGCCAGCAGCTGACCCCGCGACACCGTCCCCTGCCACCCCTCGCACGGAAGTCGGGCCACGATGTGACCACCCTTCTCGTCGCCTCCACCGGTGGGCATCTCGCCGAGTTGTACGACCTGCGGCCTCGGCTGGGTCTGCCGGACGACTGCGTCTGGGCGACTTTCGACTCGCCGCAGAGCCGGTCCCTGCTGGACGGTCAGGAGGTCATCCACGTCCCGCCCGCGACCACCCGGGACGCCGTCGGCGCGATCCGCGACCTGCTTGCCGCCCGCCGCGTGTTGCGGGGCGGGCGGTTCACCCGGGTGGTCAGCACCGGTGCCAGCGTGGCCATGTCGTTCTTCGTCCCGGCCAGCCGCCGGGGCCTGGAGTGCCACTACATCGAGAGCGCGACCCGGACCGACGGGCCCTCGCTCACCGGCCGCCTGGTCGCCCGGGTGCCGGGCACGGGGCTCTACACCCAGCATCCGGGTTGGGCCGACGCGCGGTGGCGCTACGGCGGCACGGTCTTCGACGGCTACCAGCCGGTTCGGCAGGCCCGCACCCGGCCGGTGTCCCGGATCGTCGTCGCCCTCGGCGCCCACCGGCGCTTCGCCTTCCCCCGCCTGCTGGCCCGCCTGGTCGAGGTGGTGCCGCCGGAGGCGGACGTGCTCTGGCAGGTCGGGTCGACCCGCATCCCCCGGATGCCGGCCGGCGCCCGCGCCCAGGTCCCGTACGCGGAGCTGCACCAGGCGATGCGGGAGGCGGACGTGGTGGTGACCCACGCGGGGGTCGGCTGCGCGCTGGCCGCCCTGCGGGCCGGCCGGCGGGCCGTCTGCGTGCCGCGTCGCCGGCGGTACGCCGAGCACGTCGACGACCACCAGGTCGGACTCGCTCGGCAACTGGACCGCCGGGGCCTGGTCCTGGCCAGGGAGGCTGACGCGGTGACCGTCGAGGACCTGGTGGAGTCGACCGCCTGGCGGGTCGCGGTGACCGGGACCGTCGCGCCGTTCCGGTGGACGGCGGCGGCATGAGGAGCATCCACAACCCGTGATCTCACAACCTCTCTGGGAGGCGCCAGTGCTTGACAGAACGTCTCGACCGGGACGGCGGCGGTGGCTGGCCGCCCTCGCCGTGCCGGTGCTCGCCGTCGGGCTGTTCGCCGCGCCGGCCCGCGCGGCGGGCCTCACCCCGGTCACCAGCACGCTCACCTCGGCGAACCCGGCGGATGACATCCCGCACGCACAGAACGGTGACACCAAGGCGTTCGCCGAGATCGGCGGCACCGTCTACGTGGGTGGGTCGTTCACCTCCGTGAAGGCGGCGGCCGACGCCGGCTGGACCGCCCGCAACTACCTCTTCGCGTACGACCGCGCGACGGGCGCGCTGAAGACGGGCTTCGCCCCGGTGCTGGACGGCGCGGTGCACGCCCTCGCGGTCAGCCCCGACGGCAAGCTCATCGTCGGCGGCGCCTTCGCCAACGTCAACGGGGTCAGCCGTAAAAACCTGGTCGAGCTGGACCCGATCACCGGCGCCACCGTGACCAGCTGGGTCGGACGCGGCGACGGCGGCCTGGTCCGGCGTACCATCGTGGTCGGCAACCAGCTCTACCTCGGCGGCGCGTTCCACTGGATCAACGGCACCCAGCACTCCCTGCTCGCCCGGCTGAACGCCAGCACCGGCGAGATCGACCCGACGTTCCAGATCGACGCCAGCGTCGCCCGGTACAGCAGCGAACTGGTCTGGAGCCTCGCGGTCTCGCCGGACCACCGGACGCTCGTCGCGGTCGGCAACTTCACGCAGGTCAACGGGCAGGCCCGAAACCAGGTCGTGATGGTGGACCTGGCCAACACCCCGGCGGTGGCGAACTGGAGCACCCAGCGGTACGTGGCGCCCTGCTACAACGCGTCGTTTCCCTTCTACGCCCGGGACGTCGACTTCTCCGACGACGGCACCTACTTCGTCGTCATCGCCGACGGCGGCCGGGGCGACGGGGCGTACTGCGACGCGATCGCCCGGTTCGAGACCGCCGACCGGGGTGCCGGCATCGACGCCACCTGGGTCGACTACACCGGCACCGACTCGGTGACCTCGGTCGAGGTCACCGACAACGTGGTCTACGTGGGCGGCCACTTCCGCTGGCTGAACAACGCCAACGGCAGCGACACGGCCGGCGCCGGCGCGATCAACCGGTACGGCCTGGGCGCCCTCGACCCGATCAACGGCCTGCCGCTGGTCTGGAATCCGACCCGCTCCGGCGCACCCTCGGGCACCACCGCCTGGGGCCCGATCGTCTGGGAGCTGTGGCGCGGCAGCACCGGCCTCTACGCCGGATTCGACTCCGACGGCCTCGGCAACGAGTACCACGGCCGGATGGGCCTGTTCCCGCTCTCCGGCGGTCGTACGGTCGCGGCGACCAACGCGCCGTCCGCGGCGTCCGGCTATCTCTACCTCTCCTCTTCGGACGGGCAGGCGACCAGGGTGCCGTTCAACGGGACCACCCTCGGCACCCCGGTCAGCACCACCCAGCCGAACCTCACCGCCGCCGGGGCGTCGTTCTCGATCGGCAACAAGCTCTACTGGTCGAAGACCGACGCGGGCGCGCCGAACGGCAGCTACCTCGATGTGTCGATCTTCTCGGGCGGCTCGGTCGGCGCGCCCTGGGTCAGCAGCGGCTACAACGACTGGTTCAAACCGGCGACGATGAACGGCGCCTTCTATCTCGACGGCCGGATGTACTACACCAGGTCCGGCACGAACAGCCTGTTCTACCGCTACCTGGAGCCGGACGGCTACATCGTCGGCTGCACCGAGTTCACCCTGCCCAGCACCGGGCTGGCCTGGGGCAGCGTGCGCGGTATGGCCTGGGTGAACGGCAAGATCGTATACGGCTGGACGGACGGCTCGCTGCGCTCGGTGCCGTTCAACGCCTCGGCGGTGGACGGCGCTGCCGCGGTGCAGCTCGCGCCAGCCGGCGGCGCGGTGAACTGGTCGAGCAAGACGCTCTTCTTCGCCACCTCCTGAAGGTCCGACACCACATGGACGCTGGTCGAACTCCCACCCCACATCGCGCGAGGACCTGACCGATGGACGTGACCGACGTCGCCGCCCGGCAGCACCCCGTCGGCCTCGCCGAGCTGGCCCGTATCCCGTTGCGACGCTGGCGGGCGGTGCTCGCCGTGGCGGCGTCGGTGCTGGCGGCCGTCCTGGTCTACCTGTTCGTGCTGCCGGCGAGCTTCACCGCGACCACTGCCGTGGTGGTCCGCCCGGTGGTCACCGACCCGTTCTCGGTGCCCTCCGGCGGTGCCGACCGGGCGGTGAACATGACAGCCGAGAGCGGGATCGCGACCAGCAACGAGGTCATCGACAAGGTCGCCGGCATCACCGGCCGGCAGGCCGAGGACGTGGCCGACGCGCTCCAGGTGGAGGCCCCGGTCGGCGGCCAGGTGATCCGCTTCGAGTACTCGGCGCACAGCGAGCGGGAGGCGGTCGACGGCGCCAACGGGGCGGCTCAGGCGTACCTGGACCTGCGCCGAGGCATCTACGAGAACCAGCGTACGGCGGTGCTGAAGTCGTACGACGACACCATCGCGGTGGTGACCGCCCAGCGCGCCACCACACAGCGGTCGCTGCCCACCAACCAGTCGACGGCGAACCCGTCGCCACGGACCAGCGCCCTGCTGGACCAGTTGCGGGCGCTCAACGACCAGCTCGCCACGCTGGCCGAGCAACGCTCCAAGATCGCCTCTGCGGACCTCAGCCCCGGCTCGATCACCAGCGCCGCCCGCGCGCCGGTCCCCTCCAGCCGGGACGCCGCCCCGCTGATCATCCTCGGTGGCCTGCTCGGCGGGCTGCTGCTCGGCGGGCTGGCGGCGTTCGTCCGGGAATCCCTGGACCGGCGGCTGCGGACCACCAGCGAGGCGGTGTCGGCGATCGGCGCACCGCTGCTCGGCACCGTCCGCCGCGCCCGGGGCGGCCAGCCCGACGAGGCCGACCTGCGCTACCTGGCGCTGGCGCTGGCCCGTTGGGTGGACGGCCCGGACCGTGGCCCGCTGGTGGTGCTCTCCGCCGCCGCCGACGAGGGACGCGAGCAGGTGAGCGCCGGGCTTGCCGTGGTGCTCGCCGGCCGTGGCCACGAGGTGTGGCTCGGGGTCACCCCGGAGAGTCTGGGCCGGATCCGCCCGCTGCTGCTGGACGCCCAGCACCGCAACCCGCCGGTGGAGCCGGTGCCGGCCAGGCCACCCCGGCAGTGGCCGCCCCCACCGGTCGGCTTCGGCGGCCCCGCCGTCCCGGTCAGTGGCCCCGCCGTCCCGGCCGGTGATGAGCCGGAGACCCTGGTCATCCCGAAGGTACGCAAGCCGCGTCCGTTCCCGACGCCAGGCACCGGGAACGGCGCGGCGTACCGGTCCACCGCCACCGCGGACCCGGCCCGGGACTCGCTGGCCGCCCGGCCGGCGGCGGGCGCTGCCCCCTCCCGCACCGGTGGGCAGGGGCTGTGGATCGGCGCCGGCACGATCCGGCTCGTCCCACTCGACGCCCCGCCGGCAGGCGACGGCCTCACCCTGCTCGACGCGCCGCCCGCACTCGACGACGAGCGGGGCGTACGGGCCGCCCGGGAGGGACGCGCGGTGCTGGTGGTCGCCCGGGACCGGACCCGCCTGCCGCAGCTGGCCCGACTCGTGGAGCGGCTGCGCTCGGTCGGGGTGGAGCCGTTCGGATTCGTGCTGACCGGAGGGGGCCGTGACTGAGCGGGGCCGGCCGGCCGGGGCGTACCCGGCGGTGACCGTGGTGGTCGCCACCCGGGACCGCCCGGGGCTGCTGGAACGGGCCGTCGGCGCGGTGCTCGACCAGGACTACCCCGGCCCGGTGGAATGCCTGGTGGTCTACGACCACACCGACGTCCGGCCGCTGGACCTGCCGGTGCCGGCCGGCCGGACGCTGCGCCACGTCCACAACAGCCACTCCCGGGGGCTGCCCGGCGGCCGCAACACCGGCGCCACCGAGGCGTCCCACGACCTGCTGGCCTTCTGCGACGACGACGACCACTGGCTGCCCGGCAAGCTGCGCCGGCAGGTGGAGTTGCTGACCGCCCGCCCGGACGCCGCCGCCGTCAGCTGCGGCATCCGGCTGGCGGGCCCGGGCGTCGCCAGGGAACGGCGGCTCGAAGTCGGCGAGGTGACCCTCGCCGACTTCGTCGAGGACCGGATCATGGAGGTGCACTCCAGCACCATCCTGTTGCCTCGCGCCACCTGGGACGCGGTCGGCCCGGTCGACGAGGAACTGCCCGGCGGCTACGGCGAGGACTACGAGTGGCTGCTGCGGATCGCCGCGCGGGGACCGGTGGTCATCGTGCCCGAGGTACTGGTGGTGGTGGACTGGCACGGCGGCTCGTTCTTCTTCGGCCGCTGGGCGACGATCGTCGAGGCCACCCGCTACCTGATCGACAAGCACCCCGAACTGGCCGGCAGCCGGACCGGACTGGCCCGGCTGCACGGGCAGATCGCCTTCGCCCTCGCCTCCGGCCGGCGGCGCCGGGAGGCGGTGCGGGAGCTGGGCCGGGTGCTCCGGCTCAACCCCTGGGAGAAGCGGGTGCTGGTGACCGTGCCGGTGGTGCTCGGTCTGCTCTCCGGGGAGCGGGTGCTCCGGCTGGCCCAGCGGACGGGGCGGGGTGTCTGACCCAGCGGCCGGGACCGCCGCGTGGCCGGCGGCCGGTGGCCGGAGGGGCGGCCCGCGGCCGTTACCCGTCTGGCCGCTGACGGCGATGTTCGCGCTGGTGCCGCTCTGGTGGGCGCTCGGCGCCTTCTACCTCGGCTGGTCGGTGTTCGGGGTCGTCCTGCTCGCCCTGCTGGTGGCCCGCGGCCGGGTGCCGCTGCCCACCGGCACCGCCTGCTGGCTGGTCTTCCTCGTCCTGGTGCTGCTCAGCGCCACCCGGCTGGACCGGGCCACCGCCTACCTGACCTTCGGGCTGCGCTACGGCTTCCTGGTGACCGCCCTGGTGGTCGGCGTGTACGTGTACACCCTGGTCCGCGAGCAGACCTCGTGGGACCGGGTGCTGCGCCCGCTCGGCTGGTACTGGCTGGGCATCGTGGCGCTGGGCTGGCTGGCGGTGCTCGTGCCCACCTTCGCGCTGACCACGCCGGTGGAGATGGCCCTGCCGGGCGGGGTGGCCGGTGAGCGCTACCTCCAGGCGCTGACCCACGTCCACGCGAACGAGTTCAACCCGCTGTCCCGGGCGCCGATCTACCGCCCCACCGCGCCGTACCCGTACACCAACAACTGGGGGACGGCGTACGCGCTGCTGGTCCCGTGTGTGCTGGCGTACCTGACCTCGGTGCGGACCGGGTGGTTCCGGGTGGCGCTCTGGGTGTCGCTGCCGCTGTCGGTGGTGCCGGCGTTCCTGACCCTCAACCGGGGCATGTTCGTCGGCCTCGGCGCCGGGCTGCTCTACCTGGCGCTGCGCGCCCTGGTCCGGGGCAACGCGCGGCTGATCGTGACGATCGGCGGGCTGGTCCTGCTGGTCTGGATCGTCAGCCTGGTCGTCCCGGTACAGGAGATGATCAACGCGCGAGTCGCCAGCACCGGCACCAACGCCGACCGGATGGACCTGTACGCGCGGACCTGGCAGGCGGTGGAACGCTCCCCGCTGCTCGGCCACGGCGCGCCGAAGAGCGTGGACACCACGCTGGCCGAGGAGCCGCTGGGCACCCAGGGCCTGCTCTGGCAGATTCTCTACAGCCACGGCATCCCCGCGCTGCTGGTCTTCCTGGCCTGGCTGGTGCTGGTCGCCCGGCGGCTGGCCGTCGCGGTCTCGCCGGCCGGGCACTGGCTGAGCACCGTCCCGGTGATCGCGCTGGTGGTCATCCCGGTCTACGCCTACCTCGACCCGAACCTGTCGGTGATCTTCTTCGCCGTGGGGGCCGGGCTGGCGGCGGTCGCCGGGCCGGTGAACCGGGCCCCGCTCGGCCCGTCCAGCCTGTCCAGGCCGGCCCCGTTGACCCGGTGGCGGGAGGGGACGACATGACCGGGCCGGGTACGTCGGCCACCGCCACCACCGGCGAACGCGAGGTCCGGCGTGGTACCCGCAGCGGGCTGGTCGGGCTGGTCGGGGCGGCCGTCAACGGACTGCTCGGCTTCGCGCTGACCGTGTTGATCGTCCGTGGGCTGGGACCCGCCGGCTCCGGCGCCGTGTTCACCGCGATCGGTGTCGTCACCGTGCTGGGCGGGCTCTGCTGTGCGGGCGCGGACACCGCGCTGGTCTGGGCGCTGCCCCGCCGGACCACGGGCCGCGACGGGGACGCCGCTCGCCTGCTGCCGGTCGCGCTGCTGCCGGCGCTGTCGTTCACCGTGGCCGTGGCGGCGGCCGGCGTCGTCCTGGCCGGGCCGCTGGCGCCGGTGTTCTTCGACCCGGGTACGAGCGGCGGCGCCGACCTGTTCCGGTTGGCCTTCGCCGGCCTGCCGTTCGTGGTGGCGCTGGCCGTGCTGCTCGCCGCCGTTCGCGGGGTCCGCCCGGTAACCGCCCTGGTCGCCGTGCAGTACGTGCTGCTTCCCGCGGCCCGGCCCGCGCTGGTGCTGGTCGCGCTCGCCGCCGGCGCGGGGGTGACCGGTGTCTTCGCCGGCTGGCTCGCCCCCGCGCTGGTGGCCGGGCTGGTCTGCGTGGTGTTGCTGGTCCGGCCGCTCGGCCTCGCCGCCGGTGCCACCCTGCGTCCGACCGGCCGGGACTGGCGCATGCTCTGGGGGTTCGCGCTGCCCAGGGCCGCGTCGGCGGCCGTCGACGCCGGCAGCATGTGGCTGGCCGTGCTGCTCACCGCCGCACTCGCCGACCAGGTCGAGGCCGGCGTGATCGGTGCGGTCGGCCGGTACGCCCTCGCCGGGCTGCTCGTCATGCAGGGCCTGCGGGTGGCCGTCGCCCCGCAACTGTCCCGGCTGCTCGGTCAGGGCCACGCCGTCGAGGCGGCGATGGTCTACCGGCGGGTCACCAGCGTGGTCATCGCGTTGTCCTGGCCGGGGTACCTGCTGCTCGCGATCTTCGCGCCGGGCTTCCTGCTGCTGTTCGGCGCGGATTTCACCGCCGGTGCGTCCGCCCTGGTGGTCCTCGCCGGGGCCATGATGGTCAACTCCGGTACCGGCATCGTGCAGACGATGCTGCTGATGAGCGGCAGCAGCGGGCGACACCTGTTCGCCGCCGCCACCGGTCTGGTGCTCAACGTCGGGCTGGCCCCGGTGTTGATCCCGCCGTACGGCGCACTCGGCGCGGCGCTGTGCTGGGCCGCCGGCATCACCGTGGAGAACGTGGTCGCCGCCGTGGCCGCCCGCCGGGTCGTCGGGGAACCGCTGGTCACGCGGGGGGTGCTGCGCGTCGCGCTGGTCTCGGCGTCGGCCACCGCCGCCGTGGCCGGGACCGTGGCGGCGGCGGCCGGCCGTGGCGTGGCCGGACTCGCCCTCACCCTCGGGGTCGCGGCGCTGCTCGCCGTCGCGCCGCTGCCGCACCCCCGGGTACGCCGACGCCTGCGGGCCGCCCTGGTGGGGTGGACGCCGCGATGACGAGGAGGAGCGCATGGCGACGCTGCGGGACCGGGTGAAGGCGCTGGCACCCGCGCCGCTCGTGACCGGGGTGCGCGAGTCCCTGGTCCGGTACGGGGAGCGCACCAGCGACCGACGCCCGCTGCCGGACTTCCTCATCATCGGCACCAAGCGCGGCGGCACCACCTCGCTCTGGCGCTACCTGCTGGAGCACCCGCTGGTGCCCCGGCTCTTCCCGGCCTGGAACACCAAGACCTCGCACTACTTCGAGGACAACTTCGTCCGGGGCGAGGCGTGGTACCGCTCGCACTTCCCCACCGTGAAGCAACGGCAGGCGCTGGAGCGCCGGCACGGTGGGCCGTCCCGGGTGGGGGAGGCCGCGCCGCTGTACATGTTCCACCCGCTGGCCCCGGGGCGGGTCGCCGACCTGGTCCCGTCGGTGAGGCTGATCGTCCTGCTGCGGGATCCGGTGGAGCGGGCGTACTCGCACTGGAAGGAGCGGCGTGCCGAGGGCGTGGAGCCGCTGGGCTTCGCCGCGGCCCTGGCCGCCGAGGAGGAGCGGACGGCGGGGGAGCGGGAGAGGCTGGTCGCCGACCCGACGTACGTCAGCAACGCCTACGACTGGTACAGCTACCGGGCCCGGGGCCGCTACCTGGATCATCTGACGCCCTGGCTGGACCGGTTCGGCCGGGAGCAGTTGTTGGTCCTGCCCAGCGAGACCCTCTACCGGGAACCGGCCACCACGTACGCCCGGGTGCTGGACTTCCTCGGCCTGCCGCCGTACCGGCTCGACCGGTACGAGGTGTTCAACGACCGGCGCGGCGGCGCCATGGACCCGGCGGTCCGGGCCGAGCTGACCCGGTACTACGCGCCGCGCAACCAGGCCCTCGCCGACCGGCTGGGTATGACCTTCGACTGGGCGGGCTGACCCCCGCGCCACCACTGCCCGCTCCGTCCTGCGGACGTCCGTGTCCGCTGGGCGGGACGGGACGGGCGGCGCACCGGAGCGGCCACCGGGCGTGACAGACTGACCGTTGTGTTGCGCTGGTTGACCGCAGGTGAATCGCACGGACCCGCCCTCGTCGCGCTGCTGGAGGGGGTGCCCGCCGGCATCGAGCTGACCACCGGGGAGATCTCCGGTGAGCTGGCCCGCCGCCGGCTCGGCTATGGCCGGGGCGCCCGGATGTCGTTCGAGCAGGACGAGGTCGAGTTCATCGGTGGCCTGCGGCACGGCGTGACGATCGGCAGCCCGGTGGCGATCCGGGTCGGTAACTCCGAGTGGCCCAAGTGGCAGACCGTGATGGCCGCCGACCCGGTCGACCCGGAGGAACTGGCCGGGCAGGCCCGCAACGCCCCGCTCACCCGCCCCCGCCCCGGCCACGCCGACCTGGCCGGCATGCAGAAGTACGGCCACACCGACGCCCGCCCGATCCTGGAGCGGGCCAGTGCCCGGGAGACCGCCGCCCGGGTCGCCGTCGGCACGGTCGCCAAGGCCCTGGTGAGGCAGGCGCTCGGCGTCGAGATCGTCTCCCATGTGGTGGAGTTGGGCCCGGTAGCGGTCAAGCCCGGCCTGCGTCCGACCCCCGAGGACGCCGCCCGGATCGACGCCGACCCGCTGCGCTGCCTCGACCCGGAGGCCAGCGCCCGGATGGTGGCGGAGGTCGACGCCGCGAAGAAGGCGGCCGACACCCTCGGCGGCGTGGTCGAGGTGCTCGCGTACGGGGTGCCGCCGGGGCTGGGCAGCCACGTGCAGTGGGACCGCAAGCTCGACGCCCGGCTGGCCACCGCGCTGATGTCGATTCAGGCGATCAAGGGCGTGGAGATCGGCGACGGCTGGCAGCAGGCCCGCTCGCGGGGCTCCGAGGCGCACGACGAGATCATGCCCACCGCCACCGGCGTACGGCGGGTGACCGACCGGGCCGGGGGGCTGGAGGGCGGCATCACCACCGGCGAGCCGCTGCGGGTGAAGGCGGCGATGAAGCCGATCTCCTCGCTGAACCGGGCCCTGTCCACGGTCGACGTCACCACCGGCGAGCCGGCCACCGCGATCAACCAGCGTTCCGACGTCTGCGCCGTGCCGGCCGCGGCGGTGGTGGCCGAGGCGATGGTGGCCCTGGTGCTGGCCGAGGCGGCGGTGGAGAAGTTCGGCGGCGACTCGATCGCCGAGATGCGCCGGAACCTGACCGGCTACCTCGATGCGTTGGTGATCAAATGAGCACCCGGCCGGTCTGTGTGCTGGTCGGGGCGCCCGGCTCCGGCAAGACCACGGTGGGGGAGGCGCTCGCCGCGGCGCTCGGCGTCGCGTTCCGGGACACCGACACCGACATCGAGGAGATGGCCGGCAAGCCCATCCCGGAGATCTTCGTGGACGAGGGGGAGGAGCATTTCCGTACCCTCGAACGGGCGGCGGTGGCGGCGGCGCTGGCCTCGCATCCGGGCGTGCTCGCCCTCGGCGGCGGCGCGGTCCTCGCCGAGGAGACCCGCGCCGCGCTGGTCGGGCACACCGTCGTGCACCTGTCGGTGGAGTTGCCCGACGCGGTGAAGCGCATCGGCCTGGGCGCCGGCCGCCCGTTGCTGGCGCTCAACCCACGGGCCACCCTCAAATACCTGATGGAGCAACGCCGCCCGCTCTACGCGGAGGTGGCGACCGCGACGGTGGTCACCGACGGGCGCACCCCGGAGGAGATCGCCGCCGATATTCAGGCGGTCCTGAAACACTGAGCGTGTCCCCACAACCCACAGTGGAGTATGCCGGGGCATACTACTAAGCGCATTCCTGCGCTTACCGGTGAGGTGGGTGGATGGACTTCGACATGTGGATCCGGGCGCTGAAGGCCGCACGTGCGAGTGCGGACGTCTCGCAGGAGCAGCTGGCGAGCCTGGTCAAGTGGAGTCCGTCCACCGTCGCGGCGATCGAGACCGGCCGGCGGAGGCCGACCCGGGAATTCGCGATCGCGGCGGACGAGGTCCTGGGGACCGGCGGCCTGCTGGCCGAACTGCTGGAGGCGGCCGACCGGGAACGTTCGCCGAGCTGGTTCGCCACGTGGCGTTCCTACGAGTCGCAAGCCGCACGGCTGCGCGCCTTCGAGCCCTGTCTGATCCCGGGGCTGCTCCAGACCGAGGAGTACGCCCGCGCGATCATCTCGGCCGGCGGACTGAACTCGCCGGAAAAGGTCGACGAGTTGGTCAGCGTACGGATGGAGCGGCAGCAACTGCTGACCCGCGACGATCCGCCGGAACTCGTCGCCATCCTCGACGAGAGCGCGCTGCGTCGGCCGGTCGGCGGCCCTGCGGTGCTGGATTCGCAACTCGGGCACCTGCTGGAGCTTGCCCGGCTCCCGCACGTCCGGCTCCACGTCATTCCCAATGATGTCGGCGCGCATGTCGGGCTTGCGAGCGGGTTCATTCTGGCGGACCTGCCCGGTGACGAGCAGGTGCTGTATCTGGAGACCGCCGCCCGGGGGCAGGTCGTGGACGATCCGGACGCGTTGCGTCTGATTCGGCGTAAGTGGGATAGCCTGCTGGGTGAAGCTCTCTCCGAGCGGGCCTCGCTGGATCTGATCACGAAGCTGAAGGTGACCCCATGATCGTCATCGGTGGCCCTCGCTGGCGGACGTCGACCCGGTCCGCAGATGGCGGTGGCAACTGCGTCGAGGTCGCGGACAACCTGCCGGGTCGGGTGCTGGTCCGCGACAGCAAGGATCGGCAGGGGCCCGTGTTGGCCTTCGGTCCCGCGGCCTGGCGCGCATTCCTCGGGTACGCCAAAACCCGCTCGTAGCCCGGCCTCGGTGGGAATTTCACGGCATTGCGCCTGCCGCTGCCTGGAACACGTTGCTTGTCGCTCCCTGTGGACCTGATGACGCAAACGATTCAGGCGCGCTCGGCCGAGAGCGATTCGTTTACGACATCAGGTTCACAGGGAGCGGGAACCTGACTGTCCAGGGGGCTTGGCGACACTGTCCAGGGCGCTCGGCGACGTCAAAGCCCGTTCCCGGCTGGCCGATGATCAGCTCACGATCGGGCAGCAGCGACGGGGCCCGCGAGGCGTATCGATCCCGCCACGTTGTGGACACCCGCCACCCGTAACTGTCCGCTCGACTAGGCTGCCCGCGATGGACGAGGTGACCCGCATTCCGGTCGGCGGCGAACGGCCGTACGACGTGCTGGTGGGGCGTGACCTGCTCGACGCGCTGCCCCCGCTACTGCCCGACGCCTCCCGGGTGGCGGTGCTGCACGCGCCACCGCTGAAGGCGCTGGCCGATGCGCTCGGCGAGCGGCTGCGCGCGGCCGGGATGGCCCCGCTGCCGATCGAGGTGCCCGACGCCGAGGCCGGCAAGCACGTCGACGTGGCCGCCGCCTGCTGGGACCGGCTCGGCGAGGCCGGGTTCACCCGTACCGACGCGGTGGTCGGGGTGGGCGGCGGCGCGGTGACCGACCTGGCCGGCTTCGTGGCGGCCTGCTGGCTGCGCGGGGTGCGTTGGGTGCCGGTGGCGACCTCGCTGCTGGGCATGGTCGACGCCGCGGTCGGCGGCAAGACCGGGATCAACACGGCGGCCGGCAAGAACCTGGTCGGCGCCTTCCACCCGCCGGCCGGGGTGCTGTGCGACCTCGCCACCCTGGACAGCCTGCCCCCGGTCGACCTGGCCGCCGGTCTGGCCGAGGTGGTCAAGTGCGGGTTCATCGCCGATCCGGTGATCCTCGACCTGGTCGAGCGGGACCCGGCCGCCGCGCTGGACCCGACCGGTCCGGTCACGCGGGAGCTGATCGAGCGGGCCGTGCGGGTCAAGGCGGACGTGGTCTCCGGAGACCTCCGCGAGTCCGGGGTACGCGAGGTGCTCAACTACGGGCACACCCTGGCGCACGCGATCGAGAAGGTGGAGGGATACCGCTGGCGGCACGGTCACGCCGTCGCGGTGGGCCTGGTCTACGCGGCCGCCCTGGCCCGGCTCGCCGGTCGGCTGGACGACGCCACCGCCGAGCGGCACCGGGCCGTGCTGGGCCTGCTCGGCCTGCCCACCGGCTACCGGGCCGACGCCTGGCAGCGCCTGCTGGCCACCATGCGGGTGGACAAGAAGGCCCGGGGGAGCACGCTGCGCTTCGTGGTGCTGGACGGGCTGGCCCGCCCGGCGATCCTGGCGGGCCCGTCCGACGAGCTGCTGGCGTGCGCCTACCGGGAGGTGTCCGGGTGAGGGTCTACGTGCTCAACGGGCCGAACCTGGGGCGGCTCGGCACCCGCCAGGTCGACGTGTACGGGATGACCAGCTACGCCGACCTGGTGAGCATGTGTGTGGAGACCGGCCAGGAGTTGGGGCTGGACGTGGTGGTCCGGCAGACCGATGCCGAGCACGAGCTGCTTGGCTGGCTGCACGAGGCGGCGGACGAGGGGGCGGCGGTGGTGCTCAACCCGGCCGCCTGGTCGCACTACTCGATCGCGGTCCGGGACGCCTGCGCGATGCTCCGCGCCCCCCTGGTCGAGGTGCACATCTCCAACATCCACGCCCGGGAGGAGTTCCGGCACCACTCGGTGGTCTCCGCCGTGGCGACCGGGGTGATCTGCGGCCTCGGCGTGGACGGCTACCGGCTGGCCCTGCGCCACCTGGCGAGCCGGGCGGCCGTCGAGGGTCGCTCTGCGTGATGTTCGGCACGTTTTCGGCCCGTCGCGCCGGTCAGCGGATCAGCGGGGCGCGCAGCGCGGCGGATCGGGTCTGGCACTACTAGTAGAATTCCTAGGTCTGTCCGCCAATTGATGATCAAGGCAGGAAATGGCCACCACCAACGACCTCAAGAACGGCATGGTACTCAACCTCGACGGCGAGCTCTGGGCAGTCGTCGAGTTCCAGCACGTCAAGCCCGGTAAGGGCGGCGCGTTCGTGCGTACCACGCTGAAGAACGTGCTGTCCGGAAAGGTGGTCGACAAGACCTTCAACGCGGGCACCAAGGTCGAGACCGCGACCGTGGACAAGCGCACCATGCAATACCTGTACGCCGACGGCGAGGATTACGTCTTCATGGACCTGGAGACGTTCGACCAGATCACCGTGCCCGGCGGGACCGTCGGCGAGGCGGCCAACTACCTCCTCCCCGAGGCCGAGGCGACCGTCGCGACCCACGAGGGCGTGCCGCTCTACATCGAGCTGCCGACCTCCGTCGTGCTGGAGGTCACCTACACCGAACCGGGTCTGCAGGGCGACCGGTCGACCGGCGGCAACAAGCCGGCCACCGTCGAGACCGGCGCGACCGTCCAGGTGCCGCTCTTCATCACCACCGGCGAGAAGATCAAGGTCGACACCCGCGACGGCCGTTACCTCGGCCGCTCCTGATGGCTGAGGGTCCCAAGCAGCAGATGCCGGCGCGCCGCAAGGCGCGCAAACGGGCACTGGACGTGTTGTTCGAGGCCGACCTGCGGGACCGGCCGCCGGTCGAGGTGCTGGCCGGCTACCTCGAACGGATCGAGAAGCCCCGCCCGGAGCACCTGGGTTACGCGGTGAGCCTGGTCGAGGGCGTCGCTGCGCACCTCGACCGGATCGACGAGCTGATCGCCAGCTACGCCGAGGGTTGGACGCTGGACCGGATGCCGACGGTCGACCGCAACCTGGCCCGGATCGCCGTGTACGAACTGCTCTACATCGACGAGATCGACGACGCGGTGGCGATCAGTGAGGCCGTCGAGCTGGCCCGGCAGATGTCGACCGACGACTCGCCGCGCTTCCTCAACGGCATCCTCGGCCGGATCGCCGAGTACGCCACCCGCTGACCCGGCGTAAGTCGAGTCACACCGACCACGTAAAGGGCCCGTGCCGGACGGCACGGGCCCTTTACGTGGCGACAGCGGTCAGTTCGCGAAGAACGCCCGCGGGTCGGCGACCAGCACACCGTGCTCGGTCAGCCGCTCGATCAGGCCCGACGGCGAGGCGTCGTAGACGATCGCGAGGGCGCGCAGGTCGTCGGCGCGGATGGAGAGCACCCGGCCGTTGTAGTCGCCGCGCTGCTGCTGGATGGCGCGGGCGTACCGGGCGACGTAGGCCAGTTCCTCGGAGGCGTCGTCGTAGAGGCGCTCCAGGTCCAGCACGATCTTGCTGGTGGGCTCGTGTCGCACCCCGCTGCCGTCGGGCAGCAGCTCCGAGACGGGAACGCGGTAGAACTCGGCCAGTTCCGCCAGGCGGGACACGGTGACGGCGCGGTCGCCACGCTCGTACGAGCCGACCACCACGGCCTTCCACCGCCCGTTCGACTTCTCCTCCACACCCTGCAGGGACAGACCCTGCTGCTGGCGGATGGAGCGCAGGCGGGCGCCCAGCGACTTGGCGTATTCAGAGGGCATTCGGACACTCCCAGTGCTGCTCGGGGTTCACCCAGCTATCGCTACGGAGCGTGACGGTACGGGGATTGCGACACCTGGTCAAGTGCCGTGACCTTACCGTTGGGGAGCCTGGGGGAGGTTATCCGCATTTCTGCCATCCTGACCCCGGGGTCAGTGCCGGCGGAGGTCGGCCCGGTGACCGCTGGTAACGTGGCGTGAAGCCCCGGTACGGCCCCACGCGGCCACACCGGAAATCCAGACATCCTTTAACGACCCGTCCCGTGAGGCGGGGAAGGAGGTCCGCCGTGGCCTACCCACCGGCTGCCCAATCGTCGCCGCCGCGACAACCCTCGGTGAAGGTGATCCTCGCCGCAGCGGACGTGTCGCGGGTGGTCGACCGCATCGCCCACCAGATCCTGGAGAAGACCCAGGGTGCCGCCGACACCGTCCTGCTCGGCATACCCACCCGCGGCGTCCCGCTGGCGAGGCGCCTCGCCGCCCGGATCAGCACCTTCGAGGACGTGACCGTCCCGGTCGGCGTGCTCGACATCACCCTCTACCGCGACGACCTGCGCCGGCAGGCCACCCGCGCGGTCGGCCCCACCGAACTGCCCAGCGGCGGGATCGACGGCAGCCGGGTGATCCTGGTCGACGACGTGCTCTTCTCCGGTCGTACCGTGCGGGCCGCCCTCGACGCGCTCAGCGACGTCGGGCGGCCGGCCTCCGTGCAACTCGCCGTCCTGGTCGACCGCGGCCACCGCCAGTTGCCGATCCGCGCCGACTACGTCGGCAAGAACATCCCCACCGCGCTGGCCGAGAACGTCAAGGTCACCCTCGCCGAGACCGACGGCGTCGACGAGGTCCGGCTGTACCCAGGAGCCGCCGCATGATCAGGCACCTGCTCTCCGGGGCCGACCTGGACGCCGCCACCGCCACCCAGATCCTGGACACCGCGGCCGAGATGGCCACCGTCGCCGGCCGCGAGGTCAAGAAGCTGCCCGCGCTGCGTGGACGGACCGTGGTGAACCTCTTTTACGAGGACTCCACCCGGACCAGGATCTCGTTCGAGGCGGCCGCCAAGCGACTCAGCGCCGATGTGATCAACTTTTCCGCGAAGGGCTCCAGCGTCGCCAAGGGCGAGAGCCTGAAGGACACCGCGCTGACCCTCCAGGCGATGGGGGCCGACGCGGTGGTCGTCCGGCACCCCGCCTCCGGCGCCCCGCACCGGCTGGCCAACTGGGTGGACGGGTCCGTGGTCAACGCCGGCGACGGCACCCACGAGCACCCCACCCAGGCGCTGCTCGACGCGTACACGATGCGCTCCCGGCTGGGCCGCCTCGCCGGCCTGCACGTGGCGATCGTCGGCGACGTGCTGCACTCCCGGGTGGCCCGCTCCAACGTGCTGCTGCTGTCCACCCTCGGCGCCAAGGTCACCCTGGTCGGCCCGCCCACCCTCATCCCGGTCGACATTCCCCAGGCGCTCGCGCCGGGCACCGATGTCTCGTACGACCTCGACGCCGTTCTACCAGGTGTGGACGTGGTGATGATGCTGCGGGTGCAGCGGGAGCGGATGAACGACTCCTACTTCCCCTCGGCCCGCGAGTACGCCCGCCGTTTCGGGCTGGACGGGCCGCGCCTGCGCCGGCTGCCCGAGCACGCGATCGTCATGCACCCCGGCCCGATGAACCGGGGCATGGAGATCACGCCCGAGGTCGCCGACTCGCCCCGCTCCACCATCGTCGAACAGGTCGCCAACGGGGTCTCCGTGCGGATGGCCGTGCTCTACCTGCTGCTCGGAGGGAACAACCGGTGACCGCGTACCTGATCAAGAACGTCAGCGTGGTGGGTGGCGAGCCGACCGACCTGCTGATCCGCGACGGCGTCGTGGCCGAGACCGGTGCGGGGCTGACCGCGCCGGACGCCACGGTGCTCGACGCCACCGGCCTGGTCGCCCTGCCCGGCCTGGTCGACCTGCACACCCACCTGCGCGAACCCGGCCGGGAGGACGCCGAGACCGTCGAGTCCGGCTCCCGGGCGGCGGCGCTCGGCGGCTACACCGCGGTCTGTGCGATGGCCAACACCTCGCCGGTCGCCGACACCGCCGGGGTGGTCGAACAGGTGTGGCGGCTCGGCCGGGAGGCCGGGCTGGTCGACGTGCAGCCGATCGGCGCGGTCACCGTCGGCCTGGCCGGCGAGCGCCTCGCCGAGCTGGGCGCGATGGCCGACTCGGCGGCCCGGGTGCGGATCTTCTCCGACGACGGGCACTGCGTCGCCGACCCGATGCTGATGCGCCGGGCCCTGGAGTACGTGAAGGCGTTCGACGGGATCATCGCCCAGCACGCCGAGGAGCCCCGGCTCACCGAGGGCGCGCAGATGCACGAGGGCGAGGTCTCCACCCGGCTCGGCCTGACCGGCTGGCCGGCGGTCGCCGAGGAGGCGATCATCGCCCGGGACGTGCTGCTGGCCGAGCACGTCGGCAGCCGGCTGCACATCTGCCACGTCTCCACGGCCGGCAGCGTGGCGGTGCTGCGGCACGCCAAGGCGCGCGGGGTGCGGGTGACCGCCGAGGTGACCCCGCACCACCTGCTGCTCACCGACGAGAGGGCCACGACCTACGACCCGGTCTACAAGGTCAACCCCCCGCTGCGGACCGCGAGCGACGTGGCCGCGCTCCGGGCCGCCCTCGCGGAGGGCGTGATCGACATCGTCGCCACCGACCACGCCCCGCACGCCGTGGAGGACAAGGAGTGCGAGTGGGCGTACGCCCGGCCGGGCATGCTCGGCCTGGAGACGGCGCTCTCCATCGCGTTGGACGTGCTCGGCCCGCGGTGGGACCTGATCGCCGAGCGGATGTCGCGCACCCCGGCCCGGATCGCCGGGCTGGACGGGCACGGCGTCGACCCGGCCCCCGGCGTGCCGGCCAACCTGACCCTGGTCGACCCGGCCGCCCGCCGCGTCATCGAGCCGGCGGAACTGGCCAGTCGCAGTCGCAACACCCCGTACGCCCGCATGACGCTGCCGGGTCGCATCGTGGCGACCTTCCTGCGCGGCGAGCCGACGGTCCTGGACGGAAAGGCTGTTCGGTGAGCGCGAGGAGTGCAGCGGAGCGGAGCCCCGCAGTCGCGAACGAAAGGCAAACACAGTGACCGCGAAGCGCAGGCCCGCGATCCTCGTACTCGAGGACGGGCGCACGTTCCACGGCGAGGCGTACGGCAGCGTCGGGGAGACCTTCGGCGAGGCGGTCTTCAACACCGGCATGACCGGCTACCAGGAAACCCTGACCGACCCGTCGTACCACCGCCAGGTGGTGGTGCAGACCGCGCCGCACATCGGCAACACCGGCGTCAACGGTGAGGACGACGAGTCGTCCCGGATCTGGGTCGCCGGGTACGTGGTCCGCGACCCGGCCCGGATCAGCTCCAACTGGCGGGCCACCGGCAGCCTGGCGGACCGGCTCGCCGCCGAGGGCGTGGTCGGCATCAGCGGTGTGGACACCCGGGCGCTCACCCGCCACCTGCGGGACCGGGGCGCGATGCGGGTCGGCATCTCCAGCGTTGACGACGACCCGCGCGCCCTCCTGGAGCGGGTCCGCCGGTCGCCGCAGATGGTCGGCGCGGACCTCTCCGCCGAGGTGACCACCGCCGAGCCGTACGTGGTGCAGGCGCAGGGGGAGCACCGGTTCACGGTCGCCGCGCTGGACCTGGGCATCAAGCGCAACGTGCCGCGCCGACTGGCGGCGCGCGGGGTCACCACCCACGTGCTGCCGGCGACCGCCTCCATCGAGGATCTGCTGGCCACCGGCGCGGACGCGGTCTTCTTCTCGCCCGGACCGGGCGACCCGGCGACCGCCGACGGTCCGGTCGCGCTGGCCCGGGAGGTGCTGACCCGGCGGATCCCGCTCTTCGGCATCTGCTTCGGCAGCCAGATCCTCGGCCGGGCGCTCGGCTTCGGCACCTACAAGCTCGGCTACGGCCACCGCGGCATCAACCAGCCGGTGCTCGACCGGGTCACCGGCAAGGTCGAGGTGACCAGCCACAACCACGGCTTCGCCGTGCAGGTGCCGGGCGCGCAGGTCGGGGCCGTGGTCCCCGACCAGGTGATCGACACCGAGTTCGGCGGTGTCCAGGTGTCACACGTCTGCCTCAACGACAACGTGGTCGAGGGGCTGCGGGCCATGGACGTGCCCGCCTTCACCGTCCAGTACCACCCGGAGGCAGCGGCCGGCCCGCACGACGCGGACTACCTCTTCGACCGCTTCGCCGAGCTGATCGAGGGCGGTGTCGCCCGCGACCCGAATCACAGTGAAGGCGGAAAGAATGCCTAAGCGGACCGACCTCAAGCACGTCCTGGTGATCGGCTCGGGGCCGATCGTGATCGGTCAGGCGTGCGAGTTCGACTACTCCGGCACGCAGGCCTGCCGGGTGCTGCGCAGCGAGGGGATCCGGGTCAGCCTGGTCAACTCCAACCCGGCGACGATCATGACGGACCCGGAGTTCGCCGACGCCACGTACGTCGAGCCGATCACCCCGGAGTTCGTCGAGCTGGTCATCGCCAAGGAACGCCCCGACGCGCTGCTGCCCACCCTGGGCGGGCAGACCGCGCTGAACACCGCGGTCGCCCTGCACGAGGCCGGCGTGCTGGAGAAGTACGGCGTCGAGCTGATCGGCGCCAACATCGAGGCGATCAACCGGGGCGAGGACCGGCAGCTGTTCAAGGACATCGTGGCCAAGGCCGGCGTACGCCTCGGCCTGGCCGACCCCTCGTCGCTGGTGCCGCGCTCCCGGGTCTGCCACTCCATGGCCGAGGTCGAGGAGACCGTCGCCGAGCTGGGCCTGCCGGTGGTGATCCGGCCGTCGTTCACCATGGGTGGCCTCGGCTCCGGCATGGCGCACACCGACGAGGACCTGGCGCGGATCGCCGGCGCCGGCCTGGCCGCCAGCCCGGTGCACGAGGTGCTCATCGAGGAGAGCGTGCTCGGCTGGAAGGAGTACGAGCTCGAACTCATGCGCGACCGCCACGACAACGTGGTGGTGGTCTGCTCGATCGAGAACGTCGACCCGATGGGCGTGCACACCGGCGACAGCGTCACCGTCGCCCCGGCCATGACCCTGACCGACCGGGAGTACCAGCGGCTGCGCGATCTCGGCATCGCGGTGCTGCGCGAGGTCGGGGTGGACACCGGCGGCTGCAACATCCAGTTCGCGGTGAACCCGGCCGACGGCCGGATCGTCGTGATCGAGATGAACCCCCGGGTGTCCCGTTCCTCGGCGCTGGCCTCGAAGGCCACCGGCTTCCCGATCGCCAAGATCGCCGCGAAGCTGGCCATCGGTTACACCCTGGACGAGATCCCCAACGACATCACCCTGAAGACCCCGGCGGCGTTCGAACCGACCCTGGACTACGTGGTGGTGAAGATCCCCCGGTTCGCCTTCGAGAAGTTCCCCGGCGCCGACCCGGAGCTGACCACCACCATGAAGTCGGTCGGCGAGGCGATGAGCCTCGGCCGCAACTTCACCGAGGCGCTGAACAAGGCGATGCGCTCGCTGGAGACGAAGGCGGCCGGTTTCTGGACCCGGCCCGACCCGACCGACGCGACGAAGGAGAACACCCTCGCCGCGCTGCGGATGCCGCACGACGGCCGGCTCTACACGGTCGAGCGGGCGCTGCGGCTCGGCGCGACGATCGCCGAGGTCGCCGAGGCGTCGGGCGGGATGGACCCCTGGTTCCTGGACCAGATCGCCGCGCTGGTGGAGCTGCGCGCCGAGATCGTCGACGCCCCGGTGCTCGACGTGGACCTGCTGCGCCGGGCCAAGCGGGCCGGCCTGTCCGACCGCCAGCTCGCCGCGCTCCGTCCCGAGCTGGCCGCCGAGGACGGCGTCCGCACCCTGCGCCACCGGCTCGGCGTACGCCCGGTCTACAAGACCGTGGACACCTGCGCCGCCGAGTTCGAGGCGACCACCCCGTACCACTACTCCACGTACGACCAGGAGACCGAGGTGGCGCCCTCGGCGCGGCCGAAGGTGATCATCCTGGGCTCCGGGCCGAACCGGATCGGGCAGGGCATCGAGTTCGACTACTCGTGCGTGCACGCGGTCATGGCCCTGCGGGAGGTGGGCTACGAGACGGTCATGGTCAACTGCAACCCGGAGACCGTCTCCACGGACTACGACACCGCCGACCGGCTCTACTTCGAGCCGCTGACCTTCGAGGACGTACTGGAGGTCTGGCACGCCGAGGACTCCTCCGGCCGCTCGGTCGGCGGGCCGGGCGTGGTCGGGGTGGTCGTGCAGCTCGGCGGGCAGACCCCGCTCGGCCTGGCCCAGCGGCTCAAGGATGCCGGCCTGCCGGTGGTCGGCACCTCGCCGGAGTCGATCCACCTGGCCGAGGAGCGTGGCGCGTTCGGCGCGGTGCTGGCCCGGGCCGGGCTGCGCGCCCCGGCGCACGGCATGGCCACCTCCTTCGAGGAGGCAAAGTCGATCGCGGACGAGATCGGTTACCCGGTGCTGGTCCGCCCCTCGTACGTGCTCGGCGGGCGGGGCATGGAGATCGTCTACGACGACGCCACCCTGCGCGAGTACATCGGCCGGGCCACCGACATCTCGCCCGACCGTCCGGTGCTGGTGGACCACTTCCTCGACGACGCTATCGAGATCGACGTGGACGCGCTCTGCGACGCCGACGGGGAGGTCTACCTCGGCGGCGTGATGGAGCACATCGAGGAGGCCGGTATCCACTCCGGCGACTCGTCCTGCGCGCTGCCGCCGATCACCCTGGCCGGCTCCCACCTGGCACAGGTGCGCCGCTACACCGAGGCGATCGCCCGTGGGGTCGGCGTCCGCGGCCTGCTCAACGTCCAGTACGCGTTGAAGGACGACGTGCTGTACGTGCTGGAGGCGAACCCGCGGGCGTCCCGGACGGTCCCGTTCGTCTCCAAGGCCACCGCCGTGCCGCTGGCCAAGGCGGCGGCCCGGATCGCGCTCGGTGCCACCATCGCCGAGCTGCGCGCCGAGGGGATGCTGCCGCCCGCCGGGGACGGCGGCACCATGCCGGCCGACGCCCCGATCGCGGTCAAGGAGGCGGTGCTGCCGTTCAAGCGCTTCCGTACCCCGGCCGGCAAGGGCATCGACGTGCTGCTCGGCCCGGAGATGAAGTCCACCGGTGAGGTGATGGGCATCGACACCGGCTTCGGTCAGGCCTTCGCGAAGTCGCAGGCGGCGGCGTACGGGTCGCTGCCGACCGCCGGGAAGATCTTCGTCTCGGTGGCGAACCGGGACAAGCGCGGCATGATCTTCCCGATCAAGCGCCTGGCGGACCTCGGTTTCGAGATCGTCGCCACCGCCGGCACCGCTGAGGTGCTGCGCCGGCACGGCATCGCCTGTGAGCAGATCCGCAAGCACTACGAGTCGGGCGCGGGCGAGGACGCGGTGTCGCTGATCCTCGGCGGCGACGTGGCGCTGGTGGTGAACACCCCGCAGGGCTCCGGCGCGAGCGCCCGCTCCGACGGGTACGAGATCCGCAGCGCGGCGGTGACGGCGGACATCCCCTGCGTCACCACCGTCCCGGGCGCCGCCGCCGCGGTCATGGGCATCGAGGCGCGGATCCGCGGCGACATGCACGTCCGCCCCCTCCAGGACCTCCACGCCGCCCTGCGAGCCAACGAGTGACCCCCGGGCTCCCGTCGATCATGAAGTTGTTGCCGGCCGCTTCGGCGCGTCGTGACAACAACTTCATGATCGACCCCCGGGGGCGGGGAGGGCGGGCGTGATGTTCGAGCGGGCGGTGCGGCCGTGGTTGTTCCGCGTGGGGGGCGGGGACGCGGAGGCGGCGCACGAGTGGACGTTGGCGCGGCTCGCCGCGGTGTCCCGGCGGCCGGCCATCCTCGCGGGGATGCGGGCCACCTACTTCCGGCGGGCGCCGCGCACCGTGTTCGGGGTGGACTTCCCGAACCCGGTCGGGCTGGCGGCCGGCATGGACAAGAACGGCGTCGCGTTGCCGGCCTGGCCGGCGCTGGGCTTCGGTTTCGTCGAGGTCGGCACGGTCACCGCACACGCCCAGCCGGGCAACCCCCGGCCCCGGCTGTTCCGGCTGCGCGAGAGCGAGGCCGTGGTCAACCGGATGGGCTTCAACAACGCCGGCGCCGAGGCCCTGGCGGCCCGGCTCGCGGCGCTGCCCCGGCCGATCGGCGTACCGCTGGGCATCTCGCTCGGCAAGTCCAAGGTGACCCCGCTGGACGAGGCGGTCGAGGACTATCTGGCGTCCTACCGGGCGTTGCGGGGGCACGGGGACTACTTCGCGGTCAACGTGTCCTCGCCGAACACCCCGGGCCTGCGGTCCCTACAGGACCGGTCCCACCTGGACGCGCTGCTCGCGGCGCTGGTGGGGGAGAAGCCGGTGCTGGTGAAGATCGCCCCGGACCTCACCGAGCCGGCCATCGCCGAGCTGCTGGAGGTCTGCCTCGACCGCGGCGCGGCCGGGGTGATCGCCACCAACACCACCCTGGCCCGGGACGGGCTCGCCGTGGCCGACCGGGCGCGGGGTGGGGAGAGCGGCGGCCTGTCCGGCCGTCCGCTGGCCGGGCGTGCCCGTGAGGTGGTCGCCTTCGTGCAACGGGAGACCGGTGGCCGGCTGCCGGTGATCGGGGTCGGGGGCATCGTCGACCCGGACGACGCCGCTCGGATGTTCGACGCCGGCGCGAGCCTGGTCCAGCTCTACACCGGGTTCATCTACCGGGGCCCGGCCCTGGTCCGGTCGGTCGCCCGGGCGACCGCCGGGGAGCGTTGAGCGGCGGCGGCCCGCCCCGGGGTGGGCCGCGCCACCGCGAGGACAAGGAGAGCGCGTGACACCCGAGGAGATCCTCGCCGTCGACCGCCGGCACGTCTGGCACCCGTACGCGGCGCTGCCGCCGGCCAGCCCGCCGTACGTGGTGGAGAGCGCCGAGGGCGTACGGCTGAGACTGGCCGACGGCCGGGAACTGGTCGACGGGATGTCGTCCTGGTGGGCGGCGATCCACGGCTACCGCCACCCGGTGCTGGACGCCGCCGTCACCGACCAGCTCGGCCGGATGAGCCACGTGATGTTCGGCGGCCTCACCCACGAGCCCGCGGTACGCCTGGCCCAAACCCTGGTCGAGCTGGCCCCGGAGGGCCTGGAGCACGTCTTCCTGGCCGACTCGGGCTCGGTCAGCGTCGAGGTCGCGCTGAAGATGTGCCTGCAGTACCAGCGGGCCACCGGGCGGCCGGAGCGGCGCCGGCTGGGCACCTGGCGGGGTGGCTACCACGGCGACACGTTCCACCCGATGAGCGTCTGCGACCCGGAGGGCGGCATGCACCACCTCTGGGGGGACGTGCTGCCCCGGCAGGTCTTCGCGCCGGTGCCGCCGGGCGGCTTCGACACCCCGCCCGAGCCGGCGTACGAGGCGGCCCTGGTGGAGGCGGTGGAGCGGCACGCCGACGAACTGGCCGCGGTGATCGTGGAGCCGGTGGTGCAGGGCGCCGGCGGGATGCGTTTCCACCATCCGCACTACCTACGGGTGCTGCGCGAGGTGACCCGGGCGCACGGCATCCTGCTGGTCTTCGACGAGATCGCCACCGGCTTCGGCCGGACCGGCGCCATGTTCGCCGCCGAACACGCCGGGGTCACCCCGGACGTGCTCTGCGTCGGCAAGGCGCTCACCGGCGGCTACCTGACCCTGGCCGCCGCGCTCTGCACCCCCGAGGTCGCCCGTGGCATCTCGGCGGACGGGGTGCTGGCACACGGTCCGACCTTCATGGGCAACCCGCTCGCCTGTGCGGTCGCCAACGCCTCCCTGGGCCTGCTGCGGGCCGGAAACTGGGCCGGCCGGGTGGCGGAGATCCAGGAGGGGCTGCGGGCCGGCCTGGAGCCGTTGCGCGGCGTCCCCGGCGTGGCCGACGTACGGGTGCTCGGCGCGATCGGTGTGGTCCAGCTCGACCACGAGGTGGACCTGCCCCGGGCGACCGCCGCCGCGGTCGCGCAGGGCGTGTGGCTGCGGCCGTTCCGCGACCTCGTCTACACCATGCCGCCGTACGTCACCGATCCGGCGGACGTGGCGCGGATCGTCGCCGGCGTCGAGGCGGCGGTCAAGGCCGGCTGAGCCGTATCCCGGCCGTTTCTGGCCGCCGGGTCGCCGACCGGGCCGCGCGGGCCGGGGACGGAACGACCGCCCGCACGGGCGGGGCAGGACGACGACGGCGTGCCCGGGTACCCGTCGACGCGGACCGCGGCGCGACGCCGCGCGAGGAGAAGGAGAGTCGCGATGGAGAGCTTCGGCGCCCGCCTGCACAGGGCCGTGGCCGAGCGGGGACCGCTCTGCGTGGGTATCGACCCGCATCCGGGGCTGTTGGCCCGTTGGGGGCTCGCTGACGACGTCGAGGGCCTCGACCGGTTCAGCCGGACGGTGGTGGAGGCGCTCGGTGACCGGGTCGCGGCGGTCAAGCCGCAGTCGGCCTTCTTCGAGCGCTTCGGGTCGCGAGGAATCGGGGTCCTTGAGTCAACTATCCGACAGTTGCGAAATGCCGGGGCACTCGTTGTCCTCGACGCCAAGCGCGGCGACATCGGGTCGACGGTCAGCGCGTACGCCTCGGCGTACCTTGATCCATCCAGCCCCCTGTATGCCGACGCGGTGACGGCGAGCCCCTACCTGGGAGTAGGTTCGCTCGCGCCGATGTTCGAAGTGGCCGCCGCGCACGGTGGCGGGGTCTTCGTCCTGGCGCTCACCTCCAACCCGGAGGGCGCCACCGTGCAGCGCGCCGTGGGAGCCGACGGGCGGACCGTGGCGCAGACCGTCATCGACGAGATTTCCCAGCTCAACCGGGGTGCCGAGCCGCTCGGCAGCTTCGGTCTGGTGGTCGGCGCGACGGTCGGCGACACCGGCCACGACCTCTCCACGGTGAACGGTCCCCTGCTCGCCCCCGGACTGGGCGCGCAGGGCGCCACGGCCGCCGACCTGCGTACCGTGTTCGGCCCCAGCCTGCCCTCGGTGCTGCCGTCGTACTCCCGGGAGGTGTTGCTCGCCGGGCCGGACCCGGCCGCCCTGCGCGCCGCCGCCGAGCGGGCGCTGGCCGACTGCCGGGCCGCGCTGGCGGTCGGTGACTGACTGACGGCTCGGTCACTTTACGATGATCATCGCGCGCCCACGTTGCCGAAAACTCCGTTGACCGCTAGTTTTCCCCGCGCTGGGAACCACGGACCCCTTTGGTTGCCAGCGACACCACGTTTCACAGAAGCGGCGGAAACTACCGCCCGCCGCGTTAGGGACCTGAGGAGAACTGGTGCCGCTCCCGTCATTGACCCCCGAGCAGCGCGCTGCCGCGCTGGAGAAGGCCGCGGAGATCCGCAAGGCCCGTGCCAAGCTGAAGGAGGACCTCAAGCAGGGCAAGACCAGCCTCGCCACCGTCCTTGAGCAGGCCGAGTCGAACGACGTCGTCGGCAAGCTGAAGGTGTCGGCCGTCCTCCAGGCGATGCCGGGCATCGGCAAGATCCGGGCCACCCAGATCATGGAGAAGCTCAAGATCGCCGACAGCCGTCGCCTGCGCGGCCTGGGCGAGCAGCAGCGCAAGGCTCTGCTTGGAGAGTTCGCCGCCAACTGAACGCCGCACCGTGTAGAAACAAGCGGTGAGCACGGATGACGAGGCGCGCCCGGCGGCTCGGCTCACTGTCCTGGCCGGTCCTTCCGGGGCCGGCGGGGAGAGTGTCGTCGAGCGGGTCCGGGCGCGCTTTCCGTCTCTGTGGGTGCCGGTGGCCGCCACCACCCGACCGGCGTGCCCCGGCGAGGTGGACGGCGTCGACCGGATCTTCCTCGACGCGGCCGAGTTCGATCGGATGATCGCCGCCGACGAGTTGCTGGAATGGTGCCGGATCGGGCCGTACCGGCGCGGGGTGCCGCGGGCGGGCGTGCGGGCCCGGCTCGCCGTGGGACGGCCGGTGCTGCTGCCGCTGGACCTGCCCGGCGCGCTCGCCGTCCGGGCCGTGGTGCCGGATGCGGAGCTGGTGCTGCTCGCCCCGCCGGCGTACCGGCCGGACCCGGCCGTCGCGGCCGCCTTCGCACACGCCGTGGTGCACGACCGCACGGAGCGTGCGGCGGAGGAGCTGGTAGGCTTGCTCGGTTCTTCCTTCCTGGCTCCGGCCCAACCGCGCCCGAGCGGTTGAGAGACCACCGCCCCCGGGCGGTGCACGAGACGCAGAGGTAATTCGTGGGATCCATCGCCACCAACCCCGAGGGCATCACCAACCCGCCGATCGACGAGCTCCTCGAGAAGACGACCTCGAAGTACGCTCTGGTGATCTTCGCCGCCAAGCGCGCGCGCCAGGTCAACGCCTACTACAGCCAGCTCGGTGAGGGCCTGCTGGAGTACGTCGGCCCGCTCGTGGAGACCACCCCGCAGGAGAAGCCGCTCTCCATCGCGATGCGCGAGATCAACGCGGGCCTGCTCACCGCCGAGCCGACCGACCAGCCGTAGCCCCGTCCGCGTCGATGTCCGCCGAGATCGTTCTCGGGGTCGGCGGTGGCATCGCCGCCTACAAGGCGTGTGAGCTGCTCCGACTCTTCACCGAGTCGGGCCACCGGGTCCGGGTCGTGCCGACCGCGTCGGCGCTCCGCTTCGTCGGGGCGCCGACCTGGGCCGCGCTCTCCGGGCAGCCGGTCGCCGACGACGTCTGGTCGGACGTGCACGAGGTGCCACACGTACGCCTCGGGCAGCACGCCGACCTGGTCGTCGTGGCCCCCGCCACCGCCGACCTGCTCGCCAAGGCCGCGCACGGCCTCGCCGACGACCTGCTCACCAACACCCTGCTGACCGCCCGCTGCCCGGTGGTGCTCGCCCCGGCCATGCACACCGAGATGTGGGAGCACCCGGCCACCGTCGCCAACGTGGCGACCCTGCGGTCCCGGGGGGTGCGGGTGATCGAGCCCGCCGTGGGGCGGCTCACCGGCAAGGACACCGGCAAGGGCCGGCTGCCCGACCCCGCGGAGATCTTCGCGGTCGCCCGTCGGGCCCTGGCCCGGGGCGTCGACGCCCCGGCCGACCTGGCCGGCCGGCGCGTGGTGGTCACCGCCGGCGGCACCCGGGAGCCGCTCGACCCGGTGCGCTTCCTGGGCAACCGCTCCTCCGGCAAACAGGGGTACGCGTTCGCCCGTGCCGCCGTCGCGCGGGGCGCCCGGGTCACCCTGGTCTCGGCCAACGTCGCGCTCGCCGATCCGGCCGGGGTGGACCTGGTCCGGGTGGGCACCACCGAGGAGCTGCGCGAGGCGACCCTGGCGGCGGCCGCGGAGGCGGACGTCGTGGTGATGGCCGCGGCCCCCGCCGACTTCCGTCCGGCCAGCTACGCGACCGGTAAGATCAAGAAGGCGGAGGACGGCAGCGCGCCGACCATCGAGCTGGTCACCAACCCGGACATCGCCGCCGAGCTGGGGCAGCGCCGGCGGCCCGGGCAGGTGCTGGTGGTCTTCGCCGCCGAGACCGGTGACGCCGAGGCCAACGGCCGGGCCAAGCTCGCCCGGAAGCGGGCGGATCTCATCGTGATCAATGAGGTCGGCGTGGACAAGGTCTTCGGCGCCGACACCAACGCCGCCACCGTGATCGGTGCGGACGACTCGGTGCACCGGCTGCCCGAACAGCCCAAGGAGGACCTGGCCGATGCCGTCTGGGACCTCGTGCACGCTCGCCTGATTGAGCAATCCTGACGGTTGGCACCTTCCGTTCCCGGGGTCACGCTGGGATCGCGGTGACTAAACTGCCGCCGAGCGACCTTTCTAGAAGTTTTCACATGCTTAGGAGTGCCGTGACACGTCTCTTCACGTCCGAATCGGTCACGGAAGGCCACCCGGACAAGATCGCCGACCAGATCAGTGACGGCATCCTCGACGCGCTGCTCACCCGGGACCCGCACAGCCGAGTCGCGGTCGAGACCCTGATCACCACCGGCCAGGTGCACGTCGCCGGTGAGGTCACCACGAAGGCGTACGCCGACATCCCGACCATCGTCCGGGACACCATCCTGAACATCGGCTACGACTCGTCCAAGAAGGGCTTCGACGGGGCGTCCTGTGGGGTCAGCGTCTCCATCGGCTCCCAGTCGCCGGACATCGCGCAGGGCGTCGACAACGCCTTCGAGCTGCGTACCGGCTCGTCGGAGAGCGCGCTGGACGCGCAGGGCGCCGGCGACCAGGGCATGATGTTCGGCTTCGCCTGCTCCGAGACGCCCGAGCTGATGCCGCTGCCGATCGCGCTCGCGCACCGGCTGGCCCGGCGCCTGGCCGCGGTACGCAAGGACGGCACCGTCCCGTACCTGCGGCCGGACGGCAAGACCCAGGTGACCATCGAGTACGACGGGCTGCGCCCGGTCCGGCTCGACACCGTCGTGGTCTCCAGCCAGCACGCCGCGGACATCTCGCTCGAGTCGCTGCTCACCCCGGACATCCGCGAGCACGTGATCACCCCGGAGCTGGAGGGCCTCGGCCTGGAGACCGACGGCTACCGGCTGCTGGTCAACCCGACCGGGCGGTTCGAGATCGGCGGGCCGATGGGCGACGCCGGCCTCACCGGCCGGAAGATCATCGTCGACACCTACGGCGGGTACGCCCGCCACGGCGGCGGCGCGTTCTCCGGCAAGGACCCGTCCAAGGTGGACCGCTCCGCCGCGTACGCGATGCGCTGGGTGGCGAAGAACGTGGTCGCCGCCGGCCTGGCCGAGCGGTGCGAGGCGCAGGTCGCGTACGCGATCGGCAAGGCGCACCCGGTGAGCCTCTTCATCGAGACCTTCGGCACCGAGACGGTGCCGGTCGCCTCGATCGAGAAGGCCGTCGCCGAGGTGTTCGATCTGCGCCCGGCCGCGATCATCCGGGACCTCAACCTGCTCCGCCCGATCTACCAGCAGACCGCCGCCTACGGCCACTTCGGTCGGGAACTGCCGGACCTGACCTGGGAGAGCACCGACCGGGCGGCCGACCTCAAGTCGGCCGCGGGAGCCTGACCGGCACCAGGCGCAGCGACCGGCGACCCGCTGAGGGGTCGCCGGTCGCTCGTGTCTGCGTGGACCTTCCCCTGGCCCACCTCGACCGGCAGTTCGACTACCTGGTGCCGGCCGAGTTGGACGCCCAGGCGCAGCCCGGGGTACGGGTGAAGGTGCGCTTCGCCGGCCAGCTCGTCGCCGGCTGGCTGCTGGAGCGCGTCGCGGAGTCCGACCACCCCCGCCCCCTGTACCTGGAAAAGGTGGTCTCCCCGGTGCCGGTGCTGGCGCCGGAGGTGGCCCGGCTGGCCCGGGCGGTCGCCGACCGGTACGCCGGCAGCCTCGCCGACGTGCTCCGGCTGGCCGTCCCGCCTCGGCACGCCCGGGTGGAGAAGGAAGACACCGGGCCCTCCGGCCCGGCCGACGGCGGACGCACCCCGGAGGCCGTGGACCCGCGCGGGTGGCGGGACTATCCGGCCGGTCCCGCCCTGCTGCGCGCGCTCACCGACGGGCGGGCGCCCCGCGCGGTCTGGTCGGCCCTGCCCGGCGAGGACTGGGCCGCCCGGTACGCCGACGCGGTCGCCGCCGTGGTCGCCGGTGGCCGGGGCGCGGTCGTCGTGGTGGCTGACGCCCGGGACCTGGAACGCCTCGACACCGCCCTGACCGACGTCCTCGGGCCGGGGCGGCACGTCTGCCTCTCCGCCGCGCTCGGTCCGGCCCGCCGGTACCGGGCCTTCCTCGCCGCCCGGCGGGGCGACGTGCCCGTGGTGATCGGCACCCGGGCGGCGATGTTCGCCCCGGTCGACCGGCTCGGCCTCGTCGCGATCTGGGACGACGGCGACGACCTGCACGCCGAGCCTCGGGCGCCCTATCCGCACGCCCGGGAGGTGCTGCTCACCCGGGCCCAGCTCGGTGAGGCGGCCGCCCTGGTCGGCGGGTACGCCCGGACCGCCGAGGCGCAGCTGCTGGTGGAGACCCGCTGGGCCCGGGAGGTGGTCGCCGACCGGGCGACCGTACGCGCCCGGATGCCGGCGATCGCGCCGACCGGGGACGACCCGCAACTCGCCCGCGACCCCGGGGCGGCCTCCGCCCGGCTGCCCAGCCTGGCGTGGACCGCCGCCCGGGACGCGCTCCGCGCCGACCTGCCGGTGCTGGTGCAGGTGCCCCGCCGCGGCTACCTGCCCTCGATCGCCTGCGCCGACTGCCGTATGCCGGCCCGTTGCCCGCACTGCGCCGGACCGCTCGCCCTGCCCGCCGCCGAAGGCGTCCCGGCCTGCCGCTGGTGCGGCCGGGTCGCCGCCGCGTACGCCTGCCCGGAGTGCGGGGGGCGGCGGCTGCGCGCCGCGGTCACCGGCGCCCGGCGCACCGCCGAGGAGCTGGGTCGGGCCTTCCCCGGCGTGCCGGTCCGCACCTCCGGACGGGAGGAGGTGCTGAGCGTGGTGCCGGGCGGGGCCGGCCTGGTGATCGCCACCCCGGGCGCGGAACCGGTCGCCGACGGCGGCTACGGCGCGGTCCTGCTGCTCGACTCGTGGGCCCTGCTCACCCGGGCCGATCTGCGGGCCGGGGAGGAGGCGCTGCGCCGCTGGCTGGCCGCGGTCGCGTTGGCCCGGCCCGGCGCGGCGGGCGGCCGGGTGGTGGTGGTCGCCGACGGCGGCCTCGCGCCGGTGCAGGCGCTGCTGCGCTGGGACGCGGCCTGGTTCGCCGCCCGGGAGCTGGCCGAACGGCGTGAGCTGGGCTTCCCGCCGGCGGTCCGGATGGCCAGCGTGACCGGTCCGGCGGACGCGGTCGCGGACCTGCTCGCCGGGGCCCGGCTGCCCGCCGGCGCCGAGGTGCTCGGCCCGGTACCCGCCGACGAGGGACGGGAGCGGATGTTGGTTCGGGTGCCCCGGGCCCGCGCCGCCGCCCTCGCCGAGGCGCTGCACGCGGCCGCCGGGCAGCGTACCGCCCGCAAGGCCGTCGATCCGGTCCGGCTCCAGGTCGACCCGCTGAGCCTCTTCTGACCGGCCCGGCGCGGTCGATCCGGGTGAGCCCTGTTGGTCGGCCCGGCACCCCACCGCGCTGACCAGCACGGTTGTCGCACACCTCGTCCGGCAAATGGGTGGAGACCGCGTGATAACATCGCCCGTCATGCCCGGACGCACGATGACTCCAGGTCACGGCGCGGCGTCAGACGCGCCGGGCTGGAGTTGCCGGAGGCTGGCCGCGACACAGGCGGCAGTACGTCGAGCCGGCGCCGAATCGATGATGTCAACCAGCCGGTGAGCAGGGGTGGACCACTCGTGACCGTTCGTCAATCGATCGTCTTCAACGGTGACCTCGGCAGCGGCAAGAGCACCGTTTCCGTCGAGATCGCCAAGCGGCTGGGGCTGCGCCGGGTCAGCGTCGGCGACCTCTACCGGCAGATGGCCCAGGAGCGGCAGATGACCGCCCTCCAGCTCAACCTGCACGCCGAGCTCGACCAGGCCGTCGACGGGTACGTCGACCAGCTCCAGCGGGACATCGCCGCCTCCGGCGAGCGGCTGGTGATGGATTCCCGGCTGGCCTGGCACTTCTTCACCGACGCGCTCAAGGTGCACATGATCACCGAGCCGACCGAGGCGGCCCGGCGGGTGCTCGCCCGCCCGTCCGGCCCGGCCGAGAGCTACACCTCCCTGGAGGAGGCCCGGACCAAGCTCAAGGAGCGCAGCGAGAGCGAGCGCGGCCGGTTCATCGTCCGGTACGGCGTCGACAAGGCCCTGCTGCGCAACTACGACCTGATCTGCGACACCACGCGGGCCAACCCGGAGCAGGTGATCCAGCACGTCATCGACGTCTACGAGGGGCGGCTCGGCGCCGAGGTGCTGCGCGAGGGCAACCCGCTGCTGCTGCTCGACCCGGCCCGGGTCTACCCGACGGAGGACATCGCCACCCTTCGCGGCCTCTGGGACTCCGAGTTCGTGGGTGACGTGGCCGAGGCGGGCGACGAGGCCCTGCCCCCGCTGACCATCGGCTACACCGGTGAGTACTTCTTCGTGGTGGACGGCCACCGGCGGCTCAGCGCCGCCCTGCAGAGCGGTTTCCCGCTGGTTCCCGCCAGGCTGGTGGGCGAGGTGGACGAGCCGGTGGTCGGCGGGATGAGCGCGATCGACTACTTCGCCGCCCAGGCCCGTCCCAGCGTGATCCACGACTGGGCGGCCGCGCACGGTATCCAGCTCCCGCTGCCCGAGCACGCCCTGCTCGGTGGCGACGCGGTGCTCGCGGGGGAGCCGGGCACCGGTGCCTGAGCCGGGCGTCCCGGCCCACACGTCCGTCACTCTCGGTGAGATCGTCGGGGGTGGCGTGGCGTCGGGCACCGATCGCGGCACGCCGGCAGGGGCGGCGGGGGCGACTCCGTAGACTGGTACGGCCGCACCCGTTCCAGACAAGGAGCCACCCCGCGTGACCGTCCAGCCCATCCGTCTGTTCGGGGACCCGGTGCTGCGCACGCCGGCCGACCCGGTAGTCGACTTCGACGCCGAGCTGCGCAGGCTGATCGCCGACCTGACCGACACGATGCGCGATCGGGGCGGTGCCGGCCTGGCCGCGCCGCAGCTCGGGGTGGGCCTGCGGGTGTTCACCTTCGACGTGGACGACGTCGTCGGGCACCTGGTCAACCCGGTGCTGGAGTTCCCCGACGAGGAGGAGCAGGACGGCCCGGAGGGCTGCCTGTCCATCCCCGGGCTCTACTTCGACACCAAGCGTCGGCAGAACGTCATCGCCAAGGGCTTCACCGGGCACGGCGATCCGCTGCAGATCGTCGGCACCGGGCTGATGGCCCGCTGCGTCCAGCACGAGACCGACCACCTCGACGGGGTCCTCTTCGTCGACCGGCTGGATCCGGCCGGCCGGAAGGCGGCCATGAAGGCGATCCGCCAGGCCGAGTGGTACGACCCGGACGCGCCGCCGACCGTCAAGCTCAGCCCGCACGCCGCCGGCAGCCCGTTCGGCCTGGGGCGGTGAGGCGGATGCGTCTGGTCTTCGCCGGCACGCCGGCCGTCGCCGTCCCCGCCCTGGACGCCATCGCCGCGTCCGGCCACGAGCTGCTGGCCGTGGTCACCCGTCCCGATGCGCCGGCCGGGCGCGGGCGGGGTCTGGTCCGCTCCCCGGTCGGCGCGTGGGCCGACGCGCACGGCGTCGAGGTGCTCACCCCGGCGAAGCCCCGCGAGCCCGAGTTCCTGGACCGGCTCCGCGAGCTGGCCCCGGACTGCGTGCCGGTGGTCGCGTACGGCGCGCTGGTGCCGCCGGTGGCGCTGGAGATCCCCCGGCATGGCTGGATCAACCTGCACTTCTCGCTGCTGCCGGCCTGGCGCGGCGCGGCCCCGGTGCAGCATGCCGTGCTGCACGGCGACGAGCTGACCGGAGCCAGTGTCTTCCAGTTGGAGGAGGGGCTGGACACCGGGCCGGTGTACGGCACGGTGACCGACGAGATCCGCGCCACCGACACCTCCGGGGATCTGCTGGACCGGCTCGCCCGGTCGGGCGCCGGACTGTTGGTGGCCGTCCTGGACGCGCTGGAGGCCGGGACCGCCCGGGCCGTGCCGCAGCCCGCCGACGGGGTGTCCCTCGCGCCGAAGCTGACCGTCGAGGACGCCCGGATCCGCTGGGTCGACCCGGCGTTCGCGGTGGACCGCCGGGTTCGCGCCTGCACCCCGGCGCCCGGCCCGTGGACCACGTTCCGCGGCGACCGGGTGAAGCTCGGTCCGGTCACCCCGCTGACCGACGGCCCCGAGCTGAAGCCCGGCGAGCTGCTGGTCGAGAAGTCCCGGGTGCTGGCGGGCACCGCCACGGTCCCGGTGTGCCTCGGTGAGGTGCGGGCGGCCGGCAAGAAGGCCATGTCGGCGAGCGACTGGGCGCGCGGCGCCCGGGTCGCCGCTGGGGAGGTGTTCGAGTGACCGGGACGTCCGAGCCCCGGGGCGACCGCTTCTCGGTCGACGGTCCGCGCGGCGGGTCGGCCGACAGCCGCGACGCCCGCGGGCCCCGGGACAGCGAGCGCGCCGCCGGGCGTGGCTCCCGGTACGGGTCCGGCCCGCGCGCCGACGACGCCGGCCGGTTCGGTGGCGGGCGGTCCCGCGAGGGCCGGCCCGTCGGCGGGGAGCGCGCCGAGCGCCCCGGCCGGCCGGCGCGGGAGGGGCGCTTCGGCGACCGCCGGCCCGCACGGCCGGCCGTCGACCTGCCCCGGCACGTCGCGTACGAGGCGATCGCGGCGGTGCACCGGGACGACGCGTACGCCAACCTGGTGCTGCCGGCGATGCTGCGGGACGAGGGGCTGACCGGGCGGGACGCCGCGTTCGCCACCGAGCTGACCTACGGCACGCTGCGGCACACCGGCACCCTGGACGCGATCATCTCCGACGCGGCCGGCCGGGACGTGCAGCGGATCGACCCGCCGGTGCGGGACGCGCTGCGGCTCGGGGCGTACCAACTCCTGCACACCCGGGTGCCGGCGCACGCGGCGGTCTCCTCCACGGTGGACCTGGTGCGGGCCGTCGGCCCCGGGGCCACCGGCTTCGCCAACGCGGTGCTCCGCGAGGTGGCCACCCGCGACCTTGACGGCTGGGTGGCCAAGCTCGCCCCGTCGGCGGAGACCGACCCGATCGGCCACCTGGCGTTGGCGTACAGCCATCCGCAGTGGATCGTCCGGGCGTTCGCCGAGGCGCTCGGCGGCGACCTGGGCGAGACCGCGCGCCTGCTGATCGAGGACAACGAGCGCCCGCCCGTACACCTGTGCGCCCGCCCGGGCCTGGCCGATCCGGTGGAGCTGGCCGACGAGGTCGGCGGCGCCCCGGGCGCCTTCTCGCCGTACGCGGTCTATCTGTCCGGCGGTGCGCCGGGGGACCTGCCGGCGGTGGCCGAGGGGCGCGCCCATGTCCAGGACGAGGGTTCCCAGCTGGTGGCGAACGTCCTCGCGACCGCGCCGCTGGACGGCCCGGACGGCCGCTGGCTGGATCTGTGCGCCGGCCCGGGCGGCAAGGCCGGCCTGCTCGGCGCGCTCGCCGCGCAGCGCGACGCCCGGCTCACCGCGGTCGAGGTCGCCGAGCACCGGGCCCGGCTGGTCGCCCAGGCCACCCGGGGCCTGCCGGTGAACGTGCTGAACACCGACGGGCGGACGGTCGGTGCCGACCCGAAGCTGCCGGAGGGGCACTTCGACCGGGTGCTGGTCGACGCCCCGTGCACCGGGCTCGGCTCGCTGCGGCGCCGGCCGGAGTCCCGCTGGCGGCGCCAGCCGTCGGACCTGCCGCCGCTGACCCGCCTGCAGCGGGAGCTGCTCACCGCGGCGTTGCGGGCGGTCCGGCCCGGCGGGCTGGTCGCGTACGTCACCTGTTCCCCGCATGTCGTGGAGACGCACGTGACGGTGACCGAGGCGTCACGTCGCTGCGGCTTCCCGGTCGACTTCGTCGACGCCCGGCCACTGCTGCCGGCCGGCATGCCGGGGCTCGGGGACGGGCCCACGGTGCAGTTGTGGCCCCAACGCCACGGCACCGACGCCATGTTCCTGGCCCTCCTCCGCAAGGGCTGACCCCCACCCCCCGCCCCCCACCCTGACAAGTTGATCAAGGAGTTCGCGTCAGGAAACTGACGCGCCGCGACGCAAACTCCTTGATCAGCGGGCGGGGGCGTGGTGGTGGGGGGTGGGGCCATCCTGGCGGGGGAGTGGGTACGCGGGATGGGGTGTTCCGTTGACTCGGTAGATCGGTACATGTAAGTGTTCCGATCGCTGGTTCGTCGGCACCCGGGCTTCACCCGAGCCCAGGGGTCGCGCCCATCCCGTTCGCCCCGCTGACCCCCACGAGGAGTCTCCATGAGACGTCGCACCCCGACCGCGGGCCTCGCGCTCGCCCTCTTCGCCGCGATGACGGCGACCCTGGGCGGGACCTCCGCCTCCGCCGCCCCCGCCCCGGCGGCCGCGCCGACCGCCCTGGCCGCCCCGGACATCTCGGTGACCAACGTGCAGGCCCATCTGGCCCAGTTCAACACCATCGCCACCAGTAACGGCGGCAACCGGCGGGCCGGCTCGGCCGGCTACACCGCCTCGGTGAGCTACGTGAAGTCCAAGCTCCAGGCCGCCGGCTACAGCGTCACCGAGCAGACCTGCACCAGCTGCACCTACCCGGCGAGCAACCTGATCGCCGAGTGGCCGCAGGGCCCGGCCGACCAGATCGTGATGTTCGGCGCCCACCTGGACAGCGTCGCCGCCGGCCCGGGCATCAACGACAACGGCTCCGGCTCGGCCACCCTGCTGGAGAACGCCCTGGTGCTGGCGCAGCAGAACCCGACCATGACCCAGCGGGTCCGGTTCGCCTGGTGGAACGGTGAGGAGCAGGGCCTGCAGGGCTCGAAGTTCTACGTCAACTCGCTGAGCGCCACCCAGAAGAGCTACATCAAGGCGTACTACAACTTCGACATGGTCGCCTCGCCCAACGGCGGCTACTTCATCAACCGGGTCACCTCGACCACGGCCGCGCCGCTGAAGGCGTACTGGGACTCGTTCGGCCTCCAGCCGGAGGAGAACACCGAGGGGCAGGGCCGCTCCGACGACTACTCGTTCGCCAACGCCGGCATCCCCACCTCCGGCTACGCGGCGGGCGCCAGCTACACCAAGACGTCCGCGCAGGCCAGCAAGTGGGGCGGCACCGCCGGGGCGGCGTACGACTCCTGCTACCACAAGGCGTGCGACACCACCGGCAACATCAACGCGACCATCCTCGACCGGGCCGCGGACGGTGTCGCGTACGCGATCTGGCAGCTCGCGGTCGGCGGCACCCCGACCAACGACTTCTCCATCTCGGTGAACCCGACCTCCGGCAGCGTGGTCCGGGGCAGCGCCACCACCGCGACCGTCAGCACCGCCACCACCAGTGGCAGCGCCCAGACCGTCAGCCTCTCCGCCACCGGCGCGCCCAGCGGGGTGACGGTGTCGTTCAGCCCGTCCTCGGTCACCTCGGGCGGTTCGGCCACCATGACGGTCAGCGCCTCGTTGACGGCGACCACCGGGACGTACACCATCACGGTCATCGGCACCGGGCCGACGACCCACAGCACCACCTACAGCCTCACCGTGACCGGCACCGGCGGCTGCACCGGCGGGCAGCTCATCGGCAACGGCGGCTTCGAGTCCGGCAGCACGCCGTGGACGGCGACCTCGGGCGTGATCACCAACGCCCAGGGGCAGCCGGCGCGGACCGGCTCGTACAAGGCGTGGCTGGACGGGTACGGGACGTCGCACACCGACTCGCTGTCGCAGTCGGTGACCCTCCCGACCGGGTGCGCCAGCTACACCCTGGCGTTCTGGCTGCACATCGACACCGCGGAGACCACCTCGTCGACCGCGTACGACAAGCTGACCGTCCAGGTGGGCACGACCACGCTGGCGACGTACTCGAACCTCAACGCCGCCAGCGGCTACACGCAGCGCACCTTCAACCTGGCCGCGTACGCCGGGCAGACGGTGACCCTGAAGTGGACCGGCGTGGAGGACACGTTGTTGCAGACCAGCTTCGTCATCGACGACGTGACGCTTCAGGTCGGCTGACCGACTGCGGGCGGGGTGGGGCCGACCGGCAGCGACGGTCCCACCCGGCCCCGGTCACCGGACCGGCAGCCCCTTGTTGCCGGCGCCCTTCAGCGAGCGGGTCAGCGCCCGGTCGCTCAGCCAGAGGAAGCACTGCACCCCGCGGTTGCCGTCGTTCCACTCCGCCTCGAGCGGGTGGTAGATGATCGTGCCGGCCCGGTACTGCAGGTTGCCGTCGTTGGGCACCTTCACGTACGTCGCGGTCAGCCCGCGGCACGCCTTGTGCGCCCGCTCCGAGCTGCGCTGGAACTCCGCGTACGTGACGTCGGGGAACGGGTAGACGCCGACGAACTCGGCGTGGTGCTTGGCGGTGCAGGCGACCGGCCGCATCTCCTCGATGTCGTCCTTGTTGAGCTTCGGCTCGAAGCAGCCCAGCGCCAGCGGGGAGCCCGGCGCGAGGGCGTCACGCAGGCTGGCGCTGCGCAGGGTGACGTTGGCGTCGTCCAGGCTGTCCACCTCGGAGAGGTCGCAGCGGAACCAGCGGGCCCCGCCGCCCCAGGCCTGCGTCGACGGGAAGACGACCGTGAGCAGCAGCCGTCCCGAGCGCCAGTCGGCGCCGACGGCCTTGCTGACCTGCCGGTCGCACTCGGCGTGCGCGGTCCGCATCCCGGTCGACCCGGCCTTCGGGGGAGTGCTCCGGCCGGCGTCCGCACCGGTCAGCGTCCCCACGTGCAGCGTCTCGGCGCGGTGCGAGGTGGTGCAGTCGATCGGGCCGTAGCCGCTGAGGTATCCGACCTCCTGGATCGTGGCGTGGCAGACCCCGGACTCCGGCACGAATCCCTCGACGGCCGGGAAGGCGGGCCAGTCGTCGGTCAGATCCCGGTCCACCCCGGCCGGGGCGCCGCAGCCGGCCAGCGCCAGCACCGCCGTCGCACCCACGGCGGCCGCCGTCCACCATCGCCGCATCGCACCCGACCTCCCCGTCCACAGTGGCGTGCGCCGCCTGGTGCTGATGAGAAGGGGACCTTCTCCACCGAGGCGTCAGTAAGGGGCCCTTCCCTACACCTCACCCCACGGCGGTGGAGCATACGGCACCGGGGCCGCGCCGCCGACAGCGAACGGCGGCGTTCGTACACTGGCCCGGTGACCGTACCGCCGCCGATCGTCGCGCCGAGCATCCTGGCCGCCGATTTCGCCCGCCTCGCCGACGAGGTCCGTGCCGTCGAACACGCCGCCGACTGGCTCCACGTCGACGTCATGGACAACCACTTCGTGCCGAACCTGACCATCGGGCTACCGGTGGTGCAGAGCCTGCGTGCGGCGACCGAGCTGCCGTTCGACGTGCACCTCATGATCGAGGACCCGCGGCGCTGGGCCCCCGGATACGCCGACGCCGGGGCGTACAACGTCACCTTCCACGCCGAGGCGTGCGACGACCCGGTGGCGCTGGCCAAGGACCTCCGCTCGGCCGGGGCGAAGGCAGGGCTGGCGATCGACCGGGACACCCCGATCGAGCCGTACCTGGAGCTGCTGCCCAGCTTCGACACGCTGCTGATCATGACGATCAAGGCCGGCTTCGGCGGGCAGCGGTTCATCCCGCAGTTGCTGGACAAGGTGCGCACCGCCCGGCGGCACGTGGACAGCGGCCATCTGGAGTTGCGGATCGAGGTCGACGGCGGGATCGCCGCCGACACCATCGAGCAGGCCGCCGCGGCGGGCGCGGACGCCTTCGTCGCCGGCACCGCGGTCTACGGCGCCGACGATCCCGCCGAGGCGGTACGCCGCCTGCGGGGCCTGGCGGAACGCGCGGCCCACGGCGGCTGACGTGGATTCGGCCGACGAGCGACCCGATGTCGTCCTGGTCGTCGACGACGACGAGGACATCGCGCGGTTCGTCGAGTTCAACCTGCGCCTGCACGGCTTCGAGGTGCTGCACGCCGCCGACGGCCAGGAGGCGCTTGAGGTGATCGAGCGGCACCGGCCGGACCTGGCCGTGGTCGACCTGATGATGCCGCGCATCGACGGCCTGGAGCTGACCCGTCGGCTGCGCGCCGACCCGATGACCTCGGCGCTGCCGGTGATCATGCTGACCGCCAAGGGCATGACCGTGGACAAGGTCAACGGCCTCAGCGCCGGCGCCGACGACTACCTGGTGAAACCCTTCGACACCGCCGAGCTGGTCGCCCGGGTCAGCTCCACGTTGCGCCGCAACAAGGAGTTCCGTGAGGTCTCCCCGCTGACCGGGTTGCCCGGCAACAGCCGGATCCGGCGGGAGATCAGCGACCGGGTACGCAGCGGGGTCGACTACGCGGTCGGATACATCGACATCGACCGGTTCAAGAGCGTCAACGACCGGTACGGCTTCGTCCGGGGCGACGAGTTCATCTCCGCCCTGGCCCGCAGCCTGCACCGGGCGGTGGTGTCGATCGGCCTGCCACCGGCGTTCCTCGGCCACGTCGGCGGCGACGACTTCGTCATCGTCTGCGCTCCCAACCAGGTCCGGCCGCTGACCAGCCGGGCGGTGGTCGACTTCGAGAAGGCCGCCGACGCCCTCTACGACCCCACCGACCGGGAGCGCGGCTTCGTCGAGCTGAAGGACCGGCGGGGCAACATCAGGCGGGCCGCCCTGGTCACCCTCTCCATCGGGGTCTCCCTCTCCGACTCCGGCAAGCGCTTCACCAGCCCGCTGGAGGCGATCGCCGTCGCCTCGGAGATGAAGACGGTCGCCAAGAGCCAGCCCGGGTCGTACGTCGCGGTCGACCGCCGGCGCGGGGTCACCTGAACCGGGCATTCCTCGCTGTGAGGTAGCTCGCCTCTCTGGCGCTGCCCCCCACTCGGCGTGTAAGACTTTCGGTATACCCACCACGCGCTGGCGGGGCTCGGTGAAATTCCGAACCGGCGGTGATCCACGGCCCGACCGTGGTAAGCCCGCGACCCGGACGGCTTCGGCCGGAAGGTGGACCTGGTGAGAATCCGGGGCCGACGGTTGGGGTGCGGCTCGTCCGCCCCCAGACAGTCCGGATGGGAGACAGCGCGCGGGACGGGGAGGCCCCTGCCGGCCGCTGGCATCGTCAGCCGTCGCCTGGGCTTCCCGGGGTCGGCGTCGCCGTCCCCGGGTCTCCGCCGCCGCGTGTCCGCGGCATCCGTGCCGTAACCTCCCAGCCCCGCCCGCGCGACCGGCGAGCGAGAGGGCAGGGACAGGCGATGGCGAGCGTCTCCGTCGACGAGGCGATGCGCCGTGCGATCACCCTGGCCGCCCGCGGTCTCGGCACCACCAGCCCCAACCCGGTGGTCGGCTGCGTGCTGCTCGACGCGGCCGGCGAGATCGTCGGCGAGGGCTTCCACGCGTACGCGGGCGGCCCGCACGCCGAGATCGTCGCCCTCGCCCAGGCCGGCAAGCGGGCCCACGGCGGCACCGCCGTGGTCACCCTGGAACCCTGCGACCACACCGGCCGCACCGGCCCGTGCAGCCACGCCCTCATCGCGGCCGGGGTCGCCCGGGTGGTGGTCGCCGTGCCCGATCCCAACCCGGTCGCCTCCGGCGGCGCGGCCACCCTGCGCGCCGCCGGGGTCGAGGTCGAGACGGGGGTACGCGCCGAGGAGGCCGAGGCCGGCAACGTCGCCTGGCTCACCTCGATGCGCCGCGGCTGGCCGTACGTCATCTGGAAGTACGCCGCCACCCTCGACGGGCGGTCCGCCGCCGCCGACGGCACCAGCATGTGGATCACCTCGGAGGCGGCCCGGATCGACGTGCACGCCCTGCGGGGCACCGTCGACGCGGTGATCGCCGGGGTGGGCACCGTGCTCGCCGACGACCCCCGGCTCACCGCCCGCAACCTGCGCGACGGCACCCTGGCCATCCGGCAGCCGCTGCGGGTGGTGGTGGACAGCTCGGGGCGTACCCCGGTCGACGCCCGGGTCCGCGACGGCGCCGCCCCGACCTGGATCGCCACCGCCGACGAGGTCGGCGCCGGCCCGGACGGCCGGGTCGACCTGCCGGCGCTGCTCGCGGAGCTGCACCACCGCGGCGTCCGGGCCGCCCTGCTGGAGGGCGGCCCCCGGCTGGCCGGCGCGTTCCTCGCCGCCGGCCTGGTCGACAAGGTCGTCGGGTACGTCGCGCCGAAGCTGCTCGGCGCCGGCCCGACCGCGCTGCTCGACGCCGGCGTGACCACCATCGCCGACGTCATCGACCTGGAGATCACCGACGTCACGCAGGTCGGTCCCGACCTGCGGATCACCGCGCTGCCCCGGAAGAGGGAGGCCTGAAGATGTTCACCGGCATCGTCGAGGAGCTGGGCGAGGTCATCCGCACCACCGAGACCGGGGGCGACTCCGCGCTGGTCGCCGTTCGCGGCCCGCTGGTCACCTCCGACGCCCGGCACGGCGACTCCATCGCCGTCAACGGGGTCTGCCTGACCGTGGTCGACGTCGACGGGGACGTGTTCACCGCCGACGTGATGGGGGAGACCCTGCGCCGCACCGCGCTCGGCGCGTTGCGTCCGGGTGACCCGGTCAACCTGGAGCGGGCCGCCGCGCTGAACAGCCGGCTCGGCGGGCACCTGGTCCAGGGCCACGTCGACGGGGTCGGCGAGATCCTCTCCCGGGAGCCGGCCGAGCAGTGGGAGACGGTCCGTTTCCGGCTGCCCGCCTCGCTGTCCCGGTACGTGGTGGAGAAGGGCTCGATCACCGTCGACGGCGTGTCGCTGACCGTCGCCGGGGTCGGCGACGACTGGTTCGCCGTCGGGCTGATCCCCACCACCCTCAAGCTCACCACCCTCGGCGCCAAGGGCGTCGGAGACCCGGTCAACCTTGAGGTGGACGTGCTGGCCAAGTACGTCGAGCGGCTGCTCGGCGACCGCCTCATCGGAGGCGACCGCTGATGGGCCCGCTCGGCTGGCTGCTCGACGCCCAGCTCCAGGTCGCCGGTTCGGCGGTGCTGGTCCGGGAGATCGTCGGCAACGTCTTCGGCCTGGGCTCCGCGCTGTTCGGGCTGCGCCGGCTGGTCTGGGCCTGGCCGATCGGCATGATCGGCAACGCGCTGCTGTTCACCGTGTTCCTCGGCGGCGCCTTCGCCACCCCGCAGGCACACGACCTCTACGGCCAGGCCGGCCGCCAGGTCTTCTTCTTCACGGTGAGCCTGTACGGCTGGTGGCGCTGGTCGCGCAACCGTCGCGCTGGTTCGGGGGAGCAGCCGGCGGTCACCCCGCGCTGGGCCACCGGCCGGGAGCGGCTCGGCCTGCTCGTCGCCGCGGTGGTCGGCACCGCGGCCGCGTACCCGGTGCTGGCCGCGCTCGGCTCGTGGGGGCCGCTGCCCGACGCCTGGATCCTGACCGGCAGCCTGCTCGCGACGTACGGCATGGCCCGTGGCTGGGTGGAGTTCTGGCTGATCTGGATCGCGGTCGACGCGGTCGGCGTGCCGCTGCTGCTGCGCGGCGGCTTCTATCCGTCGGCCGTCATGTACCTGGTCTACGGCGGGTTCTGTGCCGCCGGACTGGCCGCCTGGTGGCGTACCTCGCGGGCCACGACGCCGGCCCGCACCCAGACCCCGCCGACCTACTCGGAGGCCGTGGCATGAGCGAGCGAATCGTCAGGCTCAGTTCTTGGGTGCCTCATGGCGGCACGGAGCGAAGCGGAGTGCCGGCATGAGCGAGCGCAGCGAGCGAATCATCAGGCTCAGTCTTTTGGTGCCTCATGGCGGCACGGAGCGAAGCGGAGTGCCGGCATGAGCACGAGGTTCGGATCCATCGAGCAGGCGGTGGCGGACATCGCCGCCGGCCGGCCCGTCGTCGTGGTCGACGACGAGGACCGGGAGAACGAGGGCGACCTGATCTTCGCGGCCGAGTTGGCCACCCCGGAGCTGCTCGCGTTCATGGTCCGCCACACCTCGGGCTACATCTGCGTGCCGCTCACCGAAAGCGAGTGCGACCGGCTGGACCTGCCGCCCATGCACCACACCAACCAGGACCGGCGCGGCACCGCGTACACGGTGACCGTGGACGCCCGGGAAGGGGTCAGTACCGGGATCTCGGCGGCCGACCGGTCACACACCATCCGGCTGCTCGCCGACGCGGGCACCGACCCGACCGACCTGGCCCGACCCGGGCACGTGGTGCCGCTGCGGGCCCGGGAGGGCGGGGTGCTGCGCCGGCCCGGCCACACCGAGGCGGCCGTGGACCTGACCCGGCTGGCCGGGCTGCGCCCGGCCGGGGTGCTCTGCGAGCTGGTCAACGACGACGGCACCATGATGCGCCTGCCGGACCTGGAGAAGTTCTGCGCCGAGCACGGGCTGACCCTGATCACCATCGCCGACCTGATCGCGTACCGGCGGCGCACCGAGAAGCAGGTGGAGCAGGTCGCCGAGGCGCGGATGCCCACCCCGTACGGGGTGTTCCGGGCGCTCGGCTACCGCAGCGAGCACGACCCGGCCGAGCACGTCGCGCTGGTCATGGGCGACCTCGGTGACGGCGCGGACGTGCTGGTCCGGGTGCACTCCGAGTGCCTGACCGGCGACGTGTTCGGCTCGCTGCGCTGCGACTGCGGCCCGCAGTTGCAGGCGGCCCTGGCCCGGGTCGCCCAGGAGGGGCGCGGCGTGGTGCTCTACGTGCGCGGGCACGAGGGGCGCGGGATCGGGCTGCTGCACAAGCTCCAGGCGTACCAGCTTCAGGACCAGGGGCGCGACACCGTGGACGCGAACCTCGACCTGGGGCTGCCCGCCGACGCCCGGGACTACGGCACCGGCGCGCAGATCCTTTACGACCTCGGCGTGCGCTCGATGCGGCTGCTGACGAACAACCCGGCCAAGCGTGCCGGCCTGGAGGGGTACGGCCTCACGGTGAGCGGCCGCGAGGGGCTGCCCGTCCGGTCGAACCCGGAGAACGTGCGCTACCTGCGGACCAAGCGGGACCGGATGGGCCACCTCCTGGAGGGGCTGGACGAGGTGACCGAGGCGCCGATGGGCCGTACGGTCGCCGGCGACGAGATCGGAGCATAGCGATGGCAGGGTTCGGGGAACCGGGCGTCACCTCGGTGGAGGCGGCCGGGCTGACCGTCGGCATCGTGGCCGCGCGCTGGCACGGCGACCTCACCGACCACATGGTCGACCGGGCGGTGGCCGCCGCTGAGGCGTGCGGTGCCCGGCCCGTGGTGGCCCGGGTGGCCGGCTCGGTGGAACTGCCCGTGGTGGCCCAGGCGATGGCCCGCCGGTACGACGTGGTGGTCGCCCTCGGCGTGGTGGTCCGGGGTGCCACGGCCCACTTCGACTACGTCTGCAAGTCGGTGACCGAGGGGCTGACCCGGGTCGCGCTGGACGAGGGCAAGCCGGTGGCGCACGGGGTGCTCACCGTGGACACCATCGAGCAGGCCCGGGACCGGGCCGGCCTGCCCGGGTCGGCCGAGGACAAGGGCTGGGCGGCCACCGTGGCGGCCCTGGACGCCGCCCTGGCCATCCGCGGCCTCGACGCCACCAACGGCCACCGCGTCGGCTTCGCCTGACCGGTGGCCCGTGGCCGCCCGGTCGGTCGCTACCTGGGGGCCGGTGCGGCCTCGACCGGCTCGGCGGCCGGCGTGGCGTCGGCCGGGGCGGTGAGGCGGCGGCCAGTGAGCAGGTAGCCGGCCGCGACCAGCAGCACCGCCGCGATCGCCCCGTACAGCAGGCGGTAGTCGACCAGACCGACCAGGAGCGCGCCAGCCCCGATCGCCACCGCCTGCGGCCCGCTGGCCAACGCGTCCAGCGCGGCCGAGACCCGGCCGACCAGGTTTGGCGGGGTACGTCGCTGGATCAACGTCATGGTGCCCACCATCGACATCGGCAGCCCGAGACCGATCAGCATGATGCCGACGAAGGCGAGCACCAGGCCCGGACGGACCATGGCCAGGGCGCCTGCGGCGAGGACGGCCACGCCGAGCGCCTCCTGAATGGTGGGAACGGTTGACGGAGATCAAGGCGCCGACCCGGGTGGTGGCCGGCGGTCCGGCCAGCCGCCTGCCGCAGGACCGGCTCGCCGCGATGGCCGCCCGGATGCCCGCCGGCGAGCTGGCGACGATCGACGCCGGGCACGCGGTGCCCGCTACCCGCCCGACGAGTTCCACGCGGCGGTACGCGCCTTCCTCGCCTGATCGACTCGGTGTGCGGCAAGTGGTGGTCTCGTGCTCTGTTTTGACCACAACCTGCCGCAAGCGGAGTTGATCAAGTAGGTCGGGGGCCGTCAGAGCCGGCCGGCCTCGATGATCCGGCTGAGGAACTGCCGGGTACGCGGCTGCGTCGGCTCGCCGAGCACCTGCGCCGGCGGCCCGGCCTCCACCACCCGGCCCCCGTCGAGGAAGCAGACCTGGTCGGCGACGTCGCGGGCGAACCCCATCTCGTGGGTGGCCAGCACCATGGTCATCCCGTCGGCCTTCAGCTCGCGGATCAACGTCAGCACCTCGCCCACCAGTTCCGGGTCCAGGGCCGAGGTGACCTCGTCCAGCAGCATCAGCCGGGGGGAGTTGGCCAGCGCCCGCACGATGGCCACCCGCTGCTGCTGCCCGCCGGAGAGCCGATCCGGGTACGCGTCCGCCTTCTCGCCCAACCCCACCCGGTCGAGCAACTCCCGAGCCTGGTCCTCGGCCTCCGCGCGGGCCCGCCGGTGCACCCGACGCGGTGCCAGGGTGATGTTCTGCAGCACGGTCAGGTGCGGGAAGAGGTTGTACGACTGGAAGACCATGCCGATCCGGCGGCGGACCAGGTCGGGGTCGACCCGGGGGTCGGAGATGTCCTCCCCGTCCAGCTCGATGGTGCCGTCGTCCAGCTCCTCCAGCAGGTTGACGCAGCGCAGCAGGGTCGACTTGCCCGATCCGGACGCCCCGATGAGCGCCACCACCTGATGTTCCTGGACGGTCAGGTCGAGCCCGTCGAGCACCACGTGGCCACCGAACTCCTTGCGCAGCCCTCGGCAGTTCAGCACGGACATGTCAGCCTCCGGACTGGCGTCGGGCCGCGCGCAGCGTCACCCAGTCGGTGACCGCGATCAGCGGGATGGCGAGCAGCACGAACAACACCCCGGCCAGGATGTACGGGGTGAAGTTGAAGCTCTGCGCGGTGGCGATCTGGGCGGCGCGTACGGCGTCGATCGGCCCGGCCAGGGAGACCAGGCCCACGTCCTTCTGCAACGCCACCACGTCGTTGAGCAGCGGCGGGGCGACCCGGCGGACGGCCTGCGGCAGCACCACGTGCCGCATGGTCTGCCGGTAGGTCAGCCCGAGCGACCGGGCCGCGGCGAGCTGGCTCGGGTGCACCGACTCGATGCCGGCCCGGAAGACCTCGGCCAGGTACCCGCTGTAGGTGAGCACCAGCGCGAGGCCGCCGAGCACCAGCACCGGTGGCATTCCCTGCAACCGCAGGCCCGGCACGCCCAGCGTCAGCACGTAGAGCACGATGATCAGCGGCAGGCCCCGGAAGGTGTACGTGTAGCCGGTGGCGAGCGCCCGTACCGGGAAGAAGACCGGGCCGCGCAGGGTGCGCAGGAGCGCGATGACCAGCCCGAGCAGCAGCGCGCCGGCCGCGCAGCAGACCAGCAGCCGGACGTTGAGCCAGAGCCCGTCGAGCACCGCCGGCAGGGCGTCCCGGGCGATCGCCGGGTCCAGGAACGACGTGCGGACCCGGTCCCAACCCGGTGCGCCGGTGACGGCGGTGACCAGCAGCGTGCCGAGCGCCGCCGTGGAGGAGGCGGCGACCAGCACGCTGCGTACGGTCTGTCGGCGTCGGTACGCGGTCCGCCGCTGTTGGGCGGCCGAGGGGGCGTGGAGCAGCAGGCTCACGTGAGCTCGCGCGCTCCGGCCGCCTGGGCGAGCCACTTCTGCTGGAGTTCGGTGAGGGTGCCGGCCTTGGTGAGCTGGCTGATGGCGTCGTTGACGCACGGGGTGAGCGGGGAGTCCTTGTCCAGCAGCAGCCCGAACGCCTCGGGCGCGCCGACCTGCGGCACCTGGCCGACGATGGTGGCGTCGGTGAGTTCCGCGCCGGTCATGTAGAAGGCGGTCGGCAGGTCCACCACCAGGCCGTCGAGCTGTCCGTTCTGCAGCGCCTTCTTGGCGTCGTCGTTGTTGTTGAAGACCTGTGGCTTCCGGGTCGGCTTGATCACGTCGGTGATCGCCTGGTAGCTGGTGGTGCCGACCTGGGCCCCGAGGGTGGCGTTCTTCAGGTCGGCCAGCGAGTTCTTTCCGGCGATCTTGGAGGATTTCAGCGCGATCACGGTCTGCCGCACCAGGTAGTAGGGCGCGGAGAAGTCGACCGCCTGCTTGCGCTCGTCGGTGATGGAGAACTGGTTGATGTCGAAGTCGAAGGTCTTCGGCCCGGGGGCGATGGCGGCGTCGAACTTCACCCGGGTCCAGGTGACGTCCTCGCGGGCGTACCCGAGCTTCTCGGCCACCGCGTACGCCACGGCCGCCTCGTAGCCCTCCCCGTTGTCCGGCTTGTTGCCGCGGAACCACGGCTCGTACGCCGGCTCGTCGGTGGCGATGGTGAGCTTGCCGGTGGTCCGCGTCGGCATCTTGTCCTTCGTGCAGGCCGCGGCGGGAGGGTTCGGGGTGGGGGACGGATCGTCCTGGGGCGCGCAGGCGGCGACCGCGGCGAGCACGGCGCCGGCCGCGCCGAGAGCGAGGATGCGAGGGGTATTTACCATGGTCAACATGGTAGGGCCACGGGGCGTGCGAGGCCGAGACCTGTCCCACAGTTGTGGATCAAGTTCGGTCGGTCGGGCCGTCCCGACCACCGGGCCGGGCCGGACCCGCCGCACGCGGCCGCGTCGGCGAGCTGGAAGAATCGCCTTCCGTGAAGACGTTCGAGGAGCTGTTCGCCGAGCTGCAGGCCAAGGCCGCCGCCGGCACCCCGGGCTCGGGCACGGTCGCCGCGCTCGAAAAGGGGGTGCACTTCATCGGCAAGAAGGTCGTCGAGGAGGCGGCCGAGTCGTGGATGGCCGCCGAGCACGAGGGGCCCGAGCGGGCCGCCGAGGAGATCTCCCAGCTGCTCTACCAGGTCCAGGTGCTGATGCTCGCCACCGGTCTTGAGCTCAAGGACGTCTACCGACATCTGTGAGTGTTCCCGCCCGCTGATCATTCCGATCGATCGAAGGAGCACTCCACCCATGCTGCGTGTCGCCGTACCCAACAAGGGCGCCCTGGCCGAGTCGGCCGCCCAGATTCTGCGCGAGGCGGGCTACCGCCAGCGCACCGACCCGAAGGACCTGGTCTGCCGGGACGAGTCCAACGATCTCGAATTCTTCTACCTCCGCCCCAAGGACATCGCCACCTACGTCGGCTCCGGTGACCTCGACGTCGGCATCACCGGACGCGATCTGCTGGTCGACTCCGGCGCGCCGGCCGAGGAGGTCGTCGACCTGAACTTCGGCCGCGCGACGTTCCGGTTCGCGGCCCGCCCCGAGGACGTGGACTCCGTCCAGCAGCTCGGCGGGCACCGGATCGCCACCGCGTACCCGGGCCTGGTCGAGCGGCACCTGGCGGAGTTGGGCATCAAGGCCGAGGTGATCCGCCTCGACGGCGCGGTGGAGAACGCCATCCGTCTCGGCGTGGCCGACGTGGTCGCCGACGTGGTGGAGACCGGCGCCACGCTGCGCCAGGCCGGGCTCGTGGTGTTCGGGGAGCCGCTGCTGCGCTCCTCGGCCGTGCTGGTCCGCCGGATCGGCGCTCCCGGCTGTGCCCAGGCGGACCAGTTGCTGCGCCGGCTGCACGGCGTGCTGGTCGCCCGGCGTTACGTGATGCTGGCCTACGACGTGCCGGCCGGGTTGCTCGACCGGGCCAGCTCGCTGACCCCCGGCATCGAGTCGCCGACCGTCTCCCCGCTGCACCGCGAGGGCTGGGTCGCCGTGCAGGCGATGGTCCTGAGCGACGACGTGCACCGGATCATGGACGAGCTCTACGAGCTGGGCGCGCGGGCGATCCTGGTCACCAACATCCACGCGTGCCGATTGTGAGACCGCTGTCGGCCCCGGCCGCCCTGTCGCTGGTCGTCCTCGGCGGGGTGGCCTCGGCCGCACAGGGCGCCGTCAACGCCGAGCTGGGGCAGCGGGCCGGCGCCCCGGTGCTCGGCGCCGTGGTCAACAACCTCGGCGGCTGCCTCCTCGTCCTGGTCGGGCTGGTCGCCCTTCCCTCGATGCGGGCCGGGCTGGTCGCGCTGCGCCGGGCCGGCCTGCCCTGGTGGTCGTATCTGGGCGGGCTCGGCGGCGCGGCGATCGTGGTGATCGCCACGTACGTCGTGCCGGTGCTCGGGGTGGCCGTGTTCACCATTGCCCAGGTGACCGGTGGCAGCCTGGGCGGGCTGGCCGTGGACCGGGTCGGCCTGTCCCCGGTGGGGCGGCTGTCGCTCACCGCGCCCCGGGTCGCCGGAGGGCTGCTCGGCATCGCCGCGGTCGCCCTCGCCCAGCTCGGCCGTCCGGTCGGTGATCTGGCGGTGGGGCTGGTCCTGCTCGCGGTCGCCGGTGGGCTGGCGGTGGCCCTGCAGTCCGCGCTGAACGGCCGGGTCTCCGCCGCCGGGACCACGGCGGCCAGCATCGCGGTCAACTTCGCCGTCAGCACCCCGCCCATCTTCGCCGTGGCCGCGCTGGTCGGGGCGTTCACCGCCGGGCCGCACTGGCCGGGGCAGTGGTGGCTGTACGTGGGCGGCCTGCTCGGGGTCGCTATCGTGCTCGCCCTGTTGGTCGGCGTACGCGCGGCCGGGGTGCTGCGGACCGGCCTGGCGCTGGTCGCCGGGCAGCTCGGCGGTGCACTGGTGCTGGATCTGGCGCTGCCCGGCGGCGCCGGGGCGCGCTGGCCGGTGCTGGCCGGCGCCGGGCTCACCGCGGTGGCGGTGCTGGTGGCCGGCCTGTCGAGGCGGGCACCCGTCAGTGTGGCGGCGGAACGCGCGCCGGAGCCGGGTGGCAGACTGGTCGCGTGAGCGAGCGGAGCGATTCAGTGGTGACCGTGCGGCCCCGGCGGATCCGGCTGGTCTGCTGGGTGTCGGCTGCCCTCCTGCTGGTGGTGTTCAGCCTGGTGGCCACCTCGCTGACCGGCGGCACCGGCAACGGCTACGGCACGTTCCAGCGGGGCGACCAGATCGCCATGATCGGGCTGGGTGTCTTCGGCGCCCTGGGCATCCTGCTCTTCACCCGTCCCCGGGTCGTGGCCGACGCCAAGGGCGTCCGGGTCCGCAACGTGCTCGGCTCGCACGAGCTGCCCTGGGAGGTCATCCGCGGGGTCCGGTTCGACCGCGGTGCCCCGTGGGCCAGCCTGGAGCTGCACGACGACGACCTGCTGCCGATGATCGCCCTCCAGGCCGCCGACAAGGAGCGCGCGGTCGAGGGCGTACGCGCCCTGCGCCGCCTCCACCAGGCCCACCTGGCCTCCCTCACCAACACCCCCCGCTGACCCGTACGCACACCTCCGGGGAAAGCGTTGCCTCCGAACGCTGGGCGGCGGCACTTTCGGGGAAGCTGGGCGGATCTTGAGGGTGTGACCCGCCATGCGGAGGTGGTTTGAGGGTGGGTGGGGTGAGGGTGTAGTGTTGCGAGGTCGACCAGACTGCCTCCGTCCCTGACGTGCGGGCGGTCTTGAAGCGGAGCGCCTGCTCCCACCCGAGTCGCCGCGAAGGTGGCCGGGTCCGGTCCCCCGGTTCCGGGCACGTCCCGGTCCCGGATGCGCGATCATGTGATCGTGCCGACCGGTCGAGTGGGCCCTGGCGTGCGCCGGGGCCTTCTGCTTTCCGGGTCGGCTCCCGCCCGGGAGCCCGCGGAGTCGGCACCGTAGGAGACTCGACTCGAGGAGGCCCCATCAGCGTCGAACCACGCGTGAACGAGCAGATCCGGGCACGTGAGGTCCGACTGGTCGGCCCTGAAGGTGAGCAGGTGGGCATCGTCCCGCTGGAGCGCGCCCTTCAGCTGGCCGCGGACGTCGACCTGGACCTGGTCGAGGTTGCGCCGATGGCGCGCCCGCCGGTGTGCAAGCTCATGGACTTCGGCAAGTTCAAGTACGAGAGCGCACTGAAGGCGCGCGAAGCGCGGCGTAACCAGCAGCAGACCGTCATCAAGGAGATGAAGCTCCGGCCGAAGATCGACCCGCACGACTACGAGACCAAAAAGGGTCACGTGGTGCGGTTCCTCAAGGCCGGCGACAAGGTCAAGGTGACGATCATGTTCCGCGGTCGCGAGCAGAGCCGCCCGGAGCTGGGTTACCGGCTCCTGCGCCGGCTTGAGTCCGAGATCTCGGAGCTGGGGTACGTCGAGGCCGCGCCGAAGCAGGACGGCCGTAACATGATCATGGTGCTCGCGCCGCACCGCGCCGTGAAGGCGTCCGCCACGGCGGCCCGCGGCGGCGCGCCGCGCGAGCGGGAAGCGGGTGCCGCCGAGGCGCCTCCGGCCGAGGCGGCCGGGCCCGCCGGGACCACCGGCGAGTAACAGGGGAGAAGACGTTCCAATGCCGAAGATGAAGAGCCACACGGGTATGGGCAAGCGGGTCCGCGTGACCGGCAAGGGCAAGATCGTTGCCCAGCAGGCCGGCATGCGGCACAACCTGGAGAAGAAGGCCTCCACCCGCACCCGCCGGCTGACCGGCACCGTCGAGGTGGCCAAGGCCGACGTCAAGCGAATCAACAAGATGCTCGGCCGCTGACGCGCGCCACCTGAACCGAAGAAGGAGTTGAGATGGCACGCGTCAAGCGGGCTGTGAACGCCCAGAAGAAGCGTCGTACCCTGCTGGAGACCGCGAGTGGCTACCGCGGTCAGCGCTCCCGCCTCTACCGCAAGGCCAAGGAGCAGGTGCTGCACTCGATGCAGTACGCCTACCGGGACCGTCGCGACCGTAAGGGCGACTTCCGGCAGCTCTGGATCCAGCGGATCAACGCCGGCGCCCGGGCCAACGGCCTGACCTACAACCGGCTGATCCAGGGCCTGCGCCTGGCCGGCATCGAGGTCGACCGGAAGATCCTGGCCGACATGGCGGTCAACGACGCCGCGTCGTTCGCCGCGATCGTCGAGCTCGCGCGCGCCGCCGTGGCGGCCGAGGGCACCGGTGGCGCCGCGGCCCAGGCCGCCTGATCCACCCGCAACAGCAGATCGAGGCGTCTCCCATGCATTCACCATCGCGCGGGAGGCGCCTCGACGCTGTCTCCGGCCCGTTCACCCCGCGTACCCCGAGGGTCGTCGCGGCCCGCCGGCTGCACCGCCGCCGCGACCGCGACACCACCGGCCGGTTCCTGGCCGAGGGACCGCAGGCCGTCCGTGAGGCCCTCGCCCGCGGCGGCACCGTCGTCGAACTCTTCGGCACCCCGGCCGCCCTCGACCGGTACGCCGATCTGGCCGCCGCGGCCGCCCGTGCGGACGTACCGGTCTCCGAGGTCACCGACGAGGCCCTCGCCGCGCTCGCCGAGACGGTCGCCCCGCAGGGCCTGGTCGCCGTCTGCCGGCAGCTCGACGTGCCCCTGGACACCGCCCTGGCGCGCGGGCCGCGGCTGGTCGCGGTGCTGGCCGAGATCCGCGACCCGGGCAACGCCGGCACCGTGCTGCGCACCGCCGACGCCGCCGGCGCGGGCGCGGTGGTCTTCGCCGGGGACGCGGTCGACCCGTACAACGGCAAGTGCGTGCGGGCCTCCGCCGGCAGCTTGTTCCACGTCGACGTGGTCCGCGCCGCCGACCCTCTCGCGGCGGTCGAGGCGCTGCGGGCCGCCGGGCTCACCGTCTTCGCCACCACCGGGTACGGCGACAGCGACCTCGACGACCTCGCCGACGCCGGCCGGCTGGCCACCCCCACCGCCTGGCTCTTCGGCTCCGAGGCACACGGCCTGCCCGAGGAACTGACCGAGGCGGCCGACGCCCGGGTCCGGGTGCCGCTGCACGGGCGCGCCGAGAGCCTCAACCTGGCTGCGGCGGCGGCCGTCTGCCTGTACGCTTCAGCGAGAGCACTGCGCTGACCTCCGTCATGCGCACACACAGCAGGGGGAGCCGTCCACGTGATGAACGCGCCACGGCGTTCGTTTAGCCAGCCCGCCGGTGTCGGCGGGCGGCGGGCCTGACCCTTCCCCCTGCGTAACTCCCACCGGCGGGCTGCGGCGAAGCCGCGCGTCCGTAGACTCGCCTAGCCGCCCGTGAGGGCCGGCGCCGCCGTGAGGGAGTACCCGTACGCCATGAGCTACCGCAACGATCCGTACGACCCGAAGCAGGTCGCCCTGCTCGACCCCGACGCCCTGGCCGAGGCCGTGGCCGAGGCCGAGAAGGCGTTCGCCAACGCCACCGACCCGGACGCGCTGCACGCGCTGCGCCCCGCGCACCTCGGGGACCGGGCCCCGGTCTCGCTGGCCCGCCGGGAGATCGGCGCACTGCCGCCGGCCGCCAAGTCCGACGCCGGCAAGCGGGTCAACGAGGCCCGCCGCGCCATCGAGACCGCGTACGCCGCCCGCCAGGAGATCCTGGAGCGGGAGCAGGCCGAGCGGGTGCTGGTCGAGGAGCGGGTCGACGTGACCCTGCCGTACGACCGGCGGCCGCGCGGCGCCCGCCACCCGCTCAGCACCCTGATGGAGCAGATCAGCGACCTGTTCATCGGGATGGGCTACGAGATCGCCGAGGGTCCCGAGGTCGAGCTGGAGTGGACCAACTTCGACGCGCTGAACATCCCCGCCGACCACCCGGCGCGCGGCCTGATGGACACCTTCCACATCGCCCCGCCGTCGGGGGCGGAGAGCTCCGGCCTTGTTCTTCGCACCCACACCTCGCCGGTGCAGGCGCGCACCATGCTCACCCGTAAGCCGCCGATCTACGTGGTCGTACCCGGCCGGGTCTACCGCACCGACGAGCTGGACGCCACCCACGCGCCGGTCTTCCACCAGGTCGAGGGCCTGGTGGTGGACAAGGGCATCACCATGGCGCACCTGCGCGGCACGCTCGACCACTTCGCCCAGGCGATGTTCGGCGAGGGCGCGAAGACCCGGTGGCGGCCGCACTACTTCCCGTTCACCGAGCCGTCGGCCGAGTTCGACGTCTGGTTCCCGGAACACCGGGACGGGCCGCAGTGGGTCGAGTGGGGCGGCTGCGGCATGGTCAACCCGCGGGTGCTGCGCGCCTGCGGCATCGATCCCGAGGCCTACTCCGGATTCGCGTTCGGTATGGGCATCGACCGGACGGTGATGTTCCGGCACGGGGTCAGCGACATGCGGGACATGGCCGAGGGCGACGTGCGGTTCACCCGCGCGTTCGGGGTCTGACGGTGCGGGCACGAGTTACGGAGACGGTGGTTTAACGGTCATGCGAGTTTCTGTCAGTTGGCTGCGGGAGCACGTCGAACTCCCCGCCGACCTGCCCACCGGCGACCTGGAGCAGGCGCTGGTCGACCTCGGCATCGAGGTGGAGTCCATCGAGGACCTGCGGGAGTCGGTCACCGGCCCGCTGGTGGTCGGCGAGGTCCTGGAGATCGAGGAGCTGACCGGCTTCAAGAAGCCCATCCGCTTCTGCAAGGTCGACGTCGGCGCCGCCAACGGCACCGGCGAGCCGCAGGAGATCGTCTGCGGGGCGCGCAACTTCGCCCCGGGCGACCGGGTGGTGGTGATCCTCCCCGGCGGCGTGCTGCCCGGCAACTTCGCCATCGGGGCGCGCAAGACGTACGGGCGCAACTCCAACGGCATGATCTGCTCCGCCAAGGAGCTGGGCCTGGGTGACGACCACTCGGGCATCATCGTGCTGCCCGAGGACACGAAGGCCCAGCCCGGCGACGACGCCCGCCCGGTGGTCGGTCTCGACGACGTGGTGGTCGACCTGGAGATCACCCCCGACCGCGGGTACGCGTTGAGCGTGCGGGGCATCGCCCGCGAGCTGTCGCACGCCCTCGGCGTGCCGTTCCGTGACCCGGCCGCCGGGGACGCGCCGGGCGCCACCGCCGAGCCGGCGTACCCGGTCGAGGTGCGGGACACCGTCGGCTGCGACCGGTTCGCCGCCCGGATGGTCCGCGGCGTCGACCCGACCGCGCAGACGCCCGGTTGGATGTCCCAGCGGCTCACTGTCGCCGGCATCCGCAGCATCTCGCTGGCGGTCGACATCACCAACTACCTGATGCTCGAACTCGGCCAGCCGATGCACGCGTTCGACGCCGACCGGATCAGCGGGCCGCTGGTGGTCCGCCGCGCCGAGCCCGGGGAGAAGCTCACCACCCTGGACGGTGTGACCCGGGCGCTGGTCGCCGAGGACATGGTCATCTGCGATGATTCCGGGCCGATCTCGCTCGCTGCGGTGATGGGCGGCGAGACCAGCGAGGTCGTCGCCTCCACCACGAACGTGCTCTTCGAGGCGGCGCACTGGGACCCGGCGATGGTGGGCCGCACCGCCCGTCGGCACAGGCTGTTCAGTGAGGCGGCCAAGCGCTGGGAGCGGGGCGTCGACCCGACCCTGCCCCTGATCGCGCTGGAGAAGGCGGTCCGGCTGCTCACCGAGCACGGCGGTGGCACCGCCGGCGCGGAGATCCTCGATGTCTCCCACGTCCGGCCGCGTACCCCGGTCACCCTGCCGGCCGATCTGCCGTCGCGCCGGGTGGGGGTGACGTACTCGCCGGAGCGGGTGGTCGAGCTGCTGGAGCAGGTCGGCTGCACGGTCGAGCGGGGCACCGACCGGCTCGACGAGGACCCGGGCGAGGTCGGGGTGGCCGCCCGCGGTCGCGCCGAGGTGCTGACCGTGACCCCGCCGAGCTGGCGACCCGACCTCACCGACCCGGCCGACCTGGTCGAGGAGGTGGTCCGCCTCGACGGGTACGACCGGGTGCCGTCGGTGCTGCCCACCGCGCCGCCCGGCCGTGGCCTCACCTGGCAGCAGCAGCGCCGGCGGTCGATCGCCCGGTCGCTCGCCGAGCGGGGGTACGTCGAGGTGCTGGCGCACCCGTTCGTCTCCGTGGAACTGGCCGATCAGCTCGGCCTGCCCGCCGACGACCCGCGCCGGCCGGCGGTACGGGTGGCCAACCCGCTGTCCGAGGAGGAGCCGCTGCTGCGTACCACGCTGCTCGGCCCGCTGCTCGGCATCCTCAAGCGCAACGTGGGCCGGGGCCAGCGCGACGTGGCGATCTACGAGATCGGTGCGGTGTTCCACCCGCGGCCCGGCGTCGGCGCGCCGCCGGCCATGGGCGTGGACCGCCGGCCCACCGACGAGGAATTCGCCGCCGCCGACGCGGTGGTGCCGGACCAGCCGCGGCACGTCGCCGTGGCGCTGGCCGGCGAGATCGAGCCGGCCGGCTGGTGGGGCGCGGGCCGGGCGGCCGGCTGGGCGGACGCCGTGGAGGCGGGCCGGGACGTCCTCGCCGCCGCCGGCATCCCCGCCGACCGGGTCACCGTGCGGGCCGCCGAGCGCGCCCCCTGGCACCCCGGCCGTTGCGCCGAACTGTTGGTGAACGGCACCCCGGTCGGCTACGCCGGTGAGCTGCATCCGGCCGTGCTGGCGGCGCTGGAGCTGCCCCGCCGTACCTGCGCCATGGAGCTGAACCTGGACGCGCTGCCCGCGGCGCCGATGGTGGCCGGCCCGGCCGTCTCCACCTTCCCGCCCGCGCTGATCGACGTGGCGCTGGTGGTGGACGAGTCGGTGCCCGCCGCCGAGGTCGAGCGGGCCCTGGTCGAGGGGGCCGGCGACCTGCTGGAGGACGTCCGGCTCTTCGACGTGTACGCCTCCGAGCAGCTCGGCGCGGGCCGCCGGTCGCTGGCGTACAAGTTGACGTTCCGGGCCCCGGACCGGACGCTCACCGGCGAGGAGACGGTGGCCGCCCGCGACGCGGCGGTGGCCGAGACCGCCCGTCGCTTCGGCGCCACCCTGCGCGGCGCCTGACGCCCCCACCACAGCGGGGTCCCTTCCTGCGGGAAGGGACCCCGTCACTCCTCGTCGGGATCCAGCTCGCCGAGATCGCGCAGACGCGACAGGTCTCGTACGGTGATTCGCCGGTAGTCGGTGTCGACGAGGCGGTCGGTGCGGAGTCCGCGGAGAGCCTTCTGAACGGACGTCTCCGCTGCTCCGCAGATGGTGGCCAGCTCGGGCTGGGTGAGGCGGACGTCGATGACCATTCCGTCCCGGCTTCGCCGGCCGTGGGTCCTACACAACTCGGCGATCACCCGAGCCACCCGGATCTTGACCGCGTACGAGGTGAAGTCGATGCGGCGACGGTTGGACCAGCGCAGCCGGTCGGCGACCATGGCCGCGAGTTCGAGTGCGGCCCCGGGATGATCCTTCAGGAACCGGGTGAAGGTTTCCCGGGGAATGACGCTGTACCGGGTCGGACCGCAGGTGGTCACCGTCGCCGAGCGGGGTTGGTCGTTGAGTGCCGACATCTCGCCGACGAGGTCGCCCCCGACGCGTAGGGACAGCAGCGCCGAGCGCCCGTCAGGAAGATGTGCCGTCACCTTCGTCAGCCCTTCCTCCAGCAGCACGAGGTGTGACTCGCGTGTCCCCTGATGGATCAGGATCTGGCCGGCCGGCACCTGCCGGCGGACGCCCAGGCCGAGGATGACCGTGCGGACATGCGGGTCCAAGCGCTGGAGGAATGTTCCATAGGGCCACTGGGCCTCCGGACCACTTCGCCGCATCAGCCGCCTCACTCTCCCCGTCCAGCGAAAGCCGTCGAAGCGTAGCCGAACCTGCACGTAGCGCGATGCCCCGCGGAGCAGGGCGACCAGCACGGCGTGGAGAACCAGCAGCGCCAACACCTGCGCCGGTGTCCAGCCGGCCACCAGAAGGAGCTCGGTGAGGAGGTCAACCATGGTCTCAGCACAGCGCGGACGCGGCGGCGGGATACCCGACGAAGGTGGGAAGCCGGGTAGCCGACAACCTCGACGGATGCCGTACTTCTACGGGGTTCTGCCTCGGCGATGGCGGTTCCATGTGCCTGCGGTCCCGCCGGCGGTGGCGGGCTGATGGCGAAGGGGCGACACGTCGATGCACCATCCCGAGCGACGGCTGTTGATCTGCGTGGACATGGAGCGGTACAGCCGCCGGAGCAATCTGCAGCAGTATGAGGCGCAGAAGGAGTTCCCCAACCTTCTGCAGGGGGCCGCCAGCGCGGTCGGACTGGACCGGATGACCTGGAGCACCCAGCAGGCTGGCGACGGAGAGCTGGCGATCCTGCCCCGCGACGTACCGGAGTCGCGGGTGATCGGTCGTTTCGTTCCCGAACTGAACAGGCGGCTGCGTGCCTACAATCTGAGCCGGGTGGATGCTGCCCGGATCCGCCTGCGAATCGCCGTGCACCAGGGCCTCGTGCATCTCGACGGGGCGAACGGCTTTCCCGGCTCCGCCGTCGTCTTTGTCTGCCGGCTCTGCGACGCCGGCCCGGTGAAGCGAGCCCTGGCGGCCTTCCCGGACGCGGGCGTGGCGCTCGTCGTATCCACCGAGATTTTTCGGGATGTGGTCTCCGAGTACCCGGAGGAAATGCGACCGGAGCGTTTCCGGCGGGTCCGGGTCAGCCACGCGGACAAGGAGTTCGAGGAGTCCGCCTGGGTCTGCGTGGTGGACGAGGACCTGTCCTCGATGCCGTTGGACGGTGACGACCGGACGGACCGGGCCAGCCGGACCGAGCGGAGCTCGTCGACCTCGACCGGCCGACCGGCGTCCCGTTCCTCCGGTTCCGTCGGCCCAGGTGGCGGCGGCATTCGTACCGGTGACATCTGGGTGAACGGGCCGAACGCCATCGGTACCAATGCGACGGCGATCGGCTCGGTCGGTCGCGACGCCGTCTTCGGCCGAGACGGCGATCAGCGATGAACACGTTCGTCGACTCATCCCGGGAGGACCGGGAAGCACCGCCGCCGGACCCGGATGGGCCGGTGGAGCCGCCGTCTGATCCCGATGAGGACGCACCAGACTCGACGGCCGCCCTGGACGGGGACGGCGTGGACGAGGACTTGGACGAGGAACCGCTCGACCCGCTCGACGTCATCGGCCGGCTCTCCGCCCTGCTCGGCGCCCCGTCCGGGATCGGGGTCGGGGACGTGCACGTCCGAGGCCAGAATGCGACCGGGACCGGGGCGACCGCGATCGGCACGCTGAACGTCACGATGGCGGGCGCGGGTGGCGGGCGAACCTGGTCGGAGCTGCTGAGCGGGATGGCAGTGCGGCACTTGGCCGACGGCTACGCCGTAGCACCGAGCGACCAGCAGCTCGATCGGCGCCTCAAGCAGCGCAGCCTGGTCTGCCTTTCTGGACAGAACGGCAGCGGGCGGTACACGGCGGCGTGTCTAGCCTCCGCTAGGCGCCACGGCTACGACCGGGTGGGTCTGCTGAACGCGGAGAGCCCGGCGGACCTGATCCACGCAGCCGGCGCCCTGCGTCCCGGACACGGCTACGTCCTGCGCCTGGATGAGGCGGGGGTCCGGGAGCTTGACGGGATGACCCTGGTCGGTCTGGCCACGCGCGTCGAGGCCGCGACCGCCACCGTGGTGCTTGTCGGTGACTTCCTGCGACGCGACGAGTTCGCCGCTCACCTCGTCGAACATCAGTCCCCTGCGGCAGCCGACGTCTTCCGGGCGCAGCTCCGCCAGCAGTTACGGAGCCGGTGTGTCGGAGGGTGCGGGGACGGTTGCGCCAGGCGGTGCGTCGACCTCTACGTCGAGGACGAATGCGCCACCCACCCGCTGCTTCTGGCCTACCTGAACGGTGGTCCCCGTCCGGGCGAGGTGGCCCGGGTGGTCGACCTCATCGCGCAGCACCCGGTCCGGGGAGCGGAGCTCACACAGCGGTTGGAGAGACTGCTTCCCCGACAGTTGCGTGAGCGGGCTGGTCGGATCCTTGACTGCGCGGACTCCGGCACGGACGTCGCGGGATTCTGGACCGACGCCGACCGTCGTGCCTTCCGGATTTCCTGTGCGGTGCTGGCCGGACAGCCAGTGGTGGAGATTCATCAGGCGGCGCGGCTCCTGGCCGCGCCCGACCTGCCGGGGGCCGTGCCGAACGCCGGGCCATCGGGTCGGGCCGGCGCGGCGCTCGATTCCCTCCTGGGTCCCACCCTCCGACAGGCCGTGCTAGTGATGGATGACGACCGGCTTCCGGCCGGCCGGCGGATCGAGTTCGCCCCGGGAAATGACGCCCTGCGTGCCGCTCTGCTGGACGTCGCGTGGGAGGACTGGTGGCTGCCCGAGCAGCTGTTGCGCTGGTGGAGCGAGCTCGCCCGGGACGGCATGCCGGGAGTCAGGCAGGCGGCCGCCGGCGCGATCGGCTGGTCGGCCGGCCACGGTGTGCAACACGCGCTGCGGGTCGTGGACCAGTTGGCCCGCGAGCGCCGCGCCAGCGTGCGGCAGGCGGCGGCCATCGCGCTGGTCGCCATGGCGATGCAACCCCCGTTGCGGCAACGGATCCGCGCCGAGCTGGATGGGTGGGCCGCAGGCGGCGCGGCGCACCTGCGTGACACCGTGGCACGTGCATACGCCCTCGGCCTGGCCCGCCTCTGGCCCGACGCGGCGCTCGTGCAGCTGCGCCAGGTGGCGCAGGCGCGGATGCAACGGTGGCAGAACTCCGTGGTCCGCGGCTTGGTGCAGGTGTACGAGGCGGGGCACGCGCCGAACGTCATGGCCGCTTTGGCCGAATGGACCGCCTCGCCCGAACCCGAGGTGCGTCTGCATGCCGGGCGGGCGATGCGTATCCTCGCCGACCGATGGTCGCCCGCGCCCCGCGAACACTGGCCCGAACTGCTGGATCTGGCCCGCGGCGGCACCGTCTCGCTGACCGACCTGGCCACCTGCTGGGCGGGCGCGCTCGCCCTCCCCGGAACCGCTTACCGCACCTGGCGGACGCTCGGGTTCTGGCTCAACCGCGCCGACGGGCACCCCGAGGTCGCGGCGTACTGCCTGAAGCTGCTGAGCCTGGTGGTGGACGGCCGCGAACCGCTCCGGCGCCGCCTGGACCACCAGCTGCGGCATGTCTGGGGCCCTCTCATGCCCCACAACACCCTGCTCGACGACGTACGACGACTCACGGACGAGGACCACCCATGAGCAATCACCCCCACGCGAACCCGAGCGTCCACACCTCCGTTCCCCGCCAGACGGAGCGTCGCCGCTGGTGGCATGCCATCTTCCCGCCCCAGGAACCGACCTTCATCACGCCGCCTCCACCGCCTCCGGCAGATGTCAGCGCGTCCTATCGCCAGGACGCGCCGCAGCCCATCCTCGTGCCCGCGAGGGGAGACGCCTTCGACTTCCGTCTCCATGCCGTCTACAACTGGACGGGCCGGAACATGACCTACGACGAGCTTCGGTTCCGGGCTGAGCGTTACCTGCTCTGGGCCGGTGGCATTGTCCGTGAGCAGGCCGTCGACCTCGCCCGGCAGCACGAACCGCACCGCTCGTACGAGTTGGAGCAGGCGTTGAGCGCGCGCCTCTCGGGGCAGCGCTGGCCCCGCCAGGGCAACCTGCCGTACTTCACAGTGCAGGTCAGGGTGAGTCCGGACGAGCGCGTCCGGGAGCGGTTGCGACCGTACTGGGAAGACCGGATCAAGTTGGAGTGCGACCACGAGCTCGAGAAGATCAAGGCGTGCCAGGCTGACGACCTGACCCGGCGCTGGTGCGCGGTCCTGCTGAACCTCGAGGACGACCCGGTGACCGCGCACGCGGCGCGACTGGCCGGGGAGCAGTTCGCCGAGGTCTTCCGACGCTATGTGGCGGAGCGGCGGGAGGCGGTGCCGGAGTTGGTGCAGCTGCTCCGGGAGGCGGTGCGCGGGCACAACGACCTCGGCATGGGGCCGTCGGAGTACACGCAGGCGTGGGACGCCGCCCTGCGTACGTACGAACGACAGCACCGGCTCACCGAACGAACGAACTGACGCCTCGACCGAGGGAGCCCTTCCCGGCGCCGAGAAGGGCTCCGGAGCCACGTGGCATGGGTGAGCGATGCGTCGAGCCGCCATGACCGTCGTGAAATACTCTGGAATACTGGTCCAAAACGGGCAAAACATAGGGCAACCGACATGGCCATGCGGGGTGGGGCGGCGGAGCTGCCGGGGAGCCGTGAGCCCCCGAGCCGGGCCGGTTTCGTCGAACTGCTCTTCGACGTGGTGCTGGTCTTCGCCTTCACCCGCCTCACCGAGCGACTGCTCGAACAGCTCAACTGGTCCGGCTTCTATTCGTCGATGCTGCTGACCCTGGCCCTGTGGTGGCTCTGGTACCGGATGGCCTGGACGGCCAACCGCTACGATCCGGCCCGCCCGATGATCCAGGTCATGGTCATCGTGACCATGCTCGGCGCCCTGCTGATGGCGGCCGCGTTGCCGGCGGCCTTCCGGGAGCGCGGAGTCGTCTTCGCGGGGGTCTTTGTCGCGATCGAGGTGTTCCGGCATCTCTGGCTCGTACTTTTCGGCGGCGGAGGCCCGCACGTGCGCCTGGTCACTGCCCGGATCGTCTTCTGGGCCTGCCTCTCGGCGGTGCCGTGGATCGCCGGGATCTTCGCCCATCACGAGGCGCGCGTGATCTGGTGGACGGTCGCGGTGCTCATCGACTACGCCGGCGGGCTGCTCGACTTTCCGACGCCCGGGCTGGGACGTGCGGGACTGCGGGGCCAGCCGATCGCGGAGGAACACCTGACGGAGCGCTACCGACAGGTGCTCATCATCGCCTTCGGGGAGAGCATTCTGACCTCGGGTATCCACTTCAGTCCGTACGGCTTCCAACGCGACCGGACGGCCGCGCTGGTGGTGGCCTTCGTGATCACCGTGCTGTTCTGGCAGATCTACTACTACCGGGCCGGTGAGCTGCTCCCCGCCGCCATCGCGTCGTCCCGGGCCCCAGCGTACGTCGGTGACCTCGCGTCGTACGCGCATCTGATCATGGTGATCGGCGTGGCGGTCAGCGCGGTGGGGGACACGCTGGCCATCTCGCAGCCCTTCGGCGACGCCACGCTGTCCCGGATCGCGGTCATCCTCGGCGGGCCGGCGCTGTTCCTGCTCGGCCGGTCGATGCTCGACTACGCCGGTTTCAGTCGGGTCTCCTGGTCGCGGCCGATCGGGCTGCTGGCGCTCGGGGCGCTGACCCCGGTGGCCCTGCTGCTGCCACTCCTGCTGGTGGCCGTGACCGCCGTGGCGGTGCTGGCCGGGGTCGCCACCTCGAACGTCATCAGCTGGCGGCTGTACCCGAGGAGGATGACTCCACCGCCCGGCCTGCCGCCTGAGGGCTGAGGGCGCGGAGCCCGTGTGCCGGGACCGGGCGTCGACCATCGGTCGAAGTTCATGCAGAGCACTGCATGAACTTGCACTGCTCCGTCGATCCTGCTAGCCTTCATTGCATAGTCATGCGGAGGTGGGTATGGGCATCCGAGTCGCGGTCGCCGGGGCCAGCGGGTACGCCGGTGGCGAGCTGCTCCGCCTGCTCGCCGGTCACCCCGAGTTCGACCTCGTCGCCGCCACCGCCCACTCCTCGGCCGGCCAGCCGGTCATCGCCGTACACCCGCAGCTCGCCGGGCTGGACCTGGTCTTCGGGGCGACCGACCCGGCCACCCTGGCCGACGCGGACCTGGTCTTCCTGGCCCTGCCGCACGGCCAGTCGGCGGCCCTCGCCGCGGCCCTGCCCGAGACGGTCAAGGTGGTCGACCTCGGCGCCGACCACCGGCTACGCGACGCGGACGCCTGGGCCCGGTACTACGGCGGCCCGCACGCCGGGGCCTGGACTTACGGCCTGCCCGAGCTGCCCGGCCAGCGGGCCGCAATCGCCGCGGCCAGCCGGGTCGCCAGCACCGGCTGCTACGCGGTGGCCACCACCCTGGCGCTCGCCCCGCTGATCGCCGCCGGCGCGGTCCTCCCGGCGGACGTGGTGGTGGTCGCAGCCTCCGGCACCTCCGGGGCGGGCCGGGCCGCCAAGGCGCACCTGCTCGGCAGTGAGGTGATGGGCGACCTGTCGCCCTACAAGGTCGGCGCCCACCAGCACGTGCCCGAGATCAAGCAGGCCACCGGGGCGACCGGCCTCTCCTTCACGCCGGTGCTCGCCCCCATGCCGCGTGGCATCCTCGCCACCGTCACCGCCGTCCCCACCGGCGACGCCGACCCACGCGAGGTGCTCGCCACGGCGTACGCGGACGCGCCCTTCGTGCACCTGCTCCCCGAGGGCGCGTGGCCGCACACCGCCGCCACCGCCGGCTCGAACTCCTGCCACCTCCAGGCCACCGTCGACGTCGACTCCGGCCGGGTGATCGTGGTCAGCGCCATCGACAACCTCGGCAAGGGCGCGGCCGGCCAGGCCGTGCAGAACGCCAACCTGATGTTCGACCTCCCCGAGACCACCGGCCTCCCGATCTTCGGAGTCGCACCGTGAGCGCGAGGAGCGCAGCGCAGCGGAGCACCGCAGTCGCGAACGAAAGGACGGCACCCGTGAGCGCGAGGAGCGCAGCGCAGCGGAGCACCGCAGTCGCGAACGAAAGGACGGCACCCGTGAGCGCGAGGAGCGCAGCGCAGCGGAGCACCGCAGTCGCGAACGAAAGGACGGCACCGTGACCGTCACCACCCCCCGAGGCTTCCGGGCGGCCGGCGTCGCCGCCGGACTCAAGGCCAGCGGCGCCAGCGACGTGGCCCTCGTGGTCAACGACGGCCCCGACGCCGGGGTCGCCGGCGTATTCACCGCCAACCGGGTCAAGGCCGCCCCGGTGCTCTGGACCCAGCAGGTCGTCCGGGGCGGCGTGGTTCGCGCCGTGGTGCTCAACTCCGGCGGGGCCAACGCCTGCACCGGCCCGGCCGGCTTCCAGGACACCCATGCCACCGCCGAGCACACCGCCGCCGTGCTCACCGCGAGCAGTCCCCGGCTGATGCTCGGCGCGGGCGAGGTCGCGGTCTGCTCCACCGGCCTGATCGGCGAGCGGCTCCCCATGCCCGCCCTGCTCTCCGGCGTACGCGGTGCGGTGCGCGGCCTGTCCCGCGACGGCGGCCTGCCGGCCGCCGAAGCGATCATGACCACCGACACCCGGCCCAAGACCACGGTCTCCGCCGGGAGCGGCTGGACCGTCGGCGGCATGGCCAAGGGGGCCGGCATGCTCGCCCCCGCGATGGCCACCATGCTCTGCGTGCTCACCACCGACGCGGTGGCCGGCCCGGAGACCCTCGATGCCGCGCTGCGGGCCGCCACCCGGGTCACCTTCGACCGGATCGACTCCGACGGCTGCATGAGCACCAACGACACGGTGCTGCTGCTGGCCAGCGGCGCGTCCGGCATCGAGCCCAGCGAGGCCGAGCTGACCGCCGTGGTCACCGCCGCCTGCCACGACCTCGCCCAGCAGCTCATCGCCGACGCGGAGGGCGCCACCAAGCAGATCGCCATCGACGTGGTCGGCGCGGCCACCGAGGAGGACGCGGTCGAGGTCGGCCGGTCGGTGGCCCGGAACAACCTGGTCAAGACCGCGCTGTTCGGCAACGACCCGAACTGGGGCCGGATCCTCGCTGCCGTCGGCACCACCGCGGCCGCCTTCGAGCCCGACCGGGTGGACGTCGCGGTCAACGGGGTGTGGGTGTGCCGGGGCGGGGCCGCCGCCGAGGACCGGTCCAAGGTCGACCTCACCGGCCGGGACGTCACCATCCGGATCGACCTGCACGCCGGCGACGCGGTGGCGACCGTCTGGACCAACGACCTGTCGCACGCGTACGTGCACGAGAACTCGGCGTACTCATCGTGAGCGCGAGGAACGCAGCGCAGCGGAGTCCCGCAGTCGTGAACGGAAGGCGGGCGCGGTGAGCGCGAGGAACGCAGCGGAGCGGAGTCCCGCAGTCGTGAACGGAGGGCGGGTGCGGTGAGCGCGAGGAACGCAGCGCAGCGGAGTCCCGTAGTCGCGAACGGAAGGCTGGTGCGGTGAGTCTCAGCGCGGACCTCACCCGGGCCCAGGTCAAGGCCGAGACGCTGATCGAGGCCCTGCCCTGGCTGGCCCGTTTCTCCGGCGCCACCGTCGTGGTCAAGTACGGCGGCAACGCGATGATCGACCCCGAGCTCCAGCGGGCCTTCGCCGCCGACATGGTCTTCCTCCGGTACGCCGGCCTCAAGCCGGTCGTCGTGCACGGCGGCGGGCCGCAGATCTCCGCCATGCTGGGGCGGCTCGGCATCGTCAGCGAGTTCAAGGGCGGGTTGCGGGTCACCACCCCGGAGGCGATGGACGTCGTCCGGATGGTGCTGGTCGGGCAGGTCGGCCGGGAACTGGTCGGCCTGATCAACGCGCACGGCCCGTTCGCCGTCGGGCTCTCCGGCGAGGACGCCGGGCTGTTCACCGCCGTACGCCGCCCGGCGTACGTGGACGGGCAGCCGATCGACGTCGGGCAGGTCGGCGACGTGGAGTCGGTGGATGTCTCGGCGGTGGCCGACCTGATCGCGACCGGCCGGATCCCGGTGATCTCCACCGTCGCGCCGGACGCCGACGGGGTGCTGCACAACCTCAACGCCGACACGGCCGCCGCCGCGCTCGCCGTTGCCCTGGAGGCGCGCAAGCTGGTCGTCCTCACCGACGTGGCCGGCCTCTACGCCGACTGGCCGGACACGTCCAGCCTGATCAGCGAGATCAACACCGACGACCTGGCGAAGCTGCTGCCGTCGCTGGAGTCGGGGATGGTCCCGAAGATGGAGGCCTGCCTGCGGGCGGTGCGCGGGGGAGTGCCCGCCGCGCACGTCGTCGACGGCCGGGTCGCCCACTCCACGCTCCTGGAAGTCTTCACCTCGGAGGGATTCGGCACCATGGTGGTGGCGGAATGACCACGCTCGTCGAACGCTGGGGCCAGTCCATGATGGACAACTACGGCACCCCGCCGCTCGCGCTCGTCTCCGGCTCCGGCGCCGTCGTGGTCGACGAGGCCGGCCGGGAGTACGTCGACCTGCTCGGCGGTATCGCGGTCAACGCCCTCGGCCACGCCCACCCGGCCGTGGTGGCCGCCGTGTCCAGGCAGGTCGCCACCCTCGGGCACGTCTCCAACCTGTTCGTCGCGGAGCCGCCGGTCGCCCTCGCCGAGCTGCTGCTGGCCCTCGCCGGACGTTCCGGGCGGGTGTTCTTCGCCAACTCCGGCGCGGAGGCGAACGAGGCCGCGTTCAAACTGTCCCGGCTCACCGGGCGCACCCACGTGGTCGCCACCCGGGGCGGCTTCCACGGCCGGACCATGGGCGCCCTGGCGCTCACCGGCCAGCCGGCCAAGGCCGACCCGTTCCGCCCGCTCCCCGGTGACGTCACCCACGTCCCGTACGGCGACGCCGCCGCCCTGGCAGCGGCGGTCACCGACGCCACCGCCATGGTGATCGTCGAGCCGATCCAGGGCGAGAACGGGGTCGTCGTACCGCCGCCCGGCTACCTTGCCGAGGCCCGGCGGATCACCGCCGCGCACGGCGCCCTGCTGGTGCTCGACGAGGTGCAGACCGGCGTCGGCCGTACCGGCCACTGGTTCGCCCACCAGGCCGAGGGCGTCGAGCCGGACGTCATCACCCTGGCCAAGGGGCTCGGCGGGGGCCTGCCCATCGGCGCCTGTCTGGCCTTCGGCCGGGCCGCCGACCTGCTCGCCCCCGGCTCGCACGGCACCACCTTCGGCGGTAATCCGGTCAGCTGCGCCGCCGCCCTCGCCGTGATCGCCACCATCGCCAACGAGGGGCTGCTCGACCACGTCAAGCGGATCGGGGAGCGGCTGCGGCGGGGGATCGAGGCGCTCGGCCACCCGCTGGTCACCGAGGTCCGCGGCGCCGGTCTGCTGCTCGGTGTCGTGTTCGCCGAGCCGGTCTCCGGCGCGGTGGCGAGCGCGCTGCGCGAGGCGGGCTTCCTGGTCAACCCGGTGCAGCCCGGCGTGGTCCGACTCGCCCCACCGCTGATCCTCACCGCCGACCAGGCCGACGCCTTCCTGTCCGCCCTCCCCGCCGCCCTACGGACAGCCACCGCAGACCTTGCCGGGAAGCGGCCCCCGGAGGGGTCGAAACCTACCGAGATCTCGACCGAGGCGACCACCACGGAGGCGAACGCATGATCCGGCACTTCCTGCGGGACGACGACCTGACCCCCGCCGAGCAGTCGGCCGTCCTCGACCTCGCCGCCCGGATGAAGGCGGACCGGTTCGGCCTCCAGCCCCTGGCCGGGCCGAGGTCGGTGGCGGTGCTCTTCGACAAGCAGAGCCTGCGGACCCGCTTCTCCTTCGACGTCGGCATCGCCGAACTGGGCGGGCACCCGATCGTGGTGGACACCCAGGTCACCCACTTCGGGCGGGGTGAGACCCTGGCCGACGCCGGCCGGGTGCTCTCCCGGTACGTGGCGGCGATCGTGCTGCGTACCCACGGCGACGACCGGATCGCCGAGGTCGCCGCGCACGCCACCGTGCCGGTGATCAACGCGCTCACCGACACCTACCACCCGTGCCAGCTCCTCGCCGACCTGCTCACCATCCGCGAGCGGTTCGGCGCCACCGCCGGACGGACCCTGGCGTACGTCGGGGACGCGGCGAACAACATGGCGCACTCGTACCTGCTGGCCGGGGCGACCGCCGGGATGCACGTCCGGGTCGCCGGGCCGGCCGGGTTCCAGCCCGACCCCGAGGTGGTCGCCCGGGCCGAGAAGATCGCCGCCGGCACCGGCGGGTCGGTCCGCGTGCTCACCGACCCGGTCGACGCGGTCCGGGGCGCACATGCGGTCGCCACCGACACCTGGACCTCGATGGGGCAGGAGGCCGACGGGCTGGACCGGATCACCCCGTTCCTGCCGTACCAGGTCAACGACGCGCTGCTCGGCCACGCCGCGGCGGACGTCATCGTGCTGCACTGCCTGCCCGCCCACCGGGGCGAGGAGATCACCGACGAGGTGCTCGACGGGCCGCACAGCGCGGTCTTCGACGAGGCGGAGAATCGCCTGCACGCCCAGAAGGCGCTGCTGACGTTTCTCCTGGAGGCATCCTCATGACCGCCCCGCTGACCCGTGCCGCCCGGCACGCCCGCATCGTCGAACTGATCCGCGACCGGGCCATCCACTCGCAGACCGAGCTGGCCGACCTGCTCGCCGGCGACGGGATCCAGGTCACCCAGGCCACCCTCTCCCGCGACCTCAAGGAGCTGGGGGCGGTCACCGCCCGCGGCGGTGACGGGCGCGGCGTCTACCTGATTCCCGAGGACGGCCACCGGCCGCTGCGCGAGGCCGAGGCCGCACCGGCCCGGCTCGTCCGGCTGTTGAGTGAGCTGCTCAACGGGGTCGACGCCAGCGGCAACATCGCCGTGCTGCGTACCCCGCCGGGTGCGGCCCACTACCTGGCCAGCGCGTTGGACCGAGCGGGCCTGCCCGAGGTCGTCGGCACCATCGCCGGCGACGACACCATCCTCGTCGTGGCCCGCGAGGCCGTCGGCGGTGCCGCACTGGGCGACAAGCTCGCCGCGTGGGCCCGCCGGGAAGAGTTCGTTGAAGGGAGCACCACGTCATGACCGAGCGGGTAGTCCTGGCGTACTCCGGGGGTCTCGACACCTCCGTCGCCATTCCCTACCTCGCCGAGCAGACCGGTGCCGAGGTGATCGCGGTCGCGGTCGACGTCGGCCAGGGCGGCGAGGACATGAACGTCATCCGGCAGCGCGCGTTGGACTGCGGCGCGGCGGAGTCCGAGGTGGTCGACGCGCGCGACGAGTTCGCCGCCGAGTACTGCCTGCCGGCGATCCGCGCCAATGCCCTGTACATGGACCGCTACCCGCTGGTCTCGGCGCTGTCCCGGCCGCTGATCGTCAAGCACCTGGTCGCCGCGGCGAGGAAGCACGGCGGCACCATCGTGTCGCACGGCTGCACCGGCAAGGGCAACGACCAGGTTCGCTTCGAGGTCGGCCTGGGCGCGCTCGCGCCCGACCTGAAGATCATCGCGCCGGCCCGGGACTTCGCCTGGACCCGGGACAAGGCGATCGCCTTCGCCGAGGAGAAGGGGCTGCCGATCGACGTGTCGGCCAAGTCGCCGTACTCGATCGACCAGAACCTGTGGGGCCGCGCGGTCGAGACCGGCTTCCTGGAGGACATCTGGAACGCCCCCATCGAGGACCTGTACTCGTACACCGCCGACCCGGCGCAGGAGCGGGACGCCGACGAGGTGGTCATCACCTTCGACGCGGGCGTGCCGGTCGCCATCGACGGCGAGACGGTCACCCCGTACCAGGCGATCCTGGAGCTGAACCGGCGCGCCGGCTCCCAGGGCGTCGGCCGGCTCGACATGGTCGAGGACCGGCTGGTCGGCATCAAGAGCCGCGAGGTGTACGAGGCCCCGGGCGCGGTCGCCCTGATCACCGCCCACCAGGAGCTGGAGAACGTCACCATCGAGCGGGACCTGGCCCGGTTCAAGCGCGGTGTCGACCAGCGCTGGGGCGAACTGGTCTACGACGGCCTCTGGTTCTCGCCGCTGAAGCAGGCGCTCGACGCGTTCGTCGACGACACCCAGCGGCACGTCTCCGGCGAGGTGCGGCTCACCCTGCACGGCGGTCGGGCCACGGTCACCGGGCGGCGTTCCGAGGCCAGCCTGTACGACTTCGGCATGGCCACCTACGACACCGGCGACACCTTCGACCAGTCCCTCGCCAAGGGTTTCGTGCAGTTGTGGGGCCTGCCGAGCAAGATGGCCGCCGCGCGGGACGCCCGGCTGGGCGGTGCCTGATCGTGAACAGCACAATGGGTGGGGTGGACGACAAGAGCCTGACCGAGAACAGCGCCGCCGCCAACCGGACGAGTCTCTGGGGAGGCCGGTTCGCCGGCGGACCCTCCGAGGCGCTCGCGCGGCTGTCGGTGAGCGTCCAGTTCGACTGGCGCCTCGCCCCGTACGACATCGCCGGCTCCCGGGCGCACGCCCGGGTCCTGGCCGGCGCCGGCCTGCTCGACCCTGAGGAACTGGGGAGGATGCTGGCCGCCCTGGACGACCTGGAGGCCGCCTGCGCCTCCGGGGCGTTCCGGCCGACCGTCGACGACGAGGACGTGCACACCGCGTTGGAGCGCGGCCTGCTGGAGCGGCTCGGCAGCCTCGGCGGCAAGCTGCGCGCCGGCCGGTCCCGTAACGACCAGGTCGCCACCGACCTGCGGCTCTATCTGCGTGATCACGCCCGAGGCGTGGCCGCTCGGCTGGTGGAGCTGGCCGAGGCCCTGGTCGAGCAGGCGGGACGGCACGTGGACACGGCCGCCCCCGGGATGACCCACCTCCAGCACGCCCAGCCGGTCACCTTCGGGCACTGGCTGCTCGCCCACGTGCAGCCGCTGCTGCGTGACCTGGAGCGGCTGCGCGACTGGGACCACCGGAGCGCGATCAGCCCGCTCGGCGCGGGCGCGCTGGCCGGTTCGGGCCTGCCGTTGGACCCGGTGGCGGTCTCCAAGGAGCTGGGCTTCCGGACGTCCTTCGCCAACTCGATGGACGCGGTCGCCGACCGGGACTTCGTCGCCGAGTTCCTCTTCGTCACCGCGATGATCGGCGTGCACCTGTCCCGCCTCGGCGAGGAGGTGGTGCTCTGGACGTCGCACGAGTTCGGCTGGGTCGAGCTGGACGACGCGTTCGCCACCGGGTCGTCGATCATGCCGCAGAAGAAGAACGCGGACATCGCGGAGCTGGCCCGGGGCAAGTCCGGACGGCTCGTCGGCGGGCTGATGAGCGTGCTCACCATGCTCAAGGGCCTGCCGATGACCTACGACCGGGACATGCAGGAGGACAAGGAGCCGGCCTTCGACGCGGTCGACACCCTGGAACTGCTGCTGCCGGCCCTCGCCGGGATGATCTCCACGATGACGGTCCGCGTCGACCGCCTGGTGGCCGCCGCGCCGGTCGGCTTCTCGCTCGCCACCGAGGTGGCCGACTGGCTGGTCCGCCGGAACGTGCCGTTCCGCGACGCGCACGAGATCACCGGCAAGCTGGTGGCGCTCTGCGTGGCCCGGGACTGTGCCCTGGACGAGGTCTCCGACGACGACCTCGCCGCGGTGAGCCCGCACCTGGACCCGTCGGTGCGGGACGTGCTCTCGGTCCGCTCCGCCCTGGCGGCCCGGACCACCCCGGGCTCGACCGGCCCCGGGCCGGTGGCCGACCAGCTCGCCGCCGCCGCGGACAAGCTGGCCGGCTGGCGGGACTGGGCCGCCGAGCAGGTCGTGCCCCGCTGACCCCGGCACTGCAAGAAGGCCCTCGGCGTGCTGCCGAGGGCCTTCTTGCCGTTTGAGGACCGCCATGTCAGGACCGGACGTGCCGGGTCGCGAGGGTGTGTCTCAGCGGGGGAGCGGTCACGCCGTCGGTCGCTCGCGCTTCGGCAGCTTCGCCACCACCGCGTCGTACGACCCGTCGACGGCCTCGATCAGCTCGTCGTCCGGGATGCCGCCGTCGAGCCGCAGCGTGTTCCAGCCGGACCGGCCGATGTAGGGGAGGGGCGGGCGTCGTCCGGGAACCGGTGCAGCCACTCGTCGGCGGCCTCCCGGGACGGGCCGCACTTCACGCCCACCCGGGCCTCGCCGTCCGGGGAGCCGAGGAAGGCGAAGATCCTGCTGCCCACCTTGACGACCTCGTCGCCCTCCCACGGCTGGTCCGGCCACGCGCCCGGCTTCGCCAGGCAGTACGTCAGCATCTCGTCGCGCGTCATCGCGTCTTCGTCCTGTCCACCCGGCCAGTGTTGCCGGGCGCTGTGACAGTCTTCGCCGGTCAGTCGGCGGTGCCGGTGCGGACGGCCAACCGCTCGTAGCGCTGGCGGGCCGCCTGGGCGCTGCCCAGCCCCAGCCCGAAGGCGATCGCCTGCCAGGTCATGCCCCGGCCGCGGGCCGCCTGCAACAGGCCGGCCTCCAGCGTGTCGACCTCCGCGCGGACATGCGGGATCAGGGTCAGCGCGGCCATCAGGTCGGCCTGGTCCACCGGGTCCTCGCCCGGTTCCAGCTCCGCCCCGCCGGCGAGGGCCATCACCAGGGTCGCCGCCTCATACGCGTCGGGGACGTCCGGGTGGGCATAGCGCCGGCGTCGAGCGTTCGTGCCGGCGTGCCGCTCCGCGATCCGCATCAACGCCGTGTAGTTGCGGTGGGCTCGGGCCTGGGCCGCGTCCGGAGCGGTGAACGGGTCGTTGTCCAGCGTGTCCATGCCGTCCATCAGAACCTATTGAACGGCATTTTGTCAACACCCTGTTGACAGCGGATCGTGTTCATACTTTCGGGTTGCCGGATAGGGTTCATCCGTGACCGGCACCCATCTCGCGCCCCTCGCCGACCTGCTCGCCGGGCCGGTGGTCCCCGCCGCCCGGGGACTGCTCGGTTGCCGGCTCACCAGCCACGGGGTCACCGTCCGGATCACCGAGGTCGAGGCGTACGCGGGCACGGCCGGGGATCCGGCGTCGCACGCCCACCGGGGGCGTACCCCGCGCAACGCGGTCATGTTCGGCCCCTCCGGGCACGCCTACGTCTACTTCACGTACGGCATGCACTGGTGCGTCAACGTGGTCACCGGTCCGGACGGCGAGGCGTCGGCGGTGCTGCTGCGGGCCGGCGAGGTGATCGACGGCCTTGACGTCGCCCGGACCCGCCGGCCTGCCGTACGCCGGGAGGTGGATCTGGCGCGCGGACCCGCCCGGCTCTGCGCGGCGCTGGGCATCGACCGGTCCGTCTACGGCGCGGATCTGCTCGGCGACGGTCCGGTCCGGCTGCGGCCTCCGCTCGACCCGGTGCCGGAGGCGTCGGTCGCGGCCGGCCCCCGGGTCGGCGTCACCGGCGCCCACGACGTGCCCTGGCGGTTCTGGATCGCGGGCGACCCGACCGTCAGCGCCTACCGCCGGCACGTGCCCCGCGTCCGTCGCTGAGCGGGCGGTCGGCGCGGCGGGGCGAAATTCTGTCGGTGGGCGTGGCCATAATCACCACACCCCGCTCGCCGACGGACCGGAGGACCCGACATGACAACCCTGCTCGCGATCGGCACCGGCAAGGGACTCTTCCTCGCCACCAGCCCCGACCGGCGCGCCTGGGAGGTGAGCGGCCCGCACTTCCCGATGACCGGCGTCTACGCGGTCGCCGTCGACAAGCGTCGCGGGCGGCCCCGGGTGCTCGCCGGCATGACCAGCTCGCACTTCGGGCCGAGCGTGGCGACCAGCGACGACCTCGGCGCCTCCTGGCAGGAGCCCGACCAGGCGCCGGTGGCCTTCCCGGCCGACACCGGAGCCAGCCTCGGCCGGGTCTGGCAGCTCACCCCGGCCGGCGCCGACCAGCCCGACGTGGTCTGGGCCGGCACCGAGCCGGCGGCGCTGTTCCGCTCCGACGACGGCGGGCGCAGCTTCCAGCTCGTCCGGGCGCTCTGGGACCATCCGCACCGGGAGTCCTGGGATGCCGGCTTCGGCGGCCAGGCGATCCACAGCGTGCTGCCGCACCCGAGCGACCCGGCCCGGATGGCGGTGGCGATGTCCACCGGCGGGGTCTACCGCACCGAGGACGCCGGGGCGAGTTGGGCGCCCGGCAACACCGGCATCCGGGCCTACTTCCTGCCCGACGAGTGGCCCGAGTTCGGGCAGTGCGTCCACAAGATCGCGCGCGACGCCGGCAACCCCGATCGGCTCTACGCGCAGAACCACCACGGCGTCTACCGTTCCGACGACGACGGCCGCACCTGGACCTCGATCGCCGCCGGCCTGCCCAGCGACTTCGGCTTCCCGATGGTCGCCCACCCGTCCCGCCCCGGCACGGTCTACGTCTTCCCGCTGGCCGCCGACGCCCAGCGCTTCCCGGTCGACCACCGCTGCCGGGTCTACCGCTCGGCCGACGCGGGCGACAAGTGGGAGCCGCTCTCGGCCGGGCTGCCCGACGAGCCGTTCTACCCGTCGGTGCTGCGTGACGCGATGTGCGCCGACGACGCAGACCCCGCCGGGGTCTACTTCGGCACCCGGTCCGGCGAGGTCTACGCCAGCCGGGACGAGGGGGATTCCTGGTCGCTGGTCGCCGCCCACCTGCCCGATGTGCTCTGCGTCCGCGCCGCGGTGATCTGAGTGGTCACCGTGCTGCTGCCCGGCCCGCTGCGGGGCGAGGCCGGTGGCGCGAGCCGGCTCACCGTCGCCGCCAACGGCACGCTGCGGACCGTCCTGGACGAGCTCGACGGCGCCTGGCCCCGGCTGGGCCGCCGGATCCGCGACGAGCGCGGCGAGCTGCGCCGCTACGTCAACGTCTACGTCGACGGCGAGGACTGCCGCCACGCCGGGGGGCTGGACACCCCGGTCGGTGAGGGCGCGGAGGTGCAGGTGCTGCCGTCGGTGGCCGGCGGCTGACCGGAGCGACGGCTTCCTCCGCGCGGGTGGTGAGGTGGGCCACGCGGATGGCGGTTCCTGGCGGAATAGTTGACTCGTCAAATATGTTGTGCGGTGCGATCCAGGGCCATCCCGGCCCCGGGCGGCACGCGAGGAGCTGTCATGCAGTTCGGAGTCTTCACCGTCGGCGACGTCACGGTCGACCCGACCAACGGGCGGCTGCCGTCCGAGCATGAGCGGATCAAGGCCATGGTGGCCATCGCGCTCAAGGCCGAGGAGGTCGGCCTCGACGTCTTCGCCACCGGCGAGCACCACAACCCGCCGTTCGTGCCCTCGTCACCGACCACCATGCTCGGCTGGATCGCCGCCCGTACCGAGCGGCTGCTGCTCTCCACCTCGACCACGCTGATCACCACCAACGACCCGGTGAAGATCGCCGAGGACTACGCGATGCTGCAGCACCTGGCCGACGGCCGGGTGGACCTGATGCTGGGGCGTGGCAACACCGGCCCCGTCTACCCCTGGTTCGGGCAGGACATCCGCAACGGCATCCCCCTCGCGATCGAGAACTACGACCTGCTGCACCGGCTGTGGCGCGAGGACGTGGTCGACTGGAAGGGCCGCTTCCGCACCCCGTTGCAGGCGTTCACCTCGACCCCGCGCCCGCTCGACGGGGTGCCGCCGTTCGTCTGGCACGGCTCGATCCGCAGCCCCGAGATCGCCGAGCAGGCCGCGTACTACGGGGACGGCTTCTTCGCCAACCACATCTTCTGGCCCAAGGAGCACACCCAGCGGATGGTCGGCCTCTACCGGCAGCGGTTCGAGCACTACGGCCACGGCTCCGCCGACCAGGCCATCGTCGGGCTCGGCGGCCAGGTCTTCATGCGGAAGAACTCCCAGGACGCGGTCCGCGAGTTCCGCCCGTACTTCGACAACGCCCCGGTCTACGGGCACGGGCCGTCGCTGGAGGAGTTCAGCCGCGAGACGCCGCTGACCGTGGGCAGCCCGCAGCAGGTCATCGACCGTACGCTGGGCTTCCGCGAGTATGTCGGCGACTACCAGCGCCAGCTCTTCCTGATGGACCACGCCGGGCTGCCGCTCAAGACCGTCCTGGAGCAGCTCGACCTCCTCGGCGAGGAGGTCGTACCGGTGCTGCGCAAGGAGTTCGACTCGCTGCGCCCGGCGCACGTGCCGGCGGCACCGACGCACGCCGCGCTGCTCGCGGCCCACGAGGCGAGCCTGGCCGGGGCGGAGGAGGGGCGATGACCCGGCGCACCCTGGCCGTGGTCTCGGCCGGTCTCGGCCAGCCCTCCTCCACCCGGCTGCTCGCCGACCAGCTCGCCACGGCCGCCCGTGACGAGCTGGTCCGGCGCGGCGCCGAGGTGGAGATCCGCCCCGTCGAGCTGCGCGAACACGCGCACGACGTGGTGAACCACCTGCTCACCGGCTTCCCGCCGGCCGCCCTCCGGGAGGCGCTGGACACGGTGGCGAGCGCGGACGGGCTGGTCGCGGTCACCCCGATCTTCAACGCCTCGTACAACGGGCTGTTCAAGTCCTTCTTCGACGTGGTGGACAAGGACGCCCTGGCCGACCGGCCGGTGCTGATCGGAGCCACCGGCGGCACCGCCCGGCACTCGTTGGCGCTGGAACACGCGGTCCGGCCGATGTTCGCGTACCTGCGGGCGGTGGTGATGCCGACGGCGGTCTTCGCGGCGCCCGAGGACTGGTCCGGGGACGGCGTCGAGGACGCCCTGCGGGCCCGGATCCGGCGGGCCGGCACCGAACTGGCCGAGCAGGTGGAGCGGCGCCCGGCCGCGCCCGGCCCGGCCGACCCGTTCGCCCTCACCACCAGCTTCGAAGACCTGCTCGCCGGCCGCGACTCGGCCTGACTCCAGCGCGTTCCGCCCCGTAAGGAGGGGTCCCCTGTTAACGCCTCGCGTTAACAGGGGACCCCTCCTTACGCTCAGTCCGTCGGCTCGTACGGGTGGGCCACCAGCACCGGACAGTGGGCGTGCTGCACGAGCGCCTGGCTGACCGAGCCGAGCAGCAGCCCGGCGAAGCCGCCCCGGCCGCGCGACCCGACCACCATTAGCGCCGCCTCCCCACTCGCCGCGATCAGCGCCTGCTCCGCGGAGGCGGCCCGGACCGGCCGCTGCGAGACGGCCAGCACCGGATGGTCCGCGCGGATCCGGGCCGCCGCCCGGGCCAGCAGCTCCGTCGATTCGGACTGCTCGGCCGCCGCCGCCCCGGCCGCCTCCGCCGGCGCCGCCCCGGCCCGCTCCGGCGGGAGGACGTGCACCAGCACCAGCTCGGCGCCCCGGCGTACCGCCTCGTCGGCGGCGATCCGGACGGCCAGGTCGGCCGACTCGGAACCGTCCACCCCGACCAGCACCGGCCCGTCGACCGGAATCGGTTGCTCGGCCGGACGGATCACCAGCGCCGGGCAGTGCCCGTGCTGGGCGACCTGGCCGCTCACCGAACCGAGCAGCAGGCCGGCGAAGCCGCCGACGCCCCGGCTGCCGACCACCACGAGATCCGCCCGGCGGGACTCCTCGACCAGGGTGGCGCCCGGGCCGCCGGCCACCTGGCGGACCTGCACCCGCAGGCCCGCATGCCGCTCGGTCAGCTCCGCCGCGACCTGTTCGAGCATCTTCTGCGCCTCCGCGGTGGGCGCCGGCACCCCGAGGTCGTACGGGTTCAGCGGCACCCCGTAGCCGAGCGGATGCAGGTAGCCGTGCACCAGGTGCAGCGGCCTTGACCGTTGGACGGCGGCGCGGGCGGCGTGCTCGGCGGCGGTCAGGCTGGTCGACGATCCGTCGACGCCCACCACGACAGGTCGGTTCACTGGCATCCCTCCGGTCGGCTCAGACCATTCTTGACGGCGAATTGCCTGGCACACCGCATTTGCCCCGACACCCGCTTCGGTACACCGAGGTTGGTGCACCAGGATCGACTCCGGTGCGGTCTGTGGTGGTACCACCATCCGCGCGACCTGGAGTGGAACAACCGCGCTCCGCGCCGACCGCGGGTGGCGGTCGGCGCGGATGCGGTCGGCGGGTCAGGCGGTGGCCCTGTCCTTGTGGTGCCGGACGATGGCCAGTGGGCTGCGGGAGTGGTGCAGCACCGCGTGGCTGACCGAGCCGAGCAGCAGCCCACCCAGGCTGCCCCGGCCGTGCGCGCCGACCACGGTCAGCTGCGCGTCGGCGGACTCCTCGACCAGCGCCCGGGCCGGGGCCGCGGCGACCAGCTTCTGCCGTACCCGGACCTCCGGGTAACGCTCGGCCCAGCCGGCCACCGCCTCGGCGAGCACCCGCTCCTCCTCGGCGCGCAGCTTCTCCGGGTCGTACACCAGCGGCATGATGTCGCCGGGGCCGATCGGGGACGGGTAGCGCCAGGCGTGTACGGCGACCAGGTCGGTGCCACGCTGCGCCGCCTCGGCGAAGGCGAAACCGATCGCCTCGTCGGAGATCGGGGAGCCGTCCACCCCGACCACCACCGGGCCGTCGGCCCGCAGCTCACCCCGGACCACCAGCACCGGGCAGTCGGCTCGGGCCGACAGCTGCACGGCCGCCGAGCCGACCAGCAGCCCGGCGAAACCGCCCAGGCCACGGTGGCCGAGCACCAGCAGCGCGGCGTCCCGGCTCGCCCGCAACAGCACCGTGACCGGGCCGCCGTCGACCACCTCACCGGTCACCGGGAGCTCGGAGTCGATCTTCCGCGCCTCGTCGACGGCCTCCGCGACGATCTTCTCGGCCCCCTGCCGCAGTTCGCTGTCCGGCAGCTTGACGGCGATCGGGCCGAGCGGGGTGCCGAGCAGCGGCCACAGGAACGCGTTCACCACTCGCAGCGGCCGGCGCCGGCCCGCCGCCTCCCGCGCGGCCACCCGCACCGCGTCCAGTGCGGAGGGGGAACCGTCCACACCCACCACGATCGGGGCACCAGCTCTGTCGGTCATCACGTCCTCCCTTCCTCCACCACCAGCGTTCTCCGCCGGCCGGCCGGGCGGCAGAGGCTTGCGCCCGCGGCGTCCGGGACCATCGGCCCTGACGGTTCGGGTCCTGCGGAGGTGGAATGGAGTCGGGAGGATCGGCCAGGAGGACGGCGATGCCCACCGCCGCCAGGTCGTGCCCCTGCCCGAGGGACCCGCTGGCCGGCCGGATCCCGCGCCGCGCCGTGGAGGTGTGCATGACCCCGTTGGAGATGCTCCGCGAACACCCCTTCCTCGCCGGCCTGCCCCAGGAGTGGCTGCCCCGGCTGACCGGCTACGCCCGTCCGGTGGTCTGGCACCCCGGGCACCGGTTGTTCCGCGCCGGCCGGCCCGCCGAGCGGTTCTGGCTGGTCCGTGGCGGCGAGGTGGCGCTGGACTTCCCGGTGCCCGGCCGCGGCGACGTGGGGATCGAGACGATCGGTCCGGGCGGGGTGCTCGGCTGGTCCTGGCTCTTCCCGCCGTACCGCTGGCAGTTCGGCGCGGTCGCCGTGCGGCGCAGCACCGCCGTCGAGTTCGACGCCGCCGGGGTACGCCGGCTGATGGAGTCCGACGACGCGCTCGGCCGCCAGCTCGTCACCCGGTTCATGAGCGTGGTCGTGGACCGGCTCCAGGCGTCCCGGGTACGCCTGCTCGACCTGTACGCCTATCCGAGCTCCGAGGAAAGCTGAGCCTGCCGCGGCGCCGTGGCCCGAGCGGCCGTCGGCGTGCCCACCGTGGACGCGGTCCGCTATCCGCTCATCCCCGCGGTCGGGTCGATGCGCCGCCGGACGACCAGCTCGTCCACCTCCAACCGACCGATGCGCAGCTCCCGGATCGTCGCCCGGCGGATGAACAGGCGCCCGATCGCCAAGGTGCCCACCGCCACCGCGCCGACCGCGGCCGCGGCGAGCGCCAGAGGCGCGGCCGCCGTGGGGCCGAGCGCGCGCGGTCCGGCCGCCGTGGGGCCCACCAACCGGGGTCTGGCGGCCCACCCGCCGTTGTGCGACGGGGGCGGGGCGTGGCGGCGGGACGCCGGGCCGTGGCGGTGGTGGGCACAACGCCGGGATGCGGTCATGTCCCGATCCTCCGGGGCAGGCCGGCCACCGGGGCGGGTTCGGTCGGGCGTCCACCTCCCGGATGACCCGGCGGACCGGGGCCGGGGTACACCCCACATCCGGCGGGACGGCGACGACGGGAGGCGCGGCGGCGGGGCCGGACGGTGGCGTTCGGCGGGCCGGAGGTTCCGATCCCGTCGGTGGGCCCGCGTATCCTCCGACCCGTGACCAGTGAGGTGCGGCTCCGTCCGGTGCGTGACGATGACCTGCCGGCGTTCTTCGCGCACGGACAGGATCCGCAGGCCAATTGGATGGCCGCGTTCGGCCCGAAGGACCCGGCCGACCGGGCCGCCTTCGACGCCCACTGGGCGCGCATCCGCGCCGACCCGCGCATCGTCCCGCGGACCGTGACGGTCGGCGGCGAGGTGGTCGGGCACGTGGTCGCCTTCCCGGTGGGGGAGCTCACCGAGGTCAGCTACTGGATCGACCCGGGGCGCTGGGGCCGGGGCCACGCCACGGCCGCGCTGGGCGCGCTCCTGCGCGAGCTGCCGCAGCGGCCGGTGCATGCGCGCGCCGCGAAAGACAACGCCGCCTCCCTCGCCGTGCTCCGCAAGTGCGGCTTCGTCGTGGTCGGCGAGGACTCGGGGTACGCAGAGAGCCGCGGCACCGAGGTCGAGGAATTCGTACTGGAGATGTCCGTCTGGTCGGACGACCGGGCCGGCGGCTAGTCTCCCCCGGGTGAACTGGCTGGAACTCGTCGGCTGGGCCGGCTCCGCGCTGCTGGTCTGGTCGCTGCTGCAGACCCGCATCCTGCGGCTGCGCGCGCTCAACCTGGTCGGCTGCCTCATCCTGATCGGCTACAACGCCGCCGTGCAGGTGTGGCCGATGGTCGGGCTGAACGTGGTGCTTGCCGTGATCAACATCTGGTATCTGCGGGCGATGCTGGCCACCCGGCACGACGAGCAGACGTACCAGGTGGTCGAGGTGGGCACCGGCGACGCGTTCCTGGCCCACACGCTGCGCGTACACGGTGCCGACATCGCCCGGTTCAACCCGGACTTCCGCTGGGACCCGGCCGCCGGCCGGTCCGCGTTCCTGGTGGTGCGGGCCGATGAGGTGGTCGGCGTGGTGGTGTCGCACGCCGAGGCCGGCGGGGTGGCCCAGATCGACCTGGACTACGTCACCCAGCGGTTCCGCGACTTCACCCCGGGCGAGTTCGTCTACCGGCGCAGCCGCCTGTTCACCGACCGCGGCTTCCGCCGGGTGGTCAGCCCGCCGGGCATGGTCGCCCCCTACTACCACCGGCTCGGCTTCCGTCGGGAGGGCGACGCGTACGTCCTCGACCTGCCCACGGCCGCCTGACGGCGGAGCTCTCAGCCCCCAAGCCTGTCGTCCGGGGCGAGTCGATCCGGTCCGGGAGACGGTCAGGCGATGGTGAGGTTCTGCAGGCGCACCTGGCCGCGCGCCACCAGCCGGCCGTCGTCGTCGGTGATCTCCACCACCCAGAGCTGCTGGCTGCGGCCCCGGTGGATCGGCGTGCCCACCGCGGTCAGCTCCCCGTCCCGCACCGCGCGCAGGAAGTCGGTCTGGTTGGACACGCCGACGACGCGGCCCTGGTCGCCCAGCCATACGGCGCCGCCGATGCTGGCCGCCGTCTCCACCACCGAGCAGTAGACCCCGCCGTGCTGGATCCCGTACGGCTGGTGCAGTTCCGGCCGGACCTGCCAGCGGATCACCACCCGGTCCCCGCTGACCTCGTCGAACTTGAGCCCCAGCATGGCCCCGAAGCCCCCGTTCAGGTCCGGCATCTCCACGTCAGCTCCTCCTCGCCTCCGCTGGCGCCGCCAGCCTAGTGGTGCCCGGTGGGCAAACCCGCTACGGGCCAGGGCCGGTGATGGGGGAGAATCGGTGATCGTGACCGACAGCAACCTCCCGCACGGGCGGGACTCTCTGACCGAAGACCTGCGGTGGCGAGGCCTGATCCAGGACTCGACCGACCTCGACGAGCTGCGCGAGCTGCTCGACGGCGGGACGGCCACCTTCTATGTGGGCTTCGATCCGACCGCCCCGAGTCTGCACGTCGGCCACCTCATGCAGGTCATCACCGCGCGTCGGCTCCAGCTCGCCGGGCACCGGCCGCTGCTGCTGGTCGGGGGTGCCACCGGCCAGATCGGCGACCCGAAGGAGAGCGCCGAGCGGACCCTCAACCCGCCCGAGGTGGTCGCCGGCTGGGTTCAGCGCATCCGCGACCAGCTCGCGCCGTTCGTCTCGTACACCGGGGAGAACGCGGCCCAGCTGGTCAACAACCTGGACTGGACCGGCGAGATGTCGGTGGTGGAGTTCCTCCGGGACGTGGGCAAGCACTTCCCGGTGAACAAGATGCTGGCCCGCGAGGTGGTCAAGGCCCGGCTGGAGACCGGCATCAGCTTCACCGAGTTCAGCTACCAGCTCCTCCAGGCAAACGACTTCTTCGAGTTGCACCGCCGGTACGGCTGCCAGCTCCAGTACGGCGGCTCCGACCAGTGGGGCAACATCACCGCCGGGGTGGACTACATCCGTCGGCGAGGGGCTGGCCCGGTGGACGCCTTCACCACGCCGCTGGTCACCAAGTCCGACGGCACGAAGTTCGGCAAGACCGAGGGCGGCTCGGTCTGGCTCGACCCGGCGATGACCAGCCCGTACGCCTTCTACCAGTTCTGGGTCAACGCCGATGACCGGGACGTGAGCCGCTACCTGCGCTACTTCAGCTTCCGTTCCCGGCAGGAACTGGAGGAGCTGGAGAAGGCGACTGCGGAACGCCCGCAGGCGCGGCTCGCCCAGCGGGCGCTCGCCGAGGAGCTGACCACCCTGGTGCACGGCGAGCGGGAGATGGCGCAGGCGGTCGCGGCCAGTCAGGCGCTCTTCGGTCGCGGCTCGCTTGAGGAGTTGACGCCGGAGACCCTGCGTGCCGCGCTGACCGAGGCCGGGCTGGTCCACCTCACTGAGCTGCCGGACGTCGCCGGCCTGCTCAAGGAGTCGGGCCTGGTGCCGAGCATGAAGGAGGCCCGGCGGGTGATCGCCGAGGGCGGTGCCTACGTCAACAACAACCGGATCGCGGCGGTGGACGCCACCGTCTCGCCGGCGGACCTCCTGCACGGCCGGTACCTGGTGCTGCGCCGGGGCAAGCGCTCGTTCGCCGGTGTTGAGCTGCGCAAATAGCCGTACGTCGACAATGTGACGCGGGACGCGCCCGGCGGATTTGACGATCAAACCGCCGGGCGCGTAACTTTCTCTCTGCCAGCGCGGAACGGACGAAACAGGGCGAAAGACCTGGAAGGCCGGAGTGCTGGACCGACAAACCGGGTGGTGCCCCGGATTCGCCGGGAGGCGGATTTGGCGAGGCGGAACCGACCGGGTAAGGTTGTCGGCCGGCAGGGAAACCGGGCGAGTGAGCGGGTAACCGCATCGGCCGTCCTGCTGAAATCCTCGGAACTTCCGACGGAAGTCGGTTGGATCGGGGTGCCCGGAAAAAGGGTGGAAGCACGACAAACCGCGAAACACCGGTTTGACACGGCAGAAACCACCGGGTAACGTAGTAAAAGTGCCCGGCGCGAGAGCGGCGGGTGAGTGAACGAAATGCCCCGGATGGGGGTCCTGCGGTGCGGGGCTTTCGGATGGTGTGTGGTTGTTCTTTGAGAACTCAACAGGGTGCTTGATAAGCCAGTGCCAAATTGTTTGATACCCCGGACTGGTCAGGCTTTGGTCTGTCTGGTTGGGATTCCTTTGGCAACACTTTTGTTGCCGGGATGGATTGTTCAACAAGTTTTTGTTGGAGAGTTTGATCCTGGCTCAGGACGAACGCTGGCGGCGTGCTTAACACATGCAAGTCGAGCGGAAAGGCCCTTCGGGGTACTCGAGCGGCGAACGGGTGAGTAACACGTGAGCAACCTGCCCTAGGCTTTGGGATAACCCCGGGAAACCGGGGCTAATACCGAATAGGACCTCCTGTCGCATGGTGGGGGGTGGAAAGTTTTTCGGCCTGGGATGGGCTCGCGGCCTATCAGCTTGTTGGTGGGGTGATGGCCTACCAAGGCGACGACGGGTAGCCGGCCTGAGAGGGCGACCGGCCACACTGGGACTGAGACACGGCCCAGACTCCTACGGGAGGCAGCAGTGGGGAATATTGCACAATGGGCGGAAGCCTGATGCAGCGACGCCGCGTGAGGGATGACGGCCTTCGGGTTGTAAACCTCTTTCAGCAGGGACGAAGCGTAAGTGACGGTACCTGCAGAAGAAGCGCCGGCCAACTACGTGCCAGCAGCCGCGGTAAGACGTAGGGCGCGAGCGTTGTCCGGATTTATTGGGCGTAAAGAGCTCGTAGGCGGCTTGTCGCGTCGACTGTGAAAACCCGCGGCTCAACCGCGGGCCTGCAGTCGATACGGGCAGGCTAGAGTTCGGTAGGGGAGACTGGAATTCCTGGTGTAGCGGTGAAATGCGCAGATATCAGGAGGAACACCGGTGGCGAAGGCGGGTCTCTGGGCCGATACTGACGCTGAGGAGCGAAAGCGTGGGGAGCGAACAGGATTAGATACCCTGGTAGTCCACGCTGTAAACGTTGGGCGCTAGGTGTGGGGGGCCTCTCCGGTTCCCTGTGCCGCAGCTAACGCATTAAGCGCCCCGCCTGGGGAGTACGGCCGCAAGGCTAAAACTCAAAGGAATTGACGGGGGCCCGCACAAGCGGCGGAGCATGCGGATTAATTCGATGCAACGCGAAGAACCTTACCTGGGTTTGACATGGCCGCAAAACCTGCAGAGATGTGGGGTCCTTCGGGGGCGGTCACAGGTGGTGCATGGCTGTCGTCAGCTCGTGTCGTGAGATGTTGGGTTAAGTCCCGCAACGAGCGCAACCCTCGTTCGATGTTGCCAGCGCGTTATGGCGGGGACTCATCGAAGACTGCCGGGGTCAACTCGGAGGAAGGTGGGGATGACGTCAAGTCATCATGCCCCTTATGTCCAGGGCTTCACGCATGCTACAATGGCCGGTACAATGGGCTGCGATACCGTGAGGTGGAGCGAATCCCAAAAAGCCGGTCTCAGTTCGGATCGGGGTCTGCAACTCGACCCCGTGAAGTCGGAGTCGCTAGTAATCGCAGATCAGCAACGCTGCGGTGAATACGTTCCCGGGCCTTGTACACACCGCCCGTCACGTCACGAAAGTCGGCAACACCCGAAGCCGGTGGCCCAACCCTTGTGGAGGGAGCCGTCGAAGGTGGGGCTGGCGATTGGGACGAAGTCGTAACAAGGTAGCCGTACCGGAAGGTGCGGCTGGATCACCTCCTTTCTAAGGAGCACCATCCGTCGAAGGACGGTATGGAGCCCGCGGCCCGCGAATGTCGGGTCGGGGTGCTCATTGGCGGAGACACTGGCGAGTCGGTTCCGGCAACGGCCTGATGTTCTAGTACGGCCATCCCTTCGGGGTGGTGGGGAACGAGCGGATGGTGCGGCTGGGTATCGGTGACAGGCACCCTGTTGGGTCCTGAAAGAACAACCATGGGTTGTCTTTCAGTGGCTTGGACGAGCGGACGACGCTTGTCGGGCGCCAGGCACGGCCTGGTTCCATATACCGCCGGCGGTGGCCGGGTCTGGTGTGGGGCGGTTCGGGTTGTGGGTTGGTCGTTTGTTGAGAATTGCACAGTGGACGCGAGCATCTTTGTGGTCAAGTTGTCAAGGGCGAACGGTGGATGCCTTGGCACCAGGAGCCGATGAAGGACGTGGGAGGCCGCGATAGGCCTGGGGGAGCTGTCAACCAAGCTGTGATCCCAGGGTGTCCGAATGGGGGAACCCGGCTGGAGTCATGTCCAGTCACCCGCACCTGAACACATAGGGTGTGTGGAGGGAACGCGGGGAAGTGAAACATCTCAGTACCCGTAGGAAGAGAAAACAAATAGTGATTCCGTGAGTAGTGGCGAGCGAAAGCGGATTGAGGCTAAACCGGCTGCGTGTGATACCTGTCAGGGGTTGCGTGGTCGGGGTTGTGGGACCCTGCTGAGTGTGCTGACACGCGCTCAAGGAGTTACAAAGCCAGTTGCTAGTCGAATGGTCTGGAAAGGCCGACCGTAGACGGTGACAGTCCGGTAGGTGAAAGTGGCTGGTCTTCTGTGGGTGTTCCCGAGTAGCGGCGGACTCCTGTAATCTGCCGTGAATCTGCCAGGACCACCTGGTAAGCCTAAATACTTCCTGGTGACCGATAGCGGACGAGTACCGTGAGGGAATGGTGAAAAGTACCCCGGGAGGGGAGTGAAATAGTACCTGAAACCGTTCGCCTACAATCCGTCGGAGCCTTGCGGGGTGACGGCGTGCCTTTTGAAGAATGAGCCTGCGAGTTAGTGGCATGTGGCGAGGTTAACCCGTGTGGGGGAGCCGTAGCGAAAGCGAGTCTGAATAGGGCGTTTGAGTCGCATGCTCTAGACCCGAAGCGGAGTGATCTAGCCATGGGCAGGCTGAAGCGCGGGTAAGACCGCGTGGAGGGCCGAACCCACCAACGTTGAAAAGTTGGGGGATGACCTGTGGTTAGGGGTGAAAGGCCAATCAAACTCCGTGATAGCTGGTTCTCCCCGAAATGCATTTAGGTGCAGCGTCGCGTGTTTCTTGCCGGAGGTAGAGCACTGGATGGTCTAGGGGGCCTACAAGCTTACCGAAATCAGCCAAACTCCGAATGCCGGTAAGTGAGAGCGCGGCAGTGAGACTGCGGGGGATAAGCTTCGTAGTCGAGAGGGAAACAGCCCAGATCACCAGCTAAGGCCCCTAAGCGTGTGCTAAGTGGAAAAGGATGTGGGGTCGCATAGACAACCAGGAGGTTGGCTTAGAAGCAGCCACCCTTTAAAGAGTGCGTAATAGCTCACTGGTCAAGTGGTTCCGCGCCGACAATGTAGCGGGGCTCAAGCACACCGCCGAAGCTGTGGCACTCACACAATGACTTCGCCAGGTCTTGATATCTGGTGCAGGTGTGTGGGTGGGTAGGGGAGCGTCGTGCCGGGGGTGAAGCAACGGGGTGACCTAGTTGTGGACGCGGCACGAGTGAGAATGCAGGCATGAGTAGCGAAAGAAGGGTGAGAAACCCTTCCGCCGGATGACCAAGGGTTCCAGGGCCAGGTTATTCCGCCCTGGGTGAGTCGGGACCTAAGGCGAGGCCGAGAGGCGTAGTCGATGGACAACGGGTTGATATTCCCGTACCCGCGAAAGAGCGACCCTGACGAACCTCGTTGTGCTAACCACCCGAACTGTGGGCGGTCTTCGGACCAAACACGGGGAGCGTGGGAACCTGGCGGGTAGTAGTCAAGCGATGGGGTGACGCAGGAAGGTAGCTGAGCCCGGCCGGTGGTTGTGCCGGGGTAAGCGTGTAGGCCGTGCTGTAGGCAAATCCGCAGCACATGTAGGCTGAGACGTGATGCCGAGCCGATTCAGGTGAAGTCAGTGATCCTATGCTGCCGAGAAAAGCCTCTAGCGAGTTCTTAGCGGCCCGTACCCCAAACCGACACAGGTGGTCAGGTAGAGAATACCGAGGCGATCGGGCGAACTGTGGTTAAGGAACTCGGCAAATTGCCCCCGTAACTTAGGGAGAAGGGGGGCCGGAGACGTGAAGCCCCGCGCGGGTGGAGCGTTGTATGGCCGCAGAGAGCAGGGGGAAGCGACTGTTTACTAAAAACACAGGTCCATGCGAAGAAGTAATTCGATGTATATGGACTGACGCCTGCCCGGTGCTGGAACGTTAAGGGGACCTGTTAGCTCTTCGGGGCGAAGCGGAGAACTTAAGCGCCAGTAAACGGCGGTGGTAACTATAACCATCCTAAGGTAGCGAAATTCCTTGTCGGGTAAGTTCCGACCTGCACGAATGGCGTAACGACTTCCCCACTGTCTCAACCACAGGCCCGGCGAAATTGCACTACGAGTAAAGATGCTCGTTACGCGCGGCAGGACGGAAAGACCCCGGGACCTTTACTATAGCTTGACATTGGTATCCGAATTAGCTTGTGTAGGATAGGTGGGAGCCGGTGAAGTCCATACGCCAGTATGGGTGGAGGCAATCTTGAAATACCACTCTGGTTGGTTTGGGTATCTAACTTCGGACCGTTATCCGGTTCAGGGACAGTGTCTGGTGGGTAGTTTAACTGGGGCGGTTGCCTCCTAAAGGGTAACGGAGGCGCCCAAAGGTTCCCTCAGCCTGGTTGGCAATCAGGTGTTGAGTGCAAGTGCACAAGGGAGCTTGACTGTGAGACTGACGGGTCGAGCAGGGACGAAAGTCGGGACTAGTGATCCGGCACTGGCATGTGGAAGCGGTGTCGCTCAACGGATAAAAGGTACCCCGGGGATAACAGGCTGATCTTCCCCAAGAGTCCATATCGACGGGATGGTTTGGCACCTCGATGTCGGCTCGTCGCATCCTGGGGCTGTAGCAGGTCCCAAGGGTTGGGCTGTTCGCCCATTAAAGCGGTACGCGAGCTGGGTTTAGAACGTCGTGAGACAGTTCGGTCCCTATCCGCCGTGCGCGTAGGATACTTGAGAAGGGCTGTCCCTAGTACGAGAGGACCGGGACGGACGAACCTCTGGTGTGCCAGTTGTCCCGCCAGGGGCACGGCTGGTTAGCTACGTTCGGAAGGGATAACCGCTGAAAGCATCTAAGCGGGAAGCTCGCTTCAAGATGAGGTATCCCACCCACCTTGGTGGGGTAAGGCCCCCAGCTAGACGACTGGGTTGATAGGCCGGAAATGTAAGCCCGGTAACGGGTTCAGTTGACCGGTACTAATAGGCCGAGGACTTGACTACTAAGCTGCTACGCGTCCACTGTGCAACTCCCGACAAACGAACAACACCCCCAACAAGGTTTGGGTTGGTTGGTTGTTTGATATGTCGATAGAGTTACGGCGGTCATGGCGGAGGGGAAACGCCCGGTCACATTCCGAACCCGGAAGCTAAGCCCTCCAGCGCCGATGGTACTGCACTCGGGAGGGTGTGGGAGAGTAGGACACCGCCGGACAAACTTTCCAGTCAAGGGCCGCCCCAGCAGGGTCGGCCCTTGACTGCGTTAGCGTCTTTGCGACGCACTTAGGAAGGATGTACCTGTGAGTTCAGGACCGCAGGGCGGGGACCGCCCCCGTCGTTACGAGGACCGCGCCGAGCGTGAGCAGGGGCGCGGCGACGCCCGCCGCGACGACCGCCCCTCGTACCGGGGCGGCCGCGACGACCGTTCGCGCGGCGGGGACCGCCGTGAGGGTGGCTTCCGGTCGGATTCCCGCGACGGCGGTTTCCGGAGCGGCGAGCGCCGTGACGCAGGTTTCCGTGCCGGCCCACGCGAGGGCGGTGCCCGCCGCGATGACCGCGAGGGCGGCTTCCGTGGCGGTGACCGCCGTGAGGGTGGCTTCCGCCGCAACGACAACCGTGACGGCGGATACCGCGCGGGTGGCGCTGATTCCCGCGGTGGCGAGCGCCGGGATGACCGCGAGAGCGGCTTCCGTGGTGGTGAGCGCCGTGAGGGTGGCTTCCGTGGTGGTGATCGCCGGGAGGGCTTCCGGTCGGGTCCGCGCGAGGGAGGCTTCCGCCGCGAGGAGCGGCGTGAGGGCGGCTTCGGCGGTGGTGAGCGCCGTGAGGGCTTCCGGCGGGACGACCGTGAGGGCGGTTTCCGTGGTGGCGAGCGCCGTGAGGGTGGCTTCCGTGGTGGTGACCGTGAGGGTGGCTTCCGTGGTGGCGAGCGCCGCGAGGGTGGCTTCCGTGGCGGTGACCGTGAGGGCGGTTTCCGCGGTGGCGAGCGCCGCGAGGGTGGCTTCCGTGGCGGTGACCGTGAGGGCGGTTTCCGCGGTGGCGAGCGCCGCGAGGGTGGCTTCCGCGGTGGTGAACGCCGTGAGGGCTTCCGGCGAGACGACCGCGAGGGCGGTTTCCGCGGTGGTGACCGCCGCGAGGGCGGCTCCGGCGGTGGCGAGCGCCGTGAGGGCTTCCGGCGGGACGACCGCGAGGGCGGTTTCCGTGGTGGCGAGCGCCGCGAGGGTGGCTTCCGCGGTGGTGACCGTGAGGGCGGTTTCCGTGGTGGTGAGCGCCGTGAGGGTGGCTTCCGCGGTGGTGACCGTGAGGGTGGCTTCCGTGGCGGTGACCGCCGTGAGGGTGGCTTCCGGTCGGGTCCGCGCGAGGGAGGCTTCCGCCGCGAGGAGCGGCGTGAGGGCGGCTTCGGCGGTGGTGAGCGCCGTGAGGGCTTCCGGCGGGACGACCGTGAGGGCGGTTCCCGCGGTGGCGACCGTGAGGGTGGCTTCCGCGGTGGCGAGCGCCGTGAGGGCGGTTTCCGCGGTGGTGACCGTCGGGACGGCTTCCGCCGGGATGATCGCGAGGGCGGTTCCCGTGGCGGTGACCGTCAGGGTGGCTTCCGCGGTGGTGAGCGCCGCGAGGGTGGCTTCCGCCGGGACGACGCGGGGCCCCGGGACGGTGGCTTCCGCCGCGAGGAGCGGCGTGAGGGCGGCTTCCGTGGCGGTGAGCGCCGGGAGGGCTTCCGCCGGGACGACCGCGAGGGCGGCTTCCGGGCCGGTCGGGAGCGTACCGAGCGGGACGGGGAGCGCCGTGGCTACGGCGACCGCCGGCCGGGCGGTCCCGGTCCGCAGCGGGAGCGCCGGGACGACCGGCGGGAAGGGGGCGAGGGGCGCGAGGCCGAGCGGGTCGTCGCGCCGGCGCTGCCCGATGAGGTGGTCGCCAGCGACCTCGATTCCACCGTCCGGGCCGAGCTGCTGTCGCTGGCCAAGCCGGTGGCGGAGACCGTCGCCCGGCATCTGGTCGCGACCGGCCTGCTGATCGACGATGACCCGGCGGAGGCGCTCGCGCACGCGCTGGCCGCCCGCCGGCTCGCGTCGCGGATCGCCGCGGTGCGGGAGGCGGTCGGGCTGGCCGCGTACCACGCTGGGGAGTGGCAGACCGCCATCGCCGAGCTGCGGACGTACCACCGGATGAGCGGGTTGCAGAGCCACCTGGCGGTGCTGGCCGACTGCGAGCGGGCGCTGGGCCGCCCGGAGCGGGCGATCGACCTGTTCCGCGGCGCGGACCGGGAGAAGCTCGACCGAGGCGTCGCGATCGAGCTGTTGATCGTTGCGGCGGGAGCGCGGGGCGACCTCGGGCAGAAGGACGCGGCCGTGGCGATGCTGCAGGTGCCCGAGCTGACCACCGACTCGACGGAGCCGTGGGCGGCGCGGCTGCGCTACGCGTACGCGGACGCGTTGCTGGCCGTGGGCCGGCGCGAGGAGGCGCGGGAGTGGTTCTCCCGGGCCACCGACGTGGACGCCGAGGGCGAGACCGATGCCGCCGAGCGACTGCTTGAACTCGACGGCGTGGTCATCGAGGGCGACGACGAGGACGACGAGGAGTTCGCGGCCGGCCCGGGTGCTCCCGGTGCCGTTACCGCCGAATCGGACGCCGACCTCACCGGCGCCCGCCGGTCCGACGACGAGGACGACGACGACCGTGGCGAGGACGACGACGACCTCGACGGGGACGTGGACGAGTTCGACGACGAGGACGACCTCGACGACGATGACGACGACCTCGACGATGACGACGACGAGCTGGACGGTGACGCGGGCCCGCTGGCCCAGGAGCGCGAGCAGCCGGACTCGGGGGAGCGGGCTGACGCGTCGGCCGGTTACCGCGACCGGGACGGTGCGGACCTCGGCGACGACGAGCTGACCGACGCTGAGGCGTCGTCGCTCGCCGACGCGGCAGGAGCCCCGGAGACGGCGGGAGCCTCGGACGTGCGGGATCGGGGCGACGCGCCGGCCGGCGTGGACGGCGACGCGGCGCCGGGCCGTGACGCGGAGGTGGACCGCCGGTGACCGCGAGCGCCGGGGAGCGGCTGGTCGACGGGTACACCCTGGTCGTCTTCGACCTGGACGGGGTGATCTATCTGATCGACCGGCCGATCCCCGGCGCGGTCGAGGCGGTCGGCCGCCTGCACGCCGAGGGCCGGGCGGTCGCGTACGCGACCAACAACGCCTCGCGTCGCTCCAGTGAGGTGGCCGACCTGCTCACCGGCATGGGCGTACCGGCGCGGGCGGATGAGGTGCTCACCTCGGCCGCGGCCACCGCCGAGCTGTTGCGCGACCGGCTGCCGGCCGGTGCACCGGTGCTGGTGGTCGGGGCGGAGGCGCTGCGGGCGGAACTGCGTGCCGTCGGGCTGCGCCCGGTGTCGACGGTCGACGAGCAGCCCGCCGCCGTCGCCCAGGGCTACGGCCCGCAGGTCGGGTGGGTCGATCTGGCCGAGGCGTCGCTCGCGGTACGGGCGGGCGCACCCTGGTACGCGACGAACACCGACCGGACGCTGCCGAGCCCGCGCGGCCCGCTGCCGGGCAACGGGTCCCTGGTCGCGGTGCTGCGTACCGCGCTGGGACGGGATCCGGACGTGGTGGTGGGCAAGCCGGAGCCGGCGCTGTTCGCCACCGCCGCCCGTCGGGCCGGCGCCGGGCGGACCCTGGTGGTCGGGGACCGCCTGGACACCGACATCGAGGGTGCCCGCCGGGCCGGACTGGACAGCCTGCTGGTGCTCACCGGCGTCAGCGACGTACCCGAGCTGCTGGCCGCCCCCGAGCCGCGCCGGCCGACGTACGTCTCCATCGACCTGGCCGGGTTGTTCGATCCAGCGGCGGTGGTGCGGGTGCCGGGTACGCCTGACACCGGTGGCTGGTCGGTGACCGTGACCGACGGTGAGCTGGCCCTCGACGGCGCGGGACGCCCCCTCGACGCCCTCGCCGCGCTCTGCGCGGTGGCCTGGTCGGCGGGGGCCGAGGCGCGGGTGCGGCCGGCGTCCCCGGCGGCGGAGGAGGCCATCGCGGCGCTGGGCCTGTCCGGCTGACGGACCGCCCCGGGCGGGTCAGATCAGCTTGCGCAACTTCATCAGGTCGAGCGGGTTCGCCTTGATGGACACCCGGCGGCCGGCCACCGCCTTCGCCAGGTCGAGCTGGCCGTGCACCAGCGCGACCAGGTCGTCGCTGTTGGTGCTGAGCGCGATCTTGGCCTGGGGGTCGTCGCCGTCGGTCAGGCCGGTCAGCCGGCCGTTTTCGAGGCGGCCGTGGAACGCGGTGTCCAGATCGGTGATCCGGCAGGCCAGGGTGCGGTCGAGGTCGATCCGACCCGTCGCCTCGGCGTGCCGGTCCAGCCGGTCGGCCAACTCTTGCAACGCCTGCCGGCACTCGTCCACGCTGGCCACATCGTCTCCTCACCACGCACCACGCCGTTCCCCGGCACCGTACCGCAATGGGCGGTGCGGGGTGCCCGGTAGCGTGACACCTGCACACCCGCCCCCGCGGAAGGACTCAGGCATGCAGGACGCGTGGCGCGCCTACCTCGAGCTGGCCATGGGCCTGACGGAGGCGCCCCGGAAGAAGGCCCAGGACGCCGTGCGGCGCGTGGTCGGCCAGGGCGGCGCGACCGCCGCCCAGCTCCAGGCGCTCGCCGAGGAACTCGTCTCCACCGGTATGGCGAACCGCGAGGCGCTGACCAAGCTGGTCCGCTTCGAGGTGGACCGTGCGCTCGGCGCGGTCGGGCTGGCGACCGCCGACGAGGTCGCCGAGCTGACCCGCCGGGTGCGGGAGCTGGAACGCCAGCTGCGTGAGGCGAAGGCCGCCCCGCCACCGGCCGAGCCGGCCGCCGCCGCTCCGGTCTCCGCCCTGCCGGACCGGCCGGCGCCCACCCCCACGAAGGGGGTGGCGAAGAAGGCGATCGCGAAGAAGGCGATCGCGAAGAAGCCGGCCGCCGCGGCGACGCCGCGGACCTCGACCGAGGAGTCGCCGGCCACGCCGGCGAAGAAGGCGACCGGCCGCAAACAGACCGGCGGTGCCGGGTCGTGACCGGCCCGTACCGGCCCACGCCGCCGCCCGGCCCGCGTCCGGGTCCGCCACCGGCCGGCCCCCGCCCCGGGCCGCCGCCGGGGGTACGGCCCGCACCCGCCCCGGCCGAGGACGTCGGGGACGCCCGGCACCCGGCGGTGGACGCCGCCGTACACGCCATGATCAATGCTGAGGCGCTCTCCCCGGCGGACCAGATCGCCCAGTACGAGGCGGCGTACGAGACGCTGCGCGAGACCCTGGCCAGCATCGACCAGACCTGACCCGACCGGAGAGAGAACCACCCATGGCACGTCGTACCCGGCTGGATGCCGAACTCGTCCGCCGCGGTCTGGCCCGCTCCCGCGAGCAGGCGGCCGCGCTGGTGGAGGCCGGCCGCGTCCAGCTGCGCGGAGTGCCCGCGCGCAAGGCCGCCGCGATGGTCGACCCGGCCGACCCGCTGCTGGTCACCGGCGAGGACCCCACCACGGAGTACGTCTCGCGGGGCGGGCACAAGCTGGCCGGCGCGCTCGCCGCGTTCGCGCCCGGCGGGCTGGGCGTCACCGGCCGGCGGTGCCTGGACGCCGGCGCCTCCACCGGCGGTTTCACCGACGTGCTGCTGCGCGCCGGCGCCGCCGAGGTGGTGGCCGTGGACGTCGGGTACGGCCAGTTGGCCTGGTCGCTGCGCAACGACGTACGGGTGCGCGTCTTCGAGCGCACCAACGTGCGTACCCTCACGCCGGAGGTGATCGACGGTGCGGTCGACCTCACGGTGGCCGACCTGTCGTTCATCTCGCTGCGGCTGGTGCTGCCGGCGCTGGCCGGCTGCACGAGGCCCGACGGCGATCTGGCGCTGATGGTCAAGCCGCAGTTCGAGGTGGGCAAGGAGCGGGTCGGCGCGGGCGGCGTGGTCCGGGACCCGGCACTGCGCGCCGAGGCGGTGCTCGACGTGGCCACCGCGGCGGCGCAGCTCGGCCTGGGGCTGGCCGACGTGGCCGCCAGCCCGCTGCCGGGGCCGAGCGGCAACGTCGAGTTCTTCGTATGGTTACGCCGGGACGCGCCCGCCGCGGACCCGGAGCGGGTACGCGCGGTGGTGGCCGCCGGCCCGCAGGGCTTCCCGTCCCCGGCCGAGGCGCCGGATTCCGCGAGCGAGGAGGTGCCCGGGTGAGCCGGACCGCTCTGCTGGTGACGCACACCGGCCGTCGACGTAGCACCGAGCACGCGCGGGCGGTGGCGGCGGACCTCATCGCGGCCGGCTTCGAGGTGCGGGTGGTGGCCGAGGAGGCCGACGACCTGGACCTGCCCGGTGTGGTGCCGGTGACCGGCCCGGAGGCGGCCGAGGGCGCCGAGATCGTCTTCGCGCTCGGCGGGGACGGCACCTTCCTGCGCGCCGCCGAGCTGGCCCGGCCGGCGAAGGCGCCGCTGCTCGGCATCAACCTCGGCAAGGTCGGCTTCCTCGCCGAGGCGGAGATCGACGACCTGGACAGCGCGGTCCGCTGCGTCGTCGGGCGCGACTACACGGTGGACGAACGGCTCACCCTCGACGTGACCGCCGAGTTCGACGGTGGCCCGACGATCGAGTCGTGGGCGTTGAACGAGATCAGCGTGGAGAAGGGCGAACGCGCCCAGATGCTGGAACTGCTGGTCGACGTGGACGGTCGGCCGCTGTCCCGGTACGGCTGCGACGGGGTGGTCTGCGCGACCCCGACCGGCTCCACCGCGTACGCGTTCTCCGGCGGCGGGCCGGTGGTCTGGCCGGAGGTGGAGGCGCTGCTGCTGGTGCCGATCAGCGCGCACGCGCTGTTCAGCCGTCCGTTGGTGACCGCGCCGACGTCCACCTTCGCGATCACGGTGGACCCGTTCACCACCCTCGCGGTGCTGTCCTGCGACGGGCGGCGGGTCTACGACCTGCCTCCGGGGGCCCGGGTTACCGTGCGCCGAGGCGCGCTGCCGGTGCGGATCGTCCGGCTCAAGGCGCGCCCGTTCACCGACCGGCTGGTGGCCAAGTTCGACCTGCCCGTGCAGGGCTGGCGCGGCAGCCGCCGCTGAGTGCGGGCTCAACAGTCGGGGTGGGACGGAGCGCGGTCGGAGTGCCCCCACCACGTCGACAACGGGTTACGGTAGGGGCTTCCTCCCCCGGAGGCGGGGTGCCGTCGCCGGGGCCGGTAGCGGCCGTCGAGTCGACGGTCGCCGGGGCGTACGGGCTGCGCTGAGGTGGAGTCCGGGCGGCGGCGGCGAGGCCCGTGCCCGCTCGGACGCGTGGTCCGGCGGCTGCGGGCCCGGCCAGGGGGTGGTCGGGAACGCGGCGGTCGGGGTGCCGGAGGAGTCGTGGCCGGCCGCGGCGGGCGGACCGGTGAGCCGGACCCGGTCGGGTGTCGACCCTGGCCAGGTCGTCGGCTGCGTGAGCCGACGCCGGAGGAAGCGGCGGCTCGCGAGCCGAGCGGTGGACTCCGTCCGGCACCCCGACCATCAGCCCGTACCGTTGCCGTTCGCCGGCGGCCGGCCCCGCCATGGGTACGCCGGTGCCTGCGCTGACGGCGCGGGGTGGGACGGCGGGGAGCCGCCCGGCCCCGGCGCCTCAGATCCAGCCCTGACGGGCGGCCTGGAAGGCGAGCCCCGGCCGGGTGTCCACGCCGGCGGCGGTCATCAGGTCGCCCAGCCGACGCTGCACGGTACGGCGGCTCACCCCCAGCTGGGAGGCGATGGACTTGTCCGGGACGCCGGCCACGAAGAGGGCGAGCAGCCGAACCTCGTCGGGGTCCGGCCGGTAGCCGTCGGCGGTTAGCCCGTCGACCGGCGGGGCGGACGAGCGCAGCGGCGTGGATATCCGCCAGTAACTCTCGAAGAGGGCGATCAGCGCGTCGAGCAGCTGGCTGCGGCCGATCACCGCGGCGCTCGGTTCGCCGCTCTCCCGCTCCGGCACCAGCGGGCAGATCGCCGTCCGGCCGTCCACGATGGCCAGCCGTACCGGCAGCCGGTCCAGCACCCGGGCCTGTTCTCCGGCGCGTACGCCCCGCTCGATGTCCTCGAGTCCGCCCGGTTCGAGGAGCAGCTCGCGCTCGTAGATGGCCCGGTAGCGGACCCCGCGCGCCAGCGCGTCGAACTCCTCGGCGTTGTCCTGGCCGAGCATGGCCAGCGGGTTGGCCCGGCAGAACCACAGCACCTCGACCCGCGCGCCGTCCTGCACATCCCGCAGGCGCTCGCGGAGCACCCGCGCCCCGGTTATCACCTCCACCAGGTGGTCGGCGTCGTGCCGGCGCATCCCGGCGCGGTACTCCTCGGTCAGCTGGTTGACCGCCGCGCGGGCCGCCTCCAGCGCCTCCTGCCGGCGCAGCAGCGCCTCGCCGAGCGGGACGTCGGGGGCCAGCGGCCGTAGCGGCGCGTCCGGCTCCGGCCCGGTCGGCAGCACCAGGCCCTTGCCGCGCAGGGCCTCTAGCTGTGCGACGACCTCCACGCGCGGACGCCGCAGCCGCTCGACGAGTTCCTCGACCCTGGCCGTGGTGAGCTGGACCAGGGAACGGTAGAGCTCCTCCTCGCCGGAGGTCAGGCCGATCATGTCCAACACGGGGCAGAACTGTACGACGTCACACGGTGTGCCCCGATGCGGCCTCGTCGGCTGGTCAACTGTCGGGGGCCGCGTCTAGTGTCGGGTGCTGTGCTGGAAGAGCTGCGCATCACCGGGTTGGGCGTCATCGAGGACACCACGCTGCCGTTGACCGGCGGGATGAACGTCATCACCGGAGAGACCGGTGCGGGCAAGACCATGGTGGTGACCGGCCTCGGCCTGCTCTTCGGCGGCCGGGCGGACGCCGGCCGGGTGCGCGCCCAACCGGGCCGCGCGGTGGTGGAGGGGCGGTTGCGGCTGCGCGGCCGGGTGGCCGGGACGGTGCATGCCCGGATCACCGACGCCGGCGGCGAGCCCGACGAGGACGGTTCGCTGCTGCTGAGCCGGACGGTCACCGTGGAGGGGCGGTCCCGGGCGCACCTGGGCGGCCGGAGCATGCCGGTGTCGATGCTGGGCGAGGTCGGCGAGCAGGTGGTGGCCGTGCACGGCCAGTCCGACCAGCTCCGCCTGCTGCGCCCGGCCGAGCAGCGGGCCGCGCTGGACCGGTTCGCCGGCCCCGAGCACGAGAAGCTGCTCGACGCGCTGCGGGAGGCGTACACCCGGTGGCGGACGGTGGTCGACGATCTGGCCGATCGGCGGCGCAACGCCCGCGCGCGTAACCAGGAGGCGGATCTGCTCCGTCTCGGCCTCGACGAGATCACCCGGGTCGACCCGCAGCCCGGCGAGGACGACGACCTCAAGGCGGAGGCGCAGCGGCTGGAGCACGCCGAGGGGCTGCGTACGGCGGCCCAGCTGGCCCACCAGTGTGTGGCCGGCGGGGTGGAGGCGGCCGATGACACCCCTGACGCCACCGCGCTGCTCGGCACCGCCCGGCGCACCCTGGAGGCTCAGGCCGGCACCGACCCGGCTCTCGGTGAGCTGGCCGGGCGGCTGGAGGAGGCCGCGACCCTGGTCGCCGACGTGTCCGCCGAGCTGTCGGCCTACCTCGCCGGGCTGGACGCCGATCCGGCGCGGTTGCAGGCCGTCTACGAGCGGCGGGCCGCGTTGCGCGGGCTCACCCGCAAGTACGCGGACGACGTCGACGGGGTGATCGCCTGGGCCGAGCGGGCGCGCACCCGACTGTCCAGTCTGGACACCTCAGACGAGCTGCTCGACGAGCTGGACAGGGAGGCGTCCCGGCTGGCCGGCGAGGTGGCCGAGTTGGCCGGGCGGGTGTCCGTCTCCCGGCAGGAGGCCGCGGGCCGCTTCGCCGAGCAGGTCACCGTCGAGCTGGCCGGGCTGGCGATGCCGCACGCCCGGATCGAGGTGGCGGTGCTGCCGCGCCCGGTCGGGCGGGCCGAGCCGAGCCTGCCGGTCAACGGGGTGGAGGCCGGGGTCGGCCCGGACGGCGCCGACGAGGTGGAGCTGCGGTTGCTGGCTCACCCGGGTGCTCCCGCGCTGCCGTTGCAGCGGGGTGCTTCCGGGGGTGAGCTGTCCCGGGTGATGCTCGCCATCGAGGTCGTCTTCGCCGGGTCCGGTGGCCCGCCCACCCTGGTCTTCGACGAGGTCGACGCCGGGGTCGGTGGGCAGGCGGCGGTGGAGATCGGCCGGCGGCTGGCCCGGCTGGCCCGTAGCCACCAGGTCCTGGTGGTCACCCACCTGCCGCAGGTCGCCGCGTTCGCCGACCGTCATCTGGTGGTGGCGAAGGACACGGGGGGAGCGGTGACCACCAGCGGCGTCCGGGTGGTGGAGGATACGGAGCGTGCCCGGGAACTTGCCCGGATGCTTGCTGGTTTGCCGGATTCCGATCTGGGTATCGCCCATGCCGAGGAACTCCTGGCCGTGGCGGCCAAGGAAAGGCGTCCGTGATCCCAGGTTTGTGACCGCAAGCACACCGGCGTGCGCTCCGGTGTGCTTCCCTGGGTAGGCGGCCCTGTTCAGGGCATGTCGCGACAGCAAACCCTGTTTCCCATGCCAGGATGGTCACGATGCGTCTACCCACGTTGCGCCGGACCCGGAACGCGGAACCGGGCTCAGTCCTCGGCACCGCCCGCCTCGACCGCCGGACGAAGCGTCTGGTCGGCCGGCTCCGGCCCGGGGACATCGCGGTCATCGACCACGTCGACCTGGACCGGGTGGCGGCCGACTCGCTGGTCGCGGTCGGGGTCGCCGCCGTGCTCAACGCCAAGCCGTCGGTCTCCGGGCGCTACCCGAATCTCGGCCCCGAGGTGCTGATCTCCGCCGGCATTCTGCTTCTGGACGATCTCGGTGAGAGCGTTTTCGAGCAGATCCGCGAGGGCGACGTCGTGCGGATCGAGGGCAACACGGTCTATGTCGGCGACGAGCCGGTCGCGCACGGCGCCCTGCAGGACGCCGAGACGGTGGCCAAGTCGATGGCCGACGCCCGGGAGGGGCTGTCGGTTCAGTTGGAGGCGTTCGCCGCCAACACCATGGACTACCTCAAGCAGGAACGTGACCTGCTGCTCGACGGTGTCGGCGTGCCGGAGATCCAGACCCAGGTCCAGGGCCGGCACTGCCTGATCGTGGTCCGGGGATACGACTACAAGGCCGACCTGGACGTGCTGCGCCCCTACATCCGGGAGTTCAAGCCGGTGCTGATCGGCGTGGACGGTGGGGCGGACGCCCTGGTCGAGGCCGGCTACACCCCCGACATGATCATCGGCGACATGGACTCGGTCACCGACGACGTGCTGCGCTGCGGCGCCGAGGTGATCGTGCACGCCTACCCGGACGGGCGGGCTCCGGGCCTGGCCCGGGTGGAGGGTCTCGGCGTGCCGGCGATCACCTTTCCGGCCGCGGCCACCAGCGAGGACCTGGCCATGCTGCTGGCCGACGAGAAGGGCGCCTCACTGCTGGTGGCCGTCGGCACCCACGCCACCCTGGTGGAGTTCCTGGACAAGGGCCGGGGCGGCATGGCCTCCACCTTCCTGACCCGGTTGAAGGTGGGCGGCAAGCTGGTCGACGCCAAGGGTGTGAGTCGGCTCTACCGGCAGGGCATCTCCGGCTCGTCGCTGCTGCTGCTGGTGCTCTCGGCGGTGGCCGCGATGGCCTCGGCGGTGGCGGTCTCCACGGTCGGCAAGGCGTATTTGGGTGTGGTCTCCGAATGGTGGGACAATTTCGTGTTCCAGCTCGGCCAGCTCTTCTAGCTTCCCGACCGATCAAGAGGCTGCAAGCGTGATCAACTTTCGTTACCACGTGGTGTCCCTGACCGCGGTTTTCCTGGCGTTGGCGATCGGCCTGGTCGTCGGCACGGCCGCCCTCAACGGGCCGGTCGCCGACTCGCTCAAGGAGCGGGTCAACGGCCTGAGCAAGGACAACCAGCAGATGCGCCAGACGGTCAACAGCATGCAGAAGCAACTGAACACGGAGGAGGACTTCGCCGCCGAGATCGCGCAGGTCGTCCTCCCCGGCAAGCTGGCCAGCCGCCGGGTGGTGGTGGTCGACCTGCCCAGCGGACGGGAGCACACCGAGGGCGTGGTGAAGATGCTCCAGACCGCCGGAGCCAACGTCGTCGGCCAGATCGACATCCAGGACAAGTTCATCAACCCGGACAGCAACAACAACCTGCTGGAACTGGCCGGCACCGCTGCCCGCCCGAACAGCGTCTCCACCGCCAACCTGCCGGGCAACGGGCACGGTGTGGAGACCTCCAGCGCCCTGCTGGCCAGCGTCCTGCTGGACCGGCCGCAGGGCACCCCGTCGGTCACCGACGCGGACCGCCGGACGGTGCTGCAGACGTACGCGAGCGCCGGCTATCTCACCGCGCAGGACAAGGTCTCCGGGCCCGCCGAGGCGGTCGTGCTGGTCACCGGGCAGCCGTACGTCGACAAGGACTCGGCGAAGAAGGACGAGTCGGTGGTGAAGATCGCCGAGCAGTTCGACCAGGCCGGGGCGATCGTGGTCGGCGGCATGGGCTCGGCCGGTGGCAACGTCGTCGCGTGGGTCCGGGGCGACCCCGTGCTGTCCCAGAGCATCTCGACCGTCGACAACGCCAACACGGTGCAGGGCCAGCTCGTCACCGCGCTCGCCATGGCGCAGCAGCTGACCGAGAAGAAGGCCGGCCAGTACGGTGTCGGTGACAACGTCGCGTCGCTGGTGCCTAGACTGCCGCAGTGAGCGGGCGGAGCGCGCGAACCACCGGGCCCGGTGGCCGGGCGCCGCGCGCCGCCGAAAGTCGGAGCGGGGCGGGGCGGGCGTGAGCTGGCGGCCGCTGCCCGGTCCGCACGGTACTGCGCTGGGAATCCGGATCGGAGGGGTCGCGTGAGACTGGGTCGACTGCTGGCCGTCGGCGCGGGGGTGGTCGCCGCCCGCTACGTGCTGCGGGAGGTGCGTACCTCCCCGGGTGCGCCGGCGCTGGAGCGCACCAACTTCCGCGGCCGTACCGTCACCCTGGCCGCCGGGCCGGCCCTGGCTGTCGGGGCCGCCACCGCGGGCGCGCTCGGCGCGGGCAGCGCCCCCGCCGGGGCCGCCGCCCTGCTCGCCGGGGTGGGCGCCGGTACGGTCGGGCTGTACGACGACATCGTCGGCGCGCGCCCCGAGCAGAAGACCGCCAAGGGGTTCGCCGGGCACCTCGCCGCCCTGCGCGAGGGGCGGGTCACCGCCGGGCTGGTCAAGATCGTCGGGGTCGGCGCGGCCGGCCTCGGCGCCGCCGCACTCCTCGCCGCCGACCGCCGGGTGGCCGCCCACCCCCGCCGCCAGCGGGCCGGTGTCCTCGGCCGTGGGCTCGACGTGCTGCTCGGCGCCGGCGTGGTGGCCGGCACCGCCAACCTGGTCAACCTGCTCGACCTGCGCCCCGGCCGGGCGCTGAAGGCGGGCATGCTGCTCGGCGCGCCGCTCTCCACCGGCCCGACCGGGGGATCGCCGCGGGCGCTATCGGTGCCGCCGCCGGGCTGGTCCGAGAGGACCTCGACGAGCGGGTGATGCTCGGCGACAGCGGCGCCAACGCGCTCGGCGCGCTGCTCGGGGTGAGCCTGGCCGCGCGGACCGGCCCGCTCGGCCGGGCGGGCGTGCTCGCCGTGCTCGCCGCGCTCACCGCCGCCAGCGAGAAGGTCAGCTTCACCCAGGTCATCCAGCGGACCCCGGGGCTGCGGGAACTCGACGCGCTGGGCCGGCTCGCGGACTGACGTGGCTAAACCGGCACCCCTCGCCGGCGCCGGCCGGGTGGCCGGAGCGGCCGCCCTCATCGCCGTCCTCACCGTGGTCAGCCGGCTCGCCGGCTTCGGCCGTACCGCCGTCTTCACCTGGACGCTCGCCCAGACCGACCTCGGCGGCGCGTACGTGGTGGCGAACAACCTGCCGAACTTCATCTTCGAGATCGTCGCCGGCGGGGCGCTGGCCAGTCTCGTCGTACCGCTGTTGGCGGCGGCGGCCGAGGCGGGCGACCGGCGCGCGGTGGCCGCCACCACCGGGGCCCTGCTCACCTGGGTGCTCGCCCTGCTGGTGCCGCTCGCCGTGCTGGTCGCGCTGCTCGCCGACCCGTTGGTGTCGCTGCAGGGGAGCGGCCTCACCGAGGCGCAGCAGCAGGTCGGGGCGCGGATGCTGCGGCTGTTCGCTCCCCAGCTGCCGCTGTACGGCGTCGGCATCGTGCTCACCGGGGTGCTCCAGGCGCACCGGCGGTTCGCCTGGCCGGTGATCGCTCCGCTGCTGTCCAGCCTCACCGTCATCGCGGTCTACCTCGGCTTCACCGCCGCCGAGGGGCGGCAGGCCACCGTCGGCGGGGTCAGCCCCGCCGGTGAGCTGCTGCTCTCCGGCGGCACCACGCTCGGCGTGGTGGTGCTCTCGCTGTCCCTGCTCATTCCGCTGCGCCGGCTGCGGCTGCCGCTGCGGCCGGGCTTCCGGTTCCCGGCCGACGCCCGGGCCCGGGTCGGCGCGTTGGCCGTCGCCGGGGTGGTGACCGTGGCCGCACAGCAGGTCGCCCTGATGGTGGCGCTCAACCAGGTCTCCTACGGGTCGAAGGCCAGCCCGGGCATCTACAACATCGCGCAGACCATCTACTTCCTGCCCTGGTCGGTGTTGGCCGTACCGCTGGCGGTGGCCGCGTACCCGACGCTGGTCGCGGCCCGGGCGGCCGGCGACGAGCGGACCTACCGGAAGACCCTGGCCCCGGCGGTACGCGGGGTGGTGCTGTTCAGCCTGCTCGGGGCGGCGGCGCTGGTCGGCACCGCGGTCCCGGTCGGGCACTTCTTCTTCGCCGGGTCGCCGGAGGCCGCCCGCACCGCTGCGGCCGCCATCGCCGGATTCGCCCCCGGCCTGCTCGGCTACGGCCTCTTCGCCGTGCTCACCCGGGCCCTGTACGCCCGCGGCGAGACCCGGTCGGCGACCGTCGCCACCGCCGTCGGCTGGTTGACCGTGCCGGCGCTGGCGGTCCTGCTCGGCCGCCTGCTGCCGCTGGCCGACCGGGTCCTGGCGGTGGCCCTGGCCACCTCCGGGGGCATGCTGCTCCTCGGCGGCCTGCTGATCGCCGCCGTGTTCCGTTCCGCCGGCCGGGCCGCTCTGGCGGGCGTCGGCCGGGCCGGGGCCGCCGGCCTGCTCGCCGCCGTGGTCGCCGGGCTCGGCGGGGTGGTCGTCTCCCGCTGGCTCGCCGGCCTCTGGACCCCGACGATGGCGCAGGCGCTCGTGCAGGGCATGCTGTCCGGAGCCGTGGTCGGCATCCTGTTCCTCGCCGTGGCCCGGCTGACCGATGCGCGGGACGTCCGGCCGCTGCTCGCCGCCGTGGCCCGCCGGCTCGGGCGGCGACCGCCGGGCGGCGGTACCGGCACGCAGGGGGACCAACGCCCCGCCGACCGGGGCGACGGGAAGGAGACCGTTACGCGGTGAGCGCGAGGAGTGAGCCGGGTTTGCGAGCCCCGCAGTCGCGAACGAAGACCAGCCCGGTGAGCGCGAGGAGTGAGCCGGGTTTGCGAGCCCCGCAGTCGCGAACGGAAGGTAGGCAATGACGGACGCCTCGTCGGCATCGCGCTGGCCCGGCACGGTGGCTCTGGTGCTCGCCTCCAGCACCGGCGGGGTGGGGCAGCACGTCCGCTCGGTGGCCCGGGGGCTGACCGCCGCCGGAACGTCCGTGCTGGTGTGCGGTCCGGCCGCCACCCAGGAGCAGTTCGACTTCACCGGGGTGGGTGCCCGGTTCGCGCCGGTGCAGATCCCAGCCAGCCCCACCCCGGCCGACGCCCGGGCCGTCGCCGCGCTGCGTCGGGCGCTCGCGGCCACCGACGTCGACGTCGTGCACGCGCACGGCCTGCGGGCCGGTCTGGTCGCCGTACTCGCCCGGCCGGCCGCGCCGCTGGTGGTCACCTGGCACAACGCCGTCCTGGCCGGTGGGCTGCGCGGAGGGCTGTCCCGGCTCGTCGAGCGGGTCGTCGCCCGCGGCGTACGGGTGGCGCTGGGCGCCTCCGAGGACCTGGTGGAGCGGGCCGCCGCGCTGGGTGCGGCCGACGCCCGCCTCGCCCCGGTCGCCGCGCCGACGCTGCCCGCGCCGCGTCGCCGCCGGGCCGCCGTCCGCGCCGAGTTCGGGGTCGGCCCCGACCAGCCACTGATCCTCTCCGTGGGTCGGCTGCACCCGCAGAAGCGGTACGACATCCTGGTCGACGCGGCCGCCCGGTGGCGTACCCGGGCACCGGCGCCGCAGGTGTTGATCGCCGGCAGCGGGCCCGCGTACCTCCAACTCGCCGCGCGGATCTCGGCCGCCCGGGCGCCGGTGACCCTGCTCGGGCACCGCACCGACGTGGCCGACCTGCTGGCCGGTGCTGACCTGGCCGTGGTGACCAGCGACTGGGAGGCCCGCCAGCTCTTCGCCCAGGAGGCGCTGCGCGCCGGCGTACCGCTGGTGACGACCGCGGTGGGTGGCCTGCCGGAGCTGGTCGGCGACGCCGCGCTGCTGATCCCCGCCGGCGACGTCGACGCGGTCGACGCGGCGGTCCGCGACCTGCTGGACGACGAGCCCCGCCGGGCCGACCTGGCACGCCGGGGCGCCGCGCGGGCCGCGACCTGGCCGACCGAGGCGGACACCGTGGCCGCCCTGGCCGCGCTCTACGCCGAGCTGGTGCCCGAGCCGTCGACGGGAAACCGGTGATGCTGCGCAAACTCACCCCGGTGCTGTTGACCCTGGTCGTGGTGGCCCTGGGCATCACCGCGCTGGCCGCCCGCCCCGAACGGGGTGACCCCGATCGCGGCGCCGACTTCGTGGTGCTGGCCGGGGTGGCCGGGCTGCGCTGGGACGACGTGGACCCGGAATCCACCCCGACGCTGTGGCGGATGGCCGAGGAGGGCTCCATCGGCTCCCTCTCGGCGCGCTCCGCGCACCGGCCCACCTGCCCGGTCGACGGCTGGCTCACCCTCGGCGCCGGCAACTTCGCCGCCTGGAACGGCAGCCGGGTGGCCGGCGGCTGCCCGGCCACTGGGGTGACCGTCGAGCAGCCGGACCGGATCGGCGCCAACCTGCCCGACCAGGAGAGCGTCGTCGCGTACAACCAGGACAAGCTCGCCTGGGGTGCCACCCCGGGAGCGCTGTCGGAGTCCGTGCGCTGCTCGGTGGCGATCGGGCCGGGTGCCGCGGTGGCCGCCGCCCGCCCGTTCGGCCGGGTCGACCGGTACGCGCCGGCGCTGCCCGCCGATCCGGCCGAGCTGCTCGGCTCCTGCGTGTTGAGCATCGTCGACCTGGGCATCGTCGACGGCGCGGACCGGGCGACCCGAAACGCCCAGGCCCGCCAGGCCGACGCCCAACTCGCCCGGGTGCTCGCCGCCCGGCCGCCCCGCTCGCTGGTCCTGCTCGCCGGCGTCTCCGACACCGACACGCCGTCCCGGCTGCACGTGGCCGTCGCCAACGGCCCGGGTTGGGAACGGGGCTGGTTGACCTCACCGAGCACCAACCGTCACGGCTACCTGCAACTGGTCGACCTGGCCCCCACCGCACTCGCCGCGCTGGACCGGCCGGTGCCGGATCGGCTCTTCCTCGGCCGCGCCGCGGTGCCGATCGATGGACGTCCGGCCGACCTGCGTACCGCGATCGACGAGCGGACCGACGCGGACCGCGAGGCCGGCGCGCGGCGCCCGGTCGCCGGCTGGTTCTTCACCGTGCTCGCCACCGCCCAGCTCGCTCTTTCCGTGGCGGTCCTGCCGCTGCTGCGCCGGGCCCGTCGGCACGCCGGGCCGCACGGGCCCGAGCCGGTGTCCCGGCGGGTGGTGGCGGCCGTGGAACTGCTGCTGATCGCCGCCGCGCTCGCCGTCCCGGCCGCCCTGCTCGCCGACGTCGTGCCGTGGTGGCGGGGCCAGCATCCCGGGTGGTGGTTCTCGGCGGTGACCGTTGCGCTGATCGTCGGGGGCACGGCCGTCGTCCGGTTCAGTCCCGGGCACGATCGCACCCTGGGCCCGCTCGGCGCGGTGGCCGGGCTGGCCACCCTGGTGGTCGGCGTCGACGTGCTCACCGGCTCCCGGTTGCAGCTCAACGGCGTGGTCGGGTACTCCGCCCTGGCGGGCGATCGGTACGCCGGCCTCGGTGCCGTCGGGCTGGGTGTGTTCATCGCCGGCTCGCTGCTCTGCGGCGGTTGGCTGGCCCAGCGGGCCCCCCGGGCCTGGCGTCCCATGGTCATGGTGGGGGTCGGCAGCGCCGCCGTGGTCGTCGTCGGCAGCCCCTACCTCGGGGCGGACTCGACCGGCGCGATCGCGCTCACCGCGGGGGTGAGCGTGGCCGCGGCGATCTGCACCGGCGGCTGGCTGACGATGAGCCGGCTGGCCTGGGCCACCATGGCCGGGCTGGCGCTCACCATCGGCTTCGCCATGATCGACCTGCGCCGGCCAGAGGCCGAGCGGGGCGCGGTGGGCCAGTTCCTGGCCGCGTTCGGCGACGGCACCGGCGGGCTCATCGTGCACCGGTCGAGCGCCGCGAACGTCGAGACCCTGGTCAACAGCCCGCTCACCGTGTTGGCCGTGGCCGGTGCCGCGCTGGTCTGGCTCGCCCTGCTCCAGCCCTGGGGTGGCCTGATGCGGCTGTTCGGCATTTACCCGGCGATCCGGGCCGCGATGGCCGGCACCGGGGTGGCCGCCGGCATCGGCGGGGTGCTGGGCGGTGTGGCGCTGGACGTGGCCGGGGCGGCGGGCGCCCTGGTGGTGCCGATGGCGGCGCTTGCGGCGCTGCGGGTGCTCGACCATGCCACCGACCGCACCCAGCCCGGCGGGCGGCCCAGCGTCGAGGCCGGCTCCGGTGCGGCTGGTGGACCGAGCGGCGGTGACCGTCCGGGTGGTGGCCGGACGCCCGGCGCCGTCGGCCCGGGAGGTGCCGGACAGCCTTCCGGCGACGCCGGTCCGGCCGGCGCGTCGGACTCGACGACGGAGGCCGGGGACGGCTGCCCGGACGCCCGGGGCGAGACGGAGACGGCCGGATCGGTGGCGGCCGGTCGTCCGGCGCGGGTGCCCGCCCAGGGCGTCCCGGCATCGACCGTGGTGCCCACCGCCTGAGGCGGACCCGGTTTCACGTGCGTCGACGGCGGGTGCGACGCCGGGCTGGGGCGGGGGAGGTGTTACCGTGGAATCCCGTGGATCGCGTGATCACTCTGCTGATCGGCACGGCGGTTCGCACGACCGCGACGGACGACACGGGAGCAGGCGTTGGCCCCATCAGCACGGACGACCAGGCACATTTTCGTCACCGGGGGCGTCGCCTCCTCGCTGGGTAAGGGCCTCACCGCCTCCAGCCTCGGCACCCTGCTGACCGCGCGCGGGCTGCGCGTGGTGATGCAGAAGCTCGACCCGTACCTCAACGTCGACCCGGGGACGATGAACCCGTTCCAGCACGGTGAGGTCTTCGTCACCGAGGACGGTGCCGAGACCGATCTCGACGTCGGCCACTACGAGCGGTTCCTGGACCGGGACCTGTCCGGCAAGGCGAACGTCACCACCGGGCAGATCTACTCGGCGGTGATCGCCAAGGAGCGGCGTGGCGAGTACCTGGGCGACACGGTTCAGGTCATCCCGCACATCACCAACGAGATCAAGTCGCGGATCCTCGGCATGGGCGAGCCGGACGCCGAGGGGCAGGTCCCCGACGTGGTGATCACCGAGGTCGGTGGCACGGTCGGCGACATCGAGTCGCTGCCGTTCCTGGAGGCGATCCGGCAGGTCCGCCACGACCTGGGCCGGGACAACTGCTTCTACCTGCACGTCTCGCTGGTGCCGTACCTGGCGCCGTCCGGCGAGCTGAAGACCAAGCCGACGCAGCACTCGGTGGCGCAGCTGCGCAGCATCGGCATCCAGCCGGACGCCTTGGTGCTGCGCTGCGACCGGGACATCCCGGACAAGGTCAAGGAGAAGCTCTCCCTCTACTGCGACGTGGACCGGGAGGCGGTCACCGCCGCCCCGGACGCGCCGAGCATCTACGACATCCCGAAGGTGCTGCACCGCGAGGGCCTCGACGCGTACGTGGTACGCCGGCTCGGCGTGTCCTTCCGGGACGTGGACTGGTCCCGCTGGGACGACCTGCTGGAGCGGGTGCACCAGCCGCGGCACACGGTGACCGTGGCGCTGGTCGGCAAGTACGTCGACCTGCCCGACGCGTACCTGTCGGTGAGCGAGGCGATCCGGGCCGCCGGCTTCGGCCACCGGGCCCGGGTGCAACTGCGCTGGGTGCCCAGTGACGACTGCGTCACCCCGGCCGGCGCGGCGGCCGCCCTGGCCGGCGTCGACGGCATCGTCATTCCCGGCGGTTTCGGCGTACGTGGCATCGAGGGCAAGATCGGCACCGTCCGGTACGCCCGGGAGAACGGCATCCCGCTGCTCGGCCTCTGCCTCGGCCTGCAGTGCATGACCATCGAGGTGGCCCGCCACCTGGCCGGCCTCGACGGGGCGAACTCGCTGGAGTTCGACGAGGAGGCCAAGCACCCGGTGATCGCCACGATGGCCGACCAGGAGGACATCGTCGCCGGCAAGGGCGACCTGGGCGGGACCATGCGGCTCGGGGCGTACCCGGCGAAGTTGGCCGAGGGCTCGCTGGTCGCCGAGGCGTACGGCAGCACCGAGGTCAGCGAGCGGCACCGGCACCGGTACGAGGTGAACAACGCCTACCGCGACCAGCTCACCAAGGCCGGCCTGCACATCTCGGGCACCTCGCCGGACGGACGGCTGGTCGAGTTCGTCGAGCTGGACCGGAAGCTGCACCCGTTCTTCGTGGCCACCCAGGCGCACCCGGAGCTGAAGAGCCGCCCGACCCGGCCGCATCCGCTGTTCGCCGCGTTCGTCGAGGCCGCCGTCGCGTACTCCCAGGCCGACCAGCTCCCGGTCGACCTGGCGACCGCCCCGCCGGAGGCGGCGGCCGCGAAGGCGAGCCGCAAGGGCGCCGCCGCCGCGGCGAAGGCGACGTCCGCGTCGTGAGCGCGGTCGAGCACCGGTACGAGGTGACCGGCCACCGGGAGGTCTGGTCCGGCCGGATCTTCTCGGTGGTCAGTGACGACGTCACCATGCCCGGCGGTGGCACCGCTTCCCGGGAGTACGTCCGGCATGTGGGCGCGGTGGCCGTGGTGGCGCTGGACGAGGCGGGACAGGTGGTGCTGATCCGGCAGTACCGGCATCCGGTCGGCCGGCACCTGTGGGAGTTGCCGGCCGGGCTGATGGACGTCAGCGGTGAGGACCTGGTCGCCGCCGCGGCCCGGGAACTGGCCGAGGAGGCCGACCTGACCGCCGGCACCTTCGACGTCCTGGTCGACCTGCACAGCTCGCCGGGCTTCTCCGACGAGGTGGTCCGGGTCTTCCTGGCCCGCGACCTCGCCGACGTGCCCGTCGAGCAGCGGCACGACCGGCGCGACGAGGAGGCCGACCTCCAGGTCGTCCGGGTCGACCTGGACGAGGCGGTCGGGATGGTCCTGGCGGGGGAGATCACCAACGCCGCCGGCGTGGCCGGGCTGTTGGCCGCTGCCCGGGCGCGGGCGGGCGGCTTCACCGAGCTGCGTCGGCCGGAGGCGCCGCTGCCCCGGTGAACGGGTCGGACAGCGGAGGGGCCGTGCGGTGTGATCACCCGCACGGCCCCTCCGCGTTACTGTCGTCGTCAGTCGCGCAGCGGGCGCCCCTGGCCGTCGACACCGCCGTTGATCAGGATCAGGATGCCGTCGATGAGACCCCAGATCGAGCCGAGGCCGCAGGTCACGACGCTCACCACGAGCTGGAGGACGCCCGTCTTGGTGTCGCCCATGTAGAAGCGCCCGGCGCCGAAGAAGCCAAGCAGGATTCCGAGGATGCCCGCGACGACCTTGCTCTTGTCGGAGACACCCTGGGGTTGGTAAGAGGGAGTGGTCATGAGCGGTCAGGGTAGTGATCGGAACCGGCGCTGTCCGCATCGCCCCTCGGGTAATCGGTCGATATTCACGAATACTGTCCTGACGGCTGAGGCGCTTCCCACCGCTCAGCCCAGTTCACGCCTGACACATCGTCAGGACGACGAGCCACCGGATATCACTGTGTTGGCCTCCAGGGGGTTTCCGTGCGCCTAGACTCCCGCCCGCGGGACCGGTTGACCGGGTCGGCAAAGGGGCCGCCGCGGCGCCGTGCAGTCGGGGACCAGCGCCCCGGGAGGAAGGTGACTGCATCGTGAAGGTCGGAATCCCCCGTGAGGTCAAGAATCACGAGTACCGCGTCGCGATCACACCCGCTGGCGTCAACGAGTTCACCCGCCACGGCCACGAGGTGTTCGTGGAGTCCGGCGCGGGCGTCGGCTCCAGCATCGCCGACGAGGAGTTCGCGGCCGCCGGCGCGAAGATCCTCGCCAGCGCGGACGAGGTCTGGGACACCGCCGAGCTGGTGCTCAAGGTCAAGGAGCCGGTCGCCGAGGAGCACCACCGGATGCGCGCGGGGCAGGTGCTCTTCACCTACCTGCACCTGGCCGCCTCCCGCGAGTGCACCGACGCACTGGTCGACCGCGAGGTCACCGGCATCGCGTACGAGACCGTCGAGCTGCCCGACCGCTCGCTGCCGCTGCTCGCCCCGATGTCCGAGGTGGCCGGTCGACTCGCCCCACAGGTGGGCGCCTTCTACATGATGCGTACCGGCGGTGGGCGGGGCGTGCTGCCGGGTGGCGTCTCCGGCGTCTACGCGGCCAAGACGGTGGTCATCGGCGCCGGCGTCTCCGGCATGAACGCCGCCGCGATCGCGCTGGGCATGCAGTCCGAGGTGCTGCTGCTGGACAAGAACGTCGCCCGGCTGCGTCAGGCCGATGCCATCTATCGTGGCCACCTGCAGACCGTGGCCTCCAACGCGTACGAGATCGAGCGGGCCGTGCTCGACGCGGACCTGGTGATCGGCGCGGTGCTGGTGCCCGGGGCGAAGGCGCCGAAGCTCGTCTCCAACGAGCTGGTGTCCCGGATGAAGCCGGGCAGCGTGCTCGTCGACATCGCCATCGACCAGGGTGGCTGCTTCGAGGACTCGCGCCCCACCACGCACGCCGATCCGGTCTACAAGGTGCACGAGTCGATCTTCTATTGCGTGGCGAACATGCCCGGGGCGGTGCCGAACACCAGCACCCACGCGCTGACGAACGTCACCCTGCCGTACGCCCTCGAACTGGCCAACCAGGGCTGGCGTCAGGCGCTGCGCAACGACCCGGCCCTGGCGCTGGGCCTGAACACCCACGCCGGCAGGGTCGTCTACGGCCCGGTCGCCGAGGCGCACGACATGGACGTGCTGCCGTTGGCCGAGGTGCTGGCATGAGGGGCGCAGCCTGACCGCCGCAGAGTCCGGGGCCGGCCCGGGTGTGCAGCCCGCGCCGGCCCTGCGCCGTGCCGTCCGGGGCTACCTGGACCACCTCACCGTCGAGCGTGGCCTCGCCGCGAACACCCTTGCCTCGTATCGCCGGGACCTGGACCGCTACCTGGCGACCCTGGCCGCGGCCGGGGTGGCCGACCTGGCCGCCGTCGGGGCCGCCGAGGTCGAGGGGCACCTGGCCCGGCTGCGTGCCGGCGACGCCGACCACCCGCCCCTGTCGGTGTCGTCGGCGGCCCGCGCCGCCAGCGCCGTGCGCGGCCTGCACCGCTTCGCGCTGCGCGAGGGGCTGGCCGGCGCCGACCCCAGCCGCGACGTCCGCCCGCCCACCCCGCCGCGCCGGCTGCCCCGGGCGTTGCCGGTCGACGACGTCATCCGGTTGCTGGAGGCCGCCGGCCCGGGCACCGGCACCGGCGACGCGGCGTCCCGCGCGCTGCGCGACCGGGCGCTGCTGGAGTTCCTGTACGGCACCGGCGCGCGTATCTCGGAGGCGGTCGGCGCGGCGGTGGACGACCTGGACGTGGACGAGGGGACCGTGCTGCTGCGCGGCAAGGGTGGCCGGACCCGCCTCGTGCCGGTCGGCGGGTACGCGGTCGAGGCGCTGCGCGCCTGGCTGGTGCGCGGCCGTCCGGCACTGCTCGCCGCCGGCCGGGGCACCCCGGCGGTCTTCGTCAACGCCCGGGGTGCGCCACTGACCCGGCAGGGCGCCTGGACCGTCCTGCGTGGCGCCGCCGAACGGGCCGGCCTGCCGGTGGCCGGAGCCGACGCGGTCTCCCCGCACACCCTGCGCCACTCGTACGCGACCCACCTGCTCGACGGCGGCGCGGACGTCCGGGTGGTGCAGGAACTGCTCGGCCACGCCTCGGTGACCACCACCCAGGTCTACACGCTGGTCACCGTGGAGCGACTGCGCGAGGTGTACGCCACCGCCCACCCACGGGCCCACGGCTGACCTCTTCGGACCCCTACCGGCGGCAGGGCGGGCCGACACGCCGACCCGGTACCGAACGCGCTGCTGGCGCGTGGCGTACAGTCGGCATGGCGTGGACCTCATCGGCGACGAACCGGGGGTACGCAGCGGCGCCGCGAGGGACGTCGGACGGCTCCGACACCGGGTGGTCGTCGGGAGGGGGCAACGAGGACATGGCTGGCAACGCGGACCGTGCCGAGACCTGGACGTCGGAGCTCCGTGAGCAGCAGGCGTCGCTCGGCGCCGACCTTGGTCCCGCCGACCCGGCCGCGTACACGATGCGCAGGCCGATCCCGGAGCCGATGCCGACCGACCGGCACGGCCCGGCGCGGATCATCGCGATGGCCAACCAGAAGGGTGGCGTCGGCAAGACCACCACCACCATCAATCTGGGTGCCGCGCTCGCCGAGTACGGCCGCAAGGTGCTGCTGGTCGACTTCGACCCGCAGGGCGCGCTCTCCGTCGGCCTGGGCGTCAACCCGCACAACCTCGACCTCTCGGTCTACAACCTGCTCATGCAGGACGATGTCACCGCCGACGACGTCCTGATCAAGACCGACGTGGCCGGGCTGCACCTGCTGCCGGCCAACATCGACCTCTCCGCCGCCGAGATCCAGTTGGTCAACGAGGTCGCGCGGGAGATGGCCCTGGCCCGGGTGCTCAAGTCGATCCGCAAGGAGTACGACTTCATCCTGATCGACTGCCAGCCCTCGCTGGGCCTGCTGGCGATCAACGCGCTGACCGTGGCGCACGGCGTGCTCATCCCGCTGGAGTGCGAGTTCTTCAGCCTGCGCGGGGTCGCGCTGCTGCTGGACACCATCGACAAGGTGCGCGAGCGGCTCAACTTCGATCTGGAGCTCGAAGGCATCCTCGCCACCATGTACGACAGCCGCACCACCCACTGCCGCCAGGTGCTCCAGCGGGTGGTGGAGGCGTTCGGCGACAAGGTCTACCAGACCGTGATCACCAAGACCGTGAAGTTCCCTGAGTCGACCGTCGCCGGCGCCCCGATCACGACCCTCGATCCGGCCTCCTCCGGCGCCCGCAACTACCGTCAGTTGGCCCGTGAGGTGATCGCCGCCGAGGCCGAACGGTAGGTCGAACGCCGGGTGCCCGGGTCGTGGACTAGGGTTTTCCGGTGACCGCACCGCCCCTCGACCCGCCCGCCGGCCCGGGCCGCGCCGCCGACCCGGCAACCGGTGCCGAGGCCGAGGGTGCCGTCCCGGCGGCCCACGCCGAGCCGGCCGCGGAGGTTGACGGCGTCGGCCCGGCCGACCCCGCCGAGGATTCCGGCAGGTTCACCGTCCGGCTGGACAACTTCACCGGCCCGTTCGACCTGCTGCTGCAGCTCATCAGCAAGCACAAGCTCGACGTCACCGAGGTGGCCCTGCACAAGGTCACCGACGAGTTCATCGCGTACCTGCGCGCGATGGGGGACCAGTGGGACCTGGACGAGACCAGCGAGTTCCTGCTGGTCGCCGCCACCCTGCTCGACCTGAAGGCGGCCCGGCTGCTGCCCGCCGCCGAGGTGGAGGACGAGGAGGACCTCGCCCTGCTGGAGGCCCGGGACCTGCTCTTCGCCCGGCTGCTGCAGTACAAGGCGTACAAGGAGGCGGCGGCGCACCTGGCCGAGCTGGAGGCGGTCGGGGGCCGGCGCTACCCACGGGCGGTCACCCTGGAACCCCGGTACGCCGAGGCCCTGCCCGACCTGGTGCTCGGCATCGGTCCCGAGCGGCTGCTCAAGCTGGCGTTGAAGGCGATGACCCCGAAGCCGGTGCCCGAGGTGTCCATCGCGCACGTGCACATGGTCCGGGTCAGCGTCCGGGAGCACGCGGAGATCATCTCCGCCCGGCTGCGGCGCGCCGGCACGGCGACCTTCACGCTGCTCTGCGCCGACTGCGAGATCACCCTGGAGGTGGTGGCCCGCTTCCTGGCCCTGCTGGAGCTGTACCGGCAGGGGCTGGTCGCCTTCGTCCAGGAGCAGGCCCTGGAGGAGCTGACCGTCCGGTGGACCGGCCCCACCGACGGCGACACCGAGCTGACCGTCGACGAGTACGCCGGCTCCGCCGAGCCGGCCGCCCCGGTGGCGCCCACCGGCGACGACACGGCAACCACGCGGGAGGATCGTGATGAGTGACGAGGAGCGCCGAGACTCGCTGGCCGACCAGGCGGCGGCCTGGGTCCCGCCGTGGCAGCGCCCCGCACCCGCACCCGCGCAGCGCCCTGAGCCGGATCCGGAGTCCGAGTCCGAGCCTGAGTCCGCCGGGCAGGTCGCCGAGCCCCAGCCCGCAGCAGATCTTGGAAGCGAACGGCACCAGGAGGGGCTGATGCCTTCCAAGGTCTCCACGGCCGACGAGACGGAGCCGCAGGCCGCTCCGGATCTTGACGCGGAAGCGCCCGTGCAGGCGCCGAGCGGGGCCGAGATCCCCGAGGAGAGCAGTGGGGGCGAGACGGGGGCGGCGGGGACCGCCGGGCTCGGAGACTCGGCGGGGGAGGGGGACGAGAACGGCGTACCCCCGAAGCGGGGGCGGCGGCGGGCGTCGCCGGAGCCGGCGCCCGAGCTGGGCGACGCCGAGCTGCGGGGGGCGCTGGAGGCGATTCTGCTGGTGGTGGACCAGCCGGTCAGCGAGCTGACCCTGGCCCAGGTGCTGGAACAGCCCCCGGAGCGGATCGGCCCGATGCTCGACGACATCGCGGCCGGCTACACCGCCGCCGGGCACGGCTTCGAGCTGCGCCGGGCCGCCGGAGGCTGGCGGCTCTACACCCGCCCGGAATACGCCGGCTACGTGGAGCGGTTCGTGCTGGACGGGCAGTCCGTCCGGCTCACCCAGGCCGCGCTGGAGACGCTGGCCGTGGTCGCCTACAAGCAGCCGGTGACCCGGTCGCGGATCTCCGCGATCCGGGGTGTCAACTGCGACGGGGTGCTCCGTACCCTGGTCTCCCGCGGCCTGGTCGAGGAGTGCGGCACCGAACCGGACAGCGGGGCGTTCCTCTACCGGACCACCACGATGTTCCTGGAGAAGCTGGGGCTGAACTCGGTGGACGACCTGCCGCCGCTGGCCCCCTTCCTGCCCGACGACGTAGAAGAGCTTGCCGATGCGACGCGATGAACGTGCCCCGAAGCCCGATGCCCCCGTGTACGACAGCGCCGAGCGCCTGCAGAAGGTGCTCGCCGCCGCCGGGGTGGGATCGCGGCGCGCCTGCGAGGACCTGATCTTCCGGCGCCGGGTCACCGTCAACGGCCGGGTCGCCCAGCTCGGCGACAAGGCCGACCCGAGCCGCGACGTGATCTACGTCGACGGCGAGCGGCTGCAGGCCGACACCCGACTGGTCTACCTGGCCATGAACAAGCCCCGCGGTGTCGTCTCCACCATGGCGGACGAGAAGGGCCGTGCCGCGCTGTCGGACTTCCTCGGCAACCGGGTGGAGCAGCGGGTCTACCACGTCGGGCGGCTCGACGCGGACAGCGAGGGCCTGCTGCTGCTCACCAACGACGGCACCCTCGCCCACCGGCTCATGCACCCGTCGTACGGGGTGTCGAAGACGTACCTCTGCGAGGTGGCCGGGCCGATCCCGCGCAACCTGGGCAAGCGGCTGGCGGCCGGCGTCGAGCTGGAGGACGGGCCGGTGCAGGTCGACTCGTTCAAGGTGGTGGGCACCCTGGGCAAGACCGCCCAGGTGGAACTGACCCTGCACGAAGGGCGCAAACACATCGTCCGGCGGCTGCTGGCCGAGGTCGGCCACCCGGTGAGCCGGCTGGTGCGTACCTCGATCGGGCCGATCCGCCTCGGCGACCTGCGCGCCGGACGGACCCGGCGGCTCACGAACGCCGAGGTCGCCGCCCTGTTCAAGGCGGTGGGTGACTGACCGGTCGTTCCGGGTACGCGCCCCGGTAGGCTTCCTCGCGGCCGGTGACGGCTCCGGGTCGTGGCGCGTCGAGTTGGAGTTGTCGGGCGCCCGCGGTGTCGCGGGTCGCGCCGGTGACGTCGCCGCGCGGCCCGCCACGGCCGCGGGCATCATTGACGAGGACAACCGCTCAACGGCGCCGGACACACCGGCGACCGGCGAGGTACGGGCTGAGGAGGCACACGGTGGGGGAGAACGAACGGACCGGGCGGTGCGTGGTCGCGGTGGACGGGCCATCCGGTTCGGGTAAGTCCACCGTCTCGCGGCGGCTCGCCGTCCACGTCGGGGCTCGCTACCTCGACACCGGTGCGATGTACCGGGCGATCACCTGGGCGGTGCTGCGCTCCGGCGTCGACCTGACCGACACCGAGTCGGTGGCCAAGGTCGCCAGCGAGGTCGACCTGCACATCGGCACCGACCCCCAGGGGTACGGCGTGACCGCTGACGGCGTCGACGTGGCGAAGGAGATCCGTGGTCCCGAGGTGACCGGCGCGGTCTCCGCCGTGGCCGCCGTGCCAGCCGTACGCGAGCTGCTGGTCGCCCGGCAGCGGCAGATGATCGCGAACGCCGGCCGGATCGTGGTCGAGGGCCGCGACATCGGCCTGGTGGTGGCCCCGGACGCCGACCTGAAGGTCTACCTGACCGCCTCGGCGGCGGCCCGCGCCCAGCGGCGCAGCGCCGAGGACGCCGCCGACGTCGCCGCGACCGCCGCCGACCTGGCCCGCCGCGACAAGCTCGACTCGACCCGCAAGATCAACCCGCTCCAGCAGGCCCCGGACGCGGTCGTGCTCGACACCACCGAGCTGGGCATCGACGAGGTCGTCGCCCGGCTGCACGAGCTGCTCACCGAGCGAGGCGTGGCGTGAGCGAACGGAGCGAGCGAACCATCATGCTCGGTAGCGTGGCGCCTCACGCCGCCGTGGAGCGAAACGAGGCAACGGCGTGAGTGACGAATTTGGGGGCTGGGTCGAGCTGCGCGAACCGGAGCTCGACGCCGAGGAACCGGTTGGCCCGCAGCCGGTGGTGGCCGTCGTCGGCCGGCCCAACGTGGGCAAGTCGACGCTGGTCAACCGGATCATCGGCCGCCGACAGGCGGTCGTCGAGGACATTCCTGGCGTGACCCGCGACCGGGTCCCGTACGACGCGCAGTGGAACGGCCGGGCGTTCACCGTGGTGGACACCGGCGGCTGGGAACCCGACGCGAAGGACCGCGCCGCGGCGATCGCCGCGCAGGCCGAGGCCGCCGTCGTCACCGCCGACGTGGTGCTCTTCGTGGTCGACGCGACGGTCGGCTCGACCGATGTGGACGAGGCCGCGGTGAAGATGCTGCGCCGCAGCGCCAAGCCGGTGATCCTGGTGGCGAACAAGGCCGACAACGCCGCCGTCGAGATGGAGGCGACCACGCTCTGGTCGCTCGGCCTCGGTGAGCCGTTCCCGGTCTCCGCGCTCCACGGTCGGGGCTCCGGCGATCTGCTCGACGCCATCATGGACGCCCTGCCCGAGGCCCCGAAGGTGGTGGAGCACCGCCCCCGCGGCCCGCGCCGGGTGGCCCTGGTGGGCCGGCCCAACGTCGGCAAGTCCAGCCTGCTCAACCGCTTCTCCGGCGAGGAGCGGGCGGTGGTCGACTCGGTCGCCGGCACCACCGTCGACCCGGTCGACAGCCTGGCCGAGATCGGCGGGGAGACCTGGCAGTTGGTGGACACCGCCGGCCTGCGCAAGCGGGTGGGCAAGGCCAGCGGCACCGAGTACTACGCCAGCCTGCGTACCGCCTCGGCGATCGAGGCGGCCGAGGTGGCCGTGGTGCTGCTCGACGCCAGCGAGGTGATCAGCGAACAGGACCAGCGGATCCTCACCATGGTCGTGGAGGCCGGCCGGGCCCTGGTCATCGCGTTCAACAAGTGGGACCTGGTCGACGCCGACCGCCGCTACTACCTGGACAAGGAGATCGACCGGGAGCTGCGCCGCATCCCCTGGGCGATCCGGCTCAACCTGTCGGCGAAGACCGGCCGGGCCGTCGACAAGCTCGCCCCGGCCCTGCGCAAGGCCCTGGCAAGCTGGGAGACGCGGATCCCGACCGCGCAGCTCAACCAGTGGCTCACCGCCCTGGTCCAGGCCACCCCGCACCCGGTACGCGGCGGTCGTGCGCCGCGCGTCCTCTTCGCCACCCAGGCCGGGGTGGCCCCGCCGCGCTTCGTGCTGTTCACCACCGGCCCGCTGGACGCCGGCTACCAGCGCTTCGTCGAGCGCAAGCTCCGCGAGGAGTTCGGCTTCGAGGGCAGCCCGATCGAGATCTCGGTACGCCCGCGCAAGAAGCTCGGCCCGGGCGGGCGCGGTAAGGCCCACGGCTGACCCTGCGTACCCCCGCTGGGCGCGGCCTTCCTTGGCCCTCAAGGGAGGCCGCGCCAGCGGGGAGGGGGCCTGTGCGCGGTGCGAAGATCCTGCGCTAAGCTGTACCGGCTGCCGCAGGGGAGACCTGGCGGGGGCATCGGGACGTGGCGCAGTTTGGTAGCGCACTTGACTGGGGGTCAAGGGGTCGTCGGTTCAAATCCGGCCGTCCCGACAAAGAAAAAGCCCTGACCAGCAGGAACGCTGGTCAGGGCTTTTTCTTTGTCTATGGAGTTTTGAACCGCCCCCCGAAAACCCCCCATTTACCGGGTGCGGCAATCAGGTTTGTCATCGGTGTGCGTCGTTGTGCGTTGCGGATGGGGGCGGTCCGTCGGGGTTGGTGCCGAGTCGCTCGAGGATGTCGGAGACGTCCGGGGCTTGGACGGGCTTGGCGATGTAGTAGGTGTCGGTGACCTCCTCGCTGGAGTGTCCGAGCTGTGCCGCGGCGCTCTTGGTGTCGGCCTCCTCCTTGATGAGGGTGGCCACGGTCTTGCGGAAGGTGTGTGGGGTGACCCAGGCGAGGTTGGTGTCGGCACGTGCCTGGCGCCACTGACGGCGCACGTTGTTGGGTGACAGCCACGTGCCGCGTCGGGAGGCGAAGATCGCGTCATGGGGGTTGTCGGCGGCGCCGAGCTTGCGGGCCAGGAGCATGCCGACCGCGAATCGGGGCAGCACGACCATCCGGTTGTACCGTGCCAAAACTCGTTCGACGGCCGTGACCTGGCATTTCGAAGATTGCGTCAGGCTGCCCGGTGGTACTCGTTGATCACTCCGCCGAGTCGTCGTCGGCGCCGTACGGGCTTGTTGATCGGGATGACGATGGCCGGGTCGTGGTTGGGTGGCCGCTGCTGCCGACCTTGGTGTGGCCGGTGGGTGTTGAAGTGGTCGACGTACTCGCCGACCACGGCCAGCGCGTGTCGTTCGTTGTAGATCAACAGGTGGTCGGTGCATTCGTTGCGGAGGCTGCGGCCCCAGCGTTCGATGAAGCAGTTCGCCCGCGGGGTGCGAGGCGGGGTCTTGACCACCGTGATGCCTTCGGCGGCGAAGACGTGATCAAAGGCGGTTGGGTACTTGCCGTCGCGGTCGCGGATAAGAAACCGGAACCGGTTGGCACGCTCGCCCAGGTCCATGAGGAGGTTGCGGGCTTGCTGGACCACCCACTGTCCGGTGGGGTGCGCGGTGATACCGAGCAGGTGAACCCTTCGGGTGGCCACCTCCATGACCACCAGCGCGTACAGGCGCCGCAGCAGGATCGTGTCGAGGTGGAAGAAGTCGATCGCTAACAAGCCGGTGGCCTGGTTGCGCAGGAACGTTCGCCAGTTGGTGTCCTGCTGGCGGGGCGGCGGGTCGACACGTCGGCGGGCCAGGATCCTGCGGATCGTGCCCGCTCCGACGCGATAGCCCAGCCGCTGCAGTTCGCCTTGGATTCTGCGGTGGCCCCATCGCGGGTTCTCGCGGGCCAGCCGTAGCACCAGGTCGCGGATTTCGTGGCTGGCGGGTGGCCGGCCTGGCTTGTTTGGGTAGGTCCAGTGGCGTTGTACCAGCCGCCGGTGCCAGGCCAGCAACGTCGCCGGAATGACGATTCGGTGTTCCCGTATGTGGTGGGGCAGCAGGCGGGCCAGGGCGGACAGGATCGCCCGGTCCGGCCAGGACAGTCGCGGCCGGCCCGGAACCTGGCGGCGTAGCACCGCCAGCTCATGCCGTAACGCGAGGACCTCGACCAGCAGCGCCTTGTCGCCGCGGATCAGTAGCCCCAAACCGCTGAACAGGCGGATCATCCCCAAGTACAGCAACCGCACGACCATACCGGCGATCATCAGCCCGAGCCGAGAAAACCGAGCTCACAGTATGTGCGACGAGTTCTGGCACGGTACACGGCACCTGGGGCTTCGGCTACGGCTACTCGCCGTACGACGGCAGCCCCACCAGCACCCAGTACCTCAGCGGCGGCGGCCTGACCAACGAGACCGTGACCACCGAGTACGACAAGACCACGGGCCTGCCCACGTCACTGAAAACCACTGACGGCAACAGCACCTACGTCGCCGCCCAGGACTACACCTCCTATGGCGAGCCAACCGTCACCAAACGCAAGACCGCCACCGGGAAATATGTCGACGACGTCACCGACTACGACCTGACCACCCGGCGGATCGCCCGCACCGCGATCAAACCGGAAAACGTCGCCAGCACCGTCTCCGACCGCAACTACACCTACGACGACGCCGGCAACATCACCTCCATCGCCGACACCCCACAAATCGGCGCCGCCGACACCCAGTGCTTCCGCCAAGACAAACTGCGTCGACTGACCTCAGCGTGGACGCCCAAGGCCGGTATTACCTGCGACACCGATCCCACCGTGGCCAACCTGGGTGGCCCAGCCCCCTACTGGCTGGACTGGAGCTTCGACGCGGTCGGTAACCGCACCGAGGAGATCTCCCACAGCAGCGCCGGAGAGACCAAGCGCACCTACGACGTCCCCACCGGCGGTCCCGGTGTGGTGCGGCCCCACGCGGTCACCGAGGTCACCACCACCGCACCCGGCCAAAACCCGGTCACCACCAATTACGACTACGACAGCACCGGCAACACCACCTGCCGCCCCGCCGGAACCACGGCGAACACCTGCCCCCCACCCGGTAACGGCTCGCAGAACCTCACCTGGGACGCCGAAGGACACCTCGCCTCCGTCACCCATGGCGGGACCACCGTCGAGACCAACATCTACGACGCCGACGGCAACCGGCTCATCCGCCGCGACGCCACCGGCACCACCCTCTACCTCCCCGGCCAGGAGATCCGCCGGGACAACAGCTCCATCACCACCGGCACCCGCTACTACACCTTCGCCGGCAAACTCGTCGCCTCACGCAACGGAAGCGGCCTGACCTGGGTCTACAGCGACCACCAAGGCACCCAACACACCGCCATCGACGCCGCAAGCCAAGCGGTCACCACCCGGCGGCAAACCCCCTACGGCCGATCCCGCGGCACCCAGCCAGCATGGCCGAATCCGAAGGGCTTCGTCGGCGGCGACCCCGACCCCACCGGACTCACCCACCTCGGCGCCCGCGAATACGACCCCGCCATCGGGCGATTCGTCAGCGTCGACCCACTGATGAACACGGCAGACCCACAGCAATGGAATGGCTACAACTACGCTAACAGCTCACCCGTCACCCATAGTGACCCGACCGGCCGCAGCCCAGAAGACGCGCAGTGGAGTACTGGAAAGCCGTCGCACCATTCAGAGATCAATACCCAGCTCCGATATGGTGGCTCTGGCTGCGGTGGCGAATGTAAGGCGCGGCAGAGAGGCGGCAAAAAAAATAACACCTGGGGTCCGGTGAGATTCGGCTGTCAAGTGCCCTTATCCTGTAAGGGCCTATCGCCGTCGACCAAACCGGCAGCGCAGGCAGATCCTCCCCGCCCGACTGGCCAGTGGCTGTGTCTAGCCAAAAAATGCGTCAAGGGCTCACCGATGATGCAATGCGCCAGCGACGGCGACTGCAGCAACGTTTACCCATATATGGAAGGCGGAGACTATAACTGTGGTCGATCTTTCCTCTGTATCCTTAAGGGGACCGCAGACGTTATCGGTATAGCGCTAATCATTTCGGCTCCAGCGCTCGCCGCAACCGCCGGCCCCGCCTTCGGCATGCGCACTCTCTATGTTACGGCAGCCAACCCGTCCGCATCAGAGCTTAGGGCGGCGCAGTATATGCTGGACCGTGGAGCATCGAGGGTCATTCTTCGCGATCCCGTGGGTACAAGGGCGGGTGGCATGACTAGCGATCTGCTGGTGGATGGTGTCAATTGGGACGTCTATACGCCGACAAGTGGGACAGTTAAAAGCATTCTGAGCAAGGTGGCCAAAAAGCATGATCAGGTGCATGGGGGCGGCGTCATTGTTGATCTTGCCGAAGTGGATTTGTCGGCGGAGCAGTTCGGCGACAATGCGTTGATCCGAGTGAAGGGCTTCATTCGAAGCTGGGGTGGGCAACCCATGCGTGGCGTGGAATTCATAGGAGGATAGCATTGGCTAAAATGATCTGCGTCTGCGGGGCGACTCTTAGGGACGACGACCCCGATAACAGCTTTCTATTGCTGTCGCATCGCGAATTCGACGTCGAGCTTGATAGCGTGCACCTGTTGGGCTTGGCGAGAAGAGTAATTCACTGTTCGACGTGTCGGCGGCTGTGGGTTTTTTGGAAAGACGGAGAAAGGGCAACGGAATATCTGGTTAGCCCGGGGTCGCCGGGCTTCCCCGACCCCCGTTAACCTCAATGCCGCTTGGTTAACCCGAGTTCCGCAGTTCGTAGGAACACGAGCGTGATCAGTTTCGTGTCGCTGCTGGTCACGGGCCCGTGGACGACTTTCGGCCGGCCTGCGGGCTCGAAAGCGTAGTAACACGACCAGAGATTCGTATCTTGTGCAGCCAAGGATGTCGTGGTTTTGTTCGTAGTCATGTATCTGCGGTTCACGTCGCGGACGAACGCCGACGGCAGCGTCAGGGCCCCGGCAAAGTCGTGATGGTGTCTGGCTTGATGTGGTTGGTGTAGCGCCCTTGCTGGTGGTAGCAGGGCGGGCATGACCGGTTCAGATGATCATCAAGGTTCTCTACACCTTGTTGATCGTCCGAAGTGAGTCATGCCCGCCCTGCCATCATCGCTGATCTCGTCTGTGTGCGCCGCACCGGCTGCCCAGGGTCGGGTAGCCGGAGGGAGTTTCACCCTCCGGCTCCCACAGATCCCGGCGTGACAGTCTCCTGTCACCGTGTGGGGTTCCAAAACGTCGTCACTGCGGTTAACCTGCGCCGATCTGGTGCCCGGCCGCATCGTCGGGCATGATCTTGATCTATGGCGGCTCGGCTGTTGTACCACGTGTTCTGCCGTGTCTGCGGCTGGCTGGCGCTAACCACGTCCACCAGCGCGGCCAAGGATGTGGAGATCCTCGTCCTGCGGCACGAGAACGCCGTCCTGCGCCGGCAGCGCCCGAAGCCGCGACTGGACTGGGCCGACCGCGCCGTGCTCGCCGCCCTGATCCGGCTGCTGCCTCGGACGTTGAAGGCGCACCGCCTGGTCACCCCGGCCACGGCGCTGGCCTGGCATCGGCGACTGATCGCCCGCCGCTGGACGTACCCGCGCCGTCAGGGCCACCCGCCCGCCGACGTCGCGGTTGCCCGGCTGGTCGAGCGGATGGCCCGTGACAATCCCGGCTGGGGCTACCAGCGAATCCGGGGTGAATTGCTCGGCCTGGGCCACGACATCGGCGCGTCCACGATCCGGCGGATCCTCAAGCGGGCCGGCATACCGCCGGCACCGCAGCGCCGCGATCACACCACCTGGCGCCGGTTCCTGCACACGCAGGCCTCGACGATCCTGGCGTGCGACTTCTTCCACGTCGACTGTGCTGTCACGCTGCGGCGCCTGTACGTGTTCTTCGTGATGGAAGTCGGAAGCCGCTACGTGCACGTCCTGGGCGTGACGGCGAACCCGGACGGGGCGTGGACGTTGCAGCAGGCCCGCAACCTGCTCATGGAACTGGGCGAGCGGGCCGGCCGGTTTAGGTACCTGATCCGCGACCGGGCCGGGCAGTTCACCGCCGCGTTCGACGCGGTCCTGGCCGATGAGGGCATCACCGCCTGCAAGATCCCACCGCGCAGTCCCCGGGCCAACGCGTACGCGGAGCGGTTCGTGCGCACCGTCCGCGAGGAGGTCACCGACCGGATGCTGATCACCGGCGAGCGACACCTGCGCCAAATGATGGGCCGCTACGCCCGCCACTACAACGGCCGCCGCCCGCACCGGTCGCTGCAGCTGCGACCGCCACGCTCCGATCGGCCCGTCGTCGACCTCACCCTAGAGCGGATCAAACGACGACCCGCGCTTGGTGGCTTGATCAACGAGTACGAGCGGGCTGCGTAAAAGGCCAGCTCAGCGCCCGTGAAGGGGTTTTGGAACCCTACAGGCTACATGGCGCCGGAGCAGGCCCGTCCTGGGGGTGGCCTCGATGTCCGGGCCGACGTGTACGCGATCGGGGCGCTGATCTACCACATGCTCACCGGCAGGGCTCCCGGTACCGCGGAATACGGCCTCGTTGGATCCGTCCCCTCCCGGCCGGCACTCCGGCCGTCGAAGCTCAGGCCCGGCATACCGACGTACGTCGACGAGGTCGTACTCCGGGCGCTTCATCGCGATCCGCACCGACGTTGGGCATCCGCCGCGGCCTTCGCCGAAGCACTCGACAATACCGTCGGCATAGCACGGGCGCGAGACCAGGTCAGGGCTCACCGGTGGCGTCGACGTGCCCTCCGGGTGCCGGCAAGCGTGGTCACGATCGTCGCCGCCGCGCTTGCCCTGTCCGGTTCTGCCGGCCCCGTAGGAGCTGTCGCTCCTGGCTGGGTACGGGTGAGCGACACTTCGGGCATGCTCTCGATCGCGGTGCCCGACGGCTGGGCGAAGCAGCTGAAGGACACGGGCTGGAATCCGGCGACGGTACGCCTCGCGCCGGGCCAGGCGCCCGGTCTCCTGGTCGGGCCGGATCTCAGCGCGTGGCCGGACCCAGGCAGCGGGGTGCCCGGCGTGTTCGCCGGCGCCAGCAGGTCGCTCGGTGCGGGGCAGGCAGCTCCGGCGCTGCCAGCCCACAACGGATGCACCCCGCACCCGGCACGTCCGGTTGCCGTTGGCGGCCTGACGGGCTGGGTACGGGGATGGGCCGGGTGCCACGGTACGTCGATCTCGTTCAGCGAGGTTCTTCTGGCTCCAGCGCACAACGGCTATGGCGTATACATCCAGATCAAGCAGGTGGACCAGATCGAACGGACCGACCAGATCCTGGACAGCCTGCGCGTGAAAGACTCGCTCGCGCCGCAAGCCACCGGTTCCGGGACCGTGATTCAGCGTTCGGCGCCTGACCGACCATCCTTGGCGGCGACGCCACCGCAGGACAACTGATCAGAACCGTTCCCACGGGCCATACATGCCGGCCAGCCGGTACCGTCGGGTCTCCGTCCTACCGTCTAACCGCTTGACGGTGGTCACGACCGTTTGCTTCTCGATCCGGTACGAGGTGAACGTCATTACCTTGTCTCCGGCCGCGCTGGAAGGGTCGCCCTTGATGACGGGCCGCGCCTCCCGGGTCGTCCCGTCGAATCCGACCTGGATCGGAACGAGCGCCTGCTGCCTTGCGGCACCAGGGTTGCCGAGTTCGACGAGCACGAGCGCATCCTCCCGGGCCGGCGCGTTCGCGGGTTCTTCGACGAGGAACTCCCCATAGACCGGCCGTGCCCCACCTGGGAGCATCCGGCAGGGGATGTCGAGGCCGTTCGAACCCTCGCGGAACCGTACGACATCGTCCGCCCCACCACAGAACGTCAACCCTTTCACAGCGACATTGCGCCAGTCGGTTTTGCGGATCTCGCTCTGCTCGTCACCCCGGGACGTCCCCGTCGTCGCCCCAACTGGCGCAGTCGACGTGGCTGGTGTGGTCGGTTCAGCCAGCGCCGTCGACGGTACGGCGGAAGGCGTGCCGCTGCCGATCGGCGCAGGCGAACCGGCGGGCGCCGCATCTCCCGGACGTCGTTCCGGCGAGGTACATGCGGCAGTGACGGTAAAAGCAAGGACGAGGACCAACAGGGACTTGGTACGCATACAGACCTTCCATTCGTGAAGAGTGGCTGTCCCGAGTTGAGATGCGCTGTTCTCGGCTCCAGTTCACGCGGAAGTGTCAGGTTGCCGACCTGCGGTTCGCTGACCTGATCCACGCCAGCACGCTGTCATGCCGCGAGATGGGCGCCGCCTCGCTCTCCGATCGCTGGGCTCGGTAGGGCGGCGCGCGCCCGTGGCTCCCCTCTGTGTCAAGACACCGCCGGGAGGAGAGTTCTATCCTGGGTTTCGGCGGGTCCGGGAAGTGACTTCTCCGAAGAGCCGGCTGGGGGATGCAAGTCGGTCACGCTGGAGTCAGTGGTCGTTCCCCGTTGTCCTCCCGGGCCCGCCGCCGCGGCTGTGGCGTCGTTGATCATGCATCGGTAGACGATGTCGGACAGGCGCCGTTTCAGCGCGCGCATGGCTTCCATCGATGTCTTGCCGGCGGCTTTCTTCCGGTCGAAGTAGGCGCGGCCTTCGGTGGGGTTGCGCAGCTGGACGGTGGCCATGATGTGCAGGACCCGGTTGATCTGCCGGTTGCCGGCTCGGGAAAGCCGGTGGCGTACCTGCTCGCCGGAGGATGCGTCGATGGGGGCGGTGCCGTTCCAGGAGGCGAAGTGGGCCCGGTTGGGGAAGCGGGTGATGTCTGCGACCTCGACCAGCAGCCGGGCGGCGCCGGATGGTCCGATGCCGTGCAGGTCCATCAGGGTGGTGCCGGTGGAGGCGACCAGTTCGGTCAGTTCCTTGTCGGCTTCCTTGGAGCGTCGGTAGACCCGTTCGAGGTCGGCGATCAGTTCCGCGGCGACCCGGCGTCGGGCCTTGCCGACCGCGTCACGGGGCCGGACCGTGGCCAGTAGTGCCTTGGCCTGGGCGGCGGACAGACTCTTCTTCGCCCCACCCGGTATGAGTTCGAGGAGCAGTTGGTGCAGCTGGGAGACCATGCGGGTGTGGTCCTCGCCGAGGGAGCGGCGCCGGTCGACCAGGATCCGCAACAGCGCCAGCTGCTCATCGTTGACCAGCGGGCGTAGCCCGGTCATGCGGGTGCCGACCAGCGCGATGGAGTGGGCGTCGGTGGCGTCGGTCTTGCGGCCCTGCCCGGTGGCGAACACTCGCGCCCTGGCGGACAACTTCGGTGGCACGTCGACGACCTGCTCGTCGTCGGCCAGCAGCCGGTTGGCGATGTGCCGGCCGATGCCCTGGCAGCCCTCGATCGCCCACATCCGGTGCGGCCACTGCCTGGCGTACTTCCTCATCGCCGCGTAGCCGTCCCGGCCGGTGTCGAACCGGCCGCCGCCGACGACGGTCTCGTCGCTGGTCATGACCTCGATCGTGGCAGAGCGCTTGTGCGGGTCCATCCCGATGACCACACGATCTGACGTGACACTCAACGCGTCCTCCGATGCTCGATCCATCTCGGTTGTCGAGCCGGGAGGGCAACGCTACTTCGAGCCGAGCAAACCCCTCTTGAGCCTCTCCCCGCCCTGGGGCGACGCCCGGGCCGCGCAGGCCAGATGAGAGCCACACGACCAGCGTGGGCAGCCGAAATGAGAGCGACAGCCCGGGCGCCTCGACCGAAGCCTGGCCGGGCCACGGTCGCAGGTCAATGAAACAAGTAGCCGAGATGAGTGCGTTGGCATTGCGGTCTCAGATGACTCGTCCCGCGTCGGTGCCTGCCGCAGTTGCCGGATGCCGCTGTCCGCCTGGTTTGGGGTTGCGTCATGGTGCGGATGGGCGGGCTGCCCATTTCGGGACCCAGACGTCACCGGGCTGGTGGCGGTGCGGTGCCGAGCGGATGTAGCTCCGTAGCATGGCCAGTGCCGGGTGTGGGTTGTCGCGGTGCCAGATGAGGTAGTGCGGGTATACCGGGGTCGGGTTGAGGATAGGGATGCGGCGCAGGTCGTAGTTCGCCGGCCACAGCATGCGGGTGAGCTTGCCGACCAGGGAGGCCAGTGTCGGCGATTCGGCCAGCACGTCCAGCAGGTGGTCGGTGCCGAAGTTGGGGCCGATCCGCTCGATCGTGAGTCCGAATTCGGCGCCCAGGTCGTCGTAGTAGGCGGCCCATTCGGTGCCGGGGGCGATGCCGGGGATCCAGATCCGTTGGCCAGTCAGGTCGGCCATGGTGATGTGGCTGGCGGCGGCGAGCGGGTGCCCCGGTCCGGTCAGCAGTTGGTGTGGATCGTCCAGCACCCGGGCCGCCCGGATGCCCGCTGGCAGTTCCCGCACCGGCACGGTGACCGCCCGGAATGTGGCATCGATCGTCCCGGCTTCGACGGCGGCGATCGCGGCGGCCGCGTCCGACTCGACCAGGGTCACCACGTCGAGCTCGGTCTCCGGATGTACCTGGTGGAAGTCGCGCAACAGGCCGGCCGGACCGATCCTTCGGTTCAGTACGTCCACTCGCAGTGCCCGGCGGCCCGGTCGGACGGAGCTCACCGCGCGCTCGGCCAGCTGGATCATTGCGCGCGCGTGTGGGAGGAATGCCTGCCCGTCGATGGTGAGTGCGGCGCCTCGCGGCGTACGCGTGAACAAGCGCACTCTGAGAACGTGTTCCAGCGCCGCGACGCGCTTGGACACGGCCTGTTGGCTGATGCCGAGCCGGGCCGCCGCCTCGCCGAAGTAGCGGTCGTCGGTGACCGCCAGGAAGGCCCGAACGGAGCCTAGATCGAGACCTTCGACAACCTCTGGTTGTGAATCGTCCGCGTGTCGGTTGTTGGACACCTTTGCCCCCGCCCTGCTCGAATACCTGCTCTCGGGAAGTCTACAACCGGAGGATGTGGTGGACTCTTTTGTGCATCTCCACGTGCACACCGACTACAGCATGCTGGACGGCGCCGCCAAAGTCGCCCCGCTGACTGCCGAGGTGGCGCGGCTGGGGATGCCTGCGGTGGCGATGAGCGACCACGGCAACGTGCACGGGGCGTACGAGTTCTTCCACGCCGCCCGCAAGGCCGGCGTCAAGCCGATCATCGGCATCGAGGCGTACCTGGCACCCGGCAACCGTCATGACCGCCGTCCCGTGTTCTTCAGTGACAACGTGGCGTTGCGGAAGTCTGACGACGAGACCGGCGCGGGCGGTGACGTCTCCGGCCGCGGCCTTTACACGCATCTGACCATGTGGGCGGCCGACGCCCGCGGCCTTGCCAACCTGTTCCGGTTGCAGTCACGGGCCTGGCTGGAAGGCCACATCCAGAAGTACCCGCGGATGGACGACGAGTTGCTCGCCGAACATGGGGCCGGGCTGATAGCCACCACCGGGTGCCCGTCCGGTGAGGTGCAAACACGGCTCCGGCTCGGCCAGTACGACCAGGCGGTCGAGGCGGCGGCGCGCTACCGAGACATCTTCGGCGCGGACAACTACTTCCTCGAGCTGATGGATCATGGGCTACCGATCGAGCGCCGGGTCCGCGACGATCTGCTCCGCCTCGGCCGTCATCTGGGTCTTCCGCCGCTGGCCACCAACGATTCGCATTACGTCACCGAGGACCAGGCGGCCGCGCACGACGCGCTGCTCTGCGTCGGCACCGGCAAGCGGCTGGCCGACACCGGCAGGTTCCGGTTCGGCGGCAGCGGCTACTACCTGAAATCCGCCGCGCAGATGCGCGCCCTCTGGGACGACGAGGTCCCCGGCGCGTGCGACAACACGCTGCTGGTGGCCGACCGGATCGGAGCCTACGACGAGATTTTCGCCCACCGCGACCTGATGCCCCGCTTCCCCGTTCCCGAGGGCGAGACCGAGTCCAGCTGGCTGCGCGCCGAGACCCTGCGCGGGGCCCGGCAACGATACGGCGAGATGCCGCCGCCCGAGGTACTCGCCCGGATCGACCACGAGCTGTCAGTGATCGACACCATGGGCTTTCCCGGCTACTTCCTGGTGGTAGCCGACATCTGCGCATACGCCCGGAAACAGGGCATTGGGCTCGGCCCCGGCCGGGGCTCGGCGACCGGCTCGATCGTCGCCTACTGCACCGGGATCACCCAGCTCGACCCGATCGAGCACAAGCTGATCTTCGAGCGGTTCCTCAACCCCGAGCGGATCTCCATGCCGGACGTCGACCTGGACTTCGACGACCGCCGGCGCGACGAGATGATCGAGTACGTCACCCGGCGCTACGGCGATGACCGGGTCTGCCAGATCGTCACGTTCGGCACGATCAAGGCCAAGGCGGCGGTGAAGGACGCCTGTCGGGTGCTGGGTCTGCCGTACGCGCTGGGCGACCGCATCACCAAGGCGTTCCCGCCAGCGGACGGCGGCAAGGAGATCCCGCTCGCGGCGATCCACGACGGCGGCCACCCACGCCACGGCGAGGCCGCCGAACTGCGGCGCATGTACGAGCAGGAGCCGGACGTACGCCTGGTGCTGGACAACGCGGCAGGCCTGGAAGGGCTCACCCGCGGGACCGGCATCCACGCGGCCGGGGTGATCCTCTCGGCGGAGCCGCTGCTGGACGTGATCCCGCTGGTCCGGCCCAAAGCCGCAGGCCCGGTGATCACCGGGTTCCCGTTCACGCAGGCCGAGGAGATGGGCCTGCTCAAAATGGACTTCCTGGGCCTTCGGAACCTCACCGTCATCGGCGACGCCATCGCCAACGTGCGCGCCAACAAGGGCATCGACATCGACATCCTGCAGGTGCCGCTGGACGACGCGAAGACGTACGAGCTGCTGGCCCGCGGCGACACGCTCGGCGTCTTCCAGCTCGACAGCGGCGGTATGCGCGCCCTGCTGCGGCTGATGCAGCCCACCACGTTCACCGACATCGCCGCTGTCAACGCGCTCTACCGGCCCGGCCCGATGGAGATGAACGCGCACACCAACTACGCGCTGCGCAAGACCGGCAAGCAACCGGTCGAGCCGATCCACCCTGAGCTCGCCGACGCCCTTGAACCGATCCTCGGCGACACCTATCACCTGGTCGTCTTCCAAGAGCAGGTGATGGCGATCGCGCAGCAGCTAGCCGGCTACTCGCTGGGCGCCGCCGACAACCTGCGCCGGGCGATGGGCAAGAAAAAGAAAGAAGTGCTGGACGCCGAGTGGGACCGGTTCGCCGCAGGCATGTGCGAGCGTGGCTTCTCGCCGGCGGCGACCCGAGCGATCTGGGACGTGCTGGTCCCGTTCAGCGGCTACGGATTCAACAAGTCACACACCGCGGGGTACGGCCTGGTGTCGTACTGGACCGCTTATCTCAAGGCCAACCACCCCAGCGAGTACCTCGCCGCACTGCTCACCTCAGTCGGCGACGACAAGGACAAGCTCGCCATCTACCTTGCCGACTGCCGCCGTCTCGGCATCGCCGTGATGCCACCGGACGTCAACGAGAGCCGCCTCGACTTCGCCGCGGTCGGCACCGGCATCCGCTTCGGCATGGGCGCGGTCCGCAACGTCGGTGCCAGCGTGGTCGAGGCGATCGTCGCCGCCCGCGAGTCGCGCGGCAAGTTCACCGACTTCGCGGACTTCCTCGCCAAGGTGCCGCCCGTGGTGTGCCAGAAACGGGTGATCGAATCGCTCGCCAAGGCCGGCGCGTTCGACGGGCTCGGCCACCACCGCAAGGGCCTGGTCGCCGTCCACGAGCAGGCCGTCGACGCGGTCATCGGCGTCAAGCGCAACCAGGCCCTCGGCCAGGAGCCCCTCTTCGGCGACCTGGGCGGCGCCAGCGTCGCAGTGACCATTCCCGAGGGGGAGTGGGACCGGTCCACCCTGCTTGCGTACGAGCGAGAGATGCTCGGCCTCTTCGTCTCCGGTCACCCCCTCGACGGCACCGAGCACGTGCTCCGGAAGCACCGCGACATGGGCCTGGCCGACCTGTTGGCCTCGGGACGTACCGATGGCCCGATCCGGGTGACCGGCATCATCGCGAGCCTGCAACGCAAGATCACCAAGCAGGGACACGCGTGGGCGGTGCTCACGCTGGAGGACCACGACGCGGCCGTGGAATGCCTGGCCTTCCCCAAGACCTACGAACGGTGCGAAGCGACACTTGCCCAAGACCGAGTGGTGGGCGTCCGGGGAAGGATCACCGTCCGCGACGAGACGATGAGCATCCACGTGGAAGAGGTGACGCCGCTCGACATGACGGGCGAGGACGCGCCGATCGTGCTGGCGCTGCGGGACACCCAGGTAACGCCGCAGCTCGTCAACGAGCTGAAGCAGATCCTGACCCGCCACCACGGCAGTGCGCCGGTGCACGTACGGCTGGCGTGCGCCAGTGGGCGTACCACCTTGCTGGATCTGAAGGCCTGCCGGGTAGCATCAGGCCCGGCGCTCTACGGCGACCTCAAGGCGTTGCTGGGCGCCGCAGCGATCGGTTCCTAAGCACGGGTGCGGCAGGCTGGATTCGGTCCCGCAGACCAGTAGCACAATCCGTTCCTAACCGCTCAGATCATCGCGCGCCCCACCTTGCCCCAGATCGGGTGCACGCTTCTGCCGCCGTCCGGGCGTTACCTGGCGTTTCCTGTGTGGGTGACACTTAACTTCTGTCGGGAACTGTCGGCCGCCGATTGGATCGCCCACAGCGACCTGCCGTGGCAGCGGCTTGTGGGCCTCGGCCCTGCGGGCTTCGACGCCTACGCGCGGCTTCGGTTCCTGCCCGATCCGACACGTCCCGGCCAAAGCGAGAACGACGTCGACGCGGACTGGCCCATCGAGCAGCTGCCCACCCTCTTCGAGGTGCTGGCCACCCACACCACGACCCCCGAAGACTGCTACTTCTGCGTCTGGGAAGGCTTCGGCGACGCCGACGTCGCAGCCGACGACGACGCCGTGTACATCGACGAAGAGAACACAGGCGCCCCGCTCGAGCGACTCGGCGGCCAGCCGGGACTGGCACCCACACCCGCTGCCCTGCCCTCGGCACCGCGTGCGCCCAAGGTTGTGGTGCCCCACCGTGCGTACTGGTTGTTTCGAGGGCCGTTAGCCGCCGTCGGCACATGGGACACCGCTGTGGGGTGGCCGGGCCAGCGTCGTCTCAGCAACGCCGAACCGGCATTCGCCTGGCCCGCTGACCACGCCTGGTGCGTGGCCAAGGACGTCGATCCGCATTGGGCCGGGATCGGCGGGACTCGGGCACTGATCACCCAACTCACCACCGACCCGCGCCTCGACGTGGTCCCCGCTGACCCCACCCAGGACCAGCCGCTCTACCGATGAACAGCCCGGTGCCCCGTTGACGAGTGCTTTGCGGACCGCTGACAGGGCCTGCCGTCGGAACGCACGGATCTGCCGCTGAGCGCTCGGATGTCGGGCGGCCGTGGGTCACCGTGTATCGGGCGACCTCCGATCGCATCGTTACGATCATGGTCGACCCGGGGAGTGTTTGAAGACGTTGGGACGCACGCTGCATTGCCGCCGGATGGCGAAGCTTCCGGCTCTGACTGACGCGGAAGACCTCGTTGCGCTGAACGCCACCGTCGACGGCCGGTTGGTCGCCGTCTCGACCTGCGGTAGCCGGCGCAACGGGCTGCCCGGCCTGCGGGTACGGGTTCACCTGCACGAAGCCGGGGACGACTGGCGTCCGGTGGCACTGACCGGTGTGACGATAGCCCCGAACAAGGTGGATCTGCTGCCTGACGGAGATTTCCTGCTGGTCCAGTCCCGATGCGTCCGCCGGCCGTTCGAGCCGGTGCCGGACAACGCACAGGTATTCAACGCCTCCGGTCAAGCGTTGCGGTCATTCCGGATCGGTGATGGCGTCGAACACCTCGCCATCGACGAGCCGGGCACCATCTGGGTCGGCTACTTCGATGAGGGCATCTACAGCGGGGATCCGCTCAGCGCTGGCGGTCTCACGCGGTTTGACGAGTACGGTCGGCAGTTGTGGACCTACTGGCCGCCATCCGGATTCGACCACATCGCCACCTGCTACGCATTGAACGTGAGTGCTCGCACGGCTACCTTCCCTCTGCTCGACGTCGGCTGTCGTGGCAATTTCCGAGACCTCTCGAAGTGCGTCAGCGATGACCTGCAGTGGACTGGGGCCGCCCAGATGCTCGGCGACAGGTAGCGCGACCGATCTGATTTCTCGCTGGTCATGGCGTACGGCGCGCAGCGGGCGGGCGACGACCCTCGACAGATCAGGCGTTCGTTACTGGGGAGGCCTGCTACAGCCAGCTTTCGCGCTGTCGTTGCAGTCCGTCGAGGATCAGGTCGAGTCCGATCTCGAACTCCTCGGTGTACGCGTAGCTAGAGCCCAGGGCGCGGTGGACGATCATCTCGGTGAGGTGCGGGAACTCGTCGTGGGGCATGTGCTTCAGGATCGATCCCGCCACGTCCTCGAGGTCGACGGATGATTTGAAGGGCAGGCTGAGCTCCTGGAGCGTGAACCCGTAGATGTAGCTGTCCAGCACCGAGAGCGCGTGTGCCCCGCCGGCGATCGAGAAGCCGGCCGACCGTAGGCAGCCGATTACCGCGTTGTGGTGGCGCAGAGTCGCGTGGCCGGGGTTCGTCCGTGAGTCCATCAGGCTGATCGCCCACGGGTGGCGGATCAGTGCGCCGCGCATCGAGACTGCCCGCCGTCGCATCGCGGCTCGCCAGTCGACGTCGTCCGACGGGAGTTCGATCTCGCTGAAGACGAGGTCGACCATGCCGTCGAGGATCACGACCTTGTTGCGGAAGTGGTGGTACAGCGACGCGGCCTCGACGTCGAGCCGCTCGGCGAGCTTGCGCATGCTCGGCACACCGTTGCCGGCCTCGTCCGCCAGCGCGACCGCCGTGCGAAGCACCACCTCCTTGCTGAGCGGGTTGCGGCGCGGTGCCGGCCTGCCGGCTGACTCCACGGCCACGAGTTCCTCCTGCCTTGGTTGCTTGGACGGCTTGACAACCTTACACCGTTAGGTCATATCCTAACGCCGTTAGGCTGGCTCTTGCAGTGTTGGGGCGGTTGGCGGCGAACTGAGGAGATGGTCGTGGAACCAATCGGTTTGGACGGAGCCAAGAAGCCGGGCGCAGGAAAGAGTGTGTGCATTGAACCTCGACACCGTCGGGGCCAACGATCGCGAGGGCGTGTTCGGTGCTGGCCCAGTCGATGCCCGCGGTTGGTCGACGCATCGAGGGGTCGTGTTCGACACTCATGGTGTCCTCCTTGCTGTTGCAGCAGCAGGTGGGCACCCAGTGGTCTCAGGACACGGAAGCCGGTCGCTCACTGATCGGCGCTCGACGGCGCTCAGCCCTGTCGCCAGTCATACGTGTCCTGGGACCACCGGGCCCCGCGGAACTCATGCCGGACCTCTCAGGGTCGAGCGGACAAGGCGGTGGCCCGGTAGGGACCAGGTGCGCCGACGACCCGAAATCGCCGGCACCAGACACGGTGCCCGACGAGACCGCCGACAGGAGGAGTCTGCGCAGTGAGCGGATGCGGATGTCCTCGTCGCGTGCAGCTGTTTCAGTGACGGACTTGGTACGTCAGGTGGCTGGCTTCCGGGGTGGCCGTCGTACTGAGCAGATCGAGTTGCGGCCCGTTGCCGCCGTCGAAAAGTGCGGTGCCGGAGCCGAGGAGAAGCGGCGCGATGTGTAGCCGCAGGCGGTCGACCAGCCCGGCCCGCAGCGCCTGCTGGATGATCGAGGCACCGCCCATGATGTGGACTCGCTTGTCAGCGGCCGCCGCAGTGGCTGCCTCGACCGCGGCAGCCACCCCGCCGGTCACGAACGTGAATGTGGTGTCGCCCTTGCGGACCTGGTCGTGCGGACGGTGGGTGACGACGAAGACCGGCATCGCGAAGAAGCCGTTCTCATTGGCCCAGCCGTCGGTGTCGTCGTACACCTGCCGGCTGGTGATGACCGCGCCCGATGCGGCGAACGTCGCTGCGATGAGCTGCTGCCCCTCCTCGTGCTGGAGCCAGGCGTGCAGACGCTCGCCGCCCCTGCCGTATCCGGGAAAGATTGCAAGGTCAGGTCCGGTGACGAACCCGTCCACTGACATGGAGATGTCCGCTTCAACGATTGCCATGCCCATGTAGACGAGCGCCGGCCGGAAACTCTCCGGTATGAACATCGGATGGACGACGCGATGTTCGCCGAGCTGACCGGCCGGTACTACCGGGAGCTGCATGTGTACTGCTACCGGATGCTCGGCTCGGTGGAGGCGGCCGAGGACCACGTGCAGGAGGTGTTCCTTCGGGCGTGGCGCGCCCGAGACCGGTTCGACGGGCGTTCGAGCGTCCGAACCTGGCTGTACCGCATCGCCACCAACACTTGCCTGGACACGCTGCGCCGGGGCGCGCCGCGGTTGCAGCCGTACCCGGATCACCTGCTCGATGAGCAACCCGGCCCCGAGGCGGTGGCGGTGGACCGGGAGACAATGTCGCTGGCATTCCTGGCGATGATCCAGTTGCTGCCGCCGCGCCAGCGCGCCGTGGTGATCCTTCGTGACGTGCTGTCATGGTCGGCCGGCGAGGCAGCCGATCTGCTCGGCACGACGGTACGTGCCGCCAACAGTGCCCTGCACCGGGCCCGGACGACCATGCGGCAGCGATGGCCGGACGGCCGTCTGGCGTGGGCACCTGTCGGCGAACCCGACGCGGCACAGCGGAAACTGCTGGCACGGTACATCGCCGCCCATGAGCAGGCCGATGTGGAGGGCCTGATCGAACTGCTGCGAGAGGATATCCGCCTGACCATCGAGCCGCAGGTCGGCGAATGGACCGGCCGGCCGGCCGTCGCGAGGGCACTGCGCGAGGGCATGAACCTGCCCGGCCATTGGCGGATGGTGCCGACCGCAGCCAATGGCCAACTAGCGGCCGGCGCCTACGTGCGGGCGGCCGGCCAGACCGCGTTCCGCCCGTTCGGAATCGCTGTGCTCAGCGTCGAGGCGAAAGCACTGACGGCGATCGACATGTTCGAAGACCCAAAACTGCTTACTGCATTCGGCCTGCCCACGAGCCTGTAATCCGTAACATCCGGAGGCAGCACGTCGGCGCACAGACCAGAGCCGGACTCCATCCGCCGCCCCCGGCGGCATGATCAGGTGCACTGTACTCGGCTACTTGTTTCATTGACCTGCGACCGTGGCCCGGCCAGGCTTCGGTCGAGGCGCCCGGGCTGTCGCTCTCAATTCGGCTGCCCACGCTGGTCGTGTGGCTCTCATCTGGCCTGCGCGGCCCGGGCGTCGCCCCAGGGCGGGGAGAGGCTCAAGAGGGGTTTGCTCGGCTCGAAGTAGCGTTGCCCTCCCGGCTCGACAACCGAGGTGGATCGAGCATCGGAGGACGCGTTGAGTGTCACGTCAGATCGTGTGGTCATCGGGATGGACCCGCACAAGCGCTCTGCCACGATCGAGGTCATGACCAGCGACGAGACCGTCGTCGGCGGCGGCCGGTTCGACACCGGCCGGGACGGTTACGCGGCGATGAGGAAGTACGCCAGGCAGTGGCCGCACCGGGTCTGGGCGATCGAGGGCTGCCAAGGCATTGGCCGGCACATCGCCAACCGGCTGCTGGCCGACGACGAGCAGGTCGTCGACGTGCCACCGAAGTTGTCCGCCCGTGCGCGGGTGTTCGCCACCGGGCAGGGCCGCAAGACCGACGCCACCGACGCCCACTCCATCGCGCTGGTCGGCACCCGCATGGCCGGGCTGCGCCCGGTGGTCAACGATGAGCAGTTGGCTCTGCTGCGGATTCTGGTCGACCGGCGCCGCTCCCTCGGCGAGGACCATACCCGGATGGTGTCCCAGCTGCACCAACTGCTGCTGGAACTGATCCCCGGTGGGGCGAAGAAGAGTCTGTCCGCCGCCCAGGCCAAGGCACTGCTGGCCACGGTCCGGCCTCGGGACGCGGTCGGCAAGGCTCGAAGGCGGGTCGCCGCAGAGCTGATTGGTGACCTCGAACGGGTCTACCGGCGCTCCAAGGAGGCAGACAAGGAACTGAAGGAACTGGTCGCCTCCACCGGCACCACGTTGATGGACCTGCACGGCATCGGGCCGTCCGGCGCCGCCCGGCTGCTGGTCGAGGTCGGTGACATCACTCGGTTCCCGAACCGGGCCCACTTCGCCTCCTGGAACGGCACCGCCCCCATCGACGCGTCCTCCGGCGAGCAGGTACGCCACCGGCTTTCCCGTGCCGGGAACCGGCAGATCAACCGGGTGCTGCACATCATGGCCACCGTCCAGCTGCGCAATCCCACCGAAGGCCGCGCCTACTTCGACCGGAAGAAAGCCGCCGGCAAGACATCGATGGAAGCGATGCGCGCCCTGAAACGGCGCCTGTCCGACATCGTCTACCGATGCATGATCAACGACGCCACAGCCGCGGCGGCGGGCCCGGGAGGACAACGGGGAACGACCACTGACTCCAGCGTGACCGGCTCTCATCCCCCAGCCGGCTCTTCGGAGAAGTCACTTCCCGGACCCGCCGAAACCCAGGATAGAACTCTCCTCCCGGCGGTGTCTTGACACAGAGGGGAGCCAGAGTCGTGAGCGGCTGACCCATCTCTACGCCGCGTCGCGTCGATGATCGGAGATACCTTCACCGTGCGAAACGACCTCGACCAGATCGAAGCGGCTTTCGTCGGCACGCCGCTGGCCGGGCTGCCGATCGGTTACGGCCCGTCGGGCACCGTCCTCGTCGCCGACCCTAATTGCCTGCAGGAGGCCTGGCAGGCGGCCGACGCGCTGGTGCCGGTCATCGGACGCCGGCCCGTCATGGTCACCGACGACTTCGACTTCGACGACACGCGGAGGATCCGGCCCGAACCCGAGCCGGGTCCGTCGGAGTTGGAGCTACGCGCGTTCGCCGAGGCCGCTGAGTCTTCCGAGCCCTGGCTGACCTACCGCCACTACAGCGAGGACGACGAGGTCGAGGAGGGTGAAGTCGAGTACTACGCCCGTGGCGTGGCCGGTGTCGACCTCACGGCCCTGGTGTCAGATGTGGCGCTGCCGACTTCGCGCCCGGCGCTGGAGCGGGCGCTGTACGATCGGCTGCTCACCGACGCCGACCTGTACGCCCGGGTGCTTGCCGGCGTGCGGTTCGTGACGCAGACCGACTACTGGTACACGCCTACCAGCGTCCTGCTCATGCTAGTGCCCACCAGCGACATCCGCACCTCGGGGTACTGGGTGGACTTCTACGGTGCGCACACCCGGCAGCACCAGCGGATGCTCGCCGAGGTCATGGCGCAGTGGAGTCACCGGTGGGACGCCCGCCTGGTCGCGTCGTGGGGCACCATGCTGCAGTTCCAGGTGGGTCGTCGACCGGCGCCGGGTGACGAGGCGTGGACCGCGGCCGGCCAGCTCAAGGCGCTCGCCCCGAACCTCGACCTAAGCCGGTGGGAGTGTCTTGCCCGCCAGCGACGCGTGGTTCGTGCACAACCGACCCTGACACCTCGGGCACAGAGCCTCCGCCAAGATCTGTCGCGTTGGCTAGCGCTCGGTCGGCGGCAGTTGCGGATGTTCGGCTGATCGCAGTTTCTAGTGGTCAGCGCTCGTGACTGGAAGGGAGTCCGGCGATCTTCCCTTGGCCTGGCACCAGCCATTCGGCGATGTCGGCGACCACGGCCGGGTCGACGTGCTGCGGCGGCTCATACTCGGCGGGCGTGGACGGGCCCGAGCCGGGGAAGAACAGATGGTTGTCGGCGTCATAGATGCGGATCACGACGTCAGGCCGCTGGGCGAGTCCGGCCTGCCAGCTCGTGAGGTCGTCGTCAACGGTCACCTGGTAGTCGCGGCCGCCCTGCAGGATGAGCATCGGTTTGTCCAGCGCCGCCGCGGTCGCGACCGGGTCGTCGCCGCGTAGGTCCAGCCAGTATGAGGCAGGCCAGCCGAACGGCAGGTCCGCAGCCGGGGTCGCTGGCGACAGGTCGGGGCTGTCAATGAGCGCCGCCTGCTGCGTGAACGCCTCCACAGCGGCCTGGGGGATCGAGTCGGGGGTCATCGAGGCGAGGTAGCGGACGACGCGGACGGCGGCACGGTGCATCGGCTGCGTGTCCCCGGCCAGGATCACCAGGCCCGCGACGGACGCCTCGGCAGCCGCGACCCGGGGGGCGGCTCTGCCGCCCATGCTGTGGCCGAGGACAAACACCCGCTCGGGATCCACCGTCGGCTGCTGCTGGAGCAGACGGACGGCGGCGACCGCGTGCGGCACGTACTCGTCGGCCACTGTGGAACCAGGCTTCATGGCCATGCGGCTGTGGGCAAAGGCAAGTTTGTCGAAGCGGGCCACCGCCACGCCACGGCTGGCCAGCCCCCACGCCAGGTCCTTCAGCGGCTTGTTCACCCCGCTGGTCTCGTCCCGGTCGAAGGGCCCGCCGCCGCTGAGCAGCACCACACCGGGCTGAGGACCGCGTCCGCGGGGCAGGGTATGGGTGCCGGACACGGCGAGTGGGCCGGAGCCGACGGTGACCTCATGCTCGGTGAACCGTTCGGGGGCTGAATAGCTCGGTGGCTCCCAGGACGTGACAGTCGGCAGCGAAAGCCGCAGGCCGTGCATCATGCCCGCATCGTCGACCGACATGATCACTGTGACCTCGCCATGCTCGCAGGTCAGCGGGACGCTCACCCGAACCAGCCCCGCCTCGGCACGCTCGCTCACCGGCTCCCCAACGGCCGCGACCGTCCCGACCTTGGAGATCTCGCCCGCCCAGGCAGCCTGCAGCGTCTCGGCGGACACCAACGCCCGCAACTGCGGGGTGAACAGCTCCGCGATCTCCACGAAGCGCCCTTCCCGTGCCATCCCGACAACTGCTGCGGCGACCGTCCTCGGTTCCGTGTTCACCATCATCCCGACACCGCCATTCTCATGTTTTGCGAACGGTAGCACATCGTGAGATCGTTGGGCTGTGGACACGTTGGAACTCCTGGGACACCCCGTACGGCTGCGGATCGTTCACGCCATGCGCGGCGGGCGGATGCTCACCACCGCCCAGCTCTGCGCGCGGCTACCCGACGTCTCGAAGGCCATGGTCTACCGGCACATCGATCTACTCGCCGCCGGTGGAATTGTGGAGATCGCCGAGGAACGCCGTGTACGCGGCGCCGTTGAGCGCCACTACCGACTGCGCCAGGACCGTGCCTCCATCGACCCGGAGACGGCCGCATTGCTGTCGCGCGACGACCACCGGCGCGGTTTCGCCGCAGCGGTGGCCGCCCTGGTCGCCGAGTTCAACGCCTACCTCGACCGTGGAAACACCGACCCGACGACCGACCCCGTCGGCTACCGACAACACGCAATCTGGCTTAACCGCGACGAAGTCAACACCATGATCAGAATACTGCGCGACGCGATCGCGCCCCAACTGGCAAATCCGCCCACCCCCGACCGCACCAGATACCTACTCAGCCCCATCCTCTTCCCCAGCGAAGAACCACCCACCGACACCACCTGAGGCACCACGTCGGCCCGCGGCCTTCGGCGCCAACCATCCCTGCCCCAGGCAGCTCGCCGGGCACATCCACCAAACGTTCGGCTCTGTCTCACATTCGGTCGTGACCGAAGGCAGTCGAGGTCGTTGAGATCGTGTGCAAGATCGATGATCTTACGAAGACGGTGTTCTCAGGGCTAGTGCCGTGACCACGAACGTTCACGGTGTTGGTTGACACGCCGTCCGGCGTGTCGGTCGGACGGCGTCGTGGCGGTCAGGCTGTGGCGGTGGCAGATCCTGTACGCGTGCGGCGGCTGAGTGATCAGGAAGGTCAGCAGCTGCTCAGAATCACCCGCCGGGGAACCGGTTCACCGATCCGACTGCGACGGGCGATGGTCGTGCTCGCGTCTGCTGGCGGGAACACGGTGCCGGCCATCGCCCGTCTCGTGCAAGCCGATGAGGACACGATCCGGCAGGTCATCCACCGGTTCAACGAGATGGGGATGGCCAGCCTGGACCCTAATGGGCCTTACCGGGAACCCGGCGGCATTGCTTCTTGACGTTGCTGCAGGAGACTCGGACGGTAGCCGCTGGCAGGTGAGCACTCTTGGACCCTGGACGTTGAGTCCTGCACTGAGACCGTGCCCCTGTCGGTGTTCTGGGGAGGCTTGACCGTTGATGGGGTGTCGTGCCGTCCGAGCGTTCGACCCTGCTCGGGATGAGCACTGATCCATTAGGGCACGTGCTGTCCTCCTCCTGGCTGCTGATCGATGCCATCGAGGTTGAGGAGGGGCAACGTTGCTGTTCGTCGGTGATGACTGGGCCGAGGACCACCATGACGTGGAGCTGCAGGACCAGACCGGACGAGTGCTGGCAAGGCGGCGGTTGCCGGAAGGCATCACGGGTATCGCAGCCCTTCATGCACTGGTCGCCGAACGTGTGGCTGGGGAGGATGCCGGGGACAGCCGAGACGATGTCAGCGTGGTGGTGGGTATCGAAACCGACCGGGGCCCGTGGGTCGAGGCGCTGATCGCTGCCGGCTATCAGGTTTTCGCGATCAACCCGAGGCAAGCGAGCCGGTTCAAGGAGCGTTACGGCGCCTCAGGAGCCAAAAGCGACAAGGGTGACGCGCACGCGTTGGCGGACATGGTCCGCATCGACCGGGCGCAACTGCGTCCGGTCGCTGGTGACACGTCATCGGCTCAAGCGATCAAGGTGGTCGCCCGGGCACATCAGACGATGGTCTGGGAGCGGACCCGTGCGGTTCTGCGGCTGCGGTCGGCGCTGCGGGAGTACTTTCCGGCCGCGTTGGTCGCCTACGAGAAGTTGGGGCTGGCCGGCGCTGACGCTCTGGAGTTGTTGCAGGCAGCGCCGTCTCCCGCGGAGGCTGCGGCACTGGATGTCGAGGTGATCATCGCGGCGCTGCGGCGGGTTCATCGACACAAGGTTCACGCCAAAGCAGCGGACATCAGCGCCGCTCTGCGCAGTGAACACCTGGGCCGTTCGGCAGCGGTTACTGAGGCCTACGCCGCTACGGTTGCCGCGCTGAGCGCCGTGATCGCAGTCTTCAACATTCAGATCAAGCAGTTGGAACGACAGGTTGAGGCGCACTTCATCGATCATCCCCAGGCCGCCATCTATCGGTCGCAGCCGGGCATCGGCGTCGTCACCGGAGCTCGGCTGCTGGCGGAGTTCGGCGACGACCCTGACCGCTACAACAGTGCAAAGGCGCGCAAGAACTATGCCGCGACCAGCCCGGTCACCAGGGCATCGGGCAGAAGCAAAGTGGTCATGGCCCGCTACGTGCACAACGACCGCTTGGTCGACGCGCTGCACGCCCAGGCATTCTCCGCCGTCAACGGCTCGCCCGGCGCCCGCGCCTACTACGACAAGCAACGCGCCCGCGACGTCGACCACGGCCGAGCCCTGCGGCAAGTCGCCAACCGCCTGGTCGGCATCCTTCACGGTTGCTTAAAAACCGGCACCGCTTACGACGAGAACATCGCCTGGCCGCATCAATCAGCCGCTACTGCTTGACACCGAATCGGCATGGGGTGTCTCAGTGGGCGGGTGGCCGTCCCCGCCAGATCAGTAGCGACGAAGAGCAGTTCATCGTCGAGACGGCCAACACCCGCCCCGAGAAGCTGGGGCGGCCGTTCACCCGCTGGAGCATCCGCAAGCTTGCCGACCACCTGTGCCTTCACACCACCCGACGGGTCCGGATCGGGCGGGAACGGCTGCGGCAGATCCTGCACCGACACCGGATCACCTTTCAACGGACGAAGACGTGGAAGGAGTCCACCGACCCGCACCGCGATGCCAAACTCACCCGGATCGAGTACGTGAGCAGCCACTTCCCGCAGCGGGTGTTCGCGTTCGACGAGTTCGGCCCCTGGTGATCCGCCCGCAGGCCGGCGCTGGGTGGGCACCGGCCGGGCACCCGCACCGGCTGCCCGCGAACTACCACAAGCTGCACGGGGTCCGGCAGTTCCACGGCTGCTACTCGGTGGGTGACGACCAATTCTGGGGCGTGGTCCGGCGTCGCAAGAGCGCCGCGCACACCCTGGCCGCGCTCAAGTCGATCCGGGCTGCGCGTCCGGACGGGGCGCCGATCTACGTCATCCTGGACAACCTGTCCGCGCACAAAGGCCTCAAGATCCGGGCGTGGGCGGCCCGGAACAAGGTCGAACTGTGCTTCACCCCGACCTACGCCTCTTGGGCCAACCCGATCGAGGCCCAGTTCGGGCCGCTGCGCACCTTCGTCATCGCCGGCTCGAACCACCCGAACCACCCGGCGCTGACCCGACGGTTGCAGGCCTACCTGCGCTGGCGCAACGCCAACGCCCGCCACCCCGACGTCCTGGCCGCCCAACGCCACGAACGCGCCCACATCCGCAGCGAACGCCAACGACGCTGGGGACAGACCGCCACCCGAGCGGCCTGACCGCAACACCATGAACGTTCGTGGTCAGAGCACTAGGGACTGCCGGTATCCAGCGGCCCCCGGTCGGGCGACCAAGGCCGGCCCGGAGGGCAACTCGACCTGTTCTGCGTCGAGCGCAGTCAGGAGCATCATGGCCCATGTCAATCGTCCCGCTGATCTAGGGTGACCTGGTGCCTTCGAAATCCGTGACAACCGTCCTGTTCGATTTCGCTTGGACCCTGTTCGCCAGAGACCCCAACCGCTGGGTCGGCAGCGCGGCGGCCTTGATCGGCCGGGAGGTGGCCGCCGGTGAGGCGGAGCGCATCGCCTCGGATTTCGCTGAGTTGCTGCGGACGACGGCTACGGACCCTGCTCACATCGCCCGGGACTTGGACCCACAGGTGTGGGACCGGGCGATTCTGGCTGTCCTGCAGCAAATCCGTGGGGTGGACTTGCCGTTTGCGCGAGCCCTGCACGAAACGCGCGCCGAAGCGCTGACGCCGTACGCGGACACGGCGTCCACTCTCGCCGCGCTGAGTGCCCGCGGTATTCGCCTTGGCGTGGTCAGCAACGTGGGCTGGAACATTCGCATCTGCTTTGCGAGGCATGGGCTTGACCGCTACATCGATGCATTCGTTCTTTCCTACGAGGTCGGCTTCGTCAAACCCGATGTACGAATCTGGCGCACCGCAGTCGAAGCCCTGGCGGCACAGCCAGATCGAACGTTGATGGTTGGCGACCATCCCGGATGCGACGGCGGTTCCGTGGCCGTCGGCATACCGGCCCTGGTGCTGCCGATGGTGAGTTCGCCAGCCCAGCCTCGCGGGTTCGATCAGGTGCTGGCGTTGACCGGAATCTGAAGCCGGTTCGGTTCCTGGTTTGTCGAGGTTGCCCAATGCGCTTCGGGAAAGATCTCCGATTCTTCCAGCATGACGTCGAGCCGAAGGCAGTCAAGAACCGAATGCACTTCGATATCCACGTCGGCGGCGGCCGGCACGAGCCGTTGGAGGTGCGCTGGCCGCGGGTCCAGGCGATCGTCGACAAACTGGTGGCAGCAGGCGGGACCGTACTCCGGGTCGACGCACCGGACGGTGCCCCTGACCATGTGACGATGGCCGACCCAGAGGGCAACGAGTTCGACGTCCTTTAGGCCCGTTCGGCCGGGCAGCTGGCCAAGCCGTAGCCGTCGACAGCGTCACGCAGGTCCTAATACCGATGTGTCACGCAGGTCCCGAGACCGGACAGACGGCGGGCCAGCGTGTCGGGCTCCACTTGATGCGTTACGGATCGCTGTCACTTGATCTGTGACACGTCCGGCTAGACGATCTTGCGTTGGATGTTAGTCGGTGTGGTGTGGTTCGGGCTGGGGAGGTGGCTGCCAGGCGGTTTCCTCGCCGGGGCCGACGGTTATCGGGTCGACTCCCGTGCCCGTGAGGTGCCAGGACTCGTAGTGGTGATCGGGGCCGACGTGTAACTCGGCGCCGTTGTCGAAGGTCAGGTGAAGGGCGCCCTTGCCGTGGATCTCAACGCTGCTGATGGTCTGGCCGAACAGGTCCAGGACGGGTGCCAGGCTGGCGCCGGTGCCGGGGTCAAGTTCGTGCCATTGCCCGTGCGGGTCGCAGAGTAGGAACGGAGTTTCGATGGCCAGTTCGGCGTCGACACGGTAGCCCTCGTCGGGGTCGAGCGCGGAGAGGCTGAGCCGGACCTGGTGGTCGAAGGCTGTTCGGTCGACACGGCAGCCGGTCAATGGGGTGGGGACTTTCATCGGGCATGTCCTGTGTGCTGGCGTGGAGGTTCGGGTTTGCGGACTTTGAATCTAGCGATTTGCTTGGTCGTGGTGCGGGGGACTTCGGTGAGGAGTTGGTCGCCGTCGTGGACGCGGAAGGTGGTGTCGGCGGCTTCGACGGTGAGCGTTTGACCGGCGTGGCCGATGCCGACGTGGATTTTCTGGCTGGCGATGACGAGGACGCCGCGGCTGCTGACGCGTCGTTCGACGCGGAGTGGCTGGGTTGCCGGGGTGGGTGGAGGTCCGGCGGGCCGGGCGTCGCGGATGCGGGCTTGTTCGGCCGGGGTAAGCGGGTTGGGCAGGCTGCGTAGCAGGGTTCGGTCGGTGTCGAGGAGGTGCAGCACGCCGCGGTCGAGGCGGATGGTGACGCGTCGGCCGGCGAGGTGGTAGCCGATGGGGTGTTGCCGGCCGGCGAGGCTGACCAGGCCGATGGCGTTGACGAGCCGGTCGACCTCGACGGGAGCTCCCGGCTTAAGCTGGCCGGCGGTGACCGGCGGCGGGCCGGCGTGACGGCCGCCGTCGGCGAGGAGCTGACGCAGGTGGGCGGGGGTGAGCCGGGAGGGCAAGGTCTTGAGCCGGACACCGTCGAGGAGCAGGTGAACCACGGTGGTGTCGGCCCAGAGGCCGATAACGAGTCCGGCCCTGGCGGGCCCGAGCCAGAACTGTTGCCCGCAGACGGCGAGGTTGCCGGAGGCAGGAACGGTGCGGGTGATCTCCACAGCCAGGTTGACGGGGTCAACGCCGTTGGCCGACAGCACCAGCGGAGCGGGCAGGGCCGGTGGATCCTGCGACTCCGCTGTCGGTGCCGGTCGGGGTGCGGGCACGGGCACGGCGGTGGTCAGAGCGGGCGGCAACCTGAGCGGCAGTTGCCCGTCGGTGGGGCGGGTGGTGAACCGGTCGGCCGGGAACGCCATGTCCAGCGACTGGTGAGGCCGGTTGGTGTTGTACTCGGTGCGGAAGGCGTCTACGGCGGTCTGCACGGCCTCCAGGTCGGGCCAGACCTCGACGTCGTCGAGCAGTTCTCGTTGCAGAATCTGGTGGAACCGCTCGACCTTGCCTGTGGTGGTGGGGGTGCGGGGTTTGGTGTTGCGGGCCACGATGCCGTTCTCCCGGCAGATCCGTTCGAACATCACCTCGGCCGGGCGGGGCCGGCTGAACCGGCCGGTGAACTGCTTGCCGTTATCAGTCAGCACCTCCTCGGGCACTCCGAACCGTTGCAGCGCTTCGGCGAAGGCCAGGCAGACGGCCCGGCCGGTGGCCCGCCGGACCACCGTGGCGATGACGCAGAACCGGGAGTGGTCGTCCACCCCGGTGACGACCTTGAGTTCGGCGCCGCTGGCCAGCGTGATTCCACCGACGATGTCCAGCTGCCACAGCTCCATCGGCCGATCCCGTTCCCAACGCCGGTAATCCTCCCGCCGACGTCGACGACGAACCGGGTCAATGAGGCCGTGCCGTACCAGGACCCGGTAGATGGTGCTCAGCGACGGCACCGGACCAGGACAGCCGAGGCGGCCCAGCTCGAACTGCAGCCGGCGCTGGCCCCACCGCGGATGCCCACGGCGCAGTTCGCAGATCGCCGCCTCAACCTCCGGGCTGGTCTGGGCCGGATGGGCATGCGGGCGATGAGAACGATCGGCCAACCCGTCCAGGCCCGGTTGCGTCCACGGGAGTGGTGTACGACTTGCCCGTGATGGGCGTGTTGCGTAGATGAGAGACGGCCATCGCGTCGATCCTTCAAGACGACCAAGTCAGAGAAGGAAGAAGAGGACGCGATGGCCGCTTCAGCGAGTGTGAACCCTGTTGACCTGCTGCGCGAGCAGATCGAGGGCGCGTCGCCTGATGTGTTGCAGGCGATGGTGAAGACGTTCGCGCAGGCGTTGATGTCCGCCGAGGCGGACGCGGTCTGCGGCGCGGGATATGGGCAGCGCAGCGATGAGCGGGTGAACTCCCGCAACGGTTACCGGCATCGGGAGTGGGACACCCGCGCCGGGACGATCGACCTGGCGATCCCGAAGCTGCGGCACGGCAGCTACTTTCCGGAGTGGTTGCTCACCCACCGGCGGCGGGCCGAGCAGGCCTTGGTCTCGGTCGTGGCCACGAGTTACCTGCTGGGGGTGTCGACGCGGCGGGTGGAGAAGCTGGTCGAGCAGCTCGGGATCCGGCAGCTGTCGAAGTCGCAGGTCTCGGAGATGGCCGCCCACCTGGACGCGCAGGTCGAGGCGTTCCGCAACCGGCCCTTGGACTCAGGGCATTACACGTTCGTGTGGATGGACGCGCTGACGATGAAGGTCCGCGAAGCCGGTCGCACCGTCAACGTCCACGCGCTGATCGCTGTCGGCGTCAACGCTGACGGCCAACGCGAAGTCCTCGGCCTCGACGTCGCCTCCGACGAAGACGGCGCCGGCTGGCTGGCGTTCCTGCGATCGTTGACCGCCCGCGGCCTGTCCGGTGTCCGCCTGGTCATCTCCGACGCCCACGCAGGCCTGGTGCATGCCATCGGGGCGGCTCTGCCCGGGGCCTCGTGGCAGCGGTGCAGGACCCATTACCTGCGCAACCTGCTGACCAAGGTGCCGAAGTCCGCGCAGCCGTGGATCGCCACCCTCGTCCGGACGATCTTCGACCAGCCCGACGCCGACGCCGTCCGCGCCCAGTTCGACAGGGTCGTGACCACCATCGAAGCGAAGTTCCCGGCCGCGGCCGAGCACCTCGATGCCGCCCGCGACGACCTCCTGGCGTTCACCGGCTTCCCGCGTGAGATCTGGCGCCAGATCTGGTCCAACAATCCTCAGGAGCGACTGAACAAGGAGATTCGCCGCCGCACCGACGTCGTCGGGATCTTCCCCAACCGGCCGGCGATCATCCGCCTCGTGGGCGCAGTCCTGGCCGAGCAGACCGACGAATGGACCGAAGGACGCCGCTACATGGGCCTGGAACTACTGGCCAAAGCCCGCCTGATCACCGTCGACACCAGCCAACACGACACCGACCAGCCCGACGCGGCGCCGATCGCCGCATAGCATCAGAACGGATCACGCGATGGCCGTCTCTTACACCACCAGCGCGGACGTGACCCCAGGCCCCCAGGCCCTCATCCCGATACCAGCCCAACCAGCGGCGCACCGTCTGCCGGGACACACCGAACCGCTCGGCAACCTCAGACACCGGAAGCCCGGCCTGGACCTCCAACACTGCTCGGTAACGCTGCTCCGTCACGCTCATCTCCACCAGCACTCGGCGGAGTGTCACGCATCAAGTGAAGTCACCGTGTAACGCATCATCCGGAGTACGACAGACGGCGGGCCAGCGTGATGTGAAAACTTTCTTTACGAGATCAGGCAACCCGCGCCGCGGACCGCTTGCGCCGCCGAACCTGGGCCGGGCCGATGGCCCGCCGCCGAGCCTCTGGCCTTCGGCCGCCAGCGCGTCGGTGGTAGCCCGCTGGCGGCGCGCAACATACGACGAAGCCCCGGGCCGCCATGTGTGCTGGCTAGATCCAGGGCTTCCGTGTTGATCGGGACAAGGGCGGGTGCCTCCGGCGGGGCCTCGGGCACTCCGGGATGGTGGCGCCATCCCGACAGCCTCCGTCTGGGCAGAGCCGAGTGGGCAGGCCCCACCCACTCCACGGTGTGCGGACGAAGGCCGACGGGATGGCTAGGAGGCGCAGCGCGGAAGGTCGACGCCGGTCGAGTGGGTGACTAACCGGGTGACAACCGGGACGGACTGCGGACGGCCGTGCCCTCGGTCGGGGGCGCGGCCTCTGTCGCCGCATGGCGCACGGCGAGGTCACGTCCGCGCTGGTGGTGTAAGAGACGGCCATCGCGTGATCCGTTCTGATGCTATGCGGCGATCGGCGCCGCGTCGGGCTGGTCGGTGTCGTGTTGGCTGGTGTCGACGGTGATCAGGCGGGCTTTGGCCAGTAGTTCCAGGCCCATGTAGCGGCGTCCTTCGGTCCATTCGTCGGTCTGCTCGGCCAGGACTGCGCCCACGAGGCGGATGATCGCCGGCCGGTTGGGGAAGATCCCGACGACGTCGGTGCGGCGGCGAATCTCCTTGTTCAGTCGCTCCTGAGGATTGTTGGACCAGATCTGGCGCCAGATCTCACGCGGGAAGCCGGTGAACGCCAGGAGGTCGTCGCGGGCGGCATCGAGGTGCTCGGCCGCGGCCGGGAACTTCGCTTCGATGGTGGTCACGACCCTGTCGAACTGGGCGCGGACGGCGTCGGCGTCGGGCTGGTCGAAGATCGTCCGGACGAGGGTGGCGATCCACGGCTGCGCGGACTTCGGCACCTTGGTCAGCAGGTTGCGCAGGTAATGGGTCCTGCACCGCTGCCACGAGGCCCCGGGCAGAGCCGCCCCGATGGCATGCACCAGGCCTGCGTGGGCGTCGGAGATGACCAGGCGGACACCGGACAGGCCGCGGGCGGTCAACGATCGCAGGAACGCCAGCCAGCCGGCGCCGTCTTCGTCGGAGGCGACGTCGAGGCCGAGGACTTCGCGTTGGCCGTCAGCGTTGACGCCGACAGCGATCAGCGCGTGGACGTTGACGGTGCGACCGGCTTCGCGGACCTTCATCGTCAGCGCGTCCATCCACACGAACGTGTAATGCCCTGAGTCCAAGGGCCGGTTGCGGAACGCCTCGACCTGCGCGTCCAGGTGGGCGGCCATCTCCGAGACCTGCGACTTCGACAGCTGCCGGATCCCGAGCTGCTCGACCAGCTTCTCCACCCGCCGCGTCGACACCCCCAGCAGGTAACTCGTGGCCACGACCGAGACCAAGGCCTGCTCGGCCCGCCGCCGGTGGGTGAGCAACCACTCCGGAAAGTAGCTGCCGTGCCGCAGCTTCGGGATCGCCAGGTCGATCGTCCCGGCGCGGGTGTCCCACTCCCGATGCCGGTAACCGTTGCGGGAGTTCACCCGCTCATCGCTGCGCTGCCCATATCCCGCGCCGCAGACCGCGTCCGCCTCGGCGGACATCAACGCCTGCGCGAACGTCTTCACCATCGCCTGCAACACATCAGGCGACGCGCCCTCGATCTGCTCGCGCAGCAGGTCAACAGGGTTCACACTCGCTGAAGCGGCCATCGCGTCCTCTTCTTCCTTCTCTGACTTGGTCGTCTTGAAGGATCGACGCGATGGCCGTCTCTCATCTACGCAACACGCCCATCACGGGCAAGTCGTACACCACTCCCGTGGACGCAACCCACGGCGACGGAGGGAGGGGCGGGTTAGCAGTGCCAGGTCGTGCCCGGCAGGCGGAGCCAGTTCTGGTGCGTCCAGCCGACGTGGACGGTGGAAGTACCAGGGACCCTGTAGTACAGCAGGGACCACCTGTCGTTCCCGGTACCGAGTGTCGCGCCGGTGGAATAGCAGAGCTCGAACGCCTCGACCTGCGCGCCGAGCATCGTGAGTACCTGGCAGGTGTTGTTCGTGCAGCTGTGGAGCCCGGCAATGTTGTCGTATTGCGCGAAATTGTGGCCGTAGTAGCTTTCCATTGCGGCCGAGTCGTCGCACCAGAGCGTTTGGGCTTTGCTCGTCAGGTACCACTCATTGGTCCACCCGGCCAATTTCTGCTGCGGGTGGTAGACGACGTCCCAATACGCTGTGCCGTTCAGCGTCTCCCCGGTTTTGTAGCAGAAGTCGGTGACGGGATTGGCGGGCGTGATGAGCGTCAGCCACGGCGACGCGCTCGTGGGTTTGAGATGGATGCCGGTGCCGTCCACCCGGCCGTAGTTAGTGAACTGGCCGTACGACGTGGCACCCGCGTCGCCGGAGGGCCCGGCGGATGCCACGCTCGCCGGCATTGTGGCACCGAGCAGTGCTGAGATCGCGAGGATCATTAGGCCCTTGCGCAGCATCGTCCAACCTTTCGAGGTATCCCGAACCGGGATTAATCGAGAACCTTGCATGTGTAGCTTTCTAGCACAGTTGACGGCTGCCAGTTGCCCCGTACTGCAGATCTTGAAAGGTCAGCTTGGCCCACGGGCGCGCGGCGGAAGGCTGGCGGCGGGCGAGGCCCAGTGGTGCAGCAGTGGGGTACAGCAACCGACCACACCAAGCGGAACCATGGTGACCACCATCGGACCGTTGACCAGCCGCGCGAGCCGAACCGGACCTCATTGCCGATCTCTGGGGGTCAAGGGGTCGTCGGTTCAAATCCGGCCGTCCCGACAGTGTGAGGGTTCCCGCAGGTCAGAGACTTGCGGGAGCCCTCTTTTCATTGCTTGACATGGATGCCTGGTCTAGCGCGCCGCTGTTGGGCTCCTGACTCGGGCAGGTTGTCATGCCACTACTGGATCTTCAGAAGCTCACCGACGGACTGTCTCGGACCTGGGCCGGGTTCCTGCGGGGCTGGGACCGGTCGCTGCGGGCGGGAAACTACCCGGAGACGACCCGGTACAACTACCTCCTCGCTGCCGCTCAACTCGGCCGCTTTCTGGGGAGTGCTCGCCGGATCCGGACGCCGACGGCGGGGCCGACGACCCGTGCGCGGTGACGCGGGTGCATGTGGAGGCGTTCCAGGCCTGGATGATCGAGACCAGGTCCGCGTCGACCGGTTTGAACAAGCACAAGGGTCTGCAGCAGGTCTTTAAGTGGCTGCTTGTCGATGAGCAGGCCATCGACCGATCACCGATGGACCGGGTTCGGCAGCCGACGACGTCCCGCAAGTTGATTCCGGTCCTGCGTGACGAGGACACCAGTAAGGTGCTCGACGCGTGCAAGGGCAGAGGCTTGGCCAATCTGCGTGACGAGGCGTTGATCCGACTGCTGTGCAACACCGGCGTCCGCCGGTCCGAGGTCGGTAACCTCCTTGTCGCGGACGTCAATCTGAACACCGAGTCGGTGCGCTTCCACGGCAAGGGCGCGAAGGACCGACGGGTGCGGTTTGGACCCAAGACCGCCCGGGCGGTGAGCCGGTATCTGCGAGTCCGGGACAAACACAAGGGTGCCGCCCTGCCGAACCTGTGACTGGCGCAACGTGGCGGGGCGCCCTTGACGCCGAACGGCATCAAGATCCGGCTCAAGCGGCTCGGCCAGGTAGCTGGAGTTCCTGATGTGTACGCGCATCGCTGGCGCACAACTTCGCCCACGAGTGAAAGCGTGCCGGTGGGGACACCGGCGATTTGATGCTGCTGCTGGGCTGGACCTCCGACGACATGCCCCGTCGTTCCCGCCGGCAGACGCGAGCACGACCATCGCCCGTCGCAGTCGGATCGGTGAACCGGTTCCCCAGCGGGTGATTCTGAGCAACTGCTGACCTTCCTGATCACTCAGCCGCCGCACGCGTACAGGATCTGCCACCGCCACAGCCTGACCGCCACGACGCCGTCCGACCGACAGGCCGGACGGCGTGTCAACCAACACCGTGAACGTTCGTGGTCACGGCACTAGACAAGAGGAATGATCGATCAAGGGCTGCCCTCATGATCAGCCGGGGTCGATGCCGCCGCCCGACAGGTTAAAGATCAAGTTAGTACATGATCCACTTGGGCTTGCCTGCCAGCTAGCCCACCGGCAGCGCTGCGGCAGGTTGTGTCAGCAGGCGGCGCAGCCCGGTCGGGGTGTGACCCACGTGGGCTCGTAGCGTCCGGCACAGGTGCGCCTGATCGGCGAAGCCGAGGTCTGCGGCGAGCACGCCGAGCCGAGGCTCACCGGCTGCCAACCGGTCCAACGCGCGCGCGACGCGGACGCGGTTGCGGTAGCGGGTGAGCGACACCCCGAGTTCCCCGGTGAACGCTCGGCTCAGCCGGTAAGGCGAGACGCCGAGCAACGCCGCCAGCGGCAACAAGCCGCCGGCGGCGGGATGATCGGCGCCGATCAGCTCACGAGCCGCCTCGACGAGTGGGCGGTTACCACCGGCGGTGTTCGCTCCGGCTGGGGTGGGCTCGGTGACGGCCTGCGTGATCGCGTGGCTCATCAGCTTCAGCAGTTGCTCAGTGAGCGCGAAGTCGACGTCTCCGGTCCGAGCGGCGGCGACAACCCGCCGATGTGCCAGATCTGCTTGCGCGTCGACGTAGATGGTCGGCCTTACCCGCTGGGTATCGCCGGCGAGGGCTCGCCACAGTGCGGGGGCCAGGGTTACTGAGGTGCAGACGTCGCCGCCGGCCGGGTGGGCGAAGCGCTCCTCCTGGCCGGGCACACCGAGATAGGCGACGGTGGGGTCGAGATCGGCGCAGACGCCGCCGGTCCTTCTGCGGAATCTGCCCTGCCGCACGATCACGACCCGGAAGCTGTCGTGCGCCTCAGCCACGGACCAGTTCCTGTGGTCGTCTCGGCAGGTGACCGCGGTGACGGTGTACTCGGGCCGAGCCGCGACCTCAACGAACGAAAGCACGGACCGACGCTACCCGCAGGGTCTGACAGCCGGCGCTTGCAAGGATCTTCAAGACAACGCGTGCCGGTCGGCGGAGGCTGTGGGCACCCCGATTTTGAAGGAGTTATTGACATGCCTGCACTGGCCGAACTCGCCACGATCGTCATCGACTGCGCCGAACCCGGTCCACTTGCGGCGTTCTACCGGACGGTGACCGGCTGGGAGGTCACGTACAGCGACGCCGACTGTGTATATCTGGGCGGCAATGCCGCCATTCAGCTCGGCTTCCAGCATGTCGCGGGCTACCAGCCGCCGACCTGGCCCGATCCCGCGAAACACGCCCACCTCGACTTCAAGGTCGCCGACATCGACCACACCGTCAAGGAACTGCTGGCACTCGGTGCGACCAAACCCGAGTTCCAACCCGGCGGCGATGAGTGGACCGTGCTTACCGACCCCGCGGGACACCCGTTCTGCTTGGCCGCCGGCCTCTGAACCCGGGTCCTCACACCACGATTACCACAGGTAGGGAGCATGGCTTCAATACGCAACGAAATTTCGATCAAATCCAGTGCTGACGATGTCTGGAAGGTCATCGGCGACTTCGGTACGGGTCCTTCGCGCATGGCGCCCGGTTACGTCGTCGACACCCGCATCGACGGAGATTGTCGAGTCGTCACCTTCGCCGACGGCACGGTGGCACGCGAACGGTTCATTTCCGTCGATGGCGATGCTCGCCGGATCGTCTATACGGTCATCGGAGATACCCTCTGTCCCAATCATGACAACGCCTCGATGCAGGTCGTCGCTGAAGATCAGCACCATTGTCGACTGATCTGGATCCACGACGTGCTACCCGACGATCTCGCCGTGCCCATCCAAACGGCGATGGCCCAGGGCGCAGCCGTCATCAAACGGACCCTGGAATCCCGCGCCGGGCGGGCCTGACTGGGGTCGCCACCCGCTCGCACTGGTCACGCGGTCGTGGCCCGGCTCTGGCGACCTGCCGCACCTGCTATGGCCGCTGCCACGGCGAGGCCGACGCAGGCCGAGACGATCGCGAGCAGTGGGAGCCACGGAACGGTCATCGAGACATGCACTCCGGTGCCGGCGAGGTCGGCGGCGACTGCTCGTCGGACGAGCCAGCCGAGGAATGCGGTGGTGAGTCCGCCGAGGACCAGACCGGCGCCGGTGATGAGGGCGGCTTGCCAGAGCGCGGTGCGACGCAGCTGGTCGCGTGTCGCGCCGAGCAGGCCGAGTGCTCGGTGTTGCCTGCGTCGTTGGGTGGCGCCGATGAGGGTGGCGTTGACGACGGCGATGGCGGCATAGACCCCGGCTGGGCCGAGCAGGATGGTGAGGCCGAAGTTGTTACTGCGCCGGACCTGGTCAGTGACGTCGGTGATCCATTCCTCAGCCGTCAGTACCCGGCTGTCGGTGCCGGTCAGAGCTTGGCCGAGAGCTGCCCTTGCCGCGCCGGTTTCGGTGCCTGAGAGAGTGTTGGGTAACTGGAGTATTACGTCTGGTTGAGTTCGTCGTCGAGGCGTCGGGCTGCTTCGGTCTCGATTGGGCCTTGCGGTTCGATGTCCTCGCCGGCGAGGCGGGCGGCCATCAGGCGGATCATGGCGACTTTGATCATCGCTTCGGCGTGTGCGGGTTTGCGCTCGTAGTCGCGGGCCAACCGTCTGCACCGTCCCAACCAGGCGAAGGTTCGTTCCACCACCCAACGTCGGGGTAGCACCTGGAAGCCTTTCACGTCGGCGTTGCGGGCGACGATCTGCAGGTCGATCCCGGCGTGCGTGCGGGCCCATGCCAGCAGGCCCGCGTCGACCCGGTTGACGTAGCCGGCGTCGGCCCAGACCAGGCCCAACAGCGGGAACGTCTCGGTGATCCCCGCGAGGACCAACTTGGCGCCGGCACGCTCTTGTATCGACGCGGAATGCACCACCGCCTTGAGCAACAGTCCGCAGGCGTCGACCAGGACATGGCGCTTACGGCCCCGAGTGTGTTTGCCGGCGTCGTAGCCGACCGCCTCACCGCCCTGGTGGCTGTGCGCGGTTTGCGAGTCCAGCACCGCGGCCGATGGCTGCGGGTCACGTCCCTCGTGGCGGCACGTCCCGCATGACCTCGTGCCATGGGACGTGGCCTACCGGTGGTTTCGCTGCTGGAGTACCGACGGGACGTGGGACCGGGGGTATGACCGGCTGCGAGACGCGGTGCGGGTGGCGCCGTACCGGTCCGCAGCACGTACAGGATTGTGTCGATGACTAACCGACGTGGATACCGCAACGGCCGACCGCCCCGACGCGGATTTCGCTGCGGCAGCAACGGCTCGATCACTGTCCACTGCCCATCAGTCAACGACGACTCGTACGCCGGTTTACAGACACGGCGACACAGACGTGATCTTCGCTGACACAGTCAGCGAAGATCACGTCCAGGCATCACAACACTCTCTGAGGCGGACGACGACGTCATCCGGACGGCAATCCCGGCACCCGGGGTATCGCTTCTCCACTGCCCGTCCACGAGCACAGCCGGAAGAGCCGGCGGATGGTTAGCCCAGATCGCCGAAGTAGCCCGCCTCCTCGCCGAGGAGCAACGGCACGTCGTACACCGACATGTCCGGCCGGTGCCGGGCGTAGCGAACCCGGTGTCTCCACCGTTGGTGTTCGAACGCCATGTCGGCGTCGATCTCGACCACGACGGTGGGGTCGACTTGTACGTATCGCAGCGGTTTCGGGTCGGTCGAACTGGCCGGACCGGGATGCGGGCAGCGGCGCTGGCCAGGGGTGGACCACGGCGCCGCGGTGTGGTGCGGGGCGCGGTGGGCGCAGCAGCGCCGCGAGTTCCTGGCGTTGGCCTTGGGTCAGCGGGTGGGTGCGTCCGGTGTAGCGTAGCCGCTGCCTGCGGTCGAACCGTCCGACGAGGGCGGTGTCCGGGTGGCTGATGCTGCCGGTTACCCCACCGATTATCGCTTCGGTCACCAGCCTGGTTCGGAACTTCCACCAGCCGCGGCGGCCGGGCTCGTATCGGCCGTCCAGGCGTTTGCTGACCACGCCTTCGATGCCTGCGGCGACGGTCCAGTGCAGCAGCCAGTCGGCCACTTGCCGCATGTCGGTCGTCTGTGGTGTGAGGGTGAGTTGCGCTGGTGCGTCGGTGAGCAGGTGTTCCAGCCGGGCGCGTCGCTGTGACAGCGGCTGCTGGAGGAGTATCTGTCCGCCGGTGTCGGTGAGGAGGTCGAACAGCACGTAGTGGGCGGGGGAGTCGTGTGCCAGGCGCAGCAGGTCGCGGCCGGCGGTGACCCGGCGTTGCAGGAGCGCGAAGTTGGTCCGACCCCGATCCAGGCGATCAGCTCACCGTCGAGGACCACCCCCGGCGGGATCGCGGCGCGGATGGCGCGGGTGATGTCTGCTGGCACCGTCGGATATCAGAATGGTCCGAATTGCCTGGGGCCGCGCCATGGCGGCGGGCCCTACGGTGTGTCGCTTGGCAGGACCGCCCCCATGCGGCGCGCTTGGGGCCAGCGCGCCGCGTGCTCTGGGTGGCGACTGAAAGCCCGCGCGGCTTCCGAATCTGGCCGAGATGAGTACCTTCATCATGGCCCGCTCGGCGCAAATCAACGCTGCCTGTGGCGGTCACGCTTTTCTCCGCTACGTGCACCACCACGGCGATTTGTCGATATCAGGCGGTGCTGGTGTCGTGCATCGCGCGGTTGGTGAGCACGTCGTCCATGTGCGTCTCGGCCCAAATCTTGAGGCCGCGCATCATCTGATGCAAGGACAGACCGAGCTCGGTCAGCTCGTAAGAGACCGTGACGGGCACGGTCGGCACCACGGTGCGGCTGATCAGCCCGTCGCGCTCCAGAGAGCGCAGCGTCTGAGTCAGCATCTTCTGGCTCACACCGGCCAGCAGGCGGGATAACTGCGAGTAGCGCATCGGCCGCGGCTCGCCGACGCAGTCGGGCCCGCTGCCCAGAGCGGCCAGAATCAGCGCGACCCATTTGTGGGAGATGCGGTCAAGCAGCTGGTGACTAGGACATACCGCTAGGAAAGCGTCATATTCGATCTTTGCCTGCGCCGTCTTCTGGGACGCTGTCGTCGCCATCGGCGACTCCTCCAACCGTTGGGTGCCTAACGAACCTGCAAGTGCCTACTTCCCGATAGAGAGTAACGCGGTCACAGTGGAGCAAGTATCCGGCAGGCGGAATTATCGCCTGGCCCAAACACGAAGACAAAGGTACGAGCATGATCTCCACTTCCCTTCCCGGCGGTACCTGGACGCTGGGAGACCTGACCGTCACCCGGTTCGGCTACGGCGCTATGCAGCTCGCCGGCCCCTGGGTCATGGGACCGCCCGCCGACCACGACGGCGCCCTCGCCGTCCTCCGCGAGGCCGTCAACCTCGGCATCACCCACATCGACACCGCCGACGCCTACGGGCCGCACGTCACCAACCAGCTGATCCGCGAAGCGCTGCACCCATACGCCGAATCGCTGCATATCGCGACCAAGGTCGGCGCAACCCGCGACGAGCAGGGCGGCTGGCCGCCGGCCCGCGACCCGGAAAGCCTGCGCCGGGCCGTCCACGACAACCTCGAAACTCTCGGCCTCGAGGTACTCGACCTGGTCAACCTCCGGCTCGGCAACGCCGAAGGACCCCAGCCCGGCCCGATCGCCGAGGCATTCGAGACGCTTGTCGAACTCCAGCGGCAGGGCCTGATCCGGCACCTCGGGGTGAGCAACGCGACGGCCGAACAGGTCACCGAGGCGAAGGCGATCGCGCCGATCGTGTGCGTGCAGAACATGTACAACCTCGCGCACCGCCAGGACGACGAGTTGATCGACGCGCTCGCCGAAGAGGGCATCGCCTACGTGCCCTTCTTCCCCCTCGGCGGCTTCAGCCCGCTGCAGTCGTCGGAACTCTCGGCCGTGGCCGCCCGGTTGGAGGCGACACCGATGTCGGTCGCCCTGGCCTGGCTGCTGCAGCGCTCGCCGAACATCCTGCTGATCCCCGGCACCTCCTCCACAGCCCACCTGCACGAGAACGTCGCCGGCGCGGGCCTCTCGCTCTCCGCCGACGACCTCACCGCGCTGGACAACATCGGCCGCTAGCGGGACATCAACCGGCCCACCGCGGTGTGAGACCAGCAGGCACGAGTCTCAAACAACCGACCGGCCCGAAGACGCGCCATAGTTGCGGTGGTGCACGTGGACGGTCCACGTGCACCACCGCAACCTCGTACCGCGAGTCGAACAAGACCAGGACCGCGGTTACTCGTGGTTAGCAATGCGGGCGGCGTACGCGTGCCAGTCGCCCGCGGCTGCGCGCTGCCACGCCACGGCGCTGCTGATGTCGATGCCAAGGCAGCGGGCAAGCACCGCGGCGGGGAGTTCGACGCGAGTTGGAACAGTGCCGCGGTGCGAGCGGCGCGGGCGGGCACGCCGATCGCCGAGAGGCGCTTGCGCAGCGCCTCGGGGCTGATCGGCTGAGTCCACGGCCGGCCGGGGAAAATCCATGGTGCTGCGCCCGCCAGCCGCGCAGCATCGCCTCAACCATCGCGTCCTCGGGCCGCAGATGCACCACGCCGGTCGTGAACCCCATGCGCGCCGAACCCGGCACCTCAAGGCCTTGACGCTGCGCCATCCGCCCATCCCCTCCGATGGGCATAACGTGCATCAGATGCAAGAGCTGCGGTCAGTCACCAGACGGGACAAGCCATGCAGAAGACTCGGAATCTGCAGCGCGCGATCCGCCTGGAGCGTCAGTGGCCGTGCATCTAACGGAATTCCCGAGGGTTGGGGAAGTAGGTGGTCAGGTTCCGGCCGGCCCGTGACTGCAGGTACACCCCGCCGGTCTCGCGGAAGGCGATACACCTCCACCCGTCCTGCTCCAGACTCGCCGGTGTCTCACGAGACAGCCCATTGGCCCCGAAACTTCGCCTAGATCAGTAGCTCCTGTCTGCGTTCGTGACGCACTGATGGGTTGTTTTCGGCGTCACGGAGGGCTTGGGTGGTGACCCGGGAGGCGAGCAGGAGCGCGGCGAGCACGAGTCCGAGGGCTGCGGCGATGAAGGGTGCGTGGATTCCCAGGCTGCGTCCGAGCATGCCGCCGGCGAGGGCTCCGAGGGGGACGACACCCAGGACGACCAGGCGGTAGGCGGCGGTGACGCGGCCGAGGAGTTCGTCGGGGACTGCTGCTTGGCGCAGGGTGCTGACGACGATCTGGTTCAGCGAGGTGGCGATGGCAGCGCAGAACATGCTGGCAAGGGCGAGGGGTGTGTTGTGACTCAGGCCGAGGATGGCGTAGCTGGCGGCCGGGGTGAGGGCGGCGAGCCAGGTGGTGGGGCCGCCGCCGATACGGGGCACGACGTGTTCGGCGAGCAGTGAGCCGGCGATCGCGCCGGCGGCGGGGACGGCGATGAACAGGCCGTAGCGTGACATGGGCATGTGGTACGGGCCGGTGATCAGCAGAACGAGCAACCCGCCGGTGGCCGCGCCGAAGAAGTTGATTGCCGCCGAGATGAACGCGACCCGGCGCAGCAGGTCGTGGTGCCAGAAGTGGGCCCATCCGGAGCGGATGTCCTGGGTGATGGTGGTCGGGGTCGAGTGGCGGCGCTGCTGTTCCCCGCTGGTGGGGCGCAGCGCGGGCAGCAGTAGAGCTGCCAGGCCGGCGAGGGCGAACGCGGCCGCGCCGGTGTAGAAGGCCGCTGATGCTGCCAGCGCGAACAACGCCGCCCCGGCAGGCGGACCGATGAAGGTGTTGATGACGGACTGGGTCGCGAACAATCGGCCGTTGGCGCGCTCGAGCTGCTCGCGTGGCAAGAGACGGGGCGGGATGGTCAGGGCGGCGTTGTCGACCATCGTCTCGGCGCAGCCGGCTAGGAACACTGCGGCGTAGAGCAGTGCGACGTGGCGCCATCCATTCGCCAAGGTCACGGCGAGCAGCGCGAACCCGGCCGCGCGCAGCCAGTTGCCAGCGGTGAGTATCCGACGTCTGTCCATCCGGTCGGCCATCGCGCCGGCGGGGAGGGTTGCGACCAGCCAGGGCAGGAACTGCACCACCGTCATGCCCGCCACCGCGAGCGGGTCACGGGTCAGCGTGGCGACGAGCAGCGGCGCCGCGGCCTGCAGTAGCCCGTCGGCGAGGTTTGAGGACGCTTGGGACGCCCACAGCGCCGTGAACGATCTGCGTGGGGCGGCGGCAGGCACGGTCTGTCTCCTGATGCTGTTCTCATGGGTGATTGGCTGATTGGGGGTGAGCATGCCACTGGGGTGGTCTCACATGCAACAATGCCTTTGGCCATGAGAGGAGCTGATGGTGAGGTTCGGCCACATCTCGGGCGACCGCATGCTCGACCTGGTGAACACCGTTGCCTGGCGCCTCGGCGGGCGCGAACGCGCCGAGAACCTGAAGACCTTCTCCGACGTCGTCGACTGGTGCGTCGAGTCCGACCTGATCAGCGGAGACGAGGCCGTGGCCTTGCGCGACCTCGCCGGCCAGGACGACGACCAGGCCGAGCGGGAACGGCAACAGGTCATCGAAGCGCGCGAGAGCGCCTACGCGGCTCTCTTCGAGGATGACACCGAAGCCGCCGCAGACCTCGCGGGCATGTACCGGGCGGCGATCGCCGCAGCCGACCTGGTCCGCACCGGCGACCGCTGGCAATGGCGAGACCGGGAAACCGACCTCTGTTTGCCCCGCAATCGCATCGTCCGCGGGCTCGTGGCTCTCACCCAGCGCGACGACCTCGACCGCCTCCACCAGTGCGAAGACGCCAAGTGCGGCTGGGTTTATCTCGACACATCACCGCGGCGGAACCGCCGCTGGTGCAACACGAAGGACTGCGGCGACCGCAACCGCGCCCGCGCCTACTACGCCCGACAAAAGGCGAAGAGCCACCGGCCCTGATTCCTTCACCGCCTGCGATCGTGGACTCACGACGCCGAGACTCAATCAACGTCCCCGGCCAGTACAGCTAGAAGCGGACACCGCACCAATGTCGCAGAGCAGGTGCTGGTGCAGAGTTCGGCGAACCTGACCGTCAGCAACGCAGAACAGGCCTGGAACAACGCGCTGACCCTGGTCGGGGAACACCGCCGTCTACAACGCGTACGTCGCCTACTTCAACGACCTGGCGGCCCAGATGAAGAACAACGACTACTACCGGACCACCTCCGGCGGCAACGCAGAGTCGTACTTCTTCCCGCGCGCCGGCTCGAGCGCCAGCACCGACACGATCTACAACATGCTCGACGAGAACGTCACCTGCGAGGGCAACACCTCGGTCGGCACCGAGACGGGACGCACCGTCATCCGGATCGGCATGTGGGACTTCAGCCGCAACGCCATCGCGACCAAGCTGCGTGAGCTGGCCGACCGGAAGTGCTGGGTCGACGTCGTCTACACCGAGATGGGCGGGGACGTGCGGAGCATCCTCGGCGGGCACGACCGAATCCAGCTCTACCGGATCAGCGGCAGCTACATCGTCCACTCGAAGTACATGTTGATCGAGGGGACGTACCGTGGCCTGCGGGACACCAAGTGGGTGATCACGGGCAGCCACAACTACTCCGACCAGGCGCTGCGGGAGGACGACGAGGCTCTGCTGCGGATCCGGTCGGCGACCATCCACGACCAGTACCGGTCGAACTTCTGGGCGCTGCGCGCCGCAGGCGTGCCGCAGAGCTGACCCCCCGGGGCGGTAGGGACGGCCGGGGGCGCTCTTGGGGAGGGCGAGTGGGGGGTGGCCCCCCGGGCAGGACTTCGTCCTGACCGTTGCCACGAAGGGACCGGAGGCTCCCGGGCTCGCCGTATTGGCGGCTTCTCGTCTCATCCATCTGGCATGTCCCGGTTGTCGTTCTCGGTGAGGATGAGGGCATGCCTGCATGGAACAAGTGGTGGGGTCGGCTCGCCGCAGTCGTTGCTGCGGTCGTGTTCTCGGTGTTCGTGCCGGTCGCGGCCTGGGCGTCCTCGGGGACCGGCGAGCGGGTGGTGGAAGCCGTCCGGCGTAGGCCGCTAGGCGGCGCGGGCACGTTCTGCTGCCTGGTGGTTATCGCCGCGGTCGTGCTGCTGGTGATGTGGTTGAGTCGCCGCCGGCGGGACAGGCAGCAGCGCTGACGTGGTCGGGTGGGACAAGGCGACCAGCGCGGTAAATCCGGCTTGACATTTCTTGAGCCGTGCACTTCGTCATCTGGCTGGCCCATTGGAACGGCTTCATCGCCTGATCCAGCCCGGCCCCTCCGCCCGCGGCAAGAAGGCCGACCGGATCCAGGCCGTCTGGTGTAACGCAATGACGGGCTCTTGGGGCCCCGGTAGCGGCCACAAGCTTGACCCAGTCCCCGGGTTCCGGAAGCCACAACGTGTCGGGACGGCGAGCCGCGGCCGGCCACACGTGGCGGCACGTCACACGGCCGGGTGACCAGCGCCCGACGCCGGCCCGCGCGCCACGCCGGCCAGTACTGTCACAGGCGTTGGAGCGGCGGTCGTGGAAGTGGTGCCGCGCCCGCCGCTCCCACCATGTCGCCCGAAGGGGTTCCCGAGTCGGCCCAGCTTCCTTGCCGCCCGCCCTCCGGCCTGTGGTGACGGGGCCGACGGGCCATTAGGGGGCCGCCGCCCACAGCAGCGGAGGATTGTCCGTCGCCCGTCGCCTGTCGCCCGTCGCCCAACAGTCATCCAGCCGCGCCCGCTCATCGCGGACCTTCTGGCGCAGATCCGAATCCGGTAGTGGCCGGGGCCGTGAGGGCTCAGCGAAAACTCCTTTGCCGCATACGATGGCTCTTGCTGTAGTGGGACGACCGTCAGCGCCCCGTTTGGTAGGTACAGGCTGAACTCCGCGACGTCGAGCAGACCCTCGCCCTGCTGCTCTGGTTCCGCCGCCTGCGCATCCGCTGGGAAGTCCGCGACGACGGCTCGGCGGCGGCAGCCGGGCGCGGATCATCCACGAAACCTTCCTCACCCTCGCCCGCGTCATCATCTGCTGGCGCCGGCTCCAACACTCAAGAGTGAGGAGCTCCAAGCCAGCCTGTGCTTGCGCCCGAGCAGCGAAAGGCGAGATCATCACGCATGCTCCACTCCTCGCCCGAGGACGACGGGACCTCACCGACGGTTTCTACGCCGGCCTTCGTGGGCCGTGATCGGGAGCTGGCGGCGCTCAGTGGGGCCTTGGCCCGGCCACCGGCGATCGTGCTGGTAGAGGGCGAGGCGGGGATCGGCAAGAGCCGACTGCTGCGAGAGTGGTTGGCCGGGCCGCACCAGCGCACCACCCTGGTCTCGGTGTGCCCACCGCTTCGAGAGTCGCTCACGTTGGGACCGATCGTCGACGCGTTCCGGGGGATCGACCGGCCGGCGTCGCGATTGCGGCTCACCGAGCTTGCGGGTGCGCTACGGCCCCTGTTCCCTGAATGGTCCTCGGACCTGCCGCCAGCATTGCCGCCCTTGGACGATGCGAAAGCGGCACGGCATCGCCTGTTCCGCGCCCTGGACGAGCTGCTCCGGGCTCTGCGTGTCGACGTTCTCGTGCTCGAGGACGCTCACTGGGCCGACGAGGTGACCTTGGAGTTCCTGCTGTTCGTCACCTCCCGACAGCAGTCGGACGGGCCGAGCCTCGTGATCTCCTATCGGCCGGAGGAGGTGGACAGCGGATCGCTGTTGCTGCGGCTGACGTCCCGGCTGCCTGCTGGCGTGACCCAGCTGAGGATCGCCCTGGCGCCGTTGCGACCCGACGACACGGCAGCGCTGGTGTCCTCGATGCTGGACGGCAACCCGATATCGCAGGAGTTCACGACGTTCATGCACGAGCGGACCGGTGGTGTTCCGCTGGCGCTGGAGGAGTCGGTTCGCCTCATGTGCGACCGTGCCGATCTCGTCTTCCGCGACGGGCAGTGGGTCCGGCTGAGGCTGCGCGAGCTACAGGTGCCGCCAACGGTGCGCGACTCCACCCGGGAGCGGGTGGGCCGTCTGTCGCCGACGGCCCAGCAGGTGTTGCGAGCCGCGGCGACGTTGGCTGAGCCGTCATCGGTTGCCACGATCGCGGCGACCGCCGGTCTGTCATCAGATGCGTGTCGAGGCGCTATCGCGGAGGCGGCCGATGCCGGTGTCCTGGACGGGGACGACCGCGGCCACTGGCGATTCCGGCATGTGCTGGCCGCCACGGCTGTCTACGAAGCGATCCCGTTGACCGATCGCAGACACTTCCACCTGCTGGCGGGCCGGGCGTTGGAGGACATCCATCCGCCGCCTGTCGCACGCCTTGCCCGCCACTTCCGCGAGGCGGGCGAGACGGAGTCCTGGGCGCGGTACGCCGAGCAGGGCGCCGAGCTGGCCATGGCCTCGGGTGACCACACCAAGGCGGTCGGCTTGCTGGTCGATCTGTTGTCGTGGTCTGAGCTGCCGCCGTCGGATCGGGCACGAGTCGCGCGTATCGCCGGAGTAGCCGCACTGGGCCGTCGTGAACCGGTCGACGAGGTCTACCACCGCGTGATCCGTACCTTGCGCTCGGTGCTGGAGACTCCCGGTCTCTCCGCACGCCAGCAGGCCGAGATCCGCAACCCCCTGGGCCGGCTCCTGATCACCGGGGGTGAGGCACAGGCCGCACTCATCGAGCTCGAGCAGGCGGTGGCCAACCTCGACCATGACCCGGTCGAGGCGGCTCGGGCGATGACCTATCTCGGATGGGCCTATGCGGGACCGTGGCCCGCGTCGACTCATCGGCGTTGGCTGGATCGCGCCGCTGAACTCACCGCCGAAATCGCTTCTCCCGCAGAGCGGCTGAACCTGGCTGGCAACCGTGCCGCCGCGTTGCTCATGCTCGGCGACGAGGAGGCCTGGGACGTTGTCGCCGACCTGCCCATCGACGGTGCGGCTTCGGCGGAGCGTCTCGACGTGGCCCGCATCCACGCAAATGTCGGCACCGGCGCACTGATCTGGGGTCGGTACGCCGAGGCGGAGAAACATCTCGTCGTGGCCATGCGCCTTGCCGAGGCCGAGCAGGCGTCCCGGTTGCAATACAACATCCGACTCGAACAGGCCAACCTGGCGTGGCTCACCGGTCGGTGGGAGGGTCTCGCGGAGCGAAGCGCGGCACTCGCCGATGCCGACCGAGACCGGCCGGCGCTCTACCTCGGCAGCATTCGGCTCGCGGCCCGGCTGGCAGCCGCGGCCGGACGGCGGCGCGCTGCGGAGGAGCAGTTCCGGCTGGTCCTTGAGGAGTCCGCCCGTCTCGGCGCAGCCGACGACACGATGGAGGCCGCCGCTGCGCTGGCCAGACTGTGGCTGACGGACGGAAACAGCGGCCGGGCGCTGCAGATCACGAACGAGCCGATGGACACAATCCGGAGAAAAGGCATCTGGGTCTGGGCGACCGACCTCGTCCCCGCCCGGATCGAGGCGCACCTCGCCGCAGGCGACCTTGAGGCCGCGGCACGCCTGGGCGACCAGTTCGCCAGAGGACTGCGTGGCCGCACGGCGCCTGCGCCTCGTGCGGCGCTCGTCGTATGCCGTGCCCAGCTGCTCTCCGCAGCCGGAGACCACGCCCGCGCGGCGACGGCATACGACCGGGCGGTACGCGCCTGGAGCGCTTTGCCGCGCCCCTACGACGCCATCCTCGCCCGCGAGCGTCAAGCCGAGGCGCTCATGTCGCAAGGCCGGCTCGAGCAGGGCCGAGAGTTGCTGGCCGCACAGTACGAGCAACTGTTCAGGCTCGGAGCGCGCGGCGATGCAGACCGTGTCGCACAGCGGCTTCGCGAACACGGCGCCGAGGTTCCGCGATTGTGGCGCGGCGGTCGACGGGGGTACGGCGACCGGCTCTCACCTCGTGAGCTCGACGTGGTCCGACTGGTTGTCGCCGGCAAGACGAACCGGGAGATCAGCCGGATTCTGGCCAAGTCGCCGGCCACGGTGGATCAACAGCTGCGCGCGGCGATGCGCAAGTTGAAGGTGACCTCCCGGACCTCGCTCGCGGTCAAGGCCGTAGAGGCCGGAGTGTTCGCAGAAGAGGATTCTCTCCACGACCCGTCGTGAAAATTGACGTATCCGCTGGATAGCGAAGGCCGCTCGGCCCGCCCGAGCATGAATCCATGATCCATGGCCCCAGGGCAGCGCATGCCTGAGCGACCTGTCGCGCCTGACGACTCCGTCACCGAGCACCAGCGATCACTCGAGCTGTCGCGCGAGCCGCGCGTCGACGCCCGCGATGCCGACGACGTCGACGACGCCGACAACCACAAGAGCCACGACCCCTACCAACCTCTGTAGGTCGAAGGACCCCCACATGAGACTAAAAGCCCTCATCGCTGCGCTGGCCGTAGCGGTCGGCCTGAGCATGATCTCGCCGCCATCGGCGTCGGCCGCTGAGCCGGATCCCGGTGCGGCCGCCAGCAAGATCGCCTCGGACCTAAAGGACCGCTTCCGCAAGGAGCCGGCCTCCGACTTCTGGATCACGTTCGCCACCAAGGCCGATCTCGCCCCCGCAAAGAAGATCACGGACTGGACTGCCCGCGGCCAGTTCGTCTACGACACGCTGAAAGCGGCAGCGAAGCAGTCGGTGACGTCCGTCTCCCCAAAGCTCGACGCAGCAGGCGTGAAATACACCTCCTACCCGATCGCCAACGCTGTGCTCGTCAAGGGCGGCACCGAGAAACTCGCCCTCAACGTTGCCTCGGTGGCGCAGGTCGCCGAGATCCACGCGACGCCGCAGGTCGCGCTGGTCGAACCCGTGGACGAAAAGAGCCCAGCCGACCGAGCCGTACGCCCCGCCGCCCCGAAGACCACCGCCGACGCGAGCACCGTCTCGTGGGGTCTGGACGCCATTCACGCCCCCCAGGCCTGGGCCATGGGCGCCACCGGTGCGGGCATCACCGTGTCCAACCTCGACTCGGGCGTCCAGTTCGACCACCCAGCGCTGATGGACTCCTACCGTGGCAACAAGGGCGACGGCACGTTCGACCACAACTACAACTGGATGGTTACCCGGGGCACGTGCACGGGCGCGCCGTGCGACGACAACGGACACGGCACGCACACCATGGGCACCATGGTCGGCGACGACGGCACCAACCACGTCGGCGTCGCCCCGGACGCGCAGTGGATCGCGACGAACGGCTGCTGCGACAGCACCGGCGCCGAGTCGCTGCTCAAGTCCGGCTGGTGGTTGCTCGCCCCCACCGACGTCCACGGCAACAACCCGGACGTCTCCAAGCGCCCCCACGTCATCAACAACTCGTGGGGCCAGAGTGCGGAGCACAACTTCGACGACTTCTTCCAGGCCATCGACGAGGCATGGACCTCTGCGGGCATTTTCAGCGTCTGGTCATCGGGCAACACCTCGCCGTACGCGGCCTGCGACACCGTCTCCTCGCCCGGCTCCGCCGAGAGTGCCTACTCCGTCGGCGCCTACGCGTCGAACGGCACGCTCGCGTCGTTCTCCCGCAAGGGCGAGGGTGAAGGCGGCCGGATCAAGCCCGAAATCTCCGCCCCCGGCGAGTCCGTCCGGTCGTCCTACCCGAACAACAGCTACACCGAGATGTCCGGCACATCGATGGCGGCTCCCCACGTCGCCGGTGCCGTCGCGGCGCTGTGGAGCTACGACCCGACCCTCATCGGGCAGGTCGAGGAGACCCGCCGCCTGCTTGCCGAGTCGGCCGTCGACGTCGACGACACCGAGTGCGGCGGCACCAGCGCCTTCAATAACAAGTACGGCGAGGGCCGGCTCGACCTCGTCCGCCTGCTCGAGCTCGCGCCGCGCCAGGGCGGCACCCTGACCGGTGTCGTCACCGCCGACGGCGCCCCGGTCCTTGGCGCCGAGGTGACGGTCAGCGGCCCGTTCAGCCGGTCCATCGGAACCGACAAGGACGGCCGGTTCAGGATGAACCTCCCGGTCGGCGACTACCAGATCAGCACCAAGGTCTTCGGCTACCTGACCGCGACCGCGAGCGCCACGATCACCCTGGGCCAGAACACCTCGCTCGAGGTTGCCCTCACCGCCGCGGCGCGCCACGACATCAGCGGCAGGGTCGTCGACCACAAGAAGCAGCCCGTCCCGAACGCCGACGTCTCCGTCAAGGACACGCCGCTGGCCGCGGTACGCACGGACGCCAACGGCGCTTTCACGATCCCCGCTGTCCCCGAGGGCGGCTACACGCTGAACATCAAGCCAAACGCCTGCTTCTCGCCCACGACCGTCCCGCTGACCGTCGGCGCGCAGAACGGCTCGCCCGAGATCCCGGTCGCGCTCGTCATCGACGAGGGCGGCTACAGCTGCGCCGTCTCCGAGGGCGAGTACCTGCGCGGCACGGACCCGGTCGCGTTCCCGAGCGGCGTGTGGGCGACGGTGAAGCTGCCGTTCCCGATCGCGCTCTACAACGGCAGCCACGACACCCTGGGTATCAGCCTGCGCGGCGTGATCTCCCCGGACGCCTCCACCGGACCCGGCACCGGCGGTGCCGGCGTCTTCCCGTTCTACGTCCAGACCCCCGTCCAGTTCGCTCCCGGCGGGGGAGTCTTCACGGCGGCCACCAAGGTCAACGGCGAGGACGCGTTCGTCGTCGAGTACCGCAACGCCAAGATCTGGGCCTACCCGATCCGGTCGGAGTACACGGAGCCGGTCGACTTCTCCGTCACGCTCACCCGCTCGGGCACCGTGATCTTCGGGTATGGCGACGGCATCGGCACCGACGACCCGGTGACCGCCGGCGCCCGCACCATCACCGGCATACAGGGCTGGGCCGGCGTCGACGGCATCCGGTTCTCCGACAACGCCCCGGTGCTGTACGACGGAATGATCGTCACCTACGACCTTCCCGACTGGGGCTACCTCGACGCGACCATCGTCGACCAGAACGACGGGCTGCCCGTGGCCGGGGCCAAAATCTCCTTCACGGACAAGAATGGGCTCGTCGAGACCGTCACGACCAACGGCACGGGCATCGTGCACCGCCAGCTTCCGGTCGGCGACTACACCATGACGGTCGACGCGCCGAACTACACGAGTGCGGCATACCCCTTCACCCTCGACAAGCTCTACGCAAAGGCCAAGATCGACGCGCGTCTGACCACGGGTGTCGCCGGCCTGAAGGCCGACGGCCTCGACGTGGTGCTGGGCACCGACCAAAAGGGCGTCGGCACGCTGACGCTGACCAACACCGGCTCGGCACCGCTGAACTACGACCTGGGCGAGGCGGCGCGCCACCCCGAGCTTGACGCCGCCGGCGCCAGCACGCGCACCGGGACGGGTGCGGACAGCACGATCGACCTCACCGCGTGGAAGGCCGGCGCGCGCGGCATGAAGCCGTCGAACGTCGACGGCACGGCTGCGACGGCGAGCGCCGCGGAAGCACAGGCGGCCAGCAAGGTCGGCACGACCTCCGGCGGAGATGTCATCACCCGGGTCCCCATCCCAGGCAAGATCGAGGAAAAAGAGCCCTCCGGCATCGGATACGACGGCGATGTCTGGGTCCATGACTACAACGCGCGGACCAACACCGCCTACACGGTGACGGGCAAGCCGACCGGCAAGGTCTTCGACGCCTCGTGGAACCCCACGTACCGGGCGTTCGACATGGCGCTCGACACCAAGACCGGTGACATGTGCCAGATGGAGGACAGCCCGGCCAGCTACATCCACTGCTTCGACCGCGAGACCGGGAAGGAGACCCGGCAGATCAAGGGTGACTGGTCCACGCTGCAGCTGACCGGACTCGCCTACAACCCGACGGAGGACGTGTTCTACGTCGGCGGCCGGGCGAACGGCATGATCGGAACCGTCGCCGGAACGACGCACGACAACGCGGGCGCGCTGCTGTCCTTCTGCGCCCCGCCGCTGCCCGAGGTGATGGGCCTGGCCTACAACCAGGCGTCCAACACCATCTGGTACACCGACCTCACCACGAACAGGCCCACCCGGCTGCTGCAGGTCGACCCCGACGACTGCTCACTCGTCAACGCGTGGTGGTTCCCGGGCCAGAAGGTGGGCCAGGGCGGCGGCCTCGAGACCGACTCGACCGGGGCGCTGTGGGCGGCGGACCAACTCGCCGACGACGTCGTGCTGGTCGACGTCGACGACGATCTGCTCACCGACCTGCCGTGGCTGTCGCTCTCCTCGACCGGCGGCACCCTCGCCCCGGGTGAGTCGACGACCGTCAAGGTCTCGATCTCCTCCAAGGACGCCAAGCCAGGAGTCCTCGCCGCGAACATCGTGATGCGCTCCGACTCCGGACGCCAGTCCAAGACCTACGTCCCAGTGACGCTCACGACCACGAAGTACCAGGTCGGCGTCAACGCCGGCGGCCCGTCGTTCACCGACGGCTCCGGCTACACCTGGTCCGGCGACCAGGCCTCCCGCGACGGGGCATGGGGCTACGAGGGAAAGACGAAGGCCACCTCCACGCAGGCCGGGATCGACGGCACGACGGACGACGCCCTGTTCCAGTCGCAGCGCACCACGCCGGGCAAGGACCTGACCTACACCTTCCCCGACGCGCCCAAGGGCACCTACGCGATCGATCTCGGGTTCGCCGAAATCGAGAAGGCGGCCAACGGGAAGCGGGTGTTCGACGTCCTCGTGGACGGCTCGCTGACGCAGTACGCGTACGACCCGGCCGCGGCCGTGGGCCCGGACGCCGCCGACTGGCGCACTGCCGTCGTGAAGCACGAGGGCGGCCCGCTGACCGTGGAGCTACGGGGTTCGAGGGGACTGCGCGCCCCGAGCATCGCCGCGTTGCGTGTGACGCTCGACCCGCGCGCAGACAAGGCGGAGCCGGAGCCCCAGCCCGAGCAGCCGGAGCCGGGCCCCGTGCCCGTGGCCCCCGCCGGTCGCTCCTACTCGATGAAGGTGACCGACGGGCTCTACCGCCAGGGTACGGAGGAGTCCGGGTGGCACGGCGATGACGCCTGCGGCGTGCTGTGGTTCGACTCCAGCTTCCTGTTCCCGTTCTACGACACGGCCTGGGACGGCGTGTGCGTGACGACGAACGGCGCGCTGGTCTTTGACCGCGCCAGCTCGCTGGGGAACAACACGGCACTGCCGTCGCGGAGTCCGATCGATGCGATCTATCCGCTCTGGGACGACCTCATCGTCGACGACCAGGCAGGCATCTACCTCGGCACAACCGAGGTGGACGGGCTGGCGGCACAGGTCATCGAGTGGCGCGACGTCACCTTCTACAGTGACCGGACGGCTTGCGTGAGTTTCTCGGTCACCCTGATCGCCGACGGACGGATCCAGATCGGGTACGGCGACGGCGTCGGCGGCGACAACCCGCTCACCCGCGGGTCGTCGGCAACGGTCGGCGTGGAGAGCCTGACGCGCAACCCCGCGAGCCAGTACTCCTTCAACCAGCCCGTCCTGAAGGCCGGCCTGGGGCTGCAGTACACCCTCCCGGCCGCGGGCACAATCGAGGGCACGGTCACCGACGCGAACGACGGCAAGCCGATCGAGGGCGCGATCGTCACGCTCAAGGGGCCGGCCGGTGAGCGGGTCATCACGGCCGACGCAAAGGGCCGGTGGAAGACTCAGGCGCTGGTCGGCGAGAACACCGTGCAGGTTTCGGCGCCGAACTACGTCACCGCCAGCCACCCCGTGACCATCACGAAAAAGGATCAGTCCGAGGTGGTCGACACGGCGTTGACCACGGGCGTCGCCACCGTCAGCGGAGGTAACCTCGACTGGTTCCTCGGCCCGGACCAGAAGGCGACGGCCGACGTGACCGTGACCAACACCGGCTCCGCCCCGCTCGAGGTACGACTCAGCGAGCAGAAGCGCACCAGCGACGGTGGGAACGAGGCCGCCGACCTTCCGTGGCTGACCCTCACGGGCGCGGCCGCGGCCGGCACAGTCACGCTCGCGGTCGGCGAATCCACCACGGTCACGGCGACGGCCGACAACGCCGACGTCGATCCCGGCGTGCTCGTCGGGGACGTGCTCGTGGCGTCGAACGCCGGCAAGGGCGAGGCCCAGCTCCGGCCGGTCCGCCTGGCGACCTCGGCCTACTGGAAGGGCGTCGACGTCGGCGGATCCGGGCACGTCGGTGCCGACGGCTTCGTCTGGTCGCCCGACCAGCGGCTCGGCTCGGGGCCATGGGGCTACGTCGGCGGCACGGCGCGTGCCACCAAGGCCGACATCGGCGGCACGGAGGACGACGACCTGTTCCGCACCCAGCGTACCGGCAAGACGTTCACCTACGTGTTCAAGAACGCGCCCGCCGGCACGTACCAGATCGGCCTCGACTTCGCGGAGATCGAAAAGGTCAAGGCCGGCAGGCGTACCTTCGATGTTCTGGTCGACGGCAAGGCCGTGCTCCACGACCACGACGTGCAGGCGAAGGCGGGCGCGCTGACCGCGGACGTGAACACGGTCACCGTCAAGCACACCGGCGGCGACCTGGAGGTCGAGTTCCGCAGCGAGGTCGGCGAGCGCGACCCGATCCTCAACGCCCTGAAGGTCCAGGAGGACCCGCGCCCATGAGATAGCCGAACCAGCCCTCCAGTAGAGGTCAGAGCCTCCTCGGGACATCATCCCGAGGAGGCTCTGACCGCGACTACCGAGTTTGAGGCTCTGGCCCGCATTCGCACACCGACCCGCCGCAGCCCGCGGGTACCGGTTGGCCGTTGCGCCTGCACTCGGCTTCGTGGATCGTTATGGGGCTCGGGCTGTCACAGGTTGGTGAAAAGATCTTTGCCGTGAGCGGATGGATCTACAACGATCGCCCTGCGGGCGTCAGGTTCCTGGCCGAGCGGATCGCGGAGCCGGGTCGCGGGGAGATTGAGGACGAGATCTGGGATTGGGTCGTGCGAGGCGAGGACGACGCCGACGAGTTCGTGGACTTCTTCGACGTGGACGAGCAGCGCCACGGCGCCACTGATGAAGAACTCAGGGCGGCGTACGAGAAGGCGCTGGCCGCTCGGCGGGAGCAGCAGCGTGAGTGGGGTGAGGTGCGGAGCAACCTCACCCGCGCCTTTGCTGAGCTCAACGAGCTCGGCGTGTTGGCCAGGGAGAACTTCAGCTGCTGTGGCACCTGCGCGGCAGCCGAGATCCACGACGAGCGGGACGACTCCCGGCACTGGCACGGGTACCTCTGGTACCACCAGCAGGACACGGAGTCGCTGCTCGCGAGCGAGGATGGCGAGGTCTACCTCGGCTACGGCGCCTATCCGCCAGCGGACTTCGACGAGGTCGCCTATGCCGCCCTGCCAGAGGCCGAGCAGCAGGCCCGCTACCAGGCCGACCTGGAACGCCTACTGGACGAGATCGTATTTCCGGTGCTCCGCAAGTACGGGATGCGGGTGGAGTGGAACCGCGAGCAGTCCAGGCGGATCCGGGTGACCGGCGCCCAGTGGTATGCGCCGTTGATCTGAGGGGGTGGCTCGTGACTTCTATCCGTTTTGCGGGCGGCTGATCTTGCGGGCAAGTACCCGACCTAGCCCCGACCGCCGATGCGCGCCCGCCACGCCCTCGGCGACGCAGACGGTATCCGCATCCTCCTGCGTGCCCTGACCAGAGCCCTCGCCGACCTCGACGCCGAACCACAAGAAGCGACCATCACACTCGCCAACCAGGTTCGCAGTAGCTTCGCCAAGAAGTGAAACCGGCCTGGCGAAGATCGCCCACGTGCCCAGGTGGGTGCACAGGCCGGAGGATGGCAACCGCTCAACGGAGGCGGGCCGCATTTCAGGGATGACCCGGGCCAACGAACCGGCGTCTCGTAACGGCGGGTCAGCCAGGCAGGTCCGAGCCGTACGCCGCGCATCCGCTGGCTGAACTGAACGAGCACGAGAGTAGGGGATCTGCGCGTTGCCGGTAAGAATTCGGCTGCGCGGCGACAAGTATGGGCGTGAGACCACCACCTGGAGGTTCGGTGCCGAACGCGCAGCGGACGAATGCAGACGGTCAGCGTCTGACCGACCTGTTCCGTCAACATGGGGACGCCGTATTCGCCTACGCCAGGGATCGGCTGGGCCCTGAGGACGCCCGAGATGTCGTCGCCGAGGTGTTCGCCGTGGCGTGGCGGCGTCTGGAGAGCATCAAGCACGGCCAGGAGCGGCCGTGGCTGTTCGGGGTGGCACGGCGGCTGATGATGCAACAGTGGCGCGACCGCGCGGGACAGACGGCCTTGCACGTCCGCCTGCATTGCCAGGCCGGCCCCGGAGACGGCGAGCATTTCGCCCCGGCCGCCGTCCAGCGGGCCGACGTGTTGGCGGCGCTGGATGCGCTGCCGGAAGGCGACCGGGAGGTGCTGCTGCTGCGCTACTGGTACGACTTCAGCGGTCGTGAGTCGGCAGGGGTGCTGGGCTGTACTGCGGCGGCGTTCGCCGTCCGACTGCACCGGGCACGTCGCCGGTTCGAGCAGGTCTACGGGCGGCGATCCGGTGAGCCGAAGCCGTCAGCCACGGGCAGTGTGCCGGCGTACACGAGGGGGCTTCAGTGAAGCGGCACGACAGCGTTACCGAGGAACTCATCAGGCAGGCCCGGCCCGACGATCGGGTGAGCTTCACGACAAGCGCGCAGGGAGAGGCACTGGTCGCTCGGATCCTCGACACGCCGCGACAGCCGCGGCGCCGGTCGCGGAGAAAGGCGGCGGGCATCGCGGGTGTGGTCGTGGTTGGTGCCTTGTTCGCTGGTGGCGCCACCGCGGCGATTGGCGGTTATCACGCGCCTACCGCCCCGCCCGAGGCGCAGCCCGCGAATGGCGATGCCTTCGTGTGCGCCACGGAGGGGATGCATCGGATGGGCGACACCACGGCCAGGGAGGGCGAGACCCCGGTCGACGCGTGCCGGAGAACGTGGCACCGTATCTTCAGCCTCGACGCTCCGACCCACCTGTACGCGTGTGTGCAGCGGGTAAAGGCGAGCCCATCCCCGGGAGGCAGCGTTTCCCCGTCACCGGAGTGGGGAAGGCTCGTTTACGTCATCGACGGCCAGCAATTCAAGAACGCGCCTGAGACGTGCGGTTCGGTCGGTATGCTCGTAGCGCCTAACGGGAACTGAATGCGTGCGCCGGGGGAGAATGCACTCCCCCGGCGCACGATGTCTATTTGTCCTGCGAGTAGTTGGGCTTTCGCGGGGAAGGTGCTCTACCGCAGACGTGAACGCCGTCGATCATGTCGTTCGGGCTGCCGGGTCCGCCGTCGTTTCGCGTGTCCAGAGTCGGGTTCGATCGGAAGTTACCAGGCGCGACCGTCACGATTCTGCTCCACACGCTTGTCGGTTCCGGCGTGTCCGTGAGACCCTGCTCAGGATGGCGGCGTCGACGGTTGTTGATGTCGCGGTGACACCGTCTTCGTATGCCGGCAGCATTGAGCGTGTCAATGGCGAGTCATCTGAGGTGCGGTTCCGGCGCGGGGACGGCGAGGAGGCCGTCTGCGGCTTGGACCGGCTGTCGGTTGATGCGATACTCGTGGGCCGACCGGTTTGGCAGTTTCATTGGTGCAAAGGCCGGCCGTTCTATTCGGGCTGGTACTGATCGGCGACCACCTTGCCTGGGTTGTCCTGCCGTGCGACGCCGGCGATGCCCAGAAATATGCCCCATGCGGCTAGCAGCACCGCGACGAGTGTGTTCCACCAGCTCGGTGTGAGCCAGGGGAACGAACCCACGATGAACACCACCGCGGCGGCGATGCCCACTGCTCTTCCACGGGGTCCACTGCTCGTCGACCAGGTGAGCATCACCGCGGCGACGGCGAAGCCCAGTAGCGCCAAATGAAGGGCGCCGAACATCGAGCTAATGAGCAGAGCCAACACGTCAGGGGACAGGTGAATCCCAAATACCGGGTATACCAGGCGACCGACGACGAGCAGAAGCACCAGGAGAGCGACGAGAGCGACAGCAAGGGCGGTCACTCCGATGTTGATCCGCGCCGAACGATCGGCTCTGCGAGCGCCGAAGAGTCCACGTGCGCCGGCTCCCCAGCTCACGATCGCGAAGAACAGCAACTCATCACCCCACGACAGCAGCGACTTACCGCTGTCGACCCACGCCGTCATGTCGGCTGCCTCGGACGGCACGCCCGGGAGCAGCGAGAGGAGGAGAAGCGCAACGCCGGCGAGCAACGCGCCTGCGGCCACCAGAAATCCATGTACGCGTTCGGCAGGTGGCCTCGTGGTTGGTCTCATCGTCGCTCAGCCTAAACGGCCCATTATCCCACTGTCGCTCGGCCCAGCGAGACTCGCACTGGGCCACTCGGTGGATCCGGAAGACCGGCACAGGGGGTGCGATTGATTGAGAGCCGGCGGGACGTGGCCCGCATCAGCGGCAGGAAGGGCCGCGGCATCTCCGACGTCGAGTCCAGCGATAGTTGACCTTCTGTGACTGTTCAGACCTCACCCACGGCGGCGTCCGATGGTGAAAGAAACGCGGTCTGTGGTCTGCGACCGGATCGCGGTCCCGCTCAAGGGGTTGAAGTGACGACGATGGCGGAGCCTGCGACGACGATCACCGGGGACGGGTCGCGCGACAGAACGCTGCTGCTGTCGGCGGCCGGGGTGCCGTTGGGCACGCTCGCCTTTGTTGGCGACGAGTTGCCGAAAGCGGCAGGCCACATCGTGCTGACGCTGACCAGCAATGAATTCGCCTGGGGTGCAGCCGCGCTGGTGGCGGGATACCTGGTTCGTCGCGCGCGCCGAGCGCCGATGGTGGCGACCGCGTTCGGTGGCTCGGGCTGCGGGTTTCTGGCAGTTGGATGTAATCGCAGCACTTGGCGTGACGCCACACCGTCGTAGACATGTCGGACATGGGACGCTGGGCCGGGCGTTGGACGGATTGATGCCGTTACCTGGGGCTTCGACCACGAGCCTGGACCCAATGGCGCGACCAACGACCAGGCTGGTGTTAAGGATAGTCACGCACGTCGATGGGGCGCGCGCCTTATCTGCGGCAGATCCGGATGCGGAGCCTCGGCTACGTAGCTACCCAGAGTGGCGCGAACAAGGCGAGCCCGTTGATCTCCTTACTGATGGCCGAAGAGCTGATTTACGAACCTCCGCCCTGACGCACCCTGACTACGGCGGACCGCCTCGCTTCGTCGAGGCCGATAAGGGATTGGCGGGGCTGGTGGCAGGCACGGAAACGAAGGACCCGCCAAGCGAAGCGACGCAGAGCAGGGGCGACTTCTGGCTTTCCACTGCCCTGTCGGCCGGCTTTGTCTTAATTTGCGGTGGAGCATGCCACCTGCTGGGCTGGTGGTGGGCTGCCCAGCGGCTCTACCCGGCTGCTGGGGCGATCCTTCTCGTGCGGCTTCTGGAACGGCTCGGGCGACATGTCCAGCGTCGGCGAAGCATCCAGAGGACCGGCTCCCGCCGTGTCCTAGGTGGTTGGCTCGTCGGCACGCTCCTGGCCCTCATGGCGATGCTTTCGATCATGCGCTATGCGGATGATGACGCTTGGGGTGTGATTGTTCTAGTAGCCGTGGCGCTCGTCTTTTTTGGATGCGTGGTCGCCGCGACTCTAGAGGCCGAGCGAATCGAGCAAGACCGAGCCACCTTCCGCTGATTCCTCGCCGCTCAGTCATGTGGTGTGCTGGTCAGCCGCTCATCTCGGTAGTTCAGGATGCCCGCTCGGTTCAGAGGCCAGCTACCCGCGGTGACCGCTCTTGATCGGTCACCATGCACGGACGGCGGCAGATGCGTGCGCCTTCCCACGAGTCGCCTCGTGGAGCCCCGGTGAGGCCGCCGCACAGCGGCATCTTCCGCTCAGTGGCGACGCGGTTCGGAGGCCCCTGAACGAGAAGTGAACCTGCACGGCGGGGGCCGCGACTGAACAGGCGAAGGAGGGCAGATGGCCGATGAGTTGTTGGTGGTTCGCTGCCAGTTGGGCGAACGTGACGCCTTCGCTGAGTTGATACGGGCATGGCATCCGGCGATCGAGCGGTACGTCGGGCGGATGCTGACCGGGCCCGACGACGATGTGGTGCAAGAGGTCTGGCTGGCGGTCTTCAAGGGGCTGCCGCGGCTGCGGCAGCCGGGCCGGTTCGCCCCCTGGCTCTTCGCCATCGCTCGCCGGGCTGTGATGAACCGACTGCGTGACGTCTATGCCCGCCCGGAGCCCGAGTTGGTCGACGACGTGCCGGGCGCCGACGAGGCGGAAGCGGTGGTCGATCGGGAGACGCTCGGTGGCGCGTTGGCGGCGCTTCCGGTCCGGGAACGGGAGGTGCTGCTGCTGTTCTATTTCGAGGATCTGCCGCTGGACCTGTGCGCACAGATTTGCGCTGTTCCGGTCGGCACCATCAAGTCGCGGCTTAACCGGGCACGGAAGTTGTTGCGCCGCGAGTTGGCGCGGAAGGGGTACGAAGCATGACGCCCGAAGACCTGCTCAAGCGGCTCGACGCACCGTTGTCGCTGCGTAAGAGGGTCGGATACGTGACGCTAGCGCTTACCGGGCTCGCCGGCAGCGGCCTGATCGGGCTGCTGTGGGCTACCGAGCCCGGGCTGCCACCACGGACGACGGTGGCGCTCGCGGTACTGGCGGCGATCGGACTGTGCTGGGCGGCTCTCGGCGGCTGGGCCGTGACCCGCAGGACGCCGATGTTCGCTCAGGATCGCGTCGTCGCCGGCTGGCTCGGACTGGGCGCCTGGCTGCTGTTCACCGTCGGTGCGCTGGTCATTACCACCCTGCGGCACAAGCTCGAGCCGTCGTTGCTCGTCGTGGTATTAGCGTTGGGCGTCCTGGCCATCGCTAATCTACGCACCGCCCGCCGTACGCGGGCGGACCTGCTACACCGCAAGGAACAGTTGAGCCAGCTTCCATGAGCCGCGAGCCACGCCCCCATCGGCTGAGCGTGCATCCGGAGCTTTGCCGGCGCAGATGCGGACGCCTCGAACACCGCGCGAGGCAGCAGAGAAGGCTGCAAGGGGAACTGCGATCACTGTGTTTGCTGCCGCGCACGCGTAGGCGAGTCGTCGCTTATCCTTATGGCCGTGCCGGGATCTCTGTCGCCCCGCCTCGCCTCGATCGTGAACGCGCTTCCCCTTCAGCCGCACTCCCGCGTCCTCGAAATCGGATGCGGGCACGGGGCGGCCGCACGAGCGGTCGCAACCCGACTCACCACCGGCCACATCTTGGCCATCGACCGGTCTGCCACTGCTTTCGCCCAGGCAGAGGCCGCCGCAGTGGACGAGATCAGGTCCGGCCGCATGAGCCTCCGCCGCATTGCGGCCGAGGACTTCGTCCTGCAGACCCAGGAAGAGCCGTACGAGATCATATTCGCCGTCCGCGTTGGCGCCCTCGACGGGCGCCACCCGAGACTGGTCAGCGGGTGCTGCAGCGTATCGCCGGGGCGACCAAGGCAGACGCTCGGCTCTTCATCGACGGCGGCGATCCGCTTCGTGAGCTACCCATTCCGCGGCCCTGAGCCGAACGAAGGGGCTCGGCGGTCGATGTAGCGACGCAGCGGCCGGGCCTCCCTGCCCCAGCTGACCAGCGCTACATCGACGCCTTGGACGGGTATGCGTCCACGGCAACCCCGACACACTGTCATCGGCAGGAGCGGATGCCGAACCGGGTCACCACCCGTAACGTTGCGTAGCGTGCGGATCGCGGCAGATGCGGATGCCGCGTAAGCCTGTTGTGACGGTCGTTTGCCACGAAAAGGCAGACGGCGGCCAACAGCGGTGTCTACAGCGGTGGGGTTATAGCAGTGGGCGGACGGCGGCCCGGGCCAACGCCTCGGCGGATGCGCGCGGGGCGGCGGCTGCGGCCGGTCCTTGGGAGTAGTAGCGCAGGAACGCTTCGTGGAAGCATGCGCCGATCAGTAAGGACGCGGTTGCGTCCGGGTCTGCGTCGGGGTTGATGCGTTCGATGGCCTGCTCGGCTCGGAGGTAGTTGGCGAAGATGGCGACCGCCTTGTCAGGGCCGCCGCGGTGCCGGTTCATCGCCACCCGGTGTGCTGCCATGCGCTGCGGGTCGGCGAGGAGCGCGCCCAGCATGGGAATCGATTGCTGGTAGAAGTCCAAGACCGCGTGCGCGAGTTCGGCGAGGTTGTTCTCGACGTCGCCGATGCCTGGCCGGACCGAAATCCGGGACAGGCCGGGCAGCCTCTCCTTGAGGACGGCGAGCAGCAGTTGCTCCTTGTCGTCGAAGTACTTGTAGAGCGTGGGCTCCGAGACCTTCGACGCCTGCGCGATCTCCTTTGTCGTGGCCAGCGCAACTCCGCGTGTCCGCAGGATCTGCTCGGCCGCGTCGAGGATCCGTTCCCGAGTGCTCATGCCGCCCTCGTCTCATCGGTTGACAGGTTAGTGATTACTAGCCCAGTACGGGGGCTAGTAATCACTAACCCCTTGGAGGGCATGCATGCGCCTCACCGTCTTTGGCGCCACCGGCGGCACCGGACAACACGTCGTGCTCCAGGCGCTCGCCGCCGGCCATCACGTCACCGCTGTCGTGCGTGACCCGGCCCGCCTGCCGCAGGTCGACCACCCACGACTCGAACCGGTGACCGCCGACGCCATGAACCCCGACGCGATCCGGCCAGCCGTGACCGGCCAGGACGCGGTGGTATCAGCGTTGGGCCCGCGCGCCAGAACGAACGCCTCGGTGTGCGCCGACGGCGCCTCCGCGATCATCACCGCGATGCGCGCCGCAGGCACCCGGCGCCTGATCGTCGTCACCGCCAGCGGACACGTCGTCGACGCCGGCGACGGCCCATTCACCCGCACCGTGGTCAAGCCAATGCTGCGGCGCTACCTCCGGGAGGGATTCGCCGACTTCGCCCGCACCGAGCAGGCCGTCCGCGACAGCGACCTGGACTGGACGATCATGCGACCGCCGCGCCTCACCGACGGCAAGCACCGCCCCTATCGCACCGCCATCGACCGCAACGTCCGCGGCGGCATCACCATCGCCCGCGTCGATCTCGCCCACGCCATCCTCGCCGCACTGAACAACCCGACCACCGCCGGCCACACCATCTCGCTGGGGTACTGACCATGAAGAAACGAATCATCATCACCCTCAGCCTGCTGCTCGTCGGCGTACTCGGCGCCGCAGGCGCCGTCGGATACCTCGCCTTCGTCCGGCCACCCGCTAACCCGCCAGCCGAAGCCTGCGCCGACGGCCGCAAGCCAGACGCGCGTCCCACCGTCGTCGCGGCCGGCTCCAGCTCGACCCAGGGCACGCTCGGCGCCGACTGGGTGGCCGCACTTCGCGAACGGCCCGAATACCGCGAGTACGAGTTCGTCAACGCCGGCATCAACGGCAACACCAGCACCGACCTGCGCCAGCGAGTCGATACCGACATCGTCGCGTGCCGCCCCACCGCGGTCACGATCCTGATCGGCGGAAACGACCTGCGCGATGGCGTACCGCTGGATCAGTACCGGGACAACCTCGGCGCGATCGTCGACCGTGTCAAGTCCCGCACCGGCGCCCGAATAGCGTTGATGTCCCTGCCGCCGATCGGCGAGGACCTGGACGCCGAGCTCAACCAGAAACTCGGCGCACACAACACCGTGATCAAAGAGATCGCGACCCGCACCCAGGTCGACTACCTGCCCGTACACGAGCGGCTGGCCGACCTCCTCCGGCAGCGCGGCGGCGACCCCGCACCATACGACTTCAGCTTCCTGCTGGCCTTCGGCGCGGCGACCCAGCACTACCTGTTCGGCCAAAGCTGGGACGAGGTCGCCCGCAACGGCGGACGCGAACTGCACGTCGACCACATCCACCTCAACGACCGAGGCGGCGCAATCATCACCGAACTCGCTGCTCAATGGCTGGCCACCTAGGAACCGAAAAGGATCGATACGCGATTCGTTCGTAATCTCGAACAGCTCCACCGATCATGAAGGCGCCCGCTGCCCACTCGCGACCGAGATCTGGTCAGACCGTTGTTCTCCCGTGCCTCCGGACGGCCGAGCACAGTGCAGACCGAGATAGACGTCGCATTCTCGCGAGCCCATCACGTCGGCCAGGCGCCAACACCCGCATACCGAGTCAGCCAGCACCATCAAGATCACGTGCACGCTCACCGGCAGATCCGTCCAACTGCGCCGGGCAAACGGGTGTAGTGCTCGGCGGCGAGGTCGAGATGTCCGGCCCGTTCGTCTGGGCGGGTACGCACCGCGTCGAGCCGGTGAAGGTTGCCGAGCCGCGTCGCGATCTCCTCGACGGCGGCTCAGCCCGGCATGTGGGCCGTCGAGCTCGCCGACCGCGATCGCGGCTGAGCGCGGCAACGGGCAAGCTGGGCTACGAAGGCGCTGGCCAGGGCATCACGAAATGCGGCTGCGTCATCCTCACCGGCGGTTGCCGCACCCTGCGTCAGAGCACCGCCAGCCCCCGCGGAACCGGCGACATCGTCCGCGTCGCCTTGCACCTCACCCACTTCGAATACCGATACCTACCCGAATCTTGTTGGGATCACGTTGTTGGGTCTTGTCGCCGCCGCTACTGCCGGCGCTGCCGGTCTCGCGATGCTCGGCGGGTCACGGCGGTTTCCCGCTGCATACGCGACAGCTTTTCGGGATTGCGCACATGGTAGGCGCCGGTGACCTGGCCGTTCTCCACTCGCACCGCCAGCACACCGTCGATTTCGCCGTCAACTCGGACGAGCAGCCCCGGGCGACCATTGATCTGCACCAGCTCGACCGACCTTTCTGCGTCGCGTCTCCACCAGCCAGCGGCCAGGAGGCGAGCAACGTTGTCGATCCCGACGACGGGCCGCAGCAAAGCATGCTTGACGCCGCCGCCATCGCTTAGGGCGACGACGTTCGGCGCGAGGATGTCGAGCAGGCTCTGCAGATCGCCGGTTTCGACCGCCCGCTGGAAAGCCTGGAGCGCGGCTCGGTGCTCGGCAGGGGAGCCGGTGCCGCGGGGCCGGCGCGCAGCGACGTGTGCCCGTGCCCGGCGGGCGATCTGACGTACCGTAGCCGGAGCCTTGCTCACGGCTTCGGCGATCTCGTCGTAGTCCAGATCGAACACCTCGCGCAGCACGAACACCGCCCGCTCGGTCGGCGTGAGCGTCTCCATCACCAGCAGCATCGCCATCGAGACGCTGTCGGCCAGTTCGACGTCCTCGGCCACATCCGGCGAGGTCAGCAGCGGCTCGGGTAGCCACGGCCCAACATAGGACTCCTTACGCCGGCCCAGCGTCCGCAGCCGTTTCAGCGCCTGCCTGGTGGTGATCCGGATCAGGAACGCGCGCTGGTCCAGCACCGTGCCCAGGTCGACGCCCACCCACCGCAGCCAGGTCTCCTGTAGCACATCCTCGGCGTCGGCGGCGGAGCCGAGCATCTCGTAGGCGAGGGTGAACAGCAGGTTGCGGTGGGCGACGAACGCTTCGGTGGCCGCGTCCATGCGACTGCCAGGAGCTGTGGCCGTCGGTTGCTCAGTTCGTTCGCTCATCGCTGGTTCCTGCCTGTTCGTTCGCGACCGTGCCATATCCATGCGATCCCGGTCCCCGCCGCTGCGTGACACCGACCAGCGGTGGGCTGTGTCACATGGGTTTCGGCGTCACAAGGAGCGGGGCGCCGGGATCTCTTGCTCGTAATGACGCAACACCGCGAGTAAGGAAGTCCCAGCATGCCCACATCCACGACGACCAACCTCCGGTCGCGCATGCCCAACCCTCTCCCGTTCGTCCCCGAGATGGCGGTGGTCGGCGAAGGCCTGCACAAGGTCATCAAGAACGGCTCGGTTCCGCAGGTCACCATCCACCTGCTGCAGTTGCGCGCCGGGCAGATGCTCGGCAGCACGTACTTCACCATCCGGGAGACCGGCAACCTCCGCAGGATCGGGGAGTCGGAGGAGCGCATCACTGCCGTGGCTACCTGGCGGGACGCCACCTACTTCACCGACGCCGAACGGGTCGCGCTGGAGCTGGTGGAGGCCGTCCTGACCCCGAACCCATCCGGGGAGCGAGTCCCCGACGAGCTGTACGCCAAGGCGTCCGCGCACTACGACAACAAGGCGCTCTGGACGCTCATCATGGCGATCGCCCACATCGGCTTCTTCACCCCCGCCGCACTCATCGCCAAGCCGATCCCCGGCATGCCCCCCGGCCAGAACTACAGCGAATAAGAAGGGCACTACAGCATGAGCATCACCAGGTTTGCGGTGGCAGGGGCAACCGGGCGGCTGGGCCGACACGTCGTCGACGTCCTGACACAGAGGGGACACCAGGTCGTGCCGATGTCCCGGGCCACCGGCGTGGACATCATCACCGGTGACGGTCTCGCCGAGGCCCTCACCGGGGTCGAGGCCATCATTGACGTCGCCTCGTGGCACTCCTCCGACCAGGAGGCGGCGACGGAGTTCTTCCGCACGTCGGCCCGTAATCTGCATGAGGCGGGTCGGAAGGCGGGGGTCGTCCAGATCGCCATGGCGTCCATCATCGGCGTCGACAAGGCCACCGCCGGTTTCGTCGCCGCCAAGAAGGTGCACGAGGAACTCCTCCTGTCCGGCCCGTTGCCCGTCCGCATCCTGCGGGCCGCGCAGTTCCACGAGTTCGTCGGTCAGCTCCTGGACTGGCAGCAGGGCGACGTCGCCTACATCCCGGCCCTGCCCACCCAACTCGTGGCCTGCCGCACCGTGGCCGAGGCACTGGTCGACCTTGCCCTCGAGTCCGACGCCCCCGCCCCTGGAGAACCGATCCCCGAGATCGCCGGGCCCCGTAAGGAGACCATGTCGGAGGCGGCCCAACTCCTCGGCGCCCGCCGAGGCATCAAGGTCGTCGGCGTCGACGGCTCCGGCATGCCCGATGCCGAGATCGCCGCCGACGGCGGGTTCCTGCCTAGCCCGCACGCCAAGCTCGCCGGACCCACCTTCCGGGAATGGCTCGGCACCCAACCCTGACCCGGCTGGAGCCGGCCGCGCGGGCGGCCGGCTCACCGGCCTCGGCACCGAACGGCCGCGGAATCGATTTCGCGGCGCGCGACACCACCAACAAGTGAGGACGAGGGGTATGGCAAACACGAAGGCGCAGGCTCCGGCGGTCACGTCGCGCCGCTGGGCCGCGCTGTTCTTCATCGGGCTGGGCCAGCTCATGATCATTCTGGACGCGACCGTCGTCAACATCGCGCTGCCGTCGCTCCAGCGCGACCTGGGGATTTCCGACGGCGATCGGCAGTGGATCCTGACCGGGTACACGCTGGCGTTCGGTAGCCTGCTGTTGCTCGGCGGTCGGATCGCCGACTACACGGGCCGCAAGCGGGCCTTCCTGGTCGGGCTGCTCGGCTTCACCGCGGCGTCGGCGCTCGGCGGCGCGGCGACCAACTTCGAGATGCTGTTGAGCGCCCGCGTTTTGCAAGGCGCGTTCGGGGCACTGCTCGGGCCGTCCGCGCTGTCCTTGCTGACGGTGACGTTCACCCAGCCGAGGGACCGTGCCAAGGCCTTCGGGATCTGGGGCGCCATCTCAGCAGCGGGCGGCGCGGTCGGGCTGCTTGCCGGCGGGGCACTGACCGACTACCTGGACTGGCGCTGGTGCCTCTATGTCAACATCCCGATGGCGCTGATCGCGGCGATCGGCGGGTACGCGGTGCTCGCCGAGTCGCGGCGCGCGGGCAAGGCCCGCTTCGACATCGCCGGCGTGCTGCTGGTGACCGGCGGGCTGGTCGCGATCGTGTACGCCACCAGCCAGGCCGAGTCCGCCGGCTGGGGCTCGGCGAAGGCCACCGGCCTGCTGGCCGCCGGCGCGGTGCTGCTCGCCGCCTTCGCCCTCGTGGAGAGCCGGGTACGGCAGCCGCTGCTGCCGCTGCGGGTCATCGCCGACCGGACCCGCGCCGGCGCCTACCTGTCCGTCGGCTTGGCCGTCATCGGAATGTTCGGGGCGTTCCTCTTCATGACCTACTACCTGCAGATCGTCAAGGGATACTCGCCGATCAGGACGGGCGTGGCCTTCCTCCCGATGGTCACGGCGGTCCTGATATCGGCCGGCGGCCTCGCCACCCGGTTGCTGCCCAAGCTCCCGCCGCGGACGCTGATCGTGCCCGGCATGCTCATCAGCTGCTGCGGCATGCTGTGGATGCTCACCCTCGACACCGGCACCGGCTATGCCGGCGGCGTACTGGTCGCGCAGCTTCTGCTCGGCTTCGGCGCGGGCATGATCATGCCGGTGGCCCTCAACTACGCCACCCACGGCATCGACCGAGGCGACTCGGGCGTGGCCTCGGCCAGCTTCAACACCGCGCAGCAGATCGGCAGCTCGATCGGCACAGCGCTGCTCAACACCATCGCCACCAGCGCGACCGTGGACTACCTGGCCTCGCACGGCTCGGGCCCGGCCATCGCCAGGCAAGCCATGGTGGAGGGCTTCGGGGCGGCCAGTGTCTGGGCCGCAGGGATCATCGCGGCTGGCGCGCTGATCATCGCCGTACTGATGAATGCCCCACGTCCCGGGCACCACGACGCCGCCGAGGGCACCGAGAGCACCGAGCCGCTGCTCGTACCCGCCTGACGGCCCATCCGCCGAGTGCCGACACCGCACCCACCCGGCATCCGACCACCAAGGAGAGATCCCATGTCAACGCCGACCAAGCTGCCCTCATCTGCTCACGCGGAGCGGCCCGTCCGGCCCAGGTTCTTCGGCCTCATGAAGGCGAGTACGGCCTTCCTGTCCGCCGCGCTGCTGGTGCAGGGGATCACCGCCGGACAGCTGCTGTCCAACGGGGGCAGCCGCCAGTTGCACCATGCCACCGGCCCCATCGTCACGGTCGCGATGGTCCTGCAGATCATCGCCGCGCTCCTGGCGTGGCGCGCGGGCCACGGATCGGCGCGATACCCGGCCGTCAGCGCGCTCCTTTTCGTGCTGATCAGCGTCCAGTTCGTGGTCGGTGGGAGCGGCAACACTGCCGTCCACGTCCCACTCGGCGTGGCGCTGTTCGGCGCGAGCGCCATCCTGATGGCACAGGTATGGTCGGCCCGCCCCACCCACACCGACTGAACTGAGAGCCCGACTCACCCACCCACCCACCCACCCACCCACCCAGCTACGTCGTCGGCGCCGCGCACGGTAGGACCGTGACGTTCAATTTTTTGAGTTTCGGGGGTTTCATGCCCGTTGGTTATCTGATCACTGTGGCGTTCGTCGCGCTCGGCACGCTGTTCGCGCTGCGGCCGGTGCCGAGCTCGCGCCCGCTCGGCCGCCCGAGCTACTACGTCGGCCTGGCCGCCAACGAGCTGCCGTTCGCGGCTTTCTTCTGGATGTTGCTGCTGCCGACGGCGCTGGCGTTCGCCGAAGGTGACATCCACTCGGCGGGCGGCTGGGCGGTCGTCGCCCTGGCCGCCGTGACCGCGATCGGGCTTGCGGTCATCGCCTATCGCGCGCTGGGAGAGCGCGACAGGATCGAGCGCGCCATGGCCGACGGGCTCGGCGCCGGGTGGCGCACCACCCTCGACGCCGACCTCGCCGAAGGGCTGCGGCACCGCCGCCCGTGGGCCCGCATCGTGCTGCGGCCCATCTTCCGACGCCGGAGAGACGTCCGGCGCGTGGCCAACCTCGCCTACGGCGACGCAGGCCGCAGAAACCTGCTCGACGTCTACCACCACCGTTCACGACCCGAGGGTGCGCCCGTCATGATCCACCTGCACGGAGGCGGATACTCCGGCGGCCGCAAGAACAGCCAATCGCTGCCGCTGCTCTACCACTTGGCCAGCCGGGGCTGGGTGTGCATCAGCGCCAACTACCGGCTGAGGCCACAAGCCCAGCACCCCGACCACCTGATCGACCTCAAGAAGGTGATCGCCTGGGTGCGGGAACACGCCCACGAGTACGGCGCCGATCCGGCGACGCTGTTCGTGGCGGGCAGCTCGGCGGGCGGGCACATGGCGGCGCTGGCCGCGCTCACCCCAAACGACCCCGCCTTCCAACCGGGCTTCGAGGACGCCGACACCTCCGTTACCGCCGCCATCTACCTCAACGGCTGGTTCGGCGGCTACTGGGACCAGGGACCAGAGTCCTCGCCGCTGGCCCACATCACCGCGGACGCACCACCGTTCCTGGTGGCACACGGCGACCTGGACCCGCTGGTGCCGGTGGCCGACGCCCGGCATTTCGCCGACCAGCTCCGCCGTACCTCCACCAACGCCGTCGTCTACGCCGAGCTGCGCGGCGCCAACCACGCCTTTGACCTGTACCACTCCGTTCGCTTCGAGGCGGTCGTCGACGCGATCGAGGCCTTCACCGCCTGGGTGAGATCACGGCAAGGGCGGGCCGAACCCGGCGGCTTGATCGGCAGGACGAAGACGTCTGGTTCGCCTTCGTAGCCCAGGTCGGCCAGCGGCACACCGAACGCATAGAGTGCTGCTCTGGCTCAGTCCTCCAGGTGGAGTTGCTGGGTGCTGAGCCACCGGGCCAGTGCTGGCCGGTCCACGAGCATGATGCGGCACAGCAGCGCCACCTCCCGCGCCTGAGCGGTCGGGCGGCCGGTGGTCACCAGCAGCGCGACGTCGGCGCGGCAACTGCCCGCCAGGGCGGGACCACGCTGCTGAGCGCGTCGGAGTTCAACACGATGTTCCCCGGGCGGAACTCCTCCTATACATACGGGGGGCTGACCGACGCGATGGCCGTGTTGCCCGCCTTCGCCGCCACCGGCGACGAGCGGACCCGCAAGCGGGAGCTGGCCGCCTTCCTGGCCAACGTCGACCACGAGTCCGGTGGTCTGGCGTACGTCGAGGAGATCGACCGCGCCGCATGGGGCACCTACTGCGACGGCGGCCAACCCTTCGGCTGCCCCGCCGGGCGCAGCGCCTACCACGGGCGGGGGCCGATCCAGCTCAGCTGGAACACCAACTACAAGGCCGCCGGCGACGCGCTCGGGCTGGACCTGCTCGGCAACCCCGACCTGGTAAAGACCGACCCGTCGGTGGCGTGGCAAACCGCGCTGTGGTTCTGGATGACCCAGCCGGGCGCGGGCACCACGACCGCGCACGCCGCGATCACCGGTGGCGGGGGTTTCGGCGAGACGGTCCGCAGCATCAACGGGGCCCTGGAGTGCGGTGGTGGGAACGCCGCCCAGGTGCGGGCGCGGGTCGAGGCGTACCGGCGCTTCACCGCCGCCCTGGGTGTCGACGCCGGTGACGAGAGCGCTGACGTGCTGAGCGCCAAGTGGGAGTGGCAGGGATGACGTACCCGACTGGTCCGGAGGCCGCCGAGACGGCCAAGCCCTTCTTCATCCTTTATCTGGAGGGATCCGAGTACGCGGAGGAGTTGCGCCGGCTCAGCTACTGGGTGGAGGACCTGCTGCTGCCGGTGTACGGCGCCGAGGTCACCTCCAGCACCCCGTGGTGCCCTCGTTGGCGGGAGCACCCGGAAGCGATCGCCTACCTGCACGGGCTCTGGCTCGCCTGGCAGGAGCGCACCGGCCCGCGGGCGCAGCCGTCCGACCCGGCCACGTGGCACCAGAGCTACCTCTGGCCGACCATGGACGCGCTGCGTAGCCCCAACGGCCCCTTCGCCGGTTGCAAGCCCGGGGGCCACCGGCCCAAGGAACGCCCCCGGGTTGAGCGCGACGACGGTCCGGACTGCTGAGGGCACGCGCGGCGAGGACGAGATCGCGCTGCGGACCACACGGCTAGTGGTTCTTTTTAACCTTTGCGCTTTTGCTGGTCGGCTTGGGTGCGGGCGCGGTGGATGGTTTACCGACGTCGTGGCGGGGTGCGCGGTGTCGGTTGGGGCTGCCGGGTGGACGTCCGGGGCCTGGCCGGGCGGGTTTTGGTGCCTGCGCGGGATGGCTGGTCTTCGGCCGGAGGTTCCGAAATCCGCGGCGGACCCGGGCGGGGAAGCGTTCGGGTCGGGTCGGGTCGGTGCGTCGTTCCCAGGGACGATGCAGGTCGTCGGTGAGGCCGCGGGCCAGCCGTAGTTGGGTGTGTGCGGTGAGGATCAGCCAGGTCCAGGTGTCGGCCGCGTTCGGGTCGCGCAAGCGGGGTCGGGTCCAGCCGAGGGTCTGTTTGAGCAGCCGGAAGGCACACGAACGGTCCAGAAGGAGCGCTACGCGGTGGGGCCGCTGAGTGTGCCGACATGGGTCGGCGCGGAACAATGCCGTCCTGTAGCGGGAACCGGCCGCGAGCAGCGTCCTATCTCATGGCGGGCCCGGCGCGATGGTTTCGCACGTTCGCCGGCCCACCGGCCGGTCAACCGGGTGGCGCCTCGGGTTGACCGGCTGGTGCGCGATTACCAGGCTACGACGCCCTGGGCGCTCGGCTGGATGGTGCCGATCTGCAGCGACTTTCATGGTGATGGCCGAGGCTTCGGCGGGCGGGAACTCCGACAGCTCGGCCGGCGCGGGGCTGCCTCCGGGCAGAGCGACGGATCGGCCATCGCTTCGCTAAACCCAGCCGTACACGACCTCCAGGTACCTGCGGGTGGTCCGCCTGCTATGGGCGGTGAGTGTGATCAGCCGGGCACGCTGGTCGTGCGGGTCGACCACGGGATGGCTCGTCGGCGCGGGTGTGTTCCGCCTGTGTTGCGGCACAGCGGCACGCGGTGGGGAATTTGTCGTTGCCCTTTCAAGTACAGCGCGGGTCGCGACTGGGGGTGCGGCCGTCGCTGTCCGTGGTGCCTGGTCATTGCGCTGTCTGGTGAGGGTGTTGAGCGCATGGACGCTGAGGTGGAAGGAAGGAGAGTCTGGTGGGTCATTTCTTCGGCTGCGTTCCGAGGTAGGCGAGTACTGCGGTGACGCGGCGGTGGCTGCTGTCGTCCGGGGGCAGGTCGAGCTTGGCGAAGATGTTGCTGATGTGCTTGTGCACGGCGCGTTCGGTGATGTGCAGGCGGGCTGCGATTGTGCCGTTGGTGTGTCCCTCGGCCATGAGGGAGAGGACTTCCCGCTCGCGTGGGCTCAGTTCGTCCAGCCGGCTGGACGGGCGGTCTGCGACCAGTTGTGAGATGACCAGCGGATCGACGGCGGTGCCGCCGGCGGCGACGCGGCGCATCGCGTCGAGAAAGTCGTCGATCCGCGCTACCCGGTCTTTGAGCAGGTAGCCGACGCCGCCTTGACCGCCGGCGAGCAGTTCGGCAGCGTAGGCGCGCTCCACGTACTGGGAAAGCACGAATACTGGCAGATCGGGGTGGGTCTGGCGTGCGGCGCGTACGGCACGTAGGCCCTCGTCGCCGAAAGTGGGTGGCAGTCGGATGTCGACCAGGGCAATGTCCGGCCGGTGCTGGTCGACTGCGGCGAGGAACTCGTCGACCCGGTCGACAGCGGCGGCCACCTCGAATCCGGCGGTGGACAGCAGTAGCCCGAGTCCTTCCTGTAGCAGCACGTTGTCTTCGGCGATTACGACGCGCATGGCAGCTCTACCCGTAGTGTCGTCGGGCCGCCCGTTGGACTGTGCAGTGTCATTGTCCCGTCGAGGGCGGCGGCCCGGTCCGCTACACCGGCCAGGCCGGTTCCATGGTATGGGTCGGCTCCGCCGCGGCCGTTGTCGGTTACCTCTACCACCAACCGGTTGCCGCCCTGGTCGAGGGTCAGTGTGATCTCGGTGGCGCCGCTGTGTTTGACGACGTTGGTCAATGCCTCGGCCGCGACGAAGTAGGCGGCGCTTTCCACGGCGGCGGGCGGCCGTACCAGCGTGCCGATCGACGTGCGCACCGGCACGGGGGATTCGGCGGCAAGCGTCCGTACCGCCTCGGCCAGTCCCCGGTCGGCGAGGATCGGGGGGTAGATGTTGCGGACGACCTCGCGGAGTGCGGTCAGGGTCTGTTCGACGCCGGTGTGGGCCCGCTCGACGAGCTGGTTGGCGGTGTCTGGGTCGATGTCGCGTTGCCGTTGCGCGAGGCCCAACTGGATGGCCACGGCGACGAGGCGCGCCTGCAGGCCATCGTGTAGATCCCGCTCGATCCGGCGCAGCTCCGCTGCGTGGGCGTCCAGGGCACCCGCGCGTGTGGTCGAGAGCTGCTCGACCCGTGCGGTCAGGCAATCGCGGGCTGAGGGCGCCAGCATGGCCCGGTATGCCTTGGCCTGTGCTGCCGCGATCACCGGCCCGGCCCAGAGCAGCAGTGCCGTCGAGCCAGCGGCGATCGGCAGCGGCACGGCCAGCGCCCGCGTCCAGCTGTCGATCTTGACGAAAAAGTCGATCGGGGCGCCGTCCGGCACCCACCACACCAGCGCGACGACGGGTGCGGTGATTGCGCACAGCCATACGGCCAGACAGCACAGGGCCAGCGAGGTGCCGGCCAGAGCGTGCAGCACAAGCCATAGCAAGTCTCGCCAGGTCGCCGGGTCACGGGCCAGCGTGCGCAGCTGTGCGAACGAAGAACCGGAGAACTCGGCGTACCGCTGCGGCACCACACCCCCCAGCAGCCGCCCCGCCCGGCGCCGCTCGACGGCCGCCAACGACCGGACGACCCGTAGCGTTCCCGCCAGCAGCGGCACCCCGATCAGTGCAAGACACAAGGCTCCGGCCACCGCAAGGGCCAGCAACGCGCCGGCTGCGGCCACCGCCGTGACACCACCGCGCAACAGGTACGCAGTCGCCTGGGCCGCCCGTCGCATGATCCCATTGTCGTCGAGCAGCGCGACCATCACCTTGAAGCTGTCTCGTTGCTGCTCGTCGGCGTCATCCCCGACAGGCCGGCCACCATGGACACACGGCTGAGCTCGGCCGCCCGGATACGGTCGGCGACCGCGGGGAAAGGCGATGCCGACCCCCTCAAGCGCCCGCACCGCGATGTGCCGGGACCCGTAGACCCGGGGACAGCGCGCACCTCAAAAGCCGATTCGTAGCCATGACACCAAGTCCAGCGTGAAGAGTTGCCGGTCACAGTGACACCAGCTGGCGTCTTGAGGTGTAGCTGGCACCACCCCGCTTCCGGATGACCGCGACACTGCGCAGGCGTCTCATGCGCTCCTACCGTCATGCCCGGGTCGGCGCAGAAAGCGCCGTGGGACGGGCGACAGACGTATCGGAGGCGGGCGGCCCCGGGCCTAGGCGGGCCTTACACCGGCATCCATCACGACGTCCGACGGCGGCTGGCGAATACATCCGACAGGACACCTGATGATCGGCGGACCGAATGACTATCGTGATCGATGCACGAGTGGCGCCCCTCGGGGATCGCTTAAAAAGGCGGCAAGGCCTGACGGCTTTCTTGCTGATCTCGTTCGGCACCGCCTGGGGGTGGGAGGCGATGGCCCACCTGGTGCTTGGCTGGTCGCTGGTCAACCCGCTGGTGCAGGCGCCGGCCGGGTTCGCGCCGGCGATCGCGGCGCTGGTGGTCCGGCGCTGGGTCACCCGGGAAGGTTTCACGGACGCCGGCTCACGCCTGCGGCTGCGCACCGCCTGGCGGTACTACCTGCTAGCGTGGCTGGGCCCGCTCGGCGTCGCCGCTGCGGTGATTGGCCTCGCCGCGGCGACCGGGCGATGGGAACCTTCCTTCCGCCCGGTAGCGGACCTGATTCCAGGCGTGCCCGTCTGGGCGGTGCCCCTGCTGCTCTGTGTGCTCGCCCTGGTCGCCACCATCGTCTTCTGGGGTGAGGAGTTCGGCTGGACCGGCTATCTGCTGCTACGTATCTATCCCGGCCGTCCGCGCCGCGCCGCACTGGTAGCCGGCCTGATCGCGGCGGTCTGGCACTACCCACTGGCGCTGCTCGGCTACGTCGAATATCGCCCCCTGGCCATGGGCATGCTCGGATGGACGGCGTGGATCATGTGCCAGGAAATCATCCTGGCCTGGCTGCGGTCCTGCAGCCGCAGCGTCTGGCCAGCCTGCCTGGCGCATGCCGGCAACAATCTGGTGCTGGCCCCGCTGACCACCGCGCTGCTGCTCGGCCCGAGCGGCTTCGGCGAGAACGGCATACAACTGCTGGTGGTGCTGGTGCTGGCAACCGTCGCGGCCGGGCCGTTCCTGCAAGCCAGCCGGGAACAATGAGTCGAGGTTCCACGACAAGCGTGGCCGACGTCATCCGGACCGTCACCGCCAGCAACCGAACGCGAAGTACGGCGTGGTTCTGTTCGCCGTACTGCTGCTGGCCGGCTGGTGGATCGCCCGCCGCGCGGGTGAGCGGATGCCGGCGGCGGTGTAGCGCCGGTGGGCATGCTGCTCGCGGTGGCGGGGAACCAGCCGATCGTGTCCGCCGTGAACAGGCCGCGCCTCTACATGACGCTGTCGGGCATCCTGGTGCTGGCCGATCGGAGCACCGACCCGTCGTTCCCGTCGGACCACGCCACGATGGCCGGCGCGGTCGCGGCCGGCCTGCTGGCCGTGGCCGCCGCTGCGGTGATGGTCTCGCCCGGATCTACATCGGTGCGCACTACCCGGTGATGCGCCGGCTGGTGGGTAACCTGCGCAGACTTGGTTCCTGGGACGATGACTGGCAGGTCCCGGCGACGTCGGCTCATTGTCGTCTGCCTGCTTGACCTGCCGGCATTGCGGTCCGGGTTTCGGCTGCCGTCTTGATGAGCTGTGCGGTTTCGTCGGGGTGCGAGACCATCGGGAGGTGGCTGGATGCGACTTCGCTGGTGGTCGCGCCCATGCGGTTGGCGAACATGCGCTGCGCGTCCGGTGGGATCGCTTGGTCCTGGGTGGCGATGAGGTACCAGGACGGTAGCGATTTCCAGGCCGGAACGCCCATCGCTTCCGAGAAGGTTGAACTGGCAGTTGGCTGCTGTACGGCGTGCATCACCTTGGCCCGCACCGGGTCGACGTCGGCCGCGAAGTGCCGGACGAAGTCGTCCTGCTGCTGCCATATGAAGCCCTGCTTGTCGGTGAACAGGTGCGCCAGCGCCGGTGGTGTGGGTCCCTGCGACAGCAGCGCACCCAGCGATTCACCTTGGTCCAGCCCAAAAGCCGCGATATACGCCAGCCCGACCACGTTCGGCGCGTCGGTGCCGAGGGCGGTCATGATCTGGCCGCCGTAGGAGTGTCCGGCGACGATCGTTGGGCCGTCCTGCAATATTAGGACCTGGCGTAGCCGGGCGACATCTTCGGCCGTCGAGGACAGGGGGAACTGTGGGGCCGTCACGTGGTAGCCATCGGCCTGTAGACGCTCGATAACGCCGCTCCAGCAGGAGCCGTCGGCCCACGCGCCGTGGACGAGGACGATGTTCGGTCGGCCATTCATGTGGTTTCCTTCCCTACCGAATGGGGTGTTTGTTTCTGCCACGTTGGCTTCCAAGCGACGGCGGATATCCGTACGTTGACTGTGCCGGGCGCCCTAACTAGGTGCATTTAAGGCGTGAATACCAGATCGGCCTAGGCGTAAACGTGCGCGATCGAGAACCGAAGTACCGCGTCGGCGTACCCGAGCCAGACCCTCAAGCCCAGGCAGCGTCGTGCTCGGCCCAGCAATGATCAGCCGCCCAGCCACATTGAGGCCCGCTTGATGTGTGCGAGCTGTGCGGCGAAGGCGACCAGTGCGACCACCACACCGACCGCGATCGCCAACGTGGCGGATCCGCTGGCCACTCCGGCCAGCAGGGTCGCGCCCAGGCCGATCAACAGTGTGTTGACGGCACCCACCATGGCCGCCATGGTCAGTAGCAGTTGCCAGCGAGAGCGGCTGCCGCCAACCGCCGCCACGATCGTTTGCATGTCGCCGCCGCCGGTTACCGCGTCGGCGAAGAAGTCGTGCTCGCCGGCGAACTGGCGGTGGTAGTAGGCGCGAATACGCTGGATGCGCTTGAGATCCAGCGCGTTCTCTACCATGTTCTGCACGAGCCGGGCGAAGGTGAGCAGCCCAGTGATTATCAGGGCCGGCAGCACCGCACCAAGGTACGGCTTGATCAGGTGTCCGCTACTGGAAACGAAGCCCAGCCCGATCAGCGCGGCGGACAGCAGTGACAGGAACACCGTCGTCCGCCCGACGGACTCGGTGACTGTGGCGCCGCGCGAGGTCTGACGCACGAAGTGCTCAGTGGTCAGGGCGGTGAGCAGTCGCTGCTCGCGCGCCTCATCGTCCATGCCGTCGCCCCCTCCAGCGCTGCCCACCCCTCACATCACGGATGACAAGACCCATCCCCAGGTCAATCCACACTGCCCGAGCCTCTGTTGCTCAGGGCCGACCGAGGTGACGGACGACAAGACCAAGCCTCGATGATGGACGGGGCGGCCCGGGACTCGTAGATTCCGGCCGCCCCCTCACATCCTTGAGGACGAGGACCTGCACTCGCGGGACATCGCGGAAATTGGAAAGGCTGTGACCTCTCGGCCTCTCTGATGGTGAGTTCAGGGCACCGCCCGAAGCGTGATGAACCATTACTGGTGACGTGCACCGGACTGACCGGCTCATGCGTGGATGGACAAGACTTTGGGGCCGCTGGAGTGCGTCGCGGCGGAGCGGAATGGCGCATCGCCGACCGCAATCCGCAGCGCTTCATGCTTCGGGTCCTGGCCGCACGGCAGCCAGTCGAACGGTGGTGATCCGGACTCAAAGCGAATGACGGGGCTGTTTGCGCACTTTATGTGTTGATGCTTAGACGACGAAACCTACCGGCCAGCCCCGGCATCGTCGTCGGTTGTGGTCACGACACGCGCTTCGAGGTGCCCGTCCCCACACACCTGTTCTGCGGCGGCCCGGCGTCATCGTCACCCACCACGGCACCCTCACCGATGCGCCTAGCTGTACCAGCGCTTCGACCGCCGCGACGATGTGATCAAAGCGATGCTGCGCCCCTGACGGGGCGACGCGGGCCGGCGACCAGGCTTCCGAGCGCTCGGCGGGACCGTACGGATCACCGGCGGCCAAGCGGAACAGCACGACTTTGGCTGGCCCTGGACGGGTCAGGGGCACCCACATCGCCCCTTACTACTCGTGAGAACCTACAGCTGCGCCTTTTCGAGCGCTTCCTGAAGGCGGAGGCATGCCACCGGACGGCCGGGGCAGCCCTGGCGACACACGACTGCATTCGCTAGCGGTTTCGTGAGGAGTTGGGTGCGGACCCGTAGCACGTGCTCGTCGATGCCCAACGGGTGGTCCTCGCCGAGGCAACGGCTTCCCGACATCGCAGCGGCCAACCTCATCCGCTCGCAGCGGGCATCAGACAAGATCAGCCCTGGCCTGCGTGCGCAGGCCAGGGCCGGCTATGTCCCGGCGGGATGCTGCCGGGCTCGGTTTCTTTGAGTCAGCTTGTCGCCTTGGCGGCCTGGTCGATCAGGTCCGCGACGACCTTCGGGTGGCTGAGCATCGCGCAGTGGGACGAGGTCGGCACCTCGACGACCTTGCGGGCGTTGGCGCGGCGGTACATCCAACGCTCAGCTGCGGGCGGAATGGCCTTGTCCTGACCGGCGACCAGCCCCCACACCGGGACCGTGTGCCACGCGGCAGCCGTCGTCGGGTAGGTAAAGGAGTCGGCGTCGAACGGTCGCTGGGTGGCCTGCAGGAGCTGGAAGGCGTGCTTGGAGATGTCCGCGGCGAACGCGGCCTGGCCGTTCGGGCTCAGGTACAGGTCGGTTCCGGTAGTGCCGTCGGCCTTCGTGTACGAGACCGGCACGCTGACGGGCAGGACCTCGCTGCCGGGGAACTTGTTGATCAGGTCACCCTGCGTCTCGCCGACGTCGGGCACGAACGCGGCGATGTAAACCAGCGCCTTGACGTTGCTCTTGCCGGCCGCGGCGTTGGTGATGACGGTGCCACCCATGGAGTGGCCGACCAGCACGACCGGCCCGGGGATGGAGTCCAGCAGACTCGCGATGTACGGGGCGTCGGTCGGGATACCTCGCAGCGGGTTCGCCCCGCAGATCGTGGTGTAGCCCTCGCCCTGAAGGTAGGCCAGGGTCTGGTTCCAGCACGACGAATCGGCGTACCCGCCGTGCACCAACACGATCGTCGGCTTGACCTTCGGGTTGGACCGGCCAGCCGTGGCCGCGGCCGCGGTGTCCGTACCGAACGGACTGGCCATCATCGCTGCGGCTCCGGCCACCGCCACGCCGGTCGCCAACAGGTCGCGGCGTGAAACATGTGCATCCATTGTGATCTCCTCACTCCTGCGAGCTGTGCTTGGTTGTTGGAACGGCAACAGCGGACGAACGCACCCGCTACATCAACGTCTGGCGAGCAAGCTGGGTGTGGCAGGGGGCAGCGGGCCGTGTTCGCGGCCTGGCGGATGAGGTCAGCGACCGCGCCCGGCTGGGAGACGTAGACGGCGTGGCTGCCGATCGCCTCGGTGGTGACCGCGCCGACGCGGGCGGCCATCGTCCGCTGGGCCGGTGGCGGGATCATGTGGTCGTTGGTGGCGACGAGGTAGAACGCGGGCTTGGACCGCCACGCCGGCTCGGTCACGACGCCGCCGAGGGCGGCGACGTCCCACGGGACCTGCGAGTCGGCGAGGAAGGCGCGTCGGCGGCGGGCAGGTCGGCGGCGAACGAGCCGGCGAACTTCGAGCGGTCGAGGAACAGCCAGCCGGCGCGGGGCGGCAGGATCGGCGTGCCGAGCTGGAGTCCCGCTGGCACCCGGTCTTCGGCGACCGGCAGCAGGAACTGGTGCTCATCGGAGTGGGCCTGGACGGCGACGGCCTGCGGAACGCACTGGCCGCCTGCCTGCTGACCGACCGGGAGATCACGGCGGGGGAGGACGCTTGGCGGGACCCGCCCGACCCGTTCCCCGAATGGGATCTCGGCGACCTGCACGACCACGACCTCGCGGAACCGGTTTGGGTTCCGGCTTGACGATGCCGACCACACTCACCGCCGACGAGGCCTGGCCGCCCTGCTCGCCGCCGGGGGCGCCGTCCCGGTGGGCGTACGCCACCGGCGCCGCAGACGGCCGGCGGCCGACAGCTGCTGCGATCGGGCTCTGCTCTCGTCGGCGACGCCATGCCGGCTGCACCGGCCGCCGTGCCGGTGCAGCCGGCCCTGACCATGCCCTGGTGGCCGCCGGCCTGACCACGAGCACTGCTGCGCCTCGCGCGGCGTGCAGGCGCAACTCCAGGCGGTCCAACGGCTCAGGGTCGATGATGGGCGGAAGAGCTGCCTTCGACCAGGGTGAGCTGCCCGTCGGCCCCGGCCGAGGCCAAGTGTCGGGCCACGGCGAGGTCGTGCTCCGGTTCGGTAGCCGGTGCCGCCAGCGAGCCGATCGCCAGGTGCGACCAACTTGCGGGCGGCTGCCGGTCGTCTGCGGCGGCACCGACAAGGCGGGGGGCCTGCCCTGCCCAGTCGGTGCGCGCTGTGCTCATCGCGACTGCTGCGGGCCGCGGCGGGCGTATTTGGCGTGGAACTTCTCCACCCGGCCCTCGGTGTCGAGTAGGCGTTGCTTGCCGGTCCAGAAGGGGTGGCTGGCGGAGGAGATCTGCACGTCGATGACGGGGTAGGTGTTGCCGTCGGTCCAGTCGATCGTCTGGTCGCTGGTGGCGGTGGAGCGGGTGAGGAAGGCGAAGTCGGCGGCGCGGTCGCGGTAGACGACGGGTTTGTAGCTGGGGTGGATGTCGGGCTTCATGCGGGTTCTCCTTGAGTGTCGGTGTCGGTGTCGGGTGGGTTGAGGCCGGCGAGCGGGAAGCAGCCGGTGAAGGGGTCGTCGTAGCCGCGCCAGGTGTCCTCGCCGTCGGCGAGTTCGGCGTCGGTGAGCAGGCAGCTGGCGAGGGTGCGGTGCAGGCCGGCGGGGTCGAGGTCTAGGCCGATGAAGACGAGATGCTGGTGCCGATCGCCGTAGTAGGGGTCCCAGTCGAGGGTGGCGGCGAGCCGGCGGTGGTCGGACACCTCGTCCCAGTGCGGGTCGGGGAGGGCGGCCAGCCAGCGGCCGAGGGAGCCGAGGCTGAGGCCGCCGCCGGCGAAGTCCCAGGCGATGACCGTGTCCGGTTGGCTGGCCAGCCACAGGTGCCCCCGGGAACGGATCACTTCGGTGTTGACCTCCTCGAGGACGTCGTGCAGCCGTCGTGGGTGGAAGGGGCGGCGGGCGCGGAAGACCACGGACACCACTCCGCAGTCGGGGTGTGGATCGTGCAGGCCGAGGCGGTGGCCCTCCAGCCCGCGGGTCAGGACGCCGGGGGTGTCGGGGCGGTGCCGGCGGGTGCCGCGCAGCTCGCGGGTCAGCGCGCCGGCGTCGACCAGGTCGCCGTCGACCCGCACCTGGGTCGCCCATGGCACCATGCGCTCCAGCAGCACCGACAGCCGGCTGGTGTCGTATGCGCCCTCTCGCGACTGTCCCCACAGCACGAGGGTGTCGGCGTACTCGATCTGGCGGACGATGACGTCGGCGAGCCCGCGGTGGTCGTTGTCGGCGGCGTGGATGCCGAGGGTCTTGAGGTCGTCGGTGCTGGCCAGCCCGTCGAGCAGGTGCTCGGCGTCGACGACGGTGACGTACGAGTCGACGTGCAACAGGTCGGTGATCGGCGCGCCGTCGACCAGGCAGTGCGCGCAGACGGCGGCGACGGCTTCCGGCTCGACCACCTCCGGCAGCATCAGCAGCAGATCCCGGTGCGGGTGGGTGCGCGCCAGCCGGGCGAGGGTTGGCAGCACGTCCTCGCGCAGGGTGCAGGAGACACAGCCGTGCGCGAGGGTGATGCGTTCGTCTTCGAGTATTCCCTCGCTGTCGCGCACGATCCGGTGGACGGTTCCGGTGCCGAGGCCGGCGAGGTCGTGCCGGATCAGCAGCAACGACGGGTCCGCTGCGAGCAGGCTACGGGCTACGGCGTACGTGGCGGACGGCCAGAAGCCACTGAGCACGGTCAACGACGGTCGGGCGTCGGACGCCGGAACTCCGGCGTTGGCCGGTGCGAGCGGGGACGTCGACATCACAGTCCTCTCGACTAGTTGAAAACGATTGTCATTATAGGCACGTGGTCGACGGCGAGTCGCAGGTGAGGTCCTCTCGCACGAAACGCCACGGCGGCTCGGTGGCGTCGGTGACGCAGGGGTCGCAGTGCGGTGTCACATCCCGGCGTCTGGTCGGCATGGACGTGGCCCGCTTCGCCGCCGAGCCCGCTCGCCTCTTCGTGGGCCCACGACTCTGCCGGCCGTCCGGCTTTCTGGCCAATGCCCTGGAGGTGCTGGCCCCGGCTCGTCAGTGCCGGTCGAGGTCGTTGGGGACCCCGAGTGGAGACCGCCGATCAGCCACGGTAAGAATGAAAACCATTATCGTTATGGCAAGCCTTGAGGAGTACTTGTGTCCCGTCGCTGTGATGTCACCGGCGCAAAGCCGAGCTTCGGCAACGCCGTGTCCCACTCCCACCGGCGCACCCGCCGCCGGTGGAACCCCAACCTGCAGAACCACCGCTACTGGCTGCCCTCGGAGCGGCGCTGGGTCCGCCTGACGCTCACCGCCAAGGCGCTGAAGACCGTGGACCGTAAGGGCATCGAAAAGGTCGTCGAGGAGCTGCGCGCCCGGGGGGTGACGGTCTGATGGCCCGGCAGACCGACGTCCGCCCGATCGTCCGGCTGCGCAGCACCGCCGGCACCGGCTACACGTACGTCACCCGCAAGAACCGCCGCAACGACCCCGACCGGATGGTGCTGCGCAAGTACGACCCGGTCGTCCGCCGGCACGTCGAGTTCCGAGAGGCGCGCTGACATGGCCCGCAAGAGCCTCGCGAACCGACAGGCCCGCCGCGCCGACCTGGTCACTCGCCACGCGCAGCGCCGCGCCGAGCTGAAGCGGACCATCGCTCACCCGGACACCGACCCGGCGGTGCGGGACGCCGCCGCCCGCCAACTGGCGCAGTTGCCCCGCGACTCCAGCCCGGTGCGGCTGCGCAACCGGGACGTCATCGACGGCCGACCACGAGGCGTGCTGACCCGCTTCGGGTTGTCGCGGGTGCGGTTTCGGGAAATGGCGCTGCGGGGCGAGCTGCCGGGGATCCGCAAGGCATCCTGGTGACGAAGTCGCCCACCACGCTGACGCCTGAATCGGCGACGTCGGCGCAACTTCATGCGGGTGTAAGACGAGGAATGACCGGGCCGTAGGCCGCGAAACACGGACGGGTTTCATCGAGTTGGAGGAGGCCGCCCGGCGTGGTGTTCGCGCCGGCGGCCGCCTCGATCGCCCTGCCGACCCGTACGAAGCGTGGTGGGTCAGCAGGAGGAGTAGTGAGTCCCGGACCGGCAACCCGTGACAGACCGCGCACCGAAGCTCCTCGGCCGGACGCGCGGATCGAGGCGCCGGCAACCCCTCGGCGACTCGGCATGGTCGAGGCGAGTCCGAAGTGACAGCCCCGACGCGGCGTGGCTCCTCGCCGGGCCGGGCACGGAGCCACGCCGCATCGACAGTTCGTTCGCGTCGGGCTCGTCGACGCCCGGCACGCTCACCTGCAGTGCTTGAGCACGGCCAGGACGAGAGAGACGGCGGGAACCGTGGTGAGCGCGTAGTGCATCCGGCCCTGCTTGCGGTAGCGGCGTACGAGGCGGGCGTGGCGTAGGTGCCGAAGCTGGTGCGACACGTGCGGGGCGGGTAGCTGCAGTGCGCCCGAGAGTTCGGTGACGCACGCGTCGGCTCGCGTGAGCTGCTGCAGGATGCGAATGCGCGCCGGGTGGGCGATGGTGCGGAGCAGCTCGCTGATCTCCTCGATCGAGGCGGGTTCGGCGGTCACGGCGCGGGGCGGGAAATCGTGCGGAACGCGTCGCGCAGGCGGTGTGCCGCCAGTGACATGAGCAGGACGGCGGCGGCGGTTAGCGAGATGCTGCCACCGGCAGCGACGTTCGACAGCCGGGAGAGCCACAGTCCCGCGGCGGCGCTGCCGGCGCCGAGCATGGCGGCGAGAGCGGTCATGGGGGCGAGGCGGTCGGTCCAGGCGCGGGCGGCCGCGGCGGGGGCGACGATGAGTGCCAGGGCGAGGATGGTGCCGACGGCGGGCACGATCGCGACGACGACGAGGTCGACCAGCAGCAGGAGAGCGAGGTCGAGCAGCCGGACGCGGTATCCGGCGGCGCCGGCGCCGGCGGGATCGAAACCGACGTACTGCAGGTGCCGGCCGCCGAGGGCGAGCGCCGCGGCGGTGAGTACCAGCAGGGCGATGGTCACGACCAGGTTCTCGGTGGTGACGGTGAGGATCGAGCCGACGAGGAAGGCGGACAGGTCTCGGCTGAAGCCGTTCTGGGTGGCGACCAGTGCGACGCCGAGCGCGAAGCCGGCGGAGAGGATGACGCCGGTGGCGGCGGTGGCCTCTTGGCCGCGGGTACGCGCCAGCACGGCGACGGCGGCAGCGGTCAGCAGGCCGGCGACCACGCCGCCGAGGTAGATGTTGATGCCGAGGATCGACGCGGCGACCACGCCGGGGAACGTGGCGTGGGCCATGGTCATGGTGAAGAACGACAGCCGGCGCAGCACGACGTGTACGCCGACCAGACCGGTGAGCACCCCGACGGCGACGGCTTCGATCAGGGCGCGGCCGAAGGCGTCCTGCGGCAGCCAGCTCACCGGGTCACCGTCGCGGGCGGGTGGGGTCGGCGGCGCAGCTGGCCGGCGAGCAGGGCGAGCAGGTAGCAGGCCACGAGGGTGAGCACCACCGCGGCGGCGGAGGTGAGCCGGACGCCGTATCGGACGGACGCGGTCCAGCTGGCCAGTAGGCCGAGGTAGGCGGCGAGGCCGGTGACGGCGGTGGCGATCACGGCCATGGCGGTGAGCCGGTCGGTCAGCAGGCGCGCGGTGGCGGCGGGCACGATGAGCAGGGCGATCACCAGGATGGTGCCGACGGCCTGTACGGCGGCGACGACGACCAGCGCGACGGCCGTGTTGAGCCCGAGATCGAGCAGGGTGAGGCGGTATCCGGCGGTGGCGGCGGCGATGGGGTCGAAGGCCCGCAGGATTAGCGGCCGGGCGGTGACGGCGAGGCCGATGAGCACGATCGCGGCCAGCACGGTGGTCTGGGCGAGCTGAGCGGGGGTGACGGTGAGCAGCCGGCCGAACAGGAACGCGGTCAGGTCGCTGGTGTAGGAGTGTTGACGGGAGACGAGCACCACGCCGAGCGAGAACATGGCGGTCAGCAGCACGGCCACCGTGGTGTCGTCGCTGAGCCGCCCCCAGCGGGTGAGCACGGTGAGCGCGACCGCGGTGAGCAGGGCGGCGACGAGCGCGCCGCCGGCGATGCCGGTCCAGCCGGCGACGAGGAATCCGATGACCACGCCGGGAAAGACGGTATGGGTCAGCGCGTCGGCGACGAAGGCCAGCCGGCGCAGGAAGACCAGCACGCTGACCGGCCCGCACACCACGGCGAGCAGGAGCAGTTCGGCGAGGGCGCGGCCCATGAACAGCACACCGAACGGCGCGACAAGATCACTCATGGCGTCACCGTCCGGGCCGCGCCGGCGTGCAGGTCGGCGGCCTGGCTGCCGTAGCCGTAGGTGCCGGGTAGCTCCGCGAGGATCTGTTTGGTGGGGCCGGTGACGACGCGGCCGCCGTGGATGAGGCAGGCGGTGTCGGCGAGGTCGCGGGCCAGGCGCAGATCGTGGGTGCTGAGCAGAACGGCGGTGCCGGCGGCGGCGAGGTCCCGCAGTTGGGTCACGATGACGTCCTGGCTGGTGACGTCGAGACCGTTGAAGGGTTCGTCCATGAGCATCAGTCGGGTCTGGGCGGCGATGGCGCGGGCGAGCAGGACCCGTTGGCGTTGGCCTCCGGACAGCAGCCCGAAGCGGGTGAGTGCCCGGTCGGCCAGCCCGACTCGCTTTAGCGCGTCCGTGGCGATGGCGCGGTCGGTCGCGCGGATCTGCCGTAGCCAGCGGGTGGGCCGGTAGCGGCCCATGAGCACGACGCCGGCGGCGGTGACGGGGAAGTCCGCGTCGAGGGTGTCGACCTGCGGCACGTAGGCGGCTGCGCCGCGGGCCTGCCGGGCCGGCCGTCCGGCGACGGTGATCGCGCCGGCGAGGACGTCGGCGAGCCCGACGACGGCCTTGATGAGGGTGGACTTTCCGGCGCCGTTGGCGCCGACGAGGGCGACGATCTGGCCGGGCTCCACCGTGAGGTTCACGTCGGTGAGGACAGCGCGGCGCCGGTAGCCGACGCTCGCCTGCGCGAGGTGCAGGGCAGCGTCGGCCACCGGCGGGCTGGTGGGCTCAGCCACCGAGGGCCGCCACGATGGTGTCGGTGTTGTGTTCCTCGGCGCCCAGGTAGGTGCCCTGGGGGGTGCCTTCGGGGCCGAGGCTGTCGCCGTAGAGGGCATCCTCCCCGCCGACCACCTTCACGCCGGCCTGGCGGGCGATCGCCTCGGCGGCTTTGGGCGGCAGGGAACTCTCGCTGAAGATCGCCTTGGTGCCGGTGGCCTTGATCTTCGCCACCAGGTCGTTGATCTGGGTGGCGGACAGTTCGGCGCTGGTGTCCAGGCTGGGGATCACCGCGCCGATGAACTGCAGCTGGTAGCGGTCGATGTAGTAGCCGAACGCGTCGTGGTTGGTGACCAGCTTGCGGGCGTCCGCCGGCAGGGCGGCGAACTTGCGCTCGTTGTCCGCGTCGAGCTTGTCGAGCTTCGCCGCGTACGCCTGGAAGTTCGCGCGGTAGGTGTCGGCGTGGTCGGGGTCGGCGGTGACGAGGGCCTTCTCGATGTTCTCCGCCATGATCTTTGCGTTGCGGGGGTTGTGCCAGATGTGCGGGTCGCCGTCCTTCGTCTCTTCGTCGTCGGGGTCGCCCTTGCGCAGGGCCACTCCCTGTGAGGTGTCGACGACGGTTCCCTTGAAGCCGGCCGAGGAGATGGTGTCGTCGAGCCATTCCTCGAGTCCGACGCCGTTCTTGATGACGAGCTTGGCGGCCCCGATCGCCTGGATGTCGGCGGGGGTGGGCTCGTAGTCGTGGGGGTCGACGTTCGGCTTGATGATCTGGGTGACGCTGGCGGCGTCGCCGCCGACGTTGCGCGTGAAGTCGGCGACCTCGGGCGTCGTGGCGACCACGGCGATGGTGCCGTTCTTCGCCGCGGTCGCGGTGCCGGTGTCGGCACCGCAGCCGGCGACGGTGCCGATCGTCGCTATCGCCAGGACGGTGCCGAGCATACGGGTGGACAGGTTCACTACCGCTCCTTGCTCATCGGATGATCGGAACGGTAATCATTTGCAATAAGCACGTCTAGCTGTCAGGTGCTCATATCAGCACCCGTGCAACCATCGCCGGTCCTACTCGTACGGTTCGGCGGGCGCGCTGATCTTCTCCCAGGTACTCACCTCGAAGTAGGGGACGTCGGCGTCGTTGACGGGGTCCTTGACGGTGTGCGGGATCCACCGGCCGGTGGCCCGTACCCAGGTGTTCGCCGGTGCCTGCGGCACCTGGCCACGTAGGCCGATCTTGATGGGGACGCCGTCGGCGGCGCAGCAGGACAGCACGATGCGCGCGAGCATGGGCTGGCCGTCCGGCTCGGGAGCGATGAAGCCGGTCAACTGGATACGCCGGTCCTGCAGGGTCCGGCCGTGGTCATAGACGGCCCGGTAGCCGTAGTCGAGGAGGGCGAGGTCGGCCGGGTCGCCGGGCGGCAAGGGCGGGTAGGCGACGTCCCGGTTGTCGGCCAGGGCGGAACCGGCGCGTGACACGGTGTCGGCGCCAAGCGCCGGCGGGACGACGAAGAGCAGGGTGAGCGCCGGCGCCAGCAACAACCAGCCGACGCCCGGTCCCGAGCGGCCGTGACCGTGTCCGTCGTCGTCCGGCTTGGCCTCGGGCCGGTTGAGATGTCGCAACTCCTGCAGGAGTGCCACGATCGCGGCGATGACCAGCAGCGTTCCGGCGGCGATGAGGAAGGGCCGCAGTCCCTGTTTGACGTAGCGCAGGTACAGGTCGGTGATGCTGGCGCGCAGGATCGCGCCGCCGAGGAAGAGCATCACCATTGCCTGCGAGGCCCGATTCACCAGATCACCGTCCCGACCGTGGCCGCAACGAGTACGGCGAGGGCGAAGGTGGCCGGTGCGAACCGGGCGGCGAACCGTCGCCCGAACATGCCGGCCTGCATGGACACGAGTTTCAGGTCGACCATGGGACCGACCACGAGGAAGGCCAGCCGGGCGGTCAGGGAGAACTGCGACAGCGACGCGGCGACGAACGCATCCGCCTCGGAGCAGATCGACAGCAGCACGGCCAGCGCCGCGAGGGCGAGCACCGACAGCATCGGTCGGGCGGCCAGGTCGTGCAGGAGTTGCTGGGGTACGGCCACGTTGATGGTGGCCGCGGCCATGGCGCCGACGACGAGGAACCCGCCGGCGTGGATGATGTCGTGCCGGCAGGCGGTCCAGAACGCCGTCATCCGGGGCAGCCCGTCGAGGTGGGCACGGTGCGGCAGGCGAATCCACTCCGTGCGGCCCAGCCGCAGCCACAACCATCCCATCAACAGGGCGACCACCAGACCGGCACCGCCCCGGGCGACGACCATCTCCGGATTGCGCGGGAACGCGACCGCCGTGGCGGTGAGCACGATCGGGTTGATCGCTGGCGCGGCGAGCAGGAACGCCAACGCGGCAGCCGGGGTGACCCCGCGGCGGATCAGCGACCCGGCGATGGGCACCGAGCCGCACTCGCAGCCGGGAAGGACCACCCCGGCGACCCCGGCGACCGGAACCGCGAGCGCCGGGTGGCGAGGCAGGGCCCGGGCCCAGAACGAGCGCGGTACGAACACCGCGATGACAGCCGACAACACCACCCCGAAGACGAGGAACGGCACCGCCTGCACCATCACCGACACGAACACCGTCAGCCACGTCTGTAGACGCGGGTCGGCGACCAGCGCGCCGATCTGCCGGTGCAGGACGCCGACCAAGATGAGCAGGGCGACCAACACCTCGACCGAGCCGATCGTCCGCTCCCTGACAGGGGCGGTGGGCGGGGGGCCTGGGGTCGCCGAAACGGCTGGCGGGATAGGGGCTGCGGGCTCGGTCGTGCTCAGGGCGAATCACCTTCTCTGGCCAACGACCGCATCCTAATGTGATCGCCCCATTACAGAACGCTTAAAATGGGTGATGCTCATCCCGATTGGGAAGCCGGCGACGGGCATCGCGAATGGGATTTGTCTACGGCGCCGGTTGCCATGGCCCACGATCCCGCCTTCGTCGGGAATCAGGTTGAGCTCACCGCACGGCTGCGGCCGGGCAATGAGCGATGGCACTCGCCGTCGCCGTCTCACCGTGCCCGGGGCGGTAGCCGCGCTCGGGGCGGGGCAATGGAACGTTCCGGTGGTCGAAATCGGCGGTGTCTGTCGCCGCCGGCCGTCGACCTGTATCCAGGTGGGCGCTCGCCAACGGCTTGGAGTCGCTGGTTCTGCGACGGCTCCATTCGCTGGACCACGTTGTTAGCCGGTGATGACACGGGGTGTGAACATATGCGCAATGCATAATGGGTTCGGATGTCACGTGACCACCGACGTCACGGGAGGACAGGGAATCGGGCGTCGAGGCAGGCGCTGTGACGAGTGGAGACGGCGGACGGTGACCGAGGCGATGCCCACTACGACCCGCAATACCCGGCAACGTGCCGAGGTGTTGGCGCTGCTGCGCGAGGTGGAGGGCTTCCACAGCGCGCAGCAGCTGCACCAGATGCTCGTCGACCGCAAGGCGCGGGTCGGCCTGACCACCGTCTACCGGACGCTGCAGATGCTGGTGGACAGCGGCGAGATCGACTCGACACGGCTGCCGGGTGGGGAGTATCTGTACCGGCGGTGTAGCCAGAGCCGGCACCACCATCACCTGGTGTGCCGTGAGTGCGGCCGCGCGGTCGAGGTCGCGGGCCCGGCCGTGGAGCGGTGGGCCGACCAGGTTGCCAGCCAGCACGGTTACACCGACGTCGGCCACACCCTGGAGATCTTCGGCACGTGCGGTAAGTGCGCCGCCTGATCTGATCGGTGAGATCCGCTCCGGCTCGCTCGTTGGCCCACGCGGCGGCGTTGCGCCGGTGGAACTCATGCGCCCACTGGGTGAATGCCGCCCAGTCCTGCACCGTGTCGTCCACCGCCTTTACGAGCTGGGCGAGGGCTGCCTGGTTGGCGGGCTCGAACTCGGCCAGCGGGCCGACCGTGCCTCGCTCCGCCCGCCGCACGTAACTGGACCTGCTGAACCAGGTCAACAGGTCGCCGCCGACGTGCTCGCGGAGGAACTCCACGTCGCCGGCGTCCTCGACCTTGTTTCCGACCACCGACAGCGCCACGCCGTAGTCACGAGCGTAGCCGGCGTACTGCCGGTAGACCCCGACGCTGCGCACCGTCGGCTCGCACACCAGTACCGTGCGGTCGAAGCGGGTGAACAGCCCGGAGGCGAACGAGTCCGCGCCCGCGGTCATGTCCACCACGACGTACTCACCAGGCCCGTCGAGCATGTGATTGAGCGCAGCTCCACCGCCCCCACCTTCGAGTGGTAGCAGGCCACGCCGAGATCGTCCGCGGCGAACTCGCCAGTGACCGCCAACCGCACCCCATCGACCTCTCGCACGCAGGCGGCGTAGATCGGGTTGTCCTTGGCCACCCGCAGCAGCCGCGAACCGCGCCCCGGCGGAGTCGTCTTGACCATTCGATCCGCGCTGGTGATGCGAGGGTTAGCGCCGCGAAGGTAGCCCTTGATGGCTGACAGGTGCTCACCGAGCGGCCTCACCGGTGGCGGCGCGTCCGCGTCCCCGCCGAGGGCGGCAGCGAGGTGCTGGTTGATGTCGGCGTCGATGGCCAGCACCGGCAGGCACTGGCCGGCGAGATGCCGGGCGAACAGTGCGGCGAGCGTTGTCTTGCCGCTGCCGCCCTTGCCTACGAACGCGACCTTCACCGCTAACGCCCTCCCTCTCTATTGGAAACGGTTTCCATGAGCGGGAGCGTACGCGATGGGTCGGGCCTGCCGAGCGGTATCCGGGCGACTCGCCGCAACGATTCGCCACCGGGCAGTTCACCCACTTCTCGATCGTCACTACCTCCGGTGCAACACCTCGCCGCTGAACCGCCGTATGGTGCGTAGGTCGTCGCGCTGTCCCCGGTCACTTCGACCAGAAACAGCAGATGCCGCACACCGGGAAGTGCCACGGCCGCGTCCATGACCGGAGGCCTCCGCAGTCAGGCCGTAGCGGTGCGCGTCCGCCAATGCCTGCGCGTCCGTGCCGCCGGAGCGGTGCCCGGCAAGCAGGAACAGGTAACACTGGACCTGCTCGCCGGGCACGCGAGGTGCCGGGCGGTTTAGCAGCCACGCAGCTCTGGTGACTGGTTGAGCAGTTGTCCCCGGGTGGAGATGAACCTGCGGTACGTGTCGGAGTCCACAGCGCCCAGCCTGAACGCCGCCACCCGGTGGCAGTTCTGGAACGCCAACTTCACCCCGAAGTGCCGCTCCAGGCTCGCCCGGATGGCATCGCTGGCCAGTGCGCGCAGCAGCTGCCCGCGCTCCGCCTCGGTGGGCGGTGGCACGACGTTGTCGGCGAATTCGGTGTCAGACGATTCCAGGTCGGCGACCACACGACTGACGGTGTTCCAGGCGTACGGGAGGGAGTCCCGGACGCAGGCGACGAAGGCATCGTCGTCCACGGGGCCGGTCTCGGCGGCTTCGAACAGGGCAGGCGGCACGGTGAGAGACATGGTCCTCCTCAGGGCCTTAATGACCATGATTGCCGTTAGCGTTACGCTCCGAGCACATCACGTCACCAGGCCCAGGTCAACACTCGACACCTGTCCCGGCCCAGGTGGCCGCTGTTGGTCGTCTTTGCTCGGGCGGGCGCATCGCTAGTGCGGACTGATGCAAGCCGCTGCCCTGGATTACCGCGGCCCGGAGCGCGCATCCGCTCCGGGCCGCAGTGACGGCCTATACGCGGGCGACCACAGGAATCGTGAGCTCCCCGACCTGCGGAATCGTGAGGATCACGGTGTCGCCGGGCACAATCTGGCCGACGCCCTCGGGCGTTCCCGTCGCGATGATGTCGCCGGGCTGCAGCGTCATCACCTCCGAGTACACGGCGATGAGCTTCGCCACGCCATAGATAAGGTACGACGTGTTCGACTTTTGCCGCAGTTCGCCGTTGACCGTGAGCCAGAAATCGAGGTGCTCCGGGTCGGGTACCTCGTCGGCAGTCACGATGAACGGGCCGATGGGGGTGAAGGTGTCCATCGACTTACGGAAGGAGCGGTCCTCCTCGCCGCGCAGGGTGATGTCGAGGAGGGGCGTGTAGCCGAAGACGTGGTCCAATGCTTCGGCCTCGGACACGCGCGACGTCGTGCTGCCGATGATCACGCCGAGTTCGGCCTCGTGGTCGAAGCGGCGGTCCGGCCACGGCAACTCGATCGCGCCGTCGGGGCCGGTGATGGATGTGGAGGCCTTCAGGAAGCCCTTGCGGACCTCGGCGGTGAGGATCTCGCGGCCTTGGTAGACACCGCTCTCGCCGCCCATCTCCGCCTGGTGCTTGTGGTAGTTGACCGGGGCGGCCACGATGTTGCGCGGGCGGGGCTGCGGCGCGCGCAGGGTGACGTCCGCTTGGGGCGTGCCGCCTCCGGTGGCGACGCGCTCGTGCGCGACCGGGCGGGCGGCGTGCCACCTGGTGATGAGTTCGTTCATCCGCTCCGGGACGGGCGTGTTCGGGGGGACGAGATCGGTCAGGTCGACGATCGTGCCGTCGATGGCGAGGGCCCCGAGCCGGTCGTCGGCGTAAACGCAGACACGCATCAGGCGTTCCCCGCTCACGCCACAGGCCGAGCGCGGTGATCGCCGGGCGGTCGGTGTAGGAGAACAAGATCGCGTCCTCGCCGGTCGGGTTGTGGTGGGAGTGCTCGTACCAGAGCGGAATTGCGATCGTGTCACCCGTCGCCCAGTCGATCCGCTTGCCATCGATGATCGAATACCCGCTGCCGCGCACGACGTGGTAGACGGCGCTGTGCGTGTGGCGGTGCGCCTTTGTGTCCACGCCTGGGCGGACGAGCTGGAGGTACGCCGATATCGTGGTCATGACCGGCCCACCGGTGGTCGGGTTCTTGTACTCGATGATGATGTCGTCGTACGGGTCGCCCTCGCCGTCACGGAGGTGATCGAGGGCCGCGAGCGCGTCGCTGAGCTTGTAGACCAGGGGTTGCGTCAGCGCGTGCGGTTGCCCCCAGGTTTTGCCCAGCAGGCCGTGGGCGTACGCGGCGGGGAACGGCTTCTCCACGCCCTGGACGTCGTCGGTCTCTTCGATGATGTACTGGTTCATCCGGCTGATCAGGGGAGAGTCCAGGCCGTCGAGCCAGATCATCGGGCCGTCGCCTTCGTGGCCGTGTTCGTGCCAGTGCATCGCGGGGGTGAGCAGGAAGTCGCCGACCTCCATCGGGACGCGTTGGCCGTTGACGACCGTGTACGCGCCCTCGCCCTCAATGATGAACCTGAGGGCGCTCGGCGTGTGCCGGTGCGGCGGGGCGACCTCGCCGGGGAGCACCAGCTGCACGGCCGCCCACAGTGAGTCGGTCGCACCGGTGCGCTGGTCGGGGCGCGAGCCGGGGTTGCGGAACCCGAGCACACGGCGCAGCGCGTCCTCCAGCGGCACGACCTCGCCGGCCCACATCAGGAGCTTCCTGGTCTGCTCCCACCGCCAGATGTGCGGCACCAGGTTCGTCCTGGGCTCCGGGCCGATGCCGCCCATGAGCTGCCACAGCGGCGAGTAGTGGTCCTCCCGTAACTGTGAGTAGAACGGCTCGGTGTCAACGGCAGTGTCGGCAGTCATGGTGTTCTCAGTTCCGTCCTGGTCGATTCTGTATTGCAGACTACGCTTCTGGTAGATGGAATAATGGACTGTGTGGCGCTGCGAGGCAAGCCCCGGCGTACGGTGGCCATCCAGCGGGGCGTTCCGCCCGTACGCAGGTCGAACACGACGAGGAGCGACGCGATGCCCGACGCAGTGGACCGCGACGACACCAGGCGCAGCGTCCTGGGTCGCGCGTTCGAGATCCTGGACTGCCTGGCCGGTGGTCACGAGATGACGGTGACCGGGATCTGCGCGGACACCGGCCTCCCGCCGGCGACCGTGCATCGGATGCTCGCGGCCCTTGTGGAGTGGGAAGGCGTCGAGCGGGTGGCTCGAGGCCGCTACCGTCTTGGGCCCCGCATCTGGCGGCTGGGCATCGGAGCCCCGCAACTGCGCCGGTTGCGGGAACTCGCCCAGCCTTACCTCGTGGATCTGCACGTCATGACTCGCGGCACGGTGTACCTCGGCATGCGTGACGGGGCCAATGCCGTGTTCGCCGATCGAATCACCCGGGTGAAGCCCACCCCCGGCTCGTCCCGAGCGACCCGGCGGATGCCGCTGCAGGGCACCGGATGCGGGCGGGTGCTGCTCGCCTACAGCGAAGACGCCTGGGATCAGTTGTGCGAGGAGGCGGCGCAGTCCGAAACCCTCGCGGCCGCCCTTCCCGGCCTGCGGGACCATCTCGCCCAGATTCGGCGCCAGGGCATCGGCATTTTTCGCAACGACGGCCTGCCCGGGCGCACATCGGTGGCTGCTCCCGTCTTCGGAGAGGACGGCGGCATCGTGGCAAGCGTGGCGGTCTCGTTCCCCGACACCCGCATCCCGGAGCCCCGGACGATCGCACCGCGGGTGCTCGACACCGCGCGATTCATCAGCGCGGACCTGGCGCGCCAGTCCGGCTCCGCCGTCTTTCCGAGCGTCACCGCAACGCTTCGATGAGCGATCTGCGGAACCAGTCGAACTCCGTGGATGGCAGCTCGCGGCGGACGGTGTAGAGCGCCGACTCGCTGATCGGCACGTCGAACGGGAGAGCGAACACCCGCAGGAGCCCGTTCGACTCGAAGCGTTGCGCCGCGCTCGAGGGCGCGAACGAAAGCAGTTCGGTTCCGGCCAGAACGGCGGGTAACCCGGAGAACGACGGGATGACGAGCGCGACCTTGCGGTCGATGCCGAGCTCGCCGATCCGCAGGTCGTAGGACCGGTGTCCGCTCTCGCCGGCCACCCCGACGTGCTGCTCGAACTCGAATTCGGCGAGCGTGGGGGTGGCGCCGATGCGGGGGTGGTCGGGCGCGCAGACGCCGACGTAGGCCTGGGTGAACAGCGGTTCACGCAGCAGATCGGGGGCGTCGAGCCGGGTGGCGCAGATTACCGCGTCGGCCTGGCCGGACCGCAGCTCCCGCACCACAGTGGAGAACGTGAGCGCGCCGACGTCGAGCACGACGTGCGGCGCCTCGGTACGGATGCGGTGCAGGATCCGTGGCAGGAGCCCGGTCACCCCGACGTCGGTCAGGCGAAGCCGGAACGTCCGGGTGGACTCCTCGGGCCGGAACCTGGACGCGTGGGACATCACCTCGTCCATGGACTCGATGAGCTGCCGCAGCCGGGGGTAGAGGTCCTCGGCGATGGGGGTCGGCTCGAGCCGGTTCCCGCGCCGCAGGAAGAGCGGATCGTTGAACAGGTTCCGGAGCCGTCGAAGGGTGTAGCTCACCGAGGGCTGACTGATGAACAGGCGCTCGGCCGTGGCGGTCGCGCTGGCCGTCTCGTAGACCAGGACGAAAACGCGGATCATCCCGATGTCGTAGTCGACCACGGAGCGAACTATAGATGGCATCTATGTGCCGATCCAGTTTTCGTTGTTTGGGCTGAAGTGGGTCGCTCCTTAACCTTGCCGAAACACGTTGCGGCCTGCGTACGAGGGAGATCGATGACGACCATCCGGGAAGCGGTCTTCGGGCTGCTCCGCCGTCATGGCATGACCACGGTGTTCGGCAACCCGGGGTCGAACGAGCTGCTCTTCCTCAAGGACTTCCCCAGCGAGTTCCGCTACATCCTCGGCCTCCACGAGGGCGCCGTGATGGCGATGGCCGACGGCTATGCCCAGGCCAGTGGCCAGTCGCCGCTGGTGAGCCTGCACTCGGCTGCCGGCACGGGCAGCTCGATGGGCGTTTTGCCGAACACGGTCTATGCGAAATCGCCCGTCGTGGTGCTCTCCGGGCAGCAGGTGCGGGACACGGTCGGGCAGGACGTCATGGTCTCGAGCCAGGAGGCGGCGCTGCTGCCGAGGCCGCTGTCGAAGTGGAGCACGGAGCCGCTCGGCGCCGGAGATGTCCTTCGTTCCCTTGCCCAGGCCATCCACATCGCTAACCTCGCACCCAAGGGCCCGACACACGTCTCCGTCCCCTACGACGACTGGGAGCGCGAAGCGGGGGAGAACGCCGATTTCACCGTCGGGCGTGCCGTGGCTGACGCGACCGCCCTCGCGGACCGGCACCTCGACGAGATCACGGCGAGTCTCGACGCCGCGAGCCACCCGGTGCTCGTCCTCGGCCCGGAGGTCGACGCGACCCACGCCAACGACGACGCCGTGCGGCTCGCCGAGCGTCTCGCCGCTCCGGTCTGGGTTGCGCCGTCGCCGGCCCGCTGCCCGTTCCCCACGACCCACCCCCTGTTCCAGGGCGTCCTGCCGGCGAACGTCGTCGGCATCGCCCAACTGCTGTCCCGCCACGATGCCGTGCTCGTCGTCGGTGCGCCGGTGTTCCGGTACCACCATCAGCACCCGGGACGCTATCTGGCCGATGGGTCGCGGCTCATCCACATCTCCAATGACCCGTCGGAGGTGGCCCGGGCGCCGTTCGGGGACGCCTACCTGGCACCGATCGACGATGCACTGGCCCGTCTCGCCGGGAATGTGCAGGCGCGCGACGCCTCGCCGCCGCCACGATCCGAGCGCGCCGCCGGCATCGACCGTGCGAACCGCATGCACCCCGACACGGTGTTCCGGGCGATCTCCGACCTGGCACCCGAGGACGCGATCCACGTGGTCGAGTCCACGTCGACGGCCGAGTCGTTCTGGTCGAACGTCGCGATGCGCCACCAGGGCTCGTTCTACTCGGCGGCCGCCGGCGGCCTCGGGTTCGGGTTGCCAGCCGCAGTGGGCGTGCAGCTCGCTCAGCCCGAGCGGCGTGTGGTCGCCGAGATCGGTGACGGATCGGCGAACTTCGGCCTGGTCGGTCTCTGGACGGCGGCGCGCTACCGGATCCCGGTCACCTTCGTCGTCCTCCGCAACGACACCTACGGTGCGTTGGTCAGCTTCGGTCGGCGACTTTCGGCCACCGGTCTCCCCGGCTTCGAACTGCCTGACATCGACTTCGTGCAGCTCGCCAACGGCTACGGCGTCGCGGCCGAGTCCGTGTGCACAGAAGCGAGATTGCGTGAGTCGCTCACGAAGGCGTTCGCCGGGGACGAGCCGGTGCTCATCGAGGCCCACACCTACTACGAGTAGAGAGACGCGCGACCAGCATGAGGATCAAGATAGAGAATCTCCAGCTGCGCTACGGCCCGTTCACCGCGATCCAGGACATGGATCTGGAGATCGGTGACCGCGAGTCGGTCGTGCTGCTCGGCAAGTCCGGCTGCGGCAAGACGAGCACGATGCGGTGCATCGCGGGCCTGGAGGAACCGACAGCGGGACGCATCACCATCGGTGAGACCGTGGTGTTCGATGCCGAGGCCGGCATCAACCTCCCGCCGAACAAGCGCAATGTCGGCATGGTGTTCCAGTCCTATGCGGTTTGGCCGCATATGACCGTGTTCGAGAACGTCGCCTACTCTCTCAAACTGCAGAAGCTCGCCAAGGCCGAGATCAGGCAGCGGGTGGCAGAGGCGCTCGCGCTCGTCGGCCTGGAGCGCTTCGCCGATCGTGGGGCGAGCCTGCTGTCCGGAGGTCAGATGCAGCGCGTCGCGCTCGCCCGCAGCCTGGTCATGCGGCCGGCGGTGCTCCTGCTCGACGAGCCGTTGTCAAATCTGGATGCGCGCCTGCGCGACCGACTTCGAGTGGAGCTGCGGGAGATCCAGCTGCGCCTCGGCTTGACCACCGTTTACGTGACCCATGACCAACTCGAGGCGTTCGCGCTCGCCGATCGCATCGCACTCATGCAGGACGGCGTGATCGTGCAGGTGGACGAGCCGGACGCGATGTACAACACGCCGGCGAGCGCCTCCGTCGCGCATTTTCTCGGGGTCGCGAACGTGCTCGACGTGACCCACTCCGGCGGGGACGCGTGGTCCCTGACCGGCACCGGGCTGTCGATCACGTCCACCGCGCCGGTGACCGGCGCCGACCTGGGCGGGCTGAAGGCTTGCGTGCGCAGTGAGGACATCCATCTGGCCGCGGAGAAGCCCGTCGGCTTGAACGTGTACCCGGCGACGGTCCTCGTCTCCAGCTTCCAGGGAGCCAGCACTCGCTACGCGGTGAGCGTCGGCGGGAAGCTCGAACTGGACGTGCTCTCGTCGGCGCGCGGTGGCAGGCGGTTCGAGGCGGGCGCGCAGGTGTGGTTGTCCATCGACCCGGCCGCCGTGCAGGTCCTGCCGGAGACGGCCACCGCCCAGGCGAGCCCGGGTACCGCCGACATCGTCGCGCCTCGGGAACGGGTGCGCTCATGAGTACCGCACGATCAACGCTGAAACGGGCGCGTCGTGAGCTTCCCGGCGGCGTCCTCGCCGTGGTGCTGGCATTCCTCATCGTGTTGCCGGTGGCGTACATCGTCATCGCCGCGCTGGCCACCCAGGTGCCCCGGCCGGGCAGTGCGGGCATCGGCTCGTTCACGTTCGACAACTTCACGGTCCTGGCCACGTCGAACGGTGTGCGGAGCCTGCTGAACTCGGTGGTGATCGGGGCAGGGGCGGCGGTCGTGTCGCTTGTCGTGGGCGCCAGTCTCGCGTTCATCGCGGCCCGCACGGACGCCCCCTGGCGGCGCTTCATCTACCTGGCAGGGATGGCGCCGATGTTCCTGCCGTCGATCGTCGGGTCGCTTGCCTGGTCACTCCTGGCCAGCCCGAGCGCGGGCTACATCAACATCGCGTTGCGTGACCTCGGCCTGCCGGTCACGTTCGACGTCTACTCGCACGGCGGGCTCGTCTTCGTGCTCGGCATCTACTACGCGCCGTACACGTTCATGCTCACCTACAGCTCGTTCTCGATGATGAACGCCGACCTGGAAGAAGCCGCCGCGGTGCACGGCGCGAGCCTGCGGCGCATGCTGCGGACGGTGACGTTCCCGTTGGCGGTGCCGGCCCTCGTGGGCGCCGCGATCCTCTCCTTCGCCCTGGCCATGGAGAACTTCCCGGTCAATGCCATCCTCGGCAACCCCGGTGGCATCGAAACCCTCCCGACGTACATCTACCGCCTGATGGCCTCCTCGCCGGTGCAGGCCAACGCCGCCGCGGGCATTGCGATCGCCCTGACGGCCGCCCTGCTCGTCGCGACCTACCTGCAGCAGCGGGTGGTGAACCGAAAGCGGTTCACCACCCTCACGGGCAAGGGGAACCGGCCGCGCCGGGTGCCGCTGCGGTGGGGACGGTGGGTGGCGACGGCGTTCGCGGTGCTGTACTTCGCGATCTCGGTGATGCTGCCGATCCTCGCGCTGGTCGCGACGTCGATGTCGGGGTCGATGTACGTCACCCACATCGCTGATCTTTTCAGTCGCGGCTTCACCCTGGAACGGCTCGCGGAGGCCGTCAGCCAGGCCGACTTCCGGACCTCGACGGTCAACTCGATCGTGGTCGCGGTGGTCGCGGCGGTCATCGGCACGACGATCGCGTTCTCCACGTCGTACGTGCGTTACCGGACCACGTCGCGGCTCGGCCAGTTCCTCGAGCAGGTGAGCATGTCGCCGCTGGCCATTCCGCAGGTGGTGCTCGGCATGGGCATCCTGTGGGCCTGGCTGAGCCTTCCGTTCCCGGTGTACGGGACGATCGCGATCCTCGCCATCGCCACGATCGCGGTGACGATGCCGCAGGCGTACCGGAGTGTGTCCTCGTCGATGTTGCAGCTCGATCCGGACCTGGAGAACAGCGCTGTCATTCTGGGTGCCGGCCGATTCCGGGCGATCCGGAATGTGACCGTGCCGCTGATGCGTACCGGCATCGTGTCCACCGTGCTGCTCCTGCTGATGCTCGGCATGCGGGAGATGAGTGCGGTGATCTTTCTCTACACCTCGGACACCCGCGTGTTGTCGATCCTCGTCTTCCACAGTTTCGAGAACGGCAGCATCAGCTTCTCGGCGGCGATCAGTCTCGTCTTCGTCGTGGTCATCGCCCTGATCGCCGTCACGACCCAGCTCGTAGGAATCAGGGAGCGGCGTTTCAAGGAAACGCGCGTCTGAGCCGACGAGGTCAACATCCCCCTCACCCCCAACCCCAAGGAAGGCATAGCCATGCGAATCCGTAAAGGTGCGCTCGCCTGTGTGGCGGCGCTCGCCCTGGTGACAAGCCTCGCGGCATGCGGTGGCGGCGGCAGCGGTAGCGCTGTCATCAGCGACGACGCCAAGGTCGACACCACCAATGGCCTCGTTGTCGACGGCGAGGTCATCGCCGACCAGACGACCTACGACGCGGCGAAGAAGCAGACGCTGACGCTGTACACCTCCTACCAGGAGGCGAACCAGAAGGCGTTCAACGCGGCCTTCACCGCCGACACCGGTATCAAGGTCGAGTTCGTCCGCGACGTCACGAACAAGCTGTCCGAACGCGTCCGCTCAGAGGCCGGCGCCGGCAAGCTTGCCGCCGATGTCATCATCACCTCGGACTTCGCCGTCGCCGACGACTTCAACAAGGAAGGCATCTGGGAGCCGTACACGGCGGCGCCCGTCAAGGGCCAGGATGACCTGCTGCTGGACGGTGGCGCCTTCACCAAGTTCGCGAACGTCGCGGTCACCTTCGCGTTCAACACCCAGCAGGTGCCGAAGGAGAGCGCCCCGACGTCGTGGAAGGACCTGCTGAAGCCGGAGTACGCCGGGAAGATCGGCATCACCACCGGCACAGCCGGCGGGTCGTCGATCGCGCTGAACCGCTTCATCCAGGAGAAGGTGGACCCTGACTACTGGACGAAGATGGCCGCCCTTCGGCCGAAGATCTTCGACAGCGGTGGTGAGCGCCAGCAGGCGCTGGCCCGGGGCGAGCTCGCGGTGGCCACGGCCGGGACCGCAGCCGTCAACGTGGCGGTCGTCAAGGACCAGGCGCCCATCGATTACGTCGTGCCGAAGGAGGGGCTGGTGCTCTTCAGCTTCTTCATCGGCAAGTCGGCGACGGCGAAGAACACGGAGGCCGCGAAGGTGTTCCTCAACTACGCGCTGTCGAAGCGTGGCCAGAAGGTGATCACACAGGTCGGCGACTACTCCGTTCGTGCGGACGTCGACCCGCCGGTGGCTGTGGGGCGCAAGCTGCCGGCGCTGGGCTCTGATCAGGTGTGGGTCATGCCCGCTGAGGGCGAGGTCGAGCACGGCAAGGCCGACGCCGCGATCTGGAAGGCGGCGTTTGGACGCTAGTCCACCACGCCCATGGCCTCGCCGGGTCCGGCGATGATCGGGCCGGCGAGGCCATGCCCACGACGAGAAGTGAGTGGCCTGTGACGACGGGAGCCAACGCACCGCGGCGAGGCGGCCTGCTCCGGGCGTTGCGACACCCGGGATACCGGATGTTCTGGGTGCCCTTCGGTCGAACACCGGCACCTGGCTCTGCAGCCTGACAGCGCCGTACGTGCTCTACCAGACGACAGGCAGCGCCGTGTGGGTCGGCTGGGCCGCGGTCGCGCAGTTCGCCCCCGAACTGATCTTCGCGCCCCTCGGCGGGACGCTCGCCGACACCCACCCTGCTGCTGTTGTGGGCACAGGCCGGACTCGCCGTGACCGGCCTTTTCATGCGGCTGCCCGGGCCTTCGGCCCGCAGGAACCGCTGGTCCTCGTCGGGCTGCTCACGCTGTTCGGCATCCTCAACGGGATCAACAATCCGGCGTGGCAGTCGCTCGTCAACGATTTCGTGCCGCCTGCGGAGATCTTCTCGGCGGTGACCCTCAACTCCCTGCAGTTCAACCTGGCCCGGGCCTTCCAATGTCCGCCGGCGCACTGCTGGCCACCCTGGATGCCACGCGGGCCTTCTTTCTCAACGCGGTCTCGTTCGTGTTCGTGATCGCCGCGTTGCTCGTCGTCCGTGCGCATCCGGCGCGGTGCGGCCCCCCGAACCGCCGCCGGCTTCGGCCCGGGTTGGCGAGGCGGTCGGCTTCATCCGTGGCAACCCCGGGAGCCGGATCACGATCCTGCTGTCGGTCATGCTCGGCCTGTTCGGCAATCCGGTCTTCCAGCTCACCGTGGTGTTCGCCGAGGACGTCTACGAGGTCGGTCCGGCCGGTCTCGGCCTGCGCACCTCGGCCCTGGGCGTGGGATCCGTGCTGTTCGCGGTCGCCGGTGCGCTTCGGCGGGTGCCGTCGGTGCCGGATTTTTCGCAGCGATCAGCGGCGTCAACAGCGCACTTCCAGCTTCTTGCCGGCGACCTCATACGCGGGCGGGTGCTCGCGGTGCGCCACATGTTCTACTCGGCGGCGATTTCGCGCGGACCGTTGGCCAGGGCATCGCCACCGACACGTGGGGGTGCGGTGGGCGACGATCGGCGCCGGTGTCGTCCTGGCGGTCGGGGCGCTGATGATCGGCGTCTGGCCGCGTCATCCCGGCCGCGCGGCACTCGACGCCGTCCCTCCCTGATGCTCGAGTGCCAACAGTGAAAATGGAAGAAAGTTCTGCAGCATAGAATGCTGCCATGACGGCATCAGCGAAGCCCGAACAGCCCACGTACCCGATCGGCTCGGTGGACAAGGCGCTGAGGCTGCTCACAATCGTCGCGGCCAACCCGGCGGGCATTCGCATCGGCGACGCGAGCCGGATGCTGGGTGTGGCGCCGTCGACGGCGCACCGACTCCTGCAGATGCTCGCGTTGCACGGCTTCGCGAGCCAGGACCCGGCGACGAAGACGTACCGGCCCGGCGAGGCGATCCGCCGCCTGGTCAACCCGCGTGAGCGGGCGCGGCAGCTCGCCCGTCCCGTGCTAGGCGAACTGGTCGACGAGTTCAAGGAGACGGTGCATCTCGGGGCGCTGGAGGGGAGCCTGGCGCTGACGCTGCTTTCCGTGGAGAGCCCACACATGCTCCGTGTCGGGAATCGCCAAGGCCACGCCCAGCCGGCACACCTGAGCGCGATGGGCCGGGTGCTGCTCTCCGGGCTCGACGCGGATGAACTCGGCGAACTGATCACGGCAAGCGGTGCGGCTGTCGATGCCGGAAGGCTGGCCACCCACATCGAGTCGATCCGGACGTTCGGATTCATCGTCCAGCACGGCGAGGTGGAGCCGGGGGTGAGCGCCCTGGCCGTGCCAGTGCGGGGGCCCGGCGACACGGTCGACTACGCGGTCGGCGTGACCTTCCCGACCAGTCGGGTGGCCAGCGCGGACCTCCCGCACCTCGCAGAGGCGACGCAGCGTGCGGCGGCCGCACTCGAGGCCGAGTTACGCCGCTGAGCTGCGTCGCCTGAGCCACGCCGTCGTCAGACCGGATACCTGCGCTGCGTCGGCGCCTTCGCCAGCGGCATGAACATCCAGTCGAGGTTCGCGTAAGCCGTGGGATCGTGGTCCTTGAACGCGTGGTTGCGCAGGTGGCGCCCGATGCCCTCGATGTGGAACAGCTCGCCGGCCACCCGCGCCAGGCGCTGGATGTTCCCGACGTGGGCAAGGCGCCGGTCCTGGTAGGCGGCCAGCGCCGACGCGACGTTCTCGGCGCCAACCAGTGCCTCGACGATCGCCACCGAGTCGTCAAGCGACTGCGCACCGCCCTGGGCGAGGTACTGCAGCATGGCGTGCGCCGCATCGCCGATGAGCGCCACCCGGCGATCGACCCAGGTGTCTGCCGCTTCCCGGTCGTACATGGGCCAGCGGATGTCGCGGCTGAGGTACGTGCCCGCGTTCTGGACTGCGTCGCAGCAGCCCGCGAAGCGCGCATCGAGCTCCTCCGGGGTGCCCCAGTCGTCGTGGTCCGGGGAGTATCTGTCGGACTTGAATACCGCCACGTTGTTGTAGACGCGGCCCCCGCGCAACGGGTACTGGATGAGGTGCATGTTCGGGCCGAGCCAGCACAGCACCGCCGGCGACGACGTGACGTCCGCGCCGACGACGCCGGTCGGTACAGTGCCGCGGTAGGCGACATAGCGCGAGGGTACGAGCGCGTCGCCGATGATCCCGTCGCGCAACTTCGAGCGCACTCCGTCGGCCCCGATCACGGCGTCGGCGATGTACTGCGTGCCGTCGGCACACGTGACGAGCACCGTATCGTCCGGTCGGTTCTCGGCGGTGAGCACCTCGCGGCTGTTCTCCAGCGTCACGAGCCCGCTCTCGCGGCATCCTTCGAGCAGCGCGGCGTGCAGATCCACACGGTGCGCGACGACATACGGATACCCGTAATGCGCGACGAACTCTTCGCCGAGGTCGATCGTGGCGATCGTCGCGCCGGTCACCGCATCGATGTAGACCTTGCGCTCCGGGAATACTGCGTCCTTGGTGACCTTGTCAAGAACGCCCAGCTGGTCCAACGCGCTCAGGGCGTTCGGCGCGAGCTGGATGCCGGCGCCGACCTCACCGAACTCCGGTGCGCGTTCGAGGACGTGCGCGCGCGTGCCGGCGCGCGCAAGTCCGAGCGCGGTGGCGAGGCCGGCGATCCCCCCGCCGGCGATGAGGATGCCCACTCTGACGGCCTGACCCGACATGGTTCCCCTCTCCGCACCGACGCTTCTGGTCGAGGACCACCGAAGCGCGGAGCGCGTTCCATAATGAGGAATACGATTCTGGCGCGCAGAATATGAAGAAGCCGGGCGGATCGTCAACGGAGCGACCGGCAGGTTCCGCCCAGTGAGAGAAGGCGTACACCTCTGCGGCGGCCCGTACCTACAGTGACCGGCGAATCCGCCAAAGCCGGGAGCCCACGTGACCACCACCCGAGACGCCCGCGGTTGGCCCTCCGCCACCGACGACGACAATCGCGTCGGCCCGCTCGCCGACCTCCGCGTCGTCGACATCGCGACCCTGTTCGCCGGACCGAGCGCCGCGACGATCCTCGCCGACTTCGGCGCCGACGTCCTCAAGATTGAGCACCCGCGTCAACCCGATGGCGCACGGACCCATGGCAAGAGCAAAGCCGGCAAGGGCCTGTGGTGGCTCATGCTCGGACGCAACAAGCGGACCGCCACCCTCGACCTGTCCACCCCGGAAGGTCGCGAGATCATGCTCGCACTGGCCCGCGAGGCCGACGTCGTCATCGAGAACTTCCGGCCCGGCACCCTCGAGCGGTGGGGCCTGGACTACGAGACCTTGGCTGCGGACAACCCCGGGCTCGTCCTGGCGCGGGTGACCGGGTTCGGGCAAGCGGGCCCGATGGCGCGACGTCCAGCCTTCGGCACCCTCGCTGAGGCGATGAGCGGCTTCGCGCACTCGACGGGGCAGCCCGACGGGCCGCCGACCCTCCCGCCGCTCGCCCTTGCCGACAACATTGCCGGCCTGGCCGCGGCGATCGCAATCCTCACGGCATTGCACGCGCGCGCCGGTACCGGACAGGGCCAGGCGATCGACCTCGCGATCATCGAACCGATCCTGGCGATGCTCGGCCCGCAACTGCTCGCATTCGACCAGCTCGGCCACGTCACACAGCGGGCGGGCAACCGTTCGGAGAACAACGCGCCGCGCAACACCTACCTCACCAAGGACGGCCACTGGGTGGCGATCTCCTCGAGCTCCACCTCCGTCGCGCAGCGGGTCATGCGCCTCGTCGGACGGCCCGACCTCGTCGAACAGCCGTGGTTCGTCTCCGGCGTAGAGCGCGCCAAGCACGCCGACGAGATCGACGACGCGGTCGCGAGATGGATCGCGGACCGCCCCATGAGCGACGTCATCGCGGCGTTCGAGGCGGCCCATGCGGCCATCGCGCCGGTGTACGACATGTCCCAGGTCGTCGCCGACGAGCAGCTCGGGGCGATCGGCGCCATTGCGACGGTGGACGATCCGGACCTCGGCCCGGTGCGCATGCAGAACGTGCTGTTCCGGATGTCGAAGACGCCCGGCGCGATCCGGCACACCGGTCGGGCCCACGGCGCCGACACCAACGCGGTGCTCGCCGGGCTCGGCTACGACCCGGACACGATCGCCCGGCTGCACGCGGACGGGATCGTCTGATGGCCCCCGGCTGGGAGCTCGCGCTCGCCTGGCTCTACGTGCCGGCGACCCGCCCGGACCGCTTCATGAAGGCGGCCGCCGCGGCCGACGGCGTGGTCGTCGACCTGGAGGATGCGGTCCACCCGACGCAGCGGTCCGCGGCCCGCGCGGGTCTCGCTGACGCCATCGGAGCCGGGCTCGGTGTGCCCACCGTGGTTCGCATCAACTCGCCGTCGAGCCCCGACTTCGCCGCCGACGTCGCCGCAGTCGGCCCGCTCGTACGCGCGGGCGCGATCGTGGCGGTGCGCGTGGCCAAGGTGGACAGCGCGAACGACGCGTACCGAGCCGCCGAGGCTACGGCCGACTGGGGGCTCGAGCGCCGCCTGATCTGTCAGCTCGAGTCGGCCCGCGCGATAGCGGCCGCCCACGAGATCGCCGCCGTGCCCGGTGTGCACTCGCTGATGCTCGGCGAGGCCGACCTCCGCGCCGACCTGGGCCTCGCCCGCGGCACGACCGACGACGAGGGGCTTACGCTCGCGCGACAGACCGCGGTGCTCGCCGCGCGGGCGGCAGGCCTGCCCGCGCCGGTCGCGAGCGCCTACGTCAACGTGACCGACATCGACGGCCTCGCAGCCTCGTCTCGTCGCCTCCGAGCACTGGGCTTCCTCGGCCGCAGCTGCATCCATCCGACCCAGGTCGCCATGGTCCGCGACGCGTTCCGGCCGACCACGGCGGACGTGGCCTGGGCCCGATCAGTGCTCGACGGCGCCCGCGCTGCCGGCGACGGGCAACGGGCCGTGTCGGTCCTGGCCGACGGGTCCTTCGTCGACGCGCCGGTCGTCCGGCAGGCCGAGATGATCGTCGCACTGGCCGAGAGGAAAATTGATGGCTGACCGGGCACGCATCGTCGGTGGCACCCGGAGCAACGGCGCTCGGGTCGAGATCGTCGACCTCGGCCACGCCCTCCATCCGGCGATCCCCGTGTCGCCGAGCCATCCAGGGTACCGGCACGCGCTCATGCGCCGGCACGGCGACGCGGTGCGTGCCGACGGCACGTCCGGCGCGAATGACCTGCTCGTGCTCGGCACCCACACCGGCACGCACATCGACGCGCTGGCGCACATCAGCCATGACGGACTCCTGCACGGCGGCGTGGAGGCGGCGGAGGCGCAACGCAGCGGGCGGTTCACCACCCACGGCGTCGACCAGATCCCACCGGCGATCGTGCCCGGGATCCTGCTGGACGTGCCCCGCGCCCTCGGCGTCGACCGACTGGCGCCGGCCCAGCCGGTCACGCCGGCCGAACTGGCGGCCGCCGCGGCGCTACTCCCCGGTGGCGAGGCAGCCATCCCGAACGGAGCGGCACTGTTGGTGCGTACCGGGTGGGCCCAGCTCTGGAACCGGGGGCCGGAGTTCGTGGGGCATGACTCCGGCGTACCTGGCCCGGACGCGGCCGGGGGCGAGTGGCTCGCGGCCCACCAGCCGTGCTTCGTCGGCAGTGACACAACCGCGTTCGAGCACATCCCCGCAGGGGAGGGCCACGCCCGTCTCCCAGTCCACCGGCTCCTGCTGGTCGAGCGGGGCACACCCATCATCGAGATGCTCGACCTCGAGACGCTCGCCGCCCGAGGTGGCCCGGTATTCGACTTCGTCCTGGCGCCCCTGCCGCTCGTCGGCGCGACCGGGTCACCCGTGCGGCCCCTAGCCGTGTTCGAGACGGAGACAGCATGACCAACCCGACCCTGAGCACCCGGCTTGCCGCCTTCGCCGTGGAGACGGCCGCGCAGCTTCCGGAGCGCATTGCCGCCGACGCGCAGGCGCGGATCGTCGACACCGTCGGCATCGCGATCGCCGCGATGGACACCGAGCCGGTCCGGGCGGCCCTGGCGCTCGCCCGCGAGTGGGGCGGCAGCCGACAGGCCACGGTCCTCGGCTTCCCGGACCGCGTGCCGGCACCCGTCGCTGCGCTGGTCAACGGGACGGCGGCGCACGCGTTGGATTTCGACGACACACACCTGCCGTCGATCCTGCACCCGAGCGCGTCGGTCGTGCCCGCGGCCCTGGCCGCCGCCGAGATGGCGGGCGCCAGCGGACGCACCGTCCTGGCCGCGGTCGCCGCCGGCGCCGAGATCACGATCCGGCTCGGCAACGGCGCCGACGATCCCGACCTCGGCAACAACATCTTCTTCGAGCGGGGCCTGCACGCCACGTCGATCTGTGGGGCGATGGGCGCGGCCGTGGCGGCGGCAGTCGTCCTCGGGCTGGACGTCGAGACCACCCGCCACGCCCTCGGCATCGCCGGGAGCATGGGCGGCGGGCTCATCGAGGCCAACCGCAAGGGCGGCAGTGTCAAACGGATCCACTGCGGGTGGGCGGCCCACGCCGGCGTGACGGCAGCACAATTCGCCCGGCAGGGCCTGACGGCGCCCGACACCGTGTTGGAGGGCCGGTTCGGCTTCTTCAACGCCTATACAGGCCTGCATCCGGTTTCCGAGACCTTCCTCGACGGCCTCGGCGAGGACTGGGAGCTTGACCGCTGCTTCGTGAAGCCGTACCCGACCAACGTCTTCACGCACACCGGCATCGACGCCGCGCGGCGGCTCGCGGAACGAGGCATCCCGATCGAGTCGATCGAGCGGGTCGACCTGTCCGTACCAATGGCCGTGACCCGTACGATCGCCGAGCCGCGGGAGGCGAAAATTCGGCCGGAGAGTCCCTATCACGCGCAGTTCAGCGGGCCCTTCACATTCGCGATCGCGTACCGCGGCGGCAGCGGCCTCGGCGTCTACCTCGACGACTTCACCCAGGCGATGCTCGACGACCCGGTCGTGCGCCGGCTCGCCGAACGGGTGCACTACGTGCCGGACCCCGAGTGCGAGGCCCTCTACCCGGAGCGGCTGCCGACCATCGCCCGGGTACACCTCACCGACGGCACGACCGTCGAGGAGCGCGTCCTGGCCAACCTGGGCATGGCCGAGCGCCCGATCCGGCCCGAGCAGCTGCGGCACAAGTTCGATCTCAACGTGCGCCGGCTGGGCGGCCAGCGTGCGGCCGCCCTGAGCGCGGCACTGCGTGCCCTGCCCGTGGCACCGTCCGTGTCCGACCTGCTGCGGACCCTCGAATGGGCCCCTCACGATTCGGGTCGGTATTCCGCTGCGTGACAGCTCAGCTTTCCCGACAAGCCCCTTTCGGCTTCGCTGACCGGCGGAGCAGACGAGAAGGAGTCCCCATGGCAGATCTCATCGAGTCCTCGGCGTTCCACCTCACCGAGGAGCAGATCGCGATCCGCGAGGCGATCGACGAGCTGTGCAAGCCGTTCGACAACGACTACTGGCGCGCCCTTGACGAGGAGCGCCGCTACCCAGAGGAGTTCGTCAACACGCTCTACGACGCCGGCTGGATGAGCATGTTGATCCCAGAGGAATACGGGGGCGGCGGGGCCGACATCCGGGACGCGGCGGTCGTGCTCGAGCAGCTCGAACGCCGCGGCTGCCACGCGGGCGCCGCGCGGGCCGGCATGTACACGATGGGGGCGATCCTCCGACACGGATCACCGGAGCAGAAGGCCGCATGGCTTCCGCGGATCGCGTCCGGGGAACTGCGCCTGCAGTCCTTCGGCGTCACCGAGCCCGACGCCGGCAGCGACACGACCCGGATCCGCACGTTCGCTCGCCGGGAAGGCGACGAGTACGTCGTGAACGGGAACAAAATCTTCATCTCCCGGGTGCAGCACTCGGACCTGTTGCTCCTGTTGACCCGGACGACCAAGCGAGAGGACTCGGCCAAGCCGACCGACGGCTTCACCGTGCTTCTCGTCGACCTCCGCAAGGCGTTGGCTGACGGCACGATCCGGGCCACCCCGATCAAGACGATGGTCAACCACGAGACGAATGAGCTCGCCATCGAGAACCTCCGCGTCCCGGTCGCCAACCGGATCGGGGAGGAGGGCAAGGGCTTCCGCGTGATCCTGTCCGGAATGAACTCCGAGCGAGTCATCGTGACCAGCGAGTACATCGGTGCCGGCTTCTATCTCATCGGCCGCGCCGTCGAGTACGCGAACGAGCGGGAGGTGTTCGGCCGCAAGATCGGTATGAACCAGGGCGTCCAGTTCCCAATCGCGCAGGCCTACACGAACCTCCAGGCGGCGTCGCTCATGCGGTGGCGGGCGGCCGAGCTGTACGCCGCGGGCGGTAACCCGCGGTTCGAGGTCAACGCGGCCAAGCTGCTCGCCTCGCAGGCGCTCTGGCAGGCGGCCAACGCGGCGTTCGACACGTTCGGCGGCTACGCGGCAGCCGAGGAGTACGGCATCGAACGCAAGTTCCGCGAGGCCCGACTCCCGTCGACCGCACCTATCAGCAACAACATAGTCCTGGCCGGCATCGCCCACGGCACGCTCGGCCTGCCGAAGTCGTTCTGAGCGCCGTGACGTCCGCCATGACCGAGACCGGTGTCACCGAAGTGCTCGCAAACTTCGCCGTCGGGGAGGACACCCCGCACGGTGACCACGCCGCCGAGGTATCCCGGGCGCTTGTCGACACGGTCGCCGTATCAGTCGGCGCCGCGGGCACGGACGGCGAACGGATTCTCCGGACGTGGGCCGAGCGCGAGACCGCTGCCGGACCGGCGACCGTGTGGACGTCGGGCCGTGGCACCTCCGCCTCGCTCGCAGCGCTCGTGAACGGCACCGCCGCCCACCTGCTCGACTACGACGACATCTCGCCGAGCATGCCCCTGCACCCCAGTGCCGTACTCATGCCCGCCCTGGTCGCCGTGGCCGAGACGCGCGACGTACCTCCCGAGCGTTTCGTCGACGCGTACGACGTCGGCGCCGCAACTTTCCGCGCCGTCGCCGAGGTGCTCCCACAGCACGTGCACTACGCGCGTGGCTGGCACACCACGTCGACTGTCGGCCGAGTCGCGGTCGTGGCGGCGCTCGCACGGCTGGTCGACGCCCGTCCCGACGTGGCACGGAACGCGCTCGGCATCGCCGCGTCGCTGGTCGCGGGCAGCCGCCAGAACTTCGGATCGATGACCAAGCCCCTGCACGCCGGCACGGCCGCCCGCGACGGCGTCCTGGCGCTGGAGCTCGCGGAGGCGGGATTCACCGCGAACCCGTCCGAACTCGAGTCGGCGGGCGGCTTCCTGGAGCGCTACGGCGACCCGGACCTGTCGCCGGTGGGCTCGACGGCCGACACCCTCGGCGAGCGGCTGGAGTACTGGATCGACGCCTGGATCGACGACTGGGGACTCAAGCGATATCCGAGCTGCTACGCGACCCACCGCGGCATCGACGCGATCCTGCAGCTGCGCGGGCGGTTGGCTGGGCGCGTCCCGACCAGCATCACCGCCACCCTTCACCCGCGCGGCACCCGGGCCCTGCGGGACAGCGCGCCGGCCACACCCACACAGGCGAAGTTCAGCCTCGAGTACACCCTCGCGGCTGCCTACCTGCGCGGCGACGTGGCACTCGCAGACTTCACCGACGACGGCTTCGACGACCCTGCCGTTCACGCGCTGATGGGCTCGGTGACGGTACGAGAGAATCCCGTGCCGCCGGCGGGGCCAGCGGGCTTCACGACTGGATACACCGTGGTCCAGCTCGCGTTCGCCGACGGGACCACCGCGTCGGCGCGGGTCGACGTCACGCACGGCCAGTCGAGCCGCCCGCTCACCGATGTCGAACTGCGCACGAAGTTCCAGGACTGCTGTGCTGCCGGAGGGCTCGGCGCCGAGGAGACCGAGCGGCTGTACGCCGCGGTCGCCGACAGGCCTGGGCCAGCGTTCACCGCATCCATTCCGAGGAAGGGGCACCGATGACCACCGGCAAGCCGACCGTTGTCGTTCAGGAGGAGGGCATGCGCGAGGGCATGCAGATCGAGAGCGCGGACATCCCCGTGGCCGAGAAGATCCGACTCCTCGACGCGCTCTCGAAGACCGGCCTGAAGCGGATCATCGTCGGGGCCTTCGTCAGCCCGAAGTGGGTCCCGCAGATGGCCCGGGTCGAGGAGGTCATCGAAGGTTTCACGCCGGTCGACGGGGTGCAGTACACCGCGATCGTGCTCAACCCGAAGGGCGCGGAGCGGCGGGCGGCGTACGGCCACAAGCTGACGCTCCCGGATCCGACCCTCGGACGGACCAAGGTGCACCTCTGCGACGTCTTCGTGCGGCGGAACATCAATCGCAGTCAGGCCGACGAGATCGACTCCATCCCGCAGGCGATCGAGGCGGCGCGGGCCGCCGGGGCGACCAGGGCAGAGATCTCAATCAACGCGGCCTGGGGCTCCAACTGGCTCGGGAAGTTCGACGAGGACGAGCGCATGCGGCTCCTTCAGCTGCAGTACGACGCCTGGTCGGCGGCGGCAATCCCCGTCACCCAGATCCACCTGGGCGACCCGATGAGCTGGAACACCCCAGCGGCCGTCCGGTCGATGTTCCGCCGCATCCTCGCGACCTGGCCCGAGGTCCGCGACTTCCACCTCCACCTGCACGACGCGCGGGGCATGGCGATGCTCTCGGCGTACACCGCGATCCAGGAGCTCGACGAGCGCCACACGCTGCTCCTCGACACGGCGATCGGCGGCATGGGCGGTTGCCCGTACTGCGGCAACGGCCGCGCCACCCGGATGATCCCGACGGAGGACTTCGCCCACCTCATGGAGGCCGAGGGCATCGAGACCGGCCTGGACGTGACGGCCCTCGTCGAGGCCGGCGTGATCGCGCAGGAGGTCGTCGGTCACGAGCTGTGGTCAAAGGTGACCGCCGCAGGTCCGCGCCCGACCGGACGCGACGTGTACCCGATGGACATGCCGTTCGTGGAGACGTTTGAGCAGGCCCAGCATTTCCGGCTCGGCCCGTCGGTGTACGAGGGCGCGCTGTCGCCGTGGCGGCAGCCCGTGCGGTCCACAGCCCGGGACGAGTACGAGGCGCGGCTCGCCGCGCAAGAGGAGAAGGCGTGAGCGCGAACTCGCTGAGTGACATCCGCGTTATCGAGATCGGCACCAGCATCGCCGTGCCGTACGGCTGCCAGATCCTGGCCGACTTCGGCGCCGAGGTCATCAAGGTCGAACGGTGCGGCGGTGGCGACGAGGCTCGGCGCTGGGCGCCGGTGCGGGAGGGCGTTTCCGTCACGTTCCTCGCGTTCAACCGGCACAAGAAGTCGGTCGTCATCGACTACAAGGACGCCCGTGGCAAGCAGGTTCTCGAGGAGCTGATCGCCTCGGCCGACGTCGTGGTACAGAACCTGCGGCCGGGTGCGCTCGCCGCGGCCGGCTTCGACTGGGAACGGCTCCGGGAACTCAACCCGCGCCTGATCTACGTGGAGATGACCGGGTACGGGCGGACCGGCCCGCGGCACCTGCAGCCGGCCTACGACGCGATGCTGCAGGCATACTCGGGCGTCGTCGCCATGACCGGGTCGGACGACGGACCGCCGGCCCGAGTGCCGCTGTCGATGATGGACATGAGCACCGGCATGTGGCTCGCGCTGGGCGTGTTCGAGGCGCTGCGCCGCCGGGACAAGACCGGGCAGGGCGTACACATCGAGGTGTCGCTCTTGCAGACCGCGCTCGCGTGGGTCACGGCGCCGCTCATGAGCGTCGCGGCCGGGGAGCCGGTGCCCGAGCGGCTGGGCTCCGGATTCCGGGGCAACGTCCCCAACGGGGCGTTCCCGACGTCGGACGGCTACGTCTTCCTCTCCGCGGGCAACAACGACACGTTCCACCGGCTGCTCGACGCGATCGAGGCGCCAGAGCTCGCGAACGAGCCGGGCTTCGAGGACAACCTGGCCCGGGTCAGGAACAGGCGTCTGGTCAACGACAGGCTCAGCGAGGCGACGTCGGCGTTCACGACCGACGAGCTGCTGGCGCGGCTCACCACAGCCGGCGTCCCGCACTCGGCGGTGAACACGCTCGACCGGGTGCTCACGGACCCGCAGGTGCAGGCGCTCGGCCAGATCGTCACGGTGGAACACCCGAGGCTCCGGGACCTCAGCGTCGTGAGCGCGCCGATCACGTTCGACGGCGAGTATCTGGAGCACCGCGGTCACGCTCCCGAGCTCGGCGTCGACACCGTCGCCGTGCTCGGCTCGTTGGGGCTGGCCGCGCAGGAGATCGACGCGCTGATCGAGGCGCACGTTATCGAGGCAGCGCCGCAAGGAGTGGCGTCATGAACGACGGACTCGCTGCGGGGGAAGAGAACGAGGTCGTCTACCAGGTCCGGGGCCGGGCCGCCTGGATCACGATCAACCGGCCGCACCGCCGCAACGCGATGAGCCGGAACACGGTCCGGCTGCTCACCGAGGCGTTCGTCGAGGCGGGGGAGGACCCCGACGTTTGGGCGGTCGTCATCACCGGCGCTGGCGACAAGGCATTCTGCGCCGGCGGCGATATGAAGGAGATGGACGACATCGCGCGTGCCGGCCGCCAGGTTCACACGCCGATGACCGGACTCCACCGCGCCCTGCTCGAAGTAATGATCGAGACCTACAAACCGGTGGTCGCCGCGATCAACGGCCATGCGATCGCCGGCGGATGCGAGATCGTCCTCGCCTCCGACGTGCGGATCGCCGTCGAGGGCGCGACGATCGGGCTGACCGAGGCGCGGCGCGGCATGGGCGCGAACTTCGGCTCGGTCGTGCTTCCCCGGCTGATCCCCCGCGCACTGGCCATGGACCTGCTCTACACCGCCCGCACGATTCCGGTGGAGGAGGCGCGGGATCTGGGGCTGATCAACCGGGTCGTTCCGCGTGAGACGTTCGCCGACGAGGTGCAGGCGTATCTCGACCAAATTCTTGCCAACTCGCCGGTGTCGCTGCGCCGCTACAAGGAGATGGCGACGAAGAGCTGGGGCCTGCCAGTGTCGACGGCTCTGCGGCTGAACGTCGGGCCGAACCCGTACACGAGCGAGGACCGGGCAGAAGGAGTGCGCGCGTTCCTGGAGAAGCGGGCACCGGAATGGAAGAACCGGTAGGAGGACCGATGGAGTTGCTCGACCGCGACGTGTGGACCGGCCGGATCGGCGCGGGCGGGTGGGTGCCCGGCGAGGGCACGCAGATCCCGGTCCGCGAAGCCGCGACCGGTGACCAGCTCGGCACCCTCGGCGGCGCATCCGTCGAACAGGTCGCCGAGGCCGCCCGGCGGGCCCGGCTGGCGCAGCACACCTGGGCCGCGCTCCCGCCCGCGCAGCGGTCGGCTGTCCTGAGGGCGGCGGCCGACGTGTTCGAGCGGGAGGCCGAGCAGATCTCGACGTGGATCGTCCGGGAGTCCGGCAGTACCTGGACGAAGGCGCGAAGCGAAATCATGGCCGCCGCCGCGGAATGCCGGGAGGCCGCGGCCCTGCCGAGCCACCCACACGGGCAGGTGCTTCCGAGCAACAAGGAACGCTGGTCGGTCGCCCGGCGGGTGCCCGTCGGTGTCGTCGCGGTGATCGCGCCGTTCAACTACCCGTTGACGCTCGCGATCCGGTCGGTGGCGCCCGCACTCGGTCTCGGCAACGCGGTTCTGCTCAAGCCCGACCCGCGCACCTCGGTCAGCGGCGGTGTGGTCCTGCGGCGCGTCTTCGAGGCGGCGGGCCTGCCGGCCGACGTTCTTCAGGTTCTTTCCGGTGGGTCCGAGGTCGGCGCCGCCGTCGTCGAGGCGCCGGAGGTGCGGGTCGTCTCGTTCACCGGGTCGACGGGGGCGGGCCGTCGCGTGGGGGAGGCGGGGGCCCGGCTACTCAAGCGGGTCCACCTCGAACTCGGCGGCAACAACGCGATCCTTGTGCTTCCGGGCGCCGACATCGAGTGGGCGGCGGCCGCCGGCGCGTACGGCTCCTTCCTTCATCAGGGCCAGATCTGCCAGACGGCGGGCCGTCATCTGGTCCACGAGTCGCAGTACGACGGCTACGTCGCGGCGCTCGCCCGGATCGCGTCCTCGCTCACCGTGGGAGACCCGTATCGGGAAAAGGTCCAACTCGGCCCGATCATCGACGACGGTCAGGCGGCCGGCGTGCTGTCGATCATCGCGGACACGGTGCGGGCCGGTGGCACCGTCGTCGCGGGCGGCGAGACGAACGGTCGGTTCGTCCGGCCGACGGTGCTCGGCGGCCTGTCGACCGCCATGCGCGCGTGGCGGGAGGAAATCTTCGGACCCGTCGCCCCGGTGCTGTCGTACCGCGATCTCGAGGAGGCGGTCGACATCGTCAACGCCTCGGAGTACGGCCTCTCGGTCGGCATCCTCGGCGACGTCGGCACCGCGCTGTCTCTGGCCGATCGGATCCAGAGCGGCAAGGTGCACATCAACGAGCAGACGGTCAACGACGAGGCGAATGTGCCGTTCGGCGGGGTCGGCGCCTCCGGCAACGGCGCCCGCTTCGGCGGCCCGGACGCGAACATCGAGGCCTTTACCGAGACCCAGTGGGTGACCGTGCGACCCGAGATCGAGCACTATGTCATCCGACCATGACGTTCACCGGCCGGCCGATCAGTGTCCACAGCGTTATGCGACGGCCCGTTGGGGCCGATCAAACAGAGGAAGGTCGTCGAAGCGCGATGAATATCGTCGTACTTGTCAAGCAGGTGCCTGATTCGGGCGCGGACCGCAACCTGCGTTTGGACGACAACACCGTCGACCGCGGTTCGGCGAGCAACGTCATCAATGAGATGGACGAGTATGCCATCGAGGAGGCGTTGAAGATCAAGGAGGCGCACGGCGGTGAGGTCACGATCCTGACCATGGGTCCGGACCAGGCGACCGAGTCGATCCGTAAGGCGCTGTCCATGGGGCCGGACAGGGCCGTGCACGTGGTGGACGACGCGTTGCACGGTTCGTGCGCGGTGGTCACCTCGAAGGTGCTCGCGGCCGCGCTCGGCCAGTTGGGCGCGGACCTGGTGATCTGTGGTGCGGAGTCGACCGACGGTCGGGTCCAGGTGATGCCGCACATGATCGCCGAGCGGCTGGGTGTGGCCGCGCTGACCGGTGCGCGCAAGCTCACCGTCGACGGGTCGACCCTGACGGTGGAGCGGCAGACGGAGGAGGGCTACGAGGTGGTCACCGCCTCGACCCCGGCCGTGGTCTCCGTGTGGGACACGATCAACGAGCCGCGTTACCCGTCGTTCAAGGGCATCATGGCCGCGAAGAAGAAGCCGGTGCAGACGCTCGCCCTGGCTGATTTGGGTGTCGCCGCCTCCGAGGTGGGTTTCGACGGGGCGACCAGCACCGTGCTCGAGCACACCAAGCGCCCGCCGCGCTCCGGCGGCGAGAAGATCACCGACGAGGGCGAGGGCGGCGTGAAGCTGGTCGAGTTCCTCGCCACCGAGAAGTTCGTGTGAGGTCTGGACATGTCTGAGGTTCTCGTCGTCGTCGAAGCCACCCGGGAGTTCGGCGTCAAGAAGGTCACCCTGGAGATGCTCACCCTCGCCCGCGAGCTGGGCACCCCGAGCGCGGTCGTGCTCGGTGGCGCCGGCGCGGCGGCGGCGCTGGGCGCCAAGCTGGGCGAGTACGGCGCGGAGAAGGTCTACGCCGCCGAGGGTGAGGAGATCGACGGCTACCTGGTGGCCCCGAAGGCCACCGTGCTGGCCGACCTCGTCGCTCGGGTGCAGCCGGCGGCGGTGCTGCTCGCCTCGTCCCAGGAGGGCAAGGAGATCGCCGCCCGGCTCGCCGTGAAGCTGGACAACGGCATCCTGACCGACGTGGTCGCCCTCGAAGCGGACGGCACCGCGACCCAGGTCGCCTTCGCCGGCTCCACCATCGTCAAGTCCAAGGTCACCAAGGGCCTGCCGCTGGTGACCGTGCGGCCGAACTCGCTCACCCCGGCCCCGGCCCCGGCCACCCCGGCCGTCGAGCAGCTCACCGTCTCCGTCGGTGACGCCGACAAGTTGGCCCGGGTCGTCGAGCGGGTCGCCGAGCAGAAGGGCTCCCGCCCCGAGCTCACCGAGGCGTCCGTCGTCGTCTCCGGCGGCCGCGGGGTCGGCAACGCCGACAACTTCAAGCTGGTCGAGGAGCTGGCCGACCTGCTCGGCGGCGCGGTCGGCGCGTCTCGCGCGGCGGTCGACTCCGGGTTCTACCCGCACCAGTTCCAGGTGGGCCAGACCGGCAAGACCGTCTCCCCGCAGCTCTACATCGCGCTGGGCATCTCCGGCGCGATCCAGCACCGCGCCGGCATGCAGACCTCGAAGACCATCGTCGCGGTCAACAAGGACGGCGAGGCGCCGATCTTCGAGCTGGCCGACTACGGCGTGGTCGGCGACCTGTTCAAGGTCGTCCCGCAGGCCGCCGAGGAAATCCGCAAACGCAGGTAACCCAAACTGTCGACCCTGCTCTGGGCGGAGGACGACGGATGGCAGGCGCAGCTGAGTTCGCCGGTGGGGGAGTGGCTGACATGGGATGGCATTGGGACGTGATGCGCAATGCCGTTCTGTCCGGATATGCGGACGCCTCATGGCGCAGCACCAGCCAGCTCCGCGACCATCGCGGACTCGCCGCGCGTGGCCTGCGACAACCAGCCGAACACCCGTACCGCACTCAGGTGCAGCAGTCGAACCAATACCCCTGCCATCCTGCGTCACTGCCGCGAAGCAGCAGCTCACATCGTGTGCGACGAGTTCTGGCACGGCTACAGGGGTACGTCGAGACGCATGTGGTGACCCGGCGTAACGCCCGGGGTGGGGCGCAGCGCGGCTGAGCATCTGATCGCGGTTGCGGTGCTTGTACCGGCGTGCAGTCGCCGACGGGCTTATCCCGGAGGCAGACAGTCCCGCGTTGAAGGTGGCCAAGCCGCGGCGGTTGCCGAGCACCGGGCGGGCGTTGGAGGATACTCGGCGAGCCCTCGCTCCCCCCGGGTCAACACAGCCGTCGGCCGCCCGTTCCCCCGCAGACCGCTCTCCCCAAGGACGACCATGACCGCCTCGACCGTCACCGCCGTCATTGACCTCGACCTGATCGGTCCCACTATCTCCCGCCATGTCTACGGCCACTTCGCGGAGCACCTGGGGCGCTGCATCTACGGCGGCTTCTGGGTGGGGGAAGGCTCCGCGACCCCGAACGAGGGCGGGATCCGTCTCGATGTCGTCGAGGCGCTGCGCCGCATCGGCATCCCGAACCTGCGTTGGCCGGGCGGCTGCTTCGCCGACGACTACCACTGGCGCGACGGGATCGGCCCGCGCAAGCTGCGCCCCCGCATGGTGAACTCCCACTGGGGCGACGTGGTCGAGGACAACGCCTTCGGCACGCACGAGTTCATGGCGCTGTGCGAGCTGCTGGGCGCGGACCCGTATATCTCCGGCAATGTCGGCTCGGGCAGCGTGCGGGAGATGTCCGAGTGGATCGAGTACCTGACCCGCGGCGACGACTCCCCGATGGCCGCCCTGCGCCGTGAGAACGGGCGCGACGAGCCCTGGCGGGTCCCGTTCTGGGGACTGGGCAACGAGGCGTGGGGCTGCGGCGGCAACCTGCGCGCCGAGCAGTTCGCCTCGCTGGCCCGCCAGTACGCCACCTACGTCCGCGACCACGGCGACAACACGGTCTACCGGATCGCCGCTGGCGCGAACACCGACGATTACCACTGGACCGAGACACTGCTGCGTTCCTTCGACGACCTCGCGGCGTACGGCTCCCGCGCCTGGCCGTTCCAGGCCGTCTCGCTGCACTACTACACGATGACCCGGGGCTGGTCATCGAAGGGCGCGGCCACGGGCTTCGACGAGGAGGAGTGGTACCTCGCGCTGCGAAACGCGACCCGGATCGAGGAACTGGTCTCGCGCCACGAGGCCGTCATGGACCGCTGGGACCCGCAGCGCAAGGTTGGCCTCGTCGTGGACGAGTGGGGTACCTGGTGGGACGTGGAGCGTGGCACCAACCCGGGCTTCCTGTACCAGCAGAATACGCTGCGCGACGCACTGGTCGCCGCCGTGCACTTCGACACGTTCCACCGCCACGCGGCCCGCGTCGTGATGGCGAACATCGCGCAGACCGTCAACGTGCTCCAGGCCATGATCCTCACGGACCCGGAGACGGGCGCGCTGGTGCTCACGCCCTCCTACCACGTGTTCGCGATGAACCGGGCCCACCATGACGCGGCGTCGCTCGCCGTGACCTTCACGGGCGAGGTCCCGATGCGCGAGGTGGCGGGGGAGAGTCTCGCGACGGTCTCGGCCTCCGCCTCGACGCGCGGCGACACGGCGCTGGTCTCCCTGTCGAACCTCGACGCGCAGCGTCCGACGGCGGTCGTCCTCGACTTGCGCGGTCGCCGCGTGACGGGCTACCGGGCCACCGTCCTGACGGCTGACGCGCTCGACGCGCACAACACGCCGTCGGCCACGGGCGTCGCCCCACGCGAGCACGCCGGGATCACAGACCATCCGCGTGGCCTGGAGGTCGAGCTGCCCGCGCACGCGTACGTGACGGTGGCGCTGGACCTTGCCTAACCGTCGACCACTGGATCGTCACGACCCGCGCGAGCATGTCGTACGGGGTGCCGGTATGCGGCGCGCCGTGTCTCGTGGCCGGTGGCGACGGCCTGTCCTACGACATCGCCGACGGCCTTGAGGGCTCTCGTCTGAGCCGACATCGTCTTCGTCTCCGGCTACCGGAACTGGACGAACCGCCGGCGGCCGTCGTGGACGCGCTGATCGGACGCGGTCAAGGCGATCGGCCTGGTGCTGCCATACCTCGCCGGGAAGCTGTCCGGTGACTCGATCCGGGGATCTATCCCGGTGGGCTCGATCGTCGAGCTGAACACGACGGTGGCCCGCGACGAGGTGCGCCACCGGTCCAGGTCTCGGCGGCCCTGCCGCTCAGTGGCGGCGCCATTCAGTTCTCGCGGCGACGTTTCCAGGGCAGGTGTCATCCCGTGCCCTCCTGTGCCGGCGGCGAGGCTGGCCGGCAGGGTGTCCCGGGTAGACCAGATGCCTGTCGCGGTGACCGCGTGCCGGGCCTTCGACGTGGAGGAAAAGGGGTCGCCGTGCGTGCCGATGTCCACGGCCGGGCCTGCTCGGCGCTCAGGCGTGCCAACCCAGCTCGGCGCACCAGGCGTTGCCCAGCACCTGGTCTATGCGTCGGACGTCAACTCGTCGGGGTCGTACGGCTCGATGATTTTCAGCCCTTTCACGAACTGGTCGGACATGGCCTCGGCCGGGCAGACCGGGATGAGTCAGGGGGCCTGATCCACGGTGATGCCGGGGAGGTGCCCCAGCCGCGCGCCGGCTGCGGCTCGTCCCCGGCGGACAGCCGCGTTCGCCGTGACCTCAGGCAAGGGTGGCGCGCTCTCCGGCGGCGAGGGTGAGACGGCGGGTACGTCGGATCCCATCCCGGTCGCGCCACCGGGCTTCGATGGTGGTGTCCGCGGTGGCCGCGAGTTTCGCTGTCACCACGGACCCGTCCACCCAGGCGAGTTTCTGGACGGTGACCGCGCCTCGGGCCCGCAGGCCGGCCACCGAGCCGGTGGCCCACGCGGTAGGCAGGGCGGGCAGCAGCTCGATGACGGGGGCGGCATCATGCACGAGGTGGCTCTGCACGAGCAGTTCCGCGATGGCCGCGGTGACGCCGAAGTTCCCATCGATCTGGAACGGCGGGTGGGCGCACAGCAGCGAGGGGTACACCCCGCCCTGGTGCTCGGAGGCGGCCGGGGTCAGGTACGCGCCGAGCAGCCGGTGCGCGGCGTCTCCGTCACCGAGCCGGGCCCACAGGCCGACTTTCCAGGCGATCGACCATCCGGTACCGGCGTCACCGCGTTCCGTGAGCGACCTGCGTGCCGCCTCGCGCAGCCGGGGATCGCGGGCGATCGTCTGTCCCGGGTAGAGGCCGACCAGGTGGGACAGGTGCCGGTGGTGCGGCTCGACCTCCGGGTACTCGGCCGACCACTCCAGGATCTGTCCGCGCGAGCCGATCCGTAGCGGCGCCAGACGGGCCAGCGCGGCGCGCACCTCGTGGAGGCTGGACACCGCCACGTCGTCGAGCGGCAACCCGACGCTCTCCACCGCCGCCTGCGCCTCCAGGACGAACTCGAACAGCTCGCGGGCCAGAGTCAGGTCCATCGCCGTACCCGCGTCGACGCTGGCCGGGCCGTCGCCGGTGCGGAACTCGTTCTCCGGGCTGATCGACGGTGAGGTCACCAGGTGGCCGTCCCGGGCATCGACGAGCAGGTCCAGCACGAAGCGCGCCGCGTCCAGTGCGACCGGCAGCGCCACCTCGGCCAGGAAGCTCAGGTCCCGGCCGAAGCGCCAATGCTCGGCCAGATGCAGCGACAGCCACGCCCCGGCCAACGGCCACTGCGCCCACTTTGGGTCGCCGTACCCCTTGCCCACCGGCACCGTGATGCGCCACAGGTCGGTGTTGTGGTGGCAGGCCCAGCCGCGCGCACGGTAGATCCCGCGGGCCGTAGCCCGGCCGGCTACCGCGAGGTCGGTGACCAGGCGCAGCAGTGGCTGGTGGCACTCGGCCAACGCCGTGGTCTCCGCCGGCCAGTAGTTCATCTGGGTGTTGATGTTCACCGTGTACTGGCAGTTCCACGGTGGTGCCACCTGGTCGTTCCAGATGCCTTGCAGGGTGGCGGGCTGGCTTCCCGGGCGCGAGGCGGCGGCGAGCAGGTACCGGCCGAAGGCGAAGGCCAGTGCGCACAGCTGCTCGTCCGGATCGCCTTCGGCACGGCGAGCCAGCCGGACGTCGGTGGGCAGCTCTGGCGCGGCGGCGTCGAGGACCAGGCGTACCCGGTCCATCAGTGCCCGGTGCTCGGCCACGTGAGCCGCGCGCAGCGCCGCCCACCCGGCCGCGCCCGCCACCCGTACCTCCTCCGCGCAGCGAGCGAGGCACGCCTCGGCGTCGCGGGTGGGCGGGGTGCCCCAGTCCGTGAAGCCGGTGCGGATCGCGACGAACACCGTCACAGCGGCGGCTGCGCGTACGGTGAGAACCGGCCCGTCGGCCCGCTCCTCGACCCGCACGGCAGCCCCGTCGCCCTCGACCACGGCCGTACACAAGGCGGCGGCACGCATCGCCGGAATCTGCTCATCGCTCAGTACCACACCGTCGGTACGCGGCCAGGGCACCACGTGGCGCGGTGCGGTCAGCAACAGCGCCAGCCCGGCCTGCCCGTACCCCCGGATTGCCGCCCGGGGCTGCGGTGTCGCCCATCGCAGGTCCAGCCGAAGGCCTTCCTGGTCGGTAGTGGACAGACGCACTACCAAAACCTGGTGTCCGACGCTCGCGAACACCTCCTGCCGGACCATGCCGCGCTCCACCACCGCGACACCGTCGCGCAGGTCCAGCCAACGCCCGTAGGTCGCGCCGGCCGAGCCGTTCCGGTCCACGTGGCTGATCCGCAGGTCGCCGACCGGCTGGTACGCCTCAGCATCAGCACCCTGCGTGCCCCGCAGCAGCGATCCCGCCTCCACCGACCGTCCGGTCCGGACCAGGTCGCGTACTTCCGCCAGCAGTCCGGGCGGCACGTCAGGCGGTGCTGTCTCACCCGGGCCCGACCAGAAGGAGTCCTCATTGAGGCTGATCCGTTCGTCCGGAAACCGGCCATGCACCATGGCGCCCAGCCGGCCGTTGCCCACCGGCAGCGCCTCTTGCCAGCCTCCCGCCGCAGCCAGGAACCTCAGCTCCGCGCGCGGCTCCCGTAGCATCCGCATCTCCATGCTCCCGTCCGATGAACCGCCCAGGACGGCGGCGAAGCCGAGCATGCCAGCCCGAAACGTGCCTCGGCGACCCAGCGTCAGGCCGCTATCCCGGAGTGGACGAGAAGGTCGCCAGCGACTTCGTCCTTTCGAAGTGGCACCCATGGTGGGGCTACTCATGTCGAAAATTATCGGCGCTGTTGAGGTCAGGAAGCCCCCCTGTCGGGCCGTGGCCTTGCTGGCAGCAGGGCCGTTGACGAATCACTTGGCACTTAGTAGCCTCAGCGAACGAGATCGTGGTATGTAAAAGTTTCGATAATTTTCACAGCGCAAACGATGATCTCGCAAGCGACGTGGCCCACAGCTGACCCGTCGGTGAGGCGACTCGTCAGCTCCTACCTGCAGTGCCCACCGCTGGTGAGACCTTTACCCTGATTCGCCGCGGTCACCCCCCAGCCGCCGCGGCTCACGATTACCGTATGGAGGGCCGTTGAAACGCGTCCGGACCACCGCAGCCATCATCGCCACAGTCGCGCTCCTCGTCGCCGGCTGTGGGGGATCGGGTGGCAAGTCCAACTCGTCCGATTCGAAGACCTTCGACTTCTGGTCGTTTGCCAACATCAACCAGAAGGCCGACGTCGACGTCTACACCAAGGCGCACCCGGATGTGCACGTCAAGCTCACCGAGGTGGGCAGCACGACCGAGACCGCGCAGGCGCTGACCACCGCGCTGGCCGGTGGCAAGGTGCCCGACCTGGTGCTGATCCAGGCAGACGATCTGCCGAAGTTCATGCAGTCTCCGGATAACTTCGTCGACCTCACCACGCTGGGCGCCGGCAACATCAAGGGCAACTACCTCGACTGGGTGATGGCACAGTCGACGACCAAGGACGGCAAGATCATCGGCGTGCCGACCGACGTCGGCGGCTTGGCGGTCGCCTACCGTACCGACCTGTTCAAGGCAGCCGGCCTGCCCACCAATCGGGACGAGGTCTCCAAGCTCTGGCCGACGTGGGATGACTTCATCAATGTCGGCAAGACGTACGTCCAGAAAACAGGCAAGCCGTTCGTAGACAACACGCCGACGAGCGTCTTCTTCCAGGCGGTCAACCAGGGCAGCGAGCGCTACTACAGCGCCGACCACAAGCTGGACTACGACAACGCACAGGTCAAGGCGGCGTTTGACGTGACGCTGAAGGCCTTCGGCGCGGGCATCTCCGCCAAGCAGGGGTCGTTCTCATCCGGCTGGACCGCGGCCATGAAAAAGGGTGACTACGCGGTGGTGTGCTCACCGTCCTGGATGCTCAGCCAGATGAAGACGAACGCTCCCGAAACCAACGGCAAGTGGGATATCGCCACCATCCCCGGTGGCTCGGGAAACTGGGGTGGCAGCTTCCTCGCCATCCCCAAGCGCGCCAAGCACGCGAAGGCGGCGTGGGACTACATCTCTGAGATGCAGTCGCCGCAGGGTCAGCTGGCACACTTCCTGTCGCAGGGATCGCTGCCCACTACGCCGTCGGTCTACACCGACCCGCAGTTGGTCGGAAGGACCGACCCGTTCTTCAACAACGCACCGGTCGGCAAGATCTACACACAGTCGGTGGTGGGGCTCAAGCCCTTCTACTTCGGTCCGCAGGACGGCCCTATCGGCACCGAGTTCCTCAACACGCTCACCAGTGTCGAGCAGGGCAAGGTGGACCCGGCCAATGCTTGGAATACCGCGCTGACCAATGTCAAGAACGCTGTACGCGGTTGACGGACGACTGATGGGCGGCAGCCGGGTTTGCCCGGCTGCCGGACATGGGGAAGGTAGCGCTTTGACCACCATGCTCGGCCCGGCCGCGGCCGCACCGGAGCTCCCGAGACCCAGCCGCAGGCGGCAGATTCAGCAGGGCGTACGGGAGCGACTGGCACCTTACGCGTACGTCTCGCCGTTCTTCGTGCTCTTCTTGATCTTCGGCCTCTTCCCGTTGCTGTTTACCTTCTACATCTCCCTGTTCGAGTGGGACCCCATCGGCGATCACCACTTCGTGGGGCTGGCCAACTTCTCCGAACTCGTGCACGACCCGCGCTTCTGGGGGGCGCTGCGTAACACGTTCAGCATCTGGTTGCTGTCGACCGTGCCGCAGTTGCTACTGGCGCTCGGCCTGGCGCACCTGCTCAACCATGCGCGGCTGCGGCTGGCCACGTTGTTCCGGATGTCGGTGCTCGTTCCCTATGTCACCTCGGTGGCGGCGACGACGATCGTCTTCGCCCAGATGTTCGACCGGGACTACGGCATGATCAACTGGTTCCTCCAGTTGCTGGGCTTTCAGCATATCGATTTCACCGCGTCGCTGTGGGGTAGCCACATCATGATCGCTACGATGATCGCCTGGCGCTGGACCGGATACAACACGCTGCTGTACCTCGCCTCGCTGCAGGCGGTTCCCCGGGAACTGTTCGAGGCCGCCTCCGCGGACGGTGCGAGCGGCTGGAAGCAGTTCCTGCACGTCACCATTCCCTCACTGCGGCCGATCATCGCATTCACCGTCGTGACGTCGACCATCGGCGGGCTGCAGGTTTTCACCGAGCCGCTGCTGGCCAACCCGATCGGTGGACTCACGTGCGGGGCGGCACGGCAATGTCAGACCGTCACCCTCTACCTTTACGAGCAGTCCTTCGGGCAGTTCCACTTCGGCTACGGCGCGGCGGTCGGTGTCGCACTCTTCGTCATCGTCGTGGCCGTCTCCGGAATCAACTATCTGCTGGCCACCCGCATCCGCTCGGAGCGCCCATGAAGCCCGCACCCTCGACCGCCGTACCCAGGCGGGCCAGGCGGCGCCACGCCAACCGCGTCCCGATCGCGGTGTACGCACTGCTCACCCTCATGGCGCTCGTCAGTGTCTTTCCGCTCTACTGGATGTTCGTGGTGGCCACAACGGACTCCGCTACCGCGACGACTCTCCCACCGCACCTCTCGCCCGGCGGCAACTTCCTGCACCTGGCGAAGCTGGTCTTCACCATCGTGCCGTTCGTGCATTCCCTGCTCAACAGCCTCATCATCGCCACCACGGTCGCCGTAGGCCAGGCAGTGCTCTGCGCATTGGCCGGCTTCGCCTTCGCCAAGCTGTCCTTCCCGGGCCGCAACACGCTGTTCCTCATCGTCGTGCTGACCATGACGGTGCCGGCCCAGTTGGCCGTGGTCCCGCAGTACCTGATCATCTCCGAGTTCGCCTGGGTGGACAGCCTGCAGGCGGTGATCGTTCCCGGGCTGGTCAGCGCGTTCGGCATCTTCTGGATGCGCCAGCACATCGGCAACAGCATCGATGACGAGCTGATGCACGCGGCGCGCGTGGACGGCGCGACCACCTGGCAGATCTTCTGGCGGATAGCCTTCCCGCTGGTACGCCCGGCGGCATTCGTGCTCGGGCTGTTCACGTTCGTCTACGCCTGGAACGACTTCCTGTGGCCGTTCATCGTGTTGAAGTCGCCGGAGAACTACACCGTCCAGATCGCCATCAAGGCACTGCAGCAAAACCGGGACATCGATTTGGGTCTGGCCATGTCCGGCTCATTCCTGGCCACCATTCCGCTGCTGGTGCTGTTCGTCTTCGTCGGGCGCCGCCTGGTGCAGGGAATCATGGAAGGCGCGTTCAAGGGGTGAGGCCCCTTGCACAGGTATCGCCACCGTTCCTGGCCCGGCACCGCCTGTCGGCTCGCTCCAGTACGTCGGGTCGCCCAATGGAAGGTGATTTTGCGAGATTACAACCGATCCCAACTGTCGCGCCGAGCGCTCTTGGGGAGAGGGGCACTAGCGCTCGCCGGGTTATCGGTGGGCGTGCCGGGGGCCGGCGTTCCCCGCGTCGAGGACCTCGGGAAAGCCGGGTGGCGCGGACCCGTTCGGGCCGGTGGTGGTGGCGAACCCCGAAAACGGGGCATCGTACGCACGCGCCGTGCGGCTCGGGGGATCGAGCTCCTTGCGGGCGACAGGGACCTGCGCACCTGGGGACCGTGACCTCGGTGACCCGGGCAGATGGACGCGGTTGTCCTGTGCGATCCCCGGGAGGCTACGGCCGGTTCACCATGCCGCTGGCACGTACGGGATCGTGGCGGGAGCCCGGCCTCGTCTTCGTGGTGACCGGTCCGTACTACCCCGAAAACGGTCCCATCCAGGCCGGCGTGGTGCAACTGCCCTGACACTGCGGCTGCGGTTGCGGCAGTAATGCGCGCCCGCTGCCCGGGTGCGCAGCCTCGGTCCTGCAGATGACGAAGCTCGCCCATCCCTCGGTGCCCTGGGTGGAGAGCTCCCTGTCCATCGCCACCCACAGGCCAACGTCTACCTGTACCTGTCCGGATGGTCGCCGAAGTACTTCCCACCACAGCTCGTGCGGCAGGCCGGCGCATTGCTGCGGCACAAGGTTGCAGTTCGGCTCGGACTTCCCTGTCCTCACGCCCGACCGCTGGGCGGCCGACTCCGCGGCTCGAAAGGTCAAGGACGAGGCACGCCCCTCATCCTCAAGGAGAACGCCCTGCGCCTGCTCGGCCTGGGTCTGACGCGGTGCTTACGGCTGGCGGTCGTAACCTTGATCACCTTCAGAACCAAGGACGAGTGATGACAAGTATCCGCCGCCGGCTGTCCGGCCGGCTCCGGCGTGCCCATCGCCACGCGGCCACGGAGCCCCCGTACGCCTTCACTGTGCGGCGCAAGCTGCGCGTGCCGATGGACGACGGCGTCGAGCTGGTCGCCGACCTCTACCTACCGGTCGGCGCGGTGGAACCGCCGTTGCCCACGATCGTCGTCCGCTCGCCGTACGGCCGGCACGGCTCGCTCACCCACGCGCCGGCGTTGGCCGCCGAGGGGTTCACCGTTCTGGTGCAGAGCTGCCGGGGCACGGGCGGCTCCGGTGGCAGATTCAGACCCCAGCTCGACGAGCAGCGCGATGGCATGGCCACCCACCGGTGGGTACGCCGCCAGCCCTGGTTCACCGGCACGGTCGCGACGTACGGGGAGAGCTACCTCGGCTACACCCAGTGGGCCGTGGCGGGACGGATGCGGCGTGAGGACCCCGGGAACGCCCCCGACGCCCTGTGCCTGAACGTCACGATGGCCGACTTCGGCGCGATCACCTGGAATAACGGAGCCTTTTCGCTGGGCGGCTCGCTCGGCTGGTCGCGCCTGATGGACCTGCGGGGCCTGCGCGGCGTCCTGGTCAGGGCGCGGCTCGCGCGGCGGCGGGACCGGAAGCTGACCGAAGCCTTCGACGTCCTGCCCCTGTCTCGCGGCGACACCGCCGTGGCGGGCCACCCGATCAGCTGGTACCAGGACTGGCTGGCCCACGAGAAGCTCACCGACGACTACTGGACCCAGCAGTCGCACACCGCGTCGGTGCCCGACGTCACCGCACCCGTGTACATGGCCACCGGCTGGTACGACATCTTCCTGCCCTGGCAGCTGCGCAACTACGCCCAACTCGCCGCAGCCGGTCGCCCGCCGCGGCTGACCATCGGCCCGTGGGGCCACGGGAGTGAGCAGAGCCTGTTTCTCGCCGAGTCGATCGCGTTCCTCAAGGAACACTTCGCCGGCGCACCCGCGACCCGGCCAGCGCCCGTTCGCGCCTTTGTCACCGGCGCGGGGCAGTGGCACGACCTACCCGCGTGGCCACCGCCGGGCACCGTGGCGCAGCGGTGGTACCTGCACCCGTCCGGGCTGCTCGACCCGGCCGTCCCCGACGTGGGCATCACCCGCTACACCTACGATCCCGATCAGCCCACACCCGCACTCGGTGGCCCCAGCACGGGCCCGGCCCCTGGGCCGGTCGACAACAGCGCCCACGAACGCCGCGCGGACGTGGCCGTCTTCCGCAGCCCACCGCTGGATCACGCGATTGTCCTCGCCGGGGAGCCGATCGCCCATGTCCGGTTCCGCTCGACGGCAGCCAGCGCGGACGTGTTCATCCGGATCTGCGACGTGCACCCCGACGGCCGCTCCATGAGCGTGTGCGACGGCATCCGCCGCATCGGCAGCATCGGCACCGCGGCCACCGACCCGCAGCCCGACGAGGACGGTTTCGTCGATCTGGATGTACCGCTGTGGCCGGCATTCCACCGCTTCGCTGCCGGCCACCGTCTCGCCGTGCAGGTCAGCTCCGGAGCGCATCCGCGCTACGCCCGCAATCCCGGCACCGGCCAACCCGCCGCCACTGCGGCCACCACGGTACGGGCAGAGCAGGAGATCTCCCACGAACGAGCCCACCCGTCCCGGATCGACCTGCCGGTATGGGCGTCATGAGCGCCGGAGCGCCGCGAACACAGCTGTCAAGGTGCCCGTCCCGCCAGATAACCCGCTCGGTTGGACAACGCCGGGTTCCGTCGCCGTAGGGCTCCAGCGGGCGTTGCTCATCCGTGCCCGAATCGCCGCGGCAATCCCCGACCCCCGCGGCCACCCGTCCGTCCGATCTGTATCAATCAACGTCGATTGACAGATGTCTGTACCGCAGGGACAATATGTGCCCTGTACATGTTCGTCAGGGGCCGGACATCTCGCGGGCTAGCGGCCCCGCGGGCGACGCGAGCAACCGAACAAGCCGTCACGCGTAACGGCTTGCTCGTATCTGTGCACAGCGCGCCGGCGTAGGTGTCGGGCGATGACGGCTGACGTCTCCTTCGACGCCGAACGAAGCGGGGAGCGCCGATGTCCCCGCCGACGGGCGGCGCCCCCTCACAAACAGGGCGCACACGATGTCGCGGACAAACCCGCGACGCATTGCTCGGAAGGAGTGCGATGAGACGCACGAGCAGACGCGGCCGGTACCCCCTGATGGCGGCCGCGGCGACCGCGCTGGCGTTGGCTGGCGCTGCCTTGGTGGTACCCGGCCAATCACAGGCAGCCAACCCGACCGCCGGATGCGGTAAAGCACCGACGCTGGCGAGCGGTACCTACACGATCCAGAGCAGTGGCCAGAGCCGCTCCTACATCCTCAGCGTGCCGGGCAACTACGACCCCAACCACCCGTACCGTTTGATCTTCGGCCTGCACTGGTTGAACGGTACCGCCAACGACGTCGCCACCGGCGGCTCCGACGGCGCGGCCTGGGCCTTCTACGGACAGAAACAACTGTCCAACAACAGCACGATCTTCGTGGCGCCCCAGGGCATCAACAACGGCTGGGCCAACACCAACGGTCAGGACCTGACCCTCATCGACGACCTGACCCGATTGGTCGAGGGCGGCCTGTGTGTCGACACGTCGCTGGTGTTCGCGATGGGCTGGAGCTACGGCGGCGCGATGAGCTACGCGATCGCCTGTGCCCGACCGACCCTCGTCCGCGCCGTCATCGTCTACTCCGGCGCCAACCTCAGCGGCTGTAACGGCGGCACACAGCCCGTGGCGTACTTCGGCATCCACGGTATTCACGACAGCGTCCTGAACATTTCCAACGGTCGCTCGCTGCGGGACACGTTCGTCAGGAACAACGGGTGCGCCGCTCAGAGCCCCCGCGAGCCGACCCAGGGCAGCCTGACGCACATAACCACCGCCTACTCGGGCTGCCGGCCGGGGTACCCGGTCCAGTGGGCCCCGTTCGACGGCGACCACACTCCCGACCCGGTGGACGGATCCACCGCCACCAGCGGCACCCGGACTTGGACCTCCGGCGAGGTCTGGACGTTCATCAGCCAGTTCCAGAGCAACGGCTCACCGCCCAGCTCCGCTCCGCCGAGCTCCACGCCGCCGAGTTCCGCTCCGCCGAGCTCGCCGGCGCCCGGTACCGCCTGCACAGCGAGTTACCGCACGGTCAACTCGTGGCCCGGCGGCTTCCAGGGCGAAGTCACGGTGACGGCCGGCCGCTCCGCGATCAACGCCTGGACCGCCGGATGGACGCTCAGTAGCGGCCAGACCATCACCCAGCTGTGGGACGGCACGCTTACCGTCAGCGGCTCGAACGTTTCGGTCCGCAACGTCTCGTACAACGGCTCCTTGCCGGCGTCCGCGTCAACAACCTTCGGCTTCCTCGCCAGCGGTACACCGTCGAGTCCGTCGCTGAACTGCACCAGCCCATAAGTACGACCGGGAAGCGGCGGACCTGTAGGGGTCCGTCGCTTCGCTGCTGGCCAGCCTGGAGCCAGCACGGTTGTCTACCGGCGGATGTCCTGGCGGATGCCCGTCGTGATCACCGAGTGAATCCTGGCCCGCCACGGCCGGACCGAGTGGAACTGAAGCACCGAGGCCGCTACGCGGTGCCTGCGCCCGCGCTGAGATCCCTGGTCGTATGAGCGCGGATGCCCGGATCGGGTGAGTCGGCGAACCGGGCGACGACCGCGCGGACATGTTCCTGAGCGGGTTCGGCGAGGCCGTCGTAGACCGAAACGAACAGTTCCCGGGCGCGGGCCCGGGGCCAACCGGGGGGCATCAGATGGATGGGCAGATGCGGGTCGAGGACGGGAAAGCGCCGGTAGGTATCCATGACCTCGGTGCGGGTCCCGACCGCCTGGGCGCCAGTGATCCGCCCCGCACGGATGCGCGGGAGCAGCGGCTCCCACCGCTGGATGAACGTCTCGTACTGTTGGGCGATGGCGGCCACGTCCCAGGCCTCGAGCGGGGACCGGTTACTCGTGCTCGCCAGGTCCACGTGACGCGCTCGGAATACGCTCATCGCACCAATGCCAAAGGCCCTGAGGCCATTCTCGACGGTCGGGTTCAGCGCGTCGGGGGAGACCCACAGCCCGTCGAACAGCGACGCGAAGCCCAGCCATCGCAGCTGGTCCCGCAGCGCGCGCCGGTGACCGTTCGCCTCCTGGGGCAAGGAGAAGGCGACCAACGTCCAGCACCCGTCCCACGAGTCCAGCCCGGCGGCGAATCCGACGATCCACGCTCCGCCGCTCACCAGTTCGTCGGCGGCCGCCTGGGTCAGCCGGTACGAGCTGTGCCGCCCTTCCCGGCAACTCTCGAGGACTCCTCGGCGGGCCAGCCGGCTGATGGCCGTGCGGGCTCCGGCGGTGCTGACCCCTGTCTCACCCAGCAGCGCGACGATCGACGCCGAGGGCAGCCAGGCACGCGTACGCGCGGTGTAGTCCGCTATCAAGGTCATTGCCATGCCCTGCGGTGAGCTGCCTGCCTGGCGACGGGGTAGCCGTACTGAGCCGGCGAGGTCGGAGACTATTTCCTCCATTTCATACGGGATTACCACGGTACGCTCCGATGCTCGAGGTTGGACAGGGCCGACGACATCGACAGGTCCATGATTATGCGCGGCGACCCATGGTGCCTGGCCGACGCCTTGGGGGCCCGGGGGAGCCCCGCCGGCGGGCAGCGGACGAGCCCCGGGGTCGGATGTCGCGATTCCGCGCCGCCTGACTCCGGGCTCAGCATGCGCCCGCCACCGCCGTGCGGAAGTGGCCAGCGCCGGCCCACGCGTCGGGCCCGGCTCAGCCGGAAGCCACGCGCCGGCTCGCAAGCGCCCGTACTATGACCGCCCAGCACCGAACCAGGAAGGATCCGCCCGATGGCATCCGTATTCCATGTGGCGACCGACGGTTCGGATCGCGCCGACGGCTGCGCCGAGCGGCCATTCCGGACGATCAATCGGGCGGCCGGCGTCGCGCAGCCCGGTGACACCGTGGTGGTGCACGCGGGGGAGTACCGCGAGTGGGTGAAGCCACGCTATGGCGGCCTCAGCGACTCCCGCCGCATCACTTACGAGTCGGCGGCTGGCGAGCATGTTGTGATCAAGGGATCGGAACGCATAACAGGTTGGGAGCCACTCGGCGGGACGGTATGGAAGGCAGTTGTCGACAACTCGCTGTTCGGCTCGTTCAACCCGTTCGTGCAGGAGGTGGCCGGCGACTGGATCGTCTACCGGAAGGGCGCGCCACGCACGCACCTCGGCGACGTCTACCTGAACGGGGTGAGTTTCTACGAGGTGGCAACCCGGGCGGAGGTCGACGATCCGCCACGGCGCACCGAGGTCGTCGACGACTGGACCAGGGTGACCCATCCGGTCCGCAATCCCGACCAGACGCAGCTCGTCTGGTATGCCGAGGTCGGTGAGCAGACGACGATCTGGGCCAACTTCCAGGGCGCCGACCCGAACACGGAGCTGGTCGAAATCAACGTACGCCGCTGCGTCTTCTACCCGGAACAGCCACACCTGGACTACATCACGGTCCGCGGATTCGAGCTGGCGCACGCGGCCAGCCCGTGGGCACCACCGACCGCCGATCAGCCGGGCCTGATCGGGCCCAACTGGGCAAAGGGGTGGGTCATCGAGGACAACGTGATCCATGACGCCAAGTGCTCGGCGATCTCGATCGGGAAGGAAAGCTCGACCGGGCAGAACCACTCGGCGCTGCGCGGGGACAAGCCGGGCTACCAGTACCAGTTGGAGTCGGTCTTCGCGGCCCGCCAGATCGGGTGGGACCGCGAGCACATCGGGTCGCACGTGATCCGCCGCAACACGATCTACGACTGCGGCCAGAACGCGATCGTGGGTCACCTCGGATGTGCGTTCTCCACGATCGAGGACAACCACATCTACGACATCGGCGTGAAGCGCGAGTTCTACGGGTACGAGATCGCCGGCATCAAGCTGCACGCGGCCATCGACGTGCTGATCCGGCACAACCGGATCCATGGCTGCTCGCTCGGGACGTGGCTGGACTGGCAGGCACAGGGCACTCGGCTGTCGCGCAACGTCTACTACCACAACAGCCGGGACCTCTTCGTCGAGGTCAGCCACGGCCCCTACCTGGTGGAGCACAACGTCTTCGGCTCGCCCGCGGCGCTGGAGCTGTTCAGCCAGGGAGGTGCCTTCGTCAACAACCTGATCTGTGGCACGCTGCGGCTGGAGCCGGTGCTGGACCGCGCTACGCCGTATCACCGGCCGCACAGCACCCAAGTCGCCGGGTACGCGGTGATCTACGGTGGCGATGACAGGTACGTGGGGAACCTCTTCCTGGGCGGCGACCCGAGCGCAGCCTACGCGACGGGCGCGGAGGGCGAGGGGCCACCGTTGGGCGGCACCGCCGGATACGACGGCCATCCAGCATCGTTCGACGAGTACCTGGCCCGCCTCGACGACCAGCCACCCAGCGACCAGCAGAAGTACCTCGACGTGAAACAACCGGTGTACGCCCGCGCAAACGCCTACGCCGCGGGGGCCCGGCCGTTCGAGGGTGAACGTGAACCACGGGTATTGGGCGCCGCGACAGCGATCGTTGTCGACGAGGGTGACGCGGTCTGGCTCATCACCGATCTCCCCGAAGCGTTCGACGAGGCTCGCATCGGTGTGGTCACCGGCCGGGATCTGGAACGGGTCCGTTGCGCCGACGCGGAGTTCGAGGAGGCAGGCGGCGGCCCTGCCGTCATGGACATCGATCTCACGGGCGAACCCAGGCAACCTGGACGAGATGGCGCAGTCGGCCCGATCGCGGGCCTTCCGTCCGGGACGAGCCGAACGCGCATCTTCTGATGACAGACCCGTCCGGGGCGGTCCTGACTGTCCTGGCCAACGGGTAAGCGTGTGGGGCTGGTGCGGCGGGCTCGGTGCGAGGCCGGGTCCGCCGCACCGCGGTGCCGGCCGAGCGAGGCCGACAACGACCTTTGGATTCACGGCCGTACCGTCACGGCGCCGATTGTGGGGCCGCGGCCGGCCCGCGCTTGGCCCGCTGGATCTGCTCGTAGACGTGGGTCCGCAGTTCGGTGAACCGGGGCAAGACACGGGTGGTGAGCTGATCGCGCTCGTGCGGGAGGTCGATCACGAGGTCCTCCTGCCTATCTGCTGGCAACCACGAACGGTAGTTGCAGGTCAACTACCGTTCGATGCCTGCTTGGTTGCTGTGCTGGTCCGTGCAGCGGCGAGCAGGCTCAGCGCGGAGGCACGGGGTGCGGGGTCGGGTAGTGCGAGTGCGGCGGGGACGCGGAACGGTGGGTCTGGCTGGACGAGGGCGACGGCGGTGGAGTCTTGCGAGACGGCGCCGGCGGGGAGCAGTGTCCAGCACCTTCCAGAGGCAATGGGCCCGGCAAAGAGGTCTTGGACTCGGGTCAGAGCCGGCCCCACGCGGGGGGTGAAACCGGCCGCTTGACAGGCGGCCGTGACCAGGTCGTAGACGCCGGGGTTATCTGCGCGGGCGGGTCGGGCCAGGGGGAGTTCAGCGAGCGTGGCGAGGTTGCTGGCGATGCGGGCGTATGCGGCGGGGACGGCCAGGACGAGCGGCTCGTCCCAGAGGTGATGAACCCGCACGCCCGGGGTGTCCGGTGGCGCTGTCACGAATGCGGCATCGAGGTCGTCAGCGGCGAGGGCGGCGAGCTGACCGGTCGTTGAGGCGGAGCTTGTCACCTGGAGCGTGATGCCGGGTTGGGCGTTGCGGACAGATGCAAGAGCAGCTTCGATACGCGGGTTGAACACGACGCTGCTGCCGATGCGCAGTAAGCCGGTGTTACCGGCGGCGATGTCGACGGCGGCAGCGGCGGCACGATCGATGCCGCGTAGCGCGCGGCGCGCGTGGGCGAGGAATGCCTGGCCGTCCGGGGTGAGCCGGGCCCGACGGTGGGACCGGTCGAACAAGGTCAGTCCGAGTTCGCGTTCCAGCTGCGCGACCTGCTTGCTTACCGCTGATTGCACGATGTGCAGGGACTCCGCGGCCCGGCCAAAGTGTTCACACTCGGCGACGGCGACGAAATAGCGCAGCTGCCGGACCTCCATCGCCACTGCCCTCCTCGCGTCAATCGATTCCTTTTGGTGATTGTTTCATGGCTGGGTTGCTCGTTGATCGGTCCTGGTGGGACCGGCAGGCTTTCCGCTAGCGAGGTCGAGGACCTCCGGGGGCCCTCACGTTGGGTGAACCTCTTCTGTCCGGGTTGTCAGGATCCCTTGGGGAGGACGTCGTGGCTGCGGCAACAACGATTGTGAACGCGAAGGTATTCGACGGGACGAGGTCGCAGGACTGGACTTCGGTCCGGTTCGCTGACGGGCTGATCACCGAGTGCTCGGCGGCCTCGGCCGCCCGGGAAGGCGACGAAGTGATCGACGCGGGTGGCGGGACTGTGCTTCCCGGTCTGATCGACGCGCACGTGCACCTCGTTCCCGGCGCCCTCGAGCAGTCGTTGACCTTCGGCGTTACCACCGTTCTCGACATGTTCAGCAAACCCGACCTGGTGGCCAGGGCCAAGGAGCAGGCCGGCTCCCGTCCGGACGTGGCCGATGTGCGTTCCTCGGGTGTCGGTGCCACCGCGCCCGGCGGGCACCCGTCGATAATGTATGCCCCGTTCCCCACGTTGACCGCCGCCGGCCAGGCTGAGCAGTTCGTGGCGGAACGGATTGCGGAGGGATCGGACTATCTAAAGATCTTTTCCGGTACCGGGAGTCTCTGGCCGTCGCTGGACTCCGAAACCATCAAAGCACTGGGCACTGCCGCGCACGCCCGCGGCTTGGTCGTCGTCGCGCACGTGAGCTCGACGGCCGGTGTCGAGGAGGTCGTGTCCCCCGGTGTCGACGTGATGGCCCACGTCCCCGCGGACGCCGAGCTGGACAAGGCCCTGGCCCGACGCATCGCCGAGGCCGGAATCGTGGTCGGTCCGACGCTGGCCACCATCGAGAACACCCTCGGTGAACCGGGTGGCGCAGCAGTGGCAGGAGACCCGCGGCTCGCTGAGGCCCTCGGGGACGCCTGGACCCGCCGGTTGACCTCGGGTGCCTCAGGATTTCGTAACCGGGCAATGCCGCCCTACTCACGGGCCGAGGACAACGTGCGGCGACTGACCGAGGCGGGGGTCACGCTGCTGGCGGGCACCGACGCCCCGAACCCGGGGACCGTGTTCGGAGCAAGCCTGCACCGGGAGCTGGAACTCCTTGTCCGGTGCGGCATCAGCCCGGCACAGGCCCTGGCCGCTGCCACAACCGAACCGGCACGAGTGTTCGGCCTCGCCGACCGAGGACGGGTCGCGGCCGGGCAGCGCGCGGACCTGGTCCTCGTATCCGGTAACCCGTTGACGGACATCACAGCAACACGCGCGATTGAGCGGATATGGCGCGCGGGCACAGCCTGCGATCGACGCGCCTTCGTCGCGAGCGCTGCCGAAGCCGAGCAACTCGACGCTTTCGACGCCCGGGTCGCCGAGGCCGTAGCAGCCGTGCGCGAACGCCGGTCCAACTTCGATCCGAGGAAAGCCCCCTGAACGCGGGTCCCGTAGCTCATGGAACGCTCCAGGGCGAGGATCTCGGTAGCCATCTGCTCGACCACCACGGTGGCGGCGCGTTGGCCGGGCGGCGTGACGGTCTGCTGCCGGGCAGCCGCGACGAGGGCTTCGGCTACCTGCAGGGCGTTCTTGACATGGCTGCGGCGGAGCAGGGCGGTGATCCGGTCGACGTCGGCGTGCCGGATCGCGGCCGGCGTCTGCCAGCACGCCAGCACGATCATGGGCCGCCGCGCCGGGGGCCAAATGAGGCGCTCGCGGGAAGCGGCCCACGTCCGTGGCCGGGTACCAGAGGCTGATCATCAGCTCGCGGTGGGCCGGGGTGGCCGTCCACGGGTCGGCACGGGAGCGGTCGATCGGGTGCGGGTTGACCGTACCCACCGGATACGGCACGGTCGGTGCCGGCAGTGACAGCCGAGCCGGCCCATCAGCTTCCGGCTGGGCCTGCGGTGCGACGCTGCGGGACTCACGAGGGTGCCGCGGACGCGACCGTGACGCGGCCGACAACAGCTTTCACCCACATTCGCACCGGGGATAACCCCCGTAGCCAGCAACGCCCTCGGTGCCTCTCGTCACGCCGTGACGCGTCCGTCTGCCGGGCGACAGGGCACGTCACGGCGGTCCTGTGGTCAGGCTCACCCCGTGCCGGCCCTGCCGGCCGGCAGCGCTCGGTGCGATCATCGATGCGCTACGTGACCGCGGACGTCTGGTGCATGGGGGGAACGTGCCCGTCGACAGTGGCTTCGGCGCCCTGCTGCGCGCCCTGCGTCGCGGCCGAGGGCTCACCCAGGAGATGCTCGCCGAGGCGTCCGGCTCCAGCGTGCGCGGCATCCGGGAGATGGAGAACGGCCGGGTCCGCAGTCCACAGCGGCGCACCCTGGCCCTGCTCGCCGACGCCCTGGACCTCGACGCCGCCGACCGGCGGCGCTTCCTCGACCTGGCCCGTCCCGCCGCGCCGGTCCCGTGCGGCGGCGAGCCGGCCGGGCGGATGGCCGGCCCCGCGGTGCCCGACCCGGCGATGACCGGGTGCCCGCAGGCGGAGGCGTCCGAGGCGGCGGTGACCGGGCGGGTCCCGGAGCAGGCGCGCGGTGTGGTGACCGGCGAGCGGGCATCCGGGCCGGTCGGCGTGGGCAGCACCGCACCCGGGCCGGCCGGCGACGCCGTCCGATGCGAACCGTCCGGCCCGCCCGTGCCGGCGGAGCTGCCCGCGCCGGTGCCGGACCTGACTGGCCGTACCGCCGAACTCGCGGCGCTGGCGCACCTGGCGGCGGGCACGTCGGCCGGGCCGGACGACGCCGGGCCCCGGGTGGCCGTCCTGCACGGTCCGGCGGGTACCGGCAAGACCAGCCTCGCCGTGACCGCCGGGCACCGGGCGCGTGCCGCGTTTCCCGACGGCCAGCTCTACGTGGACCTCGCCGCCACCGGATCGGGTCGGGGCGAGCCGGGCGACGCGCTCGCCGGGCTGCTGCGCTCGCTCGGTGTGCCCGAGGACCGGATCCCCGCCGAACCGGGGCAGCGCGGCAAGCTGTTCCGGACCCTCACCCGGGACCGCCGGCTCCTCCTGGTGGTGGACGCCGCCGCCGACGAGGCGCAGGTGCGACCGCTGCTGCCCGCCGGCCCGCGCTGCCTCGTGCTGGTCACCGCCCGCCAGCCGCTGGCCGGGCTGGCCGCCGCGCGGGTGCCGCTCGGGCTGCTCGAGCCCGCCTCCGCGCGGGCGCTGATCGGCGCCATCGTGGACGCCCGCCGGGTGGCCGCGGACCCGGCCGGCGTCGACCAGCTCGCGGCGCTCTGCGGTTACCTGCCGCTGGCCCTGCGGATCGCCGGCAACCGGCTGGCGACCCGCCCCGACTGGCCCGTGCGGCACCTGGTGGACCAGCTGCGCGACCAGCGCCGCCGGCTGGCCACCCTGACCGCCGGCGACCTGGGGGTACGCGCCGCCTTCGAGGTCTCGTACCGGCAGCTCTGCCCGGCGACGGCGGCCGTGTTCCGGCGGGCCTCGCTCATCCCCGGCGTCGACTTTGACGCCGAACTGGTCGCGGCGGTGGCCGGCACCGACCACGCTGCGGCCCTGCCGGCCGTCGAGGAACTCGTCGACGCGGGCCTGCTGTCGTCGTGCGGCGACCGCTACCAGTTCCACGACCTGGTCCGCCTCTTCGCCCAGGAGCGCCTCGACGCCGACGAGACCGCGTCGCAGCGGCGCGCCGCGCACGACCGCATGCTCACCTGGCTGCTCGACCGGGCAGTCGGGGCCGCCGCCACCTTCGACCCGACCGGTCGGGGCACCGCCACCCCGTTCGCGGGGCACCGGGCCGCCGCCGGCTGGCTGGACCGCGAGTCCGCGCACTGGCTCGCCGCGCTGCGCGAGGCGGCCCGCCAGGGCCGGCACGCCGACGTCGTACGCGTCGCGAAGGCGTTGCACTGGTATTCCGACGTCGCCACCCACCGGCACCGCTGGGACGAGATCTTCTCGCTCGGGGTGACGGCGGCGCAGGAGCTGCGCAGCCAGCGCGACGAGGTGGTGCTGCTCAACTTCCTCGGCTGGGCCCGGTACTTCTGCCGGGACCGGCACGCCGAGGCGCTGGCCGCCCTCGACCGCGCCCTCGACCTTGCCGAGCGGTTGGGCGACGCGCGCGAGCAGGCGTGGGCGCTGACCTACCGCGCCGCCATCGCCGTGCGCACCGGACGGGCCGACACCGCGGTGCCGGCCGCACGGCGGGCCGTGGCGCTGTTCCGTCGGGTCGGCTACGAACTCGGCGCGTGGTGCGCCACCAACGTGCAGGGCAGCGCCCTGGCGGCTACCGGCCGGTACGCCGAGGCGACCGAACTGCACCGGGCCGCCCTCGCCTTCTACCGCGGCGACACCGGTCTCAGCGGCACCGGGGCGCTCGTCGGGCAGGCGAGTACGACGATGAGTCTCGCCGCGGCGCTGGCCGGGCTGGGCCGGCTCGGGGAGGCCGTCGCCGAGTACGGCCACGCCGGGGTGATGTTCCGGCGGGCCGGTGCGCCGTTCGGCGAGGCGCTCGCCGCGTACCGGCACGGGCTGGCGCTGTCGGAGCTGGGTGAGCCGGCGGCGGCGCGCGGCGAGCTGCGCCGCGCCCAGCGGTTGTTCGCCGCCGTCGCTAGCCCCTGGTGGGAGGCGCAGGCGCTGGCGGCGCTCGCCTCCGTGGCACCGGCCGGGACCGCGGACGCCCGGCTGCTGCGCCGCCGGGCGCTGGATCGCTGCGGCGAGCTGGACGCGCCCGAGGTGCGGGGCCTGCGCGCCCGGCTGCGCCGCGAACTGGCGGAGTGACCGGTGGGCCCGACGCCGCGGCGTCGGGCCCACCGGTCCGGTCGGACGGGTCAGGAGCAGGTGTCGCCGTCGAGCTGGAACGACGCGGGAATGGTGGCCGGGCCGTCGGCGGTGAAGCCGACGCTCACCGAGCCGCCTGCCGGCAGCGACGCGTTCCACGCGTCGTTGCTCACCCGAACGGCGGAACCGGTCTGGTTGAACACGCCACCCCAGTGGCCCTGGACGAGCTGGCCGCCGTCGAAGGTCCAGCTGAGGTTCCAGCCGGTCCGGGCCGGGCCGTCGTTGTAGATCGTCACCGCGGCGGCGAATCCCGTCGCCCACGAGTCGGTGACCACGTACGAGACGCGGCAGGTGCTGGTCTGCGCGCCGGTCACCGGCACGAGGTCGCCGAAGTCGTCGCGGGCGGTGGCGAAGTCCTGGAAGCCGAAGCCGGGACCGGCCGAGCGGGTCGTCGTGCCGGCGGCGAGGATCGTCCCGTCGGCGTTGACCGCGTATACGGGCCCGCCGCTGTCGCCGCTGCGGGCCGAGTCCTCCCCGTCGAGCTGGGTCGCCTCGACCAGGTCCTCACGGTCGTCGTAGTGGAACTCCACCCGCAGGTTACAGATCGGCCGCCCGATCGCCCACGCCGACGTCGCCCCCGACTGGCAGAGGAGCTGACCGGGGAAGACCTCCGTCCAGCCGGTCACCCGGGCGCGCACCGTGTCGTGCGAACCGCCCACGTAGACGTGACCGCCGGGTGAGGGAGTGCTGATCAGCATGGTGTCGTGGTCGGCGTTCTTGTGGGTCTGCGTACCGATCGGCTCGCCGGCCCCGTCGGTCCACTGTGCGCCGATATCGCCGCAGTGCCCCGCGCTGAGCAGGTAGCCGGCCGAGGAGGCGGCGTCGCGTACGCCGAAGCCGGTGCTGCATCCCGCGCCCGCCCAGATCCGGGCGCCGCCGCTCCACGGCGCGCTGTCGTCCTCGCGGGAGCGCGGCGTCAGCTCCTCGGCACGTACGACGGTGGTGCGGACGCCGGTGCCGGGCAGCTTCGGCGGCGTGGCGCCGGGCTCGACCGCCACCTCCACCCCGCTGCCGTCGGCCCGCAGCCGCACCCCGTGCACCGCGTTGTGGCGGTCGGCGACGGGCGCGAGCCGGGCCGCCGCGGCCGCCAGCTCGCCGCGCGAGTAGCGGGCGGCGGTCACCTCGACCGGCGCGATCCGGCGGGCGGTGGCCACGGCGGCGGCCACGTCGGACGGCAGGCTGCCCTTCCACCACAGCACGACGTGGTCGCCGACCAGGCCGATGCCGGCGAACCCCGGACGCGTGGTGGCGCCCACCGCCGCCTTGATGCCGGTGGCGGCGTCGACCAGCGGGGCCTGCGCCAGCATCGCGTCGCGGGTGTCGGCGGGGATCAGGTCCAGCACCGTGGCGTCCCGGTCGGACGCCGCCGGCGGCGCGGCGACGCCGCCGGCCGGCACGGCCAGTGCGACGCTCGCCGCGAGCAGCCCCGCGGCCGTGGCCCGGGACAGGGTCTTCCAGGTCTGTGTCATGACCGCAAGCCAACCGGCGGCGAACCGGTGGCGACAGGCAGGACGCCCGGCAGGACCGCTCCTGCCGGGCGTCCTGCCGGGCGTCCTGCCGGGCCCGCACACCGGGTGCCCGGCCGCCGGGGGCAACAGCCGCAGATGCCGTACCTGGTGAGGTTCCAGGTGCCGGCGGGGCCGTCGGCGTCCTCGTTGGCCCAGATCCGCAGGGTGTCACCCGTGGTGATGTTGAGGCCGGTGAGCAGCACCTGCCCGATGCCGGCGTTGATGTCCGCGCCAGCGCCGTAGAGCCACTTGCCAGCCGGGCAGGAGCCGATCCGGTTCGCCTGCGGGTTGCTGACGCTCGTTCCGGTCACCGCGATCCGCTTCAGTCCCGCCGGGGCATGGCGCAGAGCGCGAAGGAGGTGGCGTTCCAGCCGGCCGGGGCGGTGCTCTGCACCGCGACCGCCCGGACCGTCACCGAGGCCAGGTCGAACGACGGCACCACCTGGTCGAGCACGACGTCACCGGCACCGCCGTTGATCCGCCCGCCCACGCCGACGACCTTCTTCGTCCCGCAGCTCGCCGTGACCAACACCAGGTACCTGTCCGTATTCCTCACCTGCGCGCTCGACAAGGTCGACGGGACCTACGACTACCGCTCCTACCTCGTCCTGAGATCGCCGGGCGGCTTCGGGTGTCGCACAACGCGGTGTACGTCTGGCGACGGCGGTGGCTGGCCAGGGTGCGGCCGGTTTGGCCTCGAAAGGCCCGTCGGGTAGTGGTTGCCGGCTATCCGACGCCCAGCTCGATGCCCTCGCGGCTGCGCTTGAGGAGGGCCCCGCCGCGCACGGCTGGGTCGAAGACCAGCGTTGGACCCTGGCCCGGGTGGCGGAGCTGATCGCCCGGCTGTTCCGGCTGCGATACACGCTGCGCGGGGTGTCGTTGTTGTTGCATTGCGTCGGCTTCAGCCCGCAGGCGCGCAAACATTGACCGGGCAGCGGTTGCGGCGAATCATTCGTAGATCAGTTCGACGGATCGGCCAGCCGTTCGGGACTACGGCCGCACGGGACCCGGGAATCGGCGTCGGTGACTATCTGGCGTCCGGGGGCAATTGGCCGTGCGGGCTGACGAAAGAGCTGGCAGAGGGCTGGCGGCCGGGTATTCCCGTACCCGGCCGCTCCCGGTCACGAGCCACGGATGACCCGTGCGGCCTCGTCCCCGATGACGCCTGCGGCGGCGCTGCCGGCCGCCCACTTGGCCGCCTTCCAGACCCCCTTGCCGACGACCTTGGCCGCCTGCTCTGCGGCTTCAGGGTCCTCCCGGACAGCCGCCGAGACGCCACGAATCGCCATACGGATCAGACCTACTGCCAGTCCCGTTGCGATAATCAACTCTCTCACCTCCTTCGCCGACCGTGGACCCGCCCGACCCGATGCGCCGGCCGTACCACGTCCGCCCGGGCTACCGATCTGGACGACGGTCGGTGAGGCCAGTAGAGCAGCGGGCCATCCGCACCACCTGACGGCACTTCGGATGTCATACGTTCGGCGGTCGCTCACGTCCAGCGCGCGTGGTGCCATGAAATATGTCCACAAGCGAGTCCGCCGGGCCGGTGAGCGACTCGGCTCGGATGCTGCCCGCGAACGACGCGTTGGACCGGGTCACCGCGCTCTGTGGCGCGGCGATGCGCACCACCGTCGCGGTCGTCGGCGGCACCGCCGCCCTGGTGGGCATCGTGCCGCCGGTCCGCGCGTGGCCCGTGGTCGTCGCCGTGGCGGTGAGCATCGGCTGGTCGGCGGTGTTCGCCTGGATCGCGCTGGACACCGGCCTGCGCGGCTGGCTGATGGCCGTGGACCTCGCCGTCACCTCCGTGTTCTGCCTGGCTCAGGGGAGGCTGGTCGCCGAACCGATCCTGCCCGGCGGGGTGAGCTGGATCGCGGGCCTGGCCACCATGAGCATCGTGATCGCGAATTTCGCCTGGCGGCCGCACGTCGCGGTACCGGCCGGGCTCGTGATCGTCATCGCGCACCTTGTCGGCGCGCGGTGGGGCGGTGCGGCCGACGGAGGGCTGGTGCCCGCCGGCATCCAGGTGGTGCAGGTGGCCGCCACGGCGGCGCTGATGACCGTGCTACGGCGGGCCGCCCGTGCCGCCGACGAGACGCTGGCCGCCGCCCGGGCCGCCCAACAGGCCGCCGAAGCGGAACGGGTCCGGCGGGCTGACGAACGGGAACAGAACCGGCGCATGCACGATACGGTGCTAGCTACCCTGGTCACCATCGGTGCCGGCGGCGTACCGGCTGGTTCCGCCATGCTCCGGGAGCGAGCCGCCAGGGAACTGGCCCTACTCGGGCAGGTCGGCCAGGCGCCGCGCGTCGACGAGACGGTGTCGCTCGACGCCCATCTGCGTGCGGCCGGCGCTTCCACCGGTCTGCCGATCAACTGGCGACTGGCAGCGTGCCCAGCGCCAGCACCGGTTGCCGCTGCATTCACCGGCGCCACGGTCGAGGCGCTCGCCAACGTCGCCCGACACGCGCGCGGCGGCCGGGTCGAGGTCCGGTTGACCGCCGTCGACGGCCGGATTCGGGTCGAGATCACCGACGACGGTCCGGGTTTCGACGCGGGACAGGTGCCGGGCCACCGGTACGGCATCCGGGAGGCGATCGTCGGCCGGATGCGCTCGGTGGACGGCGATGCCGAGGTCAGTTCCGACGTGGGCCATAAGACGACTGTGCTGCTGCGATGGCCGCGATGAGCACCGACGCCAGGACCGCCGACGCAACGGCCACCGGTGTGACGGCGCAGGTGGCGGCCAGGTATGCCCGCGGGGCCACCATCGCCGCGGTCGTGATCGCCGGCTGCTGGCACCTCGGGTTCGACCTGCCGTCGGCCATCATCAACTGGACGGTGTACCGGTGGCCCTGGCTGGTGGCCGGCGTCTGGCTGGTGTACGTCGTCATCGGTGCTGTCGGCGCGGTGCTGCTGCTCACCGGGGCGACGCGGCGACGGGCCGCGCGGCTGCTCGCCGTCGCTGCGGTGGGCGTCGCCGCGGCACTGCTCGCCGCATGTCCTCCTGGGACGCTGGACACCCCCGCAAACTGGGCCACCGGCTCGGTGGGCTGGCTGGCCGTGATCGTGTTGTGGCGCCGACCGTTGGCCGAACTGCTGGTGTTCCTCGCGGCGAACGCGTTGCTGATGCTCGGGGTGATGATCGTCGCGGACGCGCTCGACCGGATCTCCTTCGCGCGGTACGTGATGGTGATCCTGGGCAGCCTGACCTTGCAACTGGGCTACAGCATCAGCACCCATGGCTTCGACACAGCCGCCCGGTGGGCCGCCGAGAACTCGGCCCGGCGGGCCGAGGCGATGGCTCGGCGGACCGCGATCGAGGTGGTGGCGCTGGCCCGGGCCGAACGGTTCCAGACGCTGCGGCGCGCCACCGCGCCGATCCTCGCCGAACTGGCCGCCGGGGCGGATCCCGCCGAGCCGGGGATGCGGCACCGCTGCGCGGTGGGGGCGGCCCGGCTGCGCCGCCTGATCGCGGAGACCGACGACAACCCCGAGCCGCTGCTGCATGAGGTACGTGCCTGCGCCGACGTCGCCGAGCGGCGGGGGGTCATGGTCTCGCTCAACGCGGTGGGCGTACTGCCCGTACCGCCGGTGGCCGTGCGCCGGGCCCTGACGGAGGCGCCGATCGAGGTGCTCAGCGGTGCCCGGACGTACGCCCGGGTGACGGTCGTGGGCACCGACGCTGGCGTGGTCCTCAGCGTCATCGCCGACGCCCCGGATGTTGCGGTGCATCCGCACTCTGAGGTCGCCATCGACCAGCACCGAGAGAATGGACGCATATGGATCGAAACGCGATGGCCCGCCGAGTGACCGTCGCGGTCGTGGAGGACCAGCCCGTTGCGGTACAAGGCATCCGATCGTGGATCGAGCAGGATCCGCTGCGGCGGGCGGAGGTGATCGCCAGCGGGCCCACCATCGCCTCGGTCCTCGACGGACCCGGCTGCCACGCCGACGTGCTGCTGCTGGACCTCGAGCTCAACGGCGTGCTCGTGACCGACCAGGTCGCTGACCTCTGCGCCGACGGGCGGCGGGTCATCGTCTACTCCAACCACGACGACCCGAAGACCATCATGACCGTCACCGAGGCGGGCGCGGCCAACTTCATCGCCAAGCACGAAAGCGGCGAGCACTGCGTCGAGACGATCATCGCGGTGGCCACCGACCGCCCGTACGTCACGCCGTCCGTGGCCGGGGCGATGCTGGCCGAGGAGGCGGTCCAGCGGCCGCAGCTGTCGACACGCGAACGGACGGCGCTGCTGCTGTGGTTCCAGTCGATGTCGAAATCCTCCGTGGCCAGCCGGATGGGGCTCAGCGAGGCGACCGTGCGGCAGTACATCGACCGGGCCCGGATCAAGTTCGCGAAGGTCGGGCGGCCGGCACCGACCAAAACGGCGCTGCTGGCCAGGGCGATCGAGGACGGCCTGATCCGGGCCGACGAGGTCGGTGACTACCAGTCGCGGGCGTCGAGCCCGCCGCCCGCTGGGCGCTGAGCGGCCTACCCCGGGGGAGGCGCAAGGCGACGCCTCTCCCGGGGACATCTGGTCCGGTCTACTCGACCAGGTGCCGCAGCGAGTCCTCAAGGTGCCGCGCGTAGCTGCGCTGGCCCGCCTCGTTCGGGTGGAACGTGCCCAGCACGTCGCCCTGCCCGGCCAGCGACTCCGGCATCGTCCGTACCCACCGGGACGGTGCCGCGGCACAGTAGCCGTGGTTGGTGAACTCGTCGAACATTCCGGAGACGTGCTGCCATCCGTGCCGTGTCGCCGCGGCCCCGACAGCGGCGTTGAGCCCGCCCAACACGCGACCGTCCGCCCACACCGACTCGTCCGGCGACAGGTTCAGCACCTGGCATGGCTCGACCGGCCCCTTGCGCAACGGATTGAAGTACTCGTTCAGGTAGACGTCCGACGCGCCGACCCCGAGCGTCCCGGTCAGGGCCGTGGACAGCCGGTCGTACCCGGCGGGCAGCGCAGCGAGGTTACGGTCGAACACGGCCTGCCGGCGGGTGCAGTCGTAGAACGGGACCAGCAGGCAGGGCATCAGGACGTCCTCGACGACCCGGGTGTCGTTGATTCCCACGGTCACCAGCACCGCGTCCGGCTGACGCGAACCGATGATTCGCTTCGCCTCCGGCACCTGCGCCGGGATCGGCCGGCCCGGCACCCCGGTGATGCCACCGAAGTCACCCAGCAGCCCGGCATCGATCGACGCGCCGGTACAGGCCAGGTGCACCACGGTGACCGAGCTGCGCCGGTCCGCCTGTTCCAGAGCCGCCGCCGCGCCCAACGCGCCAGCCGCCGCCGATCGGTGGCAGCGCGTGTCCTGCCACCGGAGATTACCTGCGGCGGGACTGCCCTCACCCGCCGCCACGGAGTCCCCGAGCACCACGAGCAACAGGTCCCTGACCCGGATCGCGCGGGCACCAGCCGCCACCTGCCGCCCACCGGCGCTGGCCTGCACCTGCACGACGTGCGAGCCGTCGGTGTCGTACGACACCGCCTGCTCGCAGCCGCCGGTCAGCGAGTAGTCCCGGCCACCGGTCGAGATGCGGTACGTCAGGCCAGGGTCGCACGGCGCCCCACCGGGGAAGCCGACAATGATCGTTGCCGGGTATGACGTGTGCTGCACCTGCGCCGGGGTGTTCGACGGGATGCCGGTGAAGCGGGCTGGCACCGACCAGTCGATCTCCAACGGGCGGGCACAGCCGATCTCGTCGACCGGGTAGCCAGGGTAAGAGTCAGCACACCGGTCCAGGTCGTCGGGCACCCCGTCGCCATCACCGTCGCGTGGCGGCTCCTCTGGCAGCGGCAGCGGACCGGCCGCGTACGAGTCGCCGGCACCGGTGGAGTTGGTCCGGTCAAGCACCAGGACAAGCTTTTCGGTGCCGAAACCATCGCCGAGAGTGACGGTACTGCCGTCGGGAAAGGTCCGGCCGTATGGGAAGGGCAGCGTGAATGAGGTCGAGCCGGCACCGGAAGAATCCGTGGTCAGCCCCGCTCCCGGCACCCTGAGAGCATTGTCCGGATAGCAGCCGGGTGCCTCCTCCCACGCCTCGACGCTGAACGACTGTCCCGGATAAAGGTTGTCGGTGACCTCGATGCTGACCCGCAGTTGGCCGTTCAGCCGAGACAGCGTGACCGTGCCGGCCGCTTCATACTGAGGGTGACCGTCGCAGCCGATGCCACCGACCCGGTAGAGGGTGTGGGCGGCGGACGGCGAGGGCGACGGAGCCGCGACCTCATCCCCTGCCGACCCCACGTCCGCGCCGAAGGCGGGATACGCCACCGGCATCAGCGCGAGCACCACCAGGGCCGACAGGGTCGACGCCGCAGTGGCCGAGAACCGCAGTCGCATACCAAACTCCTTCGACATTGGAGTGACCTGCGGCCAGTACAGCGGCGCGCCGGCCCGCCGGCCTGACACCCCTTCGGTTGACAGCCGATCAACCGTCACGAGACCGACCACGGGTTCAACACCATGGCGGGTGCGACCGGTCGGGGCGCTGGGGTGCCTCGCCGTCAAGCGGCTCGGGCCCGGCTCGACGAGGGTTTCGCCCCAGGGGCGGAGGACCTCAGCCGTTGCGCGGGACGCCCAGCTTGAGCCGGGCCGGCATTCCCGAGGTTCTGGTGCGGATGCGCTCGGACCGGGTGCTGCGCCGGCCCGCGCCACCCCGGCTGCCCGGCACCACCGGCCGCCCACCAAGGCATGGCGGCGAGTTCATCTTTGGCGACCCGGGCAGCTGGGGCGCCCCGGACGTGGCCACGACCACCGACACCCGTCTCTACGGCACCGCAACCGTGCGGGCCTGGCACCGGCTGCACCCGTGGTTGACTCACCGCACCGCCTGGACCAGCCAGCACGGCCCGCTGCCGATCATCGAGGGCACCGTGATCCTGCTCCAGGTCGACCGGCTGCCACCAGGTGCCGTCGCGAAACCCGTCTGGCTCTGGTGGTCGCAGGCGACCGCCACTGACGCCGAGGTTGACCTGCTCTGGCAGGCGTTCCTACGCCGCTTCGACATCGAACACACCTTCCGCATGCTCAAACAAACCCTCGGCTGGACCAGCCCGAAACTGCGAGACCCGCACGCCGCCGACCGCTGGACCTGGCTCGTCTTGACCGCCTACACCCAACTCCGCCTCGCCCGAGGCGCCGTCGCCGACCTGCGCCGCCCGTGGGAACACCCCGCGTCACCCGAGCGGCTCACGTCCGCCCGCGTCCGGCGCGCGTTTCGGCACCTACGTACCAAAGCCGGCAACCCCGCCCGCGCACCGAAACCCTCCCGGCCAGGCCCTGGGCGACCGCCCGGACACCCCAACCGCCACCGAGCCGCCCGCCACGACGTCCACATCGTCACCGCCACCACCAGCACAAAACTGAAAGGCGGCACTGTCAGCGGCCAGTTGGAATTCCCCAAGGACGGCCATCTGTTACGTGACGCTCCGCGATCGCGACGGCAGGCTGTCGCGTTGACGTCGCGGTCGCGTTCGGGGTTTCACCTAGGTCTGCAACCGGATGCGGCTGCCTCGGCGGCATGGGCATGATCAGCGTCGGTAGATCCGTTGTCAAAAGGGGACGACACGTGGGACTCACACGACGCGCGGCACTGGCCGGGATAGCCGGATGTGGGGCCGCGTTGGCGGCCGGCCACCCGGGGACGGCCGCATTCGGTCGGTCCGGCCAGGAAGCCCGCCCTGACCTACGGTCCGCGCTGGACGCGGTGGTGGCCGCCGGCGCCGTGTGGGCGATCGCCGAGGTACGCACCAACTCCTCGGTCTGGCGCGGCGCCAGCGGCACCGCCGAACTAGGCGGTACCCGCCCGGCCCCGGTCGGCGGCCGGTACCGGGCGGGCAGCGTCACCAAGACGTTCGTCGCCACGGTGGTCCTGCAACTGGTCGGCGAGGGCCGGCTCGGCCTGGACGACAGCCTCCAGCATTGGCTGCCCGGCCTGGCACCGGACGACGCTGCCATCACCGTGCGCAACCTGCTTCAACACACCAGCGGCCTGTACGACTACACCGCCGCCCTGCTCCCCGACAACGACAGCTTCCTACGCATCCGGTTCACCACCTTCACGCCCAGCCAACTCGTGGCGGTCGCCGCCGCCCACCCCGCCGCGTTCCCGCCAGGCACCGGACAGGCGTACTCGAACACCGACTACATCCTGCTCGGCATGCTCATCGAACGAGTCACCGGCCGGCCGTACCGGGACGAGATCCGGCTACGCCTCCTCGACCCCCTCGGCCTGCGACACACCCAACTGCCCGGCACTTTTCCCCTGGTCACCGGCCCGCACGCCAACCTGTACATCCCCGTCAAACGGCAGGGCCGCACCGTGCCTGTCGACGTGACCATGATGAACCCCTCCATGGCCGGGGCCGCCGGCGAAATCATCTCCACGACAGCCGAACTCAACCGGTTCTACCGGGCCCTGATCGGCGGGCGACTGCTACGCCCCAGCGAGCTGCGGGACATGCGGAACCCACGTGGCACTGGCTTCGGACTCGGCCTGGAGGTCGCCGAACTCGACGGCACCACCGTGGTCGGGCACGGCGGTGGCGGGCCCGGCTTCCTCGGACTGTCGTTCACTTCGCTCAACGGCACCCACCAGATCACCCTCACCACCGCACCGTGGGGCGGCGACCCCACACCCGCCATGATGGCCATGCTGAACACCGCGCTCGCCCCCGTCGGCACCGTCCAGACGCCCCCGACACAGCCAACCCGAGCCGCTGGCACTACCAACACGTACCGTGATCAATAGCGGCCAGATGGCTCCCCACTAACTGGCCGTCTGCGGGGAATTCCTGGTGGCCGCCGACACGGCACGAAGAAAACGAAGACTTCGAATAACCCGAGGCCACGCCGCACAGGTTAAAAATCAAGCTAGGCCGTGTTTCAGAATCGGTCAGCAGGTGCCATGATGTGTCGCTCGCCTGAGGAACTGAGGGGATTCGGATGTTGCACTTGCTGTTCCTGCAGTACACGGGGTCGGAGCAGGAAGCGGAGCCGTTCGTCGCCGGTCATGTCCTCTTCTTGGAGCGCTATCACCACGAGGGGACGTTCTTGGTGTCCGGGCAGGCGGTGCCCTCGGCGGAGGGCGGCGCCATCGTGGCCTGCGCCGTCGATCGTGCAGCAGTCGAGCGGATTCTTGCGGAAGACCCGTTTGTCGTGGCGGGGGTCGCTACGTACACGGTTACGACGATCGATCCAGGGCGGGTTCACCCGGCGCTGGCGGGCATCCTTGGGGTCGACGCCTCCCGGGTACGCGGCTGATGCCGACTACAACCACTCGTTGACGGTGGCGATGTGCACGGTGGCGTGGTAGCGGACGGCGAGTTTGATGCCCCTATGGATGTCAAGCGGTCGATGGCAGGCTGGTTTGCTGCGGTGTCCGAGCGATGAGGTCGTAGAGCTCGCGTGCGACGTAGCGTTTCAGGCAGCGGATCGCTTCGCGTCTGGTTTTGCCTTCGCTGACGCGTCGGTCGATGTAGGCGCGGGTGCGCATGTCCCAGCGAAGTCGCGCGATGACGATCATGTAGAGGGCTGAGTTGGCTTGGCGGTCGCCGCCGCGGTTGAGCCGGCGTCGTTGGGTTTTGCCGGAGGACATCTCGATGGGGCTGACTCCGCAGAGGGCCGCGAAGGACGATTCGCTGGTGAGCCGTTGCGGGTTGTCGCCTGCGGCCACAAGCAGAGCTGCTGCGGTGTCGGGGCCGACGCCGTAACGCTGCAGCAGCTCGGGTGTGTGGGCGTTGATGGCCTCGGTGATCCGCTGGTTGAGGTCGTCGACCTCACTGGTGAGTTCGATGATCCGGCGAGCCAGCAGGCGCAGGGTGTATGCGGCGGCTGCCGCGGGTGTGTCCGGCTGGCCCGGCTCCAGGTCGGCGCATCGGCGGATGAGCTTGGGGTTACTGAGCCCGGTCATCGGGTCGCGCAGCGCCGGGTCGGCGCCGACGAGGACGGCTTTGAGCTGGTTGATCGCCTGCGCTCGCGATTTGGTGGCCGAGGCCTTGGCCAGCTTGAACAGCCGTATCCGCTCGACATGGCCGTCGCCTGCCTTGGCGAGGGCGGTGGCTCTGCCGGAAAGGACCGCTCGAGCTGCTGCTTCGGCGTCGATGGCGTCGGTCTTGCCTCGGCGGCGCCGGTGGGCCTTGTCCGGCTGGTTGACCTCGATGACGCCGATTCCTGCGGTCAGTAGATGGCGAGTCAGCGCCGCGCCGTAGGAATGCGTGCCCTCCACCCCAGATCGCCGAATCGGGCCGAGCGCAAGGGCCCAGTCCAACATCGCCTGGTAGCCCTCGGCGGTGGTGGGGTAACTACGGCTGTCTAGCAGAACACCGTGGATGCTGACGGCCGCCGCGACGTGGACGTCCTTGTGCGTGTCGACGCCAAGGATCACCTCAACGGCGGTGTCATGCTGTTCGGCCGATGGCGGGTGCGACATGCTGGACACGGTTGTTCGGCTCCTGACGGCTCGGGAACGGATGGCCGTCGCCGGGCCGGCAGGGGCGGTCAGGACTGTGATGGCGCCTTGTTAGCGGCAAGGCCCCTATCGGGACACGTCCCGCCGGTCCGGCGGCAGCAAGCACCACCCGGGACCCGAGCCGACAGATCAAACTCAAGGCACCGAAGGGCCGGTCGTAACGCGGGTCAGACCCGAGCACCGGGCAGCACTCGATCATTCTCACAGTCGTAGCGGGTGGCCAGAGCTCGGTTGCGTTTCAGCTGGTTGATGCCGCACTCGACCGCGTGGCGCTGCCGATAGATGTGCGGGTCGAAGCTCGGCGGTCGGCCGCCCTGGGAGCCCTTTTTGCGGCGATTCGCGGCTTGGTCGGCCTTGATCGGGATGGTCGCGGCGATGCCCCGCCGGGCCAGGTGCTGCCGGTTGCCCCTGGAGCTGTACGCCTTGTCGGCCAGCACCCGGTCCGGTCGGGTCCTGGGCCGGCCGCCGCCCGGGCGGGGAACCCGGATTTCTCGCAGGACCGGCACGAACTGTGGGCTGTTCCCCGCGCTGCCCGGCGGTCAGCACTGTCGACAACGGCTTGCGGCCCTGTTCGCAGGCCAGATGAAGCTTCGTGGTCAACCCGCTCCGCGACCGCCCCAACGCGTGATCGGCCGTTCGGTCTCGACACCACCGGGCGACTCGACCTGCAACTCGGGTCGCGAACGAGCGCCGGCGGCGTGCTGATGGGCGCGGGCGATGGTGGAATCGACGCTGACGTCCCAGGTGATCAGCCCGGCGTCGTCGCCGCGGGTCTGCAACCCGGTGATGATCTTCAGCCAGATTTTCCAGTGTGCTGCCACCTGCCGAACAGCCCGTAGATCGTCTGCCAGGGCCCGTAGCACTCCGGTACGTCCCGCCACGGCGACCCGACGCGGGTACGCCACCGGATCCCGTCGATGAGCCGCCTTTTACTCCACTTCGGCGGACGTCCTGACTTCTTCGGCTTTGGCAGCAGCGGCTCCAGCACCGCCCACTGTGCGTCGGTCAGGTCATGCCGCCTCGTCACCGGTATCGTGGCCACGACGTCTCCGTGCAGATGGTCGTCTTGGTCGATGAACCATCTACCGGAGACCTCACTGTCTAACGATCACCGACACGCCGAACGCGCTGCGTCAGACGATCTCGATCCACGTCCGCAACCTGATTTTCCAGCCCATCCGCTCTTGCGGCTCAAGCGACGTGGGTGGCGCGGGAGCGAAGGAAACGGCGTTCGGCGGCGTTGCCGGTGAGCGCGGCGGCGCGCTCGTAGGCTACCGCGGCCTCTTCGGCACGGCCTAGCCGGCTGAGCAGGTCGCCGCGTACCGCGTGGAGCACATGGTGGTGGTCGAGGCCGCCGAGGGCGTCTACGAGCGGTAGGGCGACGGCCGGGCCATGCACCTCGGCCACTACGACCGCGCGGTGCAGCGCGACGACCGGACCGGGGGCCAGCCCCGTCAGGTGGTCGTACAGCGCGAGGATCTGCGGCCAGTCCGTGCCAGCGGCCGTCGTGGCGTCACTGTGCACGGCGTTGATGGCGGCCTGCAACTGGTACGGGCCCGGCCGATCGCGGCGCAAGCACCGCCTGACCAGGTCCTGGCCCTCTTCGATCAACACGCGGTCCCAGAGAGCGCGGTCCTGGTCGGCCAGGCGCACGAGTTCGCCGCCAGGGCCGGTGCGCGCTGGCCGCCGCGACTCGATCAGCAACATCAGCGCAAGCAGGCCGAGCACCTCCGGCTCGTCGGGCATCAGCGCCGCGAGCAGGCGCCCGAGCCGTACCGCCTCGGCGCTCAGGTCGTCGCGGGCGAGGCTCTCGCCTGAGCTCGCGGTGTAGCCTTCGTTGAAGATGAGGTACACGACGGCGAGGACCGCGCGGAGGCGATCGGGAAGGTCGGCGTCGCGGGGCACCCGGTACGGGATGCCTGCATCACGGATCTTGCCCTTGGCGCGGACGAGCCGCTGAGCCATGGTCGGCTCAGGCACGAGGAACGCGCGCGCGATCTCGGCGGTGGTGAGCCCGCCGAGCAGCCGGAGCGTGAGCGCCACGCGGGTGGCGGGCGCGAGCGCGGGGTGGCAGCAGGTGAAGATCAGGCGGAGGCGGTCGTCGCGCACGGGGCCTTCCTGTCCGGGGTCGGGTGCATCGTCAGGCGCCCGCAGCAACAGCGCCTCGGCGTGCCGGTCGGCCCGCGTCGACTCGCGGCGCAGACGGTCGATCGCCCGGTTACGGGCGGTCGTGATGACCCAACCGGCCGGGCTGGGCGGCACCCCGTCGACCGGCCAGCGCTGCACGGCCGTGGCGAACGCATCCTGAACCGCGTCTTCGGCGACATCGATGTCGCCGAAGACGCGGACCAGGATCGCGACAGCGCGGCCATACTCCTTGCGGAAGATCCGCTCGATGTCGCCGCTCATACCACGGGCCGCACCTCAACCGGCAGCGTGGCGGCGCGAGCCATCCTGGCGCCCCATGCCAGAGCGGCGTCGAGGTCCGGTGCGTTGATGATCGTAAAACCGCCGAGGTGCTCTTTGCCCTCAGTGAACGGGCCGTCGGTGAGCAGCGCTTCGCCGTCGCGGTCGCGGACGACCGTGGCGGTGCTGGCCGGGTGAAGACCGACGGAGAAGACCCAGGCGCCGGCCGCCCGCATCTCCTCGGCCAGCGCGCCGAGATCCGCCATGATCGGGGCGAGGATCTCTCGCGACGGCGGGTCACCATCGGGCTGGTAAACGCTGAGCAGGTACTGCCTCATGTCACGTGATCCTCTCAGGCGGCCGGGCGGTAGGTCGCGATGATCACACCGGTAGTCGTCGGCACCGCCTCGACCAGCTCCAACCTGCCGTACGCGTGCTCGCCCTCGGCGAACAGCTTCGTCCCCGTGCCGAGCGTGAGCGGGTGGATCGACAGCGTGTAGACGTCAACCAGGCCCGCCCTGGTCAGTGGCCGAACCAGCTCGCCGCTGCCGAGCACGACCAGGTCGCCCTCGACGTCGCGCTTGAGCCCGGCCACTGCGTCGGCCACGTCGCCCTTCAGCAGGGACGAGTTCTCCCACGGTAGGGGCTCGGCCAGGGTGCGCGAGGCGACGTACTTGTGCTTGCGGTTGAGAACCTCGGTGTACGGGTTGCCGTCGGTCTGCCTCGACCAGAACCGGTAGAACTGCTCGTAGGTGCGGCGGCCGAAGAGCATCCCGCCGTCCGCGCTCATGCCCTTGCCCATCGTCTCGGCCATGACGCGGTCGGCGTACGGGTGGGCCCAGCCGCCGTGCGGAAAGCCTCCCCGCTCGTCCTCGTCGGCTCCGCCCGGTGCCTGCATGACCCCGTCGAGCGTCACGTTCTCGACCACAACGAGCTTGCCCATCGCGCTCTCCCTGCGTGCAGGGCCAGCCCCTTGCCAGCCCGTCACCAGCTACACGAACGAACCGCCCCCGGATCGACAAGGCGCGTAGGAAACTTTCACCCGGGGCCCGCAGCCGGGCCTCGATCCGACCACTCGTGCGTACCCACTGCTTTGCCGCGATGAGGGTGTCGAGAACGGCTCAGGTTGATCGCACCAAAGGGCGCGAGCGCCAGAGCCCGCAGCGGGGATCACCCGTTACCTAATGAGTCCCGAACGGCCCGCCCGGTCCGCGGGATGCCTGCCCGTTACCTGGCCCTTGAGGTCGCCAAAAAGATCGGCGGCGTGGGCTCGGCGAGCCGTTCGTGGGTGGTCCGGCTCGCTGAGTACACGCCTGCACACCTCTGGACCGAGCCAGGTCTCGTGCAAGACCGGCGGACCTTGGCGGGGCCGGACCACCTCGTGACCTTGGGCAGGATGTTGATCGTGGTTGCAGCCGCGCCGACGTCAGCGGACAGTTGGTGCCGGAGTTCGCTGGCGAGCGCGCGCAGAGCGTGCGACTCGTCCGCGTGCAATGGCTGCTCGCAGGCGTCGCGGTCGTCGGGTATCGCTTGGGCGAGGGAGTTCAGCAGCCGTATGTATACGTCCTTCGCGGCCACGGTAAGAAACATTCCTCCCGCGCTCTCGCCGAAGTACCAGTCGTGGAAGTTCTGGCGAAACCGACGAAGGTCTTGTCGCGTCGGGACTTCGGTGGGTCGCCAGTACCGTGGAAGGCACTTGGAGATGTGGAACAGTTGTTGGTAGCTTTCCAGCCGCTTGTCCCGCAGCGCGCGATCGTATGAGTGTTCAAGGTCCAGGCGTTTGGTGGACCGCGTTGTGAGGTACGTGGCGACGGCGCTGAGAAGCGCTCCGAGAACCACGCCGACGAGGCCGACGAACGCCGCCATTGCATCATCCTCTCGTCCGGGCCGTGCATGTGACGTACCCCGGATGCAACCCTCGGGCCGGGCGACCCGGATCACAATCACCAAGCGGACAGCCGCCATCCGGTCATCGGCACGCGCGTGTACGGGATCGAGCCGACGCCTGCGCCGGACATCTAGGGGGAGTGACGGGAGTTCCTGCCTTCCGGCGCGCCCGCTCGGCGGCAGATCCGCGCACGTGATCATGCGCTCATTGCGTCCCACGGCGTGGCGGGCCGCTCAGGAGCAAGTGATCTACTCGATGGGTGAGCAACCTGCGAGATCTCATCGTCCGCTGGCAGCACGGCTGGGGCGTGGCTCGCGCGCTGCCCGCCGCCGAAGACGTAGGCGGCGCGTTGCGGGTCCGGTGCATGCAACCCGGCCGCGACATCGAGTATGTCGCGCTCGATGCCGGCGAGGACTTCACGTCGCTCACCACGCTGGCTGAGCTGGTCGCTGGCGAGGACTCCGTCACATGGCTGACCGTGCCCACCACCGACCCGGCGCGGGCGGCCTCGGCTCTGGCCGCCGCTGGCCTGATCGTGCTTAAGCACTCGGAACTGCTGATGACAGCCGATTTTCGCGGGCATCCGCAGAGCATGCCCGTCGCACCGTACCGGCTCCTGACCCAGGTCGACTCGCACAGAGGCGACAGCGTGGTCACGGCCACGGTACGGCACGAGTCGGGAGAGGTCGGTGCGCGCGGGACGATGGGACTGGCCGGTACGGATGCGGTCGCAGACCGGATCGAGACCATGCCGGCTCATCGCCGCAAAGGCCTAGCCAGCGCGGTCATGAGCGCACTAGCCCGTTCCGCGATCGAAGAAGGCGTTGAACAGGGCATTCTCATCGCCAGCGAGGACGGTCAACGCCTGTACAGGACGCTCGGCTGGCAGCCGGTGGCCGATGTACTGATCGCAACGACGCCCGGCAACACGTACCCGTCCTGAACGGCGCAGATAGCGTCGGCCGACCCACGCCTCTCGGCGTCGCCGAGGCGAGCGCGCAATCCAACGCCCGACGACAACGGCGTGCTGATCTCGGCACGTCCGGACGTGAGTCAGCCCGGAGAACAGTCACCGTGCGTAACGAGCGCTTCGTGGCAGAAGCGGATACCCGGCGCGTCCGCTCTATCGGGCGGGCTCGACGGGCGGATCGTGCCGATGGCAGCATGACCGCGTGGTACCGCTAAGGGTGATCAGAGGCGACGCGACCAGTCCCCAGGCCAAGGGGCCAAAGATCATCGCTCATATATCTGCAACGACCTCGGCGGATGGGGTAAGGGCTTTGTCCTGGCGATCTCCCGCCGGTGGCCGGCGCCCGAACGTGCCTACCGACAGTGGCACCGCGAGCGCTCCGGCAACGACTTCGGCCTTGGCGCCACGCAGCTGGTCCAAGTTCAGCCCGACACCTGGGTGGCCAACATGGTCGCCCAGCGCGGCATCCGCAGCGGCAGCAGCGGGCCACCGATCCGATACGACGCTGTTGCGGAGTGCCTGAACGCGGTCGCCGAGCACGCCGGGAGGTTGATCGCCTCGGTCCACATGCCGCGCATCGGCTGTGGCCTTGCCGGCGGCCGGTGGGACCGCATCGAACCGCTCATCGTCGAGGCCTTGTGTGACCGCGACATCGCCACCACCGTTTACGACCACGGTTGACCGGTCGGCACAACGCTCGTATCGCGCCCACTGCGGCAGATCTGGATGGCTGCTTACTGTAGCCGCACTCAATCTGCGCAGGAGAACGGTCCTCGGGTGACCGCGAGCAGGGCTACCGGTGGGGAACCCAACGGTCAGTAGAGCTGGACCTCCCAAGAGGCAAGGTCTGCTTCTCCAGAAGGAAGCTTGCCAGTGCAGTACTGGTAGAGCCACGTCGCGGCGCGACGCTCGGCGTACTTCTCGTTGGTTGGGACTCCGTGCTCGTCAAGTTCGAGGACATTAGCGAAGATAGCGAAGCATGTCTCCATCTGAGAAGGTGAGTCCTTCAACTCGTCCCAGTAGTTGATTCCCTCGGTGCTGCGTCCTCAACTCGGCGCGTCCGGCTGAGCTGGTTACCTTGCGTGACGAGCGCTACGCGGCATGTGCGGAAGTTGCCGGCACTCGCAGACCGATCGAATGTGCCAGGATCGGCTGGCACTGGCGTGGTTACGCGTGGCCGCCTACGGTCACCGTGCCGATGGTCAGCTCTGGTTTGCCCTCTAGGATTTCCCCGATACGTTCCACCTGGTCGTCGAGATCCCGACGCTCGGCGACAGTGAGCGGCGTAAGCGGCTCGACCGTGACGTGCAGTTTGCGTCCGGAGCGGCGCTGGTGCCACACACCTGCGACGGTGCCGTGGATGAGCAGTACCGGAAAGTTGCCGGCCTGACCGCCGGCGAGCGCGCGTTGCGCGGCAGGTCCCGGGAAGAGCCGCTCACGCGGGTGGCAGCCAACGGTGTAGGCGTCGAAGTATGGCAATAGCCGCACACCGTGCGGTGGCGTGGGTGGCGGCGCGGTGTCGCCGGCACGGACCCAAGCGGGGCTGCCGTCGACGTCGACCTGCTCCAGTTCACCGGCGAGGGAGTCGAACAATTCGGTCGCCCAGCGGCGAGGCGCGGATAGCCACTGCGCGAACTGCTGCGGTGTGGCCGGGCCGTACGCGTGCAGGTAGCGCCGGACCAGGCCGGCGAGGGCGTCGGAAGCCTGGGCCGGCTGAAATCCGGGTAGCCACCGCCGTGGGCTGGTGTAGGTGACCTTCCGCCCTCGGTTCGGGCCGAAACATAGTGCCCCGCGGTGCGCGGCCAGGTGCATGACCTGCCGCCAGCGCGGCCACATGGCCCCGAAGGCCGGCACCACCGGGTCGGCGGCCCAGGGGCCCGTGCGGGCGGCCACCTCTGCGCTGAGTTCGTCGATGGTCAGTTCCGCGTCGGCCAACGCCGCCGCGACCGCCGCGACGACCTCGTCGGTTTGGTCGGGAGTCAGCCGCGAGTCGGCAGGCATGCTGTTCGAAGAAGGTGGGATCGCGCCGAGCGCGCCGGTCCACAGTGGCAGCTCACGGGTCGGTAGCAGGTGCACGGTACCGCGTGGCCCGAACGTCTTGACCAGACTGCGTTCGCGCCACAACGCATCAGCAACATCGACCCGGGTCGCACCTGCGACGCGCAGCCCGATCGACACCTCAGCGGCGGACAGCACCTGAGCGTGCGCGCCGCACACGGCGGCTACAGCATCGGCGGGTTCACCGTCGCGTACCGGGGCGGACAGCCCGTGCCGATCAAGCCGTCGGCCCGATACATCGGACCAGGACAGCCGCGGCACGGCGGTAGAACGGCTGGTCATCCGAGCACATCTCCCACTGTCGTCGCTGAAGTGTTGGTGATGATGGTGCGGGCACCGCGCCGGCCGCCGGCAGCACCGCCCTGGTACGTCGCCGCGTCGTGACGAACGAGTGGACCTCCGCGCCCGACGGGCGGTGGGACCGGTAGCACCTGAGTGTGGGCGGTCGTGGTATCTCCGGCCTTGTCCGGTCTTCGGATGGCCGTTGAACGCGTCGTCTTGCTGGCCTGGACCGGGCGGTCCGGGCCAGCAAGACGTCTGCCCTAAGGGGTTGCGGTCAGCGCAACGGGCGGAAGAATTCCCGCATGTCGTCGACCAGGAGGTCGGGTGCTTCCATGGCGGCGAAGTGCCCGCCGCGGCTGAACTCGGCCCAGTGCACCACGTTGTGATCGCGTTCGGCGAGGGGCCGGATGGTTAGGTCATTGGGGAACACCGCCACCCCGGTCGGTACCGGCGACCGAGTCTGGACCTGGCCCCAGGTGCGGGCCCCTTCGTAGTAGATGCGGGCCGCGGACCCGGCTGTGCCGGTCAGCCAGTACACCGAAACGTCGGTGAGGATTAGGTCACGGTCGATGGCATCTTCGGGCAGCTTGGCGGCCGGGTCGGTCCATTCCTTGAACTTCTCGACGATCCACGCGAGCTGGCCGACCGGTGAGTCGGTGAGGGCGTAGGAGATTGTCTGCGGCCGGGTTGCTTGGACGATGGCATACCCACTCATGTCACGACCCCAGGTCGTCATGAGCTCGAGGCGGGCCTGGTCGGCCTCGGTGAGGCCGGCCAGCTCGGCAGGATCGCCGGAAGGGAAGGTGCCCAGGTTGTTGACGTGCACGCCGATCACATGATCGGGGTCGATGCGGCCGAGTTCGGGGGAGACGATCGAGCCGGTGTCCCCGCCCTGCGCGCCGTAGCGGTGGTAGCCGAGGCGTTTCATCAGCTCGACCCAGGCGCGGGCTACCCGGCTGGTGTCCCAGCCCGGGGCGGCGGGCGGACTGGAAAAGCCGAACCCGGGCAGCGACGGCGCCACGACGTGGAAGGCGTCAGCGGGGTCGCCGCCGTGCCGGCCGGGATCGGTCAGCGGGCCGATGATCTTCATGAACTCCACGATCGAGCCGGGCCAGCCGTGGGTGATGATGAGCGGCAGTGCTCCCGGCTCGGGGGAACGGACGTGCAGGAAGTGCACGTTCTGTCCGTCGATATCGGTGGTGAACTGGGGAAATTCGTTCAGCCGCGCCTCGTGGGCACGCCAGTCGTAACCGGTGCGCCAGTAGTCGGCCATGTCTTTCAGGTAGTCCAGAGGCACCCCGGCTTCCCAGGCGACGCCGGGCAGCTCGTCGGGCCAGCGAGTCTGGGCGAGCCGCTGGCGCAGGTCGTCGAGGCGATCCTGGGGGATGTCGATCTGAAATGGGATGATCTCTTCGCTCATGGCAACCACGCTACGGCCATGCTAGGACAGCTTCGGCCCTAGGTGAGTGGCAAACTTGACGGCATGTTGGAGACGTCCGCCCGGCTGCTGCGCCTGCTCTCGCTGCTGCAAACCCCGCGCGATTGGACCGGCGCCGACCTGGCGCACCGCCTTGAGGTCGACGTGCGGACCGTGCGCCGTGACATCCAGAAACTGCGCGATCTCGGCTACCCGGTGCACGCCACCCCTGGCGCGGCCGGCTACCGGCTCGGCGCCGGAACGAAGCTGCCGCCGCTGCTACTGGATGACGAGGAGGCCGTGGCCGTCGCCATCGGGCTACGCACCGCCGCCAGCGGCACGCTCACCGGCATCGAGGAAGCGTCCCTACGCGCACTGGCAAAGCTCGAACAGGTACTGCCATCACGCGTGCGACACCGGGTCACCCTGCTGCACTCGGTCACCGTCACGGTTCCCGCCGCCGGCCCCACCGTGGATCCGGACGTGCTGACCGCCGTCGCCGCCGCCTGCCGCGAGCACCAGCGGCTCCGCTTCGACTACCACCGCCACGACGGCACCACCTCGGTACGCGACACCGAACCGCACCGACTGGTGCACACGGGCCGGCGCTGGTACTTGGTGGGGTGGGACACCGAGCGGTGCGACTGGCGCACGTATCGGGTCGACCGGATCCGTCCCCGCATCCCGGCCGGCCCGCGATTCAGCCCCCGACAGGCACCCGATGTCGACCTCGCTGGCTACCTCGCCCGCGGCGTGTCCACCGCGCCGTACCGCTACCAAGCCCAGATCACCCTGCACGCGCCAGCCGAGACCGCCGCCGAACGCATCCCACCCACCATCGGCGTCATCGAAGCCGTCGACCCACACACCTGCCTACTGCGCACCGGATCCAACACCCTCGACGAACTCGCCATCTACGTCGCACTGTTCGGCTTCCGCTTCCAGATCCACGAACCACCCGAACTGATCGCACACATCCGCGACCTCACCAGCCGACTCACCGACGCCGTCCGCTGACCGCCAGTTCATGATCCATAATGGCTAGCGTGCAAACCGCTCTCACCGGCGCAACACCCAGTCAGACTGTTCGCAAGCGTTTGCGCTCGCTGGCTGCGCTGGAGCTCATGAACATCCCACTGCAAGGCGGGGTGTGGTTCGGCGTGGTCGGGCTACCGGCTACGGCAACCAACCTGGTCGGCTTCGGCTTGTTTGCGCTATTGCTTATCGAGGGCGCCGCGTACTGGGTAGCCAAACTGCATCAGATGGACGTTCGCCGACGCCACCTTCCGGCTTTGGCGGCATTTCGCGCGGCCCGCATCGTCAACCCGCTGCTCCTGGCCGCTGGCGTCGTGGCCACTGGATCCGTCGCGGCGACGGATCCAGGGCGAACCTCCTGGCCAGGACTGGCCTTTGCGCTGTTCGCGGTCCTGGAGCATGTCAACTACTTTTACGTCCAGCTCATGCATGACACGCTCGCGGACCTGCGCCGACTACGGTCGGTCGGTCTGCGTGTCTCCCACCTCGCCCGCGACATCGCTCGGGCCGCGTCCGATGCATCTGTGCGATGACGACCTGACGTCACGAAGGACCGGCGAGGCCCTTGCATGCCCCTGGAACTGTCCAATCGGGTGTAAATGCTCGGGCCCGCAGGCCGCAGGCAGCCAGCGCAGTGACATCGGCAGAGTCGTGAGCGGCTGGTCATGTTCCGGAGACCATGTACGCGGCGAGGATGTAGTTGGGGTGCCGGTCGAGGTTTTTGCGGGCTCGGTCGTAGCGCATGGTGGTTCGGGGATCGGCGTGGCGGGCGGCGATCTGCACGTCGCGGAGGCTGACGTCGGCGTCGAGCATGGTGGTCACAAAGGTGTGGCGCAGCATATGTGGGTGCATCCTCGGCATCCGGATTCCCGCGGCCTGGGCGAGGTGTTTGAGGCGGCGGGTAGCGGCGTGTCGGTCATCCGCCGACCGTGGGTGTTGCGCAGGATCGGCCCGGCGGTGCGGTTGTCGACGGCCCGGTCGATGGCTCGGGCCACCGCAGGTGGTAGTGGGACGAGGACGACCTTGGCCGCCTTTGCCACGTACGTGTAGGACCCGGTGTCCGTGTTCCTTGCCCAGGTCGGCGATGTTCGACCCGCAAGCCTCGAAGATCCGCAGCCCGAGTAGGCCCCAGGATGGCGACCAGGGCGAAATGGTTCAGGTTCGAGGACTTCCGGGCGGTGGTGATCAAAGCTTCGAACCGCAGGTGCCCCAGTTCGAGGGCCGGCGACTCGGCCGGCACAGTGGGCCGGCGGATGTAGTCGGCCGGCGAGTGCTCCAGGATCGCGTCGATGACGCAGACCCGATAAGACCCAACCACGACCGACAGCCGACGGGACACCGTCGAGGGCTGGTACCGGCGTACGTCTTGCAGCCAGCGCACGTACCGCTCGATATCCACCCGCGCCGCAGTCAGCGGGTCCAGGTCGTGGTCGGCGCACCAGCGAAGGAAGACTCGCAGGTCAGACTCGGTGTGCACGTGAGTCTGGCCACGGTAACGGCCCAGGAAGGCCGACACTGCGGCCCGCACAACGAGTTGATCGCCAGGTACGACACCGGAAGCCGAAGCAGGAGAGGAAGTCATACATCACTGTGCGTCACCATCGGCGATGAACACGAGTCCACCTGAAGGGGCAGATGTGTGCGCTGCGGTCGGTCGTCTGTCGGCTGGTTGGTGGGTCGTAGAATCATCGGGCTTCACGGGGCCAGGCCCGGCCAAGGTGGGTTCTGCGGATGGGACAAGGGCGGTGAAAGCCATCCGGTCACGGCGAGCAATCTCTCGACCAGACCTGGGCGGTGCTGTGTGCACCCATCTCTACGCCGCGTCGCGTCGATGATCGAAGATACCTTCACCGTGCGAAACGACCTTGACCAGATCGAAGCGGCTCTCGTCGGGCCGTGATCGACAACGTCCGCGCCGGCGGCTGGCGGATCGGGTTCCTCGGCCCGGTCGATGACACTTCGCCCGACGACCTAGCCAAAGACCTCGCGTTGGAGAGGGCGGCACCGGCCATCGCGCTATCGGTCTTCGACAGCGACTGCGCCTTCGCCACGGCGGCTGATCCCTCCGGCGGCGCGATCGAGTTCTACCTCAACGAGGAGATCGTGCGGGCCCTCGTCGACGACAACGACAGATTCGAGCCACTCAACAGCCAGGCCGCCGCCGGACTGCTGACGTGGGCCGAGAAGGCCGGCCTCGTCGCCAGCCCCGACGGACTCGCGACCGCACTTGAGGAGAGCCCTGGTCCGTTCGGTGGCGGGATCCTCGAATTTACCGAGGCCCTCGGCATCGCGGAGTTCCCCGGCTAGAAGATCATGACCGCACGCATCATCCGCGATCCGGCAAACCTGATCTCCGTTACCGAGTGTGCGAACGCGGTACTCGCGGCATTAGAGTGCGCCGATCGAGTGTTGTTAAGTGCTCGTCGTAACGGCTCCGGCACTTGATTGATCCCTATGACGTGACGACAACCCCGCCGATACCTGTGCGTCCGGCCGGGGTGCCTACGAGCTCGACCGTGAGGCCGGCGCGGACGCGTTCCCCGAGGACGTCGACGATGGCATCCGTGACTCCGGACACGAGGCGGGTAACGATCTCGTCGGCGTCGGGTCGGCTGAACGCCGCCTCTCTGATGCCGAATGTAACGCTGGGTGAGGGCGCTTGTGCTGGCGTACCGCCGATACCCCATCGGTTGGGCGGCAGGCCGATCAACTGCACGACCGCAATGCTTCGGGCCCACTCCCCGTAGACGGCGACGACCGCGTCGGTCAGGTTCCGAATCAGGGCGGTCTCCCGGCCGGCCAGGTCGCTCTCCAGCACATGCACGCTGAGGTGGGGCATACCATCCTCCGTGAACAGTTGATCGCAAACTAGCTTTGACTGCAAAGATATTTGGGAGGTGGGCGGATGTCAACGCCCGGCACCACGGATGACGCGGTCAGGGAATTGCTCCTGGTGATGCCAAGGCTGGTCGGCAGGATCAAGCGCCTGCCATTGCCAGAACAGCTTCGGTCGCTTGATCTGGCGCCGCGGCACCTGTCGATGCTGTCCCTGCTCCTACTGGACGGTCCGCTGACCGTCTCCCAGCTAGCCCGGATGCTGGGTGTGGCACCGACCACGGTGAGCCTGATCGTGAGCGATCTGAGCCGCCGAGGAGTCTTGGTACGACGCGAGGACGACGCCGACCGCCGCCGCCGCATCGTCGACATCAGCCCTGAGAGTCGTTCCGCCATCGCCCAATGGCTCACTCCGGGTGCCCATGCCTGGCGCCAGGCCCTCGCACCGCTGAGCCCAGCACAACAACGCACATTCGTCGACACCATGCTCAGGTACGAGGCGGCCGTCTCTACCCAGACGCAAACGGCACCCGCGAGCGGTTAGAAGCACACCACGCCGATAGGGACGCGCGCTGCCTACGACGCACTGTCGTCGGCAGATCCGGTAGTTGACGCGGCGACCTATGAACGTGTTTGTAGCGGAACGTAGCCGCCAGAGACCAGATCAGACCGCTCCGATCGGGCCGCCGAACCCCCGGCGAACCCGTGGTGGGACAGTCTCCGAGGCTGAGGCAGAACTGCGGTCAGACCCAACCACGGCGGCAGGCGTGCCAGCCGAGCTGCATCCGGGTGGTGGCGCCGGTCGTCTCCATGAGGGCGCGGAGACGCCGCTGGACCGTGCGGGCCGAGGTACTGAGCTGGTGGGCGAGCGCCCGATCGGTGAGGCCGGCGAGCATGAGCTGCAGGATCTGCCTGTCCATCGGGTCCAGCCCGGTCCCTTTGACAGCGAACGGGCGCGCCGAGGCCCAGACCGCTTCGAAGAGCTCACCGGCCAGCGCAGCGAGCGGCCAGCGCAGCATCACCGACGACTGGTCGCTGATCTGCACCATCGCCGTGGCGTCGTCGGCAATTGCGATCTTGCGCAGCGGCTCGTCGGCGATCCGCACCTGCGCTCCTTCCTCAAGCCTCTTGTGGAGGGCACGGGTCGCTGCGGGCTCCTGCAGGAAGGCCGTGTCGACGACGATGCGATAGACGACACCGGTCGCGGCGTGGCGGCGTACCCGCTCCAGCGCGTCGGTCTCGTCCTGACCGCGCCGTACCGGGAGGTCCTCGCTCGTGGTCTCCTCGAATGTGTCGGCGGCGGGGATCGCCTGGTTGCCGCCCGACTGGAAGGCGCGGATGGTGCGCTGGGCGCTGTATTCGAGCTGGAGCAGCCGGTGGGCGACCGACTCGGGCCCCTCGATGAGCTCGACGAGGTCGTGGCCTCGGGCGGGCGCCATCTCGCGGTGATAGGTCTCCGCGAACTGAGCGAGCAGCTCCTCGGAGCGGCGTAGCTGCTCGCGGGACCGGGCCAGCCGCGGGCCGAGAACCAGCTCGGGCGGGGAGGTGATCATCGCTCCGTTGGGCCCGGGGTGGACCAGGCCCGTGTCGGCCAGCCGGTTCAGCGACGCGGTGATGACGGCGACCGGCCAGCCGAGCTCGTCGGCGAGCCGGTCGACGCCGACGCCGGGGAACGCGATGACGCCGCGGTAGACCGCCTCGTCCAGTGGTACCAGCTCGTCGAGCACGCGTTCCTCCTGCCGGTCGTCCCAGCGTGTGCCGGGTGTCGAATTCTCGCCATGTCGCCGTCTCGCCATGCCGGAGCCGGCCGGCGGAGACGGCGGTTCCGCGAGAGTAGGGCACGTCCCACCCCACTGCTCGTCCAGGAGCTCTGCATGTCAGATCATCGCCGCGCCCGCGGCCCGGTCAGCGTCCTTGCCGCTCTGGCTATGGTCGCCGCTCTGCCGGCGCTCGGGGCCGAGGCCGCCCGGGCCGCCGACCAGCCCGCGCCGCCCGCCGTCGCTGCGGCGCCCGCGGGCCAGCTGCGGGCCTTCACGCTCGTCACCGGTGACGAGGTCACGGCTCGGGTCACCGCCGACGGCGGCCTCGCCGACGTACGCCTGCGTGACGTGTCAGGACGCGACGCGTTGTTCACCACGTTCACCGACGCCGGAGGCACCTACGTCCTCCCCGCCGGGATCGAGGCCCAGATCGACACCGGCCAGGTGGACCGAGACCTGTTCAACATCACCAAGCTGCTCGCTGACGGGTACGACGACGCCAACCGCGACACCCTGCCCGTGATCGTCACCTACGCGACCGTGCAGCAGGCCGACGAGCTTGCGAAAAGGGCACCGGCCGGAACGCAGATCACCGCGCGGCTCTCCCTCATCAAGGGCGCGGCGGTGCGCATCCGCAAGGACCAGGCCGCCGGCGTCTGGCGTTCGCTCGCCCCAGCGAGCACGCCGCCCGCTCCATCGAGCGACACCGCCGAGAAGCCGTCGGTCCAGCGCCTCCCGGCTGCCCGGATCTGGCTGGACGAGATCGTCCACTCCAGCGACAAGAGCGGCGACAGCGGCAGCCCGACGGTGCCGCTGACCGGCGCCGACGTCGCCCACCGGCTCGGCTTCGACGGCACCGGTGTGAAGGTCGCCGTCCTCGACACCGGCTACGACACCGGTCACCCGGACCTGGCCGGGCGGGTCGTCGCCGAGCACAGCTTCATCGGCTGGGAGGGCGTCGAGGACCGCAACGGCCACGGCACCCACACCGCCTCCACGGTCGCCGGGACGGGTGCCGCATCGCAGGGCGCGTACGCCGGCATGGCGCCCGGCGCCGACCTGCTCATCGGCAAGGTGCTCGACAACACCGGCGCGGGCTACACCTCGGGGATCATCCAGGGGATGCAGTGGGCCGTCGACAACGGCGCAAGGGTGGTGTCGATGTCGCTCGGTGCCACTGGCGCCGAGTGCGAGGGCCCGGACGTCGACGCCGTCGAGGCCCTCAGCGATCGGGCTCTCTTCGTGATCGCGGCCGGCAACAGCGGCCTGCCCGGCTCGGTGTCGACGCCGGGGTGCGGCCCCGGCGCGCTGACGGTCGGCGCGGTGGACCGGCACAACGCCTCGGCGTACTTCACCTCGCGGGGCCCGGTCTTCGGCGGAACCGCCGCCAAGCCGGACATCGCGTCGCAGGGCGTCGACGTGGTCGCCGCCCGCGCCGGCGGCCGGGGCGACCTGGCGTACGTCGCCTACTCCGGCACCTCGATGGCCACCCCGCACGTCGCCGGAGGCGCAGCGCTCGTGTTCGACGCCCGGCCCGATCTCACTCCGGCAGAGGTCAAGAAGGTGCTCACCTCCTCGGCCGGCGACACCCGCTCGAACGTGCTCGAGCAGGGCGCCGGCCCGATGGACGTGGGCCGTGCCGTCACCCAGCAGGTGGTCGGGGCGCCCAATCTGCGGCTGGGCGACTTCTCCTACCCGCAGAAGTCGCTTCCGGTCACCCAGGCACCGATCACCTTCACCAACCTCGGCAGCACGGCCGTCACGCTCAAGCTTGAGGTCGAGGAACTCGTCGGTGGGGACGGCGTCACCCCTGTGCCCGCTGCCATGGTCCGGCCGCTCGCGAGTCATCTGACGGTGGGCGGCGGCCAGAACGCCTCCGTCCCGCTGCGGATCGACCCCGGACTGCCGGTCAAGGACGCGGCGTACGGCACGGTCACCGGCCGCCTGGTCGGCACCGCGAAGGGCGTCCAGGTCGAGGTGCCGTTCAGCCTCCACCTCGAGGAGCCCTCCGCAGACGTGACCGTCGTGGGCATCGACCGGTTCGGCAACCCGGCGGCAGCACCGTCGATGTGGGACCTCATCGATCCGACCCGCGGCCGGGCGTGGCACGTCGGGTTCGGCGCTGACGGCACCACCACCACGCGGCTGCGGCTGGGCACCTACACGATCGCCGCGAACGTCATGACCCGTGATGAGCCCACCAACGCCAGCGGCGTGACATCGGTTGCCTTCCTCGCCCGGCAGAACGTCAAGATCGACGGTGACGCGACGATCACCCTGGACGCACGCGACGCGCGGCCGCTGAGCTGGCAGACCGACCGCGCCAGCCAGCCGTTCGGGTACACCGTCGGCTACACCTACGATCTGACCGGCAGCGGCATCAGGCTGTCGAGCTTCGCCACCGCGCCGTCGTATGTCGACGCCGTGTACACCGACTCGACGGGCAGGCGTGACGAGCGATTCACGTTCGGCGTGACGACCCGCGCGTACGCGCCGCGGGCGACGGTGGCCACCCAGGCCGGACCGCTCGACTACTGGTCGGTGGTGCAGACACCGCCGCTGCACGGTCAGGGCACCGCGCCGCTCGTCGCGGTCGATCCGGCCGAGCTCCTCGACCAGGACCTGACCGGGAAGGTCGCACTCGTCGCCGTACAGCCGCCCTGGCCCCTCGGCACGGTCGTCCGGGACGCCGCCCGGGTGGGCGCGGTCGCGGTGATCGCCTACTACCCGAGCCTGGTCGGCAAGGTGACCCCGCCGGGAGAGAGCGGGGCGTCGATCCCCGTCCTCACCGTCCGCTCCGACGAGGGTGCCCGGTTGGCCGCGGCGGTGGCCGCCGGCCCGGTGACGCTGCGTTGGTCCGGAGAGCAGCCGGAGACGAGCCCGTACGTCTACAACCTCGCGTGGCTCACGACCGGCACGGTGGCGACCGGCACCCAGCGGGTCCACGACAGTGAGCTCTCCGCGCAGCGGGCCGGCTACTACACCCAGGGCGACAGCCGCACCCTCTGGACCGACGTACAGTTCAGGATCCCCGGAATGTCCAGCTCGCTCTGGGCGGCCGGCAGCACCGTCGGGGTCCTCGCGCCCACCGAGCGGACCGACTATTTCACCGCCCATCCGCAGGTCGCCTGGACGAGCATCGTGGCACCCGGCGTGGCCAACAGCGGCGGGGCCTTCGACGGCCCGCGGAGCCGGACCGCCGGCCAGGAGACGACGAGCTGGTACAAGGCGCCCACCGGGATGTCCCTGTCGACCGACGGCAGGCCGCTGTTCCAGCGCGACGCCAACCGACTGCGGGTGAGTGTCCCCTGGTTCGGTGACGCCGGCGGACACGACGCCCTCGGCGCCTATCCGGACAGCCGTAGCGTCACCGTCAACGTAGACGGGCAGCCGGCGAAATACGACGGTGGCGTGATCATCCTGCCCGACGACGAGGCCACGATCACGGCCCGGGCGACCTGGCAGCGGCCGGTCGGGTTCGGCGCGATCCGCTGGTCGATCGGGATCGCGGAGGACACTGCGTGGACGTTCCGCACCAGCGCTGGGCAACAGGGCGCGCAGGGCGTCCCGGTGCCCGTGCTCGACCTGCCGCTCAGGCTGACCAACACGGTCCCCGGCGGCACCGCCGTGCCGTTGCGGTTGTCGGCCGTCACCAACAGGTCTGGCGGGAAGCCAGTTCCGGTCACCGGGGCCAAGGTCTGGTACGCGGCCGGATCGCAGAGTTCGGTCGCGGGAATCCCTGCCAGCGCCTGGACCGAGCTGCCGGTCACCGGCACGGGCACACAGCAGGCGGCCACCGTGCCCGCTGTGCCGGCGAGCAGCGGCTACGTCCATCTGAAGGTTGAACTCACGACCGCGGACGGTGCCACCGTCACCCAGACAATGGTCCGGGCCTACGGCCTGGACTGAGCGGCGCCGGCGGCTCGGGGCCCGCGGCCGGATTCTGGTCGCGGGCCCCGCCGTCGGCGATGCCCGGGTTGCCGCCCCCGGCGTCGAACCCGTCGTAAAAGATGAGGATCGAGCCAGGGCGCGTCCTGGACGGCACCGCCTCAAGAGGATCTACCTACATCGGCCCCTCTCCGCGCTCGTGGCGCATATGAAGATCAAGCTAGGGGAGGGCGTTCAGGAACGGCTTATGGCTGTTCATGAACTCCCAGCCGTAGTACCGATCCCAGTTGATGGACCAGGTCATGAGGCCGCGTAGGTTCGGTGACGTGCCGCCTCGCAGGGCGTACCCCCCGCAGGACGTGCCGCGGACCAGGCAGTTGAGGGCGGCCTGGACTGCCGCGGGCGAGGTGAAGCCGTTGCCGGCGCTGCCCGCGGCGGGGGTGCCGAACGCGATCTGGTCCTGGCGGAGGGCGGGGAACGTGAAGCCGGTGCCCGCGACCGGGAATCCGGCGGCGAGCATGTCGGTCATGGCGATGTGGAAGTCCGCGCCGCCCATGGTGTGGTACTGGTTGTCCAGGCCCATGATGGGCCCGGAGTTGTAGTCCTGGACGTGCAGGACCGTGATGTCGTTACGCAGGGCGTAGATGACGGGAAGGTACGCCCCGGCGCGCCGGTCGCAGCCACCACAGTTGCCGCCGTAGAACTGGTATCCGAGCTGGACGAAGAACGTCTCGGGCGCCATCGTCAGCACGAATCCGTCGCCGTAGCGGGCTTTCAGGGTCTTCAGGGCGGAGATGAGGTTGACGATGACCGGCGTGGTCGGGCTGGCGACGTTGTTGTCTCCCGCGTTGAGGGTCAGCGAATGGCCCTCGAAGTCCACGTCCAGTCCGTTGAGGCCGTAGCGGTCGATGATGGCGCTCACCGAGCTGACGAAGGCGTCCCGCGCGGCCGTGGTGTTCAGCTGCACCTGGCCGTTCTGCCCGCCGATCGACAGCAGGATCTTTTTGCCCTGCGCCTGCTTGGCCCGGATGGCCGCGACGAAGTCGGCGTCGCTTTCCACGTTCGGGCATTCGGCCGCCGGGCACCGGTTGAACCGGATATCGCCGGAGGTCACCGACGTCGGTTCGCCGAAGGACAGGTTGATGATGTCCCACGCCGCCGGCACGTCGGCCAGCCGCAGGTAGCCGCTGCCGTTCGCGAAGCTTGCGTGCAGGTAGCCGATCAGCGCGTGCTTGGGCAGTCCGGTGTTGCCGCATCCCGTCGTGGTCCCGCTCACCGCGCCACTCCTGGCCGACTCACCATTTCCGTTGTACGCCGTGACGGTGTACGAGTGGGTCGAGCAGGTGGGCAGCCCGCTGACCGTCGCGGTGGTGCCGGTCCCCGTGGCGACCCGGGTCGCGCCTTCGTAGACGTAGTACCCGGTCGCACCGCTGGAGGCGTTCCACTGCAACGAGATCGACGTGTTCGTGGTGCCCGTGATGGTCAGGCCCGACGGAGTCGGGGGTGCGCTCGTGCAGCCGGTCGTGGTGACGGTGACCGTGCCGGACTTCGCCGACTCGCCGTTGGCGTTGTACGCCGCCACCGCGTACGTGTGAGTGGAGCAGGTGGCCAGGCCGGTGATCGTGGCGCTCATCGCGGTCGTGTCGGCCCGGATGGTGGTGCCTTCGTAGACCCGGTAGCCGGTCACGGTCCCGCTCGACGGGCCCCAGGACAGCGCTACCGACGTGTTCGTGATCGAGCCCAGGGTCGGGGTGCCGGGCACGCCCGGTGGCGCGGCGCCGCCTGGGCCGTCGAGTGAGATGTCGTCGGCGAAGTACGTGCCCTGGCCGTACCAGCCGTGGGTGTAGACCTCGACGCTGGTCTGGTTGGCCGCTGTCGTGAAGTTCACGGTCAGCTGCGTGTAGTTCGCCGCGTTCGGCGTCCACGTAGACGCCCCGCCGGTGATGCCGAGGTAGACGTAGCTGCCGCGGACCCACCCGGTGAGGCTGTACGTCGTGTTGGGCAGCACGGCGACGGTCTGCGTGCATTGGGCGGTGTCGGAGGCCGACGCCGGGCCCTGCAGCGCTTTGGTGCCGGTGTGCACGGGTGTGGTGACGACCGAGCCGAGGCTGCAGGTCCATGGCGCGAGCACGCCCGATTCGAAGCCCGGGTTGCTCAGCAGGTTGGCCGCGGCGGCGGGGGCAGCGCCGACGACTGCGCCCACCGCGACGGCCAGGGTCGTCGCCGACGTCAAGAGCAGGTATCGAAGACTGTTCATGCGTATATTATTAGGAAAGTTTCCTAACCTTTCTAGGGCCGCCCCCGGGTGATGAAGCCGAGGACCTCCGGCCAAGCCTGTCGAGCAGCGATCGTGCGGTTGGAGATTGAGCGCCGCAGCGGCGCTGCCGACCCGGATCCCCTCCCGCAGGTCGCCGAGATCCCGCCTCTATGGTGGGCCGATGGCGTCGGTCAGGCAGATCCAGGTCACCTTCGATTGCGCAGAACCTGAGCGCGTCGCTCGTTTCTGGTGCGAGGTGTTGGGGTACGTCGTACCGCCGCCCCCGGAGGGGTTTGCCACCTGGACCGATTTCGATCGCACGCTGCCGCCTGAGAAGCAGGGCTCAGCGTTCGCCTGCAGTGATCCCTCAGGGGTGGGCCCGCGACTGTACTTCCAGCGCGTTCCCGAAGGCAAGGTCGTCAAGAACCGGCTGCATCTTGACGTACGGGTCGGCACCGGGCTCGTGGGTGAAGAGCGCCTGGCCGCACTCGAGGCCGAATGCGCACGACTGGTCGCGCTCGGCGCGGTACGCGTGCGACTACTGCGCGCCGACGGCGACAACGAGTCGTGCCTCGTGATGCAGGACATCGAGGGCAACGAGTTCTGCCTCGACTGAGTGACCGCGAAGGTGACACCCTCGCGAGTCGACTGGTCCAGCACTACCGGCCGATCCGGCTCTGGCAAACGGTGCCGGCCTCCCGCTCGGCACGCTGGGGCCGACCGGCTGGGTTGCCGGCCTGCTCCAGCGGGCCGCGACCGGGCTGACCGGGTTCGCCGACGCCTCGACACAGCGGTCAAGGCCGCGCCGGGGCGTGTCCTCGGGGCGTGAGGGGGGTGTTATCCGAACGTGAGGAGAAGGCGGCCTGCTGCTTCCATCGTTCGATGTTCACGCCCGCCACGAGCAGCCACAGGCAGAGCGTTCCTTCGCCGAGGAGCGCGGGCAACTGGATCCAGGGGACCAGGTGGGCGGCGAACCCCGGTGCCAGGATGTTGGTGAAGCTGTAGATCAGGTAGGCGAGGCCGTCGATCGCGAGCAGGACGCCGATCGTCGTGGGGAGGAACCTCGACCTGAGGAGCAGATAGCCCATGCAGAGGAGGTCGAAGCCGAAGAACACCGTGTGGATGGTGTAGTCGATGCCGGACAGGTCGCCGGGCAGGTAGGCCAGGGCCTGCAGCTGTGCCGCCGGAAGCGCGTTCGCGTAGGGGCCGTCGCCCGTGAGGACCAAAGGCGCGAACTGGTTGACCAGGCCGGCGGCCTCGATGGCGGTGCCGACCAGGATGAAGAACACGTCCAGCAGGGCGAGCCGTCGGTTCACCACCTTGAGCAGGTCATAGAAGATGACTGCCAGGCCGACGTTGGTCACGGTGACCACCACGTGCGCGGCGAGGCCGGACCGGTAGAGCAGCTCATGGCTCGCGATATTGTGGGCCGTGGTCACCGGATCGGGCGTGACCAGCATGGCGGGGACAACGCTGATGGCGAAGGCACCCCCGACGATGTTGATGAGGTAGAGCAGGCCGGCAGCCCGGGCCAGCCGGCGCGGTGAGGCGCCCGCAGCGGAATCCATCACAGGCCTTCCTTGACGCGTGCGGATGACGATGCTCCGACGGCCGGCATCGACTGCAGGGTGATGACCTCGTGGCCGCGCAGCGCCTCGAGGAACGGTTGGAAGCTGCCGGCGACGAGGCAGCGCACGACCGGACCGGCGGCCTCGACGGCGCTGACGCCGGACGCCCGCTCGATCTGTCGCACCGGGGGCGCGTCAACAAAGCTGATCTCGACCCGCCAGGCCGGATGTTTCGTAGTCATGATCGAGAATCTAGGGAGCGCGGAGGGCGTCGCCATCAGTGCAACCACTGAGCCGGTACTGAGCGGCCGACATTGGGAAGATCACGGTCCGTAGTACGGTCGGTCGGTGCCCAGACCCACTCACCGATCGGGCAACCTGCCCGTCGAAGCGACGAGCTTCGTCGGCCGTCGTCACGAGCTGGCCGAGGCCAGGAAGAAGTTGACCGCCGCGCGGCTGGTCAGCCTGGTCGGGCCGGGTGGGGTGGGCAAGACGCGTCTGGCGCTCCGCGTCGCGACCGACCTCCGGCGTGGGTTCGGCGACGGCGCCTGGCTGGTCGAACTCGCCGAACTGGCGGATCCGGCGCTCGTCGGCCATGCCGTCCTGGCCGCTCTCGGCCTGCGCGACCAGGCCGCGACCGAGCCGGCGGCCCTGCTGCGGCCCTACCTCAGGGACAAGCAGTTGCTGCTGGTCGTCGACAACTGCGAGCACCTGCTCGACGCGGCCGCCCGACTCGTCGCCGATGTGATCACTACAGCGCCGGGGGTACGCGTGATCGCGACCAGCCGGGAGCCGTTGTCGGTGGCCGGTGAGCACGTGCTGCCCGTTCCTCCGCTCCAACTGCCGTCACCGTGCGCCTCCGAGCCCCTCGCCCAGCTTCGCCAGAACGAGGCGGTCACCCTCTTCGTCGAGCGTGCCGCAGCCGCGTCGGGCAGCTTCGGCCTGACCACCGGCAACCAGGCCGCGGTCGTCGATGTGTGCCGCCGGCTCGACGGGTTGCCGTTGGCGATCGAGCTGGCGGCGGTGCGCACGCGGGCGCTGAGCCCCGAGCAGATCCGCGATCGGCTCAGCGGCCGGTTCGACCTGCTCACCGGCGGCAGTCGAGCCGCGCTGCCGCGCCATCAGACGCTGCGCACCACGATCGAGTGGAGCTACAGCCTGCTGGCGCCGGCCGAGCGGACGCTGTTGGCGCGGTTGGGCGTGTTCGCCGGTCGGTTCACCCTCGACGATGTCGAGGCGGTGTGCTGCGGCGACGACCTGCCGGCACCAGGTGCGCTCGACCTGTTGTCGTCGTTGCTGGACAAATCGCTGGCGACCAAGGAGGAGGTCGCCGGCACCGCCTGCTACCGGCTGCACGAGACGATGCGTGAGTACGCCCGCCTCAAACTGCGGGAGGCTGGCGAGGAAGAAATCGTCGAGGAGCGCTGCGCCGATTACTACCTGGCGTGTTGTCGGCAGTTCGCGGCGGAGGGACGCTTCCGGCTGCTCGACTGGCTGGCCTGGGCGGAACTGGAAGTCGACAATGTCCGAGCCGTCCTGCGCCGCTGTGCCGACCGGCGCGACTTCCGGCGCGGAGTAGACATCGCTACCGGCCTGATCTGGTACTGGGTCACCCGCGCCACGACCGAGGGGGTGCGGTGGCTCGACGAGTTGCTCGCCGGGGTCGCTGATCCGGTCGCGCACCCGTGGTCGTACTTCGTCCGTGGGTTCCTCGCTGTGCTGCAGAACGACCCGGCGGCGGCCATGCCGGCGCTCGACCGCGCCGTGGCGGCGGCCCGCTCCGCGGGACAGTCGGATGTGCTGGCGCAGTCGCTGGCCATGGCGTCGGTCGCCGCGAACCTGGCCGGCGATCGAGCGTCCGCCGTACGGCTGCTCGACCGGGCCCGCGTCGCCGCCACCGGCCTGGACGACCTGGGTACCACCCTCATGCTGCACCAGGCCCCGGCGCTCAACGGCCTCCTCGACGGCGACCTCGACACCGTCAGGTCCGCCGCAGGGGAGGGCGCGCGGCTCAGCCGCGAAGCGGGCGACCTGTACAGCCTCGACATGATGCTGATGAACCAGGGCTTCGCCGCGCTGCTCACCGGCGACCTTCCCGAGGCCGAGCAGCGGTTTACCGAAGCGCTGCGCATCGCCCACCAACTCGACGACCGGGTGGCCCAATGCCACCTGCTCGGCGCGCTCGGCTGCTGTGCGGCTGCCTCGCGCGAGTCGCGGCTGGCAGCACGGCTCCTCGGGGCGATGGAACGCCTGCGCGACGAAGCGGGCGCGCGCGTCAACGCGGGAATGGCTCCGGCCCTGACTCAGGCCGCCGCGTCGGTGACGGCCGCGCTCGGTCCGAGATTCGAGTCGGAGTTCACCGCTGGGCAGCAGTTGAACCGAGACGCTGCGGTACGGCTCGCACTCCGTGAGCTCCCTTCTCCGGCCGCCGTAAACCCGGAACGCGGCAGCGCGGGGATTCTCGGCGAGCGCGAAACCGACGTCGCGCGGCTGGTCGCTGACGGTCTTACCAACAAGCAGATCGGGGCACGCCTGTTCATCTCCGAACGCACCGTCGAAACCCACGTACGCAACATCCTCAACAAGCTCGGCTTCACCTCAAGGGCCCAGATCGCCGCCTGGATGGCCACGCCGGACCACTGAGCCTTCTCCAAGCTGATCTTGCAGCTCATGGTGGGTGCAGGCAGCCCGGACACCGGTGAAGGCGAGGCTCCAGGTGAGACAGCAGTCGGTGCCCTGCCCATTGCCTGTCCGGTCAGGGTGTTGAGCGCTTGGACGCTGAGGTGGAAGGAAGAAGAGTCTGGTGGGTCATTTCTTCGGGTGCGTTCCGAGGTAGGCGAGTACTGCGGTGACGCGGCGGTGGCTGCTGTCGTCCGGGGGCAGGTCGAGCTTGGCGAAGATGTTGCTGATGTGCTTGTGCACGGCGCGATCGGTGACGTGCAGGCGGGCTGCGGTTACCCCGAGCCGAACCCACAGCTCATCGGGCCGGCAGGGTGAACGCCAAGCTAAGGTCCTTCGCGCCGGGCGGCTCCGAGGAAGGCGTACGTCAGGAGGCCCGTGACCGCCAGGATGGCTGCGATCGCCGCCGCGGGTCGGCTGGTGTGGGGCTGGCCCTGCCACGTGGCGAGAGCCTTCCACGTGCTCGACTGGGGAAACAGGGCGGCGACGACCGTCCAGCCCAGCGGGAGGAACCAGGCGCGGGCGGCGCCAACGACCGTCGCGCACATGGCGGTCAGGCCCAGCAGGCCGGCGGCGTCGCGCAGCACCAGCGCGGCAGGGCCGAAACGGGCGCCAGTGGGCAGGGTGGCGAGCAGCACGACGAACACGAGCGCCAGCGCGGCCAGCAGGTGCAGTGCCCGCCACCGGGTCCAGCGTAACGAGGCTGAGCGTTCCAGGTCCTCGTCCGGGGTGGCCAGCGTGGTCGACAGGACCGCCACCATCAGCACGACCGTCAGCACGACGATCAGGGCACCGGCGTCGCGGTCGTCGGAGAGGGTCAGCCACAGGGCCCAGATCAGGGCCGCGGCGCCGACGGACGCGGCCAGGGCCAGTGGTACGCGTCGCGCGCGCAGGTAGAGGCTCACCGTGACAGCAATCCGGTGCTGTCCTGGCAGGCCAGGATCGCATTGCGCACTGCCGCCACGCGGGACAGCGCCTCCGACGTCGGCAGCTTCTGCAAGCCCTGCCAGAGCGCGACCGCCTCGGCGTTGAGCTCAGGATCCTCCTCGATCGTCTCGTCGGGTGTGACGCCGACGTCGGGGACCGGCTGGCGGCCGAGCAGGTAGTAGGCGGCTGCCCGTTCGACCGCGCTGCGGCGCTGGCACTGGCCGGTGTTCTCGACGCCGAGGCCGAGGACGATCTCGGGGACCACGGTGGCGGGATAGGCCAGGCCGCCGTGGGCGTCGATCCGTACGGTGATCGTGACGACGTTGTCGTCGCGAGTGGTGGGGAGCGGTTCCCCCACAGCCCACCGTTCCTGGTGCACCTCGGTCGGCGCGTCCGGCAGCTTCGCGAGGACGGCCAGACCCTCGCGGGCGAGCGGGGTCAGCGTGTCGAGCACGTTGGCGTTGACTCGGGTGACGCAGATTTTCGGCGCGTCGTCGGTGCAGACGAGTTCGCGGGCGACCGGGTCGATTGGCGCGACGAGGGCGGCCTCGGCGCGGGGGACGATCGCCGCCGCGGCGCCGAAGCCGAGCAGTGCCGGCAGCACGGCGGCCATCCGGACGCACGGGCTGCGGGCGATCAGCAGCACCGCCCCGGACAGCGCGAGCGCGCCCATCCAGATCGCGAGCGCGCCGGTCACCCGCGGGTCGATGGTCTGGAACGGGTAGAAGTGGCCGCCGCCGTAGACCGGGGACAGGACCGCGCCCATCCAGTGGGGCCGCATGATCGCGGTGAAGAAGACCAGCAGTACGCCGGCCACGGCGAGCGCGGGGGCGGTCACCAGGGCGGGCAGCAGCCGCCCGATGCCCAGGCCGAGCCAGGCCGCCGCGACCATGGAGAACGCGCCGGCCAGCACGATGACGACGATGTCCGGCGGGAAATAGGCGGCGGTGGGGGCGATCCGCACGCCGCCCGCGACGATCACGAGCAGATAGGCGAGCCCGAGCGTGGCTCCCATCGCGACGAGGACCGGCAGCATCCGCCGCGCGCGGGACCGAGGTGTGGTGGCGAACAGCTCACCGACCTTGGCCCGGTGCTCGCGGCGGCCCTGCCAGGCGCCCGCGGCCAGGGCGAGCGGCCACAGCAGGATCATGTATTCCTTCGCGGTCAGCACGAGGGGCATCCAACCCTCCGACCAGCGTCCCGCGTCGACGTAGAGGGCGGCGACGCCGATCGCCAACGCGAGCAGGGCGGCGCCGGCCGCGGCGGAGCGGCGTAGCTCGAGTCCTAGGGCGCTCATCGGGCGGCCTCCGCGCGGTGGCGGCGCAGCAGGGCCGAGTAGCCGCGTTCGGCGGGGCTGTCGCCCGCGTGGCCGTCGTCGCCGAGCGCAACCAGCGCGGCGGGCGTGCCCTGCCACACCAGCCGGCCCTCGTTGATCAGCACCACCTCGGTGCAGGCGGCGACCACATCCTCGACCAGATGGGTGGAGACCAGCACGCAGGCATCCACGCCCAGGTCGCGCAGCAGCTCGCGCAGGTCGAGGCGCTGCTCGGGGTCGAGACCGACGGTCGGCTCGTCCAGCAGCAGCACCTGTGGGTCGTTGACGATGGCCTGGGCGATGCCGGCCCGGCGCAGCATGCCGCCGGACAGTGTCTTGAGCCGGGCGTCGGCCTTGGCGCTGAGCCCGACGCGGTCGATCGCGCGCTGCGTGGCCGCCGGGATGGCGGCCTTCGGCATCTCCTTCAACCAGGCCATGTACGTCACGAACTCGCGCACGGTGAATCGCGGGTAGAAGCCGAAGTGCTGCGGCAGGTAGCCCAGCGCGCGCCGGGCCGGGCGCAGGTCGGCGCGAGCGTCGACCGGGGTGCCGAGCAGGGTCAGCCGGCCGTCGGATGGCTTGAGTACCGTCGCGAAGGCGCGCATCAGCGTGGTCTTGCCCGCGCCGTTGGGCCCCAGCAGGCCGTGGACACCGGTAGCCAGGTTCAGGTCGAGACCGTCGACCGCCAGGTGACGTCCGGCACGTACCTTCAGCGCCTCGGCGTGGATGGCCCAGGGATGGGTGGTGGCGACCGTCTCGGCCGTGCTCACCGCTCGCATGGTGGTCCTTTCAGAATGAGGGCAGGCGCCGGAAACTGCCGGCGCGCAGGAGGGTCAGGGCGGCCAGCACGACCGTGGCGAGGGCCCATGGGCTGGTGGCGGCGGGCTCAAGCAGCGCGGGCAGCTCGGCGGTGGCGAGGCTGGGGGCGACCACGGCGGCGGTCCAGGCCGCCATCAGGCCGATCGCGGCGCGGTGTACGCCGATGGCGGAGCCGAGCAGCAGCGTGGCGCAGGTGAAGGCCAGGCAGGGCAGCAGCATCAGCGCGGGGTTCGCCCGATTCGCGCCGGCGGTGGCGAACACGGCGAGCACCGGGACGACGAGGACCAGCACCATGGCGGTACGCCGTAGCAGCATTGTCAGACCGGCCGACGGGGTGCCGGCGATCAGCTCCCAGGCCGGGTCGGCGCGCCTGCTCCAGGCGGCCGCGACCCCGGGCAGCGGCGCCAGGGGCGCGAGCAGCAGCACCAACGAGGGCAGCCCGGGCAGATAGTGCGTGAGTAGGGCGGCGGTGCCGAGTACGGCGGCCGTCATGGCGATCCAGGGCAGCAGCGCCGCCACGAACCAGCGCTGCCTCGTCGGCGTACGGAAGAAGGCTCTGGGTTTCGGGACGGGGCCGGCGGCGATCGCGCGGTCGATGGCGATCGCGACCTCGGCGATCAGGGCTCGCGACTCGGTCGTGGTGCTGCCGGCCAGGCGGGCACGGCAGTCCGCGCAGGCCTCCAGGTGCACCTCGATCGACCAGACGGTCACCTCGTCCAGGCCGCTGTTGCCGTCGGCGTAGCGGTGGATCTTGTCGAGGGTGGGATGCGTGCTCATGACAGGGCCTCCCGCAGGGCGATCCGGGCGCGGCGTACCCGGGACTTGACGGTGTTCTCCGGCACGCCCAGCAGCACGGACGTTTCGCGGATGGAGAGGCCGTCGAGAACAGTGGCGCGAAGCGCCTCGCGGGCCTCGATCGGCAGGGCGGCCAGGGCCTGTTCAAGCTCCTGCCCCACCCGGACGGCCATCACCTCGTCCTCGGCGGCGGGCACGACCGCGTCGGCCGCGTGTACCTGCGGCACCTGGGCCCGCCGGGAGCGGCGCCGGAACGCGTCGACCAGGCGGTGTGCGGCGATGGTCCACAACCAGCCGACGGCGCTGCCCTCGACGGCGTCGCCGGCGAAACTGCCGGCCGCCCGCCAGACCGCCAGGTAGGTCTCCTGAAGCACGTCGGCGACCACATCCGGGTCAGCGCACCGGCGGCGCAGCCGCACCTCCAGCCATGGCGCCGTTCGCCGGTAGAGTTCGTCGAAGGCCCGCCGGTCACCGTGGGCCACGCGGCGTACGAGCTCCTGCTCGTCGGCCTCGTCCAAGCTCTGTCTCACACCGGGTAAGACGACGGTCTCCTCATGGTCCGGTCCACACAAAGGTGTGATCGCTGCCACTGCCGTCGATCGGCCGAACGGCACACAGCCGTGTAGCCGGCGGATGTGGTCGACGTCGTCGTCGCGCACCAGGCAGGAGAGACGGCGCGCTTCCGCAGGTGGGCCAGCGCTCGAAGAGGTGGGGCAGGCGGGGATTCCTTCGCCGGTGCCGGTGACCGTGATCTGCGCGCCGGTCGCGCGCCGGTCGCCCTGACGATCACCCGTGCGCTCGGGGTCGGCGTGCACATCGGGCACGTCGGTGTCCACCTGCTGGTCGAGGATGACTCCTTTCGCCGCGTACCAAGGCGCGGCCCCGGCTACTGCCAGGCGGACGAGCGCGGCCGGATCAACGCGGACGGGGTTGTTGTTCCTCGGCCCGGGAGACGGCAGCGATGTCGTCGATGCCCGTCACGCCGGCCCCCGTGATTCGGCTACCACCCGCTGTGGTGCAGGAGGCCGGGGGAGAGGTGCACCCACTGCCGTCGAGCCGCTTTCGCCGGCCGGTCGATGATCGCGCCGGGCCGGCGGCACGACGGACACCGGTGACGTTGGTGCCCGACGGTCAGGGCGCGTACTGGGTGCGCAATTTGCCGGTATCCCAACCGGCGCGGTGCGCCCCGGCCTGGTAGGCGCTCTCCAGGAAGTCGAGGACCGTGGCGTGGGGGTCGGTGGCGGCGCGGGCGTCGTCGTACGTCAGCAACGCGAGGTGCGCACCCCGGCTCTCGATCCAGCGCGCCTGCGCGGGGCGCAGCGGTTCCTCGGTGAGGCCGTCGGGCTCGGGCGCGGTGTAGGAGTAGAAGGCCGGCTCGGGAATGTTCTGGTCGCCGAACCAGAAGCCGGCGCTGATCACCTCGTGCGAGTACGCCTCCCTGGTCACCGGGTCGACGGTGTCCGGCTGCGGCACCCGGCGGCCGGAGAACCGGGTGACCGCGATGTCGAAGGTGTGCCAGAAGTGGTGCACCGGGCTGGTCTTGGCGTTGCACCGGGCGGCGTACTCCTCCAGCACCAGCCCCACCTGGCTGAGTACCTGCCAGTACCGGTTGACCCAGTACGGGTCGTACGCGGCGTGCGTGGTGTCCTCGGCGAACGGGATGCTGTCAGTCAGGTCGTAGGGCTTGGCCTCGATGTGGGCGCGGATGCCGAGATGCGAGAGCGCGGTGAACAGTCGCTCGTGAAACGCCGCGACGGACAGGCCCTGCAACGGGAAGGAGACCGTCTGTCCGGCCAGGGTGTTGATGACCAGCCGGTGATCGACGAAGTCGAAGTCGATCGCGAACATCACGTCCCGGCCCATGGGTCGGGACGTGATGCCGCGGCCGGTCAGGTGGAACGGCACATGCCACCAGTGGTTGCGCGGTGGTGCCTGGTCCAGCCGGATCTTGCCGACGATCTGTGCGAACCGGTGGACGGTTTCCTTCGAGTCCGCCCATTCGGACAGCGGGATCGGCGGGAACAACTCGGTCATCCGGACTCCTTCGACAGCATGCCGTGCACCATTCAGGCCTATGCCGGCATCCTTCCCGATCCGAGGGCCGTACGGGCGTCATGCAGCTTCGCCGTTGGCGGCGGGTCGTGAACGTGAAAATCTCCTGTGGTCTGAAGGACGTCTCGTGACTCGGTGGAGGCTTTGCCCGGCAATGCGCCCTACGCCCGGGTCAAGGCTGGCGTGATCAGCGCCGTCGAGTCCTCGGTATGGGCGGAGATCGCGGCGCACACCCACAACAAGCTGTCGTGGTTCCTCGCCCCCGTGAAACCAGAGGAATGGGCTGACCGGGTGCCCCGGCTGCTCGACGTACTTGTCAACGGGTTGGGGTCGGACGACGCGCGACGCGCCGGCCGGCGTTGCACGTTCCGGCGAGGGTGACGGAGATCAGCACAATCATCGATCGTCAGCTCGGGTCGAGTTCTTTGATGAGCAGTTCGATCTGATCTCGCTGCTCGAAGCCGAGGCTCTCGTACAGTGCGAGCGACAGCTCGAGCGGTTGACGGGCGTCATCCCGGCGGCCGAGAGCGATCAGCGCCCGTCCGGTTCCCTCGTAGGCGCGGGCCTGGCCGTCCGAGGCCTGGATGTCGGTGGCCAGGCTGAGCGCCTCTTCGTGGTATCGCACGGCGTCCTGGGGCTTCCCGGCTGCCGTCAGGGTTTCGCCGAGGGAGTTGAGGAAGTGCTGCCGGTCGTGTCGGTTGCCGGTCTGCTCAGTGATGGCCAGGGCATGCTGGTGGTACGCGACGGCGTCCTGGTGGTGGCCCTGCAGGCTGCGGGCTTTGCCGATGCTGTCGAGGACGCCGGACTCGCCGGAGCGGTCGCCGACCTCCCGGAGAAGCACCAGCGCCTCTTCGAAGTAGCCGATGGCCGGGCCGGGGTCGTTCCGATCGATGCTGATCAGGCCGAGATTGAACAGGGCATACCCGACGTTGAGGGGCGCGGCGGCTTGCCGGGCCTTTTCGAGGGCGCGCAGTTGAGCGTCGGCGGCGGCCTCGAATCTGCGGAGTCGCCGGTTGGCGTTGCCGATGTTGGTGAGGCAGCGAGCCTCGCTGAGCAGATCGCCGAACTCGATCGCGATGAGCAGGCTCTGTTCGTAGTGGACGATGGCTGTTTCGAGCTGGCCGAGCCGGCCGAGGACCAGGCCGAGGTTGAGCAGGACGCGGGACTCGGTGTGCCGGTCGCCGATCGCCCGTAGCAAGCTGACGCAGTGGGTGAGGTGCTCCTGGGCGGCCGGGTAGTCGCCGCGGCGTAGGCAGAGGTTGCCCAGTCCGTTGCGGGCGGCTGCCTGGACCGCCGGGTCGGGGTCGGTCAGGGCGAGGGTGTGCAGGGTGAGGCCGTCGTCGTGCAGCGATCGGGCGTCGAGGTAGCGGAACAGGATCCGGGAGAAGACGCCGGGTGCGTCGTGGGCGACGGCGATGAGATTGGCTCGCTCGGCGTCCAGCCACCGCAGGGCTTGCGCGGCGTCGGCCATCGGGGCCACGTGGTGCGTGCCGGTGATCTCGGGCCGGAAGCGGCGTTCGGCCGGGGCGTACAGGTCCATCGCGGCCGAGGCCGCCTGACGGTAGTAGTCGACCAGGTTCCGCCGAGCGTCGCCTCGCTCGATCTCGTCGGGCAGTTGTTGGACGAACGCCCGCAACAGGTCGTGGAACCGGTAGCGGCCTTCGGCGTGCTGGATGAGCAGGTGCGCGTCGAACAGTTCGTCCAGCAGCCGCTCGGTGGTGGGGAAGTCGACGCCGAGAACCGCGCAGGCGGCGTACGCCGTGACGTCGTCGCCGGGATGTGCTCCGAGCAGGCGCAGCAGCCGTTGCTGGGCCTCGGTGAGGTCGACATAGGACAGTTGCAGGGTCGCGTGGACGTCATGATCGACGGTACGCAGTTCGGCGAGGCGGCCGTGTTCGTCGCGTAACCGTGCGGCGAGGTAGGCGACCGACCAGTGATCTCGGTGGGCGAGGCGCGCGGCCGCGACGCGGATGGCCAACGGAAGGTAGCCACACAGGGCGAGGACCTCGTCGACGGCTTCGGGCTCTGTGGCGGCACGGGCGCCGGCAACGCTGATGAACAGCGCGCGGGCGCTGTCGGGGTCGAGGGCGTCCAGCGAGACGCGTACCGAGCCGTCGAGCGTGAGGCGCCGGCGGGAGGTGACGAGGACGAGGGAACCGGGCGCGCCGGGGATGAGAGGACGGGCCTGATCGGCTGCGGCGACGTTGTCGAGGAGGAGCAGAATGCGTTTGCCGGCGATGGTGTGCCGCCACAGCGCGGCCCGTTCGGCGAGGCCGGCGGGAATCTGCCCGTCGGGTACGCCCATCGTGCGTAGCAGGACCGACAGTGCCTCGCCCGGTTCGGCGGGTTCGCAGGCGGGGGAGAAGCCGCGCAGGTCGACGAAGAGCTGGCCGTCGGGGTAGCGGTCGGCGAGCTGATGCGCGATATGGACCGCGAGGGCGGTCTTGCCGATACCCCCCATGCCGTCGATCACGCAGATCGCCATCCTGCCGTGGGCTGCGGCGGCGGCCGCGAGGCGCTGGACGTCATCGTGGCGGCCGGTGAAGTCGGGCACGTCATAGGGCAGCGACCGGGGGACGGCGGGCGGCACGGGCGCCTGCGGTTCGGCCGGATCCAGCTCGTCGCGCAGGATCCGGGCGTGCAACGCCGCCAGGGCGGGCGTCGGGTCGATGCCGAGCTCATCGGCCAGGCGCTGCCTGGCCGCGGCGTATCGCTGCAGGGCTTCGGCGCGGCGGCCGTCGCGGTAGAGGGCGACCAGCAGCAACGACAGGACCCGCTCCCGCAGCGGCTGCTCCTCGTGCAGGCGCAGCAGCTCCCCGGTGATCTTCTTGTGGTGCCCGCCCTGCAACTCCCGTTCGAGGCACTCCTCCCACGCGACGAGGTGCTCCTCGCGTAGGCCGGCACGCAGCCGCTCGAGCCGCTCGGTTGCCAGGAGGCCGGCGAGAGGTTCGCCGCGCCAGAGCGCCAGTGCCTCCCGCAGCGACCCGGAGTCGCTGGTGGTGGCGGCCCCGGCGACGGCCGCGCGGAAGACGTGAACGTCCACTTCCGCGGCGGGCAGGTCGAGCAGGTAGCCGTGGGCCTGGCGTTCGATGGCGGCGCCGACGGGCCTGAGCGCGCTGCGCAGCCGGGAGACGTACGTCTGGATCAGTCCGTTCGGATCTTTCGGCGGCGTCTCACCCCACAGATATGCGATCAGCCGCTCGACGGGAACCACCCGCCCGGCCTCCAGCGCCAGGACCGCCAGCACGGTGCGCTGCATGGCCGACCCGAGTGGCAGGGCGGTGTCCGCACCGTCGACGGTGACCGGTCCCAGCAGCCGCACGCGCATGTCTCATGGTGACCGACCCGGTTGCGACGCGTGTTCGAAGGCCGCACACCTGTTGCCTGGCTCACTTCGGCTGGGCGTACAGCGGCAATCCAGCCGCCGTCAAGCGCGGCTTCCTAACCTCCGCCCGGCAATTTTCCCGTGTCCTGGAGGCCCGTTCCCAGTGAGTTCTGTCCTATCTCGACGCAGATTGGAGCGCCTGTCGCGTTCCCGCTCGCTGGCCGGGGCGGTGTGCGCCGCCGTGGTCGCCGGCCTTCTGGTCGCCCCGCCGGCCACCGCCGCGCCCCTGCGCGCGAAGGCGCAGCAGGAGCACCCGGTGCCCGGTGTACGGGTGCCGGCGCCGCCGGCCGCCCGGGTGCTGACGGCCCGCACACCGGTGCAGCAAACTGCGGTGTGGCCGGCGGCCACGATCGCCGAGGTGGACCTCGGCGCGGCGAGGCTGTCCGTCGAGGATCGCCGGCTGGGTGCCCGCTCCGGGGCTGGGACGACCGCCGCGACCGTACGCGCCGGGACCTCGCCGGTGTGGGTGCGGACCGGTGGTCGAGGACCGATCGGCAAGCTACGGGTGCAGGTGTACGACCACGCCGCGGCCCGCCGGGCCGGTGCCGACGCGCTGCTCGTGAAGGTGTCGAGCACGACGGCGGCGGGTGCCGCGACGGTGCTGGTGGACTACTCGTCCTTTGCCAGCGCGTACGGGGCCGACTGGGCGCAGCGGCTGCGGTTCACGGCGCTGCCCGACTGCGCGCTCGTCACACCGGAGCTGCCGCAGTGCGCCGGCCGCCCGGTCGAGACCCGCGGCGATTCGGCCGCGAAGACCGTCTCGGCGCTGGTCGCCCTGGCGCCGTCGGAGGCCGGCACACTGTTGGCGCTGTCGTCCGGTCCATCCGGCAACGCCGGCAGTTATGCCGCTACGCCACTGTCGGCGTCGGCCACCTGGGGCGCGGGCGACAACTCCGGCGCGTTCACCTGGTCGTACCCGATGCGTACGCCGCCGGGTCTGGGCGGCCCGGAGCCGTCCCTGGCGTTGAGTTACTCCTCGTCCAGTGTGGACGGCCGGATGGCGGCCAGCAACAACCAGCCCGGCTGGGTCGGCGAGGGCTTCGACCTGGACGCCGGTTACATCGAGCGTAAGTATCGCGGCTGCGCCGAGGACATGGCCGGCGGGAACAACACCACCAAGTCCGGTGACCTGTGCTGGGCCACCGACAACGCCACCCTCTCGCTGTCCGGGCACGCCGGTGAGCTGCTGGTCGACACGGCGGGCGGCTGGCACCTGCGCTCTGATGACGGTACGCGGGTCGAGCGGCGCACCGGGGCGGCCAACGGCGCCCGCAACGGCGAATTCTGGGTGGCGACCACGCCGGACGGCACCCAGTACTGGTTCGGCGACCAGACCCAGTCGGCGCTCACCGTGCCGGTGGCCGGTAACCAGACGGGCGAGCCGTGCCACGCCGCCGCGTTTGTCGACTCGTTCTGCACCCAGGCCTGGCGGTGGAACCTCGACCACGTCGTGGACACCCACGGCAACACGATGCGCTACTCGTACACCAAAGAGACCAACAAGTACGCGCGCAACATGAAGGACACCGACCTGGCCGGGTACGACCGGTCGGCGTACCTGAACCGTATCGACTACGGCACTCGCAACGACCGGACCGAGACCGCGCCGATGCAGGTCGTGTTCGACACCGCGGACCGCTGCCTGACCGACTGCGCGACTCACGACGGCGTGCACTGGCCGGACGTGCCCTGGGACCAGGAGTGCAAGGCCAGCCCCTGCCGCAACGGCGCCCCGACCTTCTGGAGTACGCGCCGGCTGACGAAGATCACCACGCGCACCGGCGGCAACGACGTCGAGTCGTGGACACTCACCCAGTCCTTCCCGGACCCGGGCGACGGCACCCGGGCGGGCCTGTGGCTCGACCGGATCTCCCACACCGGGCTGGTCGGCGGCTCCACCCCGCTGCCCGACATCGTCTTCACCGGTACGCAGCTCAACAACCGCGTCGACACGACCACCGACGGCTACCCGGCGATGAACTGGTGGCGCATCAAGGACATCGACACCGAGTACGGCAGCCGGATCGAGGTCACCTACTCCGACCGCGACTGCGCCGTCGGCAGCCGGATGCCCAACCCGGGCGACCTGGCCGCCAACCACCTGCGCTGCTACCCGGTGAAGTGGACCCCGGAGGGCAAGACCAGCTCAATTCTCGACTTCTTCCACAAGTACGTCGCGAAGACCATCACCGAGTCCGACCTGACCGGCAGCGGCTCGCCGCGCAAGATCACCAGCTACGAGTACGTGGGTGATCCGGCATGGCACTACACGGACGACGACGGGCTGATCAGCCCCGACGACAGGACGTGGTCGGACTGGCGCGGCTACGCCGCGGTGCGGGTGACGGTCGGTGACCCGGGATCGCAGACGTCGGCGGAGAACCGCTACTTCCGCGGTATGGGAGGGCAACTTCCCGCGGCTGGGGCCGCCCCGGCGGTAACCGACGAGGACGCGTACGCGGGGATGGTCCGCGAAAAGGTCACCTATGACGGCCCGGGCGGTGCGGAGATCTCGGCCGACTCCTACAGCCCGTGGCAGTCCGAGCCGACGGCCACCCGGACCATCGGCGGCAGCACTGTCCACGCACGACACATCGGGGTAGCGGCAAAGTACAACCGGACCGCGCTCGACGGCGGACGTGGCGACCGGACGACCAGCGAGACCACCGTCTTCGACAGCTACGGCGCACCGGTACGGATCGAGGACCACGGTGACGACGCGGTCACCGGGGACGAGAAGTGCTCGCTGACCGACTACACCCGCAACGTCACCGCCTGGATCATCGCCACCGCCCAGCGCACCCGCACGTACGCGGTCACCTGCGCCGCGGCCGACGCGGGCGGACTGACCGACGCCGACGTCATCTCCGACGACCGGGTGTCCTACGACGGTCAGGCGTACGGGACGCCGCCGGTCAAGGGCGACGTCACGAAGACCGAAACTCTCAAGACGTACAACGGCGGGCAGCCCGACTACCTGACCGCGACGCGGACGTTCGACGCGTACGGGCGGGTCCTCAGCAGCACGGACGTGCGCGGCAACGTCACCACCACCAGCTATACGCCGGCGGCAGGCGGGCCGGTGACGGCCGTCGGTACGACGCTGCCGCTCGGCTGGACCACCACGGCAACCTTGCAGCCGGCGTGGGGAGCGACGCTGACCCAGACCGACCAGAACCAGCGTACGACCGAGTGGGCGTACGACGGACTGGGCCGGACGACGGCCGTCTGGCTGCCCGGTCGCGACCGGGCAGCCCAGCAGACGCCGAACATGAAGTACGCCTACCTGGTCCGGGGCAACGCACCGACGGTCGTGACGACCAGCCGGTTGAACGCCGCCGGCGGCTACGTCGTCCTGCGGTCGCTCTACGACGGGCAGCTGCGCATGCGGCAGACCCAGGCCGCCGACTCCGCCGGGGGACCGAACGCGGTGCTGACCGACAGCTGGTACGACACCGCGGGCCGGCCGATCCGGGTGACGGATCCGTACCTGTCCACCCAGCCGCCGGGCATCGACCTGATCCGGTCCACGGGCGTCATCCCGGTCGCCGGTGAGTCCGTCTACGACGGGGCGGCCCGGGTCATCGCGTCGATCCGCAAGGTCAACGTTCCGCCGGGCGGTAGCCCGGGCGGCGTGGAGCGGTGGCGGACCACGACCGCCTACACCGGCGACCGGATCGACTCCACCCCGCCCGCCGGCGACACCGTCACCTCGAAGGTCATGGACGCTCACGGTCGCACGGTGCAGCTTCGCCAGTACCACCCGGGTGCGGTCGCCGGTTCAGCCAACCGGGCCGACTACGACCTGACCACCTACAAGTACAACAGCAAGGAGAAGCTGGTCAGGCTCACCGATCCGGCCGGCAATCACTGGGACTACACCTACGACCTGCACAACAATGTGGTCACGACCGACGATCCGGACAAGGGCCACAGCAGCGCCACGTTCAACGCTTTCGGCGACCAGCTGACGTCCACCGACGCCCGCGGCATCACCCTGGCGTACACCTACGACCAGATCGGGCGGAAAACCTCCGTCCGGGACGGGTCGGCGAGCGGACCGCTGCGCGCCCAGTGGACCTACGACACGGTCGCCCTGGGCCAGACGACATCGACGACGAGATACGACGGCACCGACGCGTACGTCACCGAGACCCTCGGCTACACCGCCGACTACCAGCCCACCAGCGTCCGGTACACCATTCCCGGCAGCACCGTGGGCGGTGCCTACACCTACTCCTACACCTACTATCCGGACGGGTCGCGGCTGTCGGTGCGGCTTCCGGCGATCGGCGATCTCAAGCAGGAGACGCTCAAGTACGGCTACGACGCCCTCGGCCAGGCCACGACCGTCCGGTCCGGTTACGGCGTGACGGCGGAGACCGACCTGGTCACGCAGACCGCGTACACGTCGTTCGGTGAACTCGGCGCGTATACGCTGCGTAACAGCGGCGGCAACACGGTGGCGGTGACCCGGACCTACGAGACCGACACCCGGCGCCTCGCCCAGATCTGGACGGCCAAGCAGACCGAGTCGACCACCGTCGCCCACGTGCGCTACAGCTACGACGACGCGGGCAACGTCACCAAGGTCAGCGACGTGGCCACCGCGGACACGCAGTGCTTCCGCAGCGACCACCTGCGCCGCCTGACCGAAGCCTGGACGCCGGCCGGCGGGGACTGCACCGCCGATCCCACCACCGCGGGCCTGGGCGGCCCAGCCAGGTTCTGGCAGTCGTTCGGCTACGACCTGGCCGGTGACCGCACCTCGCTGGTGGAGCATGGCACCTCGGCGGGTGACCGGACCACCACCTACACCATTACGGCCGGCAGCCACAAGCTCGCCGCCACCACCACGAAGGACGACGCCGGCACGACGAGCGCCACCTGGGAGTACGACGCGGCGGGCAACACCACCACGAGACCGGGCAATGCCGGTACCCAGACCCTGACCTGGGACAACGAGGGCCACCTCGGCAAGGTCAGCGGCCCTGCCGGGCCGACCAGCTACCTCTACGACGCCAACGGCGCTCGACTGACCCGCACCGACCCGGCGGGAACCACGCTCTACCTACCCGACCAGGAGCTGCGCTACGCGTCCGGTAGTCGCACCGCCACCCGCTACTACAGCCACGCCGGCAACCCGATCGGCGTACGCTCGTCGGCCGGGCTGACCTGGCTGTCCGGCGACCACCACGGCACCGCCCAGATCTCGGTCAATGCCGTTACCCAGGCGGTGGCCGTGCGCCGGGAGACGCCGTTCGGGCAGCTGCGGCAGACCAGCGGCAGCTGGCCGGCGGCGATGGACAAGGGCTTCGTCGGCGGCACCACCGACAACACCGGCCTGACCCATCTCGGCGCCCGCGAGTACGACCCCGGGACCGGACGGTTCATCTCCGTCGACCCCGAACTCGACACCAGCGATCCGCAGCAGCTCAACGCGTACACGTACTCGAACAACAATCCGATCACGCTGTCCGATCCGGCCGGCACCAAGTGGAACTGGGGCAAGGTCCTCAAGGTCACGGCTGCCGTGGTCGCCGTCGCGGCGGTGGTCGCCGTCGCGGTGGCTGTGCCCGCCGCGATCCCGGCGATGGCCGCGGCCGCGGCCAACGCCGCCAGTGGCGCGGCCATGATGGGCGCCACCGCCGGCATGGCTGCCACCGCCGGCCTTGCGGCGGCCGCCGGTGAGGCCGCCGCCGCCACCGCTGTGGTGGCCGGAAGCGGCGTCATCGCCAGCACCCTGTACATGGCCGGCAAGATTGTCAGCGGCTACGAGCAGGGCGACTACCCGTCAGGGCCGGTCGGCCCCCGAACACCCGCAAGCCGCAAGACCGCAGCTGCGCCCACCCGGCCCAATGGCCCGGTACGGGAAGCCTTCCCGGGACAGCCAGGGCGACCGGACGGCGAGACGGTCATCGCCGGACACGGCCAGCGGACCCTCTCCACTTTTGAGATGCCCGAGGGAACCACCGGGGTCTTCTACGCCGAGCACACAAAGTCGATTTACGAATCCCAGGTCAAGGCCATCGGGACTGGCGATGCTCCGATTCACGATAAATGGACGTTCAAGCCCGGCGACACCCTGCCGGACTACATGGTTCACCCGCACGATGGCCTCGAACTCGCCGGCAACCCGTGGGTCATCGACACGACGGGTAGCCACAAGGGTGCCGTTCGGCTGTCGTCGCTGCTGGGAAAGAACATGGGCCGGGTCCATTTCGCCTTCTGTCGCGGCGATGTGGCGCCGAGCGTGGAGGAAATTATCGCCGACAACCCCATCTGGGGACCACCAGCCGCCGCACCGGGCTGGAACCGGGGGAATGCCCGCAACACGGGGGACCGGGACTGACGACACGCCGTCCCTCGATCGCACACCGGTGAGCTCGCACGACATCCCTGTGGCCTGACCATCTCTTCATCCGGGCCGCCCGCCGCATGCCGGCGGGCGACCCGGCCCATTCCGACCAAGGAAAACCATGCCTGTATCCGCAGACCGCCGCCTGCAACGGCTGGCGGCGGTCCTTGTCACCGCGCTGACGACCGCCACGTTCCCGATCACCATCGCGCCCGCCCGGGCCGCGCAGCCGGCCACGCCCGCCTGCACCACCGCCCAGCCGGGCGCCGCCGCGGCGACCGCCACGGCCAAGGCCTGCAAGCAGCGGGTGGAGGTGCTCGGCCGGCGCACCGAGAGCAGCCAGACGTTTGCCCGCCCGGAGGGCGGCTACACCACCGAGCAGTACCTCGTCCCGCGATGGGCACACCGGCCCGACGGTTCATGGACCGATGTCGACACGACGCTGACCACCGCCGCCAACGGCACGATCACGGCGAAGGCCGGCGTGCTGCCCGTGACCTTCTCGCCCGGCGGCAGCGGCCCGGCGGCCACCGTCCGCGACGGCGCCAAGACCCTGTCGATCACCTGGCCCGGCGGCCCGCTGCCGGCGCCCACGCTCGCCGGGGACACCGCGACGTATCCGGAGGTGCTGCCCGGCGTCGACCTCGCGCTGACCGCGACGGCGACCGGCTTCTCCGAGGTCCTGGTCGTCAAGTCCGCGCAGGCCGCCCGGCAACCGAAGCTGGTCTCCGTCTCGTTCAAACTGACAACCGACGGTGTGACCACGCGCGCCGCCGGCGGTGGTCTGGAAGCCACCGACGAGAAGGGGCGTGCGGTCTTCACCTCGCCGGCACCGCAGATGTGGGACTCGGCCGACCAGACCTCGCACGGCGTACGGCGGTCGGCCCGCCGGGCCACCATGCCGGTACGGGCCTCCGCCGGAAAGCTCACCGTGACTCCCGACGCCGCGATGCTGACCGCCGCGGACACCGTGTACCCGGTCTACATCGACCCGTCGTGGTCAGGTGGCCTGCGAAACAACAACTGGGCCATCGTCATGAGCAAGTATCCGGACTCCGCGGGGCTGTCCATGGAGAACGCGAGCACCAAGGGCGGTGTCGGGCACGGCCGGGTCTGCGACTTCGACTCCAAGGGCAACTGCCTGAGTACCCAGTACGTCGTGCGGACCATGTTCCAGCTCGACACCAGCGGGCTGCGCGGCCACCACGTCACCAAGGCGTCCTTTCTGATCAAGCAGCTGCACTCGTGGACCTGTAACCCGGCGACCACCGCCAAGCTGTGGCACATCGACAACGCGGCCAACTGGGAGAACTTCTCCGGCGTCACGTGGAACTACACCAACGACTGGAACAAGTTCCGCTGGTACGAGACGACGACCGCCTGGGCGAGCCGGCGTACCGACAGCGCGTACGGCTGCTCGGGGCCGGGTGACGACGAGTTCGACGTCACCGGCTGGACACGTGACGTCGCGGCAAGCGGGGGCTGGTACCTCGGCCTGGGGCTGCGGGCTGACAACGAGAACGACATCAACCAGTGGAAGCGGTTCGACGCCGGCACCGCGCGGCTGGCCGTCGACTACAACGACCCGCCCACGACCCCCGACTGGCTCCAGGTCGACGGGCGCGACTGCGTCCAGGGCGCCAACCGGCCGGTGATCCCCACCGCGACGCCGCAGCTGTCCGCCCGCGCCTGGGACCCTGACGGCGACCCGATGCAGCTGTGGTTGGCCGCCCAGAAGTGGGGCGGCAGCGCGTTCAACGGCCCCGAACTCGCCGGCTACCAGGACTGGGTCGCCAACGGGACTCGCGGCTACTGGACCACACCCCCGCTCGACGACGGCGGCATCTACGCCTTCCGCGCCCAGGCCAACGACTACGGCCGCGGCGGCATCGGACCGGTCACCAACCTTCCCGGCAACTGCGAGTTCGAGGTCGACACCACCGACCCCGTCGCACCGACGGTGACCGGCGACCTCTACACCAACGGCTGCGACGCCTGCGGCGAGATCGGCCGCACCGGCACCTTCACCTTTCGCAGCTCACCCGACGTCACGCACTTCCGGTGGGGCTTCGGCACGGCCACCAACGACACCTGGGCCACCCGCCCCGGCGACCCGGTGACCGTCACCTGGACCCCGCCCGAGGGCACTACCCTGCAGCAGAACCTCGTCGTCGTCGCGGTCGACCGGGCCGGCCGCACCAAGGACAACTCGGCCGCCAAGTACCAGTTCACCGTCAAGCTGCCGCAGCCCGCCAAGGCCCAGTGGCCGCTCGACGACCCCGGCACCGGCCTGACCAACGCCCAGAACCCGGGCACCCTCGACCTGACGGTCACCGGCGGCACGTGGCAGCCGACCGGTCGCATCCCCGGCGGCACCGGCACGCTTGAGTTCAACGGCACCAGCGACTTCGCCACCACCACGGGGCCCGCCGTCGACACGGCCAAGGGCTTTTCCGTCGCCGCGTGGGTCAAGCTCTCCGACACCACCATTTCGCACACCGCGCTCAGCCAGGACGGCGTACACAGCACCGGATTCAAGCTGCAGTACTCGATCACCTGCAAGGGCTGGCGGTTCGTCATCCCGAGAAGCGACAGCGTTTCACCGGGGCAGGTCGACGCCTGCGGACCGGCCGCCAAGCCGAACGTCTGGACCCATCTGGCGGCCAGTCTCGACCCGGCCTCGGCGACCATGACGCTGTACGTCAACGGGCAGAAGGCCGCCACCGCACAGGCGCCGCCGGGCTTCACGACGTCCGGCCCGTTCGTCGTCGGGCGTACGCGGTGGGACGACGGCAACTACGACTTCTGGAAGGGCGGCATCACCGACGTCCGCGTCTGGGATCGGGTGATCAGCGCGAACGAGGCCGCGGTGGCGGCCGACGGCGGCAGTCCGGGGGAGTGGCACTTCGGTGAACCGGGCAAGGGGCCGGCCCTGGACTCCTCGCCGTACGCCCACGACCTGACGTTCATCCCGAACGCCAACGTGCCCACGTCGGGTGCCGGCCAGACCGGTACCGGCCTGCAACTCGACGGCACCGGGTACGCCGAGACCGACCAGGTCCTCAACACCGATCAGTCGTTCACGGTCTCCGCCTGGGTGCGCCTGCACCAGATGCCGGTCGGCAACGCCGTGATCGTCAGCCAGGACGGCAGCGTCAACAGCGCCTTCCATCTGCGGTACGCGGGCATCGGTGGCGGCGCCGGCAAGTGGGCGTTCACCTGTGTCACGCCGGACAGCACCTCGCCGGCGATCCTCGATGCGCTCAGCGTCAACACTGTCGGCAGCGGTGACCTGAACGTCTGGCAGCACCTGGTCGGCGTGTATGACGCCACGGCCGGGCAGCTGCGGCTGTACCTGAACGACGTCCTGCAGAACACCACCGCGTGCACGGTGGGCGCGTCGACCGGCAGTTTCGCGATCGGCCGTTCCCGCTGGATGAGCGCCGTCGCCGACCGCCTGATCGGCGACATCGACGAGGTCAGGGTGTACGCGGGCGCCGTGCCGGCCACCAAGATCCTCACGGTCGACGGCTCGCGGACCAGCCAGGTACGCCTGGACGGCACGACCAACTGCGCGGCGATCCCGGCCGGCAACACCACCGACCCGCGTGGGGTCATCATGTGGGGCTGCAACGGCGGCGACGAACAGCGGTTCACCTACGATCCCGACCGCCGGTCGCTGTCGGCGCTGGGCAGCTGCGTCGAGGTCAAGGACGGCGTATCCGCCAGTGGAACGCTGATCCGCATGGCCACCTGCAACGGCAGTGCCGCGCAGATCTGGACCTACGATCCGACGACGCAGGCGTTCGGCGCGCTGGGGAGGTGCCTCGACGTGCCGAACGGCAAGCCGGATCCGGGGGTGAGCCTGCAGTTGTACACGTGCAACGCCACCAACGCTCAACGGTGGCGCCTCGGCTGACGAGCGCAGCCGAACGACCACCAGCTGATCCGCGCGCGAGCCCCCGACCTTCGACCGGCGGGCCTGCTCGACACCCTGCAGATTGCGCGAGCCAAGGACCTTTCCCAGCCCTTGGCCGCGCTGGTGGAAAGCCTCCGGCCGCCGCGAGCATCGGCTCGCGGCGGCCGGTGTCGCCCCTTCCGTCAAGCTGGCCGACCATCCGGCTCGTTCGACGTCACCGACGCGCTGCTATGCACCGACGGGCCGGCGTGGGTCCCTGGTCGACCTTGTCCCGACACCCGAGTGCCGCTGCGGGCACGCAGGCAGGTACGACGGGCTGAACTGCGGGTGTATCGACGTCGCGCGGCCGCGTCGGGCAGTGGCTCGGGTCGGGCTCGCGGTCCAGCGCCGGCGGTGATCGTGCGACGGGCGTAGGAGCCGACGGCGGCCATCTTCCACAGGTGTCCGATGACCTGCCGTACGTCGGTCCGTAGGTTCGGTTCGACCGTTGTGGCGACTGGCCCGTGTCTTGCGGACGAGAGACCTCGAGCCGCTGGTCGACGGGTGGTGTGGGGAGGATGGGCACGCAGATGCGAAGAGGGAAGCTTGCCTGGCGCGGCTCGGTGGCGGCCTTGGCGGTCGTGGCCGCCGGCCTGCCGGCGACCGGCGCGCTGGCCGGGCCGGGGGCCGACGGACGCCCGGCCAGCGCGCAGGGGTCGTACCCGGAGGGCTGCGCGCAGTGGTCGTACCCGGAAGACCCCGGTTTTGTCGCCACGAGTCCGGGGGAACTTGATGCCGCTAAAGCCAGTTGGGAAACGCCGGAATACGGCTACTATACGGGCCATAATCCTGCTACTCCTGGCACAGCGGTCAATTCCCCATGGCAGCTCACGGCGGTAAACGCGTCCACCGCCTACGCCCTGGGGTACTGCGGGCAGGGCGTCACGCTGGGCATGATGGATTCGGGCTACAGGCCGACGCACGAGGCGTTTCAGACCGAGCTGATCGAGTCGGTGACAGGGGAGGGTGTCTACGGCACGTCCGGCTACGGGTACCGTGGCGCGACCCCGGCGAACCCTTTTACTGCCGGCGAGTGGTTCACCGTGGCCGGTGATCAGGCGAGAACAAGTGACTACTCGCACGGGACCGGTATGCTCGGGGTCACCTCCGGCATGCGCGATGGTGTAGACCAGCACGGCATCGCCTTCGGGTCGAAGATGTATGTTGCCAAGACCGGCGGTTCCGACAGCCAGTCCCACGGCCCCTTCCACGATTACGTGTACTGGTACACAGCCAACAAGGCCCTGGTCGACGCAGGCGCCCAGGTCATCAACAGCAGTTGGGGCTCTTATGTCCAGACTCTTGACAGAACCCGCTATGACGGCCTGGGGCGCGACCTTGGAGTCAACGGCAATCTCGCCAACGCATACCAGGTGGCTGGCAAGGACAGCGCCAGCGCCACGGCAATGGCGACCATTATCCCCAACGAGTACCTGAAGGATCTGGAGTACCAGTATTTCTTCTTCAAGAAGAGCTATTCGGAAGGCGGCATTCAGTACAATCCGAACTACCCCGGGCGTTCCTTCATGGACGCCATCTGGGACGCCATCAAGGACAGCGGTGCCGTCAACGCGAGGTCGGCCGGCAACAACGACTGGAGCAACCCGTACTTCCGCCCGGCGTACCCCCTCTTCAATCCCCTGGCGGAGAAGCAGTGGGTAGCCGTCGGCGGGGTGCAGCCGCCCACCGCGACCAACCCCGAATACACGAAGCAGTTCGGGTACAACGAGGCGGGGCTCGCCAAATGGTGGAACGTGTCCACCCCTTCAAGCAACGTTCGGACCACGAGCAGCGCTGGTGACACCAACTACGCAAACTCAAGCGGCACGTCACCGGCGACGCCGGTTGCGACAGCGGTGATGGGGGTTCTGCTCTCCCGCTATCCGGACATGGACGCCAAGCAGGTGCGTGAGCTGATGTTCACCACGGCGAACAACAAGATGTCCGACGGCGTGAGATTCCTCGGCACCGGGCAGACCTCCCCCTCCGGGGAATCCATCGCCTGGACCGCTCCCGACGGTCTTCCGGACGAACGCTGGGGCTGGGGGATTCCCGATCTGGCCAAGGGCATGTACGGCCCCGGCCAGCTCCTGAGCCCCATGACCTACAACATGGATAAGGCGCCCCTGGACGTCTGGTCGAACGACATCAGCCAGATCGCGATCAAGGAAAGGGAAAGGGAAGATCTGGAGTGGCTGGCGGGCTACAAGGAGCAAGGCATTGCCTACGCCGGTGAATTCAGCCCCAACGTGCTGAACCCGGACGGCACGCTTGACAAGCAGGCCTTCATGCTTCAGGGCATTTTGGGTGATCCCCACGTCCAAGCCATCACTAACGGCCATCCCGAGTTGTACGACAAGATCTCCTACGAGGATGCCGTCAAGTGGCGCAAGGAATGGATGGACGAGCGCGCGGCCTACATCCAGAACAACATCGACAACCACCTCTACACGGCTTCCCTGACCAAGCAAGGCGCTGGGACGCTGATCATGACGGGCGACGCCACCTACGAGGGCGGCACGACGGTTGAAGGCGGTAAGCTTTCGATCACCGGCGCGCACGCAAGCTCGATCAACGTCAAGGGCGGCACGCTCGGCGGCAGTGGCAGCGTGGGTGGCAGCGTGACCGTCACCAGCGGCGTGCTGCGGCCCGGGCTCGCGTCCGACGAGGCCACGCAGCTCACCGGCACCTCCGCGGGCAACGTCCTGAACGTCGGCGGGAACGTGACCGTCGGCAGGCAGGGTCGCGTCGCCGTCACGATCTCCGGCGACCGGGACTACACGAGCGTCCGGGCGGGGGGCCAGCTGGTGCTGGACGGCGAGCTGGACCTGGACGTGCGGGGCAAGCTGACCCCGGGCACCGTGTTCACGATCATGAGCGGTAGCTCGATCAAGGGCGCCTTCCACGCGCTGCCCGAGAACCGGGCCCTGAACGTGGGCGGTTACCTGTTCCGGGTGTCCTACAAGAACAACAGCATGACGCTGACCGTCATGCACGCGGTGCCGAACAACGGGAAGTAGGCCGTGATCTGCGGCTTGACCACGGTCGAGCCGTGGTGAAGGGGCCGTGAGGAGAGGTGGGCCGCGACGCCGATTTCGGCGTTGCGGCCCACCAATTCGTCCGGCCCGTGCGCTGCCGAACCCGAGGAGGCCGGGCATGACCGACACTGCCGTTCAGCAGCGCCGGCCCGCGTACGCCGTGAACGTCGCCGCCGCCGCGGCCACACTGGGACTGCTGGCCTTCGCCGCCGACTTTGTCGGCGGCGTCGTCGGCCACGTGGTGGTCGCGCTGACCTCCAGTGGATTCGCCTGGGGGCTGGCCGCTGTCCTGGCCGGCCGGTACGCGGAGACCACGCGGCGGGCCGCCACCGGTGCCACCGGCCTGCTGGTCCTGGCCACCGCGTTGTACTACCTACTCATCCTGCTGGTCAGCCGCCGGTGGAGCGGTGCCACCTTGGAAGACGGCAGTTCGGCCAACATGGCCGGACTGCGCTCGGTCGCGGTGATGACTTCGGTGTGGCTGGCCGGGTCGCTGCTTGCCGGCCCGCTGCTCGGACTGCTCGGCCACGCAGTACGCGCCAACACCACCCGCAGCGCGGCCCTCGCCGCCGGTACCGCATGCGGGCTGCTATCCGCCGAGGGCTGGCACGCGATCGTGCAGGCGCCACCGTGGCACCTGCTCGCCTCTGGTGATTCATTCCTCTACGGCGTCGCGTTCGGTGAGATCGTGCGAGTGGTGCTGCCGCTGGCTGTACTGGTGTGGCTGGTCGCGGCGCACCGTCTCGGCCGGGCCTGGCCGATGCTGCTCGCTGCCACCGTCGCCGCCGCGACGGCCGGCACCCTGCTGTGGTACGCCTTGGGGCTGGTCCAGGGTGTTTGAGGTGCAGCGCGCTCCGGCTCGTGCAGAGTGAAAGTCGACCACGATGAGGTGGACTCGTGGCCAGACACCGGCGTCGTCCCAGTTCCGCAAGCGGCGCCATCCCCGACCGAGCCCGAGCTCTTGCGGCAGGTACTTTCGGGATTGCACTGTGGAGCGCGAAAAAAGATCCCGCGCAACACCTTGCGACCCCGGTAGCGGTGTCGTCGTGGTGGGCGGGGTGGCAGCAGCGGCGTCCCGGCCCGCAGTTCGTCCGAGACGGTCCACGGCGGCTGCTCACCCCTCCTTACCGTTGTCGTCTTTTGTAGAGAGTGATTCGCCGTTCAGGTGAATCGGGGCTCAGCCGCTGGAGCGCCGGCCGCAACTGCCACATCGCGGACCGGCTGGCAGGTCGGCGTCACTGGCCGCGACCGATACAGCCGCAAACGCCACCTGGACTACGAGCGGCGCTCAGGGCCACCAGCCGGCACGTTGACCACTACGCCGCCCAAGCTTGACTTGCTCGGGCGGCGTGAAGCCTGCCACAAACCTACAGAAACCCGCGACCGGACGTTACTGGGCGTCGCGGCGCAGCGTGAACCAGAAGGTCGGCACCGAGTTGGTGCCCGGTGTGACGTCGATTAGTTCCCAGCCGGGGAACCTGGCGCGGAGCTCGTCGGCTGTGACGCCCGCCGCCCATGACGTGACTTCGGGGATCGGATTGCCGAGCGGCTCGGGGCCGTACCCGAACATCAGCAACCGTGCTCCGGGAGCGGCGCGGTGGGTGAGCCCGGCGGCGTAGGCGTCGCGGCGGTGCAGCGGGATCCCGCAGTAGCAGCTCAGGTCGAAGAACAGGTCGAAAGGGCCCGGCACGTCCAGCTCGTCGAGGCGGGTGGCGTCTCCGTGCAGCAGCCGTACCGCCGCCCCCGCCGCCGCAGCCTTCTCCCTGGCCTGGTCGACGGCGCGGTCGATCAGGTCGACGGCCGCCACCTCCCAGCCGTGCCGTGCGAGGTAGATGGCGTTGGTCCCCGTGCCGCAGCCGAGTTCGAGGGCGCGGCCGGGCGGCAGCGCGCCGTGCCCCTCTACCAGGTCGACCAGCTCGGGCGGCGTCACGCCGGTGTCCCACGGTGGTTTGCCGGTGCGGTAGTAGCCCTTCAGTGCGAGGTAGACGGACTCCTCCTCCGAGTCTCGCTGCGTTGAGGCCAGGTCCGGTTCCGGCCTCTGGGTGGCGTTGGGCTGGTCCATCGTTTCCTCCAAGTATCTAGAGTTGAACTCTAGTGGCGTACTCTAAAGATGGACTCGCAGTATGGTCAAAGTCAAGCGGGCGGTCAAGCGAGCCGAGCGCTCACGCCGCACCCTGAGAAGGTCGTCGAGGCGGCTCGCGAGCTGTTCATCGCGCAGGGTTGCGGCGCGACGAAGCTGCAGGACGTCGCGGACCGGGCGGGCGTTGCCCGTCCAGACGGTCTACTTCGTCTTCCGCAACAAGGGCACGCCTGTTCAAGGACGTCGTCGACACGTCCATCGCCGGGGACACCCGCGAGATCCTGGGCCGGGTCGTTCCGATCAGTCGCAGATCGCGGCTGCCGCAGCCACCGACCCTGAGACCGCCGCACAGTGGCCGGACGCCCCCGAGTCGTCCACAGCCGGCAGATCAGCCCGGATCCGAACCTCAGCTCCCGCACAGCACCTGCCGGTCCGGGATCCGTTTACGTCCCGGGTGCCGTGGACTGCGGTTTGGGCAGCAGCGGCTCAATGCGCTGCCACAGCCCGTCCGACACGATTCACGGCGGCTGCTCGCCGCGCCTCACGGCCCGACATCGCAGGTCACTCTCCACAGCAGACGACAGGCCCGAAGATCATTTTGTTAGGAGCTTTAAGTCCCCCAGCAGGCAAGCAGGATGAAATGGTGCCCACGCCGTCACTCGCCAATTACTAGAGGTTCAGCAGCCGGGACGTGAGCAACCCGAGCGCCAGGGCCGCCCCGCCGAGACAGACCAAGCCAACGACAAGCCGACCTTCCGGAGAGGGCGGCTCTTTGAAGCCCGGTGAAACGCTTCCGGCCTGCCCTCGTATACGTCCCTTGGGCGCTCTTCCACTTGAGGTAGAGGTGCAGGTGCACTGAACCGGATACGGCGAGTCCCGCGATGTGCTTGATAGCCCGCAGAACGACGTCGGGTGGCCACTCGATTCAGGCGAGCGGCCACCCGACGGGCGTGCCAGGTGAAGGGGGCCATTACGGCCCTGGCTTCAGTCGGCTTCAGTCAGTTCAGCGGGATGGCGAAGAGGCGGAACCCGGGTGGCTATCGGATTGCGTCGACCCCCGCGCAACCCGCACCCCACCGCCACCCGCACCGATCGGCAGCTGAGGATCCACCCGCTTCCTCTACCTGCGGATCTGGGTCAGAGCGCGTCCACGCGACCGACGAGGTTGACCTTGACGCCAATGCGGTCGAACATCGCGGCCTTGGCGACGAGCGCCTTGTCGGCGGTCTCGGCGTCGGGGGCGTAGACGAGCTGGGCGTGGTTCGCCTTGTGGCGAGCCATGAACTGGTCGCGGCTGATGTCGTGCAGCACGACGTGCGCGATCGGCCATTCGGGGTTCGTGGCATCCTTCCGCCGCTGCGTCTCCTCGGCGGGCAGCTCGACCACGCTGCCCCGGAAGATGTCGGCCTGCAGGATCCCATCGGCGATGAAGACACGCGAGAGCACGACCTCGCCAGGCTTCGATACGCCGTTGATGGTCGAACCGCCGGCGGGGAAGAACACCGGGCCCTGGCGCCAACCCTCGGCCTTGTCCCACCCGCCCAGGTGTGAGCCGGGCACCGAACCGGAGATCTCGTACACCCACACGAAGCGGCCGTCGTAGTCTTCGCCCCAGCGTACGTCGTGCAGCGTGTTGTCGGGGACGAGGCCCATCGCCGTCCACACCCGGTCGGTGACGAGCGCGTCCACCGCGACGCCCTCGTCCACCTCGTTGAAGTGCGGGAACGCGCGACCCGCGAACAGCTCACGCGAACCGTCGCGCGAGAACACCGGCGGGCGCTCTGTCGAGTTCAGGATGCCCTCGGCGAGATCGGAGGCCGGCACCAGGTCCTTGAGCCCCTGCTGGTACTGGATCCCGACGGCGTCGAGACCGAAGTCGTCGGCGATACGCAGCGCCGCGATGTACATCTTCAGCTGCCACCGCACCTGCGCCTCGGTGAGCTCAGTGGCCTCGTCGGTGCCGAACCGGAAGGTCATGCCCTTGCTCGTCAGCCAGTCGCGGGCGGCGTCGGCCTCGGCGTCCGCCACCGTCAGCATCTCGGCGTACAGCGCCGACTGCGACAGGCGCTCCTTGTAGATGCCGAGCTGGTTGAGCAGTTCGTCGTCGAAGATCGCGTTGTACATGCCCATGCAACCCTCGTCGAACACGCCGATGATGCCCTTGTCGGCGAGCAGCTGATCGCCGAGGGCGCGGCCGAGTTCGACCTCTGGCGTGTCGGGCAGGGCGGGAAGCGGCCGCACGTGCGAGTCGTCGTGGGTGATGCGCCCGGATTCGGTCCATTCCTTGAGCCCGCGCTTGAACCAGTCGTCGGTGAAGTCGACCGACCAGATCGTGGAGTATTCCTTGCCCATCTTGGTCAGGCCGGCGTTGAGCCCGAGGAGACCGACCAGGCCCGGCCATTCCCCGGCGAAGTTCGCGACCGTGAGGATAGGGCCTTCGTGGGTGCGGAGCCCCGCGAGGACGTGGTGCGAGTACTGCCACACGGCCTCGGCGACGATGAGCGGGGCATCCGTCGGGATGTTCTTGAAGACCTCCAGCCCCATGCGCTGGCTCGAGATGAACCCGTGCCCCGTCTCGGGGTCGACCTCGTTCGCGCGTACGACGCTCCACCCGAGCTCCGCGAAAGCCGCCGTCACGTCGGCCTCCATCTGCGCCTGCGTTGGCCAGCCGGCCTTGTTGGCCGACTCGCGGAGGTCGCCGCTCGCGATGAGATAGGCGGTTTTCGGTACGGCGACGGGCCGCTGCGTCTTCGCGGGCATCGTGTAGGTGCTCATGTAGGGGTTCCTTCCGTACGTTGCAGGGCGGCGAGGGCGTGCACGACTTCCTTGCTGCCCCGATAGAGGTCCAGGTACAGGTCGAACAGGCGGTCGTAGGTCGCGGCGCGGTCCGCGTCCGGCTCGACGACCGTCTCGACGGGGTTCCAGTCCTCGATGCGAGGAGCCGCACCATCCGGCGCGACCGCTCCCGCGGCGAGGAATGCGGCACCGTAGCTGGCGCCGATCGTGATTCGGGGTACCTCCTGGACCAGGCCCGTCACATCCGACACGACCCGCAACCACAGCGATCCCTGGGTCCCGCCACCCACCGCGACGATGCGACGGATATCGGCGCCGGCGGCCCGCATCGTCTCCACGTTGTGGCGAACACCCAGCGCGGTCGCCTCGAGCGCGGCCCGGTACAGGTCGCCACGGCCATGCGTGACGGTCAGTCCCGCGATCACGCCTCGCGCCTCCGGATCGAGGATCGGCGTGCGTTCACCGGCGAAGTACGGGAGCATCAACAGGCCCCGGGCACCCGGACCGGATTCCTCGGCCTCGGCGAGGAGCGTCGGGTAGTCGGCATCCGACAGCTGTTTCAGCCAGGCCGTCAGCGCACCCGACGTCGCAAGGCCTCCGGCGAGGTTGCGCGTACCCGGGAACGCGCCGACGGTGGTCCACATAGAGGGCGTACGCAGGGTCGTGGTGCCGGTGGCGACGAGGAACATCGTGGTGCCGTACATCAGCATGAGGTCGCCCGGCCGGTGCGCCCCCGCGCTCACCGCCTCGGTCCAGGCGTCGATCGTGCCGACGATCACGGGCGTGCCCTCGGGGATGCCGGTGGCGCCGGCCGCGGCGGCGGTCACCGTCCCGGCGATCTCCTGGGGCCAGCGCAGCGGCGGCGCCTCGATTCCCGGCGCGTACCGCTGCCACCACGGTTCGTGCCAGCGCTCGGACTCGACGTCGTACAGCGGAGAGACCTGGCTGGCCGACTGGTGGTCGAGCACATACGACCCGGTGAGCTGAAAGGCCAGCCAGCTCGCAGGCATGAACAGCCGCCGAGCACGGCGATATACCTCGGGCTCCTCGTCGGCGATCCACGCGATCTTCGGCCCGCCGGCCTGGGTGGTGAGCGCGGATCCTCCGATGCGGGTGATCTCGTCAGCACCGAGCTCGCGGGTGAGCCGTTCGATCTGAGCAGTCGCGCGGGTGTCGATGCCGTAGAGGATGGCTGGCCGTACCGGATCGCCCTGCTCGTCGACGAGCAGCACACACGGACCCATGCCGCTCACGCCCACGCCTGCCACGGAGATGCGGTGCACCGACGCCTCGGCGACGAGGCGGCGGCTGAGTTCGACGAACTCCGCCCACCAGACCTGCGCGTCCATCTCGACCCACCCGCTGCGTGGGCGCTCGACGTCGTGCGCGACGGTGGCCGACGCGATGATCTGCCCACGCTCGTCGACGAGAACGCCTTTGCTGCTCGATGTGCCGATGTCGACGCCGATGGTGCCGCGCTTCACGACGCCATCTCCGTCGCGTCGCGCCCGAGCCGCGCGCGCCGCAGCTCGCCGCGCAGCACCACCGTACGGGCCGGATCGCTGTTTCCCTCGATGCGTTCCAGGAGCAGACGTGCCGCCGTGACGCCCATGTGCCGCGCCGGCAGCCGGACGACGGTGACGACATCGGGGGTGAGCGTGGTGAACGGTAGCGAACCGACGACGGCGACGCCGATGTCGGGAGGCGTCAGGCCGCGTTCGGTGAGGACCTGCAGCGCTCCGACACCGAGGAGGTTGTTCGCCGCGACGACGGCGTCAGGCCGCAGCGGCGGGCTGTCGAGCAGCTGCGCGACAGCCTCTCGTCCACCCGCGACCCGGAAGCTGGAGTGGAGCAGCAGCCCGGTGAGATCGACATCGGCGCGAGCGGTCATCGCGTCGCGCCACCCCTTCGCGCGCTCGACCGCGGTCTCGACGTTGTCGGGACCGGTCATGCAGGCGATGCGGCGGTAGCCGGCGTCGAGCAGCGCCTCCGTCGCCAGCCGACCCGCGGTCCGGTTGTCCATCACCACGGTGTCCACGTCGTAGCCCGAGCGGCGGTCGACCGCGACGACCGGTCGACCGTCGGCGAGAACGTCATCGAGATCGGTGTGGTCCGACGCGGCCGCGATGATGACTCCGGCCATGCTCCCGGCCATCGCGATGCGCAGGTAGGAGTTCTCCTTTTCCGTACGGGCGTCGGAGTTGCACAGCACGACCGAGTAACCGACCTCCTGCGCGACGTCCTCCACTCCGCGTGCCATCTCGGTGAAGTAGGGGTTCTCTATGTCTGGGATGATCAGCGCGATCACCTCAGTGCTCTGCTTACGCAGGGTGCGGGCGGCACGGTTGGGCGTGAACCGCAGCTTGCCGGCCGCCTCGCGAACCGCCTGCGCCTTCTCCTCTGAGACGGCGGCTCCGTTGAAGACACGTGAGACAGTCGCCGGCGAGACGCCGGCCAGCTTCGCGACCTCATAGATGGTGGCCATCAGTGCCTCTCTGCCCGGAGCGCGCCGGGACGGATGGTGAACGTGAACGGATGTGTGTCGCGCTTGAGTTTCCTGCACGAACACCCCTGTCGAGCGATCACATCGACGCGTCCTCCGTCGAGGTGCTGCACACGTTCTCCCGCAGTCGGTCCCACACCACGTCCAGCCGGCGTCGGGCGTCGTCGTCCAGTCCCGGGAGCGGCCGTCGGCAGGTGCCCAGCGGCGTCGACTGCTTGCCCGCGAGATACTTCGCTGCCGCGAACACCCCCTCCTGGACGAGCGCCTGGACGGTGTCGTTGATCCGGGTCTGCACCGTGCGCGCCCCGTCGACGTCACCGCGAGCGTGGCGTGCCCGCAGCGACCGGAACAGCTCGATCTGCAGTCCGATCGTCGTCCCGATCGCCCCCCTCGCGCCGATGGAGAGAGCCGGCAGGTACAGCTCGTCGAAGCCGTTGATGAGCGTCAGGTGCGGATACCGCTGAATCAGCCGCTCCGCGCCGTAGAGGTTCTGCGACGTGTGCTTGATCCCGACCACCTGGGACAGTTCGAGAAGGCCTTCGAACCCGCCGTCCGAGATGTCGCGGCCGGTGAACTGCGGGATGTTGTAGAGGATGAACGGGATGTCAACGGCATCGATGACGGCACGGAAGTGGGCGACGACCTCCGCGGCCGAATACTTGTAGTACAGCGGCGGAATCATCGAGATCGCCGCTGCGCCGGCCTCGCGTGCGGCCTCCGCGAGCGAGATCGCCTCCCGCGTCGACAGCGCACCCACATGCGCGTACACCGGGACCCGTTCGCCCGCCGCCTCCACGGCGGACCGAGTGAGCGCGATCCGCTCGTCGGTGCTGAGCAGGAGGCCTTCGCCGGACGAACCGGCGACGTACACGCCCTCGACTCCTCGCGCGATATCGCGGTCCACCATCAGCGCGAACGCGTCGAGATCGAGACTCTCGTCGGCCCGGATCGGCGTCGGGGCGGCGACGACCAGCCGGTCGCCGAGGATGCCGGTCACCACGCGGTCCACCCACCGTCCACGACGAGGTTCGCCCCGGTCATGTATCGCGACGCGGCGGAGGCGAGGAAGATGAGGGCGCCGTTGTACTCGTCGGCCTCCGCCATTCTGCCGATCGGCATGCGCGCCGTGTAGTTCGCCTGGAACTTCGCGTCCTGCGTGTCACGGCGTACACCGGATGGGGTGAGGGTGTTCACCCGGATGTTTGCCTTGCCCCAGTAGGTGGCGCAGTAGCGCGTCAGGTTGTAGAGACCGGACTTCGCGGCGGAGTAGGCCACCGGTTTGATGAAGGGGATGCCGGTGTCCTCCGCCTTGTACGCGTAGATGTCCTGCACCGGGGAGACCATCCCGTAGATCGAGCCGATGTTGATGATCGATCCCTCAAGCCCCGCCTCGCGCATGCGTCGGCCGGCTGCCTGCGTCACCAGGAAGGTGCCGACGAGGTTGGTGTCGACGACCTCACGGAACACCTCGGCGGGAAACTGCTCGAACGGCCCGGACACCTCCGGCGGGGCGCTGGGCTGGGTGTCGAGACCGGCGTTGTTCACCAGGATCGTCGGGACACCCCACGTCCGCACGATCCGATCGAAGCCCGCCTCCACGCTGGCCTGATCGGTGATGTCCATCGTGACCGCCAGCAGCCGGTCGGCGTCGACGGTGACGCCGAGCTTCGCCGCCGGGTCAGCCACCTCGCTGCGCGAGGTCACCGCCACACGAGCGCCGCGTGCGTGCAGCGCCTTGACGAACTCGGCGCCGATCTGGCCGAAACCACCGGTCACGACGGCGATGTGGTTGTGCACCGAGAACAGCGGATCGAACGCTTCCGACATGGTCGATACTCCTTCTGTTGCGGCTTGTCAGCCCTTGACGGATCCTGCTGTCAGGCCGGACACGATGCCGCGCTGGGCCCACAGGAAGAAGATGATCGCCGGGAGCGCGAACAGCAGCGCGCACAGCATGACGACATTCATCGGCGTGTAGAACTGCCCGAGGAACGAGGCAAGTCCCACCGGGGCCGGCCACAGGTCCGAGTCCGAGATGAATGTGTTGGCGAACATGAACTCGTTCCAGCCGTCGAAGAACGCGATGACGGCGGCGGCGGCGATACTCGGGCGGACCAGCGGCAGCACGATCGTGAACAGCATGCGCAGGCGCGAACACCCGTCGATCCGTGCTGATTCCTCGATCTCGTAGGGGATTTTGTCGATGCCGCTCTTGATGATGAACATGCTCACCGGCATCACGAAGGCGGTGTCCGCGAGTATGAGCCCCCAATGGCTGTTCAGCAGGCCCGCGCCCGCGAAGATCGAGTACAGCGGCACGATGATGAGCGCCTCTGGCAGCATCTGGGTGCTGAAGAAGATGAACCCGGCAACGCCTCGTCCGTGGAAGCGGTAGCGGCTGAGCGCGTATGCCGCCATCGTGGCCAGCACGAGACTGAGGATCGTCGTCCCCGCGGCAATCACGAAGGAGTTGCCGAGCCAGCGCAGGATCGGGACCTCCGCGAGGAAGCTGCCCCACTGGCCGATGTTCGCGAACTCCGGAATCAGAGGCTGACCGTCGCGGTAGAGGGACTGCTCGGTCCCCAGCGACGTGCCGAGCATCCAGTAGACCGGAAAGCCGGTGAAGACGACCAACAGCGTGATGAGGATCGCCTTGCCGAGACTGCCCATGCGGGCGAGGACGCCACGCCGGCGCGGCAGCTTGGTCGAGGTGAGAGAGGTGGTCATCGCTGGCTCTCCTGACGCTCCTGGATCTGCTCCACGACGAAGTAGACGGCCGTCACGAGCAGCGAGAGGACGAGACCGAGCGCGCCGATCGCGGCCGCGCGGCCGAGATTCTGGTCCTGGAAGGCGGTGCGGTAGACGTTGACGACGAGGGTGTTGGTCTTGTCGAGCGGCCCGCCGCCGGTGATCAGGAAGATGATCTCGAATCGGCGGATCGACCAGATCGTCATCAGCAGCGTGATGACGCGAATCGTCGGCATGATGTGGGGGAGGGTGACGGCACGGAACGACTGGAGTGGCGAGGCGCCGTCGACCCAGGTGGCCTCGCGCAGCTCGTGCGGCACGCTCTGCAGTGCGCTCAACATGACGAGCATGACCAGCGGCGTCAGCTTCCACACCGTGGCGAGGGTTACCGAGAGAAGTCCGTATCGCGGGTCGACCAGCCAGCCGTGCTGGCCAAATCCGAGCGCCGTCGTGCTGCGGTTGAGGATGCCCTGCTCGTTGTTGTAGATCCAGACGAAGATCAGGGCGGCCGCGACGGTGGGCACGGCCCACGGGACGGTGGCGATGGCGCGGACGATGCCGCGCCCGCGGAACGCCTTGTTCAGCAACAGCGCCGCCGCGGTGCCGATGCCGACGGCGAAGACGACCGTGAAGAGCGTGTACAGCAGGGTTGTGCCGACCGAGGCCCAGAACTTGTCGCTGGCGAGCAGGTAGTCGTAGTTGTCCAGCCCGACGGACCGGCCGCCGGAGGGATTTACCAGCTTGGTCGCGGTGAATGACAGCAGAACTCCGCGGACCAGCGGAAAGACGGTGAAGATCGCCAGGTACGCGATCGCCGGGAAGAGGAAGAGATAAGCGCCGTTACGCTCGATGAAGGGCGAGAGCTTCCCTCTGCCGCGCCGCCGATTCACGGACCGCGCGCCGCGCTGCGGTGTCTGCGCCCTCTCGGCCGTGTTCGTGACCATCGTGGTCCTTTCCGTTGGGCGGGGGTGGGCGGCGCAACCGCCCACCCCCCGCGCAAATCAGCCGAGCTCTGCCTTGAGCGCCTTCTGCACGTCGGCGAGCTTCGCCGCGACGTCACCGCCGTTGACACGCAGGCCCTCGACAGCCGTCAGGAATTCACGCCAGATGACCTTGCTCTCGGTCTCGAATCCCTCGACGAGGGTCGAGCGCGAGGTCTTCGCGGCCTCCAGGAACTGGGTGGCCCACGGGTTCGCCTTGAGGAACTCGGGGTCGGGCTCGACATCAGTGGCCATCGCCGAGGCGCCCAGACCGGCACGGATGGCGGTCTGTCCCTTCTCGCCGAGCACCCAGCGAACGAAGTCCTTCGCAGCCGCCTTGTTCTTGCTCGCCGCGTTGACGGCGATGATCAGCTGCGAGTTGGAGCCCGCGTTGGCCATGGGGAGTGGCGCGGCACCCAGGTTCTGACCGTTGATCACGTTCTTGGGATTGCTCGTGAGGGTGGTCGCGACGCCCGAGTTCTCGAACAACATGCCGACCTGGCCCTGGCCGAACTTGGCGCGGAAGGTCGACGCGTCGTCGCCGATCGGCGCGACGCCGGACTTGAAGGTCTCCAGGAAGGACTCGACCGCCTTGACGTTCGCGGGGGCGTCGATCGTGAGCGCCTTGCCGTCGCTCAGTCCGCCGCCGAAGCCGTAGATCCAGTTCGCCATCTCGAGCGTCCAGCCGTCGATCTCGGCGGTCTGGTGGCGCCCGGCCCAGCCGGCGATGCCGCGCTTCTCCTTGATGGTCTTCGCGGTCGCGAGGAACTCGTCGAACGTCGTGGGGACCTTCAGGCCGAGCTCGGCAAAGAGGTCCTTGTTGTAGATGACCGTGTTGTAGGTCGGTCGCTCCCAGTTGAACCCGAACTGCTTCTTCTGGAAGAAGCCCGCCTTGTTGGTGCCGTTCAGCGAGTCGCCCAACTCCTTCGCGATGTCATCGAGCGGCTCGAGCACCCCGGCGTCGGCGAGCGACGCGAACTGGCTGTCCTGCAGCACCATCACGTCCGGGCCGCCACCTGCGCCCAACTCGGTGCTGAGCTTGTCGGCGTAGTTCGCGAACGGGATCTCGATCTTCGTCAGCGAGACATTCCCGTCAGGACCGGTGTAGTCCTTCACCGCGTCCCAGAGGATCGGCCCCTTGCCATCCTCGAGGAACTGCCAGTTGGAGAAGGTCAGTTTGCCGCCGCTGTTGCCGGACGAGTTGTCACCGTCCCCAGCGCTGCACGCGCTCAGCGCAAGCACGGCGGCGGCCGCGATGCTCATGGCCTGCACGCCGCGTCGTGTCCCGCCCGCTCGTGGTGATGTCAGGCCCTTGAACAACTTCATTGGGTACTCCTTTGTTGCGCGTCATCGGGGTGTTGACGCTGCGGGGGTGATATATTTATCTACGGAGTGACGCATGAAATCGATTTCACGGGCAGGGTACTCGGCCCCCGTGATCTTGTCAATAGCAAACGATGTTGCGTGCACATGAATCCAAGAAGCTCCATCCGCGCCTCAGCCGAGCCACGCACGGCCGGATGCCGGCCGGCTCGCCGCGCTCTCCGCAGATCCGTCACCCTGCGTAGCGGTGGGCGCCCATTCGGTGCCGGCCGACCCGGCGGGCAACCGGTCGAGCAGCTCGGCGCGCGCGCCGGCCGGAGCGCGCCCGAGCACCGTTCCCGCGGACGGGGCGGCAGGTCAACGAACAGTCCTTCGACCTCCGCGCGCAACGCCAGCGGGACGTCGACCCCGTCGTGCGAGTCGAGCGGTCATCGCCCCCACTCCGCGGCCCAGGCTCACGCGGCCCGCGACCGGCCGCCGGCGCCGGGCCGTAGCGGATCTGACATCTGAGAAAGGCGCGTCGGCCTCAGCCGGCGTCGTCGATGAGGGTGGCGAGGCCGTCGAGGGTGCGTGCGAGGCCGAACGTCCAGGCGCGCTCGGCGTGCCACGCGCTGCCCTGCGCTTCGCCGGCGGCGGAGCCGATGCGGACGGCGCGGGGGTAGGTGTGGGGATCGAAGGCGCGGGCGAGGACGGGTAGGTTGGCGGCCCACCAGTCGGCGTCGCTCATCGCGGTGTCGGTCGTGGCCCGGGCGGCGTCGTGGGCCGATCGGCAATGGGACTGCACGAACCCGAGCAGGTAGGTCAGGGCGGCGTCGATGTCGACGTCGGAGAGCCCGGTGTCGTCGAATGCGGCGAGCTCGTGCTCGTACTTGGCCATCACGCCCGGCCCGAGCGGGGGGCGGCTCAGGGCGGCGACCTCGGTGAGCCAGGGGTGGGCGGTGAGCAGGTCCCGGTTGGCCTCGGCCACCGCGGTGAGTCGTTCGCGCCACGGCTGCCCGGCCCACGGAGTGCGGGTCATCCGTGCGTAGCGGGCGTCCACCATCAGGTCGAGCAACTCGGGCTTGCCGGGCACGTAGGTGTAGACCGACATCGTCGAGACCCCGACCCGCTCGGCCACCGCGCGAATGGTGACCGCGGTCAGGCCCTGCTCGTCGGCAAGCGCGAGCGCGGCGTCGACGACCTGCGTAATGGTCAGGGACCGGGCCGGCCCCTTGCGCCGCGCCGTGTCGGACGGCTCCCCCCACAGCAGGGCGAGTGTGCGGCTGGGTTCACCTGATCCGGTGCGGTTCTGAGGCACGGGAAGATTCTGCCACACCTTTGTTATACGGCGTACAGTATACGGTGTATAATGTCATCGGATCGCTCGCCACGACAGGAGGCCTGCTTGCGCAACCGTTCATCGGCCATGCCTCGTCCCGCTACCGCCGAGGTGCCCATGCCGCGTCCGGCGCCGACCACCGGACCCGTGTCCACCGGCGCGAAGGGGCGCCCCTCGGGCGTCCCCCAGTCGCAGGTCACGCGCCGGAGCGTCCACCGCCGGCGTCAACTCGGACGAGGAGGCCATCGATGACCCGCACCACGACCACCCGCGCCGCCGCCCCGACCGCCACAGGGGTCATCGAGTCGACAGGAGCTGACCGCATGCGCATCACCGAGTCCGCCATCTCGCTCAACGTTCCCGACGTCCAGGCCTCCGCCTCCTGGGTGCAGCAGCATCTCGGGTTCACCGAAGTGATGGCTGCCGACGGGTTCCGCTCCCTGACCCACCCCGAGGCGGGGTTCAATCTCATCTACCTGCGCGCCGGGCTGCCGACGTTCAAGCCGGCGTCGGCTGCCGGCCGCGCCGACGGGCTGCTGGTCGTGTTCACCGTCGATGACATCGACGCCGACTACGCGCGGCTGCGGCGGGAGGGGGCCGAGATCGTCACCCCGATCGAGACCGAGCCGTGGGGGGAGCGCTACTTCCAGATGGCCGACCCCAACGGGGTGATCTACCAGCTCGTGCAGTGGGTCTCACCGCCCGACCCACAGCACGCTGGCTGATCCTCCGGCGCGGTGGCGGTGCCGTCGTGCTGGCGGCACCGCCACCCCTGAGAAACGTTCCATGGGCGCCGCTGACCACCGGGCGCCCACAGGAGTGCCCGACCGATGGCGGCGGGGCCGTACGCGGTCAGCACCGGCCCGGACGGCGCGGTAGCTCGCCCAGGGTCGGTCACCCGTTCCGGACGGGCATAGCCGTACCGGCCGCCGGGCGGCGCGGTGTCCTCGGTCCCCGGTCAGATGATTCGATCGTGCATTCTTCGACAAACGGGAGGTACGGGGTGCGACTCGGGCGGTTCGCGGTCGTCTTCCAGCCGGGCGACCCACCCCGCACCGGCACGGTCAGCTTCTACGACCCCGCCGGCGGCGCGCTGCCGGACGAGTGCGACGAGGTGGGCGAGTGCCGCGAGCTGGAACTCGCCCTGCCCCTCGACGGCCCGGTGGCCGCGTGGCAGGTGCCGGTCTGTGCCGTACCGGTCGGCGACGCCGTCCGCCACCTCGTCGCGCTGCGCGACGAGGACGCCACGCCCGCCGCCGCGTTCTGGTCGGCCGTGGCGGTCACCGGCCTGCACCTGGTCGCCCGCGGTCGGCTGCTGCCCGGCATCTCCCCGAACGGATACGACAGCTGGCGGGTAGGCCCGTTCGACGTCTCCGATGTGGAGCGCATCCGCGCGCTTGCCGCGGCGATGCCCCCTGAGGCCCGTGCCGTACCGATCGATCCCTTCGCCGAACAGCTCGTGCTGCCCGAGGCGCAGGGGCTCGTGCGGGCGTTCCTGGACGCGGTGGCCGACACCCTGCCCCGGACTCCGGCGGCTCCCTGGCTGACCGGTGACGCCCGGTTCACCGGTCTGGATCCCGAGCCCGTGACCGACCTGCGCGAATGGGCTCAGGAGGTCTCCGCTGGGGTGGACACAGGGCTGCGGGTGGCGCTGCGGCTGGAGGGGCGGGGCAACTTCGAGAACACAGGTCTCACCGCGGTGGTCCGCATGCGCAGCCTCGCCGACCCGACGCTGGTCAGCGACGCGGCGGCGCTGTGGAAAGGTGATGAACACGGTCTCGGTGAGCGGGCCACCTTCGAGGCGATGCTCGCGGTGCGCCGGGCAGCGGCAACGTGGCAACCCCTGGACCGGCTTCTCGACGAGGCTGCCCCGGTCGAGCTGGAGCTGCTCGACGAGGACCTGGTTGACCTGCTCGGTGGGGCCGAGGCGCGGCTCGCGGCGGCCGGCGTCGACGTCCAGTGGCCGCCGCAGCTGTCCCGCGAACTCGACGCCCGGGTCCTGATCGGATCGCCGCCCGAGCAGCCGCCGGACGTGGCCCGCTTCTTCCGCTCCGCCGCTCCGGTGACGCAGAGCTGGCAGCTCACCCTGGCCGGCGAGCCGCTGACCGATTCGGAGATGGATGTGGTCGCCAAGTCACGGCCCATCGTCCGCCTACGCGAGCAGTGGGTGGCGGTCGCGCCGGAACTGGCCGGCAAGGCCCGGGAACGGCAGCTACCGCCGCTGAAGGCGTACGACGCACTGGCCGCGACGCTGATCGGCAGCACGGAGGTCGAGGACGAGCGGGTCGAGGTGGTGGCCGACGGCTGGCTGAGCGCCCTGCGCGATCGGATCGCCGAGCCGGAGGACGGCCTGGAAAGGCTGACGGCCCCCAGCGGACTGGACGGCGCTCTCCGCGACTATCAGCTGCGCGGACTGCGCTGGCTGGAACGGATGACCTCGCTCGGCTTCGGGGGCTGCCTCGCCGACGACATGGGGCTGGGCAAGACCGTCACGGTCATCTCACTGCACCTGCGCCGCCAGGCCGACCCGGTTCACGCCGGACCAACCCTGGTCATCTGTCCCGCATCGGTGCTCGGCAACTGGGAACGGGAAATCCGCCGGTTCGCCCCCGGCGTACCGGTCCGCCGATTCCACGGATCTGCCCGCTCCCTCGACGGCCTTGCCGGCGGGTTCGTGCTGACCAGCTACGGCACCATGCGGCTGGACGCCCCGGCGCTGAGCGGGCGGCCATGGGGAATGCTCGTCGCGGACGAGGCACAGTACGTGAAGAACCGGCTCAGCGGCACCGCGAAGGTGCTGCGTGAGATTCCCGCCCGGGCTCGTGTCGCGCTCACCGGCACACCGGTGGAGAACAACCTCACCGAGCTGTGGGCCATCCTCGACTGGACCACCCCCGGCCTGCTGGACACGGTCGGCGCGTTCCGAACCCGCTGGGCCCGACCGATCGAGGTGGACCGTGACACGACCAGCGTCGAGCGGCTGTCCCGCCTGGTCCGACCCTTCCTCGTGCGGCGGCGAAAGTCCGACCCCGACATCGCCCCGGAGCTGCCGCCCAAAACCGTGACCGACCACCTGGTCTCGCTCACCGGCGAGCAGACGATGCTGTACCGCCGGGTCGTCGACGAGGTGATGGCCGAGATCCGCTCCAGCACGACCAGCATCGCCCGCCGTGGCCTGGTACTGAAGCTGCTCGTCGGCCTCAAGCAGGTGTGCAACCACCCGGCGCACTATCTCAAGGAGCCGCACGGCAAGCTCTCCGGACGCTCCGAGAAGCTACAGCTCCTCGACGACCTGCTGGAGACCATCCTCGCCGAGGACGGCGCCGCCCTGGTGTTCACCCAGTACGTGCAGATGGCGCGGCTGCTGGAACGGCACCTGGCCGAGCGGGGCGTGCCGGCGCAGTTGCTGCACGGCGGCACGCCGGTGCCCCGACGCGAGGAGATGGTGCAGCGGTTCCAGACCGGTGCGGTTCCCGTGTTCCTGCTCTCGCTGAGGGCGGCCGGCACCGGTCTCAACCTGACCCGCGCCGACCACGTCATCCACTACGACCGTTGGTGGAATCCGGCGGTGGAGGAACAGGCCACCGACCGCGCGTACCGGATCGGGCAGACCAAGCCGGTGCAGGTGCACCGGCTGATCGCCCAGGGCACCCTGGAGGAGCGGATCGCCGCCCTGCTGGAGTCCAAGCGGGAACTGGCCGACGCGGTACTGACCGGCGGTGAGACCGCCCTGACCGAACTGTCGGACGCCGAGCTGCTGCGGCTCGTGCAGTTGCCCAACGAGGAATGAGGGACGTGGACTTCGACTTCGACGACGAGCTGGACGGTGACGCCGGACCGGCCGAGGACGACGGGCGGGCCCGCAGCTTCCCGGCGTTCGGCCCGGGCAAGCGGATCGGCAGGAAGTTCGCCGACACCTGGTGGGGCAACTCCTGGATTGAGTCGATGGAGCGTACGGCGCTCGACCCGGAGCAGCTCAAGAAGGGCCGGCGGTACGCCTTCGCCGGGCAGGTCGGGTCGATCACGGTGAGTCCGGGCCGGATCTCCGCGCCGGTCCACGACGGCGACCAGTACACCCCGCACGACACGGTGGTACGCATCGGGACCCTCTCCGACACCGAATGGGACCGCCTGCTGGACAGGGTGGCCGCCAAGGCGGGGCACATCGCCGCGCTGCTGGACCGGGACATGCCGCACGACCTGGTGAACACCGCCGACGACGCCGGAGTGCGGCTACTGCCCGACTACGGTGACCTGGAGCCGGAGTGCGACTGCCCGTCCTGGGACCACCCCTGCCGGCACGCCGCCGCCCTGTCGTACCAGGCGTCCTGGCTGCTGGACCGGGACCCGTTCGTGCTGCTGCTGATGCGTGGACGGGCGGAGCCGGAGCTGATCGAGGAACTGCGCTCGCGCAACGTCGGCCGAGCGATCGCAGCCGAGGAGGCGGAGGTCACCGGCACCCGGGCCGAGGAGGCGTACACCACCGCCCAGGCGGCGTTGCCCGGGCCGCCGGCGCCGGTGCAGGGCGAGGCGATGCCGCTCGCGCCCCTGCTTGCCGCGCACGATGCGCCGGGCATCGACGCCGAGGCGTTGGGGATCCTCGCCGCGGACGCTGCGTCCCGCGCCAGGCGCCTGCTGGCCGCGGCCCCCGCCGAGGTGCTCGCCCCCGAGTACCACGCCTGGCAGGACGCCGTGCGGCTCGCGTCGCGGATGCCGCGCTCGCGGGCCGCGAAACGGCTCGGGGAAGCCAGCGGCCGGGCCGGCGAGTTGCCCCGGGCGATCAAGGCGTGGGAGTACGCCGGCGGCGCCGGCGTGGACGCCGTCGACGCGGTCTTCGTCCCGCCGAAGGAACTGGCCTCCCGGGTCACCGAAGCGCTGCACGAGACGTGGGAAGGCGGCGGCGCCGCGCCGGAGCTGAAGAACTGGCGCAACCGCTGGACCGTCGGCCGGCAGGGACAGATCCGCTACGGCCGCGACGGCCGTTGGTACCCGTTCCGCCGCCGCCACGGGCAGTGGTGGCCCGCGGGGCCGCCCAGCCCCGGCCCGGCCGACGCGCTGCACGACGTCCTGAAGGACTGAACCGTCGCGGACGTCCGCAGCCGCAAGCCGTATCGGTTCATTCATTCATTCCTTCCTATCGCTGCTGTGGTCCGTTGACATGCTGCTTACGCTCGAGCGGGACGACCTACGGTGCGTTGGCCTCACCGACGAGTCGCGGCCGGGGTTCCTGAGAACATGGCCATCGGCTCCAGGGACGCCAGCGTTGGCGTGCGGCGATGCATCCTGGATGGGGGGCCGAGTCGTGGTGGAAAATGACTGGCGCACCGTCGTCGCCTGGTTGCGACAATTGTGCGCCGGCCCCACACCGGAACAACGAACTGTCGCCAAGGCGCTGGCGGTGCAGCTCGGTGCGCGCACGCCCGTGCCCGTCGCCGCCGCCCTGCTGCGGGCACAGCTCCGGCTGCCCCTGAGTCTGCCGGCTCCGCGGCCGATAGGCGATGCCGAACTCGACTACTTGCAGAATTTGGCGGGTGAGGTCGGCCTGCGCATCCCGGGAATCGACGCCATAAACGACCGGGACACGCTCGATGCGTGGATCATGGTGGCACGCGCCCGGCAGTCGATTGCCCATCTGAGGCGCCTGAAGCCTGAAGTCGGTGACGTGGTCGTGACCGTCGACCGGCAGACGACCGCCCACCGGCACCGGCAACTCGCCTCGCTCAGCAGGACGGGCAGACTGAACTTCCGCGGTGGCCGTGGCGGGCGGACATGGCCCCAGTTCGTGACCCGTGTCGTGAAGCCCGCAAGCAGTGAGTATCCCGAGGTCATGCGCCTCGTTGCCGAAGAGCTCGCGGCGAGCGACAAACACCCCGAACTGGTCTCCGACAGCGACCTGCGGCGCCTTGCCCCGTGGAAGGTCGAACGGACGGCGGGAATGGCGGCTCGCGTAACGCTCCGGGACGCCATCATGACCGCTGCCGAAGAACGTCCTCTGCAGGTGGTGCTGGAACGCCACCCCGAGATGCTCGCCCAGGTTGTCAGCGGCAACCACGGAACGTGGGTGCGGCCGCAGGTCCAGTTCGGCAACCACTACATGGCCGATTTCCTGATAGCCGCGAGGACGTCAATGGGCCTGCGGTGGACGCTCGTGGAGCTGGAGAGCCCCACCAAACGGCTCACGAATGCCAGCAACGGCAAGGCGTCACCCACCCTGCGGCACGCGGTCGACCAGATCGAGGACTGGCGTGCCTGGCTGACAGCCAACCTTGCCGTTGCCCGAAGCCCTCGAGAGGAGGGTGGCCTGGGGCTGCCCGGCATCACGGCCGACGCCCGCGGATTGATCATCATCGGTCGCGAGAGCGTGGAGGACAGTGGGAGGGGGCCTCGGGAACTGCTCTTCACCCGGAACAGGATCGAAGTCCGGACCTACGACTGGCTGCTCAAGGCAGTGAGCGAGAGCCATCCACTCGGCTGGGGCCTGCTCGAGCAGGAGGTCGGGTGGGATGACGAGGACGAACCGTTCTAGGCCTGCGCCGCAGTCGTCAGCGGCTGGGCGACACAGAAGATGATCGAGGATCAGCGCCCACCGACCTGTTGAGGTCGCTCGCGCTGATCAGCACCGGCCCGAGTGCCGATGCGCTCCTTCCGCAGCCGGTCCTGCTCCGGGTCCTGTTGGCCCGCCGCTCGGCGTCCGGCCGTGGCGGCTTGGAACAGCGCGGCTGTTGACCTGAGGTGGGCGACCAGCTCCGCCGGACCGCTGATCTCGAACGGCAGCCCGATCGACGCCAGCCGGAGCGTGTGCCATTCCGGAGTGTCCGGCGGCGCGAGCCACCGGCAGGTCCCGTCGGGCTGGTCGGTCAGGGTGCCTGGCGGCGGCCCGCCGAGGCGGTCGACCACGTGTGCAGCCGGTGCGTGGATCAGCACGTCAGCCGGGAATGTCGGGGCCATCTGCAAGGTCCGGCTGGCGATGAAGGCGGCCACGTCCCCGCCGGGTACCTCAGTCGTGGCCGCCCGGGCACCGGTCGCGACGAGGTCCGTGACCCGGTCCAGCCGAAAGGTCCGCCAGTCGTCGCGGTCGAGGTCGAAAGCGAGCAGGTACCAGCGCCGCCCGGCCGGCACCAGGGCGTGCGGCTCGACGTGCCGGCCCTCGTCGCGGTACCGGAAGCGCAGCCGCTCGTGGTTGGCGATCGTCGCGGCGGCGACGACCAACGTGTCGGGGTCCACTGGCTCCGGGGCGAGAGAGAACGGGTGGGCCACCGTGGCGGAGGCCAGGGTGTCAACCCTGCGGCGCAGCCGGGCCGGCAGGACCTGGAGCAGCTTGCGCAGCGCACGCACCGCCGCATCGTCCACACCGGCCACCGCCTGCGCGGCCGCCGTGCGCAGCCCGATGGCCACGGCGACCGCCTCGTCGTCCTCCAGTAGCAGCGGCGGCATCGCGGCGCCGGCCGTCAGCCGGTACCCGCCCGACCCGCCCTGCTCGGCGTGCACCGGGTAGCCCAGCTCGCGCAGCCGGTCGATGTCGCGCCGCACGGTCCGGCCGGACACCCCGAGCCGCTGCGCCAGTTCGCTTCCCGGCCACAGCCGAGGGGTCTGTAACAGCGACAGCAGGGACAGCAGTCGGGCGCGCGCGTCGGACACGGCTGCCATTGTGCCGCTCGACTAGGACGAGAACTGACCTATACGGCCTCTACCGTGGGCGCAGTCGCTACGACCGAGGGAGATTCACCATGAGCAGCACCGCACCCGCCGGGTACACGACCGTCGCGCCGTGGATCGTCACGCCCGACACCGGGCAGTTGCTGGATTTCATCACCGCGGTGTTCGACGGGGTCGAGCTGGGCCGGGTACGGCTGGAGGACGGGACCATCGGCCACGCCGAGATCCGCGTCGGCGACACCGTCCTACTCGCGTTCGACCAGCGGCCGGACTGGCCGGCCATGCCCTCGCTTCTGCGGGTGTTCGTCGCCGACGCCGACGCAACGACCGAACGGGCGGTCGCCGCCGGAGCCCGAGTGGTCACCGCAACGGCCACTCATGCCTTCGGCCAGCGGGGCGGCCGGGTACGCGACCCGTTCGGCAACATCTGGTGGATCAGCAGTGTGGTCGAGGACGTCGCACCCGAGGTAGGAATGCGGCGGCTCGCCGAACCGCCGTACGCCGAAGCGATGCGCGACGCCCAGGAGACCCTGGACCGGGAACTGAGCGGCCGCACCGACAGCGTCGTCAGCCGCCCACTGATCGGCTGAGCTGGGGCAGGGCCACATCGAACCCGTCACGCGGCCTTGCCGGGGAAACCGCCCCCGCAGCAAAGGACTTCGCGACCCAATCCGCCGCCCGTCGCTACCCGCATCAAAAACGCACTCCTCTCGGCACGAGCGTGCGCCTCTTGCCCTCTCTCCACCTTGGACACCGGAAGACCCGAGGACGTCGACCCGGACGGCTACCCGCTCGGGTTCACCGGCCGCCGTCCTGCCGAAGGTGCGATCAACGGCTCAGTGAGCTGCTCACGGGGCTCGGTCAGCGTAGTCCGGCGAACAGGTCGTCCTCGGGCGTCGGCGCGTCGGTGATGTCGCGGACCCGGACGAAGGTCTCCACGCCCATCAGCTCGGTGAACCGTTCCTGGCCAAGCTGTAGGAAGAAGATGTTCTCGGCCTGGCTGGCGTGCGCCGCCAACGACTCGAACTTCTGCGCGCCGTAGCCGCTCGTGTCCACCCAGGTGGTGATCTCGTCGTCGGGCAGGCCGAGCTGCGGCATCGCCTCCGACGGCCCCTCCGGCTCGGGAAACTCGACGCCAATCTCCTTCATGACGCGGCCGAACTCCTGAAAGGCGCTACGCGGCACGGTGGTCCAGTACACCTTCGAGGGAATGTTCGTTTGCTCGATGGCGGCCATGGTGATGCGGTGCGCCTGGATGTGGTCCGGATGGCCGTAGAAGCCGTTCTCGTCATAGGTGACAACGACGTCGGGCCGATAGCGGCGGATCAACTCGGCCAGCCGGTCGGCCGCCTCCGCCACCGGCGTGTTCCAGAACGCGCCGGGCGCGTCGTTGGCCGCCCAACCCATCATCCCGGAGTCCGCATAGTCGAGCGTCTCCAGGTGCGTGACCTTCAACGCCTCGCAACTGGCCGCCAACTCGGCCCGGCGCATCGCTACCACGGCCTCCGGGTCGTGCCCCGGGTCGCCCGGCTTGACCCCGCCGGGCCCGTCGCCGCACCGCCCGTCCGTGCAGGTCACGAGCACAGTCGTGACCCCCTCCGCCGCGTACCGGGCGAGGATGCCGCCCGTGCTGGTCGCCTCGTCGTCAGGGTGCGCGTGCACCGCCATCAAGGTCAGAGATCGCTCGGCCACCCCACCACAATACGAGGGATGCCCGACGCACTAGCATTGCCGCGGTCCGCGACGGCTGCTGAAACGAGGCGAGATGCGTTGGCTCCGGCAGTTGCTGGGTAGCAGGCGGGTCCAGCTCGATCCGGGACGACAGCAGGCGCTGCTGCGGGACGTCCGGCAGCGATACGGCGCCCGCTCACAGGTCCGGTTTCCGGAACAGGTCGAGGCGATCACCCAGCTGCTGAACGACGACGACGGCCTGGTGGTGGCGGCCCGGATCGTCAGCGAGGCCGCCGACGAGGCCCACGCGGACCTACAGGCCCAGGCTCACGACGTACACCGACGGACAGGCCGGCGGCTCCTGGTGCACCGCCGAAACTACCGGCCGCTGTGGAAGGAGGCCGGAGCGGCGCTGCGGTGGCCGCTGTTCGCGCTGCCGAGCGGCCTCCACCCGTACGCGCAGGTGTCCGCCGCCGTCGTGGTGGTCGGTAGCCGGGCGCCCCGGCTCGGCCGGGTGTCCGACCCGAACCCGCTCCTGACCCGCGTGTTCGAGGTGCTCGACCTCACCACCGCCAGCTGGGAGTACGGCCGGGTGCGGGTAGACACCGATGCCGCAGCCCTGGCCGATCGACTGATCTCGACTGCCGGGCAGGTCCTCGCGGCCATCGACGACCCGCCCCGGCTACCGCCTCCGGTCCGCGAGCTGATGCGCCGCAACAACACCCTCGACGTCCACGATCCGGCCGGCCCGCAGGTGGTCGGCGGAATCAATCTGGGCGCGAGAATGCGCGAGACCTTCCTGGTCTGAGACACCACACCGGACCCGAACAAGGTCCACGGGTAGGGCAGTTCGTCACGTCCCCGGCCGTCGCCCCTGCGATCCGTGCCGCCATGCGACAGCGGGGGGTGGAAGTCCGGTCACCGCCCTCACGTCGACGTCATCGACGGCCTTCTCCTGGTTACCGCCGGACGCACATCGCCGGTCCCCACCGACGTCACGACGCGCCTCGCAGGTAGGCGAGCACAGCCGAGACACGGCGGTCGGAGTCGGGGTCGAGTTCGAGCTTGGCGAAGATGTTGCCGACGTGCTTGCGGACCGCCGCCTCGCTGACCACGAGGTGCTCGGCGATGGTGGGGTTGGTGTAACCCTCAGCCATCAGTGCGAGGACCTCACGCTCGCGTTGGGTGAGCGCCGCCAGCGGACCGTGGTTGCGGCGTCGGGCGAGGAGGTGGCGAACGACGTCGGGGTCGACGACCGTGCCGCCTGCGGTCACCCGATCGAGATTGTCGAGAAAGTCGTGGACGTGGCTGACCCGGTCCTTGAGGAGATAGCCGATCCCGCCGCCCGTGGTGGACTCGAGCAGATCGGCGACGTACGCGTCGGCGATGTACGCGGACAGGAGGACGATCGCGATGTCGGGGTGCTGGGCGCGGATGGCGACGGCGGCGCGGAGTCCTTCGTCGGTGTGGGTCGGTGGCATGCGGATGTCGGTGAGGACGAGGTCGGGCCGTTGGTTGGCGGTGTAGACGAGCAGCGCGTGGGCGTCCGCGACCGCGGCGATGACCCGGTGGCCGGCCTTCTCCAGAATTCCGGCGAGTCCCTCCCGCAGGAGTGCCGCATCCTCGGCGATCACAATTCTCAGTGACCGTCTCAGTTCACGCTGATAGGGCATGTCATTCTCACGTTGGTCGGGCCTCCGGGCGGGCTGGTGATGTCGAGGGTGCCGTCGATGGCGTCGATGCGGGCGGCGAGCCCGGCGAGCCCGGACCCTCGGGCGGGGTCGGCGCCGCCGTGACCGTCGTCGACCACGGCCATGGTCAGGGTGTTCCCGGCAACCCAGGCGTGCACCTGGGCGCCACGGGCGCCGGAGTGGCGGGCGACGTTGGTCAAGGCCTCGCTGACGAGGAAGTACGCCGCGGTCTCTACTCGTGCGGGGAGTCGCCCCGCCAGGTGGAGTTCGGTGTCGACCGGGACCGGGGAGCGGTCGGCCAGTTCGTGAATCGCGGCGGCAAGTCCGTGGTCGGTGAGCACCCTGGGATGGATGCCGCGTACGGTGGCCCGCAGGTCCTCCAAGGCCTCCTCGGCGAGGGTGTGGGCTCTGGTGACCAGGTCGAATGCGGGGCCTTTGTTCAGTTCGAGTTCGGCCTGCCCGAGTGTCATGGTGAGAGCGACGAGGCGTTGCTGCGCGCCGTCGTGCAGGTCGCGTTCGATGCGGCGGCGCTCCGCCTCGAAGGCGTCGACGACTCCGGCGCGGGAGCGGCGTAGTTCGGTGACCGCAGCGACCAACCGCGCCTCAGGTGGATCAAGCAGGAGCCGGGCGAGCGCGGCCTGGGCGCTGGCAAGTACGGTCACCAGATACGCGGCGACGGCGAGGGCCAGGACCCCGACCGCCAGGGCGGCCCCGGCCTCGGCAGCATGATCGATCCGCCAACCGAACAGCTCCACCGCGTCGTACCGGACCAGGACAGGCGCGAGGATCAGCACGATCGGGGTTGTGATCGCCAGCGTCAGCACGACGGCGTCAACCAGCCACCCGACGGTCGCGAGGAGGACGGCGTAGCCGATCTCGGGCCACGAGACCGGCAGGGTGCGCCAGGTGCGCAGCCGTTCCCGCAGCCTCGGGCGCTCGCCACCGGACGGCTGCGGAAGCACGAGCCGGAGCCGGGCTCGTTCGATCTCGGCGATGACGGTTGTCACCAGGGGCAGACTGGCCAGCAAGAGGAGTCCGGCCACGATCACGGCGGTCAGAGCCCCGAGAGCGATCACCGCCGTGAGCACCAGAAGTACGCCGATCCCGAGCGGCACCGTCGAGGCGAGGTAGGCGAGTGACCTCCACGGCCAGGCCGAGGTCAGGAAACGCCACGGCCGACCGCGTACGGCGGACCAGGCGTCGGCGTGGCGCTTCACGTCGCCAAGCGTAGGAGGTGTGAGTGCCGTTGACGGTAGCGCCAGCGCTACCCGTGATGTCGCGCCTGAGCCAGTGCGCGGAACCCGCGGGCTAGCTGGACTGGACGCATGACGACGCAGACACTGACGGCACCCGCTGTCGCCCTTGAAGGCGTGACCCGCACGTACCGTTCTCGTGCGGGCGGCGTTCACGCGGTGCGTGGCATCACCCACGCCTTCGCCGGCGGTAGCTTCACCGCGATCATGGGCCCCTCAGGCTCCGGGAAATCCACCCTGCTCCAGCTCGCCGCTGGGCTCGACAGGCCCAACCACGGACGGGTGACCATCGGCGGCACCGTTCTGGACAGCCTCAGCGAGACCGCCTTGACCAAATTCCGGCGGACCTCGATGGCGTTCATCTTCCAGTCCTACAACCTGCTCGATGCCCTGACGGCCTTTGACAACGTCGCCCTGCCAGCCAGGCTCGCGCGACTGCCGGTCGACGGGGCAGCGGTGACCGACGCGCTGGACCGGGTCGGGCTGCGGGATCTGGCGAGGCGCCGGCCACCCGAACTCTCCGGCGGCCAGCAGCAGCGGGTCGCGATCGCCCGCGCTCTCTACGGCAAGCCCAACGTGATCTTCGCCGACGAACCCACCGGCGCACTCGATCGCAACACCGGCCGCGCGGTCCTCGCGCTGCTCCGCACCCTGGCCGACGGCGGACAGACCATCGTGATGGTGACCCACGACCCGCTCGCCGCCTCCTACGCCGACGAGACCCTCTTCCTCGCCGACGGCCAGATCGTCGGCCGACTCCAGGGCGCCGACGCCGCCGCCATCGCCAGGCGCATGAACGACCTGGAGCAGTGATGAACCGGCTCTCCCGTCAGACCGTCCGCACCTCGTGGGCGGCCTATCTCGGCGCCTTCGTCGCCCTCGCAGGCGGCGTCATCCTGATCGCCACCACGGTCAACCTGATCGGCTCGGTCGACGCCACCCTCACCGGCCTCGGCAGCGCGGCGACCCGGGAGCAGCGCCAGCAACTCGACGATCTCACCTCGATGTTCGGCATCATGTCGGCGATCTCCCTGTTCATGGCGATCTTCGTCGTTGGCAGCACCTTCGGATTCGTCGTCGCGACCCGCCGCCGCGAACTAGGACTGCTGAGACTCATCGGCGCGACCGGGCGTCAGGTGCGCCGCCTCGTCCTCGGCGAGTCGGTCGTCGTCGCTGTCGCTGCGATCATCGTCGGATGCTTCGTCGCAACACCGCTGGCGACGCCCGTTCTCGACCTGATCCGCCGCATCGGCCTCACCGACCTCCATCTGGTCGCCCCACCGGCGTGGCTGTCCTGGGCGATCGCCGCTCCCACCGGCATAGTCGTAGCGATGCTGGGAGCATGGCGCTCCTCCCGCCGGGCCGCCAAGGTCCCACCGTCCGCGGCACTGCGCGAGGCAACCATCGAACGCAGCCGCCCCAGCATTCTGCAACTGGTCGTCGGCACTCTCTGTCTCGCCACCGTGGTCACCGTAACCGTCCTGACCCAGCACGCGGAGCCGCTCTTCGCGCTGGTGAGCTCCGTCCTGCTGCCCGAGGTCATCGTCATCGGACTCATGTGCTTCGGGACCCTCCTCGTCCCACGACTCGCAGCGCTCCTCGCGCGCCCCTTCGTCAACCGCGACGTCGCCGCCCGGCTGGCCCGGGACGAACTCCGCGCCGCCGTACGCACCACCACCTCGATCGCCGCGCCCGTCATCGCGATCTCGGCCATAGCCGGCTCGTTGTTGGTCGCGCTGAGCTTCACCGCCGACTGGACATCAGCCCAGGACCGCGCCCAACTCGCCGCGCCCCTGGTCGTTCGCCCCGGCGCGGGGCACGAGGCTGAGACCGCGGCCAAGTTGGCAGAAGATCCTTCCGTGAAGCTGGTCGACGCCCGCCGCCGACTCACCGTGCCGTTCGGCGATGACGGCAACGAACGCCTGGAGGTCGACGCCGTCGACCCCACCACTGCGGCCGTGGCTCGCGGCCTGCACGCCACGAAGGGCAATCTCGGCGACCTTCACGGGGCCACCGTCGCAATCTCCGCCACCCAGGCGATCGACAGCGGCACCGGCCTCGGCGGCCACCTCAAGGCCAGGGTCAACGGCCGGCCGGTCGACCTGACGATCGTCGCGGTGGTACCCGCCGCTCCCGACCTCTACGGCGAGATCCTCCTCCCCGCCGACCTCGTCGCCGAGGACCTCGACAACACACCAGTCGGCGAACTGTTCGTCGTCCTCGACGGAGGCGCCGAAACCGGTGCGGCAAGGGCAGCTCTCGGCCAGGCCCTGACCGGCACCGACAGCCGGGTACTGACGGCTGAGGAATGGATCACCGACGTCACTGACCAGGTCCGGCGCAGTAACAACTTCGGCCTCACCATCCTGCTCGGCCCAGCCGGGGTCTATGCCGCCATCGCCGTCGTCAACGCCACCCTCATCGGCGCCACCCAACGACGCAGGCAACACCGAGCACTCGGCCTGCTCGGCGCGACGCGCGACCAGCTGCGTCGTACCGCGCTCTGGCAAGCCGCACTCATCACCGGCGCCGGTCTGGTCCTCGGCGGACTCACCACCGCATTCCTCGGCTGGCTCGTCCGACGGGCAGTCGCCGCCGACCTCGCCGGCACCGGAGTGCATGTCTCGATGACCGTTCCGTGGCTCCCACTGCTCACGATCGTCTCGGCCTGCGTCGGCCTCGCCGGGGCAGCGGCCATAGCAGGTGCGGCAGGTCGCCGGAGCCGGGTCACGACCGCATGACCAGTACGAGCGGGCGGCGGCCCCAGCGTCCGACGTTCCGGGGTTCATGGAGGTCTCGCACAACCTGTAGCGCTGCCGCGCCCAGGTGGTGGCGCGACTATGAAAAGCCCTTCTCGTCCAGGCCGGCCTCTCGGTTTTCGGGGGAGTCATGCTCTGCTTCCGCGGAGAGGGCCTGTCGTAGCTGGCGCCGTAGCGGCCGGCTGATCACGACCTCCACCACGGCGGTGACCAGGCAGGTCACGGCCAGCCACCCCAACGCTTGCAGGGCGGAGATTCGGGCGGTGACCGGCAGCAGCGCGAGTAGCGTGACCGCGGCGGCGAGCCGGGGCCAGACCAGGGCCCGGGCTCTCCGGCTCAGCCGCCACTGGAATGCCGCGTGGGCCACCAGGAACAGCGCGACCCCACCGTAGAGGGCGTAACGGCCGAGTTCGTCGAGTGGGTCACCACGTTGGTAGGCGTGGACGTTTCCGACCAGTGGCGGCGTGTGCTTGAGCCCGACGGAGAGCAGCATGACGCCGGCGATCATCGGTAGGTGCAGGTAGGTGTAGCCGTCCCGGGCGAGGGCCACCCGCCTGGCCGGTTCAGCCTCCCGTAACGCGTGTTCTCCGGTCAGCGTGGAGAGGTCGAAGTAGATCCACTCCAGTGCGCCGGCGACGAGGACCGCGAACGCCGAGGCGATGAGCAGGCCTGGTGTGTTGGGCAGGTCGGTGCCGGCGATACCGATGGCCACCAGGACCTCGCCGAGCACCACGATGATGATCAGATTGTGCCGCTCCGTCCAGTGCCGGGCGGAATGGATGGCTCGTGCTGGAAACGGTAGCGCCATGCCGAAGCCGTAGTCCACGGCCACGGCGGCCCCCCAGAGCACCACCTGGCCGACCCTGACCCGCTCGGAAGGCAGGCCGGACGAGGGCAGCAGCACCGCAGCAGCCAGCAACAGACCGGTGGCGACGCTCAACGGCAGGGTGAGCGCGAAAACGTCGCGCACGCGCAGTCCCGGCGAGGCGTACAGCCGCAAAGCCAGGTAGAACGTGCGTACCAGGACGAAGAGGATGACGAAGGCAAGCCCGCTATCGACGCCCCCCGGCAGGTCGTCGAACACCTCTCGAATGGTGACGGCCAGCAGGAACAGGACCGGCGTAGAGCCGAGGATCACCAGCCGCGACAGACCGTAGTTGGCCCTCACTCGGTTGCCCAGCCAGGCGAACAGCGACCACGACCACCACAGCAAGGTGAGCACCAGCAGCCCGTGCACCACACCGAGCGTGCTGTGTTCCGCGGTCATCAACGTGGTGACCTGGATGAACGCGAAGACGAACACCACGTCGAAGAACAGTTCGGCGGTGGTGACGTTGGTCTTCTCGGTGACCGGGCGTAAGCCCCTGCGTAGCCGCTCCACGAGCGCCCCCGGCGGTCATGCGCGGCCAGGACGCGCGAACGAGTCCGAGGACCGACAGGACGGCTTCTCCTCATCACCGCCACGAACGGATGCCGGGTGGCTCTCGGGGCGGCGCCTAGGGCAAATCGTACGCCGACTGGCGGCGGCCCGATGTGGGCCTGACAAAGTCGCCGCACCGATGAAAGTCGGCCTCCGTCTTTCGCTATGGCGGTGGCCAGCCGCCAACCGGCCCTGGCCTGTCGGCCGAGGTGCTGTCTATGGCGGCGCCCAGCGCCACACCGTCTCCGAACCGCCGCGGCTCGGCATCTGTTGCTGCTGCGGCGGCCCGAGTGCCTTGGTCAACGCGGTACCGAGTTGCTGGCAGCGCTCCCCGAAGGGGCGAAAGCCGTAGCGGGGAATCAGCCAGACGGCTCCGCCGCCGCGTCCGGCTGCCACCTGCCGGGCGAGCCCGGCCGGGTCCTCAGCCTCGATCCGCTGTCGGTAGTCGGTCCAGTCCAGTCGGCCTGGCCACTTCTGCTCGGGAAAGCTGAGCAGTCGCGGCCGATGACGCAGCCGCCGGATGATGTCGGGCCCGAGCTGGTCCGGGCAGAAGACCACCGTGTCGGCGTCGGTGACCTGCCGGTTGAGAAGATCAGCGAGGACAGCGGCGTCGGTGCGGGGGCGAGCCACCAGCACGGCGTCCACCGCCAGCCAGGAGACCGTCAGACCGGCGACCACCAGGGTCATCCAGCGTCTCGGCAGCAGCGTCGCACCGACACCGAGCACCAGCACCGCCAGGGGTAACACGACTGCGGCGTACCGGGTGACCACCGCCGATCCGGTGAGCCAGGATACGGCGAAGGCGAGAAGCAGGGTGGCGGCGCCGGTCGCGCCGATCAGGCGGGCGCGGCGGCCGTCCGCGATCGCTCCCCAGGTCATGAGCGGCCAGGTGACCAGCACCAGCGCGGCGGCGGGTGGCACGTTGGCGGCCGACCACTCGGTCACCACGGACAGCAGGACCTGAATTCCGCTGCGTCCTGTCCAGGGCGTACCGGTGTGTTGGTTCTGGTACAGGAACGTCGG